>CAWEWQ010000002.1:0-97147 GCA_963812845.1 uncultured Actinomycetes bacterium | reverse complement strand
GGTGGCGACGGTGCCGCGGCCGGTGATCGAGAAGATGTCCTCGATCGGCATCAGGAAGGGCTTGTCGAGCTCGCGGACCGGCTCCGGGATGTAGGAGTCGAGCGCCGCGGCCAGCTCGAAGACGGCTTTCTGGGCGTCCTCGTCGCCTTCCAGCGCCTTCAGCGCCGAGCCTTTGATGATCGGCGTCTCGTCGCCCGGGAAGTCGTACTCGTCGAGAAGTTCCTTGACCTCCTCCTCGACCAGCTCGACCAGTTCGTCGTCGTCGACCTGGTCGATCTTGTTGAGGAAGACGACCACGTGCGGGACGTTGACCTGACGGGCGAGCAGGATGTGCTCGCGGGTCTGGGGCATGACGCCGTCGGCGGCGGAGACGACCAGGATCGCGCCGTCCATCTGCGCGGCGCCGGTGATCATGTTCTTGACGTAGTCGGCGTGGCCCGGGCAGTCGACGTGGGCGTAGTGCCGGTTCTCGGTCTCGTACTCGACGTGGGAGGTCGCGATCGTGATGCCGCGTTCCTTCTCCTCGGGAGCGTTGTCGATCTCCTCGAAGCTCTGTGCCTCAGCACCGCCCACGGTGGAGAGGGTTTTGGTGATCGCGGCCGTCAGGGTCGTCTTGCCGTGGTCGATGTGACCGATGGTGCCGACGTTCACATGCGGCTTATCGCGCTCGAATTTCTCCTTGGACATCTCTCTCCGTTTCGCCTTTCGAAATCGTGTTCTGTCTGATCTAAGTGCTTGAGTCTTGTGGGCGGACTTTCCGCAGAAGCTTTTACCTGCCTGCGGGCAACCTGGGAAATATAGCCAGGTTCAGCGTCCGGTCGCGGTTGGCGTCATGAGGCTGCACCGACCGGGTCTCCTGAGCGGTGCTCGACGATCTCCTCGGCGATGTTCGAGGGGACCTCCTCGTAGCGCTCGAACTGCATGGTGTAGGTCGCCCGGCCCTGGGTCATCGACCGCAATTCGGTCGCATAGCCGAACATCTCGCCGAGCGGGACATAAGCCTGGACGGCAAGGGCGTTGCCGCGCTGGTCCTGGCCCTGGACTTTGCCGCGCCGCCGGGAGAGGTCGCCGATCACGTCGCCGAGGAAGTCCTCGGGCGTGACCACCTCGACCGCCATCACCGGCTCCAGCAGGACCGGGTTGGCCTTGCGGGCACCGTCCTGGACCGCCATCGAGCCGGCGATCTTGAAGGCCATCTCCGAGGAGTCGACGTCGTGGTAGGAGCCGTCGACGAGTTCGACTTTGACGTCGACCATCGGGTAGCCCGCCTTGACGCCGTTTTCCAGCGCCTCGCGCATCCCCTGCTCGGCCGGGCCGATGAATTCGCCGGGGATGACGCCGCCCTTGATTTTGTTCTCGAACTGAAAACCCTCGCCGGGCGCCGGCTCGAGGTTGATGACGACGTGGCCGAACTGACCGCGACCGCCGGTCTGGCGGACGAACCGCGCCACGACCTTCTCGACCCGCTTGCGGATCGTCTCGCGGTAGGCGACCTGCGGCTTGCCGACGTTGGCCTCGACTTTGAACTCGCGCAGCATCCGGTCGACGATCACCTCGAGGTGGAGCTCGCCCATCCCGTGGATCAGGGTCTGGCCGGTTTCCTCGTCGGATTCGATCTTGAAGGTCGGGTCCTCCTCGCCGAGGCGGGCCAGGGCGTTGCCCATCTTCTCCTGGTCGGCCTTGGTTTTCGGCTCGATCGCGACCGCGATCACGGTCTCGGGGAATTCGATGCTCTCCAGCGCGATCGGCGCGTCGGGCGCGGCGAGGGTGTCGCCGGTGCCGGTGTCCTTGAGGCCGACTCCGGCGCAGATGTCGCCCGCGTAGGTCTCGTCGATCTCCTCGCGGCTGTTGGCGTGCATCATCAGCAGACGGCCGATCCGCTCGGTCTTGCCGGTTTTCACGTTGAGGACGCGGCCGCCTTTCTCGAGCTTGCCCGAGTAGACGCGGAAGTAGGTGAGCTTGCCGACGTAGGGGTCGGACATGACCTTGAAGGCGAGGGCGGAGAAGGGGGCGCTGTCGCTGGCTTCGCGCTCGGCCTCGATGTCCTCCGGCTGACCCTTGCCGGCGGGGATGACGCCGGTGACCGGCGGCACCTCGAGCGGCGAGGGCAGCAGTTCGACGATCGCGTCGAGCAGCGGCTGCACGCCCTTGTTCTTGAACGAGGTGCCGCAGAGGACCGGGGTCAGCTTGGTCGAGAGGGTCGCCTTGCGCAGCGAGTCGATCAGCTTGTCCTGCGGAATCTCTTCCTCGCCGAGGAAGGCTTCCATCAGCTCTTCGTCGTAGTCGGCGCAGGCTTCGATCAGCTGGGTCCGGTATTCCTCGGCCTGGTCCTTGAGGTCATCGGGGATCTCGATTTCCTCGTAGGCGGCGCCGAGCTCGTCGGTCCAGACAAGGCCTTTCATCTTCACCAGGTCGACGACGCCTTTGAAGTTGTCCTCGGCGCCGATCGGCAGCTGGATCGGCAGCGGGTTGGCGCCGAGCCGGTCGGTCATCGTCTGCACCGAGTTGAAGAAGTCGGCGCCGGTGCGGTCCATCTTGTTGATGTAGGCGAAGCGCGGGACGCCGTACTTGTCGGCCTGGCGCCAGACGGTCTCCGACTGCGGCTCGACGCCGGCGACGGCGTCGAAGACGGCGATCGCGCCGTCGAGCACGCGGAGGCTGCGCTCGACCTCGACCGTGAAGTCGACGTGGCCCGGCGTGTCGATGATGTTGATCCGGTGGTCCTTCCACTCACAGGCGGTCGCGGCCGAGGTGATCGTGATCCCGCGCTCCTGCTCCTGTTCCATCCAGTCCATGACGGCGGCGCCCTCGTGGACCTCGCCCATTTTGTGGGTACGGCCGGTGTAGTAGAGGATGCGCTCCGTCGTCGTCGTCTTACCGGCGTCGATGTGCGCCATGATCCCGATGTTCCGGGTTTTCTCCAGTGGAAAGCTGCGTGCCATGATTCTCTAAGTTCCAGTAGTCGTGATAAGCCGCAAAAAAAGGCCCCCAAGGGCCCGGCCAAGCGTCCTGCGAAGAAACAGCGAAAACTGCCTGAGCGACGGGCGATGATAGCAGCGGCGCGCCGCTGGTCGCGAGAGGTCGATCGGGCCGGCAACCGCGGCCTCGAGCGGGCCTATCCGCCGCTGCTCCTGGCCTGGCACCACGGCGTTCGGATAGCGCGCCGGAGTTGGGCCTGGCTCTGGCCACGGCTGCGACCGCTGCTCGCCCTTCTCCTTCGGGCGCTCGCCGTAGCCGACCGCGGCGTCCGCCGCGTCTGCGCGCTGCTGGTTCGAGCGGCAACCGCCGCCAGCCGGGTGATCACCCCGTCGCGGGCGGCGGCGTCGGTCTTGATCGGCGCCGGCGCCCTGCTCGTCGCCTCGCAGTTCATCGACTACCGCGCCGTCGAGATCGGGCACCCGGGCTATGCCGGCCTACCCGACGTCGGCGAAGGTCCCGACCGACGGGAGAACAAGACGGCCGGCGCGGCCCACCACTACCTGCTGGTCCCGATCGGGCTCGCGGCGATCGCCCTCGGGGCGCTGGCGCTGCGGCGCGAGGCTCGCCGGCTCGGGCTCCTGGTGGCGGCCCTGGGGCTCGTCTCGCTGGCCGTGATCCTCGTCATCGACCTCCCCCACGGACTCGACGAGGGCAGCCAGACTTCGCGCTTCGCCGGCACCTCGGCGGTGCTCGAGGACGGCTTCTACGCGGAGCTCGCCGCGGCCGGCGGGACTGCTTTTCGCCGGACTCCTCTACTATGCGCGGCCGTGCCGAATACGAATCAACTTGTCAGGAAGGGCCGCAAGCGCCCGAAGAAGAAGACCGCGACGCCGGGCCTCAAGTCGGGCCAGGGTCGCAAGAAACGCGTAGCCGCCCCGCAGCGGCGCGGCGTCTGCACCCGTGTCGCCACGGTGACGCCGAAGAAGCCGAACTCGGCGCTGCGCAAGATCGCCCGTGTGCGTCTGACCAACGGGATGGAGGTCACCACCTACATCCCGGGCGAGGGCCACAACCTGCAGGAGCACTCCGTGGTCCTGATCAGGGGTGGTCGCGTCAAGGACCTGCCGGGCGTCCGCTACAAGGTCGTCCGCGGCACCCTCGACGCAGCCGGGGTCTCCGACCGCAAGCAAGCCCGCTCCCGCTACGGCGTCAAAGCTTCGTAATGCCCCGCCGCTCCGCCGCACAGATTCGGCCGATCGAGCCGGACGCCAGACACCGCAACCGGCTCGTCCAGCAGTTGATCAACAAGGTGATGAGCGACGGCAAGAAGAGCCTTGCCGAGCGGATCGTCTACGACAGCCTCGCGATCGTCGGCGAGCGCAGCGGCGAGGATCCGGTGGAGACGCTGGAGGCGGCGATCAAACAGCTGACCCCGGTCCTGGAGGTCCGCTCCCGCCGCGTCGGTGGCGCCACCTACCAGGTGCCGGTCGAGGTTCCCGCCCGCCGCGCCCGCACCCTCGCGGTCCGCTGGCTGGTCCAGTTCGCCCGGGCCCGCCGCGAGTACTCGATGGCCGAGCGCCTCGCCGCCGAGATCCTCGACGCCAACCAGCAGCAGGGCAGCGCCTGGAAGCGGAAGGACGACATCTACCGCATGGCGCAAGCCAACAAAGCCTTCGCGCATTACCGCTGGTAGACCTTCCCTAAGCCCCTTCTGGCCGTCGACATCGACGGCGTCATCTCTCTCTTCGGTTTCGAGGAGCGGCCGGCGCATACGCCAGCTGCAGCTGGTCGACGGGGTGCCGCACTGCATCTCGCTGCCGGTTGGCGAGCGGTTGCTGCGGCTCTCCGAGCGCTTCGAGCTGGTCTGGGCGAGTGGCTGGGAGGACAAAGCGAACTTCTACCTGCCGCAGATCCTGGGCCTGCCCGAGCTGCCCCATGTCTCCTTCGACGTCGCCGCCCGCAGCGGCGGCGCCCACTGGAAGCTGGCGGGGATGGACGAGCTACGCCGCGGAGCGGCCGATCGCCTGGGTCGACGACAACTTCGACGAGAGCTGCTTCGAGTGGGCCGAGCGCCGCGGCGCGCCGACGCTGCTGGTCCCGACCGAGCCCCACCTCGGGCTCGAGGAGGGGCACGTCGAGGCGCTTTCCGCCTGGGCCACCTCTCTACACTGACCCCGGTGACGGGGTTCTGGCCGATCTTCTTCCTGCTCGTGGTGCTCAAGATTCCGGTTCTGGGCATCGATGTGGCTCGTCTACTGGGCGGCCAAGCAGCACGACGAACCGGAGGCGGCGACCGACGAGGACGGCGGCGGCTTCAAGCGGCGGCCGCGGCCGCAGCTGCCCCGCGGGCCGCGTCGCGGCGGCCCCCATGGCGGCGGCGCGGCGCTGCCGGTGCCCGACTGCCCGCCCGGCGGGCGCACCCGCGTCGTCAAGCCGGCTGCGCAGCCCGCTTTCGCTCGCGCCGGATCTCGCGCAGATAAGGGTGGAAGTCGACCTCGACGGTATGACGCTTAGAGGCTGACGAAGCGCTTCGCCTGCTTCCGTTCCTCGCTCGCGATCTCCCGCTTCATCTCCCCCGCCGGCGGTAGCGTCGCCCGGCCGGCGAGCAGGTCGGCGACCCATTCGCACTGCGCCTCGGCGAGCGGCATGATCGGCCCCAGCGGCTGGATGAAGCCGATGAAGTAGAGGCCCGGGGCGCTCGACCGAGACGACCCGGCGGTAGAGCGGCAGCCGGTTGTCCGGTGCCGAGAGCACCTTCGGGTCGAAGAACGGGAAGGTCATCTTGTAGCCCGTGCAGTAGACGACGAGATCGATCTCCTCCTCGCTGCCGTCGACGAAGCGGACCGTGCGGCCGCCGGGGAAGCGGTCGATGTTGGGCTTCGACGGTGATGTCGCCGTGGCCGAGTCGCGGCAGCAGCTCCGAGGAGACGGTCGGGTGGGCCTCGAAGAGCTTGTGATCGGGCTTCGGCAGCCCGTAGGTGGTGGGGTCGGCGGCGGAGGCGACGCCGAGCGCCCGCATCGCGAAGAAGCGCTGCACCGCCAGCGGCGTCATCGACGTGATCGGGTTCGCGAGCTCGTCGATCGGCTTGCCGTTGATGTACTTGGGGATGACGTAGGCGCCGCGGCGGGTCGCGAGGAAGGTCTTGTCGGCGATCCGCGAGGACTCGACCGCGATGTCGACCGCCGAGTTGCCGAGGCCGAGGACGAGCACGCGCTTGCCGCGCAGGACGTCGGGCTCGCGGTAGTGGTGGGCGTGCATCTGCTCGCCCTCGAACTCCTCGGAGCCGGGAAAGGCGGGTTCGGGCCAGCGCGGGTCCCAGTGGTGGCCGTTGGCGACGAGCACGGCGCGGTAGCGCTCGGTCGTCTCCGCTCCGCCCTCGGCCCGCGCGTCGTCACCGCCCAGGCGCCGTCGACGGGCTCGACCTTGACGACCTCGGTGCGGAAGCGGATCTTCTCCCGCAGGCCGAAGTGGTCGGCGAATTCGTCGAAGTAGGCGGCCATCTGGAAGTGGTCGGGGTAGTCGGGGAAGTGGTCGGGCATCGGCAGCGACTTGAAGGCCATCACCCGCCGCGAGGTGTTGATGTGCAGCGAGCGGTAGGCGGACGACATCCCGTTGTCGTTTTCGTAGCGCCAGTTGCCGCCGATCTGCGAGCCCTTCTCGAAGCAGTCGAAGGGGATCCCGCGCGCGTCCAGCACCTGCGCCGCGACGATGCCGGAGCTGCCGGCGCCGATGATGCAGACCTTCTCGGCCGAGGCCATGGCGGCGGAATCTATCGGACTGGCTGCCCGGCCAGCTCCGGAGCCCGATGTCTCCGCGCGGGTCGGCCGGTCCTCCGTCTCCGGTGATAGCCGTGGGGGGCCCCTCGCGCTCCGACTTCGCCCCGTACTCGCCGACAGGAGCTGCGTTCACCCTGACGCGAACGGACGGGCCCCTGCCAGCGACGCGCTGTTTCCACCCCTGGGGTCCGTAGTTGCAGACGCCCGCATCGGCGCGGAAGCTGTGACCCATCGGGATTCACAAACGAACGAAAGGAGACCTCCGATGACCTCGCAAGACCAGCGGCTTCGATTCCGCCCCTCCCCCGCCCTGATCGATCAGCCTGCCTGGCCCTGTTCATGGCCCTGACCGGCAGCGCCGTCGCGGTCGGCGATCGCCAAGAACAGTGTCCGCTCGGCCCAGATCGCCGACGGCACCGTCCGCACGCGTCGACCTCGCGACCGGACAACTGCGAGTCGACGACTCGCCGAAGATCGCGCCCGGACGCGGTCGGCGCCGAGCGAGATCGCCGAAAACGCGGTCGCATCGCCCGAGGTGGCGCCGGACTCGCTGCACCGCCGGTGACCTCGGCGCCGGCCTCGGTCACCTCCTCGGAGGTCGCCGACCAGTCGCTGACGCAGTCGACTCGACCTCGGTCGGATCCGGACTCGGTCGGCTCGAGTCGCAGCTCGCCAGCTCCGGCGTCGATCCGGCGCCTCGACGAGCTCGGCACGGATCATCCAGGTCTCGAACAGCACGAGGCGATCCATGGCTGGCGACCAACGCCAGCGTCGGCGTCGACCGTGCCCCGGCCGGCACCGACGTCGTGATGCAGCGGCGGCGCGCCAGCTGCGCGGCTATCTACCGAGAGTCCGAGACCTGGCCTCCTGAGCCGCGACCGCAGACGGCGAACGGCTGGCCACGTCGACGGCCCGCAGCGGCGCGGATCGGCGAGCACGCACCGCTCACCGCTCTACGCCTACTGCCTCACCGGCTGGCAGCCGAGCTGAACCGCTCACGCACGGACCGGCACGGCCGGGCACAGCCAGAACGCCGAAGGCCGGGACTCGTGGCCCGGCCTTCGGCATGATTCGCAATCTCAAGGCAACTCGAAGCTGATACCCACTTCCGAGGACGAAACACCAGGCCCCTCCGGTCCACTCAGCGCTATTTCGGCTCCTCGGAGGTGGACTCGATCTCCTGGGCGAGCTCCTCGAGCTCCTCCGCGAAGGAGGTGCCGAAGCCCTCGACCGGAGCCTCGACCCCGTCGACGCCGAGTTCGGCGGCCAGCTCGTCTTCCTCGAGCAGGTCGTCGTCGCCGGGCGGCTCGATCGGTTCGGCCGGCTCGATCGCGACCGTCCGGTAGTGCTTGAGGCCGGTCGCGGCCGGGATCAGCTTGCCGATGATCACGTTCTCCTTCAGGCCGACGAGGCGATCCCGTTTGCCCTCGAGGGCGGCGTCGGTGAGCACCTTGGTCGTCTCCTGGAAGGAGGCCGCCGAGAGGAAGGACTCGGTCGCCAGCGAGGCCTTGGTGATCCCGAGGATGACCTCCTCGCCTTTGGCCGGGGTACCGCCCTCTTCCTTGATCTTCTTGTTGAGCCGTTTGAGGCTGCCGCGGTCCTCGAGCTGGCCGGGAAGCAGGCTGGTCGAGCCCTTCGATTCGATCCGCACCTTCTTCAGCATCTGCCGGGCGATCAGCTCGATGTGCTTGTCGTTGATGTCGACGCCCTGGGCGCGGTAGACCTTCTGCACCTCTTCGACGAGGTAGAGCTCGACCGCGGTGCGGCCGCGGATCGCCAGCAGGTCGGCCGGGTAGAGCGAGCCTTCGTTCAGCTGCTGCCCGACCTCGACCCGGTCGCCGTCGGCGACGTGGAGCCGGGTCCGCAGCGGGAAGCTGTAGCTGTGCTCCTCGCCGCTCGACTCGGTGACGATCACTTTCAGGGCTTTGTCGGTTTCTTCGATCGAGACCTTGCCCTCGGCCTCGGCCATCTGCGCCAGGCCCTTCGGTTTACGCGCCTCGAAGAGCTCGACGATGCGCGGCAGACCCTGGGTGATGTCCTGGCCGGCGACACCTCCCGTGTGGAAGGTCCGCATGGTCAGCTGGGTCCCGGGCTCGCCGATCGACTGGGCGGCGATGATCCCGACCGCGTCGCCGATGTCGACCGTCGACCCGGTCGCCGGTGCGATCCCGTAGCAGGAGCGGCACACCCCGGACTCCGCCTCGCACTTGAGCGCGGAGCGGACCGGCACTTTGACCTCCTCGTCGCCGAAGGCCTCGGCGATCTCCTCGACGTCGGTCAGGGTGATCTCCTGGTTGCGCTTGAGCAGCTCGCGACCACGTTTGGTCTCGAGCTTTTTCGCCGCCAGGCGGCCGATCAGGTTGTCGTTGAGCGAGCCGTCGTCCTTGCGGATGACCATCTCGATGTGGTCTTTGGTCTTGCAGTCCTCCTCGCGGACGATCACGTCCTGGGCGACGTCGACCAGGCGCCGCGTGAGGTAGCCGGAGTCGGCCGTCCGCAGGGCCGTGTCGGCGAGGCCCTTTCGGGCGCCGTGGGTGGAGATGAAGTACTCGAGGACCGAGAGCCCCTCCATGAAGTTGGCCTTGATCGGCCGCTCGATGATCTCCCCTTTCGGGTTGGCCATCAGGCCGCGCATCCCGGCCAGCTGGCGGATCTGTTTGAACGATCCGCGAGCGCCCGAGTTGGCCATCATGAAGATCGGGTTCAGCGTGTCGAGGTTGTCCTCCATCGCCTGCGCGACCTCGTCGGTGGCCCGGTTCCAGTGCGCCGTCACCGCCTCGTGACGCTCCTCGGCGGTGATGTAGCCTTCGTCGTACTGGCCCTGGATCGCTGCGGTCTCCTTCTCGTAGCGATCGAGGATTTCCGGCTTCTCCGGCGGCGAGACGACGTTGTTCTTCGAGACCGTGATGCCGGCCTGGCTCGCGTAGTGGAAGCCGAGGTCCTTGAAGGCGTCGAGCACCTGTGAGACCGCCGGCGCGCCGTAGGCCTCGACCAGGTCGGAGACCATCTGGTTGATGTCCTTCTTCTTCAGCGAGAAGTTGACGAACTCGAACTGCTCCGGATCGAAATCCTCTTCGAGGGCTTCGGCGAGGGCGCGCTCGATCTTCTCGTTGAAGATGATCCGCCCGACCGTGGTCAGGAAGTGCCCGCGCCCGGCCCGCCGGTACTCGGCCTGGTCGTGCAGCTTGCAGCCGCCGTTCTCGTAGACGAGCTCGGCCTCCTGCGAGGAGCGGAACACCTTGACGTTCGGACCGGAGCCGTTGCTCGCCCTTGCCGGCCTTCAGTTCCTCGTCGATCTTCTGCAGCTCAGCCTCTTCGGGGCCGTAGGTCAGGTAGTAGATGCCGAGCACCATGTCCTGGGTCGGGGTCGCCAGCGGCGCCCCGTGGGCCGGGGAGAGGATGTTGTTGGCCGACAGCATCAGGATCCGGGCCTCGGCCTGCGCCTCGGCCGAGAGCGGCACGTGGACCGCCATCTGGTCGCCGTCGAAGTCGGCGTTGAAGGCGTGGCAGACCAGGGGGTGAACCTGGATCGCCTTGCCCTCGACCAGAACCGGTTCGAAGGCCTGGATGCCGAGACGGTGCAGGGTCGGCGCCCGGTTCAGCAGGACCGGGTGCTCGTGGATGACTTCCTCGAGCACGTCCCAGACCTCCGGGATCATCGACTCGACCATCTTCTTCGCGGCCTTGATGTTCTGGACCGCTTTGCGCTCGACGAGCTGAGCCATGATGAACGGCTTGAACAGCTCGAGCGCCATCAGCTTCGGCAGGCCGCACTGGTGCAGCCGCAGGCTCGGGCCGGAGACGATCACCGAGCGGCCGGAGTAGTCGACGCGCTTGCCGAGCAGGTTCTGGCGGAAGCGTCCCTGCTTGCCCTTGAGCATGTCGGAGAGCGACTTCAGCGGCCGGTTGCCGGGGCCCGTGACCGGGCGCCCGCGACGGCCGTTGTCGAACAGCGCGTCGACGGCCTCCTGCAGCATCCGCTTCTCGTTGTTGACGATGATCTCGGGAGCGCCGAGGTCGAGCAGCCTTTTCAGCCGGTTGTTGCGGTTGATCACCCGGCGGTAGAGGTCGTTGAGGTCGGAGGTCGCGAAGCGGCCGCCGTCCAGCTGGACCATCGGGCGCAGCTCCGGCGGAATCACCGGCACCGCGTCGAGGACCATCCAGGCCGGCTGGTTGTCCGAGTTGAGGAAGGCGGAGGCGACTTTCAGCCGCTTCACCGCGCGGGCCTGTTTCTGGCCTTTGGAGCTGTTGATGATCTGCTCCAGTTCCTCGCAGTCGGCGGCGAGGTCGACCTGTTCGAGCAGGTCGCGCACCGCTTCGGCGCCCATGCCGCCGCGGAAGTACTCGCCCCAGCCGAACGGGGAGCCGAACCGGTCCTTGAGCTCACGGAAGACCGTCTCGTCGTTGATGACGTCCTTCGGCTTCATCTCCGTGAAGATCTTCCAGACCTCGTTCATCCGCTCCGCGGCCTCTTCGAGGTAGGCCTCGGTGTCGGAGATCTCGGCGTCGAACTGTTTGCGCAGTTCTTTGATCATTTTCGCCCGGTCGTCGTCCTTGAGCTTGCGCAGCTGCGCCGCGGTCAGTTTCAGAGAGTCGGCCCAGATGTGGTCTTCGTCGTCGAACTTGTCCTGGGCGCCGTCCTCGAGGTAGGCGATCCGGCGCTCGAGGGACTCGTTCAGCTCCTGGGTCCGTTTCTGTTTTTCGGACTCGTAGGAGTCGACGACTTTTTTGACCTCTTTCTCCAGTTTCCCGACGTCCTTGTCACGGGCCTCCTCGTCGACCCAGGTGACCATCGAGGCGGCGAAGTAGAGAACCTTCTCCAGCTCTTTCGGAGCCATGTCGATCAGGTAGCCGATCCGGCTCGGGACGCCCTTGAAGAACCAGATGTGGGAGACCGGCGAGGCGAGGTCGACGTGGCCCATCCGCTCGCGGCGGACCTTGGAGCGCGTAACCTCGACGCCGCAGCGCTCGCAGACGATGCCCTTGTAGCGGACCCGCTTGTACTTGCCGCAGTAGCACTCCCAGTCCTTGGTCGGACCGAAGATGCGCTCGCAGAAGAGCCCGTCTTTCTCGGGCTTCAGCGTCCGGTAGTTGATCGTCTCGGGCTTCGTTACCTCGCCCCAGCTCCAGGAGCGGATCTTCTTCGAAGACGCGAGCCCGATCTCGATCGCGTCGAAATTGTTGATGTCGATCATCAGTCCTCCACCTCGGCCGGCGCGGCCTCTTCGGCTTTCCCGGCACCATCACCATCAGTTCCGCCCTCGCCCTCGGCGACCACCTGCTCCTCCTGCTCGTCCGCGGCTCCGTTGGAGGAGTCGGCGCGAACGCCGGTCAGGTCCATGCCCAGCTCCTCGGCGGCTTTCAGCAGGTCGTCTTCCTCGTCGGAGATTTCGACGTCGGAGCCCTCCGACACCACGTTGGCGTCGAGCGAGAGGCTCTGGATCTCCTTCAACAGCACTTTGAAGGACTCCGGGATCGAGGGCTCGGGGATGTTCTCCCCCTTGACGATCGCCTCGTAGGCCTTGACGCGCCCGACGGTGTCGTCGGACTTGACCGTGAGCATCTCCTGCAGGGTGTAGGCGGCGCCGTATGCCTCCAGCGCCCAGACCTCCATCTCGCCGAAGCGCTGACCGCCGAACTGCGCCTTGCCGCCCAGCGGCTGCTGGGTGACGAGCGAGTACGGGCCGGTCGAGCGGGCGTGGATCTTGTCGTCGACCAGGTGGAGCAGCTTGAGGATGTACATGTAGCCGACCGTGACCTTGCCCTCGTAGGGCTCGCCGGTGCGGCCGTTGTACAGCTGGGCCGTGCCGGAGGCACGGGCGCCCGGGCGGGCGCTCATGTCGATGCCGAGGTCGATGCCGCGGTCCTCGTTCTCCTTCTGCCAGTTGACGAGAGCGTCGTCGACGTCCTCGACGGTGGCTCCGTCGAAGACCTGGGTCGCCACGTAGACGCGGCCGTCGCCATCGGAGTGGGCCTGCTTGTAGGCCTCGGAGCCGTCGTCGTACCAGCCGTTCGCCGCGACCCAACCGAGGTGGGTCTCGAGGATCTGACCGATGTTCATCCGGCTCGGCACGCCGAGCGGGTTGAGGATGACGTCGACGGGGGTGCCGTCGGCCAGATGGGGCATGTCCTCCTCGGGCACGATCTTCGAGATCACACCCTTGTTCCCGTGGCGGCCGGCGAGCTTGTCGCCCTCGGCGATCTTGCGCTTGGTCGCGACGTAGACGCGGACCAGGTCGTTGACGCCCGGCGGCAGGTCGTCGCCGGCGTCACGGCTGAAGGTGAGGACGTCGATGACGACGCCACCCTCGCCGTGCGGAACTTTCAGCGAGGTGTCGCGGACCTCGCGCGCCTTCTCCTTGAAGATCGCGCGGATCAGCTTCTCCTCGGCGGTCAGCTCGGTCTCGCCCTTCGGCGTCACCTTGCCGACCAGGAGGTCGCCGGAGACGACCTCGGCGCCGACGCGGACGATGCCGCGCTCGTCGAGGTTGCGCAGGCTCTCCTCGGAGCGGTTCGGGATGTCGCGGGTGATCTCCTCGTCGCCGAGCTTGGTCGTGCGGGCGTCGATCTCGTACTCCTCGATGTGGATCGAGGTGAGTTCGTCGTCCTTGACCAGGCGCTCGGAGAGGATGATCGCGTCCTCGAAGTTGTAGCCCTCCCAGGACATGAAGGCGACCAGGCAGTTCTTGCCCAGCGCGATCTCACCGCCACCGGTGGAGGAGCCGTCGGCGAGCACGTCGCCCTCCTTCACCGCCTGGCCGCTCTTCACGATCGGCCGCTGGTGGATGATCGTCCCCTGGTTGGAGCGCATGAACTTGTGGAGCGGGTACTCGTCCTTCTGGGAGCCGTGGGTGACCACGATCCGCTCGGCGTCGACGTGGGTGACTTCACCGGCGTGCGCGGCGAGGACGACGTCGCCGGTGTCGACGGCGGCGCGGCGCTCCATCCCGGTCCCGATCAGTGGCGGGTCGGGCTTCAGCAGCGGCACTGCCTGGCGCTGCATGTTCGAGCCCATCAGCGCCCGGTTGGCGTCGTCGTGCTCGAGGAACGGGATCAGCGAGGTCGCCACCGACCAGATCTGGGACGGTGAGACGTCCATCAGGTCGACTTCCTTTGGAGCGGCGGTCGCGTACTCCTGCTCGCCGGCGCGGACCAGCACCTGCGGGCCTTTGAGTTTGCCGGTTTTCGGATCGAACTCGGAGTTCGCCTGGGCGATCACCTTGTCCTCGTCCTGGGTCGCGTCGAAATGGACGATCTCTTCGGTGACGACACCGTCCTTGACGACCCGGTACGGGGTCGTGACGAAGCCGTGCTCGGAGATCTGAGCGTAGGAGGCGAGCGAGCCGATCAGGCCGATGTTCGGCCCCTCCGGGGTCTCGATCGGACACATCCGGCCGTAGTGGGTCGGGTGCACGTCGCGGACCTCGATCGGCGCCCGCTCACGGGTCAGCCCGCCGGCGCCGAGCGCCGAGAGCCGCCGCCTGTGGGTGAGGCCGGCGAGGCTGTTGGTCTGGTCCATGAACTGCGACAGCTGCGAGGAGCCGAAGAACTCCTTCATCGCCGCCACGACCGGGCGGATGTTGATGATCGTCTGCGGCGTGATCGCGTCCGAGTCCTCGGTGGTGAGGCGCTCGCGGACGACGCGCTCCATCCGGTAGAGGCCGATCCGGAAGGCCTCCTGGATCAGCTCGCCGACCGTGCGCAGACGACGGTTGCCGAAGTGCTCGTACTCGTCGAGGTGGTCGTAGACCTGCTCGCGCGGGTAGGTGATCGCCTCCGCGGCGTAGTCTTTGATCGGGTTCTCCTCGTCGATCTCCTCGGGGATCCCGAGCAGCTTCGGCAGGGTCACCAGCTCCTTGACCAGGGCGATGATGTCGTCGTGGGTAAGGACCCGCGTCTCGAGGTCGATGTCGAGGTCGAGACGGGCGTTGAGCTTGTAGCGACCGACCCGGGTGAGGTCGTAGCGCTTGGGGTCGAAGAAGAGCTGCTCGAGCAGGGCCTTGGCGGCGTCCACCGACGGCGGCTCGCCCGGGCGCTGCTTTTTGAACAGCTCGATCAGGGCGCCCTCTTCGGTCTGGGTCGCTTCGGTGTCGGCCTCGATCGTGTGACGGAGGTAGACCGAGTTGTCGAACATGTCGAGCAGCTGCTGGTCCTCGACGTAGCCCATCGCCCGCAGCAGCACCGTGACCGGCAGTTTCCGCTTGCGGTCGATGCGGACGAAGACTTTGCCTTTTTTGTCGACTTCGAGCTCCAGCCAGGAGCCGCGGGCCGGCATCAGGTTGGCGATGAAGACCTGCTTTTCCGGGTCCTTCGGCGCCATCACGTAGGCGCCCGGCGAACGGACGAGCTGCGTGACGACGACGCGCTCGGTGCCGTTGATGATGAAGGTCCCGCGCTCGGTCATCCACGGGAAGTCCCCCATGAAGACGGCCTGCTCGCGGATCTCTCCGGTCTCCTTGTTCTGGAAGGCGACCGTCGCGGTCAGCGGCCGCGAATAAGTCATGTCCTTCTCGCGGCACTCCTCGATCGTGTGCGGCGGCTCCTCGAATTTGAACTCGCCGAAAACGATCTGCAGGTTCCCCGTGTAGTCCTCGATCGGGGATATGTCGTTGATCGTCTCTCGCAGGCCACCGCTTTTCGGATCCGTCAGTTCCTCGAAGGAACGTCGCTGGATGTCGATCAGGTGTGGGACCTCGAGAGGGTTGTCTAGGCGGGAAAAACTCCTACGGGTTACGGGGGCAGCGTTGGAACGTGCCAAAGTCGGCGACTCCTCGGGCGGTCAGAGGGACGTAGATACAGCGCAAATCTGGGCAGGGGCACTCAAAAGGCGCGCGACCGCGGAAAATAACACACGGCCGCACGCGGCTTCAAGCTTGGCTCCCTGAGCTGGGATTGGCGCGGGCAGGTCGAACTCTTAGGCGAGCTCGACCGTGGCGCCGGCCTCCTCAAGCTCAGCTTTGAGTTTGTCGGCCTCGTCGCGCTCGACGCCCTCTTTGATCGCTTTCGGAGCCTCGTCGACGAGAGCCTTGGCCTCTTTCAGGCCGAGACCGGTCGCCGAGCGGACCACCTTGATGACGGGGACTTTCTGGCCGCCGACCTCTGTGAGGACGACGTCGACGGTCGAGGACTCCTCAGCGCCGGCGTCCTCGCCGCCGCCACCACCGCCACCAGCGGCCGGTGCGGCAGCCGCGACGGCGGTCGCGGAAACGCCGAACTCCTCCTCGAGCGCTTTGATCCGCTCGGAGAGCTCGAGCACCGAGATGCCTTTCAGCTCCTCGATCCAGTCCTCGGTTGAAGTTTTGGTTGCCATCAGTCGCTACCCCTCTTCCTCGTTTGAATCTTCATCTGAAGTCGTGTCGTCTGAAGCCTCCGCCTCCGGAGCCTCCTCCACCTCGGGCTCCTCGGCTTTCTCGTCCCCGGTGTCCGCGTCTGCCCCGGCCTCGCCCGTCACAAGCCCTTTCTCGGCGATCTGGCCGAGCTGCAGCGCCAGGCCCTGGATCATGCGGCCGAGGCCGCGGACCAGACCGGTGATCGGGCTGGCGACGACGCCGGCGAACTGGCCGTTGAGAACTTCGCGGCCGGGCAGTTTGGCGATCGATTTGAAGGCGACTTCGTCGAGCGAGGTCGCCTCCATGAAGCCGCCCTTGTAGGTGAGCACGTCGTGCTCTTTGTTGAAGGTCGTAGATCGCCTTCGCGGCCTGGGCGGTGTCGCCGCGGACGAAGGTCAGGGCGGTCGGGCCCTGCAGCAGCTCGGCCAGCCGTTCCTCGCCGGCCTGGTCGGCGGCGATTTTCGTCAGCCGGTTCTTGACGATGCGGAAGCTGGCGTCGGCCTCGCGCAGTTTCGAGCGCAGCTCGGCTGCCTGGGGAACGCTGATACCGCGGTAGTCGACGGCGAAGATCGCCTCAGACGCCTCGATCTGGGCGGCGATCTCTTTTATGGCTGCGGACTTTTCTTCGCGGTTCATCGTCTTACCTGCACCGGGCTTCTGGGCACTGCCCCGCCGATGGTCTGCGGTTAGCGGCGACGCAGTCTAGGCGGTCGCCGGCTCCTCTGCGGTCTCCCCCGCTCCGACGGTCGCGGTCTCGCGATCGGCGGATTTGCCGGTGTCGACCCGGATGCCGGGGCCCATCGTCGTCGCCAGGGTGGCGGAGATGACGTATTTGCCCTTGGCCGAGGAGGGCTTGGCGCGGACGATCTCGTCCATCACGGCCTGGAAGTTGTCGAGCAGCTTGTCGTGCGTCGAAGCTGGCCTTGCCGATCGCCATGTGGACGATCGCCTGGCGGTCGGTGCGGTATTCGACTTTGCCCGACTTCGAGTCGGCGACGGCCTTCTCGACGTCGTCGGTGACGGTGCCGACCTTGGGGTTCGGCATCTTGCCCTGGGGGCCGAGCACGCGGCCGAGCTGGCCGACGCATCTCATCATGTCCGGGGTCGAGATCGCGACGTCGAAGTCGGTCCAGCCCTCCTGGACTTTCTCGACCAGGTCCTGGCCGCCGACGAAGTCGGCGCCGGCGGCCTCGGCGTCGCGGGCCTGCTGGCCCTGGGCGAAGACGGCGACGGTGACGTCTTTGCCGAGCCCGTGCGGCAGCGCCAGGGTGCCGCGCAGCTGCTCGTCGGCGTGGCGGACGTTGACGCCGAGCAGGACGTGGAGCTCGACGGTCTCGTCGAATTTGGCGCTGGCGGTCTCTTTGATCAGCGCGATCGCCTCGGCCGGCGGGTAGGCGCGGTCGCGGTCGACCTTGTCGTACTGCTGGCGGTATCGCTTGCCGTGGGCCATAAGAGTTCTCCTAGGTGACGTCGACGCCCATCGAGCGGGCGGTGCCGGCGATGATCTTCGAGGCGGCGTCGATGTCGTTGGCGTTGAGGTCGGGCATCTTGCGTTCGGCGATCTCGCGGATCTGGGCCTCGGAGATCGTCCCGACTTTGTTGACGTGCGGCTCGCCCGAGCCCTTCGGGATCCGGATCGCTTCCTTGATCAGGACCGCGGCCGGCGGCGTCTTGGTGATGAAGGTGAAGGAGCGATCCTCGTAGACGGTGATCTCGACCGGGATGATCGTCCCGCCTTCGCCCTGGGTCTGCGCGTTGAAGGCTTTGCAGAAGTCCATGATGTTGACGCCGTGCTGACCCAGCGCGGGGCCGACCGGCGGCGCCGGGTTGGCGTTGCCGGCCTGGATCTGCAGCTTGATGAGGGTGAGGACTTTCTTGGCCATGAGGGGGTTGAGGAGCGTAGCGGTCTTTGCGACCTAGATCTTCTTGACCTGGTCGTAGCCGACCTCGACCGGCGTCTCGCGGCCGAAGATCGAGACCAGCACCTTGAGTTTCGCCGCGTCCTCGTTGATCTCGGCGATCTCGCCGGAGAAGTCCGAGAGCGGGCCGGAGATGACTTTGACCGATTCGCCGATCGAGAACTGGGCCTGGGTGCGCGGCCGCTCGGCGGTCTCGCGGTGCAGCAGGCGGTCGACCTCGGGTTTGGAGAGCGGCACCGGCTTGTTGCGCGAGCCGACGAAGCCGGTGACGCCGGGGGTGTTCTTGACCAGGCCCCAGGCGTCGTCGGTCATCTCCATGTTGACCAGGACGTAGCCGGGCATCGTCCGTTTCTCGGTCTGGACTTTCTGCCCGTCCTTCATCTCGGAGACCTGCTCGGTGGGGACGACGACCTGCCGCACGTTGCGGTTCTGGCTCATCGTCTGCACCCGGTGCTCGAGGTTGTGCTTGACCTTGTTCTCGTGCCCGGAATAGGTGTTGATCACGTACCAGCGATACATCTTCTGAGAAAGCCTTTGTTCGGGATCCTGGCTTAGAGGATCTGCTTGATGAGCCAGTTGAAGACCGCGTCGAGGGCGCCGAGGTAGGCGGCCGCGACGGCGACGAAGAGGATGGTCACAGCGGTTGCCTGGATCAGCGTCTCGCGGTCCGGCCACTGGACTTTCTTCAGCTCCTGCCAACAGGAAATCAGGAAGCCGATGACGCCGCAGCGCTGGCGTTCGGCTTTCGCCTGTTTCTGCTTCTTGTCCAGCTGCTCGCGCTCGCGCCGCTTCTGCTCGTCGCGCTTGCGCTTTTCGGCTTCCTTCGCCGCCTTCGCTTCTCGGCCCGCTTGTTCCCGCGCGAGGGCTTCGGGTCCTCGGGAAGGCGCAGCGCCTCCTCCGAGGCGCCGGCGGCCATGCCGAGCTCCCGATCGCCTCGATCTCGGCCATCGTCGCCGGAGATCGGGACCTGGGTGTCGTGCTGGGCCTCGACCGGACTCTCGTGCGCCGCCGGAGCGTTTCCGCTCCTCGGCTTCCCGAGCCCGGCGCTCGGCCTTGCGCTGTGCGCGGGTCTTCGCCATCGACGATTACCGGGTCTCCTTGTGAGGGGTGTGGTGGCCGCACCAGCGGCAGAACTTGCGCATCTCGATCCGGTCCGGCGAGTTGCGCCGGGACTTGTTGGTCTGGTAGTTGCGCCGCTTGCACTCTTCGCAAGCCATCGTCACCGCGATGCGGACATCTCCGCGAGCCATCTTCTCCCTCGTTCCGTGCCTGAGGTAGTCGTTACAGAAAGAAACCCCGGGCCGAGGCGCGAGGCTGCGGCGAAGGATAGCGCCCTCGGCCTCACGGGGACCGGCTGCCGCCGCCCACTCATGTAGTAGTCCCCACGTTCTACCTAATTCTTTGTAAAGTCGTTTTCAAGGCAATTCAACCGGGCACTTCGGGGGTCACGGTGCAAGAGGCGATCGACAGCAGCGGTCTCTGCGACCGTGACCAGTTCGTAGAAGAGGTGGAAGAGCGGATCCTCGATCCGCGCAAGCGCGGCGAGGCGGGGGCGTTGCTCCTCCTCGACATCGACTCCTTTCACCTCGTCAACGACTCGCTCGGCCACGAGGCCGGTGACCGCCTGCTGGCGACGGTGGCGACGACGCTGCGGCGGGAGTGCCGGGCCGAAGACCTGCCGGCTCGGATCTGCGCCGACGAATTCGCCCTGCTCCTGCAGCAGGCCACCCCGGAGCAGGCGATGGCGACCGCGGGGCGCCTGATCTCGCTGGTCCGCGAGCGCGGCAAGCCGGCGGTCGGCGCCAGCGTCGGGATCGCGACCTTCGGCGGCACCGGCGAGGCGGTCACCGCCGAAGGGCTGATGATCGCCGCCGACATCGCCCTCTGCGAAGCCAAGGAACAGGGCGGGGGAAAGGCGGTCGACGGGGAGAGCGGCCCGAACATGAAGCTGACCTGGGCCGACCGGATCCGCGATGCCCTCGAGCGGAAGCGGATCGTCGTCTACGCACAGCCGATCTTCGACCTGCGCAAGGAATGCGTCGCCCGCGAGGAGCTGCTGGTGCGGATGCTCGACGAGAACGACGACGTGATCCCGCCGTCGTCTTTCCTACCGACGGCCGAGCGCCTCGGCATGATCGTCGAGATCGACCGCCTGGTCCTGGCGAAGGCGATCGAGCTGGCGGGACGCTCGCAGCCGATCGCGGTCAACGTCAGCGGCGCCTCCCTCAGCGACCCGCGACTGATCGAGGACGTGAGGCAGGCGATCGCGGAGGGGCTCAACCCCGCCTGGCTCGACTTCGAGATCACCGAGACGGCAGCGATCTCGAACATGGACCACGCCCGCGTCTTTGCCCAGACGGTGACCGAGATGGGCTGCGGGCTCGGCCTCGACGACTTCGGCACCGGCTTCAGCTCCTTCAGCTACCTGAAGGAACTGCCGATCCAGCACCTCAAGATCGACGTCGAGTTCATCCGCGACCTTCCCTCCTCCCCCACCGACCAGCGCCTCGTCCAGGCATTGGTTCAGTTCGCCAAGGCGTTCGGCCAGGAGACGGTCGCCGAGGGGATCGAAAGCCCCGAGACCCTGGCCCTGGTTCAAGCCTTCGAGGTCGACTACGCCCAGGGCTTCCACATCGGCAAGCCGGCGCTGGTCGACGGCGGTCGAGCTGCCGCCACGGCCTGAGCTTCGGCCCACTCAGGACTAGACTTACCGCATGGCCAAGCGGTTGAGCGGAAACGCAGAGGAGCTGGACCGAGTTCGCGCAGTGCGGCGTGAAGCCGACCTCCGAGCCGCTATGAGCGATCGGCTGGCGCGGGTCCACACGCTCAGCAAGCAGATGAGTGCAATCAAAGGCGCGGCCCGACAGCGTTGACCGAGTTCGATCTTCGGTCCCTTCTCCAGGCGCTGCACGACGAGGGCATCCGCTTCGTCGTTATCGGTGGCGTTGCCGTTGGCGCTCACGGCTATGTCCGCGGCACCGAGGACCTCGACCTCGTGCCGGACCCGGACCCCGAGAACCTGAACCGGCTTACTCAAGCGCTGACCAGACTGGACTCGACGCTGCCTACGGTGGCAGAACGGCCTTTCGACGTGGCCACGGACGCAGGAGTGATTCGACGGGGCGGCAACGTAACGACGATGACCCGCTTCGGGGGATTGGACATCGTTCAACGTGCTCGAGGAGTTCCGAGCTACTCGCAGTTGATAGTCGATGCCGTCGAGAGCGAACTCCTCGGGATTCCGGTCCTGGTCTGCTCACTCCCACGCCTGCGTGCAATGAAGGAGGCGCAGGATCGGGAGCAGGATCGGGCAGACCTGGCGAACCTGCCGGAGGAGTAGAGGGCTAGAGGCCGAGCGTCTTGGCGATGATGTCGCGCTGGATCTCGGAGGTGCCGCCGTAGATCGTCGAGACCAGCGAGGTGCGGACGAGGCGCTCCATGTCGTACTCGGAGGAGTAGCCGTAGCCGCCCATCATCTGCATCCCCTCGAGGGTCGTCCGCTTGGCGACCTCGGTGACGAAGAGCTTCACCATCGAGGCCTCCTTGGGCAGCATCCGGTCCGGGTCCTCGTCGGTCGAGGGTGGCGACCCAGCGGGTCATCAGGCGGGCCGCCTCGAGGTCGGTGGCGAGGTCGGCGAAGCGGTGCTGGAGCGCCTGGAAGGAGCCGATCGGGCGGCCGAACTGCTTGCGCTCCTTGGCGTAGGCGAGGGCGTCGTCGAAGGCGCGCTGGGCGATCCCGAGCATCGTCGCGGCGAGGATCAGCCGCTCGACGTTGAGGCCGGCCATCAGCTGGGTCCAGCCCTGGTCGACCTCGCCGAGGACGGCGCTCTCGGGGGCGACGCAGTCGGTGAAGTAGAGCGTGTTGGTCTCGCGGCCGCCCATCGTCTCGATCGGGACGATCTCCATCCCCTCGACCTCGCGCGGCACCCAGATCATCGTCAGGCCCTCGTGCTTGCTCTCGCCCTTGGTGGTGCGGCAGACGACGAGCACGTGGTCGGCGATGTGGGCGTTGGAGATGAAGACCTTCTGGCCGTTGATGACGAAGCCGCCGTCGACGCGCTCGGCCTTCGCGGTCAGCGAGCCGACGTCGGAGCCGGCCTCGGGCTCGGTCATCGCGATCGCCTCGACCGAGCCGGAGGCGATGCCGCCGAGGATCTCGTTCTTTCTGCTCCTCGGTGCCGAAGCGCTGGGTGGCGCCGGCGACGATCAGCGTCGTCGCGTAGCCGCCGATCGGGGCGAGGCCGCGCGAGGTCTCTTCCATGAACAGGCAGGCGTCGAGCATCGAGCCGCCGGAGCCGCCGTACTCCTCGGGGATCGTGACCCCGAGCCAGCCGAGCTCGGCCATCTGCTTGTAGAGGTCGAAGTTGTGGTGCTCCGCGTAGCCGTCGGTGAGCCGCTCGCGCTGGTCCTGCGTGCCGCACTCGCGGTCGCAGAAGTCGCGGATCGCGTCGACGAAGTCCTTCTGCTCGTCGGTCAGGGCGAAGTCCACCGCGGCAGCCTATAAAGAAAGGGCCGCCCCTCAGGGCGGCCCTTTCTCACTTCTCGTGGTGGTCTATATGACGCTCAGCGAGCCTCCGGCGCCCGTGATGCGTCCCATGTTGTCGATCGACAGGGTGACTTTGCCGCCGCAAAGGAATTCGGACCCGGACGTCCTGGTCAAGGCCACTTCTTTGGCGGTTACTCGTGCTTTGGTTTCTTCGGATGCCAACTGGAGAGTCAGGGCCCCCGTGGTTTTGTAGCTACAGGTGAACGGAGTGCCGAAACTCGTGCAGGTGGCACTCAGCGTGAACGGTTCAGAGGCGCTCCCGATGCGAGCGGTGCCCGCCCACAGTCCGGTGGCTTCGACCGAGGATGCCTGGGTCCCCAGGGTCACGGTGCTGCAGCTATGAGCCGCTTCTTCTTCGTAGCTGCACCCACCGGCCGTTTTAGCCGGATCGTTCGCAACCGTTTCCGTCGCCAGCGACGCACCGACGCTGCTGGTCGATTTGAAACCTAGAACGGCGCTATCGCAGGTGACAACCGGAATAACCCCCCACGCCTTGACCTGGAGCGAGTTAACCGAAAGGTCTGGATCGTTGCCCGTGAGGAAAATGCTCCCCGCGGCAAGGATCGAGCCATTCGGGCACGGGGCCTGAACCGTGGCGCAGTAGACCGTTTCCGTCGCCTTCGCGATGTAATCCGGCGTCGAGTTGTCCAAGACGTTGTTGACGTCAAGGGTCCAGCCCGATTCAAGACCGCAGTAGGTGGTCAAGCCGGAGGTCTTTTTGAAGGCAGCTTTCGACACTTTGACCGATTCGCCAAATTCGGCCTGCGTCATGGTCACAGTCCCGGTCGCCTGGTATACGCAGGTCGTTGAACTTTCGGCGCCGGGAAATTTGCACGTATAGGTCAGGCTCAGCGGATCCGAGGCCGAACCGACTTTGATTACCCCGCCGCCGTTTTTGGTGGCTTCAACGGTCGTACCCGGTTCGTTCATGGTCGCGCTGGTGCAGGTGCTGGTGGGTTGTTCCCGCACCAAGCAACGGCTGGCGGTTAGTTTGCCGTGGAATTTGCCGGTTTGGGGGTTCCCATTCCGGAGCGTGGTCTCAACCATCATCAGGTTGAAGCCGCATTCCAGCTGCTTTTCACCTTCGTGCCGGAGAACGAAATATTCGCTGCTTTCGCCGTTGTTGCCGGTCATCAGATAGGTCCCGGCCGGCTGGATGTCTGACTGGGCACAGGTAGTTACCGCTTTGGTGCAGAGCACCGTTCCCGCTGACGCCGTACCGGCGCCAACTGCTGCCGTCATCGCAAGGGCCGCTGCTGCGGCGGCGATGAGAATGGATACACGTTTCACTGTTCCTCCTAGATGCGGTGATTCCACCGCAGGCATATTGCTTGTCAAGGAGGGACACCGTGTGGCTCCGGGCATCGAGCACTTCCGCCCCCTGGACGATCTGCTCTCTGTCCCGATTGCCTACTGGCCTCCCTTGAGAAAAGGCAGATGGCCGTTTCTCATATCTATACGGAGGATTAGTTTTTCAGAGACTGTACGCTCCGGCAAACTGAATTTAGCGAAAGGTAAAGCACTCCACACTATGGAGTTACTTCCTTTTTGGTGGATCTAAGGGGCCAGCACCGAGGCGCTGGCAGCTGCCACCTTCCACCTTCCCTCCTTGAGGAGGGGCATCTGCCAAGAAGACGCCCCCGGCGCATGGAACACTACGATCGCCCGATCGCCGGAGACCCTCACCTTGGTGATGTCGCCGGCAGCTTGTTCTGCGGCTACCTGAGATGCTTCAGAGCTGAAAAAGCGTTCCATCCCGTCTGCGCAGGCTGATGGCGACTTGCCTCCACCGGTCAATTTCAGCAGCGTCCTCTTCGGCACGGAAGCCAGCCATAGGCACGCGGTTGCGAGCTCGCCGTCTCGAAGCGCTCCGAGGTAGCTCTGGAATCCTTTCAACACTTCCTCTCGCTGTTGCCCATCCGCTTCGTGCCCGAACCGTTCTATGCTTACTTCGGCGTTCCGGGGAGCCTGTGACGGTTCCCCCCCCCTGCGTAGACTCACCGTTGGTTCCACAGGAGCTTGCGCCTAGACAGACGCCGAGGAGAAGCACCAGGGGAACCAGCAGGCGTGCGAGGATCGAGCGGCTGACAGTCTCAGCCACGAGCCCTGCAAGTCCGGGTCACGGTACTGGAAATCGAAAGACCCTGATCGAAGCCGAAGCTACCGCGCATCAGCGGAAAAGGTGCTTGGCCGAATCCTGGAGGCGCCGGACAGCCGGCGCTGACGAAGCTTCTTTGCTTACCGCGGTAGGTGAAACGGCGTTGGAACTTGATCGCGATCCCGGTGACGAAACCCCAATCCCCCGTGACCCTTGGCAGAGAGGCTTCAAGGACCGTTCCGAAGGTCCCCTTCGTCGACCGAACCACAAAGGGCAACACATAGGAGGTGGGTGCCGGATCGGTTCCATAGATATGAGCCAATATCGCCGGTTGGCCCCTGAACCGGCCATTGAACGCCAGTACCTTGCCTCGCGAGGGGAACGGCGACTGCTCCGGGAGCCTAACGTCAGCCGAAAAAGAACCTTCCCCGACGAGCGAAGCCCCGCAGGCGCGGAGGGCTTCCTGAGAAGTCGCGGGACTGATGTGTTTCACCCGGCATAGGGGTAGGCCCCGGGAGGAGAGGTGTCCTTCGCGGTTGATCTCGATACGGACGGTCCGCAGTTGGGGCATCTGATCCCCGTCGGTCGCGCTGATACGGCCGGCAAGGCTGACCGCAACGGGTGCCGCTCCTTTTCGCGGCAGACGGGTCGGGGCGATCGATCCGTTAAGCGAAACCCTCACTCCGCGCTTCTGAACCACCTCAGCCGGTGCAAGAGAAAGCGGCGCTATGACGACCACTAGGATCAGAGCCAGCAAACCGATCGCAGTTCCACGCCTGATCTCCATTTCTTCCCTCCTAGCGATACAGGACTATGTAGAAGGGCTCCTTGATGCGACTGCCACCGCTGAAGGTCTGGACCTCGACGGCGGGCGCCGCACATGAAGCGGTGCCGCCGATGGTGGCAAATACCGTCACCGAAGCTGCCCCGTTGTAGCGAGGCGTGACCTGGGCACCGCGGGGACTGAACGCAGGAACGCTCACGCAGTAGATGCCCGGTTCTTTGCCCTGCGAGACGTTTCCGGGACCAATTCCCTTGGAAAGGGAGACATCCACCTGGGCTTCCTGACTCACTGCAGCGAATGCCGCAGGATTCGCAGTCTCGGCCTCGGTGGCGAAATCCGCACGGAGAGCTGACGGTACCGTGGCCAAAGTGGACTCATCGACTTTGCTACCGCTGACGGCGTCCGCACCGATCTTTTCGTTGGTCACCGCGCTGGAGGCAATCTTGTCCGTGGTGACAGCCTGGCTGCCGAGTTTGGAAACGACAACTGCCCCGGCCGCGAGCTTGCCCTCCTTGACAGAGAGGGCCTTCAGCTTGGGTGCAGTCACTGCATTCTTGCGTAGCTTCGTAGCCGTGACAGCACCAGGCCGGAGTTGCGGCTCTCCCACTGACTTCGGAGCCAACTGGGTTGCCGCAAATGCGCTCGTTCCCCCCACTGCGATGAACAGTGCCACGGTAGCCACGACATTCCCATAAGTGAACTGCTTCCTAACTCTCTCCGCCATTGAACCGACTGATCACGAACGGGGCGCTAACGCCGCCGCTTCGCTCCGGAGCTGGGTTTGGACTTCTTCTTCCCGCATGAATTCTGAAGGGCCGGACGCAAGGTCACCTTCCTCCCATTCTGAGCTCCGAAAATAGCCGTGGCACGCTGGGTGGCGTTACAGAGATTGACGGAGTTGACCAGCAAGCCCTTTTTACCGCCCTGCATGGTCAATTTGAAGCTCGTGACAGGAGCATCGGGGACGACATCGAACGTGTTGCGGATTCCTTGGTTGACCGAATCAATTCGGCCACTGAGCTCGATCTCAATCGGTTGAGCATCGGGGCCCTTCAAGGCGGCAACCAGGTCCGGGAGCGGATTGTCAGAGGACCGCAGGTACACCGGCCCGGAGAGCGGCTCGTCAAACAGAGGGGTCACCGCCGTCGCGAAGCCGTACACCGCTCCAGCGGGACAGTTGTCCGCGGCAAACTGAACCCGGGTGCAGATCGTGCGGATATGCGCCTGGTCCAAGAACTCGGAATGGGGCAGGGCGACCGACGCCCGACCGATGTTCGCATCACCCGGACGCGCTTTCAGCACAGCCTGGAATTTCGGATGGGCACCGCGCCTCGTACCACCGAACAGTCGCAACGACAATTTGGGACCGAATGGCATGGCGGCGCAGTTAGCAGCCTGGAAACGATCGCCCATGTCAACCGCGGTGTCATCGGCGGTCGAGATCAGCTCGCCCCCGGTTCCGGTTACGTGGGCAGCAACCTGCTGCTCCTTGCAGTTGGTGGGGTTGAGCGTGAACTCCGGCCGATCCATGTTGAGCCTGATGTCGCGAATCCGCACAGGGATCCCCTGATAGATCTGCGGGAACGGGTCCGATAGAGCGGTGGCCTGGGCAGTCACCGGGTCGACCCGGAGCGCAGTCCGAACCGAAATGACTCCCAGATCGAACGGGCCGATCACCACGGGACTGATGACGACGATGCTCATCGGGGCACCCTTGTAGGGACCCGCCAGGTATACGTTGCCTGGAACGTAGCTCAAGGGAACGCCCACACCGGCGCCCACCTGGGTGGTCCCAACCTGACTTCCGGCGGGACACGATGGCTGCCGCTGCTCGAGACCGCCATCACCAGCACCGGTGCGGCCTTCCGCCTGAGCGATTGCCGCATCGGAGCAGATCGAGACCCCGGCAAACTTGGCGACCAGGCCCTGGGGCAGCTTCACCTCGATCTGACTGAACTCCTGATCGTCGTCCGTGCGGGTGAGCCTGAAGGCAAAGGGCGAGTAGGCGCCACCCAGGGGATTGGCCGTACCGGCGCTCATCACCGGCTTGAAAGGCCTTCCGGCCAGGTTACTCACACAGGCCGAGCCATCGGGCTTGTTGGTGATCGTGTAGGAATTCTCAACCACCTTCGGGGTCTGCGGCTGCGCCCAAGAGAAGAACTCGGCTCGGATCGTCTTCTGACCGCAGGTAGTCGGATTGACCAGCCCGGCACGGGCCCCTCCCTTGAAGCTCATCTGCATGTCGGAGACGGGGAACTGCGGCAGATCGTCAAACGTAGTGGTGATTTGCCCGGTCTGGGAATCCAGATCGATCCGGGCAGGAATCTTCACCAGGATCCCGCGTTCCGGTTCTTCAATCCCGAGATAGAGAGAGAGGAAGTTGTGGAACGGGTTGTCACCCTGTTTGGCGATGTAGATGAACCCTTTGGGCGGGTTGCTTTCGGGCAAGATCGGCGTGTGCAGGGTCAACGTCCCGTATTGGGAGTTGTCCGGGCAGCGGATCGGGTCGTTGGTTCCCAGCCCGATCTGCTCGGGCGTGCAGCTGCCGAGCCCCTGGGCCGCGGACGGCGAGAGGGTCATCCCGTCCGGGAAGGTCACCACCGCCTTCTTCATCGGAGGAGTGGAAATGCCTTTGACAGAACCTTCTTTGGCGTACAGTTCTTTGGCTTCGGACACGATGTCGTTCCGCTGGGGCACTTCCAGGTGGACATCGAGACCCGTCGGAGCCCCCGCCTCGCGTGAGGTCGGCTGAAGCGAGAGCGAGGGGTCGAACCGAATGCGAGGATCGTCGCAACCGGTCACATTGAGCGGGTTTCCGTACTCTTCGATAGGCGTGAATTTTCCGGGTTCGGTGTACGACTCCACCCGGATCCGGGCGCCGCCGTTATCAAAGCCGCAGTCCATCGGATTGGTGAGCAGAGGCCTGATCGCAGCACCGAATGGTGCACTGATCGCCGGCGCCGACTGGGGTTTGGAGAAATAGCGCCATTTCGAGTGTGCTGGATCCCCCGGCACACCCCAGAAGTTCACTTCGCTGCCTCTGACAGTCATCAGACTGGTGATGTTCGGCGTCACCGTCTTGATCGCGTAGTTCTGAGCCGGGTCGAGTTCTGGATAGATATGGCCCTGAATCAAGCCGCCGGCAGTGAACGCGAAGTCTGCGGGAACGCCTTTCGGCGGATCCATGTTGTAGATCGCCACACGGGAGAAGTTCCCGTTCGGATCGTTGAGGCCGCCTTTACCGAAATTCTGCCCGGATTCGATGACCTGAATGTTCAGGTATCCGACCTGAGTCTCCGGCGGACATTGCGTGGAACCGTAGACGAAAGCCCCTGGGTTGAGGAAGTCGGCAGGGTTGCACTTAGGGGTCGCCTCGGGATTGCCGATCATGCCCCTGGGAAGAGTGACCTCGGCGGTTCGAAGCGCGCCGACGGTGGTCGTTTCCTGGGTTCCGTCGGTACCGATACCCAATTTCGAGTTGAGGTCGAAGTTCACCCTCAGCTCGAACGGGTGGTCCCCCGCAGTCCGCGAGGGACTGCCCTGGGGATATTCGCCGTCGAATACGTCGGCAAGATAACTCCCAGGAGTGATCCCGAAGGGTCTCGGTTCGCTGCTGAACTGGATCTGGTCGGTGTCGGTCCACTGTACCGGGCCGGCTTTTTCGGCAACGGTTGCCACGTTCGTGCCCACTCCGGTCGCACCGGGGTCCACGGTCGCTTTGACAAAGATCAGGGGAACGTAGCCGGTTGGTTGGCCTGCGTTTTCGGTGCGAGGACGGACAGCTTGGTTGAAGATCAAATTGAAGATGTTCGGCGGCCCTTTTTTCACTTCACAGGTTACTTTTCTGGTTCCCACTCCGCTACACCATCCGAAATTGGTGGTCTCGATACCCGCGACGGGAAAGTTGATCTGCGAAATGGTCATGCCTTCGGGAAGTTCATCGGAGATGACGATCGGATTCGCGGGAAGCGCGTCGCCGATATTACGCGCCTGCACCAGGAACTGAGCTTCACCTCCGGGGGGAAGATTCGTCGGCCCCCAGGTGGCTTTGACGTCGAATGCCGCTGCAGCGCTTGCCTTCGATGGCAGGGCCGAGGCGACAAAGGCCAGGGCGGCAAGCCCAACGACGATGGCAGCGAGACGGCGAGTAAAGCTTGAGGTGTGTCCGATGGTCTGCATCTTGAATTCCATTCCCCTCGTCTCTGAAAAGGTCACTCGCCTCTCCCTCCCTTGCCATTGCCGTGATTTCGGCGCGTGCCATGAGTCTTCGGATGCCGTTTATGGGCTCTACGTACACACTTGCCATGTCGGCGGACCTTGCCTTTGCGGCACTTGCGACCATTGTTTCCGGAAACGAAATTGCCATTCCCTTGAACGGAGCGGCTTCCAGCCGTCACATCGACCGGGGGCGGCTGAAGCGGACCCTGACAAGATTCTTCAGAGCAGTGCAGCGTGGGGCTCGGGCGATCGAAACCCCCTCCAATCCGGGCGACGTACATATTGGCGAGGAAATCGCGCTCGTAACCAGTTCGATCCGGTTCCGGCGCCGTGTACAAGATCGAGCCGCCGTCGTCAGTGATGCCACGGACTTTGGGAACAAGGGTTTCCTCTTCGGGAAATTGGATTTCCCCGCTGGTGATCAAGCGATAGGCGCCGTTGTGCCACTCGTAGATGTCATCGCGCCCGTTGATGTCATCGCCAGGCAGGAGGGTTTCCCTGGTGTCGAAGGCGATCGTGCTCCCGTCTTTCGAAAGATGGTAGCCACCCAGTCCGTCGCCCGCCCATTTGGTGACGCTACCTCTAGAGCAGGTAACGCATTCCAGAGATTCTTCGTCCAATTCGTAGCGGTACAGTTGTCTGCAGTCGGTGGGTATCGGCCCGTGGCTGGTGTATAGGCAGTGTGCGGCGGTTTCATCGCTGGTGAGACTCCTACCGGCGCTGGCCGGAAACAGTAGTACGTCGCCGCTTGCCGTCATCTCGGGCCCATAGAACCCACCTCCTTTGAAGTTCGCATTGCCCACGAAGAGATGCTTCAGGTCTTCTCCGTCGAGCAGATAGGCGTTCGTGACGCCCTCGACGCCCTGCCCTGGGACCAATGCGTGTTCGGAAAGGAAGTAGATCCGCGAGAAATCGTCAGAAATCATCACGCTGGTCGGTACGACTTCTGCGTCTGGAACGACACAGGTGAGACAAGTGCTTTCGCCGCTCGCCTGGTCCCAACGATAAATGTCGTTGCCTTCATTGCTGTCGACCGGATCAAGTTGACTCATGGTCATGAAATAGAACTGTTGCCCGTCCGAGCTGGCGCGGATGGGTCTAACAGCTTCGCCGGCAATGCTCGGATCGATCAGCGTGGTGACGCTGGCGTTGCGGTCGCGGACGTAGAGCCCTTTCCGGGCCGAGCATTCACCGTTCGGCGAAGTTAGGAAGTACACGATGGAGCCATCGACGCTGTCGATCATCTGATAGCCCGGGTGCCAGGTGTCGACGGCTCCGTAAGCTGCAACACCTCCCTGTCCGCCGAAGCCAGACCCTGCATCCACGCCACATTCGGATTCGGTTCCGTCGGGCATGATGCTGATCACTTCCCGGGTGCCGGAACCGATATCGACGACCTGCCCTCGCGCTTCATCAGGGACCTGCGGCGAGTCGACAAGCAATACATGCCCGAAGTCGGAGGTGGCATCCAACGGCCATTTGCCGATATCGAAGTTGTAGGATTGCAGAACCGTCTGGTTTCGATCGGCGTCGACTCTCGCGAACGCAGTCTGAGGGCTGTAGCCGAATCCCGCGGGTCTGGTAGCGGTCAAAAGGAAGTTCGTCATGTTCGCATTGCTTCCCCGGAAGTAGTAGGACAGCTCGCCCCCACCAATCTGCTCGGGTGCCGGCGGGGCGATCGGCCGCGACTGCCAACCGCTGGAGGAGCGTTCGGCGAGGAACGCCGGCTGGTTACCGTTCGGACCATCGGGAATCCCGCCCTGGGCGGTCCAGACAACCCTGTTGCCGTCGGTGCTGATCGGCGACTGATTTTCGCTGGTCAGGGGAATCGAGACGTTCTGGTTTCCCTTGTCCGGCTTATTGACCAGCTCGTACCCCCGCTGGGGCAACGTGACTTCGTCCGTGCTGCGCGTGTTGAAAGACCGCTCGTCGCTCACCTCGGAATGGACAGGGTTTTCGACTGCGACACGAAAGAGATATTCCGTCCCGGACTCGAGCCCCTCCACACTCTGGGAAATAACCATCAGCGACCGCAGTTCGGAATCGTCAACCCGATCGGGAAGAACCGACCAGTTAGCGCCGCCGTCGGCGCTGTATTCGAAGTGGAAGGTGATGTCTTCCCCCTGCGGATTCACCAGCGCGTTCAGTCGGGCACTGGTATCGAGCCGCGGGGCGACGCCAGTGACTTCGAAGTCGGTGAAGGGTACCGGATCGGTTGCGAACTGCACGGAAGCCACACCCTGAGTTGGGAATTGATTCGAGAAGGGTGGTTCTTCCAGCGTGTGGCTGTTCCGGGCGATGATGCGAGCGCAATATTCCTGACTCGGGAGCAATCCAGTCAACGTCCATTCCACCGGAACGGGACTGGTCGACTCCTGCGCGATCTGCTGCATCGGCTCCGATTTAAAGCCGCTGGTGCAGGTCGGGTCGGTGGTGTATTCCACCCTCCATTCCGCAGTGTCGCCTTCAGGATCGACCGTGCCGGTGAGCTTTGCGCTTTCAGCGGTGAGGTTGCTCGCCGGGTCGAGAGTAACGACAGGGTCCGCAGAGGCCGTCAACGTTTTAAAAGACTGCGGACTGGAGAAGGAACGCAGTTTCGTGCTCGGGTTCATCGTTACAACCCGGAATTCATAGTCAGTGTTTCCGCGCAAGCCCCCGATGTCTACTTCGACCGTGTGATCACTTGAATCGACGGGGAGGGACTGGGGCGACGAGGAGCGAGCGGATATCCACCGCTGCTTCGGTTTCTTCCACTCGAAGTACCATTCACTGGTGGTTCCCTGAGGGTTGACCGTGCCGTTCAGGTGGGCGGCTGCGACTTCGACAAGGGAAGCTGGGGTCCCCGTGGCGTCGCCGACTTCGCCGGTCTGGCGTGGCCCGAATACCGACACCGTTGGGGGTCCGACGTCATCGGCGACAGACCTTGGGCCGGTGAAGACGTACAGACTGTCGCCAGCGGGGTAGTAGGCCAACGAGCGATCTATTTCGAAAAAGAATTGGCCACTCGGTGGGAGGTCGCCGAAGAACTCTTCGCCAAAGGTTTCGATTTCGGACCCGGATGCGTCTAGCTCGGATATGCTGTTCGGGTTGGTGGTATTCGTGAAGTTCGCGGCAAACAGGTGCCCAGTGGGTCCTGACAGATCAGCATCGATATTGCTCGTGTGGGCCATGAAGAACGATGGACTGCCACCGACAGCTTTATAGAGATCGAGTTCGCCACTGGCCTTCCACGCGTACACCGCGCCCGAGAAATCCACGCCACCAGCGAGGACTTCAGACGGGAAGGTGACTTCGCTGAGCTTGGTCCCAGGAATGGCAGAAGACAACTCGGTCGCAGTCTTATCTCCACGGGTGAATACCCAGAGATGCCCTTGGGCGTCAACGGCGAGATCAATGGTAGTAGCATTTTTGACCGGTCTATAGCTCCCAAGCAGATTCCCACCCGAATCGTGCACGCTGACAAAGTTGCCCTGATCAGATTCGGGTACGTAAATTCGCCCCTGCGTAGCACCGCCGCTGTTATCAACGGCAATTGCACTTTGGTCGCTGGTGCTCGGTTCGGTCGGAAGCCGGTTAGTTCCGGTGGCGCTGAAGTTCCACGGCGTGCCATCAGGGTGAAATTTGAGGATTCCGGTGGCGCCGGTTTCGTTCGAAAGGGTGTAGACGGCGCCGGTCTGATAGTCGACGGCGATGTCGCCGGCGGTTTTCTGGCCCGTCTGGAACTTGAAGAGCAGGGGGCGGTCGGTCACGGTCGCCGCGCCGGCCGCTGAGGCGAACATCGCGAAGAGTGCGGCCAGGAGGGCCAGCACACCGAAAACAGACGCACCTCTCCCGTTGAAATCGCGGGGGAACGGACGAATGGCGGCAGCTCCACGGAGGTCATTGCCGGCGTCGTAGCCCCGGCGCTGGTCGGTTCCCGCGGTGGTTGCGCTCATATCCGTTCCCACTTCGTTCTCCTTCTCGGTGAAGCCGGCTTCCCGGCTGCCTCCGCCCACGCCGCTTGCCGGCGTGGCGGTCCACTGAAAATCCATTTCGGTCATCGACCCTGGGCCGTGGCCTTGGTTTTGGGTGGCTGATTTCAAATCTTGTCCTGGCCGCTTCGGAGACCTTGGACTCACGCCATCCCTGACGTCTCGTTCCCCTGTGTCCCTGAAGCTTTGTCCCTGCCCTCCTCCCTGGAGAGCGACAGCACTGTAACACCGAATGAGGACGAAGTCTACAAGTGACCGAAATAAGTTTTCAGGATGGTGGATGAGTGTCCAGCTAAAGGGACAGGGTCTCTACCTGAGCTGGAGCCTCAGGTAGATCTGGAACGCGCCGCAGGACGGTTTGGCGCATGCCATACCACCAGCGTGAGGAGTACGAGGGAGAAGGAGAAGAAAGCCCGGAACGAGACTCGAACTCGTGACCCCTTCCTTACCATGGAAGTGCTCTACCAACTGAGCTATCCGGGCGGGTCGACCTTCCGCGAGGCCGTCGCTCAGAACGATTCTAGACGGTGGCCGCCGATCAGCGACGACCCCAGGGAATCGCAACCGCAAGTTTCCAGACACCCTCCAGCCGGCGCAGGACGACCGTGGGCGTCAGGGAGCGGACAAAGGGCTCGCCCTCCGACCCGGCGGAACTGACCAACCACCGCTCGCTACCCAGGGCGACCTCGCCGGCAAGGACGATGGCGCTCTCCTGAACCTCGATCTGGGAGCCGGCGGCGATCAGCTGGTGGAGGATCGCCCTGACCTCCTCCCTGCCCCTCACCACAGTCGCGTCGGGGGTGAGCAGGCAGGCGTCCTTGGCGAAGCAGGAAGTCGCCGCCTCGAGGTCGCCACGGGTGATGGATTCAGCAAACGCGCGCGTGGTCTCCTCAGGGGTGCGCGCACCCCCGCGTACCGCCATGGGCATGGGTCTAGAGGAACTTCGAGGGCTGCAGACGGCAGTAGCGGAATTCGTAGTCGAGCACCTGGTTGTTGGCCTGCTTGGCGGTGCTGATCAGCCGCACGACCATCTTCTGGGCGCTCGTCTCTTCGTCGCCGGAGAGCTTCTTGGCAACCGTTTCGAAGAGCTGCACCTCGGTCTTCACATAGCCCAGCCATTTCGTCAGGCGGGTTGCGTCGGCCGACGGTTTCGGGACCTTGAGGAGTTCGGACCGGGCCTGCTTGAGTGCTTTCGCGGCGGCGCGGAACTGACCGGCGGCGGCGTCGAGCTTGCCGGCCTTCACCTTCGCCCGGACCCCTTTGAGGATCCGTTCGTTGGCTTCCGTGTTGACCTTGCAGATCGGTTCCACTTCAGCTTTGTAGGTCTCGGGGGTCGCTTCCGCCGCCATCGAAGGCACCGCCCCCACCAGTGCGGCCACAGCGACCAACGAAACGATCAGCTTCTTCCCTGACATCGACGCCTCCTCCTCTTCGCATTACGCCCTTAAACCCTCGGTGCCAGCTCGCGACTCGGTCCCCCGGCGAGTGCGGCCGTGAATCATAGGGTGCCCGCCCACGGATGTCGTTGCCCGTTTCGGGCACTCCACTGTCCACATCGACCGTACCGAAGACATTCCGCTCACGTTTGCAATTCGCGATCTGTAGCTTCCCGGGAGTGCGCCGCCCCTTCCTTTGCCTGCCGATCCTGCTCGCATTCCTGCCGCTTCTGCTGCTGACCGGATGCGGGGGCTCCGGGGACCAGTCCCGGCCCGCCCCGGCGGCGAACGAGTTCCCCTCGGCGAAGGGAAAGACGATCGCAGAGCTCCTGCACGACTCCGGCGGCGAAGCCGACGAAGCTGGTGATCGCGCCGGCGACGCAGACCTTCGACCGCGGTGAGAACCGCTATCCCTTCGGGGTCTTCACCCGCGGCCATGAAGCAGGTCGACGACGCCGACGTCGCCCTCTACTTCGCCAAGGACGCGAAGGGGCCGGTGACCGGGCCGCTGCCGGCGCAGGTGACCTCGCTGGAGACGAAGCCGGCCTACCGGGCCACCGGCGCCGGCGGGCCCGGCGAGGCGACGACGGTCTACGTCGTGCCCAAGGTCGACTTCGACCGCAACGGTCCCTGGCTGGCGGTCGCGATGCTGAAGGGGCAAGACGGGCTCGAAGTCTCGCGGGTGCCGAGCCCGGTGGTCGGCGAGTTCCCCCAGATACCCGAGCGTCGGCGACAAGGCGCCGGACATCCACACCCCGACCGCCGCCGACGTCGGCGGCGACCTCGCAAAGATCGACACCCGCGTCCCGCCCGACCAGATGCACGAAGTCGACTTCGCCGACGCCCTCGGCAAGAAACCGATCGTGCTCGTCTTCGCCACCCCGGCGCTCTGCCAGAGCCGCGTCTGCGGGCCGGTGGTCGACGTCGCCCAGCAGGTCGCCGACTCCTACGAGGGCAAGGCCGACTTCATCCACATGGAGATCTACAACGACAACGAAGTCGCCAAGGGACCGCGGCCCCAACTGCAGGCCTTCAACCTGGAAACCGAGCCCTGGACCTTCCTGATCGACCGCAACGGAATCGTCCGCGACCGCATCGAGGGCGCCTTTGGCGTGTCTGAACTGGAAGAAGCGATGCGGAAGATCGTTCCTGGCTGATCGGCCAGGCTCCGCTACGCTCTCAAACGTCGGGTAAGGGGACCGACGGGTTCTGCACCCGCTGGGAGGCAGGGTCGAAGACAAACGACGCTGCAAGGAGAGATATGAAGCACAGGTTGGCAGTCCCCGCTTTCGTCCTCGGGCTCTTGCGTGCTGGTCGGGAGCCCTTCGCCGCCCCGGCCCTGGCCGCCAAGGGTGGTCAGGCAAAGAAGCAGCAGCGCGAAGACGAAGACCTTCGAAGTCTGCAAGCACGGCTGCCAGCTACCGGACGATCCAGAAGGCGGTCGACGCCGCCGGCTCGTTCAAGGCGAAGAAGGCGAACGCGAAGGTGAAGACCGTGGTCGCGATCCGCCCGGCAAGTACGTCGAGGGGGTCGTCGTCGACGGCACCCTGCGCAAGAAGAGCTTCGACGGCCTGACGATCAAGGGGACGAAGAAGGACCGCAAGAAGGTCGTCCTCGAGGGCAAGAACGCGAAGGGCGAACTCGGCGCCGCCCAGAACGGGATCGAGGCGATCAGCGTCGACGGCGCTCGTGCTGGAAAACATGTGGGCGCGCAACTACCAGTCGAACGGGTTCTTCATCCACGCCGCCAACGAAGGCGGCCAGCACTGCGACGGCTACACGATGGACAACCTGCTGGCCTCGGCCAACCGCTCCTACGGCCTCTTCGCGAAGAACTGCTTCGGCGGCAAGATGATCAACTCGGCCGGCTACCACCACGGCGACTCCGCCTTCTACGTCGGCGAAACGCCGTGCGACTCGAAGACCTGGACCAACCACGGCGTCGCGCCGCCGCCGAAGCCCTGCCAGCGGAAGCCGAAATGGACGCTGCTGAAGAACGACCGCAGCTACGAAAACGTGCTCGGCTACTCGGGGACCAACTCCAAGTACGTGAAGATCGTCGAATCGGCCTTCTACAACAACGGCGCCGGGATCGTCCCGAACACGCTCGACAGCGAGGGCTTCGAGCCGAACGGCTGGAACGTCTTCGAAGGCAACGACGTGTTCTGGAACAACTACAACTACTTCCTCGCCGGCTCGACATTCCACACCGTCTCCGGCGGGCTCGGCCAAGTCGGCGGGAGCGACGGTCAACTACCCGACCGGGGTCGGGATCGTCCTCTACGGCGGCGCCGGCAACGTCGTCAAGCACAACAACGTGTTCGGCAACTACAAGTGGGGCATCGCCTCCTTCTCGGGACCCGGCGAAGTCTTCGTCGCCAACGAGGGCGACGACGCCAAGAACATCAACAACCAGATCGTCGAAAACACGATGGGCCGCGAAGGCGCCGACCCCAACGGCGAATTCGACTTCTGGAACGACGGCACCGGCGGCGGCAACTGCTGGGGCGGCAACAGCGCCGGCGCGACCTTCGCGCCCGGCAACGGCAAAGTGCCGCTGAGCCAGATCTACCCGGCCTGCCCGCAGACCGACAGTCGCTCGCCGACCAGGTCCGCAGCCTCGACATCGTCGCCGGCCTGCAGATCAACCTCGGCGAAGAAAGCGACCCGAAGACGATCCTCGGCTACGCCGAGCTCGAACCCGCCGCAGAACCAGCAGTGCACCTGGGTCCGGCGCGTCGCCGCCGCACCCGGCGTTCGAGAAGTTCAAGCCGGTCGAGGTCGCGCCGCAGCCGGGCGAAGTGACGTGCAAATGAGGCGCGCGCAGGCGGCTCCGGTCGCGCTGGCTCGTCGCCGTCGCGTGGCCGCGGTCGCCCTTCTCGGGGCGGCCGCGGCCTCGGCGCAGAGCGCCGAAGAAGCCGCCGGTGAAGGTGACGGTCAACGACTTCTACTTCGCGCCCACCGCGGTGACGATCAAGAAGGGCGGCTCGGTCAAGTGGGTCTGGTCGTCGACCAACACCTATCCGCACGACGTCCACCTGAAGAAGGGGCCGAAGGGCCTGAAGAACAAGGGCTCCTACTCGACCAAGACGACGGCGGTGACCGACGCCCACTTCCAGAAGACGTTCGAAACGCCGGGCACCTACAAGTTCATCTGCACGATCCACCCGACGGAAATGAAGATGACGGTCACCGTCAAGAAGTAGGGCCGCGATGAGCACCGGATCCGATCGACCGCCGGGGCTTCCTCGCCCTCGTCGGGCGGCGCGCTGCTCTGCACGCTCGCCGGCCAGGAGGTCGCGACCGACGAAGGCAAGATCGACGTCGAGGGGCTCGCCCGCGAGGTGAAGGTGCCGCCGAAGGTGCGCGGCGGCGGAGGCGCGCGGCGGCGACCCGGCGGCGCGGCGGCCTGGCGGCGCTGCCGAGCGGCGGGCCGACCCGCGAGTACTGGATCGCCGCCGAGCCGGCGGAGTGGAACATCGTCCCCACCCACCGCGACCAGATGATGGCCGAGAAGGTGAAGGGGCAAGACGACGCTTCGACGCCTACGGCTACCGGGCCTACTCGGCCGGACTTCGCGAGCCCGCTGGGGCCGGCGACGCGTGCCGGGCCCGCTGATCGAAGCCGAAGTCGGCGACACCGTCGTCGTCCACTTCCGCAACAAGCTGGGGGCGCCGGTGACGATGCACCCGCACGGGATCTTCTACGCCAACGAGATGGACGGCGCCTACAAGGGCAAGTGCACCGACCCCGGCGGCTTCGTCCAGCGCAACCGCACCTTCACCTACGTCTGGGAGGCGCGCGAAGGGACCGAAGGGACCTGGCTCTACCACGACCACGGGCCGATGGACCCGCTGCCGGTCTTCAAGGGCCTGTTCGGCCCGCTGGTGATCCGCGAGCCCGGGCGAAGCGCGGCCCGACAGCGAGTTCTTCCTCGCCTTCCACACCTGGGACCCCTCGATCACCGGCCTGCAGCGGCACCTACTACTGCGTCAACGGCAAGGCCTACGCCGGCAACACGCCGACCCTGGAAGCGAAGGTCGGCGCAGCGGGTCGCCTTCCACGTCTACGGGGTCGACAACTTCTTCCACACCTTCCACCTGCACGGCCACCGCTGGAGCGAACCCGACGGCCGGATCGTCGACAACAAGACCTTCGGCCCGGCCGACTCCTTCCGGTTCGAGTTCATCGAGGACAACCCCGGCCGCTGGTTCTACCACTGCCACGTCTTCCAGCACCTGCACCAGGGGATGAACGGTTGGTACCTCGTCTCCTAGCGCGCTCGGCGCCGCGGCGCTCGCGCCGCTGGCCCTGCTCGCCGGCGCCGGCGGCGCCGCCAACACCCGGGTCTCGATCGCCAACTACGCCTGGTCGCAACCGCAGGTCCACGTCGACCTCGGCGAGAAGGTGACCTGGGACTGGCTCGGTCCCGACCTCGCCCACTCGGTCACCGGGATCTCGGCCAACGCCTGCAGTGGGACTCCGACCCCGGCACCGACGCCCCCGCCCACCGGGCCGGTGACAGCTACACGCTCCAGTTCACACCAGCCGGGCGACTACCTCTTCCAGTGCAAGCTGCACGCCTGCGGTGCGGGGCGAGGTGATCGTCTCCGACGTCCCGGGCGACCCGAACTCCGACCCCGGGCCCGCAGCCGCCGCTGAACCTCGACCTGCGGCCGCCGACCCTGGGATCGGCGACGCTCGCGAAGCCGAGCACGCAGAGGCCGCAACGGGCATCGCGCTTCAGCGCCCAGATCAGCGAGCGCGGCACGCTCGACGCCGAGTACTACCGGTTCAACTCGAAGGGAAAGCGGCGTCTACAACGGCTTCGCGACCTGGAAGACCTTCATCGGCATCAACCACCTGCGGCTGGGCGCACGCTGGAAGCACTTCAAGCGCGACCGGGACGCTATCTGGCGGTGCTGCGGGCGACCGACGAAGCGGCAAACGAATCGAAGCCGCTGAGCAAGCGCTTCACGATCGCCGGCTAGAGGAGCCGCGCTTCTTGCGGCGGCGCTTGCCCGGTCGGCTCGGCGTCGCCGCGGCAGGGTGCGTTCGCCGGCTTTCTCGGTCGACTCGCCCATCGTGATCTGGAACATCGCCAGCAGCGCGTCGGAGGCGAGCGGGCGCATCCGGTCGAGCGCCTCGCGCACCTTCGGCCAGTCCTCCTCGGGCCGGCCGGCCTTGTCGAAGGGCTCCCAGATCTCGCGCACGAAGAGGTCGACGAAGGTGCGGGCGGCGCCTTCGGCGTGCGCGGCGCAGCTCCTCGGCGGTCGCGACGGCCGGCCTCGGGGCTGACGCCGAGCTCGACCAGGGCGGCGCCGGCGCGCTGCAGGCGCGGGCTGATCACCTCGACCTTGCCGTCGGGCAGCTCGCGCAGGATGCCGAGCTTTTCGCTCCGGCGCGAGCAGCTTCGGGTCGAACTCGTTCGACCCCCCAGACGGCGGCCGAGCTCGTCGGCGTCGAAGATTTCCGGCGTCTCGTCCTCGAACGGGGCGCGGACGGCGCGGGCGAAGTCGACCATCTCCCGCGAGGAGCCCTCGCTGCGTCTCCAGCACGCGGCGGATCGCCTCCAGGTTGAGTCCCTCGGCCTGCATTTCGCGGGTCAGCTCGATCCGCGCGACGTGGTCCTCGTTGTAGTAGCCGGTGCGGCCGTGGACCTCGGGCGGCGGCAGCAGGCCGCGGGTCTGGTGGGCGCGGATGTTGCGGACCGTCATCCCGGTCCGCCGCGCCAGCTCCCCGATCGTCATCTTGCCGTCGGGCTCGGCGTTCTGGCCTTTCCGAGGGCTCATCGGCCCATGGTAAGCGGGAGGCGCTGGCCGTTCATCTTCTTCGCCGCGTCCGAGCAGAGAAATGCGATCGCCGTCGGCGATGTCCTCGGCCGGGGTGAAGGTCGGGAACTCCTTGTCCGGGATCCTCCTCGCGCATCCGCGGCGTCAGGATCGCGTCGACGACGACGATGTTGGCGGTCGCCCCGCCGCGGCTTCGAAGCCGTCGGCGAAGGCGAGGGTCCAGGCCTCGGCGGCGGCCTTGGCGGCCGCGTAGGCGGCGTTGGTGTTGGTCGGCGCCTGCGCCTGCTTGGAGGAGACGAGGACGAAGCGGCCGTGCGGCGCTGGCGGCGAGCTGGTCGTGGAAGGCGCGGGTCGTGTGCTGGACGGTGCGGACGAGGAGGTCGTGGAGCAGCTCCCAGTCGGCGAGCGGCGCCTCGTGCAGCGGCTCTCCCGCCGCGCCAGCCGCCGACCAGGTGGACGAGCCCGTCGACGCGGCCGAAGCGCTCGACCAGCGCCGCGCACCAGCCGCGGGCCGCCTCCTCGTCGAGGAGGTCGACGGCGCGCCCGTCCCAGCGCTCCGGCGGGAGACCGAGGTCGGCGGCGATGGCGTCGAGCGTCTCCTGGGAGCGGTCGGTGCCGGCGACCGTCGCCCCCGCCCGCGCCAGCTCCGCGGCGACGAGCGGCCCGAGGCCACCGCCGACTCCGGCCACTGCAATTACACGGTCATCGAGCATCCATCGATCTTCTCAGGCACAGACTCTTGGCTGGGCGATTGTAAGGTTCTGTCTGCGGCGTTTGCAACCATCTCGTTATGGATCTTCGGCAGCTAAATCCACGAAGGCAGGGGGATATCGGCGAGGGGATCGCAGCAGCCTGGCTGATGCAGGAGGGGTACGGGGTCTGGGTACCTTTTGGACATAGCCCCGACTGCGATCTGCTGGGGCAGCGCGATAACAAGCTTCATCGCATCCAAGTCAAGACGTCGACGTGCTGGCAGCGAGAGCGTTGGGTGGTCGCAACGTGTACGCGCGGCGGAAACCGCAGCTGGAACGGAATCATCAAGCGTCTCGAGGAAGATCGCTTTGACTACCTCTTTGTGGTTGTGGGCGACTGGCGTTGCTGGTTCATTCCGGCGAGCGAGGTCCATGGCCGGAGCGGGATCAGCCTCGGCGGGCCGAAATATTCGGAGTTCGAGGTCAAGGCCACCGCAGCCCTGGGTGAATGCCCCCTCGGCCACGACTGCGGCTTATATCTAAGTGGGGGAGGCAGGATTCGAACCTGCGTAGGCAGAGCCAAGGCGTTTACAGCGCCTCTCCTTTAGCCACTCGGACACTCCCCCGAGTTCAGGATCGAGAGTCTACGAAACGGCCAGCAGTCCTGCGGCAGCGAACGTCTAGCCTTCCGAGGCCTGCAGCCGTGCCTTCATCTGCTCGTTGAAGGCGGTCAGTGCCGAGAACGGGCGCATGAAGACGGTCAGCTCGCGGATGTGGCCGTCCTCGTCGAGCTCGAGGAAGTCGATGCCCTCCAGCTCGCGGTCGCCGACCTTCGCCTTGAAGCGGAGGGCGACGGTGTCGCTCGTCGGCGAGCTCGTCGGTGTAGGTGAGGTCCTCCAGCGTCGCGGAGACGTGGGTGAGGACGGCGATGACGGTGTCGCGGCCCTTCGAAGCCGCGGAAGAGGACCGGGCTGTGGAGGACGACGTCCTCGCGCAGCGTCTCCGCGAGCAGGTCGAGGTCCTTGCTCTCGGCGGCGCGGCGGAAGGGGTGCGGCTCGGGCATCGCAATCACTGTAGCTGGGCCCGGTGAAATACTCACCCGGTGCCGAGCGACCGCTTCTACTCCCGCCTCTCCCACTCCCTCGGCGCGAGCGGGCTGCGCTGGTCGGCAAGCTCAACGTGCCGCTCTACCGGCTCAGCGGCGGGCGGATCGGCGGCAGGGTCGGCAAGGCGCCGGTCCTCCTGCTGACCACGACCGGCCGCAAATCCGGGCAGACGCGCACCGCGCCGGTCCTCTACCTCGCCGACGGCGAGCGCTTCATCGTGATCAACACCAACGCCGGCAACGCAAAGACCCCGGCCTGGTCGCTCAACCTGCAAGGCGAACCCCGAGGCCGAGGTCGAGGTCGGGCGCAAGCGCCTCGCGGTCCGGGCGCGGGTCGCCGAGGGCGAGGAGCGCGCCGACCTCTGGCGCCGGCACATGCGAGCAGTACGCGGGCTTCGACGACTACGAGTCGAAGCTAGACCGCGAGATCGCGGTCTTCGTCCTAGAACCGGTCTGACGAGCGTCGCCGGCCGTCAGGAGGCTTCGCGGAGCATCTGCGCCTCGGGCAGGCGCTTCAGCTTCTTCAGCGTGTTGTTCTCGATCTGGCGGATCCGCTCGCGGGTGACGCCGAAGGTGCGGCCGACTTCCTCCAGCGTCAGCGGCTCGGCGCCGGAGAGGCCGTAGCGAAGTTCGATCACCTGGCGCTCGCGCTCGGGCAGCGCGTCGAGCGCCTTGCGCACGCCCTCCTTCTGCAGGTGCTCGCTCGCTTCCTCGAACGGCTCGAGGACGGCGTCGTCGGCGACGAAGTCGCCGAGCTCGGATTCGTCCTCGTCGCCGACCGGTTTCTCCAGCGAGACCGGCAGCTGGGCGACGCGGAGGATGTCGCGCACGTCGGAGACCGGCCAGCGCAGCTCCTCGGCGATCTCCGCCGGCTCCGGCTCGCGGCCCAGCTTCTGCACCAGCTGGCGTTCGACGTGGGCGACCCGGTTCAGCTTCTCGACCATGTGGACGGGGATGCGGATCGTCCGCGCCTTGTCGGCGATCGCCCGCGTCACCGCCTGGCGGATCCACCAGGTCGCGTAGGTGGAGAACTTGTAGCCGCGGCGGTAGTCGAACTTCTCGACCGCCCGGATCAAGCCCAGCGAGCCCTCCTGGATCAGGTCGAGGAAGCTGAGGCCGCGGCCCAGATAGCCTTTGGCGATCGAGACGACGAGGCGCAGGTTGGCCTCGACCATCTGCCGCTTGGCCAGCATGTCGCCGCGCTCGATCCGTTTCGCCAGTTCGACCTCCTGTGCCGCGGTCAGCAGATCGACCTGGCCGATCGAGCGCAGGTAGAGGCGCAGCGAGTCGAGGCTCGGCTCGACGGTGAGGTCGAGCTCTTCCTTCTTCGCCGCGCCGTTGCTCTCGCCGCCGCGCTGCTCTTTGTAAGCGCTGACCCCGTCCTCGGCGATCACGTCGACGCCGTGCTCGACCAGGTGGGCGTGGAGCTGGGAGACCTGCTCCTTGGTGATCTCCACCTCCTCGAGTGTGGAGGCGATCTGCTCGAAGGTCAGGTAGCCGCGCTCGCGGCCGAGCGCGATCAGACCCGCGCAGCTCCTCGATCTCCGCGATCGGGCTCGTCTCCTGGTCGCGATCGATGACGTCAGTCGCCGTCTCCAACGGTTCGATGGTCACTGCCTCCGCTGCAGCCTCTCCCCCATTCCCGGGCGGCCGGCCCTGACGCTCCGACCGCGGCGAAGTATAGGCGGAAAAATCGCTCCGATCGGCGATGCCGCGGCCGACGCGCGCCGGTCGCTTACGCTTCATAAGCCGATGGCCAGTCAGCCGACCGCCACCTCCGCCGCCCCCGACGTCCAGGCCTCCCTGCCGGCGACCCAGGTCAGCCTCTCGCGGGTCGGCGTCACCGGGGTCGAGAAGGTGATCCGGGTCAAGGCCGACGGCGCCGAGAACCTCTTCTACGCCGAGCTTCGAGTGCTTCGTCGACCTCAACCCGCAGCAGGCCGGCGTCCACATGTCGCGCTTCGAGGAGATCGTCGGCGAGGCGATCGACGAGGTCGTCCTCGGCGAGGCCTTCAAGGCCGAGGTGCTGGCCGCCCACGTCGCCGAGAAGGTGCGCGAGCGCCAGGGCGGCGCTGCGGGCCGAGGTCTCGGTCACCGCCCGCTACCCGGAGACGGTCGACGACGCCGGAGAGCGGCAAGAGCACCCAGGAGATCTACGTCCTCTTCGGCACCGCGGTCGCCTCCGAGCGCGGCACCCGCACCCTGACCGGCGTCCAGGCCCAGGGGATGACCGCCTGCCCCTGCGCCCAGGAGATGGTCGCCGGGCTCGCGCGCGAACGGCTCGCCGAGCGAGGGCTTCGGCGCCGAGGAGATCGAGCGGGTCGTCGACGTGGTCCCGATCGCCACCCACAACCAGCGCGGCATCGGCACCCTCCACGTCGGCTGCCCCGAGGGCGGCCCGGCCTGGATCGACGCGCCGCGAGCTGCTGCGGATCGTCGAGAGCTCGATGAGCTCGGAGATCTACGAGCTGATGAAGCGCCCCGACGAGATGTCGGTCGTCGTCAAGGCGCACGAACACCCGCGCTTCGTCGAGGACTGCGTGCGCGAGATGGTGCGCCAGGTGGTCGAGGGCTACCCCGACCTGCCCGACGCAGACCTTCGTCATGGCCCGCCAGGAGAACCTGGAGACGATCCACCGCCACAACGTCGTCGCCGAGCGCTACGGCACCCTCGGCGAGCTGCGGGCCGAGCTGGCGAGCGGCGAGCACCAGGCGCACCACGTGACGATGCGCGAGTGGCTCGAGGCTCCGGCCGCCTGAGCAGGCGGCCGGCCGTGTCGGTCGCTTCTGGAGCTCGCGGCGCCGCCTCGAGCGCTCGCCTGCTGTCGCGCTCGCGCTCGCTGCTGCTGCCTCGATCCGCTTGCGCAGGCCGAAGAAGTAGTCGGCGCCGCTGATCACGGTGACGGCCAGGGCGACGTAGACGAGGATGTCGACCCAGAGCGGGGCCGGGTCGGCGGCGATCAGGGCGATCACGGCGGCGATCTGCAGGACCGTCTTCAGCTTGCCGAGCCAGCTGGCGGCGATCACGATGCCGCGCTCGGCGGCGATCGTGCGCAGGATCGTGACGGCGACCTCGCGGGCGATGATCACCATCGCCACCCAGGCTTCGAGCCGGTTCGAGCGAGACCAGCGAGACCAGGGCGCCGATGATCAGCAGCTTGTCGGCGAGCGGGTCCATCAGCTTGCCGAAGGTGGTGACCGAGTCGCGCGAGCGGGCGAAGTAGCCGTCGAGGCCGTCGGTCAGCGCCGCCAGGGCGAAGACCGCGGCGGCCAGCGCGTCGCCGTTCGGCGTCTCGCCCAGCAGCGCGACGACGACCACCGGCACCGCCAGGATGCGCAGCAGGGTCAGCGCATTCGGCAGGTTGAGCGGGAACATCGCCTCAGTTTGACGCTGCTCGGCGCTTCGCGTCGCGGGGCGAAGTACTCCTCGCCCTCGATGCTGATGTGCGGGACGATCCGGTCCATCCAGCGCGGCAGCCACCAGGCGCGCTTGCCGAGCAGGACCATCACCGCCGGCACCAGCAGGCAGCGGACCAGGGTCGAGTCGATCGCGATCGCCACCGCCAGGCCGACCCCGAACTCCTTCACCACCGGGTTGCCGTTGAGGACGAAGCTGGTGAAGACGCAGACCATGATCGCCGCCGCCGAGGTGATCACGCGGCCGGTGTTGGCCAGCCCTTCGACCACCGCCCGCCGCTCGTCGCCGTACTCCTCGTAGTGCTCGCGCATCTGCGTCAGCAGGAAGACCTCGTAGTCCATCGAGAGCCCGAAGAGGATCGCGAACATCAGCAGCGGCACGAAGCTGACGATCGGGATCGCGTGGTCGAGGCCGATCAGCGAGGAGCCCCAGCCGAGCTGGAAGACGGCGGTGACGACGCCGTAGGCGGCCGCGACCGAGAGCAGGTTCATCGCCGCCGCCTTGATCGGCACCAGCAGCGAGCGGAAGGCGACCAGCAGGACGATGAAGCTGAGGGCGACGACGATCGCGATCATCAGCGGCAGCTTGTCGGCGATCTGGGTCGCGAGGTCGATGTAGCCGGCGGTCTGGCCGCCGACGTAGGAGCTGCGCCTTGGTCCCTTCCAGCGCCTCCGGGATCCTGTCGTCGCGCAGGTCTTCGACCAGTTCGACGGTCTCGTCCGCCCACGGCTCCGATTTCGAGATCACCGTGAAGACCGCGACGGTGCCCTGCTTGTCGAGGGTCGGTTCGGTGACCGCGGCGACGTCGCCGGCGCCGCCGATCGCTTTCTGCAGCTTCGGCAGCACCTGCTTGGCTTCCGCCGGCGAGGTGAATTCGGAGGCGATCAGGAGCGGCCCGTTGACGCCGGGCCCGAAGCCCTTGTTGAGCGCTGTCGTAGGCCTGGCGCGAGGTCGTGTCCTTGGGCAGGGCGCTGATGTCGTTCTGGCCGAGCTCGAGCTGGAAGATCGGCAGCGCCAGGACGACGAGGATCGACCAGCGCGACGACGTCGCCGAGCGCCAGGGCCGCTCGGCGACCCGTTCGGCCCAGCGCCGCCAGCCGTGCGGCTCCTTGTCGTCGGGGTGGGTCTTGCCGAGCTTGACCCGCAGCGAGTTGATGTGCGGGCCCGAGCGCGCCGAGCATCGCCGGCAGCAGCGTCGCCGCGGCGCAGACCGCGACGACGACCGCGACCGCGGCGGTGAAGCCGAGGGTGGTGACCAGCGGGATGCCGGCGAAGGCGAGCGAGCAGAGCGCGATCACGACCGTGAAGCCGGCGAAGACGACGGCGCCGCCGGCGGTCGCGGTGGCGCGGGCGATCGACTCGCGCAGCTCCATCCCTTCGGCCAGCTGCAGTTTGTGGCGGGTGACGATGAACAGCGCGTAGTCGATCCCGACGCCGAGCCCGATCATCGTCGCCAGGGTCGAGGCGACCCCCGGCACCTGCGAGCACGTGCTCGAGCAGGCGGATGATCGAGAGCGCGCAGGCGAGGCCGATCACCGCGGAGACGATCGGCAGCATCATCGCCGTCGCGGTGCCGAAGGCGAAGAGCAGGATGATCACCGCCGCGGCGAGGCCGATCGCCTCGCTGATCTCGGTCGACGGCTTGGAGAGCTGCTGGCCGACGTAGCGCCGATCGGCGGTGTCGCAGCCCGGCCTGCGCGCGCGGGCTCGGCGGCGTCGAGGATCCGTTCGCGCCTCTTCTTCGTCGATTTCGCCCGGGCCGATCGCGAGGACGACCGGGATGTAGCCGATCGTCTGGTCCTTGCTGAGGAAGTTCGCGCCCTGCGGGCTGAGCGGGCTGATCGCCGAGTTGACGTCGCTGCAGCGCTTCCAGGTTCTTCGCGGTTTCCGCGACCGCGGCCGCGTACTTCGGCGTCGGTCAGCTTCCGCCTGCGGCGCTTCGCAGCACCAGCGGGTTGCTGCCGTAGGCCTGTTCGGGCAGGTTGTCTTCGAGCAGTTCGGTCGCGCTCGGTCGAGTCGGTGCCCGGCAGGGTCAGGTTTTCGCTGGTCTTGCTGCCGGCCGGCGTGGCTGATCGCGAGCAGCGCGATCGCGAGCACGATCCAGACGGCGATCACGGGGCAGTGGTGACGCGAGCAGAAGCGGCCGATCGCGTAGAGGGGGCCGGTCATTCGCTGCATCATCCCTTCTGGGGCGGGCGTTGTCGCCGGTCTCGAAGGCCTCCGGGATCGGTTCGCAGCGGTCCGGCGCCGAGCGCGCGGCGCAGCAGGACCAGCTGCTGGGCCTGGTTGGCGACGATCGAGCGCGAGCAGCGGCCGCGGCCAGCCGATCGTCAGCTTGGCGATCGCGCTGCAGCTCGGCGTCGATCGTCGCGCTTTCGAGTTCGTAGAGGAAGTCGAGCGCGTCGGCCGCGGGCTCTGCAGCGCTCCGCTGTCGATCGTCTTCCGGCTCCGGTTCGGCCGGCTTCGCCGAGCCCGCGCAGCGCCTTCGACGATCGCGTCGACGTGTTCCTGTTCCTGGGCGCGGAAGTGGCGGGCGATGGCGAGCGTCGGCGCCGTGCAGCAGCCGGCAGCGCTGCGCTCGTAGGCGGCGACCGCCGCCAGCTGCGCGGCCGAGGATCTCGTTGAGGATCTCGGCGTCGGCCGCCTTGTCGGGCACGGCGGTGGTCGTGCTCCCGCCGCCGCCGCCGCAGGCGGCGAGGCCCGCGGCGAGCCCGGTCGCGAGCGGCGGCCGAGGAGCGAGGGCGCGGCGCACGGCGCCGCCGCGCATGATTCGGTTCGGTGGCCATGAGACGGAGGCAAGCCTATGAGCTCGGCAGCGGCGAGCGCGCTCGCCGCGCTGGCGGAGGAGATCCACGCGCTGCCGCCTCTGCCCGCGGCTGGTCGAGTGGCGCGAGGCGCTGCGCCGCCGACCCGCCGCGCCGCTACCGCGGCGAGGAGTACTGGGCGCGGCCGGTCTCGCGGCTTCGGCGACCCGGCGGCGCGGGTCGCGATCGTCGGCCTGGCGCCGGCCGCGCACGGCGCCAACCGCACCGGCCGGATGTTCACCGGCGACCGCTCCGGCGACTGGCTCTACGCGGCCCTGCACCGGGCCGGCTTCGCCAACCAGCCCGACTCGGAGCGGCGCGGCGACGGGCTGCGCGCTGCGCGACGCCTACGTCACCGCGATCGTCCGCTGCGCGCCGCCGGCCAACAAGCCGACCCCGGAGGAGCGCGACAACTGCCTCCCCTACCTGCGAGCGCGAGCTGGAGCTGCTCGAGCGCTGCCGGGTCGATCGTCGCCCTCGGCTCCTTCGGCTGGGACGGCGTCCTCCGCGCCGCCCGCGCGCTCGGCGAGCGAGGTGCCGCGGCCGCGGCCGCGCTTCGGCCACGGCGCCGAGGCCGAGCTCGGCCGCTGGCGGCTGCTCGGCTGCTTCCACCCGAGCCAGCAGAACACCTTCACCGGCAAGCTGACCGTGCCGATGATCGACGCCGTCTTCGCCCGGGCGCGAGAGCTTGGCCGATCAGTGACATCGGCTCCTCCATTCGGAACCGTTTCCACCATTCCCGCGGTCTCTAGTTCGCTGTCGCCAGCTACCAGGGGAGGGAATCTTGCGCAGACCGCGGATCAAGCGGACGACGGAGGAGATCGAGACCCCCGAGGGCGACATCTACCTGCTGCGGCCGAGCGCCGAAAACGACATCCGGATCGAGAAGCCCGACGCGGAGGAACGGCGGCTGCTCGCCGCCGCTCGACGGCGAGCGCACGCTCGAGCAGCTGCAGGCGGAGTTCGGCGCCGAGGAGGTCGACGACCTGATCGCCCAGCTGCAGGAGCTGGAGGTGGTCGAGGACGCGGCCGACGACGAGCGGATCGACCGCCGGCCGAACTGGAGCGGTTCGACCGCCAGCTGCGCTACTTCAGCGACATCGGCGCCGCGCGGGCCGACGCCCTCGGAGTGCCAGCAGCGGCTGCGCGAGGCGAAGGTCGCGGTGCTCGGGGTCGGCGGGCTCGGCGGCTGGTCCGCGCTCTGGCCTCGCCTGCATCGGGGTCGGCGAGATGTGGCTGATCGACGGCGACCGGGTCGAGGTCAGCAACCTCAACCGCCAGATCCTCTACACCGAGGCCGACGTCGGCCTGCTCAAGGTGGAGTGCGGCGCGGCGCGCCTGCGCGCCTTCAACTCCGGCGATGCGAGATCACGACCGAGGCGCGGCGGCTGGAGAGCGAGGCGGAGATCGCCGACTTCATCGCCGGCTCCGACGTCGTCATCGACGCCGCCGACTGGCCCGCCCACGACATCGAGCGCTGGTGCAACTCGGCCTGCTTCGAGGCCGGCATCCCCTACATCACGATGAGCCACTTCCCGCCGATCGCCCGGGTCGGCCCGCTCTACGTCCCCGGCAAGACCGGCTGCTTCGTCTGCCAGGAGATCGCCTACCGGCGCGAGTACCCGCTGTTCGACGTCGCCGATCGAGCAGCGGCGGGCGAAACCGAGCCCGGCGGCGACGCTGGGCCCGGCCTGCGGCCTGATCGGCGGCCAGGTCGGCGATGGAGATGATGCACCTGCTGACCGGGCTGGCCGCGCCCGCGACCCACGGCGTCGCCCACATCTACGACCTGCGGACGATGGAGGTCGAAACGCGAGCCGGTGGTGCCCGAGCCGGAGTGCCCCGTCTGCGGCCAGATGCCGCACGAGGAGATCGAGGAGGAGGGCGCGGACGGGTAGGTTTCGGCGAGATGCGGCTCGCCACCCCACTCGTCGTCGTCGCCCTGTTCGGGGCCCTCGCCGGTTGTGGCTCCTCCGGGGAGACGACCGGGGCTGCGCCCGATCAGCCCCAGACCACCGCGCAGGTGCAGGCGGCCTGGGAGAAGAACCCGGAATGCACGCGACCGCCAGGGGCCTCGCGCTGGGGCTGCTCGATAGGCGCCTACCGCTGCCAGGCGGTCGTCACCGACCGCGGCTGGTCGGTCTCCTGCTCAAGGCCCGGCCGCTCGGTCGACTTCCTCGTCCGGCCCTGAGCCGCGTCGCGCCAGGCGCGAGGAGGGGTCGATGAAGAGCACCAACCTCGGCGAAGAAGCGATGGTGGACAAACCAGAAGCGGCCGACCACCGCGTCCTGCCGCAGCTTGGTAGTGGGCTGCGCCGCCACCCCGGGATCATCCCCGGCCGCCGCGACGGAACCGGGAGCCGATCCCTCCTAGAATGGCCCGAGCGCGCCGGCGTAGCTCAGTTGGTAGAGCACATCATTCGTAATGATGGGGTCCCCGGTTCAAGTCCGGGCGTCGGCTTACCCCCCGTCGGTCGGCGAGCGTCAAACCACCCGCACGGCCTCGGCTCTACCGAGGTACGGAGTCAGGAAGAGCTCGATCAAGTCCGGCAGTAGCTCCGGCAGAGCATCGCCTCCCCCGGCTTCGACCTTCTGGGCGATCAGCGCCATCATGCCACCGGCGACCGCGTGCTCCACGACCGGGGAGGGCCGGCGAATGCCATCGGCAGGCTTATCGCTCAGCAGGGCGCCGAGCAACCGCTCGAGGGCGAGGCGATGGTATTCGGAGATGGCATCTCCGGCGCGAAGTGGAGCGACCCAGCAAAACCGGACGAGATCGGGATTGGCGGCAAAGACCTCGAGCAAAACCGAAAGGCGGGCCCTGATCCGGGCCGGCCAGTCGGCGTCGTGGTCGACCGACTCCTCCATGGCAGCCAGGAGGTGTTCGGCGATTCGATCGAAAGCCTCGCGGAACGCGTCTTCCTTGCTGTCGAAGTAGGTGTAGAAGGTGCGGCGGGATACTCCGGCGGCAGCGCAGATCTGGCTGATGGTTGCTTCGTGATAGCCACGTTCGCCGACAACGGCAATGATCCCCGCCGTGAGGCGGTCGCGCTGATTCTTGACTACGAAATCCCGCTCAAGCCCATGCCTTCCAGGGGGAAGGCGCGGAAGTCCAGAGGCAACCTCGGCTTTGAGCCTCTCGGGCACGATGCGGAAGATAGCTGCAATTCCACCTTACGTACATCCCTGGATCGCACTTCAATACTTGGAGTCATTCGAGAATGCCTGATCGTCGCCGAACCTGCGTCGGTCGCCGATTTCGCCGCGCTTGAGCATCTTTTCAGCTGCATTCCTTCCGAGATAGATACTCAACGTGCTGTAGAGCAGCGAAGGCACCGACTCCCGAAAGGATGGGAGCCGACCTGCGGCCTCGAGCCTGACGATCAGCGACAGGAAGGAGCCGAGGCAGAGCTCGGGTGCGATCGCAGGTATCGGTCGCGAACGTTCGACCTCGCCCCTCCAGGAGTCCATCTGATCCAGGTGGAAGCGCAGGCTCTGCTCCGCGCGACTCGTATTCCCGAAACGGGAGCGGACCTGGAGGCCGAAACGGACCCTTTGCTCGTGCTCGCGGCAGTAATCGGCAACCGCGTAGGCAGCAAGCGCGATCTTTGTCTGGAAGTCCGTCCGCTGGGCGTAGATCGGAAGCATATGCCGGTCGAAGTGATCGCATACGTCTTCGAACGCGCAGCGGCAGCACTCCTCCTTGCCGGTGAAACTCAGGCTGAACTCAGCTGGATCCACGCCCGCGAACTGGGCGATCATCTCGACGCTCACGGCTTCGTAACCGACGACCGAAACGGTGCCCACAGCCGCCTGGAGCAAGAGTCTTCGCGACGGTACGTTCCCGGTCCGCGTATTCCTGGCGGCGCTCACAGGGCCGCGACCCGGGGCGGAGCCGGCAGTCGACCGAGAGCTATCCGGGGGGTATCGACGCCATCTGGGAAATCGTCTCCCGCGCTCGATCCTCGCCCAGGTACGGCTCGAGGATGAGCTCCGCCAGATCCTCGAAGAGAGTTGGCGCCGACGCGGACATGCCGAGGCTCAGATACCGATGCAACAGCCACGCTATGCCGTTGGCGGTCGTCTGCTCGAGACTGTCGGGGAGCCGCTGCGGCGAGCGGGCAACGTCGCGACCGGATGCGAGAAATTCGGCGGCGAGGTCCAGAGTCGCCTCGTATCGACGAAAGGCCTCCGCACCGGCAGTCTGAATCTCGATCAGGGCGATACGGGCCTGGAGAGGCCGCTCCGACACCAAGCCCAAGATCTCCTTCAGGCCGACGCACACCTGTTCTGCCCAGAGCGGATTCGAGGCCGGGGCAACAGCACCCGCAATCGCCTGCCGGGCATCGTCGACCGCTTCGTCGTACAACGCCAGGAGGCACTCTTCCTTCCCGCTGCAGAGGGAGTAAAAACTGCCCACGCCGATTCCGGCGGCTGCCACGAGATCCTCGACCGTTGCCGCCGCATAGCCGCGATCGGCGAACACCGAGGCTGCCGCCGCGAGGAGGCGGCGTCGCTGATGCTGAGCCATCACTGAGCGTGGCAACTGGTCCTTCCCAACCGGAACCGCGGCCAGATGATCGGGGAGGGAAACCACCTGGCGAGGATACCGAAGGTTTCAGCGCGTCCGGGCGGGAATTCGGCGGCTGTCCTTGCTTCGCCGTGCCTGAACTGCTGAAGGAAATGTTTACATTAAAAGATGATACGGTCTCCATCCGGTAGGGACTGGTGGTACCGAGAAGACCGCGTACGGGGAAGCGATGGAACGTCAACGGCGCGAAGCGGGCAAGGCGAAGGAGCCGGCCGAAGCGCCGCCGATCGAACAGCAGAAGCTCCGAGCTCAACACGCTGCGATGGAACCTGAGCTGCACACCCAGATCAAGAGATCCATGCTCCTTCGCGCCGGTGAATTGGGCTATCGGGGTGTCTCCGTACAAAACGTCTGCGACGGCTATGGCGGGTACCGGACGCAGTTCTACCGGCACTTTGCCGACACGGCTGAATGCTTCGCGATCGCGTATGAACAGGAGATCGAGCGGCTCTGTCAGGAAATGCTCGCGATAATCGCCGCACAGCAGTCCGAGAAGTCGCGGATCGAAGCGGCTCTCAACTCGTTGGCAGAACTGGTGGCGACCGAGCCCGAGCTTGCGAAGGCCTTGTTCATCGAGGTACACGTGGCGGGCGGGCGTGCACTCGCCAAGCGTCAAGAAGTTGTAGAGCGCCTCTCCCACGCGATCGACCGCGCATGCCGCGAGAACGAATCTCGCCACTCTTCACCTCCTATTACAGCTGAATTTATCGTGGGCATCGTGGATCAAGCCGTGGCGAGCGCATTGGCGCGGCAGACCCCGGGGGAACTGAAGGCCGCCGTCCCTGAACTCGCGATCATCCTCAGCGACATCCTTCGCTCGACTCCGCGGTAGGGAACGCCGCCACGCCGACGATGAAGCGCCGCATCTGTCGGCCCCGCTCATCGGCATCGGGCCGCCCCGATCGCTCGCGGCTTGCCGCAACCGCCGCCGCAACGCGATCCTGAAAGTCGCGTCGCGCCTCGCATATCTCCAGCCACGTCGGAGGATCCACCTCAACCGGGAACCAGTCGCACCCTCCGCCGCCCAACTCGGGCACAGCAGACACCTCGGCCCAGATCGCCTGGTTGAGGCCGTAGATTTTTTCGAGAGCTCCGCGCCTGGCGACTGTTTCGACGAGTTCGATCACGCCGCATTCCCGTGCCAAGACCTGGTTGAGGTGATAGGACACCGCCCCCAGTTCCTCGTCAAAGGTCTTGGCCAAGGTGCTGGCACTCGCCGGCTCCGACCCCAGCTCCCGCAGGATTCGGCGACGAAGTGGGTGATTGAGAGCCCTCAGAACCCGGTCCAAGGGGCTCCCAACCGGAATGGTGTCTAGTTTTCCCGAAGACATCTCTTCCCCGTTCTCTGATGTCAGTGCTGACCACCCAAGCAATGTAAAAACTACCTTTTTATATGTAGACCCTGCGCTCAGATAGTAAGGAACGACGGCGTATCAAAAGCGTCCCGGCACTCTAGGGCCGTGCGATTCCTCTTACGAAGACAGATGTGTCCAGTAATTTCGTGGCAAATCGCACGAAGCTAAAGGTCAACATTTCTGGACCCCTAAGCTGCCTCTGTGTCGGGATTAGGGGAATCGGGACAACACGCGGTTTTCGGCATCAGCCCGAAGATGGCCGCGGCAGTGGCCGATCCCATGAGAGCGCGGATCCTGACCGAGATCAGCCACCGCCCCGTCAGTCCATCCCAGTTCGTCGAGGCGGTCGGCGGTGACATAAGTTCGGTCGGCCGCAGCTTCCGGCAGCTTGAACGATGGGGGTATGCGGAGGTCGTCGCAGAACGCCCCGCCGGGCGGGGCGGCGCCTCTGTGCGGCATGTCTACGGACGGGCGCCCCAGCCCTTCGAGACGCCGATGTGGGAGAGGATCTCGCGGGGGGACGATTCCCTAGCACCCATGGGCGCGTTCTTCACCCAGGTCGAGCGGGCGGTCGCACTGGACACCTTCGACCAGGAGCTGGATCGTCACCTGTCCCACGACGAGATCGTGCTCGACCCGATCGGCTGGGCCGACCTTGCCGGCCACCACGACGAACTCATGGATCTGCTTGCTGAACTGGAGGTGGAACGAATCCGTTGGCAGGAGCCGGATCTGATCCCGACGATCGTCGGCCTGTCTCTCTTTCGTGCCGCTCGCCCGGCAGCCACGATCCTTCGCACCCCCCTGGAGGACTATCCGCCCGCGCTGAGCCGCCGCAACCGCTTCCAGGTCAGCTCCAAGATGGCAAAGGTCCTCTCGAATCCCTGGCGTTCGCGGATCCTGACCGAGATGGCGAGCCGGCCGATGAGCCCGTCTCAGTTCGTCGAGGAGGTCGGCGGGGAAGCGTCTTACATAGCCAGATGCTTCCGCGAGCTGGCGGAATGGGACCTCGTCGAGCTTGTAGAGGAACGCAGAGGCGGAAGGCATGGGGGCGGACTCGAGCGGATCTACAAGAGCGTGCAGCGGATGTTCTTCGACAACGAGACCTGGCTGAAGCTGCCGATGTTCTTTCGCGTCGAGGTCAGCACCTCGGTCCTGCGGGACTACGTCAGGCGGATCGACGAGGCGGTCGATGCGGGGGTGTTCGAAGCCGACCCGAAGCCGAGCTTCGCCTGGAAGGCCGTCGTGCTCGACCGGGCCGGGTGGCGGGCCCTGGCAAAGCGGCTCGACCGGATTCTCTTCAGAGGTCCTGAGATAGGCCGGGAATCGATCGCGCGGGCGGCGGGGAACGTGGAGGAGCTCATCCCTGCGGTCGCGGGGATGGCGGCTTTCCGTTCGGCAACAGACCGCTTCCGATCAGGATCGCCCGATGCCGCTCACTGACTCGTCCGGCCCATTCCTCTACGGGATCGACCCGAAGCTTGCCTCTGCCCTCGCCGACCCGGTCCGAGCTCGAATTCTCGAGGAACTGCAAAGCCGCCCTCTGAGCCCGTCTCAGTTCGTCAAGGAGAAAGGCGGTGACCTGAACTGCGTTGCGCGGAATTTCCGCTACCTGAAGACCTGCGGGTATGCAGAAGTAGTCGAAGAACGGCCAAGGGCCCGGCGGGGTGCCTCGGTCGAGCATGTCTATGGCCCTCCGCAGTCGAGCGGTGCGCCCGCCCCCTGGGAAGGAAAGCTGCCGAGGGTTTCCCTCGACCCACGGGTCAGCCCGGCTCTGAGCTCCTACTGGTCGCGAATCCTTCGCGCGGTTGCAGACAGCACCGTCTCCGGGCATATCGAGACCCATTGCTCCTGGGACACCCTGGTATTGGACGAATGTGCCGGCGCCGAGCTGAGACAACGTTTGAACGACGTCGTGTCCTCGGTGGCCTCGAGCGGAATCGAGGGCCTGGGCAGGGGAGATCTCGCAGCCGATCTGATCCCGGCCACCGTCGGCTTCTCCATCCTTCGATCTCCGCAGCCCCCGGAGGAGATCGTCCGACGGTTCAAACCCCTTCCCCAAGAGAGGCCGAAGCGGTTCGAGTTCGGTCCCGAGGTTGCCAATGCGCTGGCCAACCCATGGCGCGCAAAGATCCTCACCGAGCTTTACTCGCGACCGATAAGCCCGTCCCAGTTCGTCGAGAAATTCGGAGGCGACCCGTCATACGTCGCGCGGTGCTTCAGAGAGCTCTCCGGCTGGGGTTTGATCGAGCTGATCGAGGAGAAGGGCGGCGGACGCAACGGTGGCGGCATCGAACGGATTTTCAGGAATGCCCAGCACTGCCATTTCGACCGAGCGGTCTGGGCCACCGTTCCGCGTTTCCTGCGAATGGCAATCTGCAGGAGCTGGGCATCGGTTTTCGGAGATCGGCTGGACGAAATCATCGAAGCAGGAGCGTGGGATGAGGAGTTCAATCGAGTCGATACGCAACCGGCAGCGTTGCCGGCGCGCATCTGGCAGGAGCTCAGCGGCGAACTCGACCGGATCTTGGATTGGCTGCCCCGTCTCCAGAGCGAATCGATCGATCGGGCCGGAGGCGACATTGCCCGGCTCGATCCGACTCTGGTGAGCATGGCCTACTTCGAGTCCCCCGGCCGTTGACCTTGCCGCTTACTTCTTCTTCTGGCGCCGTTCCAGGACTTCGCCGAAGGCCTTCTCGATTTCTGCGGTGAGGGTGATGCGGAAGGTGGCGTTGAGGGCATCGAAGGCAAGCGGGCGAAGGCGGCCGATCGCCTCGATGATCTCCTCCCAGCCCTCCTCGGGTCGACCCGCGTCGTCGAAGGGCTTCCAGACCCTCTCGACGAAGAGCTCGACGAAGGTCCGGGCCGAGGACTGGGCGTTGCGGCTCAGTTTCTCGATCGCGGCGAGGGCGGCGGGCAGCGCGATGCCCATCCCCATCACTTCCTCGGCGGCCCGGATCAGGGTCGGGCTCGGGGCTTCGTAGCGCCCGTCGCCGAGGTCGACGAGGAGCCCCAGCTTCTTCGCTTTCTCGATCAGCCTGTCGTCGTCGGTGCCGAACTTCTCCACCAACTCACCGCGGTCGTAGACCTCGGGCGCCTCGGTCGCGAAGGGGGCCGTAACGGCCTGACGCAGGCCGACGAAGCGATCGGCGTCTGCCCCGTGCTCGCCGATCAGGCGCGCGATCGCGCTCAGCTTGAACCCCTCCCCCTGCATCTCCTGGATCAGGCGCAGGCGGGCGACGTGTTCGGGGCCGTAATAGCCGACCCGGGCGCGGACCTCAGGTGGAGGCAGGAGACCGCGGGACTGGTGGTTGCGGATGTTGCGAACCGACATTCCGGTCTCGTAGGCGAGCTGCTCGACAGTGAGGTCCGCCTCCGAGGCTCCGGAATCGGCGCTGCCGTCGGCTTTCTTGGCCATGTGACGATTCTACATTCTGAATGTAACCTCGTTTGAGGTAACGTTTATGTGGGAACACGCTTCTGGCAATCCACTTCAAGGACTTCCTATGAACTTCGACTTCGCCACGCTCCTCGCCGCCGCCACGCCCCCGGCCGGCGGCGCCGCGATCGACCAGATCGTCATCGCGACGACGGCAGCGACGATCGTCACCGCCGCCCTCCTCTACCTCGGCCTCGGCCACCGCAGCGGACGGGTTCGGATCCTCCAGCGCCTCGCAGACTTCACCGAACGCAGCTCCGGCATGCCGGGCTGGGTCGCCTTCCCCTCGGCGGTCGCGACGGCTCGCTGCTGACCGCGGTCTTCGGCATGTACTGGGACATCTCGATCCACATCGACAACGGCCGCGACGCCGGACCGCTTGCCAACCCCGCCCACTACTTCATCCTCGCCGGCCTCTTCGGCATCTTCAGCGCCGGCTTCTTCTCGATGGTCCTGCCGAAGGAGCGGCCGAGCACGGTCGCGATCAGGATCGGGCCGCGACTGGTGGGCGCCGCTCGGCGGCGTCCTCATCTGCGCCTGCGGCGCCTTCTCCCTGATCGGGTTCCCGCTCGACGACATCTGGCACCGCCTCTTCGGCCAGGACGTGACCCTCTGGGGCCCGACCCACCTGATGCTGATCGGCGGCGCCGCGATGACCCTGGTCGGGATCGCCATCCTCTCGGTCGAGGGCCTGCGGGCGAATGCCGCGGGGGAGTCGCAGATCGCCGAGCTCGCGCACACGAAGATGGCCCGGGCCGTCGCCCTCACCGGTGGCCTGATGCTGGGCCTCTCCACCTTCCAGGCCGAGTTCGACTTCGGCGTCCCCCAGTTCCAGCTGATCTTCCAGCCGCTGATGCTGATGGTCGCCGCCGGCGTCGGCCTCGTCCTCGCCCGGATCTACGCCGGGCCGGGGGCCGCCCTCGGCGCCGCCGGGTTCTTCATCCTCCTGCGCGGCGGCCTCGCGATCGTGGTCGGTCCGGTCCTCGGCCAGACGATGCCCCACTTCCCGCTCTACATCGCCGAGGCGGTCGTGGTCGAGGCGGTCGCGCTCTTCGTCTCGACCCGCAAGCCGCTGCGCTTCGGGCTCGTCTCCGGAATCGGCATCGGCACCGATCGGCCTCGCCGCCGAGTGGGGCTGGTCGCAGCTCTGGATGCCGCTCCCCTGGCCCGGCTCTGCCTTCCCCGAAGCCGCGATCGTCGGCTTCGCCGCCGCGATCGCCGGCGCCACGATCGGCGCCTGGATCGGCACCCACCTCTCTCCCGTCCCGATGCCGCGATCGCCGCAGCTGCGCCGGGCTGCACTCTGCAGCGCCGCAGTGCTGGCGGCGCTCGTCGGCTACGGCCTCTACACGCCGACCCAGGACGGCAGCCAGCGCCCAGGTCGCCCTGCGCGACGTCGACAACGGTCCGGGCCGCGAAGTCGAGGCCACCGTCCGCATAGACCCGCCCAATGCCGCCGCCGACGCCGAGTGGTTCGACGTCACCGCCTGGCAGGGCGGCGGTCTCGTCGTCGCGCCGCTGAAGCGGATCGGGCCCGGCGTCTACCGGAGCACCGAGCCGATCCCGATCCACGGGAACTGGAAGGCGATGATCCGCCTCCACGACGACAGCTCGCTGACCGCGCTACCGATCTACCTGCCCCGCGACGGGGCGATCCCGGTCGGCGAAACCCCGGCGCCGGCCCACTTCACGCGCTCCTTCGGCGACGAGCACCAGCTGCTGCAGCGCGAGCAGAAGGGCGGCGGCCCGCTGCTCGTCGCGGTGGCCTACTCGACGGTCGCGGCGATCGCGCTCTCGCTGCTCATCCTCCTCGCCTGGGCGCCTGCACCGGTTGGCGGTCGGGCTGCGACCCTCGCCGCGACGCCGGCGCCTGCGCCTCCCCGGCATCGCCGGCTTCCAGCACGGGGGCGGCAGGTGATCCTGCCGCTCGCCCACCACAACGCCATCGTGGCGCTGCCGGTCTTCGCGCCGGCGCTGGTCGTGATCCTCGTCCTCCTCGTCCACCGGATGCGCGAGCGCCGGCGGTGGGAGGAGGAGGAAGCGGACGGTTAGCTCGCGAGTCCGCAAAATCGGTCCCTCAAGAGACGTTTTCGCGGACTCGCGCCTCGATCGCCTCGGCGTAGGGGCCGTGGAGGGTGGCGCGCGGCGTCGGCGTGGCGATCCCGTAGGCCTCTCGCATCGCCTGAGCAAGAACGCGCTTGAAGGTCGGGCCGTGCCAGGCGTGGGCTTCGGCGGCGCGGCCGACGTGGAGGTGGACCAGCTCGTGGAGCAGCGTCTCGAGGACGTCGCCGGGGCGAATGCCGGGATAGGCGGTGACCGAGAGGCGGAACTCGGCGGGGACCGCGAAGCCGAGGCGGTTGGGGCGGGGCCGCGCCCGCCGCACCTTCAGCTCCGGCCGCCGCCCCGCCAGCGGCCCCTCGGCGAAGACCGGCAGCGCCCGCAGGCGCTCCATCTCCCTGGTCAGCTGGATGCCGGCGACGAGGTAGTAGGAGGCTGGTCGCGGGCGCGGCGCGGTCGGCGCCCGGCCGGCGCCGCCGCCTCAGCTTTGGCACCGCGGGCACCAGTAGGTGGTGCGGTTGGCGTCGCCCTGGCCGCGCGAGGAGATCGGGCCGCGGCAGGACGGGCAGACGCTCTGGCGGCGTTTGTAGACCTGGAAGTCGTGGCGGTCGCCGCGTCTCGACCGCGCTCAGCATCTGCTCGCGGGCGGCGCTCGAGCACGGCCCGCAGCTCCTCGTCGGAGAGCTCGCCGAGCGGGCGCCAGGGATCGACGCGGGCGGCGAAGCAGGCCTCGCTCTTGAAGATGTTGCCGATGCCGGCGACGAGGTGCTGGTCGAGCAGGGCGTCGCCGAGGCCGCGGGTGGGGTCGGCGCGCAGCGCCGGCGACTATCGCCGTCGGGGTCGAAGTCGGCGGCGAGGATGTCGGGTCCGAGGCGGGTCAGCTGCGGATTGCGGCGCAGGCGTGCGGTCGGCGAGCACCTGCAGGGTCGGGCCGCCGAACTGGACCGCCTCCCACTCCTCGCCCGCGAGCACCGCCCAGGCGGAGGACCGCGGCCGGCGCCAGCGCGACGCCGGGCCGGTAGAAGTGCCAGCCGCCGCTCATCCCCAGGTGGCTGTGCAGGCGAGAGCTCGCCGAAGTCGAGCAGCAGGTGCTTGCCGTGGGACTCGACCCCCTCGAGGCGTGCGGCCGTCGAGCCGCTCGATCCGCGCCGCCTTCCCGCGCGGGTTCGGCGCCGAGGCCGCGACGGTCTCTCCCAGCAGCGTCGCCTCGAAGCGGCGCGCCAGCCGCAGGATCGTGTCGCCCTCTGCCACCCCCCAATCATGAAGATCGGGTGAGGTGGGTAAGGATGCGGGCATGATCCGCCGCGGAACGATGGATGCGAGGGCACGGCAGGTGGCCCTGGGGATCGGTGCTGCCCGCCTGGGCATGGGGATCGGGATCTTCTTCGCCACCCAGCCGGCGCTGCGGGCGATGGGCTTCGGTCCGACCGACGCCTCCGGCGAAGCCGTCGCCAGGCTCGGCGGCGGCAGGGACCTAGCGCTCGGGGCGTTGACGCTGGCAGCCCGCGACGACCGCGTGGCGCTGCGCGGCGCGCTGCTGATCACCGGCGCCTGCGACCTTGCCGACGCCGTCGCGATGGGAGCTTCGGCCCGACGCCCCGAGACCCGGGCCGCCGGCATCGGAGGGGTCCTTGCCGGGAGTGCCGCGGCGGCAGCGTGTCTCTGGGCCTACCGCCGGCTCTAAGCGGGGGTCGGCAGGCCCTCTCCAGACACTTAGCACGAGCCATTGGCGAGCTGCGTCTGGAGAGGGCCTCCCGACGCCCGCCCCACGCTTAGGGCGCCGAGCCGTTGCTGCCCGCCGCAGCCTCGCCCTGGAACTCGTGCGACTCGATCACCCGGTCGATCAGGCCGTACTCGACCGCGTCCGGCGGCTGGAAGAACTTGTCGCGTTCCATGTCGGTGTGGATCTGCTCGCGCCGACTGCCCGGTGTGCTTGACGTAGATCTGGTCGAGCCGCTCGCGCAGGGCGAGGATCTCCCGGGCGTGGATCTCGATGTCGCTCGACTGGCCTTCGAAGCCGCCGCTCGGCTGGTGGATGAGGATGCGGCTGTTGGGCAGCGCCATCCGCTTGCCCTTGGCGCCGCCGGTGAGGATCAGCGACCCGGCCGACATCGCGATCCCGTAACAGATCGTCTGCACGTCGGGCTTGATGAACTGCATCGTGTCGTAGATCGCCAGGCCGGCGTAGGCGGAGCCGCCGGGCGAGTTGATGTAGAGGCTGACGTCCTTCTCGGGATCATCGGACTCGAGGTGCAGCAGCTGGGCGATGATCAGGTTGGCGAGGTCCTCGGTGACCGGCTCGCCGAGGAAGACGATCCGCTGCGCGAGCAGGCGGCTGTAGATGTCGAAGGAGCGCTCGCCGCGAGCGGTTTGCTCGACGACCATCGGTACCAGTGGCATAGGGCCTCCTCATCGGGGTGTGTGGCATACACGGTAGTGAGCCGGGCACCTCAGCCGTGGTCAGGCCTGGAACCGACGAGAGCGGCAGACCAGCCCGCACGCCATGAGGGTGTGATCCAGCGTGCGGGCGGCTTGCCGTATACGACGCCGCTCCCAGTGTGTGCGAACGGCATCAGGGGTGGGGATCGCAAACCTTAGAGGACGGCGTCTACAAATACAAGAACGCTGTCTCAGGCGGGTCGGCTCATCCCGAGTCCGGGTTGAACTTGTAGCCGACGCCCCGCACCGTCAGCACCAGCTCGGGCTTCTGCGGGTCGCGCTCGACCTTCTGGCGCAGGTTGGAGATGTGGACGTCGCAGGCGCGCTCGTCGCCGTCGAACTCGGTCTGCCAGAGCTCCTCCATGATCTGGGCGCGGGAGAAGACCTCGCCGGGGCGGCCGACCAGCAGGCGCAGCAGCTGGAACTCCGAGCGGGTCAGGTTGACCGGGACGCCGCGCACGCGTGGCGACGTGGCGGACGAGGTCGATCGAGACCGGGCCGGACTCGATCTTCACCGCCTGGGCGAGCGGCGAGCGGTCGAGTTCGCGGCGGCGCAGCTGGGCGCGCACCCGGCCCAGCAGCTCGCGCACCGAGAAGGGCTTGGTCACGTAGTCGTCGGCGCCGACCTCGAGCCCGACCACCTTGTCGACCTCGGCGTCCTTGGCGGTGAGGACGATGATCGGGACGGCGCTGCGCGAGCGCACGTCGCGGCAGATGTCGAGGCCGCTCGGCCCCGGCATCATGATGTCGAGGATCAGCAGGTCGAAGGGGATGCCGTCGCCGAGCAGGCTCGCTGGCCTCGTCGCCGTCGGCCGCGGGGGTGACCTCGAAGCCCTCCTGGGCCAGCGCGTAGCCGACCGAGTCGCGGACCGAGGGCTCGTCGTCGGCGATCAGGATGCGGCCGCTGCTCATGTGGTCCCCTAGGCCACCGGGGTCGGGCTCGGTTGGGCGACCGGGAGGCGGACCCAGAAGGTGCTGCCCTCCCCCTCGACGGAGTCGGCGCCGATCTGGCCGCCCATCACGTCGACCATGCGCCGGGCGATCGCCAGGCCGAGGCCGAAGCCCTCCTGCTTGCGCGACTCGCTGCGCCGGTAGAAGCGCTCGAAGACGCGCTCGATCTCCGCCGCCGGGATGCCGGTGCCGGTGTCGATTACCTCCAAGATGACCTCGGCCTCGCCGTCATGGCGGCCGCGAACGGTAACGGTGCCGGGGGGTGGCGTGTTCTTGAAGGCGTTGGTGAGCAGGCCGATCATCACCTGGCGCAGCAGGGTCGGGTCGCCGGTCGCGGCCAGATCGGGCTCGACGTCGACCACCAGCTCGACGTGCGGCGGCGGCTCGACCGCGGCGACGACGTCGCGGATCGCCACCGGCACGTCGACGATCTCGCTCTCCGGCGGCGCCGCGCGACTCGACCCGGGCCAGGGTCAGCAGCGACTGGGTCAGCCGGTTCATCCGCTCGGCGTCCTCGGCGAGGCGGTGGAGGAAGTGGTCGCGGTCGCGCGGGCTCGTTCTTGGCGCCGCTCTGCAGAACCTCGATCGCGCCGGAGATCCCGGCCAGCGGGTTGCGCAGCTCGTGGGCGGCGTTGGAGACGAAGTCGGCTTCGGCGAGCTCGCGGCGCAGCTCGTCGGTGCGGTCGCGCAGCACCGCCAGCACGGCGCGCTCGTCGGGCAGCGAGCGGGCGGTCATCGCGTAGGCGCGGTCGCCGATCCGCAGCGCCGGGTGGGCGGAGAAGCCGACCTCGGAGGCGCGGTGCAGCTGCGGCAGCGACCACCTCCGGCGGCTGCCCGGCGGCGTCGAGCAGGCGCGAGGCGGCGCTGTTGGAGAAGCGGACCGGGCCTTCGAAGTCGACGACCATCACCGCGTCGGTGAGGCCGTCGAAGATCGCCGCCAGCTTGTTGCGGTCGGCGGTGAGCACGCCGAAGCTCTCCTTCAGCGAGGCGCGCATCGAGTCGAGCGCGCGGGCGAGGTCGCCGATCTCGTCGGGCCCGGAGACGTTGAGCGGCGGCGTCGAAGGAGCCGCCCGCCATCTCCCCGGCGGCGCGGGCGAGGCGGACGACGCGGTGGGAGATCGCGACCGCGATCAGGAAGCCGGCGAGGACGCCGATCAGCGACCGCGGCGATCAGCGCCTGCGGGTTGTCGCCGAAGAGGTAGACGGCGGCGGCGGTGATCAGGCTGACCGCGGCGAAGGCGCCGGTCAGCCAGAGGCGCATGCCGATCCGCGGAGCCGGGAGGCGCGCCGGCGGTGCTCTCACTTGTTGCGATGCATGAAGGTTTACTAACACAATCCCCTCCTCGGCGCGGCGGATCGGGCCTTTCCGTGCCCACATGGGAGAATCGGCGGGTGCGGACTCTCGTCTTCATCCCCGCCTGGAACGAGGAGGCCTCGATCGCCGCGGTGATCGCCGACGTCCGCCGAGCGCTGGCCGAGGCCGACATCCTCGTCGTCGACGACGGCTCGACCGACGCGACCGCCGACGCGGGCGCGCGAGGCGGCGTCGCTCGTCGCCTCGCTGCCCTTCAACCAGGGGCTCGGCGCGGCGCTGCAGACCGGCTACCTCTACGCGCTGCGCGAGGGCTACGACTGCTGCGCCCACCTCGACGCCGACGGCCAGCACCCGGCCGAGGAGGTCGCGCGGCTGCTGGCCGAGGTGACCGCCGACCGCGCCGACCTGGTGATCGGCTCGCGCTACGCGACCCCGGCGCCGTCGCCGCCAGCGACGACTACAGGCCGACCTTCTCGCGGCGGATCGGGACCAGCGTCTTCCGCTTCTTCCTCACCCTGGCGACGCGGCAGCGCTTCACCGACACGACCAGCGGCATGCGCGCCGCCAACCGGCGGGTGATGGCGCTGTTCAGCGAGCACTACTCGCCCGACTTCGCCGAGATCGAGTCGCTGCAGCTGGCGGTGCGCGCAGGGCCTGCGGGTCGAGGAGGTGCCGGTGCGGATGCTCGAGCGGGCCGGCGGCAGCTCCTTCCTGACGCCGCTGCGCTCGGCCTTCTTCATCTTCAAGGGCCTGGTCGTCCTGCTGGTCGGCCAGTTCCGGCCGCGCCAGGCGGAGGCGGAGCGATGAGCGCGCTGCCGCTGGCCGCCGGGGAAGCGCAGGTCCACCTCACCTCGCAGACGCGGATCGTCGCCGCGGTCATCGCGATCGTCTTCATGCTGCTGATCCTCGAGCTGATCCGCCGCGACCGGCTGCAGGAGCGCTACAGCGTGATCTGGTTCGTCGCCGGCCTGGGGATGCTCGCCGGCGCCGCCTTCCCCGGCCTGCTCGAGCTCGTCGCCGACGTGATGGGCGTCCGCGACACCAACGTCGCCCTCTTCTCGATCGTCCTCCTGCTGCTGCTCGGCCTGGCGCTCAACTTCAGCGTGATCATGTCCCGCCAGGCCGCCCAGATCACCCGCCTGGCCCAGGAGCGGGCGCTCGAAAAGGCGCGGCGAGCAGGCCGCCGGCGAATGCGCCGAACGGCAACGGCTCAGCCTGGCGAGCAAGCGTCTCGAGGCGGAAGAACAGGCCTCGAGAGCCAGCTCCTCGGAGACGTTGAGGTCGAGGCCGCGGCGGGTCTCCTGGACCAGCTCGGCGCCGCGGCGGGCGCGGGCCGGGGTCGAGGCCGGCGGCCTGGGCGCGCAGCGGCTCGAGCCGGTCGCGGTTGAAGACGACCTCCTCGGCGCCGGCGGCGACGGCGGCGAGGTCGCGCAGCCAGGCGGCGCAGAGCTCGAGGCCGAGGTCGAGGATCTCGGTGCGGCGGCGGCGGCCGGCGCGTTTGGCCCGTCGGCGATGTCGCGGGCGCTGCGTTTGATCCCGGCCTTCGCTTCCTCCTCGAGCGCCTCGCGGGCCGCCGCTTCGGCGTCCTCGCCGGCCGCCTCGGCGCGGTCGAGCAGCGCTTTCCAGGGCGCCGCGGCGACCTCGCCGGCGAGCGCGGCGGCGACGCAGCGCTCGGCCTCGGCGCGCAGCTCGCGGCCCCGCGTCGCCGAGCAGCAGCCGCGCCCGCTCGAGGTCGCCGGCGGCGAGCCGGGCGGCGGCGGCGATCTCCTCCGGCGCCGGCGCGCCGCCTCGGCCGCGCGCAGCTCGGCTTCGAGCACCTCGGCCGGGCAGCGGCGCGAAGTCGACCGGCTGGCAGCGCGAGGCGATCGTCTCCAGCAGCGCCTTCGGGCTCGGAGCTGAGCAGGATCAGGTGGACGAACTCGGGCGGCTCCTCGAGCGTCTTCAGCAGCGCGTTCTGGCTCTCGTCGCGCATCGCCTCGGCCGCCTCGACGACGAAGACGCGCTTGCCGCCTTCGAAGGGCCGGTAGGCGGCGGCGCGGATCACCCGCTCGCGCACCTCCTCGACCAGGTGCTGGGCGCCGCGCGGGGCGAGCCAGACGAGGTCGGGGTGCGGCGAGGGGTCGAGCAGGGCGCGGCGGCGGGCGTCGTCGGGGTCGGCGGCCGCGGCGGCGAGGATCTCGGCCGCGAAGGCCCGCGCCGCGGCCCGCTTGCCCGACCCGCGCGGGCCGCGGAAGAGGTAGGCGTGCGAGGGCCCGCCGGCGAGCGCCGCGCTCAGCGCGACCCGCGCCCGCGCCTGGTGCTCGGTCGCCGCGTCAGAGCAGCGTCGACGGCGCTCATTCGACCGCGCGCCATCACCCGCTCGTGGACCTCCTCGACGGTGCCGTCGGCGTCGATCGACGATGACGCGGTCGGTGGCGATCTCGCGATCTCCTCGTAGGCCGTCGGCGACCGCGCGCTGCAGGTCCAGGCCCTCGGCCTCGAAGCGGTCCTCGCCGTCGGCGCGGCCGAGGCCGATCTCGGGGTCGACCTTCAGCAGCAGCGTCAGGTCCGGCCAGAGGCCGTCGGTGGCGGTGTCGCAGAGGCCGATCACCTCGCCGACCCCGAGCCCGCGGGCCGCGCCCTGGTAGGCGACGCTGGAGTCGGAGAAGCGGTCGGAGACGACGTCGCGGCCGGCCTCCAGCGCCGGCCGGATCACCCGCTCGGTGAGGTCGGCGCGGGCGGCGAGGAAGAGCAGCAGCTCGGCCAGCGGCTCCAGCTCGACCGCCGGGTCGGCGAGCAGCTCGCGGATCCGCTCCGCCGCGTCGGTCCCGCCCGGCTCGCGGATCGCGACCGTCTCCGCGCCCAGCGCCTCGACCAGCAGCCGCGCCTGGGTGCTCTTGCCCGAGCCGTCCACGCCCTCGAGGGAGATGAACAACTGCCGGCGGCCTCAGCCTTTGGCGCGCGGCTTTGGCGCGTTTGCGCCCGCGCGTCGCGGTGTCCGCTTTGGACGCTTTGACTTTCGCTTTTTTCGTCTTCGCGGAGCGGCGTCCTCGTCGCCTTTCGGCGGCGGCTTCTTTTCCATCTCCGCTTTCGCCGCTTTCGCGGCTTCGCGCTCGGCCCGGCGTTTCTTCATCTCCTGCATCGACTCGCAGTCGTCGTTGAGGCAGAGGTTCCAGGGCCGGCCGCGGAAGGGCTGCGACTTTGAGCCGCGGCGTCTGGTCGCAGATCGAGCAGCGGTCCTCGAGCCGGAAGACGTCGCCGCGCTGGGGCAGCGGGAAGGTCTGGTCGCAGGAGTTGGGATCGTCGAGCGGTCCAGCCGCTGCAGCCGACGAACCGTTTGCCCGATTTTTTCGCGCGGATGATCCGCAGCATGTTCGGCGAGCCGTCCTCCTTGGTGCGGCCGGCTTCTTCGCAGACCTTGCAGGGGCCGAGGATGCGGTCCTCGTCCATCCCTTTCCAGATCACTTTGGCCAGGTCTTCGCGGCTGCCGTCGATTTCGGTCCAGGTCTTGTGCAGGAGGTCGCGGCTCTCGCCGACGACGGCGCCCTTGGTCATCTCGCCGGCGGCGATCCGGTCCATCTCCGCCTCCAGCTGTCGCGGTCATCTCCGGCGTCGCCATCGCCGGCACGTAGTTCTTGAAGGCCTCGTAGAGGGCGATCCCGGTCTCGGTCGGGACCGGCGGGTTGCCGTAGACGTAGCCGCGGTCGAAGAGCTTCTGGATGATGTCGGCGCGGGTCGCTTTGGTGCCGAGGCCGCGCTCCTCCATCATCTCGATCAGTTTCGCCTGCGAGATCCGCGCCGGCGGCTGGGTCTCCTTGTCGACGATCCAGGGGTCGCCGTCGAGCTGCAGGGTCTGGCCCTCTTCCAGCGTCGGGATCTCCTCGTCGGCGGAGCGGGCGTAGGTGTAGATGCCGGCGTAGCCGGGGTCGACGACGACCGAGCCGCGGACGAAGTAGGTCTCCGACGCCGGCCTCGATGTCGGCGCGGGTCGACTCGGTGATCATCGGCGGGCTGAAGGTGGCGAGGAAGCGGCGGACGACGAGTTCGTAGACGCGTTTCTTCGGGCCCTCGAGGGCGCCCGGGTGGACCGCCTGGGTCGGGTAGATCGGCGGGTGGTCGGTCGTCTCTTTTTTGCCGCGGGTCGGTTTCAGCTCGCCGTCGAGCAGGCCGGAGGCGGCGGAGAACTCCTTGATCCGGACCAGCGAGGTGACCAGCTCGCGCACCGGCAGCGAGGACGGGTAGACCGTGTTGTCGGTGCGCGGGTAGGAGATGAAGCCGTCCATGTAGAGGTCCTCGGCGATCCGCATCGCGCTGGCGGGGGTGATGCCGAGGCGGCTGGAGGCGTCGGTGCTGAAGGCGGTGGTGTTGTAGGGGGTCGGCGGCTTGCGGGTGTTCTTGCGCGCCGTGACCGCCTTGACGGTGCCGGGCGTCGGTGGTGCCGGCGAGCGCCGCGTCGGCCTCCGCCTTCTCCCAGAATTTGTCGACCGTGTGGTGGGTCTCGAAGCTGCCGTCGGGGTGCTCGAACTTGGCGAACAGTTCCCAGAACGGTTTCGCGACGTGGGCGCGGCGCTCCATCTCGCGCTCGACGATCAGGCCCAGGGTCGGGCTCTGGACGCGGCCGACCGAGAGGAAGTTGGAGCCGAAGCGGCGGCTGGCGAGGGAGACGGCGCGGGTCAGCGTCGCGCCCCAGAGCAGGTCGATGTCCTGGCGGGCGGCGCCGGCGTTGGCGAGCGGGTAGGAGAGCTCGTCGAGCTCTGTCGAAGGCGCGCTCGATCTCCTCCTTGGTCAGCGCCGAGTAGCGGGCGCGCTGGATCCGCAGGGTGCCGTCGGCGGTCCCCTCGCGCGAGCCGAGCGCGGGGTTGGAGTCGAGCATCTCCTCCAGGGCCTCGAGCCCGATCAGCTCGCCCTCGCGGTCGAAGTCGGTGGCGATCACCAGCTCGTCGGCCTCTTTGGCCACTTTTTTGATCGCTTTGACGACGTTTTTGTCGGTCGGCTCCTTGATCAGCTCGGCGTCGATCAGGTCGTGCAGGTCGGTCTTCTGCCAGTTCGAGTAGCCCTCGGGGAAGGCCGGGCCGAGCACGTGGCCCTTGAGGCCGATCGTCATGTGCTCGTCGCCTTCGGCGTCCGTCCAGGTGTAGAACGGGACTTTGAAGGTTTTGTCCGCGCTGTTGGAGCCGCTTGCTGAGGGCCTCGGCGATCTTCTTGGCGCTGTTGTTCTTCTCGGTGACGATCAGTCTCATGGGGCGGCGAGGGTAGCAGGGGCGCCGGACGCGCAATCGGGCAACCATCCGTCCGAACTTCTCCCGGCCCCCGTCCGATCTGCTTAGGATCGCCGCCTCCATGAGGTGTCTCGTCACCGGCGGCGCGGGGTTCATCGGCTCGAATCTGGTCGACGCGCTGCTCGCGCGCGGCGACGAGGTGACGGTCGTCGACGACCTCTCGACCGGCCGCCTGTCGAACCTCGACGGGGCGCTCGCCGCGGGCGCCGAGCTGGTCGAGCTCGACATCCGCGACGGCGAGGCGCTGAGCCGCGCTGGCGGCCGAGCGGCGGCCCGAGGCGATCTTCCACCTGGCGGCCCAGATCGACGTCCGCAAGTCCCTCGCCGACCCCGTCTTCGACGCCGCGCGTCAACGTCGGCGGCACCGCCAACGTGCTCGAGGCGGCGCGCGCCGCGGAGTGCGGGCGGGTCGTCTTCGATCTCCACCGGCGGCGCGATCTACGGCGAGGGCGAGGGCCAGCAGCTGCCGCTCGCCGAGGACGCGCCGATCGCGCCGCTCTCGGCCTACGGCCAGAGCAAGTTCGCCGCCGAGGGCTACCTCTCGCTCTACGAGCGCCTCTACGGGCTCTCCGGGGTCTCGCTGCGGCTCGGCAACGTCTACGGCCCGCGCCAGGACCCGCTCGGCGAGGCCGGCGTGATCGCGATCTTCTGCGGCCTGCTGCGCGAGGGCGGGCGGCCGACGGTCTTCGGCGACGGCACCCAGACCCGCGACTACATATATGTGGGCGACGTGGTCGCGCGCCGCGCTCGCCGCCGGCGACACGGACGCGACCGGCGCGATCAACATCGGCACCGGCAGCGAGACCAACGTGCTCGAACTGGTCGACGCTGCTCAAGAGCCTCTCCGGCAACGACGAGCTTCGAGCCCGAGTTCGCGCCGGAGCGCACCGGCGAGGTGCAGCGGATCACGATCGACGCCGGCCGCGCCGAGCGCGAGCTCGGCTGGCGCGCCGAGATCGGACCTCGACGAGGGCCTGCGCCTCACCCTCGACTCCATCTAGCGGTCGAGGGAGCCGGGGGTAGTCCTCGCCGGACCCTCCCCGCAGTTGTCCGCCGAGGACTACCCCCGGCTCCCCCACCACCGCAACCCCACATCACTAACCTTCGGTCGATGCCAGCCCAGGCCTACGCCGGCAAGGAGTGCGTCTGCCAGTTCCGCAAAGGGATCTGCGACCAGTCCTGCGTGCGGGACATGCTCGAGACGCCCTTCTACATCGCCTGCCTGAAACTGAACGGGCGGCGCTGCCTGGTCGTCGGCGGCGGCGACATCGGCCTCGAGAAGGTCGAGGGGCTGCTCGCCTGCGACGGCGACGTCACCCTGATCGCCCCGGTCGCCCACCCCGAGCTGGAGCAGCTCGCCGCGGAGGGCTCGATCGCCTGGGAGAAGCGCGCCTACGCCGGCGCCGAGGACCTCGAGGGCGTCTTCATGGTGATCGCCTGCACCGACGACTCCGAGGTCAACATCGGCGTCTTCGACGACGCCGAGCAGCGGGCGATGCTGGTCAACATCGTCGACGTGCCGCCGCTCTGCAACTTCATCCTGCCGGCGATCGTCCGCACCGGGCCGCTGGCGATCGCGATCTCCACCGCCGGCGCCTCGCCGGCGCTGGCGAAGCGGATGAAGCGCGAGATCTCCGAGCTCTTCGGCGAGGAGTACGCGCGCCTGGCGGTGATCCTCAACGACGCCCGCGGCTGGGCGAAGGGAACGCTGCCGACCTACCAGGACCGCAAGGAGTTCTTCGAGGGGATCGTCAACGGCGACCCCGACCCGATCGTGCTGCTGCGCGAAGGGCAGGAGCCGGCGGTGCTGGCGATCATCGAGTCCGCCAAAGAGCGGGCCTCGGCGGCGCTCGCCTAGGCGCCTCTAGACCAGTAGTCGGATAAAGCGCCTAGCCGGACCCGCAGGCCGTGCCGCGGACCTGCTCCAGCATCGTGCGCAGCTCTTCGGCCTGCTCGACGCTGAGGTTGGCGCTGAAGGCCGAGGCGAGCTCCGCCCGCACCACCGGGCGCATCTCCGCCAGCAGCTCGACCCCGGCCGGCAGCAGGGTCGCGTAGCTGACGCGGCGATCGGTCTCGCAGAAGGTCCGCTCCAGCAGGCCGGCCTTGATCAGCCGGTCGACCAGCTTGGTCAGGCCGCCGCGGGTGATCACCAGCGCCTCGGCCAGGTCCCCCATCTTCAGCCGCTGCTCGGGTGCCCGGTCGAGCGTCGCCAGCACCTCGAACCAGGGCAGCGGCGGCAGCTCGGCGGCGGTCAGCGCCTCCTGCAGGCGGCCGGTGACGGCGGCGTGGGTCTGGGCGATCGCGATCCATGCCTCGCGGTGGGGATCGAAGTCCGCCGATCCGTTCGTGCTTCGCGCGCTCGCGGTTGCCTGCTCGCTCATGGGTGGCATTCTCCCACAAGATGGTTGATCTGACAATAGTTGACATGCAAAGCTTTTCTGCTACGATTGTTTCCAGCGTCAACTATTTGAGCCTCAACCACTTCAGGAAGGAACACAGATGAGCACCGAGACGATCAGCAGCAGCAGGTTCCGGCGGGCACCTGGGTGGTCGACCCGGTCCACTCCTCGATCAACTTCGCCGTCACCCACAACGGCGTCACCACCTTCCGCAGCGGCTTCGAGCGCTACGAGGCGCGCCTGACCGGCGGCGAGCAGCCGCGGCTCGAGGGCACGGTCGAGGTCGAGAGCATCGACGATCGACGAGGAGATGCTGAAGGGCCACCTGCTCTCCCCCGAGTTCTTCGACACCCAGCGCTTCCCGCAGCTGCGCTTCACCTCGACCGAGCTGAGCGTCGGCGAGGACGGCAGCGCCCGCGATCGCCGGCGAGCTCGAGATCCGCGGCGAGACCCGCGAGGTCGAGGCGAGCGGCCGCTTCGCCCAGCTCGGCGCCGACCTCGCCGGCAACGAGCGGGTCGGCCTCTCGCTCGAGACGACCGTCGACCGGCGCGACTTCGGTCTCGACTGGCAGGCCGAGCTGCCGAGCGGCGGCGAGGTCCTCGAGTACGCGGTGACGATCGCCGTCGAGCTCGAGCTCGTCGCGCGAGGAGGCGTAACGATGAGGGTCCTGGGCATCGCCGGCAGCCTGCGCCGGGACTCCTACAACCACGCCCTGCTGCGGGAGGCCGCCGAGCGGCTTCCCGCCGGGGCGGAACTGGTCGAGTTCGAGCGCCTGCGCGGAGATCCCGCCCTACGACGCCGACCTCGAGGAGCGGAGACGCCGGCGGCGGTCGCCGAGCTGCGCCAGGCGATGCGCGACGCCGACGCGGTCCTGATCGCCACGCCCGAGTACAACCACTCGATCCCCGGCGTGCTGAAGAACGCCCTCGACTGGGCCTCCCGCCCGGCCGGCCAGAGCGCCCTCACCGGCACGCCGGCGGCGGTGATCGGCGCCTCGACCGGGATGTTCGGCGCCGTCTGGGCCCAGGCCGAGACCCGCAAGGTCCTCGGCGCCCTCGGCGGCCGCGTGGTCGAGGCCGAACTGCCGGTGGCCCGCGCCGCCGAGCTCTACCGCGACGGTCGCCTCGAGCTCTCCCCCGAGCAGTCCCAGGAGCTGGAGGAGATCCTGGCGAGCTGGTCTCCGAAGCGGAGCAGCTGCAGGAGCTCGTCGCTGCGTAGGGAGTCCGGCGGTGACCCGGCGGACGTTGGGGAGTGTCCGGCGGGTCACCGCCGGACTCCCTATTCACGATCAGCCCTTTGGGAGAGCGAAGAAAGCGACCGCCGAGAAGTGGGCGATCGCGGCGGCGATGACGAAGAGGTGGAAGACCTCGTGGTAGCCGAAGGTCGCCGGGATCGGGTTGGGGCGCTGGGTCGCGTAGACGACGGCGCCGGCGGTATAGAGGAGGCCGCCGACGGCGACCAGCAGGGTGCCGCCGGGCCCCATCGAGGTCCAGAGCTCGGGGAAGGCGGCGACGGCGACCCAGCCGAGCGAGAGGTAGATCAGGGCCGAGGCCCATTTCGGGTGGTCGATCCAGATCATCTCGACGATCGCCCCGGCGATCGCGCCGATCCAGACGACGGCGAGGATCGCCATCGCCAGGGTCCCGTCGCAGGACCAGCAGGGCGAAGGGCGTGTAGGTGCCGGCGATGAGGAAGAAGATCATCGAGTGATCGAGCCGCCGCATCCACTGGCGCACCGACGGCCGCTTCCAGTTGACCCGGTGGTAGAGGGCGCTGGTCCCGAACAGGCCCGAGAGGCTGATCGCGTAGATCGCCACCGCCAGGGTCGCCTTCGGGGTTTCGGCGAGGATGATCAGCGCGGCGCCGAAACCGAGCGAGAGGAAGAAAGCCCACTCGTGGGAGACGCCGCGCAGCTTCGGCTTGACCGCGGCGATCGCCTCGGCCGTCGCCTCTTTGGCGGCGGTCGCGCGCTCGCCCATCGCCTCTTTGGCGGCGCTGGCGCGCTCCCCCATGGCTTCTTTGGCGGTGGTTGCCCGCTCGCCCATCCGCTCTGCGCCCCTGCGCAGCTCTTCTGCCATACGGAAGAGGCTACCCGGAACTTAGTGCCGATATTGGGGACTTGACACAATTGGGAGAAGAAGTCGGCGGCTTCGGAACTCCTTATTTGCGCCTTTTGAGACTTTTTCCGTCCTGCTCGGTTAGCGATCCTGCGGAGTTACCCCTGAAAGTTGCCGCGAGAGGAGAAGTTTGATGTCCAAGACCGCCATTGCCAGTCCCAAGAACGGTCTCGAGGGCCTCTCGATCGAACGCCGTTTTTCGACGCCCGGGGTGCATCCTTTCGACCAGATCGAGTGGGAGATCCGCGATGCGGTGATCGGCAACCCCGAGAGCCCGGCCTTCGAGCAGCGCGGGGTCGAGTTCCCGGTGACCTGGTCGCAGAACGCGACCAACATCGTCGCCCAGAAGTACTTCCGCGGCCAGATCGGCAGCCCCGAGCGCGAGAACTCGGTCAAACAGATGATCGGCCGCGTCGCCGGCACGATCGCCGGCTGGGGGCGCGAGGGCGGCTACTTCGCCTCCGAGGAGGACGCCGACGCCTTCGAGATGGAGCTGACCGCGATCCTGCTCAACCAGAAGGCGGCCTTCAACTCGCCGGTCTGGTTCAACGTCGGCTTCGAGGAGACGCCGCAGTGCTCGGCCTGCTTCATCCTCAGCGTCGAGGACACGATGGAGTCGATCCTCGACTGGAACACCAAGGAGGGCAAGATCTTCCGCGGCGGCTCCGGCTCGGGGATCAACCTCTCCAACATCCGCGGCTCGGTCGAGCAGCTCTCCAAGGGCGGCACCGCCAGCGGCCCGGTCAGCTTCATGCGCGGCGCCGACGCCTGGGCCGGGACGATCAAGTCCGGCGGCAAGACCCGCCGCGCGGCGAAGATGGTCGTCCTCAACGTCGACCATCCGGACATCGAGCACTTCATCTGGTGCAAGGCCGACGAGGAGAAGAAGGCCGAAGCGCTGCGCGAGGCCGGCTTCGACATGTCGATCGACGGCGAGGGCTTCACCTCGATCCAGTACCAGAACGCGAACAACTCGGTGCGGGTCACCGACGACTTCATGGAGGCGGTCGAGGCCGGCGAGGACTGGCACCTGAAGGCGCGTAACGACGGCTCGACGACGAAAACCCTCGACGCCCGCGAGCTGATGAACCAGATCGCCGACGCCGCCTGGCGCTGCGCCGACCCGGGCGTCCAGTACGACACGATCATCAACCGCTGGCACACCTGCCCCGAGTCGGGCCGGATCAACGCCTCCAACCCCTGCAGCGAGTACATGCACGTCGACGACTCGGCCTGCAACCTCGCCTCGCTCAACCTGATGAAGTTCCGCCGCGAGGACGGCAGCTTCGACACGGCCGAGTTCGAGCACGCGGTCGACATCGTCTTCCTCGCCCAGGAGATCGTCGTCGGCTTCTCCAGCTACCCGACCGAGGAGATCGCCGAGAACGCCAACAAGTTCCGCCAGCTCGGCCTCGGCTACGCCAACCTCGGCGCCCTGCTGATGTCGCGACGGCCTCCCCTACGACTCCGACGCGGGCCGCAACGTCGCCGCCGCGATCACGGCGCTGATGACCGGCCGCGCCTACCGCCAGTCGGCGCTGATCGCCGCCGGCGCGACCGGGCCCTACGACGAGTACGAGCGCAACCGCGAGCCGCACAACGGGGTCATGCGGATGCACCGCGACGCCTCCTACGACGTCGACCCGACCGGGATCAAGGGCGAGCTGCTGGAGGCCGCGCAGCGGGCCTGGGACGAAGCGGTCGAGCTCGGCGACGCAGCACGGCTACCGCAACGCGCAGGCGACGGTGCTGGCCCCGACCGGGACGATCAGCTTCCTGATGGACTGCGACACGACCGGGATCGAGCCCGACTTCTCGCTGGTCAAGTTCAAGGAGCTGGTCGGCGGCGGCTCGATGACGATCCCCAACCGCTCGGTGCCGCTGGCGCTGCAGACCCTCGGCTACGCCGAGGCGGAGATCGACCAGATCAACGCCTACATCGCCGAGAACAACAAGATCGTCGGCGCCCCCGGCCTCAAGGACGAGCACCTGCCGGTCTTCGACGTCGCGGTCGGCGAGCGGGCGATCTCCCACACCGGCCACATCGACATGATGGCGGCGACCCAGCCGTTCATCTCGGGGGCGATCTCGAAGACGGTCAACCTGCCGCAGACCGCCACGGTCGAGGACATCGCCGACGCCTACACCCGCGGCTGGAAGGGCGGGCTGAAGGCGCTGGCGATCTACCGCGACGGCTCGAAGACGGCGCAGGCGCTGCGGACCGACGCCCAGGACGAGAAGAACGCCGAGGCCGAAGTGGAGATGGCCCAGCCGGTGCGCAAGAAGATGCCGCGCGAGCGCGAATCGATCACCCACAAGTTCTCGATCGGCGGCCACGAGGGCTACATCACCGCCGGCAAATACGAGGACGGGACGGTCGGCGAGATCTTCCTCACCGACATCGGCAAGGAGGGCTCGACGATGCGCGGGCTGCTCAACGCCTTCGCCACCGCGATCTCGCTCGGCCTCCAGTACGGGGTGCCGCTCGAGACCTTCGTGCAGAAGTTCAGCTACATGCGCTTCGAGCCGGAGGGGATGACGCAGAACCCGGAGATCCCCTTCGCCAAATCGCTGCCGGACTACATCATGCGCTGGGTCGCGAGCCGCTTCATCGAGGACACCGAAACGCTCGAGGAACTGGGGATCATGACCCAGGAGGTGCGGAGCAAAAAGGAAGCCGAGACCGCCCAGCTGGGCCTCGGCGTCCCGACCGACACCGCCGGCCCCGCCAACGGCAACGGCCACTCGAACGGCGGCAACGGCGAGGCCAAGGCCGCCGCGCCGGTGCCGGCCGCCTCGGCGACTGACCGAAACGCCCCCGGTCCGCCCGGCGAAGATGCAGGGCCTCGAACTCGGCCCGGCCTGCGAGCAGTGCGGCGGCATGATGCAGCGCACGGGCAGCTGCTACACCTGCTCGAGCTGCGGCAACAACACCGGCTGCGGCTGATCTCGCGCCTTCCGGCCTCCAGCTGAACGCTAAAGAATCGGCCTCCGGGGCCGATTCTCTTTTGGTGCGGAGTGAGGCCGATCTGCGAGGGATCCTGAAGTTCGGCATCGGGCTGCTCTGCGCCGCCGCCTTCGTCCTGATTTTGATCATCCTCTCCGGTAGCGAGCTCGACGACACCAGCGGCAAGGCGATCGGGACCGCGGTGGCGGTGGCCTTCCTCAGCCTCACCGCAGTGGCCGGATCTCACCTCACGTTTCGCCAGCCGCAGCTGTCGCTGTTCGGCTACCTCACCGTCGGGGTGTCGGGGTTGGCCTTGCTGGTCACCGTCGCAGCGATCTGGTCCGGGTTCGAGAGCGACAACTGGAAACCGGCGATCTATTGCCTGATCGTCGCCTTCGCCTGCGGCCACACCTCCGTCCTGCTGGCCGGCCCGGAATCGGACGACACCGTCAGGCTCGTCCGCATCGGAACCCTCGCCGCGCTCTGGCTGCTCGTCGTCATGGCGATCGTCGAGATCTCCTCGCCTGGCAACGATGTCGACCCGCAGGGATTCGGAGTGCTCGCCGTCCTCTACGCGCTGGGGACCGTGGTGCTGCCGCTGCTTCGGCGCAGCGCTTCCGGCCCGCGGCCAGCGCAGCAGGCGCCACCGCAGGAGCAGGACGAGCTCCAACTCGACCACAGGTGCCTGGTCTGGCCCGACACGGCGGAGAGCGCCGTCGCCCAACTGCAGGCGCATGGATTCACGATCGTCAAAGGGCCGGAGCCGGGGTCCGGCGCCCACGGCCCGGGCACCAGCGTCTTCTACCGCGAGCCGAGCGGCGGCCTGGTCGAGCTGATCTCCTACCGGTAGGGCCGACTTGATCCGGCGGCGGCCGCTTCGCCGCCTGCACTCCCGGGCTCGACCCCATCGCCTCAGCACCGATCCGAACCGATAGCGTCCCCCCACGCACAATTCGGTTCGGGCTAGTCAGGGGAGGCAGCGGTGAACGTTGAGCAGGGCAGGAACTGGGGTGTGCGGGGCACGGTTATCGCGGTGGGGACCGCCGCGGGGCTGCTCTTCATCCTGATCGATCTGACCGGGTCGGATATCGACAGGCACGCTTCCCAGGTAGGAGGTATCGCGCTGGCGATGCTGCTGTTCACCGTCTTCGGATCGGCCGGGGTCGCGCTCGCCCACTGGCAGCCGCGCTTTGCCCTGTTCGGTGCCGTGACCGCGGCCCTCTCGCTGCTCGCCTTCGGCGCCACCGCCGTCCTCACCTGGGACAACGGCCCCTTCCTGTTTGGGTTTGCGTTCGGCGGTGACAGCGGGGCCGTCGGCGCGATCACCGACCTGCTTGCCATCTCCACCGCGGCGATCTGTGTACTGCTGGGGACGATGCGGATCGGCGAGGACGGCGGCACCAAACTGGTCCGGGTCGCCGCGATCGGCTCCCTGGCGCTCCTGATCGCCCTGGCGATATTCCAGATCCTCGTTCACGACGTCGAAATCGGCGCCCGGGTCTACGCGATCCTCGCGACCGCCTACGTCGCCGCCGCTGCCGTTCTCCTCACCCTCCGCCTTCTCCCCCTGGCAGAGGATTCCTAGGCGCTACTCCTCACCCCGCGCCTGGCGCAGCCCCTCGCCAGCCTCAGCCAACTGGGACATAAACCGCGAGAGCTCGAAGACCTGCTCGGTGCGCTGGGCGGGCGTGAGGTCCGTGTAGTCGCGTCGCAGAGCGGCGAGCTCAGCCTTGCCATCGGGCGTCCGATTACCGGTCCGCTTCCTGGACTTCACGCCCGTAGGTACAGCGACACTTGGACAGCGAAGGCTCGTGGTCAGCTGAGCACGACCTCGGCGTCGTGCCGGGGGGTCTCGGTGATGGCGCGGCGGTAATTGCGCTCCGAGGCGGGGTTGGCCGGCTCGATCTGGTGGCGGCGGACCAGCTCGCGGAGGACGACGGCCATCTCGAACTGGGCGAAGGCGGCGCCGAGGCAGCGGCGGACGCCGCCGCCGAAGGGGATCCAGGTGTAGGTGCCGGGCGGGTTGTCGATGAAGCGCTCGGGGAGGAAGCGGTCGGGATCCGGGTAGATGTTCGGGTCGCGGTGGATCAGGTGGATGCAGGGGGTGACGCCGGCGCCGGCGGGCAGTTCGTAGCCGCCGAGCTCGACCGCCTCGGTCAGTTTGCGGACGACGATCACGATCACCGGCCGCAGCCGCAGCGTCTCCTGGATCGTCGCCGTCAGGTAGGCGTCTTCGCCGTCGGTGACCTCGGCCCGCAGCCGCTCCAGCTTCTCGGGGTGGCGGGTCAGCCGCTCCATCGCCCAGGAGAGCGCGGTCGCGGTGGTCTCGTGGCCGGCGACCAGCAGGGTGAGGAGCTCGTCGCGGATCTCGGCGTCGCTCATCGGGCTGCCGTCCTCGTGGCGGGCCTGGAGCATCAGCGAGAGGACGTCGTCGCGCTCGGCCAGGTCCTCGGCGACACGGCGCTCGCCGATCTCCTTCGCGATCAGCGCATCGACCCGGGCCACGCGGCGCCGGAAGGCGGGGATCAGGTTGACACGGTCGGGACCGACCATCAGCACCGGCAGCAGCACCCGCGGGTTCGTGGTCAGGTCGAGGAAGTCGCGCAGCGCCTCGCGCAGCGGCTCCATCCGGGCGCCGTCGTGGACGCCGAAGACCGTCTCGATGATGATCTCCAGCGTGATCGCCTGCATCCGCGGCCGCAGCTTGTAGGGGACGCCGGTCGGCCAGCTCTCGATCTCACGGGCGGCGATCTCGGTCATCTTCTCGCCGTAGGCCTGCATCCGCTCGCCGTGGAAAGGCGGCAGCAGCAGCTTGCGCTGGCTGATGTGGGGCTTCTCGTCGAGGACAAGAACCGAGTTGTCGCCGAGGATCGGGCGCAGGATCTGATTGCCCTCGCCGGCGTGGAAGACCTTCGGGTCGCCGGTGAAGACCTGTTTCACCAGCTCCGGGTCGGCGAGCACCACCCAGTCGCCTTCGTAGGCGATCTTGATCGAGAACATCGGCCCGAACCGCGCCCGGCCCTGCTCGAGGAACCACTGCGCCTGCCGCGACCAGATCGCGGTCTGCAGCGCCCGCGGCATCTTCGGTCCCGGCGGCAGCCCCTTGATCGGGCTGAGGCCGCTTGTCGATGCCCGAACTTTCGCCGCTGCCTCCACGTGTCGAGCCTATGCCTCTGCTTGCGCGCGGGTGTGTGACTTTCGCACGACCCTCCCGTTCCGTGGTTCCTTTGTCGTCTATATGCCGACAAAGGAACCACGGAACGCTTAGCCTGGCGCGGTGGTCGAGCTGCCGCGGCTTCCTCCCCCTTTCGAGCACCGGGTGCTGAAGGCGGTCTGCAACCTGCCCCCGCGGGTGCAAAGGCGTCTTTTCGGGCCGCCGCCGCAGGTCGACGGGCAGACCCTGGCGCCCGACATCCAGGCGCTGCTGGCGATGGCCAGGCTGGCCGGCAGCGAGAGCTTCACCGAGGCCAGCTCGGTCGGCGCGGCGCGGGCGCACCGGCTTCTGGAGGCGGAAATCGTCGCCGAGCGGCCCCCGATCGCGATGGCGCAAGTCGAATCGCTCGAGCTGCCCGGCGAGGCCGGACCGCTGGCCGCCCGCCTCTACGTTCCCGACGGCGCCGCCGAGCCGGGACCGCTGCTCGTCTTCTTCCACGGCGGCGGCTGGGTGATCGGCGACCTCGATACCCACGACGGGCCCTGCCGCTTCCTCGCCGCCAACAGCGGCGCCCGGGTGCTGGCGATCGACTACCGGCTCGCCCCCGAGCACCCCTTCCCGGCGGCGGCCGAAGACGCCGGGGCCGCCTACGCCTGGGCGAGCGCCAACGCCGGGCGGCTCGGCGCCGACCCGGCCCGGATCGCGGTCGGCGGCGACAGCGCCGGCGGCAACCTCGCCGCCGTCGCCGCGCTGCATGCCCGCGACAAGGGTCTGACGCCGCCGGCGATGCAGCTGCTGATCTATCCCGTCACCGCTGCCGACGAGGAGTTGCCCTCGCGGCGCACCTTCGGCGACGGCTTCCTGCTGACCCGGCCGGACATGGACTTCTTCGAGGGCAACTACCTGCCGGCGGGCAGCGACCGCAGCGACCCGCGGGTCTCGGTCCTCCACGCCGACCTCAGGGGCCTGCCGCCCGCCTACCTGGCGATCGCCGGCTTCGACCCGCTGCGAGACGAGGGCATCGCCTTCGCCAGGCGCCTGGAGGAGGGCGGCGTGCCGGTCTCCTTACGCCTCCATCCCGGCCTCGTCCACACCTTCGCCAACCTGACCGCGATCTGCCCCACCGCCCGCCAGGCGATGCTGGAAGCGGTGGGCGCGCTGCGAATGGGACTGGCCGGCTAGGCCCGCTACTCGTACTGCAGCGACTCCAGCACGTCGAGCCGTGAGGCGCGGCGGGCCGGCAGGATCGCGGCGAGGACGCCGGCCAGCGCGGCGACGACCAGGATCAGGATCAGCGAGCCGACCGGGTAGGAGAGGGTGAAGCCTTCGTCCTTCAGCGGCTGGGCGATCAGGGTGGCGAAGATCAACCCCAGGATGAGGCCGAGGATGCCGCCGATCAGCGCCGTGATCACCGCCTCGTAGCGGATCATCGTCCGCACCTGGCGGCGCGACATCCCGATCGCCCGCAGCATCCCCAGCTCGCGGGTGCGTTCGTGGATCGAGAGTGCCAGGGTGTTGGCGATCCCGAAGAGCGAGATCAGGACCGCGAAGGCGAGCAGGGCGTAGACAAGGGCGACCAGCTGGTTGATCTGTTCTTCGCGGCTTTCCTTCAGTTCCCCCTGGTTGAGGACTTCGGCGACGGGGAAGGCGAGTTCGACGCCTTTGGTCAGCAGCTCCTGGACCTGCGCGGCGTCGGCGCCGTCTTCGACCTTGACGAAGTCGTTCAGGTCCTGGGTCTGATCGAAGTCGCGGGCCATCACCCGCTGGGTGACGAGGACGTTGCCGAGGACGCCGAGCTTGGAGTCGAATTCGCCGACCACGCGGAAGCTCGGCGTGGCGCCGGTCTGGGTCAGCAGGCGGAAGCGGTCGCCGAGCTGAAGATCCTGCGAGCCGGCGAAATCGTCGGAGACGATCGCTTCGCCGTCGCCGAGGTTGCGCAGCGCGCGCGGCCCGCCCTGCTTCCATTCGATGTTCACCGTCTCGCCGATGTCGGGCGAGGGGGCATTGACCCTGGTCTTCGCGCCCGGCCGGCCGCTTTCCAGCACCTTCGCTTCCGCCCCCCGGATCGTCGCCACCAGCTCGACTCCCGGCACCTTTTCGGCCGCTCTTGCGGTTCCATTCGGGATCGGCGAGAAGCCGTCGGTGTTCTGGATCACCAGGCCGCCGGCGAAGTTTTCGTCGACGACCTGGGCGACCGTGCTCTTCAGCCCGGCGGCGAAGACGGTGACGAAGGCGACCAGGGTGACGCCGATCATCAGCGCCGCCGCGGTGACTGCGGTCCGGCTGGTGTTGCGCTGGGCGTTCTCGCGGGCGAGTCGCCCGGTGAGGTGGCGCAGCCGCTCCAGCGGCCAGCCGGCGACGAGCGCCAGCGGCGGCACGAGGCGGGGGCTGAACAGCGAGACGGCGAAGACGACGGCGACCGCTCCGCCTCCCATCAGCCCGGCACGGGCCCCGGCGCTGCCGCTGCCGAAGAGGCCGAGGAGCACCGCCCCCAGGCCGGCGACCCCGAGCAGGATCGAGAGCGCCAGGTAGACCAGCCGGCGGCGCCGGGTCGGGGTCGGCTGGAAGGAGTGCAGGGCGGCGATCGGCGGGACCCGGGTCGAGCGCAGGGCCGGCACCAGCGAGGAGACGAGGGTGACCAGGATCCCGACCAGCAGCGCCACCACCACCGTGCGCGACTCGAGCACCAGGTTCGTCGTCGGCAGGTCGATGCCGATCGCTTCGAAGAGCCCGTTGATCGCCTTGGCGATGAGGAAGCCGCCGCCGATCCCGAGCACCGCCCCGAGCAGCCCGATCGCCACCGCCTCGACCATGACCGTGGTGAGGATCTGCCGCCGCGAGGCGCCGAGCGTGCGCAGCATCCCGAATTCGCTGATCCGCTGGGCGACGGTGATCGAGAAGGTGTTGAAGATGAGGAAGGAGCCGACGAAGACGGCGATGAAGCCGAAGACGAGGAGAAAGGTCCGCAGGAAGCCGAGGTTGTCGCGAATTTCTTCGGAGCCGCGGTCGGCGTTTTCCTGGGCGGTCTCGACCCTGACGCCGGCCGGCATCCGCTTGGCGATCCGCCGTTTCAGGGCCTGCGCCGAGACGCCGTCGTCGGCTGCGATCGAGATCTGATCGAACCGTCCCCGCTTGTGGGTGAGGCGCTGGGCGACCGGGAGGGTCACCTGGGCGATCGAGGCACCGCCGAAGGAGGCGCTTCCCAGCTGCGTCAGCCCGACCAGACGGAAGGTCTCCAGGTCCCCCTGGCCGATCAGCTTGATCTTGTCGCCCGGCTTCAGGTCGGCGGAATCGGCCGCCGCCTTGTCCAGCGAGGCTTCGGTCGGCCCCCGCGGCCTGTGGCCGTCGACGTAGGTGAGCGACTCCAGTTCCCCGGGCAGGGTCGAGGAGATGAACTTCGGCGCGAATTTGTTGCCGATCTTTTCGTTCTTCGCGTTGAAGAAGGCACCGGGGGTGAAGATCGCGCCTGCGGCTTCGCGGACGCCGGGCGTCCTCACGACCCGCGGCAGCAGCGAGGCGCTGACGGTCGGGATTTCGCCGCTTTCCTGCTCGACCGGGTTCTCGGCGCTGACGACGACGCTGGTCCCCTTCAGCGACTCGCTGAAGATTTGGTCGAAGGCGGCGAAGATCGTGTCGGTGAGGACGAACGAGCCGGCGACGAAGGCGACGCCGAGGAAGACGGCAAGGCTCGTCAGCAGGGCGCGGACCTTGCGAGCCCAGAGGCTCTTGAGGCCGAGGCTAGTCAAGCCGCTTCTGCAGCTCGATCACGTCGTCCGCCGAGCCGGGAGCGGCGTCGCTGACGATCTTGCCGTCCTGCAGCGTGATCAGCCGGTCGGCGTGCGCGGCGGCGACCGGGTCGTGGGTGACCATCACCACCGTCTGGTCGAAGTCGTCGACCGCCCGGCGCAGGAGGCCCATCACGTCGGCGCTCGCCTTGGAGTCGAGGTTGCCGGTTGGCTCGTCGGCGAAGACGACGGCCGGTTTGCTGACCAGCGCCCGGGCGACGGCGACGCGCTGCTGCTGGCCGCCGGAGAGCTCGGCGGGACGGTGCGTGCGCCGGTCCTCGAGGCCGACGGCCTCGACCAGCTGGTCGACCCACTCCTCGTCGGGCTTGCGGCCGGCGATCGAGAGCGGCAGGACGAGGTTCTCCTCGGCGGTGAGGACCGGCAGCAGGTTGAAGAACTGGAAGACGAAGCCGAGCTTGTCGCGGCGCAGCTGGGTCAGCTCGCCGTCGTCGAGGCGGGTGATGTCGACGCCGTCGAGCTCGACACGGCCCGAGGTCGGCTTGTCGAGCCCGGCGAGGATGTGCATCAGGGTCGACTTGCCGGAGCCGGAGGGCCCCATGATCGCGGTGAAGCGGTCGCGCTCGAAGCCGGCGCTGACGCCGTCGAGGGCATCGACGGCGGTGTCCCCTTCGCCGTAGCGGCGATGGATGTCGGAGGCGAGGACGACTGGTCCGTTGGCGCTCACTGCCGGGCACGGTATCGAGACTGCGAATAGGGTGCGGCCGTGCCCCTCGCCGACCGCTTCGACGGACTCCTGGTCGACCTCGACGGCGTCGTCTGGATCGGCCGCGAGCCGGTGGCGGGGGCGCCGCAGGCACTGCGGGCGCTGCTCGAAGGCGGCAAGCGGATCGTCTTCGTCACCAACAACCCGGGCCGGCCGCCGGCCGCCTACGCGGAGCGGCTGGGGGAGCTCGGGGTCGACGTCGGCTCCGAGCAGATCGTCACTGCCGGCATGGTGGCGGCACGGCTGGCGGGCGAAGCCGCCGGGGCAGGCGGCACCGCCTTCGTCATCGGCGCCGCCGCGCTCAAGGAGATGGTCGCTGCAACGGGCACGCGGGTGCTGGATGGCGAGGCCGCCTGGGGTGCGGACGTGGTCGTCGTCTCCGGCCACCGCGGGTTCGACTACGGGGAGCTGCTGGCCTCGAAGCGGGCCCTCGAAGGAGGCGCCGCCCTCGTCGCCACCAGCCGTGACCCGACGATGCCCTATCCGGGTGGCGAGCTCCCCGGAACCGGCGCGGTCCTGGCGGCGGTCGAAACCGCCTCCGGGCGGCGCGCGGAGATCGCCGGCAAGCCCGAGCGGCACCTCTTCGAGATGGCGATCGAGACGTTGTGTGGTTCCTTTCGGTCGGACAGCGACCGGAAGGAACCACGCAACCTGCGCCTGGCGATGGTCGGCGACCGGATCAGCTCCGACATCGAGGGCGGCCGACGCGCCGGGCTGGAGACGGTCCTCGTCCTCAGCGGCACGACCTCGCGGGAGGAAACCGCGGCGGCCGACCCGGCGCCGGACCTCGTCGTCGAGGACCTCGCCGGGCTCCTGACGTGAGCGCCGGCGGCCACCGGCCGGGCGTCAGCTTCGCCGCCGTCTTCGCCGCCACGTTCTGCGGGCTCGTCGCCGTCGGCTCGGTGCTGCCCGTCCTACCCCGCTACATCCACGGACCGCTCGGCTCGGGCGACGTCGCGGTCGGCGTCGTGATCGGGGCCTATGCGATCACCGGGCTCCTGCTGCGGCCGGTCGCCGGGCGCTTCGCCGACACCCGCGGCCGCAGGCCGACGGTCATCGCCGGAGCCTGCCTGGTGGCGCTGAGCGGGTTCCTCTACCTGCCGAGCCTGGGAATCGCCGGGCTGATCGTCGCCCGCCTCATCCTCGGCGCCGGCGAGGGCGGCGTCTACACCGCCGGCTCGGCCTGGATCGTCGATCTGGCGCCGGAGGACCGCCGCGGCCGCGTCCTCGGCCTCTACGGGCTCGCCGTCTGGGGCGGGCTCAGCGTCGGGCCGCTGCTCGGCGAGGTACTGCTCAGCGCCGGCGGCTACAGGCTGGTCTGGATCGTCGCCGGGTCGCTGCCTGTGGTCGGGGCCCTGTTCGCCGTCGCCGCCCGCGACCCGTTCGTCCCCCTCGCCCACGCCGAGCCGCACCCGCTGATCGCGCCGGAGGCGGTCGGGCCGGGCTTCGCGGTCGGGCTCGCCTCCTTCGGCTACGCCGCCGTCGCCACCTTCATCGTCCTGCACCTGGAATCCCGCGGGGTCGGCCACGGCGCCACCGTCTTCGCCGCCTTCGCGGCGATGATCGTCCTCACCCGGCTCGTCTTCGGCGACCTTCCCGACCGCATGGGCGCGGCGCCGGTCGCAATCGCGGCGACCGTCGGCGAGGCGGCCGGCCTGCTGGCGATCGCCGTCGCCCACAGCCTCCCCGTCGCCCTCGCCGGCGGCTGCGCGATGGGCGCCGCCTTCGCCCTCCTCAACCCTTCGCTGATGCTGATCGCCCTCGGCCGGGTCTCCCAGCAGGCGCGCGGCGCCGCGATGGGCACCTACACCGCCTTCTTCGACGCCGGCGTCGGCCTCGGCGCACCGATCGCCGGCGTCGTCGCCGCCCTCACCAGCTACGAGGGCGCCTTCGTCTTCGCCGCCGGCGTCTGCCTCGCCTCGGCGGCGCTGATCTTCGCCCGCCTCCACCCGGCGAGCCCGTCTCCCGGGGATCCGGCCTAGCGTTCGCTGACCAAGAGCGTCTGCAGCGCCTTGCCGACCCGGCCGTTGCCGTCGAAGAGCGTCGACTCCGCGGTCCCGACCCCGTTCGGCCGCGGCAGGGTCGCCGCATCGACGCCGATCCACTCCCCCTTCGGCATCCGCTCGAGGTGGACGGTGAGGTCGACGTTGATGAAGAGGTAGCGGCGGAAGTCGAGGGAGGCGCTGATGCCGTTGCCGACGTCGGCGGCGACGAGGAGGCGCTGCAGCGGCGTCGACTCCTCCCCGGCGACCAGCGGCTGCCGCATCCGCAGCCAGGCGGTCGCCGGCCCTGGCTCGAGAAAGCCGCCGGCGACGAAGCGCACCTCCATCGCCGAGTGGTAGCCGTGCTCCTCTCCGGTCGGAAAGAAATCGGCGGCGGTCCCGTCCTCGGGAGGAGCGGGCGGCTGGCTGGCGACGAGGGCCTGGCCCGGGAGGTCCAGCTTCGCCTTGCGGAGCCGCCAGCCACGGGCCCGCATCAGCACCTCTCCGGCGGCGTCGCTGAGCTCGGCTTCGACCATCTGCACCCGCCGCCCGGGCCTCGCGATCTGCGCCTCGACACGAACCGGCCCGATCGGAACCGAGCGCAGGATCTCGAAGGTGAGGCGGCCGACCTGGAAGGCATCGGTCTCCGGCAGGCGCTCGATCGCATGGCCGAGCAGGGCCGCAGGCGGCCCTGCGTGCTGGGCACCGCGGTCCCAGGGGCCACGGGTCAGCTCGGTGGCGGCGAAGAGGTCGCCGTCGGGCTCATAGAAGGCGTCGAGCACGCCGCCATCCTAAGGTCGCGGCGCCGCTTCGGAGACTTGACACACCCAGGTGTGTCGCGAACCGGAGGCGCTCAGCAGTCGCGGATGCCGAACTCCTGGGTCCAGATGTGGGCCCGATGCCCCCCGAGGGCCCCGATGCGGAGGCCGATGCCGATCTCCCGGTAGGGGCCGAGGATGTTGCGGCGGTGACCGGGGGAGCCCATCCAGAGCCCGAAGATCCTCTTCGGGGTGGCGAAGCCGCCGCGCGCATAGGCGATGTTCTCCGCCTCGCGGCAGCCGTGGTAGCCGACCTGGTCGAACCAGTAGGTGAATTCGCGCCCGCAGGCTTCGTGGCTGAATTCGTCGCAGCGGAGGATGTCTCCCGACTTCCGTTCGGCCGCCCGGGCGAGGGAGCGCGGCGCGGCGAGCGGCGCCAGGCCGAGGGCATCGCGAGCACGGTTGACCAGGCAGAGCATCGCCTCCTCCTGGGTCCTGGTCGAGGCGTTTGCCGCCCCCTCGAATGGGCAGGGGGAAGCCGATGCAGCCGCGCCGGCGCGGCCACCTGCCGGGGCAAGCAGCGCCACCGCCACGAACGCGGTCGCGGCGACGAGAAAACGGCGTTCGCACGTCACAACCCCGTAATACCCGAGGCGTACTCTGTTCTCACAGAGAAGAAAGGAGCAAGATGGCGACGAAAGTCGAGAAAAGTGAGCAGGAGTGGCGCCAGGAGCTCACCCCGGAGCAGTTCGAGGTCACCCGCAAGGCTGGCACCGAGCGCGCCTTCACCGGCCCCTACTGGGACGAGAAGGCGGAGGGGATGTACCGCTGCGTCTGCTGCGGCACCGAGCTCTTCTCCTCCGACACCAAGTTCGACTCGGGCACCGGCTGGCCCAGCTTCACCGAGCCCGCCAACCTCGAGCACGTCGAACTGCGCCCCGACAACAGCCTCTTCATGCGACGCACCGAGGTCGTCTGCAAGCACTGCGACGCCCACCTCGGCCACGTCTTCGACGACGGTCCCGCTGACCGCGGTGGCCGGCGCTACTGCATCAACGGCTGTGCGCTGACCCTGGACAAGAAGGAGTAGCCCGAGGAGACGCGGCGCGCCTCAGAGCGCGCCGCCGCCGGCGCCGAGGTAGCTGAACCGCACCGCCAGGGCAACCGCCTCGGTGCGGGTGTCGACCTCGAGCTTGGCGATCGCGTTGCGGACGTGGGTGTGGACGGTTGCCGGGCTGAGCTGCAGCCGTTCGGCGATTTCTTTCACCCGCAGGCCCTCTGCCAGGAGCTCGAGGATCTGGCGCTCGCGAGGCGAGAGCTCGAGCAGTTTCTCGACCTCGGAGGGCTTGCCGCCGGCGAAGTCGCCGCCGAGGAAGGTCCCTCCCCCGGTCACCGCTTTGACGGCTTTGGCGATGTCCTCCGCCGGCGCCGACTTCAGCACGTAGCCGGAGGCGCCTGCCCGCAGGGCGAGCGCCAGCAGGTCCGGCTGGGCGTGGGCGGTGAAGATGATGACCTTCGTCCGCGGGCGGGCTTTCAGGACCTCCTTGGTCGCCTCGATCCCGTCGCGCTTCGGAAGCTCGACGTCGATGATGAGGACGTCGGGCTCCAGTTCCTTGACCACGCCGACGACATCGCGGCCGTTGCTGGCCTCGCCGACGATTTCGACGATCGGCGAATTAGCCATGCGCCCCTTGATCGCCTCGCGGACGATCTCGTGGTCGTCGCAGAGCACCACCCTTTTGGACTCTCGGACACCCGTACTCATTGCGCGGCGATTCTTTCAGGCGCTCCGTACGGATGCAAAGTTTTGGGTAGCGTGAAACTCCCGTCGCTCTCCTGTCGGTTCTCGATCAGGGCGATGATCGTGCGGCCGACAGCGCAGGCGGTGCCGTTCAACGTGTGGACCGGCTGCGGCGACTCGCCCTCGGCGGGGCGATAGCGGCAGCCGAGCCGGCGTGCCTGGTAGTCGGTCGTGTTCGAACAGGAAGTGAGCTCGCGATAGCGGCCCTGGCTCGGGATCCAGGCCTCGCAGTCGTACTTCTTCGCCGCCGGAGCGCCGAGGTCGCCGACGGCGACGTTGACGACGCGGTAGGGGATCTCGAGCTCCCCCAGGATCCGCTCCTCGATCGAGAGCAGCCGCTCGTGCTCGGCGCGCGAGGCGTCGGGCTCGACGAACGAGAACATCTCCACCTTGTCGAACTGGTGGACGCGGAAGATGCCGCGGGTGTCGCGGCCGGCGGCCCCGGCCTCGCGGCGGAAGCAGGTCGAGAAGGCGCAGTAGCGACGCGGTAGCGAGTCTGCGTCGAGGATCTGGCCGGCGTGGAGGCCGGCGAGGGCGACCTCCGAGGTGCCGGTGAGGAAGAGCTCGTCCTTGGGGATCTCGTAGATCTGGTCGCGGTCGCCCGGCAGGAAACCGGTTCCCTGCAACGCCTCCTCGCGGACCAGGACCGGGGGGACGACCGGCTCGTGACCCTCGGCGCGGACCGTCTCGATCGCGAAGCGGACCAGCGCCAGCTCGAGCAGGACCAGGTCCCCCTTCAGGTAGGCGAAGCGCGAGCCGGAGAGTTCGGCTGCCGCCTCCATGTCGATGAGGCCGAGCCCGGTGCCGATCTCGAGGTGGTCGCGGGGCTCGAAGTCGAACTCAGGGCGCCGGCCGACCTCGCGCAGGACCACCGCGTCATCCTCGGTCATCCCTTCTGGGGCGTCGGGATCGGGCAGGTTGGGCATGCCCAGCGCCAGCTCCTGCAGCTTGGCCTCCACCCCCTCGAGCTCCTCCTTGCCGGTCTCGATCCGCTCCTTCAGGCCCTGGACGGTCGCCATCAGCTGCTCGGCCTCGGCCTCTTCGCCGGCCTGCTTGCGTTCGCCGATCTGCTTCGAGAGCGTCTTCCGCTCGGCCTGGGCATTCTCGACCTCGGGCAGGAGCTCGCGCCGCCGGGCGTCCAGAGCCAGCAGCTCCTCGATCTGCTCGGCCGCGCCGCGCCGCGCCAACGCCTCTCGGAACCGCTCGGGTTCGGAGCGGATCGCCTTCAGGTCCAGCATCGGGCGTGAGCTAGGGAGTCTGGGATTCGCCGGGGCGGGGCGACTGTTCCGCTTCGGTCCCCGCGTACTTCTCGACGAACTTGGCGACCTCTTCCGCCTCTTCGCCGACGACGATGTTCTGCGGCATGATCGCGCCCGAGAAGCCGCCGTTCTGGATCGCGAAGAGTGCGTCTTCGTAGCTCTCTTCGCGCTGGTTCAGGTTCGGGCCCTGGGTCCGCTCGCCACGGTTGCCGCTCCCCTGGGTGCCGGCGGCGCTGAGCGTGTGGCAGCCGGAGCAGTGGGTCGCGAAGAGGACGGCGCCGTTGTAGTCCGGGTCATTCTGGGAGACCGAGACCTTTTCTTCGCCGAAGCCGCAGGCGGCGAGGCCGAGGGCGGCGGCGAACACCATTCCGATGATCAGCACTGGGCGCATGCGGCGGGCATCATATTGTCTGGAGCCGATTCCGCTCTTCTGACCATGCCGCCGCCCGATCCAGACGCCTTCCGCGCCGCCATGTCCGGGCTCCCGACCGGGGTCACGATCGTCTCCGCGAACGGACCCGACGGGCCGGCGGGTGCGACCGTAAATGCGGTCTCCTCGCTCTCGATCGAGCCGATGATGATGCTCGCCTGCCTCGACCGCGGCTCCCGCACCCTGCTCGCCGTCCAGGCCGCCGACAGCTTCGGCATCAGCGTCCTCCACGCCGGCCAGGAGCCGATCGCCCGCGCCTTCGCCACCAAGGCGCCGGTCGCCGAGAAGTGGTCCGGCGTCGCCTGGAGCGAGCGCGACGGCCTCCCGGCGGTCGACGACGCCCTGATCTGGATCGCCTGCGACCTCCGCGATGTGATCTCGGCCGGGGACCATGTGATCGTCACCGGCGAGGTGCGGGCGGTGGAGACCCGGGAGGGCGACCCGCTCGTCTTCCACGGCGGCGAGTACCGGCCGCTGAAATAGCGCGGGAAGCCGGTTCGGAAAAACGAACTGGCAAAAAGGCACCTATAAGGGGCACAATTCCCATCTCGATGAACGGCTGGACGTTTGCCCAGAAGGCGCTGTTGGTGCTGGCGAGCCTGGAGTTGCTCTGGGCGCTGGCCGGGTTCATTGCCGAGCCGAGCTTCCACATCGGCGCCGGGGCGCCGACCGAGAAGGTGCTCTGGGTCGACTTCAACGGCATCCACGCGCTCTCGGGCCTGCTCCTCTTCGGTCCCGCCCTCTACTTCTGCCGCCGCCCCGACTGGGCGCTTTATTACGTCCTCTACATCGCCGCCGCCCTCTACATCACCGGCTTCTGGGCCCTGTTTGAGGAACAGCCCGCCTACGTGTTCACCTTCCCGAGCAACGTCAACGACGCGATCTTCCACCTCGCCACCGCTGTCGTCTTCTCTGCGGTCGCCGCGATCCAGATCACCCGGGACCGCTCTGTCCAGAACCTGGCGGCCGGTCCGTAGCGGTTGCCTATCCTGGGAGCCGAACCCGATGAGCGAGCGCTTCCAAGAGCCCGGCTGGTTCACGAAGAACGTCTTCAACCGGATCGTCGCCGGGCTGACGAAGGTCGGCCTCAGCGTCGCCGGCTCGCGAGTACTCGAAGTCAAGGGACGTAAGAGCGGCGAGTGGCGACGAACGCCGGTGAATCTGCTCACCTTCGAGGGAAGCCGCTACCTGGTCGCTCCCCGCGGGAACACCCAGTGGGTTCGCAACATCCGCGTCAGCGGCGGCGGTCGCCTGGTGCTCGGCCGTCGCGTCGAGGAGTTCACCGTGCGGGAGGTGCCGGCGGAGATCCGCCCCACAGTCCTCCGCGCCTACCTGGCGAAGTGGAAATGGGAGGTGGGCGTGTTCTTCGACGGCGTCGGCCCCGACTCCCCCGAGGGGGAGCTGCGGCGCATAGCTCCCGCCCACCCCGTTTTCCGGATCGACGCATAAGCGAGCCATGGCCCTCCCTGAGCGGCAGACGGACGAAGCGGTGGAAGCATTGGAGCGATTCGTCCTCAACGCGAAGCCGGTTCCCCTCACCGATCAGGTCCGGTTCGACAAGCGCGAATTCTGGAAGCTGCTCGAGGATCTGCGCGAGGCGCTCGCCCGCGAGCGCGGCAAGAGTCGCGGCTTCTAGCTAAAGCCCGCTGGTCCCGGCGGCCCGCAGGCCGAGGAAGAAGATCACGCCGCAGCTGACGGCCATGATTCCCATCTCGCGGCGGACGATCGCGAGGGCGAGCGACTCCTGCTCGCCCTCGCTCAGGCTCTCGGGGTCGAGGTCGCCGACCTCGCGCTGGGCGGCGTCGAGGCGGGCGCCCTCGGCGATGAAGGAGACGAAGAGGGGCAGAATCCCGTAGAGGTAGTGGAGGCCTTCCTCGGGTTCGTGGTTGGTGACGACGAGGAGGCCGCCGAGCATCGCCTGGACGACCACCGAGACCTGGGCGAGCCGCAGCAGGTACCAGAAGGGGATCGAGGGCCGGTTGCGGTACCAGGCGATGCCGCCGACGAGGCCGGCGGCGGCGTTGAGGACGATCAGCAGGATGCCGACGGCGATGTGGAGCCCGATCACGGGGTCTAAATCCGCCTAAAAGGGTCGGGATTCGGCTTGCTGATGCGGAAAAGCACTATGTAGCAAGTTGTCACAAAGTCGGTATATAACAGGGGCTACGGTCGCCGAACCCGGGTAGATCCACCGGCGACGGCGCCAGAACCGAGAAACACCGCCTCCCCGTGCTCAAGACCTACCTCCCGATCCTCGTCTTCGCCTTCCTCGGCCTCACGGTCGGCGGCATCTTCGCGATGCTGAACCACCTGCTGGGCCCGAAGAAGCCGGCGCGCGAGACCGCCGCCAGCCGCCGCCAAGGCGAGCCGTACGAGTCCGGGATCCCGGTCGAGCCGACCAAGGGGCTGCGTTTCGGCATCACCTTCTACCTCGTCGCGATGCTCTTCATCCTCTTCGACATCGAGGTCGTCTTCCTCTACCCGATCGGGGCGATCCTCAAGGGCGCCGACAGCGTCTTCGTCCTCGGCGAGCTGATCACCTTCGTCGTCCTCCTGCTCGTCGCCTTCGTCTACGTCTGGCGAAAGGGTGCGCTGGATTGGAAGTAGAGCGCCGCAGCCTCCGCGATAAGCAGCTGGACGCCCGGGCGATGCTGCGCGGCGACCTCGAGGGCGAGGACCTCGAGCGCTACGTCGAAGAGCGCGTCCTCACCACGACCTTCGAGAAGGTCCTCAACGTCGCGCGGGCGAACTCGATCTTCCCGCTCACCTTCGGCCTCGCCTGCTGCGCGATCGAGGGCATACCGATGGCCGCCGTGACGGCCCGGTACGACATCGCCCGCTTCGGCGCCGAGGCGGGTCGCGCCTCGCCGCGGCAGGCCGATCTGATGGTCCTCTCGGGCCGGGTCAGCATCAAAATGGCGCCGGTCATCCGCCGCCTCTACGACCAGATGCTGGAGCCGAAGTGGGTGATGGCGATGGGCGCCTGCTCCTCCTCGGGCGGGATGTTCGCCAACTACGCCGTCCTCCAGGGCGCCGACAAGTTCCTGCCGGTCGACATCTACGTGCCCGGCTGCCCGCCGCGACCCGAGGCGGTCCTCTACGGCTTCACCAAGCTGCAGCGCCAGATCATCGGCAACCCCGACCAGGGCTGGCGCCAGCGCTACGACGCAAGCGGGACCGAGGAGTGGGCGCGCGGCGGCCCTCGCAGCGAACCCAGCCCCGAAGCCGCGAAGGCCTACGAAGAAGCGCGGCGCGCGGCCGAAGAGCAGCGCCCGAGCGGGGAGCCCTCCCTTGCCTGACGCCCCCGGACTGGAGCTGATCCGGGGGGAAATCGAGCGCGACTGCCCCGGTGCCGTGCTCGCGACCTCTTTCGACCGCAACCAGGCGGCGTTGATCGTCGACCCCGCCCAGGTGCTGGATGTCCTGCGCTGGCTAAAGGAGCAACCGGGCCAACGCTACGACTTCCTCTCCTCCCTCCACGCCGCGGACTATTTGCCCAACGAGCCCCGCTTCGCCGTCCACTACGAGCTGATCAACCGCGACCGCGTGGAGCGCATCCGGGTCAAAGCGATGCTGGAAGACGTACCTCCCGCGGGTGGCGCCCCGTCCTTCGACCCAACCCTCCCGTCCATCGACTCATGTGTCGAGCTCTTCCCCACCGCCGAGGCGCAGGAGCGCGAAGTCTTCGACTTCTTCGGCATCGTCTTCAAGGGCCACCCGAACCTGACCCGGATCCTGATGCCCGACGACTACGTCGGCTGGCCGCAGCGCCGGGACTTCCCGGTCGGCGGCGAGCCGGTCACCTTCACCTACTCGGAAGACCGCTTTGACTGAGGCCGCGCAGATAGTGGATAGAGACCGCGAGGTCATGACCGTCAACGTCGGGCCCCACCACCCGGCGACCCACGGCGTGCTGCGCCTCGTCGTCGACCTCGAAGGCGAGATGGTCCGCGAGGTGCGGCCGGTGATCGGCTACGTCCACACCGGGATCGAAAAGTCATGCGAGGACAAGAGCTACTGGAAGGTCATCCCCTTCGTCGAGCGGATGGACTACGTCTCCTACTTCTTCCAGATGGAGGCCTTCTGCGGCGCGGTCGAGCGGCTGATCGACCTCGAGATCCCGCCCCGGGCAAAGTACCTGCGGACGCTCTTCCTGGAGCTGAACCGGATCCACTCCCATCTCGTCTGGCTCGGCACCACGGCGCTCGACCTCGGCGCGATCTCGATGCTCTGGTACTGCTTCCGCGAGCGCGACAAGATCCTCGACCTCTTCGAGATGGCCTGCGGGCAGCGGATGCACACGCGCTACTTCCAGGTCGGCGGGGTGATCGAGGACATCCCCCTCGGCTTCGAGGCGAAATGCCGCACCTTCGCCGAGGAAATGCCGATCCGGGTCCGCCAGTACCAGGACCTGCTCGACCGCAACGAGGTCTTCCTGCAGCGGACCAAAGGGACCGGGATCGTCTCCCGCGAGCGGCTGCTGGAGCTGGGCGTGAGCGGGCCGCTGCTGCGCGCCGCCGGCGAGCCCTGGGACCTGCGCAAGGCCTTCGACTACCTCGCCTACCCCGAGGTCGATTTCAAGATCCCGGTCGGGACGGTCGGCGACAACTACGACCGCTACCGGGTGCGGGTGGCGGAGATGGTGGAGAGCGCCCGAATCGTCGAGCAGTGCCTCGACGCGCTGCCCGAGGGGCCGTTCATCGCCGACGACCGCAAGTACGTGCTGCCGCCGCGCTCGGAGCTCTCGACCTCGATGGAGTCGCTGATCCACCACTTCAAGCTCGTCACCGAGGGCTACCGGGTGCCGCCCGGCGAGGTCTACTACTCGATCGAGTCGCCGCGCGGGGAGCTCGGCTGCTTCGTCCTCGCCGACGGCTCGGCGAAGCCGGCCCGGGTCCACTTCCGCGACCCCTCCTTCGTCAACCTGCAGGCCTTCCGCGAGATGGCGCTCGACAGCTACGTCGCCGACATGATCGCCAGCCTCGGGATGCTCGACCCGATCCTCGGGGGCGTCGACCGATGAGCCCCGTCGACGGTCCCGGCGCCGTCAACCCCAACCTGCCGGTCGACCCGGCGGTCCGCGACGGCCGCATTCCGGGCCGCGCCGAGGAGGAGATCCCGGAGCTGCACGAGGTCGACTGCCCGGCGGAGCTGCGGGAGCGGATCGAGACCCTGATGGGCCGCTATCCGGACCGCAGATCGGCCTCGATCCCGGCGCTCTGGGCGGTTCAGGAGCGCTACGGCTGGTGCACCCCGGAGGGGATCCGCCAGGCCGCCGCGGTGATGCGGGTCACCCCCGCCTACCTGGAGTCGGTCGCCAGCTTCTACGACCTGCTGCACACCAAACCGGTCGGGACCCACCGGATCGAGGTCTGCACCAACATCAGCTGCTGGATGCGCGGCGGCGACCGCCTGCTCGAGGCCTTCGAGCAGGCCGCCGGAGACGACGAGGCGAACTTCTTCATAACCGGCTTCGAGTGCCTCGGCGCCTGCGACATCGCCCCGATGGCCTCGATCGACCAGCGCTACTACGGCCCGCTGGAGGCGGCCGAGGCGGGGGTCGCGATCGACCAGCTG
>CAWEWQ010000001.1:0-2453951 GCA_963812845.1 uncultured Actinomycetes bacterium | reverse complement strand
GTCGCGTCGAGCAGGGGATCGTCAACACCGGCGACGAGGTCGAGATCGTGGGCATCAAGGACACGACCAAAACCACGGTCACCGGGGTCGAGATGTTCCGCAAGATCCTCGACGAGGGTCAGGCGGGCGACAACATCGGCGCCCTGCTCCGCGGCACCAAGCGCGAGGAGATCGAGCGCGGCCAGGTTCTCTGCAAGCCCGGCTCGATCACGCCGCACACCAAGTTCAAAGCCGAGGTCTACTGCCTGAAGAAGGAGGAGGGTGGTCGCCACACTCCGTTCTTCTCCGGGTACCGGCCTCAGTTCTACTTCCGGACCACCGACGTGACCGGGATCGCCAACCTCCCCGAGGGGACGGAGATGGTGATGCCGGGCGACAACGTCGAGATGACGATCGAGCTGATCCAGCCGATCGCCATGGATCCGGGCCTGCGGTTCGCCATCCGCGAGGGTGGCCGCACCGTCGGTTCGGGGGTCGTCGCCGAGGTAATCGAGTAACGACTCCCCGGGGCGGGCCTCCACCTGCCCCAACCGCCCTCGGGCGGGGACAACTGCAAAGGACATACGACCGGGGCGGCGCCCCAAGCACCAGGGGCCCCGCCCTCTTTGCGCGGTAAAGCGAAGAGAAAGACAAGAGACGCATCGAAGTGGCAACCATCGCGGCACAGAAAATCCGGATCCGACTGAAGGCGTACGACCACGACGCCATAGATCGGGCTGCCAAGGAGATCGTCGAGACGGCCGAGCGCACCGGCGCCAGCGTCTCCGGCCCGGTGCCGCTGCCGACCGAGAAAAACGTCTACTGCGTGATCCGCTCGCCGTTCAAGGACAAGGACTCGCGCGAGCACTTCGAGATCCGCACCCACAAGCGGCTGATCGACATCCTCCAGCCGTCGCCGAAAACCGTCGACTCGCTGCAGCGCCTCGACTCGTTGCCGGCCGGCGTCGACATCGAGATCAAGCTCTAGGTCCTTGATGGCGGCGATCCTCGGCAAGAAGCTCGGCATGACGCAGGTATTCCAGGAGGACGGCAGCGTCATTCCCGTGACCGTGATCGAGGCGGGTCCCTGCAAGGTCACCGCCGTGCGCAACAGCGATCGCGACGGCTACCAGGCCGTGCAGCTCGCCTTCGGCGAGGTCAAGCAGGGCAAGCTCAGCAAGGCCGAGGAAGGCCACCTGAAGAAGGCCGGCGCGGCGCCGATGCGCCATCTGGTCGAGTTCCGCGACGAGGATCTCGGCGCCGATGAGGGTCCGAAGGTCGGCGACGACGTCACCGTCGAGGGCTTCGAGGCCGGCCAGAAGGTCAAGGTCGCCGGGATCTCGATCGGCAAGGGCTTCCAGGGCGGTATCAAGCGCCACAATTTCAGCCGCGGTCCCGTCAGCCACGGCTCCCACAACGTCCGCGCTCCGGGCTCGATCGGCGCCAGCGCCTTCCCGGCCCGGGTCTTCAAAGGGATGCGGATGCCAGGACAGATGGGCAACAAGCGTGTCACCCAGAAGGGGCTCGAGATCGCCGACGTCGACGCCGAGCGCAACCTGCTGTTGATCAAAGGCTCGGTGCCGGGCTCCCGCAACGGGATCGTCGAGGTGAGGACCGATGGCTAACGCTAAAGCCACCGTGCTCGGCAAGAGCACCAAAGCCGACCTGCCGAAAGAGATCTTCGCCGAGCCCTTCCATCAGTCGCTGGTCCACGAGGCCGCCCGTGCCGATCTCAACGCCCGCCGCCGCGGTACCGCCTCGACCCTGACCCGCGGCGAGGTCTCCTTCACCACCGCCAAGGCATGGCGCCAGAAGGGCACCGGCCGCGCCCGCGTCGGCTCGCTCGGCGTTCCCAACCGCTTCGGCGGCGGCGTCGCCTTCGGCCCGAAGCCCCGCAAGTACACGGTCAAGGTCAACCGCAAAGCCCGTCGCAAGGCGATGCGCTCGGCCTTTTCGGTTCATGCCGAGCGCGGGTCGATCGCCGTGCTCGACGCCAAGGACTTCGAGACGCCCTCGACCAAGACCGCTGCCCAGGCACTGGCCAAATGGGGCGCGAAGAACCCGACCCTGCTCCTCGTCACCGCCGAGGAGATCGGGGCGATGAAGAGCTTCCGCAATCTGCCCCGCACCCAGGTGCTCGAGGTCGGCGCCGCCGGCGTCGCCGACGTGATCGGCGCCGCCGCCCTGGTCGTTTCGGAGACCGCCCTCGACAGCCTCAAGGAGAGGCTCGGCTGATGGACGCGCGCACGATCCTCATCCGCCCGGTGATCTCCGAGAAGAGCTACGCCCTGATCGCCGAAGGCAAGTACACGTTCCGGGTTGACGACCGTGCCCACAAGACCCAGATCGCGCAGGCGGTCGAAGAGGTCTTCGGGGTGAATGTGGCCGGGGTCCGGACGGCGAAGGTGCGCGCGAAGCCGAAGCGCCGTGGCTTGACCAAAGGCCGCACCCGCGCCTGGAAGAAGGCGATCGTCCAGCTCGCGCCGGGCGAGAGGATCGAGCTGTTCGAGGGCGCCGAGACCGCCTAGGAGACCTGAGATGCCGAACCGCAAAACCAAACCGACGAGCCCGGGCCGCCGCTTCGCGACCTACCCGCTGCGCGAGCAGCTGACCGCGTCTGAGCCGGAGCGGAAGCTGACCGAAGGGCTGAAAAAGTCCGGTGGGCGCAACGCCAACGGCCGGGTCACCGCCCGCCATCGCGGCGGCGGCGCCAAGCGGCGCTATCGCAAGATCGACTTCAAGCGGCTCAAGGACGGTGTCCCCGCGAAGGTCGCCTCGATCGAGTACGACCCCAACCGCACCTGCTACATCGCCCTCCTGCATTACGCCGACGGGCACAAGGACTACATCCTCGCCCCGGCGCAGTTGGCGGTCGGCGACATCGTCAAATCGGGAGCAGAGGCGGACATCAAACCTGGGCACGCGATGGAGCTCGGCCAGATGCCGACCGGCACCATCGTCCACAACGTCGAGATGATCCCCGGCCAGGGCGGCAAGCTCGGCCGCTCCGCCGGCACCTCGATCCAGCTTGTCGCAAAGGAGGGGGAGATGGTGACCCTGCGCCTCCCCTCCTCGGAGATGCGGTTGGTTCGCGCCAACTGCCGCGCCACCGTCGGTGTGCTCTCCAACGCCGAGCACCAGAACCTCAAGGTGGGGAAGGCCGGCCGCAGCCGCCACAAGGGCAAGCGTCCGCAGACCCGCGGCGTCGCGATGAACCCCGTCGACCACCCGCACGGCGGCGGCGAGGCGCACCACACCCCCGGTGGCCACCCGGTGACGCCGTGGGGCAAGCCGACCCTCGGCTACCGCACCCGCAAGAAGGGCAAGCAGTCCGACCGCTACATCGTCCGCGGCCGACGCCGCGGCAAGAAGAAGGGCCGTTAGAGATGGGACGTTCGACGAAAAAGGGCCCGTGGGTCGAGGAGCGCCTGATGGGGCGGATCACGGCGCTGAACGAGGCCAACAACAAACAGATGCTGAAAACCTGGTCGCGGACCTCGACGATCTTCCCGGAGATGGTCGGGCACACGATCGCCGTCCACGACGGCAAAAAACACGTTCCGGTCTTCATCTCGGAGTCGATGGTCGGGCACAAGCTCGGCGAGTTCGCTCCCACCCGGACCTTCCGCTCCCACGGCGGTAAGGAATAGCGATGGCCGACGAGAACCCGAACAAAAAACAGCAAGACAGCAAAGCCAAAAAAGCGGCGAAACCAGCAGCCAAAAAACCGGCTGCGAAAAAAGAGGCCAAAGCCAAAAAAGCTCCGGCCAAAAAAGCCGCGGCGAAAGACGCGAAAAAGCCGGCTGCGAAAAAAGAGACTTCGGCGAAAGCCAAAGAGAAAAAAGCCGACGCCAAAAAAGCGGCGAAACCGAAAAAAGAGGCCAAAGCCAAAAAAGCTCCGTCGAAAAGAGCTGCTGCGAAAGCGAAAGCCAAAGCGCCGGCCGCGCCGCCGGTCGTCAAGGCCAAGGCGCGCTACGTGCGCATCGCTCCGCGCAAGGCGCGGCTGATCGCCGACCAGGTGCGCGGCATGCACATCGAAAAGGCCCGGGCGCTGCTGCAGTTCTCGCCCCGCGGCGCCGCCCACCCGATCCAGAAGCTGATCAACTCCGCCGCCGCCAACGCGGAAAACAATCACGACCTTGTCGGTGACGAGATGCGCGTCTCCTCGATCACCGTCGACGAGGGGCCGACCCTGCGCCGTTTCCGCCCCCGGGCGATGGGCCGGGCGACCCCGATCAACAAGCGAACCAGCCACATCGCCGTGGCTCTGACCCCGGTGGAGGACTAGGCATGGGACAGAAGATCCACCCCGAGGGTTTCCGCGTCGGCTACATCCACGACTGGAAGTCGAACTGGTACGAGGACAAAAACTTCGCCGACGTCCTCCAGGAAGACCTGCAGATCCGGGACCACATCGAAAGCAAGCTTTCCCACGCGGGCCTCTCGAGCATCACGATCGAGCGCCGCGGCGAGGTCGCCGTCGACATTCACACGGCTCGTCCGGGCATCGTGATCGGCAAGTCCGGCAGCGAAGTCGACGCCCTGCGCAAAGAGCTGCACAAGCTCACCGGCAGCCCGGTCAAAGTGAACATCCGCGAGGTCAAGCGACCCGAGCTCGACGCCAAACTGGTTGCCCAGTCGATCGCCGAGCAGCTGCAGAACCGGGTTGCCTTCCGGCGGGCGATGAAACGCGCCCTGACCTCGGCGATGCGCTCCGGCGCCAAGGGCGTCAAGGTCCAGGTCTCCGGTCGCCTCGGCGGTGCCGAGATGGCGCGGACCGAACAGTATTCCGACGGTCGCGTACCGCTGCACACGCTGCGCGCCGACATCGACTACGGCTTCTTCGAGGCCCGCACCACGACCGGCCGGATCGGCGTCAAATGCTGGATCAACAAGGGTGAAGTAATGCCCGAGGGCTTCCGCTCCGACCTCGTCTCCGGCGACAGCGAGCCGCAGGGCCAGTCCGGTCGCGGACGTCGCGACGATCGCGGCGGCGGCGGACGTGGACGCGGCCCCGGCGGCGACCGTGGCGGTCGTGGCCCGGGTGGAGATCGCGGCGGTCGCGGCGGCGGCGGTGGGCGTGGGCCCGGCGGCGGCGGACGCGGTGGACAGCGGGGAGGTGGCCGCTGATGTTGATGCCGAAACGGGTCAAGCACCGCAAACAGTTCCGCGGCCGCATGCGCGGCAACACCAAGGGCGGCAGCACCGTCGCCTTCGGCGAGTATGGGATCAAGGCCCTGGAGCGCGGCTGGATCACCAACCGCCAGATCGAGGCCGCTCGTGTGGCGATGACCCGCAAGATCAAACGTGGCGGCAAGGTCTGGATCAACGTCTTCCCGGACAAGCCCTACACGAAGAAGCCGGCCGAGACCCGGATGGGGTCCGGCAAGGGCAACCCGGAGGGCTGGGTCGCCGTCGTCAAGCCCGGCAAGGTGATGTTCGAGCTGGCGGGCGTCCCCGAGGACCTTGCGCGCGAAGCGCTGCGCCTCGCCGGCCACAAGCTTCCGGTGAAAACCAAATTCGTCATGCGCGAGGGGGCCGGCGAGTGATGAAGGCGGCCGAGGTGCATAACCTGAAAGACGACGAGCTTGTGGCGAAGCTGATCGACGCCAAGCAGGAGGCCTTCAACCTGCGCTTCCGGCATGCGACCGGTGAGCTCGAGAACAGCGCCCGCCTCGGACAGGCAAAGAAGGACGTGGCCCGACTGCTGACCGTGGCCCGTCAGCGCGGCATCGATGTTGAGAAAGAGACCCGACGGATATGAGCGACGACGAGACGAAAAAAGACGAGACGACTGAGCCGGAGCCCCCTCAGGACGAGGGCGCTGAGGCCACGCCACCCGCGGCAGAGGCCGCTGAGTCCGAGGCTCCGGCCGCCGAAGAGGAAGCTGCTGCTGAGCCCAATCCCGAGGACGAGTTGCCTTGGAAGGAGCGGTTGCGGCTGCAGAAATCGCGGCGGCAGCCGCGTAAAGCCGGCCCCTCCGGCCCTGAGGATCGCAAGGCGCAGCGGGCCGAGGCGCGCAAGCGCAAGGCGACCCTGCGCCGCAAACAGCGTGCTGCGACCAAAGCTGCCCACACGGCTGGTACCGGGACCCCGCCGGCCGAGCGTGAGTCGAACGCGGCGAAGGTGCGGCAGGGGATCGTCGTCTCCAGCAAGGGCGACAAATCGATCACCGTCCGCATCGACATCGCCCGTCGTCACCGCACTTACGAGAAGATCGTCCGCAGCTCGACCAAGCTGCACGCCCACGACGAGCGCAACGAGGCCGGCGAGGGCGACGTAGTCCGGGTGATCGAGACCCGCCCGCTCTCCAAGACCAAGCGCTGGCGTCTGGTCGATGTGGTGGAGAAGGCGAGGTAGGGCGATGATCCAGCAGGAGTCCAGGCTCAAGGTCGCCGACAACTCGGGCGCGCGGGAGATCCTCTGCATCCGGGTCAAAGGTGGGTCCCACCGTCGCTATGCCAGCGTCGGCGACGTGATCACGGCAACCGTGAAATCGGCCAGCCCCCAGGGCGGCGTCCGCAAGGGCGAGGTCGTGCAGGCGGTCGTGGTCCGCACCCGCAAGCCGCTCAGCCGCCCCGACGGCACCTACATCTCCTTCGACGAGAACGCCGCGGTGCTCATCGACCCGGCCAGCAACAACCCCCGCGGGACCCGCATTTTCGGCCCGGTTGCGCGCGAACTGCGGGACCGGAATTTCATGAAAATCATCTCGCTGGCGCCGGAGGTCCTCTGATGGCGAAGTCGATGCGCATCCGCACCGACGACCAGGTGATGATCATCGGCGGCAAGGACGCCGGCAAGAAAGGCCGGGTCGTCCGCACCGATCCGAAGAAGCGCCGCGTCTACGTCGAGAACCTGAACATCGTCAAGCGCCACGAACGACCCCGCTCGCAGACCGACCTGAAAAACCCGCAGGCCGGTGGCATCGTCGAGAAGGAGGGGCCGATCGACGTCTCCAACGTGATGCTGCTCGATCCCAAAGACAACAAACCGACCCGCATCGGCGTCCGCGTCGACAAAGGCGGCAAGCGCGTCCGCTACGCGAAGCGGTCCGGAAACGAGATCGGCTGATGGAGGCGACCGTCGCACCGACGTCCCAGGCCGCGCCGCCGCCGCGCCTGCGCGAGCGCTACGAGCAGGAGATCCTGCCCGCGCTGACGCAGAAGTTCGGCTACTCGACGCCGATGGAGGTCCCGCGCCTCGAGAAGATCACGCTCAACATGGGCCTCGGCACCGAGAAACAGGACAAACGCTCCTTCGAAGCCGCCCAGGAACAGTTGGCGATCATCGCCGGCCAGTACCCCAACGTGCGCCGCGCCCGCAAGTCGGTCGCTTCCTTCAAGCTGCGTGAGGGAATGCCGGTGGGCGTCTCGGTGACCCTGCGCCGCGCCCGCATGTGGGAGTTCCTCGATCGCCTGGTCTCGATCGCCGTGCCGCGCATCCGTGACTTCCGCGGCCTCAACGCGCGCTCCTTCGACGGTCGCGGCAACTACTCGATGGGCGTCAAAGAGCAGCTGATCTTCCCCGAAATCGACTACGACTCGGTCGACGTCGTCCGGGGTCTGGACGTGACGATCACGACTTCCGCTAAAACTGACCTCGAGGCTTTCGAGCTTCTGCTCGGGCTGGGGATGCCGTTTGCACAGGAGGGCCGTCCCGGTCAGGCCGAGCGCGAAGCCAAGGAAAAGGAAGCCGAAGAAGAGCAGCTCAAAGAGGAAGCCCGCCAGAAGGCCGAAGTCGAGCAGGCGGCGCTCGAGCAGCTGAAAGAGGAGAACCCCGAGGCCTACGCCAAGCCCGAAGGCGAGGACGAGGGTGACGCCGAGGGCGGAGACGAAGAGGCCGGAGAGACGGCCGAGGAGAGTTCAGACAATGGCTAAGACTTCAATGAAGGTGAAGCAGGCGCGCGACCCGAAGTTCAAGTCGCGCAGCTACAACCGCTGCCGCCGCTGCGGTCGCCCGCGCGCTTACTACCGCAAATTCGGCCTCTGCCGGATCTGCCTGCGCGAGGCCGCGCACGAGGGGTACATCCCCGGAATGACCAAGTCGAGCTGGTAGGACGAGACGATGCTGACCGACCCGATCGCCGATTACCTGACCCGGATCCGAAACGGGATCCGTGCCGGGCACGACGAGGTGGAGATCCCGCTCTCCGGCCTCAAGCTCGAGCTGTCCCGGATCCTCAAGGAGCAGGGATACATCAAGGACTTCAGCCGCAAGCCGGCGCGGGTCGGCGAGCTGATCAACGTCGAGCTCAAGTACACCGAGGATCGCCAGCCGGTGATCCTCGGAATCGAAAGGGTTTCGCGCCCGGGTCGGCGCCGTTACGTCAACCACAACAACGTCCCCCGCGTCCACGGCGGCACCGGCACTGCGATCGTCAGCACCTCCGTCGGTGTCATGACCGGCCACGAAGCCCGCAGCAAGGGCGTCGGCGGCGAGGTTGTCGCCTACGTCTGGTGAGGGTGCCTGAATGAGCCGAATCGGAAGAAAGCCCGTTCCCGTCCCCGACGCCGTCACGGTCGAGATCGGCCAGGGCAACATTGCCGTCAAGGGTCCGAAGGGGGAGCTGCGACAGAACCTGTCGCCGGAGATGGCGGTCGAGCAGAGCGACGGGGTCGTCACCGTCGCCCGTCCCACCGATCGCGGCGAACACCGCGCCCTGCACGGACTCACCCGCTCTCTGATCGCGAACATGGTCGAGGGCGTTACCGACGGCTTCGAGAAGCGCCTGGAAATCCAGGGCGTCGGCTACCGCGCCGCCCTGAAAGGAAAGAACTTGGAGCTGGCGCTCGGCTACTCGCATCCGGTCGCTATCGAGGCGCCTGAGGGAATCGACTTCGAAGTTCCCCAGCCGACCGAGGTCATCATCAAGGGCATCGACAAGCAGCTCGTCGGCCAGGTCGCCGCGGACATCCGCAAGCGCCGGCCCCCGGAGCCCTACAAGGGCAAGGGCATCCGTTACAAGGACGAGCAGGTCCTGCGAAAGGTGGGCAAGCGCGCATGAGCGTTCTCACCAACCGCCAGCGCCGGCTCAAACGGCGCCGCCGGGTCCGCGCTCGCGTCAAAGGCACCGCCGAGCGGCCGCGGCTCTCCGTTTACCGCTCCAACCGCGGAGTCTTCGCCCAGCTCATCGACGACAGCAAGGGCCACACGGTGGCGGCCGTCAACTGGATCGAGCCTGACCTGCGCAAGCTCACCGCTTCCGAGCAGGCGAAGAAAGCCGGCGAACTGTTGGCCGAGCGGGCCAAGGGGGCCGGCGTCGAGACCTGCGTCTTCGACCGCGGCGGCTACCAGTACCACGGGCGCGTCAAGGCCCTTGCCGATGGCGCCCGAGAGGGGGGTCTGGCTTTCTGAAACCGTAGTTTCGCTACGGTGGGCCGCTGCTTATGAAGGGAATGGACGTCAAGAACGTGGAAACCGTCAGCCCCCGCGGGTTGGACCTGCAGGAGCGCGTGATCGAGATCAACCGCGTCGCCAAGGTGGTCAAGGGCGGCCGTCGGTTCTCCTTCACCGCGCTGGTCGCCGTAGGCGACGAGGAGGGCGTGGTCGGGATCGGCTACGGCAAGGCCCGCGAGGTCCCGCTGGCGATCCAGAAGGGCGTCGAGGACGCCCGTAAGAACTTGATCCGGGTGCCCAAATACGGGAACACCATCACCCACCGCATCATCGGTCGCTTCGGCGCCGGGCACGTCGTCCTCCGCCCGGCCAGCCCCGGTACCGGGGTCATCGCCGGCGGCGGAGTGCGCGCTGTGCTCGAGCTCGGCGGCGTCCGCGACGTCCTCACCAAGAGCATCGGCACGCAGAACCCGATCAACCTCGTCAAGGCGACGATGGACGGCTTGATTCGCCTGCGTAGGCCGGAGGAGGTTGCGGAGTTGCGGGGCCTGACCGTCACCCAGGTTCTGGGCTTGGACGGGGGTAACGGGAACGGGGCCGCTGCGACTCTCTCTGATGAGGGACCGGACGCTGGGGCCGCGGGTCCTGCCGCCGCAGGGGACCCACCGTCTCCTGCAACTGCGCAGGAGACGGTCCCCCCTACGACGTCACCCACGGCAGAGGCCGCTGCGCCAGAGGCCGGGGAGCTGTCCGAGGAGGCGCAGAGTCCCGCCGACGAGGCTGTTGAGCCGGTCGAGGAGAAGGCTGGTGAGGGCTCGTGAGCACGGTGAAGGTTCGGCAGATCCGCTCTGCTGCTAAGACGAATCCGAACCAGAAAGCGACTTTGAAGGCGCTGAAGCTTGGGCGGATCGGCAAATCGGCCGAGTTGAAGGACTCCGAGCAGCTGCAGGGCCAACTGCGGGTCGTCTCGCACCTCGTGGAGGTCGACGGTGGCTGAGAAGACCTCTTCAAAAGAATCATCGCGCAGCGAGGAGATCGGTCTCCACAACCTGAAGCCGAAGCCCGGCTCGAAAAGGCCGCGCAAGCGGATCGGCCGCGGCGAGGGCAGTGGCCTGGGCAAGACCTCCGGGCGGGGGCACAAGGGCGCCGGCTCGCGATCGGGCCGCAAGCGCAAGGCCGGCTACGAGGGTGGACAGAACCCCATCCACATGCGGATGCGAAAGCTGCGCGGCCCGCACAAAAAGCAGTCGATGCCTTTCGAGAACTTCCGCACCAAGACCCAGCCCGTCAACCTCTCCGACCTCGAGGAGCGCTTCGACAGCGGCGCCGAGGTGACGCCGGAGGCGCTGAAGGAGAAGGGGCTGGCGAAGCGGTCTGACCCGGTCAAGATCCTCGCCCGCGGCGAGATCAAGAAGAAGCTCGAGGTCCACGCACACGCTTTCAGCGCGGCTGCCAAGGAGAAGATCGAGGCTGCCGGCGGTTCCTGTCACACTCTGGAGCCGTAATGCTCAGAACTATTCTCAACGCCTTCAGCGTTGCCGACATTCGCAAGAAGCTTGCGTTCACGGCGGCGATGCTGGCGCTGTACCGGCTCGGTGCCTACATCCCGGCTCCAGGGGTGGACGCCCAGGCCGTTAAGGAAATCCAGGACAACTTCGGCGGCTCCGGTGTCCTCGGGTTCCTCAACCTCTTCTCCGGCGGCGGCCTCTCCAGGCTCAGCCTCTTCGCGCTGGGGATCATGCCCTACATCACGGCCTCGATCATCCTGCAGTTGCTGACCGTGGTCGTCCCCTCGCTCGAGCGCCTGTCGAAAGAGGGCGAAGTCGGGCAGCAGAAGATCACCCAGTACACGCGCTATCTGACGGTCGGCCTCGCCTTCGTCCAGTCGATCGGATACGTCTTCCTCTTCCGCTCCTTCGGCAACCAGGCCAACACCGAAGTCGTCGGTCAGCTCACCTTCCCGCGGCTCTTCCTGATCGTGATCTGCCTCACCGCCGGCTGCACCTTGCTGATGTGGCTGGGCGAGCTGATCACCCAGCGCGGCATCGGCAACGGGATCTCGCTGATGATCTTCGCCTCGATCGCCTCCAGCATCCTCCCCGGCCTTTCGAAGTGGTGGAACAACCCGGACCAGGTCTTCGTGGTGATGATGCCGTTCATCGCCCTGGCGGTGATCGTCGCGATCGTCTTCGTCCAGGAGGGTCAGCGGCGGATCCCGGTCCAGTACGCGAAACGCGTGGTCGGCCGCAAAATGACCTCGGGCGGCTCGACCTACCTCCCCTTGCGCGTCAACATGGCCGGCGTCATCCCGGTCATCTTCGCCGCCTCGATCATGGCCTTCCCGGCGACGATCGGGCAGATGCTCAACACCCCGACCGCGCTGGATTTCGCCGCCTTCTTCAGCCCTAACAGCTGGGCCTACGTGGTCGGCGAGGTCTTCTTCATCATCGTCTTCACCTACTTCTACACGGCGGTCACCTTCAACCCGGTCGACCAGGCCGACAATCTGAAGAAGTACGGCGGCTTCATCCCCGGCGTCCGGCCCGGCCGCCCGACGGCCGAGTACCTGGATCGGATCCTTTCGCGGCTCACCTTCCCCGGCGCGCTCTACCTCGGCGCCGTGGCCGCGCTGCCGACGATCCTGATCAGCCAGACCGCGGCCAACTTCTACTTCGGCGGCACCTCCATCCTGATCGTGATCGGCGTCGCGCTAGACACGGTCAAGCAGCTGGAGGCGCAGCTGATGATGCGCAATTACGAGGGCTTCCTCAAATAGGCTCTCTGGATGCCTGAGCTGAATCTCGTCCTTTTGGGCCCGCCCGGGTCCGGCAAGGGCACCCAGGGGGAGCGGCTGAACGAAGACCTGCGGCTGCCCTATTACGCGACCGGGGACATCCTCCGCGGCGCCGTTCGGGACGAAACGGAGTTGGGCCGGACTGCGAAGGAGTACATGGACCGGGGGGACCTGGTCCCCGACGAGGTGATCGTCGGCGTGATCGCCGAGCGGATCGACTCCAGCGAGGCGCTCGACGGTTTCATTCTCGACGGTTTCCCGCGGACCACCCCGCAGGCCGAGGCGCTCGACGCGAAGCTGGGCGAGCTGGGCCGGGCGGTGACCGGGGTGCTCCTGATCGACGTCTCCGACGACGAGGTAGTGCGGCGGCTCGGCGGCCGGCGCACCTGCGAGGAGAACGGACACGTCTTCCATGTCGAGTTCGAACCGCCGAAGGAAGAGGGCGTCTGCGACATCGACGGCTCGCCGCTGATCGTCCGCGACGACGACGAGCCCGAGGTGATCCGCAAGCGGCTTGCGACCTACCACGAGAAGACCGAGCCGCTCGTCTCCTATTACGACAGCCGCAGCGTTCTACGCCGGATCGCCGGCGAGGCGACGCCGGACGAGGTTGCCGAGCAGGTCCGCCGCACCCTGGCGACGCTGCGGATGGAGCAGGACGAGACCGTCTGAACGACGGCCGGGAGCCTGCGGGCGCCGACCATTAGCGTGTACCGGATGATCATCAAGAAGACCCCGGAGCAGGTCGAGAAGATGGCGGCCTCCGGCGAGGTCCTCGTCCGCTGCTTGAAGATGCTCGCCGCGAAGGCGCGGCCCGGCATCACCACCGGGGAACTCGATGCCGCGGCGGAGAAGTTCATCCGCTCCCAGGGCGCCGAGCCGGCGTTCAAGGGGTACCGGGGTTTCCCGGGGTCGATCTGCGCCTCGCCCAACTCGATGGTCGTGCACGGGATCCCCGGCGACTACGAGCTGAAGCGGGGGGACGTGATCTCGATCGACGTCGGTGTGATCAAGGACGGCTGGGTCTCCGACGCCGCGATGACGCTGCCGATCGGTCCGGTCGGCCCGGAGGCGCAGAAGCTCCTCGAGGTGACCAAGGCCTCGCTCTTTGCCGGGGTCGAGCAGATGGCGCCCGGGAACCACCTCGGCGACGTCTCGGCGGCAATCCAGCGCTCGGTCGAGGCCGAGGGGCTCTCGATCATCCGCACGCTTGTCGGCCACGGGATCGGCCGCGACATGCACGAGGAACCGCAGGTGCCCAACTTCGGCGAGCCTGGCAAGGGCCCCGAACTGGAGGTCGGCACGGTGTTGGCGATCGAGCCGATGGTCAACGTCGGCGGTCCGCTGGTGCGGATGGGCGACGATGGCTGGTCGGTCTATTCCGAAGACGGCTCCCTCGCCGCTCACTTCGAGTTCACCGTCGCGGTGACCCCGGAGGGCCCGCGGATCCTCACCCCCTGGCACGAATCCGAGTAGCCGAGAAGGTCGGGTGGGTAGTCTGTCCCTTGCGGTGGGGCGCCGCAACGGGAAGGAGTGGTTCTTTGCGTCTTCGAGTCTGCACCCGCGTCCTGGTGCCGCTGGTCGCCCTGCCGGCGGTCTTCGCGATCGCCGCCCCCGCCGCGCCGGCGGCCGCGCCGGAACCCTACGGCGCCAGTGACGCCGGCGGTTTCCGCAACGTGCTGCCGCCCGGGGAGAACGGAACCGCGGATTTCACCGAAGTTCTCGCCTCCCGCGGGTCCGGTCATCTTCTGCCGCCCCACTTCGCCGACCAGCAGCCGCTCTACGAGAACCTCCTCTACGCGAGCCCGGGGCTGAGCGAAGACCAGATTCCGAACTACTTCAAGGACGCTACCTTCGGCGTGCCCGCCGGAGAAGTCGAATCGACGATCGAACCGCGGCCGGGAGTGACGATCGTCCGCGACAAAGCCTTCGGGGTGCCCCACGTCTACGGCACCACCCGCGCCGACACCATGTTCGGGGCCGGCTACGCCGGCGCTGCCGACCGCCTCTTCCTGATGGACGTGCTGCGCCACACCGGCCGCGCCGAACTGGGGTCCTTCCTCGGCGGCGCCAATGCCGGCGCCGACGCCAGTCAGTGGCAGTTTGCCCCCTACACCGAAGCCGACCTCGAACAGCAGCTCGTACAGGCGCCGCAGCAGTTCGGCCAGGCGGGGCAACAGGCGGTCGACGACGTCGCCGCCTACGTCGAAGGCATCAACGCCTACATCTCTGCGGCCAATCTCGATCCGGTACTGAAGCCCGGTGAGTACACGCTGCTGAACAAGCCGATGGAACCGTGGAAGCCGACCGACGTGATCGCGATCGCCTCCCTCGTCGGCGGCATCTTCGGCCAGGGCGGCGGCAACGAGCTGAACTCGGCGCTGACGATGCAGGCCTTCGTCCAGAAGATGGGCACGAAGGCGGGGCGCAAGTCCTGGCTCGGCTTCCGCTCCAAGAACGATCCGGAAGCGCCGACCACCGTCTCGAAGGCATTCCCCTACGAGACCCGCAGCGCTTTCGAGAAGCGTGGCTTGGCTCTGCCGGATCGCAACAGCGTCCGCTTCACCCAGACCGCGAGCGCCTCGGCGGCCGCGCCCGCGCCGGCTCACGGCCTCGCCACCGTCGGCGCCCGCCTGCAGGCGGCGCTCGAAGCCGCCGGCCACGCCTCCAACTGGGAGCTGGTCTCGGCCAAGGAGTCGGCCACCGGCCACCCGGTCGCGGTGATGGGCCCGCAGGTCGGGTACTTCGCGCCCCAGATCCTGATGGAGGAGGACCTGCACGGGCCCGGGATCGACGCTCGCGGCGCCGCCTTCCCCGGGGTCAACCTCTACGTCGAGCTCGGCCACGGGCGCGACTACGCCTGGAGCGCGACGACCGCCACCTCCGACAACGTCGACACCTTCGCCGAGGTGCTCTGCAAGGACAAGTTCCACTACCTCCACCGCGGCAAGTGCCTGGCGATGGAAAAGCTGGAAAAGAGCGAGAGCTGGACGCCGAACGCGGCTGACGACACCCCGGCGGGCTCGCAGACCCTGGTCTCCTACCGCACCGTCCACGGGATCGTCTACGCCCGCGGCAGGGTCGGCGGCAAGAAGGTCGCCTTCGCCCGCCAGCGCAGCACCTACTTCCATGAGGCGGACTCGGTGATCGGGTTCGGGCAGCTGAACGAACCGGGGGTGATGACGGGGCCGGAGGGCTTCAAGCAGGCCGTCTCCAACATCAACTTCCTCTTCAACTGGTCCTACATCGACTCCGAACACATCGCCTACGCGCTCTCGGGCTGGATGCCGCAGCGGGCGAAGGGAACCTCGCCCGACTTCCCGGTCCTCGGCACCGGCCAGTACGACTGGAAGGGCTACAAGCCTTCGACGCGGCAGGCGGACTGGCTGCCGTTCGCGAAACATCCGCAGGCGGTCGATCCGCCCTTCCTCGTCTCCTGGAACAACAAGCAGGCCCCTGAATGGGCGGCGGCCGACGACAAGTACAGCTACGGGCCGCTGTTCCGCTCGCAGATGATCGAAGACAAGGTGAAGGCGGCGATCAAGGGCAAGAAGAAGATCACCATCGTCCAGTTGATCCAGGCGATGGAGGAACCGGCGACGCAGGACCTCCGCGGATACCGACTGCTGCCGACGATCTTCAAGGCGATCGGCAAGCCGAAGTCCGGGCAGTTGAGCCGGGTGCTGGCGACGCTGCGCGCCTGGCAGAAGCACGGGGCGCACCGCCGCGACCTCGACCGCGACGGCGTCTACGAGGAAAACGACGCGGTCGAACTGATGGACGCCTGGTGGCCGAAGCTGCTCGAAGGCGAGTTCAAGCCGACGATCGGCGCCAAGGCCTACGAACAGCTGGAAGGGATGGTTCGGACCGGTGCCTACACCGGTGGCTCACCGACCGAACCGGATTTCTCGGACGGCTGGTGGAGCTACGTGTCCAAGGACCTGCGCGACCTCTTCGGGCCGGAGCCGAAGGGCGCTTGGAGCCGCGTCTACTGCGGCGGCGGCTCGAGGAAGCAGTGCCGGGCGATGCTGCAGCGGACCCTGCGCGCGGCGCTGAAGGTCACCCCGCAGCAGCTCTACGGCGGTGGCGACGGCGCCTGTGCCGCAAACCCGCAGCCATCCTGCTTCGACCAGAACCGACCGCAGGTGACCGGCGGGGTCTCGATGCCGCCGTTCCCGTTTCAGAACCGGCCGACGTTCCAGCAGGTGGTTACGCCGACTCAGCGGTTGCCGCGCTGAGGCACGAATTCACCCTTCCGTATGGAGGTCAGTTCAGAACATTTTGTCTGAGGTGTAGTTTCGTATGCCGTGGCCTGGGACGATCTCGACATGGAGTTGGAGAGGAAGAGGTGCGACTTCGAGCAGCGGCTGGAAGAAGGACGCGGAGATCTCGTCAAGCGAATCGAAGAGCTTCAGCGCATCCTGCGGGAGGGAGGAGAGGCTCGCAGGCGCGAGTGGGAGGAGCTCAACGGCCGGCTGATGACCGCTGACGAGAAGCGGCAGTTCGAGAACGACCACATCCAGAGGGTGCTCGCCCAGATGACCGACGCGCACGTGAAAACCATTCAAGCTGCCCAGGAAGATATGAGGCAGGCATTCGCCGAATCGCGTGCCGAGTCCAGGGTGAAGTTCGAGGAACTCCAAGCCGAAGCACGGGCTCAGCGCCAAGCCACTCTCCGAATGCTGGACCGACTGCCGCCCACCGAGGATGAGGACGACTGATGGACCAACAGATCTTCTCTGCGGTTGACGAGTTCATCGGCGAGACGATCCTCGAGGAGGATCAGGCGCTACGAGGCGCCATCGCCGCCGCTGAGGAGGCTGGGCTGCCTTCGATCCAGGTCTCGCCGCCGCAGGGGAAGTTGCTGCAGTTGCTGGTGCGGTTGGTGGGGGCGAGGACGATTCTGGAGTTCGGGACGCTCGGCGGCTACAGCGCGATCCTGATGTCGCGGGCGTTGCCGGAGGACGGGCGGTTGATCACGCTGGAGGCGAACCCCGACTATGCGGAGGTGGCGCGGCGGAGCATCGATGCGGCGGGCGTGGGGGAGAAGGTCGAGATCCGGATCGGGCCGGCCCTGGAGGCGCTGCCGGGGCTGGAGGAGGAGGGCCCGTTCGACCTCGTCTTCATCGACGCCGACAAGGTCAACACGCCCGACTACTTCTCCTGGGCGCTCGAGCGCACGCGCCCCGGCGGCCTGATCGTCGCCGACAACGTCGTCCGCGACGGCACCCTCGCCGACGCCGCCGCGACCGACGACGCGACCCAGGCCCAGCGCCGCCTGCACGAGATGCTGCGCGGAGATTCCAGGGTCAGTGCCACTACCATCCAGACGGTTGGCGTGAAGGGCTACGACGGCTTCCTGATCGCGCTCGTCGGGCCCGCCTGACCGGGCACCGCGGAGGGCTCTCCCCTGCTATCTTTCTCCGTCGGCCTTGTTGGCCGGTTGGTTCGTCCTGCCGTCCGATTCATGGGGCGTGCAGGAATCCTGTTGTCGATACGAGATCCGGAGCGATGAAGGTCCGAGCTTCCGTCAAGCCGATGTGCGAGAAGTGCAAGGTAATCCGCCGAAATGGAGCGGTCCTGGTGATCTGCCAGAACCCGCGCCATAAGCAGAGGCAGGGCTAGCCGTGGCGCGGATCGCAGGAATCAACATCCCGGTCAATAAACGGGCTGAAATCGGGCTCACCTACATCTTCGGGATCGGGCAGTCGACGGCGAAGCAGATCCTCGCCGAGACCGGGGTCGACCCGAACACGCAGGTCAAGGACCTGACCGAGGACGAGGTAATGAAACTGCGCGAGGCGGTCGAGAACCGCGAGGTCGAGGGAGACCTACGCCGCGAGCGCTCGCAGAACGTCAAACGGCTGATGGAGATCGGCTCCTATCGCGGTCTCCGCCATCGCCGCGGCCTGCCGGTCCGGGGCCAGCGGACGAAGACCAACGCCCGCGGCCGCAAGGGACCGCGGCGCCTCAGCGTCGCCGGCAAGCGGAAGGTGTAGGTAGGCAGGCATGGCTGAGAAAAAACCCTCGAAAGGGCGCACGCGACGCCGGGTGAAAAAGAACGTCACCTATGGCCAGGCGCATATCAAGACTTCCTTCAACAACACGATCGTCACCCTCACCGATACCGACGGCAACGTGATCGCCTGGGAGTCGGCCGGCTCGGCCGGTTTCAAAGGCTCGCGCAAGTCGACCCCGTTTGCCGCCCAGGTGACCGCCGACGCGGCTGCCAAAAAAGGCATGGAACACGGGCTGGAGAGGGTCGAGGTCTTCGCCAAGGGCGCCGGCTCGGGCCGTGAGACCGCGATCCGCTCGCTGCAGGCTGCCGGCCTCGACGTCACCACTGTCAAGGACGTCTCTCCCCAGGCCCACAACGGCTGCCGGCCGAAGAAGCGGAGGCGGGTCTAGTGGCTCGAGACACCGCTCCGCAGTGCAAGCAGTGCCGACGCGAGGGCCAGAAGCTTTTCCTCAAGGGTGAGCGTTGCTTCACCGACAAGTGCGGCGTCGAGCGTCGTTCCTACCCGCCCGGTGAGCACGGCCGCGGTCGGCTGCGCCAGTCCGAGTACCGGGTCCAGTTGCGCGAGAAGCAGAAGACGCGCCGCTACTACCAGGTGCTGGAGAAACAGTTCCGCGCTTACTACGACAAGGCTTCGCGCCAGGACGGCGTCACCGGTGAGAACCTGCTGCGGTTGCTCGAGTCGCGATTCGACAACGTCCTCGTCCGCCTCGGCTTTGCCGCCTCGCGGCGCCAGGCAAGGCAGTTGATCACCCACGGCCACTGGCAGATCAACGGCCGCCGCGTGAACATCCCCTCTTACCAGGTGCGGCCCGAAGACATCATCTCGATCAAGGCCGGATCGAATGCCAGCGACACGATCCGCCGGGCGACCGAACTCGTCTCCACGGTTCCCGCCTGGTTGCAGGCCGATCACGATGCCCTCACCGCCAAGGTCCTGCGCTACCCCGAGCGCTCCGAGATCTCGGCGCCGGTCCAGGAGCAGCTGATCGTCGAGCTGTACTCCAAGTAGTCCGGAATTTCGATTTCTGAAACACCCCAGAGCAAGGAACTCATGACCACCGATTTCCAGGTCCCCCGCATCACCTCCGAGAAAGTCGACGACCGCCGCGGCACCTTCACCATCGAGCCGCTCGACAAGGGCTTCGGCTACACCTTCGGCAACAGCCTTCGCCGCGTCCTGCTCTCTTCGCTGGGCGGCGCCGCGATCACCAGCGTCCGCATCGAGGGAGTCTCACACGAGTTCTCGACCGTGCCCGGTGTCAAAGAGGACGTCACCGACATCATCCTCAACCTCAAGGACCTCGTCGTCCGCATGCACACCGACGCCGACGAGGTCGAGGCCCCGCTGGTCGCTTCCGGCCCCGGCGAGGTGAAGGCAAAGGACATCGACCTTCCTTCCGGCGTCGAGATCCTCAATCCCGATGCGCCGATCGCGACGCTCGAGAAAAAAACCAAACTCGAGGTCTACCTGACGATCGGCCGCGGCCGCGGCTACTCGCCCGCCGAAGAGAACAAGTCCGACGAGCAACCGATCGGGGTAATCCCGATCGATTCGATCTTCTCGCCGATCCGCCGCGCCTCCTACTCGGTCGCCGCCGCCCGCGTCGGCCAGCGGACCGACTTCGACAAACTCACCCTCGACCTCGAGACCGACGGCTCGATCGAGCCCGGAGCTGCCCTGCGCGAGGCCTCCGAGATCCTGATCAAGAGCCTGGCGATCTTCACCGACGCCGACCGGGTCGAAGAGCTGACCGCTCGCGAGCCGGCTCCGCCTATCCAGAGCGACGGCTTCTCGGCGCCCGGGGGCGACGGCGGTGCTGCCGCCAACGGCCTCGACGAGATCCTCATCGAGGAGCTCGAACTCGGCGTCCGTTCCTACAACTGCCTCAAGCGGGCCGGTGTCCAGACCGTCGGAGACCTCGTCCGCAAGTCGCGCGCCGAACTGAACGCGATCCCGAACTTCGGTCAGAAGTCGATCGAGGAAGTCATCGAGACCCTGCACTCCCGCGGCCTGGACCTCCAGGCGGACTAAGGGCCAGGCCAAGGCGGAGCGGAGGATCAGGTGCGGCACAAAAAGAAGCGGAACAAGCTCAGCCGCGACTCCTCCCACCGCGAGTCCCTGCTCTCGAACCTCTCGAAGCAGCTGATCGAGCACGAGCGGATCCAGACCAGCCAGGCGAAGGCCAAGGCGGTCAAGCCCGAGGTCGAGAAACTGATCACCCTCGCCAAACGCGGCGACCTCCATGCCCGCCGTCAGGCCCTGGCGACGCTCCACAACGACAAGTTCATCGTCCACAAGCTGTTCGACGAGGTGGCGCCGCGCTACGCGGAGCGCCCCGGCGGGTACACCCGCATCGTCAAGCTCGGTCCGAGGAAGTCCGACTCGACCGAGATGGTCTACCTCGAGCTGGTCTAGCGGGTTGGTGGGAGGCGGGGGCGGGTGCCCCGCCCCAGGCACATCTCGCTATGGCTCGATGTTGAGTGCCTGGGGAGGGTCTCCCGCCCCCGCCCGTCGGTCGTAGGTCACTGACTCGAGGTACAGGCCGTGGGGTGGGGCCGTGTCCCCGGCGGAGGTTCGGGGCGCACCTTTCAAGAGTTGGAGGAAGCTCTCCACCGTTCTCCTGCCGGAGGCGACCTCCAGTTGGGTGCCGACTAGGACTCGGACCATGTTGCGCATGAAGGCGTCGGCGGTGATGCGGAAGCTGAGGACGTCGTCGTCCTGATCCCACCCGGCCGCGAGGATGTCGCGCTCGAAGCGGACGTGGTCGGTCTGGGTCGGCGTGAAGGCCGTGAAGTCGTGGGTCCCGGGGAGGGCGGCGGCGCAGGCCTCCAGCGCCTCGCGGTCGACCCGGTGGGGCCACCAGAGCGCCCTCCCCCGCTCGAAGGGGCCCGGCGCCGAGCGGGCGAGCAGCCGGTAGCGGTAGCTCCGCGCTTCGGCGTCGCGCCGGGCGTCGAAGCCCTCGGCGACCACCGTCGCGGCGGTGACGGCGACGTCGTCGGGGGCAAGGCCGTTGAGCCGCCGCATCAGGTCGGCCGGCGGCTCACCCGCCAGCTCGAAGCTCGCCACCTGCCCCAGGGCGTGGACGCCGGTGTCGGTGCGGCCCGCGACCGTCAGCTCCACCGGCTCGCGCAGGACCGTCGCCAGGGCCGTCTCCAGCTCACCCTGCACGGTTCGAAGGCCCGGTTGGCGAGCCCAGCCACGAAAGCCGGCACCGTCGTATTCGATGTCGAGCCTGATGGTGGGCACGGCGGCAGTATCTCCGAGACGGGGTGGGTCTCGCGCCCCTCGTAATATCGGGTTGATGCGCATCCTCCTCACCAACGACGACGGCATCTCCGCGCCGGGTCTGCAGGCTGCCCGGCGGGCGCTGGTCGAGCTCGAGGGCGTCGAGGTCGACGTCATCGCCCCGGACTCCAACCGCAGCGCCACCGCCCGCAGCATCACCACCCGTTCGCCGCTCAGCGTCGAGGAGGTCAGCTTCGAAGACGGCCGCGTCGGCTACGCGACCGACGGCACGCCGGTCGACTGCGTCCGCTTCGCCGAGCTGGGACTGGTCGGCGGGCGCCCGGACCTGATCGTCTCCGGGATCAACCACGGCGCCAACCTCGGCGACGACATCACCTACTCGGGCACCGTCGCCGCGGCGTTGGAGGGAATAGTGCTCGGGATCCCGGCGATCGCCCTCTCGCAGCAGTCCTCGGCCGGCGGCCTCGGCTACGTCAGCGGCCGCTTCGACTTCAAGGTCGCCGCCGCCTTCACCGCCCAGCTCGTCTCCCGCCTGGGCGAGGAGTCGATGCCGGAGGCGACCCTGATCAACGTCAACTGCCCCAACCGCGATCCGGCCGGGATCGAGGTGACGAAGCTCGGCAAACGGATCTACAACGACGAGCTGAAGCTGGTCGAGGAGAAGGACGGCCGCCGCCACTACGAGATCTACGGCTGGCAGCCGGGCTACGAGGAGATCGAGGGGACCGACCTCAACGCGGTAGCCGAGGGGCGGATCTCGGTCACCCCGATCCACTTCGACCTCACCGACCACGGCGGGCTCGAGCGGCTGCGCGGTTGGGGCTTCGAGGAGATGCTGGCCGCCAGCGCGACGACGGCGTGAGCAAGGTCCCTGAGCAGCGGGTCGCCGAGCTGCGGCGGGAGCTGGAGCACCACAACCGGCTCTACTACCTCCACGACGAACCGGAGGTCGGCGACGACACCTATGACGCCCTGCTGGACGAGCTGCGGGCGCTGGAGGACGCGCACCCCGAGCTGCGGACGCCGGACTCGCCGACCCAGCGGGTCGGGGCGCCGCCGCTGGAGCGCTTCGAGCCGGTCGAGCACGCCGAGCAGATGCTCTCGCTCGGCAACGCCCGCAACGAGGAGGAGCTGCGCGGCTGGGAGAACCGGATCGCCAATTATCTGAAGCGGCTCGACATCGCCGCCTCCGAGTTCAGCTACACGACCGAGCCGAAGATCGACGGGCTCGCCGTCACCCTCACCTACGAGGACGGGGTGCTGGTCCGCGGCGCCACCCGCGGTGACGGCCGCGTCGGCGAGGACGTGACCCAGAACCTACGCACGATCGGCTCGGTGCCGCTGCGGATCGACAAGGCGCCGGCGCTGATCGAAGTGCGGGGCGAGATCTACCTGCCGATCGCCGCCTTCAAAGCGCTGAACGAGCGCCGTGCCGAGGCCGGTGAACCGACCTTCGCCAACCCCCGGAACTCGGCCGCCGGCTCGATCCGCCAGCTCGATCCCTCGCTGGCCGCGGAACGGCCGCTCTCGACCTGGATGTACGGGATCGGAGCGGTGAAAGGGCTCGATCTCGCCACCCACATGGACGAGGTCGAATGGCTGCGCGACCGGGGCTTCAAGGTCAATCCCGACACTGCCCACCACGAGGGCGTCGAGGGGGTCGTCAAGCGCTGTCACTGGTGGGAGGAGCGGCGTGAGGAGCTCGACTACGAGATCGACGGCGTCGTCGTCAAGGTCGACGAGAAGGCGCTCTGGCGCGAGCTCGGCGTGGTCGGGCGCGAGCCGCGCTGGGCGATCGCCTGGAAGTTCCCGCCGACGACGGCGACGACGACGCTGAAGCAGGTGGTCTGGAACGTCGGCCGCACCGGCCACCTCGTCCCCTTCGCGATGCTGGAGCCGGTCCACGTCGGCGGCGTCACCGTCACCACCGCCACCCTCCACAACGAGGAGGATCTGGCCCGCAAGGACGTGCGCAAGGGCGACGAGGTGGTGGTGATGCGGGCCGGCGACGTGATCCCGCAGGTCGTCTCGCCGAAGCTGCCGCGCAAGCAGAAGGGCGCCCGCAGGGAGAAGCCCCCTGCCCGCTGCCCGGCCTGCGACACGCCGACGGTCAAGCCCGAGGACTCGGTCTTCACGATCTGCCCCAACCGCTCCGGCTGTCCAGGGCAGTCCTTCCAGCACGTCAAGCACTTCGTCAGCAAGGGGGCGATGGACATCGAGGGGCTGGGGGAGAAGCAGGCCCAGACCTTCCTCGAAGCAGGGGTGATCTCAGACGTCGCCGACATCTACGACCTGACGGCCGAGCGCCTGGTCGAGCTGGACCGCTTCGGCGAGACCTCGGCAAGGAATCTGGTCGCGGCGATCGAGGCCTCGAAGCAGCGTCCCTTCAAACGCGTCCTCTACGCGCTCGGCCTGCCCGGGGTCGGCTACGTCACGGCAGAGGCGCTGGCGGACCACTTCGGCTCGATCGACGCTCTCCACGAGGCCGACCCGGAGGCGATCGAGGAGGTCGAGGGGGTGGGGCCGATCATGGCGGTGCAGATCAACGAGAGCCTGGCCGACGATGCGACCTGGGCGCTGGTGGAGAAGCTGCGCGAGAAGGGCCTGCGGCTCGAGGCCGACGCCTCCGAACGGCGCCGGGAGGACGGGCCGCTGAAAGGCAAGACCGTCGTCCTCACCGGCACCCTGCCGGAGCTCACCCGTGAGGAGGCGGCGGCGATGGTGAAGGCAGGGGGCGGCAAGGTGACGAGCTCGGTGTCGAAGAAAACCGACTACGTCGTCGCCGGCGACAACCCCGGCTCGAAGCTCGCGAAAGCGGAGAAATTCGGGATTGCGGTGCTCGACGAAGCGGGTCTGCGCGACCTGGTCGCTCAGTAGCCGGCGGCCGCGGCGGCGATCCGGTCCTGATCGCGGTGGGCGAGGCTGAGGTTGCCGACGCCGGCCATCAGGATCGAGAAGGCGACGACCCGTCCGCTGCGGTTGAAGCAGTACCCGGAGAGGTTGCTGACGCCGCTGATCGTCCCGGTCTTGGTGCGGCAGCGGCCGTAGGCAGCGGTTCCTTCCATCCGGTCGGCGACCGTTCCCTCCTGGCCGGCCAGGGCAAGGTCCTGGATGAACTCGTCGCCCGCCGGGTCTCCCTGCATCCCCAGCAGCAGGTCGACGATCTCACGCGGGCTGGAGCGGTTGGAGCGGGTGAGGCCGGAGCCGTCGACCGCCTGCACGCTGGAGCCGTGGGCGCGGGCGAAGGCCTCGACCACGTTTGCTCCCGCGGCCGTGGTGCCGGCGCCGCCGAACTCGGCTCCGAGCAGCTTGATCAGCGTCTCGGCGAAGAAGTTGTCCGAGTAGACGTCGGTGACGTTGACGATGCGGTCGAGGCTGGGGGAGCGGACCAGGGCCACGCGTTCGGCGTTCGGCGGCGTCGGGCGCAGGGCGACCTGGGCCGGGAGGCTGACACCGGCCTTGCTCAGGGAGCCGGCCAGCTTCGTCGCCGCCAGCTTGGCCGGGTCGGAGGAGAAGCCACTGGCGCTGGTGGTGCCGCGGAAGCCCGAGTTGAAGGCGAGCCCGGAGAGGGGCCCGATGTAGGAGCTGGTCGCGTAGCCGGAGTCGGCGACGCCGCGGCGGCGGTCGAAGATCGTGTCGTCTGCGTAGAGGCGCCCGGTGATCGATTCGATCCCCGCGGCCTTGATCTGCGGGGTCAGCGAGAAGAGGTTGGTGCCCAGGCCGGCCAGGTAGCCGTTGTAGAAGCTCGGCGTCCCGAGGGCGGGGTCGCCGCCGCCCTGCAGGTAGAGGCTGCCGTGGAGGACGCCGTCGGCGTCGACGCGGCCGTCGCGGAAGACCTTGGTCGGAATCCGGTACTCGGGGCCGAGCTTGGAGAGCGCCGTGGCGGTCGTGAACAGCTTCATGTTCGATGCCAGGGGCCGCGAGCGGCCGGGGGCGCCGGCGCAGAGGACCTGTTCGGTTTCGGCGTCGACGACGAGCAGCCCGCTCGCCGAGCCGCCCCCCTGGTGCAGCCAGGAGCGCATCTGGTCGCAGCTGGGGCTCGCCTGGGCGGCGCCCGCCAGGAGGAGGAAAAGGCCTGCTGAGACGACCAAAAGCAGGGAAAGGCTGCGTTTCACTGGGTTTCCCAACACGAGAGACGTGGAAGGTAGCGGTCGAGGATGACCTCCGGCCCTGGAATACTGCACGTATGGGTGAAGTCGTAGACATCGAGTCCAAGCCCCGGAAACCGAAAGGGCGCCGCAAGAAGCCCTCGAAGACCGCCCTGGTGCTGGGCGGCGGTGGCTTTACCGGCGGCGTCTACGAGATCGGCGCCCTGCGGGCGCTCGACCTGCTCGCGGTCAACAGCACCGTCAACAACTTCGACGTCTACGTCGGCACCAGCGCCGGCTCCTTCGTCGCCTCGATGCTCGCCAACGGCGTCACCCCCGACGAGATGATGCAGGTGATCAACTCGAAGGACCCCTCCGAGCTCGAAGATCTGGACCTCAGCAAGGCTCTGAAGCCCAACTACCTCGGCTTCCTCAGCAAGGCCGCGATGCTGCCGCTGCGCACCGCGGAGCTGCTGCGCTCGCTGGCGCGGATCGGCGAGCTCTCGGCGATCGACATCGGCGTCGGCCTGGCGGAGGCGCTGCCGACCGGGCTCTACTCCGGCTCCGGCCTCTCCGACTACGTCGAGGAGGCGCTCAGCGACGGCGGCCGGGTCAACGACTTCCGCCTCCTCGACTCCGAGCTCTATCTCACCGCCACCGACCTCGACACCTGTGAGCGGATCGTCTTCGGCGAAGAGGGCTGGTCGGACGTGCCGATCTCCAAAGCGGTCGAGTGCTCGACCTGCCTGCCGGTCGTCTACAAACCGGTCGACCTCAAGGGCCGCCAGTTCGTCGACGGCGGCATCCGTTCGACCACCAACGTCGACATCGCCGTCGAGAAGGGCGCCAAGTTCATCGTCGTCGTCAATCCGCTCGTGCCCTACGTCAACGACTTCGAGAAGACGATCCCGACCGTCTTCGGCCGCCGCGTCCGTCGCGTCTCCGACATGGGCCTGCCGGCGATCGCCAACCAGACTTTCCGCCTGATCGCCCACCAGCGGCTGCACCAGGCCGTCGACATGTGGAAGGAGAAGTACCCGGGGGTCGACATCGTCCTGCTCGAGCCCCAGCCCAACGACGAGTTGATGTTCGGCACGCCGATCATGGACTACTCGCGGCGGCTGCAGATCGCCCGCCACGGGTTCGAATCGGTCACCGCCACCCTGGCCCAGGACTACGACCGCTACGCCGAGATCGCCGAGCGCCACGGCCTCGAAATCTCCGAGCGCCGAGTCCGCCGCGTGGTCGAGAAGGCCTCTGAGGAGGAGCCCGAGCAGACCTCGGCCTGGCGCCGCGTCCTCGAGCAGACGACGTCCGTCCTGCTCCGCCAGAGCGGCGAGGCTTCTTAGCTCACAAGCGGGGGCCAGGGTCCGGTGGGGGTCCCTGGGAGCACCTCCGCCGAGTCGAGTCGGGGATAGCTGGCGCCTCAAAACGCAACGCTCGGTCTCCGTGCCAAGTACCCAGGGACCCCCACCGGACCCTGGCCTCTCTGGTTCGGAGCAGAGCGTCAGCTTCGGCGGCAGGAATCCTGAATAGAGGAGTCGAGGGGTGCCCCTGCTGGGTACTTGGCACGGAGCCGAGCCAGCAGCTTTGAGGCGCCAGCTGATTCCCGCATCTCTCGGCGGAGGTGCTCCCAGCAGGGGCACCCCTCGACTCCTCCCGACCAAGGTCGAGCTGAAGCTACGCCGCGTAGAGCTGCTCGATGGCGTCTTCGTGCTTCTGGGCGACGACGGCGCGCTTGACCTTGAGCGTGGGAGTCAGCTCGCCTGACTCCTGGGAGAGGTCGTTGGGGAGGATCGAGATCTTCTTCACCTGCTCGACGCGGGCGAAGTTCTGGTTGATCTTCTCGACGTGGGCCTCGATCGCTGCCTTGACGTCGGGGTTCCGGGCCAGCTGGACCGGGTCCTCGGGCAGGTCGTTCTCCTGGGCGTATTTGACCGCCTCTTCGGGATCGAGGGTGACCAGCGCCACCAGGTAGGGGCGGCGGTCGCCGACGACGACGCACTGGGAGACGAGCGGGTGCTGCTTGATTTCGGCCTCGAGGTTGGCCGGGGTGATGTTCTTGCCGCCGGCGGTGATGATGATGTCCTTTTTGCGGCCGGTGATCTTGATGAAGCCCTCGGAGTCGATCTCGCCGATGTCGCCGGTATGGAGCCAGCCGTCGACGATCGTCTCGGCAGTTGCCTCCGGATTCTTGTGGTAGCCCTGGAAGACGTTCGGGCCCTTGACGAGGATCTCGCCGTCCTCGGCGATCCTCACCTCGCAGCCGGGGAACGGTTTGCCGATCGTCCCCACCTTGAAGTCCTCGGCGGAGGAGATCGTCGCCGCGGTCGAGGTCTCGGTCATCCCCCAGCCCTCGAGGACGAGGACGCCGGCGGCGTCGAAGAAGCGGAGGATCTCCGGGTTGATCGGCGCGGCACCGGAGACGGCGAGCCGGATGTTGCCGCCGAAGAGGCCGCGGATTTTCGACAGCACTTTCTTGTCAGCGAAGGCGTACTGGCGCTGCAGCAGGAAGCCGGGGTTGCGGCCGGAGCGTTCAGCCTCGCGCATCTTCGCCCCGACCCCGATCGCCCAGTTGAAGATCGCCTTTTTGAGGCCGCCCTCTTTCTCCATCGCGCTGGTCGCGGCGGTGTAGATCTTCTCGAAGATCCGCGGCACCGAGGGGAAGTAGGACGGCTTCAGTTCGGCCAGGTTGGGGAGGATCTTCAGCGGGTCCCGCTCCCAGTAGGCGATCGCCGTTCCGAGGTCATAGCTGCCGAGCTGGATCAGCAGGGCGAAGGAGTGGGCGAGTGGCAGGTAGAGGTAGGTGAGGTCGCCCTCCTCGATGACGCTCGTCTCGTTGACCATGTCGAGCATCGCCCGGTAGTTCCCGTGACTGATCACGCAGCCCTTCGGGGGCCCGGTCGTGCCCGAGGTGTAGATGAAGGTGCAGATGTCCTCGGGGGTCACGGCCGAGTAGAGGCCCTCCCAGGCCGCGTCATCGCCGCCGCCTCCCTTGGCAGCCAGGTCCTCCATCGAGATCGCATCCTCGGCGCTGCCGGTCATCAGCACGATCTGCTCGAGCTGGGGCAGCTGGTCGCGTACCTGGCGGACCTTGTCCAGCTGTTCGGCGTCCTCGACGACCACGACCTTGGAGTCGGAGTTCTCGAGGACGTAGCGGCACTCCTCGGGCGAGTTGGTCTGGTAGATCGGGACGACGGTGGCGCCGATCGAGAGCGCGGCGAAGTCGAAGTACGTCCACTCGGGGCGGGTGTTGCCGAGGATCGAGACCCGATCCCCTTTCTCGACCCCGAGGGTTACGAGGCCGAAGGCCAGCGGCCGGACGATGTCCCGGACCTCCTCGAAGGTCTTGCTCACCCAGCGGTCGCCCTCCTTGTAGCGGGCGGCGACACCGGAGCCGTACATCTCCGCTGCCTTCGGCAGCAGGTCGGCGATCGTCTTCGAGTGCGTACCTCTCCCCGGCATTGCCGGGGGAGTCTAAATCAGCGCCGGGATCGAGGCGCTCTCTGGGTCGACTTCGACGAGGTGAGGCTGCGCAGAGAGGTTTCGAACAACGTCCTGTCGATCCGTCCGTGGTAGATCGGCACCCCCAGTTGGACGCATTTGCCGATGACCTCCTCTCGCTCCATATGCATCTGGTCGGCGAGCTCGGCGGGCGTCAGGTGGTGCGCCATAGGGACCTCCAGGGTCGAAGAAAATTCGGTAGCTCATGTCTACCGCCGCAGCCGGACGCCGTCAACTGTGAAAATGCCTCCCTTGGCCTCCGAAGTTGCCGTCAAGCCGATGCCCCGGCGGGGCAGGATCTGGGTGATTGCCCTGCTCACGCTGGGGTTGGTTGCGCTCGGCTACACGATCGTCGAGATGTCGACGCAGAAGGCGGGAAGCCCCGTCGTCCACGTCGACGGGATCGAAGACGCCCAGAGCCTCTTCGGCGGCGTCCCCCAGGAAGGCGAGCGCCTGGGCTCCGACGACGCGCCGGTGACGATCCAGGTGTTCAACGACATCCAGTGCAACGACTGCCGCGACGACTTTCTGGCGACGATCCCGGCGCTGACCGAACGCTACGCGCGGCCGGGCGACGTGAAGCTCCTCTGGCGCCATTACTCGAACAGCGTCAACCCCGAGCAGCTCGGGTTCTACGGCGCCGAGGCGGCCGCCGACCAGGGCTACGGCTGGCAGTACATCTACCTCTTCTTCCGCAGCCAGGACGAAGCCGAACGAGTCGGGATCGACGACAAGTACCTGGCCTCGATCGCCGGCGGGGTCGAGGAACTCGAACCCGAAGAATGGGAGACCGACCTGGAAGAGAACGGCCAGAAGGGCGGCCCGATCGAGCAGCGGCTCGAAAGCTACGAGAAGCTGGGGCGGGACCTGGGAATCCGTACCGGCCAGGGCATGGTGATCAACGGCCCAGGGGGCACCGTGACGCTGCAGGAAGGCCCCTCGCTCGCCGAAGTCGAAGCGGCGATCGCCGAAGTGAAGTAGCTACGCGACGCGGCGCAGGCGCGCCCGGCGGGCGATCACGTCCCGCCACTCGGAGTCGACGATGTGGGCGGGGGAGGTGGTGGCGAGGAAGTCGTCGAGCACGCCGGCCAGTCCCTCGGGGTCTTCGAGGTTGGGGAAATGGGCGGCGCGGGGCAGGGTCTCGAAGCGGCAGTTGGGGATCGAGCGCTCGGCTTCGAGGCCGTGCTGAAGCGGGATGGTGCGGTCGCGCTCGCCCCAGACGATCAGCGTCGGCATCTCCTGCAGCAGGTAGAGCCGGTCGGTGGCGCTGACTTTCTGGCCCTGGACGTCGATCACCGAGCGCAGGGTCTGCAGGAAGGCGCGCCGGGAGCCTGGCTCCTGCAGCGGCCCGAGGGCGCGGGCGACGGCCTGCAGGTAGACGCCCGTGGAGTTGCCGCGCTCGCGCAACTTGGCGCCGCCGGCGGCCAGAGCGCCGACGAGCCGCGGCCGGGTCGCCAACCGCAGGAGCGCCGAGGAGCCCGGCAGCGCCGCCCCCCTCAGCAGGGGGCTGACGTCGTGGCCGAGGCCGCCGCTGGAGACCAGCACCAGGCGCTCGGTGCGCTGGGGGAACTGGTAGAAGAACTGCATCGCGACGCCGCCGCCGAGGGAGTGGCCGACGATCGTCGCCCGCTCGACCCCGATCGTCGTCAGCAGGTCGCGGATACTCGCCGCGTGGGCGCCCAGCGAATAGTCCCCCCGCGGCGTCGCCGCGTCGCCGTGGCCGATCAAATCCGGCGCGATCACGCGGTAGGAGCCGGCCAGCCTCTGCGCCACCGCCTCCCAGTGCCGCGAGGAATTGATCATCCCGTGGATCAGGACCACGGTCGGCCCGCTGCCGAGTGTCCGGTAGACGGCGCGGTGCCCGTGCAGGTTCGCCTCGTGGACCTCGAAGGCGGGGGAGGGCGTCATGTGGAGACACTAGCGCCGCGGGTGGGCGCCCCCGCCGATCTCTCCCCAGGCGGTCGCGAGCAGCGATCGGGGGCCGCCGCGGTCGCGATGCTCGCAGAGGTAGATGCCCTGCCAGGTGCCGAGCGCAAGTCGCCCTTCGCTGATCGGCAGCGTCAGCGACGGCCCCAGCAGCGCCGCCTTGATGTGGGCGGGCATGTCGTCGGCGCCCTCGAGCGTGTGGGTCCAGTAGGGCGCGTCTTCCGGCACCGCCTGGTCGAACCAGGTCTCGAAGTCGCGACGCACGTCCGCCGAGGCGTCCTCGTTCAGCGCCAGCGAGGCGGAGGTGTGCTGGATAAGCAGATGCAGGAGGCCGACCGAGACCTCGCCAAGCTCGGGCAGGGCGTCCGTCACCTCAGCGGTGATGAGGTGAAAGCCTCGCGGTCTCGCCTCCAGCCCGATCCCGCGCTGCAACCACATTGCCCGGCTACTTCGCGCCGGCCCGCAGCGCCCGCCAGACGACCCCGGGCCGCAGCCCGACTTTCGGCCCGAGGACCATCGCGAAGAGCGTCAGCGCCAGCCAGGGCCGCAGGTGCGGGCTGATCCTGCGGATGCGGCCGTCGTCGCCCAGTTCGAAGACCATCGCGTCGGTCATCCGCACCGGCCCGAGCCGCGTCTCGCCGTAGAGGACCCGGTGCTGTCCCTCACCGAGAGCGTGTTTCCAGTGCAGGTCCTGCAGGCTGCCGTAGACGGCACGCAGCAGGAACTCGACGTCGTCGCTGCCTCTGAAGACCATCCGCCCTGAGATCGGCGAGACCAGCTCGACATCTGGCGCGAGGGCCTCCATCAGACCGGTGATGTCACCGGCCTCGGAGGCTTTGCGGTAGTGCGAGATCGAGTCCATCGCGACAAGCTCATCGGGGCGCCCGGATTTGAACCGGGGACCTCACCGACCCGAACGGTGCGCGCTACCAGGCTGCGCCACGCCCCGAGAGGGGGGATTATCCCAGAGCCGGGTCCGGGGCGCGGGGAGGGCCGCAGCGCTACTTTGGTTGAGGAAGCGGTTCCTTCCCATTTAGATGGCACGCAAGCTGATCCCGATCCTCGCCCTGGTGCTGCTGGCGGCAGTGCCGGCGGCGGCGCGGGCCTACCTGCCGGCGGGCTTCGTCGGGATCTCGCCGCAGAGCGGCGGCACCGCGAAGGACTACGAGCTGATGCGTGAAGCCGGCATCCAGAGCGTCCGCCAACCGCTCAGCTGGAGCCAGGTCGAGCCGGAGAACCCCGCCTTTTCCGAACGGCACTGGGACGCCTTCGACCACGAGGTGAGGCTGGCGGCACGGGCGGAGCAGGAGATCTTCCCCGTCGTCGTCAACTCGCCCGAATGGGTCGCCTGGCAGGGGATCGACCTGCCCGTCACGACCGCCTGGCAGCGGCGCGCATGGGCCTCCTTCCTGCGGGCGGCGGTGCGGCGATACGGGCCCGACGGGGCGTTCTGGCGCGAAGAAGACGAACTGCCCTACGTGCCGATCTTCCGCTGGGAGATCTGGAACGAGGAGAACATCGTCACCTTCGACGCCCATCCGGAACCGAAGCGCTTCGCGGTGCTGATGCGGATCGCCGGCCGGGTCATCCACCGCGAAGCCCCGGGCAGCAAGGCGATCGTCGGCGGCCTCTTCGGGCGGCCGCTGCAGATCCCGCCCAACATCGCCTCCGGGGACTTTCTCTCCCGCCTCTACCGAGCCCGGCGGGTGAAGCCCTACTTCGACGGCGTCGCCCTGCACCCCTACGTCGCCGACGCCCGTGCGATGGGCGCCCAGCTGACCAACCTGCGGCGGATCATGCGCCGCCACAACGACGGCGCCACGCCCCTCTACGTGACCGAGCTCGGCTGGGGGTCGGAGTCGGGACCGACCCGCTGGCAGCGCGGCCTCTGGGGGCAGGCGAACCAGCTCTCCAAGGCCTTCGCGATGCTCTCGGCGAACCGCCTGCGCTGGGGCGTGCGCGGCGTCTGGTGGTTCACCTGGAGCGACGAGGGCGGCAGCTGCGTCTTCTGCCACTCCGCCGGTCTGCTGACCGCGAAACGGGAAGCGAAGCCGGCCTGGTATCGCTTCAACGAATGGACCGGCGGCGATCCGACCGCCGTGCCGCGAATAGGCAGCCGCGACTTCGAACGCGAAGAAGAAGCCGCGGTGCCGCCGCGGAGCGGAGAAGGGGCTGCGGAAGGAGCGGAATAGTTAGGCTCCGACTCGGACTTCAAACCGAATAAAGGAGCATTCCAGTGGCCTTCTCCGTACCCGACCTGCCGTACGCATATGACGCGCTCGAGCCTCACATCGACGAGGAAACGATGCGCATCCACCACGACAAGCACCATCAGGCGTACGTCGACAAAGCCAACGCCGCCCTCGAGGGGACCGAGTGGGCCGACCGCGACGTCGAGGACGTCCTCCGCAACCTCTCCTCGCTGCCGGGCGACAAGCAGGCCGCGGTCCGCAACAACGCCGGCGGCCATTACAACCACACGCTCTTCTGGCAGATGATGGGCCCCGACGGCGGCGGCGAGCCGGACGGCGACCTGGGAGCGGCGATCTCCGACACCTTCGGCTCCCTCGACTCCTTCAAGGAGGAGTTCAAAAACGCCGGCATCGCCCGCTTCGGCTCCGGCTGGGCCTGGCTGGTCAAGGACTCCTCCGGCCTCGCCGTGATCTCGACCCCGAACCAGGACTCGCCGATCTCCGACGGGACCACGCCGCTGCTCGGCGTCGACGTCTGGGAGCACGCCTACTACCTGAAGTACCAGAACAAGCGCCCGGAATACCTCGACGCCTTCTGGAACGTCGTCAACTGGGACTACGTCGCGGAGAGGTTCGCTAGCTAGGTCGGGCGCGAAAACCAAGCAATTCGGCGGACGCAGGGAGGCCAGGGAGGGGAGCGCACTTAAGTGCGTGACCCGACCGGGCCGACCGAGGACTCCGAAGTGCGCAGGTTTGCAGCGTCCGGGACCTCGCTCATCGCGTGCTCGGCCAGTGCGGTGATCGTCAGGCTGGGGTTGACGCCGACGTTCGCCGGCACCGCCGAGCCGTCGCAGACGAGCAGGTTCTCATAGCCGAAGACCCGCTGGCGGGCGTCGACGACGCCGTCGCTCGGGGTCGGTGGCCGATCACCGCGCCGCCGAGGATGTGGGCGGTGGTCGGGATGTTCAACAGCGCCTCCATGACCGAGCTCTGGGCGATGCCGCCGGTGCGCTCGGCGAGCCATTCGGCGGCCTCGTTGGCGACCGGGATGAAGGTCGGGTTCGGTTTCTCGGGGTCCTGCTCGGTCTGCAGCCAGACGTTGCCCGAGCGGTTTCAGGCGTCGGGCGCAGGGCGATCGCGTTGTCGAGCGTCTGCATCACCAGGAGGATGATCGTGCGCCGTGACCAGCCGCTTCGGCCAGCAGCACCTTGGCGAAGCGGCCCGGGTGGCGGAGGATCTGCGCCGAGCAGCTTCAGCGGCCGGGTGACGCGGGTGCCGTCGCCGACCAGCAGCGTGTAGAGCAGGCTCATCGAGTCGCCGTCCTTGCCGTAGCTGACGGTCTCGATGTGGGTGTCGGCGTCGGGGTAGATGCTGGAGGTGATCGCGACCCGCTTGGTGAGGTCCTCCGGGTAGTCCTCGGGCACGGTGACGGCGAGGATCGACTCGCTGTTGGTCCGCACCAGCTCGCCGAGCCGGGCGGAGATGCGCGGCAGCGAGCCGCCGAGGCGGCAGCGCTGCAGCAGCTTGTTGGTGCCGAGCGGCGCCGGCGGCGACGACGACGCCGCGGGCGCGTTGCAGGCGTGCGCTTGCCGCGGCCGGGCAGGCAGCCCGGAGCGCTCGCTGGCGACCGCGTAGCCCTCGCTGCCGTCGGCGACGCCGAGCGGGCGGATCTCGGTCACGGTGCGGTCGGGCATCACCTCGACGCCGCGCTGCTCGGCCAGGTAGAGGTAGTTCTTGACCAGCGTGTTCTTGGCGCCGTGCGGGCAGCCGACCATGCAGCGCCCGCAGCAGCTGCAGCCGGTGCGGTCGGGTCCCTCGCCGCCGAAGAAGGGGTCGGGGACGGTCTTGCCCGGGCTCGCCGAAGTAGACCCCGACCGGGGTCTTCTGGTAGGTGTCGCCGACGCCCGAGCTGCTCGCCGAACTCGCGCAGCAGCTCGTCGGCGGGGTCGTCGGTCTGCGACGTGGGCGACGCCGAGCATCCGCTGCGCCTCGGCGTAGTGGGGGGCAAGCTCTCGCTCCCAGTCCGCCAGGTCCGCCCACTGCGGGTCCTCGAAGAACTGCTGGGGCGGTACGTAGAGCGTGTTGGCGTAGCCGAGGCTGCCGCCGCCGACGCCGCAGCCGCTGACCACCGAGACGTCCTTGAAGGTGGTGAGGCGGAAGATGCCCCTCAGGCCGAGCCGCGGCGCCCAGAAGTAGCGGCGCAGGTCCCAGGTCGACTTCGGGAAGTCCTTGTCGGCGAAGCGCTTGCCGCACTCCACGACCGCCACCTTGTAGCCCTTTTCGGCCAGGCGCAGGGCAGAGACGGTGCCCCCGAACCCGGAGCCGACCACCATCCAGTCGTAGTCGTACTGGCTCATCAGCCAGCCAGCCTACCGGGGTCCTAGGCCTCGCCGGGCTCGAGCGGGCGAAAGTCCGTCGTGCGGGCGCCGCAGACCGGGCAGAACCAGTCCTTCGGGATGTCCTCGAAGGAGGTTCCCGGGGGGATGCCCCCGTCCGGATCGCCGATCGCCGGGTCGTAGATGAACCCGCAGCTGTCGCAGATCCAGAGGGTTGCGTCTTTGATCTCCGTGGTCATGTTCTAGATGTTGGCAGACGGGCCGAGCGGTTATTTGCCGAAGCTGACCTGCGGGGCGCTGCGCTCGGAGGCGTCCTCGATCTCGAAGTACTCGCGGGCGGTGAAGCCGCCCTGGTTGGCGATGATCGAGCCCGGGAACTGCTGGATGTCCGTGTTGTAGGACTGGACGTTGGAGTTGTAGATCCGGCGCGAGGCCTGGATTTCGTCCTCCAGCTCGGAGAGGTTGCGGCTCAGCTGCTGGAAGTTCTCGGTCGCTCGCAGGGTCGGGTAGTTCTCAGCCACCGCTTTGCACGTCGGCCAGCGCCTGGGTCAGCTGCTGCTCGGCTTTGGCGGTCTCCTCGACTCCCTGCGCCTGCATCGCCGCGGCCCGCGCCTGGGTCGTTTTCTCGAAGGTCGCGCTCTCGTGCTCGGCGTAGCCCTTGACCGTTTCGACGAGGTTGGGGACGAGGTCGTGGCGCCGTTTCAGCTGCACGTCGATCCCGCTCCAGGACTCGTCCACCCGGTTGCGCGAGGCGATGATCCCGTTGCGCTTCGCGATGTAGTAGAGGACCGCGAGGACGATGATCGCGACGATGACGATGAGGGCGATGGTCATTGGGGCTCCTGTGGTCGGACCGGGCTTGGGCTCCTAGCGCCATCCTAACGCCGTAGGATCGCGGCGTGAGCGCAAAGGCGGAAGCGCAGGAATGGGCCGAGATCGTCAGCCGCTACGGCGAGCGCAACGGGCTGACTTATGAGCCGGTCGGCGGGATCAACCCGAAAGACGGCCCGGTCGCGCTCTGCGTCGGCGGCGTCAACCGCCTCACCGGGCAGCTCGGCGAGGGTTTCTGGGGCGCCTCCTGCGACGCCGACGAAAGGGAAGTCGGCGGCTTCTTCAGCAAGGCCGTGGTGCCGACGGCGCTCCTCGCCAAGTCCCACATGCCCGACCTGGCGCAGGTGGTTCCCGCCTTCAACGTCGAGTCGATCGAGGGGCATGAGGTGGTGACCCAGCGTTTCCAGCGCAAGGTCGAGTTCGAGTCGATCGACTTCAACAAGCGCTTCCTGGCGACGGTGCCGAGCGAGTACGACCCGGTCAAGCTGCGCGAGCTGTTCAGTCCTGGTTTCCTCGGCTGGGTGACGACGATCAGCGGCGAGATCGACTTCGGCGTCAACGACCGCCAGCTCTGGTTCCTCTGGCGCCTGGGCGAGCGCAGCGAGGCCGAACTGAAGGCGGCGCTGAAGAACGCCGGGCAGCTATTCCGGCGGCTGCAGTCGGAGATGGACGAGAGCGGCATCAACACCTACCCGCCGGGCCCCTGGCACGCGGGCCTGGAGCCGTTCCCGCAGGTTTAGGAGGCGGGGTAGTCCGGGTCTCCGGGCAGGACGACGCGGGGTTCGGCGGCGTCGTCGGCGATTACCTTCGGGAGGATCGGTTCGACCGTGCGCTCGCGGTAGGCGGCCATGGCCTCGTCGGAGGTGCCGAACTCGGCCAGCCAGCCCAGCTGCGTCCGGGTCGGGAAAGAGAGGACCAGCTCGCCCGCCTCCTGCGCCTCGAGTGCGGCCGCGGGCTGGAACCAGCGCGCCTCCGTGGTCTCGACTCCGTCGGGCTTCGGCGGCGTGTGGGCGGGGGCGAGGGCGAGGAAGAACCAGGCGTCGAAGCGGGTGGCGATCACCTCCGGCGTGATCCAGCGGGTGAAGGGGACGAGCTCCTCGCCCGCCGGCAGCTCGATGCCCGCCTCCTCGGCCAGCTCACGCAGAGCACAGGCGCGGATGCCGGCCTCTTCGGCGCCGTCGGCCTCGTCGAGCGAGCCGCCGGGGAAGACCCAGACGCCGGGCATGAACTTCGCCGCCTCGCTGCGTCGCAGCATCAGCACCTCGAGCGCCCGCTGCGAGTGCTTGCCGCCGCGCCGCAGCAGTACTACCGAGGCCGCGGGGCGGGGCGTCGAGGGTGGCCCGAAGTTGGGCATCTCCGCCGGTCCCCGTCGCCGCTCCTCCATCGGCCCACCCTAACGGGGGGTTCGGCTTCAGCCGAGGACGCGGCGGCGCTCGTGGCGGACCCAGGCGCGGTGGGCGAGCCAGGCGAGCAGCGCGAACAGGGCGATCGGGCCGAGGATGGCGAGGGCGAGGAGGGCAACCGCGGCGGCGACGGCGAGGATGTGGCCGGCGTCGTCGAGCGCGTCGCCGATACCCCACGCGCCGCCGCCCGAGGACTGGTCCGAGGCGCCGGTCTCGATCCGGACGAAGACGCGAGAGAAGTCGGCGCGGCGCTCCAGGTGCTGGAGCTGGGTGCGCAGGCGGGCCCGGTGGCGGCGCTCCTGGGCCAGCTCGGCTTCGACTGCTTCGCGCTCGGATTCGGTTTCCGCCCCCGCGAGCTGGGCGAGGAGGCTGTCGACCCGCGCCTTCGAGTCCGCCAGCAGCTCGCCGGTGGTGACGGTAGGGGCGGTGATGTCGTTCGTCGCCTCGTGGCGCGTGCGGACCTCGTCTACGCCTGAGAGGGCAGCGAGCGCGTCGCCGAGCTTGGGGCTCGGGATCAGTAGTTCGAAGCGGGCGCCGGCGACGCCGGGTTCGCCCTCGCGGGTGGAGGAGCGCAGGACAATGCCGTCGTGGGCGTGGACCGCTTCGAAGACCTCGGAAGAGTCGTCGCCCACGTCAGCCGGATCGGCCCCGAGGACGAGCTCGGCGTTGCGTTCGACCGCGCGGTTGTGGACGCCGGGCTTGGCGCTGCCCGATCGCCGCTCTATCTGCGCGCCGGGCTGGAACGACAGTTCGTCGGACCTCATCACTTCGCCGCTCGACTGCTTCGAGCCGCTGGCTCCGACCGAGGATTCGGCTTCGGCGGTCGCGGGAGCGGCCGACTCGGCGGCACCGGCCGAGTAACCGTGCAGTCCCGGCGCGTCCTGCGGCTTCGCCGTTTGGGTCTGGTCGAAGAGCGTGTGCGGCGTCTGGGAGCTGGAGGAGCCCCCCGATTCGGAGCCGACGATTACCGCGGTAGTTATCGCGATCGCGATCACAGCCACTCCCCCCGCCGGAATCAACAGCCGCCGCCAGTGCGCCGGTCCTTTGCCCCGCATAGCGGTGAAAAGATCCGGCGCACTCTTCAGGGGGAGGCGCGAGCGCCGCGGGAAGCCCGCGGCGGCGCGCTCGTCGAGTTCGGCGGCGAACTGCGGCCGTGGCGTCGGCCGCAGCGCTCGCAGGTCTGCGGACAGTTGCTCGTCCCTAGGCGTTTCCATCGCAGGCCTCCCTCAGCTTGGTCATCGCTCGGTGCAACTTGGTGCCGGCGTTCGACTCGCCGATGCCGAGGACCCGGGCGATCTCTCGGTTCTCGAGGCCGGCGAAGAACTTCAGGGCGATCAGCTCGCGCTCGTGCGCTTCGAGTCGCTCCAGCGCGGCCGAGACCGCGAGACGGCGCTCGCTGCGCTCGGCGCCCTCCTCGGCCCTTGCGTCCACGTCCTCCGGCTCGGCTGTCAGCTCCGCCTGGCGGCCGCGGCGGCGCAGCTCGTCGAGGGCGGCGTTGCGGGCGATCCCGAACAGCCACGCCCGCGGCTCGCCACGCTCGGGGTCGAAGCGGTTGCGCTTGCGGTAGGCACGCTCGAAGGCGGCGGCGGTGACTTCCTCGGCCGCCGGCGCGTCGCGCAGGAGGCTGGCGACATAGGCATAGACGTCGTCGCGGCTGCAGCGGTAAAGCCGCTCGAAAGCGAGGTCTCCCGCCCGCGGCGCCTCTTTCGCCTCTGCCATAAGTGCCTGCTCCATGTCCGTACTACGACCGGAATCGGAATCCATCACGGGCGAGTATCGGCGTTTGGCGAGTTGATCTCGCTATAGGACGACTAACTCACCAATCGTCAGGCGGCTTGCGGGAGATCAACTGGCGCGGAGGCGACCGCGGCGCGGATCGACTCGCTTGCGATCGCGACCAGCTCGCGAAGCTCGCTCTCGCTCATCGAGAGCGGGGGCATGAGGACGATCGTGTTGCCGAGCGGGCGGATGAAGGCGCCGCGCCTGCGCGCCTCGACGGTGACCCGGTGGCCCATGCGCAGGGCGTCGTCATGGTCGCCGAGGTCGATGCCGACCATCACGCCCTTCTGGCGCACCTCCGCCACCTCGGGCATCGCCGCGACCTCGGCCAGCAGCTCCTCGAAGAGAGCGATTTTCGGCTGCAGGCACTCCAGGGTCCGCTCCTGCTCGAAGACGTCGAGGTTGGCCAGTGCCGCCGCGCAGGCGAGCGGGTTGCCGGTGTAGGTGTGGCCGTGGAAAAAGGTCTTGAACTCCTCGTAGCTGCCGAGGAACCCCTCGTAGATCTCCTCGCTGGTCAGCGTCGCCGCCAGGGGCAGGTAGCCGCCGGTGATCCCCTTCGCCAGGCACATCAGGTCCGGCACGACGCCTTCCTGCTCGCAGGCGAACATCGTCCCGGTGCGGCCGAACCCAGTCGCCACCTCGTCGCAGATGAGCAGCGCCCCGAAGCGGTCGCAGAGCTCGCGCGCGGCGCGCAGGTAGCCCTCCGGCTGGACGAGGATGCCGGCGGCGCCCTGGACCAGCGGCTCGACAACCACGGCCGCGACCTCCTCGCCATGTGCGGACAAGACCCGCTCGAGGTCGGCGGCGTTGCCCGGCTCGGCGACGTAGGTCTCGAACAAGAGCGGTCGGTAGGTCGAGTGGAAGAGGTCGATGCCGCCGATCGAGACGGAGCCGATCGTGTCGCCGTGGTAAGCCTCGCGCAGGCGCACGAACCTGGTCCGGCCGGCGTGCTTGCCGCCGCGCTGCTGCTGGTACTGGAAGGCGATCTTCAGCGCGATCTCGGCCGCGGTCGAGCCCGAGTCCGAGTAGAAGACGCGGGCGAGGCCCTCGGGCGCGATCCCGACCAGCCGCGCTGCCAGTTCGGTGGCGCCGGGATGCGTCAGCCCGAGCATCGTCGTGTGGGCGACGCGGTCGAGCTGCTCGCGGACGGCGCGGTCGATCGCCGGATGGCGGTGGCCGTGGACGTTGCACCACAGCGCCGCCGTCCCGTCCAGGTAGCGCCTGCCCTCGACGTCGAAGAGGTAGGAGCCCTCGCCACGCTCGATCACCAACGGCTCTTCCTCGCTCCAGCCCTGCTGCTGGGTGAACGGGTGCCAGACATAGTCGCGGTCGAGCTGCGCGTGGTCTGCCATCGGGCCGACGTTAGTCCTGGGAGCGGCGGCACGGGCTTGGCAAAAAACGCCGAGTTAGCGCGTTGCCAGCTCGGCGCATGCGCCACCCCGAGGGCTCCGATCGGCTCACCCCCCGGGACGTCGTCTTCTTCGAGCGCGGGCCGGCCGGCGCCCACGGCGTCGGCAACGAAACCGACGCGACCGTCCGGTGCTGATGTTCTCCACCGTCGTCGTCCCCATCGCCACCGTCTACCCCGACAGCGACAAGGTCGGGATCTGGACCGGGGACCCCGCGGCCGACGTGATCGTCCGCCGCGAGAGCAAGGTCGACTACTTCGACGGCGAGGCCTGAGCTAGGTCGCTCGCGTGATATCGATCACGCCTATCCCTTCTATGTAGAAGCGAAAGCATCGATAACGGCCACAGGGGCAGGCCGATGAGTGCTCAATACGCTTCAGAGAAGGGCGGCTGATGCAGCCGCCCGGGGAAGACCCGAGCATCGAACCCGAGCGGGAACGTGTCTGGATCGAAGATCAGATCCAAGAGTTCCCGATCCATCTGAAGCGGGGGAGGCCAGTAGACGAACCGCTGGGACCAGGGCCAGATCTTGGTGAAGAGTTCCCCGACGGGATGCTCCCCCTTCTGCCCAAGGGTGAATTCCACGTAGTTGCCGAAGCGATGACCGACGACGAGGAAGGAGATGCCGCCGACAGCCAGGAAGCCGATGTATCCAAACTTCACCGGCTCTTTCAGGTACTCATCGTCTGGAAGAAGCGTTAGCGGCTGCTGGATGTAGGCGGAGCTGACTGGATCGTCAACGGCTCGCGCATGGGACCCGATCCAGACGCTCACTTGCTGCGGCGGTTTCCCATTCTCCTTCAGTAAGACGGGATGCACCCCAGGCGCTAACAGCTCAGGCGCTTGAGCCTGCAAGACATAGACGGTCTTCACCGCCCACTTGGCCGCTATCCACTGTTCGCGCAAGTCGAAGCGGCATCCTCGTTCGCGGGCAATGGCTGGCGCAAGCACCGGCTTGGCCGCGTTCTCTAGCTGGCTCATCCACCCGTGGTTGCAGCCTTCACAAACCACCCAGGTCTGCTCCCTAAACGGCTTCCTTTTCCACGATCCGGCCTTCTTCCCGCCGACAAGCCGGTGGTGAATTACGGGATCGTCTGAGGGCAGCACTCGCTGAAGCCAGTCGGGCAGCAGGTGCTCACCGCTATTCGCAGGGTTTCCACAGAAGATGCAGTTGGCCCTCCCCACGGAGAGGAGCCTATGCGCCTCAGGCTTCTGTCAAGCTCACTTGACAATCCGCCGCCTTGTCAAGTAAGGTTGACACATGCCACCAGCCGATCCGGGCGAAGTCTTCGACTTCCGAGTACTCGGTCCATGAGTTCCTTGCCGAGTTCCCCGACGATGACGCCTGCCTTGAGCATCTGTGGCGCACCCGCCACGGGCCCGATGGCGAACACGCCCATTGCCCGAAATGCGATGCGGTGAAGCTCTTCAAGCGCTATGCGACCAAGCAGCAGCGCCAGTCGTGGACCTGCACCGCCTGCGGCCACCATCTTCACCCGACCGCCGGAACGATCTTCCATCGCTCCTCGACTTCGCTGCGGCTCTGGTTCTACGCGATGCACCTGATCACCAGCACTCGGTGTGGAATCTCCGCCAAACAGCTAGAGCGCGAGCTAGGCGTCCACTACCAGACTGCGTGGCGCATGTTCAACAAGATCCGAAGCGAGCTTATGGCCGATGCTGACCCGGCCAAGCAGCTACGCGGCGAAGTCGAGATTGACGAGACCTCTTGGGGCGGGAAACCGCGTCGCAAACACAAGACGCGTTCAGAAGCGATGCTGTTCCGCGAGAACAAGCCGACCATCCTCGGCATGGTCGAGCGCGGCGGATCGGTTCGCCTACGAGTCATCGAGTCGCGGCGTGGCGAGCCGCTGAGTCAAGCAGTGCGGGCGCATCTCAACCCGGCCGCGCTCATGCTCACCGACGATTGGCCTGCCTACAAGCCCCTGCGGCGAGAGTTCGACCACGCCGTGATCAACCACTCCGCAGGCGTCTACGTCGAAGGCAACGTTCACACCAACACGATCGAGGGCTTTTTCGGCAACCTCAAGACGGGGATGCGAGGACCTACAAGTTCGTCTCCCACAAGTGGCTTCAGTCCTATCTAGATGAGTACGCGTGGCACTACAACGCTCGCCACTCAGGGCAGCGCTCGATGTTTCATGCCCTCGTCAGAGAGGCGGCGCGGCAATGAGTGAGGCGACCGCGATCCGGCGGATTCAGGCTGCCGTGCGCAAGCGGCAGAAGGCCGATGAGGCGAAACGGGAGGCGACCGAGCAACTGAGCCAGTCCTGCCGCGTAGCCCGCGAGGCGGGCGTCCCGATCACCCGGATTGCTTCTGAGGCGGGTCTTTCTCGTCAGGGCGTTTACGACCTACTGGCGGAGCGACCTTCCTCATAGCCGCGTCGAACTCGCCTTTGGTCGGAACCGGGACCTCAAGCCCTTTGGGCGTCTTCTCCTTGCGCCTCGGCGTCACCCTCCAAAGGGTAGCTAGGCCAGATCCGGGCGCGGCGGCGATTCGAAGCACAGCATCGCCGTCGTGGTCGGGATGACCTCCTCACCTGAGACGGCGAGCCTGTCCTGGGCGTCCTTGCGGATCTGTTCGCAGTCTTCAAAGCAAGCTGCCATCCGCGCCAGCATTTCTCCCCAGCCACGCTTGTCCAGCTCCATCGCCCGCCAGGTGAGATGCCTGTCGGTGCGGGCGTCGAAAGTTCCCTTTCGCAGCGCGCCGTCAGTACGGGCGACAAGCCCCTGCCAGGACGCCCGCGACAAAGCATTGCGCTGCTCGGCGGGGAGGGCATCGAACTCTGCGTCTGAGAAGAAGACGCGACTGCAACCGCCGTAGACATGCTCGGTAGCGCCCCGCCGCTGGATCGTTTCCACGACCTTGATGCACCCCGCCTCCTCCAGAGCACGGAAGTGGTAGGAGATCCGCGAGAGCGCTTTCTGCTTGTCCTCGATGTCGGGAGCGAAGCCGGCGTTGATGAACGCCACCGGGGACATCGGGTGCTCGTTGACGACTTCCAAGATGCGGACCCGTATCGGGTGGGACAGCGGAGAGCAGGTCGTCTCTCTCGCCTCTTTGCTCGGCTTCGTTCCCGTCAAGTCGCAGCCCTCCGTAGTACTCAAGGATTCATGGACTGAACGACCCTAGTTCATATATCGCGCTTGGATGCAGGGAAAATGCGTCCTTAGAACTTTTTGATCGGTGGCGCTTTTTTACTGAGTCGCGTCTTATTGGTCCCTCCTGACCACGAAACGAAAGGAGGGACCGGCCATGAAGCTCGCCTCAACTGACGCGACTATCCCGAGCGCTGCCATTCACAAGGGCAACTAGCGCTTAGGAGGCGGCTGGGCGCTACGCAGAGGATGGACCGCGGGCGTCCGGCCGCCCGAAGCTTTAGCTGGCCGATGGAGGAGGCCGAACAATGAAATCTCTTCTACAGAGATTAGATAGGCGTGATATCGATCACACGAACAAATATTGCCCTTTTGAAAAGGTTGCGCGTATGCAACTATTATGGGCATGCATGCGACGGACGTAAGAGCGCTGGCCGAGGCCTCCCGTAAGGAGGTCGGCCCGGACGAGCGCGAGAGCGCTGCCCGCGTCGGTGCGCTCCTCCACCACGTCTTTCTCTACGACCGCGGCAACCAGCTGCGGGTGATCGAGGAGACCGGCCTCTCGATGACGCAATGCAAGGCGCTGCTCGAGCTCGGTGGCCTCGGCGGCGACGCCCAGGCCTGGCAGGTCTCGGACCTCGCCGAGCTGTTCGGCGTATCGGTGCCCTCGATGAGCCGCGCGGTCGACGCTCTGGTCAAGGCCAAGCTGGCTACCCGGGTCGAGGATCCGGACGACCGCAGGGTGCGTCGGGTGAAGATCACCGCCAAGGGAAAGGACCTCGTCGCCACTCTCGTCACCGTCCGCATGACCGGAATCGAGGCCTTCGTCACCACCCTTACCCCCGCGCAGCGGCGCAAGCTCGACGCCGCGGTGGAGGCATTGCTCGATCGCGAGGACCTCGCCCAGACTTACGAGGCTCTGAAAGGAAGTGACCGACCTTGACTCGCTACCGCCACCTGATCACCGAAGACAACCGCAAGTGGTGGACGCTCGGAGCGATGTGCTTCGCGCTGTTCATGATCATGCTCGACAACACGGTCGTGAACGTCGCCCTGCCCTCGATCCAGAAGGACCTGGGGGCGACGATCAGCGGCCTGGAGTGGACGATCAACGGCTACACGCTCTCCTTCGCCGTGCTGCTGGCGACCGGCGGGCGCCTCGGCGACATCTTCGGTCGACGGCGGATGTTCCTCGTCGGCGTCGTCATCTTCGCCCTCTCCTCGGCCACCGCGGGCTTTGCCCCCGACGAGACGGCGCTGGTCCTCAGCCGCGTCGTCCAGGGCGTCGGCGCGGCGCTGATGATGCCGGGCACGCTCTCGATCATCACCGACGCCTTCCCGGCGCACGAGCGCGGCAAGGCGATGGGCACCTGGGCCGGCGTCTCGGCCCTGGCGCTTGCCGTCGGGCCGGTCCTCGGCGGCTTCCTCACCGAGCACGTCAGCTGGCGGGCGATCTTCTACATCAACATCCCGGTCGCCGTCGGCGCCGTCCTCGCGACCCTCTTCGCCGTGCGCGAGTCCCGCGATACCTCGGTCGGCCGCGAGGTCGACTGCGCCGGCGTCGCGGTCCTGACCGCAGGCCTGACCGCGCTCGTCCTCGCCCTGGTCGAGGGCAACGCCTGGGGCTGGGGCTCGACCCGGATCATCGCCCTCCTGGTCGGCGCCGCGGTGGCGCTGCCGCTTTTCGTCTTCGTCGAGAACCGGGTCAGGGCGCCGATGGTCCAGTTCGACCTGCTCAGCGACCGCAACTTCCTCGGCGCCGTCGTAGTGGCGATGATCATCAGCTTCGCCATGCTGGGCGTCTTCTTCTTCCTCGCCCTCTACATGCAGGACATCCTCGGCTACTCGCCGCTGGAGGCGGGGGTGAGGTTCCTGCCCTCGACCCTGATGATCGTCGGCGTGGCGCCGGTCGCGGGGCGGCTCTCGGATCGCATCGGGCCCCGCTGGCTGATCGCGGGCGGCCTCGTGATCGTCGCCGCCTCGCTGTTCAGCTTCAGCCGCATCGCGGTCGACTCGACCTACCTCGACCTGCTGCCCGGGTTCATGCTGCTCGGCATCGGCATCGCGATGACGATGTCGCCGATGACCAGCGCGGCGATGAACGCGGTGCCGGTGCAGAAAGCGGGGATCGCCTCCGGCGTGCTCTCGATGTTCCGCATGGTGGGTGGCAGCCTCGGCGTCGCCGTCACCGGTGCGATCTTCCAGGGCCTCGTCAGCTCGCGGCTGGACACGCTGCTGGGCGGGACCGGGGTGACCGAGGCCCAGCGCCAGTCGATCTCCGACCAGCTCGGCGGCGGCGCCGTGCCGCATGTGCCTGGGTTGGACCAGGCGCAGGTGAGCGAAGTCGCGGCGGCGGGGAACGAAGCCTTCGTCTACGCGCTCAGCCATGCGATGACCGTCTCCGGCTTCGTCGCCCTGGCCGGGGCGCTGATCGGAGCGACGGCGATTCGGGCGAAAGCCAAGGATGCGGTGGAGGAGAGGGCGCCGGTGGGATCGACCATTAGGGTGCCGGCCGATGTTGATCTTGCTGCCGCCGTCGGAAGGGAAGGGTCGGCCTGAGACGGGCGACCCTGTTGATCTTGGTTCGCTCCTCTACGCGGATGAGTTGGGGGAGAGGCGGGCGAGGTTGCTCGATGCGTTCCAGCCGGGACTAAGGAAAGAGCCGGCCGCTCCGGCGGCCGAGATCTACACCGGGGTCCTCTACGGCCGGCTGGGGCTACCCGGGCTGCCGGCGAAGGCGCAGCGGCAGGTGTTGATCGCGAGCGCGCTCTGGGGCGTGGTCTCACCGCTGGACCGCATTCCCCACTACCGCTTCCCGCCGAAGACGCGGTTGAGGGGCTTCGAGGCGCCGAACGCCTACTGGCGGCCGGCGCTGGCCGAGGCGATTCCGGACGTCGATGGCGACCTCGTCGTCGACATGCGTTCCGGCGCCTACGTCCCGGCCTGGAAGCCGAAGCGGGGGACGCTGCTGGGGGTGCGGGCCTTTACCGAGCAGGATGGCGAGCGCAAGGTGGTCTCTCACATGGCCAAGGCGGTGCGCGGCGACGTCGCCCGGGCGCTGTTGGAGGCGAAGAAGCCGCCGAAGGACCCCGAGGCCGCCGCGGCGCTCGCCGAGGCCGCCGGTCTCCGTGTCGAGCTGTCGGACGGCAGCCTCGACGTGATCGTTTGATTTCCGATCCGGGGGAGCTGGTCGAATCCAGTCGGGGCCGTTGGCCGCTTGCGCTCCCATTGACAACTCACGAGTCGAACAAGATGTATTTGTCGGCAGCGATTATGAGATCGATAAGGCTGTTCGCAGTGAAGATCACCAAAGCAACTAGAAGCAGCGCGAGGACCGAAAAGCCAGCGATATAAAAGCCGGCTAGAGCCGCAGAGGCAAGCACCGCGCAAATTAAGTTATTCCTCGCCCAGATGCTGCGTCCTGGGCCGCTACTGGCGGCTGGCGTGACAAAAACTAGCCAGCCCGCGTTCAGTGCCAATAGCGCTACGGAGATCCATATGAAATGGATTGCCGGGGCGTGGGACCTTGCAGTGTTCGTCATTTCAGCAAAGGCCTCGCAGATGCCGAAGAACAGGAGGGTGTGAACCAGGGCAATCGGGAAGTGGTAAAGCATTAAGGAGCGAAAGGTGTTCTTCATTTCCTTTGCATCTCTCGAGCCCATATGGTGGTTAACGTACTCATATAGATTTCGGGGAACCCAAAAGAACCGGATAGCCAGTAGTAGAAGTGATAGGAAAACCAAAGTGAGCACCACCGGTGAGAATGCACCGCCTTTTGCCCGCCCGTGCGCAAAAAGAGCTGGATAGAGGGCTTCGACGGCGACTTTCAGGCCCAAGGTCATTATCACGGCGTAAACGGTCTGGGCCAAGGCCATTCCGGTCCTTATATCGTCCTCGGTCAGCAACTTCGTAGTCGGCGGAATGACCGGCTGTTCATCAGCGCCGAGACCGTCCTTGGAGTCAGCGGTTGCTGTGGCTCTCGACTTCCTCGTGATGTCAGGCTCTTGCGTTGACCTTCTGTTGTCGTGCGTAGCCATACGTCTCCCGTCCATTCGTACACCAAGTAACCATGCGATGGAGACCCTTGCTAGGCAATTAACCGTTTCCGGTACTTCGCTGCTACAAACCAGTTCGTAAAAAGATCTTGCTCCGCCGGTGGATCGCTTCGGTCTCAGATTCGCAGCAGCGGCCAGTTGCTGGGATCGGCCAGGTCGAGTTGGGGGAGGGTGTGGACGGGGAGGTCGGTTAGGGCGATGATCGTTTCGCGGTTGGAGCGTTCGATCTCGGTCGGCCCCGGTGGCCAAGGGTTGAGGACGATGGCGGCTATGTAGAGATTGGCGGTGTGGGCGGCTTCTACGGTCAGGAGGGTGTGGTTGATGGTGCCTAGGCCGGGGGTGGCGACGAGGACCAGGGGATAGCCGAGGTCGACGGCGAGGTCGCGCACGAGGTAGGCGGGGGAGAGGGGTACGAGGAGGCCGCCGACCCCCTCGCAGACGATCGCGTCGGCTCCGGTCGCGGCGGCGCCGGCGACTCGCTGCAGGCGCTCGGGGTCGATCTCCTCGCCGGCGAGCTCCGCGGCGAGGTGGGGGGAGGCCGGCGGGCCGTATCGGTAGGGGGCAATCTCCTCGTCGCTCTGGCTCGAACCGGAGGCGCGGCGCAGCAGGGCATGGTCGGTTTCGACCCCTTCGTCGAGACCGGTAACCGCCGGCTTGAAGACGGCCACCCGTTTGCCCTCGGCGGCGAGGGTCCGGGCGATCGCCGCGGCGACGACGGTCTTGCCGACCTCGGTGCCGGTGCCGGTGACGAAGACGCCGTCGGCCATCGCCCTCAGGCGGCCAGCGGCTCGGCTTCGACGAGCCCGGCCTCGCGGGCGGCGACCCCGATCATGTGGGCGGCGGCGACCAGGTCCTCCCTGCGGTGGGTGGCCATTGCCGTCAGGCGCAGGCGGCAGGAGCCCTCGGGGACGGTCGGCGGCCTGATGCCCTGGGCGAAGACGCCCTTCTCCAGGGCGAGCTCGCAGAGTGCCATCGTCGCCCCGGCCTCGCCGACGTGCACCGGAACCACCTGGGTCGCCGAAGCGCCCACCGCCAGGCCCTCGGCTCCGAGCGAGCGGCGCAGAAGCGCCGCGTTGGCCTGCAGGCGCTCGACCAGCTCCGGCTCGGCCTCGAGGATTGCCAGCGCGGCTATCGCGGCGCCGGCAGCCGGCGGTGGCAGCGCGGTCGAGAAGATGAAGGACCGGGCCGAGTTGACGAGGAAGTCGACCAACTCGGCGTCGGCGCAGACGTAGGCGCCGTAGGAGCCGAGCGCCTTGCCGAGGGTCCCGACCACGACGTCTACCTCACCGCTCAGCCCGGCAGCGGCGACCGAACCGCGGCCGCCCGGTCCGACTGCGCCGGTCGCGTGCGCCTCGTCGACCATCAGCCGGGCGCCGTGGGACTGCGCCAGCTCCAGGAGCTTCGGGAGCGGGGCGATGTCGCCGTCCATCGAGAAGACGCCGTCGGTGACGATCAGCGAGGCCCGCCCACCCGCGCACCGCAGGCCCCAGGCGAGGTGCTCGACGTCGGCGTGGCGGTAGACGAACGTCTCGGCCCGCGAGAGGCGACAGCCGTCGACGATGCTGGCGTGGTTGAGCTCGTCGGAGAAGACGACCTCGCCGCGGCCGGCGAGGGCGGCGATGATGCCGCTGTTGGCGAGATAGCCGGAACCGAAGAGGAGGGCCCCCTCGTAGCCCTTGAAGGCAGCGAGCCGGTCCTCGAGCTCCCGGTGCGGCTCCATGTTGCCCGAGATCAGGCGCGAGGCGCCGGATCCGGCTCCCCACCGCAGAGCCGCTTCGGCTGCGGCCTCGCGGACCTCGGCGCGGTCGGCGAGCCCGAGGTAGTTATTGGAGCAGAGGAGTAGAACCGGCTGACCGTCGAGGGTGACGGTGGGCCCTTGCGGTCCTTCGATCAGGCGCAGTCGCCGGTGGAGCCCCCGGTCGCGGAGCTCGTCGAGCCGCTCGGCTACGTCGCTCACGCCGCCCGTGGGTAGGAAGGCGGCTTCTTCGCCTTCTTGACGACCCGCAGCTGGGTCGAGGGGTCCCAGAAGTTGGCCTCCTCCTGGCTGTCGATCAACTCGTCGATCGGCGTCGCCGGACTCTCGCCCTCGAGCCAGCCGGAGCGGTTGTCAGGGCGTGGGTTGGCGCCGTTGTCGGGCTGGCGGGCGACGTTGAGCCCGAGCTCTTCGAACATCGCCCGGTCCTCGGCGGGCTCGGCGCCGAGGGTGGTGAGGAAGTTCCCCATCATCACCCCGTTGAGCCCGGCCTTGACCGCCAGCCCGTGCAACTCGCCGAGGTTCTCGACCCGGCCGCCGCAGAGCCGGAAGAGCGCGCCGGGGATGATCAAGCGGAAGATTGCGATCCACTTCACGACCTCCCACGGGTCCATCACCTCGCGGTCGCCGAACTTGGTCCCCTCCTTCGGGATCAGGAGGTTGATCGGCACCGAGGTGGGGTTGATCGCCGAGAGCTCGAAGGCCATCTCCACCCGCTGCGCCTCGCTCTCTCCGAGGTTGAGGATGCCGCCGACGCAGGTCTCGAGGCCCGCCTCCTTGACCGCCTGGATCGTCCGCAGCCGCCCCTCGTAGCGGACCGTGGTCGAGACCTCGGGGTAGTAGGAGCGAGCCGACTCGACGTTGTGGTGGACCCGCTGGACCCCGGCCTTCTTCAGCGCCTTCGCCCGCTCGTTCGACATGTGGCCGATCGAGGCGCAGCGCTTGAGGTTGGTCTGCTCGGCGACCAGCCGCGTCCCCTCGAGGATCTTCTCGAAGTCCCGCTTCGAGAGGCCCTGGCCCTGGGTGACCATGCAGAAACGATGGGCGCCGGCCGCCTCGGCCGCCTTCGCGTGCTCGAGGATCTGCTCCGGCTCCATCATCGCGTGCATCGGCGTGTCGGCCTCGGCATAGCGCGATTGGGCGCAGAACCCGCAGTCCTCGGCGCAGCCGCCGGACTTGGCGTTGACCAGCGAGCACATGTCCGTCGAGTCGCCGAAGTTCTCGATCCGCACCTCCCAGGCGCGTTCGACCAAGGCTTCGATCTCGGCATGATCGGTGAGGCGGCCGTAGGCGCGGGCCTCGTCGACGGTGATCAGGGGGGGCATCGGCAGGCAGCCTAGGAATCGCCCCGGACGCCTGAAGCAGTGGTGTGGTTGAGCTTTGTCGCGCTGTCGACGCCAAAGCTCAACCACACCTCCTAGGAGGGATTGGCGAAACCCCCGCGCACGCCTGGCGGCACCGGACACACTTCGCGGGGCGTCGTCCTCGGTCGGCCGAATGGCGCTGCCATTAGGCCTCCCTGCGTCCTACCCCCGCTCGGTCCGGCACTCGCTGGCCGCACACGCGGGTTTCGCCAATCCCTCCTAGCATCAGCGCATGGAGCAGGCGGTGAGTCGGCGGCGAGCCATTGCGGCGGTTCTGATGGCTTGCCTGGCCGTCGGGGCGTTTGCTTGTGGGGCGACGCTGGGGGACGACGCCGGGGCGCCGCAGCCGAGCGTTGCTGAAACCCTCTCGTTGAGGCAGCTGGCCGGCCAGCGGATCGTCACCGGCCTCCCCGGGACCTCGATCTCCCCTCGGCTCCGGCAGGCGATTCGCGAGGGCCGGATCGCCGGCGTCGTCCTCTTCTCCGAGAACCTCCCCGGTCGCGGCGCGGGCCGCCGACTCGTCGCCCGCCTGCAGGCGATCCGCCGGCCGTCGAAGCTCCGCGACCCGCTGCTGGTGATGACCGACCAAGAGGGGGGCCTGGTGAAGCGGACCGGCGGCGCGCCGACCGCCTCGGCCCAGGAGATGGGCACTCGTGGCGCGGCCTTCAGCGCCCGCCAGGGCAGTCGCACCGCGGCCAACCTGCGCGATCTCGGGATCAACGTCGATCTCGCGCCGGTGCTCGACGTCGGCCGCCCCGGTGGCGTCATCGATGAGACCGAACGGAGCTTCGGCGCCAGCGCTGCCCGAGTCGGCGCCACCGCGATCCCATTCGCCACGGCCCTGCAGGCGGGTGGTGTCGCGGCGACGGGCAAGCACTTCCCTGGTTTCGGCGCGGCTCGCGAGAACACCGACTTCACGGCCGAACGGGTCGACCTCTCGAAGCAGGAGCTGCGACGGATCGACGAGAAGCCCTACGCGGCCTTCACCGCGGCGGGCGGCGGGTTGGTGATGCTCAGCACCGCGATCTACCCGGCCTTCTCCGCCGACCCGGCAGCCTTCACCCGCGCGATCGCCACCGGCGAGCTACGCAATCGCCTCGGCTTCGAAGGCGTCTCGATCACGGATGCCCTCGAAACGCCCGCCGTCGAAACCTTCGGCGGCACGGCGAAGGTCGCTCTCGCCGGGGCCCGCGCCGGCGACGATCTGCTCCTCTTCGCACGCTTGGCTCCCGCGGAACGGGCCTGGAAGGCGCTGGTGAACGGCCTGCGCAGCCGGCGTCTGGCTCGCCCGCGGTTCGAGCAGGCCGCCCAGCGCGTCCTCGACCTCCGCGCCGGGCTCGCGCCCTAGCTAGCTCTGACCCGTAACGTCCTCGCGCACCGCGGCGGGGTCGAAGATCCGGACCGCGTCGCGGCCCTCGTCCTTCGCCGCATACATCGCCGTATCCGCCTCGGAGACGACGCTGGCGACGCTGGTGCGCGGGTCGTCGCCGAACGTCGCGATCCCGACGCTGACGGTGATCCCGTCCCCGGCCGACGCCGTGCGGTGGTCGCGTATCTCGGTTGCAATCGCCTCCGCGGCCAACTGCGCCTCACCCTGGCTGCAGCGGGGCAGGATCACGGCAAACTCGTCGCCGCCAAGGCGGGCGAGGGTGTCGCTCTCGCGGGTGCGCCGGCGCAGTACCTCCGCAACTTCCTGGATCAGGCGGTCGCCGGCCGGGTGGCCGCGGGAGTCGTTGACGCGCTTGAACTCGTCGATGTCGATCATCAGCAGCGCGCCGGTGGAGTCGTCGCGCCGGCTTCTCGCCATCGCCGCCGCCAGGTCTTCCTCGAAGCGGCGCCGGTTATTGAGGCCGGTGAGCGAGTCCTGGCTTGCCTGGAGCTCCAGCTCCCGGATCCGTTCGTTCCGGCCCCAGGTGAGGATCAGCGCGTAGAGGAGGGCCGCCAGCGTAAGGCCCATGATGGCCAGGGCGAGGGGCAGGCTGAGTCCCGGTCCTCCCGGGTCCTCGACTGCCAAGACCCAGGTGCGATCGGCGATCTGGAGCGGCACCGACGCCGCGTCGTCGAGCTTTCCTTCGGGGCCGAAGACCACCGTTTCGTCCATCCGCAGTTGCAACCGGGCGTCCGGTTCGACGGCGCCGGTCGCGGCCCTGGCGAGGTCGCCGATGCGGAAGCCGCCGACGGCGAACCCCGCCAGCGCCCGGCGCCGCTCAGCCCGCGTGTCGATCGGCGCCCGGTCCCGGTACACCGCCTGGAAGACGTTGATCCCGGAACCGCCGACCAGCAGCGGAATGACCGGGCTGGAAATCGACTCCCCGGTGTCGGCGGCGCGTTCCAGGAAAGGCTTGCGGCCCGGGTCCTGGGCGAGGTCATAGCCGAGGGCGCGGCGCTGCTTTTCATGGTCGGCGACGACGTAGGTGATCGGGAAGTAGACGTCCCGCGGTCGCGAGGGACGGAAGCTGAAGGTCGACACCCGTTCGAGGATCGAGATGCCGTGGGTGCGCTCAAAGCGCTCCCGCCCGGACGCCGGCACCCGGGGGAGGAACGCGGCCCCCGAGAGAGCGCCTTGGCTGATCAGCGAGCGCCCATAAACCTGGAACTCGTGGCCGCTGAGGTTGTCCTCCGCTTTTAGGAACGCCGCTGCGCTGCTCAGCTGGTCGACCGAGAGCGTCGCCACCGCTTCCATCTGGTGAGCCGCCCGCGCCGCGTCCTCACGCTGCATCTGCTCGAAATCGTCTCTGTCGTTGAGGTAGACCACTGCCGCCGCGGCGACCGAGCCGATCGCGACGAGGGTGACCGCCGCGATCCCGAGCCAGAATCGCCTCCTCACGAGGGCACCGCCGCCAGCGACTCCCAGAGGTACAGCGAAGCGAGGCTGCGGTACGGCCGCCAGGGCTCCCCGATCTCGATCACCCGCTTCGGCGCCGGCATCTCGCCCAGCCCGTACTCGATCTGGATCGCTTTGCGGATGCCGAGGTCGCCGCCGGAGAGGACGTCGGGCCGCTGCAGGTGGAAGAGCAGGAACATCTCCGCCGTCCAGCGCCCGAGGCCGCGGACGGCGACGATCTCCTCGATCACCTCCTCGTCCTCCAGCTCCTCCAGCCGGTCGAACTCGAGTTCGCCGGCGAGGACGTGGGCGGCGAGGTCGCGGATGTATTCGGTCTTGCGGCCGGAGAGGCCCGCCCCTCGGAGGTCCTCCTCGCGCGCCTCCAGTAGCTGCTCGGGGGTGGGCGTGGTGCCGTCGAAGATGTCGAGCACCCGCAGGTAGATCGTCCGCGCCGCTTTCGTCGAGAGCTGCTGGCCGACGATCGCCCGCAGCAGCGCTCCGTAGGGATCCTCCGGACGCTCCTCCTTGCGCCGTTTCATGCGGGTGGCAATGTCGATCCTGCCGACCCGCTCGATCAGCGCCGCCATCGTCGGGTCGGCGGCGGCGAGGGCTTTGCGCGCTTTCGCGCTCACCGACCGGTCCAACGGGGCCGGCGCTTCTCGGCGAAGGCGCGGATTCCCTCGCGGAAGTCCTCGGAGGTGAAGCAGGATTCCCGCAGGGCGACGAGGCCCGCCTCCTGGCGCTCGCTCAGTTCCGGGTTCTGCTGGAGGAGGTCGATCGCGTGCTTGTTGCCCCGCATCGAGAGCGGCGCGTTCTCGGCGATCGCGGCGGCGAGGGCGACGGCCTCGTCGGCGAGGGCGTCGTCGGCGACGACCTGGTTGACGAGGCCGATCCGCTCCGCCCGCTCGGCCTCGAGGTTGCGGCCGGTGAGGAAGAGCTCCTTCGTGTAGGCGAGCCCGATCGTGTCGAGGAACTTCCGCAGCCCGGTGTGGCCGTAGATCAGCCCCAGCTTCGCCGGCGGCATCCCCAGCTTGGCGCCGGCGGCGCAGATCCGCAGGTCGCAGGTGATCGCCAGCTCGAGGCCGCCGCCGAGGCAGTGGCCGTTGATCGCGGCGACGGTCGGCCAGGGGTGCTTGGCGATCGCCTCCATCGCCGCGTGGAAGGGATGGGCGACAAGGGCCTCGGCGTCGCGCTCGAAGGTCTGGTCGGGGATGCCGGCGATGTCGTAGCCGGCCGAGAAGATCGGCGGGGCGCCGGTGAGGAGGACGCAGCGGTTCTCGATCCCACGGTCGAGCTGCGGCAGGACCTCGGCGAGCGCATCGAGGATTTCGTGATCGAGGGCGTTGCGGCGCTCGGGGTTGGAGATCGTCAGCCGGGCGACGGCCTCCGCCGGCCGGTCGAGGAGGAGCTTGCCACCGGCGAACTGCTCGCTCACGGGGCTACTCCAACACCACCAACACGTCGCCTTCGCTCACCGACTGCCCCTCCTGGCAGCGGATCTCCTTGACGACGCCGTCGTCTTCAGCCTCGACGGGTATCTCCATCTTCATCGACTCGAGGATGACGACGGTGTCGCCGTCGGCCACCTCGTCGCCGACCGCGACCTCGATTTTCCAGACGTTCCCGGTGATGTGTGCCTCGATGTCTGCCATGGCCGGGGACAATAACCCGACGATGGGACCGGAGCGCTCAGGCGGCGGGGTCGGGGGAGTGGCGGTGATCGTCGCCGCCCGCAACGAGGCCGACCGGGTGGGGGAGACGGTGCGGGCGCTGCGGCAGGTGTTTCCCGGCGCGCGCGTGTGGGTCGCCGACGATGCCTCCGAGGACGGGACCGCGGAGGTGGCGATGGCGGCCGGGGCCGAGGTGGTCAGCCGCGGCCGCCCCCACGGCAAGGGCGCGAACGCCTCGGCTGCGGTGGAGGCGGCGTTGAGCGTGGCGCCGCCGCCGCTGATCGTGCTGCTCTGCGACGGCGACCTCGGAGCCTCGGCGGCGCGCCTCGCGCCCCTGGTGGAGGCGGTGGAAGCGGGGGAGTGCGATCTCGCCGTGGCTGCCTTCAGCCGCCGTGTCGGCGGCGGCTTCGGCTTCGCCCTCGGCTTCGCCCGCTGGGCGATCCGCCGCCTCTGCGGCCTCGAGACCGGCGCCCCGATCTCGGGACAGCGGGCGCTGCGGGTCGAGGCGCTGCGGGCCGCGCTCCCGTTTGCCCGCGGCTACGGGATGGAGATCGGGATCACGGTCGACGCCGTTCGCGCCGGGTATAGATTGCGGGAGTACGAGCTCGACCTCGAGCACAGGGCGACGGGGAGGAGCCTCGCCGGCTTTGCCCACCGGGCAGGGCAACTGCGGGACTTTGCTCGTGTTTACCGGTCACGGACGCGGCGGGCCTGAGGCTCGCGGGGTGAGAGATGCCGGCAGGAAGGAAGAAACTCGCGGCGCTCGCGGTGCTTGTCACCGCCCTCGTCTTCGGCGCCTCGCTGGCGCACGCCGAGCTGGTCGAGCGCGGGGACCTCTTCGTCAAGTTCGCCGGCGGCATCGAACCGACCGCGCTGCCGCGCCACGACCACGCGCCGATCACCGTCCGCATCGACGGCACCGTGAGGACGCTGTCGGGCGAACGCCCGCCGGCGCTGCGCTTCATCTCGATCGCGATCAACCGCGGCGGCCGGCTCGAAACCCAGGGCCTGCCGCTGTGCCGGCGCTCGGAGATCGAGGCCTCGAGCACCGCGCGGGCGCTGCAGGCCTGCCGGGGGGCGCTGGTAGGCACCGGCCGCTATATCGCCGGCGTCGCTTTTCCCGAACAGAACACCTTCCCGCTGCAGGGCCGGATCCTCGCCTTCAACGCCCGCGTCGAAGGCAAGCGGGCAATCCTCGCCCACGTCTACGGCAGCAAGCCTTACCCGAACAGCCGCATCTTCGTCTTCCACATCCGCGAAGCACACGGCACCTACGGGAACGTCCTCACCGCGGCCCTGCCCAAGGCCCTCAACCGCAACGGCTACCTGAAACGGATCATCCTCAACCTGCGGCGGGACTTCGTCTACAAGGGCAGGAAGCACAGCTACCTGGCGGCGGCGTGCGGGGCGCCCCCGGGCTCCAGGATCGGAGTGTTTCCGTTCGTGCGGGTCGGGATGACCTTCGCCGACGGCCGTAAACTCGCCTCCACCTTGATCCGAAGCTGCCAAGTCCGCGATTGATCCTCGCGATCGACCAGGGGACGACGGGGACCACCTGCCTCGTCTTCGACGCCGGAGGAGCGATCGCCGGCCGCGCCTACTCGGAGTTCGAGCAGCACTTCCCGCAGCCGGGATGGGTCGAGCACGACGCCGGGGAGATCTGGGAGGTAACGCGGCGGGTCGCCCGCGAGGCGCTCGCCGACGCCGGCGTCGAGGGAGGCGATCTGGAGGCGATCGGAATCACCAACCAGCGCGAGACGGTGGTCGCCTGGGACCCCGACAGCGGCGAGCCGGTCCACCGGGCGCTCGTCTGGCAGGACCGCCGCACGGCTTCCCGCTGCGAGGAGCTGAAGGCGGCCGGCTACGAGGGACTGGTTCGGGAGCGAACCGGCCTCACCATCGACCCCTACTTCTCCGGCACCAAGATCGAGTGGCTGCTGCGGAACGTCGAGGGGGCCGACCGTGCCGTCTTCGGCACCGTCGATTCCTGGCTCCTCTTCAAGCTCACCGGCAGCCACCAGACCGATTACACGAATGCCTCGCGGACGATGCTTTTCGACATCCACCGGCTGAGGTGGGACGAGGAGCTCTGCGGCTTGCTCGGGGTCGACCCGGCGGGACTGCCGCAGCCGCGTCCCTCCTCCTCCGTCTTCGGCACCACCACCGAGTTCGGCGGCGAGGTGCCGGTGGCCGGCATCGCCGGCGACCAGCAGGCGGCTCTGTTCGGCCAGGCCTGTCACCACCCGGGGATGGCGAAGAACACCTACGGGACCGGCAGCTTCGTCCTCCTCAACACCGGGTCCGAGGTGCCGCCGGCCCCCGAGGGCCTGCTGGCGACGGTCGCGGCCGGGGCGGGAGAGGCGGTCCCCTACGCCCTCGAGGCCTCGATCTTCGTCACCGGCGCGGCGGTGCAGTGGCTGCGCGACGGGCTCGGGATCATCGACGCGGCCGCCGAGACCGAGGCGCTGGCCGCCTCGCTCGACTCCAACGACGGCGTCTACTTCGTGCCGGCGCTGACCGGGCTCGGCTCACCCCACTGGGACCCCTACGCGCGGGGGACGATCGTCGGCCTCACCCGCGGCAGCGGCCGCGCCCACCTCGCCCGCGCGGCGCTGGAGGCGATCGCCTACCAGACGGTCGACGCGGTGCGCGCGCAGGAGGCAGCCGCCGGCGAGCGGCTCGAGTTGCTGCGCGCCGACGGCGGCGCCACCGTCAACCGCTGGCTGATGCAGTTCCAAGCCGACGTCCTCGGTGTACCTGTCTCCGTGCCGGAGATCGCCGAGACGACCGCGCTGGGAGCCGCCTATCTGGCCGGGATCGCGACCGGCGTCTGGAGCGCCGGCCAGGTGGCGGAGATGTGGCGCGAGGCCGACCGCTATGAGCCGCGGATGGAGGCGGCGACGCGGGAGCAGCTGCTGGTCGACTGGATGCGAGCCCTGGAGAGGTCCCGCGCATGGGCGAGATGAAGCCGCAGGTCTATAAGGACCCGCGCCCGGCCGAGTACTTCGAGCAGTTCCACCGGGCCGCCCGCAAGGGGGTGGGCTGGACCTACGCCCTGGCCCGCATCGTCCTCACCCTGCCGACGATGCTGCTCTGGCGGGTCCGCGCGATCGGGGTAGAGAACGTGCCGAAGGACGGCCCGCTGGTCCTCGCCCCGAACCACTTCAGCCAGATGGACCACTTCTTCGTCGGCCTCTACCTGCGGCGGAAGATCCGCTTCATGGCCAAATCCCAGCTCTTCGGGCCGCCGGTCCTGACCTACATCTACAGGCACGGCGGCGTCTTCCCGATCCGCCGCGGCCACCACGACGAGGAAGCCTTCGAGACCGTCCACGAGCTTCTGCGGCAGGGAGAAATGCTGCTCGTCTACGCCGAGGGCGGCCGCTCCCGCTCCCAGACCCTGGGCGAACCGAAACCGGGCATCGGCCGGATCGCGCTCGAGTCGGGGGTGCCGATCGTCCCGGTGGCGATCCACGGCTCCGAGTACGCCCGCCAGTGGAAACGATTCCGCTTTCCGAAGACGACGGTCCAGTTCGGCGAGCCGCTCAGCTTCCCGGTCGAGGACTCACCCGGCCGCGAGCGCCAGCTCGAGGTCGCGACCGAGATCTTCGCCCAGGTCCGCGAGATGTACGAAGGGCTCGCTACTCGTAGCGCTGCTCGATCCGGGCGTAGAAGTCCGGATCGTGACCTGGCGTGATCACCACGTCGGGGAACTGAGAGCGGAAGAGGCGCAGCTCCTGCAGGGAGCGGCGGTAGTTGTGGGCGTCGGCGGGACGCGGCGCCGCCGGCACCGAGCCGTCCAACTGCCCCGCCACGTACATCGCGTCGCCGCCGATCACGAAGTCGCGCTCCTTCAGGCGGCAGATCACCGACATGTGGCCGGGGCTGTGGCCCGGGGTGTAGGCGAGGTGGATCGAGCCGTCGCCGAAGAGGTCGAAGGTGCGGCCGAAGTTGGCGTAGGAGTCGATGTTGGCGCGGTCGAAGCTGACCGTGCGGTATTCGAAGGCGTAGTCGAAGTGGGCGCGGCGGTAGCCGTTCAGCAGCGGGCTGCGCCCGTGTGCCGCCTCCTGCCACTCGGTCTCTGAGACGACGAAGGTCGAGTTGGGGAACTCGGAGATCGCTGAGGTGTGATCGATGTGCATGTGGGTCATCACCACGATCGGCACCTCGCCGGGCTCGAGGCCGCGTTTGCGCAGCTGCGAGGGGACATCTTCACCGGCGGTGAGGGTCGGCTTGCCGGAGCGGGCCGCGAGCGAGCCGAAGTTCCCCTTCGGGTCGGTGGCGATCGAGGGGTGGAGGCCGGTGTCGACGAGGATCGCGCCGGCGCTCGGGTGGCGGACCAGGAAGGCCGGCACCGGCACCACGTTCTCCTTCGCCCCCAGGAGTAGGGCCTTTGCCAGCTTCGCGGTGACGAGGCGACCGCCAGGGTTGACCATCATCTCGCGGGGGAAGTCGACGTGGCCGGCGATCAGCGGTTCGACCGCGACGGTGCGCGCCGCGGGTGCCGCCGGCAAGCGGCTCGTGCAGGGGGTGGGGTTCGACTGAGACGCTCATCAACCGGCACATTTACGCAGTTCTGCTCGCCTATAGGCTTCGCCGCCGATGGCTGAAAGCTCGCATTCGCAGATCTTCAGGGATGGACTGCTCGAGGGGCAGGTCTGCGTGGTCTCCGGCGCCGGCAGTGGACTGGGTCGCGAGACCGCCTTGGAGCTGGCGCGTCTCGGCGCCGCCGTCGTCGCCTGCGGGCGGCGCTCCGAGCCGCTGACGGAGACCGCCGAGTTGGCGGCGGGCCTGCCCGGCAGCTTCGAGTACGAGACCCTCGACATCCGCGAGGAGGAGCCGGTAGGCCGCTTTTTCGACGGTCTGCTGGAGCGCCACGGCCGCCTCGACGTCCTCGTCAACAACGCCGGCGGCCAGTTCCTCAGCCCGGCCGAGGCGATCAGCCCGAAAGGGTTCAAGACGGTGATCGACCTCAACGTCCAGGGGACCTGGCTGATGACCCACGCCGCTGCGACCAAGGCCTTCATCCCGCAGGGCGAGGGCAAGGTCCTCAGCGTCACTCTCTCGCCCCACAACGGGATGCCCGGGATGGTCCACTCCGGCGCCGCCCGCGCCGCGGTCGAGAACATGATGCGGACCCTGGCGGTCGAGTGGGCGCGGTTCGGGATCAAGACCTGCGCCCTCGCCGCCGGCCAGTTCGCCACCGAGACCCTGCTGACCAAGTATCCGCAGGTCGTGGTCGACAACCTCGAGCGCTCGATCCCGATCGGCCGCGCCGGCCGACCTGAGGAGATGGCCTGGCTCGTCGCCTACCTCGCCTCGCCGGCCGGCGACTTCTTCTCCGGCACCACGATCACCCTCGACGGCGCCCGCGACAACTGGGCCGGCCCCTGGCCGCCGCAGGCGATCGCCGACGAGGCAGGCGACCCCGTCGCCGAGGAGCGCAGGCCGCGCCCTTAGAGGGTCCGGTCACCCTCCGCGTGAATCAGTCGCGCCCCTATATCGGGGCAGCTCCCGAACATGCCGCCCGCCTATGGCGGGCATGAATCAGATTGCATATCGCCGCTTCGCGAACATTCCCGCGGAGGGTGACCGGACCTCCCAACACGCTTTCGAGGACAGCTGGGTAGCGAGACCGCAAAAACGGCTCCTGAGGGACCATTTTTGCGGTCTCGGTGATTAGCGAGCTGTCGGAGCTCGCTCCCTACCGCGGCTCAAGCACGACGAGCGGGATCTCTCGGCCCTTGCTGCGGGCCGCGTAGTCGTCGTAGCCGTGGTACCCCGCGACGGCCAGCGCCCAGAGGCGCTCTCGCTCATCCGGTTTCGCGGTCCGGGCGTGGACGGGGATCGTCTCGCCCTTGACCTGCACCGTGGTGTCGGGGTTGGCCGTCAGGTTGTGGTACCAGGCCGGGTGCTTGGGGAAGCCACCTTTGGAGGCGACGATGACCAGGTCCTCGCCGTCGCGCACGTAGAGCAGCGGCGAGGTCCGCTTCTTTCCGCTCTTGGCGCCGACGTGGTCGAGCAGCAGCATCTTGCCCGGCACCCCGGGGATGGTGTGGCCCAGGCGCCCACCCGTCCTCTGGTAGAGGAACGTGTGGGCGCCCATGAAGCGGCGCGTGAGGGGCCAGACGTGGTCCCCCACGTCGAGGTAGCGCGGCGTCCGCCGCGTACCCCTCTCTGAGGCCGGGGAGCTCAGGTGTACATCCCCCCGAACATGCCGCCGGTCACGTTGAGGACCTGGCCGTGCATGTAGTTGGCCAGCGGCGAGCTGAGGAACAGCACAGGCCCGGAGGCCTCCTCCGGGGTCGCCGGGCGGCCGAGCGGGATGATCGCCGAGGCCATCGCCCGCATCTGCTCGGGGATGCCGAGCTCGATCTTCTCGCCGGTCGGCGAGGTCATCTCTTCGCCGGCCTCTTTGGCGGCGGTGAGGCGGGTTTCGACGAACCCGAAGGCGACCGCGTTGACGTTGATCTTGAACTGGCCCCACTCCTTGGCCAGCGTTTTCGTCAGCCCGACGACGCCCATCTTCGCGGCCGAGTAGTTGACCTGGCCGGCGTTGCCCATCATTCCCGAGGTCGAGGAGACGTTGACGATCTTGCGGAAGACCTCCTTGCCCTCGCCGCGCTCGGCCTTGGCCGCCTCGCGCCAGGCCGGGGCGAGTGCCCGGGCGACCCGGAAGGGGACGATCGTGTGGATGTCCAGCATCGCCTGGAACTGCTCGTCGCTCATCTTGTGGGCGACGCCGTCCCAGGTGTAGCCGGCGTTGTTGATGCAGATGTCGACCGAGCCGAAGGCGTCGTTGGCGGCCTTGACCAGCTCGTCCGCCGCGCCCTCCTTGGTCAGGTCGCCGGCGAAGACCGCGGTCTCGCCGTTGATCTCGCTTGCCGCCTGCTCGGCGACGTCGGCGTCGAGGTCGTTGATCAGCACCTTGGCGCCCTCGCTGACGAACATTTCCGCGGTGGCGCGCCCGATTCCGCGGGCCGACCCGGTGACGATCGCCGCTTTCCCGTCCAGAAGTCCCATTACTCCGTCTCTCCTTCGATCGATGAAAAGTCGGGTCGGGAGGCTATCGGGATCGGACGATCCTGGTTGACTGGCCAGTCGGCTTCAGTTGAGGCGGACGCCGCCGTGCTCGGTCACGGTCCAGTGTGGGTTGTGGGCGATCTCCCAGGGATGGCCGTCGGGATCGAGGAAGACGCCGCTGTAGCCGCCCCAGAAGGTCTCGGCCGGCTCGCGGCCGATCGTGGCGCCGGCAGCACGAGCTTCCTCGATCACCGTGTCGACCTCGGCGGGGGAGCCGAGGTTGAGGGCGAGCGTGGTGCCGCCCCAGCCGCCGTTGTCCTCGACGCAGCTGTCCTCGGCCAGCCGCGCCCGGTCCCAGAGTGCGGCGATCATGTCTCCGGCCTGGAAGAAGACGACGTCGGTAGCGGTGCTTGGGTACGCATCGAATCTCCGCACCCCTCCCCGTTTCTTCTGTGGCGAATGCACGATGACAAGGTGTCCAGATATCGGCACAATCAAAGTCGATGACAGTTCTCGTCGCCTACGCCTCCAAGCGCGGCTCGACCGCGGAGATCGCCGAGACCGTGGCTGCGACCCTGCGCCGCGAAGGACTCAAGGTGTGCCTAGAGCGCTGCGACGAGGTGCGGAGCCTCGAGGGCTACGACGCGGTGGTGCTTGGAAGCGCTGTCTACATGAAGCGCTGGCGCGGCGACGCACGCGACTTCCTCAAGAAGCACCGCAAGGCGCTGAAGCAGATGCCGTTCTGGGTCTTCAGCTCCGGCCCGGTCGGAGACCCCGCCGAGGATAACCCCGACTGGATCGAGCCGCCGAAGCTGGCGGAGAAGGTCGAGGAGCTGGGGGGCAGGGGCCACGCCGTCTTCGGCGGTTGCCTGCCGGCGGAGCCGCGGGGAATGATGGAGAAGGCGATGGTCAAGGGCGCCCCGCCGCAGTACCGCGACCGTCGCGACTGGGGCGAGATCCGCGGCTGGGCGAAACAGATCGCCGGCGAGCTCGTCGCCGTCCCCTCTTAGTCGTCGTTCGCGAGAGCGGCGAGCTCACGCGGGCCCAGCAGCGCCCTCAGCTCGGAGCCGTCGACGATCGCCAGGCCGCCCTTGCGCAGCTTGACGCGACCGCCGGTGAGCCGGGCGACCTCGCCGGAGAAGTCCGGCTCGTGGCCGACCAGGAGGACGTCGCCGCGCCCCGCTGCGAGCGAGAGCGAATCGAAGGGGCCGCCGCGCAGCTCGGTGGCGATCTCCGGCTCCAGGCCCAGCGCCGCGCAGGCGAGTCGGGCCGTGTCCGCGGCCCGGACCTTGGGGCTCGCGATGCAGGCATCGATCCCGGCGCCCATCGCCGCCAGCGCCTCGCCGGCGGCGCCTGCCTGTCGCTTCCCCTTCTCCGTCAGCCGCCGCGCCGAATCGTCGCTCTGGCCGTCCTCGGCGTCTCCATGTCGCAGAAAATAGATCAACTTTTCCCTCCATTCTCGGAAAAATCGGCGTGTGGGCGTCAAGTTGACGTTTTATTAGCCGATACACATGTCTATGATGCCGCGGATGCATTTGCCCCCCAGCCGCAGGTCGGTGGCAGGAGCGCTCGTGGCGGTTGCCCTCGTGGCGGTCGTCCTTCTTGCGTTGCCCGGTAGCGCCACCACCGCCGGCAAGATCGTCATCTACGGGTCCAACAAGGGCTCGACCCTGACCCTGCACAAGAAGCACGGCAAGATCATCGTCAGGGGGCGGATGGCCCACCGGCGCCCGCGCGGCTGTCACTTCAGGCACGGCCACAAGGTCGCCGTCTGTCGTCCGGGCCACAGCCGGGTGATCGAAATCAAGATGGGCCGCAGGGGGGACCTCGTCCGCATCTCCGACAAGATGCCGATGCCCGTCGTCGTCTACCTCGGCCCCGGCTCGGACAAGTTCGTCGGCAACGGCGAGCGCGACATCTGCTTCCCCGGCGGCGCCCGCCGCAACCGCTGCGTCGGCCGCGGCAACAACGACGTCTGCATCACCGGCCCCCGCAACAGCGACTGCGTCGGCGGCGGCGGCAACGACTTCTGCCGCCACGGCACCGGCAGCGACGGCTGCTGGGGCGGCCGCGGGCGAGACATCTGCATCATGGGCCCGGGCCAAGACGGCTGCCACGGCGGCCCCGGCAACGACCGCCTCTACGGTGGGCCCCAACCCGACCAGCTCTATGGCGGCCCCGGCTACGACTACTGCAACGGCCAACGAGGCTGGGGCAAGTCACACAACTGCAACACCGGTCCGCGGCGCTAGCGTCTCCTGCGTGATTGAAGCGCACGTTTTGTCCTGCAAGGATCGCCCTGCCGATGGCTAGGATCGGCCGGGGTGACGTTGTCGGCGACGTTTGAAGGCGGTGCCATCCACCGCAGACAGTACATTTCCTGCGATGGCAGCGGAGTTCGAGAAGCTGGCCTACGAGGCAGCCCAACGAGGACTTGACAAGCAAGAGGGACTGCTTGAAGAGTTGAGGTCCCGCACCGGAGTCTTGCTTGCGGCGTCGTCACTGGCAGCTTCATTCCTCGGGCAACAGGCATTTCGGCATCCCCACCCACGAGGGTTTGCGATTGCGGCACTGGTCGCGTTCGTCATCTCGATCACCGCAAGTGTCTTCATCTTGCTACCGAAGAAGAACCTTGTTTTTGCGGCAGTGGGAAGCAGGCTCTATGAGGGTCTCTATGCCCTGCGAGACGATCTGCCGGAGGTCTATCGGCGGCTGGCTTATGACATGGACCGGTTCTGGGAGTCGAACGACAAAACGATTCGCTGGCTGACCCGGGCCTTTCGACTCGCGGCCGGGGCGCTCGTTCTTGAGATCCTGGCTTTGGCGGCTCTCTTAGGGGATAACATTCTGTAGTGATGGCAAACGCACCCAAGCCACAGCCAAGCCCGCCGCCTCCGCCGCCTCCAACCCCCGGTCTTGGTCGGCCTGAGACGCGCGGCGGCTAACCAAGCCCATCGTCTTGTCAGCTGGCTCCGTTTGTCCGGAGTGCGTCTTCCTACAACCCCATCGTCTTGCCGATGATCTCTTTCATGATCTCGTCGGTGCCGCCGCCGATCGGGCCGAGGCGGGCGTCGCGGACGGCTCGCTCGATGTCGTACTCGCGCATGTAGCCGTAGCCGCCGTGGATCTGTAGGGACTGGTCGGCGATCTCGAGGACGGCGCGCTGGGTCAGGAGCTTCGCCATCGAGACCTCCTGGATGCAGTCGTGGCCTTCGTGGAAGAGGCGAAGGGCGTTGTAGGTGAGGGCGCGGGAGGCCTCGGCCTTGGTCGCCATCTCGGCGACATGGTGGCGGATCGCCTGGAACTTGCCGATCGGGCGGCCGAAGGCTTCGCGCTCCAGGGCGTAGGCGACGGTGATCTCGATCAGGCGCTGCATGGCGCCGACCGCGCCGATCGCCATCAGCAGCCGCTCCCAGGCGAAGTTGGCCATGATCAGTTTGAAGCCGCCGTTCTCCTCGCCGAGCAGGTTCTCGGCCGGGACCTCGACGTCGGTGAAGGAGATTTCGCCGGTGTCGGAGGAGTGCCAGCCCATCTTCTCCAGCTTGCGGCTGACCTCGTAGCCGGGCATCTCGCGCTCGAGGACGAGGAAGGAGATGCCGCCGTGGCCGCCCTCCTCGCTGGTCTTGCAGGCGCAGACGAGGAAGTCGGCGCGGACGCCGTTGGTGATGAAGGTCTTGGCGCCGTTGACGACGTAGCTGTCGCCGTTTCGCTTGGCGGTCGTGGAGAGGGAGGCGACGTCGGAGCCGGCGCCGGGCTCGGTGATCCCGAGGGCGCCGATCTTCTCGCCGGCGATCCCTGGCACCAGCCAGCGCTGCTTCTGCTCGTCGGTGCCGAAGTTGAAGATCGGTGGCATCGCGATCGAGGTGTGGGCGTTGAGCCCGGCGGCGACGCCGCCGGAGCCACCGGAGCGGGCCAGCTCCTCGACCCAGATCGCGTCGTGCAGGTGGGTGCCGCCCTGGCCGCCCAGCTCCTCTGGGAACTTGAGCCCGAGGAAGCCGAGCTCGGCGCAGCGGGAGTAGAGCTCGCGGGGGAATTCCCGCGCCGCCTCCCACTCGTCGACGTTCGGCGCGATCTCCTTGGCGACGAAGCGGGTGACGGTCTCCCGCAGCTCCTCGTGCTCGTCGCTGAAGGGGGGGAGGGTGGCTCGCTTCCCCTCGTCGCGAATTATCTGAATCACCATGCGGATGGCCTCCCTATTAGCTTGCCGATTGCGCGGCCGAGGATCCGGTCGGACCTCTCGCTGAAAACTGTGGTTACGTCGCGGTAGAGATCGATTTCGGTATGGGTCGCCTCGATGGAAAGATCGCCGTGGGCGATGTTGTTGCGCTTCTGGACGAGTTCTTCGATGCGCAGTTGTAGCTCGGTCCTCGTATGGGACGTGCGCGTAATCGAGTAGAAGATGTTTTCAATGCCCCAGTACCGGAAGTAACGCACTAGGTGCCGGGGAGATGGAGCCCTCATCCACATAATCAGCCGGTTGTGGTCGAGAACTCCTTTTGCTCCATTCGTCCACAACCAAGCCTCCATCTCGATGAACGAAGCAAGCTGTTCGGCGCGGTTCTCCCAGCTGGTTCCCAGGAGGACGTCGACCGGGACCGAGCTGTGCAGTAGACGGATCGGCTCGGGCAGTAGGTCCCCCTCCACCTCCTCTTCGTTCAGGAGTTGGGTCGCCTCTTCGTTGATCGCATACATGTACCTCTCGAAGTGGCTGGAGAGCAATACCACGCAAGCCCGCCCGATTACGCGCGTGGTCTCAGGATTGACGGGAGCCGCTCCGACGGGCGTTGGGTCGGCCTGTTGTAACTCGTCGACCTCGAGGAGGCCCCTGCGAAACGCCAACAGCGAGGCAGAGGCCACCCTCGCACCTCGTCAGCGTTTGGGGAGTTTGTGACGGACCGGAACGCCAGCACGGTTCAGGGTATCGACCGCGGACTGCACTCGGGCGAGCAGCCTGCTTCGATCTCCGGTCGCGAGGCTGATCGAATCCATGAAGCTCTCGTCCCGGTAAAGGGCACCGAATTTTCTGTTGATGCTCTGCGTTCGCTTCGAAAAATCAGCGCTGCGATTTGCCCAGGAAAAGGCCAGCATCTGAGCGTCGAAAAGGGCACGATTGGGCGCTCGCTCGGTCGCCTTTCCATTGCTGTCCGTGGGCTTGAAAGCGTTGGGTCCGAAGACGGTGTTGATGTTCTCGATGGTGTTGGAGAACAGTCGTCGATAGTTCCCCAGGGTCGCCTTGTTCGGCTCCTGATTCGCGTGCATGTAGTCGTTGAGGAACTTCTTCAGCGGCGGCCGGTAATCCTTGAGGCGCGCCCTTAGTGCGAAGAAGCGGAGGATGAATTCCTCGTCGGCCATTCGCCGGCGAGGCGATCTAGTGCCGATGCAGGCGCGGAAATTCTCGTCGTTGACAAGCTCTCGGAGTAGGTCGTTGAACCCACCCCGGTAGATCGAGTTTCTCAGCTCCTGAGCGTTGAGGATTACCGCGCCGGTGTTGAGGCGCTCGAAGATCTCGAACTTCATGGAAGGGTGCGAGTCCGCCGAGATCACTACCGCCCTCATCATTCGCGTTTTCAGAAACCGCTGCTCTCGGTCCGGCAGCTGATGGAAACGCCTGCCGTTGAGTTCGCTCAGTACCGGGAGACCGTTGAGACGGAATTCGTTGCTCAGAAATCTGACAACTGAAAGCACCCTCTGATGGCCGTCAAAGATCTCCCATTTGGCGTCGTCGGTCTCGGCGAAGTAGAGGACCGGGATAGGGATGTTGAGGAGAAGTGACTCGACCAGACGGCTCGCCCGACGGTTGTCCCATACATATTCCCTTTGGATCTCGGGGAGATATAGCGACCCCGCATCCCATTCGTCCGCGAGCGTCTGCACCGAGAGGTCATAGCTTTGGGTGACGACCTTCCGCTCGGCAGGCGGAAACCCGTCGGTGAATTCGTCGAATAGCTCAGCGCTCTCATCGGATGCTTTAGTTTTGGCGGGCGGAGCTTGTTTCCGGCCTGGCATAGCCGAGAACCTAACCGCTTCGGCCGGGGGCCCGCCAGTCGGAGAGCATCCGGTGGCCGCGGCCCTCATGGTCGAAGCCGAGCAGGTCGCCCTGCGGGTTCTTCTTGCCGCCGTGGTGGTAGGCGCGGACCTCGGCGATCCTGCCGTCACGGAAGCGGAACCACTCGGTGCCGCGGTCGAGGCGCTTCTCCCCGCTCTGCGGGTCGCGCCAGGTCATCGTCCACTCGATCGCGACCTGGTCATCCGCCTCGATCAGGTTCTCGACGTACCACTGAGCGTCGATCGTCGAGACGCCGAGCGCCGCCAGGTCGCCGATCGCCTTCGCCCCTTCGTGCGGGCCGAGGCGCGTGTAGTAGTGGACCGCGTCGTCGGTGAAGTGCGAGGAGACCTCCTCGGCGTCGCCGGTATTCAGGGCCTCGTAGTAGGCGCGGACGCGCTCCGTTCCAGTCATGGCGAATGAGTCAGTGATGAAGACAAATAATTTCCTACAATTCCTGCGTGTACTGGCAGTGGTTCAGAGAAAGCATCGATGACGGGCCCACGTTCCGCCGGCGCTTCAGGTGGGCGTTGGGACTCCAGTGGCTGCTCCAGCTCGCCATGATCACCCTGATCCTGCTGACCCGCTAACGCCTACAGCCCGTAGCTCTCGCCCGATCACGTCGAGCATCACCTCGTCGGTGCCGGCGCCGATCCGGTTGAGGCGGACGTCGCGGTAGGCGCGCTCGATCTCGTACTCCTTCATGTAGCCGTAGCCGCCGAGGATCTGGATGCACTCGTCGGCGACCTCGCAGGCGATGCGGGAGGAGAAGAGCTTGGCCATCGTGATCTCGCGCACCGGGTACTCGCCGTTGCCGAAGCGCCAGGCGGTCGCGTAGGTGAACTGCTTCGCCGCCTCGGTCTTGGTCGCCATCTCGGCGAACTTGTGGCGGATCGCCTGGAACTTGCCGATCGGGCGGCCGAAGGCTTCGCGCTCCTTGGCGTACTCGAGGGTCTTCTCGATCATCCGTTCGCAGCCCGCGTGGGAGCCGGCGGCGGCGACCAGGCGCTCGCCCTGGAGCTCCCAGGCGATGTGGTAGAAGCCCTTGCCGACCTCGCCGAGCACGGCGTCGGCCGGGACGCGGACGTCTTCGAAGGCGAGTTCGCCGGTGTCGGAGGCGTGCATCCCCATCTTCTCCAGCTCGGCGGAGACGGTGAAGCCGGGGACCTTCTCGCCGTTCTCGTCGCGCAGGTCGACGACGAAGAGGGTGATGCCGGCGTGGCGCTCGCTCGGGTCGGTCTTGCAGACGAGGACGATGAAGTCGGCCCGCGGGCCGTTGGTGATGAAGGTCTTGGAGCCGTTGATCACGTATTCGTCGCCGTCGCGGATCGCGGTGGTGCGGATCCCGGCGACGTCGGAGCCGGCGCCCGGCTCGGTGATCCCGAGGCCGCCGATCTTCTCGCCCTTCAGGCCCGGTTCGAGGTACTTCTTCTTCTGCTCCTCGGTGCCGAGCAGGTGGATCGGGGGGAGGACCATGTCGGTCTGGACCGCGAAGCCCATGTTGGTGCCGCCGGAGCCGGAGTAGCTCATGCACTCGGCGCGGACCAGCGAGTAGAAGTAGTCGCCGCCCTGGCCGCCGTACTCCTCCGGGAAGCAGAGGCCGAGGAAGCCGAGCTCGCCGGCCCGCTTCATCGTCTCGCTCGGCCAGTAGGTGTCCTCCCACTCGTTGCGGTGAGGCCACAGCTCCTTTTTCACCCACGACTCCATCGACTCGCGCAGGTCTTCGTGCTCCTGGCTGAAGATGAAGTGCTTGCGCCCGGCTGCGTGGTCGGGCTTGATGACGCTGGAGCCGTCGGTTGCGGTCGCCACTGGTCTCTCTCCTCCTGGTGAATTGCGGGACCGCATCGGGCCCCCGAATGCGAAGTGGACAGTAGCACTTCCTACTTTCAGTGCAGTGCTATGGTCCGCGCCGATGAGCCAGGGAGATCAGCAGTGGAGCGGCGAGAAGGTCGCCTACGAGGTCGCCGACGGCGTCGCCACGGTGACGCTGAACGACCCGGAGAAGCGCAACATGCTCTCCGGGCAGATGCTGGCCGAGCTGGTCGAGGCGATGAAGCGGGCGAAAGCCTCCGAGGAGGTCCGCGCCGTCGTCCTCACCGGCGCCGGCGACAAGGTCTTCTGCGCCGGCGCCGACCTCGGCGGCTTCGCCGCCGACGTGCCGCTGGTCGCCAAACACTTCGCCTCCGACCTCTTCCTCGAGTTCTTCCGGCTGATGCCGCGGCTCGGCAAGCCCTCGCTCTGCGCCGCCAACGGCCACGTGCTCGCCGGCGGGATGGGGCTGGCGCTCTCCTGCGACCTGGTGATCGCCAAAGAGGGCGCCACCTTCGGCACGCCGGAGATCAACGTCGGCGCCTTCCCCTACATGATCATGTCGATCATCTACCGCAACGTCCCGCGCAAGAAGGTCAACGAGATGATGCTGCTGGGCGAGCGGCTCAGCGCCGAGCAGGCGGTCGAGTACGGGCTCGCCAACAAGGTCGTCCCGGCCGGCGAGTTCGACGCCGCGGTCGCCGAGTGGGCGGCCAAGCTGGCCTCCAAGAGCCCGGTGCTGATGCGCCTCGGCCACGACGCGATGTACCGCCAGCAGGACATGGCGATCGACGACGCGCTCGAGTTCCTGCGCTCGCAGCTCTCGCTCACCTTCACCACCGAGGACATCGTCGAGGGCGTCACCGCCTTCTTCGAGAAACGCGACCCGCAGTGGAAAGGGCGGTAGAGATGGCGACCGAGGAGAAATCCCCGAACCTCCTGCCGGGCACCGCCCCGCTGGCCGAGCTGACCGAGCAGCTGCACGAGCGCCGCGCCAAGGCGAAGCTCGGCGGCGGCGAGGAGAAGATCGCCAAGCAGCACGAGCGCGGCAAGCTGACCGCCCGCGAGCGGATCGACCTGCTGGTCGACGAGGGCACCTTCGTCGAGCTGGGCATCCACGGCCGCCCGCACTTCGCCCAGCGGGCGATGGACGGGGTCGAGGCGCCGGCCGACGGCGTCATCACCGGCTGGGGCGACGTCGACGGCCGCGCCACCTGCATCGCCGCCTACGACTTCACCGTGATGGCCGGCTCGATGGGGATGACCGGCGAGCTCAAGGTCACCCGCCTGCGCGAGATGGCGCTGCAGAAGCGGATGCCGTTCGTCTGGCTGCTCGACTCCGCCGGCGCCCGCATCCAGGAGGCGACCGGCTCGCTCTTCGCCGGCTCCGGCCACCTCTTCCGCGAGGAGGTCGAAATGTCGGGCGTGATCCCGATGGTGGCGGCGATGATGGGCCCCTGCGCCGCCGGCACCGCCTACATCCCGGCGCTCTCCGACTTCGTGCCGATGGTCTCCGGCCAGGGCGCGATGGCGCTCGCCGGCCCGCACCTGATCAAAGCCGTGACCGGCGAGGAGATCTCGATGGAGGAGCTCGGCGGCGCCAAGGTCCACTGCCGCAAATCGGGCGTGGGGGACCTCGAGGTGGCCGACGACGAGGAGTGCATCGCCGCGATCAAGCAAGTACCTCTCCTACTTCCCGGCCAACTGCGAGCAGAAGCCGCCGATGATCGACGTCGCCGACCCGATCGAGCGTGCCTCGGAGAAGCTGATGGAGATCGTCCCCGAGTCCTCGCGCCAGCCGTACGACATGTACGACGTGATCCGCGAGATCGTCGACGACGGCGAGTGGTTCGACCTGAAGCCGAAGTTCGCCAAGCAGCGTGATCACCTGCTTCGCCCGCTTCGGCGGCCAGCCGGTCGGGATCGTCGCCAACCAGCCCAAGCAGCTGGCCGGCATCCTCGACAACGACTCCGCCGACAAGGCCGCCCGCTTCATCAACCTCTGCGACGCCTTCAACATCCCGCTCGTCTTCCTCCAGGACGTGCCCGGCTTCATGGTCGGCTCGAAGGTCGAGCACGCCGGGATCATCCGCCACGGGGCGAAGATGCTCTACGCGGTCAGCCGCGCCACGGTGCCGAAGGTGACCGTGGTCGTCCGCAAGGCCTACGGCGCCGGCTACTACGTGATGTGCGGCAAGGCCTACGAGCCGGACCTGATCGTCGCCTGGCCCGGGGCCGAGATCTCGGTGATGGGCGCCGAGGGCGCGGTCGAAATCATCGGCCGCTCGGCGATCGAGGCCTCCGAGGACCCGGAGGCGACCCGCGAGGCGATGCTGAACGCGGTCCGCGAGCAGATCGACCCCTACATCGCCGCCGGCAACGCCGTGATCGACGACATCATCGACCCGCGCGAGACCCGCCCGACGATCGCCGAGGCGCTGCGGATGGCGCGCAACAAGCACGTCGAGAAGCCGAAGAAACGACATGGAGTGATGCCCGTATGAGGCCGAGATGAGCTTCGAGGATCCGGTGATCATCAGCTGCTCGATCAGCGGCGTGATCGCCAACCGCGACCAGTGCCCGGCGATCCCCTACACGCCGGAGGAGTACGCGGCCGAGGCGCGGCGCGCGGTCGACGAGGGCGCCTCGCAGATCCACATCCACGCCCGCAAACCGGACGGCACGCCCTCCTACGAGGTCGAGGACTTCCAGGCGATCACCGAGGCGATCCTGGCCGAGGTCGGCGACGTGATCGTCAACTACTCGACCGGGGCGATCGGGATCCCGATCGAGAAGCGGCTCGAGTACCTGCGCGCCTGCAGGCCCGACGTCGCCGCGCTGAACATGAGCTCGATGAACTACGCCAAGTACTCGCGGCGGCGCAAGGACTTCGTCTTCAAAGCGGTCTTCGAGAACAGCTTCGACACGATCATCGAGTTCCTCACCGCGATGAAAGAGCTCGGGATCAAGCCCGAGCACGAGTGCTTCGACTCCGGCCACGTCGCCAACCTCGACCCGCTGATCGACATGGGCCTGCTGGAGCCGCCGCTGCAGATCTCGCTGGTGATGGGGGTGACCGGCGGCATCCGCCCGACCCCGCGCAACGTCACCCTGATGTCCGACCAGATCCCCGGCGGCCCCGAGGGGCCGAACCAGTGGCAGGTGATCGGCATCTCCCGCGACCAGTGGAAGCTGCTCGCCGCCTCGCTGGTGCTCGGCGGCAACGTCCGCGCCGGGGTCGAGGACAACCTCTACCTGCCGAACGGCGAGATGTGCCGCTCCAACGGCGACCTGATCGCCAAGGCGCGGCAGATGGCCGAAGACGTCGGCCGCCGCGCCGCCAGCGTCGCCGAGGCGCGCGAGCTGCTGGGGGTCCCGAAGCGTGAGCGCTCTGCCGCTTAGCGACGTCAAGGTCCTCGACCTGACCCGCCTGCTGCCGGGCGGCTTCTGCTCGCTGCTGCTCGCCGACCTCGGCGCCGAGGTGCTGAAGGTCGAGGACACCGGCATGGGCGACTACATCCGCTGGGCGCCGCCCTACTACGGGACCGACGAGCAGCAGGCGCTCGGCACCCGCTCCTCGCTCTACCTCTCGCTCAACCGCGGCAAGCGCTCGGTCCGGCTCGACCTCAAGTCGCGAGGCCGGGAGGGAGGCGCTGCTGCGCCTGGTCGAGCGCCTACGACGTCGTCCTCGACGGCTTCCGCCCCGGCGTCCTCGACCGGCTCGGCGTCGGCTACGAGCGGATGCGCGAGGCCAACCCGGCGATCGTCTTCTGCGCGATCACCGGCTACGGCCAGGACGGCCCCTACGCGCAGCGCGCCGGCCACGACATGAACTACCTCGGCCTGGTCGGGCTGCTCGGCCTGACCGGCGCCAAGGACGGGCCGCCGGTGCAGTCGGCGGGGCCAGATCGCCGACCTCGGCGGCGGCGCGCCTGATGGCCGCCTTCGGGGTGATGGCGGCGCTGCACGAGCGCCGGCGCTCCGGCGAGGGGCAGATGGTCGACGTCTCGATGGCCGACGGCGCCCTCTCCTGGCTGGCGATGGTCGCCGGCCGCTACTTCTGCGACGGCGAGGTGCCGCGGCGCGGCGAGCAGCAGCTCGCCGGCGGGCTCGTCTGTTACCTGCCCTACGAGGCCGCCGACGGCTGGGTCAGCTGCGGCGCGCTGGAGCCGAAGTTCTGGGCCGCCTTCTGCAACGGCGTCGAGCGCCCCGACCTGATCGAGAAGCAGTTCGAGGCGCCGGGCTCGGAGGCCTGGGCGCGAGGTCGCCGACGATCTTCCGCTCCCGCACCCGCGACGAATGGCTCGCCTTCAACGACGAGCACGACTGCTGCATCGAGCCGATCCTCGACCTCGACGAGGCGCTCGACTCCGAGCTGGTGCGGGCGCGCGAGATGGTCGTCGAGCTCGAGCAGCCCGAGCTGGGCACGGTGCGCCAGCTCGGCCTCCCGGTGAAGCTGAGCCGCACCCCCGCCGACCCGACCCGGCCGGCGCCCGCCTTCGGCGAGCACACCGACGAGGTCCTGGCCGAGGTCGGCTACTCGGCCGAGGAGATCGCGGCGATGAAGGAGTCGCGGCGCCGCCGCCGGTTCCGCGGTTCCGCCGGTCGCTCAGCGTCCGAGAAGAACCACCGAACGGAGTTCCGCGCGTGAGCGCCAGCGCCACGGAGAACGGCCTGCTGCGGATGGGGGAGCTGGCCGAGGCCTCCGGCGTGCCGGCGCCGACGATCAAGCACTACCTGCGCGAGGGCCTGCTGCCGGAGCCGGTCAAGACCAGCCGCAACATGGCCTACTACCCGCCCGAGTTCGTCGACCGGATCAAGCTGATCAAGCGCCTGCAGGAGGAGCGCTTCCTGCCGCTGAAGGCGATCAAGACGGTGCTCGACGAGGACCCCGAGCGGGCCGAAGCGATGCTCGAGCTCGAGGACCAGATCCTCGACCGGGCGCTCGCCGGCGAGCGCTCGCGGACCAGCGCCGCCGAGGTCCGCAAGCGCTACGGCGTCCCCAAGGAGGTCCTCGACCGGCTCGCCGAGCTCGAGGTCCTCACCCCCAACAGCCGCGGCTACTCGCCCTCCGACGTGACGATCATCGAGGCGATCAGCCGCTTCCGCGCCGGCGGCTACGACGAGCAGATCGGCTTCACCGTCTACGACACCCTGCGCTACAAAGACCGCGCTGGAAGAGCTGGTCCGCCAGGAGGTCGACGTGGTGATGGACCGGCTCGCCGGCGAGGTGCCGCCGGAGCGGGTGGTCGAGATGCTCGAAGCCGGCGCCCAGCCGCTCAAGGACCTGATCGCGCGCCCTGCACACCAAGCTGATGGTCGCCGAGCTCGAGCGCCGCGGCTAAAAGCGCGGCTTCGCCGCAAGGCCGGCGCTCCCGAGCTGTTCCCGCTCGGCCGCGATGTCCATCAGCAGCGTCGTCGCGCCGGTCTCCCGAGCCACCCGCTCGGCCTCCTCGAAGGCCTCGCTCGCTCCCTCGGCTCCGGCGGCCGCCCGCGCCCGGGCGAGGGTCAGCATCGCCACCGGGTAGCTCCAGAGCATGCCCCGCTCGCCGCGCGATCCGCGCCGCCTGCTCCGCCAGCTCGAGCGCCTCGTCCGTCGCGGCCGACGAGGAGCAGCGCCCGGGCGCGGAGCTGGCCCCGCCAGCCCTCCATCTCGCCGCCGTTGTCCATCGCCTCGCGGTAGAGCCGCTCGGACTCCTCGATCGACTCCAGCGCCGCCTCGTTTTCCTCGGCGATCAGCTGCGCCCAGGCGAGGTTGGAGAGCGCCAGGCTGCGGGAGAAGACGTCGCCGAGCCGGTCGGTCAGCTCGCAGTTGCGGCGGGCGATCGCCAGCGCCGCCTCCGGGTCCCGCGGATCACCAGGCTGGCCTGGTTGCTGCGGATCCAGCTTGCGGTCTCCGGGTCGTCCGCTTCCAGCGCCGCCTCCAGCGCCCGCTCGAAGAGCTCCTCGGCCTCCTCGAATTCGAGCTTCTCGCGCCGCACCATCCCCTTGCCCATCAGCCCCCAGGCGATCGGGCTGCCGAGGACGATGTTGGCGCCGACCGAGCCGTCGTCGCCGACGATCTCCAGCATCTCGTCGAGGATCCGCTCGAAGCCGGCGAAGTCGGCGACGCAGAGGTAGGCGTAGGCGCCGGCTCCTCGCACCGCCACCCGCAGGTGCCGGTCGCCGGAGCGGTCGGCGAGCTCGATCGTCTCGCGGACGGCCTCGATCCAGGTCGGTCCGTGGTGGGGGAGGCCCGGCCGCACCGCGGTCGCGACCTTCAGCAGGACCAGCGAGTGCAGGTCGTCCTGCCGGGTCGCGATCTCCTCGGCTTCGGCGGCCAGCCGCGCTTCTTCCTCCCGGCTCATCCCGACCCGCCAGGCGTACTGCGAGCTGCAGCAGCCGCGAGTGGACCGCCAGCGCCGCGACCTCCTCGTCCTCCTCCAGCTCGGCGGTCAGCTCCATCACGTCGTGCCAGAGGCGCAGCGCGTCGCGCGGCCGGCTGTGGCCGGCCCAGTGGGCGGCGCGGGCCGACCAGCGCGCCGCTTCCAGGGTCTCGCCGCCCTGGCGCCAGGTGGTCGGCGATCAGCGCCGAGAGCTCGTCGTAGCGCTCCGGCGGTTCGAGCTCGATCAGTCGCCCGCGCCGCCGCCGCGTGGGTCGCCGCCCGCTGGCTCGGCGAGCTGGGTGCCGTAGGCGACCTCGCGGGTCAGCGGGTGGCGGAAGGCGAGCACCCGCTCCGGGTAGATCTCGGCTTCGTAGAGGAAGCCGGCGTCGATCAGCTCGCCGAGCGCCGCGCTCCATCGTCTCGCGAGTCGTGCCCGGCGGTCATGCCACAGCGCCTCGCCGCTGACCTCCTTGCCGACGACCGAGGCGACCTGCAGCAGCTGCTTGGCGGTCGGGGTCGAGGCGGTCGATGCGGGCGGCGAGGACGGCCTGGACGGTGACCGGCACGCCGGCGTCCTCGATCGGCCTCGCCAGCCGGTAGGCGCCGCGCTCGCCCTCGCAGGTAGCCGGACTCGGCCAGCTCGCGGACGATCTCCTCGATGAAGAAGGGGTTGCCGCTGGTGCGCTCGTGGATCGGCTCGTCGATCCCGTCGAGCGAGGGGTCCTGCGCCGGCGAGGTCGCGCAGCAGCTTCGCGGTGTCGGCGCGGTCGAGCGGCTGCAGCTCGATCGCCTCGGTAGCCCGGCGAGTCCGCCCAGGCCGGCGTCGTACTCGGGGCGGTAGTTGACGAGGACCAGAGTGTTGGCGTCCCGTCCATCCCCTCGACCAGGCCCGCCAGCATCGCCTGGCTGCCCTCGTCGATCCAGTGCAGGTCCTCGACCACCAGGACCAGGGTCTTGCGGCGCGCCGGGTTGCGGACCAGGCGGCAGAGGAAGTCGGCGAGGGCGCGCTGCCGGCCCTCGGGGTCCATCCGCGGCACCGGCCGCTCGGGGTCGGGAACGCCGAGGAAGTCGAAGATCAGCGGCAGGTCGTCGGCGAAGCCGGGGTCGAGGAGCAGCGAGCGGCCGGCGATCTTCTCGCGCGCCGTCTGCTCGGGGTCCTGGTCGGCGATCCCGTAGAAGGAGCGCAGCATCTGCAGGATCGGCATGAACGGGATCGACTTGCCGTGCGCCTGTGCCTGCGCCTCGAAGACCTCGAGCCCCTCGCGCGCGGCAGCGCTGGGCGAACTCGTGGTAGAGCCGGCTCTTGCCGATCCCGGGTTCGGCGACGACCCCGACCGCGGCCGCCTCGCCGCCCTTCGGCCCGCGCCAGCGCCCGCTCGAGCCGCGCCAGCTCCGTCGTCGCGGCCGACGAAGCTGGAGAAGCCGCGCTCGCGGGCGAGGTCGAGGCGGGAGCGCGCCTGCCCGACCCCGGCCAGCTCGAAGACCTGCACCGGCCGGCTCGCGCCCTTGATCTCGAACTCGCCGAGGTCGCGCGAGGTCGAGGTAGCCGCGCGCCAGCTCGGCGGTGCTCTCGGTCAGGTAGGCCTTGCCCGGCTCGGCCAGCGCCTCCATCCGCTGCGCCAGGCCGACGGTGTGGCCGATCGCGGTGTAGGAGGAGCCGCCGCCGCCGTCGATCGCCCCGGCGACCACCTCGCCGGAGTTGATCCCGATCCGGGTCGAGAAGTTGAGCCCCTTGGCGCGGCGCAGCTCGGCCGCGTACTCGGCGACGTCGTCGAGCATCTGCAGCGCCGCGTAGCAGGCGCGCCTGGCGTGGTCCTCGTGGGCGATCGGGGCGCCGAAGATCGCCATGATCCCGTCGCCGGTGAACTTGTCGACGGTCCCCTCGAAGCGGGTCACCGTCTCGGCGAGGATCGAGAAGAAGCGCTGCATGATCTCGCGCCACTCCTCCGGGTCCTCCTGCTCGGCGAGGTCCATCGAGCCGCTGACGTCGGCGAACAGGACCGTGACCTGCTTGCGCTCGGCATCGTCCTTGATGGTTTCGTTCACGACGAGTCCAAGGTTACGCCCCCGGTAGCCTCGCGTCTGTGCGATCCGTCCTCGTAACCGGAGCGTCCACCGGCATCGGCCGCGCCACCGCGCTGCGCCTCGACGGCGCCGGCTGGCGGGTCTTCGCCGGGGTCCGCAAGGAGGCCGACGCCGAGGGCCTGCGGGCGGAGGCCTCGCCGCGGCTCGTCGCCGCTCATCCTCGACGTCACCGATCCCGAGCAGATCGCCGCCGCGGCCGAGCGGGTCGAGGCAGAGAGCGACGGACGGCCTCGACGGTCTCGTCAACAACGCCGGCGTCGCCGTCCCCGGCCCGCTGGAGACGATCCCGCTCGACGACCTCCGCCACCAGCTCGAGGTCAACCTCATCGCCTACGTGGCGGTGACGCAGGCGATGCTGCCGCAGATCCGCCGCGCCGAAGGCCGGATCGTCTTCCTCGCCTCGATCGGCGGCCGGATCGCCTTCCCCTTCGGCGGCGCCCTACCACGCCTCCAAGTTCGCGACCGAGGCGATCGGCGACGTCTTCCGCCAGGAGCTGCGGCCCTGGGGGATCGAGGTCGCGATCATCGAGCCGGGCTCGATCGACACCCCGATCTGGGGGCGCGGCGCAGGACAAAGCGGCGGAGATCGAAGCGAAGTCGCCGCAGACGAACCTGCTCTACGGCGCCGCGATCGAGAAGTTCCGCAAGGTGATCGAAGACACCGCCGAACGCGGGATCCCGCCGGAGAAGGTGGCGAAGGCGATCGCCCACGCGCTCGAATCGAAGCGGCCGAAGACCCGCTACCTGGTCGGCCTCGACGCCAAGGTCCAGGCGCGGCTGCAGCCGCTGATCCCGACCCGTCTGTTCGACCGCATCGTCGCCCGCCAGCTGAATCTCTAGAGCCGTCAAGGCGCCCCTGGCGCTCATATACTGTGGTCCGATTGACTGGTCAATCAACGAAGGGCATGCGTGCGCGCAGCGGCGGTACAGCTCAACTCCAACGGGGACAAGGACAGGAACCTGGCCGCGGCCGAGCGCCTGGTCCGCGCCGCCGCCGCCGACGGCGCCGAATTCGTCGCCCTGCCCGAGAAGTGGAACCTGCTGGCCGGCGGCGAGGAACTCGTCGCCGGGGCCGAGCCGCTCGACGGCCCGAGCCTGACCGCGGCGCGCGGCTGGGCGCGGGACCTCGGCATCCACCTGCTCGCCGGCAGCATCTCCGAGCGCGGCGGCGAGGGCGAGAAGGCCTCCAACACCTCGGTCCTGATCGGCCCCGACGGCGACGACCTCGCCGTCTACCGCAAGATCCACATGTTCGACGTCGACGCCGGCGGCGTCTCCTACCGCGAGTCGGAGTTCGAGCGGCCCGGCGACGAACCGGTCGTCGCGCGCCGGTCGGCGACCTGACCGATCGGCCTCACCGTCTGTTACGACCTCCGCTTCCCGGAGCTCTTCCGGATCCTCGCCCTGCGCGGCGCCAGGCTGATCGCGGTCCCCTCGGCCTTCACCCTCGCCACCGGCCGCGACCACTGGGAAGTCCTGCTGCGGGCGCGGGCGATCGAGAACCAGCTCTTCGTCCTCGCCCCGAACCAGGTCGGCGAGGCGCCGCCGCACTACAGCTCCTTCGGCCGCTCGCTGATCGTCGATCCCTGGGGCGTCGTCCTCGCCATCGCCCCCGACGAGGAGTGCTTCGTCGCCGCCGACCTCGACCTCGCCGCGCAGGAGCGGGTCCGCGAGTCGCTTCCGTCGCTCGCCAACCGCCGCCCCGAGCGCCTACGTCTGGCCGCAGCCGACCGGGAGGGCAGCGGCTGATGGCGCAGGCGCCGCCCGCCGACAAGCGCCGCCTGATCCTCGACGCCGCGTCCGCGTCTTCGCCCGCCAGGGCTTCCACGCGACCCGCGTCTCCGACATCGCCGACGAGGCGGGGGTCGCCTACGGCCTCGTCTACCACTACTTCAGCTCCAAGGACGAGGTCCTGAACGAACTCTTCATCGAGCGCTGGTCGCTGCTGCTGGCGGCGATCGAGGAGGCCGACAAGACCGGGGCCAGCCCGCGCGAGAAGCTCGGCGCGGTGGCGACGCTTCATCTTCGACTCCTACCGCCACGACCCGGAGCTGATGAAGGTGATCATCGTCGAGGTCACCCGCGCCGCCAACTCCTTCGGCAAGACCCACCTCGAGGAGATCCGCCGCGCCTATGAGTCGATCGCCAAGATCGTCGCCGACGGGCAGGCGAGCGGAGCCTTCCGCGGCGACGTCGCGCCGATGTTCGCCTCGATGTCCTTCTACGGGGCGATCGAGCAGCTGCTCTCCGGCTGGATCTTCGGGACGATCCCCGCCTCCGACACAGACTTCGACCAGGCGCGGGATCTCCTTGTCACGACGATCTGCGACGGCCTCGAGCCGCGCGGATAGGGTTTACTGCCGAGTTCGCATGGGGAAAGGTTCGAGCTAGTGGACAACGAGTTGGTCAAGCGCCTCGTCTGGAGCGGCCTCCTCGCCGCGACCGGCGCGCTGGCGAGCATCGCCGCCGCCCGGGTCGCGTCGCTGGTCTACCGCCGCATCTACAACGAAGACCCACCGGACTAGGAGGCAGCGATGCAGGAGCCACCGCAGAACCCGCCGCCGATCCCGCCCCCGGGGCCGCCTCCGCCGCCCGAGCGAGCGCTCGCTCGCCGACCTCGTCGTCGACGTCTCCGAAAGCGCCTCGACGCTGGTCCGCGAGGAGATCGAGCTGGCCAAGGCCGAGGTCTCCGAGAAAGTCGCGCAAGATCCTCCGCGGCTCCGCCGTCGGCGCTGCAGCCGGCGCCTTCGCCTTCCTGGCGCTGATCATGATCCTGCACGGGATCGCCTGGCTGCTGGGCGAAGAACTGTTCAGCGGCAACATCTGGGCCGGGTACTTCGTCACCGCCGCGATCTTCCTGCTGCTCGCCGCCCTCGCCGGCTGGATCGCCTCGAAAGCGCTCAAGGCGGGCGCTCCGCCGGTCCCCGAGCAGGCGATCGAAGAGGCGAAGCTGACCAAGGAGATGCTGGAAAAGGAGGTCTCGTGAGCGCCGGTGCCCCAGGTCGTTCCCCGGCGGAGATCCGCCGCGACATCGACGTCAGGCGCCTGCAGCTGGGAACCTCCGTCGAGGCCCTGCGCGGCAAGGTCAACGAGCTGACCGACTGGCGCCGTCAGGTCGAGGAGCACAAACAACAGCTGATCATCGGTGCCGCCGCCGTCGGCTTTCTCGTCGGCGCGCGGGCGATGCTCCGCCGCAGGCGCCGTTAAGCCGCCGCGCCGGCCTTGAGCACGAAGCGAGTCTGGCGCTCCTTCGAGGTGGCCCTGACGGGCCCTTTCCTCACCGGTCACCCGCTGCAGGTCAGCATCGGCGATTACAGCGATCTCCAGCGCCGGCTCGGCGACGAGCTGGGCAAGCGGGGTGAGGGCTGGGACCACGAGGGGATCAAATGGCGCGGGGTGGAGTCCTACGGCTCGGGAGGGGGCTACACGAGCCTCGTTCCCCGGGTGTTGATCCGGCGCACGGGAGAGCCCCTCGCCCGCCGGCTGGAGGAGTTGCTGCGACAGCGTCCCGAGGCCGAGAGGAGCTGGCTCGCCGAGGCAACCCGGGGGTGGACCTGGGAGCTCCGCAGCCTCACGATCGAGCTCTACGACTTCGGGGTCGGGGTGGTCAACGGCACCTACGACGTCTCGGCTCCTCTCTGGCTCGGCGCCGCGGAGACGCGACGCATGACGGAAGCGGTGGCGCGGCTGCTGAGCGATCCCGGGGTCGGCGTGCGCTCCCCGGTGGCCGCCTCCTACGACGCGCTGACGCGGGAGACGGTGGCCTCGTTCGGCGAGGCCGTCGGTCGTTGCGCCGCGGCCGAGCTGCAGGAACCCTGGTCGAGCGCCTTCCACAGCGCCCTGCCGCCCGAGCCCGGCACCGAGGGCCCGCCCGCGTCGCCGGCGGAGGAGGGCTGGGGCAGGCTTCTCTGGCTCCACCCGGTCTTCGTCTTCACCAGCGGCCCCGGGGTCGGCGCCCGGCAGCTGCGGCGGATCAGCCGCCCCTTCGAGGCGACGTTCTCGGAGTGCATCGACCACTGGCATGGGGTCTTCGCCCCCGGGATCGATTCCAGCGTGATCGTCCTGCACGAGAACATCCCCAAGCAGAAGGCCCCGCCGATGGGGTTGACGGAACTGATGTGGGCCTACTACGGCCTCTTCATGGAGATCGACCGCGGCCTGCTGGCGATGCTCAACAGCGACCGCTGGCAGGCGTCGGGCACGCTGGCCGATCTCGAAGCAGACGCCGATCGCATGTTCTCCGTCTACATGCGCGTCCAGGAGGCGCGGGCACGGCTCGACAGCGCCCTCACCGATCTCGCCGGCGGTCAGGTCAGCATCTGGAACACGATCTCAGGCGTGCAGAAGTTCGACGAGTTGGTCGCCGGCGTCGAGCGCAAGATCGCGACGCTGCAGCGCATCGCCGAACGGCGGGTCGAGGAGGCAAGCGCCGTCCGGGCCCGCCGGACCGGCAATGTCCTCAGCGGTCTGACCGCGCTTACGGTGGTCACCCTCATCGTCACCCTGCTGGCTTCATTCATAGGCACGCAGTCGGACCACAGCGGCCACACCGTGCTGCGCGTGGCGATCGTCGCCGCCGCGTTCGTGCTGGCGAGCCTGATCTACCGCAAGGCGGTCGACGCTAGATGAGGTCTGTCGAAACGCTGCCGACGCCGAGCAGGCCGGGGCCGACGTGGGCGCCGAGGACCGGGCCGACCTCGGAGACGAAGGCGGGCTCGCAGCCGAAGATCTCGTAGCAGTCTTCGACCAGCGCGTCGGCCGTCTCTTTGTCCTGGATGTACTGGACGACCCAACCGTCGGCGCCCGACTCGTGGCGCTGGCGGGCGTAGCCGCGCAGTCGCTCGAGCGAGCGGGCGCGGGTGCGGACCCGCTCGACCGGGGTGATCTCCTCCTCGAGGGTGAGGATCGGCTTGATCTTCAGGGCGCTGCCGATCCAGGCGCGGGCGCCGCCGATGCGGCCGCCGCGGCGCAGGTACTCGAGGGTGTCGATCGCGAACCACATCTTCAGGTCGTTGCGGGTCTCCTCCGCCTGCGCGATCGTCGCCGCGGCGTCGGCCCCGGCTGCCGCGGCCGCGGCTGCCCCGAGCGCGCAGAGCCCCATTCCCGCCGGCGGCCGAGCGGGAGTCCAGCAGGTGCAGCCGCTCGCCGCCCTTGTCCTCCTCGATCAGCCGCTCGCGCGCCTGTCCGGCTGCCTCGAAGGTCCCGGAGATGCCGGCCGAGATATGGATCGAGACGACTTCCCTGCCTTCGTCGAGCAGCGGTTCGTAGACCTCGAGGAAGTCGCCGATCGAGGGCTGCGAGGTGGTGGCTCCGCTTTCAGACGCGCGCAGCCGCTCGTAGAAGTCGTCGAAGTCGCTGATCTCGGACTCCCGCTCCTGCTCGCCGTCGACGGCGACGTAGAGGCTGATCTCCCTGATGCCCCGCTGGGCCAGCAGGTCGGTCGGCAGGTAGCAGGTCGTGTCGCAGACGACCGCGGTCTGGGCAGCAGAACTCACAGCGCGATTCTAGACGTGGAGACCAACCGGGACCGACGGCCAGGAACATCGACCCTCTCCCCGCTCATGGTCGGCCCATGGATGCTCACGCTACACTTTGTGAAGTGACCGATACGCCCGAAGCCGCGATCACCCTCACCGACAAGGCCGCCGAGAAGATCGGCGAGCTGCTCGGCTCGCAGCCCGACGGCGCCGAGCAGGCACTGCGGGTCGCCGTCCGCGGCGGTGGCTGCTCCGGCTTTCAGTACGCGCTCGCCTTCGACAAGCCCAAGGAGGACGACAACGTCTTCGAGGTCGACGGCGTCGCCGTCATCGTCGACAAGGTCAGCATGCAGTTCGTCTTCGGCTCCGAGGTCGACTACGTCGAAGGCCTCCAGGGCGCCGGCTTCCAGGTCAACAACCCGAACGTGGTTGCGGCCTGCGGCTGTGGATCCTCTTTCCAGGTGAAAGAGGACGCGGCCGAGCAAGCGGCCGTCTAGCGGCGCTCGCTATTCGATCTGCAGCGGGGGCGACTGCGCCGGGGGCGCCGTCTCCGGAACCGAAGCCGCCTCCGGCTGCTCGACGCCGAGGGCCTCGGCCAGCTCGCCGGACTCGAACATCTCCTCGACGATGTCGGCAGCCGCCGAGCAGCTCGCCGTTGACGTAGAGCTGCGGGAAGGTCTGCCAGTCGGAGATCTCGGCCGTCACCTCGCGCAGCGGCTGCAGCGCGGGGAGGACGTCGATCGCGCCGTAGTCGACGTCGACCTGGTCGAGCACCTGGACCACGCGCATCGAGAAGCCGCAGCGCGGCATGTCCGGGGTCCCTTTCATGAACAGCAGCACCGGGTTGGCGGCGATCAGCTCTTCGACTTTGGACTTCAGCTCTGGGTCGGCCATGGGGGCATTGTAGGGAGATGCGGGCTGCTCGGCTCAGAGCTGGGTGACGATCACGCCGGCGAGGCCGCAGGAAACCGGTCAGCATGCGCGACCATGACCGCGACGAACCCGTAAGACATCGTGTGCTGGAGGCCGTCGATTCTGGTGCTGAGGTCGCCGATGCGCTTGCTCAGCTCATCGAGGCGCGAGTCGACGCCCTCCTTGAAGTCGTCGAGACGCGAGTCGGTCCAGGTCGATCGCATTGCCTCCATCGCTCCAGCGTAGAAGGAAATTTCGCACGTGTGGCGCACAGAAGTGTAACTTTTTGTCCGCCGATGTTGCGGACTAGCCGGGAACGGCTGGTCTTCACCGACAGCGCGTGGATCGTGCCGTCGTCGAAGCGCTCTTTGACCGCGGCCTTGACCAGGCGGTGCTGGTCGATCCGCGAGAGGCCCTCGAACTGGGGGGCGCTGACGGTCGCCCGCAGGTGGTCGCCGGTGCCGGTTTCGTCGATCACCTCGACCGCGGCGCCCGGCAGGGCGGCCTCGATCATCCCTTCCAGCTCGGCCAGGTCGGCGGCCACGCTGCTCAGCCGGCGAGGCGCTCGCCGACGGTCTCGAGCATCTCCTCGACCCGGACGAACTTGACCCGCGGGCGGCCGTGGGGCTCGCCGCGGCCGACCTCGGCCTGGTCGATCGCCTGCCAGTCCTCGAAGCTGACGTAGCGGACGCCCTTCTCGCGCAGCAGGTCCTCGACCGCGACGGGATCCGGGTTCTCCGGGCTCGAGCAGGGTCTCGGACTCGACGTCGGCGAGCAGGTGCTGGACGGTCTCCAGCGCGTCTTTCTTGTTCGTCCCGATCACGCCCGAGGGCCCGCGCTTGATCCAGCCGGCGGTGTAGTGGCCGACCTTGTGCCCGGCGTCGTGGGAGTCGAGGACGCGGCCGCCCTCGTTGAGGATCAGGCCGCGCTACTCGTCGAAGGGGACGCCCTCGATCGGGATGCCGGTGTAGCCGACCGAGCGCAGGACCAGGCCGCACTCGAGCTCTTCGCGCTCGCCGGTGTCCTTGGCGCGCAGGGTGCCGCCTTCCTCGACCAGCTCGTTGCGGCCGACGACGATCGATTCGACCTTGCCGTCGCCCTTGATCTCGACCGGCGAGGCGAGGAAGCGGAGGACGATCCGCTGCTTCTTGCCCTCGGGGCGGCGCTGGGAGAACTCCTTCAGCGTCTCGACGTTGACCCTGGTCGTCTTGTCGGCCTCGTCGGACTCGAGGAAGGCCTGGCTGGCCGGGTCGAGCTCGACCTCGGCCGGGTCGACGATGACGTCGGCGTCCTCCATCTCCCCGAGCTCCTTGATCTCCGGGTTGGTGAAGGCGGCCTGGACCGGGCCGCGGCGGCCGAGGACGACGATCTCGCGGATCTGCTTGGCGTCGAGCAGCCTCGATCGCGTGGTCGGCGGTGTCGGTCTGGCGCAGCTCGTGGTCGGTCAGGGCCAGCATCCGGGCGACGTCCATCGCCACGTTGCCGTTGCCGATCACCACGGCCCGCTCGCTGGAGAGGTCGAACTCGTGGTCGGCGTAGTCGGGGTGGGCGTTGTACCAACCGACGAAGGCGGTGGCGGCGTGGCTGCCGGGCAGATCCTCGCCGGGGATCCCGAGCTGGCGGTCGGTCTCGCAGCCGACCGTGAAGACGATCGCGTGGTAGAGCCGCTCCAGCTCCTCGACCTCGATGTCGTGGCCGATCTTGACGTTGCCGAAGAAGCGGAAGCCGTCGCGGGCCGCGGTTTTTTCGTAGACGCGGATCACCGACTTGATCTTCGGGTGGTCGGGGGCGACGCCGCCGCGGACCAGCCCGAACGGGGCTCGGCAGGCGGTCGAAGAGGTCGACCTGGGCGTGCAGGTCGCCGTCCTTGAGGATGTGCTCGGCGGCGTAGAAGCCGGAGGGGCCGGCGCCGACGATGGCGACGCGAAGTGGGTTCTCTTCGGTTCCGATCTTGCTCATGGGAGCGCGGAAGAATAGGGAAGTCGGTGATTCAGCCGAGCGCCGGGGCGCCGGTGCCGACGGCGCTCGGGGTGCCGTCGAGGGCGTCGAGCGCCTTGCGGACCGACATCGCGACGCAGGTGAAGATCGGCGTCTCGCGCTCGGTGTACTCGCTCGACTCGGTCGGCCGCAGCTCGTTGACGAGGTCGAGGAACTCGCCCGGGTCGTCGCCCTCGAAGCAGACGACGAACTCCTGGTCGTCGATCCCGTAGGAGTAGGTCGTGTTGATCGTGATCTCGGGATAGCGGCGGCCGACCTCGATGTGGCTTTTCATGATCCGGCCGCGCTCCTCCGGCGGCAGCCCGTACCAGCGGCGCTGCTTGACCATCGGGTAGAGGAAGAGGTACTTGCGCTCGGAGGTGCAGATCTCCGGCCGCGCGTCCTCGTCGGAGTAGGGCGAGCGTTTGGTCATCGAGAGATAGGAGTGGGGCGTCGTCGTCCATTTCGCCAGCCCGCTCTGGCCGAGGACGACGTGGAAGGTGTGGATGTCGTCGAGGTTCGGGCTCTGGCTGAGCAGGACCAGGTCGACGTCGCCGCGCGTTCCTATGGTTGAGTAGGCGCGCAGCGAGCGGTCGACGCGCGAAGTCCTCGCAGGCGGCGAGGAACTCCTGCTTGTCGGCGGCGCGGAGCTCGGGGTCCCGACGACGCCAGGCTGGATCGATCTTGAAGAACGCTGAACTTGGCGAACGTGCGATCGGCCATCGGGGCCACGATAGCGCTCGTGCTGTTCCTGGTTCTGGCGCCGGCGGCGGGCGCGAAGGACCCACCCGCGGTCCGGCTGGTGCTGCTGCCGTCGGGGACCACGGTTGAGCGAACTGGCCGGCGGCCGGATTCTCGCCGGGCCTGATGAGCGCCGGCCTCGGCACCGTCCCGCCCGAGCAGACCTACCTCGACATCGGCCAGGGAAACCGGGTCTTCGACTCGCTCTACGACACGGACCTGCCGCCGGGCGCGGAGTGCCGCTGGATCGGCCGGTGGAAGATCGCGGCGGCTGCTGCGGCGGGCGGAATCGGCGCCCGCGCGGACATCGTGCCGCGGGCTTCTGGCCGCGACGCCTGGCCGCGGAGACGGGAAGGGGTTCGGCGCTCGTCGACGCGATCTCGAAGCGCGCAGCTGCCGAGCGCCGGAATCGATCGCGCCGGCGGGGGGACGACCTGCTGATCGCGATCGCCCGTCCGACCGGCAGACTCGGACGAGCCGCTGCCGATCGGGATCGCCGGCCGTGGATTCGACGGCAACCTCACCTCCGACAGCACCCGCACGGACGGCTACGTCCTCTCGACCGATGTGGCGCCGACGATCCTCGACCACTTCGGGGTCTCGATCCCGACGCGAGATGTCCGGGCAGCCGATCCGCGGCGAGGGCGAGGTCGACGTCGGCCGCGATCGAATCGCTCGGGGCGCGGATGGAGGTGATCTCCTCGCGGCGCGGGCCGGTGATCGGGCTGAACCTCGCTCGTCTGGCTCGCTGGCGCTGGCTGCTGGCGATCCTCCTCAGCCGCGGACGCCTGGCGCGACCGGCGGTGCGCGTCGTCGGCCTGGCGATCGTCTACCTGCCGCTCGTCCTCCTGCTGGGAGCGGCGCTGGAACCGGGGGAGACGGCGGAACGGCTGCTGGTCCTCCTGCCGCGCTCCGCTGCTGGCGGCGCTCGACCCTGCTGCTCTTGCGCGGCTACCGCGCGCTCGCCGTCGCCTCCGGGCTGACCGTCCTCGCCTACGCGATCGACGTGGTCGCCGGCTCGCCGCTGACCGCGCTCTCGCTGCTCGGGCCCGAACCCCGGTCTCGGCGTCCGCTTCTACGGGATCGGCAACGAGCTCGAGGCGCTGCTGGCGGTGCTGGTCGTGGCGGGCACCGGGGCCGGGCTGGCGGGCTTCGCGCCGCGGGCTGCCGCCGCGCGCAGCCGCCGTCGCCTTCCTCGCCGCTCGGCCTGCTCGCCGCCTTCGTCTTCGCCGCCGGCCGCTTCGGCGCCGACGTCGGCGCCGCGATCGTCTTCCCGGTCGGGGCCGGCGGTGGCCGCCGCGGCGATCGCCGGCCGCGGCCGGCGGCCGCTCGCCGCTTGCTCGTCGTCGCGGCTCCCGCTCGCCGTCCTCGCGCTGCTGGCGCTGGTCGACCTCCTCAGCGGCGCCAACGCCCACCTCACCCGCTCGGTCCTCGACGCCGGCGGGCTCGGCGACCTCGCCGACGTCGCCCAGCGCCGCCTCCAGCTCTCCGCCCACAGCTTCGCCCGGCCCGTGCTGCTCGTCTTCCTGCCCCTGGTGGCCGCTCCTGGCCGGTCTGGCCTACCTGCGGCGCGACCGCCTGCGCGCCTGGCTGGACGGGGTACCGGCGATGCGCGCCGGCCTGCTCGGCGCCGCTGGCGGCCACGGTCGTCGGCACCCTCGCCAACGACTCCGGTGCGCTCGCTGCTCGAGATCGGCACCGCCTATCTCCTGGTCTTCGTCGGTTTCGCCTGGGCCGAGAGCTCCGCAAACTGCGAGCGAAGCCCTAGCAGACGAAAAGTTACAATTCTGGTGCTCCACACGTATGACCTGTTCCCGTAGCCTGGAGGCATGAAGGCGATGAGATCGACCTGGACCGACTCGCGGCTGGACGACCTGAACGAGCAGGTCGACTGAGATCCAGCGACGACATGCGCGACCTGCGGGGCGAAATCGGCGACGCTCAAGCGGACGATCATGCAGGTCGGGGGCGGCCTGGTCGGGACGCTGGTCGTGGGCTGTCACGGGCCTGATCGCCACCCAGCTCTGACGCCGCTGGACGCCGCTTCCAGCCCTACGGGCGCCTGCCGGTCGATGATCTACCCTTAATCGCTCGTGCGCATAGGTCTCGTCTCGCCATATTCCTGGTCCTACCAGGGGGGCGTGAACCGGCACGTCGAGGCGCTCGCCGAGGAGTTTCTCGGTCGGGGCCACGATGTCCGCGTCCTCGCTCCCGTCGACCCGCCGGGTCGGCTCAGCCGTGCCCTGCACCGGGCGCCGGCCGAACGGCGGGAGCTGCCCGACTACCTGATGCCGCTGGGGCGGACGATGGGCTTCGGCGCCAACGGCTCGGTCTCCAACCTCGCGCCCTTTCCGGCCGGCGGCGTCGTCGCGCCGCGCCGGCTCGTGCGCAGCGGCGAGTTCGACGTCATCCACGTGCACGAGCCGCTGGTGCCGCTGGTCGGCTGGAACGCGACGCTGGGCGCCCGTGACCCGGTCGTCGGCACCTTCCACGCCTACGCGACCAAGCCGCTGCCGAACTACATCGCCAACGCGCTCGGGCGCCCGCCGCGTCTTCAACCGCCTCTCGGCCCGGATCGCCGTCTCCGAGGCAGCCGCCTGGACCGGCCGTCGCTGGTTCGGCGGCGAGTACACGATCATCCCCAACGGCGTCGACGTCGACGCCGCGCCGAGCGGTCCGAAGCCGCCCGGCGGCGAGCTGCGGATCCTCTTCGTCGGCCGCCCCGAGGAGCGCAAGGGGCTGCCGATCCTGCTCACCGCCTTCAACGCCCTGGTCGAGCACGTTCCCTGCCGGCTGACCGTGATCGGCGCCGATCGCGAGGACGTCCTGCGCTACGTCGCCGACCCCGAGCTGCTGCGCTCCATCGACATCCGCGGCCGCGTCTCCCGCGAGGAGCTCTGGGCGCGAGCTCCACCACGCCGACGTGCTCTGCGCACCCTCGCTCTCCGGCGAGAGCTTCGGCATGGTCCTGACCGAGGCCTTCGCCGCCGGGACCCCGGTGATCGCCTCGGCCATCGCCGGCTACAGCGACGTCGTCAGCGACGGCGTCGACGGTCTCCTCGTGCCGCCCGGGGACCCGCAGCGGCTGGCCGAGGAGCTGCAGCGGGTCCACTTCGAGCCCGAGCGGCTGCAGGAGATGGGCGAAGCGGCGCGTCGCAGCGCCCAGCGCTACGCCTGGCCGCGGGTCGCCGACCAGGTGACCGCCGTCTACGAGCGGGCGATCGAGGCGCCGAAGCCGGTCACGCGCCGGCGAGCGCGTCGCCCACTGGGCGGGCCTGCGGCCGGCCGACGGCGGGCCGAAGCGGCCGGCCGAGCGCCTGCCTTCGCTCGACCCGCGCGCCGGCGCGGGCCGGCAAGCGCGGCCGCGCCGTCGCCCGGCGGCTCGGGCTCGCCGTCGCCGGAGTCATGGGGGTCGGTCTGACCGTGCTCGCGGCGCAGAAGATCGGCATCGACAACGTCGTCGAAAGCATCGTCCGCTCCAACCTGACCTGGGTCCTGATCGCCTGCGCGCTGATGGCGAGCTCGCTCTTCTTCCGCGCCGCCTCCTGGTACTGGATCGCGCGCGCGGCTCTGCCCAACCGGCCGATCCGCCGCCGCGACGTCACCTCGGCGACGATGATCGGCGTGCTGATGTCGGCGACCCTGCCGGCGCGCCTCGGCGAGCCCGCCCGTGCGCTCACCCTCGCCCGGCGCACCGGCCGCATGCGGGAAACCTTCCCGGTCCTGCTCGGCACGCTGGTCTCGCAGACGATGCTGAACCTGGTCGCCCTGGTCCTGCTCGGCGTGATCATCGTCTCGACCACGCCGCTCTTCCACTCCGGCACGAAGCAGCTCTTCGCCTTCAGCCTCGTGCCGCTGATCCTCCTGCTCGTCGTCCTGATCGCGCCGCTGCTGATGCGTCGCAACGGCAACGGCCGGATGGCGCGGATCGGGGCCGCGCATCCACCGGGCGCTGATCCAGGTGCGGGCCGGCCTCGCGGTCTTCCGCGATCCGCGCCACGGCACCGCCGCCGCCGCGGCCCAGCTCGGCGCCTGGGCGATCCAGCTCGCCGCCTGCTGGGCGCTGCTCTACGCGCTCGGCCTCGACGGCAAGGCCGGGATCGGCGCCGCCGCCGCGGTCCTCTTCGCGGTCAACGTCACCGCCGTCGTGCCGGCGACGCCGTCCAACATCGGCGTCTTCCAGCTGGCCGTGATCAGCGTCCTCCACACCGGCTTCGGCGTCAGCACCGCCGACGCGCTCGCCTACGGCGTGATCCTGCAGGCCGTCGAGATCGCCACCGCCGTCGCCCTCGGCCTCCCGGCCCTGGTCCGCGAGGGCCTGACCTGGAGCGACCTGCGGGTGCAGGCGCTGTCGACTGCTCCGGTGCGGCTCGAGTCGAAGCCCCGGGCAGCGAGCCAGGCCAGTCCCGCGCCATAGCTGCGTTTTAAGCGTAGATTCTTTTAGCGATAAATAAACTCTGATGTATTTGATCTAGGATGCTGGCGGAGGCGTGCCGCCACCATTCCCAGGCCGGCACTCCTGGCACCCGGGAAGGCATGTGGCCGGCGCTCAGTTCCCATCCAGCGGGCGCCGGCCCGCCTTCTCGGGCATAACTTCTTAGCCGGATCGACAAGGTTCCTTGACGGGTCCCCACTAATGTGCATAGAGTCGAGCAATCGGCCAAACACTCACGCGAATTGGGGGAATGGGAGCCGTGAGATACGACTCGGCAGTGCTGGAGAGAGTCGCGCAGCGCTTCCGGCGCGATATGTGGGACTCGGTAGTTCCGGAAGCGATCTCCGAATCGGGGGTAGAAGTAGAGAGGTTCGGCCCGGTGCAGGCGACCGCCTTCGGCGACCTGCCCGAGGTGCATCTGCTGCAGCAGATCCAGGGTGCAGCGGAGCCCGGTGCGATCGAGGACGGCCATCTGGCCGCCGCGGTCGAATGGATGCGGGCCCGCGAAGTCGACTACCGGATTCCGGTCGCCGCCGGCCGGCCCGGCGGCTGCGGAAGCCGAGGCCTGGCTGGGCGTGCGCGGGCTACGAGCGCGGTGGCGGCTGGGTGAAACTGGTCCGCGACGGCTCGCCGCCCGACTTCCATGTCGATCCAGGCATCGTCGTCTACAGGCTCGGGCGTGGATGAAGCCGAAGGCGAAGGTCTGAGCACGATCGCCGCCGAAGCCCTGGAGATGCCGCTGGTGGCGGGGACGTTGTTCTTCTCGCTGCCGCAGCGCAACGGGTGGCACTGCTACACCGCCGCCCTCGGGCCGGACGAGGTTCCGGTCGCGACCGGTTCGATGCTGATCGTCGACGGGGTGGCCCAGCTCGGGGCCGGGACGACGCTGGCGGAGGCCCGCGGCCATGGCTGCAACGCGGCGCTGCTGCACCGGCGCCTCGTCGACGCCCACCGCGCCGGCTGCCACACCGTCTTCGTCGAGATCGGCGAATGCGACCTCGGCTCCTGGTCGGCGGTCGGCCGCAACCTGCGGAAGGCCGGCTTCGAAGAGGCCTACGAAGGGCGCAACTGGCAGCGGCCGGCGCTGCACCCCGCGCAGGTGCCGGACAGGTTCAGCGGCTGAGCTCGGGGGCCGGGGCCGCCGCGGCGTCCTCGCCCTCGTCGCCGGGGTCCGGATCGGACTCCGGCGGCAGCTCGCCGCCGCGAGCGGTGCCGGCGATCAGCTCGTCCGGCGCTTTCTCGCTCGGGGATGAAGCCCGACTTCATCCCGAAGTAGACCGCCTGCGGATGGTGGGCGACGATCGCCACCGTCGACTGCTCGGGCGTCACCGCGAAGCCGCCGGAGAGGGTCATCCCGATCTCTTCGAGGTCGAGCAGCCGCCAGACCTTCTCGTGCTCGGACTGGTCCGGGCAGGCCGGGTAGCCCCAGGAGTAGCGACGACCCTGGTCGAGGTCGATCGCGAGCTGACGCCGGACCTCGGAGTGCAGCCACTCGGCCAGGCCCTCGGCGCTCTGGACGCCGAGCCCGTGGACGTAGAGCTGCTCGGCGAACTCGCCTTCGCGCTCCAGTCGTTCGATCAGCTCGGTCACCTCGGGGCCGACGGTGACGCCCTGCAGGGCGACCACGTCGCGCTCGCCACTCTCGAGCGGCCGGTAGAAGTCGGCGAGGCAGATGCGGTCGTGCTTCGGCTGGCGCGGGAAGACGAGTCGCTCCAGCTCGCGCTCGGGGTCCTCGGGATCGAAGACGATCAGCTCGTTGCCGTCGGCGTTGCAGGGGAAGTAGCCGAGCCGGGCCCGGGGACGGAGGTAGTCCTGCTCGCGCCACATCCGCTCCAGGCGCGGGGCGAAGCCCTCCTCCTCGGCGCTGCCCTCGACCAGCTCGCGCCAGGCCTCGCCCTTGACCCCGCGGCCGCCCCAGTGCAGCTTGAAGAGCACGTGGCGGTCGAGGTAGGGGAAGACGTCGTCGAGGTCGACGTCGACCTCGCGCGCGCCCCAGAACGGCGGCGCCGGGATCGGCACGTCGGTGCGGGCGCCGGAGCGGACGCTGTGCGTCGGTGGTCGGCGGGGCGTCGTCGACCACCACCGGCTTCTCGCGCAGCTGCTTCGCCTCGGCCTTGATCCGCTCGACCAGCGCCGCTGCGGGCCGCGTCGTCGACCAGCGCGTCCATCGTGTCGAGGCCCTGGAAGGCGTCCTTGCAGTAGAAGACGCCGGGCTCGTAGACCTCGTCGGACTCTTTGCCCTTCGGGTAGAGGGTGCGGCGGCCGAAGTCGCGGTTGATCGCGGCGCCGCCGATCAGCACCGGGAAATCGAGTCCGCGCTGGTGCAGCTCGGCGATGCAGGTCGGCATCTGCTTGGAGGTCGAGACCAGCAGCGCCGAGAGGCCGATCGCGTCGGCCTCGTTCTCGACCGCGGCCTCGATGATCGTGTCGACCGGGACCTGCTTGCCGAGGTCGATCACCGTGTAGCCGTTGTTGGTGAGGATCGTGTTGACGAGCGACTTGCCGATGTCGTGGACGTCGCCGAAGACGGTCGCGATCACGACCTTGCCCTTGGTGTGGCCGTCGATCCGGTCGAGGTGGTTCTCCAGCTGGGCCACGGCGCGCTTCATCACTTCGGCCGACTGCAGGACGAAGGGCAGGATCAGTTCGCCGGCGCCGAATTTGTCGCCGACCTCCTTCATCGCCGGCAGCAGCACCTCGTTCAGGGTCGGGACGGCGCCGATCTTCTCGACCGAGCGCTCGATCTGGTCCTCGACCCCGTCCTTCTTGCGGCGCAGGATGTGCCAGTGCAGCGCCTCCTCGGGCTCCATCCCGGCGGTCGGGTCGGCCGCCTCGGCCTCGGCCTCCTCGCCCTTGGACTCGAAGTGGGAGATGAAGCGCTCGAGCGCGTCCTCGCGGCGGTTGAAGACGAGGTCGTCGGTCAGCTCCCGCTCGTCCTCGGGGATCTCGCCGTAGGGGGTGATGTGGTTCGGGTTGACCATCGCCAGGTCGAGCCCGGCCTCGACGCAGTGGTGGAGGAAGACCGAGTTGAGGACCGCGCGCGGGCGGGGCGAGACGCCGAAGGAGACGTTGGAGACGCCGAGCGAGGTCTTGACGCCGGGGATCTCGGCCTTGACCCGGCGGATGCCCTCGATCGTCTCCACCGCCGAAGGCCGCCACTCCTCGTCGCCGGTGGTCAGGGTGAAGGTCAGCAGGTCGAAGATCAGCGCCTCGGGGTCGAGGCCGTGCTCGCCGCAGGCGATGTCGCGGATCCGTTCGGCGATCTCGACCTTGCGCTCGGCCGTCTTCGCCATCCCGACCTCGTCGATCGTCAGCGCGATCAGCGCGGCGCCGTGGGCCTTCGCCAGCGGGATCACGATGTCGGCCTTGTCGCGGCCGGCCTCGAGGTTGATCGAGTTGACGATCGCCCGGCCGGGGATCGTCTCCAGCGCGGCCTTGATCACCTCGGGCTCGGTCGAGTCGACCTGGATCGGCGCCGGCTGGGTGAGCGAGATCCGCTTCACCACCGCGCTCATCTGCTCGTCCTCGTCCTGGCGCTCGGTCAGGGCGACGCAGATGTCGAGCACGTGGGCGCCGCCTTCGACCTGGTCTTCGGCGACCTGGACGAGGCCGTCGTAGTCGTCGGCCAGCAGCAGTTCCTTGGCCTTTTTCGAGCCCTGCGAGTTGACCCGCTCGCCGACCAGGGTCGGGCGCGGCTCCTGCACCAGCGGGGTGGAGGTCATCATCGAGGAGACCTCGATCGGGCCCGGCGCCGGGCGCTCGCCGGGGGTGCGGCCGCCGACCCGCTCGCGGATCGCGGCGATGTGCTCCGGGGTCGTCCCGCAGCAGCCGCCGACGATGCCGACGCCGTAGCGCTCGACGAACTCGCCCAGCGTCGCCGCCAGCGGCTCGGGCTTTTCCGGGAAGATCGTCTCGCCGTCGGGCCCCTGCAGCGGCAGGCCGGCGTTGGGGATGCAGTGCACCGGCACCGGGCAGGTCTCGCCGAGGAAGCGGATCGCGTCGCGCATGTCCTCCGGCCCGGTCGAGCAGTTGAGGCCGATCACGTCGACCTCGAGCGCGGTCAGCGTCGTCAGCACCGACTGGATGTCGGTGCCGAGCAGCATCTTGCCGCCGTTCGGCAGCAGCGAGACGCTGCACTGGATCGGCAGCGTGCGGCCGGTCTTGGCGAAGGCCTCGCGGGCGCCGAAGATCGCCGCCTTGACCTCGAGGATGTCCTGCGCGGTCTCGATCATGATCAGGTCGGCGCCGCCTTCGACCAGGCCCTCGGCCTGCTCGGCGAAGACCTCGACCAGGCGGCCGAAGGAGATGTCGCCGAGGGTCGGGATCGGTCGAGGCCGGGAGGAAGCCGGTCGGGCCGATCGAGCCGGCGACGAAGCGCTCCTCGCCGGCCGCCTTGCGGGCGATTTCCGCCGCCTTGGTGTTGATCTCCAGCGTGTGCTCGCCGAGCCCCCACTCGTCGAGCTTCAGCCGCGAGCCCTGGAAGGTGTCGGTCTCGACCACCTCGGCGCCGGCTTCGAGCATCGAGGCATGGACGCCCTCGATCACGTCGGGCCGGTTCAGCACCAGCGCCTCGTGGCACTTGCCCGCAAGCCCGCCGTAGTCCTCCTGGGTGAGGTCGAACATCTCCAGCGTCGCGCCCATGCCGCCGTCGAAGACGACGACGCGCTCCTTCGTCGCTCGCTATGTAGTCACGCTCCGGCATGAACCTAAAGAGGCTACCGGGGTGCCGGGAGGAGGGGGCGGGGGTGTCCCTTCTGGACGCAGCTCGGCGGAGGGTCGTTCTCCCGCTGCCGCTCGGTCGTCCCTCGCCCGCCTCGTGCTGAGTGTCCAGAAGGGACACCCCCGCCCCCTCGACACGCTGAGGAGTTCCGTGGTTCCTTAGTCCGCCCATAGACGACTAAGGAACCACGGAACTCAAAAGCTTTTGCCGGAGCGCGATCGAAGGGGAGTCGGGGGAGGGTCCCTGGGTACTTGGCATGGAGCAGCGCCGGTACGGCTTGAGGCGACAGCAATTCCCGATGACGCTGCGGAGGTGCTCCCAGGGACCCTCCCCCGACTCCCCGCCTACCGACGCAGGCCCAGTTTGCGGCGCCAGTCACGCGCCCCGAAGAAGCGGGAGATCGGGGCGAGAAGGCGCCGGCGGCTCTTGGTGTAGGGGTACCAGGTCGGCTCGCGCTTGCCGCCGAAGCGGGTGATCACGAGGGACTCCGCTGCGGCAGTACTTCTTGATCCCCGGTTCGCCGTGGCGGTAGCCGATGCCGGACTGCTTCCAGCCGCCCATCGGCACGTCCATCGCGAAGTAGTTGACGAGCACGTCGTTGACGTTGATCGCGCCGCACTCGACCCGCCGGGCGACCTGCTCGGCCCGATCGCGTCTCGCCGAAGACCGAGCCGGAGAGCCCGTAGCGGGCTGTCGTTGGCCAGTCGCAGCGCCTCCTCGGCAGTCGCGCACCTTCATCACCCCGACGACCGGGCCGAAGGTCTCGTCGCGCATCACCTTCATCGAGTGGTCGACGTCGACCAGCACCGTCGGCTCGAAGTAGTCGCCGGGCCCTTCGACCCGCTTGCCGCCGGTCAGCGCCCGGCGCCGGAGGCGAGGGCGTCGTTGACGTGGTCCTCGACGATCGCCGTCTGGTTCGGCGAGGTCATCGCGCCGACGTCCTTCGGGTTGCGTCCGTCGTCGGCGCCCTGGCGCAGCTTGCCGACCTCGGCGGTCAGCTTGTCGACGAACTCGTCGTAGACGGGCTCCTCGACGTAGATCCGCTCGACCGACATGCAGATCTGGCCGGAGTTCATCATCCCGCCCCAGGCCGCGGCGTTGGCGGCGCGGTCGAGGTCGGCGTCGGCGAGGACGATCATCGGATCCTTGCCGCCGAGCTCGAGGCTGACCGGGGTCAGCGTCTCCGCCGCGCGCGCCATCACCTTGCGGCCGGTGCGGTCGGAGCCGGTGAACTGGATGAAGTCGACGGCGTCGACCAGGGCGCCGCCGGTCTCGCCGATCCCCTGGACGCAGTCGAGGACGTCGGGGCCGCCGATCTCGTGCTTCCAGGCCTCGATCACCTCGGCCAGGCCGAGCGGCGTGAACTCGGACGGCTTGATGACAACCGCGGCGCCGGCCTGCAGGGCCGGGATCGCGTCGCCGAGCGCGAGGATCAGCGGGAAGTTCCAGGGGCTGATGATGCCGACCACCGGGTGGGGCCGGTACTGGACCCGTAGCTTCTTCGCGGCCAGCAGGGGGGAGTGGGGGCGGATGCTCTCCTCGCCGATGAACTTGGCGGCCTTGGTGCCGTAGAAGTTGATCAGGTCGGCCAGGTAGACCGGCTCGTTGCCGGCGTCGGCGCGGACCTTGCCGGTCTCGACCTGCATCGTGTCGAGCACCCGCTCCTCGTTGTCGAGCAACCAGTCGCGCAGCTTGCCGAGCCAGTGGTAGCGGCCCTCGATCCCCATCGCCTCCCACTCGGGCTGGTTGCCGCGGACCCGGGCGACGGTCGCGGCGACTGCCTCGGGCGAGTCGACGGGGATGGTCTTGATCAGCCCTCCCGTCGCCGGGTTGTGGACCTCGATCGCGTCGGCGGCGCTGCCGACGCTCCGTTGGTCGTCTCGGTGCTTCTCGCCGCCGTTCCGCTCTCCACCACTGCTCCCTTCGCCCGTTTGGCTGGTCAGCCAACTGTAGCGGCGATTCAGAGCTGGGTGGCGATGCAGCCCGATCAGGGCGACGAGGATCGGCCCCGGTCAGACCGAACCCGATCTGCATCGTGCGGAGAACGTCGTCGAATCTCTTGTCGACTGCCTCGAACCTCGCGTCCATGGTCTCTCTCAGGCCTTTGATTTCCGCGCGCAAGGACGTCTCCACGCTTTTGATCTCCGCGCGCAAGGACGTCTCCACCCTCTTGATCTCCGCGCGCAAGGATCCCTCCAGGCCTTTGATCTCCGCTCGTAGTTCCCCGAGCTCTTCCCGCACGTGCCCGACTTCCTTGCGCAGTTCGCGGACCTCCGCCCGCACTTCGCCGACCCCCTTCGAGAGGTCGTCGAGGCGCTCGTCGGTCCAGGTTTCTCTTGCCATCGTCACCTGCCATCAAAGCAAGTGTAGACAAAAAGTTGCTACAGGTGATGCGCGGAAGGGGAGAATCTTCTGGGACTTCAGCGGGGGACGAGCCGGTAGACGGGCCCTTCGAGCGAGGCCACGTAGAGCCGGTGCTGCCGGTCTTCGCCGAAGGAGCTGGGGCTGTTCGACGTGCAGGCCGAGCTTGCGGTCGCTCGCCGGCCCGCTTCAGGTGCGGGACGAGGGAGCGCAGCTGCCCCTCGCAGAGGTCGGCGTAGACGTAGCGACCGCGGAGTCTTGGCAGGCGCGGATCGCGGACGACGTAGCCGCCGATGATCGAGCAGCTGCCGCCGCGGCGGTGGCGGGTAGGCGAAGATCGGCTTGACGGTGCCGCCCGGATCTGGCGTGCCGCTGTTTTCGTCCGTGTAATGGGAGAAGCCCTCGAAGGCGTCCCAGCCGAAGTTGGCGCCGCTCGGCTCGCGCGACGGTCGTGTAGTCGAGCTCCTCGAACTGGTTCTGGCCGACGTCGCCGATCGCGATCCGCGGCTGCCCGTGGGCGGTGTCGAAGGAGAAGCGGAAGGGGTTGCGCAGCCCGTAGCTGTAGATCTCGTCGCGTCCCGGCTTGCCGACGAAGGGATTGTCGGCCGGGACCGAGTACGGCTTGCCGCCGGAGGACCGGGGGTCGATCCGCAGCAGCTTGCCCAGCAGCACGTCCTTGTTCTGGGCGTTGTTCGGCGGGTCGCCGCCGGAGCCGCCGTCGCCGGTCCCGAAGTAGAGGAGGTTGCCGAGGAACTGCAGCTGGCCGCCGTTGTGGTTGGCGTTGACCGGGTGGGGGATCGTGATCACGGGTCGCCGCGAGCCCGATCGCCGCCCGGGTGGCGCTGCTGCGCGCGGAACTCGTCGATCTGGATCGAGCCGTCGTGGTCCGTGTAATAGACGTAGAAGCGCCTGCTGCTGCGCGTAGTCGGGTGGGAAGGCGACCGAGAGCAGGCCGCGCTCGCCGCCGTACGTCGACGAGGCCGCGGAGGTCGAGGAAGGGGCGGCCGAGGCTCTTGCCCGCCCTTCAGGACCATGATCCGACCGGGCTGCTCGACCACGAAGAGCAGCTTCGGGAAGCCCGGCGCGCCGGTGACGTAGACGGGGCTGTCGAAGGAGCCGATCTTCTTCAGCCCGACGCCGCCCCTCGGTCGTGGGCGGCGTCCCGCTTGGACGCTGGCCCTGGTCGCTGGCCGAGCCGCAGGCCGGCAAGGCCAGCGTCAGCAGCGACCGCCACGGCGGCCGCGGCTGTCGAGGCTCTACTTGCCCTTCTTGATTTCAACGATTTCGCCGCTGTCGGTGACTTCGGTTTCCGGCAGTCGTTCGCGTGATCTCGGTCGACGAACGAGCCGCCGGGGCGACGCCGCCTTCGGTCTCCGCCTTCGCCGCCGCCGCCGAGCCCGGCGCCGACGGCGTAGAGAAGCGTGTACTTGCCGGCCCTGACCGCGCTCAGCTTCCAGACCGCCGTCGCCGTCTCGCCCGGCTTCAGCGGTCCGAAGGCGAAGGTCTTGCGGGCTCGAGGTCGAGGTGCCGCCGGGCTCGGTGGAGCCGTCCAGATGCGGGTAGGTCGCCGCCAGAACCCAGACCGGGCGATCGGGCTGGGCGAGTTCCGGCTGCGGGTCGCTGATCCCGAACGGCAGCGAGGAGTCTTCGCCCCGTTGGCCCGTGATCGTGAAGCTGACGGTGAGGCCGGGCACGGTCCGGTCGCCGGTGTTGCGGATGCCGAGCTGCAGCAGCGAGGTCTGGCCGAGCCGCTGCTCGGGCGGGAACTCGGCTTCGGTGACCTTGACCTTGTACGTGCCCGCTCGGTTCGTTCGGACGTCCGCGGAGGAGCCGCCGCCGCAGGCAGCGAGCAGCGCCGCCACCGCCAGCGCCGCGAACCCGGTCGCGATGGCCCGGAGGCGGGTCTGCCGGGAATGTCTTCCGGTCCCCCGCAAAGCGGCCCGAACATAGCACGGGGTTTGGCCGCTTTCGCAGGCATTTCGGCGACCGTCGAGGGGTTAGCCGGATCTCAACACGCGGCTAACGGTTGGGGTTGACCCATCCCCTAGACTCCTGCGCATCGGGTGGGGCGTCGCGTGCCTGCGGCGCCGGCTCGGACGGAGGAGCAGATGGTCGGATCCGCGGTCAACAGGGCGTTCCTGCCCGCCAAGTCCCTGTTCGAACAGGTGGGGGAGATGATGATCCTCACCGCGCGCACGATCGTCTCCGCGGTCAAGCCGCCCTATCCCTATGGCGAGGAGTTCATCGGCCAGTTCCTCTTCGCCCTGCAGCTCTGCTGGTTCCCGCTGCTGGTCTCGACCGTCGCCTTCGGCTTCGGCGCCCCGGGCCTGCAGGCGGCCAACTTCCTCTCGCTCTTCGGCGCGCTCGACCGCCTCGGCGGCTTCTTCGTCCTCGCCTCGATCCGCGAGTTCGCACCCTTCGTGACCGCGGTCGTCGTCGCCGGCGTCGCCGGCACCGCGATCACCGCCGACCTCGGCGCCCGCAAGATCCGCGAGGAGCTCGACGCCCTGCAGGTGCTCGGCGTCGACCCGATCAAGAACCTGGTCGTGCCGCGCTTCCTGGCGCTGATGCTGATCACCGGCCTGCTCGACATCTACGCCCTGGTCTTCGGGATCAGCGGCGGCATCCTCACCGAGATGCTCTACAACCAGCCGCTCGGCGGCTTCTTCGCCACCCTCTTCTCCAACGCCTCGATCACCGACCTCTGGGGCTCGGTGATCAAGTGCACCCTGTTCGGTGCCCTGATCGCCGTCGTCTGCTCCTACAAAGGGATGACCGCTTCCGGCGGCGCCGCCGGCGTCGGCCGCGCCGTCAACGAGGCCGTCGTCATCTCCTTCATGGGCGTCTTCGCCTTCAACTACGTCTTCACCCAGACCCTGCTGGCGACCAACCCGGAGCTGCAGACGATCCGATGAACGCCTGGCTCGAAGTCCCGCGCGGCTGGCTCGACTCGGTCGGGGAGATCGCCCGCTTCGGCTCGCGCGTCGCCGGCCTCGTCTACTCCGGCCGGGTCCTGCGCTTCTTCGGCGAGAGCCTGCGCCAGGCCGGCATCCTGATCCTCGGCTCGGCGCTGATCATCTGGGGCCTGGTCTTCACCCTCGGCCTGCAGTGCGGGATCGAGGGCGCCTACCTGCTGCGCGCCCAGGGCGCGCCCGCCTACGCCGGCGTCTTCTCCGCCTGGTGCGACCTGCGCGAGATCATGCCCTACGCCTTCGGCTACATGCTGGCGGCCAAGGTCGGGACCGGGATCGTCGCCGAGCTCGGGGCGATGCGGATCTCCGACGAGATCGACGCGCTCGAGGTGATGGGCGTGCCGCCGGTCACCTTCCTCTGCGCCACCCGCCTGCTCGCCGCCTGGATCTCCTTCCCGTTCATGTACCTGGTCGGGATCGGGATCATGTACCTGGCCAGCTACCTCGCCGTCGTCGAGCAGATCGGCGACGTCTCCTCCGGCGGCTACTTCCTGATCTTCTGGATGTTCCAGAACCCGCCCGACCTGATCTTCAGCTTGATCAAGGGCATGGTGATGGCGACCGCGATCGTGCTGGTCGGCTGTTACTACGGGTACACCGCCTCGCGGCGGGCCGGTCGGGGTGGGGACCGCGACGGCGAAGTCGATGGTCCTCAACATCGTCTTAGTCCACATCATCGGGATGCTTGGGACCCTGGTCTTCTGGGGAGCCAACCCGCGCGCGCCAATAGGAGGCTGACGTGTCGATGCGACGAGCAGGAGCGCTTCAACGAGAGCCGAGGAAGACGAGGACTGCGAGGACGAGGCGGAGACCAGCGCCGAGCGGGCCGAGCCGGTCGACCGCCGAGCCGGCGGCGCCCGGCCATCCCGAAAGCGCCACCGCCGAGGGTCCCTACGTGAGCGAGGACGGCGCCATGATGGGCCGCGACTTCGTCATCCCCGGCGTCGACCCGCGCGAGCACGACCCCTACCACTTCCACACCGGCCGTCAAGCGCGACCACGGCGGCGAGGACGCGATCGAGATCATCGACCTGGTCAAGCAGTTCGGCCGCGCCCGCATCCTCAACGGCCTCAACCTCGGCCTGCCCGAGGACCAGGTCTCGATGGTGCTCGGCCCCTCGGGCACCGGCAAGAGCGTGCTGATCAAGCACATCGTCGGCCTGCTCTACCCGGACTCCGGCGACGTCCTCGTGCACGGCGAGTCGATCCCGAACATGACCGACGACGAGCTCTTCGACGTGCGGAAAAAGTTCGGCCTGCTGTTCCAGGACGGGGCCCTCTTCGGCTCGATGAACATCTACGACAACGTCGCCTTCCCGCTGCGGCAGCACACCGACAAAGGCGAGGAGGAGATCGGCGAGATCGTCAACCGGCGGCTGAAGGAGGTCGGGCCTCACCGAGGCGACCTACAAGATGCCGAACGAGCTCTCCGGCGGCATGCGCAAGCGCGCCGGCTTCGCCCGGGCGCTGGTGCTGGAACCGGCGATCGTGATGTTCGACGAGCCCGACTCCGGCCTCGACCCGGTGCGCACGGCGCTGCTCTGCGAGCTGATCCGCGAGGTCCACGCCGAGAACGGCGGCTGCTACCTGGTGATCAGCCACGACCTCGGCACCGCCCGCCGGATCGCCGACTTCATCGCGGTGCTGTGGAGCGGCAAGATCGTCGAGTCCGGTCCGAAAGAGGAGCTGTTCGACTCCAGCAACCCGTTCGTCAGCCAGTTCCTCAACGCTGACGTCAGCGGCCCGCTCTCGATGGACTGAGGTTGGACGCGGGGCCGCTGGTTCGGGCGCGTCGCGGCGTGGGCGGCGAGGCACGCCCGGCCGCTGCTCGCGGTGAGCGCGTGCTCGCGATCGTCGCCGCGGTCGGGGCGACGCGGCTGCCGACCGACGCCGGGGTCGACACCCTGGTCGACTCCGACGTCGGCGACCGTACGAGGCGACCGCAGCAGGTCCGCGAGGACTTCGGCGAAGAACCGGTCGTCGTCCTCGTCAAGGGCGAACTGCCGCGAACTGCTCCTCGACCGACGACCTCTTCCGCCTGCTGCGGCTGGAGGGCTGCCTCTCGGGCAAGGTGCCGAAGGGCGCCGAAGCCGATCCCCGGCCCCTGCGCCGAGCTGGCCGAGCTCGAGCCGGTCGAGTTCCTCACCGGCCCGGCCACCTTCCTCAACGAGTCGGTGGTCCAGATCGACAACCAGCTGCGGCGGCTGGCCGAAAACGTCCCGCCGACCGCTTCCGCGAATACCTGCTCGCGGTGGCGACCAAATACGGGATCACCAGCGTCCCCAGCATCGACAACGAAGAATTCGTCGCCACCGTCGTCTTCGACCTCGCCGCGGCCGCGGGGCACGCCGAAGGCGCGGCTCGCCTACCTCTTCCCGAACGCCAAGTCGGCCCAGATCGTGATCCGGCTGCGGCCCGACCTGAGCGAAGCCGAACGGCACCGGGCGATCGGGCTGATCGAAGAGGCGGTCGCGGAAACGACGCCGCGCAAGGCCTGCAAGGAAGGCGGCAAGCCGGCGCCGTGCTTCGAGCTCGAAAGCGGCAGCTACGTCGTCTCCGGCGCCCCGGTCGTGGTCGACGGCGTCTCGCGGGCGCTCAAGGACGCCCTGCTGGTCCTCTTCGCGGTCGCCCTTGCGGTGATGGCCGCTGGTCCTCTTCCTCGTCTTCCGCTCCCGCTGGCGGCTGCTGCCGCTGGCTGGTCGCCCTGGTGGCCGCGGCGATCACCTTCGGGCTGCTGGCGCTGGTCGGCGGCTCGCTGACGATGGCCTCGATCGCGGCCCTGCCGATCCTGATCGGGCTCGCCGTCGACTACGCGATCCAGTTCCAGGCGCGGTTCGACGAGACCGGGTCGGCACGAGGAGGCGGCGCGTCGTCGGCGGGCCGACGATCGCGGCAGCCTGTCTCGCCACCGCCGTCGGGTTCCTGGCGTTGCAGCTTTCGCCGATTCCGATGGTTCGCGGCTTCGGCTGGGTGCTCATCGTCGGCGATCGCGATTGCCTTCGTGCGGCGCTTTGACGGTCGGGCTTAGGGACGTTGGCGCACTGGCGGGCGGGTCCTGTCACCGCAGGGGACCCCCCCTCCCTTCCGGTAGCTAAAGCTTCCTCAGGGAGGGGCACCCTACGGCGCCACCCGCCCGTCGGAGCGGCTTTTGTCCTTGGCTCAGGCCGAGCCCGTGGCAGTGCTGGCCGTTGGAGTTGCTCTGGCGGTTTGCGGCTGGGTCGCCGGGACCAGGGTGGACACGGTCTCCGACATCCGGGAGCTGGCCCCTCAGAGCCTCAAGGCGGTCGAAGGGCTGAACGAGCTGCAGGACACGACCGGGGTGTCGGGGGAGCTGGACGTGAGCATCGAAGCCGATGACCTGACCGATCCCGAAGACGGTCGAGTGGATGGCCGGGTTCAAGCAGCGGGTGCTGGAGCGGCAACGGCTTCAGCGGTGAAAATCCCGAGCTGCCTCAGGGCGGACATCTGCCCGGGGCCGGCGCTCTCGGACTTCCTCGTCCGGGGTGAAGAAAAGCTGACCGCGAAACGGATCGACGCGACGCTGGCGGCGCTGTCGCCATATGCGCTGCGGCAGGTGGCGCCGATCGACCCGAAGACCGGGGAAGTCGGGCATCAGGCGCTGATCTCGTTCGGGATCCGGGCGCAGTCGCTCGAGGACCAGCAGAAGCTGGTCGACCGGGTGCGGGAGGAGATCGGGGAGCCGCCGGACGGGGTCGAGGTGCAGCTGGCCGGGCCTGTCGGTGATCGCCGCCGAATCGGCTTCGGATCTGTCGAGCAGCCGCTACTGGCTGACGCTCGCGGGCATTGTTCTGGTCGGGCTGGCGCTGCTCCTGATCTACCGCTCCTGGCGGCGCGCGTTCGTGCCGCTGGTGCCGACCGTGCTCGCCACCGGCTGGGCCTCGCTGCTGCTCTGGATCACCGGGATCCCGCTCAACCCGATGTCGGCGGCGCTGGGGGCGCTGACGATCGCGATCGCGACCGAGTTCGGGGTGATCCTCGTCGGGCGCTTCCACGAGGAGCGCGGCGAGCGGGGCCGACGTGGAAGAGGCGCTGCAGCCGCGCCTACTCCCGCACCGGTGCCGCCGTCGCTCGCCTCCGGCGCCACCGCGATCGCCGGCTTCGCCGTCCTGATCGCCAGCGACGTGCAGATGCTGCGCGACTTCGGCCTCGTCACCGTCGTCGACCTCGCCGCGGCGCTGGTCGGCGTGCTGCTGGTCCTGCCGGCGACCCTGCTCCTGCTGGAGCGGCGATGAGGGACCGCTACTCGATCGTCGTCGGGCTGATCTTCCTGGCGATCATCGTCGTCGCCACGGTCAACACGCTCGAGCGGTGGCGGCGGCGGACGGACGCTCGGGCTCGACCGACTGCCGCCGCGCTGGCCGCTGCCGGAGTTCGCGGTGCCGGACGGGGCCGGGCGAGCTGGAAGGCGACGCCAACGTCGCCCAGGACGACTGCGAAACCTCCGCGGTCCCCTGTCCCGGAAGACGCCGCGCGCACGCCCGCCTGCCGGATCGCGACCGCCGAAGCGATCCGCGTCTGCGACCTCTTCGACCGGCCGCTGGTGATCTCGTTCTGGTTCAGCAAAGGCGGCGGCTGCGTCGAGCAGCAGGACCTGGTCGACGCGGTCTACCGGCGCTACCGTGGGCGGGTGGGCTTCCTCTCGCTGGACATCCGCGACGACCGCGACACGCGTTCGCGAACTGATCCGCCAGCGCGGCTGGACGATGCCGGTCGGGCTACGACCGCGACGGCGCCGTCGCCAGCCTCTACGGGGTCGGCGGCTGCCCGACCTTCGCCTACGTCTACCCCGGCGGCACGCTGGAGAGCGCCAGCATCGGCGAACTCACCGCCGCGCAGCTGAGCCGCCGGGTCGATCGCCTGCTGACCGCCACCGAGGCCGCGGAAAGAGGCTGAGGTGAGCGCCGACCCCGCCGACCGGATGGGCTGGGTGCCGCCGCCGCAGCAGGGCTGGGTCGCGCCCCACATCGCCGCCGAGTTCCCCGGCCTCGGCATCGCCTGGGTCGAGGTCGACGCCAAGCCCGGCCGCAGCCCCGAGCCGGTGCGCCGCCGCCTCCGCGACCTCTCCGACCGCTTCTACGGCGCCCAGGCGATCCGGCTGCGGGAACGGCCGATCCCCTGGGCCTACCGGGTCTTCTATCCGCCAGATCGGCCTCGACCCCGATCGCACCCGCACCCCGGTCGAGCAGCTCACCCTCGAGCGACTCGCACGACGGCGGCTTCCGCAGCCACGGGCTGCCGGCGGACGCGCTCAACATCGCGATCGTCGAGACCGGCGTCGCCCTGCGTGCCTTCGACGCCGAGCGCGATCGAGGGCCGCCTCTGCATCCGCGACTCGGCCCCCGGCGAGTCGCTGGCCGGCGCCCCGGCGGAGCTGGCGAAGGGGACGCTGACGATCGCCGACGAGACCCGGCCCGCTCGGCCTCCTCTTCGGCGCCACCGCCGAGGGCTTCGAGGTCGAGCGCGGCAACGCGCCGGATCGCGATCGCCGCCGTCCAGGTCAAGGGAGTGCCCGCAGATCGCCGTCGAGGAGGCGCTGTGGATGGCCGCGGCGACTCTGGAGGCGGCCTGACTACACTTTTGGTGATGCCTGCTCTGCTCGGACATGAAGAGGTCGGTGGGCGGGTCGGTGGGCTCGGCGTCGCCGTCGACGAGCGCCGGGCGCGGCAGCAGCTGCGTCGGCAGGTCGGCGGCTCGAGGCTGAGCTGGTCGGCGCTCTTCGCCGAGGCCTTCGGTCGCGTCGAGATTCCACACCGAGTCGCCGCCGTCGCCGCCGAGCCGCGGGTCCTCGACCTCGGCGAGCTGGAGGCGGTTCGCGACGAGCTCGCCGACCGCGTCGCCGAGGCGCGGCAGGCGCTGCGTCGAGCGACGGCCGGGTCGAGGACGAGAACCGCGAGCTGGTCGAGCGGATGCTCGCCGCCCCGCAGAACTTCAAGTGGGTCCGGGTCTCCCGCGAGGACCTCGGCCTGCCCGGCTGCGGCGCACTGGCACTCGCGCCCCCGCCTCGGCCCGATCGGGATGCTGATGGGCTGGTGGCGGGTCAAGGTCTCCTCCGGATGCCCGTTAGCCGGGCGGCTTGCGGCCGTTGAGCACGAAGCGCGAGACCAGCGACCGAAGCGGGTCGTCCGCGCCCGGACGAGCGGCCGCCGGCCCCGTGGGGCTCGGCGCCGCTGGCCGAGCTGGTGATCCTCGCCGGCATCGTCTCGCTGGCGATCGGAGTGATCGGCGGCCACCCGACCGCGATCGGGGTCGGGGTCGCCCTGGCCGGCCTCGGCGGCCTCGAGGTGGCGATCCGCGAGCACTTCGCCGGCTACCGCTCCCACACCACCCTGCTGGCGGGAGCGGCCTTCGTCTTCACCGTCGGCCTCGTCTTCTACGTCGCCGACCAGATCCTCGCGGTGGCGCTGGCGATCGGCGCGGTGGCCTTCGCGATCGCCTTCTTCCTGGCTCGCCGCGCATTCCAGCGCGCCTCCGGAGGCCTCAGCTACCGGGTCGGCGGAATGCGCGGCTGAGCCGCGGGTGACCTAGACGCGACAGGGGTTCCCGCCCGCCGGCGCGGGTCGCGAGCTCGGTGGAGAGCAGCCGGCGCTGGCGCGAGGTGAGCGTCCCCAGCTGCTTGTTCTCGTTCAGCGAGAGCGGCATGAGGAACTTGCGGGCCCGGGTGCGGCCCCAGCGGCGCTGGCTGGTCAGCAGCTCGGCGATGGTCATGCTCTCGGTCTCCCAGGGGCAGTCGCGAACCACCTCCGCGGCATCGACGTCGCCCCGCGCGATCGCGCGCTTCAGCTCGGCGCGGGCCAGTCGCACCATGTTGGCTCGTTCGAGCGCCCTCATGTGCTGCGGGGCCTCCACTGAGGCTGCGATAGTCGTTGCGGGTGCCGTTGAGGCAGCGTCCACTGGACTCCTCCCTTCAAGGAATCGAGAATTAACTGGGGTGTCGCCGTCCGAGCTGGCGATCAATCGCCCTGTAAGGGGCTGTTCCTGCCGGACCGACTCTCTTCCCGAACGCCCCGCCTGGGTCGTTTCGGCGAGGAGGCCAAGCTACGTCGTCGGGGTACCGCGCGTCAACCCGGAATGCATCGGAATGGCGTCCGACCCATTCGCTAAGAGCAACAATTTCGGCGTCGCGCCGCAGCTTGTCCGATTCCGGACAAGCCTGAAACTACCCCCGACGGGGGATGTCAAGAACCCGTTACCCGCAGATTAGGAGCGCGGAAGGTCCGGGAAGTCCTGGATCACCCGGGCGATCGTCCCGAGGGCGCCGTCGAGGTGCTCGCGCTCGTGGGTCGCCATCAGGCTGGTCCGCAGCAGCGCGCCGCCCGGGGGGACCGCCGGGTGGATCGCGACGTTGGTGTAGACGCCGGCGTCGAAGAGGCGCCTTCCAGAGCAGCACCGCCTGCCAGTCGTCGCCGACCATCACCGGCACCACCGGGGTGGTGGCGACGGTGCCGTCGGGCAGCGTCCCCGGCTCGACCACCTTGCAGGCCGAGGTGGCGCAGGCCCTCGCGCAGGTACTCGGCGTTGGCGAGCAGGCGGCTCGAACAGCTCGGGGCCGTCGGAGCGGATCACCCGCAGCGCCGCCAGCGCCGCGCCGACCGCGGCCGGCACCGCCGAGGCGCTGAAGATGAACGAGCGCGAGGAGATCCGCAGGTACTCGATCACGTCGGCCGGGCCGGCGATGAAGCCGCCGCAGGAGGCGAGGCTCTTGGAGAAGGTGCCCATCCGCAGGTCGACCTCGTCCTCGAGCCCGAACAGCTCGCAGGCGCCGGCGCCGCGGGCGCCGAGGACGCCGGCGCCGTGGGCCTCGTCGACCATCAGGCGGGCGCCGTAGGCCTTGCAGAGCTCGACGATCCGCGGCAGGTCGCAGACGTCGCCCTCCATCGAGAAGACGCCGTCGACGATGACGAGGACGCCGCCGCCGTCGTCGGCGGCGCGCTGCAGCATCTTCTCCAGCTTGTCCATGCGGTTGTGGCGGAAGGGGCGCAGCTTGGCGCCGGAGAGGCGGCAGCCGTCGAGGATCGAGGCGTGGTCGCCGGAGTCGCAGATCACCGTGTCGGCCGGGGCCGAGGATCGTGCCGATGCAGCCGACGTTCGACTGGTAGCCGGTGGTGTAGACGATCGCGTCCTCGGTCCGCATCCACTCGGCCAGCTCGCGCTCGAGGTCGAGGTGCAGCGGCGTCGTCCCGTTCAGCAGGCGCGAGCCGGTGACGCCGGTGCCGTAGGTCTCGAGCGCCTCGCGGGCCGCCTCCTTGACCCGCTCGTCGCCGGTCAGGCCGAGGTAGTTGTTGGAGCCGAGCATGATCGTCTCCCGGCCCTCCATCTCGACCACCGGGCCGGCCTGCGAGGTGAGCAGGCGGAAGTAGGGGAGGAGGTCGTGCTCCTTGGCGGCTTCGAGCTGCTCGAGGCGGTCGTGGCTGCGTGCCTTCTCGAAGACGTCGACCGGGGCCTTCGCGGTCTCGCTCATCGCCTCAGAGTGTAGGTTGCGGCACCCATGGCAAGCGTGACGATCCGGCCGGTGCGGACGCGCCGCGAGCTGAAGCGCTTCGTCAAGGTCCCCTTCCGCCTCCACCGCGACAGCCCGCAGTGGGTGGCGCCGCTGGTCTTCGAGCGGATGCAGTTCCTCGACCGCAAGAAGAACCCCTACTTCGAGCACGGCGAGGCCGAGTACTTCCTCGCCGAGCGCGACGGCGAGCCGGTCGGGCGGATCAGCGCCCAGCTCGACCAGCCGCTGGGACGAGTACCAGGGCGGCAAGGACGCGATGTTCGGCTTCTTCGAGACGGCGAGGACCCCGAGGTCGCGAGGGCGCTGTTCGACGCCGCCAGCGAGTGGGCAGCGGCCAGGGGCCGCGAGCGGATCCTCGGGCCGATGGACTTCACCACCAACGACGAGATCGGGATCCTGATCGAGGGCTTCGAGCGCCGGCCGATGATCCTCGAGCCCTGGCACCCGCCCTACTACCAGCGGCTGATCGAGGCCGAGGGCTTCGGCAAGGCGATGGACGTGCTGATGTGGGAGCTGCAGTTCGGCGAGCTGAAAGAGGGCGAGAAGCTTCGATCCCTCGATCCACGAGGCCGCGGAGAAGGCGCTGCGACGACGAAGGGATCACGATCCGCAACATGCGCAAGCGCGAAATGGCGGGCGAGGTGCGCCGCTTCATGGACGTCTACAACGAGGCCTGGGGGGACAACTGGGGCTTCGTCCCGATCACCGACGCCGAGGTCGAGTTCCAGGCGAAGAACCTGAAGCAGGTGATCGACGAGGACTGGACCTTCATGGCCGAAAAGGACGGCGAGGTGGTCGGCGCGGCGCTGACCCTGCCGGACATCAACCAGGTGATGGCGGAGCTGAACGGCCGCCTGCTGCCCTTCGGCTGGGCCAGGTTCCTGCTCGGCAAGCGCAAGATCGACCGCGTGCGGGTCTTCGCGCTCGGGGTCAAGCACGACTACCGCCACACCGGCGTCGCCGCCGGCCTCTACCTGCGAGCACCTCGAAGATGGCGGCCCAGCCCGGACAAGATCCACGGCGGCGAGATGGGCTGGATCCTGGAGACGAACAAGCCGATGAACCGGGCGATGGAGGGGATGGGCGGCAAGATCGTCAAGAAGTACCGTCTTTACGAGCGATCCCTCGGCGGGAGCGACCCCGCGCCGCGCTAGAGTCGCCGGGGTGAGTGAGCTCCACGTAGACGGCGAGATCGTGGCCGAAGAAGACGCCGGCCCGGCCGACGCCACCGACCCGGTGCGGCCGCTGCCCTCGCGCTACGAGCCGAATCCGGCCTCTTCGCTGCCGGTGCTGCGGGCCGAGGTGCGGACCGCCGCGATCGCCGCCGCCGGCGGCGTCCTCGCCGGGGCCGCGACCGTCGCCGCGGTGCGGGCGGTGACCGGCGCCGTCGGCCCGGGCGACGCGCGCCGCGCCGGCTCGGCGGGCGCCGCCGCGATCGCCAGAACGTCGTCGCCAGCCGCTCCTTCCTGGTCGACGTCCACCTGCTCGGCGCTGAGGCGCTCGAAGCCGAGGTCCGGCCGCCCTCGCCCTTCCGGCTGCCGCGCGGCAGCGCGGACCGGACGCTGCGGGTCCGGGGCGGGGTCGCGACGCGGCTCCTGCACGTCGACGGCAGCCCGGTGCTGGTCCGGGCCTGGCAGCCGGCTGCGCGACCGGGTCCGGTTGCGGGCCGAGGCGGTCGAGCCGGAGCGGGTCTCGCGGCCGCCGATCGCGATGCCGCCGTGCCCGGGGCCGGCCGGGCGCGACGCAGCTCGAGGAGGCGATCGAGCGGATGCGCTTCGCGCTCGGGGTCGACGACGACCTCGCGCGACTTCCATCGCCGCTTCCGCCGCGACCCGCTGGTCGGGCCGCTGATCCGCCGGATGCCGGGCTTCCGCCCGCGGGCGGCCGTGGCCCTGGGAGGCGCTGGCGGCGGCGGTCGTCGGCCAGCTGATCGAGGCCGAGCGGGCGGCGCTGATCGAGCGCCGCATCGTCGGCCGCTGGGGGCCGCGGCTCGGCGAGGGGCGCGAGGCGCCTTGCGCGACGTCCCCGGGCCGGCGGCGATCGCCGGCCGCGCCCCGGCCGAGACTCGAGCGATGGACCTGGTCGGCAAACGGGCGCTGGCGCTGCGGCGGGTCGCCCGCGAGGTCGCCGCCGGCCGCTGCCGGATCGACGGTCCGGCGCGCCGACCGCCGCCTGCTGGCGATGCCCCAGATCGGCCCCTGGACGGTGCAGTGCCTCGGTCTCTTCGGCCGCGGCGAGCTCGACTCGCTGCCCGCCGGCGACCTCGGCTACATCAAGCTGGTCGGGCGCCTGCCGGGCGGCGGCCGCCGGGCGACGGTCCCCGAGGTGGAAGAGTTCTACGCCCCGTACGAGCCCTACCGCGGCCTCGTCGGGTGCGCTCACCCTGGCCGGGCTCCACCGGCTCGTCGCCCAGGGCCCGCCGATGCGCCTCGCCGCCTGAGCCGGTCCGACCCGTGCACGAGTTCGTGCCAAGGCCGCTCGCGGTCAAGCGGCCGATGATGTCGATGAGAGGCGATGCGTGAGCCCGGCGACAGGAACTGGCCCGAGCACGAGGTCGAGCGATTTCTCGATCAGATCGCGGCCGGCGGCCAGGACTACCGGCGCCTGGTCGAGCGCCTGCCGGTGATCGTCTACACCGCCGAGCTCGGCGAGCGCGGCAGCTGGCGCTACGTCAGCCCCCAGGTCGAGGAGATCCTCGGCTACACGGCCGGAGGAGTTCATCGCGCGACCCCGGCCTCTGGGCGCAGCCTCCTGCACCCCGAGGACCGCCAGCGCGCGCTGGACCAGGAAAGCGAGGAGCTACCTCGGCAACCGCGACACCGCCCCGGTCGAGTACCGGATGCGCACCCGCGACGGCGAGATCGTCTGGATGCTCGACGAGGCGGTGCTCGAAGCCGACGAGGACGGGGTGCCGGTCTGGCACGGCGTCCTCTACGACATCAGCGAGCGCAAGGAGACCGAGGAGCGAGCTGCAGCGCGCCCTCTCCCAGCAGGCGGTCGTCGCCCGGCTCGGCGAGCGGGCGCTGCAGGACGGCGACCCGCGAGGCGCTGATGCGCGGCGGCGACCGACGCTGATCGGCGAAGTCGACGGCGTCCACAGCGCCTGCATCTGGGAGCTCGGCCGCGACGGCCGCCGCCTCAACCTCCGCGCCGGCCTCGAGGACGAGGTGGTCGGCGCCGGCCGCCGCGTCTCCGCCGCCCGCGACTCCCACGCCGGCGCCGCGCTCGACTCCGGCACCCACGCGATCGTCCCCGACTGGGACGAGCGAGACGCGCTTCACGATGCCGCCGGTGCTGCGCGTCGTTCGGCGCCGCCAGCAGCCTCGCGGTGGTGATCGACGGCAAGGACCGCCCCTTCGGCGTGCTCGACGTCCACGCCACCGAGCCGCACCGCTTCACCGCCAAGGACGTGCCCTTCGTGCAGGCGGCCGCCAACGTCCTCGCCGACGCGATCGAGCGCCACGCCGCCGACCAGGCGCTGCGCCACCGCGTCCTCCACGACTCCCTCACCGGCCTGCCGAACCGGCTCAGCTTCGTCGACGCGCTCGGCGACGCGCTCAGCAAGGCGGCGGTCTCCGGCTCGCCGGTCGGGATCCTCTTCCTCGACCTCGACCACTTCAAGCTGATCAACGACAGCCTCGGCCACCACGCCGGCGACGCCCTGCTGCGCGCGGTGGCGCCGCGCCTGCGCGCCCACCTGCGGCCCGGCGACGTCGTCGCCCGCTTCGGCGGCGACGAGTTCGGGATCCTGATCGACCGGCTCGCCGACGAAGACGAGGCGATCGCGATCGCCGACCGCGTCGCCGCCGCCTTCGCCCAGCCCTTCTCGATCGACGGGGTCGAGCACTTCGTCAGCGCCAGCATCGGCGTCGCCGTCGCCCGCCGCCTCCGAAGAGCGCACCGTCAACGCCGAGCTGCTGATCCGCGACGCCGACGCGGCGATGTACCGGGCCAAGGAAGGCGGCCGCGCCCGCTGCGTCCTCTTCGACGCCGAGATGCGGGCCGGGGCGATGCGCCGGCTCGAGGTCGAACGCGAGCTGCGCCACGCGCTCGAGCGCGACGAGCTCGCCCTCCACTACCAGCCGGTCGTCAACCTGCGCACCGGCGAGATCACCGGGCTCGAGGCGCTGGTCCGCTGGCAGCACCCCGAGCGCGGGACCTGCTCGACCCGGCCGAGTTCGTCTCGATCGCCGAGGACAGCGGCCTGATCGAGCCGATCGGCCGCTGGGTGCAGGAGCGCGCCTGCCGCCAGGCGCTCGAGTGGCACGAGCTGCGCCCCGACTCCCGGCCGCTCGACGTCGCCGTCAACCTCTCCGCCCGCCAGGTCGCCCACCGCGACCTGCCGGCGACGGTCGCCGAGATCATCGCCCGCACCGGGATCGACCCGGTCCACCTGCGGCTGGAGATCACCGAGAGCGTCCTGGTCGAGGAGTCGGCGACGGCGATCGCCTCGCTGGAGGCGCTGAACGAGCTCGGCGTGCGCCTCGTCCTCGACGACTTCGGCACCGGCTACTCCTCGCTCGCCTACCTCAACCGCTTCCCCTTCCACGCGCTGAAGATCGACCGCTCCTTCGTCGACGCGCTCGGGATCGAGCAGGAGCGCGACGGCGATCGTCGAGGCGATCATCGGCATGGCCCGGGCGCTCTCCCTCGAGGTGATCGCCGAGGGGGTCGAGAACGAGGTGCAGCTCGCCGAGCTGCAGCCGCCTCGGCTGCGACTACGCCCAGGGCCACCTCTTCCACGCGGCGATGCCGGAGCGCGAGGTCAGCCGGCTGATCGCGCGAAGGGGCGCTCGGCTATTCGGGGATTTCGCCCGAGGGCAGGTAGTCGTTGTTGAGCAGTTCGCTCGCCTGCGGCAGCGACTCGATCAGGCCGTTGTCGCGCATCCAGCCGGCGAAGGTCGTCCCACTCCGTCGGGTCCATGTAGCCGTAGGGCTGGCCCTGGGTGCGGGCGCCGAGCAGCGGCAGCGTCGCCTTCACCTCGGCTGCGGTCAGTTTCGGTTCGAGGTCCGGGTTGGCTTCGAGTGACCGCCGTGGTCGCGGCGTCGGGCTGTTCGATCGCCGCGTCGGTGCCGCGCTTCAGGGCGGCGAGGAAGAGGCGGAACTTCTCCGGGTCTGCTTCGAGGCTCTGGCGGCGGGCGACCAGGACGAGCTCGTCGTAGGTCGGGACGCCGAGCTGGTCGACCGGGGTGACCACCGGCGCTTTGCCGCGTTCGCGCAGGTCGACGCCCTCGACGTTGCTGTAGCCGCCGAGCATCGCCTGGGCGCGAGCCGCCGACCAGGGCGGGGAGCAGGCCGAAGCCGACGTTGACGGCCTTGACGTCGTCGGGGGAGAGCTTGGCGCGGGCGAGGATCGTCTTCAGGAAGGCGTCCTGGTAGGGGATGCCGGCGGTGGCGACGGTCTTGCCCTTGAGGTCGGCGACGCCCTTTGATCCCCGATTTCTGCAGCCAGATCATCGAGGTCAGCGGCCGGTTGACGAGCGCCGCGATCGCGACCACGTCGAGCCCCTGTTCGCGGGCCAGCGCCACCTCGGGCTCGTAGGAGATCGCCAGGTCCGAGCGGCCGGCGGCGACCTGCTTCAGCGGCGCCGCGGGGTCGGAGGGGGTGTCGATGCTGACGTCGAGCCCGGCTTCTTCGAAGTAGCCGAGCTTCTGCGCCATGTAGATCCCGGCGTGGTCGGGGTTGGGGTAGAAGTCGAGCGTCAGGCTGAGGCCGCTCGCGTTCGCCGCGTCGTGTCCTCGGACTTCTCGCCGCAGGCGGCGAGGGCCGAGGGCGAGGAGCGAGGACGAGCGAGGGCGAGCGCCGGGATTCGGAGGCGGCGTCATCGCCTGAGTTCTATCGCCAAGTGACGACGCGCCGCTCCGCGAGGGCGGCGAGGCCGAACAGGGCGAGCGCCGATCGCCGAGAGGATGGCGACCGCGGCGAACTGCCGCGCGACCTCGCAGTTGGGCGTTGTCGTGGAGGATCAGGTGGCCGAGGCCGGAGCTGGAGCCGACCCACTCGCCGAAGACGGCGCCGATCGGGGCGAAGACGACGGCGATCTTGATTCCGGTGAAGAGGCTAGGGCAGCGCGGTCGGGGCCTCGACCCGGCGGAAGATCTGCCAGCGCGAGGCGTCGAGGGTGCGCATCATCTTCGATCGCCTCGGGGTCGACCGAGCGCAGGCCCGTCGAGGGTGTTGACGGTGATCGGGAAGAAGCAGATGAGGGCGACGACGAGGATCTTGGGGCCGATCCCGAAGCCGAACCAGACGACCAGGATCGGGGCGATGACGACGATCGGGATCGTCTGCGAGGCGACGATCAGCGGGTAGGTCGGCGTCGCGGACGCAGCCGCGAGAAGTGCATCGCGACCGCGAAGGCCGACGCCGGCGACGAGCGCGCAGCCGAAGCCGAGCAGGATCTCGCGCAGCGTCACCCAGGCGTTTTCGGCAAGCAGCGAGCGGTTCTCCCAGAGCGCTTCGGCGATTTCCGGCGGGCGAGGGGACGAGGAAGTCTTCGAGCCCGAAGAGCGTCGGCGAGCAGGCCGGTCGAGGCGGCGAGCTGCCAGAGCCCGACCAGCGCCGCCAGCAAGCAGCGCCGGCGGCAGCCACGCCAGCGCCTCCCCATCTCGTGGTTCCTTTGTCGTGCATAACCCGACTTAGGAACCACGCAACGCGTGGAGGGCCTTCTCGCGGACGGCGACGAAGGCGGGGTCGGTGACGGCGGCGTCGCGGTCGTCGGCGCGCGGGGTCGGGGGCGCTGAGCTCGGCGACGATCCGGGCCGGGCGGGCCGAGAGCACGGCGACCCGGTCGGAGAGGTAGAGCGCCTCCTCGACGTCGTGGGTGACGAGGACGACGGTGCGGGGATCGGCGCCGCAGGGCGGCGGCCAGCCACTCCTGCATCTCCGCCCGGGTGATCGCGTCGAGCGAGGCGAAGGGCTCGTCGAGGGCCAGCACCGGCTTGCCGGCGACCAGGGTGCGGAGGAAGGCGACGCGCTGGCGCATCCCGCCGGAGAGCTCGGCCGGGCGCGCCGCCTCGAAGCCGGCGAGGCCGAAGCGCTCGAAGAGGGCCGCCGGCGGCGGCGCGCGCCTCGGCCCGCCTCATTCCCCGGTTGCGCAGCGCCAGGGCGGCGTTGTCGATCGCCGAGTACCAGGGCAGCAGCAGGTCGCGCTGGGGCATGAAGGCGCAGCGGGCGAGGCGCTCCGGCGCCGCCGACGCGCCGCCGACCGCGATCGTCCCCGGCGCTCGGCTCGCGCAGGCCGCAGATCAGCTCCAGCAGCGTCGACTTGCCGCAGCCGGAGGGGCCGACGAGGCCGATCACCTCGTGCGGCCGGGCCTCGAGGTCGAGCCCGTCGAGCGTCCGCAGCTCGCCGTAGGAGTGGCTGAGGCCCGCAGAGAAACTCCCTCGCCCGGGAGTCCGGCCTGCGGCCAGGCCGATTCCACGGCGCGCGTTCCCCCGTTTTGGACGTTCATCCTGGTATCCTGGCGCACTCCGCACTCCTGACCAAGAAGGTCAGGAAAGTCGAAATCAGTTCTGTGCGGAGCCCCAGGAGCTCACCATGGACCCGGCAATCGTCCTCTTCGGATTGGGCATCGGCGTACTCGTCGGTATGACCGGCATGGGCGGAGGCTCGCTGATGACCCCGCTGCTGATCCTGATCTTCGGGATCTCGCCGACGACCGCGATCGGCACCGACATCTTCTACGCGGCGGTGACCAAGACGGTCGGCGGCTGGCGCCACCTGCGGATGGAGACGGTGAACATGGACCTGGTCAAGTGGCTGGCGATCGGCAGCGTCCCCGCGGCGGTCGGCGGCGTCGTCCTCGTCTCCTGGCTGCAGACCCAGGTCGGCGAAGACCGCCTCGACGAACTCGTCTACGCCGTCCTCGGCGGCACCCTGCTGATGGTCGGCGTCATCACCCTGGCCCGGGCGCTGATCCTGCGCAACCTGATCGACGAGCGCGACCGCTTCGAGGTCGAGCGGCGCCACAAGGTCGCCGCGATCGTGATCGGCGCCACCACCGGCTTCGTGATCGGGATCACCTCGGCCGGCTCGGGCACCGTGATCGCGATCCTGCTGATCGCCGTCTACCGGCTGTCGCCGAAAAAAGTCGTCGGCACCGACGTCTTCCACGCCGCGATCCTGCTCTGGGCCGCCGGCATCGCCCACTGGGTCGGCGGCAACGTCGACTTCGTCCTCGCCGGCAACATCCTCCTCGGCAGCATCCCGGGCGTGGTGATCGGCGCCGCGCTCTCCGACAAGGCGCCGCAGGGCTTCATCCGCACCGCGCTCGGCCTCGTCCTGATCGGCTCCGGGATCGTCACCGATCCAGAAGGGCGACCCCGACGTCTGGCCGATCGCCGCCGCGATCGCCGCCGTCGGCCTCGGCGCGGTCCTCTACGCGCCGCACTGGCTGAACAAGCGCCGCGAGCAGCAGCGCCGGCAAGAGGCAGACCAGGCCGCCGCGCTGGCGCGGACGCTGCCCGCCGACTGATTAACTAGACAGATGCGAGTTTCCGCGAAGGCCGACTACGCGGTGCGGGCCGCCGCCGAGCTTGCCGCCGCCCAGGCGGAGGAGGCACCCGTCAAGGGCGAGCGCCTGGCCGAGGCCCAGGACATCCCCCTGCAGTTCCTCGAGCACATCCTGCTCGAGCTCAAGCACCACGGCATCGTCCGCGCCCGCCGCGGCGCCAAGGGCGGCTACTGGCTGGCCCGGCCGGCCGACGAGGTGACGATCGCCGAGATCGTCCGCGCCGTCGAGGGCCCGATCGCCCACGTGCAGTCGACCCCGCCGGAGGCGATCGAGTACCGCGGCCACTCCGAGCACCTGCAGGAGGTCTGGATCGCCGTCCGCGCCAGCCTCCGCACCGTGCTCGAGGAGGTCACCCTCGCCGACCTCGTCTCCGGCGAACTGCCGAGCGTCGTCACCGACCTCGTCGCCGACCCGGACGCCTGGGTCGCCCGCTGAGCGATGCCTGCGTTCCGATTCGCCTAGGAGGGATTGGCGAAACCCCCCGCGCACGCCTGGCGGCACCGGACACACTTCACGGGGCGTCGTCCTCGGTAGGCCGAATGGCGCTGCCATCAGGCCGACCCCCCCGCCGAAGGCGGGGGTGCGAGCGCGCAGCGCGAGTTCCTACCCCCGCTCGGTCCGGCACTCGCCGGCCGCACACGCGGGTTTCGTCAATCTCTCCTAGCCATTTAGGTGCATCTCGCGAATCAGTTCTGCCTAATTGGAGCAGCAACTTTGGCGCGGGTCCTCATGTTGGTACGGACAGATTGTCACCAAGGAAAAGGCAAGATTCATCGCGCGGGGCGCGATCGCGCAGCTCCCGCTACCCGAAGCTGAGGCCGGGGCCGGGGCTCACGGCCGAGGATGTCGCTGCGCATCAACGCCGACGCCTGCGAAGAGCGATGGTCGAGCTTGTCGCCGAGCACGGTTACGGCGCCGTCCCTGTGGCGCGATTGGCCAAGCACGCCGGAGTGTCGAAGCGAGACTTCTACAAGCACTTCGCCAGCAAGGAGGAGTGCTTCCTCGCCACTTACGACATCATCGTCAAGCGCTCCCTGCGCGGGGTGCTGGGCGCTGTCGAGGGGGAGGATGACTGGCGCGAGCGGCTTCGGCTCGGGTTTCGGGCTTTCGCCGGCCAAATCGCCGACCATCCGGAGGCGGCGCGGCTGGCTCTGGTCGAGGTCTTTGCCGTCGGTGCCATCGCGGTTGAGCCGGTGCGGCGCACGAACCAGGCCTTCGAGGCGCTGTTGGCCGATGCCTGCGCCGGCGAGTCCGACCGGCTGCCGCGCCTGTTGGTGAAAGGGATCGTCGCCGGTTGCGGTCTGGTGGCGCGGGCACGGTTGCTCTCCGGACGCCAGGGGCAGCCGGCCCTGGACGGGGACGAACTGATCGAGTGGGGCCTCTCCCTGTGCGACGACGATGCGGTCCGCCTGCGTGGTCTCCGGGCTGCCGGCGCGTCGCCGCGGCCCGCAGTCGCCGAGGTGCCGCTCTCCAAGGCGCCGCCTGGGGACGAGCGCGCGCTGATCCTGGTGGCGACGGAGAGGCTGGCGAGGAGAGAGGGATACGCGACGCTGACGGTGTCACGTGTACGCGCCGCCGCAGGTGTCTCGAGGCGCGGCTTCGACACCCATTTCGTGGGGGTGGCGGACTGCTTCCGGGCAACGCTCGGGAATCTGAGCAGCCGCGCCCTGGCCACAGCGGAACCATCCTTTCTGACGGCCGATAGCTGGGCGAGCGGCGTCCATCGAATGATCGCCGCCCTCGGCCGATGTCTCGCCCGCGATCCCGCCTTCGCCGACCTCGCCTTTCTCGACGCCTTCTCTCCCGACCCCGAGGTGGTCCGGTGGCGTGGCGAGATGATCGTCAAGCTGGCGGCGATGCTGCGGCGGGAAGCTCCGCCGGCGCTGCGACCGACTGTTTTCGCAGCAGAAGCATCGGTTGCGTCGATGTGGGCATTGATCCACCATTTCGTCGCCGGCGGCCGCGCCATGCACCTGCCGATCGCGGCGCCGGTGCTTTCCTATCTCGCGCTCGCTCCGGCGCTGGGCAGCCCGGCGGCGGTCGATGCGATCGTCGCCGAGGTCGGCGTGGGGATAGAAACCCCTTCGCCTGAGCGATTGCCTCGTTCCCTTCGCTGTCAGATGCTGGCAATGCGGCGTTGCAATGAGCCGAGCCACGGGGAATGACTCGGCATTGCGAGATTCGGCCCGCCGCATAGACCGGGGGTCGGAGCCTGAAAGGACTGGATTCAGGCCCCGGCTCCCCGGTCATTTCATCTCGACGAGCGCGTTCCCTCCTCGACCGGTACCGGCACCAGGTCGAAGTCGGTGCCCAGCCGCAGCTCGCTGTAGCGCTTGGTCCAGTCGTCGTTGACGCGGTCGGACTGGCGCTTCATCCGCGGCTCGAACTCGAAGTCCTCGGCGCGGGAGAGGTCGAGGCGCTCGAGCAGGTTGCAGGGTGCTGGTCTCGTAGTCGGCGGCGAAGTTCTCGTAGAGGACGAGGATCGGTTTGATCCCGGAGTGCTCGAAGAAGGCGTCCCAGGAGGCCTCCTCGACCAGCAGCTGTTCGAGCAGGTGGTCGATCGCCCGGTAGTGGAAGCGCAGCTGCGGCCGGTGCTCCTCGATGAAGCTGCGGTAGGGGGGCGAGCCGTCGTCCTCGACCGAGGCGGCCTTGGCGCTCGCCTGGTCCTCGCGCCAGGTCGCGGTCTGCACCGCCTTCCAGAGCGAGACCGCCTGGCGCACCTTGTTGGCGCGGACGACGCGGACGAAGGTGAGGTCGGGGAAGACCGTCGGCAGCAGCTCGGCCAGCGGGACGTCGCGGTAGGCGGGGACGTTGCGCAGGAGGCTGACGAAGTCGCCGAAGTAGCCCCACATCAGCTTCGCGCCGAAGACGCCGTTGGCGGTGGTGCCGGCCTCGAAGGCCCACTCGAGGTAGCGGTCGTAGGCGGCGCGGCTCCAGAGCGGCGAGCGGGGCTGCGGCTCGCGGCCGACGCTGCGCTCGCCGAGGTGATCGCGGATCGACTGGTCCTCGACGCCGAGGAAGTATTCCTCCGGCCGGCGCGGCCGGCCGCTGTGGCGCAGCGCCTCGAAGTACTCCTCGGGGCGGCCGGCGACGCCGGTTTCCTCGAGCGCGTGGCAGACCAGGGTGCTGCCGCTGCGGGGGGTGGCGCAGACGAGATAGGAGCGATCGGGTTGCATGGCAGACATTTGCCTGACTAAGTTAATCAACAAAGCAGGTAAAGCCAGGCGCTCGCTAGTCTCGCTCTCGTACCCGCTCGAGGAGGACCTCGCCTGGACACGCCGCCCAACATCCTCTACATCCACTCGCACGACACCGGTCGCTACGTCCAGCCCTACGGGTTCCAGGTGCCGACCCCGAACATCCAGATGCTGGCCGACCAGGGGGTGCTGTTCCGCGAGGCGTTCTGCGCCGCGCCGACCTGCTCCGGCAGCCGCGCCAGCCTGCTGACCGGGCTCACTGCCACAACAACGGCATGCTCGGCCTCGCCCACCGCGGCTGGAAGCTGAACGACTACGGCCAGCACTGGGTCCACACCCTGCGCCGCGGCCGGCTACCGCTCGACCCTGATCGGCGAGCAGCACATCTCGCTCGACCCGGCGGTGATCGGCTACGACGAGATCGTCCCGGTCGACCAGAACCACGCCGAGTTCGTCGCCCCGCTGACGATCGAGGCGCTGCGCGAGGCGCCTGCCCGAGCCCTGGTTCATGTCGGTCGGCTTCTTCGAGACCCACCGCGACTTCTTCGCCCCGACCTCGGTCCGCGACACGCTCTACTCGCAGCCGCCGGCCAACCTGCCCGACGTCCGGTCGACGCGCCGCGACATGGCCGCCTTCAAGGCCAGCGCCCGCTCGCTCGACCAGGGGATCGGCGCCGTCCTCCACGCGCTGCACGACTTCGGCCTGGTCGAGAACACCGCTGGTCATCTGCACCACCGACCACGGCATCGCCTTCCCCGGCGCCAAGGCGACCCTGTTCGACCGCGGCATCGGGGTGATGATGATCGTGCGCGGCCCGCGGCTTCACCGGCGGCAAGGTGGTCGACGCCCCGGTCAGCCACCTCGACGTCTTCCCGACCCTCTGCGAGCTGGCCGGGGTCGAGCGCCCCGACTGGCTGCAGGGGACCTCGCTGATGCCGCTGGTGCGCGGCGAGGTCGAGCGCCTGCACGAGGCGATCTTCGCCGAGACGACCTACCACGCCGCCTACCAGCCGCACCGGGCGGTCCGGACCGAGCGCTGGAAGTACATCCGGCGCTTCGACGACTACGCGCATCCGGTGCTGGCCAACTGCGACGACAGCGACACGCAAGGACCTCCTGGTCGACGCCGGCTGGGGCGAGCAGGTGGTCCCCGAGGAGCAGCTCTACGACCTGGTGCTCGACCCCGCAGGAGGGCAACAACCTCGCCGCGTGACCCCGCCACGGGCCGAGGTCGCTGGCGGAGCTGCGCGAGCGGCTCGAGGCCTGGATGCGAGAGACCGAGGACCCGCTGCTGGAGGGACCGGTGGCGCCGCCCGCCGGGGGCGATCGTCAACGAGCAGTGGCAGGTCTCGCCCGACGACCCGGTGCGGATCGTCAAGGCCGGCTCCACGGCCGCTCCATCCAGGTGAGGCAGGTCCAGCCCGGCGATCGGGTTCCCGAGCGGGTCCCGGCTCTCGCCGTGGGCGAAGGTGCTGAGCCCGCAGTTGTGGGAGCCGAGGTTCCAGATCCCCGCCGCCATCGGCGGCCTCGAAGCGCTCGCCGAGGACCGAGTCGAGGAGGAAGAAGCGGGTGAAGATGCCGTGGGTGACGAGCAGCGGCAGCTCGCCCGCCGCGCCGGCCTCGAGCTCGGCCTTCAGCCGCCGCACCCGCGCGATCGCCTGCTCGAAGGTCTCGCCCGAGGTCAGCTCGCCGACGTAGGCGATCTCCTCGGGCTCGAGGCCGAGCGCGTCGCCCACCGCCTGCGGCGGTTTCCCGCGCCCGCCGCAGCGGGCTCGCGAGCAGGCGGGTGACGCCGTGCTCGCGGCAGGCCCGGCGCCGGCGGCGTGTGCCTGCTCCACGCCCTTCTCGGTCAGCCGGTCGCCCTCCGAGTGCGCCGCCGGCTCGCCGCTGCGGTCGGCGTTGTGGACCGACTCGCCGTGGCGGAGGAGGAGCGCCCTCATTCGGCGGCCGGCGCGGCGCCGGCGACGACGTTGACGAAGTTCTCCAGGTGTTGGGTGGTCCAGCACTCGAAGGCGCCGTCGCAGTAGCGCTCGTAGGCGGCCATCACCGAGTCGCCGTAGTTCCAGTAGAGCTTCGGCTCGGGGTTGAGCCAGAAGAGGCGGCCGGCCCGCTCGGCGACCTGGGCGAAGACCTCGGCGTGGGGCTCGCGGCCGTTGGTGCGGGCGTCGCCGAGCACGATCACGGTCGAGCGCGGGTCGAGGTCGTCGGAGATCTCGGTCAGGAACTCGAGCCAGACGCGGCCGTAGTCGGTGTAGCCGGAGACGTCGGCGACGCCGCCCTCGCTGGAGATCTTCTGGGCGATCGACGGCGAAGTCGCGCTCGTGCTCGAAGACGTCGGTCACCTCGGAGATCCGCTCGATGAAGACGAAGCTGCGCAGTTTGCGGAACGAGTCGTGGAGGGCGTGGAGGACGGAGAGGAAGAAGACGCTGGCCGAGGTGACCGAGGTGGAGACGTCGCAGAGGACGTAGATCTCCGGCCGCCGCGGCCGCTTCGGCCGGTAGCGCAGGCGCAGCGGCACGCCGCCGGTCTCCAGCGAGGCGCGCATCGTCCGCCGCACGTCGACCGTCTGGCCCTTGCTTGCGCCCGCGCTGCTCGTGGCCGAGGGTCGCCAGCCGCCGCTTCATCTGCGAGACGGCGCGGTGGACGGCGGCGAGGTCCTGGGTCGGGCTGGTCGGCAGGGCGCGGTCGAGCTCGGCCAGCGGGCGGGAGGGGGGCAGCGTCTCGGTGCGCTCGATCAGGTCGCGCTCGAGCTCGCGCCGCAGGTGGCGCTCGAACCCGGTCAGCTGGTCGCGGTCGATCGGCGGCCGCTCGCTCGCCGTCGGCGGCCGGCGGCTGCGAGCCGGCGGTGAGGCCGAGGGTGCGGCGGATCCGCTGCACGTCGACGCCGACCACGCCGGAGCCCTCGCCGCGGCCGAAGGCGGCGATCGCCAGCCGCGCCAGGTCGCGCATCGCGTCCTCGTCGCCGGCGGCGATCGCCTCGCGGATCGCCTCGCGCAGCTCGTCCATGTCGAAGCGCTCGCCGCTTCGCCGGCCGGCGGCGCCGCCCTCGGCGTGCTCGGTGACCCCGCGCTGCACCGCCTCGGCCTCGGCGGTGCGGAAGAAGTAGCGGTCGAAGAGCAGCTCGAAGACGCGGCGGTCGTCCTGGGACTTGGCGATCGTCGTCGCCAGCGCCTCGCGGAAGTCGTCCCGCGAGGTCCAGTCGACCGTGCTCCGAGGGCGGCGAAGGCGTCGAGGATCTCCGAGGTCCCGACCGCGACCCCCTCGCCGCGCAGCTCCTCGCAGAAGCCGAGCAGCTTCGCCGCCAGGCCCGGCGGCCCGGCGTCGGCCTTCGGTCCGTAGGGGGTCGGCCAGTTTCATCCCGACCCGCTCGGCGACCAGGTCGATGTCGGTGCGGTGCTTGACGATGATCGACATCGACTGGGTGAAGGTCTCGCGGTCGATGTCCTCGGCGCCCATCAGCAGCAGGGTCCGCGCCCAGTCGATCGACTCGGCGATCGAGGGCGGCTTCTTCAGGTCGAGCGCGCGCACCATCTGGATCACCTCGACCAGCCGGCGGGCCAGCGTCTCGGGCAGCTCGGGGGCGTGCAGGCGGACGATCTCCATCTCGCGCTCGAGCTCCGGGGTAGTCGAGCCAGAGGTAGAGGCAGCGGCGCTTCAGCGCCTCGGTCAGCTCGCGCGAGTCGTTCGAGGTGAGGACGACGATCGGCATCGTCGTCGCCGAGATCTGGCCCAGCTCGGGGATCGTGATCTGGAAGTCGGAGAGCAGCTCGAGCAGCATCGCCTCGAACTCCTGGTCGGTCTTGTCGATCTCGTCGATCAGCAGGACGACCGGCTCGGGGCTGGCGATCGCCTGCATCAGCGGCCGCTCGAGCAGGAACTCGGCGCTGAAGATGTCGTCCTGGACGTCGTCCCAGCCGGCCTCGCCGCCGGCCTGGATCCGCAGCAGCTGCTTGCGGTAGTTCCACTCGTACATCGCCTTCGCCTCGTCGAGGCCCTCGTAGCACTGCAGGCGCACCAGCTCGCGGCCGGTGGCGCGGGAGAGCGCCTTCGCCAGCTCGGTCTTGCCGACCCCGGCCGGGCCCTCGACCAGGACCGGCTTGCCGAGCTGCTGGGCGAGGTAGGAGACCAGCGCCGCGGGCTCGTCGGCGAGGTAGCCGACCTCGGCCAGCGCCTGCCTTCACCTCTGCGACGGAGCCTTCTGCCATGGCCGCCGATGATAATCCCCGGCTCGTGCTCGACCTCGCTGCCGCCGCTCGCCGCGCTGCTCCCGCACAGCCCGGCCCCTACATCGCGCTGATGCTGGTCGGGCTTCGCGATCGGCATCCTCGGCCACCTGACGCGGGCCCGCTGGCTGATCGCCGCCGGGGTCATCCTGATCTTCCTCGGCGCCCTGCTCTTCCCGCTTCTCGGCCAACCTGACGACCGAAGAACCGCCCGCCGCCGATCGAGGAATCGCGCGGCGACAGCGGCGAATAGGCCGGCGTTCGTCCTTGGGACGGATATGCCGGTAAAAGGACGAACGCCGGGTAGGTTCAGGCGGTGGGACGCCTCGACGAGGTCGACCTGACGCTCGACGCTCAGCCGCGAGGAGGAAGAACGCGAGCTGAAGCGAGCCGGGCGAGCGGCTGGCGCAGCTGCGGCTGACGCTCGGCGGGCTGATCGGCGAGTGCCGGCTGGGGCCGCCGCTGAGCGTCGTCTTCGAGGGCTGGGACGCCTCCGGCAAGGGCGGCGCGATCAAGCGCCTGGTCGCGCCGCTGGACCCGCGCCACGTCCGCGTCGCCCAGTTCGCCGCGCCGACCGAGGACGAGAAGCGCCACCACTTCCTCGGTCGCTTCTGGCCGGCGCTGCCGGGCTGGGGAGGGATGAGCGTCTTCGACCGCTCCTGGTACGGCCGGGTGCTGGTCGAGCGGGTCGAGGGCTTCGCCGACCGAGGAGGAGTGGCGCCGCGCCTACGAGCGAGATCGACGCCTTCGAGCGCACGCTGGCCGACGAGGGCACGATCATCGTCAAGCTCTGGCTGCACATCTCCCCCGAGGAGCAGCTGAAGCGGTTCGAAGCCGCGCCGAGGACCCGCTCAAAGCCTGGAAGCTGACCGACGAGGACTGGCGCAACCGCGAGAAGCGGCCCGAATACGAGGAGGCGGTCGAGGAGATGCTCGAGCGGACCGACCGGCCGCACGCCCGCTGGCGCGTGGTCCCGGCGGAGTCGAAGCGCTTCGCCCGGGTCGAGGTGATGCGCCTCGTGATCGAGGAAATCGAAGCGGGAATGAGGCGCGCCGGGCAGGAGCCGCCCTCCCCGTCCCTAGAATCCCCGCTCGGCCCTGTTCTCCGATCACACGAGGAGCCCCATCTCTTGAGCCGTTTCCGATTTCTTGCGCTGTTCGCGACCCTGGTCGCCCTGGCCGGCCTTCTCGCCGCTTGTGGCGGCGGTGGCGACAGCACGACAGCAGCGGTGAAGACCCGCAGAAGGTGATCGAAAACGCCACCCTCGAAGGCGTCAAGAGCGGCGACATCGACCTCTCCCTCGGCGTCAACGCCGAAGGCGACGAAGGCGGCGACGTCGACGTCAAGCTCTCCGGTCCGTTCGAAGCGGGCGCCAAGGGCGAACTGCCGCAGCTGGAACTGAGCGCCGAAGCGAACGGCTCCGTCGACAGCGAAGACCTCGACTTCGAAGGCGGCCTGACCCTGCTCACCGATCGCGCCTTCGTCGACTACGAAGGGCACCGAGTACGAAGTCGACCCGACCACCTTCGGCTTCGTCAAGTCGGCGCTTCGAACAGGCCCAGCAGCAGAAGGCGGCGAAGAGCGGCGACATCACCGCCTGCCAGGAGGCGGCCGAAGGGACTCAAGGTCGGCGACTTCGTCGACAACCTCGACCAACGAAGGCAGCGCCGACGTCGACGGCACCTCAGACGACCAAGGTCAGCGGCGACCTCAACGTCGCCGGCGGCGATCGACGCGATCATCAAGCTGACCGAAGACCCGGCCTGCAGCTCCCAGCTCGAAGCCGCCGGCCCGCTGCCGCTCGGCGAACTGGAAGAAGCCAAGGGCGAACTGACCAAGGCGGTCAAGAACGCCCACGTCGACGTCTACGTCGGCGACGACGACATCGTCCGCAAGGTCGACGCCGAACTGACGATCGAACCGCCGGGCGCAGCAGACGAAAAGGTCGAAGTCGACATCGAACTGACGCTCTGCGGCGTCAACGAAGAGCAGAGCATCTCGACGCCCGTCCGACGCGAAGCCGCTCGAAGGCCTCTTCCAGAAGCTCGGCGTCAACCCGCTCGAACTGCTCGAAGGCGCGGCAGCGGCGAAGGCCTCGGAGGCCTGCTGGAAGGGGTCCTCGGCGGCGGCTCCCAGCGGCGGCGGTTCTTCCTCCGGGGCGGCTCGGCCGGAGGCGCCTCCTCGGAGCGGGCGCGACGCCGGCCAGCAGGCCTACGTGGAATGCCTGCAGGAAGCCGAAACGCCGGCCGACCTGCAGAAGTGCGCGAGCCTGCTCGAATAGCCGGGTAGCCGCGCACTCGTGAGCGAACAGGGACCACGCCTCGACGCGTCCTTCTTCCGCACGCCGCAGGGCTGGCCCTACCTGCTGACGCCGCTGATCCCGATCGCGGTCGCTCCTCGAGCTCGCCGGCGTCGCCGGCGACCGTCGTCTTCGCCGCCTCGGCGCTGGGGATCATCCCCACCGCGGCGCTGATGGGCCGGGCGACCGAGGAGCTGGCGGCGCGCTCGGGACCCGGGATCGGCGGCCTGCTCAACGTCACCTTCGGCAACGCGCCGGAGCTGATCATCGCCCTCTTCGCGCTCGGCCAGGGACTGCAGGAGGTGGTCAAGGCCTCGATCGTCGGCTCGATCATCGGCAACATCCTGCTCGTCCTCGGCGCGGCGATGCTGGCCGGCGGGATCGGCCGCGACAAACAGACCTTCAGCCGCACCAGCGCCAGCATCCAGACCTCGATGCTGATGCTGGCCGCGGCGGCGCTGATCATGCCGGCGATCTTCGAGCTGGTCGAGGGCAAGGGGCTGCCGGCGCCGGGCGCCGAGGCGATCCACTACGGCGGCACCGTCGAGCACCTCTCGCTGGCGGTCGCGGTCGTCCTCATCGTCACCTACGTGATCGGCCTCTTCTTCTCGCTGAAGACCCACCGCGACCTCTTCAACCCCGAGTACGAGGACGAGGACACCTGGGGCTGGTCGACCCGGACCTCGGTGATCGCCCTGGCGATCGCCGGCGTCCTCGTCGGGGTGATGTCCGAGGTCCTGGTCGGCTCGATCACCGAGGCCTCGCAGTCGGTCGGCCTCTCCGAGTTCTTCATCGGCGTGATCGTCGTCGCGATCGTCGGCAACGCCGCCGAGCACTGGGTCGCGGTCCTGGTCGCGATGAAGGACAAGATGGACCTCGCGGTCAACATCGCCGTCGGCTCCAGCGCCCAGGTCGCCCTCTTCGTCGCCCCGGTGCTGGTCCTCGCCTCCTTCTTCATCGGCCCCTATCCGCTGGCCCTGGTCTTCAACGGCTTCGAGCTGGGGGCGATCCTGCTGGCGATCCTGATCGCCAACCACGTCACCCAGGACGGCGAGTCGACCTGGTTCGAGGGCGTGCAGCTGCTGGCCGTCTACTTCGTCTTCGGCCTCGCCTTCTACTTCGCCTGAGCCGAAGCGCCGGGCCCGGGTGGATAGCCTGCCCCGATGGAAGTTCTGCTCCTGCTGGTCAGCTTCGCCGTCGTCCTCGCCGGCGCGCTGCTCTTCACCAACGCGGTCGAGTGGATCGGCCACGGCTCGAGGTCGGGGAGGGGGCGGTCGGCAGCATCCTCGCCGCGGTCGGCACCGCGATGCCGGAGACGCTGATCGCGATCGTCGCCCTGCTCGACGTCAACGAGGGCTCCGAAGACGTCGCGATCGGGGCGATCGTCGGCGCCCCGTTCCTGCTCGCGACCCTGGCGATGGGGCTGGTCGGGCTCTTCGCCTACCTCTACCGCGACAAACGCGACCAGGGCGTGCAGCTCAACGTCCACCGGCCGACGCTCGAGCGCGACCTCGCTCTTCTTCCTCGCCCTCTTCGCGCTCGCCGGGCTGCTCGCCTGGGGCCCGCCGGCGGCCGTCCGGATCGCGGTCGGGATCGCCTTCCTCGCTCGCCTACGTCTTCTACATCCGCCTGCACCCTGCGCGGCGGCGGCGAGGTGCAGAGCGAGGAGACGCTCAACCCGCTGATCTTCGAGCGCCGCGCCGAGCGCCGCGAAGACCCGGCGCTGGCGCTCTGCGTGATCCAGCTCCTGGTCGGCCTCGGGGCGATGGTCGGCGGCGCCCACCTCTTCGTCGAGGAGCTGCTCCAGATCGCCGACAGCATCGGCGTCGAGGCCCTGGTCCTGGCGCTGATCCTGGCGCCGCTGGCGACCGAGCTGCCGGAGAAGGTCAACAGCTTCTTCTGGGTGCGCGAAGGCAAGGACGCGCTGGCGCTCGGCAACATCACCGGCGCGATGGTCTTCCAGTCGATGATCCCGGTCGGGATCGGCCTGATCTTCACCGACTGGGACGCTGAGCGGCACCGCGATCCTCTCGATCGGCCTCGGCCTCGCCGGCGGCCTGCTCGCCTACGAGAGCCTGCACCTGGCGCGCCGCTTCAAACTGCCCGCGGTGATCGGCTGGTTCGCGCTCTACGCGGCGTTCATCGTCGTGGTAGTGATCAGCGCCTGATCAGGCGGCCTGCAAGCTCGGCAAGCGCCTTCAGCACGAGCTCGTCGTGCTTTTTCGGCTGCAACTTTGGGGAAGACCCTGGCGATCTTGCCCTTCGGGTCGATGATGAAGGTCGCGCGCGGCACGCCCATGTACTTGTTGCCGTACATCGACTTCTCGACCCAGGTGCCGTACTTCTCGGCGACCGCGTGGTCGGCGTCGGCGAGCAGGGTGAAGTCGAGGTCGTACTTGCCGGCGAACTTGGCGATCGTCCTCGACCTCGTCGGGGGAGATCCCGATCACCCGGGCGCCGGCGGCCGCGTAGTCGGCGCCGCGGTCGCGGACGCCGCAGGCCTGCGTGGTGCAGCCCGAGGTATTCGCCTTCGGGTAGAAGTAGAGGACGACCGTCTCGCCCTTGCAGGTCGGACAGCTTCACTTTGTCGCCGTTCTGGTCGGGCAGCGTGAAGGCGGGCGCCCTGTCGCCCTCGGAGAGCATCTACTCCTCCGCCGGGTCCGGATCGGGTTCTGGTCGTTCGTCCTCTTCTTCGAGGTCGTCTTCGCTCTGATCGAGGTCGTTGGGCGCGAGCGGCGCCCCGCCCTGGTTGCTGGTCTCGAAGGCCTCGAGGGCGCGATCGCGCCCGTCCTCGTCGACCGTGACGTCGTCGGAGACCCGCACCCACTCGGCGCCTTCGTAGCCCCTCCATTGTTGAAGACCTCCTGGTCGATCGAGGCGGAGTCGTCGACCACCACGACGACCTCGGTCTGGGGGTTGAAGTAGGTCCCCGGCTGGTTGAGCAGCTCCTCGACCTCGTAGACGTTCTCCTCGGTCGGAGGCATCAGCTCGATCCTATGAGATCTGCCAGCTGCTTTTCGGTCTCGGCTCGCGACGTCGAGCGGTTCCAGCCCTTCCCGCATCCGCCGTTCGTTGCGGGCGACGACGAGCTGGCGCACCTCGGCCCGCAGCTCCTCGTCGATTGCCGCCTCCCCGCGAAGGGGATCCGGGGCGGCGAGCAGCCGCTCGGCCTCGGCCTCGACGTCCAGGGCGGACTCGCCGCGCGCCTGGCGCCGGCGGGATTTCGCCTCCAGCATCTGCCGCACCTCGGCTGCCTGGATCGCCGGGTCGATCCGCGGCGGAGCCCCGCGCACGGTGCTCCCCTGCGGGCGCTCGTCGAGGATCGCGAACGGTCCGCCGCCCATCGTCTCCCAGCCCCCGCTCGACACGCCTCAGCAGGAGGCCGATCAACGGTGCCGCCAAGCCGGTGAAGGCGAGCACTGCCGCCCCCTTCTGGAGCGCGGTGAGCGCTATCGGAAGGTCCATGGCCAAAGGGTAAAGCCCGCCTTCCGAACCGGCCTGTCGAGCGAATCCGCTCTCATCTCCCGCCCCGTCCGCTAACCTTGAGGCCCGGTTGACTGACCAGTCAATCGGTGGAACGTCAGCCTTCCGGCGGCGCTCCCGCAAACTTCAAAGAACCGCGAAGAAAAGGAGCACCGACCGGTGGTCGACTTCACCCTCACCGACGAGCAGAAGGACCTGCGCGAGCTGGCTCACAGCTTCGCCGAGAAAGACATGCGCAACGTCGCCTGGGAGTACGACGTTGACGGCACCTGGCCCCAGGACGTGATCGACAAGGCCTGGGAGGTCGGGTTGATGAACACCCACATCCCCGAGGCCTACGGCGGTCCCGGCCTCGACTACCTCTCCGGCTGCCTGATCGAGGAGGAGTTCGGCTGGGGCTGTTCCGGCATCGGCACCTCGCTGGCGGCCAACGGCCTCGCCTCGGCTCCGATCACCCTCGGCGGCTCCGAGGAGACGAAGAAGAAGTACCTGGGGATGCTGACCGAAGCTCCCAAGCTCTGCTCCTTCGGCCTCACCGAGCCCGACGCCGGCTCCGACGTCAGCGGGATGAAGACCAAGGCCGTGAAGAAGGGCGACAAGTACGTCATCAGCGGCTCCAAGTGCTTCATCACCAACGGCACCTACGCCGACTACTTCACCGTCTTCGCCAAGACCGACCCCGAGGCCGGTCACCGCGGCATCAGCGCCTTCGTCGTCGACGCCGACCTCCCCGGGGTCTCCGTCGACAAGAAGGAGGACAAGATGGGTCAGCGGGCCTCGAACACCGCGACCATCTCCTTCGACGAAGTCGAGATCCCGGCCGAGAACCTGCTGGGCGAGGAAAACAAGGGCTTCAAACTGGCGATGATGACCCTCGACCGGACCCGTCCCGGCGTTTCGGCGATGGCCGTCGGCATCGGCCGGGCCGCCCTCGAATACGCGACGGACTACTCGAAAGAACGGGTCCAGTTCGGCGTCCCGATCGCGATGCACCAGGCGATCCAGTTCATGATCGCCGACATGGCGACCAAGGTCGAGGCCGCCCGCCTGCTGGTCTGGAACTCGGCCTTCCTGCTCGACCAGGGCGTCCGCAACTCGAAGGTCTCCTCGATGGCCAAGCGTTTCGCTGCCGACTCGGCGATGGAGATCACCACCGACGCCGTCCAGGTCTACGGCGGCTACGGCTTCATCAAGGAGTACCCGGTCGAGAAACTGATGCGCGACGCGAAGATCATGCAGCTCTACGAGGGGACCAGCCAGATCCAGCGCCTGGTCATCGCCAAAGAAGTGCTGCTCCCGCGCCAGGCCGAGCCCGCCGCCCCGGACGCCAAGGCCCAGGCCTCCGAGCAGAGCCAGTCCGAGCAGGCCGCCGCAACGGTCTAGCTCCAAGCGCAGCGAGGTTTCACCAAGCCGCCGGCCCAGCGCCGGCGGCTTTTTCGTGCTCTGAGCGCAACCGAGGGACGAACGACAGGCTGGGTAGGGGGAGAGATCGAGTGTCACCGTCATTTCGGGCCTGGAGAAGCGATGGCTGGAGCTTCCTGGCAGCCGGTCTGCCGCAACCTCACATGAACTACGTCGAGCAGGGCTTCGAACTCGATTGCTACTGGCCGGATTACCGCTTCGTGGTCGAACTCGACGTGTTCGAGACGCACGGAACGCATGCCGCCTTCGAGCGCGATCGCGAACGGCAGGAGGAGCTGCTGCTGGCCGGCATCACGATGACGCGTGTCACCGGGGCACGGCTCGAACGAGAACCGGAGGAAGTGATCCGCAGGGTCGCCCGGCTGCTGGAGCTGGCAGGCCGGCGCTAGCGCGCCGGCGCCGTATCGCGTTTCTTCGAGGCCTTCAGTCGCTTGACTTTCTCGAGCTCGACCTTGCGCAGGCGCACCGCATCGGGGGTGATTTCGATGCACTCGTCCTCGCGCACGAACTCGAGCGAGCCTTCGAGCGTGAGCCGGGTCGCCGGCGCCAGTCGCACCAGCACGTCGGCGCTGGCGGCGCGCATGTTGGTCTGCTGTTTGGCCTTGGTCGGGTTGACGTCGAGATCGTCGGAGCGGCTGTTCTCGCCGACGATCATCCCTTCGTACACCTCCTCGCCCGAGCCGACGAAGAGCCGACCGCGGTCCTGCAGGCTCATCAGTGAGTAGCCGGCGGTCTGCCCCCGCCGGTCCGAGACCAGCGACCCGGTCTGCCGCGTCCGCAGCTCACCGGCCCACGGCTCCCAGCGGTCGAAGACGTGGTGCAGGAGGCCGCTGCCGCGGGTGACGGTGAGAAACTCGGTGCGGAACCCGATCAGGCCGCGGGCCGGAACCAGGTACTCTATCCGCACCCAGCCGGTCGAGTGGTTGACCATCTGCTCGAGCCGTCCCTTGCGCCCGGCCAGCATCTGGGTGACGTCGCCGACATGCTCCTCGGGAACGTCGATCGCCAGTCGCTCGACCGGCTCGTGGGTCTTGCCGTCGATCTCCCGCGTCACCACCTGCGGCTGCCCGGCGGTCAGCTCGTAGCCCTCGCGCCGCATGATCTCCAGCAGCACGACCAGCTGCAGCTCGCCGCGGCCCTGCACCTCCCAGGCGTCGGGTCGCTCGGTGTCGTTGACCCGCAAGGAGACGTTGCCGACCAGCTCGGCGTCGAGCCGCGCTCGCAGCTGCCTCGCGGTCAGCTTGCTGCCTCCCTGGGTTCCTGCAAGCGGCGAAGTATTGATCCCGACTACCACCGAGAGCGATGGCTCGTCGACGGTGATGACAGGGAGCGGCTGCGGGTTCTCGGGATCGGCCAGGGTCTCGCCGATCGTCACCTCTTCGATCCCGGCGACGGCGATGATTTCGCCTGGCCCCGCCTCCTCGGCGGTGACCCGCTCCAGTCCCTGGGTGACATAGAGCTCGGAGACGGCCGCCCTCTGGATGGTGCCGTCGGCGCGGCACCAGGCGATCTGTTGCCCGTTGCGGATCTTCCCCTGACGCACCCGGCAGATTGCCAGCCGCCCGACGTAGGGCGAGGCATCGAGGTTGGTCACGTGCGCCTGCAGCGGCGCTCCCTCGTCGTAGGTGGGCGCCGGGATCTTCTCCAGCATCAGGTTGAGCAGGGGGTCCAGGGTCTCGCCCTCGACTCCTTCCTCCAGCGAGGCCCAGCCCGCTTTCGCGTTCGTGTAGACGATCGGGAAATCGATCTGGTCGGAGTCGGCGTCGAGATCGAGGAAGAGCTCGTAGACCTCGTCGATGACCTCGGCGATGCGCGCATCCGGGCGGTCGACCTTGTTGACCACCAGAATCACCGGCAGCTTCGACTCCAGGGCCTTGCGCAGCACGAACCGGGTCTGCGGCAGCGGCCCCTCGGAGGCGTCGACCAGGAGCAGGACCCCGTCGACCATGGTTAGAGCGCGCTCGACCTCACCACCGAAGTCGGCGTGGCCGGGCGTGTCGACAATGTTGAACTTGACGTCGCCCCGGGTGACGGCGGTGTTCTTGGCGAGGATCGTGATCCCCTTCTCGCGCTCGAGGTCCATCGAGTCCATCACCCGCTCGGCGACGTCCTGGCCCTTGCGGAAGGTGCCGGTCTGCCACAGCATCGCGTCGACCAGCGTCGTCTTGCCGTGGTCGACGTGGGCAATGATGGCGACGTTGCGGAGGTCTTCTCGGGCTTTGCTCATGGTGAGGGGGGAGGGTAGGGGACCGGATCGGTCGGCTGCGGGCAAAGAGAAGCCCGCCTTACGGCGGGCTTCGAACAGCGAAGAACGTTTAGCGAAACTACTGCTGCTGAACGCTCGCGGCGGCCGGGCCTTTCGGGCCTTCTTCGGACTCGTAGCTCACCTTTGCGCCCTCGGTCAGGGACTTGAAGCCCTCGCCCAGGATCGCGGTGTGATGAACGAAAACGTCCTTCGAGCCGTCATCGGGCGTAATGAACCCGTAGCCCTTGTCGTCGCTGAACCACTTAACAGTTCCAGTCGGCATGCATTGCCTCCACTTCATGTGCTGCGAACGCGGAGGATGCGATGAAGCAACGACTGCGAGCGCTACGCACAACTTTCGCCGGTATCCACCGGCCCTAATGGACGGGACCGTAGCAGGATCAACCGGCGATGCGGGCAACGTTCAGCTTTCGCAAGGACCAGCCGATACCTTTGACAACGATGTCGCCGGCCTGGGGAACTCGCCGCGCTGCTTTGGCCGCAGTAGCGGCCCTTTCGCTCCTCGCCCCCAGCGGGGCGATGGCCACCACCGAGCCGGTCAAGGAGCACGGGCCGCTCTCGCCGGCGCTCGCGGCCCTCGCCCAGCCCGCCGTCCGCACGCTGCCGCCCGCGAAGCAGGCCCGCGCCCTCGGCCTCGCATCGAGCGGGCCCGGGAGCCTGATCCGCCGCGGCAACCGGGTGCTCGTCTACGTCCGCTACGAGCCGGGTGCCGGCTCGCTTCGGGCCCTGCGCCGCGAGGGCGCCGACGTCGTCGCCGACGGACGCCGGTATCGGACCGCCACCGCGGCGGTCGCGCCGACGGACCTGCACGCGGTCGCGCAGGTGCCGGGAGTTGTTGCGGTGACGCAGGTCCGCGCCCCCGTCCTGCGCGCCGCATGCGACGGCGGGTCGGTGATCTCCGAGGGCGTCGCCCAGTTGAACGTCGCGGCGGCGCGGGAAGAATTCGCGGTCGACGGCAAAGGGATGACCATCGGTGTTCTCTCCGACTCCTTCGACCAGGCGACCGAAGGGGTGCCGGGCGGGCCGATCGCCTCCGACGCCGAGGAGGACGAAGAAACCGGCGACCTGCCGGGGCCGGAAAGCCCGTGCGCCACGCAGCAAACCGGGGTCGACGAACTCCAGCCCTACCAGTTCTTCGAAGCGGAACCATCGTTCGACGAGGGCCGCGGGATGCTGCAGATCGTCCACGACGTCGCGCCCGAGGCGGACCTCGCCTTCCACAGCGCCTTCAACGGCGAAATCGACTTCGCCGAAGGGATCGAAGACCTGGCCGCGGCCGGGTCCGATGTGATCGTCGACGACGTCGGCTACTTCGAAGAGCCGTTTTTCCAGGACGGCCCGGTCGCCGCGGCCGTCAACGCCGTCAGCGAAGCAGGCCACACCTACCTCTCCGCCGCCGGCAACGACAACCTCTTCGACGGCGAAGGCAACGAAATCGCCTCCTGGGAAGCGCCGGCCTACCGCGATTCCGGCGACTGCCCGCCGGATGTCCGGTCGCTGTCCAGCTTCAACGCCACCCACTGCCTGGACTTCAACCCGGGTGCGACGGCGACCGATCGCACCTTCGGGATCGAGGTCGAAGCCGGAGAAACGCTGACCCTGGACCTGCAGTGGGCGGAACCGTGGCTCGGCGTCGAGACCGACCTCGACGCCTTCCTCCTCGACGGCGAGGGCGAACTGCTGACCGCCTCCTTCGAAGACAACGTCTCCGGCGAAAAAGCCGGCGGGACGCAGCAACCGCTCGAGATCCTCCAGTGGAAAAACCCGACCGGCGCCGACCAGGTCGTGCAGCTGGTCGTCAACAAGTTCGCCGGGACCGGCGAGCCGCGCCTCAAGTTCGTCCTGCTGCAGAACGGCGGCGGTGTAACCGGCGTCGAGTACCCGAAGTCGGGCGGTGGCGACGTGGTCGGCCCGACGATCTTCGGCCACGCCGCCGCGGCGAGCGCGATCGCCGTCGGCGCCGTTCCCTTCGACGACTCCGGCGAACCCGAGGAATACTCCTCGCGCGGGCCGGCCACCCACTACTTCGGCCCGGTCGCGGGCAACAAACCGGCGCCCGGGTTGCCCACCCCAGAAGTCGTCTCCAAGCCCGACGTCGCCGCCACCGACTGCGGGCGCACCACCTTCTTCGCCCGCCAGCCGAAATCCGAACCGGGCGTCTGGCGCTTCTGCGGGACTTCCGCCGCCGCGCCCCACGCGGCCGGGGTGGCGGCCCTGATGCTGGAGGACAAACCGGGCGCCGACGCCGAAGAAGTGCGGGATGCGATGGCCGCGAGCGCGGCGGGTGTCGGCAGCTTCGGTCCCTGCGCGGTCGGAGGGGGGCTGATCGAAGCGGTGGGCGCCCTGGAAGCGATCGAGGGCACGCTCTTCCCCGCGCCGGACCCCTGCGAACCCCCCGACGCCTCCGGCGCGGTCTTCGTCGCCCCCGGCGACTGGGGATCCGAAACGCCGCCTCGGCCCCCGGTGAACCCGGCGCCGCCGGCGCCGCAGCCCCCCGGCGCGCGGGTGGCCCCGTCGACCTCGATCGCCAAGCATCCGCGGGCCATCGTCAGGACCCGCGGCAGCGGCATCCGGCTCGTCTTCCGCTTCCGCTCCGACCAGGCCGATGCCGCCTTCCTCTGCAAGGTCGACAACTCGGGCTTCAAATCCTGCGGGACCAAGCTTGCGCGGCGCTTCGCGCTCGGCCGCCACGTGGTCAAGGTCAAGGCACGCGGGGTTACGGGCCTCGTCGATCAGACCCCGGCCGTGTTCCGCTTCCGCGTGGTCGCCGTCGACTGAGCGACGGGTCCGGGGACGACCGTCCCTCAGGCGGAGGAGCGGCGCGTCTGGCGGCGCATCGCCCAGTGTCCCGCCCCCAGCAGCGCCAGCAGCGCGAGGGCGCTGCCGAGCACGAGCGGGTCGGTCAGGGAGAGGCCTTCGAGCCGAGTCCCGAAGTAGACCGAGATCGCGGTGATCGGCAGGTAGCCGACCATGGTCGTCCAGACGAAGCGCCAGAGGGGCACGCGGGCGGCGCCCGCGGCGTAGGAGACGATGCTGAAGGGCAGGATCGGGATCAGCCGCATCGCCAGCAGCAGCGCCGGGCCGCCGCGCTCGATCGTCTGCTCGACCCGTTCGAAGCGCGCCACCCCGAACCAGCGGTCGAGCAGGGGCCGGGCGATCGATTGCCCGATCGCCCAGCAGACGAGCCCGTTGAGGAGCCAGCCGAACATCATCAGCGCCAGCGCCGGGAAGAAGCCGTAGGCGAAGCCGGCGGCGGCGTCGACGATCTCCGCCGGGTAGAAGACGACGCTGTGGAGGAGGGCGAGGGCGAGGATCAGCAGCGGCCCCCACAGCCCGAGCCGGTCGATCTGGTCGCGGACCTCGTCGTGGTCTCCGTGCAGGAGCGCCGTCACCGACTCGTGCAGCGGGTCGACGGTGAACACGATCGCCGCCATCGCGGCGATCCCGGCCAGGGTGATCGCGATCTCTGCCCAGGGCAGGCGGCCCTTCTCCACCCGCCCAGGCTAGATGGAGCTCAGCGCAGGCCGCTCAGCCGCTCCGCCAGCCCGGAGTGGCGACCGCCACTGTCGTCGCGCCGTACTGCCGAGGCAAGCGAGGCCTGGTCGCCGACCAGGACGCAACTGTTGCGGGCGCGGGTGATCGCCGTGTAGAGGAGCGGGCGGTTGAGCATCCGCGAGTGCGAGCGGTGGCAGACCCCGACCACCACCGGCACTTCGCAACCCTGCGCCTTGTGGACGGAGATCGCGTAGGCGAGGCGGAGCGTGCCGGTCTCGCCGTAGGGGATGAGGAGGCTGCCGCCGTCGTCGGTGTCGACGCGGATCGTCTCTTCGTCGGGGTCGTCGGCGCGGAGGAAGACGATCGAGCCGTTCATCAGGCCCAGCTCGTGCGAGTTGCGGGTCTGGATCAGGCGGTCGCCGATCCGGAAGCGGTCCGAGAGGGCGCGCTTGCCGTCGGGATTCAGCTCCGCCTGCAGGCGCTCGTTGAGAGCGTCGATCCCGACCGCCCCCCGGTACATCGGCGCCAGCACCTGGACGTCGCGGATCGGGTCGACGCCGAATTTGGCCGGCGCCCGCTCCGCCACCACCTCCACCACCGTCTCCAGAGCCCGCTCCGGCGTTCCCCGCTCGATGAAGAAGAAGTCGTGGTCCTGCTCGGAGCCGGGGTCCAGATGCGGCGGGCGGCCCTGGTTGATCTCGTGGGCGGCGGTGGTGATCATCGAGCGCGCTGCCTGGCGGAAGATCTGGGTCAGCCGCACGACCGGCGCCGCCCCGGAGACGATCAGATCCTCGAACGGCTTGCCGGCGCCGATCGGCGGCAGCTGGTCGGCGTCGCCGACGAAGACGACGTGGGTGCTCTCCGCGAGCCCGCCGAGCAGCACCTCGCAGAGGCGCAGGTTCAGCATCGAGGACTCGTCGACGATCACCAGGTCGGCGGGCAGGGGCCGGCCGGGCCGGAAGGCAGGCTCGCGTCCCGGCATCCACTCGAGCATGCGGTGGATCGTCTTCGCCTCGTGCCCGGTCGCTTCCTCGAGTCGCCGAGCCGCCCGTCCGGTCGGCGCGCAGAGGGCGATCGTCGCGTTCGCGGCTTCGGCCTCGACGACGATCTCTTTCGTGGCTTTGGTCTTGCCGACGCCAGGGCCGCCGGTGAGGACCGAGAGACGCGAGGCGAAGGCGCCCCGCACGGCCGCCCACTGCTCGTCGGTGAGGTCGTCGCGGGGCTCTTCGCCAGGGTCGTGGTCGAGGTGGGGGGGAGCCGCGGCCCGCGCTGCCAGCGTCGCCGCCACCGCGATCTCGCCGGCATGCGTCCCCTCGCGGTAGATGCGGCCATCGTCCTCGACGATGCCCCGCGCCTCGACGAGCACGTCGGGGTCGGGCGCGAGGCCGATCAGCCGCGCGGTGCGCCTCGCGAGCTCCTCGAGCGGCAGGTAGCTGTTGCCCTGCTGCTCGGCCTCGATCAGGGCGTAGAGCGCCGCCGCCTGGGCGCGGCTGTCGGACTCCGGCGCCATCTCGGCCGCCAGCGCGATCTTGTCGGCACGGGCGAAGCCGACGCCTGGGACCTCGGTCAGCCGGTAGGGGTCCTCGTGCAGGATCGTCATCGACCGCTCCCCGTAGCGGGCGTGGATCGGCGCCGCCAGGTGGGCGAGGCCGTGGGGCGCCAGCTGCACGTGGAGGTCGCGGATCGCGCGGCTCGCGAACCAGGACTGGGTCGCTGCCTCGGCCTGGTCGGCGCTGACGCCACGAAGGGAGCCGAAGACCCGCTGCGGGTCGTCGGCGATCGCCTGCAGCACGCCCTCCCCGTGCTCGTCGCAGAGCCGCTCCGCCCGTTTCAGGCCGATGTGGCGGAGCGAGCTCAGGTAGGCGATCTGCCCGTCGCGGTCGGCGGGGTCGAGCGGCAAGGCCCCCTGCGCCCGCAGTTGGCGGCCATAGCGACTGTGGGTCTGCCACTCGCCGCTGACTTCGGCCCGGTCGCCGGGGTCGAGGTGGGCGACCGGACCGACCAGGGCGAACCCTTCCCCGCTGTCGGCCTCCTGCACCTCAAGGACCGCGTAGCCGTCATCCTCGGCCCGATAGATGACGCCGAGGACCTCGACCGTCCCGCTGTAGGAGGCCGCGTCCGCGTCGAAGAGGGTCGACGCTCTCATCGCCCACCTAGGCTAGGCGCCGGCAAGGCGGGACTCGCCCTCGCCGAGATCGCAGTTTGCGTGGAGGCGATGATTTAGGTTCGGGGTCGATGACCCCCTCGCGCCAGGCCGCCGGACTCTGCGACAGCTGCCGCCACCAGCGGCTCGTCCCCAATACCCGCGGCTCGGTCTTCTCCCTCTGCGAGCGATCGCGCGAGGACCGCGCCTACCCGCGCTACCCGCGGCTGCCGGTGCTCAGCTGCCCGGGCTGGGAACGGGCTGAGGCCGATCCCGAGCGGCCCCGATAGCGGCTCCGATAAGGCCGAGGCCGAAGATCGCCGCCGCCACGCCGACGACGAACCCGAGGACCGGGACGAGGGCAGCCGCGCGGAGGATCGCCAGGCCCGCGAGGAAAACCAGGATCTGATTCCGCGGGCGCTTCACGATCCGTCGCCCGAGGACCCAGGCGGATGCGCAGTAGCCGACCGCCCACAGAGGTGCCAGGGCGAGGAAGATCAGGAACGCCAGCGGCAGTCCGACCAGCGTGATCGCGGCGATTGCCCCGGCGACGGGGAGCGCAATCGCGACCGCGAAGCCGATTGCGATCAGCGGACCGACCCGCCCGCGCGAGCGTGCCTCGACGGCGTCGGCGGCGCGCGGTGCGATCAACAGCAGCAAGGCGCCGAGGATCGCCATCGAGATGCCGATGCCGAGCCAGAGGAAGAACACGCTGATGAAGGGGAGGAGGTCGATCGAGTCGAGGCCGTCCTCCCTGGAGACGTCTCCGCGGACGATCGCACTGCCGGCGACGACCGGCCGCTCGTCGGCGTAGTGGATGTTGCCGCCGACGAAGGCACTCGGCAGCAAACGAGCCTTGCCGCCGATGGTGACGAGGCTGCCGTCGATTCTGCCGCTCACCAGGGCGTCGCCGGAGACCAGGACGACGTCGCCGTCCACGTGTCCTGCCACTCGCACGTTGCCGCTGACGACGACGATCCCGGCGACGGTTTCGCCGCGCGGCACCGTGACGTCGCCGGAGATGACGACGATCGCGTCTTCCTCGTGGGCCGAGGTCTGCGCTATGCCCGCCGCCGGCAGCGCCAAAGCGGCGAGCAGGAAAGGGACGACCAGGGACGAGACGCGCCGCATCACGCCCCCAGCCTACCCAGGACGCTCAGCTCTGCATCGGGTCCGGCTGGCCCAGCTTGCTGACGTCGGGCGCCTCGTAGATGCCGCCCGGCACACCGCCGACGATCACCATCCGGATTCCCTCCGGTCCCGGCCAGACCTTGCGCTTCGTCCCCGCGGCGACGCGCGCCATGTGCTCGGGGTCGAGCGGGAAGCGCTCGCCCGCGATCTCGATCTCGCCGCCGCCGCGGATCGCCATGAAGACCTCCTCCTGGCCGTCACCGGCGTGATCGTGTTCCGGGTAGTTCTCGAAGTTCGGCGGCATGTCGATCACCTGCAGCCCGAAGGACTCGACCCCGAGCTCGGCCCGCGCGCGTTTGAACGCGCCCTGGTAGATGGCCTCCATGTCGTCGATCTTCTTCGCCGTGTAGGCGCTCATCGCTCTCCTCCCGTTGCTGTCGCGGCCGGCCGCCGCCTTAAACGAACGTTCGTGCTTTTTTGTACCCTGCGTCTGTGACGCCCGTCACCGAGAAGGGAAATCAGACTCGGGCCTCGATCCTCGATCGGGCGGTCGACCTCGCCTCGGTCGAGGGGCTCGAGGGGCTGACGATCGGACGGCTGGCGGCGGAGCTGCAGATGAGCAAGAGCGGTCTCTTCGCCCATTTCGGCTCCAAGCAGGAGCTGCAGCTGGCCACCGTCGCCGCCGCCGCGGAGCGCTTCCGCGCCGCCGTCATCGACCCCGCGCTGGAGCTGCCCGACGGCGCCCCGCGGCTGCGCGCGATGGCCGAGCGCTACCTCGGCCAGCTCCAGGACTATTCCGGGGGCTGCTTCTTCGCCGCCACCTCGGCCGAGTACGACGACCGGCCCGGTCCCGTCCGCGACGCGATCGCCGCCTCGCTCGACGCCTGGACGGGAGAGCTCGAACGCCAGGCTGGAATCGCCGGTGTCGAGCGCCCCCAGCGCTTTGCCTTCGAGCTCTACTCGCTGGCGATGGGGGCGAACGCGCGCTACCGCCTCAGCGGCGACGACGGGGTCTTCGACTACGCCCGCGAAGCGATCGACCGCCTGTTCGGCGAGCTGCCGGATGGCTGACCCGGCCGATTTCGCCGCGCGCTTTTCCGAGTATTGGCAGGCGCCGTCCGTCGAGGGCCTCGATGCGCTGCTGGCGCCGGAGGTCTACCTGCGAGCGCCGATGACGCCGACCACGAACGACCTCGCCGCTGGCAAGCGGGCGTTCGCGAGGCTGCTGAGCGCGGTTCCGGACCTGACCGGCGCCGTCCACCGCTGGGGGGCGACCGAGGACGGCCTCTTGATCGAGTTCACGCTCTCCGGCTCGGCGGCGGGGGTCGAGCTCTCCTGGGATGCGGTAGATCGCATCGTCCTCCGCGAGGACGGCCTCGCCGTCGCCCGCATCTCGTACTTCGACAGCGCCGTCCTGGTCCGGGCGGCGGCCCTCAGGCCCCGCGCCTGGACGACGTTGCTGCGACTGCGGCGGTCCTCCTGAGTCGATTCCCGCCCGCACGGATGGGTACCTGGCTACGGTTCACGTCCGACCGCAATTCACTCGAGGAGCAGCAGATGGACATCGCAATCGGCCTCCCCAATGCCGTGCCGGGAACCAGCGGAGAGCAGCTGACGGCGTAAGCTCGGCCGGCGATGGGCGACGAGCTGCCGGTCCACCTCTTCCCCGGCCCGGTCGAGCTGGAGGGCTGGCTGGAGGAGAACCACGACTCCGCCGCCGGCGTCTGGCTCAAGATCGCCAAGAAGGGGGCGCCCGAGCCCAGCGTCACCTATGCCGAGGCGCTGGAGCTGGCGCTCTGCTTCGGTTGGATCGACAGCCAGAAGCGGGGCCTTGACGAGACCCACTTCCTGCAGCGGTTCACGCCGCGACGGCCGCGCGGGCGCTGGTCGAAGACCAACCGCGCGAAGGCCGAGGCGCTGATCGAGAGCGGGCGGATGCGCCCGACCGGCCTCGCCGAGGTCGAAGCGGCAAAAGCGGATGGCCGCTGGGAGGCCGCCTACGACGGTCAGCGGACCGCCGAGGTGCCCGACGACCTGCAGCGCGCCCTCGACGCGACCCCGGTCGCCCGCGAGTTCTTCCAGGGCCTCGACAGCGCCAACCGCTACGCGGTCATCTACCGACTCAACGACGCGAAAAAGCCGGAGACCCGCGAGCGGCGCCTGCGCAAATTCGTCGCCATGCTCGAGCGTGGGGAAAAGATCCACGGTCCCTAGACTCGGCCGGTGGACCGTGAGCTGCTGACCGCGACCCTCGCCGACGCCGGCGAGCCCTCCTATCGCGCCGATCAGGTGTGGGAGTGGGTCGCGCGCGGTGCCGGCTCCTACGAGGAGATGACGAACCTGCCGGCGGCGCTGCGCGAGCGGCTCACCAGGACGGTGCCGATCTCGACCCTGACCGTCGCCGCCGAGGCGAGGTCCGACGACGGCACGGTCAAGGCGCTCTTCCACACCGCCGACGGGCGGCCGATCGAGGCGGTGCTGATGCGCTACCGCGACGGGCGCCGCTCGGTCTGCCTCTCCTCGCAGTCGGGCTGCCCTCTGACCTGCACCTTCTGCGCCACCGGGCAGATGAAGTTCGGCCGCAACCTCACCGTCGACGAGATCCTCGACCAGGCGCTCCATTTCCGCCGCGTCGAAGCCATCGACCACGTGGTCTTCATGGGGATGGGGGAGCCGACGATGAACGTCGACAACGTCCTCGCCGCCTGCGAACGGCTGCCCGACCTCGGGGTCACCCACCGCCGCACCGCGATCTCGACGGTCGGCTGGGTGCCGGGGATCGACCGCCTCGCCGCGTGCGAGATGCCGGTCAGCCTCGCCCTCTCCCTGCACGCGCCGAACGACGGCCTGCGCTCGCAGATCATGCCGGTCAACGAGCGCCACCCGATCGCCGAGGTCCTCGCCGCCTGCGAGCGCTACCGCGCCGCCCGCCGCCGCAAGGTTTTCGTCGAGTACGTGATGCTCGACGGGGTCAACGACCACCCCGAGCACGCGCGTGAACTCGCGCAACTGCTGGACCCCCGCGGCTACAAGGTCAACCTCATCCCCTACAACCCGACCGGCGCCTACAACGGCTCCTCGCCGGAACGGATCGAGCGCTTCCGGGCGATCCTCGCCGAGCACCGGGTCACCGCCACCGTCCGCCTCACCCGCGGTCGCGACATCGACGCCGCCTGCGGCCAGCTCGCCGCCAACGCCGCCTAGATCGCGGACCGACTGGCTGGGCAGCCAGTTACGATGCCGGGGATGGCCACGGTTGACACCACGAGCCCTGTCGCCCGCCCTCCGGAGATGTCCGGCAACCCGGTGCGCCGGGTCGTCGGCGATTTCGTCGACGAGTGGCGGGGGAGGGGCAGGTTCCCGCCCGGGCACACCGACTTCAGCTGGGCCCGGACCCACGGGATCGCCCACGACCCGCTGCCGCTGCTGCTCGGCGCCTATGAAGAGTTCGGCCCGATCTTCAGCCTGAGGCTGCTGCACTCGCGCGCCGTCTTCATGCTCGGCCCCGAGGCCAACCATTTCGTCACCGTCGGCCATCCGGAGAACTTCCACTGGCGCGAGTCGAGCTTCGGCGACCTGATCCCGCTGCTCGGCGATGGCCTCCTCACCGTCGACGAGGACTACCACGACCGCGCCCGGGCGATCATGATGCCCGCCTTCCACCGGGAGCAGATCGTCGCCGCAACCGAGGCGATGACGATCGAGGCCGACCAGGCGATCGGCACTCTGCCGCCGGGCGAGGTCGTCGACGTCTACGAGTGGATGCGCAACCTCGCGATGCGAATCGCGATGCGGGCGCTGCTCGGCCTCGACCCCGACGAGGCCGGCAAGGGTGCCGCCGCGGCAGAGCACTTCGAGCGCGCGCTCGGCTACTACGGGATCGACTTCCACCTGCGCCTGGTCCGCGGTCCCGGCTCGCCCTGGCGCCGGATGGTCTCCTCACGCAAGGTCCTCGACGAGATCGTCTTCGCTGAGATTTCCCGCCGCCGCGCCCACCCGGACCCCGGGCGACGGGACATCCTCAGCCTCCTGGTCGGCGCCCGCGGCGCCGCCGGCGAGGAATTCAGCGACCGCGAGATCCGCGACCAGGTGATGACGCTGATGTTCGCCGGCCATGACACCTCCACCTCGACCCTCACCTTCATGCTCCACGAGCTGGCCCGCCACCCCGAGGTGACGCGGCGGCTCCACGAGGAGCAGGACCAGGTGTTGAAGGGCGGCAGCCCCACCGCCACGCAACTGGAAAAAGAGATGCCCTACCTGGACATGGTGCTCGACGAGGTGCTGAGGCTCTACCCGCCCGCCTGGATCGGCCCCAGGCGGGCGATCCGCGACTACGAGTTCGGCGGCTGCACCGTTCCGCGCGGCGCCTACGTCAACTACTGCTCCTGGGCCAGCCACCGCCTGCCCGAGGTCTTCCCCGAGCCCGAGGCTTTCATTCCCGAGCGTTTTACCCGCGAGCGCAAGGCGGCCCTGCCGCGCGGCGCCTACGTCCCCTTCGGCGGCGGTTCCCGCATCTGCATCGGCAAGCGCTTCGGCCAGACCGAGGTGAAGCTGGTGGCGACGAAGCTCCTGCAGCGTCTCCGCATAGACGCCCTCCCGGGCCGGACGGTGACGATCCGCCAGATGCCGACGCTCTCACCGCGCGGCGGTCTGCGGATGCGAGTCCTGCCCCGCGCTTAGGATTCGCCCATGCGGGGCCGCGGGAGAACTGCGATGGCGGTGGCTTGCACCGTCATGGCGCTTGCCATCGGGCCGGCCAGCGCCAGCGCCGGCGAACCGGCCTTCTGTGTGCCGAAGAAGCCGGCGCGGGACTTCGGCTTCTCCCAGCTGCCCCCGGTGCGGGAAGTGCCGGTGGACGGGCAGCTGCCGTTCGCGCGCCCGAACGTGAACATCTATGGCGCAGGTTCGAGCCACGTGCTGACCGGACGCGGCAGCTTCGGCTACGGGTTCTCCGAGGAGAACTACGAAGGCACCGTCCGTCTCGACTGGACGGTGACGATGCAGATGTGGCTCCTGGGACGGGGTGCAAAGCCGCTGCGGGAAGTCGACAGGGAGACCCTCCAGATCGGCGAGCTCGATGCGGCTGACCAGCCGCACATCTCAGTCGAGACCGGGAGCAGGCGGGGCTTCTACCGCGCCGACATCCAGTTCACCGACCAGGACGGTAAGCAACTCGGCGCCTACAGCTCCTACATCAAGGTGATGCGGTCGTTCTGGAAGGCGAAGCTGTTGCTCGATCGTCGCGTTTACCGTCCCGGACAGGGCGTCTTCAGCCGGCCGGCGAACCTCGGCACGAGGACGATGACCTACGGCGAAGACTTCGCCGTGCAGCGATGGGAAGACGGGCGCTGGGCGGCGGCTCCCGAGATGACGCCGAACGGATGGCTCCTCTGGCTCGGGGTCGGCGGCCCGGGCTCGCCCGGGCTGTGCAGCACCACGCGGGTGCCGGCGGACGAAGCCCCCGGTCGCTACCGGATCGTCAAGCCCGTCACCGAGTTGGTCCCGCACCGGCGCGACCGGCCCCGTCGCCTGGTCGCGCCCTTCCTGGTAGCTGCTGCTACTTGATGAACAGCATCTCCTCGTACTTAGGCAGCGGCCAAAGGTCATTGGCGACGACGCCCTCGAGCTTGTCGGCTGCCGCGCGGACGCTGTCCATCGCCGCCAGCTGCTTGTCGCGGGCGTGCTCGGCCATCTCCAGTCCCTCCAGGCCGGGGTCGGCGTTCGCCGCCTCCAGCTCGCCGAGCCCGGCGATCAACTCGTCGACGAGGCCGCGGACCTCACCCTCGATCGCCGAGACGCCGGACTCGCCGATCAGGGCGAGGTAGCGCAGGGCGGCCGGCAGGATCATCGTCTTGGCGATCGAGAATGCCGTCTCCGCCTCGATGTTGGCCCGCAGCCAGTACTGCTCGACCCAGACCTCGTAGCGGGACTCGAGCTCCTGCTTGGAGAGCACGTTGTAGTTCCCGAAGGCCTGGACGGTGCTGTCGGCGAGAACCTCGGGCAGCGCATCCGGCGTCGTCCGCAGGTTCTTCAGCCCCCGCCGCTCGGCCTCCTGGTGCCACTCCTCGGAGTAGTTGTCGCCGCCGAAGCAGACCTGCTTGTTGGCCAGGTAGGAGTCTTTGACGATCTCCATCACCGCTTGCGGCATCTGCTCGCCGCCGCTCAGTTTGGCCTCGAGCTTGCCGGCGAGCTCGTCGATCGCCTCGGCGGCGATCGTGTTCAGGACCGTGTTCGGGAAGCCCAGCGACATGCTCGAACCCAGCGCCCGGAACTCGAATTTGTTGCCGGTGAAGGCGAACGGCGAGGTCCGGTTGCGGTCACCTCCGTGCATCGGCAGCGGCGGCAGCACCGTTGCCCCGAGGTCCAGATAAGAGGCCGGCGTGTTGGGGTCGCCGAGGCCGGTCGAGATCGCCTCGAACACTTTTTCCAGCTCGGCGCCGAGGAAGATCGAGATGATCGCCGGCGGCGCCTCGTTGGCGCCGAGGCGGTGGTCCTGGCCGATGTTGGCGACCGAGGCCCGCAGCAGGCCCTGGTGCTTGTTGACCGCCTGGATCACCGCGGTGCAGAAGAACAGGAAGTGGATGTTGTCCGCCGGCGTCTCGCCTGGATCGAGCAGGTTGAAGCCGGTGTCCGTCCCCATCGACCAGTTGTTGTGCTTGCCGGAGCCGTTGACGCCGGCGAACGGCTTCTCGTGCAGGAGGCAGACGAGGCCGTAGCGGCGGGCGACGTTTTCCAGCGTCTGCATCAGCAGCTGCTGGTGGTCGGAGCCGACGTTGGAGTTCTCGAAGATCGGCGCGATCTCGTACTGGTTCGGCGCCACCTCGTTGTGGCGGGTCTTGACCGGGATCCCGAGCCTGCGCATCTCCAGCTCCGACTCGAGCATGAAGGCGAGGATCCGCTCGGGGATCGAGCCGAAATAGTGGTCGTCGAGCTCATGGCCCTTCGGCGGCTTGGCGCCGAACAGCGTGCGCCCGGTCGCGATCAGGTCGGGCCGCTCGAAGAAGTACTGCTCGTCGATCAGGAAGTACTCCTGCTCGGGGCCGACCGTGGTGAAGACCCGCTGGCTCTGCTCGTCGCCGAGCAGACGCAGCGCCTTGATCGCCGAGCGCGAGAGCGCGTCCATCGAGCGCAGCAGCGGGATCTTCGCGTCAAGGGCCTCGCCGGTCCAGGAGGCGAACGCGGTCGGGATGCAGAGCAGCGCCCCGTTCGGGTTCTCGAGGATGAAGGCCGGGCTGGTCGGGTCCCAGGCGGTGTAGCCGCGCGCCTCGAAGGTGGCGCGGACGCCGCCGGTGGGGAAGGAGGAGGCGTCGGGCTCGCCCTGGATCAGCTCCTTGCCGGAGAAGTCGGCGATCGCCTCGCCTTCGCCGCCGGGCTCGAAGAAGGAATCGTGCTTCTCCGCCGTCGAGCCGGTCAGCGGCTGGAACATGTGGGTGTAGTGGGTGGCGCCGTTTTCCAGCGCCCACTCCTTCATCGCCTCGGCGACCGCGTCGGCGAGACTGGGGTCGAGAGCCACGCCTCCCTCGAGGGTCGTCTGCAGCTTCTCGAAGACGTCCTTCGGCAACCGGTCCTTCTGGACGGCGACGGAGAAGACGTTCTCGCCGAAGGGGTTGTTCTCCGGGAGGGTCAGGTCCTGCGCGCCGAGGGCCCCTCCGTTGGAGCTCCACTGGGCTGCGGTCACGTTCTGCTGGCGAATGCGAGTCATCGGTTTGGGTTCTCCCCCACTATGCGCGCGTCCGATCCCGGGCGCGATTGATTGAAAGTCTCAGTCCCTTGAAAAGAGCAGCACAGAGCCTAGTAGGGGCTTCGCGATCACGCTTTTGTACCGCCGGATAAAGGTGGATCGGGAGTGTTGTCCCTGCTGGCGGCGCAGCCGTGTTCGGGCCCACTCCGCTGTGCCGGAGCCGGCTAGGAGAGCGGCGTGGCGCTGAGCAGACCGAGCGGGTGGCGCAGCCGGAAGCCGCCGGTGGGGCGCATCGCCTCAGCACCAGCCGGGGCCGGTGCGGTCGCCGTCTTCGCTGTATGAGGTGTCCCAGCGCAGGCCCGCGATCACCGCGAAGACGTGTTCCTTGCTGGCGTAGATGCGGACCCAACTGCCGGCTCCGCCGCCGCCCCAGCGCATGAACCCGGTCGAATCGAGCGGCCATTCGAGCAGGCCGGCGGCGTGCATCACGTAACTGACCGAGCCCGAGCAGTCGTAACCGCGCGAATTCCAGTTGCGGTGGCCGCCGCCCCAGACGTAGGGCCGATGGCGGATCCGGTTGGCGGCTTCGATCATCGCCTTCACCGCCGGCGGGGCCGAGGGCGGGGCGAGCGCCCGCCCGTCACGAAGCAGCTTTGCCTGCGGAACCGCGGCCGAGGCCGGCGCCGCGGCACCGAGCGAGGCGCCGCAACAGAGCAGCGCGCAGACGACCGTGAGCAGCTTCCCCAGCCTTCGCATGAAGGGCCTGTATCGACCGGGGGCTCAGGAGACTTGAGCGGGGTCCGGCGGCGAGCCGGCGGCGATCAGCGCTCCCATCAGGACCCCGAGCAGGAGGTCGCGCAGCTCCTCGCGCTCGATGTCGCGGTGCTCGATCCAGTTGAGACAGGCGCCGTCCATGAACCAGAGCCAGCCGCTGACCGCGGTTCGCGCCTTCGGCGGCGCGCCGTCGGGGTAGAGGCCGTCGAGGATCCGCTGCGCCGTCGCCCGCCGCACCTCCTCGATCAGGTCGCGGATCTCGGGGACGCCGGCGGCGCTGCGGATCAGGTTGCGGTAGGCGACCGAGTTCTCCTCGACCAGCGAGAGGAACGCGTCGAGGCTGGCGCGTCAGCTGCTCGACGGGGGAGAGGCTCGGGGTCGGGCTCGGTCCGCATCCGCAGCCGCTCCGCCCAGGTGCCCAGCGTCTCCTCGAAAAACGCCTGCTTGCTGGGGAAGTAGTGGTAGAGCAGCGCCTTCGAGATCCCCACCTCGGCGGCGATCTTGTTCATCGAGAGCTCGTCGTAGGGGTGGCTGGTGAAGAGCTCGGCGCCCCGCTCGAGCAGCTGCGCGCGCCGCTCGTCGACGTCCATGCGGCGGTAGGCGGGCTCGCTCATCGGTCCGGAAGTGTAACGGCTTGTTGACCGATGGTTGACAAGATTGCTACGGTGTTGACCGTCGGTCAGCAAGCAATCAAGGAGAACACGATGAACGACGACTACGTCCCGCCCGCATTTCGCTCTCGCCCCGAGCGCCCACCGCGCCCCGATGGGCCGCCGCCCGCGACCTACAACCCGATGTCGAGGATCGAGTTCGAGCGCCTCTTCGGCGGCAAGGTCCTGGCCTGGATCGGCTGCCTCGCGACCCTGCTCGGAGTTGTCTTCTTCCTCCGCAGCGCCGTCGACAGCAGCTGGTTCACGGAGGAGATCCGCACCCTGATGGCCGCCTTCGGCTCCCTCGCCCTGCTCCTCGTCGGCGTCTGGCTGCACGAAAGGAAGGGGCACCTCGAGGCCGGCCGGGTGGCGGTGGCCGTCGCGATCCCAGGGTTATTCGCGACCGCGGTCGTGGCGACCCAGGCCTACGACCTGATCTCACCGGTCCTCGGGCTCGAGGCCGCGGCCCTGATCGGAGTCATCGGAGTCTTCATCGCCGTGCGCTGGTCCTCGATGCTGGTCGGCAGCGTCGGCATGCTGGGGGCGCTCGCCGCCCCGATGCTGGTCGGTACCGGCACCGACGGCGGCTACATCGCTTTTGTCGCCCTCGCGCTCGCGGCCAGCGTCGGAGTCCTGCTCTGGCAGCGCTGGAACTGGCTGGCGCTGGGTGCGTTCGCCGTCTCGGCACCCCAATTGTTCTTCTGGTGTTGGGACGGCGGGATCGTCATCACCGATGAGGGGGTGAGCGGATTCCGAGAGCCCGCCCTGCTCGTTCTTGCGGTTCTGGCCGGATTCTGGGTCCTGTATGCCGCTGCGGCCTTCGGCTACGAGCTGCGAAGCCGGGGCGAAGAGAAGCTCCCGGTGTCTTCCTGGCTGCTGCTTCTCTGCAGCAGCGTGTTCGTGGTCGGCACCGGCTGCATCGTCCTCAGCGGCGATTCGACGCTTGCCCTGAACGCTTGGATCTTCGGCTTTGCCGCCGCCCATCTGCTGCTCGGCGGTGCTGCCATCCGCTTCGGCATCCATCGCGAAATCGGCTCGCTGCTGACCGCAGGAGGAATCGCCCTCGGCAGCATCGGGCTGGCCAACGCCTTCGACGGGCCCATGCTGGTAGCCGTCTGGTCCGCCATGGCCGCGGCCCTGGCCTACATGGCGACCCGGGTCGATCGCGGCCCTGCACCGGCGCTCTCCGATGCGCAGCGGCTGCTGATCGGGGCATTCGGGTTCCTCGGCCTCGCGATCCTGCACATGCTGGTCGTCGAGGCGCCGCCGGTCGCGATCGCCGAGGGCGTCGACGATCTCGGCAGCTCGCTGGTGGCGATCGCCTGCTGCGCAGGCGCCGCGCTTGTCCTGCTGGTACTGGGGCCGCGAGATCGAGCCGAGGGCCGCGACGGTGGCCGGCTTCATCGGCGCCGCCGGGTTCGTCTACCTCGGCTCGATTTCGATCATCGACGCGATCGGCGCCGACGACAGCGGCGAAGCCCGCGAGATCGGTCAGGCCTGGCTCTCGGCGTTCTGGACGGCCACCGGGCCTCGGCGCGATCGTCTGGGGCATGCGCCGGCACTCGCCGCAAGCCCGCCTCGGCGGCCTGGCGCTGCTGGCGATCGCGATCGTCAAGGTCTGGACCTACGACCTGGCCGAGCTGGAAGAGCTGGCCCGCGCCCTTTCCTTCGTCGCCCTCGGCTTGGTGCTGCTGGCCGGCGCCTTCGCCTACCAGCGGTTCAAGCCGGACGAGAGGGAAGAAGGGGAGGTCGAGCCGGAGACCGACGAGCGGGAGCCGCAGGCTTATCTATAGCCTGCGGTTCCCGCGGCCCGCGCCGCACCGTAAAGCCGAAAACCGGAGGAAACCTCAGCCAATGTTCGTCTCCAAGGCCGCCGTCGTCGGCGGCGGCACCATGGGCGGGGAGATCGCGCAGGCGATCGCCGCCGCCGACATCCCCGTCGTCGTCAAGGACATCGACCAGAAGTTCGTCGACGCGGCCGTCGAGAAGGCCCGCGCCGTCACCGAGGGCCAGCTCGCCCGCCTGGTCAAGAAGGAGAAGCTGACCCAGGAGCAGGCCGACGCCCGCCTCGCCGAGGTGATGGGCAACGTCATCGGCACCACCACGCTACGAGGAGTTCGGCGACGTCGACTTCGTGATCGAGGCGGTGCCGGAGAAGATGGCAGATCAAGCAGGCGGTCTTCCGCGAGCTCGACGCCGCCACCCCGGGCCACGCGATCCTCTCCTCCAACACCTCCTCGCTCTCGATCACCGAGATCGGCGAAGCGACGCTGCGGCCCGACAAGGTCGTCGGCTTCCACTTCTTCTACCCGGCCTCGATCATGCCGCTGGTCGAGGTGATCGTCGGCGAGGACACCTCGCAGGAGACCGCCACCGCGGCCTACAACTTCGCCCAGGCGATCAAGAAGCAGCCGATCGTCTGCGGCGAGGTCCCCGGCTTCGTCGTCAACCGAGTCCTGATGGCGACGATGGGCGAGATCTGGCGCGCCCAGGAGGAGCAGGGACTCTCGCTCAAGGCGATCGACGAGGCGATCGCCGGCGCCCAAGCTGGCGCCGATGGGGCCGTTCTTCCTCACCGACCTGCTCGGGCTCGACACCGTCCTCCACGTCGCCGAGCACCTGAACGAGTCCTACGGCGAGAGCTTCTACGTCCACGAGGGCCTGCAGGGCCTGGTCGGCGACGGCAAGCTCGGCGCCAAGACCGGCGGCGAGGGATTCTTCAAGGACGGCGAGCAGAACGTCCCCGGCGATGCCGAGCCCGACGCCGAGGAGCTGGTGGCGATGTTCATCCGCCGCGCCCTGATCGAGGCCTGCCTGCTGGTCGAGGAGGGCGTCTGCTCGGTCCGCGACATCGACCTCGGGATGATGGCCGGGGCCGGCCTCGACCCCCGCAAAGGCCTGCTGCCGCCGTTCTGGAAAGCCGACGTCGAGGGCCTCGACAAGGTGCTGGAGACGATGGAGAACCTGGAGGAGAAGTACGGCGAGCGCTTTGCCTCGCCGATCGACCCTCAAGCGGCTGGTCGCCCAGGGCCGCCACGGGCTCTCCACCGGGCAGGGCTTCTACCCCTACCCGCAGGCCGACGAGGGCGAGCAGACCGAGACGGTGAAGCTGGAGACGCGCGGCGGCGTCGCGATCGCCTGGCTCGCCAACCTGCCGATGAACTCGATCTCGCCGCAGGTGATCGCCGACCTGGAGACGGTCTGGAGTCGGGTCAAGGGGAGCGGCGAGATCGGGGCGATGGTCATCGCCTCCTCCGTCCCGGTCGTCTTCTCCGCCGGCGCCGACATCAAGGCCTTCACGACCTTCGACGAGGCCAGCGGAGCGGACCTGATCAACAGGGCGCACGCGCTCTTCCGCGACTTCGGCGAGGCCCGTGTCGCCACGATCGCCGCGGTCAACTCGATCGCCTTCGGCGGCGGCTGCGAGCTGGCGATGGCCTGCGACGTCCGGATCGCCGCCGAGGCGGCCGTCTTCGGCCAGCCCGAGGTGAAGCTGGGGATCATCCCCGGCTTCGGCGGCACCCAGCGGCTGCCGCGACTGGTCGGTCAGAACAAGGCCCTGGAGATGAACCTGGTCGGCGACGCGATCCTCTCCGAGGAGGCGCTCGAACTGGGCCTCGTCAACCGCGTCGTCCCCGACCACGAGCTGTTCGAGACGGCGCTGATGTGGGGCCGCAAGCTGGCCGCCCAGGCGCCGGTCGCGGTCGAGCAGATCAAGGCGCGTCTCCGGCAACGGCGACATCGACGCCGGGCATCGAGGCCGAGAAGCAGGGCTTCGCCGACCGCCTTCGGCAGCGAGGACGCGAAGGAGGGCATCGGCGCCTTCCTCGGCAAGCGCACCCCGAAGTGGAGCGGCAGGTAGCAACGGCCAGCGGGGTGGAGCGCCTGGCCGAACTGCTCGGCCAGGCGCAATCCGCCGTCGCCCTGACCGGCGCCGGCGTCTCGGTGCCGTCGGGAATCCCCGACTTCCGCACGCCGGAGACGGGGCTGTGGGCGAACGTCGACCCGATGGAGGTCGCCCACATCGACGTCTTCGAGCGCGACCCGGAGCGCTTCTGGTCCTACTACCGGCCGCGCTTCTCCTCGCTCGGGGACAAAGAGCCGAACCGCGCCCACGCGGCGCTGGCCGAGCTCGAGCGCCGCGGCCTGATCGAGGGCGTGATCACGCAGAACATCGACCGCCTGCACCGGGCGGCAGGCTCGGAGAACGTGGTCGAGGTGCACGGCTCGATCGAGACCTCCTCCTGCAGGGCCTGCGGGACCGCCTTCGACCTCGAGGAGGTCGAAGACCTCTTCGACGCCCGCGGCGTCGCCGTCTGCTCGGCCTGCGCGGGGCCGGTCAAACCCGACGTCGTCCTCTTCGGCGAGCTGCTGCCCGCAGAGGCGATCGCGCGCGCGACCGCACTCGCCGAAGGGGCGGACCTGATGCTCTGCGTCGGCTCCTCGCTCGTCGTCCACCCGGTGGCCGGGCTGCCGCAGCTGACCCTCGGCGGCGGCGGCCGCCTCGCGATCGTCACCAAGGGGCGAGACCCCCTACGACGGCGACGCCGAGCTGAAGCTCGAGGGCGAGGTCGACGAGGAGCTCGAAGCCCTCGTGAAGGCGCTGGGCTGAGGGGCTCTCGTCGCCCAGCCCGGGTTCAGAAGCGGACGCCCTGGGCCCGGCAGTCGCCGACGATCGTTTCCGCCCGGGCACCCTCGAACTGCGCCGCTCGGGCGCAGACCTGGACCGCCTCCTGACCGCAGGCGCTGATCGTTTCCGCGCCGACGATCCCGGCGACCTGCGAGCGGATGCAGCCCTGGGCCGGGCCGGGATTGCTGTCGTCGATCGTGAAGAGAACCACCGCAAGCATCGCGATCAGGGTCAGCACCAGGGCCGCGAAGGCAGCCTTGCCGCTCGCGTGCGCTGAGCTTGTACAGAGGGGTCGTCTGCCGCTCGTAATGTCCTTCCAGAGGCATCGCGCGGCCACTGTATCGGCTCCGCAAGGGCCGCATTTTCGCCATCCGGGAGAACCCTGGCCGGCGATCTTTGGACAGTTGTACCTATCGACTTGAACGGCCTGGCGACAGGGTGTGGCGGTCCATCTGGGTAATGAAAGGAAGCGCCAGTTCAATGGAATATCTGAGCGAAGGGGCCAACTCATGGCAGATGACGGCCGCCACGCTGGTGGGGCTGATGAGTGTCCCGGGGTTGGTCGTCCTCTACGGCGGCGTCATGCAGAAACGCTGGTCGGTCAACTCGATGATGATGGCGTTCGTCGCCTTCGCGGTCGTGCTTGTCCTCTGGGTGCTGGTCGGCTTCAAGATGGCCTTCGGAGACCCGATGCACATCCTCGGCCACACCAGTGGCTTCCTCGGGAACATGTGGGGCAAGCCGGGCTCGATCCTCAATAGCCACAGCCTGCTCGAACAGGCGCACATCGGCGACCTGCCGGAAGAAGAATTCCTCTTCCCGATGTCGACGCTGGCCTACTTCCAGATCGTCTTCGCGGGGATCACGCCGCTGCTGATGCTCGGCTCGGTCCTCGGGCGCTTCAACTTCAAGGCCTGGATTCCGTTCGTCGCCCTCTGGACCCTGCTCGTCTACACGATCAACGCCTTCATGATCTGGGGCGGCGGCTTCTTCGCCCAGCAGGGCGCGATCGACTACTCCGGCGGCTACGTCATCCACCTCGCCGCGGGGGTCTCCGGATTCGTCGCCGCCTGGGTGATCGGGCCGCGCCTGCAGCGCGATCGAGAGGTCGACGCTCCCGAACAACCTGGCGATGGTCGCGATCGGCGCCGGGCTGCTGTGGATGGGCTGGAACGGGTTCAACGGCGGTGACTGGTACAGCGCCGGCGAAGTCGCCTCCGCCTCGCTGCTCAACACCAACATCTGCGTCGCCGTCGCCTTCCTGGTCTGGGTCGCGATGGACTACCTGACCGGTCGCAAGCCGAGCCTGATCGGCAGCGTCAACGGGATGATCGTCGGCCTCGTCGCGATCACCCCCGGCGCCGGTTTCGTCAACGGCTGGGGCGCGATCATCATCGGCGTCGTCTCCTCGGTCCTGGTCTACCTGGCGCTGAACTACCTCAGCCGGGTGCGGCCCTTCCGCAACGTCGACGACACCCTCGGCGTGGTCTACACGCACGGGTTCGCCGGGGTCGCCGGCGGTCTCCTGGTCGGCATCTTCGCCAACAACCTGATGGCGGGCGAACACGAAGGCCTGATCTCCGGCGGCGGGCTGCACCTGCTCTGGGTGCAGGCCTACACGGCGGCCTGGGTGATCGGGTTCTCGGCGATCGGGACGTTCATCCTCCTGAAGCTGGTCGGGCTGGTGATCCCGCTGCGGATGACCGAGGAGGACATGGAGACCGGCGACATCGCCGTCCACGGGCACGAGGTGTACCCGTCGGACGTGCCGTCGCTCGGCTACCCCGACGGCGTCCCCTCGGGCCGGCTCCCGTCCGGCCCGCCCCGGCCGGAGGCACCGCCTAACGACCGGTTGCCGCAGGACCGGAGCCGCCCCTCTCTCTCCGGGCGGTTCCGGTCTGCCAATCTGGCCAGACCCTTCGTTCGACCTCGGAGGCAGCACGAAATGGCACTGAAGATCATCGTTTCCTACGACGACACCGACAACGACCGCGACGCCCTCGCGCTCGGTCGTCTCCTCGCCTCCTCGGGGGCCGAGCTCGTCACTCGCCTACGTCCGCCACTCCTTCGGCGAATCCCTCGAGCAGGAGCAGGCCGAGCAGCTGCTGGCTCGCGGCGCCGCCTCGGTCGGCGCTCCGGAGATGCCCAAGCACGTGGTGGTAAACCCCGCCACCAGCGTCGGGCTGACCGAACTGGCCGAGCAGGAGCAGGCCGACGTGATCGTCTTCGGCTCCGAATACCGGACCGCTGCCGGCTTGGTCAAGCCGGGGATATCGGCCCACAAACTGCTCCTCGGCGGCCCGGCGGCGATCGCCGTGGCGCCGGCCGGCTTCCACGCCGACCCCGCTCCCAGCATCAAACTCGTCGGGTTCATCGACGAGGGCGATCCGGCCGCTCGCGGCACCGCCGAGAGCCTCGCCGGGGCGCTCGGCGCCGAGGTCGTCGACCATGCTCCGGGTCGGATCGACCTGCTGGTCGTCGGCTCCCGCCCGGAGGCGCTGGACGGCAGGGTCGTCCTCAGCGCCGCCAGCGACTACGCGGTGGAGGCCGCCAACTACCCGGTGCTGGTGATTCCCCGTGGCGTCGAGCTCGACTTCGGCGCTACGCCCCGGCCTGCCGCTGGATGACGACGATCACGGCCGCGACCTCCGGGTCGTGGCCGTCGATCCGCTCGCCCAGGCTCTCGAGGTCCACGCTCCGCGCTCCGTGGGCGGAGACGAGCTCGGCCACGGTCTGCACGGCTGAGGCGGTTTCGATTACCAGGGCGGCCGGACCCGGCGCCGTGCCGCGCGCCTCCTGAGCCTCCCCGAGCACCCGCCGGGTGACGTCCTCGGAGGCGCGCTCCGCGTTTGCCCAGCCCTGGCCGAAGGAGAGCTCGGGGTTGCTCAGGGCCGGTCCCTCGAGCACCCGCAGGCTCGCTCTCCTCGGGATCCCACCTGCGGTCGCCGAGCTCGAACGGGCGCCGCGAGAGCCAGGGCTCGAGTACGGTTCGCCGCAGCTCCTCGTCGCTGAGATTGAAGGAGCGGGCGCGATGGAGCCCGGAGCTGACCTCGACGTGGAAGGGCATCCCCGGACGCTAACGGTTTCGCGGAGCGGATAGCTGGGATGATCCGGGCGATGCCGCCCGCGCTTCCCGCCGCCGTCGTCTTCGACAACGACGGCCTCCTGCTCGACACCGAGTCGGTCTGGACCCGGGCCGAGGAAGACCTCTTCGAGCGCCGCGGCGCTCGAGTTCACCCCGGCCGACAAGCGCGAGCTGGTCGGCACCTCGGCGGAGATCGCCGGCGGCGTCCTCGAGCGGCGGCTGGGGGAGCCGGGACGGGCGGCGGAGCTGATCGAGGAGCTGAACGCCCTGGTCGTCGCCGAGCTCGAGCACGGGGTGGAGGCGATGGTCGGCGCCCGCGAGCTGCTCGAGCGGCTGCGCGAGCGCGGCACGCCGATCGGGCTCGTCTCCAACTCGCCGCTTGCGCTTCGTCGAGCGCTCGATCGAGATCGTCGGCTTCGAGGACCACTTCGACGTCATCCTCAGCGCCCACGAGGTGGCGGCGCCGAAGCCGGCACCGGACCCCTACCTGGAGGCCTGCCGCCGGCTCGGCGTCGAGCCGGGCCCGTCGGTGGTCGCGCTGGAGGACTCTCCGACCGGGGTCGCCGCGGCGCGGGCAGCCGGCCTGACCGTGATCGGCGTGCCCTCGATCGAGGGGATCGCGCTGGAGGAAGCGCACCACCTCGCCGCGTCGCTGCTCGACGAGGTGGTCGCTGCACCACCTCAGTTTCTAACCCTCTAGCTTGAGGGTTAGCCTGCGAGAGCACGCGGCGGCGGCGCAGGACCCGCTCGCTGATCTGCGAGCAGCTCCTCGCACCTGTCGGCCTGCTCCGGCGCTCAGCTCGCCCTGCAGAGCCGCGTTGGCCGCCTCGCCGACCTCGCGCTCGGCGCCGCTCAGAGCCCCGATGTCCTCCTCGTGCCCGGGGTCGGCGAGCGCGCCGCGCAGCTCGACCAGCAGCGCCTCGAGGCCGACCCGCAGCTGCAGGGCCGCCTCGCGCTCGCGGCCGGCGTCGAGGTCGGCGCGGGCGCGCAGCAGCAGCGTCTCGCAGGCGTCGGCGCGTTCGCGGCCGCCGAGCACCGCCGCGACCCGTTCCTGCGGGCGCAGGTCCTCCTCGCGGCGGCGTCGTCGTGAGGCGCCGCGGGCCGACGTCGACCTCGCGGGCGTCGCGGAAGCGGCCGACCGCGGTCTCCTCGCCGCTGCCGTAGCCGATCGCGACCCGCTCGGCCCCGCTCGGCGACGAGCTCGCTGCGGCGAGCTCGGGTTGGCGCTGGCCACCGCCTGGGCGTGCAGGGCGCGGTTGAGCAGGGCGAGCCCTTCGTCGACGAGGACGTCGACGGTGTCCTCGGCCTCGCAGGCCTCCTCGAGCCAGCGGGCGGCCTCCTCCTCGTCGTCGAAAGGGGCGAAGGCGCGGATCGCGGTCACCCGGGTCAGGGGCAGCGGCGCCGGCTCGGCGCCGGCTCGGCCTTGCGCGGCCGTCGCCGGCGCCGCCGGCTGGCCGCTGCCGGCGCGCCGAGCCGTCTGCAGGACGAGGACGCTCTCCGTCGCCTCCGGCTCGGGCGCGCGCCAGGTAGCGGCCGTCGGCCAGCGGCAGGGCGCCGGCGAAGTCGAGCTGCGCGAATCCGAATAGCGGCCAGAACAGGATTCTCCCGGCAGTCGCCGTGCTGCCGCCGGCCGGCAGAGGCCGCCGTCGGTCGTTGTCCGGCAGCGAGTACTTCGAGGGCTTGACCGGCACTTCGGGGTTTTCGATCTGGCCGAGGCGGTCGATCAGGCGCTGCCACTGGTCCGGTTTGAGCAGGGCGGCGAACTGCGCTTCGCGGTTGCCGCCTGCGATCGCGTGGTAGCCGACGTGGACGTGGTCGTAGTGGTCGGGCAGCGCGAAGCTGGTTTCGCCGGGCAGGTCCTCGAGCGAGATCACCTGGTGGGGGTGCATCGTCCCCTGCAGGCGCAGGACGTCGTGGATCAGTTCGTCGGTCACCGTCCCCGGGCCCTGGTGGCCGGTCACCGGGATGCCGTTGATGACGGCGATGTCGACCGCGTCGCCGGTGCGTGTGCTCGGAGACGTTGCCGGAGGTGGTGAGGAGGCCGTGGCCGCACTCCAGCGAGGTGATCGTCAGCTTGAAGCCGTTCGTGCGCAGGTACTCGAGCATCGCCAGGACGCGGCGGTCGATGCGGCCGGTGGCGATGTCTTCGCGGCCGCAGCTGTAGATCTAGAGGTCCTTGTCGGCCGAGGACCCGTTTCTGCAGCGCCTCCTTGGAGAGCAGCAGGACGCCGGCGCCGCTGAGCTTGGCGAACGGGCTCTTGCCCTTGGCGCGGTAGATCGCCGTCGCCTCGAGCAGCTTCCAGCCGTCGAGGATCGGCTTCGGGTCGATCCGCGGCGCGCCTTTGCCGGCCGGGCGGATCGAGAAGTTGATGTGGGGGTCGATCCCTTCGCCGCCCTCGGCGACGCGGGCGAGGACGGTGCCGGCGATCACCTTCGAGCCGACCTTGCAGCGAGCCGTCGCCGCTGGCCGCGACCGCGGCTTCGACGCGCGTCGCTCCGGCGGTCTGGCGCTCGCTGCCGGTCCGCTCCGGGAGCGCGCGCAGCCGCGGCCGCAGGTTCTGGCTTTCGACCGGGACCCGCTTCTCCTTGCCGGTCGGCATCACCACCAGGCGGTGGTCGCGGACCAGGTGGCCGAGTTCGGCGTAGGTGTAGCGGTTGCCGTAGGTGTCTTCGAGGACGACGAAGTTGCCGAGCTCGCTCGGAGCTGCCGAGCTTGCGGATGACCCCGTCGTTGACGGCGACGACCGGCGCTCCCTCGTCGCTGAAGATGTTGATCCCGCGCGGGGTCGGGGAGGAGGAGATGACTTCGGCGGCGTTGCCGTATTCGGGGCTCTCGCCCTTCTTCAGCGCCGCCCGGGCGGCGATGTCGTCGGCGTAGCGGGCGTCGGCGGCGATCGGGAAGTGGGCGCCCTCGGTGAGGCCGGTCAGCGAGCCGACCAGGTCGGAGGGCAGGCGGCCGTAGGCGCGGGCGTAGAGCAGCACCTCCTGCACGTACCAGTCGGCGTGGTTGTAGGCGAAGATCGCCTGGTAGAGGTCCTTGTTGCCGCCGGCGAGCTTCAGGTAGTGGGCGGCGGCGCAGATCGCGTCGACCGGGTTGTAGGGGTCTTTGCGGCCGTCGCCGTTGGCGTCGAGGCCGTAGGCTTCCCAGCTCGAGGGCAGGAACTGCATCCAGCCGACGGCGCCGGCGCTGGAGACGTTGAGGTTGGTGCCGAAGCCGGTCTCGATTTTGTTGATCGAGGCGAGCACCTCCCAGGGGATCCCGTATTCGGTGCCGCAGGCCTGGTAGATCGGCAGCAGGAAGGGCGGGATTTCGAAGGAGTCGATGACGAAGTTGGGGACGCCGATCGGGGCCGGGCCGAAGGGCGCGATCGTCGTCGTCGGGTTGGCGATGGTCGGGGCGCCGCCGGCGTCGAACTGGGAGCCGCCGTCGGCCCCTTCGGCGCAGCGGCTGGTCGCCGCCGCCGGTGGCGCTCGGGGCGGTGACGGCGCCGCCGCTCGCCGCCGCCGCTGGCGTCGCCGAGGCCGTCGTTGTGGGTGACGCCGTCCTTGCCGCCGGCGCCGCCGCCGTCGATCGCGGTGCCCTGCTTGACGCCGCCGCCCTTGCTTCGGCGGTGCGGTCGGGCGCTGGGGCGGGGTGCGGGCACCGGGATCGGCGCCGCTTCCGCTTGGCCGCCGGGCGCCGGGGGCGACGGCGCCTCGCTCGTGTCGTCGGGCGATTCGCAGTCGGGGTCGTCGACGTCGACCAGGCCGTCGCCGTCGTCGTCGAGGCCGTTGGCGCAGGCCGGGGCCTGCAGGGAGGGGACCGCGGTCGTGGTCGTCGCGGGGTCGACGGCGGAGCCTTCCGAGAGCGGCTCGGCGCCGGCGAAGGCCGCGCCCAGCGCGGCGACCAGCCAGGAAGCTGGCGAGTAGCGAGTAGATCAGTGCGATCTTGGTTCTCATCCCAGTGCGTCTCCTGCCCACGCTCGGAATACCCCTCCCTGGGCAGTGGCTGGCAAGCTACCCACTCGCTACGAGCGTCCGCAACGGAGCTAGGCCGCCCCCAACATGGCCTTAATCAACATCTGCAGACATCGCTGTGACGGGCAGATTTTCAACTCGAGCCGGATGCGCTCGTTAAGCTGCTGTCAACGCGAGGCGAAAGGCGGGCGGCTTGACCTTCGAGGAGGATGAGCAGGACGGGCTGCGGGCCCGCGGCAGAGCAGGCGATCGGCGAGCTGGCGCAGGCGCTGATCGACAACCCGACGCTGCACGACGCGATCTCCGCCGCCCTCGGCGCGCGCGAGAAGGCGATCGAGGCTCAGCAGGCGGCGATGAGCGCCCTCAACCTGCCCTCGGCGACCGACGTCGAACGGCTGGAGCGCCGGCTGCGCTCCTTCTCGCAGCGCCTGGAGGACGTCGAGGAGCGATCGACGACCTCAGCCGCGAACTCGGGGCGCTGCGCCGCGAGCAACGCGAAAAAGCCGCCGAAAAAAGCAAAGTCTAACCCTCAACCTTAGGGTTAGAGTACGGCCGACGGCGGCGTCCCCGGCGCGTCTTCGCCGCCGCCTCCAGCTCCTCGTCGCGGAGCTGCTCGCCGAGTCGCTCTTCTCGGTGACGATCAGGACCGCCGCGACGGCGACCCCGAGCTCGGCCGCGCGCGGCGAGCAGCGCCGCCGTCTGCATGTCGGCGGCGTCGGCCGAGAGCGGAGGGCGGGTCGCGCTCCGGGCGGTGCAGGGCGTCGAGGCTGACGACGCTCCCGGCGCGGGCTTCGTCGCAGCCCGGCGCGCAGTCGCCGCCGGCAGCCTCGGGTCGGGAGCACCGGCGTCGCCGGCACCGCCGCCCCGCCAGGCGTGGCCTCGGCGACGACCAGCAGCTCGCCGAGCGTCGCGGCTCGGCCGAGCGACGTGCAGGTGCCGATCCGGACCGCCCGCCGCACGCCCAGCTCGGCCAGGTCGGCGAGCACGACCGCGGCGCTCGGGCCGCCCATCCCGGTCGCCTGGATCGTCAGCTCGCGCCCCGCCGGGGTGACGCCCGTGTAGCCCCAGAGCCCGCGGGCGTGGTTGCTCATCTTCGGCTGCTCGCAGCAGCTCCTGGGCCAGCATCAGCGCCCGGCCGGGGTCGCCGACGAGGATCGCGTCGGCGGCGATCGGGGCGGTCGGGTCGCAGGCGAGCCGGCATCTGCGGCGCCGAGTCTAGCCGCGCCAGGCACGGCGCCGACATCGGGGAGAAACGCGCCGCCGGCGAATTTGCTCCAGCCGTCCAAAGACCGCTCGGCGAGCCCGTCCATAGCTGTGGTCTCGTCTCATCCAAACGCGACCGCCGGGGCCGTGATCCCCGGCGGGCAAGGAGGAAATGGAATGAAAAGGAGGCTGATGATCGCCGCCCCGGTGGCCGCGATCGCCTCGCTGGTATTGCCGGGCGCCGCCTTCGGCGCCGAAGCGCCGGCGATCCTGGAAACCCCGGAGGCCAGCATCAACGCGATGTGGGTGATCGTCGCCGCCTGCCTGGTGATGTTCATGCAGGCCGGGCTTCCTGCTCCTGGAGGTCGGGTTCTCCCGGGCCAAGAACGCCGGCGCCGGCGTCGCCAAGGTCCTGGTCAACTTCTCGATCGCCTCGCTCTGTTACTGGGCGTGCGGCTTCGCGCTCGCGTTCGGCGGGCTCGGCGAGATCGCCGGGACCACGGGTTCTTCCTCGACGTCGGCTCCTCGATCGAAGAAGCCGGGCAAGAGCATCCCCTTCGTCGAAACGTATTCGATCAGCCCGGCCGCGTTCATGTTCTTCCAGTTCGTGTTCTGCGCGGTCTCGCTGGCGATCGTCTGGGGCGCGACCCTGGAGCGGATCAAGTTCGGCGCCTACGTCATCTACGCGATCATCTTCAGCGCCGTCCTCTACCCGATCCTCAGCCACTGGATCTTCGGCGGCGGCTGGCTGCAGGTCAACGTCGGCATGCAGGACTTCGCCGGCTCGACGGTGGTCCACCTGATCGGCGCGACCGGCGCCTTCGCGGCGCTGCTGCTGCTCGGCCCGCGGATCGGCAAGTACACGAAAGACGGCAAGCCGCGGGCGATCCCGGGGCACTCGATGCCGCTGGTCGGCCTCGGCGTGCTGATCCTCTGGCTCGGCTGGTTCGGGTTCAACCCGGGCTCGACCCTCGGCGCGATCGGCGGTCGCTTCGCCGAAGTCGTCGTCGTCACCAACCTCGCCGCCGCCGCCGGCGTGGTCGCCGCGGTCGCGATCATGTACCTGAAGACGAAGACGATCGACATCGGCATGGCCGGCAACGGCGCGATCGCCGGCCTCGTCGCGATCACCGCTCCGTCCGGTTACGTCGAGTACTGGGCGGCACCGATCATCGGCGCGATCGCCGGCGTGATCGTCGTCTTCGGCGTGCTCGCGATCGAGAAGATCATCGACGACCCGGTCGGCGCCCTCTCGGCTCACGGCCTCGCCGGTATCTGGGGCACGCTCGCCTGCGGCATCTTCACCTCGCCGCGCCTGGCCGAATTCAACGAAGTCGGCGATCCGGGCCTCTGGTACAGCGGCTCGTTCCACCAGCTCGGCGCCCAGGCGCTGGGCGTCGGCGGTCGCCTTCGGCTGCGTGTTCGTCGTCTCCTACGCGATCTTCTTCGTCGATCAAGAAGACGATCGGGATACGGGTCACGCGCCGAGGAAGAGGACGCCGGCCTCGACATCTCCGAGCACGGGATGTACGGGTACCCGGAGCAGTTCATCCCCCAGCCGGAGTACTCGACCGGGCTGCCGCCGGTCGCGCAGCCGCCGGCCGCGGCGCCGCCGCGCTCCGGCGGTCGTCAGCCCGATGACCAGCGACCGAGCCATAGGAGGCCTGGACGCATGAAGAAGATAGAGGCGTTCATCCGCCACGAGGCGTTCGAGCCGATCCGGGCCGAGTTGCTCGACAAGGGGTTCCCCTCCCTGTCGATCCTCGAGGCCAAGGGCTCGGGCCGCCAGAAGGGCATCGTCGAGCGCTACCGCGGCTCGACCCTCACCGTCAACGTCCGGCCGAAGATGAAGCTCGAGGTCGTGGTCGAGGACAAAGACAAGGACGATCGTCGTCGAGACGATCCTCAAGCACGCCCGCACGGGCGAGGTCGGCGACGGCAAGATCTTCGTGCTGCCGGTCGAGGAGGCGATCCGCATCCGCACCGGCGAGGACGGCGCAGTCCGGTCCTGCAGCTGCACGAGGAGTCGGAGATCCCCTGCTAGCAGCGGGTCTCCGGGAGAGCGGATCCCTCCCGAGGCCGTCGCGCAGCTGGATCGCGCGCCAGGGTTCGGCCGTCCTGAGCCTCCGGGGAGGGTATCCGCTCCCTCGGCAGGGGCTAGCCTCGCTTCATGGCCGATGAGCGGATCTCGCTGAGCGAGGCGGCGCGGCGGTCGGGGGTGCCGGCCAGCACGCTCAAACGCTGGGCGGAGGAGAAGATCGTGCCGGTGCGGCGCGGGCGCTGGACCGCGGCCGCGGCGGCGCAGGCGCGGGTGGTGGCGCGGATGCGCGAGCGCGGCTACTCGCTCGAGGACCTGCAAGAGGCCGGCCGCGAGGGCCGGCTCGCCTTCGGCTTCACCGAGGAGCTCTTCTCCGAGTCCGAGGACGGCGATCTCGGTCGACCGAGGTGGCCGAGGAGACCGGGCTGGAGCCGGAGCTGATCGAGCGCATCCTCGTCATCCTCGGCACCCCGAAGGGGCGGCAGCGCGAGCTCAGCCCGGACGACGCGGCGGCGCTGCGCCACTGCGCCCGCGTCCTCGCCGCCGGCTTCCCGCTCGTCGCCTTCCTGCAGCTGGTCCGCGTCTACGTGCAGTCGATGCGGCGGATCGCCGACGCCGAGGTCCGCCTCTTCCACCTCTACGTGCACGAACCGCTGATCCGCGACGCCGTGCCGGAGCTGGAGATGGCGGAGGAGATGGGCGACCTCGCCGGCCGACATCCTGCCGCTGGCGGCGCCGCTGACCGAGTACCTGCACAACCGCTACCTGCGCTTCTTCGTCGAGCAGGACGTGGTCGGCCACATGGAGGCCGGACTCGGCGATGCCGACACCGCCGAAATCGAGCTCGGCCACGTCAACGTCACCCTCTGCTTCATCGACCTCACCGGCTTCACCCGCTACACCGAGGAGGAGGGGGACATCGAGGCGCTCGACGTGGTCGAGAACTTCGTCGCAGACGGTCGAGGCGACGCTGCCGCGCGAGGCGACGATCGTGAAGACGATCGGCGACGAGGTGATGGTCGTCTCGCCCGACGCCGCCTCGCTGACCGAGTGGGCGGTCGAGTTCCTCGCGCCGCTTCCCGCAGCGCCCGCAGCCGCGGGTCGGGATCCACTACGGCGACGCCGTCTACCGCGACGGCGACTACTTCGGCAGCCAGGTCAACCTCGCCCACCGGGTCGTCAACCGGGCGCTGGCCGGCGAGGTCCTGGTCACCGACCGCGGTCGCCGAGGCGATCGCCGGCCGCGAGCGGCTCGAGCTCGAGCCGATCGGCCAGGTCAGCCTCAAGGGCTTCCCGGTGCCCGACCGAGCTCTTCGTCGTCCGCGCCGCCAGCTGAGCGGCACTCAGCCGAGCCGAGCTGCTCGAGCGGGTCGCTGGCCGGCGGCCTGATCGGCCGGCCCGGCGCCGGTGCGTGGCGATGCTCTCCGGCGGGCGCGACTCGGTCTGCATGCTCGACCTCGCGGTGCGCGGCGCGGGGCGCCGAGGCGGTGAGCGCGCTGCACGTCAACTACGGGCTGCGCGACGACTCCGACGAGGACGAGCGCCACTGCGCCGAGCTCTGCGAGCGCGCTCGGGGTCGAGCTCGGCGGTCGAGCGGCCCGCGGCGGCCGGAGGGCGCCGGCAACCTCCAGGCCTGGGCGCGCGACCGAGCGCTACGCCGCCGCGGCGCGGCTGGCGCGAGGCGCGGGCGCGACGATCGTCACCGGCCACACCGCCGACGACCAGGTCGAGACGATCCTCTACCGGCTCGCCTCCTCGCCGAGCCGGCGGGCGCTGCTGGGGATGCGGCCGCGCGACGGGCGCCTGGCCCGGCCGCTGCTCGGCACCACCCGCGCCGAGATCACCGCCTACTGCGAGGAGCGCGGCCTCGCCTGGCGCGACGACGCCAGCAACGCCGAGGCCGACTACGCCCGCAACCGGGTCCGCCACGGACCTGCTGCCGGAGCTGGCGAAGATCCACCCGGCGGCGGCGGCGAACGTGCTGCGCACGGCGGCGCTGCTGCGCGACGAGGCCGAGGTGCTCGACGTCGCTGGTCGACGCCGAGCTCGACGGCTCCGGGGCGGCCGCGGCACGATCGCGCTCGAGCGGCTTCGCCGAGCTGCACCCGGCGCTGCGCCGCCTCGTCCTCCAGCGGCTCGCCGACGACGCCGCCGGCCGCCCGGTCGCCGGCGCCGCCCGCTTCGCCGAGCAGGTCGCCGGCCTGCGCCGCACCGGCGGCGCGATGCTCGACCTCGGCGGCGGCGTCCGCGCCGTCGTCGAGGGCGGCGTCCTCCGCGCCGAGCGCGGCGTAGCGCCTCATATATCTAGACTGCGCGCGCGTGTCGGACCCCGCGATCGGCGAGACCCTCGTCGCCAGAGAGGACCTGCAGCGGCGCGTCGCCGAGCTGGGCGCGGAGATCAGCCGCGACTACGAGGGCCGCGAGCTGGTCATGGTCGGCGTGCTGAAGGGCGCCGTCCTCTTCCTCGCCGACCTGATGCGCAGCATCGACGTCCCCTGCGAGATCGACTTCATGGCGGTCTCCAGCTACGGCTCGCAGACCGACTCCTCCGGCGTCGTCCGCATCCTCAAGGACCTCGACGCCCCGATCGAAGGACGCGACGTCCTGATCGTCGAGGACATCATCGACTCCGGTCTCACCCTGCAGTACCTGATGCGCAACCTGAACGCCCGCAACCCCGCCTCGCTCGAGGTCTGCGCGCTGCTGACCAAGCCCGAGCGGCTGCGGGTCGACCTCTCGCCCCGCTACGTCGGCTTCGAGATCCCGAACCGGTTCGCGATCGGCTACGGCCTCGACCACGCGCAGCGCTACCGCAACCTCGATTACGTCGCCGCTCTCGCCGAGTAACGCGGAAAAACCGCCCTGGTACGCTGATTCTCACCCTTGAGGCGTTTTTTCAAAAGCGCGGCGTTCCCGATCCTGCTGGTCGTCATCCTGGCGTTCATCGCCCAGCGAGTGATCACCAGCGGCGACGGCGCCGAGGCGCCCGCCTACAACGAACTGGTCAGCCCAGAAAACGGGCCTGATCGCCGAGGGCCAGATCGAAGAAGTCGACGTCAACACCAAGGACAACACCCTCGACGTCAAGCAGCACCAACGGCGAAAGCTTCTCCACCGGCTACCCGCCCGACGCCGAAGCAGAGCCTGATCAACCTGCTCGACGAAAACGAAGTCGAAGACCGACGTCCACGGCTCCGGCAGCTCCGGGCTGCTCTCGCTGCTCACCTTCATCCTGCCCTTCGTCCTCTTCCTCGGCTTCTGGATCTTCCTCATGAACCAGATGCAGGGCGGCGGCTCGCGGGTGATGAACTTCGGCAAATCGAAAGCCAAGCGGATGTCGGTCGACGCGCCGAAAATCACCTTCCGCGACGTCGCCGGCGTCGACGAGGCGGTGCAGGAGCTCGAGGAGATCAAGGAATTCCTCGAGAACCCGAAGAAGTTCCAGGCGCTCGGCGCCCGCATCCCCAAGGGCGTCCTCCTCTACGGACCGCCCGGCACCGGCAAGACGCTGCTCGCCCGCGCCGTCGCCGGCGAGGCCGGGCGTGCCCTTCTTCTCGATCTCCGGCTCGGACTTCGTCGAGATGTTCGTCGGCGTCGGCGCCAGCCGCGTCCGCGACCTCTTCGAGCAGGCGAAACAGAACTCGCCCTGCATCATCTTCATGGACGAGATCGACGCCGTCGGCCGCCACCGCGGCGCCGGCATGGGCGGCGGTCACGACGAGCGCGAGCAGACGCTGAACCAGCTGCTGGTCGAGATGGACGGCTTCGAAATGAAGGACAACATCATCTTGATCGCGGCCACCAACCGGCCCGACATCCTCGACCCGGCGCTGCTGCGGCCCGGCCGCTTCGACCGCCAGGTCGTCGTCGACCGCCCCGACCGCAAGGGCCGCAAGCACATCCTCGAGGTCCACACCCGCGGCAAGCCGCTGGGCCGCGAGATCGAGCTCGACACGCTGGCCGGCCAGACCCCCGGCTTCACCGGCGCCGACCTCGCCAACCTGATCAACGAGGCGGCCCTGCTGACCGCCCGCACGGGCAAGCGCGAGATCACGATGAAGGAGCTCGAGGAGGGGATCATGCGCGTGATCGCCGGCCCCGAGAAGAAGACCCGGGTGATGAGCGAGAAGGAGCGCCTGATCACCGCCTACCACGAGGTCGGCCACGCGATCGTCGGCCAGCTGCTGCCCGAACACCGACCCGGTCCACAAGATCTCGATCATCAGCCGCGGCCAGGCGCTCGGCTACACGATCAGCCTGCCGACCGAGGACAAGTTCCTCACCACCCGCGCCGAGCTGACCGACACGATGGCGATGACCCTGGGCGGCCGCGCCGCCGAGGAGATCGTCTTCGGCGAGATCACCACCGGCGCCTCCAACGACCTCGAAAAGGTGACCGAGACGGCGAAGCAGATGGTGATGCGCTTCGGCATGTCCGAGCGCCTCGGTCCCCGCGTCTTCGGCCACGATCGCGGCCAGCCGTTCCTCGGTCGCGAGTTCAGCTCCGAGCCCGACTACTCCGACGAGATCGCCCGCGAGATCGACGACGAGATCCGCCGCATCGTCGAGAGCGCGCACCAGACCGCGAAGAGCCTGCTGAACGAGCGCCGCGACGACCTCGAGCGGATCTCGAAGCTGCTGCTGGAGCGGGAGACGATCGACGCCAAGGAGTTCGTCGCCCTGCTCGAAGGCAAGCCGGCGGACGAGGTCTTCGTCGACGACGAGGAGCCGCCCGAGCAAACCGGCCGAGCCCGAGCCGGAGCCGGAAAAGGCCGCCCGCGAGGGCGCCGTCCGCTCCGCGCCCACGTCCCGGCTTCGCCGGCGGCGACGCCTCCTAACTGGGCCCCCTGACCGGCGCCTGGCGGCGTCCTCGGTCGCTCGTGTGCAGAGCACACTTCGCTCCCTGCGTCCTTGCCATGCTTGGTCAGTGAACCCCAGTCCCGAAGCTGATGGGGGTCGTCAACGTGACCCCGGACTCGTTCTCCGACGGCGGACTCTACCTCGACCCGGAGGCGGCGATCGCGCACGGGCGGGAGCTGGCCGAGGCGGGGGCGGAGATCCTCGACGTCGGCGGCGAATCGACCCGGCCGGGCGCGGAGCCGGTCGCTGCCGAGGAGGAGCTGCGGCGGGTGGTGCCGGTCATCGAGGGGCTGGCCGGCGTCGGGCGCGAGGTCTCGGTCGACACCTCGAAGGCGCCGGTCGCCGCGGCCGCGCTCGACGCCGGCGCGACGATCGTCAACGACGTCACCGCCCTGCGCGGCGACCCGGAGATGGCGGCGCTCTGCGCCGAGCGCGGCGCCACCGTCGTCCTCATGCACATGCGCGGCGACCCGCGCACGATGCAGGACGGACCCTCGCTACGACGACGTCGTCGCCGAGGTCAAGGCCTTCCTCGCCGAGCGCCTCGAGGCTGCGCGGCGGCCGCGGGTATCGCCGAGGAGCGGGTCTGGCTCGACCCCGGGATCGGCTTCGGCAAGACCGCCGCGCACAACCTGGAGCTGCTGCGCCGGCTCGGCGAGCTGCGCGAGCTCGGGCGGCCGCTGGTGATCGGCACCTCGCGCAAGAGCTTCATCGGCCGGGTCGACGGCTCGGCCGCCGGCGAGCGGCTCGGCGGCACGATCGCCTCCTCGGTCCTCGCCGCCGCCGAGGGCGCCGCGGTGCTGCGCGTCCACGACGTCGCCGAGGTGCGGCCAGGCGCTGGCCGTGGCGGCGGCGATACTCGGGTAGGTCTCCGATCATGGAGAGCCACGACAACGGCATCGAGTCGAGCGCCGAAATCGAGCTGCGCGGGCTCTCGATCTACACCCACCACGGCGTCTCCGACGCCGAGCAGGAGGTCGGGCAGCGGCTCGAGTTCGACATCTCCTTCGACGTTCCCGACTGCGACGCGGTGCTGACCGACCGCCTCGAGGACACGGTCGACTACGCCCAGGTCTGCGACATCGTCACCCTCGCCGCCACCGAGCGCAGCTACAGGACGCTGGAGCGCCTGGCGCAGGTGGTGGGCGAGCGGCTGATGGAGCGCTACGGCTGCGAATCGGTCCGGGTCCGCGCCGCCAAGCCCGAGCCGCCGCTGCCGCTGGCGATCCAGGAGGTGGCGGTCGAGGTGACCCAGGAGCGGGCGGTCGAAGAAGACGGCGAAGCCGAGGACTAGCCGCTTGGCGGCGGAGAAGCGGACCGGCTACCTCGGTCTCGGCTCCAACGTCGGCGACTCCGCCGCGCCACCTGCGGGCGGCGATCGAGCTGCTCGAAGCCGAGGGGGTCGAGGTCGAGGCCGTCTCCTCCACCTACGTCACCGAGCCGGTCGGCGAGGTCCTCGACCAGCCCGACTTCCTCAACGCCGCCGTCCGCATCCGCACCGAGCTCGAGCCCGAAGCAGCTGCTCGACGCCTGCAAGCGGGTCGAGGCCGAGCGCGGCCGCTCCTTCGAGGCGCCCCGCCACAGCCCGCGCCCGCTCGACGTCGACCTGCTCCTGCTCGGCGACCTCGAGCTCGAGCAGCGACCGCCTCACCCTGCCGCACCCCGAGGTCACCACCCGCCGCTTCGTCCTCGCGCCGCTGCTCGAGCTCGACCCGGAGCTGACCCTGCCGGACGGGACCCGGCTGGCCGCGGCGCTGGTCGCCCTCGGCCCGGGGCAGCGGGTCGAGCGGGGACCGTCGTTGACGCGCAGCTAGATGATTTAAATACTCAGGCGTTCTTGACACTCGCGACGCGCCCGGTTAGATCCATAGGCGGACGATCGACGTGGGAACGGCTACCGAGCAGATGGCGACCGAGCCGCGAGCCGCCGGCTCGGCGGAGTCCCCTGCCCGGGCGCGGGTCCGCGAACAGATCGGCTGGTACGACCGCAAAAGCCAGTACAACCAGCGCTGGTTCAAGGGCCTGAAGACCTGCCAGATCGTTGCCGCGGCGGGGATTCCAGTTGCCGCCGCCGGTTCGCTCCCGGACTGGATCCTCGGCGCCGCCGGCGCCCTGATCGTCGTCCTCGAGAGCCTGCAGCAACTGCAGCAGTACCAGCAGAACTGGATCACCTACCGGGCCACCTGCGAGCGGCTGAAGCACGAGCAGTACCTCTACCTCGCCCACGCCGGCCCCTACGCGACCGTGCTCGATCCCGACGTTCTGCTCGCCGAACGGGTGGAGAGCCTCGTCTCGCAGGAGCACGCGGCCTGGGCGGCAAACCGCGAGGAGGCAGGCAAGAAGATGGGAGGAGATGGATGAGCGTGGAGACCGGTTCCGCCCCAGGGGCGACCTCCCAGAAGGTCTTCATCTGTTACCGCCGCGACGAGACCTCGGCCCATGCCGGTCGCCTCTACGACGCGATGGTCGCCCGCTTCGGCGAGGGCAACGTCTTCATGGACGTCGAGCTCGCCCCCGGTGTCGACTTCGAAGAGCGGATCACCGAGGTTGTGTCGGGCTGCGTGGCGCTGCTGGTGGTGATGGGCCGCAACTGGGTCAGCTCCACCAACGAGGACGGGAGCCGGCGGCTGGAGGCGCCGGACGATTTCGTCAGGCTGGAGCTGCAGACCGCGCTCAGCAACCCGCGGATAACGCCGATCCCGGTCCTGGTCCACGGCGCGCAGATGCCGCGCCGTGAGGACCTGCCGCCCGAGCTGCGCCCGCTCGCCCGCCGCAACGCAATCGAGCTCAGCGACGGCCGCTGGCGCTACGACGTCGAGCGTCTGATCGATTCCCTCGACGGGCTGCTGCCGGGGTCCGGCGTTGGCCGGGAAACGCAGGCATCGGAACCGGAACCGAGGCCGGAGCAGTCGCCGACGCTGCCTCTGCCGCCGCCGCTCGGCTGGCGGGCCGCCCTGGAAGGGGCCGCCGTGGCCGGGGTCGCGGGGCTGTTCGGCCGATGGCTGGCCGAGAGGCTGCTCGAATTCGAACTGGCTCAGCCGTTTGAAACGCACGCCGAAACGAACCGCCATATCTGGACCGAGCTGGTGCGGCGAACCGGCACCCTCGCGCTCGTCGGCGCCGCCCTGGCGATCTGGCTCGGACTCCGGGTGGTCAGGGTGCCTCCGGCCAGGTTGTTGGCGAGGGGTATCTTGATCGGCGGCCTGGCCGGGCTCGTCGGTGGGCTGATCTGGACCCTGCCCGTCTACCTGCCCGACGCGAAGGCGGAATTCACCAAACGCGCCTCGATCGAACTCGTCGCCCTTGCCGTCTCCGGTGGCCTCCTGGGGTTGTTGGTCGGTTCGATATGGCGGCCGCGGCGACGGTCAGCCGGTTTCGGGGCGGGCGCGATCGCCGGCCTGGTGTTCGCCGGCCTGGTCCTCGCGGTCGGCTGGAAAACCAAAACGCCGACCGACCGAGTCGTGTTCTCGGGTCTGGCGGCTGCCCTGATCGCGGGCTCCGCCGTCGCGGCCATGCTCTCGCTCGACCGCTCGCAGGCGGTGGGGCGAGGGGGAATTCCGGGTTCAGGCTAGGCGGCGGCGGGCTCGCCGCGCAGCGGCGCCAGCCACTCGGCCGGAAGGACCGGCGGCATCTTGCCGGGGTAGTTCGGGACGAATCGCCTCGCCAGCGTCGCCCGCCGGGCGGCCCTCGATCGCCGGGCGCAGGTCGTCGAGCGTCATCGCCAGCCCGATGCTCGGGGCGATCTGGAAGTCGGCGGCGTTCGGCTGCGCGCCGTTGACGACGCCGCTCTGCGATCAGTGCGTCGACCTTGTCGAGCAGCGCCGGCAGCGCCGCGAGCGCGTTGCGGGCGTTCTCGTCGTCGGCTTCGTTGAAGCGGGCCGAGAGGGCGACGATCGGGCGCCGCGGTCTTCATCGCCAGGCCGATCGGGACGCCGAGCTTGGCGCCCTCGGAGTAGCTGCGCAGCGGCTCGCTGGTCGCTGCTTGATCCCCCACCAGAGGATCTGGCGGATCGGGTGCTGCAGCTCCTCGTCGCCGAAGCGCTCGGCCTCCTCGACCGCGGCCCGCTTCTCGGGGTCGGCCGGGAAGCAGCGGCGGCTCGGGCCGCAGGCGGTCGAGCTCGCGGGCGATCGGGCGCGAGCCCTGCACCTTGCCTGCCGTCGATCTTCAGCGCCGGCACGGTGACTGCCGGGGAAGCCGACCGCGCGCAGCACGCCCTTGGAGATCACCGGCAGCAGGTCGGTGCGCTTGTAGGCGATGCCCTTGTGCTCGAGCATCAGCTGGGCGGCGATGCTCGGGTGCGAGGCCGGAATGACGTAGAGGCGAGCTTTCATCGGCGCGATCCTATGCGCATCCGCCATCGTTTGGCTACCCAGCCAGTCGGCCGCCCGCGATAATCCGCCGATGCTCCTCGCGGTCGACGTCGGCAACACCCAGACCCACCTCGGCGCCTTCGAGGGCGAGCGCCTGGTCGAGCACTGGCGCTTCCAGACCCGCTCGGGCGCGACCGGCGACGAGCTGGCCGAGCGGATCGCCGGCCTCTTCTCGCTCTCGCGAGATGTCCTTCGACGAGGTCGACGCGGTCTGCGTCTCCTCGGTGGTGCCGCCGCTCGGCAGCCAGTTCGAGCAGCTGGCGCAGCGCTACCTCGGAGCCGACTGCCTGACGATCGGCCCCGGGGTCAAGACCGGGATGCCGATCCGGATCGAGAACCCGCTCGAGGTCGGCGCCGACCGCCTCGTCAACGCGATCGCCGCCTACGAGCGCTTCGGCGAGGCCTGCGTCGTCGTCGACTTCGGCACCGGCATCAACATCGACGCCGTCTCCGCCGAGGGCGAGTACCTCGGCGGCGCGATCGGCCCCGGCCTCGCGACCTCGCTCAGCGCCCTGATCGAACGCGCCGCCCGGATCACCCGCATCGACCTCGAAGAGCCGACCGGAAGCGATCGGCCGCTCGACCCGGGCGGCGATCCACTCCGGCTTCATCTTCGGCTTCGCCGGCCTGATCGACGGCATCGTCCGCCGGATCGAAGACGAACTGCCGAACCCGCGGCTGCTCGCCACCGGCGGCTACGCCGCGACCGTCGTCCCCTTCACCGAGACGATCGACGAGGTCGACGACCTGCTGACCCTGAAGGGACTGCGGCTGATCCATGAGCGCAACCGGTGACAAGCAAGTGCCCGCCCGGCGCTGACCGAGCCCTTCGAGATCGGCGGCGTGCCGATCGCCAACCGGGTCCTGCTGGCGCCGCTGGCCGGGATCGGCAACTGGTTCGTGCGCCTGCAGGCCAAACGCCACGGCGCCGGCCTCGCCGTCTCGGAGATGGTCTCCAGCTTCGCCCTGCACTACCGCAACGAGCGCACCCTGCGCGAGCTGATGCGGATCCACCCCGACGAGCACCCGGTCTCGATGCAGCTCTTCGGCCACGACGCCGAGGTGATGCGCTCCGGGCGCCGAGATCGCCGCCGAGGCCGGCGCCGACCTGATCGACATCAACATGGGCTGCCCGGTGCCGAAGGTGCGGAAGACCGGCGCCGGCGCCCAGCTCCTGCGCGACCCCGACCTGGCCCTGGCGCTGGCCCGCGGCGCCGCCGAGGGCAGCGGCCTGCCGGTGACGGTGAAGCTGCGCTCGGGGATCGAGGCCGGCGACCGCTCCGGCTTCGACCTCGGCGATCCGCCTGGCCGAGGAGGCGGGCGTCGCGGCGATCGCCTTCCACCCGCGGGCGGCGACCAAGGGCCACAAGGGCAAGCCCGACTACGCGCTGACCCGGGAGCTGGTCGAGCGGGTCGAGGTGCCGGTGATCGTCTCCGGCGGGCTCTCCGGCGCCGAGGCCGCCCGCCGCGCCTACGAGGAGTCGGGCGCCGACGCGGTGATGATCGCCCGCGGCTCGCTCGGCAACCCCTGGGTCTTCGAGGAACTGACCGGCGCGCCGGGTCGAGCCGCCGAGCCGCGAGGAGATCGTCGCCGAGCTGGCTCTGGGTCGATCGACCGCGCCGAGGAGCACCTCGGCAGCCGAGCGGGCCGAGCGCTACCTGCGCAAGTTCTACCCCTGGTACGTGGAGCGGCTGGAGGCGCCGCAGGAGGTCGCCGACGAGCTCCAGCGCAGCGCCGATCTGGCCCGGGCGCGGGAGCTGATCGCGCGCCTGGCGACGCCTGCAGCCGTGGCCTGAAGCGGCGCTGATTGGCCGGCCGGCGACCCTCGCTATAATCCCGCGACTCCGTGCCCGGGTGTGCGCCGTTTCAGGCGCCGCATCGGGGCGTTTTTTTCGGTCTGGGAGACCGGTCCACGGCTCCCTTCCAAATCCAAAGCGAGGTCGTTCAAGTGAGTCGTCAGGCGGTCATCACCCCAGAGGGGCTCGAGAAACTGAAAGAGGAAATCGAGTTCCTCTCGACGACCAAACGCCGCGAGGTCGCGGCGCGGATCAAGGAGGCGCGCGAATTCGGCGACATCTCCGAGAACGCCGAATACGACGACGCCAAGAACGAACAGGCCCTGCTCGAGGGCCGGATCGCCCAGCTCGAGGAGCGGCTGCGCCGCGCCACGTGATCGACGAGAAGGCGCTCAACACCGACGAGGTCGGCTTCGGCTCGATCGTCCACGTCAAAGACCAGAAAACCGGCGACTCGCAGAAATTCCAGATCGTCGGCTCGACCGAGGCGAACCCGCTCGAGCACAAGCTCTCGAACGAGTCGCCGATCGGCAAAGCCCTGGTCGGCCGGAAGCGCAACGACATCGTCACCGTCGAGGTCCCGCGCGGGCCGAAGAAAAAACTCAAAATCACCAAGATCGAGAAAGCCTGACGCCCGGTAGGCTCGCGCCCCGATGAGCGAGCCCGAGCCGAGCCGCAGAGCTCTCCGACGTTCTGCGCGATCGGCGCGAGAAGCTGGAGCGGATCCGGGAGGCGGGGATCGAGCCGTTCCCGCACGAGTTCTCCGGGCGGGAGGACATCGCCGAGGTGCGGGCCGCGCACGAGGGGCTGGCGGCGGGGATCGAGACCGAGTCGCGCCACCGGGTCGCCGGCCGGATCGTCGCCCGCCGCGGCCACGGCAAGGCCTGCTTCCTCGACCTCCGCGACGGCAGCGGCCAGATCCAGCTGCACGCCCGCGAGGACCTGCTCGGCGACGAGGCCTACGAGCTGCTCGTCGACCTCGACCTCGGCGACATCGTCGGCGCCGAGGGGACGGCGATGGCGACCCGGCGCGGCGGCGAGCTCTCGCTGGCGATCGACCACTGGCGCCTGCTGGCCAAGAGCCTGCGGCCGCCGCCCGACAAGTTCCACGGCCTCGAGGACACCGAGACCCGCTTCCGCCGCCGCGAGCTCGACCTGATCGCCAACGAGGAGAGCCGCCGCATCTTCCGCGATCCGCGCCCGCACGATCACCGAGATCCGCCGCTGGTTCGACGAACACGGCTTCATCGAGGTCGAGACGCCGGTCCTGCAGCCGCTCTACGGCGGCGCCCTGGCGCGCCCCTTCACGACCCACCACAACGCGCTCGACCGCGACCTCTACCTGCGGATCGCCACCGAGCTCTACCTCAAGCGGCTCGTCGTCGGCGGCATCGACCGCGTCTACGAGCTCGGCAAGGACTTCCGCAACGAGGGCGTCTCCCACAAGCACAACCCCGAGTTCACGATGCTCGAGTGGTACGAGGCCTACGCCGACTACGAGAAGACCGCGCACGACCTCGAGCTGCTGGTCGCCGAGGTCGCCGAGCGGGTGCTGGGGACGACCAAGGTCAAGCGCGGCGAGGTCGAGATCGACTTCGCGCCGCCCTGGCGGCGGATCACCCTGCGCGAGGCGATCCTCGAGCGCGCCGGGATCGACATCGCCGAGCACCCGACCCGCGAGGCGCTGGCGCAGGCGATGGGGACCGAGCCCGACCCGAGCGAGGGCTGGGGCAAGCTGGTCGACGGCCTGCTCTCGCGCGAGGTCGAGCCGGGCCTGATCCAGCCGACCTTCGTCTTCGACTACCCGGTCGAGCTCTCGCCCTTCGCCAAGGCGCCACCGCTCCGAGCCGGGCCTGGTCGAGCGCTGGGAGGCCTTCGTCGGCGGGGTCGAGATCGCCAACTCCTTCACCGAGCTGAACGACCCCGACGAGCAGCGGCGGCGCTTCGAGCAGCAGGCGGCGGAGCTGCGCGCGCGGCGACGAAGAGGCCCAGCCCTTCGACGAGGCCTTCGTCGAGGCGCTCGAACAGGGGATGCCGCCGACCGGCGGCGTCGGGCTCGGCATCGACCGCCTGGTGATGATGCTGACCGGGGCCCAGACGCCTGCGCGAGGTGCTGCTGTTCCCGGCGATGCGCACGTAAGACACAAGAATTGGTGCCGGAAGCCTCCGTGAAATATCGCTCTTAGCGTGCTCAAGCGCGCACGAAGCCGGACTGACGACCCCGGTAGAGTTATGGGACAGATGGGCGCCTCCCGATAAGGGAGAAGGCGTCCGGCGGTACAAACCCGGGCCACCGGGTTCGAACCAGGAAGAGGTCTTCATTTGTTCGAGCGATTCACTGAGAGAGCTCGCCAGGTCGTCGTCCTAGCGCAGGAGGAGGCCCGGACGCTCAAGCACAACTACATCGGCACCGAGCACATCCTGCTCGGGCTGCTCCGCGAGGAGGAGGGTCTTGCCGCCCGCGTCCTCGAGTCCCTCGACATCACCGTCGAACGGGTGCGCTCGCAGGTCGTCCGCATCGTCGGCTCCGGCGAGGAGGTCACCTCCGGCCAGATCCCGTTCACGCCGCGCGCCAAGAAGGTGCTCGAGCTGGCGCTGCGCGAGGCGCTCTCGCTCGGCCACAACTACATCGGCACCGAGCACATCCTGCTCGGCCTCGTGCGTGAGAACGAGGGCGTCGCCGCCCGCATCCTGCTCGACTTCGACGCCGACTCCGACAAGATCCGCAACGAGGTGATCCGGATGCTCTCCGGCCCCGGCGGCCGTCGTCAGGGCGGCGGTGGCGGCGGTGGCGCCGGCGAGGGCAAAAAGTCTTCGAAACTGCTCGACCAGTTCGGTCGCAACCTCACCCGCCTCGCCGAGGAGGGCAAGCTCGACCCGGTGATCGGTCGCGAAACCGAGATCGAGCGGATCATGCAGATCCTCTCCCGCCGGACCAAGAACAACCCGGTGCTGCTGGGCGAGCCCGGCGTCGGCAAGACCGCCGTCGTCGAGGGCCTGGCCGCCCGGATCAACAACGGCGAGGTGCCGGAGCTGCTGAAGAACAAGCAGATCTACACGCTCGACCTGGCCGCCCTGGTCGCCGGCTCCAAGTACCGCGGCGAGTTCGAGGAGCGCCTCAAGAAGGTGATGAAAGAGATCACCCAGCGCGGCGACATCATCCTTTTCATCGACGAGCTCCACAACCTGGTCGGCGCCGGCGCCGCCGAGGGCGCGATCGACGCCGCCTCGATCCTGAAGCCGGCCCTGGCCCGCGGCGAGCTGCAGACGATCGGCGCGACCACGCTCGACGAGTACCGCAAGTACCTCGAGCGCGACTCGGCGCTGGAGCGCCGCTTCGCCCAGATCAGGGTCGACCAGCCCTCGCCCGAGGACACGGTGAAGATCCTCGAGGGGCTGCGCGAGCGCTACGAACAGCACCACCGGGTGACGATCAGCGACGACGCCCTCGAAGCCGCCGCCGAGCTCGCCGACCGCTACATCTCCGACCGCTTCCTGCCCGACAAGGCGATCGACCTGATCGACGAGGCCGGCTCGCGGATGCGGATCAAGTCGATGAGCACGCCGCCCGGTCTACCGCGACCTCGAGGAGGAAATCGAGACGACGCGGCGCGAGAAGGAGGCCGCGATCGAGGCCCAGGAGTTCGAAAAGGCCGCCAACCTGCGCGACACCGAGCGCCAGCTGACGACCCGCAAGCGCCAGCTCGAAGACGAGTGGGCCGAGGGCGAGAACGGCGAGCGGCCCGAGGTCGGCGAGGAGGAGATCGCCGACATCGTCTCGATGTGGACCGGCATCCCCGTCTTCAAACTGACCGAGGCCGAGACCAAGAAGCTGATCCGCATGGAGGAGGAACTCCACAAGCGCGTGATCGGCCAGGAGGTCGCGATCACCGCCGTCTCGAAAGCGATCCGCCGCTCCCGCGCCGGGATCAAGGACCCGAAGCGGCCGGCCGGCTCGTTCATCTTCCTCGGCCCCTCCGGGGTCGGCAAGACCGAGCTCGCCCGCACCCTCGCCGACTTCCTCTTCGGCGACGAGGAGGCGATGATCCGGATCGACATGTCCGAGTACATGGAGAAGCACGCGGTCAGCCGCCTGGTCGGCTCGCCCCCGGGCTACATCGGCTACGACGAGGGCGGTCAGCTGACCGAGGCCGTGCGCCGCAAGCCGTACTCGGTGCTGCTGCTCGACGAGATCGAGAAGGCCCACCCGGACGTCTTCAACATCCTCCTGCAGATCCTCGAGGACGGGCGCCTCACCGACGCCCAGGGCCGCACCGTCGACTTCCGCAACGCGATCGTGATCATGACCTCGAACATCGGCGCCTCGGAGATCTCGAAGAACACCTCGATCGGGTTCACCGTCTCCGACGAGACCGGCATGTCCTACGGCGACATGAAGAACCGGATCATGAGCGACCTGAAAAAAGTCTTCCGGCCCGAGTTCCTCAACCGGATCGACGAGGTGATCGTCTTCCACAAGCTCGCCAAGGACGAGGTCAAGGAGATCATCGACCTGATGATCAACCGCGTCCGCGTCCAGGTCGCCGAGCACGAACTGCAGCTCGAGCTGACCGACGAGGCCAAGGACCTGCTGGTCGACAAAGGCTGGGACCCGTCGATGGGCGCCCGTCCGCTGCGCCGGGCGATCCAGCGCTACATCGAGGACCCGCTGGCCGACGAAGTCCTGCGCCAGGGCCAGATGACGCCCGGCTCGACCGTGATGGTCTCCCGCGACCCGCGCCGGCGACGAGGAGGACAAACCGCTCAGCCTCGAGATCATCGCCCCGAAGAAGCCGAAGGCGAAAGCCGCCGGAGAAGCCCGAAGCGCGAGAAGGTCGGCGTCGGCGCCAAGAAGGACGACGGCGGCGACGAGGTGCCCGAGGGCGAGAGCCCCGACGGCGCCGGCGCCGGCGACGTCGAGTCCTGAGGTCAAATACATACCCGTTCCGGCTATTCGTCCAAAAAGGCCGATTAGCGCGTGCGAATCTGAGTAGTTATTGGTAAACACCCCTGTATGGGGAGGAGCAAGCGATTCGCGGCAGGTCTCGTCGGGGCTCTCTGCGTCCTGGTGGGCTTGATCGTCTGGCCGAGCCTCGCGGTTGCCGCCGAATGCACCGACACCTGGGTCGGGCCGGAAGTGGGCGAATGGACGGAAGCTGAAAATTGGTCGGCCGAAGCCGTTCCGACCGAAGAAGACGTCGCCTGCATTCCGAAATCGCACCGCGTGACGATCAGCAGTGGCGCGCAACGCGCGGAAATGCTTCAAGGCAGCGGCGAACTCGTGATCACGGAATCCTCCCTCGTCCTCGTTGGGGTCGCCGAACCGTCGAACATCGGGATCATGCGCCTTAAAGAAGGCGGGGAATTCGGCGGGACGGGAGAAATCTTCGTCACCGATCAGTTTGTGGGTCTAGGCGGCCTGATGAAAGGCGAAGGCTTCACCAAGATTGGAGCGGAAGCCACGGGAGAAGTGGTGGGCGGGGAATTCGGCGGACAACCGGGGTTGAGGCTCACGCAGAAAAGAGTGCTCGGCGTCCACGGCTCGATGGGAGTGGGCGGAGAAGAAGGGGAACTACGCGTCATCGAAGGTGCGCTCCTGAGCGTTACCGGCAGCTTCAAAGTGCATGGATCTACCGGAAAGGTGGCGCTGCGTGATTCTGCGGACCTTGCGAACTCTGGAATCTTTCAAGTAGAAGGGCCCGAAGCGCGGCTCTCGGCCAGCGAAAACTCGACCGTCTTCAACTACGAAAACTTGGCCGTGGCCGGCAAGGAAGGCGGGCTGAACGTCACCGGGTCCGCGAAGGTAGTCAACGAAGGCCAACTGACGATCGCCGGCGCCGAAGGCGAAGCCCGGATCGACTCGACCAAACTGGAAAACAGCGGCGAAGTGAATATCGCCGAACCCGCTGGCAGGCTGGTGGTCACTGAAGGAGCCCTGATCGAAAACGAAGGGTTCATCAGAGTGAACAGCGAGGCGGCGGGAAGCGGGCTCGTGGTTGGTTCCTATCTGTTCGCCTCGCATCTCGTGAACACCGGGACGGTGGTCAAGACGCAGGGGTCCGGGGTCTCCGTCGTCGAGGTGCCGATCGATAACGAGTCTCTGGTCGAAACGCAGACCGGCATCCTCATGCTCAGCGGGGGCGGATCCTCCGGCCAGGAAGGGCCCAGCGAATGGATCGCGCAGAGCGAAAACCTCTACGCCGCCGAAACCAAGCTGGTCCTTGCAATGGACAACTTCTCGCTCGGCGAAGAAGCGACTATCTCGGGAGAGGCCCAGATCCTCTCGGGCGGGGCTGTTACCGCCGATGGCATTGATGGCGAAGAAGGAAGCATATGGCTGTACGGGGGGAAACTGCATCTCCTGAACGGGAGCCCGAAGGTCTTCGGGGAACTCGGGGTTGCCGGCGGAACTGCCTCAATCGACGGGGGCTCTGAACTGAACGCGGAATTCATGGAAGTCACCGACGACTACCTCGAATATTCCGGCGTCGAAGAACTCGAAGAACCAGCGGAAGTCAGCTTCGGCGTTGAATCCGGGATCCAAGCCGGTTTCTTCTATCAGTCGATAGGGGAAATTCAGGTGGGTAGTAAATCCATATTCGAAGGCGAATTCGTCAACGAAGGCGGGGCATTCGCGGCAGGCGACGACACCACGTTCACCGGTGAATTCTTCTTCTCGGAAGATTCCTTCACCGCCGGCGAATCCACCCAATTCCTTTTCGAAGAGCCGTATTCCGACGGCCTATTCGAACTTGGAGCCGGCTCGAACGTCGTCGGCGAATTCTTCTGGCAGGAAGGTGGAAGCACCAGCTTCGGGCCTGGCTCGACGCTGACTCCCGGGTACCTGTGGCTGCACGAAGGCACGTCGAGCTTCGGGGAAAACACCACCATCGAACTGTCTGAAATCTATTTCCAGGAAATGGGCTCGTCGACGTTCGGTCCTGGAGTCACTATGAGCGCAGGTGAATGGGTCTTCTTCGAAGAAGGTTCCACCACTTTTGGCGCCGGCTCAGCCTTGGAATCTGGAGAGGTCCACTTCCAGGATCTCCTGGTCGACCTGAAAGCGGGCTCCGAAGTAACCACCGGTCAGCTGGAACTCTGGGACGGGGAAGTGATAGGGCCGGGGGCGATCACTACCGACAAAATCGAATGGTGGTCGACGGTGATGGCGGGGAGTGGAAAAACCGAAGCTCTAGAAGGCGGATACATAGGCCACGGACTTGGATGCGGCAGTCCCTGCGTCTATGAACCCAAATACGCGACCTTGCGGGAACGCGAACTCATCCTGCGCGGAGATTTCACGACGACCATCAGCACCCTTGGCATGGCCGATGGGGCAAAGCTCGTCAACTACGGCACGTTCGACGCGAGCTCGGAGAAAGCGAAATGGGGCCCGGAGATCCAGATTGCGCCGGAAAGCACCTCCAATCCCATCATCGTCAACCGGGGGACCTTCGAAAAGCAGACGGGCTCCGGAACCACGTTCGTCGATGTGCCCTTTAAGAACCTGGGTCAGGTCGGCCAGCGGGAAGGAACGCTTTCGATTCTTCGGCCCATAGGCCCGCCGGCAAGCGAGAAATACGGTATTCGCTGTCCATGCGCAGACCCGGTTGAAGCGGCGACCGGGACCTTCTTTGAGGGTCAGGCCGACATCTCGGTCGGTGGGCTCGGTCTCGGCCTCGATCTGACCAGGACCTACAACGCCTATGCGGCCTCCGAGCTCGGGCCGTTCGGGTACGGCTGGACCAGCTCCCTCGGGGGTCGCCTTGAGATCGAAGAAGAAGGCGCAGCGATCACGGTCGTCGCCGCCGACGGCAGCACCGTCCCGTTTACCGCCGACGGCAAAGGCGGTTTTGATCCCCCGGCCTGGAGTCAGGCCACCCTGACCGGTAACCCGGAAGCCGGATACGTCTACACGGGCGCGCACCAAATCGAGTACCGCTTCGCTCCGAGCGGCGCGCTGCTGGCGATCGCCGACCGCAACGGAAACGAAACCAGCTTCGGATACACCGAAGCTGGACGACTGCAATACGTCGAAGATCCGGTCGGGCGGCAGATTGTCTTCACCTACGACGAAGAAGGTCTGGTCGAAACCGCCGAAGACCCGATGGGCCACCTGGTGCACTACGCCTACGAAGGCAAAGAGCTCGCCAGCGTGACCCTGCCTGGCGAAGAAGGTCCGCGCTGGCAGTTCAAATACGACCCCGCACACCTGATGACGAAAATGACCAACGGGCGCGGAGGCGAGACCCTCAACGAATACGACGAACTCGGCCGGGTCATCTCGCAGACCGATCCCGCCGAACGGACCACGTCCTTCGAATACGACGGCTTCCACACGCGGATGACGAACGAAGCCACTGGCGCGGTTACGGACTTCTGGTTCGACAGCAACAACCAGCCGACCTCGGTCACCCGCGGCTACGGAACCGAAGACGCGACCACGGTCAGCTTCACCTACGACGAGGCCGGCCACAACCTCACCCGGACTGACGGCAACGGGCATACCACCGTCTTCACTTACAACCCCACCGGCGACCGCACCAGCGTCACCGATCCGCTGGAAAACAAAACGGAAAGGGAATACAACGCCACCCACGACGTTGTCTCCGAAACGACGCCGCGTGGGGAGACGACGACCGTCGTCCGCGACGTGGCTGGCAACCCGGAAACGGTCTCGCGTCCCGCTCCGGGTGAAGCGGCGCAGACGATCACCTTCGAATACAACGGCCTCGGCCAGCTGGAAAGCATGACCGACCCGCTGGAACGAACCTGGGCCTTCGAATACGACGCCGACGGCAACCTCGAAGCGGAAGCCGATCCGGAAGGCAACACCCGCAGCTGGGGCTACGACGAAAACTCCCAGGTGACGGCGATCGTCAGCCCGCGCGGCAACGAGGAAGGCGCCGAACCAGCCGAATTCACGACCTCGATCCTGCGCGACCCCCGCGGGCGCCCCGAAAAAGTCATCGACCCGCTCGGCGGCGACACCGAATTCGCCTATGACGGCAACGGCAACCTCGAGAGCGAAACCGACGCCAACGGCCACACGACGGAATTCGGCTACAACCTGGCCGACGAGCTGACCGAAACCAAAAGGCCGAATGGGGCGGTGCTGAAAACCGAATACGACGGCGCCGGCGACGTCGTCACCCAGATCGACGGCGAGGAAAACGCGACTACCTACGTCCGCAACGTGCTCGGGCAGCCGATCGAAATCATCGACCCGCTGAGCCGAAAAACGATCCAGGAATACGACGACGCGGGCAACCTGGAGACGGTCATCGACCCGATGGAACGGATCACCGGCTACGAATACGACGCCGCCGACCGTCTCGAAGAAATCCTCTACTCCGACGAAGCGACTCCCGACGTCGATTTTGAATACGACGAAGGCGGCAACCTGACGCGGATGGTCGACGGCAGCGGCGAATCGACCTTCGTCTACGACCAGCTGGGACGGCTCGAAGAAGCCACCAACGGTCACGGCGACAGCGTCTCCTACGAATACGACCTCGCCAACCAGCAGAAGAAGGTCGTCTATCCCAACGGCAAAGACGTCGACCAGGCCTTCGACAAAGCCGGCCGCCTCGAAGCTATGACCGACTGGCTCGGCGGAACCACCAGCTTCGAATACGACGCCGACTCCAACCTGGAAGCGATCCAGTTCCCGGCCGCGAGCGGCAACGTCGACGAATTCTCCTACGACCGCGCGGGTCGGATGCTTTCTGCTGACTTCAATAAAGGCGCCGAATCGCTCGCCTCGCTCGATTACGAACGCGACCCGCTTGGCCAGGTCGAAGCGATGGTCGCCGCAGGCCTGCCGGGACCCGGAGAAGAGACCTACGAATACGACGAAAACGAGCGTCTGGTCAAAGCCGGCGCCGAAGCCTTCGAATACGACAGAGCCGATAACCCGACCAAACTCCCCGGCTCGACCAACGGCTTCGACAAAGCCAGCCAGCTCGAAACCGGCACCAACGTCGCCTACCAATACAGCCCGATGGGGGAGCGCATCAAAGCCACCCCCTCGGTGGGCCCGGCGACCAACTACGCCTACGACCAGGCCGGCAACCTCACCTCGGTCAAACGCGCCGCCGAAGGCGAAGCCCCCGCGATCGACACGAGCTACGCCTTCGACGGCTCCGGCCTTCTCACCTCAAGGACGAGCGGCCTCTCGACCGGACATTTCGCCTGGGACACCAGCGCCCCGCTGCCGCTACTCCTCAACGACGGCATCAATAGCTACATCTACGGCCCCAACGGCCTCCCGATCGCACAGATCAACGCCGAAGAAGAACCGACCTACCTCCACCACGACCAGCTGGGCAGCACCCGCCTCCTCACCGACAATGCAGGCAAAGCGACGGGCAGCTTCATCTATACGGCATATGGCGAGATGGCAGCCGAAGCCGGCACGGAGGAAACGCCGCTCGGCTACGCCGGTCAGTACACCGACGCCCAAACTGGGCTGCAGTACCTGCGAGCGAGGTTCTACGACCCGGCGACGGCGCAATTCCTGACGCGCGACCCAATCGAGGCTCTGACGGGCCAGCCATACGAGTATGCGTCGAGCAATCCCCTGCCGTTTGCAGACCCATCTGGAATGACGGCAGCGGCTGCCGGACTGGCGGGTTGCGGCTTAGGGCCGGCCGGATGCGCTGCGGGTGCCGCCGCGGGTGCGGCGGCAACCGTGTGTGCGGCATCAGCAGCCTGCCGAAACGCTGTTTCTGAAGCGGCGCAAGAAGTAGGCGATTTGTTTTCCGGCATTTTTGGAAACGATGACTCAAGTGATGAGGCCACGGACGAAAGTGCACCATCCGATGTAGGCGAGGAAAAAGTTTGTATTCCAGGCAGACCTTATAGGGGCATTGGCGCTCCGGACGCTTGGTGGAAGGAGCAAGGTCAAGACCGCGGCATTTCGAGAGGAGAGGTCGGGGAGCGGTTGCATGACATCAAGAGGAGGGCCGGTCTTGGTCCCACCGACGATGTTGCGATAGGCAAAACCGGCGACGTGTACGATGAGAGAACCGGTGAAAGAATCGGCTCGTTGACCCAACCACAGAACTGACAGTAGAGAGCGTATCCGTTGCCCCACTTCCCAACCCCGCACTCTCAGTATCAGCATCTGTTCGTAGTAGTTCGTCTGCCAAAGCCTGATAGGCGTGGCAGTACGGGTTCGCTGAACGAGGCTGACATTACTCTGACGAAAGCCTTTCTCACGGAGGGCGATGCACAAGATGAGGTTGATCGTTTGAACGAGCTCAATGAAGATCACTGGAGTTATTCGATGAATGTCGTCAGGTTGGTGGACGAGGCATAGGCGCTACGGTTCGGCCCATGCGAAGGATTGGGCGAGCGGCGATCGGCACCTGGAGCGGCGGGCGGTTCCTCCACTTCGGCGAGGCGATCGAGGAGGACCGGCTGGCGGCGCTGCTGCGGCCGGGCGGCGGGATCGACACCGTGCTCACCGCCGATGCCTACGGCCAGGGCGAGGCCGACCGGGTCCTCGGAACGGCGCTCGAGGGCGTGCCGCGCGACGAGCTACAGCCTGATCGGCGCGGTCGGCCACGACTTCTACGAGGGCGAGCGCGAAGGGCCGAAAGGGTTTCCGCGCTTCACCGATCCGCGCGCTGCGCGGGCCCGACGAGTACGCGGACTACCTGCGGATGGCGACCGAGGCGAGCCTGGAGCGGATCGGCGCCGACTCCTTCGACCTGCTGCTGCTCCACAACCCCGACCGCATCGGCTACTCGAGCGAGGTGGTCTGGGACGGGATGGCGGCGCTGCGCGAGGCCGGGCTGACGGCCCGGATCGGCGTCGCCCCGGGGCCGGCCAACGGCTTCACCCTCGACCTGATCGCCTGCCTCGAGCGCTTCGGCGAGCGGATCGACTGGGCGATGATCATCCTCAACCCGCTCGAGCCCTGGCCGGGCGAGCTCTGCCTCGACGCCGCCGCCCGCCACGACGTCAAGGTGCTGACCCGGGTCGTCGACTACGGCGGTCTCTTCTGGGGCGACCTGCGGCCGGGGATGGAGCTGGCCGAATTCGACCATCGCTCCTTCCGCCCAGAAGGCTGGATCGAGGCGGGCGTCGAGAAGCTCGAGCGCCTGCTGCCGTTCGCCGAACGGGCGAAGCTGACGCCGATCCAGCTCGCCTGCCAGTGGAACCTCGCCCACCCCGCGGTCGAGTCGCGTCGCCCCGACCCTGATCCAGGAGGTCGGCCCCGAGGCCTGCCCGATCGAGGCGAAGCGGCTCGAACTGGCGAAGATGCCGGCCGAGCAGCGGCTCAGCCCCGAAGACGTCGCCGAGATCCGCGCGATCGGCGACAACACCGGCTGCATGGCCCTCAAGGGCGCCAGCCCCGAACACGAGGGCGACGAGCAGCCCGACCGCTGGGCGCTGACCGAAGACCTCGCCGCCGTCGGCACCCGCTGGGGCATCGACCCCGACCGCGACCTCGTCGCCACCCATTAGGGGATAGACGGAACGTGAGGCCAATTGCCGGCGCGGTTTGCATCTTGATGCTGTTCATGGGTACCGCTCTCGCGAAGCCGCGCCTCATTGCTTCGAGTGTGGATGCCGGGACGCTTCCGGTCGCTACGGCAGATGGGACGGTGAACAACCCGGTGCGCAGCCCGCTTGTCGAAGTCAAAGCTTCACCACCAGAACCAGTTGAAATCAGTGCCGGCATCCGGTGTTATCGCGGTTCTCACAATCGAGGCAGGGATTACGAGCTGGATCGCATCGAACCGCCGCTTCACCGTCGGTTCGCCCTCCCGATGAAGCACGCGGACTACTGCTCGGTGGATGCCTTCGCTAGCTATGCGGAGGTCGAAGATGAAAATGGCAATCTTGTGGAAGGCCGAATTTCACTGCGCATATATCGCTAGGGATTGAGTTCCGTGGTTCCTTCGTCCGCCTATAGACGACTAAAGAACCACGGAACTTAGGAGGACGGTCAGGGAGGTTCCTGGGTGCTTGGCATGGAGCCGCGCCTAAGACCTCCAGGCGACAGCCATCGACGTGCCACGCGGCGGAGGTGCCCCCAGGGGCTCTCACCCGACCGTCCTCCGCCGGACTCGCCGATAGCTTCGCGCCGTGGATCGCAAGTGGTGGACCCTCGCCGGCGCCTGCTCCGGGCTCTTCATCCTGATGCTGGACTCGACCGTCGTCGCCCTGGCGCTGCCGTCGATCCGCCACGACGTCGGTGCCAGCGCCGAGGGGCTGCAGTGGGTGATGAACGGCTACCTGCTGACGATCGCGGTGCTGGTCGTCACCGCCGGCCGGCTCGGCGACATGTTCGGGCGCAAGCGGGTCTTCCTCGCCGGGCATGGTGCTCTTCGCGATCGGCTCGGTCGTCTCCGGCGCCGCCGCAGGACCAGGACGATGCTGATCCTCGGGCGGGTCCTGCAGGGAGCCGGGGCGGCGCCGATGCTTCTCGCTCTCGCTGGCGCTCGTCTGCAACGTCTTCCCGAGCGAGGAGCAGCCGCGGGCGCTGGGGATCTGGGCCGCGGTCTCGGCGGTGGCGCTGGCGATCGGGCCGCTCGCCGGCGGCCTCCTGATCGAACTCGACTGGCGGGTGATCTTCTGGATGAACCTGCCGGTCTGCGCGCTCGGCATCGCGATCACCGCCTCGGCGGCGCCGGAGTCGACCGACCCCGGCGCCGGCACCCGGATCGACTGGCCCGGCCTGGCCGCGCCTCAGCGTCGGCGCTCACCGCCGGTCGTCCTCGCGCTGGTCCAGTCGCAGCGCCTGGGGCGGCGGCGGCGATCGTCGCCTTGGCGCTCGTCGGCCGCTCGTCCTGCTCGCCGCTTCTGGCGGGTCGAGCACCGGGTGCGCGAGCCGATCGTCGAATTCGCCCTCTTCCGCAACGGCCCCTACTTCGGCGCCAGCGCCGCCGCCTTCGCCCTCGTCGGCGCCTACTGGGCGGTGATGTTCTTCCAGCCCCAGTACCTGCAGGACGTGCGCGGCCACTCGCCGATCCTCAGCGGCCTGATGATCCTGCCGGTGACCGTGCCGATGGTCTTCATCTCGCCCTTCTCCGGACGGCTGATCGGCCGCTTCGGCGCCCGCCGCCTGATGACCGCCGGGATGGCTCTGCGGCGACGGCCGGGCTGCTGGTCCTGACCCGGATCGACGCCGACAGCCCCTACGCCCTGCTCCTCGCCGGCTACCTGCTCTTCGGGATCGCCCTCGGGCTCGTCTACGCGCCGATGTCGACCGCGGCGATGGCGGCGATGCCGGGCGAGAAGGTCGGGATCGCCTCCGGGGTGCTGGCGATGGACCGGGTCCTCGCCGGCGCGGTCGCCCTCGCCGCCACCGGCGCCGTCTTCCACGCCGCTGCTCGGTGACGGCCACTCCTTCGCCGGCCTCGATCGCCGGCTCGACCTGGGTCCCCGTCGTCCTCTGCGCCGTCGGGACCGCCCTCACCTGGGCCTTCGTCCGCGACACCCGGCGGATCCGCGTCACCCGAGCGAGCTCGCAGCACCGCATGCACCACCGCCGCTTCCATCTTTAGGCCCGCTTGACAAACGCTATTCCGACCTGTCCACTCGGATATCGGCGAACCGCATTCCAGAGCGCTTTCTGCCATCCTATTAAGCGATGCCTTCTCTGTCCGGGGATGAGCTTCACGAGCTTTCAGAACGTCAAGATCCCCGACTTCTAAGAGCCCTCGACGTCGTCGCCCCCGGCGGCGCGCTGCGCGAGGGGATCGACAACATCGTCCACTCGCGGACCGGCGGCCTGCTGGTCGTCGGCGACCTCGACGACATCTCCCACCTGCTCTCCGGCGGGATCAAGCTCGACGTCGACTACACGCCGGCGATGCTCTACCAGGTGGCGAAGATGGACGGGGCGATCGTGCTCAACGGCGAGGCGACGAAGATCGCCTGGGCCAACGTCCAGCTGATGCCGGACCCGACGATCCTCAGCTCGGAGACCGGGACCCGCCACCGCACCGCCGAGCGCGTCTCCAAACAGACGACGGCGCTGGTGATCGCGATCTCCCAGCGCCGCGACGTCGTCTCCCTCTACGTCGAGGGGACCAAGTACATCCTCCAGGACATCCCCGCCGTGCTGGCCAAAGCCAACCAGGGCCTGGCGACGCTGGAGAAGTACCGCGCAGCGCCTCGACCAGGTCTCGGCCCGGCTGACCGCGCTCGAGTTCGAGGGCGGCGGCGTCCTCCACGACGCGCTCTCGGTCCTGCAGCGGGCCGAGCTGGTGACGCGGATGGCGGTCGAGGTCGAGCGCTACATCGTCGAGCTCGGCACCGAGGGCCGGCTGATCGAGATGCAGCTGGAGGAGACGATGGTCGGCGTCGCCGCCGACAAGACCGCGCTGATCCGCGACTACAGCGTCGAAGACTCCGAGGAGAACCTGACCGCGGTGCTGCAGGCGCTGGGCCGGATGCCCCACCAGGACGTGCTCGACTTCGGTCGCCTGGCCGAGCTGCTCGGCTACGACCGCAAGCTCAACACCCTGGACTTCCCGGTCTCCCCGCGCGGCTACCGCGTGCTGGGCCGGGTCCCGCGCATTCCCAAGCTTGTCGTCCAGAAGATCACCCACGAGCTGGGCGGGCTGGAGGAGGTCCTCGCGGCCTCCGATGCCGACCTCGCCGCCGTCGACGGAGTCGGGCCCGCGCGGGCCAAGGACATCCGCGAGGGCCTGCGCCGGCTCCAAGAGGTCGATCTGGTCGACCGGTACTTGCAGAGCTGACGGCGCCAGTCGCCGTCGAAAAACGAAAGGAGTCACCGATTTCCGAGCTAGACGAGGCCACTGTGGAGGCCGTCTTCGAGGAGGACGTGGAATACGTCTGCGACTTCGAGGAGGGCGACAAGGTCGTCTACCCGCATCACGGCGCGGGCCTGGTGATGACCAAAGAGACCCGCGAGCTGATGGGGGAGGAGCGTGAGTACCTCACGATCAAGATCCTCCACAACGAACTGACGGTGATGGTCCCCTGCGAAAACGCCGGCAAGGCGGGCCTGCGGCGGGTCATCGACGAGGAAGAAATCAAGAAGGTCACAAACGTCCTCACCGACGACGTCTCGGAGATGCCGAAGAACTGGAACCGGCGCTTCAAGTACAACCGCGAGAAGATCAAGACCGGCGACGTCTTCGAGCTGGCCGAGGTCGTCCGCAACCTCGCGATCCGCGAGATGGAAAAGGGCCTCTCCACCGGCGAGAAGCAGATGTACACGCGGGCGAAGAAGATCCTCGCCTCGGAGTTCATGTACGCGCTCGACAAGGACGAGGACGGCGCCGAGGAATACCTCGACGGCCTGCTGGAGGAGCGCTTCGCCGCCACGGCGTCCGCTAGCAGTCCAGCCGTAACCGCCGTCATCGCGGCCGCCGGCTCCGGGGAGCGCCTCGGAGCCGGCGGCCCGAAGGCCTTCGTGCCGGTGGCGGGGAGGCCGATGGTCGAGTGGTCGATCGACGGCCTTCCGGGCGTGCGACTCGGTGCGCTCGATCGTCGTCGCCGCGCCGCCGGGCCACGTCGGCGACCTCGGCGGCCACGACCTCGGCGTCGTCGCCGGCGGCGCGACCCGGGCGCAGTCGGTCGCCAACGCCCTGGAGGCGGTCGGGACCGAGCTGCGTCGCGATCCACGACGCCGCCCGGCCGCTGCTGACGCCGGAGCTGGTCGAAGCGCTCGTCGCCGACCTCGACGCGAACCCCGAGGCCGCCGGCGTGATCGCCGCCGCGCCGGTCACCGACACGGTCAAGCGGGCAGCCGAATCGAGTTGGCAGATAGGCCCCCCAGAGGCGGCAAAACGCCCATCTCGCGATCGAGGCGACCGTGGATCGCTCGCGAGCTCTGGGCGGCGCAGACGCCGCAGGTCTTCCGCACGGAGGCGCTGCGCGCGGCGCTCGCGGTCGACGCCGAGCGGCCGCGACGCCGCGACCGACGAGGCGATGCTGGTCGAGGGGAGCGGGCGGCACCGTGCTGATCCACCCGGTCGCCGAGCAGAACCTGAAGGTGACGACGCCGCTCGACCTGCGCGTCGCCGAGCTGCTGCTGGCCGAGCGCGGCCGGCTGCTCAGTCCCGCAGCAGGACGTAGACCAGCGTCGCCGCGAAGCAGAGCTGGCCGACGCCGAGGGCGATGCCGAGGTTCGCCGCCCCGAGCAGCAGCGCGAGCGCGGTGCCGCGCGGCGAAGGCGCCAGCAGGAGGAGGAGCAGCTGACGGCCCATTCGGCGCGAAGTCTAGGCTCGGCCCCGCATGCTGACCGACTACCACCTGCACCTGCGCCCGGACGAGGACGGGACCACGTTCGAGCGCTACTTCACCGCCGAGAACGTCGACCGCTACCTCGCCGCCGCCGCGGCGGCCGGGATCGAGGAGCTCGGCGTCTCCGAGCACGTCTACCGCTTCCGCCAGGCGCTCGACCTCTGGACGCCACCCGCTCTGGGTCGAAAACGCCGTCGACGACCTCGACGCCTACTGCGAGTTCGTCCGCGGCACGCCGCTGCGGCTCGGGGTCGAGTGCGACTTCGTCCCCGGCGCCGAGGAGCGGACCGCGGCGCTGCTGGAGCGCGCGCGACTTCGACTACGTCGTCGGCTCGGTCCACTTCGTCGGCGAGGGCGACGCCGCCGTCGACCACGACGGCTTCGACGTCTGGGAGGGCGACGGCGACGCCGACGAGATCTGGCGCCGCTACTTCGAGGCGCTCGCCGCCTGCGCCCGCTCCGGCCTCTTCGACATCCTCGCCCACCCCGACCTGGTCAAGGTCTGGGGCGCGCGCGCGGCCGCTGCCCGAGCGCGATCTGCGCACCTTCTACGAGCCGGCGGTCGAGGCGATCGCCGAGAGCGGGATCGCGGTCGAGATCTCGACCGCGGGCCTGCGCAAGCCGGTCGGCGAGCTCTACCCGTCGCGCCGGCTTCGCCGAGATGTGCGTCGAGGCCGGCGCCGCCTTCGCGCTCTCCTCCGACGCCCACCTGCCCGAGCAGGTCGGCTTCGAATACGACGCGCGCGGTCGAGTTCCTCGACGAACTCGGGGTAGAGGAGATATGCGTCTTCGAGCAGCGCCGGCGGCAGCCTGGCACCGCTGGGCAGCCGCGTCGGCTGAGCATGGTCGGGATCGGCTACGACAGCCACCGCTTCGCCGCCGGCCGCCGGCTGGTCCTCGGCGGGGTCGAGATCGAGCACGACCAGGGGCTCGACGGCCACTCCGACGCCGACGTCCTCACCCACGCGGTGATCGACGCCCTGCTCGGCGCCGCCGGCGGCGGCGACATCGGCACGATGTTCCCCGACGACGACCCGAGCCTGGAAGGACGCCGACTCGATCGACCTGCTGCGCACCGTGGTCGGGACGATCGCCGGCCCGATCGTCAACATCGACGCGACCGTGATCTGCGAGCAGCCGCGCCTCGGCCCCTACAAGGCCGAGATGGAGCGGACGCTCGCCGAGGCGACCTCGGCCCGGGTCAGCGTCAAGGCGACCAGCAACGAGGGCATGGGCTGGATCGGCCGCGGCGAGGGCATCGCCTGCATCGCCGTCGCGAGCGTCGAGAGCGAATAGTCTTCCCGCATGCGATGGCGGACGCGAAACCGATGAGCGCGGCGGGCCTGCGAGGCCTCGATCTCCGACTCGATCTTCGAGGTGAAGGTGCTGCGCGAAGCCGGCATCGTCGCGCCGATGCGCCCCGACAAGGCGCTGAAGATCGGCAGCGACCTTCCTGCGCTGGGGCGCCTCGCCGGCGCCGGTGTCACGACCGCGGCGATCCACCACCCGCACGAGATCGCGATCGTCGACGAGCGCGGCGCGCTCAGCTGGGAGCGCCTGCACCGGCGCTCCAACGCCCTCGCCGACTCCTTCGCGGCGATGGGGATCGGCCCCGGCGACGGGGTCGGGATCATGTGCCGCAACCACCGCGGCTTCGTCGAGGCGACCCTGGCCGCGGCCAAGCTCGGCGCCAGCGCGCTCTACCTGAACACGATGTTCGCCGGCCCGCAGCTGGTCGAGGTGACGCGCCGCGAGGGGCCGAAGGCGCTCGTCTACGACGAGGAGTTCGCCGACCTGCTCGCCGGCGTCGACGACTCGGTCACCCGGATCGTCGGCTGGTGCGACGGCGAGGTGCCCGGCGAGCCGACGCTCGAGCAGCCTGATCGCCGCCGGCGACGAGTCCGACCACAAGCCGCCGCCGGACAAGCCCCACTTCGTGATCCTCACCTCCGGCACGACCGGCACCCCGAAGGGCGCCCAGCGCTCCAGCCCCGACGGGCTGCTGGCGCTCGCCTCGCTGATCGACAAGATCCCCTTCCGCAGCCGGGATGACGATGATGATCGCGGCGCCGCTCTTCCACTCCTGGGGCTTCTTCCACTTCGTGATGAGCCTGCCGACCGGCTCGACGATGGTGCTGCGGCGCCGCTTCGACCCGGAGGAGACGCTGCAGGCGGTCGAGCAGAGCCGCGCCGACGTCCTCGCCGCGGTGCCGGTGATGATCCAGCGGATCCTCGCGCTGCCGGACGAGATCGCTCGACCGCTACGACCTGCCCTCGCTGCGGATCACCTCGCTCTCGGGCTCGGCGCTGCCGGGCGAGCTGGCGATCGAGTGGATGGACCGCTTCGGCGACAACGTCTACAACCTCTACGGCTCGACCGAGGTCGCCTACGCGACCGTCGCCACGCCGCGAGGACCTGCGCGCCGCGCCCGGCACCGCCGGCAAGCCGCCGCGCGGGACCAAGATCTGCGCTCTTCGACGAGGACGGGCAGGGAGGTGCCGCAGGGCGAGGTCGGCCGCATCTTCGTCGGCAACGAAATGTCCTTCGAGGGCTACACCGGCGGCGGCGGCAAGGAGATGATCGACGGCCTGCTCTCCAGCGGCGACGTCGGCCACATCGACGCCGACGGGCGCCTCTTCATCGACGGCCGCGACGACGAGATGATCGTCTCCGGCGGCGAGAACGTCTTCCCGCGCGAGGTCGAGGACCTGCTCGCCGACCACGAGGCGGTCGACGAGGTGGCGGTGATCGGGGTCGAGGACGCCGAGTTCGGCCAGCGGCTGAAGGCCTTCGTCGTCGTCCGCGACGGGCGTCGAGGTCTCCGCCGAGCGACCTCGACGGCGCACGTCAAGGCGAACCTCGCCTCCTACAAGAGCGCCGCGCGAGGTCGAGTTCCTCGACGAGCTGCCGCGCAACGCGACCGGCAAGGTCCTGAAGCGGGACCTGCGCGCGCGCGAGACCGCAGCAGTCCGCCTGAGCGATCGGCTGGCGCAAATTGCGGGCTCTCCGCGCGCGCCGCGCGGGTGGCGTGCCTCCGGCGCCCGTAGTAGTTTGCGCGGGGATGAGTGACCCGGCGAGGCAGCTGCAGCAGGTCGGTGAGGCGACGCGAGCGATGCGCGGCGTCGCCGATCAGGCGCTCGAGTGGGTCAAGGTCAGCGAGGAGCGCGTCGCCGCGGCCGAAGCGCGGGCCGAAGCGGTCACGGGCCGAGCTCAAGGAGCGGGCGATGGTGACGCTGCGCGAGGTCTCCGCCGAGGCACGCGAGCGGATCGCCGCCGAGCGCAAGGCGCGCGCCGAGGCCGAGGCGCGGGTGGCCGCGCGCCGAGGCCGCCCGCGACCGCGCCGAGAAGGCCTTCGAGGAGCTGCAGCAGCGCTCGCAGGCCGAGCGCGAAGAGATCGTCGCCCAGGCCGCCAAGGCACGCGCGGCGGCCGAGCAGGCCGCGGCCGAGGCGAAGGCCGCTGCCGAGAGCGCCGTCGCCGAGGCCCAGAAGGCCGCCGAGGTCGAGTTCAAGGTCAAGTTCGAGGAGGCGCGCAGCAGATCCAGGCCGAGGCCGACCGCCGGATCGCCGCCGCCGAGCAGCGCGCCGCCGAAGCCGAGGCCGCGGCCGCCGAGTCGCACGAGACCGCGGTGCGGCTGGAGACCGAGATCGAGCAGCGGGTGATGGACGGCACCGAGGACGTCCGGCGCGAAGCCGAGGAGAGCGTCCGCAGACTGGTCGAGAAGGTCGAACGCGAGGCCGAGGAGGCCGCCCGCGCCCGCGCCGAGGATCAGCTGCGGGTCGAGTCCGACCGGATCCGCGTCCAGGCGCAGCGGCGCGAGGAGCGCGTCCGCGAGGCGACCGAGGACGAGATCAAGGCCAGCGTCGGCAAGGCCCGGCGCGAGGCGCAGGCGGCGGCCGACGAGATCGCCCCGGCCTGGCTGCGCGGCACGAGTCCAAAGCCTCGACCGCCGGCTACCGGACCTTTTGATCTAACCTCGCCTGCGCAATGCGCGAGGTGAGAATCAGGGACACGCTCAGCGGCGAGCTGCGCGCGCTCGAGCCCGGCGCGGAGGTGGGGATCTACGCCTGCGGGCCGACCGTCTACAGCCGCATCCACATCGGCAACGCGCGTCCCTTCGTCGTCTTCTCGCTGTTCGCGCGCTTCCTGCGCTCGCGAGGGCTACCGGCCGCGGCTGGTCGTCAACGTCACCGACATCAACGACAAGATCTACGTCGCCGCCCGCGACGGCGGGGAAGGCCTCGGCCGAGTTCGCGGCGGCAGATGACCGCCGCCTACTTCGAGGACACCGACCGGCTCGGGCTCGGCCGCCCCGACGCCGAGCCGCTGGCGACCGAGACGGTCGACGGGATCGTCGCCCTGATCGCCGAGCTGGTCGAGGGCGGCCACGCCTACGAGTCCGGCGGCGACGTCTACTTCCGCGTCCGCAGCTTCGACGACTACGGCAAGCTCTCCAACCGCCGCCCCGAGGACATGGACCAGGGCGAGGAGGCGGGCTCGGCCTCGCTCAAGGAGGACCGCCTCGACTTCGCCCTCTGGAAGGCGCACAAGCCCGGCGAGGACACGAGCTGGGACTCGCCCTGGGGCCCCGGCCGGCCCGCCTGGCACATCGAGTGCTCGGTGATGGCCGAGCAGGAGCTGGGCGCGTCCTTCGCGATCCACGGCGGCGGCTCCGACCTCGTCTTCCCCCACCACGAGAACGAGATCGCCCAGTCGGAGGGCGGCCGGGCGGCCCTTCGCCCGGATCTGGATGCACAACGGGATGATCGAGACCGACGCGGCGAAGATGTCGAAATCGGAGGGCAACATCTTTCAGCTCTCGAGGCGCTCGACCGCTACGGGCGCGAGGCGGTGGTCGCTTATCTGATCTCTGGGCACTACCGGCAGCCGCTGGCGTTCGGGGCCGAGCAGATGGAGGAGGCGGTTGCCAGGGTCGAGCGGCTGCGGAACTTCTTTCGGGAGAACCCGGTTGGCAGGCCGGGGCAGGCCGGGGGAGGGCTCGGCGGCGCAAACAGCGGGGAGGGTCCGGCGAGCCCCTCCCCCGGCTGCCCGAGCCGAGGCGTTCAAGGATGCGCTCGCCGATGACTTCAACACGCCGAGGGCGCTGGCTGAGGTGTTTGAGCTGGTTGGGGAAGCGAATCGGGGCGAGGTGGCCGGGGGCGAGGCGGCTGCGGTGCTGGCGGAGATGCTCGAGCTCGTCGGTCTCAGCACCCTTACCCAGCCGGAGAAGGGTGCTGAGGGCGACGAGCACGCTCGAAGCTGATGGAGGAACGGGAGGCAGGCTCGGGCGGCGAAGGACTTCGAGCGTGCTGATGCGATCCGGGATCAGCTGGCCGAGATGGGTTGGACGGTCCGGGATTCGGCTGACGGCCCGAGTCTGGTGCCGAAGACTTGATGATTGACTGCGCCTGATGGCGAACCAGTTCATCTACGGGCGTCGAGCCGGTCGCCGAGGCGGAGCGGGGGAGGCGGCGGGTGCACCGGGTCTGGCGGGCGCCGGAGACGGCCGGCCGAGGAGCTGGAGCGGCTCTGCGGGTCGCCGGACCACCAGGGGGTCGTGGCCGAGGTCGATCCCTATCCCTACGGCGACCCCGTGGGGCTGCTGCGGCGACAGGGCGCGCTGCTGGTCGCGCTCGACCAGGTTCAGGACCCGCGCAACCTCGGCGCCGTCTGCCGCTCGGCCGAGTTCGCCGGCGCCGCCGGGGTCGTCGTCCCGGAGCGGCGCTCGGCCGCGGTCACCGCCGTCGCCTGCAAGACCTCGGCCGGCGCGGTCGAGCACCTCGAGGTCGCCCACGTCCGCAACCTCGCCGACTGGCTCGCCGAGGCGAAGGAGGCCGGCTTCTGGATCTGGGGCGCCGACGCCGAGGCCAAGCAGGCCCCCTGGGCGACCGACCTGACCGGCCCCACCGTCCTCGTCCTCGGCGGCGAGGGCAAAGGCCTCCGCCCGCGGGTGGCCGCAGCCTGCGACGGTCTCGTCGCGCTGCCGCAGCGAGGGCGAGATCGAGTCCCTGAACGTCTCCGCGGCCGCCTCAGCGCTCCTCTTCGAGGCGGTCCGCCAGCGCACCACCTAGGGCGCTCCGCGCCCTAGAAGCCCTGCAAATGCAACGGCGATTGCAGAAAGTCGCAATTTGGGGTTGACAGAACTCTGCGGGCACGTAAACTACCGCCGCAATAAGGGTGAACCTCAGCTTGAGTGTGAGAGCCCTGTGAATAGGGCGCCTCGGGGGAGGTAAGTGGCGCCACGACCCTTCAGCAAGGAGAAGGATCTGTGGCTCTATCGTACGCCTACGCAGGAATTGCCGGTTCCGGTCGCCCAGCGCACCGGCCGCGCCTCCTCTAACTCTAACCCTCAAGTTGAGCTTGATGATCACTATCTCGTCGCCCTCGCCAAGGAGGGTCGGGCCGACGCCTACGACACGATCGTCCGCCGCTACCGCGGCTTCGTCCGCCTCAAGGCCTCGTCGTACTTCCTGCTCGGCGGCGAGTCCGACGACCTGATCCAGGAGGGCCTGCTCGGCCTCTACAAGGCGATCCGCGACTACCGCACCGACCGCGAGTCGAGCTTCCGCAACTTCGCCGAGCTCTGCATCACCCGCCAGATCATCACCGCGGTGAAGACGGCGACCCGCAACAAGCACACGCCGCTCAACCAGTACGTCTCCTTCAGCCAGACGCCGGCCGCGGCCGGAGACTCGGAAACCACCCTCGACGAGATCCTGCCCGGGCCGAGCGTCCACGACCCGGTCAACCAGGTGATCGCCACCGAAGAGCTGGAGAGCCTCGTCTCCTGCCTCTCGGGCGTCTCCGGGGTGCTCTCCGACCTCGAGAGCCGGGTGCTCTCGCTCTACCTCGACGGCCACTCCTACGAGGTGATCGCCGAGCGCCTGGAGTGCGACACGAAGACCGTCGACAACGCCCTGCAGCGGGTCAAGCGCAAGGTCGGCGCCCACCTCGCCTCCCGCGAGGTAGCGGTCTAGGCCATCCGCGGTAGGTCCGCCAGGACGTACTCCAGCAGTTCGCGCCCGTGGTCCGAGGCGACGGCAACGTCGTCGGCCTTGACTCGGACCCGGTGCAGCGACTGCATCCGCAGCACGTCGCCGTCGGTGCGGTGGTTGGGGAAGACCCCGGCGTAGGAGACGCCGAGCCGCTCGAGGTGGTCGGCGACGCAGGGCGGTCGCCGGCTGCTCCAGCGGCAGGTCGATGTAGATCGCGTCGAGGTTGTGGCGGTGGAAGAGGTGGTGGCGCTCGGCGCCGATCGCCTGCTCGAGGTCGGCGCCCGGGCTGCGTGACGGTGATCAGCGCGAGGTTGTGGTCGTGGTCGACCTCGACGTGGAGCTCGCTCCGGGCCGGCAGCTCCGCCGCCGGCCGGCGGCTCGGCGAGCGTGCCCGCGCAGCTCGCAGAGCTCGATCGTCTGGGCGACGATCTCGCGGTGGCGCTCGGGCGCGTAGACGTCGCGCTCGTGACCGTCGTTCAGCTTCGTGTAGAAGAGCGCCGCCGACTGCCGCCCCGCGCCGGCCGGCGGCCGCGTCGTTGCCGACCGAGGCCGGGATCCAGCCGAGCAGGAAGCCGGTCTCGTGGGCCCCGAGCTCGATGTTCGCCTTCTGGCTGTAGGGATGGGCCGCGGTCGCCTCGCTGTACATCCCGGCCAGCCCTCGCTCCCGGGCCCAGTCCATCAGGTGGCGCTTGGTGCGGGTGAAGAGGTGCTGCCCGCGGGCGGCCGGCAGCGTCACCGCCTGGCCCGAGTGGCCGACCGCGTCGTCCGCCGCCGCCAGGCTCATCCCGATGTGGCAGAGAAGCTCGCCTGCCGGGCTTTCCGCGACGCAGGAGACGTAGGTGCCGGCGCCGATTCGCGCTGCCGACCTCCGTCCGGGTCGTAGACCCACCGGACGTCATAAGTTTGACCATAAGCTGCTTCGATCGCGCTCGTCAGCACGGTACCCTCGTCGGGCCCCAAGAATCTGAACGTCACGTCCATTACGGACATCATCGCCACCCTGCCCGCCTAGCTCAACCTGGGAGAGCGCCTCATTTGTAATGAGGAGGTTGCCGGTTCGATTCCGGCGGGGGGCTTTCGATGCTGACGACCCGCCGCCGAGGAGCCGCGCCTTCTCGGCGGCGAACTCCTCGTCGGTGAGGATGCCTTTGTCGCGCAGGGAGCCGAGCCGCTCCAAGCGCTCGAGGCGCACGTCGTCCTCGCCGGCAGGCATCGTCCGGGTCGGCGCCTCGCCGCCCGACTCCTCACCGCCGGGCCGCTTCATCTCCGGCAGGCGCAGCCTCGAGGCCTGCTCGCCGACCCTCTCGCCGATGTTGGAGTCCTTGACCGCGCTGACGACCTTGTCGCGGGTGCCGCCGAAGATCTCGTCGTAGGTCGCTTCCGGGAACTCCTCCTCGGTCTGCCTGCGCAGCTCGTGGATGCCGAAGGCGGCCATGCCGGCGACGATCAGCGTGGTCAGGAAGGTCCGCAGCCCCTGGGTCGGGCCGGTGAGGAAGTAGAAGCAGACGACGAGCGCCAGCCCGGTGTAGACGTAGGCGGGATGGAGGCGCAGGGTCGGCGCCATGTAGCGGCGGGTGGCGCGGGCGCCGCTGGTCGGCGAGGCGAGCCAGCCGGCCGCGAGGAAGAGGATGCCGACGACGATCACCGTCTTGGCGATGCTGGTCATCAGCGAGGTGCCGATCGTCCCAGGCCGCTTCGCCCGCCGGCTTCGCGCTTTCGGCCGTGACCAGCTGGTCGACGACGATCCCGCCGGCGATGTGGCGGACGACGATCACCGCGAAGCCGGCCGCGATCAGGCCGATGCCGCTGAGCAGGACGGTGACCCAGCGTCCGTCGCGGGACAGGTAGATCGCCCCGCCGAAGGCAGGCCAGGGTGAGGATCGAGAGCAGCAGCGCCAGGCCCTTGATCGCGACCGCGATGTCCTGCGCGGTCTTCAGCTGGTCGGACTTGAGGATCTCGATCTGGGCGGCGTCGGGCGGCAGTTTTTCGGCCAGGCTTTCGCCGATCCCGATCTGCTCGGCGAGGTTGGTGAGCAGGCTGCCGAGGTTGAGCTTGACTTCGCCGTCTTCGGTTTCGACCGCTTCCTTCTTGTTTTCGAGAACGGCGAGGAGCTGTTCGTGGGTGCTCCGGTTGGCCTCTTCCCACAGATCCTGGGCGGTCGAGGTTTCGAGCACCTTTTCGGCTCCCTGTCCCGCCACCTGGCGCAGCCCCCCGGCGGCCGGCCCGGCGAGGTCCTTGGTGTCGCCGGGAAGGATTTCTTCCAGTTCCTTACTGACGTCGACGTTTTCGTAGAGCTGGTCGACCAGGTAGTCGCTCGAGCGTCGAGCGGATCGTCTCGTTCTTCAGCAGGCGGCCGCTGGTGTGGACCCAGTCGTCGGTGTTGAGCGCCTGGCGCTCGGTCCAGATCGCGAAGACGCTGAGGAAGGCGAGGACCGAGCCGAGAATCACGAGGCCCTCTGACCATCCGGCGGCGTCCGCGGCTCATTGCCGGATGGTATACGTGAACCATGAAGCTAGAGGGCATTCACCACATCACCGCGATCACCGAGAACGCTCAGCGCAACGTCGACTTCTACGCCGGCGTGATGGGTCTGCGGCTGGTCAAGAAAACCGTCAACCAGGACAACCCGACCGTCTACCACCTCTTCTTCGCCGACGAGGCGGGAGACGCGGGCTCCGACCTGACCTTCTTCGAGTACCCGGGCGCGCCCCTGGGCCGGGCCGGCGCCGGGATGGTGCACCGGATCGTCTGGCGGGTCGCCTCCGAGGAAGCACTCGACTTCTGGGCCGAGCGGCTGCGCGCCGACGACACCGAGTCCGAGCGCGACGGCAACGGCCTCGTCTTCTCCGACCCCGAGGGCCTCGAGCACGAGCTGCTGGTCGTCGACGTGCCCGACCAGCCGCTGATCGCCGACCATCCCGAGGTGCCGGCCGAGCTGGCGCTGCAGGGCTTCCATGCGGTGCGTGCCTACAGCGCCGCCCCTGAGGCCAGCGAGCGGTCTGCTCGAGGCGCTCGAGTTCGAGCGGGTCGACGAGGGCTGGGAAGCGCGCGGCGAGAACCGCGGCGGCCTCTACGTCTACGACGAGCCGCCGGCCGAGCGCGGGCTTCAGGGTGCGGGCAGCGTCCACCACGTCGCCTGGGCCTCGACTCCGGAGGAGCTGCTCGACTGGCGCGAGAAGGCGGTCTCCGGTGGCGCCCAGCCGACTCCGGAGATCGACCGCTTCTACTTCCGCTCGATCTACTTCCGCGAGCCGAGCGGCGTCCTCTTCGAGATCGCGACGCTGGGTCCCGGGCTTCACCGTCGACGAGCCGGTCGAGCACCTCGGCGAGAAGCTCTCGCTGCCGCCCGACTTCGAGCACCTGCGCGACGAGGTCGAACCGAAGCTGCGTCCGGTCGTCAACCCGCGCGTCAAAGCCCAGGGTTGACGGGCGACTTCACCTGGCGCGACGCCGGCCGCACGGTCGTCTTCCGCCGGGGCGGGGTGGCGGGCGCGGTCGAGGTGCTGCGCGAGCACGGCGTCGAGGAGTTCGAGCTGCTGAGTACGGAGCGGGCGCTCGCCGGGGCCGGGGGGCTGGGCGGCAGCGGCGATGCGGGTTCACGAGGTCCCGGCGGGGCAGGTTCCGGCCGCCGCAGGCGCGTTGACGGGCGCACTCGCAGCCCCTTCACATGCTGAGGAAGGGGTGCGAGTGCGCCCGCTCGTCGCGCTGGGCGGCGGCCGGGTGATTGACGTGGCCAAGGCGATCGCCGCCATCTCCGGCGCTGAGGTCGTCGCGATCCCGACGACGCTGTCAGGAGCGCCGATGACCGGGATCCACCGGCTGCCGGCGGGGGCGGAGGAGCGGGTGCAGGGGATGGTCCGGCCCTCGCTGGTGATCGCCGACCCGGAGGCGATGACCGGCCAGCCGGAGCGGGACATGCGGGCCAGCGCGATGAACGCGCTGGCGCACGGTGCCGACACGCTCTACTCGCCGTTCTCGAACCCGGTCTCGGAGATGACCGCGCTGCGCGGCGCGGAGCTGATCGGCTCGGCGCTCGACGAAGAGCGGGAGGAGCGCGACCGCGCCGTCGCTCGCCCTCGGCTCGATCCTCTGCGGCTACGCGATCGACTCCGCCGGCCTCGGTCTGCACCACGTGATCTGCCAGACCCTGGTCCGCGTCTGCGGCACGCCGCACGCCGAGACCAACGCGGCGATCCTGCCGCAGGCGCTGGAGTTGTCTGGCAGGGCGAGCGCCGGAGGCCTATGGCCGGTTGGCGGCATGCGCTCGGGACCGATCTGCGCTGGACTGCGAGAGCGGGTGGACAGAGCTCGGACGGCCGCACCGCCTCGGCGACCTCGGCGGCGACGCGTCGAAACGCGACGAGGCAGTCGACGCGATGCTCGAGCGGCCCGAGCTGGAGCGCGTGCCCGGCCCGCGGCCGGCTCGCGAAGACCTAGAGCGCGTCGTCGATCGAGCCTGGTAGCGGCGATCGGTCCGCGAGTCCGCGAAAACGGCTCTTGAGGGACCGTTTTCGCGGACTCGGCGGGGAGTCCCGCCGGCGTAACCGTGAGTTCGGCGGCGTGTAGCGCTCCGCGTGATCCAGAACGCTGAGCCCGGAGCGGCTCGCCTCCTACCACGCCTATACGCGCAAGCACAGCGTCAACTGGCCGATGTACTGCGTCGCCAGGGTGTTCCTGCTGCCGTTCTTCCTCGTCTACTTCCGGCTCGAGCGGCGGGGGCGCGAGTACGGCCGCGTCAAGGGCGGGAGTGATCGTCGCCGCCAACCACCGCAGCTTCCTCGACCCCTTCGTCGCCGGCGCCTGCCTGCCCTGGCGGCGGCCGATGAACTACATGGCCAAGGTCGAGCTCTTCCAGCGGCGCTGGCAGGGCTGGATGCTCTCCCGGCTCGGTGCCTTCCCGGTCCGGCGCGGCGAGTCCGACGAGGAATCGATGCTGACCGCGCGGATGATCGCCGAACGCGGCGGCGCCGTCTGCATCTTCCCCGAGGGGACGCGGATCCGGCGCGGCACGCTCGCCACGTCCCAAGCGCGGGGTCGGGCGCTTGGCGCTGCAGACCGGCGCAGTGGTGATCCCGACCGCCGTGCTCGGCACCGAAGACGTGCGCCGCGGCTGGCGCATCCGCCCGCGCAAGGTGCAAGGTGCGGATGGGCCCGCCGATGACCTTCCCGCGTGCCGAGGAGCCCTCGCAGGCGCTGGCGGAAACGGTGACGGCGCGGATCTGGCCCAACGTCCTGCTGCAGTGGGAAGACCTCGGCGGGCTGCCGCCGATGCGCCGCGCCGCGGTGATCGGCGCCGGCAGCTGGGGGACCGCGGTCGCCGTTCTGCTCGCCCGCGGCGGGCTCGAGGTCCAGCTCGGCGCGCGCACCCCCGAGCGGGTCGAGGAGCTGATCGAGGACGGCGAGAACAGGCGCTACCTGCCGGGGGTGCCGCTGCCGGAGTCGATCGACGTGCGGCCGGCCTCGGCGATCGAGCTCGCCGGGCTCGACCTGATCTGCCTCGCGATCCCCTCCAAGTAGCTGCCGCAGGCGGTGGGTGCGATCGCCGACCGGGTCAGCTCCCGCAGCGCGGTTCTGATGCTGACCAAGGGGCTGATCGCCCGCAGGGCCAGCTCCCCTCCGAATACGTCGGCGAACGGGTGCGGGCGCGGGCGATCGCCTGCCTCGGCGGGCCCGCCCACGCCCGCGAGGCGGTCTCGGGCTCGGCCGCGCTGGTGCTCGGCTCGGCCGACGACGAGCTGCGGGTCCAGATCGGCGAGGTCTTCGACCGCGCCGGCCTCGTCTGCGAGCGCTCCCGCGACGTCATCGGGGTGGAGATGGCGGGCGCCGCCAAGAACGCCGCCGCCCTGGCCGCCGCCGCCGCCGAGCCGCACGGCCTCAACGCGGCCGGCATCGCCGTCGCCGCGATCTGGCGGGAGTGCATCGACCACGCCGTCGCCCGCGGCGCCGAGCCCGAGACCTTCGCCGGCCTCGCCGGAGTCGGCGACCTGACCGCGACGATGATGGCGCCGTCCGGCCGCAACCGCCGCGCCGGCGAGCTGCTCGGGACCGGCACCCCGGCGGCCGAGATCCCCGGCAAGATCGGCCAGGCCTCCGAGGGTCTCGACACGGTCCCGATCCTGGCCGAGGCGGTCGCCGCCTCCGGCGTCGAGGCCGAGGCCCTCGCCGCGCTGGCGACGCTGATCCGCGGCGAGATGCGACGCCGAGGAGTGGATCGCGAGCCTGCGCCAGGTCGAGCGCGACAGGCGGGCCGCCTAATGGGCTCGTGGGTAGGCTTGACCGGTGAGCGCTCCCGAGCAGAACGTCGAGCCGGCCGAGCTTGCTCCGGCGGCGAAGGCGGAGCTCGACCGCGCCTTCGAGGACTTCTACCGGACCCACCTGCGCGACGTCTACTCCTACGCCTACTACCGGGTGGGGAACCACCACGACGCCGAGGACCTGACCGAGCAGGCCTTCCTGCAGGCCTACCGGCACTTCGACCGGGCCCGGCGCGAGTCCGACGGCCGGCCGCTGCGCCCCTGGGTGATCCGGATCGCCCACAACCTCGCCTCCAACTACTACCGCGACCGCTCGCGGCGGCCGCAGACGCCGCTGGAAAACGCCGACCCGATCGCCACCCGCCACGACACCGAGGCGATCGCCGAGGGGCGCGAGGAGCTGCGGCAGGTGATGGCGCACCTCGACCAGCTCTCCGGAGGACCGGCGCGAGGCGCTGATCATGCGCTTTGCGCTCGGCATGGACAACCGCGAGATCGCGCGGGCGCTGGGGCGCTCGGACGGCGCCACCAAGGTGCTGATCCACCGCGCGATCAAGCAGCTGCAGGAGGAGATGGGAGATGACGGAGCCGAGTGAGTCGCCTAACTGGCAACCTGGGACGTCGAGGCGCTGCTGGGCGACGCGCTGCGGCCGATCGAGCCGCCCGAGCGGCTCTCGAGCCGGGTCGAGGACACCCTCGCCGCGGTCACCCAGGCGGCGGCCGAGGAGCTCTCCGACTGGGCCGAGGAGCTCAGCGAGGCGAGCTGCGGGCGCTGCGCGACCCGCGCAACTGGGTGCGACCGGTGGTCGCGGTCGGGGCCGGCAGCGTCGCCACCGGGGCCCTGGTCCTGCTGGAGCTGCGGCGCCGCAGCCGCCACCAAGGCCAGAGCGGCCTAAGGGCGCTGGCGAGCGGGCTTCGCTCGCGGCTTTGACTTCCGCGGTTCCTTAGTCGTCTCCTGGACGACTAAGGAACCGCGCTTCGTTCCCCAGGCGGCAGCGAGGCCGAGAACCCCGACCACGAGGTTCAGCCACTCGGTTCCCCAGCCGATGATCGCCAGGGCGGTGAAGAGCAGCCCGGCCAGCAGCGAGTAGGTGCGGGAGGAGACGCCGGCCACCAGCAGCCCGAGGGCGCCGACGAGCGACGTAGAGGAGGTTGAGCCAGCCGTTCACCTGCAGCGCGCCGAGCGCCTCCTCGTAGTCGCCGAGGTCGCCGAAGGAGGCGGTGTAGAAGAAGCCGAGGATGCCGAGCACGAAGCAGGGCGGCACCGACAGCGGTGGCGTAGAGACGGGCGGGGCTGGGGGGCTCCATCGGCGGCGATTGTAGGCTGCTCGACCCGATGGCCGAGACCTGTTACCGCCACCCCGACCGCGAGACGCGGCGTCTCCTGCTCCTCCTGCGGCCGGCCGATCTGCCCCGACTGCATGACCCCGACCCCGGTCGGGATGCGCTGCCCCGAGTGCGCGAGCCAGCGGACCAAGGTGGTGCGCAACCCCACGGGGACCCCGTCTGGAATTGCAGCGTTCCCGGTCACTTATGTCCTGATCGCGATCAACGTAGTCGTCTTCCTGATCGAGATCGCTCAGCGGGGCAGGAGGCCTCCTCAGTGAACAGGGAAGCCAATTCGTCGCCGACTTCGGCCTCTTCGGGCCAGCGGTGGCCGAAGGCGAGTGGTACCGCCTCGTCACCAGCGGCTTCCTCCACGCCAGCCTGATCCACATCGGCTTCAACATGCTGCTGCTGTTCTTCCTGGGTCGGCTGCTGGAGCCGGCGCTGGGGACGCCGCGCTTCCTGGTCCTCTACTTCGCCTCGCTGCTCGCCGGCTCGTTCGGGGCGTTGCTTCTCGACCCGAACGCTCTCACCGTCGGGGCCTCGGGAGCGGTCTTCGGCCTCGCCGGCGCCACCTTCGTCATCGCCCGCGGCCGCGGCATGAACGCGCTCGCCGGGGAGATCGGTTTCCTGATCGTCTTCAACCTGGTCTTCAGCCTTGCCTCGGCGCGGCATCAGCCTCGGCGCCCACCTCGGCGGCCTGATCGGCGGCGCGATCTGCGCTCTGGCGATCGTCGCCGGCGAGAAAGGGCTGCTTCGGCCGAAACCGCGCTGCCGCTCGAGACTGGCGGCGATGGTCGCCGTCGGGATCGCTCTCGGTGCTCGGCGCGCTCGCCGTAGCCTGACGCTCTAACGCTGGAAGTCCGTCATCGACCGTGGCACCGGCGCCCGCAGCGCCGCGAAGCCGATGTTCCCGGGGGGGTCGACCAGGTCGGGATGGAGGACGTGCCCGAGCAGCTCGACGCCGTCGACCAGGCGCGGCCCGGGATCGGCGAAGGTCGCGTCCCGTCGACCGCGTAGACGCGGGTGGCGCCGAGCGACGCGATCTGCTCCCAGTGCTCCATCGCCTGCGCCTGCGCGTTCTCCAGGCTGACCTCGGGCATCACGACGACGACGTCGGCGCGCGAGGCTGGCGAGCTCGCCCCAGCCGACCGACGGCGGGTTCAGGCCGGGGTCGCCGGCGACGTCCTCGCCGCCGGCGATCGAGATCATCTCCGGGATCCAGAAGCCGCCGACCCGCGGCGGGTCGAGCCGCTGCAGCGCGATCACCCGCGGCGCGCCCGTCCCGGCGACCGCCGCGCGCACCGTCGCCAGCCGTCCCTCGAGCTCGCCGCGCAGCTCGTGGGCGTGCTCTTCCATACCCGTCGCCTCGCCCAGTCGCACGACCTCTTCGAGCATCTCGCTGAGCGTTGCGACTCGCATCGTCTGCTCAATATCGCAGTTGCGCAAAGCTGCCTGGAGCAAAACCGCCGGATCGGGTAGCTATATTCACGGTGCCGAATGGCCGAGGACGTCCCAGCCCGAAGTACCGGGCCGCATAGCCGATGAGCGTCCTGCTGCTCGTCCTCCTTGCTGCTGTTGATCGCGATCAACGGCTTCTTCGTCGCCGCCGAGTTCGCCCTCGTGCGCACCCGCCGCGGCAAAATCGAACAGCTGCCGTCGAGGAGGGCGAGGCGGGCGCCGAGGCCGTGGTCGAGCAGCTCGACCAGATCGACGAATCGCTCTCCGCCTGTCAGATCGGGATCACGATCGCCTCGATCGGGATCGGCTTCCTCGGCGAGCCCTCGCTGGCGAAGCTGATCGAGCCGGTCTTCGGCGGCCTCTCACACGCCGCCGCCGCGGCGATCTCGCTGGCCATCGCCTTCGCCTTCGTCACCGCCCTGCACATCATCGATCGGCGAGCAGGTGCCGAAGATGCTGGCGATCGCCCAACGCCGAGCGGACGGCGCGCCGGGTCTCGCGGCCGCTCGATTGGTTCGCGTCGGCCACCACCCCGGTCACCATGGCGCTCAGCTGGGTCTCCAACGGGGTCGTCCGCCTCTTCGGCGTCGACCCCAACGATCTCGAGGAACACCACACCGCCGAGGACCTGAAGCAGATCATCGACAGCTCGCGGATGGGGGGGACCCTCGACCCCGGCGAGGCCGGGCATGCTCGGCGGCGTCTTCCACCTGCACGAGCAGGAGGCGCGCGAGGTGATGACGCCGATCCCGGCGGTCGTCACCGTCGACGCCTCGGACACGGTCGAGGCGGCGCTGCGGCGCTGCGTCACCTCCGGCCACACCCGCCTGGTCGTGATCGAAGACGACAACCCCGACCGCGTCAAGGGGGTCGTCCACAACAACAGCCTCGCCCGGCTCTACATGAGCGAGGGCCCGGACGCGCCGCTCGAGACGGTCATCCGCGACGCCCTGATCGTCCCCGAGACGCGCCCGCTCGACGACCTCCTCCACGACCTTCAGGTGCAGCGGACCTCGCTCTCGGTGGTCGTCGACGAGTACGGGCGCACGGTCGGGATCGTCACCGTCGAGGACATCCTCGAGGAGGTGGTGGGGGAGATCGAGGACGAGACCGACCCCCGCGCCGCCGCCGTGCGCCGGCTCACCAACGGCGACTGGTTCGTCCGCGGCCACGTCTCCCTCGGCGACCTCGCCGACGCCGGCATCGAGCTGCCGGTCGACACCGACGCCTACAACTCGGTCGGCGGCTACGTCTTCGGCGAGCTCGGCCGGCTGCCGAAGCGCGGCGACTCGATCGTCGCCAACGGCTACACGATCCGGGTCGAGGCGGTGCGGGAGAACCGGATCGAGGCGGTCCGGATCAGCGGCGACAGCGGCGATTCCGTCCGCACTCCCGCCTAACTTCATCGGGCAACCCGCGCCCGCTCGAATCTTGGAGGTACCGCATGTGGGTTGTTCGCCTGACCGACAAGCAGCTCGAGGTCCTGAGGGCGTTGCTGCGCTCCGAGGAGCACCTCGGCCCGGCGCTCAAAGGCGTCGATCGAGGCCCTCGACCTCGCCCGCTGGGACGACCTCCCCGAGGCCGAGCTGCCCTGGGACGAGATCGAGACCGTCGCCCGCCGTCAGGGAATCTCCGAGGCCGACGTCATCTGGGACATCAGCGGGAAAAGCAAAGCGGCTTAGGCGTTTGGCGGTAGGGAGGGACGGGTGTCCCTCCTGCCACAGCTCCTGGTGGGACGGTGCAGGTTCAGTCGTAGGAGTAGAAGCCGGCGCCGGACTTTCGGCCCAGCTTGCCTTCGCCGACCAGCTCGACCAGCAGGCCCGGGGGGCTGGCTGGCGGCCTCGTCGTTCTCGGCGTAGAGGGCGTCGCCGATTGCCTTGGAGACGTCGAGGCCGACGAAGTCGAGCAGGGCCAGCGGGCCCATCGGGTGGCCGGCGCCGAGCTTCATGCAGGTGTCGACCTCGCCGGCCTCCATGCCGGTCCGCTCCATCAGGCGCACGGCTTCGAAGAGGTAGGGGAAGAGCAGGCGGTTGACGACGAAGCCGGCCTGGTCGGGGACCTCGACCGCGGTCTTGCCGAGCGCCGCGCACCAGGCGAGCACCTTCTCGCGCGAGTCGGCGGCGCCGTCGGGGATGCAGACCTCGATCAGCTTCATCCGCGGCACCGGGTTGAAGACGTGGAGGCCGAAGAGCCTGTCGGTCCCGGCCGGCCTCGGCGATCTCGGCGATGCTGAGCGAAGAGGTGGTGGTGCCGAGGTCGGCGTTCGGGCAGGCCTCGGCGATCGTCCGCAGCAGCTCGCCCTTCGGCGCCACCTCCTCGACGATCGCCTCGACGATGACGTCGCAGTCGGCGAGGTCCTTGGGGTCGGTGGTGACCCGCAGCCGCGAGGGCTCGCCGCCCTCGATCTTGGCGCAGGCGGCGACCACTTTCTCCTCCGCGCGCCAGGCCGAGGCCTCGCTGCGGGCAAGCAGGATCGTGTCTGCCGTCGTGGTCGAGACCGCGGCAAGGCCGGTGGCGATCGCCCCGCTGCCCGCGATCCCCGGACTCGTGTACCCCTGGTTAGCGCTCATCGGCCGGGGTTCCTATCACGCATCAACGCCGCGATGACGCGCGGGTTGGACGAGCCGCCAGCCCTGGCTGACTGACCAGTCAATCGGCTACCCTGAAAGGAGGCTGCGCGGCGCGCGCGCCAGAGATCTTCAGAGAACGGAGGCTGGCGATGGAGCAACGGCAACGGCAAGTTCGGCGGGCAGCGAGGTCGTCATCGTCGAGGCGGTGCGGACCCCGATCGGTCGCGGCCACCCGGAGAAGGGCTACTACAAGGACCTGCATCCCTCCAACCTCCTGGCCCGGACCTACAAGGAGCTGATCGAGCGCTCCGGCGTCGACCCGAACGAGGTCGGCGACGTGATCGCCGGCTGCGTCCAGCAGTTCGGCGAGCAGGGACTGAACATCGGCCGCAACGCCTGGCTCGAGGCCGGGCTTGCCGCAGGAGGTGCCGGCGACCACGGTCGACCGCCAGTGCGGCTCCGCCCAGCAGGCGGTCAACTTCGCCGCCGCCCTGGTCGCCTCCGGCGTCCACGACGTCGCCATCGGCGGCGGCGTCGAGCACATGGGCCACATCTCCTTCGCCGACTCCTTCTCGGTGATGCAGGAGCACGGGTTGGCCTTCTCGCCGGAGCTGATGGAGCGCTACAACCTGATCCCGCAGGGCCTCTCGGCGGAGATGATCGCCGACCAGTGGGAGATCCCCCGCTCCGAGCTCGACGAGCTCGGCGCTGCGCTCCCAGCAGCTGGCGGCGAAGGCGACCGAGGAGGGCCGCTTCGAGCGCGAGATGATCCCGATGCAGGTCAACGGCGACACCTACGTCACCGACCAGGGCCTGCGCGAGACGACGATCGAGGGCCTCTCGGCGCTGAAGCCGGCCTTCAAGGAGGACGGCAAGATCACCGCCGGCAACTCCTCCCAGGTCTCCGACGGCGCCGCCGCGGTGCTGCTGATGACCCGCGAGAAGGCCGACGCCCTGGGGCTGAAGCCGCGGGCGCGGATCTTCGACCAGACCACCGTCGGCGTCGACCCGGTGATCATGCTGACCGGCCCGATCCCGGCGACGCGGAAGCTGCTCGAGCGCAACGGGATGACGATGGACGACATCGACCTGGTCGAGATCAACGAGGCCTTCGCCTCGGTCGCTCGGCGCCTGGCGGCGCGAGCTCGAGCCCGACATGGACCGCGTCAACGTCAACGGCGGCGCGATCGCCCTCGGCCACCCGCTCGGCTCGACCGGCGCCCGCCTGATCACCACCCTGCTGCACGAGATGGAGCGCTCCGACAAGGAGATGGGCCTGGTGACGATGTGCTGCGGCGGCGGCCTCGGCACCGGGACGCTGATCCAGCGGGTCTAGGGAAACGGGATGTAGGACCGGGGCAGGGGGTAGCTTCCCTGCCCCGTCCACCCCGAAAAGGCCAGTAAAGAGCAGCTGGAAGAAGCCGTTGCCTAGGTGCTCGCGCCCAGCCTGAATCAGCAGGCCGAAGAAATCGACGCGCTCGGGGCACCCGAAGGCGACGAGAAGAAGGTCGAAGCGATCCTCGTCTCGCTGGAAAAGGCGGCGGACGAAATCGAAGAAGACCCGGCCTCGGTCTTCGAAGGCAAGGTGCTGGACAAGCCGAACAAGCTGGCCGAAGACTACGGATTCAAGGTCTGCGGCGAAGAATGAGCCAGGTGCGTGGCGGCCGCCGGTGTCCCGCCGGCGGTGGCTACGGCCGGCAGCGAGCATGTATCGGATTTTCCGCTACGATTACTTGGCGAATACCTGAGTAAGGAGCGGGGCGTTTATGAGAGGGAGAGGATTCGCGGCAGTCGGCATCCTGCTGGCGCTGTTTCTGGTGTCCGGGTGCGGAGAAGACTCCGCCACCGGGGAAGGCGCGACGGGGCTGTCGAAAGCGGCATTCATCCGCAAGGCGGATGCGATCTGCCAGCAGGCGCAGACCGAAATAGCTCGGAAGAACATTGCCCAGATCCGCAAGCTGGCCAGCGATCCGAAGGCTCGTGAAAAGCTCGAATACAAGCTCGTCGAAACCAGCCTGGTACCGGTCCTCGAAGGCGAGGTGGCGCAGCTGCAGGCACTCGGTACGCCGCCGGGCGACGCGGCCCAGATCGCACAGATGCTGAAGCTGATCGAAGGCGCCGTCGCCGAAGCGAAGAGCGGAACCGCAGACCTATGTCGCAGGCGATAGCTATCGGTGGGGCAGTGAACACTTCGGCAAGGCTCACCGCCTGGCGGTGAGCTACGGGATCGAAGCACTGTCCCGTCAGCTGAACGGAGATCGCCTGGCCGGGCGGCCAGGCGATCTCTATATGCTGCGCACTCGATGGACCTGACGCTGTCGCCATCGGAGGAGGAGTTCCGCGACGAGGTTCGCGCCTGGCTGCGGGCGAACCACCCCGGGCCGGAGCCGGAGGCCGGGCTCGACGAGGTGATGGCCTTCCGTCGCGAGTGGCAGCTGAAGCTGCACGAGGCCGGCTGGGCCGGGATCTCCTGGCCGAAGGAGTACGGCGGCCGCGGCGCGACGATGATCGAGCAGGCGATCTTCGCCGCCGAGGCCTCGCGCCAGGAAGCGCCCGAGCCCGGCCAACGTGCTCGGGCTGGCGATGGGCGGCCCGGTCGTCATCGCCCACGGCACCGACGAGCAGAAGGCCCGCTACCTGGAGCCGATCCTGACCGGCGAGGAGATCTGGTGCCAGGGCTTCTCCGAGCCCGAGTCCGGCTCCGACCTCGCCTCGCTGAAGACGCGCGCGGTCAAGGACGGCGACGAATGGGTGGTCACCGGGCAGAAGGTCTGGACGACGTTCGCCCAGTACGCGAAGTGGTGCATGCTCGTCGCCCGCACCGACCCCGACGCGCCCAAGCACCAGGGCCTCACCTACTTCCTGATGGACATGGAGCAGGAGGGGGTGCAGACCCGGCCGCTGGTCCAGATAACCGGCGAGGGCGAGTTCAACGAGGTCTTCTTCGAGGAGGCGCGGGTGCCCGACGCCAACGTCGTCGGCGGGGTCGGCAACGGCTGGGCGGTGGCGATCACCACCCTGATGAACGAGCGCGCCGGGCTCGCCTTCGGGGCGATCTCCCAGATCCAGAACAGCCTCGGCCGGCTCGCGAAGCTGGCCCGCGAGACGCCGTCCAACGGCGGCACCGCGGCCGACGACCCCTACTTCCGCCAGCGCATCGCCCAGCTCAACATCGAGGTCGAGACGATGCGCCTCAACGCCTACCGCGGCCTGACCAAGACGATGCAGTCGGGGATCCCGGGGCCGGAGGGCTCGCTCGGCAAGTGGCAGTGGGCCGACATCAACCAGGACCTGACCGAGCTGGCGCTGGAGATCGAGGGCGCCTACTCGGTGCTGATGCGCGGCTCCGAGCACGCGGTCGCCGGCGGCGCCTGGCAGTACGGCTTCCTCCGCTCCCGCGCCAACTCGATCGAGGGCGGCACCACCGACATCCTCAAAAACATCATCGCCGAGCGGGTCCTGGGCCTGCCACGGCTGCGCTAGGGCGGGCGAGCTCCATGTACTTCGACCTCACCGACGAGCAGCAGGCGATCAGGTCGACCGCCCACGACTTCCTCGCCTCGCGCTTCAAATCGGAGCGGATCCGCGAGATCGCGGCCAGCGACGACGGCCTCGACGAGAGCGGCTGGAAGGAGATGGCCGAGCTCGGCTGGGCCGGTCTGGCGCTGCCCGAGGAGTGGGGAGGACAGGGCCTCGGCGATCGTCGACCTGGCGGTCCTCTTCGAGGAGATGGGCTACGCGCTGGCTCCCTCGCCGCTGCTCTCGAACACGATCGCCGGCCTGGCGCTGAGCTTCGCCGGCTCCGACGAGCAGCGCGAGCGCTGGCTGCGGCCGCTGGCCGCGGGCGAGCTGCGCGGCGCCCCGGCTCTGCTCGACGCCGGCACCTCGGCCGAGCCGCTGCGCTTCGCGCTGGAGGCCGAGGAGAGTGGCGACGACCTCGTGCTGAACGGCGAAAAGGTGCTGGTGATGGACGCGGCCGGCGCCGACTTCTTCCTCGTCGCCACCGCCGACGGGCGCCGCCACATCGTCGAGCGCGGCGCCGACGGCGTCACCGTCACTCCCGAGGAGTCGATCGACCTCACCCGCCGCCTCTCCTCGGTGCGCCTGGACGGCGTCGAGGTCGGCCGCGGAGAACACCCTGCCCGGCGCGGCCGAGGACTTCCTTCCCGTCTTCCACCGGGCCTGCGTCGCGCTCGCCGCCGAGTCGACCGGGGTCGCCCAGCGGGCGCTGGAGATGTCGGTCGCCTACGCCAAAGACCGCCAGCAGTTCGGACGGCCGATCGGCGCCTACCAGGCGGTCTCGCACCGCTGCGCGCAGATGCTGCTGGAGACCGAGAACTCGCGCTCCGCCGTCTACGGCGCCGCCTGGGCCGCCGACGCCGAGCCGGAGTCGCTGCCGCTGGCCGCCTCGATGGCCAAGGCCTACGCCTCCGACGCCGGCTGGCGGGTGCCGGACATGGCGATCCAGGTCCACGGCGGGATCGGCTTCACCTGGGAGCACGACCTCCACTTCTTCCTCAAGCGCGGCCGCGCCAACGCGGCGAGCTTCGGCGACGCCAAGTGGCACCGCGAGCGGGTCGCCGACGCCGTCCTCGCCGGCGAGACCGCCCCGGCGAGCGCCTGAGTCGCAGCTGGCGATGGGCGCGCTCGATCGCATCTCCGTCGCCGCGATCGGCACCTCCGTCGCCGACCTCGAGGCGGAGACGCTGCGCGCCGAGGCGGCCGGCGTCGAGTGCGTCTGGGCGCCGGAGCTCTTCCGCAGCGCCGTCACCCAGGCCAGCTACCTGGCGGCGAAGACCGAGCGGATCGGGGTCGCGACCGGGATCGTCTGGGCCTTCACCCGCAGCCCCTTCATCCACGCGATCAGCGCCCTCGACGTCGACGAGATGTCCGGCGGGCGCTTCCGGCTCGGGATGGGCGCCGGCGTCAAACGGCTGAACGAGACCTGGCACAACGCCGACTACGGCAAACCGGCGCCGCACCTGCGCGAGGCGATCGAGGCGACCCGGCTGATCATGCGCCAGGCCAGCGCCGGCGAGCCGATCCGCTACGAGGGCGACTACTACGACATCGACATCAAGGGCTGGGTCCGCCCGCACCCGGCGCCGCGCGAGGCGGTGCCGATCTACACCGCCGCGGTGCAGGCGGGGATGGCGCGGATGGCCGGCGACGTCGCCGACGGCCTGATCGGCCACCCGATCCAGAGCCTGCGCTGGATCGACGAGGTCGTCGTCGACGCCTTCGAAGAGGGACTGCGGCGCTCCGGCCGCGAGCGCTCCGACTTCGACTACCTGCCGACCGTCTGCTGCGCGATCGACGACGACGAGGGGCGGGCGATCGAGATGGCCCGCCGCACGATCTCCTTCTACGCCACGGTGAAGACCTACATGCCGCTCTGGGAGCTGCACGGCTTCGCCGACAACGCGGTCGAGGCGGGCGACGCCTTCCGCCGCGGCGACCTCGCCGCCGTCCCGGCCGCGATCAGCGACGAGATGGTCGAGGCCTACTGCGCCGCCGGCCCGCTCGACAAGGTCCGCGCCCGGGTCGAAGCGACCGCCGAGCGCGCCGACGGCCTCTTCCTCACCCCGCCCACCTACTTCATCTCCCCCGAGGAGCTGAGCGAGTTCCAGAACCGCATCATCGACGCCTTCGGCCCGGAGGCGTGAGCGCCGAGGCCGCAAGAACCCGTCTTGAGGACGGGTTGTCGCGGTCTCGCGAGTTGGAGGTGCTGGAGCGGGTGAGGGGGATCCCGGCTGGGTTTGTAAGTACGTATGGGGATGTCTCGCCGAGGGCGCCCCGGTTTGCCGGAACGGTTCTCTTCCACGTCGACGAGCCCGACCTGCCGTGGTGGCGGGTCGTCCGCGCCGACGGCTCGCTGGCCAAGGGCGACCGTCAGAGGGCGCTGCTGCGGGCCGAGGGCGTGCCCTTCCGCGGCGGGCGCGTCGACATGGGACGCGCCCGCCTTCCCGGCGCTCCCTAGGTGTAGATGCCAGTCACGTTGTTCCCGGTGAGCTCCCGTAGCCGCTGAATCGGCGGCCGGTGGCCGAGGGCGCCGTGTCGTCGCCTGTAGTTGTAGCGCTCCAGCCAGCCAGAGAGGGCCGCGGCCCTCTCTGGCGAGGAGCCGTAGACGGCGGCGTATGCCCACTCACGGAGCATCGTGCGGATGAAGCGCTCGGCCTTGCCGTTGGTCTGGGGCCGGTAGGGCCGGGTGCGGAGGTGCTTGATTCCCATCGCCCTGCAGGCGAGGGCGTGGGCGGCGGAGCAATAGGCGGGACCGTTGTCTGTCATCAGGCCCTCGACCGCGACTCCGTGGGAGCGGTAATAGGCGACGGCCCGGCGCAGGAAGCCGACGACGGTCCTGGTCTTCTCGTCGGGTAAGACCTCGACGTAGGCGAGGCGGGTGGCGTCGTCGACGCAGACGTGGACCCGCTCCCAGCCGACCGTCCGCTTTTCGTGCCCACGAGGGCCCCGCTTGGGGTTGTAGTGCCTCTTGCCGGTCACTCGATGGCCGGCGCCCCCCTCGATCCGGCCGAGCTTCTTGACGTCGATGTGGATCAGCTCGCCGGGCCGAGAGCGCTCATAGCGGCGGACCGGCTCCGCCGGCTCCAGGCGGGAGAGCCTGCCGAGGCCGATCCGCTTCAAAACCGCTGAGACGGTCGAGGTGGCCATCTCCAGGGTCTCGGCGATCTCCGGGCCGGTCAACCGCACCCGCCGCAGGGCGGCGATCGCCTCGACCCGCTCCGGCGCGGTGGCGTTGTGGACGCGCCTGGGGGCGGAGCTGCGATCGAGCAGGCCGGCCTCGCCCTCGTCCCGGTAGCGCCTGACCCATTTGCCGGCGGTCCTCGCGCTCACTCCGGCGGCCTCGGCCGCCTCCGTGAGCGCGAAGCCCTCCTCGAGCACGCGCACGACCAGGCGCTTGCGTCCCTTCGGGCCGAGGGGCGCGTTAGCGTGGAGCTTCATCCGGTTCCTCCTTGTTGCTGGGGCTTCGACACCGCCAACCTCCAAGGAGGTCCGGATGAACAACGTGCTTAGGAACTACACCTAGGGGCAGATCACGATCAGGTGGAAGTCCGCGTCCTCGTTGTTGCCGTCTTTGCCGCGGGTGCGGACCTCGATCGCGTTCGGGTTCGCGGCCGAGCTGTTGGTCTGCGCGTAGCCCGAGTTCGGCACCGAGGTGCCGGCGTTGTTGCGGCCGGCGACGTCGGCGCAGCCGGAGACGTTGAACGGGAAGGTGACGGTGACCGCGCCGCCGCCCTCGGTGGCGGTGATGTCGGGCCCGCTCGAGCGGGCCAGGGCCGCGTTGCCGGGGTTTGCCGGGTTGTCGACGACCGCCCAGAAGGTGTGGGTGGCGACCTTCGCGAACGGCACCGTGCCGAGCTTGTTGGTGTTGATCTGGAACCCGGTCAGGGTCTTCTGCTTCAGCTTGCCGCCGCCGATCGTCTGCTTCTTGATCGAGCCGCCGTTGATCGACTGCGCCGCGTAGGCGGTCCCCGCGAGGGCGACGATCAAGGCGATCACCGCGACGACCATCGCCGGTGACGGGCGGCTCTTCCTGAGCGTGTTCATCCTGGACTCCCTTCCAGTTGTGGCCGAGTACCCCGAATTAAGTAACCCGCCTCGGAGGCGAGTCGCTGCGGTCGGGCTACCCGGGAAGCGCGCGCGGCGAAGCGCTCGAAGGCGGCCATGTCGGTCACGGGCGGGCCGTGGCCGGGGAGGATCAGCGAGGGGTTGAGCTCGGCGAGCTTGCGGATCGAGCGGCGGTTCTCGGCCGGGTCGGGGGTGAGTTCGGCCGGGCGGCTCGCTCGAGCTTGGTCCGCGCGGTCACGTAGGTGCAGTTGCGGATCACGTCGCCGCAGATCGCGACCCGGTCGGAGTCGCGGAAGAAGATCACCTCGCCGGGGGCGTGGCCGGGGGCGTGGACGACGCGGAAGCCCGCGACCTCGTCGCCCTCCTGGAGGACGCGGTCGACCTTGTGGGGCGGGCCTTCCCACATTCGCGCGAAGACCTTCGCGCCGGGGTTCGCGGTCGCCGCCACGGCGCGCCGTGCCCTCCATCGCGTCGACGTCGTCGGCGTGGCAGGCGAGCGGCACCCCGCGCGCCTCGCAGACCGCCTTCGCGCAGCCCTGGTGGTCGGGGTGGACGTGGGTCAGCGCCACCATCGAGATCTCCCGCCCCTCGAGCTCGGCGAAGATCCGCCGCTTGTCCCAGCGCCGGCCGGCGTCGATGAGGACGTCCTCGGCCAGGTAGACGTTGATCAGCGGGCGGGGGAGCCTCCTTCAGCCGCCAGACCCCGGGCGCGAGGTACTTCAATGCGAGATCCCGAGTCCGTCGCGGGGCTCGCCGCTGTGGCGTGAGAGCTCTTCCAGCCGGGCGATCTGGCGCTCGCCTTCGACCCGCGCCGGGTGCCCGTCGGGCAGCGGCTCGATCAGGCGGCGGATGCGGTTGCGGACCTGGAGGGCGAAGTGGGGCGTGACCGGGCCGGCGAGGGCGCGGATGTCCTCGGCCGTGACCTCCTTGCCGCCGCCAAGCAGGTGGGGGTTCTCGGCTTCGCTCATTCTCCGCCCCCGATCTTCGCAAGCTCGGCCAGTTCGTTCACTTCCGCCTGCTGGTTCGACGTCGATCGCCTCCTGGTCGCCGATCACCCAGACGTGGTTGTAGAAGGCGCGGGTGGGGTCGGTGGTGTAGCCGGGCTTGACGTCGAGGAGGTAGCTGCGGACCTCTGCCGGCAGCGTATCGGCGTCGTCGGTGAGGAGCAGCGGGCCCCAGGTGCCGGAGGCCGAGAGCGGCGCCGCGGCGGCAGCGTTCGCCGGCGAGTCGCTGCGGGCGAGGACGAAGCCGTGGCCGGGGTCGTTGACGTTCCAGCCGAAGCTGCCGTCGTGATAGCGGGCGAGGGCGATCGCGTTGGCGACCGGGTCCTCGCCGGAGACGCGTTTCACCCGCTGCGAGATCTTGGCGATTTCGCGTACGACCTTGGAGGAGATCGCCGAGGAAGGGCCGAGCACGTAGACCGGCGCCTTCGGGGTGCTGCTTCAGCGCCGTCGCGGTCGCCGCCGGCAGCTTTGTCGGCCTCCGCGTAGAGGACCGGATCGCCGGAGCGGGCGGCCCAGGCGGCGGCGGGCATCGCGAAGTCGGGGCGCGAGCTCGGAGGCGACGACGATGTGCTTCGGCGCTTCCCCGAAGAGCCGGTCGCGCAGTGCGGCGATCTGGGCGGCGGTGGTGGCGGGTTCGCCGGAGTCGACCGGCGCCGCTCTGCCGGGGAAGGCGACGGTGCCGATCGCGAAGAGGGGCGCCTCACCGGTCGCCGGGCTGCCCTGCGGGTCGAGCGCGTCGAGCGCTTCTTCGCTGACCTCGGGGATCTCGTCGGGGGCGGAGAAGAGGATCGGCGCTCGGACCGGCGGCGCCATCAGGACGGCGGCGGCGATCGCCCCGGCCCAGTCTTCTTCGCCGACCAGGGTCACCGCATCGGGGCGCTGGTCGGGCGTGGTCGAGGGGAAGACCGCGAGCGCGGCGCCGGCGGCGTTCGCGACCGGGTCGGAGCCGCCGATCCGGGTCGTGTTGTTGGTGGCGAAGCCGGGATAGCCGAGCGCTTCGGCGCTCTCGGACGGGGAGGCGTCCCCGTCGCCCTCCTTGCTCGCCGGGGTCGGGGCGGGCGCCGGCGCCTCGCTGCCGCTGTCCCGCCGCTGGTCCCCCAGACGATCGCGACGGCGATGAAGACGAGGGCGAGGACGACCAGCGCGATCAGCGCCCGCGGCGCTCCGGGGTTCGATCTCGAAGCGGCGTTCGTCCTTGGACCGGTATGTCCGTCCGAAGGACGAACGCCGCGGTCGGGTTGCTTCTCGGGCTTCGGCTTCTCGTCGGGCGGCGGCTTCGCGGGCGCCTCCGGCGCCTCTTTCTCGGCCTTCTCCTTCTCTGCCGGGACGTCGGCGTTGATCGGCCGCTTCGGGATCACGCTCGAAACGTACTTGAGCGCCTTCCCCCGGGAGGAGTAAAGTGCCCGACTGGCTGACTGACCAGTCAATCGGTAGGCGGCGGAGAGAGGAAGAAATGGATTTCGCACTCAACGAGGAGCAGAAAGACTTCAAGGAGCGGTGCCGGAAATTCGCCCGTGAGGTGATCCGGCCGGCGGCACGCAAGCACGACGAAGAGGAGAGCATCCCCTGGGAGGTGATCAAAGAGGCGCGGAAGCAGGGCTTCGGCACGCTCGAATCGATTCAGCGCTCCGCCGCCGATCCCGAGGGCCAGTTCCAGGTGATCTCCGCCGAAGAGTTCCACTGGGGCTGCGCCGGCACCGCGTTGGCGATCTCCGGCTCCGGCCTCGCCGCCGCGGGCATCGCCTCCTCCGGCACCCCCGAGCAGATCATGCGGTGGGTCCCCGACTGCTTCGGGACCGCGGAGGAGATCAAACTCGGCGCCTACGCCGTCACCGAGCCGCAGGCCGGCTCCGACGTCAAGAGCCTGAAGACGACCGCCAAGCGCGACGGCGACGAGTGGGTCCTCAACGGGACCAAGGTCTTCATCACCAACGGCGGCATCGCCGACGTCCACGTCGTCGTCGCCACCGTCGACCCGACCCTAGGCACCCGCGGTCAGGCCTCGTTCGTCGTCCCCAAGGACACCCCGGGCCTCTCCCAGGGCAAGAAGGAGTCGAAGCTCGGGATCCGCGCCTCGCACACCGCCGAGGTCGTGCTCGAGGACTGCCGCGTCCCAGGCGACTGCCTGCTCGGCGGCGAAGAGAAGCTGGAGAAGAAGCTGCAGCGCGGCCGCGAAGGGAAGAAATCGCGCGGCGCCGACGCGCTGGCGACCTTCGAGGTCACCCGGCCGCTGGTCGGCGCCTCGGCTCTCGGCATCGCCCAGGCCGCCTACGAGTGGACCCTCGAGTACCTCGACGGCCAGAGCGAAGGCGGGGTGCCGATGCTGAAAGCGCAGCGGATCCAGCAGACGCTGGCCGACGTCGCCACCGAGATCGAATCGGCGCGGCTGCTGGTCCAGCGGGCCGCCTGGATGGGCCGCAACGGCGTGCCGATGACCGGCGGCCAGGGCTCGATGTCGAAGCTGAAGGCCGGCGACGTGACGATGTGGGCGACGACGACGCTGATGGACCTCGTCGGCCCCTACGCGCAGAGCACCGAGTGCCCGCTGGAGAAGTGGTTCCGCGACGCCAAGATCTACCAGCTGTTCGAGGGCACGGCGGAGATCCAGCGGATGGTCATCTCCCGGATGCAGGCCCGCGAATACGCCGAGCGCCTCGGCTACGCCGCCGAAGTCGCCGAGCAGGCCGAGAAGAAGGAGCCGGTCGCGGCCTGACTCCCCGCCGACGGGACGAAACCGGTCTAGGTAACCGGTTTTCGTCCCGTCGGCGGTCTTATCCTCGATGCGTGCACGGTCCGCACGGTCACAGTCATAGCCACGCCCTCGACGCCCGCCGGGCCGACAGCCGGCGGCGGATGTGGTGGGCGCTTTGGATCAACGTCGGCCTGCTGGTTGCCGAGGCGGTCGGCGGCGTCCTCACCGGCTCGCTGGCCGTGCTCGCCGACGCCGGCCATCTCCTCTCCGACGCCGGCTCGATCGTCCTCGCCCTGATCGCGGCGCGGCTGGCGACGCTGCCGGCGGCCGGCCGCCGCACCTTCGGCTACCAGCGCTCGGAGGTGCTGGCGGCGCTGGTCAACGGCCTGCTCCTGGTCGTCGTCAGCGTCGCCGTCGCGGTCGCCGCCTTCGGTCGCTTCTCCGACCCGCCGGCGATCGACGGCTGGGGGGTTCTGGCGCTCGGGCGTCTTCGGCCTCGCCGGCAACGTCGCCGCCACCGTCGTTCTCGCCCGCGGCCAGCGCGAGGACATCAACCTCGAGGGGGTCCTGCGCCACTCCGCCGCCGACGCGCTCGGCTCGATCGGCGTCGTCGTCGCCGGCGCCTTCGTCCTGCTCGGCGGCTCCCCGGTCGTCGACCCGATCGTCGGCCTGCTGATCGCCGTCCTCATCCTCGCCTCCTCGTGGCGCCTGATCAAGGAGCCGTTCGACGTGCTGATGGAGGCGGCGCCGGCAGGCGTCGACGTCGACGGAGTGGGGGCGGCGATCTGCAGCGAGGAGTGGTGTCCGCTCGGTCCACGACCTCCACGTCTGGACCGTCACCTCCGGCTTCGGCGCGATCGCTGCCCATGTGGTCGTCGCGCAAGGCGCCGACCGCGACCTGATCCGTCGCCGGCTCGAGCTGACCCTGCGGGAGCGCTTTGGGATCGAACACACGACCCTGCAGATGGAGGAGGAGGCCTCCCAGGAGCTCCTGCACGTCGAGAACGCCGGCGCGGGCTGACCGCCCCTCGTGCTTGTGTCTACTTAATTTTAGTAGTTCTTAGTTGCCCCCGGTGTCCCTCGGCTTAGCCTGGGTAGGCGAAGGCGAATGGTCAGGCAGGCTAAGAGCTAAATGGTCAGGCAGGCTAAGAGCTATCTGGTGGGAGCGATGTCGGGCGCGGGGCTGATCGCCGCCGCCGTCGTCGCCTTCGTCCTCCTCGTCTCTGCCCTCGTCTTCGAGGACCTCCCGGTCGTCGGTCTGGTCTCCGGCGGCGACGATGCCGGTCTCGGGCGCCGAACCGGCCGCCACGGGAGCGGCCGTTGCCGGAGCTCGAGCCCGTCCCGGAGCGAGCGCAGGTGCCTCCGGGGGCCGCGACGGCGCGGCAGGAGGCGGCGGCGCTGGAGCAGGCGCCACCGGCGCTCCGGGCGTAGAGGGCGGCGGCGCGCAGTCCCCGGGCGGCGGTGGCGGTGGCGAATCGACCGGCGGTGGCAAAGGCGGCGGTTCCACTCCGGCCGGCGGCGGTTCTGGCGGCGGCTCGGGAACCGCCTCCGGCAGCGGCGTCCGGGTCCGGCGGAGGCGGCGGGTCCGGCTCCGGCGGCGGGGGAACCGGCGGCGGAGCCACCACCACCTCTTCCACCTCGGCGAAAGTCACCGGCACCGTCAACGAAACCGTGAACCAGGTCGACCAGACCGTCACCGGCGGCGCCCTCGAGGAAACCGGCGTCACCCGGAGCGACCGAAGAAGTCGTCAACGGCGTCGCCGGCCCGGAATCGACCGTCGGCAAGGTCGTCGACGAAACCGTGAACACGGTCGAAGGCGTACTCGGCGCGAAATAGGACCCCTCGGCCATCGCGTAGTTCCTTTCGGACTTCTGGCGACCGAAAGGAACCACGGAACGGGTGCGACCCCTGCTTACGGCCTAATCGTCAAAATGCCCGTCCTATGGCGGAGCGAGGACAGGCGGGGTCGGTGGCGAGCGATCCGATCGCGGGCTCGGCGGTCTTCCCGCGGGGCAGCCGCGTCGACGAGGAGGGCCACCTGGAGATCGCCGGCTGCGACGTCGTCGAGCTGGCCGAAGAGCACGGCACTCCCGCCTACTTCTACGCCGAGGACGACATGCGCGCCCGCGCCCGCGCCTACCGCGAGGCCTTCGAGCGCCGCGGCGCCGACTTCGAGGTCCTCTTCGCCAGCAAGTCGCTGCCCTGCACCGCCGCCTACCGGCTCTTCGCCGAGGAGGGGCTCTCGGTCGACGTCGCCTCCGGCGGCGAGCTGCACATGGCGCTGCGCGCAGGCTTCGACCCCGACCGCATCCACATGCACGGCAACAACAAGTCCGACGAGGAGATCCTCTTCGCCGCCCGCTCCGGCATCCGCCACCTGATCCTCGACTCCTTCGACGAGATCGAGCGCTGCGAGCGGCTGCTCGACGAACCGCAGAAGGTGCTGATCCGGGTCACCCCCGGGATCAAGCCCTCGACCCACGACTACATCACCACCGGCCAGCTCGACTCCAAGTTCGGCTTCGGGCTCGAGGACGGGCTCGCGGCGAGGGCGGTCGAGCGGGTGCTCGCCTCCGAGAAGCTCGAGCTGGTCGGGCTGCACGCCCACATCGGCTCCCAGATCTTCGAGCTCGAGCCCTACAAGCTGGCGATCCGAGGCGCTGGGGGAGCTGGCCGGCGACTGGTGCCGGGTCGTCAACGTCGGCGGTGGCCTCGGGGTCGCCTACACGGCCGGCGACGAGCCGCCCTCGATCGACTCCTACGTCGACGTCAAGGTCCGCGGCGTCGCCGAGGTCTTCGGCTCCGGCGTCCGCATCCTGGTCGAGCCCGGGCGCTCCCTGGTCGCCAACGCCGGCCTCACCGCCTACCGGGTCGGCACGATTAAGGAGATTTTGGGAGTGCGCACCTATGTCGCTGTCGATGGCGGCATGTCGGACAACCTGCGGCCGATGCTCTACGGCTCCACCTACGAGGCGATGATCGCCGACCGCGCCGGCGCCCCGCCGGAGACGTTGGTTACCGTCGCCGGCATGCACTGTGAGTCCGGCGACGTGATCGTCCGCGACGCGATGGTCGCCGAGCCTGCCGTCGGCGACGTACTCGTCACGCCGGCGACCGGCGCCTACGGCTACGCGATGGCCAACAACTACAACGGGGTGCCGCGCCCGCCGGTCGTCTTCTGCCGCGAGGGCGAGTCGCGCGTGGTGGTGCGGCGCGAGACCTACGAGGACCTGACCGCGAGGGACGTTGCCTGACCGGCACGTGAGAGCGGCGTGGCCTCCGAAGGTTCCAAACCGGTGCGCATCGGGCTGCTGGGACGCGGCACGGTCGGTGCTGCCTTCGTCGACCTGCTCGCCGAGCGGGCCGACGCGGTCGAGGCGGCGACCGGGCGGCGGCCGGAGATCGCCGGTGCCCTGACCCGCAGCGAGGGCGACTTCGAGCAGATCCTCGCCGGCTCCGACATCGTCGTCGAGCTGATGGGGGGGACCGATCCGGCGCGCGATTACGTGCTCGCGGCGCTGCGCGCCGGCAAGCCGGTGGTCACCGCCAACAAGCAGCTGCTCGCCCAGCACGGCGACGAGCTCTTCGCGGTCGCCCGCGAGGCCGGGTTGCAGCTGCGCTTCGAGGCGGCGGTGGCGGCGGTGATCCCGATCGTGCGGACGATCCAGGAGAGCTTCGGCGTCACCGAGATCGCCAAGGTCTTCGGGATCGTCAACGGCACGACCAACTTCATCCTCACCGAGATGGCGGCGAGCGGCGCCGGCTACGACGAGGTGCTGGCGCGGGCCCAGGAGCTCGGCTACGCCGAGGCCGACCCCTCCGACGACGTCAACGGCGCCGACGCGGCGGCGAAGATGGCGATCCTCGCCCGCCTCGCCTTCCACACGCCGGTCACCCTCTCCGAGGTCTCCTACGAGGGAATCGAGGCGATCCAGCCCGACGACCTCGCCTACGCGAAGGAGCTGGGCCTCTCGCTGAAGCTGCTCGGGGTCGCCGAACGGCGCGACGGCGGCATCAGCGTCCGCGTCTTCCCCTGTTTCCTCTACCCGGGCCACCCGCTGGCGCCGATCGAGGGGCCGTTCAACGCGGTGATGGTCGAGGCGCCGGCGATCAGCGAGGTGACGATGTCGGGACCGGGCGCGGGCGGGCTGCAGACCGCCTCGGCGGTGCTCGGCGACGTCGTCTCGATCCTCGCCGGCGACGCGCCGGTCCACGAGACCCGGGTCGAGCTGCCGATCGTCGCGGACGTCAGCTCCTCCTTCTACCTGCACCTCGAGGTCGCCGACCAGCCCGGCGTGCTGGCCCGGGTCGCCGCGGTGCTCGGCGACCACGAGGTCTCGGTCAAGAGCGTCGTCCAGCGCGGGACCGGCTCCGACGCGCGGTTGGTGATGGTGATCCACGAGTGCCTCGAGTCCCGCTTCGCCGCCGCGCTCGAGGAGCTCGCGCGGCTCGACGAGCTGCGCTCGCCGCCGCGGTCGATCCGCGTCATCGAGGAGGAGTACTGATGGCGGCGGGGCTGATCGATCGCTACCGCGACCGGCTCTCGCTCGAGCCGGGCGATCCGGTCGTGACCCTGAACGAGGGCTCGACGCCGCTGATCGAGGCGCCGCGGCTCTCGGAGCGGATCGAGGCGAAGGCCTACCTCAAGTTCGAGGGCCTGAACCCGACCGGCTCGTTCAAGGACCGGGGGATGACGGTGGCCGTCTCGCGGGCGAAGGGGCGCGGGGCGGAGGCGATCATCTGCGCCTCGACCGGCAACACCGCCGCCAGCTGCGCCGCCTACGCCGCCCGCGCCGGGCTACGCGGGGCGGTGATCGTCCCGGAGGGCAAGATCGCGATCGGCAAGCTCGCGCAGGCGCTGATGCACGGCGCCCGCGTCGTCGCCCTGCGGGGCAACTTCGACGACGCCCTGCGGATCGTCCGCGAGCTCTCCCAGAAGCACCCGATCGAGCTCGTCAACTCGGTCAACCCGCACCGCATCGAAGGCCAGAAGACGGCGGCCTTCGAGGTCGTCGAGGACCTGGGAGAGATGCCCGGAGCTCTGGCGATTCCGGTCGGCAATGCGGGAAACGTGACGGCGTACTGGCGCGGCTTCTGCGAGTTGGGAGAGCGCCAGCTCGACAAGCTGGAGGTCACCGGTACGGGACCGATCCTCTACGGCTTCCAGGCCGAGGGGGCGGCGCCGCTGGTCCGCGGAGCGCCGGTCGACCATCCCGAGACCGTCGCCTCGGCGATCCGGATCGGCAACCCGGCCCGCTGGGAGGAGGCGATGGCCGCCTTCACCGCCTCCCGCGGCCGCGTCGCCGCCGTCTCCGACGAGCAGATCCTCGAACGCCTATCGCTGGCTCGCCGACAACGAAGGCGTCTTCTGCGAGCCCGCCAGCGCCGCCTCGGTTGCCGGTCTCCTCGCCCACGGCCTGCCGGTCGTCGAGGGCGCCGCCCGCCCCGAGACCGTCGTCTGCGTCCTCACCGGCCACGGCCTCAAGGACCCCGACACCGCGCTCTCGAAAGCGCCCCAGGTGCTCAACTGCGAAAACGACCTCGGCGCCGTCGAGCGCGCCGTCTTCGACTAGGCGGAGCCGCGACCGTGACCGCGCGCCACCGGCTCGTCCGCGTCCCCGCCTCCTCGGCCAACCTCGGCCCCGGATATGACGCGATGGCGGCGGCGATGGCGCTGCATCTCGAGCTGGAGGTGGAGGAGAGCGGCGAGTTCTCCTTCGACCCCGGCGGCCTGGAGGTCTCGACCGGGCGCGACAACCTGATCGTCCGCGCCTTCGAGAGCCTGCGGCCGGCCGACGGGATCGCCTTCCGGCTGCGCAGCGAGATCCCGCTGGCTCGGGGGCTGGGTTCGAGCGCGGCGGCGATCGTCGCCGGCCTCTACGCCGCCGACCACCTCTACGAGCTCGCCCTGACCAAGGAGGAGATGCTGGCGCGGGCGACCGAGATCGAGGGGCATCCCGACAACGTCGCCGCGGCGATCTACGGCGGCTTCGTGGTCTGCGGGACGGGCGCCGACGGGGCGCCGAGCGCGGCGCGCTTCGACCCGCCCGAGGGGCTGGAGGGGATCGTCGTGATCCCGCCCGACGAGGTCTCGACCGAGCGGGCCCGGGAGGCGATCCCGGCCGAGGTGCCGCTCGCCGACGCCGTCGCCAACGTCTCCGCCGCGGCGATGCTGGTGCTCGGGTCTGCGCAGCGCCGACCTCGACCTGCTCGCCCGCGGATTGCGCGACAGCATCCACCAGGACCGCCGCCGGGACCTCTACCCGCGCTCGATGGAGATCGTCGACTCGGCCCGGGAGCTGGGGGCGCTGGGGGCGACGATCTCCGGCGCCGGCCCCACCGTTCTCGTCTGGACCACCTGGCAGGACGCCGGCAACGTCGCCGCGGCACTGGATGAGCGCTGCGCCGGCTGGGCCGAGGTCAGGCGCCTGCCGTTCAGCCCCCTCGGCGCCGACGTCCCCGAGCTTTAGGTGCCTGAGGCGATGGACTGGGTCATCCGCATAGGACTGGTCGAGCTGGCACTCGGCGGCCTGCTCGGCTGGGCGATGGTCATCAGGGGCGAGAAGCCCGAGTGGCTGCGGGGCATCGGCGTCGTCGCGCCGCAGCGGATCCGCCAGGTCCACCTCGACTACGTGATGATGGGCCTGATCCTGATCGGCGTCGGCCTCGCGGTGCCCGACCTGCCGACCGCGATCGCCGCCGCGCTCGTCTTCGGCACCTTCGTCAACCCGCTCCTCTTCGTGCCGCTCGCCTTCGACCCCGAGGTGGACCAGCGCGGCTGGTACCGGGCGCTGGCGGTCGTCTCCTTCCTCGGCGTGAGCGGCGGCCTCGTCGTCGCGGCGATCGTCGGGCCCTGATCGGCGTTCGTCCTTTGTTCCGCATACGGCGAACAAAGGACGAACGCCGAGGGCGCGATTAGGATCGCGCGATGCCGAACCTTCCGAAGCCGAAGCTGCTCCTGCCCGCCCTTGTCCTCGCCGCCTGCTCGCCTTCCCGGCGGGCGCCGGCGCGACCCTCGCGTACGTCAAGAACCCGTTCAACGCGACGGTCTTCGTCGCCGCCGACGACGGCAGCGGGGCCCACAAGGTCGGCAAAGGGCACAACCCGCGGGTCTCTCCCGACGGTGCCTCGGTCGCCTACCTGCACGAAGGGCCGAAGTTCGCGCAGGAACTGAAGCTGGCCGCGGCGACGGGAGGCGCCGGGCACGACCCTGATGACGAACTTCCGCGAAGCCTTCTACCTCACCTGGTCGCCGGACTCGAAGACGATCGCGGCACTGCGCGGGCCCGAACTCGGCAAGCGCAAGCTCGTCGTGATCGACGTCGCCACCGGCCTGCAGAGCGTCGTCGCGACCGGCTTCTTCAGCGGCTTCGGCTTCTCCCCGGACGGGACCGAAATCGCATACGCCGTCGCGAAGAGCGAAAAGTACCCGCCGCGCAGCGACGTCTTCCGTTTCCCGGTCCCGATTCCGGGCGTGGTCAACGTGCGGGCGCCGGAACCGGTGCGGCTGACCAGGGACCACCGCTCCTCGCAGCCGCTCTGGGGTCCACAGAAGATCGTCTTCGTCAGGACCTTGGAAGAGAAGAAGCGTCGCTACGGGGGCAAGAACGAGCTCTTCCTGATGAGCCCACAGGGCAAAGGGCGTCAAGCGCCTCACCCACACCAAGGTCGACCCTCTCCTGCAGGGGCTCTTCCCGACCGACTGGTCCGCGAACGGATCCCGGCTGCTGACCGAGTTCGAGGGCCAGGACACGAGCTACGCCGTCGTCGTCAACCCGAAGACGGGCGCGCAGCGGCCGCTCGCCGGCACCGGAGAGCAGCGGCTTCGTCGGCACCGACCTCTCCGCCGACGGCAAGCTCGTACTCGGCTTCAACGGCGGCTTCGATCCCGGGCTCAAGAACCACAAGGTGCAAACGGTTCCCTACGGCGGCGGCAAACCCAAGACGCTCGTCAAGGAAGCGTTCGAACCGAGCTGGAGCCGATGATGTCGACTTTGTTCGGAATAGCCGAACAAAGTCGACACGGCTAGTCGAGCAGACCCACCTGGCGCAGGATCGAGACGCTGTCGGAGTAGACGTCCTTGCGCTTGACGAGACCGTCCTCGAAGGGGATCACGTCGAGGCCGTCCCATTCGCAGCGCTTGCCGGTCGGCTCGGCGACGAGGTCGCCGCGGCGCATCGTCTTCGTGTGGGTGGCGGCCGCGGTCCATTCCTGCACCACCAGCCCCTGGTGCACGTAGAGGCGGCGGGTGGTGAACTCGATGTCGGGCCAGGTCTCGAAGATCGAGCCGATGTGGGCGCGCACCGCCTCCCCCGTGGCCGACTCGCCGGCGGTGTGGTTGTCGAAGACCATGTCGGGCGCGTGCATCGAGATGATCGCGTCGAGGTCGTGCTCGTTCCAGGCGGCGTTGTAGCGGTCGATCGCCTCGCGCAGCGCTTCGGGGGTGTCCTTGCTCGGGTCGGTCATCGGGGTTAGGGTCGAACCTAATGGCGAGCAACTACACGATCAAGCACCAGGACGAATTCGAGCGCATGGAGGGGTCGGGCGAGTCGACCTGGCTGCTCGCCCGCAAGGCCTGCGGGACGACCGCCTTCGGCTACAACCTGGTCGAGATCGCGCCCGGTGGGCAGATCCCCGAGCACGACGAGGCCGGCAGCGGTCAGGTCGAGCTCTACGTGATCCTCGAGGGCGAGGCGACGATGCGCCTCGACGGCGAGGACCACCCGGCGCCGGCCGGCACCTTCGCCTCGATCGAGCCCGCAGCGACCCGCACGATCCTCAACCGCTCGGAGGGCACCGTCACCGCGCTCTTGATCGGGGTCGAGCCGGACGGCGGCTACGAACCGATGTCGTGGGCCTGACCCGCCTTTTTCCCGCATAACGCGGCCAAAAGCGATTTCGCCGGGTGGGGCAGCGCATCGTCCCTATAATCCGGAAACTCGTCAACCCGTCGCGCGCCCGCTCGAAGAAGGCGTGGAACCCGGGAGGTCAAATTGAAGGCCCAGTCCGATCGCAGCGCTCAGGTCGAGCGCTACTCGCCAGAGCGCCCCTACCGTCCCCTGCGTCTCACCGCCCAGCGTCGAGGACAAAGACGCCTGTGCCATCTACGCCTCGGTCCGCAAGGACGCGACGCCGAGCCACGAACCGATCGAGCTCGCGATTCCCGCCCTGCAGAAGATGCTCCACCGCGCCGGCAACGTCGACGGCGAGGGCGACGGCTGCGGCCTGCTGCTCGACATCCCGCGCAAGATCTGGGCCGAGGAGGTCCGCTCGCGGCGGCCATGACCCCTCGCTCGCGACCGACGACGCCTTCGCCGTCGCCCACGTCTTCATCGAGCGCTCGCCAGAACGTCGAGAAGATCATGCACGACGCCCGCGAGCTGCTCGCCGAAGGCGGCTTCCGCGTCCTCGCCGAGCGGGTCGGCGTCGTCGACTCGCCCGCCCTCGGCCCGACCGCGCGCGAGGAGGAGCCGATCTTCTGGCAGCTCGCCGGCCTCGTCCCCGACGCCGAGAGCCGCGACGCGGTCCTCTTCGAGCTGATGATCTGCCTGGAGAAAGAGCTCGGCGTCCACGTCCCCTCCTTCTCCGCCACGACCTGCGTCTACAAGGTGATGGGCGCGCCGAAGGTCCTCGGCGAGTACTACCCGGACCTGCGCGACCCGCGCTTCGAGACGATCGGCTGCTTCGGCCACAACCGCTACTCGACCAACACCTGGCCCTCGTTCAAGCGGGTGCAGCCGTTCTCGGTCCTCGGCCACAACGGCGAGATCAACACGATCCAGCAGCTGCGCCAGGAGGCGAAGATGCTGGCGGTGCCGATCCAGCCCGACTCCTCGGACTCGCAGGACCTCAACCGGACGATCGACACCCTGGTCAGCCGCGAGGGCTTCAGCCTCGCCGAGGCGATGGAGATGGTGGTGCCGCCGATCGTCGAGGAGATCCGCGGCCTGCCCGCCGACCTGCACGCCTTCTACATGTACCTGCACCAGACGATGGGTCCGTTCGCCCAGGGCCCGGTGGCGCTGATCGCCCGCCAGTCCGACGAGTGCGTCTTCTCCGCCGACGCGATGGGGCTGCGCCCGCTCTGGCAGGTCGAGACCGAGAACGACTTCGTCTTCAGCTCCGAGCCCGGCGTCGTCTCGGTCGAGAAGATGTGCTCCGAGCCGAAGCCGCTCGCCCCGGGCGAGAAGGCGCTGGTCGCTGATCGACCGCGGCGAGCGCCGCTCGACCCTGCACCCGCACGACGAGATGCTGCGGATCGTCCGCGACCGCTGGCTGGCGCGGAACGGCGCCGAGGCCGTCGCCGGCTACGAGCGGGCGCTGGAGACCGGCGGCCCGCTCGAGGGCCAGGACGTCCCCGGCTACTCCGACGCCGGCCCCGAGGAGCCGGTCAAGGTCTCCGACCGCGTCCTCGCCGGCTTCGGCTGGCAGCGCGACGACGTCAAACTCGTCCAGCAGATGGCCTCCAACGGGGCCGAGCCGGTCGGCTCGCTCGGCTACGACGGGCCGCTGGCGGCGCTCTCGCCCGAGCGCCAGAACCTCGCCGACTACTTCAAGGAGACGGTCGCCGTCGTCACCAACCCGGCGATCGACCGCGAACGCGAGATGGAGCACTTCTCGACCCGCGCCCTCTTCGGGCGCCGGCCCTCGGTCGACAACGCCGGCGAGGACACCGGCACCGTCGAAACCGGGTTCCCGGTGATCCTCGGCGGCCACCACGAGCTGGCGCCGCTGGCCGACAGAGACCTACCGCGAGATCGCCCGCGAGCACGACACCTACCTGCTCGAGGACCTCTGGGAGGAGTTCCGCGGCCGCGCCGCCGCCGTCGACATCTCCCTGCTCGAGTCGGAGACGACCCGCGGGGCGATCGAGCGGATCAAACAGGAGGCGGTGAAGAAGGTCCGCAACGGCTGCGAGCTGCTGATCCTCACCGACCGCACCGTCTACGACGCCGAGCGCCGCTACCTCGACCCGCACCTGGCGACCTCGGCGGTCGACCAGGCGCTGAAGCAGTTCAAGGTCGAGCCCGGCGAAGTCAACCTGCGCCGGCGCTGCGGCCTCGTCCTGCGCTCGGCGGCGATCCGCAACGTCCACGACGTGATGCTCGCCCTCGGGCTCGGCGCCAACGGCGTCTGCCCGTACACGATGGTCGAGGTGATCTGCGTCGAGGACTACGAGTCCGACGTCTCCAACCTCTGCGCGGCGCTGCGCAAAGGGATCGAGAAAGTGATCTCGACGATCGGCATCCACGAGGTGCGCGGCTACGCGCGCCAGTTCAGCTCGATCGGGATCAAACCGGAGCTGGCGGAGATCTTCCAGACCGAGTTCTACGCCGCCTCCGAGAAGGCGGGGACCGGCTTCGCCGACCTCGACGAGGACACCAACGCCCGCGCCCACGCCCTCAGCGGCGACGACGCGGCGGCGAAACCGGCGAAGACGTTCCGCTTCTACCCGAAGGTCTACAAGGCCGCGATTGCGACCGCGAACGGGACCGGGACCTACGAGGAATACTCGGAGAAGGTCCGCGACCTGGAGAAGCAGAGCCCGATCTCGATGCGCCACATCATGGGGCTGAAGGGCGACCGCCCGGCCGTCGACCCGGCCGACGTCGACGCCGGCGTCGGCCACCACGACTACCCGATCGTGATCTCCTCGATGAGCTTCGGCTCGCAGTCCGAGCCGGCCTTCCGCGCCTACGCCGACGCGGCGAAATCGATCAACGTCCTCTGCATCAACGGCGAGGGTGGCGAGATCCGCGACATGTACGGGCAGTACCGCAAATGGCGCGGCCAGCAGGTCGCCTCGGGGCGCTTCGGCGTCTCGGCGGAGATGCTGAACAGCTCCTACGTCGCCGAGATCAAGATCGGCCAGGGCGCGAAGCCCGGCGAGGGCGGCCACCTGCCCGGCAAGAAGGTCTCCGAGAAGGTCGCCGCTGCGCGTAACGCGTCGCCCGGCACCGACCTGATCTCGCCTTCGAACAACCACGACCTCTACTCGATCGAGGACCTGGCCGAGCTGATCGACGAGCTGAAGACGGTCAACCCGGACGTGCGGGTCTCGGTCAAGGTGCCGGTGGTGCCGAACATCGGCACGATCGGCCTCGGGATCGCCAAGGCCGGCGCCGACATCATCACCCTCTCGGGCTTCGAGGGGGGGACCGGCGCGGCGCGCCAGCACGCGCTGCGCCACGTCGGGCTGCCGAGCGACATCGGCACCCGCGCCGTGCACCGGGCGCTGATGGAGGCCGGGCTGCGCAACCGGGTCGAGATCTGGGCCGACGGCGGCTACCGGACCGGCCACGACATCGTCAAATTGCACTGCCTGGGGGCGAACCGGGTCGGCTTCGGCACCCTGGCGATGGTCAGCCTCGGCTGCACGATCTGCCGCGGCTGCCAGCTGGACACCTGCCACGTCGGCATCGCCACCCAGATCGAGACGCCGGCCGAAGCGGAGGCCCACGGGCTGAAGAAGTTCACCCCCCAGGAGGTCGACCGCGCCGCCGAGAGCTGCGCCCGCTTCTTCTCCTCGATGGGCGAGGAGGTCAAGCAGGTGGTCGCCTCGCTGGGCTACGACCGCGCCCAGGACCTGGTCGGCCGCTACGACCTGCTCGAGCAGGTGGCGGCCAAGGACACGGTCGACCTGACGCCGCTGATCGAACCGCTGGAGGAGCACCTCGACCTCGAACCGCTCGACCTGCCGGTGGCCGACGAGGTCGAGGCGCGGGCCGAAGCCGGCCTGGTCGTCGCCCGGCCGATCCGGATGGAGGCGAAGGAGGCCTCGAGCCAGATCGCCGCGCTGGCACCGGAAGTCTGCTCCGGCAAGCAGCGTCAGCAGCCGCTTCCCGCGGGCGACCGACGCCAACGACCGCGTCCTCGGCACCGAGCTGGCGGGCGCGCTGGCGCGCTGGCGGATCTTCGACGACGGCCCGGCGGGGGGCGAAGACGACGAGCTCGCGAGCCTCGAGTTCAACGGCGGCTCGGTCGCCGGCCAGGGCCTCGGAGCCTTCAACTCCTACGGGGTCAACATCCGCGTCGAGGGTGGCGCCCAGGACGGCGTCGGCAAGACGATGCTGGGCGGCTCGATCTCGATCCTCAAGGGCAAGGGTGCGCGCGGCAAGCGGGTCAACGGCTCGGTCGGCAAGTCCTTCGCCTACGGCGCTCAGCGCGGCAAGCTCCATGTCCAGGGCTCGGCCGACTCGCGCTTCTGCATCCGTCTCTCCGGCGCCGACGTGGTCATCGCCGGCGAGCCCGAGGAGGCGATCGACGACAGCCGCGGCTCCCTCGCCAACCGCTCCAACATCAAGGGCTTCGCCTTCGAGTACATGACCAGCGGCCGGGCCGTCGTCCTCGGCGACATCGGCCCCTGGGCCTGCGCGGGGATGACCGGCGGCCGCGTCTACGTCCGCCACAACGCCTTCGGCATCGACCGCGCCGCGATCGAACGCCGCCTCGGCAAGGGCGCCAAAGTCGAACTCAAGGACCTCGACGCCGAAGCCCTGATCGACATCGACGATCTCCTCACCGGCTACAGCGAGGAGCTGAAGCGCGACGGGGCAGAGCGAGGAGGCGATCCGCATCCTCGACCTCGCCGCCGACGCGACCAGCAACTTCCTGATGATCGTCCCGTTGAAGGTCCAGGCCGACCCGAGCATCTCGACCGAGTGACCAGGGCGCTTCTGGCGGCGGCGGACCGGCGCATCACGGCGTCCTCGGTCGCCTGAATAGCGCTGCTATTCAGGCTCCCTGCGTCCTTGTGCTGCTTGGTCCGGCGCGCGCCAGAAGCGCCCTGGAAGCCTAGAAAGCCGAAGGAGGGGGCTTTCCTTCCAGCCGGTCCGCGATCGCGCGGACCTCTCCGCAGCAGGCCGTCGAGCATGCGCTCGGTGTCGGAGTGGATGCGCCATTCGGCCAGGCGGCGCTCGGCGTCGATGCTGTCGAGGCGCTTTTCGAGCACGTCGGTGCGGTCCTCGAGGCGGTTGACGCGGCGGTCGGTGCGCTTCTGGGATTTGCGGATGCGGGTCTTGACGTAGCGGCGCAGGTCCTCCTGCACCGTGTCGAGCTCGCGGCGGATGTCGCTGTTGAGGGGTGCGTTCTGCTCGTCGAGCATCTGCTCGACGCCGCGGCGGACGCGCTCGATCTCCGCGTGCAGCTCGGCGCGGGCCCGCTCGGCCGAGGCCGAGATCGCCTCCTCGTCCGAGGGGCGGTCAGAATCGTCCGGGGGCGTAGCGCTCACCGTCCGCATCGTAGGAGCGGGGGTGGCGGGAAAAGGGGGCAGCAGATCGCGAGACCGCATGAACCCGTCCTGTAGACGGGTTCATGCGGTCTCGACGACTGGAGGCTTCAGGCCTGAAGCAGGTAGAGGGTGTGGCGGCCGATCGTCAGCTCGTCGCCGGGCTCTAGTTCGGCCACGTCGACCTTGCGGCCGTTGACGAGGACGCCGTTGAAGCTGCGGTCGTCGAGGACGCGCGGACGCCGTCCCGCCTTGTTGTTGACGATCGCGTGGCGGCGGGAGACGCTGGGGTCGTCGAGGCAGATGTCGGCCGTCGTGCAGCGTCCGATCCGGGCCCAGCCGCTCGGCAGCGCGAAGGTCTCGATCTTGCCTCGCTCGCGCATCGCCAGGTGGTACCCCGGCTCGCGTCACGAGTTGCTGCGCGCTTCGTCCAGCCAGGCCGGTGGCTCGTGCTCGGCGGTGACGGCGAATTCGACCGTCGGGGAGCCGTGCTCCTGCAGCGAGGAGAAGATCGAGTCGCGGCGGAATCGCGAAGCGCCGCAGCGTTCGCAGGCCGGCAACGCGTCGGTCTCGTGCAGGGAGATCTGGGTGCCGCAGACGAGGCAGAAGAAGGTGCCCTCTCCGGGCATAGAGCCGGTGGCGTACGCCTCGCCGGCTGGACTGGTGCCGGCAGTGTTGAAAATCGGACTCACTTCCTTCCCGTAAACCGCGTCCCCGACTGGGTCAGCTTCGATACTAGTCCGGCCCCAGGTAGATAGCACTCAATTTTCTCAATGTGATGGTGCTTTGGGCACGGGCATCTAGACTCCGCGCCCGATGGGACCCATCAGCGCCGAAATCGAAATCGACGTTCCCCGCGAGCAGGCCTTCGCGAAGCTCGCCGACCTCTCGGCTCGGGCCTCGTTCACCGACCACTTCCTCACCGATTTCCACCTCACCCGGATCGACAGCGAGGGCGTCGGGGCGGGGGCGAGGTTCCGGGTCAAGGCCCCCCTGCGCAAGGTCTGGATGGACACCGCGATCGTCGCCCTCGAAGAGCCCTTCCGGATCGTCGAGGAAGGCCGCGGTGGGCGCGCCAACCGGATCCCCAACCACACCGTCTGGGAGTTGACCGAGGCGGCCGGCGGCCTGACCGCGGTCCGCGTCTCCCACTGGACCGAGCCAGGCACCGATCGACCGCGGCCTCGAGCTGCTCAGCGCCGGCTCGGTCTTCCAGAGCCGCGGCTGGCGCGAGGCGCTACGCCGCCTGCGCGACGACCTCGAGTCCGATCAGCCCGCCTCCGAGCGCATCGCCGTCGCCGGCGGCAACCGGTACGCGACGGGCATCCCCTAGTCGTATATAGACTCCGCGCCGCCGATGTCCCCGCACCGCCGCCCACTGCTGTCGCTGCTCGCGCTCCTGGCGCTGCTCCTGCTCGTCGTCGGGGTCTCCGCCTGCGGCTACGAGAGCGACACCAAGCAGGTCAGCGAGGGTGAGTCGGTCGAGCTCGGCGAGCTGAAGTACATCGCCACCTTCTCGCGTTACCTCAACCCCGCCGACACCGAGGACGAGGCCTACCTGGTCGGCCAGGAAGACCCGCCGAAAGGCGAGAGCTACTTCGGTGTCTTCCTCGAAGTCCAGAACGAAAGCGACGAGCCGCAGACGCTGCCCTCGACGCTGACGATCACCGACAGCGACGACAACGAGTACGAGGTGCTGGACAGCGAAAGCATCTTCGCCCTGGAGTTCGGCGGCGAAGTCGAATCCGAAGAACAGATCCCGCGCCTTGACACGCCCGCCCAGCAGGGCCCGATCGAGGGCGCCCTGACGCTCTTCCTGCTGCCCGAAGAAGCGTCCGAGAACCGGCCGCTGACCCTCCATATCCCCGGTGGCGAGGGCGAAGAGGGCGCCGAAGTAGAGCTGGACCTCTAGGTCCGGCTCCTCAGATCCCGGCCGAGAGGATTTCCGAGGCGATCGGCGCCGCCACTTCGCCGCCCGCGGCTTCGGCTTCGATCAGCAGCACCCCGACCGCGAGGCGGGGCTTTTCCGCCGGTGCGAAGGCGGTGAACCAGGCGTCCTTGATCTGAACCGGGTTGTCGGCGTTCTCTTCGCCGGGTTTCGGCCCCAGCTCGGCGGTCCCGGTCTTGCCGGCGACCTGGGCCTGGGGGATCGCGCCGGCGGTGCCGGTGCCTTCGACGACGACGCCGATCATCAGTTCGGTCAGCTCTTCGGCCGTCTTCTCGGACATCACCCGCACCGGATCGGCGTCCGGCCGCAGCTTCTTGTTGGCGACGATCGAGGTCGGCAGGCGGACGCCGTCGTTGGCCACCGTCTGCGAGACGCTCGCCATCTCCAGCGGCGTCGCCAGCACTTCTCCCTGGCCGATCGCCGAAACTCCGAGGTCGATTTCTTCGCCGATCTCGGTCGGGATCGTCGATTCTTCGGGGTCGACTTCGCCGACGACCTGCGGCGCGTAGAGGGCCGGCGGCGAGTTGAAGCCGAACGCTTCCGCAGTTTCGACCAGCTTGTCGTTGCCGACCGCGGGGCCGAGCGGGGCGAAGACCGCGTTGCACGACTCGGCGAAGCTTTCGCGGAAGGTGCCGCCGCAGTACTCGCCGTTGGCGTTGTTGAGGAAGCGGCCGCCGACGTTGACGCCGTTGCTGATTTCGAATTCGTCGTCGAGGCTGACCGCGCCGGCTTCCAGTGCCGCCGTGGTGGTGATGACCTTGAAGGTGGATCCGGGCGGCTGGGGAGCCGAGAACGCCTGCCCGGCCAGCGCTCGCACGTCGCCGCTGCGCGTGTCCAGCACGGCAACCCCGCCGACCCGGCCGGCGAGCGCCGAGACCGCCGTCTGCTGCAGGTCGGGGTCGATCGTCGTCCTCACCGCCGTCCCCGGCTGCGGCTTCGACTTCGCCAGCGTGCGCACCGAGGTGCCGTCTTCGGCGACCGCCAGCAGCGAGCCGCCGGGCTTGCCGGCGAGCCGGGTGTTGAAGGCGCGCTCGAGGCCGCTGATACCGACCGGCGTTTCCGGCGGGAAGCCGTGGCGGGAGAGCTTCGCGAGGTCGTCTTCGGGCGCTTCCCCGATTTCGCCGGTGACGTCGATTGCGGCGCTGCCGAGCGGGTGTTCCCGTTCTTCGGCCGGCCCTTCGGCCAGCGCGGTCCCGTCGCGGGCGAGGATCGGCGCCCGTTCTGCCAGTTCGACGTCGGCCGCCAGTTCCTCGCCCCTCCCCAGCCCGGGGAAGGCGAGGTCGGAGGTCCATTCGATGCCGTCGTCGGCATAGGGGATCCCGACCTCCTCTTCGACCGGGCCGAAGGCGACCGTGGTGACGGCGACCTGCATCGGCACTACCTTGCCGGCGCCGCTGTCTTCGGCGTCCCCGACCGACCCGGTGTCGATTTCCCGCGCCGTCGCCACCTCTTCGTCGTCGCGGTAGGCGGCTTCGAATTCCTCGCGGCTGACGCGCGCTCGCGAGGCTTCGTTCAGCTCCCCGTACATCGCCTTGAAGTTCTTCGCCTCCCAGGACTTGGCGAAGCGCTGCGCGGCTTCCTTCTCGGGCGATCCCGAGGATCCGGTGGTGACGCCGACGACGAAGGCGACCAGAGCGACGAGCGCCAGCGGCACGGTCCGGGTGAGGAGGCGGCGGCGGCGCTCCACCTCGGTGGGGAATGAACTCACGGCGCAAAGGTAAAGGTAGGGGTGGGCGGCATGCTTCTATTCACCGGGTGACCGTCTTGGATTGGGCGATCATCGCCTTCACCATCGCCCTGGCGCTGTGGGGCTACCGGCAGGGATTGATCGTCGGCGCCCTCACCCTGGTCGGCTTCGGGGCCGGCGCCTTCCTCGGCAGCAGGGTGGCGCCGCTGCTCCTTTCCAAGGGCTCGCACTCGCCCTACGCGCCGCTCTGCGCCGCGCTCGGGGCGCTGCTGGTCGGGGCGCTGATGGCGGTGACGGTGGAGAGCTTCGCCCTCGGCCTGCGGGAGAAGGTCGTCCGTCGTCCTTTCCTGCAGGCTGCCGACGGGGCCGGCGGCGCCGCCCTGATCGCTTCCGTGGCCCTCGGTCTCGCCTGGGTCTTCGGCGCCGTGCTCCTGCATGCGCCCTCGACCGCACAGTTGCGGGCCGACATCCAGCAGTCGTTGATCCTGCGCAGCCTCAACGACGTGCTGCCGCCGAGCGGCCCGCTGCTGAACGCGCTCGACCGCGTCGACCCGGCGCCGACGGTCCTCGGGCCGGCCGCGCCGGTGTCCCGTCCGAGCGCGAAGATCGCCTCCGACCCCGACGTCCTCGACGCCGGCGACTCGGTCGTCCGCGTCCTCAGCACCGCCTGCGGTCTGGGCATCGAGGGCTCGGGATGGGCGGTGGCGCCGGGCGTGGTCGTCACCAACGCCCACGTGGTCGCGGGCGCCGACGACACCACCGTCACCACCCAGGACGGGGCCGAGCTCGACGCCACCCCCACCTATTACGAACCCCGGCAGGACCTGGCGCTGCTTCGGATCGGGGTGGCGCTGCCGGCGTTGCCGATCAGCTCCGAGCGCAGGGTGGGGGAGGACGCGGCGGTGCTCGGCTATCCCGAGAACGGGCCCTACTCGCTCTCGCCGGCTCGGCTCGGCGAGACCAGGGCGACGATCAGCGAGGACTCTTACGGCAACGGGCCGATCGAGCGGACGATCGTGGCGCTCGGCGGCAATGTCCGCAGCGGCAACTCCGGCGGGCCCCTGGTCGACCCCCGGGGACGGGTCGTCGGGACCGTCTTCGCCGCGACGACCAGCGCTCCCTCCGGGGGGTTTGCGATTCCGGCCGAGCAGGTCAGGGAGGCCTTGGGGCGGGCCGGCTCTAGTGAAGTGGATACCGGGCCTTGTACGGGTTGATAGGGGGATTGGCAGGCTGGGTCCGGGGGTCCCGCCCCAGACACATCTCGCTATGGCTCGATGTTGAGTGTCTGGGGAGGGACCCCCGGACCCAGCCTGCCAGCGCCGGAATGGCCCGTTACTTACGTTCGGTAAGCTCGCAATATGGAGCAGGCCACTCAGGGCCAGGTAGGAGATGTAGGGGTTGCCGGTAGCGCGGTTTGCCCTCACTTTCACCGCGCCATCGAGCTGATCGGGAAGCGGTGGACGGGGGCGATCGTTTTTGCGCTTACCGATGGTGGGATGCGGTACGCGGAGCTCGGGAAGGCGATCCCGGGGCTGTCGGACCGGTTGCTTTCGCAGCGACTTCGCGAGCTCGAGGAGGAGGGGCTGGTCGAGCGGCGGGTCGAAGCGGGGACGCCGGTGCGGGTCAGCTATTCGCTGACCCTGGTCGGGCGGGAGTTGGACCCGGCGCTGCGCGAGTTGAAGTCTTGGGCAAAGCGCTGGCAGCAGGTCATCTGAGGCCGCTGCGCCGTCCTCTAGCCTGACTCCCGTGGAGAGACAGACGTCGCTACAGGGAGCCGGGCCGCAACTCCCGGGGCCATTTCCCGTCGGGCGCTACGCCAAGACCCTGCGCGACGAGTTGCGCAAGCGGGCGCGGGTTCTGCTGATCGGCGAGGTGACCAACCTGAGGCACACGCCGAAACAGAGCTATTTCGAGATCCGCGATGGCGAGGGCGCCGTTCCCTGCACCATGTGGGCCGACGAACTCGAAAAGCTGGATCTCCCGGAGGGTGCGTTGCGAGACGGCTCGGAAGTGGTCGTCGCCGGTGGCCCCGACTATTTCCCGGGAAGCGCCACCTCCTCGCCTGGTTTTTCATTCCGCGTCAACCACCTGCGCCTGGCGGGCGAGGGCGACCTGATCGCGCGGTTGGAGGCGCTGCGCAAGCAGCTTCGCTCGGAGGGGCTGTTCGAGCTGCAGAAGCAACTGCGGCGCCCGCGGCTGCCGAAGACGATCGGCGTCGTCACCGCGGAAAGCGGCGCGGCGCGGCGCGACCTGGTGGCGGGACTGTCGCGGCGCGGCTGGGAGGGCACCTTGATCTGGGCCTTTGCGCCCGTGCAGGACCGGCGGGCGGCGCCGGCGATCGCGATGGCGATCCAGGACCTGGCGGCGCGGCCGGAGGTGGAGGCGATCGTCGTCACCCGCGGCGGTGGCAGCCTCGCCGACCTCTGGGCCTTCTGCGACGAGACCCTCTGCCGCACGGTGGCGATGCTGCGGGTGCCGGTGATCAGCGCTGTCGGCCATGAGCGCGACAGCACCTTGATCGACGACGTCGCCGCGGTCGCCTGCTCGACCCCGACCCACGCGGCGGAGGCGGCGGTCCCGCTCGATTGCCTGGCCGCGCGCGAGGGCCTCGAACGGTGTGCGCTGGCCCTGCAGCGGGCCGGGGAGGGGGCGATCGGCACCCGTTCCCGTCACCTCGGCGCCCTGGCGCGGGGGCCGGCGCGGGCCCTGCAGCGCGAGCGCGGCAAGCTCAACCAGAAGATCCGCGAGATCCGCGCCGCTTCCGAACGCGGCCTGGCTGAGCGGGCGGCCTCGCAACGCCGGGTCGGGACGGTGGTCCTGGAGCGGGCACGGCGCCGGGCTGTCGGTGCCGACATGGAGAAACGGCGGCAGGCGCTGCACCGGGTGGCGGTCACCCTGCGCGCTCACGAACCGGAGCGGACCCTGGAGCGGGGCTACGCCCTGGTCGAGGGCGAGGCCGGGGAGCCGTTGACGAGCGCGGCGGAGGCGGGCGCCGCGGAGCGCATTAGCCTTCGCTTCAGCGATGGACGAGTCCGAGCGAGACCTGAGCGTGACGACGCAGCCTGAGTCCTACGAGACCGCGGTCGAGCGGCTGGAGGAGATCATCGACCGGCTCGACTCCGGCCAGGCCGGCCTGCGCGAGACGCTCGACCTCTGCAAGGAGGGCAAGGAGCTGGTCAACTACTGCGCCGGGGAGCTGGACGAGGTGGGGGAGGGCTTGAAGGAGCTACGGCTCGACGACCTCGCCGCCCGCCTCGAGGTCAGCTCCGAGGCCAGCGGCTGAGGGCCCGCTGCAAAGGCCCCGGAGGGCAGGGCAGCCGCGGCAGAGGGACCAGCTGCGTTGCTGCGGCGGGGCGACCGGGAACTCGGGCTCGGTGATCCGGGCGACGGCGCGCTCCAGACGGGTGCGGGCGGCGGTCATCTCGGCGGGACCGAGGCGGGCGACGGCGGGTTCCTCGGGCCGCTCGAGGAAGACGTAGGCGACCTCGACCTCGGATGCGCCGAGCGCCTCGGCGACGGCGAGGGCGTAGATCGAGCGCTGGATGCCGTAATGCGCAGCGCGCTCGGCAGGATCGGCACCGCCGAGGCGGTCGGTCTTGTAATCGATCACCAGCGGCGGCGCCCCATCTCTCTCCACCAACAGGTCAATCGAGCCGCGCAGCACGGTATCGCCGACACCGAGCAGCAATGGCACCTCAGCCCGCACACGAGTCGCTTCGGTCGAAATCTGTGTCCGCAGAGGTGAACCGATCCACTGGCGAACTGGTTTGAGCAACTCTGCCGCGAGTCGTGGGGAAGGGGACCCCCTCTCAGGACACTCAACATCGAGCCATTGGCGAGATGTGTCCGGTGAGGGGGTCCCCTTCCCCACCCCCACAGCCGCCGCATGCCGAAGAACCAGCTCCTCGGACGGCTCAACCCACCCATGCGCCTGGCTCCACTCGAGCAGCGCATGGACCGCAGCCCCCCGAGCCGTCCGTTCTTCGCGTGCCGAGGGCTCACCCTCGCTCCTCGGTTGCGACTCGCTCCGCGCCAGGCCCAGCACCCGCTCCATGTAGAAGCGGTACGCGCATTCCTCGTAGGCGGAGATCGCGGTGTAGGAGAGGGGGCGGCTGGGGACGACCGGCGGCCGGCGCTCGACCAGCGGCGGCGGCCCCTCGCCCAGGTCACGCTCGCCCGCGCTCCGGCGGCGCAGCTGCCGCAGTTCGGCGGCGCGCTCGGGCGAGGGCAGGTTGACCCGCACCGCGATCTCGGAGGCCTCGAACTCCGCCTCCAGGCCCGGGCGCGGCTCCGGCGCGGCCACCGGCACCGTCGCATCCTCGTCGCGCGGGACGCCGAGCGCATCGACCAGTCGCTCGATGACCGGCCTGCCCTTCGTCGCGCGACCCTCTTTCGGGTTGACGACGCCGCTGAGGATCAGGTGCTCGCGGGCGCGGGTGGCGGCGACGTGGAACAGCCGCAGCTCCTCTTCGGCTTCGCGCTCCCCCGCCTCCTCACAAAGATCTGCGTAGTCGTAGAGGTCGATCTTGGGACTGCCGAGGCGGACCAGGCGCAGGCCGACCCGGGGCTCCTCCTCGCGCCCGATCGCCAGCAGCGGCGCCCGGTTGCCGTTCAGCAGCCGGCGCGAGAGATCGGGCACGGCGACGACGCCGAACTCCAGTCCCTTGGCGTTGTGGACGGTCATGATCCGCACCCCGTCGTGGCCCTCGGCGGCGGTCGCGGCCTGGGCCTCGGCGTCGCCCTCGGCCCGGGCGGCGAGGAAGTCGAGCAGGCCGCGCAGATCGCGCCCCTCGCGGGACTCGAACTCGGCCGCGAGCCTGCGCCATCTTGCGGACGTTGGCGAAACGGGCCTCGCCGGCCGGCCGGCTCAGCACCGCCAGGTCGTACCCGGTCTCCGTCACCACCGCCTCGACCAGGGCCGGCAGCGAGAGCCGCGGCGCCCGCTCGCGCAGCGAGGCGATCGTGGCGACGAAGCGCTCGAGCAGTCCGAGCTCGCTCTCCGGGATCCCCTCCAGCCGCTCCGGCTCCGTCAGCTCGGCCTCGCCGAGGCCGGCTGCGCGCTCCACCGCGGGCCAGACGTGGCGCCGCTTGCCGGCAGCCATCCGCAGCAGCCAGAGCGTGTCCGGGGCGACCGCGCAGGCGGGGGAGGCGAGGGCGCCGAAGAGGGCGTGGTCGTCGAGGGGGTTGGCGAGGACCGCCAGCAGGGCCCAGACGTCGGCGACCTGCTGTTGGGACCAGTAGCCGCGGCCGCCGACCACATAGGGCCGCAGGCCGGCGCGTTCGAGCGAGTCCTCGTAGGCGTCGAGGTGGGTGAAGGCGCGCAGCAGCACGACCATCTCCCCGCGCGGCACCCCGGCCTCGGCCAGCTCGCGCAGCCGCTCGGCGACGAACCGCGCCTCGGCCAGGCAGTTGAGCGGCGTCGAGCCGTCGATCGCCGGCTCCAGCTCGATTCCCTCGGCATCCCAGCCGTCGCGGGCGGTGAGCAGCAGCTCGACTGGTTTCGAACCGGTGACCTCTCGCGTGTGAAGCGAGTCGTCTCCCACCCGCAGCGGCGTGTAGGCGTCGCCGAACAGCGCCTCGCCGCAGAGGTTGACCGCCCCGATCACCTCCGGCCGCGAGCGGAAGTTGCCGCTCAGTCGCATCAGCTCGGCGTCGCCGCGGCGGTCGATCTCCTCGCGCCGGCGGCGGAAGACCTCGAGGTCGGCGTGGCGGAACCCGTAGATCGACTGCAGCTCGTCGCCGACCACGACCAGCTCGGTCTTCGGCCCGTGCAGCGCCTCGATCAGCCGCAGCTGCAGCCGGTTGGTGTCCTGGAACTCGTCGACGAGGATCTGGCGGAAGCGCGAGCGGTAGCTGCTCGCCGATCTCGGCCCGCTCCAGCAGTCGCGCAGCGAGGATCTGCAGATCCTCGAAATCGATCCCGGCGCGGCGCTCCTTCGCCGCCTCGAAGCGGGCGGAGAAAAGCTCCAGCAGCTCGCGCCAGGTGGCCGTAGGCGACGCCGCCCTCGCCCGCCTCGGAGACCCGCGCGATCGCCGCGTCGACCGCCTCCCTGTAGGGGGCGAGAGCCTTCGACCTGCTTTTCGTCGCCAGCGCCTGCAGCTCTTCCAAGCTCGGCTCCGCTCCCGGCGCCCGCAGCAGCGCCAGTGCCCGCTCGGGCAGCTCGCGTTCGGACTCGGCGCGCTTGCCGCTGCCCTCGCCGAGCTCCGCCAGGCATTCCTCGGCGGCCGCGGCCAGGTCGTCGCAGCGCCGCCGCGGGGTCCGGCTGCGGTGGCTCGGGCAGCCTCGGGTCGGCGGTCGCCGCGGCTGCGCAGCTCGTCGTGGACGCCGGTGATCATCGCCCGCAGCCCTTCGAGGTCGTAGGCGGCGACGGTCTCCTCGCGGGCCGCGATCGCCCGTTTGCAGGAATTCGACCAGCGCGTCGTCGAAGGCCTCGCGGGCGGCCCGCGCCGGCCTCCGGCGCGTCGAGCACGCGGAAGCCGGGATCGACCCCGGCGGCGACCGGGTGGGCGGCGAGGACGCGGTTGCAGAAGCCGTGGATCGTCGTGATCCAGGCGCCGCCGATCTCGGCCGACGCCGCCGCCGCGCGCTCGGAACCGCGCTCGGCCCGCCGCGCCAGCTCGATGCGGATCCGCTGGCGCAGCTCGGCCGCGGCCTTGTCGGTGAAGGTGAAAGCGAGGATCGAGTCGGGGGAGACGCCGGAGTCGCAGACGAGGCGGCAGTAGCGCTCGACCATCACCCCGGTCTTTCCGGTTCCGGCCCCGGCCTCGACCAGCACGTCGCGACCGCGGACGGCGATCGCCGCCGCCTGCTCGGGAGTCGGCTCTCGCGTCGGCCTCACCGTCACCTCCTCGCGCTCACCGCTCCTCGCCCTCCTCGTCCTGCTCCCAGCGCGGGGCCCGGTCGCGGCGGCAGATCGGGGCGAAGGTGCACCACGCCGGGCAGACGTCGTGTCCGCGCAGGCCCTGGCGCGGGCCGGGATCGCGGCGGATGTCGCCCGTCCGCATCCGGGCGACGATCTCGCCGCCGCGCCGCCGCGACTCCTCCAGCAGCTCCTCCAGCGCCTCGGGCTCGACCACGTCCTTGGGGTAGAGGTCGTAGCCGGCGAGGTCCGCGGCTGCCTCGGTGGAGACGACCCCGCGCGGGCGCCGCGAGGAGGTGCCGCGCAGCGGGTGGTAGAGGGCGGCGGCCGGCTCGCCGCCCCAGTGCTCGGCGACGGCCAGCAGGTAGAGCGGCAGCTGCAGCTTCGCCCGCTCCTCGAACTTCTCCAGCGGGGTGACCTGGGACGGCGAGCTTGTAGTCGATGACGACGGCGCGGCCGTCGCCGGAGCGGTCGACCCGGTCGACGGCGCCGTGCAGGCCCCAGCCGCCGAGGTCGAGCGCCGGCCGCTCGGCGTCGGGGTGCTCGCCGAAGCGCGCCTCCAGCAGCCAGGGCTCGAAGCCGCCGGGGTCGCGCTCGGCCTCCTCGGCGAGGAAGCGCTCCAGCAGCCGTTCGACCCGGCGCGCCATCGCCCGCTCGGCCGGGTGGTCGCCCAGTTCCCGCTCGGCGACGATCTCCGCCAGCAGCAGGCGGCCGCGCTCGGTCCAGGCGGCGAGCGTTGCCGGCCGGGGTAGGGAGTCGCCGCCGGGCCGCTCGCTGAAGAGGCGGTCGAGCGCCTCGTGCATCAGCCCGCCCTGGACGAGCGGGTCGGGGACCGGGTCGAGCAGCTGCGGGTCGAGCTCGTGGCCGGCGAACCAGCGGTAGGAGCAGACGTCGAACTCCTCCAGGGTGGTGCCGCCGTAGGCGGCGACCGCCGCCAGGGACTCGAGTGCCGCCGGATTCGTCAGCGGACCCGGCGCGCGCGAAGCGGCCTCGGCGCGGCGGGCCCCGCCGACGCGGGCGGCGATCCGCGGCCCCGGTTCCGCCCCGACCCCGACCTCGGCCAGCAGGGCCGGTGCGTCGGCGCCGGGTCCGTGGGCGGCCAGCGCTCGCGCCAGCTCGTCCTCCGAGGGCGCCTCGGCCAGCGGCGCGACCACCTGGGCCAGGTCGCGGGCGACGGTGATCGCGGCCTCGACCGGGTCCGGCCCGGCGCCGTCGGGCGCCGGCGCCAGCAGCGCCCGCACGTCGTCGACGAGCGGCGAGCGGGCGGTGGCGGCGCCGTCCTCGTCGCTGTCGCGGTAGGAGAGGACGAGGCTGCGGCGGGGGAGGGCGAGGCAGGCGTGGAAGAGGTAGCGCTCCTCGGCCTCGGTGTCGCGGCGCGGGTCGAGCCCCAGGGTTTCTCGCTGGGCCTCGGAGAGGAAGGGGTCGGCGCCGCGGTCGCGGCGCGGGAACTCGCCGTCCTGCAGCGAGCCGACGAGGACGTGGTCGAAACGGGCGGCGCGCAGGCGGTAGGGGCTGGCGATCCGCACCCGGCCCTCGACCGGCCCCGACCAGACGCGGAAATCGAAGCTCCTCGATCGTCCGCGACCAGCTCCGCCGGCTGCGGTGCCAGCTCGCCCAGCTCGGCGAGCTCGGCCAGAGCGCCGGAGATCGCCGCCGCCGGCGCGCAGCTCGACCCCGTCGCCGGGCTGCGGTCGCGGGCCCGTCCTCGGCGTCGCGCAGCGGCCGCGCGGCCATCGTCGCCGCCAGCGCCGCGACCTCCGCCGCCAGCTCGGCCGGCGAGCGCTCGGCGGCGGCGCGCAGGCGCAGCAGGTCGCGCGGCGGCTCGCCCTCCTCGCCCTGCCAGAGCAGCAGCGCCGCCTCGGCGTCGCGCACCCGGCCCGCGGCGGATACCCCGCTCGAACCAGTCGACCCGGCCGGGGCGAGAAGCCGGAGGCGCCGCGCAGGTAGCGGAGGAAGTCGGCGGCGCGGCCGCCGCCGAAGCTCGGTCTCCAGCAGCGCGATCAGGGTGCCGCCGACGCTGGTCCTGGCGACCGGCAGCTCGGCCTCCAGGGCGGTGGCGATCCCGTTCGCCTCGAGTGCCGCCTGGATCTCCCGGCCCGCGGCGCGAGGGGTCGCGGAGAGCGACCGCGATCTCGGTCGGATCGGCGCCGCCGTGAACGAGGCGGGAGACGCGGGCGGCGATCGCCTCCGCCTCGGCCCTGGTCCCGGCCGAGCGCAGCAGGGCGAGGCTGTCGTCGGGCTCCAGGCGCGGCGGCCGCGCGGCCGCCGAAGGAGCGCTCGAGATGGAAGAGCAGCGGGCTCTCGGTGTTGCCCGGGTCGGCCTCGGTCCGCACCTCCTCGGCCGGCTCCAGTTCCCGCAGCCGCTCCAGCAGACGCCCGCGCGCCTGCAGCGCGGCGCTGCCCGCCTCGTAGGGGAGAGCGACGGTGACCTCGGTCAGCGCCGGCGAGGGCGGCGAGAAGCTGCGAACTGGTTCTCGGTCAGGTCGTCGAAGCCGTAGAGGAGGACCGGGCGCCCGCCCCAGAAGGAGCCGTCGCCGGCGCAGCTGGGCGATCGCCTCGCGGGCGATCCCGTGGGCGTCGCTGCGGCCGCTCCGCCGCCGCACCTCCTCGTAGCCGCCGTAGAGGGTGGCGAGGTCGCTGAGGTAGGCGGAGCCCTCGAGGGTCGCGGCGCTCGGCCTCGACCTCCTCCGGCTCGACCCCGGCCGCCTGCAGTTCGTCGATCAGCCGCTCCAGCGCGCCGGCGAAGCGCGGGCGGGCGGCGGAGCGCCGCAGCGGCCCGAGTCGCGCGCGCCGCGCCTCGATCGCAACCGCGACCGCCCGCAGGCGCTGCGCCGCGGAGAGCTCGGCGCCGGGCGGCGCCCCGGCGGCGGTGGCGACGGTGCGGAAAAGCGCCCCGAAGGTCATCGCCGCGCCGCCGAGCAGGGCGCCAGGAAGCGCGCCTCCGGCGCAGAGCTCGCGCTCGAACCGAAGACGTCGTCGACGGTCGGCACGACCAGGACCGGGTCGCGCTCGCGGGCAGCGAGGAACGCGCGCCGGACCAGGCCGGCGCGGCCCGAGTTCGGCGGTCCGTGGATCAGTTTCAGGGGCACCCGGCCGAGCCTACGGACGCTTCCGGCGCCGCCTGACGGGCGGGCTCGCCGCGCACCCCGCAAACTGGGGGGATCGCGGGCATCTTTTGGCGTCTTCAGCCGCCTCTACCTTTCTCCGCAGCCGATGTCCCTCTGTTTCGTAGACCCCGCCGACGCCATCCGCGTCATCGCCGACTCGGTCGGCCGTGAGGCCCGCCGCCAGCTGCTCGGCGAGGCCGTTCGCGCCTGGGTCGACGAGATCCCCGAGTCCGAGCTCGAGGTCCACTACGCGAAGGCGATCGCCGAGCTCGACGAGCACGACCTCTCGATGCTCGCCGCCTGGCACGGCTCGCTCGAGGCCGGCCAGCCGGTCCCCAACCGCGACTTCCTGATGGCCGCCTTCGGCTCCCTCGGCGAGAACCGCCGCGAGGCGCTCAAGCTCGCCGCGGGCTTCCGCGGCGAGGAGGCGGTCGACTCCGGCGTCACCGAGGAGGACGCCCTGGAGCTCGTCCTCGGCCTGCTCGGCCCCCCGCGCCTGATGGAGCTCGCCGCCGAGGCGCTCGAGCTCTACGTGTGGGACAGGGCCGGCTAGCGACAACTAGTCGGGCCCTGCAAACCTGCGCATCTCGGGGTCCTCGGTCGTTCGGATCGGGTCACGCACTAGAAGTGCGCTCCCCTCACCTCACTCCCTGCGTCCCCCGACTTGGTTTTCGGATCCTCTTGTTTAGCCAACTTCCAGCAGGGCTACTCTCGCTTTAGTGGACGTTCCCCCGCAAGCGATAGTCATCTTCGGCGCCACCGGCGACCTGGCGCGGCGCAAGCTGCTGCCGGGGCTGCTGCGCCTGCTACCAGGCGGGGCTGATGCCGGAGTTCCGGGTGATCGGGGTCTCGATGGAGGAGATCAACGACGCCAGGTTCCGGGCGATCGCCGAAGAGGCCTGCCGCGAGCACGCCCGCCACGCCTTCGGCGGCGAGGAGTGGCATGAGTTCTCCTGCCGGCTCGCCTACGTGCCGCACTCGCAGGCGCCGGCGGGGCTGAAGGCGGCCGTCGACAAGGCAGAAGTGGCGCTGGGGCCGGAGATGCATCTCCTCCACTACCTCAGCGTGCCGCCGACCGCCGCCCCCGACGTGATCCAGATGCTGAAGTCCTGCGGCCTCTCTGAGCGCTCGCGGGTGATCATGGAGAAGCCGTTCGGCACCGACCTCGCCAGCGCCCGGAAGCTCAACCGGATCGTCCACGAAGTCCTCGACGAGGACCAGGTCTTCCGCATCGACCACTTCCTCGGCAAAGAGGCGGCGCAGAACATCCTCGCGCTGCGCTTCGCCAACGGCCTCTTCGAGCCGATCTGGAACCGCAACCACATAGACCACATCCAGATCGACGTGCCGGAGACGGTCGGGGTCGGCTCGCGGGCGCAGTTCTACGAGAAGACGGGCGCCTTCCGCGACATGGTCGTCACCCACCTGTTCCAGATCCTCGCCTTCGTCGCGATGGAGCCGCCGACCTCGCTGGCGCCGGACCCGATCACCGACGAGAAGAACAAGGTCTTCCGCAGCCTGCAGCCGCTCGACCCGGCGAACGTGGTGCGCGGACAGTACGAGGGCTACCGGGACGAAGCCGGGCGTCGATCCCGACTCCAGCACCGAGACCTTCGTCGCCCTGCGCTGCGAACTGGACAACTGGCGCTGGAGCGGGGTGCCGTTCTACCTGCGCACCGGCAAGCGGATGGGCGAAAGCGCCCGGATCATCTCGATCGCCTTCCGCGAGCCGCCGCACGCGATGTTCCCCGAGCACTCCCGCGTCGGCCGCTACGGGCCCGACCACCTCACCTTCGACCTCGACGAGTCCTCGCGCGTCTCGCTCTCCTTCTACGGCAAGCGGCCGGGAATGGGGATGGTGCTGGAGAAGGCGAGCATGCAGTTCTCGCTGGAGGAAACCGACTACCGCGGCGAGACCGTCGAGGCCTACGAGCGGCTGATCCGCGACGCGATGATCGGCGACCGCACCCTGTTCACCACCGCGCCCGGGATCGAGCGCCTCTGGGAGGTCTCCGAACCGCTGCTGCAGGATCCGCCGCCGGTCAAGCCCTACCCGCAGGGCTCCTGGGGCCCGACCGAGATCGGCGCCCTGATCGCGCCCCACAGCTGGCGCCTGCCCTTCGCCCGCCGCTGGCGGGAGGCGCCGAGCCGCAGCGGCAACGGCGCCGCGGTCGAGCGCGAGCGCGCCTAGCCGAGCGCGGCGCGGATCTCGGCGATCGCCTGTTCGTTGTCGCGGAAGTGGACGGCGCTCATCCCGGCGGCTTCGGCGCCATCGCAGTTGACCTCGAGGTCGTCGACGAAGAGGCAGGCCTCCGCCGGCAGGCCCGATCCGCTCCAGCGTCAGCTCGTAGATCCGCGGTTCCGGCTTGCGGCAGCCGACGAAGCCGGAGTCGACGATCTCCTCGAAGATCTCGTCGACCGGCAGCATCGATCGCCAGAGCGGCTCCCACTCGCGCACGTTGTTGGTCAGCATTGCCATCTGCAGCCCGCTTGCCTTCAGCTCGCGCATCAGCTCGATCATCCGGCTCGTTCGGGTGCAGAGCCTCGAAATAGATCTCGCGGAAGCGGTGCAGATGGGGGCGGTGCCCGGCCAGCGGCTCGAGCGCGTCGGCGAGCAGGTCGAGGAAAGCGGTCTCCGCCATCTCGCCGCGCTCCAGCTCGAAGAGCGGGTTTTCGCCGCGCTCCTCGGTTGCGGCCCGCATCGCCTTGCCGAGGTCTTCGGCCGAGATCCCGATCTCGTCCTGCACGGCGACGAAGGAGCTCAGCAGCGGCGTCGTCAGGACGCCGCCGAAGTCGGAGACGACCGTCGTGATCTTGGTTATCGGCGGCTCAGCCATCGCCGGCGGTGCGGGCGACCTCGTAGGTACCGAGGCCTTCGCGTCCCTCGACCGACCAGCGGAAGAAGGCGATCTGGGAGTCGAGGTCTTGACGCCGCACGCTGACCGAGCTGATCAGCGTGCCGGCGCCGCGCAGCGGCCGCATCTCCTCGGTGTCAGGCCAGAGCTCGAGCGTCGCCCGGCGCTGCACGCCGTCCTCGCCGTATTCGGTCGAGAGCAGCGATTCCTCGAACTGCAGGGGAGCGCCGTCGGGGTCGCAGAAGACCGCCGCAACCTCCTCTTCGCCGTGCCCCTCCGCGCCGCCAGGGAGATTGGCCGTCAGCGCGAGCAGCCCGCCGTCGGAGAAGACGATCCCGATCGACCGCCGCACGATCTGCCCTTTGTCGCTCATTCTCGGGCAGCCTAGTGATCGAACGGGGGCGCGGTAGAGGTTATGCCTCTCATAGATGCATAACCTCTACCGCGCCGATGTCCGAGCTGACGATCCGCGACGCCGACCCCGCCCGCGACGCCGCCGCCTGCGCGGCGATCTACGCGCCGCACGTCGAGGGCAGCGCCGTCTCCTTCGAGGAACAGGCGCCGGATGCGACCGAGCTGGCGACGCGGATCGAACGCTACGGCGCCAGCCACGCCTGGCTCGTCGCCGAACGGGAGGGTGAGGTCGTCGGGTACGCCTACGCGACCGCCTTCAACGAGCGTCCCGCCTATCGATGGAGCGCCGGCGTCTCGGTCTACGTCGCCGAGGGCGCGCGCGGCCAAGGCGTCGGCCGTGCCCTCTACGAAGCCCTCTTCGAGCGGCTGCGCGAGCAGCGGCGTCCGCATGGCCTGCGCCGGGATAACGCTGCCGAACGAGGCGAGCGTCGCTCTGCACGAGGCGCTCGGCTTCGAGCAGTCCGGCCTCAACCGTGAGATCGGCTGGAAGCTGGGCGCCTGGCGCGACGTCGGCTGGTTCCAGTTGGAGCTGGCGCCGGCGGGGGAGGGGCCGCCGCCGGAGCCCCTGCCGCAGGGCTGAGCCGCCCCGCGGCTACCATGCACCGATGAGCGATAAACCCGCAGCCGCCCGACGCGACCAGCGACGAAACCCTCACCGAGGAGGACGTCTACGAGGTCGCTCGAGGAGGTCATCGACCCCGAGCTCGGCCTCGACTTCGTCTCTCTCGGCCTCGTCTACGACGTCAACATCGAGGGCTCCGAGGTCTACGTCACCTTCACCCTGACGACCCCCGCCTGTCCGATCGGCCCCCAGGTCTCCGAGCAGATGCGCGAGTTCGTCGGCGACCTCCCCGGCGTCACCGCCGTGCACCCGAAGATGGTCTTCGACCCCGCGTGGAGCCCGGAAATGATGACCGAGGACGCGAAGTTCGCCCTGGGCTTCTAACTGCAACCTCCGGCTCGACGCCGATCGACGTCTGGTGCGAATAGGACCGGCTATAGCCCTCGCCGGAACAGCAGGTGCGGTAGGCCCGCGTGGAGCACCTCGCCGCCCTGCTGGAAGCCGGCCTTAACTGCCACTCGCTGGGAGGCGAGGTTGGTCGGCAGGGTCAGGGCGATCACCTCTTCGAAGCCGAGGTCGCGGGCCCACTCGGCTGCGGCCTTGGCGGCCTCGGTGCCGAGACCGTGGCCGTGGAGACGGGGCTCGACGCTCCAGGCAAGCTCGACCATGGCGGTGTCTTCCACGGTCGTCCAGTGAAGGCCGCCGCGGCCGGCGAAGGCGCCGCTCTCCTTCTCGATCAGAACCCAGGGGCCGAAGCCGTGGTCTGCCCAGTGGGCCTGGTCGCCCTCGATCAGCTCGTCGACGACACCGGCGTTGAAGGGCGGCAGGGGAGGGGGCCGCAGCCAGCGCTCCACCTCCGGCTGGGTGAAATGGGAGTGATAGAGGGCGCGGTCGTCAGGGCTGGGCCGGCGGAGGAGGAGGCGCTCCGTCTGCCGGTCCGCCGTCGGCAAGGTCAGTCCCGATCGCTGCGCGGCAGCCGCGGCTCGCCGTTGTCCTGCGCCGGCACCTCTTCCGCGGTGCCCTCGAAGTCGTAGTCGCGCGGCGGCCGGGCAGCCGGTGCCGGGCGGCGGCGCGCCGAAGGGGCTGGGCCCGCCGCCGACCCCCACCACGGTGAAGCGCCCGATCGTCAGGCGTTTCAGCAGCCGCCGGGAGATCGCCCGGGTCGGCGGCAACAGCAGGAAGAGCGCCGAAGACGTCGGTGATGAAGCCGGGGGTGAGGAGCAGGGTGCCGCCGACGATGATCAGCGCCCCGTCGGCGACCTCGCAGCCCGGGAACCGCCGCGACGCCAGCGCCTCGTTGAAGCGCCGCCAGGCGCTCCGCCCCTGATGTTTGAGCAGCATCGACCCCAGCACCGCGTCGGCCAGCAGCAGGAACAGGGTCGGCCAGATGCCGATCAGCTGTCCCACCTGGATGATCACGTAGAGCTCCGCGATCGGGACGACGATGAAGACGGCGATCAGCAGCAGGGCCATGCAGAAAGCCTAGGGAGGTGCGAACGTCGCCTTGCTCTCGCCATGCGAGAGGAACTCGACACTAGGCGGCTTTGGCGGCCTTGCCGGCCGCCGCCTCGAGCTCGGCCAGCGATTCGCTCGAGCCCGTTGCTGACGACCTCGACGTCCTCCATGCGGTCGTAGTCGGCGAGCAACCCGAACCCGACCTTGCCGTTGTAGCTCATGATCGCCACCGCCAGCGAGTGGTTCTGCGGCAGGAAGGCGACCGGGTAGACCTCCTCCAGTTCCTTCCCCAGCACGTAGAGCGGCAGCTGCGGTCCCGGCACGTTGGTGACGATCAGGTTGAAGAGCCGGGTGGAGAAGTTGATCCGCGAGGCCTGAGCCAGCAGGGTCGGCGGCGCGAAGTCGTTGAAGCGGGAGATCACTTCCGCCCCCAGCGCCTGTTTGGAGCGCTTCAGCCCGGCCATAGCGTCGCTGATCGTCCGCAGTCGCCGCACCGGGTCCTCGATGTAGACCGGCAGCGGCCCCCGCATCAGCGCGATCCGGTTGCCGAGGTCGCCGCGCTCGTCCTCGTGGCGGATCGAGACCGGGACCAGCGCCCGCATCTCCAGCCCCTCGGTGCGCATCCCGCGGCCGTGCAGCCACGTGCGCAGGGCGCCGGTGACGACCGCGAGGACGACGTCGTTGACGGTGCCGCCGAGCGCGTTTTTGATCCCTTTGAAGGTGTCCAGCTCCGAGCGCGTCCAGACGTAGCGGCGGTGCGGTCCGATCTCCTCGTTCAGCGGCACGTCCGGCGCCGGGTCGGCGAAGGCGCTGACGATCTCGCCGACGCCCTCCAGCGCCTCGACCGCCTTGCGCGCCGTCGTCTCCGGGTTGCGGATCACGTCGACCGCGCGCTCGGCGAGCTTCACCGGGGCGGCGACGAGGTCGGCGACGCCGCGCGCCACCAGCTCGGTCGTGCCCGGTTCGGGCTGCGGCACCCAGTCGTCTTCCAGCTTCGTCGGCGGCGGCTCGCGCTCGAGGTCGAAGAGGACGGTGCCGATGTCGACGCCGGAGACCCCGTCGACCATCGCGTGGTGGGTCTTGGTCATGATCGCGAAGCGGTTGCGCTCCAGGTTCTGCGCCAGCCACAGCTCCCAGAGCGGCTTCGAGCGGTCGAGCTGCTGGGAGAAGATCCGCCCCGCCAGCTGTTTCAGCTGCGCTTCGCCGCCCGGTTCGGGCAGCGCGGTGTGGCGGATGTGGTAGGTGAGGTTGAAGTTGACGTCGTCGGCCCAGAGCGGCCGGCCCGGCCTCCAGCGGCGGCACCACCAGGCGCTGGCGGAAGCGCGGCACCAGCGGCAGGCGGCTGCGGACATGCTCGACCAGGTCGGTGTACTTCGGCGGCGGCCCCTCGAAGATCAGGATCGCACCCACGTGCATATGGCTGTTCGAGTGCTCGTTGGTGAGGAACGAGGCATCGACAGCGGTAAGGCGATCGAGGTGACGTCCGGAAGTTGCCATCTCAGAAGGCTACTTATGCCCGAGTTTGCGGGTCTCCAAGCCTTGTACCCTGAAGGAATGCCTGCCACCGCTACCAGCCCGAAACGGGTCCTGCTCGCTGCGCCGCGCGGCTACTGCGCCGGCGTCGACCGCGCCGTGCAGACCGTCGAGCGCGCGCTCGAGCTCCACGGCGCCCCCGTCTACGTGCGCAAGGAGATCGTCCACAACAAGCACGTGGTCGAGGAACTGGCCGAGCGGGGCGCGATCTTCGTCGAGCAGGAGACCGAGGTGCCGGAGGGCGCGATGGTCGTCTTCTCCGCCCACGGGGTGGCGCCGAGCGTGCACGAGAACGCCGCCGCCCGCCGGCTGCGGACGATCGACGCGACCTGCCCCCTGGTGACCAAGGTCCACGTCTCCGCCCGCCGCTTCGCCGCCCAGGGCTACACGATCATCATGATCGGCCACCAGGGCCACGAGGAGGTCGAAGGGACGACCGGCGAGGCGCCCGACAGCATCGTCCTGATCGAAACCGCCGACGAAGTCGAGACGCTCCAGGTCCCGGACCCGGACAAAGTCGCCTTCATCACTCAGACCACGCTCTCGGTTGACGAGACCGCCGAGGTGATCGCCGCCCTGCGGGCCAAGTTCCCCGGCATCGTCAGCTCCAAGTCCGACGACATCTGTTACGCGACCACCAACCGCCAGATCGCCGTCAAGCAACTGGCTCGCGAGTGCGACCTGGTCCTGGTCATCGGCTCGACCAACTCCTCCAACTCGAACCGCCTGGTCGAGGTCGCCCGTGAACACGGCGCCGCCTCGCACCTGATCGACAACCACACCCAGGTGCGGGAGGAGTGGCTGGAGGGCGTCGAGACCGTCGGCATCACCTCCGGCGCCTCCGCCCCCGAGGAGCTCGTCGAAAGCCTCGTCTCCTTCTTCCGCGAGCGCGGCGCCGACGACGTCTCCGAGCTGCGGACCGTCCACGAGGACGTCCGCTTCATGCTCCCGAAGGAGATCCGCGACGAGCTGGCGGCGCGGACCTGAGCGACAACTGGAGAGTTAATCGCCCTATAGCGAGATTAACTCTCCAGTCGTCAGTTCTCGTAGGGCGCGTAGCGGTTGTGCAGCATCAGGTCGTTGCCGTCGGGGTCGGCGAAGAAGGCCATGTGGCAGACGCCGGAGTCGAAGGTCTGGCCGGCGAACTCGACGCCCTTGCCTTCGAGCTCCTCGCGGGCCGCTTCGACGTCGTCGACATGGAGCGCCGGGTGGGCGTTTTTCTGCGGGGCGAACTCCATCCCCATTTTCCCCGGCTCCCAGATCGCGAAGCAGGTGTCGCCGGCCCAGCACTCGAAGCGGCCGTGCTCGTCGGGGCGCAGGCCCAGCGTCTCGACGTAGAAGGCGCGCGAGCGCTCGGCGTCGGTCGACGGAATACCGATGAAGTCGGTGCTGGTGATCATGGTTCCTCCTTTGACTCGCGGCGAAGCCGCGGTTAGGGCGTGCCGGCGGCGAAGCTGATCGACCAGATCTTGACACCCGGGGCCGGCCGCAGAATCAGGCTGTGGGCCTCGTGGCCGGGGTGCTCGGCCAGGGTGCGGAGTCCGGGGGTCGGATCGGACGGGAGCGTGCTCCACTCGCCGTCGATCTCGAACTCGATCTCGCCGTCGCCCTCGACCGTGGCATAGGCGCCGCCGGCCTGGTAGTCGAGCGCCAGGTCCTCGCCGTCCTCTCCCGCCACCCAGGGCCGCTCCCAGTTCCCGCCCGGGAACTGCTCGGGGGTGGGGGGGATCACCCGGACGCCGGGACCGTCGCTGGCGCGCAGCGGCGCCATCGGCTTCGGCAGCTCCCGCAGCGCGTCCATCTCCCGCAGCTCCTCCTGGATCGCTTCCTCGGTGGCCTGGTATTCACCCTCGCCGAAGTGGGCCCAGGTGAGTGAGCCGCCGAGGCTCCAGAGGAAGAGGCTGGGCCAGCCCTCGCAGCCGTAGGCGCTCCAGAGCTCTTGCTCGGCGTCGATCGCGACCGGTATTTCGACCCCCAGCTCGGCCAGTCCGGCCGCGACCGCGTCCGCCTCGCCGGCAAAGGGGAACCGCGGCGCCTGCACCGCGATCACGCTCAGGCCCGCCTCGCGGTAGCGGCGGTCCCACTCCGCCAGGTAGGGAAGGGTGCGGACGCTGTTCAGCTGCGCGTATTCGACGAAGTGGACGAGCGCCGGCCCGCCGGCGGTCAGCGCCGGCATCGACTCCGGTTCGGTGCCGACCCAGGCGAGGCCGGTCGGCAGGTCGGGGGCGGCGATGTTGTCTCGTCCAGGGCGCATTTAGGGCGGGTTGAGGCGGGACAGTATCCTGGCCCGTGTGACCGCGCTCGTCACATTTCTGCTGCCGGCGCTGCCGCTGCTCGCTCTGCTGCTGACGTTGCTGCTCGGCCACTATCCCGGTTGCGAAGCGCTTGTCCGTCTCTCCGAGCGCATCGCCGCCCGGTGTCCCACTCGCGACGCCTTCCGGCGGACCGCCTTACCGAAGCCGCCGCGCGCGTCTGCTCCCGCCGGCGGGCTCCTGATCGCGCTCGGGCTCGCCCAGCGCCCGCCGCCGCTCCTCGCCTGATCCCCATCTGGCGGTTCCTTTGTCCTCCACAGGCGGACAAAGGAACCACGCGATCTGAGTCTGCGCGAAGTTCGCGCGAGAGGAGCATGAAATGAACACGAGAACTGCGTTGATCGGCGGCGCCTTGGTCGTCGTCGCCGTCGTCCTCTTCGTCGTCCTCGGCGGCGGAAGCGACAGCAGCAGCGACTCCGGTGCCGCCACCGATGCCGGCAAGGTGCCGACCGTCGTCGTCAACAAGCAGGGAGAACCGGTGGGCGGCATTGCCGACCTCACCTACAAGAAGGGGGATCGGATCCACTTCAAGGTCGAAGTCCCGTTTGAAGAAGAGGTCCATCTCCACGGCTATGACGTCATGAAGGAGGTTCCGAAGGGCGGTGGCACCGTCACCTACGACCTCCCCGCAGAACTGGAAGGAGTCTTCGAGGCCGAGCTCGAGGGTCACAAGGAACAGATCGTGGAGCTCAAGGTCGAACCGTGAGCTTCATCCCCTTCGCCCATGCCCTTGCCTCCAGGCAGGACCTGCCGGTCCCCGCCTGGCTTTTCGCCTGGGCGGCGTCGATCGTCCTGATCGTCTCCTTCTTTGCGCTTTCGGCAGGCTGGCGGACGCCCCGCTTCGAGCAGCTGCACCCGCGGCCGCTCGCGGCGGGGCTGTCCCGCGCGCTCCTCTCCCTCCCGGTGCAGATCCTCTGCGGCTGCATCGGAGTCTTCCTCTTCGGCTTCGCCATCTACGCAGGGCTTCAAGGCACGGTCGCCCCGGATCGCAACTTCGCCCTCACCTTCCTCTTCGTCACCTGCTGGCTCGGCTTTCCCTTCTTCTCGGCGATCTTCGGTGACCTCTTCCGACCCTTCAACCCATGGCGGGCGACCGGTCGGGCGGTCGGCGCCGGCTTCCGGGCGATCGCCGGTCAGCGACCGGCGCACCTCTCCTACCCCGAGCGGCTCGGTCGCTGGCCCGCGGCGATCGCCCTGCTCGCCTTCGTCTGGCTCGAGGTCGTCTACGGCAGCGGCGGGGCGATCCTCGATCCCCAGGTCGCCGCCACCGCCGCGCTCGTCTACAGCGCCTACGCGCTGGCGATGATGGCCCTCTTCGGCGCCGAGGAGTGGTGCGACCGCGGCGAGGTCTTCTCGGTCTACTTCGGCATGTTCGGCCGGCTCGGGATCTTCGGCACCCGCGACGGCAGGCTCGAGCGCCGCCGCCCGTTCTCGGCCGCGACCACCTGGGCAACGGTTCCGGGATCGGTCGCCCTCGTCCTCGCCTCGATCGCCACGACCAGCTACGACGGCGCATCCGAGGGCGCCTTTGCCGACGCGATCGAAAAGGTGATCGGCTGGATCGAAGGGGCCGGTGTCGGAGTTACGGCGTCGATCCGGATCACCGACACGATCTTCCTGCTGCTCACCTACGCCGGCGTCTCTCTCGTCTACTGGTTCGGGGTCAGGGGGATGCGGACCGTCCCCGGTGCACCCTCCCTGTCGAAGCTGCGGGTCGGCTTTGCCCATACCCTGATTCCGATCGCCCTCGCCTACCTCGTCGCCCATTACTTCAGCCTCTTCGTCTTCCAGGAGCAGGCCCAGTTCACCTACCTGCTCTCCGACCCGCTCGGGACCGGGACCACGGACCTCTTCGGCACCGCCGCCTCCGGGGTCGACTACCGCGTCCTCACCGCGAACGCGATCTGGTACGTCCAGGTCGGCGCCCTGATCGTCGGCCACGTGCTCGGGCTGATGCTCGCCCACGACCGCGCCCTCGTCTACTGGCCGAACTACCGCCGCGCCACCGCCTCGCAGTACTGGATGCTGGCGGTGATGGTCGCCTTCACCTGCTTCGGGCTCTACCTCCTCTCTGTCTCCAACGGGTAGGAGGGGCATGCTGCCGCTAGCCCACGCCGGCCACTACGCCCTCTGGGTGCTCTACGCGCTGCCGGTCCTCGTCGTCGCCTTCGCGATCGTCCGCAACACGATCGCCCAGCGCCGAGATCGGAGAGACGACGGGAGACCTGGCTAGAGGATCTCCGCCAGGCGCGTCTCGAGCGCCTCGGAGATGCTGTCGCGCACCGGCCCCTCGGCCAGCCGTTCGACCAGGGACTCGAGGAAGCCTTCGATGATCAGGGACTTGGCCGCGGCGCCGTCGAGGCCGCGGGAGGTCAGGTAGAAGAGCTGCTCCTTGTCGACCTGGGCGATCGCGGCGGCGTGGGTGCAGCGGACGTCGTCGGCGAGGATCTCCAGGCCCGGGATCGCGTCGGCGTGGGCCTCGGGGGAGAGCAGCAGGTTGCGGCTCTCCTGGAAGGCGTCGGTCTGCTGGGCGCCGGGGTCGACCTTGATCATCCCGCGCCAGACCGCCGTCGAGCCGGCGGCGAGGACGCCGCGGAAGGCGAGGTCGGAGTTGGTGTTCGGCGCCGCGTGCTCCTGCAGAGTGTCGAAGTCGAGGTGCTGCCCGGGGCCGCCGGCGTAGCCCCCGGTGACCCGCGCCTCGGAGCCCGGGCCGGCGAGCTTGGTCTCCATCCGCACCTTGCCGCGGGCGGAGCCGAAGCCGAGGGCGGCCCAGTCGAGGCGGCCGTCGCGCTGGACCTCGGCGCGCTGGGTGGCGAAGATCCAGGCCTTCTCGGAGATGTCCTGGGTGTTGACGTAGCGCAGGGTCGCCGCCTGGCCGACCGCCAGCTCGACAACTGAGTTGAGGACCGCGTCGACGTTGTCGTCGGGCGAGGACCAGTGCTCCCAGACCTCGGCTTCGGCGCCCTCCTCGAGCACGATCAGCGTCCGCCAGTCGATCGCGCCGCCGCTTGCCTCGATCGGCAGCTCGATCTGGATCGGCTCGCTCAGCACGACGCCGCTGGGGACGTAGACGAGGACGCCGTCGCGCCAATTCGCCTCGTTGCGCGCCACGAAGGGGTCCTCGGCCGGGACGAGCGAGCCGAGCCGCTCGTGCAGCAGGTCCCCGTGACTGCCGAGCGCCTCGCTCAGGGGCAGCACGATCGCGCCCTCGGCGCCGGAGATGACCGGTACCGCGTCGACCTCGGAGTAGGAGTCGAGGTCGAGCCCGGAGAGGTCGGTGAATTCCCAGCCCTTCGCCTTCTGATCGGGGAGGGGGAGGCTCTGCGCCAGAGAGGCGCCCTTCTGGCGCCTCTCGTCGAGCCAGGCCGGTTGCGTCGCCAACTCAGCCAATGCTTCCCTCCATCTGGAGCTCGATCAGCCGGTTGAGCTCGACCGCGTACTCCATCGGCAGCTCCTTGGTCACCGGCTCGATGAAGCCGTTGACGATCATCTTCGAGGCCTCCTCCTCGTCGAGCCCGCGGCTCTGCAGGTAGAAGAGCTGCTCGTCGCCGATTTTGGAGACGGTCGCCTCGTGGCCGATGTCGGCGTCGTTCTCGTCGATCCGGATCGTCGGGTAGGTGTCCGAGCGCGAGTCCTCGTCGAGCAGAAGCGCGTCGCAGACGACCTTGGAGCGCGATTCGCTCGCCCCGTCGGCGACTTCGAGCAGGCCGCGGTAGGTCGCCCGGCCGCCGTCTTTGGAGATCGACTTGGAGAAGATCGAGGACGAGGTCCGCGGCGCCGCGTGGATGATCTTGCCGCCGGCGTCCTGGTGCTGTCCCTCGCCGGCAAAGGCGATCGAGAGGATCTCGCCGTGGGCTTCGGGCCCGAGCAGGTAGATCGACGGGTACTTCATCGTCAGTTTCGAGCCGAGGTTGCAGTCGACCCACTCCATCGTCGCCTTTTCCTGTGCGATCGCGCGCTTGGTGACGAGGTTGAAGACGTTCTGCGACCAGTTCTGCACGGTCGTGTAGCGGACCCGGCTGCTCGGTTTGGCGACGATCTCGACCACGGCCGAGTGCAGCGAGTCGCTGGAGTAGACCGGCGCCGTGCATCCCTCGATGTAGTGGACGTCGGCGCCCTCCTCGCAGATGATCAGCGTCCGCTCGAACTGGCCCATGTTCTCGGTGTTGATCCGGAAGTAGGCCTGCAGCGGCATCTCGACCTTGACCCCGGCGGGAACGTAGACGAAGGACCCGCCCGACCAGACGGCGCTGTTCAGCGCCGCCAGTTTGTTGTCGTTGGGCGGGATGATCGTCGCCCAGTGCTCGCGCACCAGGTCCTCGTGCTCGCGCAGGGCGGTGTCCATGTCGGTGAAGATCACGCCCTGGGCCTCGAGCTTCTCGTTCACCTGGTGGTAGACGACCTCGGACTCGTACTGGGCGCCGACCCCGGCGAGGAATTTCCGCTCCGCCTCGGGGATACCCGAGCCGGTCGAAGGTGTTTTTGATGTCGTCCGGGACCTCGCTCCAGTCACGGCTGTTCTTCTCCGAGGCGCGGACGAAGTAGTGGATGTCGTCGAAGTCGATCTGGTCGAGGTCGCCGCCCCATTTGGGAGTCGGGCGGCTTTCGAAGTGCTCCAGCGCCTTCAGCCGAAAGTCCCGCATCCATTTCGGCTCTTCCTTGAAGTCGGAGATCGTTTCGACGACCTCGCGGGAGAGGCCCTTCGGGGCTTTGTAGGCGTAGCCGGTCTCCGAGTCGTGGAAGCCGAACTTCTCCTTGTAGTCGGCATTGATGCCGGCCAGCTCGCGTTTCTCGGCGAGTACCTCGGGCGTTGCCATTTCAGTCGACCTCCAGGGTGATGGTGTCGTCCTCGATCGCTACCGGGAACGTTTGTACCGGCTGGAAAGCTGGGAGCGTCTTCGGCCTACCGGTGCTGAGGTCGAAGAGGGAGCCGTGGCGCGGGCACTCGACGGTGCAGGAGGCCGCGTCGAACTCGCCCTCGGCGAGTGGCCCGTTGTCGTGCGAGCAGCGATCCTCGATCGCGTACAGCGTGCCGTCGCAGTTGAAGACGCCGATCTTGGTGCCCTCGTGTTCGACCAGGCGCATCTCCCCGGGAGTTAGCTCGGCTGCCGGGCATACGGGGATCTTGGTTCCAGCGGTGTCGGTCAAGAGGGTGGGGTACTCCATCTGCCGCAGTCGCGGCCTAGTGCGGATCGAGACTTAATCCTACTTCTACGGTCGGATTTTAGCGGGACGCCCTGCCGGGCAATTCACATCGCAGCGATGAGTTCGGCTCGCCCGTCTGGTCTTATCTACAGAAGACCCGCGACGAAAGGATTCTGAGGATGAGCGAGAGGACCAGTTACGCCCCCGGGACGCCCTGCTGGGTGGACCTGGCGACGCCGGACCTGGAGGCGGCGGAGAAGTTCTACGGCCCCCTGCTGGGCTGGGAGATCCCGGAGCTGCCGAACTCGGCTGAAATGGGTGGCTACCGGCGGGCGAAAAAGAACGGCAAGGACGTCGCCGGGGCGATGCCGCTGATGCAGGAGGGGCAACCGCCGGCCTGGAGCACCTACGTCGCGGTCGAGGACGCCGACGCCACCGCGGCTGCCGTGAAGGACGCGGGCGGCTCGGTTATCTCCGAGCCGATGGACGTGATGGAGCTCGGCCGGATGGCGATCTTCGCCGACCCCACCGGCGCCGTCTTCGGGATCTGGCAGCCGGGGACGTTCGCCGGGGCTGAGCTGGTCAACGAGCCCGGTGCCTTCTCCTGGAACGAGCTCAACACCGGCAACGCCGCGGCGGCGAAGAGCTTCTACGGTGGCGTCTTCGGCTGGCAGTTCGAAGACAAAGAGGCCGAGAACGCCGACAGCTACGTGATCTGCATGGTCGACGGCGACCGTGTCGCCGGGATGCTGGAGATGTCCGGCCGGGTTCCCTCCGAAGTGCCTCCGCACTGGAACACCTACTTCACCGTCGAGGACACCGAGGCGGCGATCGCGGAGGTCGAAGCGGGCGGGGGCGCCAAGGTCATGGGTCCGATGGACGTCGAGGTCGGCCGCATCGCGGTCGTCCATGACCCCTGGGGCGCGATCTTCTCCGTGATCCGGCTGAACCCCTAACGCCGAGACCGCAGGATTACGTCTATACGACGTTTTTTTGCGGTTTCGCTAAATCTGGCCGAGGTCGGCGACCGCTTCCGAGGGGTCGCCGGTCTCGCCCTCGTCCTCCCATTCGGCGGACTGGCCGAGGGAGGCGCTCTTGACGATCTTCAGGCCGAGCATCGCGCACTTCATCCGCGTCGCCGAGATCTCGATCCCGAGCAGCTCGAGGACGAACTCTTTCGGCAGCTTCAGCAGCTCCTCGCGGCTCATCCCGACCAGCTCGTCGGTCAGCAGCGAGGTGGCGGCGGTGGAGATCGCGCAGCCCTTCCCCTCGAAGGCCACCTCGGCGACACGGTCGTCGCCGTCGAGCTTGATCGTCACGTGCTGCTCGTCGCCGCAGAAGGGATTGGTGTCCTCGAACTCGAGGTCGGGATCGCCGAGGTGGCCGAAGTTGTGGGGGCGCTTGTAGTGCTCGAGGATCTGGTCGCGGTAGAGCTCGTCCATCCATCCGAGGCTACCGCAGCGGTTTCCCGAGGCATCTAGAGTGCTCGGAGCACTTCGACCATGGGAGGGAGAGATGTCCACCAGTCGCCGCCGCACCCTGATCGCCACGCTCGCCGTCGTCGCCCTTGCCGCGATGCCGGTGTTCCCCGCCCTCAGCGCGGGTGCCGGGAAGAACTCGACGAAGATCGTCGTCAGCCTCAAATTCCCCGCCTTCCACGGCAAGCTCACCTCCCCGCGCAAGGCCTGCCTCGGCAGCCGCACGGTGAAGGTGTACCGCGAACGCAGCGGCAAGAAGAAGCTGCTGGGCAGCGACACCAGCGAGGACAACGGCAAGTGGGCGATCCCCGTCGGGAAGAACCTGACCTCGGGCTCCTACTACGCGACCGTCGCCAAGCGCGGCAGATGCAAGCCCGACAAATCGCAGGTCCTGACGATCGACTGATCGCCGGGCTGGGGGGCTAGAGGCCGAAGACGCGCCGCGCGTCTTCGAGGCCGTCGATAAGGCGGTCGATCTCCCCCTGCGTCGTGTAGACGCCGAAGCTGGCGCGCGCCGTCGCCGCGATCTCGAGCCGGTCCATCAGCGGCTGGGCGCAGTGGTGGCCGGCGCGGACGGCGACGCCGTGGCGGTCGAGGATCTCGGAGACGTCGTGGGCGTGGATGCCCTCGATCTCGAAGGAGACGGGGCCCAGGCGGCCCTCGCCGCGCGGCGGGCCGAAGACCCGCAGGCCCGGCACCTCCGCCACGCGCGCCAGGGCGTAGTCGGCGATCTGCTCCTCGTGCTCGCGCACCGCCTCCATCCCGATCATGTCGAGCCAGCGGAAGGCGGAGGCCATCCCGATCGCCTGGGCGATCGCCGGGCGTCCCGGCCTCGAAGCGGGCGGGCGGGTCGGCGAAGGTCGTGCCCTCCTTGGTCGACCTTGCGGATCATCGAGCCGCCGCCGAGGAAGGGCGGCATCTCGCGCAGCAGGTCGAGCTTCGTCCAGAGGGCGCCGATCCCGGTCGGCGCGTAGAGCTTGTGGCCGGTGATCGCGTAGAAGTCGGCGCCCAGCGCGGCCATGTCGAGCGGCATCTTCGGCGCCGCCTGGGCGCCGTCGACCAGCACCTTGGCGCCGACTTCGTGGGCGAGCCGGGCGACCTCGGCGACCGGGTTCTCGGTCCCGAGGACGTTGGAGACGTGGGCGACGGCGACCAGCTTCGGGCCGCGCTCGACGAGCGCCGCGAAGGCGTCCATGTCGAGCCGGCCGTCGGTGTCGATCGGCGCCCAGTCGATCTCCGCCCCGGCCCGCTCGGCCAACTGCTGCCAGGGGACGATGTTGGAGTGGTGCTCCATCTCGGTCAGCAGCAGGCGGTCGCCGGGGCCGACGTCGGCGTCGCCCCAGGCTCGGGCCACGAGGTTGATCGCCTCGGTGGCGTTGCGGACGAAGACGACCTCGCGGCGGTCGGCGGCGCCGATGTGGTCTGCGACCGTGGCCCGCGCCCCCTCGTAGGCTTCGGTCGCCTCGGCCGAGAGGGTGTGGGAGCCGCGGTGGACGTTGGAGTGGTGGCGCCGCTCGTAGCGGTCGACCGCCTGGATCGAGGCCAGCACCCGCTGGGCGCTGGCGCCGCTGTCGAGGTAGGCGACCGGCTGCCCGTGGACCTCGCGCTCCAGCGCCGGGAAGGCGGCGCGCACCTTCTCGACGGAGAACGGCGTCGCCGCGGCGGGGCTCTTGGCGCTCACCGGCTCCATCTCGATCTCGACGAGGTCAGGCGGCAGCGCCTGCCTCGACCTCCTCCGCGATCCAGCCGTAGCCCTTCTCCTCCAGCACGCCGACCAGCTCCGGGCCGCCTTCTTTGACGATCCGCCCCTGGTACATGACGTGGACCGCATCCGGTTTGACCATGTGGAGGATGCGCTGGTAGTGGGTGATGATCAGGACGCCCATGTCGGGGCCGGCGAACTTGTTGACGCCCTCGGCGACGGTCCGCAGCGCGTCGATGTCGAGGCCCGAGTCGGTCTCGTCCAGGACCGCGATCTCCGGCCGCAGCAGCGCCAGTTGCAGCAGCTCCATCCGCTTCTTCTCGCCGCCGGAGAAGCCGTCGTTGAGGTAGCGGCTGGAGAAGTCTTTGGGGATGTTCGCCAGCTCCATCGCCTCCTGGGCGGTGCGGGCGAAGTCTTTGATCTTGATCTGGTCTTCGCCGCGGGCCTCGCGCTGGGCGTTGATGATCATCCGCAGGTACTTGCTGACCGAGACGCCGGGGATCGCGACCGGGTACTGGAAGGCCATGAAGAGACCGGCCTGGGAGCGGTCCTCGGGCGCGGCCTCGGTGATGTCCTCGCCCTTGAAGGTGATCGTGCCCTCGGTCACCTCGAGCGCCGGGTGGCCCATGATCACGTTGGCGAGCGTCGACTTGCCGGAGCCGTTGGGGCCCATCAGGGCGTGCACCTTGCCCTTCTCGACGTCGAGGTCGAGGCCTTTGAGGATCTTCTTGTCCTCGACCTCCACGTGCAGGTTCCGTATCTCCAGCTCAGCCAATTTCGCTCCGTTTCTGGGGTTTTCGAAGTTCTCAGGCGGCGCTGCCGATGACGGCGGCGCGCTTGGGTGCGCTCTGGTCGGAGAACTCGACCAGCTCGGCCAGGGTGGTGCCGGCCAGCGCCTTGGTGACGCCGCCCTGAACGCGCATCCACAGCAGCTTGGTCGAACAGGCCTGGTCGCCGTCTGACTCGTGCGAGCAGAGGACTTTGCCTTCGGGGGAGTCGTGGAAGCACTCCATCGGCGCGATCTGCCCTTCCAGCGCCTCGACCACCGCGTCCATCGTGATCTCCTCCGCCGGCTTGGCCAGGCGGTAACCACCGTGGGCGCCGCGGGTGGAGGTGACCAGGCCGGCCTTGCGCAGTTTCGCCACCAGGTGCTCCAGATAGGAGAGCGGCAGGTTCTCCGCTTCGGCGACGGAGCCCAGGCTGACGGGCTGCGAGCCGGGCTGGCGGCCCAGCTCGACCATCAGGCGAACTCCGTACTCGGCTTTGGTCGAGAACAGCATCTGACCTAAATCCTACTGAAGAGGTCGGTTATGCCGGGTCCTGTTGCTGATCAGGGCTCGATCAGGCCGCGGCGGATCGCGTAGCGGACCAGCTCGACCCGGTCGCGCATCCCCAGCTTGCGCATCGCGTTGGCGCGGTGGTTCTCGACCGTCTTCTCGGAGAGGTGGAGGACCTCGGCGATCTGCTTCGTCGTGTGGGCCTCGGCGACGAGCTTGACGATCTCCTCCTCGCGCGGGGTCAGCTCCTCTTCGCCGCTGGAGCCGCGCTCGAGCACGTCCTTGATCAGCGTCCGCTGCGCCTCCGGGGTGAGGAACGGCTCGCCGCGCTCGACCGCGCGGATCGCCGCCAGCAGGTCGGTATCCGCCTGTGCCTTCAGCACGTAGCCCGAGGCGCCGGCTTTCAGCGCCTCGAACAGGTAGCGCTCGTCGTCGTGCATCGAGAGGATCAGGACCGAGACCTCGGGCGCCTGCTTCTTGATCTCCCGCGTCGCCTGCAGCCCGGTCAGCTTCGGCATTTTCACGTCGAGGATCGCCAGGTCGGGACGCTCGCGCACCGCCAGATCCCGCGCCTCGGCGCCGTCGCCCGCCTCGGCGACGACCTCGATGTCCGGCTGGCGCTCCAGCAGCAGCCGCAATCCGGAGCGGACGATCCCGTGGTCGTCTGCGATCAGAACTCTCATCGCGCCGAGTCTCCGGGCACCTCGAGGCGGACGGTGGTGCCCTCGCCGGGACGGGACTCGATCGTCAGCTCGCCGCCGACCAGCAGCGCCCGCTCGCGCATGCCGCCGATTCCGAGGCCGCTCTCGGACTCGTCGAAGGCGAAGCCGCGGCCGTCGTCGGCGACCTCGAGGGCGACGCCGCCGTCCTCGGCGCGCCGCAGCCACACCTCGACGTGGCCGGCGCCGCTGTGGCGGGCGGCGTTGGAGAGCGCCTCCTGGGCGACCCGGTAGACGACCAGCTGGGCGTCGTCGCCGAGGTCGGAGAAGTCGCCCTCGACGTCGAACCGGGCCTCGATCTCGCCGCGCCCCAGCTGCTCGACCTGGCCGCCGATCGCCGCCGCCAGCCCGAGGTCGTCGAGCGCGGTCGGGCGCAGCTGGCGGGCGAGCGAGAGGAGCTCGGTCATCGCCTGGTTGGCGAGCGCCTTGGTCTCGGCGATTTCGCCTTCGAGCTCGGGCGGTGCCGCCTCACGCGCCGCCTCCAGTCGCAGCAGCAGCCCGGTCAGCGACTGGTTCACCTCGTCGTGGAGGTCGCGGGCGACCCGCGCCCGCTCCTCCTCCTGCGCGTGCAGGGCCGCCGAGCCGGCCCGCCGCCGCTCGGCCTCCAGCCGCCGCATCATCCGCAGGAAGGCGAGCTCGAGCCGCTCGACCTCCTCGGTCTCGCCGACCCCGTCGATCGAGGCGGGGAGGTGGAGGCGCGGGCTCGAGAGGTCGACCTTCTCCATCGCCTCGACCAGGTCCTCCAGCGGTCGCAGCCGCCGCCGCTCCCGGGTCAGGGCCAGGATCAGCGCCACGACCACCAGGCAGAGCCCGATCACGAGCAAGGTCATGACGCAAGACTAGAAGCAGTGGGTGGGTGTCCCGCTCCAGACACATCTCGCTATGGCTCGATGTTGAGTGTCTGGCCCAGGACACCCACCCACTGCCATAGGTGGTCCTCCTGGGTCGATAGAGGGGGTGGCCCCTATAGGCGATTTCACCGTTTCGTCGCATACTTCGACGACAACCCGACCCTCAGGAGCGACCACTCGATGACCACCACCAAGCAATCCACCTGGGGCGCAACCCTGCGGACCACGATCCTGATGGCCACCCTCGGTGGCCTGCTCGTCGTCATCGGCGCCGCGATCGGCGGCCCGAGCACCGCGCTCACCTTCCTTTTCATCGCCCTGGCGATCAACTTCTTCGCCTACTTCTTCAGCGACAAAATGGCGCTGAAAATGAGCCGCGCGCAGCCGATCGACGAGTCGGAAGCGCCGCGGCTCTACCAGATCGTCCGCGAACTGACGACGCGCGCCGACCTGCCGATGCCGCGCCTCTACATGATCCCCCAGGACCAGCCCAACGCCTTCGCCACCGGCCGCAACCCGAAGCACTCGGCGGTGGCGGTCACCCGCGGGATCACCAAGCTGCTCTCCGAGGACGAGCTGCGCGGCGTCCTCGCCCACGAGCTCACGCACATCCGCAACCGCGACATCCTGATCCAGTCGGTCGCCTCGGCGATCGGCGCCGCGATCACCTACCTCGCCTACATGTTGCATGTGGTTCGGGAACGACGACAACTCGCCGCTCAGCCTCGTCGCCTCGCTGGCGATGGTCCTGCTGGCCCCGATCGCGGCGAGCATCATCCAGCTCTCGATCTCGCGCCAGCGCGAGTACGCGGCCGACGCCGGCGGTGCCGAAATCTGCGGCAACCCGGAGTCGCTGGCGAGCGCGCTGCTGCGCCTCGAGCAGGGCGCCGAAGCGATGCCGATGCAGGTCAACCAGGCGGCCGAGCCCCTCTACATCGTCAAGCCGTTCAGCGGCAAGGGCATCGCCGGCCTCTTCTCGACCCACCCGCCGATCGAGGAGCGGGTCCGCCGGCTGCGCCAGATGCGCCCCAGCTCTCAGTTAGCACCGCTTCCGCGAAGGTCAAAGCGGCTCCGGGGAACCCTTCCCCGGGCCGCTTTCTTGCTCAAAGACTTACGGCGAACTCTCGCTATACTTTTTGAAGTAAAAGCTGATCCGGATTAGGGGATTTCAGAATGGCCATCGACACCGAGCGCGTTCAGACGATCGAGGAGATCGAACCTTTCGAGGCTGCCGAGGAGATCAACGGCGGCGACGTCGTCCTGATCGACACGCGCGAGCCGCACGAGTACCAGGAGGCCCACCTCGAGGGCGGCAAGCTGGTGCCGCCGGGGCTGCTGGCCGACGAAATCGCCACCGCCGCGCCCGACAAGTCGGCGCGCACGATCCTCTACTGCCGCTCCGGCAACCGCTCGGCGATCGCCGCCGCGCAGCTGCAGCAGCTCGGCTACGAGAACGTCGCCTCGATGAGCGGCGGCATCCTCGAGTGGCAGGAGCAGGGGCTTCCGGTCGTCGCCGCGCACGGGCATGACCCCCGAGCAGCGCGAGCGCTACTCGCGCCACACGCTGCTGCCCGAGGTCGGGGTCGACGGCCAGGTGAAGCTGCTGAACGCGAAGGTGCTGCTGCTCGGCGCCGGCGGCCTCGGCGCCCCGACCGCGCTCTACCTCGCCGCCGCCGGAGTCGGGACGATCGGCCTCGTCGACGACGACGTCGTCGACGCCTCCAACCTGCAGCGCCAGGTGATCCACAACACCGAACGGATCGGGATGGCGAAGACCGCCTCGGCCCGGATCTTCATCGAAGGGCTGAACCCCGACGTCAACGTCGTCGAGCACAACGGCCGCCTCGACGCGAGCAACATCCTCGAGGTGATGGAGGACTACGACATCGTCGTCGACGGCGCCGACAACTTCCCCACCCGCTACCTGCTGAACGACGCCTCGGTGCGGCTGCGCAAGCCGGTCGTCTCCGCCTCGATCCTCGGCTTCGACGGGCAGATCTCGACCTTCGTCCCCTTCGAGGGGCCCTGCTACCGCTGCCTCTACCCGACCCCGCCGCCGGCCGAGCTGGCGCCGAGCTGCTCCGCCAACGGGGTGCTCGGGGTGATGGCCGGGACGATGGGCACGCTGCAGGCCAACGAGGTGATCAAGCTCGTCCTCGGCGCCGGCGAGCCGCTGATCGGCCGCCTGCTCCTCTACGAGGCGCTCGGCACCAGCTTCACCGAGCTGAAGGTCCGCCGCGACCCCGACTGCCCGATCTGCGGCGAGCACGCCGAGGAGATCCCGGAGTCGGAGATGGGCCAGTTCCCCGACTACGACGCACTTCTGCGCCGGAGCGGGCGGAGACCGCTAGGCCGTCCGCCTCGATAGGATCCCGCTCATGGCGACCGTTCGCATCCCCCCAGTGCTGCGCCCGAAAACGGGCGGGCAGGCCGAGGTCGAGGCCGCCGGCGCCGACGTCGGTGAGGTCCTGCGCTCGCTGACCGAGCGAGTTCCCCGACACCGGGGCGCAGCTCTTCGGCGAGGACGGCGAGCTCAACCGCTACGTCAACGTCTACCTCAACGACGAGGACGTGCGGGTGCTCGCACGGGCTCGAGACCGCGGTCAAAGACGGCGACAACGTCGTCATCCTGCCGGCGATGGCCGGCGGCTGAGGGCCTGCGGCGGCTGTTGGCTCCACGCTGACGGCTCCCGGTAAGAGGACTGAGGGTTCAGTGCATCGTCGAATGAAGCGGTGGGACCACTCGCCGCCCTGGTCATCGCTGGCATTGTCGCTGCCGCCACCAGCGCAGGCCAGGATGTAGACGATCCGTATATGGCAACGGTTGCCCAAGTTCTTCCAGTTCTGTTTCTGGCGCAGATTGTCGAGGCTGGGTTTCTTGCGCAACGAACTGCTGAAGAGATGCCTCCAGAGAAGAAAGATTTCGGGCGGCGCTATTCCCTGATTTCCGGGGCTGGAACCCTTTTGATGTTTCTTGCGGGAGAGAGTGCGGCTCTTGTCGGAGTTGCTTGTGGACCCTCGACGTTTCTGGTCACCTTCTCGACGGCCATTGGGGTGTTGCAGGCCGTTGATCTGACCCTTGGCGTTCCCCTGCGAGCTGGAGGTCCACTAGCTGTTTCTAGAATGGCTGAGATCAGTGGGTCAACAAAGGCCCCAAAACCAGACGGTACCTGACTCACCTTTGCCGCCTAGTCCTCAGCGCTCGAGCACCAGGCCGAGGAACTGTTTGGTCCGCTCCTCGCGGGGGTTCTCCAGCACCTCGGCGGGCGGCCCTGCTCGACGATCACGCCGCCGTCCATGAAGACGACCTGGTCGCCGACTTCCTTGGCGAAGCCGATCTCGTGGGTGACGACCAGCATCGTCATTCCTTCTCGAGCCGAGCTCGCGCATCGTGTCGAGCACCTCTTTGACCAGCTCGGGGTCGAGGGCGCTGGTGACCTCGTCGAAGAGCATCACGTGCGGTTCCATCGCCAGCGCCCGGGCGATCGCCACGCGCTGCTGCTGGCCGCCGGAGAGCCGTTCCGGATACTGGCCGAGTTTGTCGGCGAGGCCGACGCGCTCCAGCAGCGCCGTGCCTTTCTCCCGGGCTTCGGCCTTCGAGCGGCCGAGCACTCTTTCCGGCGCCATCGTCACGTTCTCCAGCGCGGTCTTGTGCGGGAAGAGGTTGAACTGCTGGAAGACCATGCCGACCCGCTGGCGGACGAAGTCGAGGTTCCAGCTCTGCTCGCCGGTGCCCGACCCGGGCCCCTTGCAGATGTCTTGATCCTCGAGCAGGATCTCGCCCTCCTCCGGTGGCTCGAGCAGGTTGACGCAGCGCAGCAGGGTGCTCTTGCCCGAGCCGCTGGGGCCGAGGATGCAGACGACTTCGCCTCTTTGCACGTCGAGGTCGATCCCCTTCAGCACCTCGAGCGCGCCGAAGCGCTTGCGGACGCCGCGCAGCTTCAGCATCGGCTCGGCCATGGCTCAGGCGACCTCGATGTGGGAGCCGCGGGTGACTTTCAGCTGCTGGCGGGCGATCAGTTTGTCGACCACCCGGGCCAAGGGCAGGATGATGATCACGAAGAAGATCGCGGTCAGCGTCAGGGACGAGCTGTTCAGCCGTTCGGAGAGCACTTCGCGGCTGACCAGCACCGACTCGCTCAGCGCGATCACGCTGACCAGGGTCGTGTCCTTGAGCAGGGAGATGAGTTCGTTCAGCATCGGCGCCGGGATCTTGGTCACCGCCTTGTGGCACGACCACGTAACGCATCGCCTGGAAGTGGCTCATGCCGAGCGAGCGAGCGGCCTCCATCTGGCCGCGGGGCACCGCTTCGATGCCGGCCCGGTAGACCTCCGCCGAGAAGGCCCCGTAGACGATCACCAGGGCGGCGACGCCGTACCAGAAGGGGTCGGGCCGGCCGAACCAGTGGGGGATGCGAACTTCCTGGGGGAGGAAGCTGAGAAACGGGACGCCGCCGGAGATCATCAGGATGATGATCAGGATCGGGACCGCGCGGAAGAAGTCGATGTAGGCGATCGTCACGAACCGGATCGGCATCAGCTTCTTGCCCGGCAGCTGTCGCAGTAGCGCCAGGAACAGGCCCAGGGCGAGCGCCAGAACGGCCGCCACGGCAAAGACGACAGGAGGTTCTGGAGAAACGCCGACGAGTACTTCCCCGAAGTGTTCCTGCATCACGTCGAAGTTGAAGTACTGGTTGAAGAACTGACTCATGGCATCAGTTTCCCGGTTGGGCCTGGGAACGCAAAGGGGGCGCCGTCGACGGCGCCCCCTCGCTTAGATCGGTCTAGCCGAGGAACTGCTTCGGCGGTTCGAGGTGGAACCACTTTTCGTAGATCGTCTTGTAGGTGCCGTCGGAAATCACTTCCGCGAGACCTTCGTTGATTTCCTTCAGCAGTTCCGTGTTGTCCTTGGCGAGCGCGATTCCATAGGTTTCTTCGGTCGGGACTTTTTCGGAGATTTCGACGCCGCCTTCTTCTTCGACCGCGTTCTGCGCCACCGGCGCGTCGATGATCACGGCTTCGACGGTGCCCGCCTTGAGGGCATTGATCGCGTCGGGTCCTTCGGGGTAGGGGCGGAGTTCGCCGGCATTGGCTTTTTCCTTGCCGAGTTCGAGCCCGGTGGTGCCCTGCTGGGCGCCGACGGTCTTGCCTTCGAGGTCTTCGATGCCGCCCACGTCACTGCCTTCCTTGAACCAGGATCGCCTGTTCGGAGAGGTAGTAGGGATCGGAGAAGGCGACTTCCTTTTCGCGTTCTTCGGTGATCGTCGCGGCAGAGATCACGGCTTCGAACTTGCCCTGGGCGACGTCGCGGAAGATCGTTTCGAACGAGGTGTCCTGGAATTCCGGCGAGCGGCCGATCTTTTCGCCGATCGCTTCCATCAGTTCGATGTCGAAGCCGGTGTAGTTCGCCGGATTTCCCCTGCTCGAACGGGGGATAGGGAATGTCGGAGCCGACGGTCAGCGGTTCGCCACCGCCACCTCCGCCGCTGCCGCTCGTGCCGGTGGTGTCGCTTCCTCCTCCGCAGCCGACGACGACGGCCGAGGTGAGGGCGAGCAGGAGGACCGCGAAGAGGGCGGTCGATCGGGTCGTGTCTCATTGCATTACCTCCGAATCCCAGGGTGCCGTAAAGGTCGAACATACAGACCAATCCATCTGCGACCAAGAAGGGGCGCCGGTGAGCGGATCGAGGAGGGTTGCCAACCCTCGCTACACTTTCTGAAGTAAGGGCGGCCGATGGCGCGAGAGCAACTACTCAACAAACCCTGTGGGGGCCGCTTCGGCAACATCGTCGAGTCGATCGGCAATACCCCGCTGGTGGAGTTGCCGCGGTTCTCGCCGAAGCCCGGCGTCAGCATCTACGCCAAGCTCGAGGGGCACAACCCGACCGGCTCGGTCAAGGACCGGGTCGCCAAATCGATGATCGAGGCGGCCGAGGCCGAGGGCGCGATCGAGCCCGGCCAGACGATCCTCGAACCGACCTCCGGTAACACCGGCATCGCCCTGGCGATGATCTGCCGCCGCAAGGGCTATCCGCTGAAGGTGGTGATGCCGGACAACGTCACCGAGGAGCGGACCCAGCTGCTGCGCATGTACGGGGCGGAGATCGTCTACTCGGAGGGCGCCAAGGGTTCCAACGGCGCCGTCGAGGTGGCGCTGGAGATGTCCCAGGACTCGAGCTTCTACATGCCCTACCAGTACGGCAACGAGGCCAACCCGCTCGCCCACTACAACGGCACCGCGGTCGAGATCCTCGAAGAGCTGGACGAGGTGACCGCCTTCGTCGGTGGGCTCGGTACCGGCGGCACCCTGATGGGCAACGGCCGCCGCCTCAAGGAGGCGAATCCGGAGACCCTGATCGTCGCCGCCGAGCCCAAACAGGGCGAGCTGGTCCAGGGCCTGCGCTCCCTCGACGACGGCTTCATCCCGCCGATCATCGACATCTCCCTCTTCGACCGCAAGATCATGGTCGACAACCGCGACGCGATCGTCTGGACCAAGAAACTGCTCGAAGAGGAGGGCGTCTTCGCCGGCGTCTCGGCCGGCGCGATCGCCGCGATCGCCCACCGCATCGGCGGCGAGCTCGACTCCGGCAACGTCGTCTTCCTGATCCCCGACGACGGCTGGAAGTACCTCTCCTCCGGCGTCTACACGAAGCCGATCGAGGAGATCGAGAATCTCGACTCCACCGTCTGGTGGTAGGGCTGAGGACGTGTCTGGCACGGCGCATATCGGCGTCCTCAGTCGCTCGCGTGCGGAGCACGCTTCGCTCCCTGCGTCCTTGATCTGCTTGGCCAGACCCACCCTCAGCAGGGTTTTATGAAGATTTCCCAGAAACTGATTGACGAGATGATTTCCCACGCCAGGGAGGATCTGCCGAACGAGTGCTGCGGGATGATCGGCGGCCGCGAGGGCGAGGCGACCCGGGTGGTGCGGGTCGAGAACGCCGCCGCCAGCCCGCTGCGCTACGAGATGGATCCGCAGGGGCAGTACGACGCGTTGAAGGCGATCGAAGACGCGGGCGAGGAGCTGATCGGGATCTACCACTCGCACACCCGCAGCGCCGCCTATCCGTCGCAGACCGACGTCAACGAGGCGCGGATGTGGCCCGAACAGGCCTACGTGATCGTCTCGCTGGAGAACGAAGAGGCGCCGGACGTGAAGGCCTTCGACCTGGCGGACCTGAGGATCGCCGATGTCGAGCTCGACGTCGCATAAGGCGCCGCCGAGCGGGCACCGGCGCGGCGCCCACGGCGGCGGCGGATCCGGCGACGGCGAGGAGGGCGGCGGCGGCGGAGGCGGCGGGGGCGGCGACCTCGTCAAGATCGCTTTCGCTCGCAACCAGGTCGAAGGGGAAATGCTGCAGGGGCTGCTGACGGAGGCCGGCATCCCCAGTGTGTTGAAGCGGAGCTTCGGCTTCGACAACCCCGACTTCCTCTCCAGCGGTCCCCGTGACGTGATGGTGAACGCCGGCGCCGCCGAGCGCGCGCGTGGGGTCCTCGCCGATGTGCTGATCGAGGACGAAAAGGACGAGGTGGCCGAGCTCGAAGGCGAACGCCGCCTGGCCCGCGGCGAAACGGGACCGACCTCGCCGGCGCGCCTCGCGTTCTGGCTGATCGCCGCGGTAATCGTCGGCTTCCTCCTGGTCTGGGCGCTCTACCAGGCGACCTGATGGCGCCGAATGAGGACGATCTGGTTCAGGTCGCCTGGGTCGGCTACGGGCTTGTCGTCTTTGCCCTCGTCTTCGCGTTCTGGATCCTGAACCGCGCCCTCTGACTCAGACCGCGACGGGCCCGCGCACCATCTCGCGCAGGTAGTCGCGCCAGGCGTCCTCGATGTCGCGCAAGCGGGCGTCGAAGGCGTCTTCGAGCTGCACCTCGGGACCCTGGGGGAGGAGCTTGGCCACCAGGCGCTCGCAGGCCTCGGGGCCGCGCTCGTTCTCGAGCAGGTCGAAGATCGTGCCGCCGAGGATGACGGCGTCGCGGCGGGAGGGCGGGAAGGAGGGACGGGCGCTCTCGCGCAGGCGCCGGATCGTCGCCGCGCGGTAGAGGCCGACCTGGCGGGAGAAGTACTGGGCGCCGCCTTCGACCAGCCAGGCCCAGCGCAGGTAGCGGGCGAAGCGGCGCGGAGTCCAGGAGGGGGGGAGGGCGGTGTTGTTGGCGGCGATCACCATCTGGGCGTAGAGGCGCTCGGCGGTTCCGCGCAGCGCTTCGTAGGAGTCGTCGCCGGCGGCGCGGCGTTCCATGTGGGGGTCGTTGAGGACGTGCAGCTCGGTCGACATCGGCCAGCCGGCGAGGTAGCGGCGGCCCGCCGGAGCCGCCGACCAGCGGGCCGCGGGCAGGAACGGGTGCGCCGCCGTCAGCCAGACCGGGTTGGTGTGGACGACGACCGTCACCTCCTCGGGCACCTTCTCGAAGCGGTCTTCGAGCCGCAGACGCAGGTGCTCGAGCCGGTCCAGCGTGCGCTCCGCGAAGGCCGAATCGTCGGAGTCGTGGCGCGCGGTGAAGCTACAGCGACTCGGTCTCGACCCAGGACATGTCGCGAGATTAGCCCCTGCGTTCGGCTGACCAAGCAGACCAAGGACGCGGGGACCGAAGCGTGCTCTGCACGCGAGCGACTGAGGACGCCGGTATGCGCCGGTCAGACGAGCGCAGGTTCAGCAGGCGCCGGCGCGGTTGCGTATTTCTTCGCGGGCGCGGTCGAACTCTTCGTCCGCCATCACCGGGGTGCCCTCGAAGGGCAGTTCGCGGTCGATCTCGACCCAGGAGTGGCAGCCGTGGTACTCGTCGCGGACCCGCACCGTCACCGGGCGCGGGATCCGGTGGACCCGCAGCAGCAGGACGTGGAGCGGATGACGGCGCTTCCAGGCGAGCCGCTTTTCGGCGTAGTCGGGCGTCCAGATGTAATACGGGGAGAGCGCATCGAGCGATCGGCGGTCGTTGATCGTGACGTGGTCGACGACCTCGGCCCAGGCGCGCAGCCGGACGCGGTCGGGCTGGGGGATGCCGCCGTCCTGGAGCAGCGCTTTCGGCGGCGGCTCCTCGTCGGGCCAGACACCCTCCTCGAGCGCGCGGCGCAGCTCGGGGTGGTGGGATTCGCGGACCAGGTTGTTCCGCTGGTGGTCGAAGGTCGGGTAGAGGAAGAACCGCTCGTGCTCGAGCTCGAAGTGCTTGTTCTCCTCGCGGATGCCTCCCTTACGTAGGGTCAGCAGCTGCTCGCCCTCGGAGAGGGCGCGGACCGTTACGGCCCATTCCTTTAGAGCGATCGGCATTTGAAGTAATCCAGGAAAGATTCGTTGATTCGAGGGGGCGGGCGCGTTGAACTTGGCCTGCTTTGGGCCACTTCCGCCTGCCCGGAGGCGCGCATTCTAGAGGAGTGCAGCCAAATCTCAACTAAAAAACCGCGAAATTTGGGAAATGTGACCTAACTCCACCCGCCACCGCCCGGAGTTTCGACCCGCAGCCGGTCTCCCGGGCGCAGGTCCCCGGCCGCCTTGCCTGGCAGCGTCGCCCCGTTGACGAGGTTGACCCCGGTGGCGCCGTCGTCGCCGCCGCCGCGCCCGCGCGGCGGGTGACGGCGCCGCTCGGCGATCAGGCTGAACCGCATCGGCGCCAGCGCTTCGATCTCGCGGACGAGCCCGTCGCCGCCGTGGCGTGCGCCCGCGCCGCCGCTGCCTGCGCGCAGCGAGAGCTCGCGAACCCGCAGCGGGAACTCCGCCTCCAGCGCCTCGATCGGGGTGTTGAGCGTGTTCGACATCGCCACGTGGATCGCGCTGGGGCCGTCGGCGTCGGGGCAGGCGCCCTGGCCGCCGCCGAGGGTCTCGTAGTAGGTGAAGCCCTCGTCGGCCAGGGTGAGGTTGTTCATCGTCCCCTGGCCCTGCGCCGGTCCCGGCCGTGCCTGCGAGAGGGCCGCGAGGACGAGGTCGGCGACCCGACTCGAGGTCTCGACGTTGCCGGCGGCGACGGCGGCGGGGAAGCGGGCGTTGAGGAGGGAGCCGGCGGGGCGCCACGACCTCGATCGGGCGGTGGGCGCCGGCCGAGGGCGGTGCCGTCGGGGTCGGTGAGGACGCGGACGGCGAAGAAGGCCGCCGATTTCGTCACCGAGAGGGGGCAGTTGAGGTTGCCGTCGACCTGGTCCTCGCTGCCGCTGAAATCGAGGCGGAGCGAGTCGCCGCGCGACGTCGCCTCCAGCCGCAGGTGGAGGTCTCGCTCCTCGCCGTTCCGGTCGCCCTCGAGCACGTCCTCGGCCCGGTAGCTGCCGTCGGGCAACTCGGCGAGGGCGGCGCGCGTGCGGCGCTCGCTGTAGGCGAGGATCTCGGCCATCCCCGCCCGCAACTCGCAGCCCCCGAGGCGCTCGCAGAGCTCGCCGAGGCGCAGCTCGCCGATCCGGTTCGCTGCCTGCTGGGCGCGCAGGTCGGCGAGGCGCTGGCGCGGCGCCCGCATCTGCGACGGCGAGCCGCCTCGAGAGTCTCGCTGTCGGCGACGCGTCGGCGGGATCACCACGCCCTCTTCCTCGAGCGTGCGCGAGAAGGCGGGCATCGAGCCCGGGGTCGGGCCGCCGACGTCGGCGTGGTGGGCGCGGCTGGCGGCGAAGCCGAGCAGCTCGGCGTCGGCGAAGACCGGGGAGATCAGGGTGATGTCCGGCAGGTGGGTGCCGCCGCGGTACGGGTCGTTGAGGATCCAGCTCTGCGCCCCGCCGCTGCTCCCGGTCGAGGACGGCGGCGACCGCGTCCGGCATCGAGCCGAGATGGACGGGGATGTGCTCGGCCTGCATCACCAGCTCGCCCGCGGCGTCGAAGAGCGCGGTCGAGCAGTCGTGTCGCTCCTTGATGTTGGCCGAGTAGGCGGAGCGGATCAGCGTCGCGCCCATCTCGTCGCAGGCCGCGCGCAGGCCGCCGACCAGCACCTGCAGCGCAATCGGGTCGAGCTGACTCATCCGGGCCCGCCCCGCAGTTCCGTGGTTCCTTTGTCCTCTATATCCGGACAAAGGAACCGCGCAACGATGGTGCCGTGCTCGTCGACCCGCGTCTTCCAGCCGGGGGGGACGACGAAGGTCGCCTCGGGGAGCTCGAAGACGACCGGGCCCTCGACCTCGGTGCCGGCGGCGGGCTCGCCGCGCAGGACCGGCGTCTCGATCCACTCGCCGGCGAAGTGGACCCGGCGCGAGCCTTCCTCCACCGCTCCTTCGGCCGCCGCGACCGGCCGCGGCGCCGGGCCGGGCACGACCAGCGCCAGGTCGATGTCGACCAGGACCACCTCGCCGTCGGGGTCGCGGTGCCCGTAGCGCTCCTCGTGCAGGCGCTCGAACCCCTCCACCAGCTCCGCCGGGTCGGGTCCGATCGGTCCCGGCACCGGCAGCTCGAAGGCCTGCCCGGCGTAGCGCAGCTTGTAGACCACCTGCGGCTCCGCGCCATCCTCCATCCCGGCGCCGGTCTCCTCGACCATCGCCGCCACCTCAGCGGCGATCCGCTCCCCGCGTCAGCTCGCCGCCGCCGAGCATCACCGTGCGGGCGGTGTCGCGGCGGCGCTCGGAGGCGCAGAGGCCGAGCGCGGAGAGGACGCCGCCGGCGCGGGGGCAGAGGATCGTCTCGATCGCCGAGCTCCTCGGCGATCGCCGCCGCGTGCATCGGCCCGGCGCCGCCGAACGGCAGCAGCGCGAAGCCGCGCGGGTCGACGCCGCGCTCGACGGTGACGACTCGCAGCGCCCGCACCATCTCCTGGTTGGCGACGCGGACGATGCCGGTGGCGGTCTCGAGCGGTTCGAGGCCGAGCGAGCGGCCCAGTTCGGCGACGGCCCGCTCGGCGTCCCTGGCGTCGAGGGAGACTCCGCCCGCCAGTTCGCGAGTCGCCGGCGAGGTGCCCGAGCAGCAGGTTGGCGTCGGTGACGGTCGGCTCCTCGCCGCCGCGGCCGTAGCAGGCGGGGCCGGGATCGGCGCCGGCGGAGCGGGGCCCGACGCGCAGGGCGCCGCCGCTGTCGCGCCACCCGATCGAGCCGCCGCCGGCGCCGACCGTGTGGACGTCGACCATCGGCAGCTGGATCGGCCGGCCGCCGATCTCGCGGGAATCGGTACGCCGGACCTCGCCCGCTTCGACCACGCAGACGTCGCAGGAGGTGCCGCCCATGTCGAAGCCGAGGGCATTGCCGTCCCCGCTTAACTGCGCCAGCAGCCCCGCCCCGACGGCGCCCCCCGCCGGCCCCGAGAGGACGCTCCAGGCGCCGGCCCGTGCCGCCTCGGAGGCGGGCGCGACGCCGCCGGAGGAGCGCATCACCAGCGGCTGCGGCAACCCGGCAGCGGCAGCAGCCTCGCCGAGGCGGCCCAGGTACCGGCCCAGCAGGGGGCTGAGGTAGGCGTCGACGACGGTCGTAGAGCAGCGCTCGTACTCGCGAAATCGGGGCAGGACCTCGTGCGAGGCGGAGACGTGGACGCCGGGGAGGCGCTCCCGCAGGTGGGCGGCGATCCGTTCCTCGTGCCCGGGGTCCAGGTAGGAGAAGAGGAGGCAGACGGCAACCGCCTCGGCGCCGCTCGCCTCGATCGCCGCCGCCAGCGCTCCGGCTCGTCATTCGCCGAGCGCCTCGACCACGCCTTCGGGGCCGGTCCGCTCCGCCGCCTCGAAGCGCAGCTCCGGCTCGACCAGCGGCGCCGGCTTCGGGGCGCACAGCCGGTAGAGCTGGGGCCGGTCCTGGCGGCCGATCTCGAGCAGGTCGGCGAAGCCGCGGGTGGCGATCAGCGCCGTCCGCGCCCCCCGCTCCTCGAGCAGGGCGTTGGTCCCGACGGTCATCCCGTGGGCGAAGAACTCGACCTCGCCGGGCCCCGCCCCGGCCCGCTCCAGCACCGCCTCCACTGCCCGCATCACCGCGGCCGACTCGTCGCGTGGGGTGGTCGGCACCTTGGCGGTGTGGACGGTGCCGCCGTCGAGCAGGACGGCGTCGGTGAAGGTGCCGCCGACGTCTACCCCCAGAAGCATTGCGTCGACGCGGTAGCGGCGTCCGGCCACTGCTCCTCGCGAACCTCGCCGTCCGGTGGGACGACCACGTGGATGCCGTCGAGCGCCGGGTCGAGTCTCGGGGCGGTCGCGGCGGAGGTGGCCACCGCGGGACTCGCGGCGGCCGAGCGCGCTGGCGCCGATCGCCCGCGCCAGCGGGTATGGGTTGGAGATCAAGCGCGCCAGGTCGTCGGGGTTCCGCATCGGCCCGGCGTAGCGCCAGACCGCGTCGCGGGTCTCGTCGTCGGGCGGCTCGAACCGCCGCCGCGGCGGCTCCGGCCTGCTCGCCGCGGGCTCCTCGGAGATCGCCGCCGCGGCCGCCCTGCCGCCGAAGACGAAGCACTCGCTGAGCGAGTTGGAGGCAAGCCGGTTCGCCCCGTGCAGGCCCGTGCAGGAGCACTCGCCGACCGCGTAGAGGCCCGGCAGCGTGGAGCGCCCGTCGACGTCCACCGCGATTCCGCCCATCGTGTAGTGGGCGGCGGGCGCGACAGGCACCGGTTCGGTGCGCGGGTCGAGCCCCGCTTTCGCGAGCGCGTCGAAGACGTTGGGGAAGCGGGCGGGGTCGATCTCGCGCAGGTCGAGCGCGACTGCCGCGGTCCCCTCGCCGCGCATCTCCTCCAGGATCGCCGCGGTGACCGCGTCGCGCGGGGCAAGCTCGTCGGTGAAGCGCTCGCCGTCGGCGCCGAGCAGCTTCGCCCCCTCGCCGCGGATCGCCTCGGTAATAAGGACGCCGTCGTGCGGGGTACCCGGCAGGGCGAGGGCGGTGGGGTGGAACTGGCAGAACTCGAGGTCGGCGAGGTCGGCGCCGGCGAGCGAGGCCAGCACCGGCCCGGCTCCGATCGCCCCGCGCGGGTTCGTCGTCCGCCGCCAGAGGGCCGCCGCGCCGCCGGTGGCGAGGATCGTCGCCGCCGCCGCGATCGCGCCCGTCGCTGGTCACCACTCCGTGGCAACGCTCTCCCTCGCTCCAGAGAGCCAGTCGCCGAGGTCCGCTCCATCACCTCGATCCGCCCCTCGGCGGCGACCCATTTCGCCAGCTTCGAGGTCAGCTCGTACCCGGTCTGGCTGCCGCCGGCGTGGACGATCCGGCGATGGGCGTGACCGCCCTCCAGCCCCAGCGCCAGTCGGCCCTCGTGGTCGACGTCGAAGACGACGCCGCGGGAGATCAGGTCGCGCACCGTCTGCGGTGCTTCGTCGACCAGGACCCGCACCGCGGCGGTGCGGCAGAGGCCGCGGCCGGCGGCGATCGTGTCGGCCGCGTGCCGGTCGGGGGAGTCGTCGGGTTCGAGCGCCGCCGCCAGCCCGCCCTGGGCCCAGTAGCTGGCGCTCTGCGACAGCGGCGTGCGCGAGACGAGACAGACACGAGCCCCGAGCTCGGCGGCCCGCAGCGCGCTCCAGAGGCCGGCGGCGCCGCCGCCGACGACGGCGACGTCGAACTCACCGGCCACGGTTAATCGGCCCTCAGCCTCCCGGCGCAGGGCGTCGAGCTGCCCCTGGAGCCAGCCTGCCGCGCCTTCGCGGGCGCGTGCCAGCTCGTCGGCGACCGTCTCCTCGGCGGTGACGGCACGCCGCTCCGCCGCCTCGACCCGCTGCTCGGCCGTCTCGACCTGGCGATTCGATCTCGCCCAGCCGCTCCTCGGCGGCGGCCAGCGCCTTCTCCTTCTCCTCGCGCTCGCGCTCGAGATCGGCTTCCAGCGCCCTGATCTCCTCTTCGGCGCGTTTCTCGGCCGCGGCCGCCAGCGTCGCCGTCTCCTCCAGCCGGCGCTCCGCCTCGCGGATCTGCTCCTCGAGGCTGTCTCCTGAGGCACCTGGCTGCTCATCGCATCAATCTATTACCGCTCCGGGCCGCGCGTGGCGCGGCCCGGGTCCGTCAACTGCTCACTACCGCCCGGTAGGCCTCGATCACCCGCTCGGCCATCGACCCGGCGGAGAGGCGCCGCGGCGCGGGTGGCGCCCGCCACCCTCGGGTCGGGGGCGCCCAGGTGGCGGCGGGCGACGGCGGTCCAGGCGCCGGCATCGAAGGGGGCGCAAAGGCATCCCTCGATGCCGCCGAGGGCGTAGGGCGCGATCCCGACCGGGGTGGAGAGGACCGGCACGTCGCAGGCGAGCGCCTCGATCGCGGCCATGCCGAAGCCCTCGTAGTCGGAGGTGACGAGGACGGCGTTGGCGGCATTGAGCCAGAGCGGCATCTCCTCGGGCTCGATCGAGCCGCCGGTGAGGAGGTCGGCGCCGCAGGCGGCGGCGACCTCGGCGGCGCGGTCGTGCCGCTTCTCCGGTCGCGCCGGGTTGGCGGGGAAGAAGAGGTAGCGGCCATCCGGGTCGAGGCCCAGCCGGCGCCGCGCCTCGGCCCGAGGCAGCGGCCCGAACCGCTCCAGGTCGGGACCGCAGGGGAGGACGGCGGAGCCGGGTACGGCGGGCAATCCCGGCCTCCCGTCCTCCGGCTCGAACAGCGCCCGCGAGACTCCCGCGACCAGGTCGATCCGCCAGGCGAGCCGGCGCGAGAGGGGGCCGACGAGATGGTGGCGGACGTCGGTGCCGTGGAAGGTGACGATCAGCGGCGCCGCCCCGGCCAACCGCGCCACCCAGCCGGCGAGGCCGTAGTGGGCGTGGACGAGGTCGAACCGCTCGCGCCGCAGCAGCGAGCGCAGGCGCCGCGTCGCCGGGACGTACTCCCCGCGGCCGGGAGGGAATTCGAAGAGGTCGACCTCGATCCCGCGCCGGCGCACCTCGTCCACCTGGTCCCGCACCCAGCGGCCTCGCTGCGGGGCTCCGGCGTCGGGCATGAAGTTGGAGACGACGAGAACCCGCACCCGCGTCAGGGTAACCGCGGCGGTGGCAGACGGTAGCTCGCGGGCGTCTTCGAGAGCCTGATCGGGTTGCGCGGGAGGCTCACCGGGGGGCCGTCCTCGGCGCGGGATCTCGACGATCGGCTCGAGGCCGATCTCGCGCGGCGAACGCGAAGGCGGCGCCGACGTCGTTGACGACCCCGGCGGGGACGCGGCGGGCCCGCAGCAGCTCGACCCACTCGGCAGCGGGCCGGGCGGCGAGCGCCGACTCCAGCAGCGGCCGCAGCTCGTCGCGGTGCTCGACCCGCGCCGGGTTGGTCGCGAAGCGCTCCTCGTCGGCCAGCGCCGGCGTCGCCCAGCACCTCGCAGAGCGTCGCGGAACTGGCGGTCGTTGCCGACGGCGAGGACGAGCTCGCCCTCGCCGCAGCGCAGCAGTTCGTAGGGGGCGATGCTGGGATGCGCGGTTGCCCAGCCGCCCCGGCACCACGCCGGCCACGGTGTAGGCCGAGCTCTGGTTGACCAGCGCCGGCCAGCAGGGCCGAGAGCAGGTCGACCTCGACCAGCTGCCCCTCGCCGCTCTCGTCGCCGGTGCTCGAGCGCGGCGAGGATGCCGACCGCGGCGAAGAGGCCGGCGATCACGTCGACGAGGGCGACGCCGACCTTCAGCGGCTCGCCCTCGGGCTCGCCGGTGATGCTCATCAGCCCGCCGAGCGCCTGGACGAGGAGGTCGTAACCCGGCAGCTCGGCGCCGGCGCCGCGGCCGCCGAAGCCGGTGATCGAGCAGTAGACGAGGCCGCGGGTTGCTCGGCGGCGAGGGTCTCGTAGTCGAGGCCGAGCTTCGCCATCACGCCGGGGCGGAAGTTCTCGACGACGACGTCGGCTCGCCAGCGCCAGGCGGCGCGCCTCGGCGAGGTCGCCGGGGTCGGCGAGGTCGAGGACGAGGCTGCGTCTTGTTGCGGTTGACCGCCTGGAAGTAGGTCGCCTCCCCGCGCGGCGTCGTAGGGCGGTCCCCAGGAGCGGGTGTCGTCGCCGCCGCCGGGGCGCTCGACCTTGGTCACCTCGGCGCCGAGGTCGGCCAGGATCATCGTCGCCAGCGGCCCGGCGAGCACGCGCGAGAAGTCGAGGATGCGCAGTCGTCCCAGCGCCGAGCCTGCCATTCGGTCACGATCCTCAGAAACCCGCACACCGACGTCAAGGACACCGATGTCATCGCACCGCCGCCGCGCCGCCGATCCGCCCCACCGACTACCTCGCCCTCGACGCCCTGCTCTCCGACGAGGAGCGCGACATCCGCGACACCGTCCGCGCCTTCGTCCGCGACAAGGTCGTCCCGAACGTCGGGGACTGGTTCGAGGCAGGCGACGGTCCCGCTCGGCGAGCTGGCGCCGGAACTGGGCAAGCTCGGGCGTGCTCGGGCATGCACCTCGAGGGCTACGGCTGCGCCGGCGCCTCGCGCGACCGCCTACGGCCTCGCCTGCATGGAGCTGGAGGCGGGCGACAGCGGCATCCGCAGCCTCGTCTCGGTCCAGGGCTCGCTGGCGATGTTCGCGATCTGGCGCTGGGGCTCGGAGGAGCAGAAGCAGGAGTGGCTGCCGCGGATGGCCGCGGGCGAGGCGATCGGCTGCTTCGGCCTGACCGAGCCCGACGCCGGCTCGGACCCCGGCTCGATGCGGACGCGGGCCCGCCGCGACGGCGCCGACTGGATCCTCCACGGGCAGAAGATGTGGATCACCAACGGCTCGGTCGCCGAGGTCGCGGTCGTCTGGGCGCAGACCGACGAGGGCGTGCGCGGCTTCCTCGTCCCCAAGGGGACCAAGGGCTTCACCACCCAGGACATCCACAAGAAGCTCTCGCTGCGCGCCTCGGTCACCTCCGAGCTGCTGCTCGACGACGTGCGCCTGCCCGCCGACGCCGTCCTGCCCGAGGTGAGCTCGCTGAACGGGCCGCTCTCCTGCCTCAACGAGGCGCGCTACGGGATCGTCTGGGGCGCCGCCGGCGCCGGCGCGCGCCTGCTACGAAGCGGCGCTCGACTACGCGCATCGAGCGGATCCAGTTCGACCGCCCGATCGCCTCCTTCCAGATCCAGCAGCAGAAGCTGGCGGAGATGGTCGCTCGAGGTCAACCGGGCGACCCTGGTGGCGCTGCACCTCGGGCGGATGAAGGACGCCGGCACGCTGCGGCCCGAGCACGTCAGCCTCGGCAAGCTCGGCAACGTCAACGGGGCGCTCGAGGTGGCGCGCAGCGCCCGCCAGGTGCTCGGCGCCAACGGCGTCACGCTCGAGTATCCGGTGATCCGCCACATGAACAACCTCGAGTCGGTCGTCACCTACGAGGGCACCGCCGACGTCCACGCGCTGGTGATCGGCGGCGCCGTGACCGGGATCCAGGCCTTCCGCTGAGCGCCACTGAAGTTCCCGAACCCTTTTCAAAGGTTGCGCACTCCCGGCTCCTTTGCGTCTTGTTCCGTGCGTCGCCTCGTCTGAGCATCCGGCCTCCAGGCAATCCAGAAGGAGGCACCGATGGTCTACGAGCTGATGGGGTACCTGCACGCGGCAGTCTCGCGTCGCTTCAACGAGTTGCGCCGGCTGGCGGGCGAGGGAGGCCAGGGGACGGTCGAGTACGTCGGCCTGATCCTGCTCGTCTCGCTGCTGATGGTCGGGATGGTCGCCGCGATGAAAGGTTTCAACGGCAAACAGGGAACCGAGCTCGCCGACGTGATCGTCAACAAGATCAAGGAGGCCGTCGACAAAGTCGCGTTCAAATGAGCCCGTGTCGACTTCCTCTTGCATACCGAGAGGAAGTCGACATTCCCCACCGACGTGAAACACTCGCGCGATGCCAGCTTCACGCAGCTACGACAGGGCGCCGGCCGACATCCGGCCGGTGACGATCGATCCGGGGTTCGTCGCCAGTGCCGACGGCTCGGCGCTGATCTCGATCGGGAAAACGCGGGTGATCTGCACCGCCTCGATCCAAGAGCAGGTGCCGCGCTGGATGACGGGCAAGGGCAAAGGCTGGGTGACGGCCGAGTACGCGATGCTGCCCGCCTCCACCGGCGACCGCAAGCAGCGCGACATCTCGAAGGGCAAACAGGACGGCCGCGGGGTCGAGATACAGCGCCTGATCGGGCGCTCGCTGCGCGTCGTCGTCGACTTCAGGGCGATGGGCGAGCGCAGCGTCTACGTCGACTGCGACGTCCTCGAAGCCGACGGCGGCACCCGCTGCGCGGCGATCACCGGCGGCTTCGTCGCCCTGCGGCAGGCCTTCCAGAAGCTGGTCGACAAGAAAGCGCTCGATTCGCTGCCGCTGACCGGCACGGTCGCCGCGGTCAGCGTCGGCCTCGTTAACGGTCGCGCCCTCTGCGACCTCGACTACGGCGAGGACTCCAACGCCGAAGTCGACGCCAACGTGGTGATGACCGGCGACGGCGGCTTGGTCGAGGTGCAGGCGACGGCGGAGCGGACGCCGCTCTCGCGGGCCTCGCTCGACGAGCTGCTCGGGCTTGCCGAGATGGGGATCGGGCGCCTGCGGGAGGTGCAGGAGCGCTCCGCTTCGTGAAGCCTCGCGAAGCGACGGCGAAGCAGGTGTTTGTTCTGGCCACCCGCAACCAGCACAAGGTGCGGGAGATGGCCGAGCTGCTGCCGGGAGTCGAGCTGCGGCCACTGCCCGACGAGGTCGCCTCGCCGCCGGAGACCGGCGAGAGCTTCGAGGCCAACGCGCTGATCAAGGCCCGCTCCGCCCACGCCGCCACCGGCGAGGCGACGATCGCCGACGACTCGGGAATCGAGGCGGCCGCTCTCGGCGGGGCTCCCGGGATCTACTCGGCCCGCTACGCCGGCGAGGGCGCCGGCGACGAGGCCAACCTGGAGAAGCTGCTGCGGGAAGTCGACGCGGCCGGCGGCGACCGCCGCGCCGCCTACGTCTGCGCCCTCGCCCTGATCGACGAAGCGGGCCACGAGTACGTTTTCGAGGCCCGCTGCGAGGGGACGCTGTTACGGGAGGGACGCGGCAGCGGCGGCTTCGGCTACGACCCGGCCTTCGTCCCCGACGAGACCGGGCACAAAGACCAGCGCACGATGGCCGAGCTACCACCCGACGAGAAGAACGCGATCAGCCACCGCGGCAAGGCGGTGCGGATGCTGGCGCGGCACCTCGGCCTGGAGGCCGGGGCGGGACGATGATCCGCACCAAAAGCGGCGCCGCTGCGCTCTCGATCGCCTCCAACTCGATTCTGATCGCGCTGAAGCTGGCCGCCGGCGCGATCACCGGTTCGATCGCGATCCTCACCGAGGCGATCCACTCGCTGATCGACCTCGTCGCCTCGGTGATCGCCTTCGTCTCCGTCCGCAAAGCCGACGAGCCCGCCGACGAGGAGCACCCCTACGGGCACGAGAAGGTCGAGAACCTGGCGGCGAACTATCGAGGGAGTCCTGATCCTGATCGGCGCCGCGGTGATCGTCTATGAGGCGACCCATCGCCTCGTAGACGGCTCCTCGGTCGAATCCCTCGGTGTCGGCATCGCCGTGATGGGTTTCTCGATCGTCGCCAACCTGGTCGTCTCCAGCGTCCTCTACCGCCAGGCCCGGGTCCACGAATCGCCGGCTCTGGAGGGGGACGCCGCCCACCTCCGCACCGACGCGATGACCTCCGCCGGCGTCCTCGTCGGCCTCGCCCTGGTGCAGATCACCGGCGCCGCTGCCTTCGACTCGATCACCGCCCTGATCGTCGCCGCGGCTATCGTCTCGGCCGGGATCAACATCATCCGCCGCTCCTCCGGTGTGCTCGTCGACGAGGTTCTTCCCGACGCGGAGATGGACCGGATCGAGCAGGCGATCGCGACCGCGCGCACCCCCGAGGTCGCCGGCTACCACCGGCTCCGCGCCCGCCGCGCCGGCCGCCGCCGCCACATCGACTTCCACGTCCAGTACCGCTCGGGCACCAGCCTCGAGCGCGCCCACGAGCTCGCCCACGAGATGCGCGACTCGATCGAGGCCGAGATCCCCCAGGCCGAGGTCCTGATCCACGCCGAGCCGGAGACCTCCTACCGCGAGCGCGAAAGCGGGCCGTACCGCTCGGGGTAAGCGCCTTCGGCTCCGCCTCAGGCAGGCGGCAGCAGGTTGACGCTCGCCGCAAGGCCGACCGCGACCAGGGTGATCGCGTAACCGGTGTAGCCGCTGAAGGCGAAGAGGATCGCGGCGATCGCGCAGATGACGACGGTGATGATCCAGGAGGCTCGGGCGAGGGTCACGGTCGGTATCTTCGCCGACATGTCCGACGCCGCACCAGCCGCCCCTCCCTCGGAGGAATCCGCGGCGGCGGCGCTGGAGTTTCTCGCCGAGATGTCTCCCGACCTGCGGGGCGCGGCGATCCTCGGTCCCGAGGGCGAGATACTGGCTGCCACCGGTGAGGAGCCGGAGCGCTGGCGCGAGGACGCTGCCGTCCTCTTCGCCGCCGCCGACGGGGCCGAGGGAGTGCCGGTCGAGCAGGTCCACGTCGCCACCGAGCAGGGCGAGGTCTTCGCGATCCGCAACGCCGGCCTCGCCGCGGTCACCGTCACCGACCGCTTCGCCCTCGCCTCGCTGATGCTCTTCGACATGCGCTCGACGCTGCGGCAGGCTGGCGTCTCCGAACTTTGGGCCCCCAGAGGGGACCAAAACTCGGAGTGAGGAGGACTGATGCCCCCGAAGCCGCACCGGGTCCTGCTCGACCGCGTCTCCGGCTACGCCGACGAGGCGGCCGCCTTCATGCGCCGCCGCCGCGTCGCGCGCCGCCCCTTCGCCCGCCTCTACTACCCCCACGGCCGCAGCGCCGACCACGCCCAGGACAGCCGCAGCGGCGCCGAGCTCTTCGTCGCCGCCGGGCGCCTGATCGAGGTCGCGGGGAAGAAGGAGAAGGGATGAGCGAGTTGCTCGACCGGAGCCTCGCCGAGCGCGTCCTCTCGCGGGCGCTCGCCAACGGCGGCCGCTTCGCCGAGGTCTTCGCCGAACGGCGCCGCGGCCAGTCGATCTCGATCGACGAGTCCCGGATCGAGGCGGTGCAGTCGGGCGCCGAGGAGGGCGCGGGGGTCCGCGTCGTCGACGGCAACACCACCTACTTCGCCCACGTCGACGGGCTCGAGCCGGCCGAGCTCGAACGCGCCGCCGACGAAGCCGCGGCGGCGCTGCGGGCCGAGCGCGCGCGAGCCGCAGCCGCTGCGGGCCCGCGAGGTGACGCCGCTGCCGATCGAGCGCCGCCCCGAAGACGTGCCGGCCGAGCGCAAGGCCGAGCTGCTGCGCGAGCTCGACGAGCGGGCGCGCGGCAAGGGCGCCGAGATCGCCCAGGTCACCGCCGTCTACGCCGAGGCGCGGCGCCAGGTCGCGGTCGCCAACTCCGACGGGCTCTTCAGCGGCGACGACCGCACCCGTACCCGGATCGCCGTGCAGACCGTCGCCCAGCGCGACGGCACCGTCGAGACCGGGGCCGAGACCCTCGGCGCCCACCGCGGCTTCGAGCTGCTCGAAGACGATCCCGGCCTGATCGCGGAGCAGGCGGCGGCCAAGGCACTGACCCTTCTCGACGCGGTTGCGGCGCCCTCGGGGTCGATGCCGGTCGTCGTCGGCGGCGGCTTCGGCGGCGTCCTCTTCCACGAGATGACCGGCCACGGGCTCGAGGCCGACCACATCCAGAAGGGTGCCAGCGTCTACGTCGGCAAGCTTGGCGAGCAGGTCGCCCAGCCGCTGCTGAACGCCTACGACGACGGTCGCCTCCCGAGCGAGTGGGGGAGCGACGCGATCGACGACGAGGGCCGGCCGACGCAGAAGACGCAGGTGATCGAGGACGGGCGGCTCACCTCCTACCTCTACGACCACCTGACGGCCGAGCGCGACGGCGTCGCCTCGACCGGCAACGGCCGCCGCGAGACCTTCCGCCACCTGCCGATCCCGCGCATGACCAACACCTACATCGCCCCCGGCGACTCCACCCCGGAGGAGATGATCGCCGAGGTCGCAGCGCGGCTTCTACGCGGTCTCCTTCGGCGGCGGCCAGGTCGACCCCGCCACCGGCGACTTTGTCTTCGGCGTCTCCGAGGGCTACCTGATCGAGGGCGGCAGAGGTGACCCGCCCCTGCCGCGGCGCGACCCTGATCGGCAACTGCCTCGACGCCCTGGCGGCGATCGACGCGGTCGGCGACGACTTCTTCATGAAGACCGGGATCTGCGGCAAGGGCGGCCAGAAAGTCCCCGTCGGGACCGGCCAGGGCCACGTCCGGGTCGGCGCGATGACGGTCGGGGGGACCGAGCGAGGAGTGAGCGAGCTGAGCGCGGTCGCGCGACGGGCCGTCGAGGCGACGGTCGACGCCGGCGCAAGCGACGCCGAGGCCTACGTCTCCCGCGAGGGCGGCCGCACCGTCAGGGTCCACGGCGGCGAGGTCGAGAGCCTCACCGCGGCGACCCAGACCGGCGTCGGCGTGCGCGCCTGGCACGGGCACCGCGTCGGCTATGCCTACGGCACCGACCTCTCCGAGGCCGGCGTCAGGGAGATCGCCGGCCGCGCCTCCGAAGCGGCCTCGGCGGCGGACGAGGACCCCTTCGCGGCCCCGCCGCAGCCGGCCGGGTTCGAGGCGCTGGCCGGTCTCAGCGATCCCTCGGTGGCCGAGTGGGACACCCCCCGGGTCGTCGACCTGGCGCTGAGCGTGGAGCGAACCGCGCTCGAGTCCGATCCCCGCCTGGTCGGGGTCGAGGTGGCCGTCTACGCCGACTCCGACGAGCAGGTGGCGATCGCCTCCTCGGCCGGCGTCGCCGGCGCCTACGAGGCCTCCAGTTGCTACGCCTACCTCTCGGCGCTGGCAGAGGGGGACGGAACGCGGGAGACCGGCCTCGGCTTCGGTCTCGCCCGTGGCCCCCGCGGCCTCGACCCGGAGGCGATCGGCGGCGAAGGCGCGCGGCGGGCACTCTCGATGATCGGCGCCGGCAAGCCCTCCTCCCGCTCCTGCCCGGTCGTCTTCGACGAGACCGTCGCCGCCAGCTTCGTCGGCCTGATCGGCGGCGGCCTCGGCGCCAAGGCCGTTCAGCGCGGCCGCTCGCCATTTGCCGGTCGCCTCGGAGACGAGGTGGCAAGCGAGGCTTTCGCCCTGCACGACGACGGCCGCGATCCCGACGGTCCCGCCTCCGCCCCCTTCGACGCCGAGGGCGTGCCCTGCCGCCGGACCGCCCTGATCGAGGGCGGCAGCCTGCGGTCCTACCTCTTCGACACCTACACGGCCAACCGCGAGGGGACCTCCTCGACCGGCTCGGCGTCCCGGCAGGGATACCGTTCGCTGCCGTCGGTCTCGGCATCGAACCTCATGGTCGCCCCCGGTTCGCTCTCGCTCGAGCAGCTGCTGGCCGAGGCGGGGGATGGGATCTACGTCACCGACGTCGCCGGCCTCCACTCGGGGGTCAACCCCGTCACCGGCGTCTTCTCCGTCGGCGCTTCGGGGCGGATGATCCGCGCGGGAACGCTGGCCGAGCCGGTGCGCGAGTTCACGATCGCCGGTGAGCTGGTGGCGATGCTCGGCGCCGTCAGCGCCGCCGGCGCCGAGCCCCGATGGGTTCCTTTCGGGGGTTCGGTCAGTACGCCGCCGCTGCTGATTGCCGAGATGGCAATCAGCGGTTCGTGACATTTGGCTCCAGGCCGCGAGTTCTTACGCCGAAGCCGCTGTTAGATTGCGGCCGTCTTCAAACCCCGAGGAGGAATTTCGACGTGACCAAGGCTGAGTTTCTGGATCAACTTTCAGGCGACGATCGTTTGGGCAGCAAGAAAGCCGCCAGCGACGCCGTTGACGCTGTTCTCGACGCGATCACCGGTGCCCTGAGCAAGGGTGAGGAGGTCGCCTTCACCGGTTTCGGCAAATTCCACGTCGCCGAGCGCGGCCCGCGCCAGGGCGTCAACCCGCGCACCGGCGAAAGGATCACCATCCCCGGCGGCAAAGTTCCCCGCTTTTCCGCCGGCTCGGCCCTGAAGACCAAGGTCAAGGGCGGCTGATTCGCTGACTGGCTTTTCCGATCGGCTTGCGGCGCTCGTCGAGGAGCGTCGCAGTCAGATCTGCCTCGGCCTCGACCCCGACCCGGCCAAGCTGGCCGGGGAGGGGGCGAGAGCGGGCGACCCCGGGGTGCCGGCCGCCGAGCTGGCAGCCGCTGCGGTCGCCGATCACTGCCGTCACCTGATCGATCGGGCCGGCTCCGCCTGCGTCGCCGTCAAGCCCCAACTCGCCTGCTTCGAGCGACTCGGCGCGCCCGGTTGGGGCGCGCTGGAATCTGTCTGCGCGGCCGCAAAGGATGCGGGCCTGCTGGTCGTCGCCGACGGCAAGCGCGGCGACGTCCCGGTGACCGCCGCCGCCTACGCCCAGGCGCTGGTCGGCGAGACGCCGACTCCGTGGGGGCCGGTCAGGGGTCTCGACGCCGACGCCTTCACCGCCAACCCGCTGCTCGGGCGCGATGCGCTGGAGCCGCTCGTCGCCGCCGCGGCCGAGGCGGGAGCGGGGATGTTCGCTCTCGTTCGCACCAGCAATCCCGGCGCCGCCGATCTCCAGGACCTGCCGGCGCCCGAGGCGCCCCTGCACGAGCGGCTCGCCGGCCTCGTCGCCGAGTTCGCGGAGCGCCTCCCGGGCGAGTGCGGCCTGAGTGGCATGGGCGCCGTCGTCGGCGCCACCGAACCCGAGCACTTCGCCCGCATGCGGGAGCTGATGCCGAGGTCGATCTTTCTCATCCCCGGCGTCGGCGCCCAGGGCGGCAGGCCGGAGCTGCTCGGGGCGGCGTTTTCGGCCGGGAGGGCCGCCGGCCTCGTCGCCGCGTCGCGCGGGATCGCCGCCGACCCCGATCCCGCCGCCGCCGCCGAGCGACTGCGGGTCGCGGTCTGGGACATATCGACCGCCTGAAGACGGCAATCGCGACTACGATCAGCCCGCTCCAACCGATCCAACCCTCCGGTTCCAATGGAAAAACGCACCAGCGCCGCCGCCCGCATCGCCGCCGCCATCGCTCTGGTGGTGGCGGTCCTCGTCGTCGTCGGGGTGATCTCGACGGCGATGAACGGCAGCTCGTCCTCGTCCAAGCACCACAAGGATCACTCGACGCAGAAGCAGTCGAAGCCCCGGACCAAGGCGAAGACCTACACGGTCGAATCGGGCGACACCCTGACCGCGATCGCTCACAAGACCGGGGTGCCGGTCGCCGAAATCCTGGCGCTCAACCCCGAAGTCGATCCGCAGATTCTGATCGCCGGCCAGACGCTGAAGCTCAGGTGAGCGACCGCCTCCGAGGCGTCCTGCCGCTGCTCGCGGCGCTGGTCTGCCTGCTGCTGCCCGCGGCCGCAACGGCGGAGCCGGAGAGCCCGCAGTCCCACGAGCAGCCGGGCCCGCAGTTGGCGGCGCGATCCTGGGGGGTGATCGACGCCCGCACCGGCGACGTTCTCACCTCCCATGCCGGCAACCGCGAGCTGCCGATCGCCAGCACGACGAAGCTGATGACCGCCTACGTGGCGATGAAGGAGCTGCCGCTCGACAAGATCGTCCGCGCCCAGCCGTATGCGGCCGAATACGGCGAGTCGCTGATGGGGCTGCGGGCCGGCCGGCGGATCAGCGTCCGCGACCTCGTCTACGGCCTCATCCTGCGCAGCGGCAACGACGCCGCCCACACGCTGGCGCTCGCCGCCGCCGGCTCCGAACCGCGCTTCGTCGCCCAGATGAATCGCTACGCGGCCGCCCTCGGGCTCTCCCACACCCACTACGCCAACCCGGTCGGGCTCGACGAGAAGGGCAACTACTCCAGCGCCTTCGACCTGATGACGTTGACCCGGCGCCTGCTGCGGATGCCGGCCTTCGCGAAGATCGCCGATTCGCGCAGCGCCGTGCTGCGCAGCGTCCAGCCGCCGCGGCGGATCGCGACGATCAACGAGCTGCTGCTGATGGCGCCCTGGGTGACCGGGGTCAAGACCGGCCACACCTTCGGTGCCCTCTACGTCCTCGTCGGCTCCGGTCGCCGCGACGGCGTCAGCCTGGTCTCGGCCGTGGTCGGCACCTGGACCGACGAAGAACGCTTCGACGACAGCCTCGCCCTGCTCGAATGGGGCTTCTCGCAGTACCGGCGGCGGCTGCCCGTCCGTCGCGGCCAGGAGCTGGCCAGTCCCGGGATCCGCTACTCCGGTGGGCAGCTGCCGCTGCGGGCGACGCGCTCCCTGCAGGCGGGCGTCCGCCGCGGCCAGCGCATCGACGTGCGGGTGCGGGCGCCAGGCCAGGTGGAGGGGCCGGTTCGGCGCGGCGCCCGGCTCGGCGAAGCAACCGTCTTCGTCGCCGGTCGCAGGGTGGGGTCGGTCCCCCTGGAGGCCGGCCGCTCGGTCAAGAAGGCGAGCTTCTTCGATCGCGCCCGCACCTTTGTCGCGGACAATCTGATCCCTATCGCGATCGCGGTGTTCGTGATACTCATGACCGCGCTGGCTGCTGCGCCTGCGCGCCCGCAGAAACGACTCCAGGAGCAGAATCGGGTGAAGGCAGAGTGATCCTCACGGTGACCCTGAACGCGGCGATCGACCGCACCGTCGCGGTGCCGAACTTCCGCCTCGGCCGCCGTCATCGCGCCGTCGAGAGCCGAACCGTCGCCGGCGGCAAGGGCATAAACGTCGCCCGCGCTTTGAGCCTGCTCGGCCGTCCGGTAATCGCCACCGGCTTCGTCGGCGGCCCGACCGGCACCAGGTTGCTCGAACAACTGAAGGAAGAGTCGGTGCTGACCGACTTCAGCCGCATCGCTTCCGAGACCCGGATCAACCTGGCGGTGATCGACCCGACTTCCGGCGAACAGACCGAGATCAACGAGCGGGGGCCCGCGGTCAGCCCCGAGGAGGTGGGGCGGCTCTTCGACCGGATCGGATACCTGGCGAGCGGGGCGAAGATCTGCGTCCTCGCCGGCTCGCTCCCTCCCGGGGCCGGGGACGACCTCTACGCGCGCCTGGTCGACGACCTCACCCGCCGCGGCGTCCCCGTCGTCCTCGACGCCGAGGGCGAGGCGATGCTGGCGGGAGTGCGCGCCGGCGCCTCGATGGTGACCCCGAACGAGCGCGAGGCCGAGGAGCTCGTCGGACAGGAGTTCGCCGACCGCTCCGACCTCGCCCAGGGGCTCCTCGAGCTCGTCCGGCTGGGGGCGGGCGAGGCCGCGATCACCCGCCCCGAGGGTTGCGTCGCAGCCGTCGGCGAGGGCAACTCACGCCGCCTGCTCGAGGTCCACACCGAGCCGCTGGAGCCGGTCTCCACGGTCGGCTCGGGCGATGCCTTCGTCGCCGGCTACGTCGCCGCCCGCTACGAGGGCCGCTCGCCGGAGGATTGCCTCGCCTACGGGGTTGCCTGCGGCGCGGAGTCGACCCAGCACTTCGGCGCCGGCACCGTCGACCGCAACCAGGTCGAGCGCCTGCTCGGCGAGGTCTCGGTGCACGATTTGGAGGTCCCCGCCGAAGTGTAGGCTGACTGGTTCAACGCTCAGCCTTGGAGGATTAACTTGGAAATCGAAATCGGCCGCGGCAAGAAGGGGCGCCGGGCTTATGGATTCGACGACATCGCCATCGTTCCTTCCCGCCGGACCCGCGATCCCGATGACATCGACGTCAGCTGGACTCTCGGTCCCTACCGTTTCGAGATTCCGCTTGTCGCCTCGGCGATGGACGGCGTCGTCTCCCCCGACACCGCGGTGCTCACCAACGAGCTGGGCGGGCTGGGGGTACTGAACCTGGAGGGGATCTGGTCCCGCTTCGAGGACGCCGAGGAGAAGCTGGAGGCGATCGCCGCCGCGCCCAAGCACGAGGCGACGCGGCTGATGCAGCAGATCTACACCGAGCCGGTGAAGGCCGAGCTGATCGCCAAGCGGGTAGAGGAAATCAAGTCTCGGGGCGCCGTCGTCTGCGGCTCGCTGACGCCGCAGAAAGTGCGCGAGTACTTCGAGGTGGCGGTCGAGGCCGGCCTCGACATCCTCGTCATCCAGGGCACGGTGATCTCGGCCGAACACGTCTCGACCACGGTCGAGCCGCTGAACCTGAAGCAGTTCATCGCCGAAGTCCCGGTTCCGACCGTGGTCGGTGGCTGCGCTTCCTATTCGACCGGGCTGCACCTGATGCGGACCGGCGCCGTCGGCGTTCTCGTCGGGGTCGGGCCCGGCGCCGCCTGCACCACCCGCGGCGTGCTCGGAATCGGGGTTCCGCAGGCGACCGCGATCGCCGACGTGGCCGCCGCCCGCGCCCAGCACATGCTGGAGACCGGCGAGTACGTGAACGTGATCGCCGACGGCGGCATGCGGACCGGCGGCGACGTCTCCAAGGCGATCGCCTGCGGCGCCGACTCGGTGATGATCGGCTCGCCGCTGGCGCGAGCCAAGGAGGCGCCGGGCCGGGGATTCCATTGGGGGATGGCGACCTTTCATCCCTCGCTGCCGCGCGGCACCCGGGTCTCGACCAAGCAGGACGGGACGATGGAGGAGATCCTCCTCGGCCCCGCCAAAGAGAACGACGGCACCTTCAACCTGATGGGGGCGCTGAAAACCTCGATGGCGACCTGCGGTTACGAGGACATCCGCTCCTTCCAGCGGGCCGAGGTGATGGTGGCTCCCGCCCTTATGAGCGAGGGCAAGAAGCTGCAGAACGAGCAGCACGTGGGGATGGGGTCCAACGGGCGGGCCGCCGTGTCTACCGGGGTCGCTGTATCGGATGACTGAAGGGCTCGGGACCGCTCGACCGGCGGGTCCTGCCGCCGCAGGGGACCCACCACCCCCCGCAACTACGCAGGGGGTGGTCCCCCCTACGACGTCACCCACCGGGAGGGCCGTTGAGGAGGTGCTCGTCCTTGATTTCGGTGGGCAGTACTCACAGCTGATCGCTCGTCGGATCCGAGAATGTGGAGTGTTTGCGGAGTTGTTGCCGGCGAGCACTCCGATCGAGAAGATTCGGGAGCGGAGGCCGAAAGGGTTGGTGCTCTCCGGCGGGCCGGCGTCCGTTTATGAGCCCGGGGCGCCTGAGTTCCCCACGCAACTGCTCGACCTCAATGTCCCGATGCTCGGCATCTGTTACGGGATGCAGGCGATGGTTCTTGCTCTTGGCGGTCGGGTCGAGTCGGCCGAGACGGGAGAGTTCGGCCGCACCGATCTCGTCCTCCGCGATGGCGGCGGCAAGCTGCTGGGGGGGCTGCCCGAGGAGCAGAGCTGCTGGATGAGCCACCGCGACGCGGTCTTCGAGGCGCCGGACGGCTTCACCCCGCTCGCCTCGAGCCCGAGCTCGCCGGTTGCCGCACTCGAGCTCCCCGACCGCGGCCTCTACGGGATCCAGTTCCACCCCGAGGTCGTCCACACGCCGTACGGCACCGAGATCCTCACCCGCTTCCTCCGCGACGTCGCCGGCTGCGTCGAGCAGTGGTCGCCGCAGTCGGTGATCGCCGAGCAGGTGGAGAGGATCAGGGCTCAGGTAGGAGATGGCAAGGTGATCTGCGGCCTCTCGGGCGGGGTCGACTCTTCGGTCGCGGCGCTCCTCGTTCACAGGGCGGTGGGGGACAAGCTCACCTGCGTCTTCGTCGACCACGGATTGATGCGGATGAACGAGGCCGAGCAGGTGGTCGAGGCCTTCGGTCAGTTCGGCATCCCGCTCGTCCACGTCGACGCCGAAGAGCGCTTCCTCGCCAAGCTGGCAGGAGTCGACGATCCCGAGACCAAGCGCAAGATCATCGGTGCCGAGTTCATCCGCGTCTTCGAGGAGGAGGCGGCGAAGCTCGAGGACGTCAGCTACCTCGTCCAGGGCACTCTCTATTCCGATGTGATCGAGTCCGGAGGCTCCGACCACGCAGCGACGATCAAGTCCCACCACAACGTCGGTGGCCTTCCCGACGACCTCGAGTTCGAGCTGGTGGAGCCGCTGCGGATGCTGTTCAAGGACGAGGTGCGTGCGGTGGGGGCCGAGCTCGGGCTGCCCGAGCGGATGGTCTGGCGCCAACCGTTCCCGGGACCCGGCTTGGGCATCCGGATCGTCGGCGGCGAGGTGAACAAAGAGCGGCTGGACATCCTCCGCGCCGCCGACGCGATCCTCCAGGAGGAGATTCGCGCGGCGGACCTCTACCGTCAGCTCTGGCAGTCCTTCTGCGTCCTGCCGGTAGTCCGCTCGGTCGGCGTCCAGGGCGACGGCCGCACCTACGCCTACCCGATCGTGATCCGCGCCGTCACCTCCGACGATGCGATGACCGCAGACTGGGCGCGACTGCCCTACGACCTGCTGGAGCGGGTCTCCAACCGGATCATCAACGAGATCCGCGACGTCAACCGGGTCGCCCTCGACATCTCCTCGAAGCCGCCGGCGACGATCGAGTGGGAGTAGGCAAGCCTCTTTCGGTAGGGAGGGACGGGTGTCCCCTGACCTCCCTGGGTTCCTCGCCGGCGCGCTTCATCTCTCGCCGAGTGGTCAGGGCGAGGAACAGGACGCCGGTCGGCCAGGGGCCACCCGTCCCTCCAAGCGACAGTCTTAGAAGTTCTGTCGCGGAGGGTGTCGGTGGGGGTCCCTGGGTACTTGGCACGGAGCCGCGCCAGAGCGGTCCGAGGCGCCAGCCGATAGCAGTCAGTTCACGCGGCGGAGGTGCTCCCAGGGACCCCCACCGACACCCTCCTCCCAATCACACCCCTTCCAAAGACCCCGCCGTCTCGAACGCTGCCTGTCCGACCACGGTCGAGACTGCGCCTTTGCCGCCGCTCTCGCTGAGCCGGTCCTGGCTGTGCAGGTGTGCGGCGAGCATCAGTTTCGTCGCCTCTTCCATGATCGCGACGACCTCTTTCCAGCCCTTCTCGTCGAGGAAGAGCGGCATCCAGCGGAAGACGGTGTCTTCGCGCCCGTCGAGGGTTCCGGCCTCGAGGGCGGCGATCGCCTTGTCGAGGAACGTCTGCAGAGTGGCGGCCGAGATCCCGCCTCGCAGCGAGCGCGGTACTTTCCGCCAGGGAGGGCCGCCGACGAAGGCGCCGGGCCTCGCCTTGTAGAAGTGCTCGGTCGCCCCGCGCCTCTGAGCGGTGTCGATCAGCTCCAGCGCCCCGTATCGATCGAGCGCACGGGTGTGGTAGGCGACGTCACCGAGGGTGGCCTCGAGTTCGTTCGCGAGCAGGGTTGGGCTCGCCACGCGATCGGTCAGCAGCTCGAGGATCTGAATTCGAAGCGGGTGGGCGAGGGATCGAACCAACCGCTGGTCGATTGCGTCGGGAAGTGGCTCCTTCATGATCGGCTCCTTGGGGTGAACTGGATGAGTACGGCAACGTTCGTCATACGCTAAACATATATAGACCATTCAGCTGGTCTAATCCAGAACACGCCGTTTTCAGAAAGGGAGCGTTTACCGGGTGAAGCCGACCCGGCTTCAGGAGTATGCGTCCCACTTCTGCAGGTATGGGAGCGGGTCGAAGGGAGAGCCGCCCTCGTACCAGCCGGGTGCGCCCCACATCTCGAAGTGGAGGTGGCATCCCTGGGCATCGCCGGTTTCGCCGACCACGCCGATCGGCTGGCCGGTCCGCACCGTTTCGCCGGTGTGGAGTGGTGAGGGTTCGGCCAGGTGCGCGTACAGGAAGTCGTAGCTGGTGCCGCGGCCGTCGATGACGATGTAGTTGCCGGCGGCCCCCTGATAGCCCGAGTATTGGACCTGCCCGCCGCGGGCGGCGACAAGCGGGGTGCCGCAGGCGGCCATCACGTCCTGGCCCTGGTGGGTGTGCCCGGAGCGCCCGGCGCCGAAGCGGCCGGCGCTCATCCCGTATTCGTGGTTGCCGAGGATCGGGAAGGCATAGCCGTAAAAGGCGAAACCGAGGTTGAGGGTGGTCGAACTCGAGGCCTTGCGCGCGGCCGGGGGAGGGGCGGCCGTCGATTGCGGGCTGATCCGGAAGCTGTAGCGGCCGTTGCGCGCCGGTCGACCTTCGTTGGTCGTTCCGTCCCAGCGCAGCTTGTTCTCCACTTCCGGGGAGACGTTTGCCCGGTAGAAAGTCTTGACGACCGCGCCGGTCGCGTCGACAACGTCGATCTGGAGGTCGTTTTCAGGTTGGCTGCTGCCGATCGTGTAGCTGAGGCGCGGGTAGCGGTAGCCGAAGTAGAACGACTTGCGAGGGCTCGTTGCGGCGGCGAGGAGCGTGATCGTGCCGGCGCTCGGGGAAGGGGCGGGCGTGCCGGAGGGGCTGCCTTTGGCGCTTGGCGACGCCGCGGGGGTTCCGGCGCCGCCCGTGGTCGCCACGGCCGTGCCGCCGAAGCAGGCGAGCAGCGCGATCGCGGCCGCTATGCATATCTGGCCGGTCACCCTCGACCGGACGAACCCTTTGCTGTTCAAACCGCCAAGCCCTCTCTTTCCATCGCCTGCGGAGTTAGCTGACGGGCTCGCGCTGAAAGAGCTGCGCTATGGACGGTTTTCGTCCGATTCGCCCCTGAGACCTTCAAGGCCTCTTCGGTTCCTCCGCTCCCGGGCGGTGGCCCGCACGGGATTCGGCTATTGCTCGGGCGGCAGTATAGGCGACCATCCGGAGACCCCGGAGGCCGTGAGATGGCTATCATCCCCCGGCCGCGTGGGATGGACCGCGCGGTTTTTGCGCGATGAAGACCTTTGTAGCCACTCCAGCCAACCGCCAGCGCGACTGGTACGTCGTCGACGCCGAGGGCAAGACCCTGGGGCGCCTGGCGACCCAGATCGCCGACACCCTACGCGGCAAGCGCAAGCCCGAGTACACCCCGCACATCGACACCGGCGACTTCGTCGTCGTCATCAACGCGGAGAAGATCCGGGTCACCGGCGACAAGCTGGCGCAGAAGACTTATTACCGCCACAGCGGCTACCCCGGTGGGATCAAGTCCCGGACGCTCGGCGAGATGCTCGAGCGCAAGCCGGAGGAAGTGATCCGCAAGGCGGTCAAGGGGATGCTGCCGCGCAACCGCCTCGCCCGCCAGCAGCTGACCAAGCTGAAGGTGTACGCCGGGCCGGACCACCCGCACGCGGCCCAGCAGCCGAAACCGATGGAGACGAACTGAACTTGATGGACGACGAGCAGAAAAAAGACGAGACGACTGAGGATCAGGGCCAGGCGCCTGAGGCTGAGGGCCAGGACGCTGGGGCCGCGGGTCCTGTCTCCGATAGCGATTCTCCGGCAGAGCCGGAGAATTCGCCATCGTCGCCACCCACGGCAGACGCCGCCGAGGAGGAGCCGTCCGAGGAGGGTGGAGAGGTTGAGCCGTCCGAGGAGCCGGTCGCCGAGGAGGAGCCGTCCGAGGAGGTCGCTGAGGAGCCCGTTGTCGAGGAGCCCGCGGCTGAGGCTCCGAAGCCCAAGGCTGAGGAGAAGAAGAAGGACGTCATCCCCGGCGCCGACCTGGAGCCGATCCTGGTCGAGCCCGAGCAGCGGGAGCTGAGCACCGAGGAGCGCGCTCGCCTCGAAGCCGAGGAAGAAGAGAAAGCGCGGCGCGAAGCCGAGCTGGCGGCGGCCGAGGAGGACACCGCCGCCGCGAGCCGCGCCCCGGCGAAGATGGACAAGGGCGCGCGCTTCCTCGCCACCGGCAAGCGCAAGAGCTCGATCGCCCGCGTCACCCTGGTCCCGGGTGACGGCAAGATCGTGATCAACAAGCGCAGCCTGGAGGAGTTCTTCCCGCGGCCCCTGCACCAGACGATGGTCAAGCAGCCGCTCGCGGTCTCGGGCTACGAGGGGAACGTCGACGTCCGCGTCCGCGTCCACGGCGGCGGCATCAGCGGCCAGGCCGGGGCGGTCCGCCACGGCGTCGCCCGCGCCCTCACCGAGATCGACGCCGAGCTGCGCGGCGACCTCAAGCGCCGGGGCTTCCTCACCCGCGACGCGCGCGTCAAGGAGCGCCGTAAGGCCGGGTTGAAGAAGGCTCGTAAGCGGCCTCAGTTCAGCAAGCGCTGACGGGGACGGAGTGACGACCGCGCGCAAGCTCTTCGGAACCGACGGGGTCCGAGGGGAGGCCGGCACCTTCCTCACCGCCGAGCTGGCGACCGCGCTCGGGCGGGCGACGACCGCCTCGCTGGAGGCGCAGCGGCCGCAGGTCCTGATCGTCCGCGACACCCGGGAGTCGGGCCCGATGCTGGAGGCGGCGCTGGCCGCGGGTATCGCCGCAGCCGGTGGCGATGCGCTGCTCGGCGGCGTCCTGCCGACGCCCGCCGCCGCGATTCTCGTCCGCCGCCTCGGCCTCGATCTCGCCGCCGTCGTCTCCGCCTCCCACAATCCCTTCCACGACAACGGGATCAAGTTCTTCGACGGCCGTGGAGTCAAGCTCGCCGACGACGTCGAGGCGCAGATCGAGGCCCTGATCGACCAGGCGCCGACGGCAGAGCACCCGGGCCACGTGCGCGAACTGAACGGCGGCCTCGACGACTACATGCGCGAGCTCCAAGCCGCCTTCCCGCTCGATCTCTCCGGCCGCAAGGTCGTCCTCGACTGCGCCAACGGCGCCACCTACCAAGCCGCGCCGGCGATCTTCGAGCGCCTCGGAGCAGAGGTCGAGGCGATCGGCGTCGAGCCCGACGGACGCAACATCAACGCCGGCTGCGGCTCCACCCACATGGATTCCCTGGCGGAGCGGGTCGCTGCTTCCGACGCGGAGATCGGGTTCGCCTTCGACGGCGACGGCGACCGCGTCCTCGCCGTCGACGGCTCGGGTCGTGTCCACGACGGCGACGAGCTGATTGCCCTGACCGCCCGCGGCATGGCGTCCCGCGGCGAACTGGACGGTGGCGTCGTCGTCACCGTGATGAGCAACTTCGGCTTCCACCGGGCGATGGCCGAGGCGGGGATCGAGGTAGCGGTCACCCAGGTGGGCGATCGCTACGTGATCGACGAGATGCAGCGGCGCGGCTGGCCGCTGGGTGGCGAGCAGTCCGGCCACATCATCGCCTCCGACTTCGTCGCCACCGGGGACGGGATCGCGGCGGCGCTGATGACGATGCGGGAGCTCGACGGCGCCCGGCTCGAGGATGCGGTGCCGATGGAGAAGCTGCCCCAGGTCCTGATCAACGTCAGGGTCGCCGACCGCGAGGCGATCAAGGAGGCGGCCGCTGTCTGGGACGCGGTCGAGCGCGAGAGCGATGGTCTCGAGGGTCGCGGCCGGGTTCTCCTGCGGCCCTCCGGGACCGAGCCCCTGGTGCGGGTGATGGTCGAGGCGCCGAGCGGCGAGGAAGCCGAGGCGGTCGGCGAGCGACTGGCAGCCCTCGTCCGCGCCGAGTTGGCCTAGGCCCCTCGCGGGTCGAGCCCTCTACCCTTACTCGCCTTCATGTGCGGCATCGTCGGATACGTGGGCGCCCGTCCCTGCGAAGAGCTCTTGCTCTCGGGGCTGGAAAAGCTCGAATACCGGGGCTATGACTCCGCCGGGCTCTCCGTGCTCGCCGACGGCGAGGTCGAGAGCGTGCACGCGGTCGGCAACCTCGCCAACCTGCGGGAGGCGGTCGAGGAGCGGGCGAAGAACGGCGCCGGTGAGTTGCCGCCGTCGGCCACCGGGATCGCCCACACCCGCTGGGCCACCCACGGGCGGGTCACCGAGGAGAACGCGCACCCGCACGACGACAGCTCCGGCCGCGTCCACATCGTCCTCAACGGCATCGTCGAGAACCACTCGGAGCTGCGCCGCCGGCTTCAGGGGGAAGGCCAGGTGTTCACCTCCGAGACCGACGCCGAGGTCGTCGCCCACCTGATCGCCGCCCACTACGACGGCGACCTCGCCGCCGCCGTACGCGCTGTCTTCGCCGAGCTGCGTGGCCATTACGCCTTCGTCGCCATGCACGCCGACGAGCCCCAGCGCCTCGTCGGCGCCCGCAAGGAGTGCCCGCTGGTCGCCGGCGTCGGCGAGGGGGAGGCCTTCCTCGCCAGCGCCATCCCCGCTTTCCTCGCCGACACCCGGATCGCGATGCCGATCGAGAACGGCGAGATCGTCGAGATCGAAGCGGGCGGGGTCCGCGTCACCGACGCCGACGGCAACCCCGTCGAGCGGGGCACCGAAGAGGTGACCTGGGATGCCGACGCCGCCGAGAAGGGCGGTTACGAGACCTTCATGCTGAAGGAGATCCACGAACAGGCCGACGCCGTCGCCGAGACGATCGCCGACCGCCTCCCCGGCACCGACGGGGTCGATCTCTCCGACGTCGATCTCTCCGACGAGCTCCTGCGCGGGGTGCGCAGGATCGTGATCGTCGCCTGCGGCACCTCCTACCACGCCGGTCTCGTCGGCCGCTACGCGATCGAGGAGTGGGCGCGGGTGCCGGTGGAGATGGACGTCGCCTCCGAGTACCGCTACCGCAACCCGGTCGTCGGGCCGGACGACCTGGTCATCGGCATGACCCAGTCGGGGGAGACCGCCGACACCCTGGCGGCGATGCGCCTCGCCCGCGAGGCCGGCGCCACGGTGCTGGCGATCACCAACATCATGGGCAGCCAGGCGACCCGCGACGCCGACGCGGTTCTCTACATCCGCGCCGGGATGGAGATCAGCGTCGCCGCGACCAAGACCTTCGTCGCCCAGGTGGCGGCGATGTACCTGCTGGGCCTGCGACTGGCCGAGCTGCGGGGAACGCTGCCGGTCGAGCGGCTGACTGAGCTCGTCGCCGAGCTAAAGGCGCTGCCGTCGAAGATGGAGGAGACGCTGACGGCGACCGAGGGCGCGGCGAAGGAGGTCGCCGCGCGCCATAGCGACCAGGAGTTCTTCCTCTACCTCGGTCGGCACATCGGCCTGCCGGTCTGTCTCGAGGGGGCGCTGAAGCTGAAGGAGATCAGCTACATCCCCACCGACGCCTACGCGGCGGGGGAGATGAAGCACGGCCCGATCGCCCTGCTCGACGAGTCGACGCCGGTTATCTGCGTCGCCACCGACAGCCCGATCCTGGAGAAGGTTCTCTCCAACGTCGAGGAGGTGCGCGCCCGCGGCGCCCAGACGATCGGCATCGCTACCGCCGGCGACAGCCGGGTCGCCGAGGTCGACCGAGGAGACGATCGAGGTCGCCGCCACCGACTGGATCCTGCAGCCGATCGTCGCGATCCTGCCGCTGCAGCTGCTCGCCTACGACATCGCCCGCAACCGCGGCCTCAACGTCGACCAGCCGCGCAATCTGGCCAAGACCGTCACGGTCGAGTGAAGTCATCCAAAAGGGCCGCTAGGATGCCCGCCTTCGTGAAGCTACGTCTCGTCCTCCCCGCGCTCCTCGCTGTTCTCGCTGCCCTCCTCGCTCGCCGGTTGCGGCGGCAGTGGCGACGGCGGCAGCGGCACCGACCCCGCCACCGTGGCGCCCCCGCAGGTCGCCGGTCTTCATCGGTTTCACCGTCCGGCCCGAAGGCGAAACGAAGCAGAACATCGAAGACGCTGGCGCAGAAGATCGCCGGCGTCGACGATCTCGGCGGACTGATCGTCACCGAACTCGAAAACGCCGCCTCGGGCGACGGCGAAGATTTCGACTTCGAAAAGGAAATCGAACCCTGGCTCGGCGACGAAGGCGGCATCTTCCTGCAGGACTACGAAGAAGAAGACTTCGAAGGCTACGGCGCCGCGATCCAGACCAGCGACGAAGGCGAAGCGCGCGACTTCGTCGACAAGCAGATCGAAGGCGACGACGAAACTGCCGAGGACGGCTCCTACGAAGGGGTCGACTTCAAGGTCCAGGAAGACGAAACGACGATCGGCGTCTTCGACGGCCTCGTCGTCTTCGCCGAAGACGAAGCGACTCTTCAAGTCGATGGTCGACGCCTCGAAGCGGTGAGAACCTGGCCGGCGAAGACGCACTACGGCAGCACCGTCTCGGACGGCGCCCGGCGAGAGCGCCGCCGACGTCTTCGTCGACATCGGCGCTCTGATCGAGGAAGCGGGCGGCCAGATCGACTCCGAAACCGAAACTCTTCCTCGACGCGGTCGGGATCGAACCCGACGAAGCGACCGCCGTCGCCAGCCTCGTCCCCGGCTCCGACCAGATCGAGATCGACTTCAGCACCGACGTCAGCGGCGAAAATCCGCCGTCGGGCGACGCCTCTGAGCTGCTCGGCTCGCTGCCCGCCACCTCGGTCGCCGCCTTTGCCTCGCCCGAATTCGGCAAGCGCTTCAACGAAGGCGATCGACCAGATCGACAAGCAGGGGATCCCCGGCGAGGTGCCGCCGAACCAGCTGAAGAAGACGCTGAAGCAGGCGGGCATCGACCTCGAATCGATCGCCACCTCGATCGGCGACGTCGGTGCCTACGTCACCGGCAACAGCGAAAAGACGATCGGCGGCGCCCTCGTCCTCGAACACCGAAGACGAGACCCAGGCGAAGAACACGGTCGCCAACATCGGGCTCTTCCTGCGCAAAACCGGCGACGCCGGGCATCACCAAAGTCAGCGAAGGCGCCAGTGGCTTCTCGATCCGCAGCCCCGAACTGGGACGCCAGCCGGTTGTCGTCGTCGCCAAGGGCAGCCGGATCGCGATCGGCTACGGGCTCGCGCCGACCCTGGCGAGCTTCCAGGAATCGGGCAAGACCCTGTCCGATTCGACCGTCTACAAGGAAGCCGTCGACGCCCTCGGCGACACCCCGATCGCCGTGTTCGTCAACGGCCCCTCGGCACTCAACCTCGCCAGGGCGTTGGTGCCCTCGGGCGAAGAAGACTTCGAAGAAGCCGAGCAGTACCTGCGGAAGATCAGCTACCTGGCGCTGGGGTCCGAAGCATCCGGCGACCTCGCCACCGCGAAGCTGATCGTCGGGCTTAAGTAGCGAACACGGCTCTTCGTTGCATATCGCCGCTTCGCAGACATTCCCGCGGAGGGTGACCGGACCCTTTCCAACACGCTTTTCAGGACGGCTAGCTCGCGAGTCCGCGAAAAAGGCTCTTGAGGGATCTTTCTCGCGGACTCGGTGATGAGTCGCACTTCAAAGACTGTCGCTGGGAGGACGGGTGTCCTCCCTACCGAACAAGACCATAGGCTGGGCGCATGGACTCGTGGCTGAAGCCCTTGTATGACGCCGAGGGGATGCGGGCGGTTGATCGGTGGGCGACTGAGGAGCGGAGGGTTCCTTCGCTGGAGTTGATGGAGGCTGCGGGGCGGGCTGTGGCTGAGGCTGTTGCGGGGCTGGCTCCAGAGGGGCCTGTGCGGGTGGTCTGCGGGAAGGGGAACAACGGGGGGGACGGGTTTGTTGCGGCTCGGCTCTTGCGGGAGATGGGGTTTGAGGTGGAGGCGCTGCTGCTCTGGCCGGGGGAGGAACTGCGGGGGGATGCGGCGGTCAACTATCGAGCGCTTCGGGGGGGAGCTTCTGGAGGGCGATTCCGACGGCCGGCTCGCCGGCTCGGGCGCGATCGTCGACGCGATCTTCGGCACCGGCTTCGAAGGGGCGCCGCGGGAGCCCGCCGCCGCGGCGATCCGGGCGATCAACGGGACCGACGCGCCGGTGGTCGCCTGCGACATCGCCTCCGGGGTCGACGCCTCCAGCGGCGAGGTCGAGGGGGAGGCCGTGCAGGCCGACGTCACGGTCAGCTTCCACGCCGCCAAGGTCGGCCAGCGGGTCGCGCCGGGGAAGTGGCACACCGGAGAGCTGCGGGTCGTTCCGATCGGGATCCCCGCCGGCGCGCCCAGCGAGGCCGGCGCAGGCGAGATCGACCCCGCGGTCCTCGCCCTCGCCCCTCGCCGAGGCCCCCGTTCGACCAAGTTCAGCTCCGGGCAGGTGGCGATCGCCGGCGGCTCGCGCGGGCTGACCGGGGCGGTGCGGATGGCCTCGGCGGCGGCGATCCGGGCCGGTGCCGGCTACGCGACCGTAGCCGTCCCCGCGGATCTGGAGATGGTCTTCGAGCTCGCCCAACCGGAGGTGATGTCGGTCGGCTGCCCCGGCGGCGACGGCTGCCTTGTTCCGGCCTCGGAAAAGGCGGTGCTGCGGACCTTCGAGCGCGCCGCGGCCGGCATCGTCGGCCCCGGGCTGGGGAAGGACCCGGGTTCCTTCGAGCTGGCGCGCGCGGTCGTCGCCAAGATCGAGGCCCCGCTCGTGCTCGACGCCGACGGCCTCAACGCCTTCGCCGGTCGGCTCGGCGAGCTCGCCGCGCGCGGAGAGCCGACCGTCCTCACTCCGCACGCCGGCGAGCTCGGCCGGCTGCTCGAGCGCGACTCCGGGCGAGATCGACGCCCACCGGCTCGCCGCGGCCCGCGAGGCCGCTGCGGCCGCCGGCGGCGATCGTCGTCCTCAAGGGCGACGACACGATCGTCACCGACGGCGCCCGCACCGCCGTCAACTCGCTCTCGGCGCCGGCCCTCGCCACCGCCGGCAGCGGCGACGTCCTCTCCGGCATGACCGCGGCCTTCCTCGCCCGCGTTCACGATCCCTTCGAGGCCGTCTGCGCCGCCGTCCTCGGCCATGCCCGCGCCGGCCGGGATGCGGCCGCCCGCTCGGGGCCGCCGAGTCGGTGATCGCCACCGACGTGATCGACTCGGTCGCTGCCGGGATACGGCCCGACGGGCCGGTCGAATAACCTCGCGTTCGATGAAGACCGCCGGCGAGATCATGGACCGCGACGTCCCCACCGTCACCCCCGACGACGACGCCCGCACCGCGATCGACCTGCTCGCGAAAAGCGATCTCGGCGCGATCCCGGTCGTCGACAGCGCCAACAAAGTCGTCGGCATCGTCAGCGAGTCCGACCTGATCATCAGCGAGGAGGAGTCCGACCTCCACCTGCCGCACTACCTCAACATCATGGGCGGCATCGTCTTCGTCGGCTCGATGAAGGGGTTCGACGAGCGGCTCGAGAAAGCGTTCGCGACCAAAGTCTCCGAGCTGATGACCGCCGACCCGATCGTCGCCCACGACTACGAGTCGGCCGACCGGGTGGCGAAGAAAATCGCCGACGAGCACCACAACCACCTGCCGGTGGTGGACGCCGACGGCCACCTGGCCGGCATGGTCACCAGGGCCGACGCGCTCGCCGCCCTGGTCGCCGACACGGAGTAGCCCGTGGAGCGGGCGGTCGCCCGGATCGACCTCGGCGCGGTCCGCGCCAACTGCGCGCGGCTGAAGTCGGAGCTGGGCGACGGCCGAGCTCTGCGCGGTGGTCAAGGCCGACGGCTACGGGCACGGCGCCGCATGGCTGCGCTGAGGCCGCCCTGGCGGGGGGCGCAACTCGGCTGGCGGTCGCCACGGCGGGCGAGGCCGAGCAGATCGGCCGCCGCCTCCAGCACGTGTCGCTGCTGACGATGGGTGCGCTGACCGTCGAGGAGGTCGACGCGGTGATCTCGTCCGGCTCGGAACTGGCGCTCTGGCGCGAGGACTTCCGCCGCGTCGTCGCGGCGCGGGCGCGAGCCCACGGCCACCGGGCCCGCGTCCACGTCAAGTACGACACCGGCATGGGCCGGCTCGGCAATCCCGACCCCGGCGAGGTGCTGGAGCTGTGCCGCGCCTGCGCCGAGGATCCCGACCTCGAGCTGGCCGGCGTCTGGACCCACCTCGCGACGGCCGACGAACTCGACTCCGGCTACTTCGACGAGCAGTTCGAGCCGCTTCGACGAGGTCGCCGCCGCGGTCAAGGCCGAGCACCCCGGTGTGATCGCTCCACGCCGCCAACAGCGCCGCCGTCCTGCGCGACAAGCGCTCCCACTACGACATGGCCCGCTGCGGGGTCGCGATCTACGGGCTCGACCCGTTCCAGCGCGACCCCGCCGAGCACGGCCTGCGACCCGCGCTTTCGCTGCGTCTCCCACGTCGCCGACGTCAAGCGCTTCCCCGCCGGCGCCAGCGCCGGCTACGGCCGCCGGTGGAAGGCCGACGGTCGACACCTGGGTCGGGGTCGATCCCGCTCGGCTACGGCGACGGCGTCCGCCGCGGTCTCGACCAACAACGCCGAGGTCCTCGTCGGCGGGCAGCGCTACCCGCTGGTCGGCACCGTCTCGATGGACAACATCACGTCGACCTCGGCCCGGAGACCGACGTCGAGCCCGGCGACGAAGCGGTGCTGATCGGCCGCCAGGGCGAGGAGGAGATCCTCGCCGAGGAGGTGGCCCGCGCGGCTGGAGACGATCAACTACGAGGTCACCTGCGCGATCTCGCCGCGGGTGCCCGCGCCGGCCGGCGTGACCGTGGCGCTTTTCTATCCCCATGGTTGACAAAAGCGCCAACGCCTTGGTTCCGCGCCGATCGTCGCCGCCGTTCGTGCTGCGTTGGAGGAGCGCGGATGGGCGTTTGGATCGTCGGCGGCGCCGTGCGCGATGCCGCTCTCGGACGTGACGTCGTCGATCTCGACCTTGCGGTCGCCGGCGACCCGGGCGCGGTGGCGAGGGCGCTCGGCGCCGCGCTCGGCGAGCACGCCTTCGAGCTCTCGGACGAGTTCGGCACCTGGCGGATCGTCTCCAGCCGCCACGGCTGGCAGATCGACGTCACCGCCCTGCGTGGCGAGACGATCGATGCCGACCTGGCAGAGCGCGACTTCACCATCGGCGCCGTGGCGGTGCCGCTCGCCGGCGGTGAGCCGATCGATCCCTACGCCGGGCTCACCGATCTGGCCGAGAGGCGACTGCGGGCCGTCGGCGAGGAGAGCTTCGTCAGCGACCCGCTGCGGCTGCTGCGGGCGCCGCGACTCGCGGCCGAGCTCGAGCTCGAGATCGACGAGCGGACCGTATCCGCTCGCCCGCGCCGCCGCCGCCCGCGCCGGCGAGCCGGCCGGCGAGCGGCAGCTGGCAGAGCTGCGGCAGCTGATGGGCGGCCCCGATCCCCTGCGCGGCCTGCGCCTGCTCGGCGATCTCGGCCTCACCGCGGTCGTGCTGCCCGAGGTCGAGCACCTGCGCGGGGTCGAGCAGGGCCCGAATCACCATCTCGACGTCTATGACCACACGATCGCGGTGCTGGAGCACACGCTCGAAGTCGAGGCCGACCTCGAGCGCTTCGCCGGCGAGCGCGCGCCCGAGGTCGAGGCGCTGCTGGAAGAGCCGCTCGCCGACGAGATGACCCGCCGCACGGCACTCCGCTTCGGCGCTCTCTTCCACGACATCGCCAAGCCGGCGACCAGGGCCGAGCTCAACGGCTTTGTCGGCTTCAAGGGCCACGACGAGGTGGGGGCGCAGGTGATCGCCGGGATCTGCGGTCGTCTGCGTGCCAGCCGCCGCTTGACCCAGCACCTGCAGGGCCTGACGCTGCATCACCTCCGCCTCGGCTTCCTGATTCCCGAGATGCCGCTATCGCCGCGGCGCGTCCACGCTTACCTGCGGGCGACCGAACCGGTCGCCGTCGATGTCAGCCTGCTGACCGTCGCCGACCGCCTCTCGGCCCGCGGCGCCGGCCCGATCGCCAGCCCCGAGATGGTCGCCGCCCACCTGCAGCTGGCGCGCGAAATGGTCGCCGCGGCGCTCGACTGGCGTCGCGACGGCCCGCCCCCACCGCTGTTGCGGGGAGACGAGATCGCGGCCGAGCTGGGGATCGAGCCGGGGCCCGAGCTCGGCTCCGCCCTGGCCGAGCTCGAGGCTGCGCAATATGCAGGGGAAGTGACCGACCGCATAGGGGCGCTCGAACACCTGCGCCGTTAGATACGCTCCGCCCCGCATGGCCAAAGAGGAAAAGATCGAAATGGAGGGGGAGATCACCGAGGCTCTCCCCAACACGATGTTCCGCGTCAAACTCGATAACGGGCACGACGTGCTCGGCCACATCTCGGGAAAGATGCGCCGCCACTACATCCGCATCCTCCCCGGCGACCGCGTCAAGATCGAGCTTTCGCCCTACGACTTGGATCGTGGGCGCATCACTTACCGCTACAAATAGAGCGGTTTCAGAGCGGCTTCGGATCCGCCAGCTCGGCGACCAGCGTCGACCAGGCGAAGTCCTTGGCGCCTAAGCCCTTGCCGTTGCGCGGGTCGTAGTACTCGCGCAGGCCTTCGCGGGCCGCGGCGCCGATCACCCCGTCTGCCAGCCGTTCCGCCTCGGCCTCGTAGCCGAGCCGCCGCAGCCCTAGCCAGACCATCCAGGCCGAGTTGACCCAGGTCGGGCCGCGCCAGTAGCGGCGGATCGGGCCGTGGCCGCCGCCGGGTTCGTAGCCGCGCTCGCCGACCGCGACCGAGGGCGGCGCCACCGGGGTGAGGAACTCGCTCTCGTTCAGCAGGTGCTCCTCGACCAGGCGCCGGCCGATCTCCTCCGGCAGGTCGGGCAGCGCCAGCGGCGCCAGCGAGGCCCAGGTCAGGGTCTGCGGCCGGATCCCGCCCGGCTGCGCCTCGTCGAGGAAGAGGCCGCGACGCTCGTCCCAGAGGCGGTCGACCAGCGCCGGCGTCGCCGAGGGCCGTCCGATCGCCTGCAGCGACAAGCGACCAGAAGGTGTTGACGAGCGGTTCGCAGAGGACCGGCCCGCCGGCGTCGCGGATCCGCCGCGCGTCCCAGCCCAGCCCGCGGTTGCGGTGGACCAGCAGCGGGAAGCCGATCCGGCCGTTGGCCCGCCGGCCCCAGACCTCTTCGAACTTCGGCGAGGCGTCGAGGCCGGACTCGTCGGGCTGGACGATCCAGAGCAGGCCGTCGCCCTCGAGGTCGCGGTTGCGGGCGAGCCAGTCCATGTGCGCGCGCGATCCGCGGCTCCTCGGCGGGGTCGCCGACGGCGACCCGCCAGGCCCAGGCCAGCAGCGGCGGCTGGATCGTCTCGGTCTCCTCGGCGCGGCGGTTGGCGACGTTGTAGAAGAGCAGCCGCAGCCAGGAGACGTGGCTGCGCCAGAAGATCGTGTGGCCGACGAACCCGTCTGGCCGCTGCGCCGCCAGCAGGCTCTCCAGCTCTGCCCGCGCCCGCGCCGGCTCGAAGCGGCGCCAGACGATCGCCGCGAAGCAGGAGTCCCAGTACCACTGCCACGGGTAGCGGCCGGGACTCGGCTCGGTGTAGCTGAAGCGGGTCTCGCCGCGGCTGCCTTCGACCCAGTTCTGCCGCAGCACCCGCTCGGCCTCGGCGAGGACGGTCTCCCGCTCAGACATTGGTGCGGCGCATCTCGCGCAGCGCCAGCGAGCCCAGAACCGCCAGCAACCCCGCCAGGGCGACGATGCCCGGCCAGGTGTCGGCCCAGGTGACGCTGCCGACGAACCCCTGCCGAGCCGCTTCCAGCACTTCGGTCAGCGGGTTGACGTTGGCGACCTTCTCCAGCCAGGGCTGCAGCAGCGCCAGCGGCGCGTAGGCGGGGGTGAAGAGGATCAGCGCCATCGTCCCGGCCTGCATCAGCGGCGCCGCCGACTGGCTCTTGAAGTGGAGCGCCAGCATCGACCCCCAGCAGGCGGCGACCGCGGCCGTCGCCGCGACCATCAGGTAACAGATCGCCAGGCCGTCGAGGCCCGGCCATTCGGCGCCGATCACGAAGGCGATCGAGAGCACGAAGGTCGCCGGGATCAACGCCCGGGCGCTCGCCGCCAGCACGTTCCCGGCGAGCAGGACCCAGCGCGGGGCGGGGGAGACGAGCAGGCGGTCGACCCACCCCTGTTCGTAGTCGCGGGCCAGGTTGACCCCCGCCGCGGCGCCGGTGAAGCCGGCCCCCTGCAGCATGCTGACCGGGACGATGAAGCTCTCGTACGAGCCCGTTTCGAACCCCTGCAGCTGGGTCAGGGCGCCGAAGACGCCGTTGAGGCCGAGGAAGAAGATCGTCGGCGCCAGCACCCCGGGGATCGCCGCCCCCGGCACCCGCACCAGCTCGTTCTTCGCCCGCGCCATCAGGGCGCCGATCGTCGCCAGGTTGGTCCGCCAGGCCGGCGCAGCCGGCGTTTTTCCCGGCGGTTTCAGCGTTTTCGCGGCGAACTCCATCAGCCCACCCGCAGCCGGTGCTTGAGTGCGCGGGCGCTCAGCACCAGCCCGAGGACGACGATGCCGGCGATCGCCGCCACCGCCTCCAGGGTCGCGGTCGCGTCGATTCCGGAGATGATCGGTTCCCGCACCCCTTCGACGATGAAGCTGAGCGGGTTGTACTGGGCGATCGTCTTCGCCGGCTCGATCATCAGTTCCTGGGGGAAGAAGGCCGAGGAGAGGAAGAGGACGACGAGGACCAGCGGGAAGAGGCCCTGGACGACGCTGGCGCTGCCGGTGCGCAGGGCGATCGCGGCGCCGATCCCGCCGACCGCCAAGGCCGATGCGGTGACCAGCAGCGATCGCCAGCAGGGCGCCCGGGCACCCCGCCCTCGATCTCGGCGCCGAAGATCAGGCCGATCGCCAGGAACCACAGCGCAGCGAAGAGCCCCAGCGCCGCCGTCCCCGCCAGGCGCCCGAGGACGATCGCGAAGCGGGGGATCGGCGCCGCGAAGAGGCGGTCGGTGAAGCCCATCTCGATGTCGACCGCGAAGGCGATGCCGCCGCTGTTGCCGGCCAGCATCATCGACTGCATCATCGAGCCGGCGAGCATGAACTGGAGGAAGCTCTGAACCGGCGGGAAGCCGGGCAGTTCGATGCTGGCGCCGGCGCCGCCGGTCTGGACCGCCAGCAGCAGCGTGGGGAAGACGACGATCGGCGCCAGCAGCTGCGGCCGGCGGAAGGTCTGGCGGATCGAGCGCGCGCCCAGCGCCCGTACCACTCTTGCGCTCGCTCGCCAGGTCGCTCACGCCGGCACCGGCTCCTCGCCGCCGTCTCTCCTCCTTTTCGAGGTGGTGGCCGGTCTTGTCGACGAAGACGTCGTCGAGGGTCGGGCGCACCAACTCCAGCGACTCGACCGCGATCCCGGCCTCGTCGAGGGCGCGGACGACGCGGGGGATGTCGGCGGCGCCGTTCTCGACCTCGACCAGGACCCGCTTGCCGTCCTTCGGCGGCAGCAGCCGGCCGATCTCGGCGCAGACCGCGCTCGGCCTCCGCCACCTCGCCCTCGCTGATCAGCAGCTCGACGTGGGGGTTGCCGATTTCATCCTTCAACGACTCGGGAGTGCCCTCGGCGACGATCCGGCCGCTGTCGATGATCCCGACGTTGTCGGCCAGTTGGTCGGCCTCCTCCAGGTACTGGGTGGTGAGGAAGACGGTGGTGCCGTCGTCGTTCAGCGCCCGCACCTCCTCCCAGATCGTTTTCCGGCTGACCGGGTCGAGCCCGGTGGTCGGCTCGTCGAGGAAGAGCACCCGCGGTTCGTGGACGAGCGCGGCGGCGAGGTCGAGCCGGCGCTGCATGCCGCCCGAGTAGGTGCCGACGCGGCGGTCGGCGGCGGCGGCGAGGTCGACCCGTTCCAGCAGTGCGTCGGCCCGTTTGCGGCCTTCGGCCGGCGGCAGGCCCTGCAGGGTCGCCTGCAGGCGGATCAGCTCACGGCCCGTCATCAGCGGATCGAGCGCCGCTTCCTGCAGGGCGACACCGATCGTGCCCCGGACCTGGCGGGCTTCGGCGACGACGTCGTGGCCGGCGACAGTGGCGCGGCCGCCGGTCGGCAGCAGCAGCGTCGTCAGCATCCGCACCGTCGTCGTCTTGCCGGCGCCGTTGGGTCCGAGGAAGCCGTAGATCTCGCCCTCGTCGACCTCGAGGTCGATGCCCTGGACGGCGAGGACCTCGCCGAAGGTGCGCTCGAGCCCCTCGACCGTGATTGCCCGCACGCTAGGTCCCCAGCGGCTCGGCGGCCGAGGACGGGCGGCTTCGCCTCGACCCAGCGGCGGCCGTTCGCTTCCTCGAGCGCCTCGGCGGCGTCGAGCAGCAGCTCGTCCCGTCCCCACGCGGCCTGCAGCTGCAGCGCTACCGGCAGTCCCTCGGAGGAGCCGACGGGAACGCTGATCGCCGGGATGCCGGTCAGGTTGGCGAGGGCGCCGCCGCGGACGTTGGCTTCGTCGGCGGTGAGGGTCCCGGAGGGAAGCTCGACCATCGGCGCCTCCAGCGGCGGCGCCACCGCGGGGACCGTCGGGCCAGGCGATCACGTCGACCTCCTCGAAGAGCCGGGCCAGCGTGTGGCGGGCCAGCGTCCGCAGCTGACCGGCCTTGATCGTCGCGACCGCCGGCAGCAGCAGCCGGTACTTGAGCAGGCCGCGCCCGAGCGGGCTCAGCTCGGGATCGAGGTGGTTGAGGCGCTCCGGGGTGATGCCGCCGAGGCTCTCGCTGTTGGCGATCAGCACCGTCGCCAGGGTCGCCGCCGCCAGTTCGGGCAGCTCGATCTCCCGCACCTCGCCGCCGGTCTGCGCTCGCGCAGCTCCTCGATCGCCGCCTCGCAGGCCTCGCGCACGGCCGGCGCCACGTCCTCGGAGACCTCGTCGGCGATGACGCCGATCCGCAGCGCCGCGCGGCTCGCCCGCCGCCAGCTCTTCGCCGAACAGGGCCGAGTCGAGCAGGCGGCAGTCGGCGGCGTCGGCGCAGAGGGCGCCGGAGACGATCGTGGTCGAGACCTCGGCCATGTGGTGCCCGGCCATCGCCGAGCGGCCGAAGGTCGGCTTCAGGCCGGTGAGGCCGCAGTAGGCGGCGGGGTAGCGGATCGAGCCGACCCCGTCGGCGCCGACCGCGCCGGCGACCAGGCTGCGCGGCGACCGCGGCGGCGGGCCCGCTCGAGGAGCCGCCCGGGCAGCGCCCGGTGTTCCAGGGGTTGCGGGCCGGGCCGTAGACGGAGACGTTGCCGGTGCTGCTGGCGCCGAGCTCGTGCATGTTGCCGACGCCGACGATCACCGCGCCGGCGTCGCGCAGGGCACGGTAGGGGCCGGACTCGCCCGGCGTCGGCGGCGGCCAGCATCTCGGCGGCTCCGAAGCGCTGCGCCCGCCAGGGCAGCGGCCACTCGTCCTTGATCACGATCGGGACGCCGTGGAGCGGGCCCGGCGGGGCGCGCCGCGAGCATCTCGCGCGAGCGCTCCGGGAAGGTCTCGACGATCGCGTTCAGCGCCGGGTTCCGCTCCTCGATCCGGCGCCAGCGTCGCCTCCAGCAGCTCCGCCGCGTCGAGCTCGACCGGCGGCGATCGCCGCCGCCTGCTCGCGCAGCGAGAGGTCGAGTGCCCCGCTCATCGGCTCGGCGGCGCCTGCGAGAGGTCGGGGTTGCGCTCGAGCGGGATCGCGCCGGTGTCGAGCGCGATCAGCTCGAGGATCGGCGGCCAGAACAGTCTGATGGACGGCGTTGATCACCGCCAGCTCGATCTCGTCGGCCTCGATTCCGAAGGCGGCGAGACCGGCCGGAATGAAGTCGTCTTGGCTGTTCGCGGGCTCCATCGGGCGACGCGAACCCTATCTGGCTGCTTGGCCGGGATCGTGCAGAAGGCCCCGCGGCCGCGCATCCGACGGGCGCGGACGGCAAGATTGGCGCCGCAACTGGGCTCGTGACCCCGTGTTGCCTGATCGATGCCGTTCGCAGAATCCAAAACCACCTTCCAGCGCCTCTGGGCGCTGGTCGCCGCCGCCGCGCTGCTCGCGGTCGCTGGTCGCGGTCGCCGCGCCCGGCGCCGCCGACTCGGCGCCGCTGCGCGTCGTCGTCCTCGGTCAGACCTCGGAAACGCCGCCGGCCTCCTGTCCCGGGCGAAACCGTCAACAACGTCCCGGTCAAGCGACTGTCGCGTCGAGGGCCACGTCACCGGCTTCCAGTCGATCGCCGATGGTGTCGCGCGTCCCTTCGAGGCGCCCTTCGAAGGGAAGGTCGTCGCCTGGTCGATCACCCTCTCGAAGCCGTCGAGCGCGGAAACGAAAACCACCACCGACGAGGTGGGCTTCTTCGACGACTTCCTCGGCACCCCGTCGCAGGCCCGGATCGGCATCCTGCGTCCGGTCGAAGGCTCGAAGCCGCCGAAATACAAACTGGTGCGCCAGAGCCCGCTCGAGGTCCTCAACCCGTACTTCGGCAGCACCCCCGTCTTCGCCCTCGACCATCCGCTCACGGTCCTCAAAGGACAGATCGTGGCGCTGACGATCCCGACCTGGGCGCCGATGTTCGCCGTCAACATCTCCCCTGAAAACACCTGGCGCGGCAGCCGCCTGCCCGAACACTGCATCTCCAGAGAAGACATCCAGGGCGGCCACCCCCAGCAGGGGGTCGGCAAGACCAAGACCTACGGCTGCTACTACTCCGAAGCGCGCCTTCTGTACACGGCGACGCTGGTCAAGAAGCCCTAAGTCGGCTCAGAGGGCTTCTTGGCGCAGACCGCAGTACGGGCAATCCGTGACGTCCAGCCCGATCAGCTGGTCGCAGCGTCGGCAGGCGCGGAGGTTCTCGGGGCTGCGGGGCAGCGAGGAGGCCGAGGGGGCGAGCGGCAGGACCATTGCTACCGGTTCCATCTCCTCGCCGGTCTCGCGATCGACGTAGACGGAACCCGGCTCGGCGTGGGCAATCGCCTCGCGGCCGGAGGCCGTGGCACGCATGCGGTAGAGCTGCTTCTCGTTCATCGCCGGGGAGATTATTAGTTTGGGCGGCTCCGATGCGCGTCCTCATCTTCCACGGCTACATGCTGCGCGGCACCGGCAGCAACATCTACAACGCCAACCTGGCGCGGGCGCTGGCGCGGCTCGGGCACGAGGTGCACCTGCTCTGCCAGGACCGCGAGGTCCGGATCGAGGGAGTGGAGATCCACAACCCCGACATCGGCGGGCTGCTGCCGGTCTACGTCAAAGACCCCTACGAGGGGTTCGAGGTGAAGACCTTCCCGGAGCTGAGCGACGCCGAGCTCGACCGCTACATCGAGGCCAACGTCGCCGCCGTGCGCGAGGTGGCCGAGCGAGGCCGGGCGGGATCGACGCCGCCCTCGCCAACCATCTGGTGATGGGGCCCGGCGATCCTCGCCCGCGCCGGCGTCGCTCCCTTCGCGGCGAAGATCCACGGCTCCGCCCTCGAGTACACGGTCAAACCGCACCCGCGCTTCCTGCCCTACGCCCGCGAGGGTATGGAGGCAGCCCGCGGGGTCCTGATCGGCTCGGCCCACACCGCCGAATCGCTCTGGGCGGCCCTCGCCGACCTGTCGGGCCTGCCGGAGAAGACGCGACTCGGGCCGCCCGGCGTCGACGTCGATGAGTTCTGCCCTGGCGGCCGGCGCGAGGACCTCGTCGCCTTCGTCGGCAAGCTGATCGTCTCCAAGGGCGTCGACCTGCTGCTCGCCGCCTGGCCGCTGGTCCGGGCCGATCACCCGCGCGTCCGGCTCGAGATCGCCGGCTATCGGCGCCTACGAGGACGGGCTGCGGCGGCTGCTGGCGGCGCTGGGTCGGGGTGACCTCGACGACGCCCGCGAGGTCGCCCGGCTCGGCTGGGGGCTGGAGGGCGGGGAGGAGAGGCCGCTGCCGATCCTCTCGGCCTTTCTCGCCGATCCGCCTCGCCGGCTATGCCGAGATGGCGCGCGCCGCCGCCGGCTCGGTCGAGTTCGTCGGCCGGCTCGAGCACAGCGAGGTCGCCTCCTTCTTCCCGCGGGCCGCAGGCGATGGTCATGCCCAGCACCTTTCCCGAGGCCTTCGGCATGGTCGCCGTCGAGGCCGCCGCCTGCGGGACCCTGCCGGTCTCGGCGGGCCACTCGGGGATGCTCGAGGTCTCCCGGCAGCTGCAGGCGGGGCTACCGGAGGCGGTCGGGGACCTGACCTCGTTCCCGGTCGCCGTGGGCGCGGTCGAGGGAATCGCGGCGCAGCTCGAGTGCCTGGCTGGCGCTGCCGGAGACCGAGCGGGAGCGATGCCCGTCGCCGCCTGGTCGAGACGGTCGCCCGGCTCTGGAGCTGGGAGGGAGTGGCCCGCGGGGTGCTCGCGGCAGCCGCGGGCGAACTCGAGGACCTACCGCGCCCTGGCGAGCTAGTGCGAAGCGTCACCTGGGGGCCGCAAAGCCTCCCGCCGCCGCTTCAATAGAATGCCCGCCGCCCCAATGTACGGCCGCCTGCCCATAGTGAAGATGCTGCTGGTGACGATCGCCCTGACGGTGGTCATCTCGGCGGTGATGGTCCAGATCAACTGGGACGGCCAGCAGGCCTCGACGGCCGCGCCGAAGATCGATCACCTGCTCGACGTGATGATCGTCCTCTCGTCCTTCGTCTTCTCGCTGGTGATGGTGATGCTCTTCTACGCGCTCTGGAAATTCAAAGCCAAGCCGGGCGACGAATCCGACGGCGAGCCGATCCACGGCAACACCCGTCTGGAGATCGCCTGGACCCTGATCCCGACGATCATCGTCCTCTTCGCCGGCGGCTACAGCTGGAAGGTCCTGGACGAAATCGAAGAGCCGTCGAAGGACGGCGCCCTGACGGTCTCGGTCTTCTCCCAGCAGTACGCCTGGAGCTTCGCCTACCCGGGCAAGGACTACGCCTACTGCGAGGGCGAGCTGCACGTCCCGGTCGACCGCCAGGTCCAGTTCAAGATGCACGCCCTGGACGTGATCCACTCCTTCTGGGTGCCCGAGTGGCGGATCAAGAAAGACAACGTCCCCGGGATCACCACGACCGCGATCGTCACCCCGGACAAGCTCGGCACCTACCAGCTGGTCTGCACGGAGCTCTGCGGTTTCGGTCACGCGACGATGCGCGCCAAAGTGGTCGTCGAGTCGCCCGCCAAATTCAACGAATGGGTCGAAGGGCTGGACCAGAAAGTGCCCAGAAGAACTGATGAAAGTAGTCGAAGAGACCTCGACGTCCAACCCACCGGCTCTCGGACGCCGGCGGGGCATAATGGGGGAAGCTGATGGTTGCCGCGATCAAGAGACCCGGGCTGGTGGCGTGGCCTCATCGGAGCCATCGCCTTCGGCGCCTTCGGCTTCGGCCTCGTCATCGCCCTGCGGGCGATCTCCGACCTGCCGCTCTACCAGACCGAGCAGACCGGCTACCCGCACGTGATCGTGCCGGCGATCACTCGCCCCGCTCGGCTTCCTCGGCGGCTTCGGCTGCTTCGACTACTGGCTGCGCTGGGCCGCCGGCATGCCGACGATCCCCGACGACCACTCCCAGCACGGCGCCAAGAGCTGGAAGGACTACTTCAAATTCAACACCGACCACAAGGTGATCGGTGTCCAGTACGTCGTCACCACCTTCATCTTCTTCTTCCTCGGCGGCCTGATGGCGATGCTGATCCGGGCCGAGCTTGCCCAGCCGGGCACCCAGATCGTCGAAGCGTCGACCTACAACAGCCTCTTCTCGACGCACGCGGTGCTGATGATCTTCGTCTTCGTGATCCCGGTCTTCGCCGGGCTCGCGAACTACGTCCTGCCGCTGATGATCGGCGCCCCGGACATGGCCTTCCCGCGCCTCAACGCGCTCAGCTTCTGGATGCTGCCGCTGGCCGGGATCCTCTTCATCGGCAGCTTCCTCGCCCCCGGCGGTGCCTTCGACGCCGGCTGGACCGGCTACGCGCCGCTCTCGACCGGGGCGCCGTTGGGGCAGTCGTTCTTCAACCTCGGCGTCCAGTTCGCGGGCGCCTCCTCGATCGCGACGGCGCTCAACTTCCTGGTCACGATCATCACCATGCGGGCGCCCGGAATGACCTTCTGGCGGATGCCGCTGCTGGTCTGGGCGAACCTCTCGACCTCGCTGCTGGTCGTCGCCGCGACCCCGTTCATCGCCGGCGTCCAGTTCATGGTCCTCTTCGACCGCGTCCTGCACACCAACTTCTTCGACTTCGCCGGCCGGCGGCGACGTGATCAGCTACCAGCACATCTTCTGGTTCTACTCCCACCCGGCGGTCTACATCATGATGTTGCCCGGGTTCGGGATCGTCTCCGAGGTCATCTCGACCCATGCCCGCAAGCCGATCTTCGGCTACCGGCTGATGGCCCTGGCCCTGATCGGGATCGTCGTCCTCAGCTACTCGGTCTGGGCCCACCACATGTTCGTCGCCGGGATGTTCTCCTGGCTGCGGGTGCCGATGATGATCACCACCCTGCTGATCGCGGTGCCGACCGGAATCAAGATCTTCTCCTGGCTGGGCACCCTCTACTTCGGCAAAATCCACACCTATTCGACGGCGATGCTGTTCGCGCTCGCCTTCATCGTCACCTTCACGATCGGCGGTATCTCCGGCGTGATGCTCGGCATGGTGCCGATCGACATCCACGTCTCCGACACCTACTTCATCGTCGCCCACATCCACTTCGTCCTCTTCGGCGGCTCGGTCTTCACGATCTTCGCCGGCGTCTACCACTGGTTCCCGAAGATGACGGGCCGGATGTACGACGAGAAACTCGGCCGGGTCCACTTCTGGGGCACCCTGGTCGGCACCTGGGGCACCTTCATCCCGATGCACTGGGTCGGCATGGACGGGATGCCGCGTCGCGTCGCCGACTACGCCGACCAGTTCGGCAACTGGAACCTGCTTGATCAGCTGCTTCGCCTTCATGCTCGGCGCCATCCAGCTCGTCTTCGTCTACAACATGGTCGTCAGCTGGCGCTTCGGCCCGAAGGCCGGCGCCAACCCCTGGCGCGCCAACTCGATCGAGTGGCAGGTCTCCTCGCCGCCGCCGATCTTCAACTTCGACGAGATCCCGCGGGTCGTCGGCGGCCCCTACGAGTACGGGATCCCCGGCGCCAAGCACGCGATCATGGCCGGCGAAGGGGCCGAGGGCGCCGAGGTGCCCGCCGGCGAGAAAAGCGTGGTGGGTACCAGCCGATGAGTCCGGAGGTGGCCGACGATCGCAAGCCCCTGCTGGTCTTCCTCAACGAGGTGGCCGGTGGGCGCAAACTGCTGCAGGCGGTGCGCGAGCGCCAGGACCAGGTGTCCGGCGTCGTCGTCGCGGCGCCGCAGAACCAGCCTTCCGTCGGCCAGTTGATCGACGCCGGCGAGATCCGCGAGGCCGCCCGTGCCCGCGTCGAGGTGACGATGGCGCTGCTGGGCGAGTTCGGGATCGAGTCGGTCGGCGAGGTGATGGACCCGGAGCCGTCGCTGGCGCTGGACGACGCCGTGCGGGCGCACCGTCCCGGCGAGGTGCTCCTCTCCTGCCTCTCCGACACTCGCTTCGGCTTCATGCGCCGCGACCTCGTCGAGTGGGTGCGCGAGCGCCTCGAACCCGAGGTGAAGCTGACCCACATCCCGGTGCGGATCGAAGACGACGCGGTTCGCTGGGACCTCAATCACACCCTGGTGGTCGCGACCAAGACCGTCGCCGCTCCCGACCTGGTCAACCGGATGAAGGAGCGCGCCGGGATCCGCCCACATCGCTTCACGATCATCTGCCCGCGGGCTGAGGACGTGAGCGAGCCGCAGGTCGTCCGCGATCTCGCCTCGACGCTGGCCGAGCTCTACCGCGCCGACGTCGACGCCACCGGCCAGCCGATGAGTCCCGACCCCTTCTACGCCGTCAAGAACGGCATCGAGCATTACCGGATCGACGACATCCTCATCTCCACCTTCGCGGGCGAGCGCTCGCAGTGGCTGGAGGACGACCTGATCGGCCGGGTGCGGGAGATCACCGACAAGTCCGTCGAGCACATCGAGGTCGGCCGGCCCGCGAGCGCCGTCGCCGCCGCCGTCGCCGAGGGGGAGGGGTCCTGATGGAGAGCGCGACGGTAGCCGTCGGCCACGGCCACGGCGATCATCACCACGGCCCGCCCGAGGCCAACCAGAGCTCGCGGATCGACCGCCAGACCCTGGGGATCCTCCTCTTCATCGTCTCCGAGGTGATGCTCTTCGGGGCCTTCTTCGCCTCCTACTTCTTCCTCCGCGTCGTCGTCGACCCGGCCAGCTGGCCGCCGGAACCCTTCGAGCTGCCGAAGGCTGTCGCGGGGATGAACACGGCGATCCTCATCTCCTCGAGCTTCACGGTCCACTACGCCCTCGAGTCGATCCGCCGCGGCAACCGCACGGGTCTCAAACTGGGCCTGGTCGCCACCTGGCTCCTGGGCGCGACCTTCCTCTTCATCCAGATCAACGAGTACGTGCATATCGGCTTCAGCGCCCGTGACCTCTCCTTCGGCTCGATCTTCTACTGCCTCACCGGCCTCCACGGGGCCCACGTCTTCGTCGGTCTGATGCTGCTCTCGTTCGCGACGATCCGCGCCTTCCGCGGCCATTTCGGCCCGGCCGAGAAAGACCATCTCGGCGTCGAGGTGCCAGGGATCTACTGGCACTTCGTCGACATCATGTGGATCATCGTCTATGTCACCGTCTACATCCTTTAGGGCGGACGCTGCAAACCGGCGCATCTCGCGTGCCTCGGTCGACTCGGATCGGGTCACGCACTCTTAGCGCGCTCCCCTCACCTCGCTCCCTGCGGCCCACGACCTGCTTGGTTTTCGCGCCCGTCCATAGGTCCGAATACCTCTAGGACAATTGCTGGATGAAACTGAACGAGGCCGCTGTATTCAAATGGGTCGTGATCGTCGGAGTCGCGGGGGCTCTGGTGGTCGCGGTGACGTTGCTGACGCGGCCGCTGGTCGGGTCTTTGCTCGGCTTGGTGATCGTGATCGCCGGCTGTATCCATGGATACAAGTGGATGTCGCAGAAGCGGCGTGAGATTGGCACAAAGGATTTACCTTCGTAGACAAAATGTTGCAAGTTCCTCGATAGGGTGGCACCATGCACCTGATGGTGAGAGAGGGTTGGACCGACGGAAAGCTGGACGAGTTCGAGAAGCGCGTCGACGAACGATTCGACGCAACCGATCGCCAGTTCGGCGAGGTGAAGGAACGCCTTGACCGGATGGAGGACAGGATGGAACAAGTAGATGAGCGCCTGTTCTCGATGGGGCGAACGATGGCGGCCGCGACGGTTGGCATCTGCACGACCATGATTGCGGGCTTCGGTGCAGTGGTCGCGGCTATCGTTGCAACCCTTTAGCTCGATGGCGAAGTATTTCTAGGGTCGCCAGCGTCAGCGCGATCGGGACGGTTGCGGGGGTCTGGTCGACGAAGAAGAAGAGCAGGTCGAAGGCCGGGCAGATGACGGCCGCCATCGCCGCTCCCCGCAGCTGCAGATGGCGGTCAGAAGCGAGAAGGGCGCCGAGGACGGCGGCGATGAAGAGGTCGCCGAAGCCCATCAACGCCGAGCCGAAGGAGGCCAGCTGCAGGCGCGGTAGGTCGGCAGCAGGGGCGGCGGCGTTGAGGATCGCGTTCGGCTCCTGGAGGAGGTTTGAGCCGACGAGGTAGGCGTCGACCGTGGCCATCACGTAGATGCCCGCCTTCAACCACGGAGATGGGACGACGCAGGCGACGAGCCAACCGAGGGTCACGCAGGCCAGGGCCGAGAGGGCGAGGGCCGCCGTCTCGCCGCCCAGCGACCCCTCTGCGGCCCAGGCGATGCCGAAAAGGGGAACGACGGCGAGCGCCAGGGGAGGACGGCCGCCGCGCATCAGCCCGCCTAGGGCGACGGCCGCAAGGGGTGGCACCGCTGCCAGGGCGAGATAGGTGAGAAATCTGGCGCTGGCCGATTCGAGCGCGATCGCCGAGATGACGACGACGATCGAGAGTGGCAGGACAAGCGCCCACCAGCGGCTCTGCAGCCGCCGCAGCAGCGTCGTCGAAGGCGCTTTGGGCGTCGCGACGAGAAGAGCCTGGACGAGGCTCAGGACCGCGATCGAGAGCCAGAAGGGGAGCAACCCTCAGGCGTGATCCCGCGGTCGTCGCCACTTCGCGCCGGGGGTCATCGGCAGGGGTCGGCGTCGGCGCGTTGCGAGGTTCCAGCCGTCCGGCGGCGGCGACGGTCCACAGCATCGCCAGCCAGTTGCCGGTGGCGATCGCGACGTGCACCCAGACGATCTCGGCGGGTAGTTCGAGCCACCACTGCAGGCCGCCTACGGCGCCCTGTAGGGCGAGGAGGGCGAGGACCAGGGTCAGGGGCCTCAGGGCCCGCTTCTCGCCCCCTGGGCGGCGGAGGAGGAACCAGACCCCGATCGCGGCGAGGCCGTAGACGGTGGCGAGCGCCGCGTGGCGCTGCACGACCCATTCGAGCGTCCTCGCGCCCTCGAAGTCGAAGCGATGGACGAGCTGGCCTTCGTGGGCGCCGGCGTGGGGCCCGGAAGCGGTGGCGATCGTGCCGGCGAGGATCGTCAGCTGCCCCAGCGGAATCAGCGCCCGCACCGCCCAGACGCCGAGCCGGTCCGCCGAGCGCCGCCGCTCCCAGGGTTCGTAGCGCGAGCACCAGGCGAGCGCGAAGGCGGCGTCCAGCAGCATCATCGAGAGGATGAAGTGGGACATCACCAGGCCCGGGGCGAGGTGGTACTTGACCACGAGGGCGCCGAGGATCGCCTGCCCGATCACCCCGAGGGGCAGCAGGGCGCCGAAGAGGGCGAGGTGCCAGCGGTAGGGCCGGCGGAACAAGGCGAGGACGCTGGCGGCGATCACCGCGAAGCCGACGAAGCCGGTCAGCAGCCGGTTGCCGTACTCGATCACCGCGTGCGATTCGAGCGGCGGGGTGCTGCCGCCGTAGCATTTCGGCCAGTCCGGGCAGCCGAGGCCGGAGCCGGTCAGGCGCACGGCGGCGCCGGTGAGCACGATCAGGGCGAGAGCCGCCAGGGCGACGAGCGTCACCTGCGCGTAGCGCTCCGGGGAGATCTCGAGGCGGCTTTTGAAGCGATCCCGCATCTACCGGCAATGATCGCAGCGGCCACGCGGCCGCAGGGGACTCAGCCCTTGGACTTGCCGCCGGCCGGCGAGTTTTCGATCAGGTATTGGACGAGGTCTTCGAGTTCTTCGGGGCTGAGAAGATCGCCGAAGTTCTGCGGCATCACGTTGGCGTCGTAGCCCTTGGCGACCTTGGCGTTGGGGTTGACGATCGATTCTTCGATCATCGCCGCGGTTTGCCCGGTCAGCACTTCGTCGAGGTTCGGACCGGTGACCCCGCCCGATTCGGCGGCGGCGAAGGTGTGGCAGGTGCCGCAGCCGCTGTTGGCGAAGACCTGGGCGCCGGGACCGCCGGGGACCTTCGGCGGCGCGGCGCCGGGGACGCCGGCCCATTCGCCGACGTAGGCGGCGACGTCGTCGAGGTCCTGGCCGGTGACGATGTCGGCCGGCATCGAGACGGCCGGATTGCCGTTGTTGGGACGTGGGTACTCGACCTGCGCTTTGACGACGCCCTCGATCGTGTCCGAGTCGTTGCCTTCGGCCCGTGCCGCGGCAAAGGCGTCGTCGAGGTTCGGACCCACCTGGGCGGTGGTTCCCGGCCTGCGCCAGCGTGTGGCAGGTGCCGCATTTCACTTTGAAGAGATCGCGGCCCCGCTGCGGGTCGGCGTCGGTGGTTCCGCAACCGGAAGCGACCACCACGAGGGCGGCCAGGGCCACGAGCGCGAGCAGCGGGATGGTGAGTTTGCGAAGACGATCCATGGGGTGTGATGCGGGCGGGAGTCTATATGTCGGGCCTGCCGGGAAGCGTGTCGTCAGGCGTGGCGAGTGGGGTACTCTTGAGTCGATCCGCACTAACTCGAAAACCGCAGCGAAGGGAGGTCGCAGATGCAGGTGAAGGACGGGATGTCGGAGATCACGCTGACCGTGGGCCCGTCCCACACGTTGCGCGAGGCCGCCGAGAAGATGGTCGAGAAAGGCACCGGGGCGGCGCTGGTGATCGACGCCGAGCTGCCGGCCCCGTCGATCGTCACCGAGCGCGATCTGCTGATCTCGGTCGCCCGGGGCCAGGACCCGGCCGGAGAGCGGGTAGTCGACCACATGAGCGAGGGCGTGCTCAGCGCCGCTCCCGACTGGAGCCTCGAGCGCGCGGCCGCAGAGATGTCGCGCCGCAACGTCCGCCACCTCGTCGTCTTCGAGGGCGGCGACGCGATCGGCGTCCTCTCGATGAGGGACATCGTCCGCTGCTGGACGTCAGATGGGGCGACGTCCGAAATGCCCCTGACGGGCTGAGACCGGCGCATTTGCGTCCTCGGTCGGTCGTGTGCGGAGCACACTTCCCGACCCCCGCCGAAGGCGGGGTGCGAGCGCGCCAGCGCGAGTTCCTTGAACTGCTTGGTCTCAGCCCGTCAGGACTGAGGAGGCCCGGAAATCGTTTCGACGGGGAGGGCCGCTCCACGCGTCTCCTGACGGCGCGGGAGGCGGTAGTAGTCGCGGACCGAGCCGCGGACGATGCTGCGGAAGGCGGCGAGCAGGAAGATCAGCGCCGATCAGGCCCCAGATCTTCGGCGGGAACATGAAGCCGGCGGCGTAGATGCCGCAGACCAATCCGAGGGCGCCGATGGCGAAGAAGATCGGCGCCCAAGAGGGACGCGGCGCGTAGATCGTCTCGCCGGGCTCGGGAACCTGTCGGTGCTCGGCCATCGTTCCTGGGCGATGTAGAGGAAGGCGGCGACGAAGCTGAGGGCGAAAATGCCGGCGGCGATGCCGCCTGCGACCAACCCAGCTTTCATCTGCCGACGTGCGGTCTCACGATCCATTGGGCGGATTTCTATCAGGCAAGGGGGCGCTAGGGAGGGTCGGGTACCCCTCTGACAAAGACCGTCGCGCAGCTGAGCGAACCTAAGGGCGCCATCGTGACTTCTTGAGCCTTTGTCAGAGGGGTACCCGACCCTCCATCCAAGCCGCCTCAAATTTCGACTCAAGCCAGGACTCAATCAGCTCCCAAGTCGCTATTCCGGCCCGTCAGCGGACAGCAAGAGAAAGAAACCCCTGCCGCACTCCCTTCTTTAGGAAAAGCTGTTGAACCTCGGACCTTTTTACGGACCGGGTGGGGGAGCAGGACACCCTCCCACAAAGGCTCAAGAAGTCACGGTGGCGCCCATAAGTCCGCCCCAGCTGCGCGACGGTCTTTGGGGGAGGGTGTCCTGTCCCTCCTAAGACGACCCGAAATTCGACTCAGACGTTGGCCGCGACAGCCATCGAAAGGAACAGCAACGCGAGGTACCCAAGGGAAAAGAGATACGTACGAAGCGCCCAACGACGATCCCGAGCCCGGTAAAGCCGAGCCGCGAAGTAGATGAAGCCGCCGCCGAGCAGGATCGAAGGGACGACGTAGACGACGCCGAGGCCGCCGGCGCAGAAGGGCAGCTGGGTGACCGCGTAGAGGAGGACGGTGTAGAGGAGGATCTGGCGGCGCGTCTCCTCCTCACCGCGGACGACCGGGCAGCATCGGAATGCCCGCCTTCGCGTACTCGTCCTTCATCAGCAGCGAGAGGGCCCAGAAGTGGGGTGGGGTCCAGAAGAAGACGATCGCGAACATGTAGAAGGCCATGCCGCTGAGCCCGCCGGTGACGGCTGCCCAGGCGACCAGCGGCGGGACCGCGCCGGCGGCGCCGCCGATGACGATGTTCTGCGGCGTGCGGCGCTTCAGCCAGAGCGTGTAGACCCCGACGTAGCCGACGAAGCCGCTGAGCGAGAGCGTCGCGGCGAGCGGGTTGACCGTCAGCGACAGCAGCAGGAAGGAGGAGGTCGCCAGGCTGAGGCCGAAGATCGATCGCCGCTCGCGGGGAGATCGCGCCCGGCGGCGACCGGGCGGTCGGCGGTGCGGGCCATCGTGCGGTCGATGTCGCGGTCGACGACGTGGTTGATCGCGCCGGCGCCGCCGGCGGAGAGAGCGCCGCCGAGGCAGGTGAGGAAGATCAGGCCGAGCGAGGGGTCGCCGGCCACGTACATCGTCGTCACCGTCGTGAAGAGCAGCAGCGACTGCACCTTCGGCTTGGTCAGCGTCAGGTAGTCGCGGACGACGATGGGTAGGACCGAGCGAGTGGCAGCCGTCGGGTTGGGCGCGGTCTGCGCGCCGGCGCCGGATTGCATGGCGCTCAGGCTACCGGCTGCGATTCGCGCGCCGCCGCCTGCTCGGCTGCGGCGGGTGCGATGGCCGATCGCCTCGCGGATGTCGCGCAGCGGACGGGGGCTGCGGACGTCGGGAAGGACGTCGAAGTTGTGCGGCTCCGGCGGCGAGAGCGTGAACCACTCGAGGGTCTCGCCGCCCCAGGGGTCGTGACCCGCCTCGGGGCCGCTCTCGCGGCTGAAGATCGCGTTGAGGATCGTCAGCAGGATGCCGACGAAGAGGACGAAGACGCCGATCGAGGCGATCACGTTGTAGGCGGTGACGCCGGTGTCGTCGAAGTACTTGTAGGCGTCGATCACCTGGCCCTCGCCGGCGCCGGCGAAGAAGAGCGGCACGAAGCCGAGCAGGAGCCCGAGCAGGATCGTCCAGAAGGAGATCCGGGCGAGGCTCTCGCCCATCGTCCGCCCGGTCATCTTCGGGAACCAGTAGTGGAGCGCGGCGAAGCCGCCGAAGACCGAGCCGCCGATCAGCGCGAAGTGGGTCGCCGCGGTGGCGTCGGTGGTGTTCTTCAGCTGCCAGGCGGAGGCGACCAGCGAGTGGCAGAGCTCGGAGGCGAGCCCGATCCGCGATCGCGAAGATCGCCCCGATCGCGAACAGCAGCGGCGCCCGCATCCGCAGGGTGCCGCCGGCCAGCGTCGCGATCAGGTTGAAGATGACGAGGCCGAAGGGGACGATCAGCGCCAGCGACATCAGCATCGCGAAGTACATCCAGCCGATCCCGATCGGCGCGGTCAGCATGTTCTGCATCCAGGCGAGGGTCCCGAGCGACCGCGATCGCGGCCAGCGAGGCCATCACCACGGTGCGGTTGAAGAGCGGTTTGCGGGCGAAGGTCGCGGCGATTTCGGCGATCGCGCCGAAGGCGAAGATCAGGATCAGCATGTAGGTGCCGGTGTAGAAGATCCAGCTCAGGTGCTGCCAGAGGAGCGGCGCGCCGCCGGAGCCGTCGGCGAAGAAGATGCCGTCGTAGTGGCGGTCGATCATCAGCATCGTCAGCGCCGCCAGCAGGACCGGGCCGATCACGACCATCAACCAGGAGGCGACGGCTGCCGCCCAGGCGAAGACCGGAAGCCGGCGCCAGGCCATCCCCGGCGCCCGCATCGTCCGCAGCGTCGCGACGAGGTTGATCGAGAGGAAGACGAAGCCGAGGGTCGCGAGCCCGGTCGCGGTAGCCCAGGCGTCGACGCCGTTGTTGGCGAGGAAGGCGACCTCGCTGAGTGGTGCCAGCGGGTTGACGCCGGCCTCGGACGGGGTGAAGAGAAAGGTCGCGTAGAGCGCGGTTGCGCCGGCGACCCAGAGGGCCGAGGCCGATCTGCCCGAGTCGCGGCAGCGCGGTGCCGCGGGCGCCGATCTGCAGCGGCGCCACGTAGTAGAAGAGCCCGACCGCCAGCGGCAGCGCGAAGAGGAAGATCGCGCTGGCGCCGTAGAGCGAGAGCATGCGGTTGAAGCCGACGGGGGAGAGGAAGGTGTTCTCCGGCACCAGCAGCTGGATCCGCATCAGCATCAGCTCGACGAGGGCGATGAAGAGGAAGCCGAGCGCGCCGCAGATCAGGATCTGACCGACGTCCTTGTGGTCGGCGCTGGTCGCCAGCTGTGCCCAGCGCGGGCGACTGGGGGCGTAGCCGTCGGCGACGAGCTCGGGGCGCGGGCTGGGGCTCATGGCGTTTCTCCGTCTTCGATCAGGCCGACGACCCGTTCCTGGGCGTCCTGGATCTCTTCGACCTGGGTTTCGATGAAGTCTTCGTATTCCTCGGGCGAGACGACTTCGACCTCGGTTCGCATCGCCGCGTAGGCCTGGCCGGAGAGGGTGGCGGAGTCGCCCGTGTATTCGCCTTCCTCATCGGTGCTGAAGAGGACCTTGTTGGTCTTCCCCGGCACCGCGTCGGCCTTGCGGGCGAGTTCTTCGACGTTCCAGGTGTGGACGACGTCGGTGGAGAGCAGTTCCAGTTCGACGGCGGTGTCGACCGGGCACCACCAGCTTGTAGTAGGAGAAGGCGCCGTTCGGGTAGTCGTAGCGCCACAGCCACTGCTGGCCGGTCGCCTTGATCTTCAGCGGTTCGGACTTCAGCGAGGCCAGCCCGGCCGGGCCCGTCGTCGGCTCTTCGCGGGCGTTGTCGGTGAAGACGACACCGAGGACGAAGAGCAGTGCCGCGAACACCGTGAGGACGCCGGCGACCCGGAACTGCAGGCCCCGTCCCGAGAGGAGCTGGCGCGGCTCGGCCCCGCGCTCGCCGCGATAGCGGCGGGCGACGAAGAGAAGCGCGCCGGTGACCGCGACCATGAGGATCGCGGCGGCGACGAAGCCAATCCAGAGCAGAGTGTCGATCTGGTCAGTGCCAGGGGAGTGAGGCGCCAAAGCGCGGCCATTCTATTCACGTGCGGCGGCGCCGCGCCCTCCCGGGCCGCCTTCGAGGGCCGGACCTATACTCGCGCTCCTCATGAGGAAGCGCTCCCGGCCATCGAACGCGCTTCGCCTCGCCGTGCGCACCGGCGCCTTCGCGACGATCGGGGCGGCGTTCGCGGTTCCCGTCCTGCGTCGCCGCCTGCGGATCCCGACGCCGGTCGACGGTGGGGTCGGTGGCCGCCGCTCCCCTGGCTCTGGCCGTGCTCTACCCGCGCTCCAAGCGCCGCGACGTCGTCCTCTTCGCCCTGCAGATGTGGGCCTTTACCGTCGCCCACGAGCTCCCCTACGACGACCCCGAGCGCCTGAAGGCGCGCCTCCGCACCGGCTATCCGATCCGCACCGACCGGGTCATCGGCGCCGGCGCGCTGCCCAACGCCCGCCTCCAGCGCGGGCTCGCGCGGCTGCCGGGGGTGCGGGTGGTCAACCAGGTCCTCACCTGGACCCACTGGCTCTGGTTCATCGAGCCCTACCTCTCCCTTGCCCTGATCCTCGTCCGCCACAACGACCGCTTCCCGCGTTCGGCCCGGCAGATGGCCGCCGTCTTCGACCTCGGCTGCGCCGTCTACTTCGCGGTCCCGACCGCGCCGCCCTGGTGGGCGGCCGAGCAGGGCCTGACGGGAGAAGAGGTGCGGCGGATCATGGTCGAGGTCGGGGAACCGACCTGGGGCCGGGCTTGGGAGCGCCTCTACGACGCACTCGGCGGCAATCCCTGGGCGGCGATGCCCTCGCTCCACTTCGCCACCTCGCTGCAGGCGGCGCTTTCGCTCTCCGAAGCGGGCAAGGTCGAGGGGCGGCTCGCCTGGGGCTATGCGGGCACGCTCGGCTTCGCCCTCGTCTATCTGGGGGAGCATTACGTCACCGATCTGCTCGCCGGGGCGGCGCTCGTGGCCGCGGTTCGCAAGGGCGAGCCGCTTGCCGAACCCCTCGTACGCGGGGTAAACGAGGCCCTGCAACGTCTGGAGAGGATCGCCAGCGGGTAATTTGCCTGGCGTGTCTCCGGAAGACTCGGCGAACGGCAACAACCGGCTCGCCGAAATGCCGATTCTCACGACCCGGCGGCTGATCCAGACCGTCGTCGTCGTCTTCGTGCTGCTCGGCGCGATCTATTTCCTCTTCCCGAAGCTGATCGGGCTCAGCAACGCCCTCGGCAAGCTGGACGACGCCGACCCGCTCTGGATCGGCATCGCGATCGGGTTCAACGTCGTCGCCTACGCGACCTACATCGCCCTCTTCAAGGCGGTGGTCGGGGGAGATGCCCTGCGCCTGACCTGGAAGGAGACCTACGAGATCAACATGGCCGGGGTGGCGGGGACGCTGCTCTTCTCGGCCGGCGGGGCCGGCGGCATCGCGATCACCTACTGGGCGCTGCGCAAAGCCGGCATGCCGCGCCGCGACGTCGCCCGCCGGATGGTCGCCTTCGTCTCCCTCCACTACGCCTTCTATCCCATCGCCCTGATCGTCTTCGGGGTGCTGCTGCGGACCGGTGTCCTCAACGGCAAGAGCTCGGTCGAGCTGACGATCATCCCCGCCGGCGTCGCCGGGCTGCTGCTGATCTTCGGCGTCCTCGTCACCCTGATCCCGCCCGACGCTGGGCACCGCCTCGCCCGCTTCGCCCACAGCGAGCGCTCGCGCCACTGGTTGGAGAACGCCGGCAAAGTCCCGGCCACCCTGGGGGAAGGGTTCCGTTTCGCCCTCGGCCTCTTCGCCCACCCCCGCCGCGGCGGCCTCGCGGTGCTCGGCGCCGCCGGCTTCTGGGCCGCCAGCATCGGCGTCCTCTGGGCCTCCTTCCACGCCTTCGGGGTCCACGTGCCGCTTGCGGTCGTGGTCCAGGGCTTCTTCCTCGGCATGGTCGCCAACCTCTTCCCGCTGGCGCCCGCCGGGGTGGGGGCGGTCGACGCCGGGATGATCGGCGCCTTCGTCCTCTTCGGGATCCCCGAGCAGACCGTCTTCCCGGCCGTGCTGATCTTCCGCCTCGTCGCTTTCTGGATGCCGATCCCGCCCGGCATCTTCGCTTTCTTCCAGCTCCGCCATACGGTTCATGTCTGGGAAGAGGAGGGTCTGCCGATCGACCGCGGCGGCGAGGCGCACTCGCCGGTGGAGGAGGTCGCGGAGATTGCCTTCGAGGGCCGGGAGAGCTACTATAAAAAGTAAAGTATTAGACTCCAGGCGGCAGATATGGCAGAGCAGAAGAAGGTCGAGAACGTAATCATCATCGGCGGTGGGCCGGCGGGTTACACCGCGGCGCTCTACACCGCGCGGGCCAACCTCGAGCCCCTCGTCTTCGAGGGCTTCCAGTGGGGTGGGCAGCTGCAGAACACGACCGACGTCGAGAACTACCCCGGCTACCCGGACGGGATCATGGGCCCGGAGATGATGTCCCAGTTCCGCGCCCAGGCCGAGCGCTTCGGGACCCGCTTCGTCACCGACGACGTCGACCGGGTCGAGCTCTCCGACGGCGGCCTCCACAAGGTCTTCCTCGGCGATGAGGAGCACCGGGCCAAGACCGTGATCCTGGCGATGGGGGCGGAGCCGAAACGGCTCGGCGTTCCCGGCGAGATGGAGCTCGGCGGCCGCGGCGTCTCCACCTGCGGCGTCTGCGACGGGGCCTTCTTCAAGGATCAGAAGGTGATCGTGATCGGCGGCGGCGACTCGGCGATGGAGGACTCGATCTTCATCTCAAAGTTCGCCTCGAACCTGACCGTCGTCAACCGTCGCGACGAGTTCCGCGCCTCGAAGATCATGTTCGAGCGCGCCCGCGACAAGGAGAACATCGACCTCAAGACCCCCTTCGTCGCCGAGGAGTTCGTCGCCGGCGAGAGCGGCAAGCTCGAGAAGGTCCGCCTCCGCAACGCCGAGACCGGCGAGGAGGAGGAGTTGGCGACCGACGGCGCCTTCGTCGCGATCGGCCACGTGCCGAAATCGGAGATCGTCAAAGAGCAGGTCGACACCGACGAGGACGGCTACATCGTCACCGAGGCCGGCTCGACCCAGACCAACCTCGGCGGTGTCTTCGCCGTCGGCGATGTAGTCGACCACACCTACCGCCAGGCCGTGACCGCGGCCGGGACCGGCTGCATGGGCGCGCTCGACGCCGAGCGCTACCTGCGCGATGCCGACGTGCCGGTGGAGGCGCACTGGATGCCGGGCGGAGAGCCGGCGGAGATCGCCACCGGCCCATAGAGGCCTACTCCTCACTTCTTGGATAAAGAAGTTTTGGTTTAAGGGGACGGGTATATCTTGGGGGCACGTGAGCCCCGCCTGCTCCCATCTCGATTCGGTCACCTACCTCAACCCTCCCGACGAGGTGGTGGGCTGCGAGGAGTGCCTGGCGATGGGGATGAACTGGGTCCACCTGCGGATGTGCCAGACCTGCGGCCACATCGGCTGCTGCGACAACTCGATCGGCAAGCACGCGACGGCCCACCACCAGGACACCGGCCACCCGATCATCCGCTCGGCCGAGCCCGGAGAAGACTGGAGCTGGTGCTACGTCGACGAGTTGATGATGCGCCTCGGCAGCGACTGAGGCCCGCGCCCTAGCTAGGGAGTGACGATCGCGAAGCTCGGGTCTGGCTCCTCGAGCAGTCCCAACAGCTCGCCCAGCCTCTCGCCGTCGCCCTCGACCCGCAGTCGCCCACCTTCGGCGAGGGCTGCCAGATCGGCGCTGCCTCCCAGCATCTCGTTCAAAGCCCGGCGCTCGATCACCAGGGTTGCTTCGGCCTCGGAGCTGTCCCTCCAGCGGCGGTGGTTGAGGACGCCGTTCTCGAGGGTGAGGAGGTGGCTCTCGTCGGGATCGGTCACCTGCCAGGCGATCGCCATTCGTTTGCCCCAGGCGCGGGGGCCGTCCAGCCGCACCTTCATCCCGTCGAGGATCTGCTCGACGGAGAGCCGGGCGAGGATGTCGGGGGCGCGGACGTCGGTCGGCGTGCCGGACACTCCCTCGCGTAGCTCCTCGGCGGCGACGAGGTAGAAATTTCGCCAGGTCGCGTTCTCGGCCCCGTAGCCGAGCTGCTCGAGAGCTTCGGCCTGCAGTTCGCGGGCCTCGCTGTTATCCGGCTCGGCGAAGACGACGTGGTTGACGACCTCGGCGACCCAGCGGTAGTCGCCCGCCTCGAACGAGCTTCGCGCCAGCTCCAGGGTCCTCTCGGCACCGCCCATGAACTCGACGTAGCGCCGCGCCTTCTCGGCCGGCGGGTGCTCCCAGAGGTGCGCGGGGTTGGCGTCGAACCAGCCCATGTAGCGCTGGTAGACCGCCTTGACGTTGTGGCTGACCGAGCCGTAGTAGCCGCGGCAGTGCCACTCGGAGGCCAGCTCCGGGGGCAGCTCCAACTCCTCGGCGATCTCGGGTCCGGTCAGGCCCCTGTTGATCAACCTCAGGGTCTGGTCGTGCAGATAGGCGTAGAGATCCCGTTGCTTTTTCAGGTAGTCGACGATCCGCTCGCTGCCCCAGCGGGGCCAGTGGTGGCCGGCGAAGAGGACGTCGCTCTCGGCGCCGAAGAGCTCGATCGCCTCGTCGAGGTAGCTGGCCCAGACGTCGGGGTCGCGGACGAGGGCGCCCCGCAGGGTCAGCAGGTTGTGCATCGTGTGGGTGGCGTTCTCGGCGATGCAGAGGACGCGGTGGTCGGGGAAGTGGAAGTTCATCTCGGCCGGGGCCTCGGTACCCGGGGTGAGCTGGAAGACCATCCGCACCCCGTCGACGGTCTCTTCCTGGCCGGTTGCGGTCACGTCGAGGTTCGGCGGGATCAGGGTCAGCATTCCCAGCGAGGTCGTCTGGCCGAGTCCGGAGCCGATCTGCCCGTCGGGCCCCCGCCGCAGCCGCGCTCCGTACATGTAGGCGGCTCGGCGCCCCATCGCGGTGCCGGCAAAGACGTTCTCGCTGACCGCGTGGTGGAGGAAGCCCTCGGGGGCCAGCACCGGGATCTGCCGTTCGGCGACCTCCTCGGCCGTGACGACCCCCTTGGCGCCGCCGAAATGGTCGATGTGGCAGTGGGTGTAGATGAGGCCGGTGACGGGTCGCTCGCCGCGGTGCTCGCGGTAGAGGGTGAGGGCTGCGGCGGCGGTCTCGGCCGAGATCAGCGGGTCGATGACGACGATCCCCTGCTCCCCCTCGACGATGTGCATGTTCGAGAGGTCGAACCCGCGCAGCTGGTAGAAGCCCGGCGCCAGCTCGAAGAGGCCGGCGATGCGGTTGAGCCCGCTCTGCCGCCAGAGGCTCGGGTGGGCGGTCTCCGGTGCCTCCCCCTCGAGGAAGGCGTAGGAGTCGAGGTCCCAGACGACCCTGCCGTCGGCATCCTCCACCCGCGCCGGCTCGAAGCGGGCGACGAGGCCCCGCTCGGCCTCGGCGCGGTCCTCGCTGCCATCGGGCGGTAGCGCCGCCGCGGCCTCGCGGTTGCGCCGTGCGGTCGCCTCCGATGCGGGCTTGCGGTGCGCGGTCACCCGGGTCCCCCCGCCTGGGAGCGCAGGAGCGGGGCGGCCTCGTATGCCGCGCCCTTCTCCTGTCGCAGCCGATCGAGCAGCTCGACGGCGCGGGCAGGGCCGATCAAATCGGTGAACCCGAACGGCCCCAGCGGCCAGTTGAAGCCGAGCCTCATCGCGATGTCCATCGCCTCGGGGGTCGCGATCTCCTCTTCGAGCGCGAAGGCGGCCTCGTTGGCGACCTGGGCGAAGAGGCGGCTCAGGACCTCCTCCGCGGCGGGGTCGATCTCGGCGAGCTGCGCGGGGTCGAGGGTCGGCGCCGCGATGTCGAGGTCCGGGTCCGCTGCGCGCTCGGCAGAGTAGTCGTAGTAGCCGCGGCCGCTCTTGCGGCCGAAGCGGCCTTCGGCGACCAGTCGCTCCTGGATCGGGCTCGGCCGCCAGCGCTCTGGCTCGCCGCCCTGGGCGAAGAAGGAGCGGGCGATCTCGAGGTTGACGTCGAGCCCGATCAGGTCGAGCAGCTCGAACGGCCCCATCCGGAAGCCGCCGCCGCGGCGGACGATGCGGTCGATCGTCGCGGCGTCGGCGACGCCGTCGCCGAGCATCCGCAGCGACTCCAGCGAGAAGGGACGGGCGAGCCGGTTGGCGACGAAGCCGGGGCTGTCCTTGGCCCGGATCGGGGTCCGGCCCATCCGCTCGGCGACCTCGGTCGTCCTCGCCAGCGCCTGCTCGGAGGAACGCTCGGCGGCGACCACCTCGACCAGCTTCATCAGCGGCGGCGGGTTGAAGAAGTGCATGCCGACGACCCGCTCGGGGCTCGGCACGCCGGCGGCGATATCGGTCACCCGCAGCGAGGAGGTGTTGCTGGCGAAGACCGCATCGGCAGCGACGATCTCGGCGAGGTCGCTGAAGATCTGCCGCTTCAGCTCCAGCTTCTCGGGCGCCGCCTCGATCACCAGCTCGCAGCCCGAGAGCTCCGCCCGCTTGGCGCTCGCCTCGACGCGGGCAGCCGCGGCCTGGGCCTCGTCCTCGCTCCAGCGCCCCCGCGCCGCGCCCTTCTCGAGCGCCTCGCGGAGAGCGACGATGCCCCCCTCGGCGAGCTCGGGGGCGACGTCGTATAGCACCGTCTCGTAGCCGCCGAGGGCGGCCAGCTGGGCGATCCCGCGGCCCATCGTCCCGGCACCGACGACGCCGACGCGGGAGACGGTCAACGGCCCTGGAAGCGGGGTTCGCGCTTCTCGAGGAAGGCGTTCATTCCCTCGATCCGGTCCTCGCTCGCCATCGCTTCCTCGAACAGCGCCCGCTCCTCGCGCAGGCCGTCGGCCAGCGTCGTCTCCTGCGAGGTCAGCACCGCACGTTTCGCCAGCCGCGTCGCCAGCGGCGGGCGCTCGGCGACCAGACGGGCCAGCTCGATCGCCTCGGTCAGCCAGGCGCCTTTGCCGACGACCCTGTTGACGAGACCCCAGCGCTCGGCCGTCTTCGCGTCCCAGCGGCGCCCCGTGAGCACGTACTCCATCGCCCGCTGCTTGCCGATCGCCCGTGCCAGGCGCTGGGTGCCGCCGCCGCCGGGGATGATCCCGAGGGTGATCTCGGGCTGGCCGAAGCGGGTCTTCTCGTCGCAGACGCACATGTCGCAGGCCAGAGCCAGCTCGCAGCCGCCGCCGAAGGCGTAGCCGGACACGGCGGCGATCGTCGGCGTTCCGATCGCCGTCAGGCGAATCCAGAACTCGATCCCCTTCGGGTCGGGCGCCGCGTCGAGCGGGCGCTCGGCCATCGCCCTGATGTCGGCACCGGCGGCGAAGTACTCGTCGGCCCCGGCGATAACGATGCAGCGCACCTCCGGGTCGGCGTCGAGGCGCTCGAGGCCGGCCACGATCTCCTCGCGCATCTCCTGGGAGAGGGCGTTGCGCGCCTCGGGGCGGTTCAGCCGCAGCAAGGCGACGTGGAAGTCGTCGATCGCGACCTCGACCTGGGCCAAGCTCAGGACTCCTCGAAGGGGAGCATCGCGCTGATGCCCGTGGCCTGGCGGCCGATGATCAGCTTCTGGATCTGCGAGGTGCCCTCATAGAGCGTGGTGACGCGGGCGTCGCGCAGGTAGCGCTCGACCGGGTAGTCGTCGACGTAGCCGGAGCCGCCGTGGACCTGGATCGCCAGGTTCGCGCACTCCACCGCCGACTCGGTCGCGAACAGCTTCGCCACCGAGGTCTCCTCCAGGTTCGGTTTGCCTTCGTCCTTCAAAAGACCGGCGCGGAGGACCAGCATCCGGCTGGCGTCGCGCTTGAGAATCATGTCGGCGATCATCTCCTGCACCAACTGGAAGCGGGCGAGGGGGACGCCGAACTGCTTGCGCTCCTTCGCGTATGCGACCGAGGACTGGACGCAGCCTTCGCAGATGCCGACGCAGCCGGCGGCGACGCTGTAGCGGCCGTTCTCGAGGGCGCTCATCGCCACCTTGAAGCCGTCGCCGACCTCGCCGAGCATCGCGTCGTCGCCGACCTCGACCGAGTCGAGCGAGATTTCGGCGGTGTCGGAAGCGCGCAGGCCGAGCTTGCCGTGGATCTCCTGGGTGGTGAAGCCGTCGGAGTCGCAGGGGACGAGGAAGCAGGCGAGGCCGCGGTGCTTTTTCTCGGGGTCGGTCTGGGCGAAGATCAGCGCCACCTCGGAGTAGTTGCCGAGGCTGATCCACATCTTCTGGCCGCTGATCGACCAACCGCCGTCGGTCTTGGTCGCGCGGGTGCGGAGGTTGGCGGCGTCGGAGCCGGTGTCGGGCTCGGTCAGCCCGAAGCAACCGAGCGCCTCGCCCGAGCAGAGCCGCGGCAGCCACTCCTGCTTCTGCTCCTCGGAGCCCCACTTCTCGATCGAGCCGGCGACGAGCGAGGTCTGCACCGAGATGACCGTGCGGGCGGAGGAGTCGGCGCGGCCGATCTCCTCGGCGATCAGGCCGTAGCCGATGTAGTCGAGGCCGCGGCCGCCGTACTCTTCGGCCACCGGCGCCCCGAGGAAGCCGACCTCGCCCAGCTTCCGCGCCAGCTCGCGGTCGAAACGGCACTCGCGGTCGTTGTCGCGGACGTCGGGGAGGATCTCGCGCTCGGCGAACTCGCGTGCCGTCTCGCGGATCAGCTTCTGCTCGTCGCTGTATTGAAAATCCATCTCAGAGCCCCCGCAGCTCTTTGCCGAGGGTCTCCGCGAAGGCCGCCTGCGCTTCCTGCGTGCGTGGCCCGGGGGCCGCCGGGAAGACCCGGCCGTCGACCGAGGAGACGGCTTGGATCTCGCGCGTGGTCGAGGCGAGGAAGGCCTCGTGGGCGCTGCGCAGGTCGTCGACGTGCCAGCTCCCGGTTTCGACGTGCAGCGCCTTGATCATCCGGTCGCGGGTGATCGACTCGAGCACTCCGTCGGCGAGGGCGGGCGTCCGCAGTTCGCCTTCCGGCGAGACCCAGAAGACCGAGGAGGTGGGTGGCTCGAGGACGGTGCCGTCGGGCCGGATCAGGACGGCCTCGTCGGCGCCCTGGCCTTTGGCGACACGGGTCGCCTGCATGTTGGCGGCGTAGGAGAGCGACTTGACGCCGTTGAGGATCACCGACGGGCAGTAGGTGACGGACTGCAGGCCGACCGTCTCGGGGTGGGGCGGGATCGGCTCGGTTGCCGCGATGCGGCGGCCGCCGCGGGTGACGATCAGCCGCATCTGGCCTTCGACCGCTCCCGCCTGCCCCAACAGCGCCTCGATCTCCCGCTCCAGCGAACCGCGGTCGAAGCTGAGCTCGATCGCGCCGGCGGAGCGCTCGAGGCGGTCGAGGTGGTCGACGAGCGCGAAGGGCCTGCCCTGGTAGAGCCGGATCACCTCGAAGGCGCCGTCGCCGCGGTAGAGCCCGTCGTCCTTGAGGCCGATCGTCGCCTCCGCCGTCGGGCCGATCGTCCCGTCGACGCTCGCCAGCTCTTCGAAGCTTCCGGTCACGGCGGCCGAGGCTACCTGAGTGCGCATCGGAATCCAGGCCCAGCGGGGTGTGTCAAATTCCGGATGGGCTCCGACTACCCGCGGCGGACGTGGATCGGGCAGTGGGGCGCGTTCGCGCGCAGGCACTTCAGCGGCGCCCATTCGATCCGGAAATGGCTCTTCCAGATCACCGCATCCTCCTGGCGCAGGTAGAACGGGGAGACGATGCCGGCGTAGATGTTGCGGCCCGAGCGCCAGCTGACTTCGCAGCGGAAGCGGGTGCGGCTGGTGCGGCGGCAACTGCCGAAGATGCGACCGCCGAAGCGGGGCCCGAAGTGGTCCTGCAGGGTGAGGACGGTGAACTCTTCCGCCACCGGCTTCGACATCAGCGGGAACGGCGCCTTCGGATCGAAGATCGGGCGCGGGCCGCCGCTTTCGGTGGCGGCGATCCATTCCGAGATCCAGGCGGAGATGACGTCGACGCGGGTGAGGACGTTGGGCAGCTTGGTGCTGCAGAAGGCGCCGCCGGTGCTGATCACGCCGAGCTCGACCGGGGTCCCGTCGGCGCGCTGGCCGATCGCGGGGCCGCCGCTGTCGCCGAAGCAGCCACCGCTCTTCTTCGCCGGTACGTCCAGCGTGCACATCTGCAGCGCGGGCGAGTAATTGGGGCGGTCGTTGCGCGTCTTCTGCTCGCAGAGCGAGGGTTTCTGCACGACCATCGCCGTCGCCCGCAGGCTTTCTGGAGCGCTGGCGGCGTTCGCCCGGGTCACTCCCCAGCCCGCCAACTGCACCGGGGCGCCGCCTTCGTAGAGCGTCAGGTCGCCGCTGCCGGCGAGGGCGATCGGCGGCGCGGCGGTCGGCCGGTCGAGGATGAGGATGCCGGCGTCGCCCAGCAGTCCGCCGGGATCGAATCCGGGATAGACGTGGGTCTCGATTACGTGGAAGACGTTCTCGCGCAGCGCTTTTGAAGGGGTGGTGGTGCCGGTCGCGAGCGCGTACGCCTTGGCCGGGGTGATGCCACCGCGCTCGAGATCCTCGATGCAGTGCGCGGCGGTCAGGACCACCCGCGGTGCGACCACCGTGCCCGTGCAGGAGAAGCCGCTATTGCCCTGGTGCGCCTCGATGTAGGCGAGCGAGGGGAACTCCTCGACCGTGGCCCCACGGCCGTTGACAATCGAGGCATGGGCGGTCGGTTCAGCCGAAGCGGTGGCCGGCAGCACCAGCGCCAGGGCCACGATTGCCGGGGTCAGAAACTTCATCGCCCAAAGCCTATTGATATTGAGCGCTCAAACGGCTTCGAAGACGGTGGCGAGGCCCTGGCCGACGCCGACGCACAGCGTCGCGACGCCGTACTTGCCGCCGCGACGCCGAAGCTCGCGGACGAGGGTGCCGGCGAGGCGGACCCCGGAGCAGCCGAGCGGGTGGCCGAGGGCGATCGCACCGCCGTTGACGTTAAGGCGATCCTCCTCGATGCCGAGCTCCCGGGCGCTGGCGAGGACCTGCGAGGCGAAGGCCTCGTTCAGCTCGAAGAGGTCGATCTGGTCGATCGTCAGGCCGGCGTTGGCCAGCGCGCGGGGGACGGCCTCGACCGGGCCGATGCCCATGTAGGCGGGGTCGACGCCGGCGACGCCGGTGGCGAGGACGCGGGCGAGCGGCTCGGCACCGAGAGCTTCCGCTCCCTTCTCGGAGGTGACCAGCAGGCAGGCGGCGCCGTCGTTGAGGGTCGAGGCATTGCCGGCGGTGACGGTCCCGCCCTCGCGGAACACCGGCCGCAGCGCCGCCAGCTTCTCTGCGGAGGCATCGCCTCGCGGCCCCTCGTCTGCCTCGACCAGCACCGTTTCGCGCCCGCGCGGCGCCTCGATCGGGGCGATCTCCGCGGCGAGCCTGCCCGCCGCGGCCGCGGCGACCGCACGTTGGTGGCTGCGCAGCGCGAAGGCGTCCTGATCCTCCCGGCTGATCCCGAAGCGTTCGGCGACGTTCTCGCCGGTCTCGCCCATCGACTCGGTCGAGACCCCGAGCTCGGCCATCCGCGGGTTGATCATCCGCCAGCCGAGGGTCGTGTCGTGCATCGTCTGCGGCCCGCGGGGGAGGCCGCGCTCGGGCTTCTCGACCACCCAGGGGGCGCGGCTCATCGACTCGACTCCGCCGGCGAGGTAAAAGTCGCCCTCGCCCGCCTTCACCGCCCGCGCCGCGCCGTTCAGCGCCTCCAGGCCGGAGGCGCAGAGGCGGTTGACGGTCGCGCCCGGCACGCTCTGCGGCAGCCCGGCCAGCAGCGCCGCCATCCGGGCGACGTCGCGGTTGTCCTCGCCGGACTGGTTGGCGGCCCCGAAGTAGACGTCGACGATCCGTTCCGGATCGACGCCGCTGCGCTCGACGACGGCGGCGATCGCGTGGGCGGCGAGGTCGTCGGGTCGCACCCCGGAGAGGGCGCCGCGGTAGGCGCCCATCGGGGTGCGGGCGGTCTCGACTATGTAGGCGTCCGGCATCGGGTCGAACCGTATCCTTCTGGAGTGCTTTTCATTCTGGGGACCTTGGGAATCCTGGCCTTCATGATCGGCGTGCTGCTGGTCGTCGGCCACTTCTACCCCGGGAGCTCGTCGGGCCTCGTCGACTGGGTTCCGACCCGCTCGCCCGAGGTCGAGGCCCAGAACGAGATCGACGACGTGCGGCAGATGATGGAGGCCCAGAACGAGATCCGCCGCCGGCGCGGGGTCCCGGAGATGACCGAGGAGGAGCTGCAGCGGAGCGTCGCCGAGGACGAGCGGATGCGGCTGCGCGGCCGCGGCCCCTTCGAGGCCGGATAGGTGGCGGGGCACTTGTGGCGCGGGCGCTGATCGTCGGCTGCGGCTGCCGCGGCCGGCAACTCGGTGGGCAGTTGCTGCGCGAAGACTGGGCGGTCCGCGGGACCAGCCGTCGGGATGAGGGGTTGGAGGCGATCGCGGCGGCCGGGATCGAGCCGGCGCTCGCCGACCCTGACCGCCCCGGGACGATCCTCGAGCTGGTGAGCGACGTCGCCGTGCTGGTGCTCCTCCTCGGCAGCGCCAGCGGCGGCGACGAAGAGCTGGAGGCAATCCACGGGCCGCGGCTGGAACGGCTGATGGAACACTTGGTCGAAACGCCTGTCAGGGGCGTGGTCTACGAGGGAACCGAGGCAGGGGCGGAAATCGTCCGCAATGCCGCCCGAACCTGGCGAATCCCGGTCCGTATCACGCCGAAACCGCGTCAGCCCGTCTCTAGCGCGGGTTCACGCGGTCTCGCCGACGAGGTGCGGGCCGTGTTGGCCGGTGAACGCAAATAGCTAAACTCCGATGGGAATTTAGGTAAATAGACGAGGAAGCGCGAGAGGAACGTTTTATGGCTCTGCAGCTCGGTGACGTAGCACCAGATTTCGAGGCCGACACCACCCAGGGACGGATCAAGTTCCACGACTGGCTCGACGGCTCCTGGGCGGTGCTCTTCTCCCACCCCAAGGACTTCACCCCGGTCTGCACCACGGAGCTCGGCTACATGGCGAGCATCGAGCCGGAGTTCGAGAAGCGCGGCGTGAAAATCATCGGTCTCTCGGTCGACCCGATGGACAAGCACGAGGACTGGGCCGACGACATCGAGGAGACGCAGGGCGCCCGACCCGAGTACCCGCTGATCAGCGACGCGACCTACGAGATCTCGAAGGCCTACGGGATGCTGCCGGCCGACGTCTCCGGCGACCCCGGCGACCGCACCCCGGCCGACAACCAGACCGTCCGCAACGTCTTCGTCATCGGCCCCGACAAGAAAATCAAACTCATCCTCGTCTATCCGATGACCACCGGCCGCAACTTCGACGAGGTCCTGCGGGTAATCGACTCGCTGCAGTTGACCGCCGACCACAAAGTCGCGACCCCGGCCCAGTGGAAGCAGGGCGAGGACGTGATCATCGCCGGCTCGGTCTCCAACGACGAAGCGAAAGAGACCTATCCCGACGGCTGGAAAGAGCCGAAGCCATACATCCGCATCGTCCCCCAGCCGGGCAAGTCCGGCAGTTAGCCGAGGCTCTGTAGGAAGTCGCTGAGGATCCGCGCGGTGGCTCCCCAGATCAGGTGCCCTTCGACCTCGTAGGTCGGGGTGTGGATGGGGATGCCGCGGCGGATCAGGCGGCGCATCGCGTAGCCCTCGCGCAGCAGCTCCAGCGAGAAGGTGAGGACGGTCTCGACCTCGCTCGGGTTCGGGCGCAGGTCGAGCTCTCCCGGGTGGGGGATGTAGCCGACGAAGGGGTGGACGACGTAGTTGGTGACGAAGGTCCGGGTCGGCGGCAGCGTCGGGCCGATCTCGACCCGGGCCGGGTCGAGGCCGATCTCCTCTGCGGCCTCGCGCAGCGCCGTCGCCTGCAGGTCCGCGTCCTCGGGATCGCGGCGGCCGCCCGGGAACGAGATCTCACCGGCGTGGCGCCGCAGATCGGCGCGGCGCTCGGTGAAGACGAGGCCGGGGTCGTGCGAGCGGCCGTAGAGGGGCAGGAGCACGGCTGCCTCTACCGTGCCGCCGCTCAAATGATGACCTGGACGGTGCCGCCGTCGACCGACCAGGCGGCGCCGGCGACGTATGAGGCGCGCTCGCTGCAGAGGAAGACGATCGCCGAGGCGATCTCCTCGGCCTGGGCGAGGCGTCCGATCGGGCGCTTGGAGCCCGCTTCGACCAGGGCGTCCTCGCGGCTGGCGGCGCCGGTCATCTCCATCGACTGGTCGAGCAGGGCGCCCGGCTCCATCCACATCTCCGCTTCGACCGGGCCAGGGGCGATGGCGTTGACGAGAACGCCGGTCTTCGCGTAGCGGTCGGCGAAGAGGCGCGAGAGCGACAGCTCGGCGGCCTTGGCCACCGAGTACTCGGCCATCGCCGCCGAGGGGCGCTTGCCGGCGGTCGAGCAGACGTTGACGACGCGCCCCCAGCCGCGCTCGGCCATCGGCGGGATCGCGGCCCGCATCGCCCGCAGCGGCGCCATCACGTTGAGCTCGTACTGGGCGCGCCAGTCCTCGTCCGGGATGTCGTCGAGGTCGCGCCACTTCGCCGCCCCGGCGTTGTTGACGAGGACGTCGAGCGCCCCGAAGTGCTCCTCGCAGGCGGCGAGCATCCGCGCACCGGCGTCCTCTGCCGTGACGTCGAGGACGAGCGATGCCGCTGCGCCCCCCGCCGGCTCCGCCGCCCGGGCGGCCTCGTCGGTGGCTGCCGCCAATCGCTCCTCGCCGCGAGCCACCAGCAGGACCTTCGCCCCCTCGGCGCAGAGCTGCAGCGCCGTCTCCTTACCGATGCCGCTGCTGGCACCGGTGACGACGCAGCTGCGCCCGGCCAGGCCGAGGTCCATCAGCGGGTCTCCAGCCGCTCGACCACGCGCACGTGGCCCTCGCCGGCGAGCACCTTGTGGACGGGGCATTTGGTCGCGATCACGAGCAGGCGGCGGCGCTGCTCGTCGTCGAGGTGGCCGGGCAGCCTCACCCCGACCTCGAAGCTGTTCGGCACCGGTCCCTCGTAGCCCATCTCGACGTCGACCTCGAGCTCGCCGACGTCCCAGCCCTTGCGCTCGGCGTACATCTCGACGGTGATCGCGATGCAGCCGGCGAGGGCGCTGCCGAGCAGCTGGGTGGGGCGGGGGCCGGTGTCCGTGCCGCCGCGGTCGGCCGGCTCGTCGACCCGGAGGTCGTGACCGCCGTCGAGCTCGACGTCGTGGGCGTAGCCCTCGACCCGGCGGGCGACGATCCGCACGTCAGCCCTTGCCGCGGCCCTCGAAAAGGGCGGGGTCGTCGACGTCGGCGAAGCGGGCCATCGCGTAGATGGCGTCGGAGGCGCGGTTGACGAAGTGGATCACCGTCTCGCGCTCGATCTCGCCCGCTTCGTTCAGTTCCGAGATGCGCCGCTCGGCCCGGCGGACGACGGTGCGCGCCACGTCGAGCTGGGCGGAGAGCTGGTTGCCGCCGGGGATGACGAACTTCGGCGGCAACTCGACCCGGGCCATGTAGCGGTCGATCAGCTCCTCCAGCTCTGCGACCATCGCCTCGGTGGTGCGGCTGACTCCGTCTTCGAGCCGGCCGGCCGCCTCCGGCGCGGTCGCCAGCTCGGCGCCGGCGACGAAGATGTCGTCCTGCATGCGGAGGATGTCGGCCGCGAGCTCGGCCTGCTCGGGCCCGCAGAGGGCGCGGGCGACGCCGAGCTGCGAGCAGGCCTCGTCGAGGGTGCCGTAGGCGTCGGTGCGGCCGTGGTGCTTGGGGACGCGGCCGCCGTACCAGAGCGAGGTGGTCCCATCGTCGCCCTTCTTGGTGTAGATCTTGACCACTTAGCGCACCGGGTTGAAGGCGAAGCCGGTCATCACCTTGGGGTAGAAGAAGGTCGACTTCGGCGGCATCACCGCGTCGGTGTTGGCGATCTCCTTGACCTGCTCGACGGGGACCGGCCGCTGGATGAAGGCGACGTCGTAATCGCCCTCATCGACCATCGACAGGGCGGCGTCGACGCTCTTCGCGTATTCGAGGCCGTTGCGCTCGTCGATGTCGTGGTCGCTCATCTCCGCCAGGCCCTTGAGGACGAGCGTCTCGAGGATCGCCGAGTCGAGCCGGCGGTAGGCCTCGGGCATGCCCTCGAGCCGGCGATCGACCTCGCCCGGGTCCTTCAGCCGCAGCCGGAAGGCGCGCTTGTGGAAGGAGTCGTAGAGCCCGAAGACACCGACGCCGTCCTCGCCCCCGGGGTCGATCTCCTCACGAGGCACTTCGGTGACCTCGAACAGCTCGCGGAGCCCGTTGCCGAGGCGCTGCTGGCGCTCCGGATCGGCGGCGAAGCCTGAAAGCAGGCGGTGGGTGGGGAAGACGAGAAGGCCGGGGTCGTCGAGCCCGGTCAGCGACATCAGCGTGTAGTTGTGGGGGCCCTCGCCGCCGACCTCGTCGCGGAAGGCACGGGCGGTCTCGTAGCGGTGGTGGCCGTCGGCGATCAGCAGTTGGGCGCTCGCCAGGCACTCGGTGACGGCGGCGTGGACGGCCGGGTCCTCGACCTTCCAGAGCTTGTTGACCGTGCCGTCTTCGTCGGTTGCCTGTCCCCAGGGTTCGTCGGGCAGCCCGGGGGCGACCAGCGGCCAGGCGTCCTCGGTCGAGAGCGAGAAGATCGGCGAGAGGTTGTAGCCGCCGGCGCGGGTCAGCTCGAGCCGGTCGAGCAGCGGGCCGGGATGGGTGCGCTCGTGCGGCCGGACGGTGCCGGTCTCGTAGTCCTCGACGCGGACCCGGGCGAGGATCCCGTTGCGGCTATAGCTCTTGCCGTCGGGGGCGACGTAGTCCTGGGTCAGCGCCCAGATCGAGGGCTCGGAGTCCTGAACCAGTATTCCCTCGGCCTTCCAGTTCTCGATTCGCGCCGCCGCCTCGGCGTAGGGGTCGCCGCTCGGGTCGCTGTCGGGGTCGGCCGGGTCGAACGGTTTCGGCAGGTCGATCGCGACCGCGTTGTAGGGCGAGCGCTCCAGCAGCGCCTTCCGCTGGGCGGCGTCGATCACGTCATAGGGAGGCGCCGCGACCGCATCCAGAGTGCCGACCTTCCCGAGGTCGTAGTGCAACGCCTGGAACGGGAGCACCTCCGCCATCGCCCCAGAACCTACACTTGCCTCAGTCGGGGCGTGGCGCAGCCTGGTAGCGCGCCGCCTTTGGGTGGCGGAGGTCCCCGGTTCGAATCCGGGCGCCCCGATTTTGTAGCGCAAATTGTGCTACATTGAGTCCCTCATGGGTCGCTCACTTCACGTCCGCCTGGACGACAACTCGGCGGCGGCCCTGCGGATAGTCCGGGAGGGCTCCATGAGCGATTCCGAGGCCGTTCGTACCGCCCTCCTGGAGTCAGCCGCCCGACGTCGGGCGCGTTCGTCCATAGCCGCGGAGGTCGAGCTCTTGGCTGTCGACGAGGCGGATCGAGCCGAAATGCGGATCATCCGCGAGCAGATGGCCGAGCTGGCACCCGACTCGGTCGACTAGTAGGTGGTCCGCGGCGAGATCTTCCGACTGCCGTCCCCTCGAGGTGCCCGGGGGAGAGAGCAGCGTGGGGCTCGCTTCGCCGTCGTCGTTCAGGCAGAGGAGTTCATGGCGCTGAGCACGACGCTCGTCGCGCCAACCTCGACCAGCGCGCGTCCGGCGACCTTCCGACCGACGATCTCACTGGACGACACCGAGACCCGCATACTCGTCGAGCAGACCACGGTCGTTGACCCGGAGCGCCTGGGCCGCTCCGCCGGACGCCTCGATGCTGGCGAGCTACGAGCGGTGGACGAAGCGCTGGCCCTGGTTTTCGGCCTTTGAGCGATCTGGGGGAGAAGATGCGGCCAGTCGCCGACTCGGTGCTGGCGCCCCGCGAAGGGTGCCCGCAGGTGAGTTGCACGCACGGCCCGGGTAGGGGAAGCTGCAACGGGTTAGCGGAGAAAGGGAGTTGCAGATGGAAAGTTGGGACCTGAAGACGGTGGAGGTGGAGGCGCGCCAGCCGCGGATCCTCGCCTCCGGGGACGACGCGCGCTCGATCGTCCTCAACCTTCCCGAGGGGGAGGAGATGCAGGAGCACGAGGTGCATGAGCGGGCGCGGTTGATCGTGATCGACGGCGTCGTCGACGTCACGAACGAGGGCGGCGAGGACTTTGCCAATGCCAGCGCAGGCCACCTATTCGAGTTCGACCCGGGGGAGAGGCGGACGATCGTCGCCCGCTCCGACGCTCGCCTGCTCTACGTTCTCTCACCCTGGCCGGGTGACGGGCATCCGGGGGCGATGACGCTGGAGGAGAAGGCCGAAGCGCGCGAGAAAGCGGCGCAGCACTCGCCCTAGTTGAGCTACCAGAGGACCAGGGACCGTGGAGCGTCCTGCTTGGCGATCGCTTGATCTTTGGTGACGAGCTTCGCCCCCTGCTCGATTGCGCTGGCGTAGATGAGCCGGTCGGCGGGATCGCGGGGGAACGAGGACGGCAAGGACACCGCGGTGTCGGCTATTGCCGGAGTGAGGCCGACGGTTCGCACATTGGCGCTGAGCTCTTCCAGCCAGGAGCGGATGGGGACGTCGAGGACGATTCGCTCGTGCCGCGCCAGCCAGGCCAGCTCGTGCCAGGTTATGGCCGCGACCAGTAAGTCCTCAGCGGTCTTCAAGGCCTGCTGCGCGGTGCGACTGAGCCGGCTCGGTTCCGCCGACCACCAATGGACGACGTGGGTGTCGAGCAGGAGGGTGCTCATTCGGGAAGCGAGGGGTCCCACATCTCGCCGGTAGTGAGGAGCTCCTCCTCGTCGACTGCCGTTACCGCCCGTCCTTGGAACAGGCCCTCCAGGGCCCGGCGGCCCCGTGGCGGGACCAATCGCGCAACGGGGCGCCCGTGGCGGGTGATCTCGATCTCTTCTCCGGCAGCGGCCTCGTCGAGGAGGCGGAGGATGTTTGCCTTGGCAGCAGTGGCGGTCACAGTTTTGGGCATATGGCCATAATAATAGCCATTCGGACGGGATATGGATATCGCGCTTGCGGGCATCCCCTCCCTAAGGACGGCCGCCGTCAAGTTCTCCCCCTCTCGCGCCGAAAAGAAGAGAGACCCTGATGGAGCAGCTATTCGGCAGCCAAGTGGAGGATCCGGCGGACACGCGTGAGCGGCGCCGGGTCGAGCGCGCCGTCTTCGAAACGGATCGACAACTGGTCGAGGGCGATCTGACGTTGCCGCCGGCCGGCTACCAGAGCCGTTTCAGCGACTCCCTCAACCGCGGCGAGTTCGAGTTCGTGCCGCTGACCAAGGTCAGGGTGACCCTGCTGGAGAACGGCGCCGTCACCGAGCTTCCCTTCCTCGTCCTCGCGAAGCGGTCGATCCGGATCGCCTACCCCGTCGAGTAGCGGACGCGGTCCGTCAGTCCCGGCGCGCGCGGCCGCGGCTCGCATAGGAGCCGAGGTCGACGACGAAGGCGAGGATGACGATGAACCACTCGAAGCCGATGACCCCGTCGCTGCCGGTTGCCCACATCACCGCGTAGGCGAGCGTCGTCCACGGCAGCAGGAAGAAGCCGAGCAGGGGGACGAACCAGCCGTCGAAGGCGTCGCTGAGCAGGTCCGAAAAGAGGAACATGGCGAACAGCGCCAGGCGCGGCGAGATGAAGGCGAGCAGGACCACCAAGCAGGCCATGCGCAGACGCTACCCCTTCGACGGGCGGGAAATCAGCGCAGTTAATCGGCTCGTTATCTCGCTGCCGTAACGTTTCTCCGAGGAGGAATGCGAATGAACAGACTCGGAAAGCTGATGACGATGATGCACGCGGGCAAGACCGAGATGGTCCCTCCCGACGATGCGCTGCCGGGGCGCAGCGAGCGCCCCTTCGAGGTGCCGAAGACCCACGCGGTGCTGGGGACGCCGCTGGAGCCGCCGTTCCCCGAGGGGATCGAGGTCGCCTACTTCGCGCTCGGCTGCTTCTGGGGCGCGGAGCGCCTGTTCTGGGAGCTCGACGGTGTCTACACGACGGCGGTCGGCTATCAGAACGGGACCACCCCGAATCCGACCTACGAGGAGGTCTGCACGGCGAAGACCGGGCACGCGGAGGCGGTGCTGGTCGCTTTCGACCCGGAGAAGGTCTCCTACGCCGACCTGCTGAAGGTCTTCTTCGAGGAGCACGACCCGACCCAGGGGATGCGCCAGGGCAACGACGTCGGCACCCAGTATCGGTCCGGCATCTACACGACCGGTGACGCCCAGGTGGCGACCGCGGAAATGGCGGTCGAGGCCTACGACAAGGCGCTGCGCGCCGCCGGCAAGGAGCCGGTGACGACCGAGGTCGAGCCCGCCGGGCCCTTCTATTACGCCGAGGACTACCACCAGCAGTACCTGCACAAGGTCCCGGGTGGCTATTGCGGACTCAAAGGGACCGGAGTCGCCTGCACCATCCCCGCCGCCGCGGCCTAGGGGTCATCCCTACCGCGGCGGTGCCCACCCGGCGCGCCGAATAGCATCCCCGCCTCCGTGGCCCCCTCATTCGGCTCCTACATCGCCGGCTGCCTCGCCCTGATCGGGATCGTCGCCGCCCTCGGCCTCGGCGCCTACTGGCTGCGGCGCTGGATCGTGCCGGAATTCACCGGCGCCCTGGCCCGGCTCGCCGACGCCACGCTCGCGGTCGCGATGCTCGTCGTCTGCCTCGAGATCCTCGGCTCCCTCAGCGCCCTCTACTTCGGCTGGATCGTCGTCCTCTGCATCGGCGTCGGTCTCGGCGCCGCCTGGCTCGGGCGCTCGAAAGCGGGCGGCCACGGGCGCGAGGTGGCGGCGCCGCGGGTCGAGAACATCGCCCTGATGATCGCCCTCGGGGTCGCCTCCTGGACCGTCGCCGAGTGGACGTTCCCGGCCCAGTCGAGCCTCGATTTCGGCATGTTCGGCGGCGACACCACCTGGTACCACATGCCGTTCTCGGCCTTCATCGCCCAGGAACACTCGACGGTCCACCTCCACTACACGGATCCGCTGCGGCTGGCCGCCTGGTTCTACCCGGCCTCGACCGAGCTCATCAACGGCGCCACGATCGTCCTCTTCAAGAGCGACTGGCTGGCGCCGCTGCAGAACCTGATCTGGCTGCCGATCGGGTTGCTCGCGGCCTGGTGCATGGGCCGCCCCTACAAGGTCGGGCCGGCGACGTTGGTCGCGGCGGGGATCGTCCTCGACGCGGGGGTGATGATCGAAACCCAGCCCGGCGAGGCGCGGAACGACATCATGGGCCTCGCCTTCCTGCTCGCCTTCGCGGCCTTCCTGATCAACGGGCACCAGCGAAGAGCGCCGGCGGCCGGGGCCGTCCAGGACGCGCCCGAGCGCGACGCGCCCCTGCTCGACAAGGGTCCGCTGGTGATGGCCGGGATCGCCGCCGGCCTTGCGGCCTCGGTGAAGACCACCTTTCTCGTCCCGGTGGTCGCGATCACGCTCGGCGTCATCGTCTTCAGCGGTAAGGGGCGGCGCTGGACCACCGCCTGGGTGATGGGGCTGCCGATGCTCGTCGTCGGCGGTTACTGGTACCTGCGGGCGGCGGTGAAGACGGGCGGCAACCCGATCCCGATCACCAAATTCGGCCCGCTCAACCTGCCGAGGCCGGACCAGATGCCGCTCGATCCACGGCCGCGCTTCGCCGTCATCGACTACATCACCAACGCCACGATCTACCGGCGCTGGTTCTTCCCCGAGTTGGAGAACGCCTTCGGGCCGCTCTGGCCGCTGATCCTGATCATGGCCGTCAGCGCCGCTGTCTACATCGCCTGGAAATCGCGCAACAAGATCCTCCGGGTGATCGCTGTGGCTTCGTTGCTGACCGCGGTCGTCTACGTCTTCACCCCGCTGACCGCCGCCGGGCAGGAAGGGTCGCCGACGGGCTTCTTCACCAACACGCGCTACCTGGTGCCGGGGCTCGTCCTGGCGATGGCATTGCTGCCGCTGGCGCGCCCGATCCGGGCGCCCGACCGGCGTGCCTGGCAGACGCTGCTCTTTCTCACCGCGGTTTTCGCCGTCACGGTGCTGACGACGCCGCGCTGGTTCACCTCCTACATCGTCGGCACGGTCTTTCTGACGCTGTGCCTGGTCTGGGCGCCGGCGGCGCTCTCGCTGGGGCGGACGCGCTGGAGCATCAGCCGCGCCGCGGTCGCGGGGGGTGCGGTGGCGCTGGTACTGCTGGCGGTGGTGCTCGGGCGCGCGCAGCAGGTCCAGTACGCCGACCAGCACTACGTCAACCCGGACCCGTTCCTCGGCGAAGGCGGGCCGAAGGAGGCCTACGTCTACACCCAGAAGCTGAAGGACAAGAGCATCGGGATCATCGGCTCGAGCCAGATCATCTTCGGCCAGTACGGCTTCTACGGCAACGACGCCTCCAACCACGTCGAGTTCATCGGCGTCAAAGGGCCGCACGGAGCAAACCGCCTGCCGACCACCTGCAAACGGCTGCGCAGCCTGATCAACGAAGCCGGCTACGAATACCTGGTGATGAGCCAGTACACGCAGGACACGGGCCCCTACAACTCCGGGGTGCCGAACCCGTACCAGTTCCCCGTCTATGCCTGGGTGAAGAGCGACCCGGCGGTGAAGCTGGTCGTCCGGGACTTCAAAGCCTCGCCGCAGCCCGATTACGTCTTCAAGGTCGAGGGCAAGCTTGACCCCTCGGCCTGCAAGCCGGAAAAACGGCCGGAAGTCGTCGGCGAAGAACCGATCGAATAATCCAGATGGCAATTTGAGCACCTATAGGGTGCTCAATTGACCTCTCGATTCAGGCGCGGCCGGCGGCGTCCCCGTGCTCGCGAATCAGCTCGGCTGAGCGCTGCGGCTGCTCCCACCAGAACATGTGGCCGACGTCATCGAATACCTCGAAGCGGGCGGCGGGCATCAGCGAGGCGATCAGCTCGCCGTTGGGGAAGGGGAGGACGCCGTCGTCGGTGCCGTGGAGGATCAGCGCCGGCGTCTCGATCTCGCCGAGCCGGCCGCTGGTGTCGTGGCCGAAGATCGCCTGCGCCTGCAGTTCGATCGTCGCTTTCGCCGCCGGCACACTGGTCGCCATCTCGTGGAAGGCGGCGTAGGTGGACTCGTCGGCGCGGAAGGCGGGGGAGAGGTTGACTTCATAGCCGGCCCGGATCGCCTTGTCGCGATCGCCCGAGGCGAGCCCGGCGACCAGCTTCTGCAGATTCTCCTCCGGCATCAGCTGCGAACCCGGGCCGCCACAATAGGTGCAGCCGAGGGTCAGCGAGCGCAGCAGCCCCGGCTCGGCGAGTGCCAGCTCCTGGGCGATCATCCCGCCCATCGAGATGCCGACCACGTGGGCGCTCTCGAGCCCCAGCTCACCGAGCAGCGCTGCGGTGTCCTCGGCCATCTCGACGATCGTGAACGGCCCGTCGACCGGCCCCGAGAGCCCGATCCCCCGGTTGTCGAAGGCGATGACGTCGAAGTTCTCCTCGAGCGCGCCTTTGAACGGCTCGCCCCAAGACACGTGCGTCCCGCTCATCCCCTGAATCAGCAGCAGCGGCTCACCCGACCCCGCCCGCTCGAAATGGAACTCCCGTCCTGCAACTTCGGCTTTCGGCATCCCAGGATCCTAAGCGAGCCGCCCGAGCACCGCCTAACCTTGGCCCTCTGCCCCCGTAGCTCAGTCCGGATAGAGCATCGGACTTCTAATCCGACGGTCGCTGGTTCGAATCCAGCCGGGGGCGCTGGCTCGATCTGCTGTCAAGGACCACACCGATCTCACGAAGCGGGCATCAAGGTTTGCTTTGCCACGATCTTACGGTTGCGATAGGTCTTGTCCCACTCATTTTCCTCGGCGCCATGCCAGGCATATTCCAAGGACGAAAGCGAACCTGGTCCGAAGGTCGCCTTCTCGAGGTAATTGCCATCCAAAAACCTGTCAACCTGGGACGTGAGGCGCTTGTAGCAGCCCAAAAGGGATAGGACTGGTGGGAATCGGGACGAATGGAACCGTCTGGACGGGTCCTGAGTACGACTGCTTTCCGACCCTGCTGGCTGGGGGTCGACTTCTTGGGTTGCAGCGGCTTGCCATTGTCGGGTGCACAGGCGAACGTCCGCGACATAGTCGACAAACGAAGCGAGCTCGGCGGTGGCGGGGGCGACTGCGCAGAGTGCTGCGGCAGCATCGTCAATCCAATCGATCGCCTCCAGACACTGCTCTAGATTTCGCTCTGAAATAGGAAATACGAGGTCCGAGCAGTCGAGCCAGTCCCGCTCGGCACGGGAGAGGAAAGTTGCGAGCTCGTCAGCGAACCCCTCGACGGAATCCCAGCTCGTTTCTCGCCATCGAAGTCTCTGCCGTCTCTCAATGGCCCTGTCGACCACCAGATAGGTCCCCATGACGATAATCACGCTGCTCAGCATTTGAGAGGCCCAGGGATGCTGCCGGGACCATGCCAAGCCACCTTGCTGAGATAGATCAAGCACCGTCAGCGCCACGCCGGCCAGTAGAGCTCCTCCACCAACGACGAGAGGCGCGACACGGATCACGGGACGGAATCGCGTAGCCGCTTTCTTCACGACCGTCCACGAATCCCCAGCTACGGAACCGAGGGTCATAGGCTCGAATCCTGGCAGGCCGGGATCAATTGCCAGCGATTCCGGCTAGGTCCTGGTCGGCCGATACCATCCGGACATGGCCCACGTGACCAAGCTCTCCAAATCCGAGATTGGAAGGCGCCGCGCCGCAGCTGAGCGGATGCGGGGGCTTTTCGCTGACGTCGCACCAGATCGCAGCCTGGTCGATGAGTTGATCGCTGATCGTCGGGCGGAAGCAGCGGCTGAGAGCGGCGAGTCGGCTGTTCGCCGGCGCCGCAGTGGCTGAAACTCGTCCGGCGTCGGTCCTTGACGCCTCGGCTCTGATGGCGGTCCTCCATGCCGAGGACGGTGCCTCGGTCGTCATCGAGGCGATCGCGGAGGGGGCCGCTGTGAGCGTTGTCAACTGGGCCGAGGTTTTGTCCAAGCTTGCAGAGGCTGGAAAAGACCCAGAGGTCGCCACTGCGGAGCTGCGGCGGGCCGAAGGGTCTCGCCGCGCATTATCGATCGAGCCCCTGACCGCTGCTGATTGCGTGACGGTCGCTCGGCTTCGCCCTGTCACGAGACGCCAAGGCCTTTCATTGGCGGATCGGGCGTGCCTTGCATTGGCGGAGCGCCTTGACGTTCCGGCGTTGACCGCAGATCGCAAATGGCTTGAGGCAGACGTTGCGGCTGAGGTTCAACTGATCCGCTGAAACTTGGTCCCGAAATTGGTCCCCACTCCAGCGAACTCAGACGAACTCCCTGGAGGTAATTGGTCCCACTGGACCAGATTCGTCCCCTTGGACACCTTCCGGCTGAACTTCTAATCCGACGGTCGCTGGTTCGAATCCAGCCGGGGGCGCTTCCTTTGAGGGTCGATCGCGCCGAGTGGGGCTAGTAAGCCAACGGCGATGCTCGCTAGGGCCAGAATCAGACAGAAGATCGCCGAAGCTGAGAGGCCATCGACTTGCACAGCCCTGCCGGCGGTACAGACGAGAGCGACCGGAAAGACGACGAGTCCGGCTTGAAGGACACGCGTAGCGACACCGCTGGTGCTCGCCCAATCCCGAGATGGCTTTGGTGGCCATTTGAAAGACGTGAGATCGACTAGATCCTGGCTGGCGGGGATCATTACGGCTCTTATCGCGACTATCTCCTCCTGGTAATGACCCAGTACTTCGTTGATGCGATTCACCGCCAGATAAAGGAAGCCTGAGAGCGTCTGAAGTCCAAAGGCAAGCGCGGCGAGGAGGAGTTGTGAACCGGTGCTGCGGAGCGAGTCGTCAACAAGGTTGGGTCCGGCGATCGCGATCACGCCAATCACTGCGGTGAAAAAGAAGCCGAGGTACTGCCCCCGCATCGCCTCCAGATGGCGTGACTGAGACCATGCCTCTTCCCACTCACGCATCACGTAGGCGTATCGGTCCAGTTGCGTCATCGGCTCACAGGTTTAGCGCGGGTTACTGGGGGCGGGGACTCCGAGTTGCCTGCAGATCGCTCGCACCGGGCCAGGTCCGATCTCTTTGTGCCGAGTACTGCCGAGACCTGATCCTCCGGGCCGCGCCACTTCGCGTGCTTCGTCCCGCCTACCTCTCGGCAGTCGTGGGATTGGAGATGGCGTTCGAAGTCGCGGCGCTTCACGCCGCGGCAGTAAACCGCAAGTGCTCTCGATCAGCAGTCGAGACTCTGCCGGCCAACTCCTCATCGGGAGTCAAGACGGTCTGCAACGCGTCGAGCACATTCTCTCGGGCCTCCTCGCGGGAGCGGCCCTGGCTGACGGCGCCAGGCACCTCGAGGACGCGCGCAACGATCCAGCCAGCCTCGTCCGGGCCGTCAAACGCGATCGTGAAGTCGACCGATGCCTCCATTGCTCTAAACGGTAGCGCGGGACGGGCACGGATTGAACCGTCTCCAAAACTTGGTCCCGAAATTGGTCCTCAGTTCCAGCGAATTCAGCCGGGGGCGTCGGTGGTACGCTTTACGTATGGCTGAGAAGGTAAAGAATCAGACGCGGGTCTCCAGCAAGCACCAGGTGACGATTCCGGTTGGCGCTTTCCGTAACGCCGGGCTCGAGCCTGGCGACACGTTGAAGGTGGAGGCTGACGGCGCCGGTCGTGTCGTACTGACGCGCATCGACGAGCTGATCGATCGCTACTCCGGTCGCCTCGAGACCGGCGGCGACCTGCGAGAGCGTGTCGAGGGGCTTCGCGGAGAGTGGCGGTAGTCCTCGACTCCGACGCGGTCGTCGGTTTTCTCGACCGCGACGACGCTCTGCATGAGGCGGCTGACGCGGCGATCCGCGATCTCGTGCACGAACAGCGGCTCTTGGTCTCGGTGATCACCTACGCCGAGGTTCTGACTGGCGCAAAGCTCGGCCATCATGATGAGGAGCACGTCCGGGGCTTCTTCAGCCAGCTGATCTCAGCAGTCCTTCCCGTGGATACGGCCGTGGCGGACGTCGCGGCCGATCTGCGCTCTCGCTCCAAGTCTCTGCGAATGCCGGATGCGCTGATCGTCGCTACCGCTGAGACGGACCCCGACACCCGTCTGGTCTTGACCGGAGATCGGCAAGTAGGGCGGCTGTCGGGGCTTAGATGCAAAGTCCGCCTCCTGGGCTGAGCAGCCCTCCTATCGCTGGCCGCCTACACCGCGGCACGGAGCATCGAGGTCATCGGCGGGCAGTTTCCGGCCTGCGGCGTGGCGATGACCTCGAATCCGTGCTTTTCGTAGAGCGGAACGGTCCGCGGGTTCGGGGTCTCGAGGAATGCCGGGAGTCTGTCGGCGTCGACGATCGCCAGGCCGTGTTCGAGCAGCCGCGCGCCGAGACCGCGGCCCTGACGGGCAGGTGCGACTGCGAGCCAGGGCAAGTACCAGTGGGGATAGGTCGGGTGGGCGACGGCCATCTGCTCGAGGGTCGAGAACAAGTCGTCGTGCTTCTCTTGCGCGACGGTCTCGCTGAGGATGTCGACCACCTTCTCCTCCTCAGACTTGACACCGGGCGCCAGCCACAGCGCGAGGGCGCTGGTGTCGGCGAGCCCCCAGGCGCTTTCGTGCTCAAAGGCCTGGCCGCCGAAGGCCGCGACGAAGTCGGGGAAGCAGCTCTCGTAGAGATCCGCCTCCGGCCACAGCCAGCGCTCGACCGGGTCTGCTGCGAAGGCGGCGACGACCGTTGCGATCGCAGCGCCCCGCCCAGTACTCGGGAGCGGGGAGATCGCGACCATAGGCCACCCTAGGCACAGGTTCGAGAAATTCCAAAACCCCCTCCCGCGCATTTGCTCGCGTGGGCTCCCGGTTCGAATCCAGCCGGGGGCGCTCTCGTCGGGATCGGAATCCTTGTCCATTGATGCTCGGAGGCGTAGGGTCGATCGCATGGCCCAACGATCCGCTGTGCTCGTCTTCGCGCTCTGCGCCCTGGTCATTCCTGCGTCCAGTGGGAGCGCGGCTGGGGTGCAGCCGGTCGAAGGGGCTTGGAAAGGGAAGACGAAGCAGGGGTTCTACGTCTACTTCGCGGTCCGCGGCGGGGCGGTGGCCAATGTGAGGTTGACCTTCCGCGAGGTGATCTGCGGGAAGCAGGGCGTGCACCTGCCGGACTCGAGCCTGGCGATCGACGAAGCGGGGCACTTCGGAGGGGCGCTGATTCCGAATCGGCTCGAATTCGAAGGCGACTTCGCGGCTCCGGCGAAGGTGAGCGGCAAGATCGTCAGCCTGGAAACCACCGGGCTGCCGGGCTGCACGCGCAAGGTGGTCGGCTTCACCGCCCACCCCCGCTGAGCTTCGGGAATTCGTCCAAAGCCCCCCGGTTGTATCCGCGCTGGATGGAAGAGTGGGCGGATGCGACTGGCCGGGCGCGAGACGAGTGCTGCTGTCGTGCTCCTGGCGGTGGCGGCGACGCTGGCCTTTGCCGGATGCGGCAGCTCCTCCGACGAGGGCACGGAGGGCGGCACGCTGCGGGCGACCTTCGGCTCGTTCCCGGATTATCTCAACCCGGCGCTGTCTCACTCGGAGGAAGGGTGGACGGCGATCTACGACACCTACATCCCGCTGCTGACCTACAAGCACGCGTCGGGAAAAGAAGGCAGCGAGGTGATCCCCGGGCTGGCGCGCTCGATGCCCAAGGTGAGCGCCGGTGGCAAGACGTACGAACTGCAATTGCGCGACGGGCTGCGGTACTCCGACGGCACCCCGGTCAGGGCATCGGACTTCACCCGCGCCGTCGAACGGGTCTTCGCGCTCAACTCGAGCGGCTCGCCTTTCTATACGGACATCGTCGGCGCCGCGCAGTTCGCGAAGACGAAGAACGGTGGCATCCCCGGCATCGTCACCGACGACAAGACGGGTGAGGTCACGATCCACCTCTCCCGGCCGCGCGGAACCTTCCTGCAGGAGCTGGCGCTGCCGTTCGTCGCTCCGCTGCCGCCGGGAACGGCGAACGAAGACCTGACGCCGGATCCGCCGCCGGCCACCGGCCCCTACGAGATCGTCTCCTCGAAGCCAGGCCGCGGCTGGTCGTACGAGCGCAACCCGTTCTGGGAGAAGGACAATGCCAAGCGGATGCCCGAGATCCCCAGCGGGTACGTGGACAAGATCGAGGTGACGGTGCTGCGCAACCCCTCGTCCCAGGTCGATGACGTCGAAGCCGGCCGCTATGACTGGATGGAGAACCCGCCGCCGCCGGACCGCTACGCCGCGGTGAAGGACAAGTACGAGGGCACCCAGTTCCGGGTCGAGCCGGCCGAGAGCACCTACTTCTTCTGGATCAACGTCACCCAGCCGCCGTTCGACGACGTCCAGGTGCGCCGCGCCGTCAACTACGCCGTCGACCCGCGGGCGCTGGAACGGATCTACGCCGGCCAGTTGGTCGGCACCCAGCAGATCCTGCCGCCGGGGATGCCGGGCTACGAGCGCTACCAGCTCTACCCCTATGACCTCGAAAAGGCGAAGCAGATGATCGCCGAAGCCGACCCGGCCGATCGTCAGATCACCGTCTGGACCGACAACGAACGGACCCAGGAAGAAGCCGGCACCTACTACGCGGCGGTGCTGGAAGACATCGGCTTCGACGTCAAGCTGCAGGTGCTGAACGCTGACAACTACTTCGGGGTGATCGGCAACGCCTCGACGCCCAACCTCGACACCGGCTGGGCCAGTTGGTTCCAGGATTACCCGCACCCCAACGACTTCTTCCAGCCGATGCTCTCCGAAGAGAGCATCTTCCCGACCAACACCTCGAACCTGGCGCGGATCGCCGTTCCCAGGTTGAGCGAGAAAATCGACCGCCTCGCCGAACGGCCGCTGGACCCCGAGGTCGAAGCCGAATACGCGGCGCTGGACAAGGAATTCATGCGACTGGCGCCGTGGGCGCCCTATGGCACCGGCACCGTCCCCACCTTCGTCTCCTCGGCGATCGACCTCGACGAAGTGATCTACAACCCCACCTTCAATCAGGACCTGACCAGCTTCCGCTTCAAGTGAGCGGAGCGGCTATTTGGTGACCGTCGCGGTGGCGCTGGTGTAGCCGGTCGAGGCGGCGGTGATCGTGTGGGTGAAGTTCCCGGAGGCCGGCGGTTTGTAGGTGAATTCGGCGGCCGAGATCGCCGGGCCGGTTTCCGCGACGGCGAGCGGCGAGCCGGTGACGGTGCTGCCCGCGGTGGCGGTCACGGTGACGGTTTTCGCGGCGAGGTTGGAGACGACGTTGCCGACGCTGTCGGTGATCGCCACCTTCGCTTTGACGGTGCCCGCGTTGGTCAGCGAGGTGATCGTGCAGGTGAAGAGACAGGGAGAGCCGACCGCCCCGGGGCTGGCGGTGAGCCCGGTCAGGGCGACCCGGGATGCGGCGCCTGCGGAGACGGTGAGGGCAAGCGCCGCCGGCGTCGAGATCGTGCCGTCGGTAGCGGTGATGGCGGCCGACTCGACCTTGTTCAGTTTCGTGAAGCCGTTTTTCGAGGAAGCCGGGGTGGCGACGCCGGCGGTGAAGGTGAGGGAGGTCGCGGTGCCGAAGTTGACCGCGGTGCCGGCGCTGTTGACGACCGTCGGCAGGGCGCCGCTGGGGCTCGCCGTGGCCCCGGCGAAGGTGATGTTCTTCGCCCCGGCGTAGCCCGTCGCGGTGTTGCCGTAGACGTCCTGGGCGGTCGTCGTCAGGTTGAAGCCGGTCGCCGCCACCGGCGTCAGGGTCGCGGAGGAGAGGACGAGCTTGGTTGCCGTCCCCGGCGCCACGGTCACGGTGACGGCAGTCGGGGTCGTCAGCGCGCCTTCGGTGGCTTTGACGCTGGTCGAGCCGCTCTTGTAGAGCTTCATGCCGCCGCCGTCGGCTTCGCTCGCGCTGGCGACGCCGGCGTTGAAGTCGATCGTGGTCGCGGCGCCGAAGGCGACATCGGCGCCGCTGGAGTTGCTGACGGTCGGGTTGGTTCCACTCGGGCTGGCGCTGGCGCCGGAGAAGACGAGGCTGTGGATGCCGGTGTATGAGGTCGCGGTGTTGCCGTAGGTGTCCTGCGCGGTCGTGGTCAGTTCGTCGAGGGCTCCCACGCCAGGGGTCGCCGAGGCCGCGGTCAGCACGAATTTCGAAGCCGCGGCCGGGGCGACGGTGATCGCCGCTGGGCTCGGCGTGGTGATCGTCCCCTCGGTCGCGGCGATGTTCGCTGTCCCCGACTGGTAGAGCTTGACGACGCCGTTTTTGGAAGAGGCGACGGTGGCGACTCCGGAGGTGAAGGTGATCGCCGTCGCGGTGCCGAAGTTGGTCGCGGTCCCCGCACTGTTGACCACCGTGGGTTTGGTGCCGCCGGAGGCGGCATTGGCGCCGGAGAAGATCAGCGAGTGGGAACCCGTGTAGGTCGTCACCGTGCTCCCTTTTTCGTCCTTGGCGGTGATCGTCAGGTTGCTGGAGCCGCCGGCCGTGATGCTCGTCGCGCTGGCCGAGACGGTGAAGGCGACGACGGCGCCGACGGTGACTTTCGCCGTTTTGACGGCGCTCGTCGCCTCCCACGAGCGCCAGACCGCGGTCACTTCGTAGACGTGTTCGCCGACCGGGACCGAGGCGTCGTTGCAGGTCGTGACGGCGGTCGGCGAGGGTTCGCCAGGGCAGTTGCCGCCGGGGGCGCCTCCGTCGCGGGTGACGAAGTAGGTGACGGAGCCTTCGCCCGGCGCGGCGACGGCGCCCCAGGTGAGGCTGACGGCTCCCCCCGAGGTGGGGGTCGCGGCGGTGATCGCCGGCGCCGCGAGTTTCGTCACCGCGGCGGCGGCGTTGCCGGTTCCGTTGGCGGAGAAGTAGGCGACGGCGCTGCTCATCAGGACGCTCGCCGCGGTGGCGACGAGGATGCCGGCGACCCCGGAGAGGCGGAGGCGCTTCATCCCCGGGCCTCACCGCTGAAGGCGAGCCGGAGGGTGGCGCCCTGGCAGGCGTTCTGGTCGACCGGCAGTTCTCGCAACGCCAGCGAGGGAGCGCTTGCCGACGTGCTCGGCAGTTCGATCGAGCCTCCGGCCGGGATGCTCAGTGGGGTGGTCGGCGTCAGGCTCGAGGGGACGGCGGCAAAATTGGGATCGGCGGCGCAGCCCGGGCGGTCGGGCGTGACGGCAACCGTGAGGTTGGTGACTTCGATCGGCACCGGGTTCGGGTTGCCGATCCGCACCGGCAGCTGCTGGGGCGGGTCGCCCGGCATCAGATCCTCGAGCGAGCCGAGCAGCGGGTCGATCGTGAACTGCTTCGGCTCCAGCTGGGTCCAGTGGTAGTGCGCCGCCGGGCCCGGTATCCCGCGCGGGCTCAGCGCCCGGACGGCGAAGGAGTGCTCGCCCGCCCCGAGCTTGCCGAGCAGGCGCGGGGACGAGCAGCCGGCCCAGCCGCCCCCGTCGCCGCGGCATTGGAACTGGCGCCACCGGGGAGCCGCCGGGGCGGGCTGCCGCGGCGAGCGACCGGCGGGACGCTGGGGCGGCGGGGCGACGTGGAAGCGGAACTGGAACCCGTTGCCGACCGTGACCGCCGGTGGCACTTCGATGAAGAGCGGCCGCGGTGGGCGTTGGCCCTGATCCCGCGATCGGTCGCCCCCATGCTTGCCGTGTGGGCGCCCCCGGTCGGGGCGGCTGGCGGCGTAGGCGACGCTGCCGAGGCAGGCGACGCCGACGGCCAGGGCGAGAATCGCCCTGGCCGCGCGGAACTGTCGCCATTCCGGAGCGCCGGACATAGTGATCCCGGCGGAGTCGCCTAGTTGCTGGCGAGCGCGAGGGTGAGTTCGGCGCCCTGACAGGCGTTCTGGTTGACACCGGTGTCGTTCATCGTCAGCGTGCCTTTCGGCGTTACCGCTTGGCCGTTCCCCGCAGGGAAGGTGGCGTTGACCGGGACCGCCGGCATCGCGAAATCAGGGGTGCCACCGGTGATCACGACGCTGCAGGTGGAGTGACCGGCATCGACGGTGATGCCGGTCAGGGAGATGGTGCCGACCCGTTGGGCACCGCCAGACGGGTTGTCCACCGTGAAGGTGACCTGGGAGGAGGAACCGGGGTAGAGGTTGCCGGCAACCGTCCCTTTCAGGGTGACGGCGGAGCTGGTTCCGACTTTGGCGGTGGCGGTGCCCGAGCCGGTGCTGGTGAAGTAGGCATATGCCACTGCGGCGATGGCGAGGGCAGAGATACAGGCGACGGCGACGAGTGCCCGCTTACTGGTGATGTGCCTCATGGCGATCTCTTTCGTTCTTGGTGCGAGCGATGCGTGCGCTCCGGATGACGCCCTCATCGACAATCCGTCCAAATGACTTAAGTCTTGGTCGGGTTCTTCGCCGGAGTGCAGCGAAGACGATGGACATCTAGTCCAAAACGTCTAAATCCCTGCCGGTATCCTCATCTCCGGGTTCAGGCTGAGCCGGTCGCCCGTCGAAGCACCCGTATGAACCGCCGGAATCTCCTCGGATGAAACTCGTCCTCCCCGCCGAACCCGCCTCGGTACCAAAGCTTCGTCACCGGGTCTCGCGGTTCGCCGAGGACCTCGGCCTCGGCCTCTCGATCATCGCCCGCCTTGCCGGCGACCTGCGGATCGTTCAGGAAGGCGACGGCACCGAGGTGCGGATGCGCTTCCCGCTTCCTGGCTGAGGTCGGCTCAGCGGCGCTTCGGGCTCGGCATCTCGAAGCAGGCCTGCGAACTGGAGACGCCGGCGCCCTTCTCGCCGGAGTCGAACAGCCGGGCGGCACTGCGCGCCTCGATCTCGAGGATCTCCAGGCGGACGCGCTCGTGCGCCTCGAGCACCTCCTGCATTCCCTGCTCGTCGAGGACCAGCGGCGTCCGGGTGATCTGGAAGTTCTTGTCGGAGCCGACGATCCCGGCGCGGGCGGAGGCGAGGAAGTCGTCGAGGATTTGCTGCATGAATTCGCAGACGAGGTCCTCGGCGATCACCGGGTCGAGCTGCTCCCACTCCTCTGTGTCGATCAGATGCCTCGGTTGCCCGGTAGAAGTGCTCGAGGGCCCCGCGCGCCGGCCGCGTGCTGACGAGCTCCGCGCATTCGAACTCGACCAGCTGCTTGGTGTGGTAGCTGACGTTGGAGAGCTCCTCGCCGAGCTCGCGCGCCATTTCAGCCGGGCTGGCGGTGTGTTCGCCGAGGATGCGGAGGATCGCTGCCCTGAGCGGATGGCCCATCGCCTTGATCCGGTTTTCACCTGCCTTCGTTCTCAAGAGGTCTCCTTCGCCGGGACGAAAAACGCTCGGGGTCAGAGTCCGGGCGGGTGGCGGGCGACGAAGCCGGTGGTGTCCGTGGTGGCGAGGTGCCAGCGCGGGCCCGTCCCCTGTTCGTCGCCGACCGTGTCGAAGCGCAGCCCGGCGATCTCGGTGAAGGTGTGGCCGGGGTTGGCGTAGACGGTGATCCACTTGCCCGGCCCCGGCTCCCCCCAGCGCATCAGGTCGCCGGAGGTGAGGGGGCGGGGGATGAGGCCGCCGCCGAAGAGGGCGAAGCTGACGGCGCCGGAGCAGTCGTAGGAGTTGTCATAGAAGGAGCCGTGGCCGCCGCCCCAGACATAGGGGCGCCCGACGATCGTGTTGGCGGCGTTGATCGCTCCCTGTACCGCTTCGGGGGCGTCCGGAGGGGCCAGCGCGACGCCGGTGAGGAGGATCGCCGTGGAGCCGTCGGCACCGCCGCGGCTGTGGGCGAAGATCTCCGCCCGGCTGAGGTGGGAGGAATGGGGGACACGGGTGCCGTTGTTTCCGGCCGAGGCGGGTGGGAGCAGCGTCGGGTCGGCGGCGCTTTCCTCTGGGCTCGGCAGCTTGACCTTCGCCTGAGTGGGGGCGGCCCCGGGCCGCGATTCGACCTGCTGCCGTGCTTCCACCATCGCCAGGCTGTCGCCGATCGCGTTGACCGCGTGGTTGCCGCCGCTGACCCCGATCAGGGCGATCGTCACCTGCAGCACTGCTGCCGTCGGACCCATTGCCGTTGCAAGACTACGCGGGCGTGAAACTCCTCCTGGTCCCGCTGGCGATCTTCGCCTTCGTCCTCTTCCTCCTCGTCCTCGGCGCGATCGGGCTGGCGATCTCCTTCGCCGTTATCTACGTCCTCGGCGGAGCCTGGCGCCTGGTCAGCGGCGGGCGCCACCGGGATCGTCGCGCGGCGCAGCGGGCAGGACCCGATGAATGAGGCCGGCGACCGCGCGTCCCGCACGCACGATCGCGGCTCTGTCCTCAGGGCCGGCCCGGCGCTAGCGCCTCGCGGTGAGTCCCTGTAGAACGACCTCTACCGGGGAGCGGTGCCTTCCGTTCCTCCCCGAGGCAGCGCTCTCAAGACCGCCTGCGATCTCGCTTACCTGGGCGCTGAAATTCCCTACCTCTTTCGCCGCTTTGGCGACGTCCTTGGAGTCCACCTTGACCTTCGGCCTGCGGGCGATTGCCTTGCCGATTCCGCTCTTGCGCCCTTTCTTGGAGGCGGCCAGGGCCATCCCGCCGGCTGCTCCGGCCAGCGCCGCGCCACCCGCGACGAGCGGGACCTTCGCTTTGCTCGCGGCTTTGCCGACGGTCTTGCCGGCGCTCTTGGCTTTGCCGCCTACGTCTCCGACGGCGTGGCGGACCGCTTCGGCGTTCGAGTGCCTGCTCGAAGAGCCGTTCGAGCGGGAAGCGCCGTTGCCGCCGCTCGAGCGACGGGGTTTGGTGCTTGATTTCGCTTTCGCTTTCGCCGCTTTAGGTTTCGACGACGACCGCGGTTTCGCTTTCGCCTTCGAAGCCGGTTTCGCGGATTTCGAAGTCGACGGTTTTTTCGATTTCGATTTCGGGGTCGATCTGGTTTTCGTCTGAGCCATTGTCCTCTCTCCTCGGTGGGTCCTATTGGCTCAGGTACCCATTCCAATGGCTGCAAATCAGCATGAATGCACGGGTGCGGCGCTCTTCACCACCTCGAAGGCGCTGCCGGGGATCCGCTTCAGTTGGTTGAGGTTCTCGTCGTCCCAGCGACGGTCGCTGGTGCCGGAGAAGAACCAGTTGGAGCCGTTGTCGGCGACGATCAGGCCATAGCGCTTCATCGCCAGGGAGATCGTGCGGGCGGCGCCGCTGAAGCGGCCGAGGCTGTAGCCCGCCTTCAGGCGCAGGCGCAGGCCCATCGGCGGGGCGGCGGGGTCGGAGCTGTCGCCGGCGCAGTGGGAGGCCGGGTGGACCCAGGCGTTGCGGGTGCTCTCGACGGTGACGCGGATCGCGTGGTCGAGGTGGCCGGCGGCGACCTCGTCGTAGCGCACCAGACCGGGGAAGATCGGCAGCCCGGCAGCGTCGGCGGAGGTCCAGCCCTCGGGCCGGCGGGCCGCCGAGCGGAGATCCCATTCGGTCCCCGAGTCGGCATTCCAGTGAGGCCGCGGCTTGGCTACGTAGAAGGCGCGGTAGAGCTCGTAGAGCTTGCAGCCGGCGCGGTCGACGACCAGGACGTGACGGTCGCCATCGCTGCCGTTGCCGCCCTCGACCGGTGCCCTGGTCGGGACCGGGAAGGGGCCTGGATCGCTCTCGTCCCCGTAGGCGGTGTAGTGGACGGGGAGACGGCGCTGTCCGGCGCCGACGACCGAGTAGGGGAACCCGTAGGGACGAGGGGAGCCGAAGTCGGGATGAAGGGCGCCGCCCCCGTGGCTGTCGATGTAGGCGATGTAGGCGTTCGAGCGCGGGTCCCGCGGCGCCTTCGAGATGTCCTGGTTCCAGGCTGCCTCGGTCGGCAGCGAGGGCGCGCCGGGGGAGAGCGACGCCGGCGGGTCGGGAAAGACCTGGCAGGGGGAGAGGGCTGGGTAGGGGCCGACGGCGCTCGCGGGCGAGCCCGCGAGGACGAGCGCGGCAAGGGTCCCAAGCAGTCCGAGCGCCACAGCGGTGCTCCTTATCCTCGTATAGCGAGCAAAAGGCACACCGCTGGTGGATCGCGGCTTCATCCGGTGCCCGAATCATGTTGCTCGCGAACGGTCAGGCGGCCGATCTCCAACTCCTCGACCTCGAGGCGCTTGACCGACAACCGGCCGATCGTCGCCTTGCCGATCGCGAGGCGGCCGACGCTGAGGCGGCCGATCGCGAAGCCGCCGATTGCCGCGGCGCCGACGGCGAGGGCGCCGACGGCAAGCGCCCCGCGGGCCTGGGCCGGGGATGCGGTGGCGAGACGGGAACTCGCGAGCCTCATGCCGCCCAGGCTAGCCGGAGCGCGCGGCCGAGCTGGAGGCGGGTTGGTGGAACGGACCGCGCCGGGCTTCGAGGCCTTCGCTGAAATCGTCGCCGCCGGGTAGAGAGGGCGAGATGGAGGTCTGCCTGATGATCGAGGGCCAGGAGGACGTGACCTGGGAGGACTGGCTGGCGCTGGCGGCGGCCTGCGAACAGCACGGGGTGGGGACGATGTTTCGCTCCGATCACTACCTCTCGGTCGACGACCGCCGCGAGCGCGGCTCGCTCGACGCCTGGGGGACGATCACGGCGCTCGGCGCCGTCACCCAGACCCTGCGGCTGGGGACGATGGTCTCGCCGGCGACCTTCCGCCATCCGGCCGTTCTGGCAAAGGCGGCGGTGACCGCCGACCACGTCAGCGGCGGCCGGGTCGAAGTCGGGATCGGTGCCGGCTGGTGGGAGCGCGAGCACGAGCTCTACGGCTTCGACCTGCCACCGGTCGGACCGCGGATGGAGGCGCTCGAAGAGCAGATGCAGATCGTCCGCGGCCACTGGGGCGAGGGCCCGTTCAGCTTCGACGGCGAGCGCTACTCGGCGCGCCGATTGGACGCGCGGCCGAAGCCGGTTCAGCAGCCGCTGCCGCTGATCCTCGGCGCCAAAGGCGGGCCGCGCAGCCTCCGGATCGGCGCCCGCTGGGCCGACGAGTACAACACCGTGATGTCGACGGCGGAGGAGATCGCCGACCTCCGTCGCAGGCTCGACGACGCCTGCGAGAAGGAGGGCCGCGACCCGGCGACGCTGCCGCTCTCGATGATGACCGGCTGGCTGGTCGGGTCCGACCGCGACGAACTGCGCGAGCGCGCCGCGCGGCTGGCGCGCTGGAAAGGGCAGGGGGAGGACGGCGAGGCGTTGATCGCCGGCCTGCGCGGGAGCACGATCCTCGGCACCGCCGAGGAGGCGATCGAGCAGCTGCGCGAGCTGAAGGCGACGGGACTAACGCGGATCATGGGGCAGCACCTGCTCCACCGCGACCTCGACGCGGTCGCGCTGATGGGCCGGGAGATCGCCCCGGCCCTCGCCGGTTAAGCGCGAGACCGCAAAAATGGCTCTCCAAGAGCCAATTTTGCGGTCTCGCTACTCAGCGCTGCCGTAGATCGCCCGCAGCCAGATGTCGATGAGGACATCCAGGACGCGGTCGGGAGCGAGGGAAGGGGACTCGTCGAGGAGGGTCGCGTACTGGACGCGCTCGTTCATCTGCACGAGGGCGATCGCCAGCTCCCGGGCGGGCTGTCCCTCGGGGGCGGCGCCGCGCTCGCGCTCGAACTCGACCATCGCGGTGACGTCGTCGACCCAGCCCTCCATCACCTGCGTCCAGAGGTCGCGGGCTTCCTGGTGATTGGTCGCGCGCAGGTCGGCCCCGGCCCGGACCATGCCGGGACGGGAGCGGAAGGCGGCGTAGAGGTTCTCGAGCGCTTTGCGCAGGCCCGCCCGCGGCCCGGACTCGGCGAGCGCCGCCAGGACCTCCTCGCGGTTGCCGGTCGCCGCGCCGACCAGCCGTTCGACGATCGTCATCACGACCGCGTCCTTGGACGGGAAGTAGAAGTAGAAGCTGGGGCGGGAGATGCCGGCGCCTTTGGCGAGGTCGTCGACCGAGATCTCGCTCAGCGGCTTCTCCTCCAGCAGACGCTCCGCCGTCTCCAGGATCGCCCGCTCGCGATCGTCGCCGCTGACCCGGGTGGCGCGGCGGCCGCGGCCGTTGGCCCCGGGAGTGGCTTTTGAGGCTGCCTCCATCGCTCTCACCTTACATTGCGTCGACAAGATCGACAAGTCGTTGACGTAATCGACAGAGTGTTGATAGAGTTCCCGCCGTGAGCAAGCGCGTGATCATCACCGGCGCCGCCAGCGGCATCGGCGAGGCGACCGCCGAGGCGCTGCGGGAGCGCGGCGCGCAGGTGGTGGGCCTCGACCTCAACGCGGGGGATGCGGGCAAAGGCCTCATCGCCTGCGACGTCACCGACCAGAAATCGGTCGACGCCGCCGTCGCCGAGGCGGTCCGGCGGCTGGGGGGCGGGACGGACGTTCTCGTCAACTGCGCCGGCATCGGCCTGCCCCAGAGCGCGACCGAGACCCCGGGCCCCGACGCCCTCCGCGTTCTCGACGTCAACCTGCTCGGCACCTGGCGGGCCTGCGCCGCGGCGCTGCCGGCACTGCGTGCCTCCCACGGCCGCGTCGTCAACATCTCCTCCGGTCTCGCTCACCTCGCCGTTCCCTTCGCCACCGCCTACGGCGCCAGCAAGCGCGGCGTCGTCGGCTACTCCGAGCAACTGCGGGCCGAGGTCGGCGACGAGATCACAGTCACCACCGTCTACCCCGGCTACATCCGCACCCCGATCCACGACGCCAGCCGCAACGCCGGCGTCGGCCTCGAGGGGATGGTCCCGGCCGAGCCCCTCGGCGCCGCGGTCAGCACGATCGTCCGCGCCATCTACGGCAAGCCCGCCCGCGACCTGGCGACGACCAAGCGCGGTGCCCGCGCCTACGCGGCCCTCCGCTTTCTTCCCAAAGGCCTGGTCGAATGGGCGATCCGCCGCCAGATGCGCGCCGGGGCCAAGCGCGGCCGGTTCGAGTCAACCCCGATGACGAGCGACCTGATCGCTCGCCTGACCAGATAGCAGGAGATCTCCATGTCCAACGAGCGCGAGCACGTCAACGTCCTCATCGTCGGCGCCGGCCTCTCCGGTATCGGCGCCGGTGCCCACCTGCAGCGGAACTGCCCCGGCAAGACCTACGCGATCCTCGAGTCCCGCGAGTCGATCGGCGGCACCTGGGACCTCTTCCGCTACCCCGGCATCCGCTCGGACTCCGACATGTACACGCTCGGCTACTCGTTCAAGCCGTGGAACGACCAGGACTCGATCGCCGCCGGCGAGAAGATCCGCAACTACATCCGCGAGACGGCGCGCGAGTACAGGGTCGAGGACAAAATCCGCTTCGGCCACAAGGTCGTTTCCGCCGAGTGGCGCAGCGGCGAGGCGCTGTGGACGGTCCGCGCCGAGCAAGGCGGCGAGACAGTCGAGCTGACCTGCGACTTCCTCTACGGCTGCACGGGCTATTACCGCTACGACGAGGGCTTCACGCCGGAGTTCCCCGGCCGCGAGCGCTTCGAGGGGCAAATCGTCCACCCACAGCACTGGCCCGAGGACCTCGACTACCGCGGCAAGCGCGTGGTCGTGATCGGCAGCGGCGCGACCGCGGTGACGCTGATCCCGGCGATGGCGCCGGAGACCGAGCAGATCACGATGCTGCAGCGCTCACCGGGCTACGTCGTCACCCTGCCCGGCCAGGACCCGATCGCCAAGGGGCTGCGTCGGTTCCTTCCCGACAAGGCCGTCTACGCGATCGTCCGCTGGAAGAACGTCCTCACCCAGATGGCCTTCTACCAGCTCTCGCGCCGGGCGCCGCGTTTCACCCGCAAGCTGATCCGGCGCGGGGTCGAGCGCCAACTGCCGCAGGGCTACGACGTCGACCGCGACTTCGAACCGCGCTACAACCCCTGGGACGAGCGCGTCTGCCTCGTCCCCGGCGGCGACCTCTTCGGAGCGCTGCGCTCGGGCAAGGCCGAGGTCGTCACCGACACGATCGAGACCTTCACCGAGAAGGGGATCAAGCTTGCCTCCGGGCGCGAACTGGAAGCCGACATCATCGTTACCGCGACCGGTCTCAACCTGCTCGTCCTCGGCGGCATCGAGATCACGGTCGACGGCGAGCGCAAGGACTTCTCCAAGCTGGTCGGGTACAAGGGTGCGATGTTCGGCGGCGTCCCCAACATGGCGCTCGCCCTCGGCTACACCAACGCCTCCTTCACGCTCAAGTGCGACCTGGTCTCCCAGTACCTCTGCCGCCTGGTCAACCACATGGACGCGCGCGGCTACAAGGTCGCGACCCCCCGCGAGCCCGGGCCCGGCCTCGCCCGCGAGCCCTTCATCGACCTCAAGTCCGGCTATGTCCTCCGCGCGATCGACCAGCTGCCGATGCAGGGCGAGACCCACCCCTGGCGCCTGCACCAGAACTACGCCCGCGACCTGCGCCTCTTCAAGCACGGCCCGGTCGACGACGAGATCGTCTTTTCGCGGGGGCCGGTCGCGAAGTCCAGCGCCGGCGAGCGCGACGGCGTGGCTGCCGTCGTCTAGGGGTCGGCATGGGAGTCGCCGAGGCGCCGACGCTGCAGAGCGGGCCGCTCGATCCGGGGGAGGCCGCAGGGCTGCCGGCGCCGCCGCTGGTGCAGATGGCGCCGCTGCCCCAGCTGCTGCGCTTCAACCAGCGCCAGATCGAGTTCGTCTTCGGTGCGCGGCGGCGGCTGGGGGATGTCTTCGCCATCCGTACGCCCGAACCGGTGCCACTGGTCATCACTTGCCTCCCCGATGACGTGCGCTCGCTCTTCACCGCCAAGCCCGAGGAGGCGCCGTCGCTGGCGGCCGAGTCGCCGCTGCGGCCGATCGTCGGACCGGACTCGGTCCTGACCTCGCTCGGCGAGCGCCACATGCGCCAGCGCAAACTGCTACTGCCGCCGTTCCACGGCGAGGCGATCGAGTACTACACGGCCGCAATTGCCGAGGCCGCCGAAAGGGAGATCGACTGCTGGCCGCTGGGCCGGCCCTTCGCGCTGGCGCCGCGCATGCAGGCGATCACGCTCGACGTGATCATGAACGGCATCTTCGGGATCGAAGGCCGCCCGGCGCCGCGCAGCAACGAGGGGCGGCTGCGCTCGACCATCAAGGGCCTGGTCAACCTCTCGACCAAGCCGATCGCCCAGGTCGCCGAGCTGATGAACGTCCGCCGCGAGGAGCCGGTCGGGATCACCCGCCTCGGACGGGCGCTGTTGGATCGCCGTATGGACGCGGTGATCGCGACGCGGCGGCGGCAGGACCTGGGCGAGCGCCACGACATCCTCTCGCTGCTGCTGCAGGCGCGGGGCGAGGACGGCGAGCCGCTGACCGACGGCGAAATCCGCGACGAGCTGATCACCCTGGTGCTGGCCGGCCACGAGACCACGGCCAACTCGCTCGCCTGGGCCTGGGAGCGCCTGGTCCGCACCCCGAATGCGCACGAGCGCCTGGTCGAGGCGGTCCGCTCCGGCGAAGGGGCCGAGGAGGTCGAGGCGACGATCGTCGAGACGATGCGCTCGCGCCCGGTGGTGCCGATCGTCGGCCGGCGGGTGAAGCTGCCCTGGCGCCTCGGCGACTACGCGGTGCCGGCCGACACTCCGGTCCTGATCAGCATCCTTCTTCTCCACCACCGCGAGGACCTCTACCCGGAGCCCTTCGCCTTCCAGCCCGAGCGCTGGCTCGACCGCAAGCCCGGCACCTACGAGTGGCTGCCCTTCGGCGGCGGCATCCGCCGCTGCCTCGGCGCCGCGCTGGCGATGGCCGAGCAGCGAGTCGTCCTCGAGGCGATGGCTCGTCGCCTCGACCTCGAAGCCGCGGAGCCCGAGCCGGAGCGGGCCCTGCATCGCAACGTGACGATGATCCCTCGGCACGGCGCTCGCGTGGTCATCCGCTCCCGCGCCTGAGTCAGGGCCCGAGCAGGGTGAAGCGGACGCGGGTGCCGGGCATCCCGTCCTCGAGCCAGATCCGGCCCCCGTGGGCCTCGACGATCGCCTTGGAGATCGCCAGGCCGAGGCCGGCACCCTCCTCGGCGCGGGAGGCGTCGCCGCGGAAGAAGGCGTCGAAGACGCGCTCGCCGTCGGCGGCGGGGATCCCCTCGCCCTCGTCGTCGACCTCGATCTCGACCGCCTTGCCGAGCGGCCGGGCGCGGACGGTGACGCTGCCGTCGGCGGGGGTGTGGCGGATCGCGTTCTGGATCAGGTTGAAGAGGACGCGCTGCACCTTCTCGGCGTTGGCGTTGGCGAGGAGCGCCGCGGCGGGCAGCTCGGCCTCGACCTGGACGCCGCGCGCGGCCGCCGGCGCCCGCATCGCCGCGACGGTCTCGCTGATCAGGCCCCCGAGCTCGACCTGGCGCATCGTCCAGGAGATGTCTCCCGCCTCGATCCGCGAGAGCTCGAAGAGGTCGTCGACGAGGCCGCTGAGGACGTCGACGTGGGTGCGGATCTCCCGCAGGTAGCGGTCGCGCTCGGCGCCGCTGACGAGGCCGTCGTCGATCGACTCGACCAGCAGGCGCAGCGAGGCCAGCGGCGTGCGCAGGTCGTGGGAGGCGGCGGCGACCAGCTGCCGGCGGGCGGCCTCGATCTCGCGGTTGGACCGCTCCTCCATCGCCTGCCGCATCGCCAGTCCGACCGCGAGGGCGATGCCGAGGGCGGCGAGGACGGCGAGTGCGAACTGCTCGCTGCCCATCCCGTGGGGGACGGCGACGGCGGCGGCCCCGGCGCCGAAGGCGGCGAGCGCGATCGCGGCGGCGCGCTTCATGCCTTGAACCTGTAGCCGACGCCCCAGACCGTCTCGATCAGCCGCGGCTCGGCGGAGTCGTCCCCGAGCTTGGCGCGCAGCCGGCGGATGTGGACGGTGACGGTGCTGGTGTCGGTGAAGAAGGGGTATTCCCAGACCGTTTCCATCAGCTGGTCGCGGGAGAAGACCTGGCCCGGGTGGGCGGCGAGGTAGGCGAGCAGGTCGAACTCGCGCATCGTCAGGGAGAGCTCCTCGCCGTCGAGGAAGGCGCGCCGGCTCGCCGGCTCGATCCGCAGCGGCCCGTGCTCGATCGGCGGCGCGCCCTCTTCGGACGGCGGCGAGGCGCGGCGCAGGACGGCCTCGACCCGGGCGACGAGCTCGGCGGGGGAGAAGGGCTTGACGACGTAGTCGTCGGCGCCCTGGCGGAGGCCGACGAGACGGTCGTTCTCCTCGCCGCGGGCGGTCAGCAGGATCACCGGCGTCCGCGGGCCGGGGCGCTCGTGCAGCCGCCGCATCACCTCGATCCCGTCCAGCCCCGGCAGCATCACGTCGAGGACGACGAGGTCGGGGCGGTGGAGGCCGGCGAGGCGCAGGGCCTCGGGGCCGTCGCCGGCGCGCTCGACGGCGAAGCCGGCGCGCTCGATGTAGCGGCCGACGATCTCGACGATCGTCGGCTCGTCGTCGACGACGAGAACGGTGCCGCGGCTCTGCTCGGCCATCGGCACCATCTTCGCGGCTGGGGCGCTAGCCGAAGGTGAAGGCATAGCCCATCACCCCCGTTTCCGGGACGAGGCGGAGGACGTGGTTGCCGACGGCGGGCAGGTCGACGAGGTCGTAGAGGCGCTGGGAGCGGACGGTGACGGCGCCGCCGTGGACGTCGGCGCCGGCCCCGGCGCCGATCGGCTTGCCGTCGAGCAGGACCTTTACCCGGCGCGGCTTGCCGTCGACGGTGCCGAGCACCAGGTAGACGTGGCGGGCGCCGAAGTTCAGTTCCAGCGAGCCGCCGGCCGCCGTCGCCGAGTCGAGTTCGACCCGCCACGGGCCGCGGTAGGCGAGGAGGTTGGGGGGCGGGGGACCGGCGGGGGCGGTGTAGTCGTGGAGGCCGGGGGCGATGCTGCCGTTGACGAAACGCAGGGCGCGGGCGGCGCCGAGGTAGGACTCCGGCGTCGTCACCCCGGCTTCGGGTTCGATCCCGTGACCGTCCGCCATCCGCTTGCCGACTTCGTGCCCGGCTTCGGCGAGGAGCGCTCGGATCACTTCCTCTTTCTCCTCGTATTCGCCCTCGCCGAAGTGGACGTAGCGGACCCGGCCGCGGGCGTCGACGAAGTACTCCGCCGGCCAGTACTGGTTGGCGTAGGCGTTCCAGGTCTGCTGTTCGTTGTCCTGGGCGACGGGATAGCGGATGTCGTTCCGCTTGATCGCGTCTTCGACGTTGCCGGGGTCGCGCTCGAAGGGGAACTCGGGCGTGTGGACGCCGACGATCGTCAGCCCGTCCTTGCGGTAGCGGGCGTCCCAGGCCTTGAGGTAGGGGAAGGTGCGGATGCAGTTGATGCAGCTGTAGGTCCAGAAGTCGACGAGGACGACGCGGCCGCGCAGCCCGCGCAGGGTCAGAGGCCGGTCGCCGGGGGTGTTGAACCAGTGCTCGTTGCCGACGAATTCCGGGGCCCGGCCGAGCACCGGCAGGTCGAGCCCTTCGCCCTTGCTCTCGGGCGGGGCGCCGGCGGCGGCGAACTTCACCCCGTGCCCGGCGCCGCGCAGTTCGGCGAGGGCGTCCTGGGCCTGGGCGCTGTCCTCGAGGGAGCCGCTGGGGTTGACGAGGAAGCTCGGCAGGTCGCCGGCGATCGCGTTCTGGAAGCGGATGTCGTAGTTGCCGAGCATCGCCAGCCCGACCACGACCATCACCGCCCCCATCGCCACCTGCAGGCCGGCGCCGCGCTTGGCCAGCGGCGCGATCGCCCGCCGGCCGCCGAGCATCAGGAAGTAGAGGACGACGGCCGAGCCGAGCCCGTAGCTGAGCGCGACGGCGAGGCGGCCGGCGCCGAAGGACTGCGAGGCGGAGACGGTGATGACTCCGGCGAGGATCGGGCCGGCGCAGGGGGCGTAGACGAGGCCGAGGCTGAGGCCGACGAGGATGCCGGACCAGAAGCCGTCGCCGCCGCTCCGCGGGCCGCCGCCGCGGCTGGCGAGCCGACTCAGCCGGCCCTCGAGCCGGGCGGCGAGCGGCGGCGCCATCAGGGTCAGGCCCAAGGCGATCAGGACCGTGATCGCCAGCTTGCGCAGCAGGTCGTCCGGCAGCCCGAGGGCCGAGATCACGTAGACGAGGGCGACGGTGGCGAAGGTGAAGGAGATCGTCAGCCCGGCGACGATCCCCAGAGGGCGGCGGCGCCCGCCGGTGGCGCCGGCCGAGAGCGCGATCGGCAGCACCGGCAGGACGCAGGGCGAGAGAGCCGTGGCCGCGCCGGCGATGAACCCGAAGAGGACCAGGAGTGCCATCGGCCGCCCAGCCTAGGAGGGAAATGTGACGAGGGAAGAAACCGGCGGTTGTCGGCAGGCGCCGATGCGAATCTGCTGATTAAGCAGATATTCCCACCCGATATAGCCTTCGCTGCATGTCTAGCCGCATCCTGACTTCGCTGTGTTTCGCAATCCTCGCCCTCGCGGCTCCCGCCGGCGCCGGGGCCCATATCAGGGTGCAACCCGAGGAAGCAGCGGCGGGGACCTACACCGTGCTCCGTGTGAATGTCCCCAACGAGAGCGCTGACCTGGCGACGACCAGGGTGGAAGTCAGGTTTCCGCAGGGCTTTGCCTACGCCATCTACCAGCCGGTCGCGGGTTGGTCGGTGGACGTGAGGATGACCAAAGCCGCCAAGTCGGCGATCACCGGCCAGACGGTCCCCGCACATGTCGGCCGGGTGATCTGGACCGCTCAGGATCGCGGGGCGGAGATCCAGCCGGAACAGTTCGAGGACTTCCCGATCGCGGTGCAGATTCCAGGGAGTGCGGGCGACACGCTGACGTTCAAAGCACTGCAGACCTATGAGGGCGGGGAGGTGGTGCGCTGGGTCGGTAGCCCGAGCTCTCAGGCGCCGGCGCCGCAGGTCCTCGTCACCGCTGCTGAGGGGCAGGGTGCCGCGGCGAGTGAAGGCACGCCCGCCGAGGATTCTGGCGGGGACGACAATGGCCTCGCCATCGCGGCCCTGATCGTCGCCATACTCGCCTTGGCGGCAGCCGGCGCGGCACTGGCGGGCGTAATGCGAGCGAGACGGGCAACCGGGAAAACCGACGAAGGGAACCAGATGGCGACTCAGACCAAGCTCATAAGCGGCACCGACTTCATCACCGTGGCGACGCAGGATTACGAGCGCGCCGCCAGGTTCTATGGCGAGACGCTGGGCCTCGAGTTCTCGAAGCGGTGGGGGAGCATGCCCGCGGGCGAGTTCGAGACGGGGAACCTGACGATCGCCCTGATGCAAGTGGACGCCTTCAACATCGAGTTCCGCCCCAACAACCTCCCGATCGAGTTCCACGTCGACGACTTCGAGGCCGCCAAGGCGGAGCTGGAATCGCGCGGCATCGAGTTCAAAGGCGACACGCTCGATTCCGGCGTCTGCCATCAGGCCTTTTTCAACGATCCGGACGGCAATGCCCTCGCCATCCACCATCGGTACGCGCCTGCAGACCCCGCAAGCTAAATTGGGTCCAGCGAGGTGGCTGTAGCTCAGCTGGTAGAGCTCCGCGTTGTGGTCGCGGCGGTCGCGGGTTCGACTCCCGTCAGCCACCCCTTAAAGTCCCTGCAAATCAGCATCTTTTTTTGAACCGACGACCGCCTGACAGGGCACCGGCGGTCCCATTTGTGCCTGAAAAACAGGCAGAAATTTGGGACTCCCGGCATTAGCAGTGCTGACGCCATCGATAAAGGCCTGCAAATGGGCGGGTTTCTAGCGACTTTGAACCGACGGGCTCTTGTTTTTCGGAGTGCCTGAATTTGAACCACTTGTCGCGGGGGCCAGAACCGAAGGCGGCGGGGGGGTCGAGGTCGGTTGGTCCGAGTGCAAGAATGACCGAAGGGGGCGCCGGAGGGAAGCCGTGCCCACCAAGCCCAAAGGTCAGCTGCTTCATCGCCACGCAAAGAGCGGCTGGCGCTGGGCGATCCGCTTCACCGTCCATGGACGACGCCGGTACCTCACCCTCGGCCGAGACGCTGACGGATGGACGCGGCGCCGGGCGGAAGACGAACTGGCGAACGTGCTCGCCGATGTCAGGCGAGACCTATGGGTCGAGCCGGGACGGGGCAGGCGCAGGCGCAGGAGGCGCCAGGCGGATCCCCGCTTCGGGCCCTTTGCCGCTCGACTCTTGGAGGAGCGCCGAGGGGAGCTGAGCGAGACCAGCATTAGCTCCCTCGCCTGGGGGCTCTCGCATCTCTCTCCCCATTTCTCCGAATGGCAACTACGGGAGATCGACCCCGAGGGGGTTGACGAATACCGTGCCTTGAAGACGCGCCAGGCCGAGGCGCGGCGGCAGGCGATCGCAGCGCAAAGGCCCGAGCGCGATGAGAGCGGAAGGATCATGCGGCCGCTATCGCCCGCCTCGATCAACAAATCAATTGACGTGCTGCAGTGGGTGCTGGCGATCGCCGAGGAGCGTGGTCTGATCGACCGCAATCCTGCCCGGGGGAGACGCCGACGGATCCCGGCACTACCCCCGCCGCCGGTCTTCCTCGACTCGGCCACCCAGATTGAAGCCCTGCTTATCGCAGCCGCACAGCTGGATCGCCGGTCCGAGTCACGGACTCGGGGTCGGCTGCCCCTGATCGGCACACTGGTCTTCGCGGGTCTTCGCTCTGGTGAGCTGTCGGTGCTTCGCTGCCGCGATGTCGATCTTGCTGCCGGAAGGATCCTGGTCCGTCGATCGAAGACCGCCGCCGGTCAGCGAGAGGTCTCGATCCTGCCGGTTCTCCGGTCGCTTCTGGTGCGGATGCCAGCCCTCGTTTCCTGTCGGCGCCCGGAGGAATATGTCTTCGCCACCCGGAACGGGCTGGCCCGCAGCAAGGACAACATCCGCGCTTGCATGCTTTTGCCGGCCAAAGCGCGGGCGGATCGACTCCTCGAGCGGGCGGGCCGACCACCACTTCCCCTCGGCCTCTCCCCGCACAAGCTCCGGCACACCTTCGCCTCGATCCTCGTCGCTTGCGGGGAGGACCCGGTTTCGGTGATGTATCAGCTCGGACACACGACTCCGGTGTTCACGTTGCGGACCTATGCCCACATGATGCGCCGCGATCCCGGAGAGCGGGAGCGATTGAAGGTTTTGGTTAGTAGCCCATGGTCATGTACCTAGTTCGACCTGATCCTCGAGCACAGTCGCCTGTATCGGGCGGTGCTCCACTCTTCTTGGGCTTGGCCGATTCGCTGTTGGCGCCGCCGGAGGGCGGCCTAATTTGATGTGCCAGCGGTCGCGGGGTCGAGCCCCGTCTGCCACCCTCGAAGGGTTCGACGACGTCGTATGACGCCGGAACACGCGAGAGGCGAAGCGACTGCTGTGACTGTTGGGGGTTCTGCTCCACGACGCCGGACGTTCTACCCGCTTGACAAGCTCGTGGTCTACCTCGACTGAAGCGCCGCTGGGCCTATCGAACCGGCGGAGTACCCATGAAGGACCTCGCGATAGGATCTGCGCGGTGCGGGGACCTCTGACTCGAAGACGTTTAGGCGGGATCTTCGCGCTGAATCAGCGCCAGGTCCTGCCATCGTTGCGAGTCATCATCTGTTGTGTCAGCGCGACCGCCCTTGGATGTGTCGCCCTGGTCGATACGGCGGACGCGTCGACTGCTTGGGGCCCTTCGGTCACGCTGTCTTCTCCGGCAGAAATCGCATTTAATCCGGACCTCGCCGTGAACGAAAGTGGCGGTGCGCAGGTAGTCTGGCAGAGCTACGCCTACCCCAACATCCGAGGCGCCTCCAAAGAGCCTCATGGGGGCTGGGATCCTGAAGTCACGATTTCGGCGGGGGAAGCGGATGAAATCACTCCCAGCGTCGGGATCGACGCAGATGGCGATTCCATCGCCGTCTGGGGTGCTTATGAGAGACCGAGCCTTCGGGCGATCGAGACCGCTGATGGGCTCGTCCAGGGAGGCTGGGGCTCACCTGCACGTCTCTTCAGCTCCGAAGAAGGGGGAGTTGGGGACCCGCATGTCGCGGTCAACCCCGGTGGCGATGCCGTCGCGGTATGGGCGCATGCCGAAGAGCATGGTTCGGGACAAACCGTGATGATCGAGTCCGCGCGCCGGCTCGCAGGAGGTGAATGGTCACCCGCCGTCGCGGTCGCTTCATCCGAGCCTGAATTGGGCTACCTGAGCGTCGTGGTCGATGCAGGCGGGCAAGCGATCGCGATCTGGGAAGGAAGCGAAGGGGTTGAAACGGCCAGCTGGCCGGCCGTCGGTGGATGGACTTCGCCGGTCGTGCTGTCGACCGGGGGCGGAACCGAACCCCAGGTCGCCGTCAACCCGACCGGGGAAGCAGTGGCGATCTGGCGGGACTTCGTGGGGAACTCGTTCGAGATCGACACCGCCAGCAAGCCTGCTGCCGGTGGTTGGACCACCGCCGCTCGGCTATCGACTTCAGGTGGCTACGAATCCCAGCCTCATATTGCCGTCGACAGCGCAGGAAATGCCGTCGCCGTCTGGGGCGCCCCCGTCTCGGTTCGCGAAGTAGAAGTCCAATCGGTGGTCAGACCGGCTGGTGGGAAATGGGGTGACCCTGTCGGGGTGTCGTCGTCGCGATGCGAAGAAGAACTGGAACCCCGGGTAGCGATGGAGGGCGACGGGACCGCGGTTGCTATCTGGGACTGTTTCCAGCGGAGCACCCTCGGAGTTATCGAATCGGCGAGGGGGCCGCTCGGCGGAGAATGGAGTTCGCCCGAGCAGATCTCCGATCACAACCTGTTCAGGCAGCTCGAGTTGCGAGCGGATTCCGACGGGGCGGTTGCGGTCTGGCACGCATACTTCGAGCAGATCGAAGGAGCAACGCTGGCGCCGGTTCACCGCCTTTCGGTGACCGTGGGAGGAGGCGGCAGCGGCGTCGTGGAGAGTTCGCCGGCCGGGATCAGCTGTGGTGACGAGTGCGAAGAGGGTCTTGTCGAGGGAACCCCCATCAAGCTGCGTGGCGTCCCGGCCTCGAATTCCGAACCGGCGGTATGGGTGCATTGTCCTGGGACGGTGAACTCATCAAACGAATGCGAAGTGACGATGGGTTCAACCGATGAGCAAGCTCAGGCAGACTTCAATCGGAGACCCGCACCCCCTTCGTCATCCGCCCCACCCGGACCGTCACCGTCGGGTGCTCCCTCGCCGCCGACCCTGCTCCATAGCCCCAACCATCCTCATGCGCCGAATCGCAAGGGCGGTCCGCGCTACACCTTTGTCTTTACTAATGCCGACCCAAACGTGAGCTTCCTCTGCAGTATTGATCGGGGAAAGTTCAAGGCCTGTATCTCGCCGGTGGTCTATCGCGGCCTGAGGCCAGGTAAGCACAACTTCAGAGTCAAAGCGGTCGACCTGAGCGGCAAACAGTCCAAGGCGCTATCAGTCGGCTTCAGGGTTGGGTATTCGTCGCGTTAGCCCCGCCCCTCCATTGGCGAGGCCGCGCACCCGGTTGGTAATCGGGGGCGCGGTAGGCGCATTAGGGAGCTCCTCTAGTCGCCAACCTCTGGAGGGCTGGCGGGCTCGGTAAGGGGCCGGTTCACGTAGGCAGCGGAAATTTGGTCTAGCGCGGTGGCTGTAGCTCAATTCGTAGAGCCTCGGGTGGACGCCGATTCGAATCCGATCACCCCTTTTGAACCGGGGGTAAGCCCGATCAGGCAGAAATCCGCACTTCTGCCAGTACACCCCGACAATCGCCGAATATCCCCGCATATCGAGTTTCAGCGGCGATGATCCAGGGGGCGCGCAAAACCGCTTGCCATGCGAGATTCGATTGCGGTGCCGCCAACGGGCAGCCTAATTGTGGTCGCGGCGGTCGCGGGTTCGACTCCCGTCAGCCACCCCTCTTTTTGAAGCGGCGATAGGCGCCGATCTCAGCCTGGTACGGCGATTGTATTACGCTGTATTACAAATGGCAGCGCGCGACACCCAGACCTTCTCTGCTCGATGGGACACCGGTGTGCTCGATCGCTTGAAGCAACGCAGCGAAGCGGCGGGCACCAACAAGTCGCGTCTCGCCGAGCGCTACGTGGACGAGGGAACCCGTATGGACGAGCACCCAGGCATCGTGTTCCGCGGCGGTCCCACCGGGCGCCGCGCGGCCTTGGCCGGCGGCCCCGACGTCTGGGAGCTCATGTTCACGCTCAAGAGCGGCAAGGCGCGTGGGGAGGAGGCGATCTCCGCCACCGCCGAACTCCTCAATCTCTCCGACTCCCAGGTGCGGGCCGCAGTCCGCTACTACGGTGCCTTCCCCGGCGAGATCGACCGGCGTATCGCCCTCAATACCGAAGACGCCGATGAAGCCGAAGCGGCCTGGCAGCGCGAACAGGCCGCCTTGGCGTGAAGATCCTCCTCGACGAGCAGATCAGCGGCAAGGTCGCGGAACGACTCCGAGACCGAGGTCACGACGTCACCGCCGCCAGGGACGATCCGAGCCTCCGAGGTTTGAGCGACCCTGACCTCTTCGAGGTTGCCCAGCAGCAAGGCCGAGCCCTGGTCACCTACAACCGCGTCGACTTCGAACCGATCATCCGCGAATACGCCGCGGAGAACCGCGCGCACCACGGTCTCGTGATCATCCACCCGACGCGCTTTCCGAGCGGGGAGTTCACCCGGTTGGTTGCCGCTTTCGAAAGTCTGCTTCAAGGGGTGAATCCAGGGAAGAACTTTGTTCTATGGCTACAGGAGCCAAGCGGCAAAGCCCCCTAAGGCTGGACCGGGGTTCCTCAACCACCGGTCACGGCTAGAGAGTGCGAGGAAGGTAGGTCTCGGCGACGCCGACGATAAGCAGGGCGATGAGGCTTAGGTAAATCGCGGCAAGGGCGACCTTGGTTCCCGTCGGCACCGAGTGAAACGCGCGGCTTTCCTCGGAGTGCCGATTCTTGAATCGGTGGTAGAGCTCGGGCCCGCCGAGCAAGAGGACGAACAGAAGCATGAACGGGCCAAGGAAGAGGACGGTGGCGGCGACGGCCACGAGGATTCCGGCAATCCAGATCTTTGGGCCAAGGACAGCCATCGCCCGTCCACCGTCGAGCGGCAGAACGGGCAGCAGATTGATCAGGTTGATGAAGAAGCCGACGTAGGCCACGGCGCGCCATAGGTCGCTGCCGGTCGCCAGCCAGATAGCGAGCGGGATCAACGTGCCGAGGGTGCCGAGGATCGGGCCGGCCAGCCCGACACGAGCCTCCGCTGCAGCGTCCTTGCCCAGAGACCCAGCCGCGATCAACGCGCCGACGAAGGGGATGAAGACGGGTGCCGAGGCCTCGACTCCCTCGCGGCGCAGCTGGATGACGTGCCCCATCTCGTGGACGAAGAGCAGCATGACGAAGCCGACGGCAAAGGGCCAGCCGAAAGCCAAGCCGTAGGCGACGATCGAGATGAACATCGTCCCGAGCGTCGTCACGGCCTTGACCTTGACCAGGGCCAAGAGGAGGATCTTGGCCTTGCCGGCCAAGACGACGAGCGGGATCAGGGGCGCTCCGAGCTTCTTGAGTCGCGACCGCTTGCGCTCCTTGTCCAGGTCCTCGGCCGTCGGCGGCGCCGGTGCGATGAGCGGGGCCGGCGCCAGGCCGGCGTTCGCTTCTACTGCCTCCGCCTGTTGCTTGCTCAGCTCCATGCCACGGACGATAAGGCGCCAGCCGCCGGTGTACGGTGGTCGCCGATGGAGACGGTTCTGGTCAGCGGTGGTTCGGGGTACCTTGGGGGGCGGTGCGTGGCCGAGCTGCTGCGGCGAGGCTATGCGGTGCGGACGACTGTGCGCGACCTTGGCAAGGAGGCGGAAGTGCGGGCGCGGGTCGGGTCCGAGGTGGATCCCGGCGACCGGCTTGTGCTGCCGGCGGCGGATCTGCGCTCCGAGGAGGGCTGGGCGGAGGCGGTCGCGGGTTGCGATTACGTCCTCCACGTCGCTTCGCCGTTCCCGGCCGCGCAGCCGAAGGACCCCGACGAGCTGATCGTGCCGGCCCGGGAGGGGACGCTGCGGGTGCTACGGGCCGCTCTCGACGCCGGGGTACGCCGGGTCGTCGTCACCTCCTCTGTCGCCGCGGTGCGGGGTAATGCCGGCTCCGCTCCGGCGCCGCTCACCGAGGCGGACTGGTCGGACCCCGACGACTTGAAGCTGACGCCGTACGCGCGCTCGAAGACGATCGCCGAGCGGGCCGCCTGGGACCTGGTTCGGGAGCGGGGCGAGGAGGAGAAGCTGGCGGTGGTCAATCCCGGCGCGATCCTCGGCCCGGTCCTCGGCGGCGAGAGCTCGAGCTCCCTGGCGCTGGTGGAGCGGCTGCTGAAGGGGATGCCGGGAACCCCGCGAATCGGCTTCAGCGTCGTCGACGTGCGCGACGTCGCCGATCTCCACATCCTGGCGATGACCGCCGCCGGGGCCGGCGGCGAGCGCTACCTCGCGGTCGCCCGCTTCCAGTGGATGGCCGACGTCGCCGCGGTCCTGCGCGAGCGCCTCGGGCCGGAGGCGGCGAAGGTGCCGAAGCGCTCGGTCCCCGACTTCCTGGTACGCGGGATGGCGCTGTTCGACCCCGCCGCGCGCTCGGTCGTCGGTCAGCTCGGCCAGCGGGTCGAGCTGTCCAACGCAAAGGCGCGGGCTCTGGGTTGGGAGCCGCGCCCGGTCGAGGAGACGATCGTCGACTGCGCCAGGAGCCTGGCGGGATGAAGATGCGCGCAGCGGTGCTGGAGCGCTTCGGCGAGCCGCTCGCGGTGCAGGAGGTCGAACTGGCCGAGCCGCGGGCCGGGGAGGTGCTGGTCCGCCTGCACGCCTGCGGCGTCTGCCACACCGACCTCTACACCGCCTCCGGCGCCGACCCGTCCGGCTATGCGCCGACCGTGCTCGGCCACGAGGGCGCCGGCGTCGTCGAGGCGGTCGGGCCGGACGTCGGCTCGCTGGCGGCGGGCGACCACGTCGTCACCCTCTTCTCGCCCCAGTGCCGCGAGTGCGTCCACTGCCTCGACCCGCGCACCAACCTCTGCCTGGCGATCCGCGAGGAGCAGAACAAGGGGCACCTGCCGGACGGGACGACGCGGATCTCCCGCGACGGTGAGGAGATCCGCAGCTTCATGGGCTGCTCGACCTTCGCCGAGTACACGGTGATGCCGGAGATCGCGCTGGCGAAGGTGAGCCCGCAGGCCCCGTTCGAGCACGCCTGCCTCTTCGCCTGCGGGCTCTCGACCGGGCTCGGCGCCGCGATCAACACCGCCGCCGTGCGGCCCGGCAGCACCTGCGCCGTCTTCGGCGCCGGCATGGTCGGCCTCGGCGCCGTCGCCGGCTGCCGCTTGCAGGGCGCCGAGCGGATCATCTGCGTCGACCTCTCGCCGCAGCGGCTGGAGCTGGGCCGCGGCCAGGGCGCGACCGACCTGATCGAGGGCGGGGAGGGGGCGGTCGATCAGATCCTCGAGATGACCGACGGCTTCGGCGCCGACTACACCTTCGAGGCGACGGGCAACGTCGCGGTGATGCGCCAGGCGGTCGAGGCGGCGCGGATGGGGTGGGGGCTCTGCACCGTCGCCGGAGTCGCCGGCCGGGGGGAGACCCTCGACGTCGTCCCCCGCCTGCTGATCACCGGCCGCCGCATCGCCGGCTCCTCCTTCGGGGGCGTCAAGGGCCGCGACCAGGTCCCGGCCCTCGTCGACCGCTACCTGGCCGGCGAAATCGACCTCGACCCGTTCGTCTCCCACCGGATCGGCCTCGACGAGGTCAACCGCGGCTTCGAAATGATGGAGGCCCAGGACGGGATCCGCAGCGTGATCGCGTTCTCCTAGGAGGGATTGGCAGCCAGCGACTCCGAGATTTGGTGCCCTATAGGGGCCCAAAGTTCGGAGTCGGTTGAGGTCGCAGCCTGCGACCTCAAAGCCCGGTGCGCTCGCGGCGGCTCCGCTAGCTCGTGGCGCCGCTTGCCTTCGCTTGCCGCCGCCTGCCCAACCAGCATCCCAGCGTGGCCAGCAGGGCACCGGCGATCGCGTCGATGACGATCAGGGCCGGCGGGAAGCTGCCGAGGGAGACCTTGGCGTCGGTGCCGGCCAGCTGATGGGAGGCGAGGATGCCGAGGCCGAACATCGCTCCGGCGACGGCGCCGCGGACGGCGGCCTCCCTGACTTCGTCGTGCTCGAGGCCTGAGAGCAGGGCGGCGAGGGTGGCGACGGCGAGGAGGACCCAGTAGAAGCTCGCCGAGGTGCCGAGGACGATGCCGACGCCGGCGCCGAAGAGGAGCGGGACGATGACGGCGAGCATGACCTGGGTGTTCTCGGCACGCTCGCGAAGGAGGGTCGGCCTGGGCACTCGATCCACCGTAGCTCAGGCGAGTGCGCGGCGCAGAGGTGGGGCCAAGTCGCCTTTGCTCGTCGCCGAGACGCCGCCGAGCCCGAGCCAGCCGCTGAGCAGCCGCAGCTCCGCGGCCAGCTCCGCCGCGACTTGGGCGGTGTCGGCACCCGGCTCGGCGAAGGCACCGCGTACGTGGAGGACGCCCGCCTGCCGGTCGCTCTTGAGGTCGACGCGGGCGACCAGGCGATCGCCGAGGAGGAAGGGGAGGACGTAGTAGCCGTAGATGCGCTTGGGTGCCGGCACGTAGATCTCGATCCGGTAGCGGAAGCCGAAGAGGCGCTCGGTCCGCTCGCGCGCCCAGACGAGGGAGTCGAACGGGGTCAGCAGCGCCCGGGCGCTCGCGGCCCGGCGCTGGCCAGCGGGCCGCTCGGTCGAGACAAAGGCGGGCGCTCGCCAGCCCTCGACCCGGACCGGGACGAGGCCGCCGTCCTCGGCCAGTTCGGCGACGCGGGCCTTCGACTCGGCGCGGGGGAGGCGGAAGTAGTCGCCGAGGTCGGCCTCGGTCGCCACCCCCAGGCGCTTCGCGGCGAGAAGGACCAGCTGCCGCTGCGCCTCCTCCTGCGAGGGCGTCGGTGCCTCGAGGACCGACCGCGGAAGCACCCGCTCGGGCAGGTCGTAGAGCCGCTCGAAGTTGACCCGCCGCGCCGCGCACACCCGCCCCGAGAAGAACAGGTACTCGAGCGCGGTCTTCTCTTCGCTCCAGCTCCACATCTCTCCCGGCTTCCGGCGCCGCCCCTTCGCCGCCAGGTCCGAAGCCCGGATCGGCCCTCGCTCCCGCACCTCGCCGAGCACGAACTCGAGCAGCCGTGGTCGCTCCGCCGCGATCCGTGCCACGCCTTTCCACGCCAGCGCATCGGCCCGGGCCATGCGCCAGCGCAGCAGCGGCTGCAGCTCGACGGGCAGCAGCGACGCCTCGTGCCCCCAGTACTCGATCAGGACCCGGCGCCGCGCCCGCCGGGTCCTCCCATTCCCGTCCTCGTGCCAGGCCAGCCGGTCCAGGGCCTGCTGCGGATACGGACCGAGCCGCGAGTAGACGGGCATGTAGTGGGAGCGGCAGAAGACGTTGACCGAGTCGAGCTGGAGGAGGCCGACGTCGCAGATCGCCCGCCGCAGGTGCCTGGCGTCAACCCGCCCGGTCGGCCGCGGCCGACCGAATCCCTGGGCGGCGAGGGCGAGGCGCCGCGCCTGCTCGGCGCTGAGATCGAACTCGGGGTGGGACATCGGGCGATTCTGCCGTAGGCGCGGTCGGCGGGCGATAGGGTGGCGCCCGTGCGGTACCAGTCCTCGCTCGATCCCGACGCCCTGCCGTTCGTCGACGAGCATGGCGTCGAGGTCGCGGCGTCGCCGGAGGTTGTCTGGGAGTCCCTTTGTCGGGTTGCCGAGGGCTCGTTCTCCGCACCGCTCGCCACCCGCTTCGCAGGATTGCTCGGGTGTGAGGCGACTGCCGCGTCGGGACCGCGGCCTCTTGCTGAGGGTTCGACCATCCCCGGGTTCACCGTCACCCGCGCTGTGCCCGGAGAGGAGCTGGCGCTTGTCGGGCGCCACCGTTACTCGGAATACGCGCTCGTCTTCCGCCTCTCCGGCGAGGAGGGAGCGACGCGGTTGCGGGCCGAGACCCGCGCCCGCTTTCCCGGCGCCGCCGGGCGTCTCTACCGCGCCGCGGTGATCGGCACGCGCGGCCATGTCCTCGTGACGATGCGGCTGCTCGGTGCCGTCAAGCAGCGCGTCGAGCGCTGAGGCGGACGTTCATCCACACGCGCTTGACAGCGTCCGGCCGCGCTGATCTTCTCCCCATCATGAAACGGGCGAGAAAGCTGATGTGGTTGGGAATCGGTCTTGTCGCCATGTTGCTCGCGCTTCCCTCGTTTGCCGCCGCGGACGCCTCGATCTCCCGCAATGGGAACAAGATGAAGCTGGTCTCCGACGGCGACGGCGACGTGATCGCCTACGCCGGAACCGACTATCTGCGGGTGATCTCCTACTACGTCGAGCCGGGCCACGTGCTGCGGGCGGGCCACGGCTGCCGGCGACTGCGCGGGCCGCGGGTCCGAAAAGTGATCGTCGCCTGCGGGGCGCCGTCGCTGAAGGAAAACGACGGCAACCACGTGACGATGGAGGTGGACCTCGGCGGTGGCAACGACAAGTTCACCGCCGATCCCTACGCGGACGTGCAGCCGCGGATCGTCGCCGACGGCGGCGAAGGCGACGACGTCATCTACGGCTCCGTCAACTCGGACGACCTCAAAGGAGGCGCCGGAGACGACGAACTCTTCGGCCTCGAGGACGTCGACAACCTCGACGGGGGAGACGGCAACGATCGGGTTGTCGGGGGTCCGGGTGACGACGCGGTCGCCGGCGGCGGCGGGGCCGACTTCATCTACGGCGACGAGTACGGAGAGCTCCCCGACTGGGGCAACGACGTGATCGTCTCGGCGCTCGACTTCACCCCGGACTTCTCCGGCTTCGTCGCCGACGCCGTCGATTGCGGAGGTGGCCCCTCCGACGCGGCTGTGGTCGACAACGTCGACCAGGTCGAAGCCGATTGTGAGAACCTCTCCGGCGGACGCACCACGCCGCCGCGCGACGTCACCGGGACGCTGCCGCTGAGCGTCTCGATCGACGGGCCGGTCAGCGTCGAGGGCGGCCTCCGGCGCGCCGTGCAGGGGGTGCCGATCCGCACGCCGGTCACCTTCTCCGCAGCGGCGACGATCAATTCCACTGTGCGCGTCTCGGGCGCCGAGGCCCGCCGTCTCGGCCTGCGCAGCCGGGTCGTCGCCCGCGGCATCGGGACCCCGCTGACCCTGATCCCGATCACGATGAACGCCCAGATCCGCCTGCTCTGGAAGGTCCGGCCGGCACTCCTCGACGCCGACTCGCTGCACGCCAAACTGACCGTGACCGGCACCGCCCGCGACGGCTCCCATGCCACCGCGGTGAAATCGCTGGTCCTGCGCTGAGCGCTAGCTGCCTGAACGCAACTCGTCGAGGCTCTTGACCTCGAGGTCGAAAGGCTCGTCGGCCGCCCGCCGCCGCCGGTAGGGAGAGACGGTGACGCGGTGGGTTTCGCCGCACGGGCAGGGGACCTCGATCGGGCTGGTGTCCGAGGAGGGGTCGGTGTCGACTTTGAGGCGGCGGAGGGTGCCGGTCGTTTTGCAGCCGAAGGAGATCACCCAGCCGAAGTCCTGGGGTTCTTTGCGTCTCTGCGGTCGGCGAGGGGGCGGCATCCGTACATCCTCCCTGTTTCTTTGTCTTTCCTGCGCCGCGGCGGTCGCCGTGGAATAGTGACCCTGGGAACGACCGAGGAGGAGAGATGGCGCTCGAAGCAGCAGCAGACCGTGGGACGAGGCCGCAGGCGCTGGACGCGCCGACCGTCGCTGCCGCCTTCCAGGCGACCGCCGCCGAGAACGCCGGCGCCAATGCGCTGCGGACCAAGGACGACGAGGTCAGCTTCACCTGGGGCGAGTACGCGGAGCGGGTGCGGGCGCTGGCCGCGGGCCTCGCCGCGCTCGGGGTCCGGAGCGGCGACACGGTCGGGATCATGCTCGCCAACCGGCCCGAGTTCCACTTCGCCGACACCGCCGCGATGCACCTCGGGGCGACCCCCTTCTCCGTCTACAACACCCTGGCCGCGGAGCAGATCGAGTACCTCGTCGCCGACGCCGGCAGCCGGGTCGTCTTCACCGAGCAGGCCTTCCTCGAGACGGTGCTGGCGGTGCGCGAGGCGGTCGACGTGCTCGAGCACGTGGTCCTCGTCGACGGCGAGGCGGGCGAGGGCGTGATCTCCCTCGCCGACCTGGAAGCGATGGGGCAGCCGGACTTCGACTTCGAGGCGGCCTGGCGGGCGGTGGAGCCCGATGACCTGGCGACCCTGATCTACACCTCCGGCACGACCGGGCCGCCGAAGGGCGTCCAGCTGACCCACGCCAACGTGATGGCCGCTTTCAACTCCTTCGACGAGGTGCTCCGGCTCTCCAGCGACTCGCGCCTGGTCTCCTGGTTGCCGATGGCCCACATCGCCGAGCGCAACGCCACCCACTACGCGCCGATCGCCTTCGGCGCCGGCACCACCTGCTGCCCGGACCCGCGCCAGGTCGTCGCCTACCTGACTGAAGTGCGCCCGCACTGGTTCTTCGCCGTTCCCCGGGTCTGGGAAAAACTGAAGGCGGCGCTGGAGATCGGGATCGCCGCCGACCCCGACCCCGAGCGCCAGCAGGCGGTCGAGTGGGCCCTCGGGGTGGGGCGGCGCAAGGTCGAGATCGAGCAGGCCGGGGAAGAGGTGCCCGCCGACCTCGCCGCCGAGCACGCCAAAGCCGAGGAGCAGGTCCTCTCGGAGCTGCGCCGGCGCGTCGGCCTCGACCAGCTGCTGATCGCCAACGTCGGCGCGGCGCCGACCCCGCGCGAGACGATCGAGTTCTTCCTCGCGATGGGGGTGCCGCTGGCCGAGCTCTGGGGTCTCTCGGAGACGACCGGCGTCGGCTCCTGCAACCTCCCAGGCGCGATCAGGCTCGGCACCGTCGGCCCCGCCGCGCCGGGGGTCGAGTTGAAGCTGGCCTCCGACGGCGAGGTCCTGATGCGGGGCGGGACGGTGATGTCCGGCTACCGCAACGCCCCCGAGAGGACGGCGGAGGCGATCGATTCCGAGGGCTGGCTGCACACCGGCGACGTCGGCGAATTCGACCCCGACGGCTACCTGCGGATCATCGATCGCAAGAAGGAGCTGATCATCAACGCCGCCGGCAAAAACATGTCGCCGGCCAACATCGAGGCGAAGATCAAGGCGGCCAGTCCGCTGATCGGCCAGGTCTGCGCCGTCGGCGACAACCGCCCCTACAACGTCGCGCTGATCGTCCTCGACCCCGACGTCGCCCCGGTCTTCGCCCAGCAGCAGGGGATCGAGGACGTCCCGCTCGCCGAACTCGCCGCCGAGCCGGTCATCCGGGCCGAGATCGAGGCCGCGGTCGAGCGCGGCAACGCGGGCCTCTCGCGGGTCGAGCAGGTGAAGCGGTTCGAGCTGGTGCCGGGGGAGTGGACGCCAGGCGGCGACGAGCTGACGCCGACGATGAAGCTGAAACGACGTCCGATCGAGCGCAAGTACGAAGCCGAGATCGAGGGCCTCTACGCATGAGCGACTTCACGATCGTCAACGCCGACGAGGTCGAGGACGTCTACGCCGACAGCGAGGTGCCGGGCGAGTTCCGGGCGCTGAGCGAGGCGCTGGGGACCGAGCAGGTGGCGGTGACCCTGATCCGGGTCCCGCCGCACTCGGACTTCGAGCAGGGCAACGGCCACCGCCACGAGCAGCAGGAGGAGCTCTACATCGTCGGCCGCGGCACCCTGACGATGCGCTTCGGCGACGAGGTGCGGGAGCTGTCGGCCGGCTCGGTCGTCCGCGTCCCGCCGGAGACGGTCCGCTCGCACCGCAACCTCAGCGACGAGCCGGTCGAGCTCTGGGCGGTCTCGCAGAAGATCGAGGAGTCCGACTCGGAGAAGGTCGACGACTTCTGGGAGGCCTCGCCGGAGGCGAAGCAGACCGCAGGTTAGACCGGTACCACCGTTAGGCCTGGTACTCGCTCGAAGTCCCGGGCGTTGGTGGTGGCGACATCCATGCCATGGCTGAGGGCGGTGGCGGCGATCCAGAGGTCGTGGGCCCCGATCGGGGTACCCCTGCTCTCCAGGGCGGCCCAGATTTCCGCATGGGCGCGTGCGACGGCAGTGGTGATCGGGAGCGGCTCGATTGCCGCCAAGAGGTGCTCGACGAAGGCGGCGCGCCGGGCGCGCACGCCGCCGCTCGGCGCGCGATGCACACCGTGGAGCAGCTCGCTGGCAGTGATGACGCTGATCGCCCGGTCGCGCTTCCCGAGCGCATCGTTCAGTGATCGTCCCCGCCGCTCGGCATGGATCAAGACTGAGGTGTCAATCAGGACGGCCATGCGCCGCGCGGGGGACCGATGCTCTCCCGGGCCTCTTCGACATCTCTTGCGAAGTCGTCATCAGGGGAGGGTGCCGAGTCAATCAGCTCCGTCCATCTCGAGGTCGATATCAGGTGGCCGGGGCTGATCGGACGCATCTCTAGGACAGAGACACCATTTCGGACGACCTCGATCTCCTCGCCTGCGCTCACCCGATTGACCACCGCTGAGAACTCCCGCGCTACCTCCGTGGCAGTGAGACGAGTCATGTCCGGAGGATATCAGATAAATCTGAGATCATCTTGACACCCGATCGGCCGCCTTTGGGAACTCGCGAAACACGCAGAATGCGATTTCGGCGAGGAGGAGTTGCAGCGGACTCTATGGAGCTACGCGGCGATGCCCTCTTTTTTTCCATGGGCTTTGACTTCGCCTCAAGAGCCCCGGCACCCGATCATCGGAAGGACCATCAGGTCTCTCCGGCTGGATGCAGGGTTGACCCAGGAAGAGCTGGCGCTCGAGGTGAAAATCAGCAAAAGCGAGGTTTCTCGCTTGGAGAAGGGGAAACGCAATCCGAAATGGGAGACCATGAAACGTCTGGCTAAGGGCTTGGGCGTCCCTTGTTGGCACATGGTGGCGGTGGCGGAACAGCTGGAAGGGACGACCAAGAATGAGGTCACGCCGCCCGGCTAAGCGCTGACCGCGGCGCCGCTCGCCGCGGCGACGACCTTCTCCGCCAGGTGGGGCGGGACTTCCTCGTAGCGCTCGAACTCCATCGTGAACTCGGCGCGGCCGCCGCTGATCGAGCGCAGATCGGGGGCGAAGTCGAGGACCTCGGCCATCGGGACCTCGGCGCGGACCTCGGTCAGGGAGCCTTTGGCCTCCATCCCGAGCGGGCGGCCGCGGCGCGAGTTGAGGTCGCCGATGACGTCGCCGACGACCTCGTCGGGACAGGCGATGGTAAGCCTGACGATCGGCTCGAGCAGGGTCGGGTCCGCCTCTGCCATCGCCTCCTTGAAGGCCATCGCGGCGGCCAGTTTGAAGGCGAGCTCGGAGGAGTCGGTGTCGTGGTGCTTGCCGTCGAGGAGGCGAACGCGGACGTCCTTGACCGGGAAGCCGGCGACGGTGCCGTGCTGCATCGCTTCGGCGACGCCTTTCTCGACCGCCGGGATGAAGCCGCCGGGGATCGCCGCCCCCTTGATCCGGTTGACGAACTCGAGGCCGCCGCCGTCATCGCCCGGTTCGATCTCGATCGTGCAGTCGGCGAACTGGCCTTTGCCGCCGGTCTGCTTCTTGTAGCGGGCGTGGGCCGCGGCCGGTCGGCGGATCGCCTCCTGGTATGGGACCCGCGGCGGGTGCAGCGCGATCTCGGCGCCGAAGCGCTCCTTCATCCGCTCGACCAGGACCTCGACGTGGACCTGGGTGAGGCCGGCGATGATCTGCTCCCCGGTCTGGGGATCGCGGTGGACGTCGAGGGTCGGGTCCTCCTCGCTAAGCCGCCGCACCGCCGTCGCCGCCTTGTCCTCGTCGCCCTTCGTCTTCGCCTCATATGAGAACGCCATCACCGGCGCCGGCAGGTCGAGCGGGCGGACGGAGAGGTCACGCTGCTCGTCGCAGAGGACGTCGCCGGCCCGCGTCTCCTTCAGCTTCGCCACCGCCCCGATGTCGCCGGCCCCCAGCTCGGAGGCCGGCCTCAGGTCTTTTCCCAGCGGTTGGCCGATCGGCCCGATCCGCTCCTTCTGGTGCCGGGTCACGTTCACCGCCTGGGAGTCGGCGTGGATCGTGCCGCTGTAGACGCGGAAGATGTTGATCCGCCCGGCGTAGGGGTCGGCGGTCGTCTTGAAGACGTAGGCGACGAGCGGTCCGTTCTCATCAGGGTCGACCTCGACCGTTTCCCCGTCGCCGTCGAGGACCGGCAGGGCGCCGCGCATCTGCGGCGAGGGCAGGTCCTCGACCAGCGCGTCGAGCAGCCGGTTGGTCCCCAGGTTCTTCGTCGCGACGCCGCAGGTGACGGGGAAGAGGTGGCCCTCGGTCACCCCGCGCTTGAGCGCGGTGACGATCTCGGTGTGGTCGATCTCCTCGCCCTCGAGGTAGCGCTCCATCAGCTCGTCGGAGTTCTCGGCGACCTCGTCCATCAGGTTCTCCCGGTATTCCGCGGCGAGGGGGAGGAGGTCGTCGGGGATCGCTACCTGCTCGGCGCTGCCGCGCTCGCCGTCGGGGTAGGCGAAGGCCTCCATGTCGATCAGGTCGACGACGCCGCGGACCTCGCGCTCGGAGCCGATCGGGATCTCGGTCGCCACGACGTGCGGGCCGAAGGCGGCCTTCAGCGAGTCCAGGGCGGCGAAGAAGTCGGCGCGCTCGCGGTCGAGCATGTTGACGAAGACGAGTCGGGCCAGGCCCTCCTCGTCGGCCCGCTGCCAGAGCCGTTCGGTCTGCACCTCGACCCCGGCGACGCCGTTGACCACGAGCACGGCGGAGTCGGCCGCCCGCAGCGCCGCCGCCGCGTCGGCGACGAAGCTGGGGTCCCCGGGGGTGTCGATCAGGTTGATCTCGCGGTCGGCGTGCCCGAAGCAGGTGACGCAGGCGTTGATCGAGAGCCCGCGGCGCTGCTCGTCGGGCTCGTGGTCGGAGGCCGTCGAGCCGGCCTCGACGCTGCCGAGCCGGTTGATCGCACCGGCCTCGTAGAGCATCGCCTCATGCAGGCTCGTCTTGCCGCTGCCGCGATGGCCGATCAGAGCGACGTTCCGAATCCGATCTGCAGCCTTGTGCGGCATGTAGCGAAGGTACACCCGAGGCCCAGGGCCGTCCAGGGTTCCTCGCTAACGTCGCCGGCGATGATCGAGGCCGTCACCTTCGACTTCTGGAACACGATTGCGACCGTGCCGCAAGGGGCGATGTCGGCGGCGCGCGAGCGGGCCGTGGAGGCGGCCTGCGAGAGCAGCGACGTGCGGGTCGAGGCGCGGCTCTTGGTCGAGAGCCTCGAGCGGGTGGGGCTGGACTGGGAGCGCTCCTGGGCCGAAGGGCGGCACCTGCACCCGAGCGAGGCTGCGGAGTCCCTGGTCCGCGCGCTCGGCGTCGAGGGCGCGGCGCGGGAGATGGTCGCCGAGGCCTTTCTCGGCGCCGGCCGCGAAGTCGAGCTCGAGTTCGCGCCGGGGATCCGCCCCTGCCTCGAGGCGCTGACGGACCGCGGGCTGCGGCTGGGGATCGTCTGCGACGTCGGCTTCAGCGGCGGCGAGCTGCTGCGGGAGCTGCTCGCAGGCGAGGGCCTGCTCGGGCACTTCTCGGGCTGGGCGTTCTCCGACGAGGTCGGTCACTACAAGCCGGCGCCGCAGATCTTCGAGGCGGCGCTGGCGTCGCTGGGGGCAGCGCCGGAGGGTGCGCTGCACGTCGGCGACCTGCGCCGCACCGACGTCGCCGGCGCCTCCGCGCTGGGCATGCGGACCGTCCGCTATCGGGGGATGAACGACGAGTCAGACGCCGAGGGCGGGGAGGAGGCCGAGTTCGTCCTCGACAGCCACCGTCAGCTGCCTGGGCTGATCGAGCGTCTGACCGCGTAGACGTCGAGGTCCTTCGGCGCTCCCTTGGCGCTGAAGCGCCGCTTCCTCGCTTCGGCCGTGCCGGGTGCGAGCCTGGCCAGCGCCCGGTCGGAGACGAGGATCTCGCCGGGCTTCGCCGCCTCGGCAAGGCGGGCGGCGACGTTGACGTCGACTCCGAAGTAGTCGCCGCCGAGCTTGCGCGGGCGGCCGAGGTGGATGCCGGTGCGCAGCCGCGGGCGGTAGCCGTCGACCTCGATCGGCGCCACCCGTTCCTCGAGGGCGAAGGCCGCCTCAACGGCGCCGGGCGCATCCCAGAAGGCGGCCATGAGGCCGTCGCCGAGGCGCTTCACCACCTCGCCCTGGCGCTCCAGCACCGGCGGCTCGATCGCCTCCGAGACCTCGCGCAGGAGCCGCACCGCCGAGCGGTCGCCCGCCTCCAGCGCCCAGCTCGAGAAGCCGACCAGATCGGTGAAGAGGATCGCGACGTCGACCTTGCCGCGGCCGCGGTCCTGGGCCTCGGCGATCCTCTGCCAGGTCTGCAGCGCGGTCAGCCCGAGCTCGCCGGCGAAGCCGGGCTCGTCTCCCCGCAGCGAGACCAGCTCCCGGGCCGCGCGATCCGACGGACGGCCGCGGGCGGTGGAGAGGTGGTCGATGTGCTCGTCGCCGCCGAGGGTGCGCTCACGCGACCGGCGCGCGAAATCGACCAGCTTCGGGTTGCGGTTGAACCTCCGGACGGCGGCGGCGAAGCGCTTGCCGGGCCTCTCGCTCATCGCGGGAACACTGGCACAGCTCAGCGGCTCTTCAGCAGGCGGCCGACCGCCTCCATCATCTCCTCGGTCTTCGCCTCGCGCTCCTCGGCGCTGGCGGCGCCGACGACGCAGTGGCGCGTGTGTTCGTCGAGCAGGGCGAGGGCGACCTTGTCGATCGCCGCCTGGGCGGCGGAGATCTGGGTGAGGATGTCGATGCAGTAGCGCTCTTCCTCGACCATCCGTTCGATGCCGCCGATCTGGCCGCTGATCCGCCGCAGCCGGTTCTTCACCTTCTCCTTGTTCTCGATGTAGCCGGGGTCGCTGTGGTTCTCCGCCATCTCGTTCCTTTCAGCCAAGGGTTCGGGGCAGGCGTTCGTCCTTGGGGCCCCTATACCGGTACCAAGGACGAACGCCGACTCGAGTATACCCCCTCAGGGTATGTGTTACAGTGAAGTGAGTGGATACCCCCCGGCCCTATATGAAGACCGGTCTCTTGGACCAGCGGCTGGAGCTGCCGATCGAGGGCATGACCTGCTCTTCCTGCGCCGGCCGGGTCGAAAAGAGCTTGAACCGGCTCGACGGGGTCGAGGCGACGGTGAACTTCGCGACCGAGCGGGCCAGCGTCAGCTTCGATCCCGCCCGGGTCGCCCCCGGGGAGCTGGTCGGGGCGGTTGAGAGCGTCGGCTACTCGGCGACCCTGCCGTCGGCCGGCGACGAGGGGGGCGAGAGCAACGAGGCGGACCCGACCGAGGACCTGCGCCGCCGGCTGATCTTCGCCGCCGCGCTCTCGCTGCCGGTGCTGCTGCTTTCGATGATCGAGCCGCTCCAGTTCGAGAACTGGCAGTGGCTCTCGCTGCAGCTGGCGGTGCCGGTCGTGCTCTGGGCCGGCTGGCCCTTCCACAAGGCGGCCTGGCAGAACCTGCGCCACGGCGCGGCGACGATGGACACGCTGATCTCGCTCGGGACCCTCGCCGCCCTCGGCTGGTCGCTGGTTGCGCTGTTCTTCGGAGACGCGGGCATGCAGGGGATGAAGATGCCCTTCGAGCTGGTCAGCGAGCGCGGCGCCGGCAGCGACCAGATCTACCTCGAGGTGGCCTCGGTGGTGACGACCTTCATCCTCGCCGGGCGCTACTTCGAGGCGCGGGCGAAGCGGCGGGCCGGCGCCGCCCTGGAGGCGCTGCTCGACCTCGGTGCCAAGGACGTCGCCGTGCTCGACGACGACGGCAACGAGCGGCGGCTGCCGGTGGAGGAGCTCGCTGTCGGCCGGCGCTTCGTCGTCCGCCCGGGGGAGAAGGTCGCGACCGACGGTGTCGTCGAGAGCGGCTCCTCCGCCGTCGACCGGTCGCTCGTCACCGGCGAGTCCGTGCCGGTCGAGGTGGGCCCGGGCGAGGAGGTGATCGGCGCCACGATCAACGTCGGTGGCCGCCTCGTCGTCCGCGCCACCCGGGTCGGCGAGGAAACCGCGCTCGCCCAGATCGCCCGCCTCGTCACCGAGGCGCAGTCGGGCAAGGCGCCGGTGCAGCGGCTCGCCGACCGCATCAGCGCCGTCTTCGTCCCGATCGTGATCGCCCTGGCGGTCGGCAACGCTCGGGTTCTGGCTCGCCAACGGCGCCGGTGCGAGCTTCGCCTTCACCGCCGCCGTCGCGGTGCTGATCATCGCCTGCCCCTGCGCGCTGGGGCTGGCGACGCCGACCGCGCTCCTCGTCGGGACCGGCCGCGGCGCCCAGCTCGGGCTCCTGATCAAGGGGCCGGAGGTGCTGGAGTCGACGCGGGAGATCGACACCGTCGTCCTCGACAAGACCGGGACTGTGACCAGCGGCGAGATGGCGGTGGTGGCGGTCCACGCCGCCCCAGGGGAGGACGAGGCCGAGGTGCTGCGCCTGGCCGGCGCCGTCGAGGACGCCTCCGAGCACCCGATCGCGCAGGCGATCGCGGCCCGCGCCAAGGAGGAGTTCGTGCTCCTCCCCGCGGTCGACGACTTCGAGAGCGAGGCCGGGGTGGGGGTTCGTGGCGTCGTCGGCGGCCACGCGGTCGTGGTCGGTCGCCCGGGGATGTCGACTCTTGTCCCGCCTCCTGGGCCACGACAGCTCGAGCACGCCGAGACGGCGATCGCGGTCGAGTGGGACGGCGTCGCCCGCGGCCTGATCGTCGTCGCCGACGCGGTCAAGCCCTCGAGCGCGCGCGGCGATCGAGGCGCTGCGGGAGCTGGAGCTGCGGCCGGTCCTGCTGACCGGCGACAACGAGGCGACCGCGCGGTCCGTCGCCGCCGACCTCGGGATCGAGGAGGTGATCGCCGAGGTGCTGCCGGCCGACAAGGCGGCGGTCGTCGCGCGCCTGCAGGGCGAGGGTCGGACCGTGGCGATGGTCGGCGACGGCGTCAACGACGCTCCTGCCCTCGCCCAGGCCGACCTCGGCCTCGCGATCGGGACCGGCACCGACGTCGCGATCGAGGCCTCCGACATCACCCTGGTCTCCGGCGACCCGCGCGCCGTCGCCGACGCGATCCGCCTCTCCCGCCGCACCCTGGCGACGATCAAGGGCAACCTCTTCTGGGCCTTCGCCTACAACGTCGCCGCCCTGCCCCTCGCCGCCGCCGGCCTCCTCAACCCGATCATCGCCGGCGCCGCGATGGCCTTCTCCAGCGTCTTCGTCGTCACCAACTCGCTGCGGCTGCGGGGCTTCAAGCCGCGGCGGTAGCCGATCCGCCGACCAGCTCGAGCAGCTTGTCGCCGGCGACGTAGGTGATGCTCCTGGCCCGACCCCGCTTCTCGATCAGCCCTGCGTCGAGGAGGCGGCGGAGGTCGGCGCTCGCGGTGGCGGCCGAGACCTCGGCCTCCTCTGAGTAGCGGCTCCGGTCGGTGCCGCCCGCGAGGCTCTGCTCGAGGCCGATCACCATCCGGTCGGGCCAGCCTCGTCTCTCGGCGAGATCTTCCATCAGCTGCCAGCGCGCTGCCGCCCGCTCGATCTGGCCAAGCCGCTGGCGCGCCTGCACCAAGTGGGCTTCGAGGCAGAAGGCCACCCAACCGGTCGCGTCACGGTCGGGCTGATAGCTGCCGCCTTGGGTCTGGCGCAGGGCCGCGTAGTACTCCTGGGTGTGGCCGCCCAGGTACTCCTCGATCGAGAAGAACTCGGGTGAGCCGAGGCCCCCACGGGCGAGGACCAGCGACTGCACGATCCGCGAGATTCGCCCGTTGCCGTCGCGGAAAGGGTGGACCGAGATCACGTTCAGGTGAGCCATCGCCGCCTTCACCACGATGTCCACCCCCGGGTCTTCGTCGTCCAGCCAGGCGACGACCTCGTCCATGAGGTCGATTACGTCGTCTCCGGCGGGCCCGCGGTACTCGAGCAAGCCGTCGGCGCCGGTGACCCCGATCGGCCCCGTCCTCCACAGGCCCGGGTCCTTGTCGCGTTGGAAGTAACAGGCCTCGAAGTGAAGGTCGAGGATTACCCGGTCCTGCCAGCGGAAGCGGGGATCGGCTGCCATCGTCCCGACGTGGTCCATCGCCCGCGTGTAGCAGGCAACCGCCTGGCGATCTTCAGCATCCTGATCGGCGATTTTTCGGCCGCTGGTCAGGGCCAGCGCTTCCTCAGGCGTGACGGTGAACCCCTCGATCGAGGTCGATCCCCCGATCGAGGTGGCGCGAACCTGGCGCCGCAAGGAGCCCAGCCAGCGGCTCAGCGTGGACACCTCCGCGCCCAGCCGGGCACGGAGCACGTTCAGCTCATCAAGTCTTGCCTGAAGATCGCCGTCAATGGGCGGAGTCGAGAAGATCATCGACCCAGTTTAGACGATTAATCGTCTAAACGTCTAATCGCCTAGACTCAGTCACCCATCGCCCTCAGCCCCGCTTGTGCCCGACGGTGAGCAGGTACTCCATGCCGAAGCGGGCCTGCTCCTCGCTGCCCCGGTTCCACTCGGCGCAGAACTCGCTCAGCGTGCGGTCGAACTCCTCGGCGCGGCCCTCTTTCTCGGCGTTGGCGCGGGCGGCGATCGTCGGCCCGTAGCGCTGCTTGAAGTGCTCGCCATAGTCGTCTGGGCGTTGGAAGGCGGTCACCTCGAGGACGCCTTTCTCGACCGTCTCCAACTCGACCCGGTCGCCGAGCAGGCCGCGGAGGTGCTCCTCGCCGCCCCACAGCGGCGGCGGCTGCGCGCCCGGGGGAGGGGGAGGCATGAACTGGCCCATGGTGCGGAAGAGGCCGCCGATCATCCCCTCCGGCGTCCAGCTGAGGAGGCCGATCCTGCCGCCGGGCTTGCAGACGCGGACCAGCTCGCCTGCCGCCTTCTCGTGGAAGGGCGCAAACATCACCCCGATCGAGGAGATGACGACGTCGAAGCTCGAGTCCTCGAAGGGGAGGTCGTGGGCATCGGCCTCGACCCACTCCAGCTCGACCCCCTCGGCCTCGGCGCGGGCGCGGCCGGCGTCGAAGAGCTCGGGGGTGAGGTCGCTCGCGACGACGTCGGCGCCCGCCTTGGCCGCGACGATCGAGGCGTTGCCGGTGCCGGCTGCAACGTCGAGGACGCGGTCGCCCGGGCCGATGCCGCAGGCCTCGACGAGGCGCGGGCCGAGGGGCAGGAGGAAGGTCTCGACCATCGACGGGTAGTCGCCGGAGGCCCACATCTTCCGGTGTTTCTCCCTCAGCTCGGGGCTGGGGCTCTGGGCATCGGTGTTGGGGGTCACTGGAGCATCTCCTTCGGTTTGGTTGACGATTACTTTCTACGCCTGCCGGCGGTGTCCATCAACTTCTAGATCTGCAGTTGGGCGCGTAGACTCGATCGCGGAGGAGATGGCGGATAGCTACGGACAGTTCTGCCCGGTTGCCCAGGCGGCGGAGGTCCTGACCGAGCGCTGGACCCTGCTGGTCCTGCGGGAGATGCTGATGGGCAGCACCCGCTTCAACGAGATTCAGCGCGGGGTGCCGCGGATGTCCTCCTCGCTACTGAGCAAACGTCTGCGCGAGCTTGAGCGCTCCGAGCTATTGACCCGGGAACCGCTGCAGGGCGAGCGCGGCCACGCCTACCGGCTGACTCCGGCCGGTGAAGCGCTGGGGCCGCTGGTTGTCTCGCTCGGGACCTGGAGCCGCGACTGGCTGAAACGCGAGATCAGTGCCGAGGAGGCCGATCCGGCGCTCTTGATGTGGGACCTGCGTCGCAGCCTCCGCCTCGACCGTTTGCCGCAGGATCAGGTGGTGGTCTTCTTCCGCTTCCGCGACGCCGAGGAGGGCAAGCGCGCCTGGTGGCTCGTCGCCGAGGAGGCGAACGCCGACCTCTGCTTCACCGATCCGGGCTTCGGGGTCGACCTCCAGGTCGACGCCGAGACGCGGGCGATGGCCGAGGTCTGGGTGGGGAAACAGGAACTGGGGACGGCGATCCGCTCGAAGCGGGTGCGGCTGACCGGCCCCGACCACCTGGTCCGCAGCGTCCCCGACTGGTTCGGGTTCAGCACCTTCGCCTACCCGGACCCGGCGGCGGAGTTGGCCGCGCGCCAAGCGGGTAGCTGAAGCCCAGGCAAAGGGTTTCTCTAGCGGAGGGGAGGTGGATGGATGCTGCAAGCAGTCGACGGCCGTCGCTCCCGATCGGCTCTGGCGGCCGTGGTTGTCGCCGCATTCGCTCTCATGCTTGCCTTCGCCGATGCCCCCGAGGCCAAGCGGCCTCGGTGTGGGGGGCGGCTTGCGACCATCGCCTCCCACGGCCGCTTCATCCACGGGACCCGCGGACCCGACGTGATCCTCGGGGGTCCCGGTCGGAACGTGATCGTCGGTGGCCGTGGGAACGACGTGATCTGCGGCGGCCGGGGCCGCGACAGGATCGACGGCGGCCGCGGCAAGGACACGCTCGACGGCGGGGGGAGCGCCGATCTCCTCCGCGGCGGTCGGGGGTCCGACGACGTCGACGGCGGCGCCGGGCGCGACCGGGTCCGCGGCGACAGCGGCAACGACACCGTCCGCGGCAGCAGCGGCCGCGACGATGTCGAGGGCGGGCTCGGGGACGACGTCGTCGACGGCGGCCGCGGCGGCTTCGACACCGTCGCCGGCGGGATCGGCAGCGACCGCATCGCCGGCGGGCCGGGCTCGCATGACATCGCCTCCTACCGGAGCGCCGGCGGACCGGTCGAAGTGGACCTCGCCAGCGGGACGGTGAGCGGCGCCGAGAACGAGCACATGGTCGGCATCGAGGACATCGTCGGCGGATCGGGCGACGATCTCCTCGCCACCTCCGAGGCGACCGCAAACCGGGTCGAGGGCGGGCCGGGGGACGACCGCCTGCTCGGCTCCCAGGAGGAAGACGAAGCGTTCGGTGGCCCTGGTAGCGACCAGTGCTCCGGCTCCTTCTCGGTGGCCGAATCCTGCGGTTCCGCCGGCGGCGCCGGGACCCAGGTGGAGCTCTACGAGAGCCTGACCGGGACGGCGACCCTTTCGATTACCGGCGACGCGGGCGTGGATGACGTGCGCGTCGGATTCCGCAACGGCCGCTTCCTGGTTCGTGCCGGGGCCGGCAACCCGGTGCGGCTCGGCGACTCCCGCCGCGCCGACGGCTGTGGTGTTGCCGCCACCGCGGTCTCCTGCGCCGCCCGCGTCAACTCGATCCTGGTCTCCCTCGGCTCCGGCGACGACCGCCTGGCGCTGCAGCCCTCGTTGCCGCCCGAAGTCGCGGCGACCGTCGACGGCGGGCCGGGGAGCGACCGGCTGCGCGGCGGCCGCGGCGGCGACACCCTCTACGCCGGCGACGACAGCGATCCCGATCGCCTCGCGGGCGGCGGCGGCGACGACGCCCTCTTCGGCGTCAACATCCTCCACCCGCGCCACGGCAGCGGCGCGGCGACGATGCTGGGCGGCAGCGGCGACGACCTCCTGATCGGCGGTCAGCCATGCGAGGGCGACAGGTTCGCCGGCGGCCCCGGCGCCAACGACAGCGCCTCCTTTGCGCGGGTGCGCAACGAAGGCACCCAGGTCGAAGCGCGGATCGGGGGTTCGGTGCTCGACCCCGACGTGTTCGAATGCACGCCCGGCCGCATCGTCCGCGGCACCGAGAAGATCGAGGGCTCGACGGGGCCGGACGTGCTGATCGGCTCGGCGGCGGCCGACGTCCTGCTCGGGCGCGGCGGGGCCGACGTGCTCGACGGCCGGGGCGGGGAGGACCGCTGCATCGGCGGGCGCGGCGGCGACGGCGCCAGGCACTGCGAGTACCGGCGCAACTGAGGTTGCAGCCCCGCTCCGGGCGCGGCGCGAGCCATTTCACCCGCCTACGGTTTGTAGAAGGCCGGCGGGTAAGCCGGCTTTCCTCTTTCAGCTATGGCGAAACCGACCCTGAAAACGAGCCGGCGCCGGCTCTCGTCGCTTCTGGCGATGGCCGTTGCCCTGCTGGCCTCCTGTGCGTTCGGAGTGGCAACCGCCCCTGCCAAGTCGACCTCTGAGAAGTTGGAAGCGGTCGAAGAGAAGATCGGCGCCGCCGAAGAACGGGAAGGCGTGCTGACCTCCGACATCGCCGCGATGGCGGACGAAATCTCCGCTCTGGAAGGCCAGGTTTCGGGGCTGCGCAACCAGGAGGCGGCGGCGGAGGAAGAGTTGGCCGCCAAGCAGGCCGAACTCGGCCAGGCAGAAGACGAACTGCGCGAGGCGCTCGACCGCCTGGCGACGCTGCGGGGGCGGCTGAAGCGGGCGCTGGTCAACCTGCGCGAGCGCTTGGTCGCGATCTACACCTACGGGTCGACCGACATCACCTCGGTCATCCTCAGCAGCGAGGACTACGGCGACATGGTTGCTCGCACCGAGTACTTCGACGCGATCCAGGAAAGCGACGAGAAGCTGGCCGGGCGCGTCCGCAGCCTGCGTGACGAAGCGAAGAAGCTGGTGCGGCAGCGGAAGATCGCGAAGCTTACGATCGAAGACGCACGAGACGCGATCGCGGCCAAGGAGCAGCGGTTGGAAGTCACCCGTTCGACCCTGGAGTCGCGCGAGGGGGCGTTGATCGCGGCCCGCGGCAAGCGGCGCCGGGCGCTGAACGGCGTCCAGGGCGAGATCGACCAGCACGAGGAAATCGCCGCCGACCTGCGCTCGCAGATCGCCCAGGAAATCGCCGAAGCGACCGGGGGAGTGCCACTGCCGGCCGGGCCGCTGCCCTCGCCGAGCGCCGCCGGGTTCATCTGGCCGGTCGAAGGCACCTTGACCTCCGGCTTCGGCTACCGCTGGGGGCGGATGCACGAGGGGATCGACATCTCCGTGCCGGAAGGGACGCCGATCCGCGCCGCGGCCGATGGCACGGTGATCCTGATGCAGTCCGAGTACGAAAGCGGCGGCTACGGCAACTACACCTGCATCGACCACGGCGGCGGGCTCTCCACCTGCTACGCGCACCAGTCGAGCTTCGCGACCTCGGTCGGCGCCCGGGTCAGCCAGGGCGACGTGATCGGCCTCAGCGGCAACACCGGCCACAGCACCGGCCCCCACCTCCACTTCGAGGTGCGGATCAACGGCACCGCAACCGACCCCCTCGGCTACCTCTAACCACCCGCCGACGGGCCGAAAACCGGCTACATAGGTCGGTTTTCGTCCCGTCGGTGTTTCGGGCCATCTACAGTTGCCGCGTGGCGGAGCTGATCCTCTACGCGATTCCCGCGTTCGTGCTGCTGCTCGTCGTCGAGCTGCTCTCGTTCAAGTACGCGCGCGACGAGGACCTGGTCGGCTACGAGGCGCGGGACACCCGCACCAGCCTGACGATGGGCGGCGGCAACGTCGTCATCAACGCCGTCTGGAAGCTGGTCGTGGTCGCGATCTACGCCGGCCTCTACGAGCTGACGCCGCTGCGGATGCCGGCCGACATGTGGTGGACCTATGTCCTCCTCTTCCTCGCCGACGACTTCGCCTACTACTGGTTTCACCGCATCCACCACGAGATGCGGATCTTCTGGGCCAGCCACGTCGTCCACCACTCCTCCGAGCACTACAACCTCTCGACCGCGCTGCGCCAGACCTGGACGCCGATGACCGCGCTGCCATTCTGGGCGCCGCTGGCGCTGCTCGGGTTCGCGCCCTGGATGATCCTCACCCAGCAGGCGATCAGCCTCATCTACCAGTTCTGGATCCACACCGAGCGGGTGAAGAAGATGCCCTCCTGGTTCGAGTTCTTCTTCAACACGCCCTCGCACCACCGCGTCCACCACGGCTCCAACGAGGTCTACCTCGACCGCAACTACGGCGGCATCCTGATTGTCTGGGACCGCCTCTTCGGCACCTTCCAGGGCGAGACCGAGCCCGTCCGCTACGGCCTCACGCAGAACATCAGGACCTTCAAGCCGACCCGCGTCGCCTTCCACGAGTTCATCGCCATCGCCCATGACGTCCGCCACGCGAAGAGCTGGCGGGCGCGCCTCGGCTACCTCTTCCGCGGCCCCGGCTGGTCACCCGACGGGACGGGCGGCGGCACCCGCGGCTGAGGCGCTTTAGTTGCCTCCTGGTTCACTAAGGCGCCTTGCTCAGGGCTGCAGGCGCTTGTGCCTCCAGCCGTTCTCGCTCTTCACGTAGAGCAGGCGGCGGTGGAGGCGGTCGGGGCTGCCGTGCCAGAACTCGATCAGGTCGGGGTCGAGGCGGAAGCCGCCCCAATTCGGCGGGCGGCGCAACCACTTGCCGTCCAGCGCGTCGACTTTGCGCCTTAACCCGGCAGGGTCAGCGAGCGCCGCACCCTGTTGCGAAGCGACGGTGGTTGCTCTCCCCGCCGTCGGCCGCTCGGCGAAGAGCGCGTCCGACTCCTCCTCGCTCAAATGCTCGACCGGCCCCTCGATCGTGATCTGCTGGAGCATCTCGCGCCAGTAGAGCGTCCCCGCCGCGCGCGGGTTGGCTGCTAGGTCGCGGCCCTTGCGGCTGTCGTAGCTGCCGGCGAAGACGAGGGTTGGAGTCAGTTGCTTGACGAGGAGGGTCCGGACCGACGGACGCCCCTCGGCATCGGCGGTGGCCAGCGCCAGCGCCCGTGGCTCACGCACGCCCTCCTCGTCCGCGGCGCGCAGCCAGCGCTCCAGCAGTGGCAGCGGATCGCTCGGCGGCGAGTCGAACTCGGGTAGCGCCAGCGTCGCTTTGCCCGACAGCGTTTCGACCTGTTCGGCGCCCATCGCCGCCACTTTTATCGAATCCTCTCCCGTTCGGAATATGCTTAGTACTTAGATGCGGCAAGGTTCCGCATCCGGTTACCCCACATGCCACCCCTCAGCGTAGAGCTACATCCGATAGAGCAGGCCAAGCAGGACCTCAAAGAGAAGCCGCTTCGTGCCATCGACGCGGCGCTCACGGCCCTTGCTCAAACGGCCAGAAGCCGATCCGACACGACGACCAAGGCCTATCTGGACGTCTTCGGGCGGGCGGTTGCGAAGGCCAGCGACGTCGCCATCCCGGCTGGTGGCGATCCGGTGAAAACCATGGTCGAGACCCGTGCCTGCGACCGCGTCGCGTGCGCTGCGCTGCTGCGGCTGCTGGTCGCCGATGACGAGGTGTTCACCGTGGATCAGAGGCTGCGCGGCGCGATCGCCCTGTTCGATCGCATGCTGAAGAGTTCTCTCTACCCGAAGGTCGGATTGACGGCCAATAGCCAGACCTTCGAAAAGCGGGACCAGCTGCGATCGCTCGTAGACGCACACGAGCACGATCTGCTTTCCCAGGTGGGGGCGCTGAGATCTCTCTCGGCCGTTGCGAGCTTCCGCGGTGATCTCCGGAAACTGTTCCAGTCGGGGCCCACCGGGGCCTTCGTGCTGCCTTTCCTGCCCGCGAGCATCAAAATCCAGATCTTCGAAGAGCTGTTGAGCGAAGCCCAGGCGCTGTCGGATTGCACCGACGCGTCGATCGTCAACAGGTCCGAGGTGCTTACGCGCCGCTGCGACGAACTGAAGGAGCTCTCCGAGGAGACCGGGACCGCCTACTCCCAGTCGCTGCTCTGGGATTTCGCCGACAACCTGCAGTCACTGGTCGGCAAGCAGGTCGATGCCGCCGGTTTCGCCGATCCGGCGCGGTTGAAGATCGCCCTGCGCCCGAAGCGCTACCCGTTCGGCCACGCGAGGGTCCCGGTCACCGTGCGGCTGGACCTGGTCAACGAGGGACCTGGGCAGGCACAGGACATCTCCGTCGAGGTCGAAGCGGGTGGGGCGATCTCATTCGATGACACGGTTCGGAATGTCGGCCTGCTCGGGCCGGCCGAACGGCAGATCGACTTCCACGGGCTGGTGGCGAACGGCTCCGGCGGCGCGCGCGCCGGCGAGGACTCGGACGTGTTGGGAATCAAGGTGACCTGGCGCAATCCGGATGGCTCCGAGCAGGAACTGGAGGACTTCTTCCCGCTGAAGGCCCAGAAGGCGGATGTTCCCTGGGGTGAACTCGAGTTCGCACGGCCCTACCAGCTCGAGCCGGTCCGCGAGCTGAAGGACTTCATCGGCAGGAGTGCGGCGATCCGCGATCTGGTCAGGGTCGTGCTGCAGTCGGAGAACGCGAGGATCGAAGGTGAGAAGCGCGTCGGCAAGACCTCCCTGGCGTTCGCGGTGGACGCCGCGGTGGGCGAGCACGAGGCCGATAGGCATCTCTTCATCCACCTGGAGTCCGGAGACTTCAATTCGCACACGCTGGAGGCGACCATCGAGCGCCTCGGGCAGATGATCGTCGAGCAGGTTCAGGAATCCGACACTCGGCTGTCCGGCATCCCGATGCCGGACTTCTCACCTGGCCTCACCACCTTGACCGAGTTCTTCAAACGCGCATACAAGTTGGCGCCCGACGTCCATTTCGTGGTGGTACTGGATGAGTTCGACGCCCTGCCGCACAGCGCCCTCTACAAGCACGAGCCGGTGGGTGAAGCCTTCTTTCAGACGCTTCGCAGCCTGGGCGGAAAGCAGAACGTCACCTTCATCCTGATCGGAGCCGAGCGCATGCAGTGGGTGTTTGCCACCCACGGACAGTCTCTGAACAAGTTCAAACTCGTCCGGCTGGATTACTTTGCCACCGATCAGCTCTCGGACTACGCGGAGCTGGTCCGGGCTCCCGTCGCCGAGTGGCTCTACTTCTCCGAGGAGGCGATCGACCTTCTGTATGCGGAAACGGCGGGCAATCCGTGGATGACCAAGCTGCTGCTGATCGAGCTGTTCGAGCGCCAGGTGGAGCGGCGCGATCAGGACGTCCAGGTGGACGACGTCCGCGACGCGATCGAACACGCTCTCCCCGAATTCGACGCGACCTACTTTCAGCATTTCTGGGACGACGCCATACAGGGTGAGGTCGAGGACCGGGACCATGTGTCGGCGATACGACGACGGGTGCTGCTCGCCTTGGCGCGCCGTCTTCAGAGTCGCGGCAGCGTCAGCGAGGAGGAGCTTGCGCAGGAGGCGCTGAGCTTCAACGTCGACGAGCCCAGCGCCCGGGAGGTGATCCGGGGTTTCGTCGATCGCAGGATCCTGATCAAGGAGGAAGGGGCGCTGAACTGCCGGGTTCCACTGTTCGAACGGTGGCTGGCGAGATACGGGACGCACGAGATCATCCTCGGCAGCGGCGACGACGACGTCCTGATCCGCCGCCAGCGCGCGATCGAGGAAAAGCGTCCGAAAGCCGAGGAGATCGAAGAGCTTGCTCTCGAGTGGAAGAGCTACAGGGGGCGCGAGGTCCGACCGGACCAGATCCTCCGCTGGCTGGAGCAGTTCGGGGGGCCGGAGGAGCAGCGGCTGATGATGCCGGTCCTCAAGGGGCTGCGGTTCTACACGACCTCGAAGATGAACGAGAAACTGCGCGAGGTCCATCAGTATCTCGTGCGCGAGCTGGCGAGCAGGGGGTATCAGTACACCCGATCGGGCAAACAGCGCCACCGAAATGACCTGCTCGTCTGCGGTCTCGAGGGAGGCGGCAGCGGCGCGGCTCACCTCCTGAAGCAGTACCGACAGGAGAACGGCATCTACCGCGATTGTGTGATCGCCGACCCCGCCGCCGTGCGCAGCACCCTCGATGACGCCAAGAGGCCCTATCAGGCGGTGGTGCTCCTCGAGGACTTCATGGGGACGGGGACAACCGCAGCCTCCAGGCTGCAGGAGCTTCACGACCTGTGGACGGCGGACGGCAGGTGGCCGCCCTCCGTGGAGGTGTTCCTGCTGGGGATCACCGCCTTCGACGGCGCCGTCAAGAAGGTCGAACGGAAGGTCGAAAAGCTCGATTGGCCGGTGACGGTCCGGGTGGCCGACCTCCTCGGCGACGAGGACCGCTGCTTCTACAGGGGCTCCGGTTTCTACCCCGATGAGAACGAGCGGGAAAAGGCGCAAACGCTTTGCTCGCGGTTCGGGGCGCTGCTGACCGCCAAGATGCCGCTCGGCTACGGCAACACCGAAGCGGCGGTCTGCTTCGAATACAGGTGCCCGAACAACACGCTTCCGGTCCTCTGGTGTCGCAGCGACGACTGGACGCCGCTCTTCCCGCGGAACGACTGACCAGCGCCTGGATGCCGGGCCCTACGTGCTCGGCGGCCGATGCTCGTGCGCCTGAAGGGGTGCGATCCTTTCCTTGTGGGCGATGGGAACAAAGGCGTGCGCGCCGTCGTGCGGGGCCAGGTGCAGGGCGTTTTCTTCCGTGACGCCACCGTCTCGCGGGCGCGGGAGCTGGGCATCCTCGGCTGGGTCCGCAATGCCGACGACGGCAGCGTCGCGGTGCATGCGGAGGGGTCTGCGGGTGCGGTCGACGAGATGGTTGCCTTCCTCGAAGAGGGCCCGCCGGCCGCCCGGGTGGAGGCAGTCGAGGTTGAGCCGGCCAAGGTCGAGGGGCACGAGCAGTTCGCGGTCCGCGGCGTCAGCGCCGGGGCGTTCGTCGTCCAGGAGCACTGGGCGAGCGCCCACCACTTCGACCTCCGTCTCGAGGTCGACGGAGCGATGCGCTCATGGGCGGTGCCGAAGGGACCCTCGATGGACCCGGCGGTGAAGCGGCTGGCGATCGAGGTCGAGGACCACCCGGTTGCCCACAACGACTTCGAGGGCGAGGTCGACGGCGGCCGGGTCGCGATCTGGGACCGCGGCACCTACGAGCAGGGCGGCCGGGTGCCCTGGCCGCAGGCACTGGAGCGCGGCCACGCGGTCTTCGTTCTCCACGGCAACAAGCTCGAGGGCGGATTTGCCCTGCAGCGGACCCGCGGCGGCGAGAAGCCGCAGTGGCTGCTGATCAAGCGGAAGGACGAATTCGCGCGCCCTGGATCCGGCTAGCCGCGCAGAGGCCGATCGCGGCAGAAAGAGGAATGGCACGGGCGGCGCATGGTACGGCTCAAGTCATTGGAAAAAACGGCCGATCTACCTGGGGTGGACAAATCGTCTAGTGGTTTTGACCGATCGCGCCTGGTCGCCTTTGCCGCCCTGGGACTGCTGGCGGCGCTGCTCGCCTTCTACGCCGTCGTCGTAGTCGGCGAACTGCCGAACGAACGTCTCCAGGACGCCGTCGGACGCTGGGTCTACGACGTTGTCGTCCTCGGCGCCGCGGCGATCGTCCTCTGGCGAGCGGTGCGGATGCCGGCCGAGCGCCATGCCTGGCTGGCGTTGGGCGTCGGTCTGCTGCTCTGGGCCCTGGGGCAGACCTACTACTCGGTCGTCCTCTACTACGCCGAACCGGCCCCGTTCCCCTCGCCGGCCGACGCTCTCTTCCTCGCCTTCTACCCCGCCAGCTTTCTCGCCCTGGTGTTGTTGCTGCGGGCCCGGGTCGCCCACCTCGATCCGCTGGCCTGGGTCGACTCCCTGATCGGGGCGCTGGCGGTCGCCGCGTTGGCGGCGGCGCTGATCTTCCCGCCGGTCGTCGAAGCGCTCGGCGGCAGCCCGCTCGGCGTCGCCGTCAGCCTCGCCTACCCCTGCATGGACCTCGTCCTGCTCGGCCTATTGAGCGCCGCCTTCGCGATCTCCAAGTGGCGGACCAGCGGTACCTGGCTGCTGATCGCCTTTGCCCTCCTGCTCTTCGGCGCCTGTGACGTGGTCTATCTCTATGCCGGGGGCCAGTCGACCACGGCCCTGAACGCCGCGAGCGTCGGTTGGCCGCTCGCCTTCCTCCTCCTCGCCCTCGTCTCCTGGCTGCCCGCGACCGAGGCAGAGGCGACGCTCGCCACCGGCGGCCGTCGTCGCATCGCCGTGCCCCTGGCGATGGCGGCGGTCGGGATATCCCTCTTGGTCGCCGCCAGCTTCCTCGCCGTCGCCACGGTCGCCGTCGCCCTCTCGGCGGCCTGCCTGGTCGCGGTTCTGGCCCGCCTCCTGATCACCTTCAACCAGAACTCCGGGATGTTGGAGGCGAGCGAAGAGGAGGCGCTGACCGACGCCCTGACGGGGCTCGCGAACCGCCGCGCCCTGATGGCCGACCTCGAGCGCGCCGCCGCCGCGAGCCCGCCCGAGTCGATGGTGCTGGCGCTTTACGACCTCGACGGCTTCAAGGCCTACAACGACACCTTCGGCCACCCGGCCGGGGACGACCTCCTACGCCGGCTCGGCAAGCAGCTGGCGACGGCGATGGCGCCCTACGGCCGCGGCTACCGGCTCGGCGGCGACGAGTTCTGCGTCCTCGCCCCGACCCGTGGCCATTCCGCCGAAGCGATCTGCGAGGAGGCCGAGGAGGCGCTGTCACAGCGCGGAACCGGCTTCTCGATCGGCGCCTCCTGGGGCAAGGTCCTGATCCCGGTCGAGGTCGTCACGCCGACCGATGCGCTGCGCCTCGCCGATCGCCGCATGTACGCGAAAAAGGGCCGGCGAGCCGATTCGGCCCGCAGCCAGACCCGGGGCGTCCTCCTGCGGGTCCTTCACGAGCGCGAGCCCGAGCTCGAGCGCCACCTCGACGGGGTCGCCCGGCTGGCTGCGCTGTTCGGCCGCCAGCTCAATCTCGACGCCGAGGAGATCGACGTCCTCGGGCGCGCCGCCGAGCTGCACGACATCGGCAAGATCGCGATCCCGGACGAGATCCTCCACAAGAACGGCGAACTCAGCGAGGAGGAGTGGGCGTTGATGCGCAAGCACCCGAAGATCGGCGAGCGGGTGCTGGATGCCGCGCCGGCGCTGGGGCCGGTCGCGAGCCTGGTCCGCTCGACCCACGAGCGCTGGGACGGGGCGGGGTACCCCGACAAGCTCGCCGGCCGCGATATTCCCCTCGGCGCCCGCGCGATCCTCATCTGTGACGCCTACAACGCGATGACCGAAGGCCGCCCCTACCGGGAGCCGATGAGCAGCGAGGAGGCGGTGGAGGAGCTCCGCCGGGGGGCCGGTTCCCAGTTCGACCCCGAGCTGGTCAAGGCCTTCGCCGACAAGGTGGTGCCGGCGCTGGAACGTGAGCGCTACGGGGTGTTCCCGGAGAACAGGCCCGCCGAGTCGGCCTCGCCGTCGAAGTAGCGCTCCAGGACCTGGGCGAAGGCGGGTTGCTCGGGGGCGACGGCGGCGAAGAGGGTCATCGACGAGCGCAGCTTCGTCGCATCGGTGCCGCCGAGGATCTCCCGTGCCGAGAGAACGTCATGACTCAGAAGCGCCTCGGCGCACTCGACCAGCCGCGGGCCGAGGACGGGGTGCGTGACGTAGGCGCGTGCTTCCTCGGGCGAGTAGATCGCGTAGGTGCGCGACATCTCGCTGAGGCCGAGCCCGGCGCGCTGGGGAAAGACGAACCACATCCAGTGGCTGGTCTTGCGCCCCGCCCCTAGCTCCGCCAGCGCGTGCCCGTAGGTGCCGCCGCGATCTTGGGCGTCGACGAAGCGCTGGAGGTCGTAGCTCATGCTCAGGTGTTCCATTGTCGCTTTAGTGTCCTCATGGTTCACAAAAGCGCCACGCGACCGTCTACGGTGCCGGCAACATGGCGGTGACTCTCGAGGAGCTGACGGTGGCCGACACGCCCGCGGCCTGGCGCGACTGCGGTTTCGAGGTGGTGGGGGAGGAGTGCGTGGTCGGGAAGGTCCGCATCCGGTTCGAGCCCGAAAGCAAGGGCCGCGGTCTGATCGGCTGGTCCTTGCGCGGAATCGAGGCCACCGACCTTGACGGCCTGAGGACGGCGGCAAGCGATTCGCCGCCGATGCAGGCCCCGGCGCACCCGAACGGGGTCACTGCGATCGACCACGTTGTTGCCATCTCCTCGGATCTCGACCGCACCGTGGCGGCATTGAGCACGGCCGGGCTCGACCTGCGCCGGGTCCGCGAGGAGCCGACGCCGGCCGGGGCTCCGCGGCAGGCCTTCTTCCGGGTCGGGGCACCGATCCTCGAGGTCGTCCAGGAGCCGCCGGAGGCAACCGTGCGGCACGGGGGTGACCGCCCGGCGTTCTTCTGGGGCCTCGCCTTCGTCGCCCCCGACCTGGAGCGGACCGTCGCCCACCTCGGCACCGAGCGCGTCAGCGATGTCCGCCCCGCAGTCCAGCCGGGGCGCCGGATCGCCACCCTCCGCCGCGGCGGAGGGCTGTCGGTCCCGGTGGCTTTGATGAGTTCGCCGTGAGCGTCGAATAGCGACGGTTCTCGCGGACTCGGCGCTGCCATACCATTCCTCCATGGGAGAGTTCCGCTACGAGGGGCACCGGATCAGCTACGACGTCTACGGCGAAGGTCCGCGGTTGATCGTCCTCGTCCACGGCCTGCTGATGAACCGCCACATGTTCGACCGGCTGGGGCCGGAGCTGGCGGAGCGCGGCAACCGCGTAGTCACGGTCGACATGCTCGGGCACGGGCGCTCGGACCGCCCCGAGGACCTGCGGCTGTACTCGATGCCGCTGTTCGCCCGCCAGGTGGTCGCCCTGCTCGATCACCTTGAGGAGGAGAGCGCGGTGATCGGAGGCACCTCGCTGGGGTCGAACATCGCCCTCGAGCTGGCGGTGCGCCAGCCCGATCGGGCGCGGGCACTCTTCATCGAGATGCCGGTCCTGGACAACGCGCTGTCCGCCGTCGCCGGGCTCTTCGCGCCGGTTCTACTGGGGCTGAAGTTCGGCCGCCCCTTCTTCGAGGGTCTGTCCCTGGCGACCAGGGCGATTCCGCGAACCCATCACCTGGTGGACATCGGGCTCGACTGGGTGCGGCAGCGGCCCGGTCCCTCGCAGGCTGTTTTCGAGGGGCTGCTGCTGGGCGAGACCGCCCCCCACCGCGAGGAGCGGGTGAAGATCGACCACCCGACCCTCATCGTCGGCCACCCGCGCGATCCGCTGCACCCGTTCAGCGACTCGGGGATGCTGCTGGAAGAGCTGCCGAACGCGCGCCTCGTCGAAGCCGACTCGATCCTCGAGTGGCGGCTCAACCCGGATCGGCTGAACGACGAGCTGAGCGGGTTCCTCGAGGAAGTCTGGGCGCCGGAGCTGCGCGCCGTGGCGGCCGGCTGAAACCGCTGTCAGACTAGACCGGCTCGTGAGCCAGATCTCCGACGACAAGCGGATCGAACGCGACGCCGAGTTCACGACCATCTCCGGACAGGAGATCAAGCCGCTCTACACCGAGGCAGACCAGGCGCCGGACCTCGCCGAGCGGGTCGGCGAGCCGGGTTCCTATCCCTTCACCCGCGGGCCGTATCCCTCGATGTACCGGGGGCGGCTGTGGACGATGCGCCAGTTCGCCGGTTTCGGCACCGTCGAGGAGACCAACGAGCGCTTCCACTACCTGCTCGACCACGGCCAGACCGGGCTCTCGACCGCCTTCGACATGCCGACCCTGATGGGCTACGACTCCGACCACGAGCGCAGTCTCGGCGAGGTCGGTCGCGAGGGCGTCGCCGTCGACACCCTGGCCGACATGGAGCGCCTCTTCGAGGGGATCCCGCTCGGCGGCGTCACCACCTCGATGACGATCAACGCCCCGGCCGCGATCCTGCTCGCCTTCTACGTGCTCGTCGGCGAGAAGCAGGGGGTGCCGGCGGAGCAGCTCGGCGGCACGATCCAGACCGACATCCTCAAGGAGTACATCGCCCAGAAAGAGTGGTGTTTCCCGATCGAGCCGGCGATGCGGCTGGTCACCGACATGATCGAGTGGTGCACCGGGAGCATGCCGCGCTGGCACCCGGTCTCGATCTCCGGCTACCACATCCGCGAGGCCGGTTCCACCGCCCAGCAGGAGCTCGCCTTCACCCTCAAGGACGGCTTCACCTATGTCGAGCGGGCGATCGAGCGCGGCCTCGACGTCGACGACTTCGCGCCGCGGCTCTCCTTCTTCTTCAACTCCCACATCGACTTCTTCGAGGAGATCGCCAAGTACAGGGCGGCGCGCCGGATCTGGGCGCGGGAGATGAAGGAGACCTACGGGGCGACCAAGGAGGAGTCGATGCGGCTCCGCTTCCACACCCAGACCGCCGGCGTCAGCCTGACCGCCCAGCAGCCGCTCAACAACATCGTCCGCACCGCGCTGGAGGCGCTGGCGGCGGTGATGGGCGGGACCCAGTCGCTGCACACCAACTCCTTCGACGAGGCGCTGGCGCTGCCGACCACCGACGCGGTGCGGGTGGCGCTGCGCACTCAGCAGATCATCGCCACCGAGACCGGCGTCGCCAGCACCGCTGACCCGCTCGGCGGCTCCTACTTCGTCGAGCAGCTGACCGACGAGATGGAGGAGGCCGCCTACGGCTACTTCGCTCGGATCGACGAGCTGGGGGGGATGGTCGAGGCGATCCGCCGCAACTTCCCCCAGCGCGAGATCGCCGAGTCCTCGTTCACCTACCAGCAGGAGCTGAACGAACGGCGGCGGATCGTCGTCGGCGTCAACGACTTCATCCAGGACGACGAAGAGGCGATGCCGATCCTGAAGATCGACCCGGCCCTGGAAGGCAAGCAGCGCGACCGCCTCGCCGCGACCCGCGCCGCCCGCGACGGCGCCGCCGTCGAGAGCGCCCTGGCGGAGCTGAAGCGCGCCGCCGCCGGCGAGGGCAACCTGATGCCGCCGATCGTCGAGGCGGCCCGCACCCAGGCCACCGAGGGCGAGATGATCGCCGCGATGCAAGAGGTCTTCGGCACCTACACCGAGTCACCCGTCTTTTGAGAAAGGAATCAATGAGCGTCGACGTTGCCACCCCCGCCTACGAGATCTCCCAGGAGGCGCTTGACCTGCGCGACATGGTCCGCCGGTTGGCGCAGGAGAAGATCGCGCCGCGGGCCGGCGACATCGACCGCAAGAGCGAATACCCGTGGGACCTGCGCGAGCTGCTCGCCACCCACGACATCCTCGGCCTGCCCTTCGCCGCCGAGTACGGCGGCACCGGCACCGGGACGCTGGTGTTGCAGATGGCGGTCGAGGAGATCGCCAAGGCCTGCGCCTCCTCGGCGCTGATCCTGATGGTGCAGGAGCTGGGCACCCTGCCGATCCAGCTGTTCGGCTCCGAGGAGCAGAAACAGAGGTGGCTGCCGAAATGCGCCAGCGGCGAGTGGTCGCCCGCCTTCGCGCTCTCGGAGCCGGAGGCCGGCTCGGACCCGGCCGCGATGCGGACCAGCGCCGTCCGCGACGGCGAGGAGTGGGTGATCAACGGCCAGAAGGCCTGGATCTCCAACGCCACGATCGCCGACTTCTACGTCGTCTTCGCCACCACCGACCGCGAGAACCGCCGCACCAGCGCCTTCGTGGTCGAGAAGGACGCGCCCGGCTTCGACCCCGGCAAGCTCGAGCACAAGCTCGGGATCAAGGGCTCGCCGACCGGCTCGCCGACCTTCACCGACGTCCGCGTCCCGCACGAGAACCTGATCGGCGAGGAGGGGAAGGGGCTCGGCGTCGCCCTCGGCACGCTCGAGCGGACCCGTCTCGGCGCCGCCGCCCAGGCGGTCGGGATCGCCCAGGGGGCGACCGACTACGCCAACTCCTACGCCAAGGAGCGGATCGCCTTCGGCAAGCCGATCAACCAGCTGCAGGCGATCCAGTTCAAGCTCGCCGACATGGAGACCGGCACCGCCGCCGCCCGCGAGCTCCTCTACAAAGCCTGTTCGATGGCCGACAAGCCCCAGCGGCCCGCCGACCTCGGCAAGTGGACCTCGATGGCCAAGCTCTTCGCCTCCGACAATGCGATGAAGGCCACGGTCGAGGCGATCCAGGTCCTCGGCGGCTACGGCTACGTCAACGAGTACCCGGTCGAGCGGATGATGCGCGACGCCAAGATCACCCAGATCTACGAGGGCACGAACGAGATCCAGCGCGTGGTGATCGCCCGCTCGATGAGCTAGTCATCCCCCGGCCGCAGGTGCTCGACCTCGAAGCCGAACTCCTGGCTGAGGCGTGCGGCGACGAGCGAGCGATGGCAGGCCTCGGGATCGCGCTCGACGCAGAGCAGCGCCGGCGATGAGTTGCCGATCCACCTGACGACCGGCTCGAGGTCGACCCGGTCGAGCACCTCGGTGGTGAAGCGCTCGACGTAGGCGGGGGCGAGGACAGTGCGGGAGCGCTTGCCCTCGCCGCGCTTCTCGTCCTCGGCGTACTGCAACTGGCGCATCTCGGTGGTCGGCGCCAGCTCGCTGAGGTGCGAGTAGCCGATGCCGGCCTCCTCCAGCGCGGCCTGCAACCGTTTGGCATTCGCCCAGGCGTACTCGCTGCCGCGCACCGCGCGGCGCTGGCGCACGTCGAGCAGCAGATCGACCCCGGCACCGCTCAGCGCCGCGAGAAAGGAATCGCGGTCGAAGCCATAGACGCCGATCGTCCTCAGGGTGGGCATGGGGACATTGTCGCGGGAGGCCGTTCCACCGGGCATAGCCCGTCCGATTGACCTCTCCTCACCAGATGTGAAGTTCCTGCTCAATGTGAGTGTTGTCCAACTGTGCTCCTACGCACATGTGTTCGGGGACTGAATGCCTAGCTTTTCTCCCATGTACAGATCAGCGCCACCCGCACCGCTGAAGACCGCCCTGCTGACGCTGGCGATCGCGATCGTCGTCGCCCTGGCGGTCATCGGCTCCCCGCAGCAGATCTAGGCCTTCGCGCCCAGCACCATCGCGCAGTAGCCGCTCGCTATCTCCTGCGCCGAAAGCCGGCCGCCCGGCCGGACCCACTGGGGCGTGTAGTTGACCATTCCCAGCAGGGCGAGGAGGGAGAGGCGGCGGTCGGCGAAGGTCATCGATGCCGTCCGCCTCGCCGCGGGCCAGGACTTCGTCGAGGATCTTCTCGAAGGCCCTGCGCTGGGAGCGGACCCGGCGCCAGCGTGGCTCGCGCTCGATCGCCTGGCGCTCCTGGGTGAAGACCAGCATGTGGTCGCGGTGGGAGACCACGTGGCCGACCCAGGCGCCGACCAACTCCCGCAGCTGCTCGACCGGTGGCGCCTCCGCGGCGACGATCTCCCGCGCCCGCTCCAACAGCGGCTCCAGCAGCTCGTCGCAGATCGCGATCAGGAGGTCGTCCTTGCCCTCGATGTAGTGGTAGAGGCCGCCGGCGGCGAGACCGGTCGCCTCGGTCAGCTCGCTGATCGAGGTCCCGTCGTAGCCGCGTTCGGCGAACAGCGCGGCGGCGGTGGCGACGACTTCGCGGCGGCGGGCGTCGTAGCGGGCGCGCAGGGCCGGGCGCGTGGGAGGGGTGGGAACCGGCATTTGCCAACGGTAGCGAAAAACCGAACGCCAATTCGGTATTCTGTGCAGATGGACTTCAACCTCGGCGACGAGCATCGCCTGATCCAGCGCACGGTCCGCGAATTCGCCACCCAGGAGGTGGCGCCGGTCGCCGAGGAGCTCGACCGCGAGCAAGCGCTTCCCCTACGAGATCGTCGCCAAGCTCGGCGAGCTCGGCCTGATGGGGATCCCGTTCCCGCAGGAGTACGGGGGCGGGGGCGGCGACTCGCTTGCCTACGCGCTTGCCGTCGAGGAGCTGACCCGGATCGACTCCTCCGTCGCGATCACGCTCTGCGCCCACACCTCGCTCGGCACGCAACCGATCTATCTCTTCGGCTCACGAGGAGCAGAAAGAAGAGTGGATGCCGCGGCTCTGCGCCGGCGAGGTCCTCGGCGCCTTCGGCCTGACCGAGCCCGAGGCCGGCTCCGACGCCGGCAACGTCCGCACCAAGGCGCGGCTCGAGGGCGGCGAATGGGTCGATCGACGGCGCCAAGCAGTTCATCACCAACGCCGGCACCGATATCTCCGGCGTCGTCTGCATCACCGCCCGCACCGGCGAGAAGGAGATCTCCAACCTGATCGTCGCCAACGGCACCCCCGGCTACGAGCAGGGCGAGCCCTACCGGAAGATGGGCTGGAACGCCTCCGACACCCGCCCGCTCACCTTCACCGAGTGCCGCGTCCCCGAGGAGAACCTGCTCGGCCCGCGGGGGATGGGCTTCCGCCAGTTCCTCCAGGTCCTCGACATCGGCCGCATCGGCGTCGCTGCGATGGGCGTCGGCCTCGCCCAGGGGGCGCTGGACGAGGCGCTCGCCTACGCCAAGGAGCGCCAGGCCTTCGGCCAGTCGATCTCCCGCTTCCAGACGATCCAGGCCAAGCTCGCCGACATGGCGACCGAGATCGAGGCGACCCGGCTGCTCGTCTACAAAGCCGCGCGGATGAAGGACAGAGGCGAAAACTTCAGCCTCACCGCCGCCCAGGCGAAGCTGAAGAGCGGCCGCCTCGCGGTTCGCTGCTGCGAGGAGGCGGTGCAGATCCACGGCGGCTACGGCTACATCGAGGAGTACCCGGTCTGCCGCTTCTACCGCGACGCCAAGATCCTCACGATCGGCGAGGGAACCGACGAGGTCCAGCAGATGGTCATCGCCCGCGCCCTCGGGGCCTAGGAGCCGGCCGGTGATCCCGCGCTCAGTCCGGATCCGCGAGGTCGGGCCCCGCGACGGCTTCCAGAACGAGCCGGAGACGATCGCCACCGCCGACAAGGTGCGGCTGGTCGAGATGCTGGCCCGCACCGGGTTGCGACGGCTCGAGGTGACGAGCTTCGTCCGCGCCGACGTCGTCCCGCAGCTTGCTGACGGCCGCGAGGTGCTGGAGCGGGCCGAGATCCCCGAGGAGGTCTCGGTCTCGGTCGTGGTTCCGAACATGCGCGGGCTCGAGGCGGCGCTCGAGGTGCGGGGCAAGATCGACGAGGTCAACGTCTTCCTCTCCGCCTCGGAGACCCACAACCGCCGCAACGTCAACCGCTCGGTCGAGGAGTCGCTGAGCGGACTGGAGCACGTGCTGGCGCGGGCGACCGAGGAGGGGCTGCGCTGCGAGGGCGTCATCAGCACCAGCTTCGGCTGTCCGTATGAGGGTTATGTCCCGATCGAGCGCGTCTTCGAGATCGCCCGTCGCCTCTCCGCCGCCGGCGCCGTCGAGATCGGCTTCGGCGACACCACCGGGATGGCCAACCCGGTCCAGGTCGGCGAGTTCTTCCGCCGCGCCCAGGAAGAGGTGGGCGAGGTGGAGCGAACCGCCCACTTCCACGACACCCGCGGCCAGGCGCTGGCCAACGTGCTGGCGGCGCTCGAGGTCGGGGTCGACAGCTTCGAGTCGAGCTTCGGCGAGCTCGGCGGCTGCCCGGTCCCGCCCGGCGCCACCGGCAACGTCGCCAGCGAGGACCTGGTCTCGATGCTGCACGAGATGGGGATCGAGACCGGCGTCGACCTCGCCGGGCTGCTGGGGGCCGCGCGCGCCGCCCAAGAGGTCCTCGGCCGCCCGCTCGGCTCCCACACCCTCGTCGCCGGCCCGGTCGAGTGGCACGCCGAGCGCGATCCCTTCAAGGACAACCCCCCGCGATGAGCACCGCGATCGAGGGCTCCCGGGAGAAGCACCTGGCGCTGATCGCCGAGCTCGAGGCCGAACTGGAGCGCGTTCGCGCCGGCGGCGGCCCCAAGGCGGTCGAGCGCCACCGCGGCCGCGGCAAGCTGACGGCGCGCGAACGGATCGAGCGGCTCTGCGACCCCGGCACCCCGTTCCTCGAGCTCTCGCCGCTGGCGGCGCACGGGATGTACGACGACGCGGCGCCGGGGGCGGGGATCGTCACCGGGGTCGGCACGGTCAGCGGCCGCCGCTGCGCCATCGTCGCCAACGACGCCACCGTCAAAGGCGGCACCTACTACCCGATCACGGTCAAGAAGCACCTGCGCGCCCAGGAGGTCGCCCTGCAGAACCGGCTCCCCTGCATCTACCTGGTCGACTCCGGCGGCGCCTTCCTGCCGCTGCAGGACGAAGTCTTCCCGGACCGCGAGCACTTCGGTCGCATCTTCTTCAACCAGGCGACGATGTCCGCTCGGGAGATCCCGCAGCTCGCTGCGGTGATGGGCAGCTGCACCGCCGGCGGCGCCTACGTGCCGGCGATGAGCGACGAGACCGTGATCGTCCGCCACCAGGGGACGATCTTCCTCGGCGGCCCGCCGCTGGTGAAGGCAGCGACCGGGGAGGAGGTGAGCGCCGAGGAGCTCGGCGGCGGCGACGTCCACGCCCGCAAGTCCGGCGTCGCCGACCACCTCGCCGCCGACGACGCCGAGGCGCTTCAGATCCTGCGCGAAATCGTCGCCACCCTGCCGCCGGCGCCGCCGGCGCCCTGGCAGCGGATCGAGTCGCGACCGCCGGCCGCCGACCCGGAAGAGATTCTCGACGTCGTCCCGATCGGCTCGCGGGCGCCCTGGGACATCCGCGAGGTCCTGCGCCGCGTCGTCGACGCGGGCGAGCTGCGCGAGTTCAAGGAGAAGTACGGCAAAACCTTGGTCTGTGCCTTCGCCCACATAAACGGCCACCCGGTCGGGATCGTCGCCAACAACGGCATCCTCTTCTCCGAGAGCGCCCTCAAGGGCGCCCACTTCGTCGAGCTCTGCGACCAGCGCCGGATCCCGCTCGTCTTCGTCCAGAACATCAACGGCTTCATGGTCGGCTCCAAGTACGAGGCCGGCGGCATCGCCAAGGACGGCGCGAAGATGGTCGCCGCCGTCTCCACCGCGCGGGTGCCGAAGCTGACGGTGATCGTCGGCGGCTCCTTCGGCGCCGGCAACTACGGGATGTGCGGCCGCGCCTACTCGCCCCGCTTTCTCTTCATGTGGCCGAACGCCCGCATCTCGGTGATGGGCGGCGAGCATGGCGGCGGCGGTGATGAAGGAGGTGGGCCAGCCGGAGACGGCCGAGGTGCTGCACGACCAGTACGAAGAGCAGGGCCGCCCCTTCTACTCGACCGCCCGCCTCTGGGACGACGGCGTCATCGACCCCCGCGACACCCGCCGCGTCCTCGCCCTCGCCCTCGACGCCTGCGCCGACGCGCCGCTGGCCGAGGCCTCGGCGCCCGTGTACCGCATGTAGGGGGAGAACTTGGACCCCACTCCCACTTGAGTGGGGGTGGGTTCCCGGTTCCCATCCTTGAAGGGCAGGCGGCTTCTGGCCATCCTCGAACGCAAGCCGCTCAGCTATCGCGTCGTCCGCCGAGCGGGTTCGCATCGTCGGTTACGGTCCCCCGACTACCCAGTTATGACCTTCGCCTTCCACGACAGCGCAACCATCTCCCCAAATGCCGTTCGCAAGGTTCTTCTCGACGAAGTTGGCCTTTCTGAAGAGGACGCTCGGCAGCTACTCTGATCCTGGAGGTATTTCGATGGAACCCATTCGTGTCATCTATCACCACGAGCCCGAGGGATGGTGGGCCGAGTCGCCTGACGTCAAGGGTTGGATCGCCGCGGGTGACAGCTACGCAGAGGTCTTGAAGCTGGCTGAAGAGGGGATTCCGTTCGCGCTCGAGCGGGAGGTTCCGATAGAGCACTTCGTGCCGGCCGGCGAGCGCGAGCACCTCGCCGCCTGACTGCCGGCCCCCTGTACGGGATGTAGGAATTACTACAAGCCGGTTCTTTAATTGAGACATATGCTCGCTTTCCGTGAGCAAGTTGTCCCTGGCCTTTGTCCTCATTGCAGTGCTGCTCGCCGGCGGGTGTGGCGGCGGGGAGGAAACCGGCGAAGGCAGAAGCCGGCAGGCCGGCTTGGAACGCCGGATACAGCACCACCGGGCCGCGGTTCGCCATGCGAAGATGCGGCAGCAGGCTCGAGTCGCAGCCCGTCGTCATCGCCGACAGGTGGCAGCGAGCCGGCACCGGGCGCAGGTGAGAGCCGCGGAAGCCGAACGCCGGGCGGCCGAAGCGGCCGAAGCCGAATCCCTGGTGGCCGAAGAAGCCGCCGCCGAAGAAGAAGCCAGCGAATGCGATCCCAACTACTCCGGCGCCTGCCTCAATCCCGCCGCCTACGACTACGACTGCGCCGGGGGCAGCGGCGACGGCCCGGAGTACACCGGACCGGTGACGGTGGCCGGCGAAGACCACTACGGCCTCGACGCCGATTCCGACGGCACCGGCTGCGAGCCCTATTAGGAGTCGCGTTGGTGGGCGCTTCGGCCCTCGTCGGCTGCGGAACGGGCTCCGAGGCCACCACGCCGATCGCGCCGGCTTCGCCGAGTCCGCGAAAACCGTCGCATAGCGACGCTTCTCGCGGATTCGCCGAGGAACGGACGGCGGAAGTCGTCGAGCCCTCGCATTGCCCGGCGGGGCATCCGGCCTGCCGGGAAACGGTGGGGCGGATCGTCTACGTCGAGCGGGTCGATCCGGACGGCGACGGGGACGCGCATTTCGTCATCCGCGACCCGCAGGGGATTACGCTTCCGGGGCTGACCGCGATCGACGTCCGCGTCGGCCTGCGCCCCGATCCGCTGCCGGGGCCGGGTGAGTTGATCAGCGCCGCCGGACCGGTCCAGACCGGTTCCTACGGCCAGCATCAGATCCACGCCCTCGAGCTGCACGTGGCCAGGTAGCCTCGCCCGCATGAACCGCCCCTTCGCCCAGGTCGACGTCTTCGGCGGCGGGACCTGCTCGGGCAACCCCGTCGCCGTGGTGCTCGAGGCGGGCGGGATGGTGGAGGAGGAGATGCAGCGCTTCGCCCGCTGGACCAACCTCGCCGAGACCACCTTCGTGCTGGCGCCGACGCGGCCCGAGGCCGATTACCGGGTCCGCATCTTCACGCCCGTCCTCGAGCTGCCCTTCGCCGGCCACCCGACGCTCGGCACCTGCCACGCCTGGCTGGAGAACGGGGGAGAGGCGGCTGGCGCGGAGATCGTCCAGGAGTGCGAGGCGGGGCTGGTACGGGTCCGCCGCGACGGCGATCTGCTCGCCTTCGCGGCACCGCCGCTCGTCCGCTCCGGACCTGCCTCCGAGGAGGAGCGGGCGAAAGTGGCGGGTGCACTCGGGCTCCCCTCCGAGGAGATGCTCGCGGTCGAGTGGGTCGACAACGGTCCGGGGTGGATCGCCGTCCTGCTCGGGAGGGTCGAGCGGCTGTTGGAGCTGCGCCCGGGACCGTTGGACTTCGACCTCGGCGCCGTCGCCTTCTATCCGCCGGGCTCGCCGGCGGCGATCGAGCTCCGTGCCTGGGCTCCGGTCAGCGGCCTCGCGGCCGAGGACCCGGTCACCGGCAGCCTCAACGCGTCCGTGGCTCAATGGCTGCTCGCCGAGGGCCGCCTCGAGACCCCTTACCTCGCCCACCAGGGGACCGCGATCGGCCGCGAAGGCCGCATCCACGTCTTCGAGGCCGACGGCGAGCTCTGGATCGGCGGGCGGACCGAAACCGTCGTTGCCGGCAGCGTCGAGCTCTAGCCGTGGACGCCGGTCCGGTGGACGACGGCGTGCCCTCTGCCGCGGGCGATCAGCCAGCGGTTGACCGGTAACGCGATCAGGCCCGCGACGACGAGCGCAAAGGCGAGGCTGCCCCAGAAGAGGAGATCGGCCAGGCCCGCATCCATCGCCCCCGGGATCGTGAGGACGACGAGGTTGTCGACGATCTCCATCGTCGCGATGCTGAGGGTGTCGGAGGCGAAGGCGATCGGGATCACGGCTCCCAGGGCCATCCCCGATCGCAGCAGCGGCAGGCTCGTCAGGCCGTAGCCGAAGAAGAAGGCGAGGACGACGGCAAGCACGATCGTGGCTAGGTTGGAGAGACCGAGCGCGGTCCCGATCGCCATCCCGGCGACCTCGCCGATCGCGCAGCCGGTGAGGCAGTGGACCGTGGCGGAGAAGGCGAGGGCGTTGAGGTTTTGGTTCGCGGTTGCCATGGATGGACCGTAGCAGATACCCCCTAGGGGTATCAAGGTCAAGGCCTGACAGTGGCGCCGTCGGTGCGTTTCAGAGTCAATGGAGCTACTGAAAGGAAGACCGCAATGAGAAGGCTTCTGATCGCATCGCCGGTCGCTGTCCTGCTGCTCGCCGTCGTCTTCGCGAACGCAGGGTCAGCGGCTCCTTCGGGTTCGGCAAACCTGAAGATCACCAAGTCCGACAGCCCCGACCCGGCGCGGGTCGGCTCGCAGTTGACCTACGCGATCGGCGTCGAAAACCTCGGGCCTTCCCCGGCCACCGGGGTGACCGTGACCGACAACCTCCCGAAAGGGGTCGACCTGGTCTCCGCCACCGGCCCGGCCGGCGCCTGTGCCGTGCAGGGAGGGAAGGTCACCTGCGCGATCGGCAGCCTCGATCCCGTCGGGGTCAACTACGGCGGCGCCCAGGTGACCGTGACGATCGTCGTCGTCCCGCGGGTCGCCGGCACGATCCGCAACACTGCCACGGTCAAGGGCGACCAGAAAGACCCGGTCAACGGCAACAACAAAGCGACGGCGTCGACCCGTGTCCTCGGCGTACCGACCTGCCGCGGCGCCAGCGCGACGGTCGTGGGGACCCCCGGAGACGACGTCCTGCTCGGGACCCCTGGACCTGACGTGATCGCCGCCCTCGGGGGCAACGACCGCATCGTCTCACGCGCCGGGCGCGACCTGATCTGCGCCGGCGGCGGCGGCGACTACATCGCCTCCGGGACGGCGGCCGATCGTGTCTTCGCCGGAGCCGGCCCTGACCGGTTGATCGGGCGCGGCGGCCCCGACCTCCTCAAGGGCGGCGCCGGCGCCGATCGCCTCCGTGGCGGCGCCGGGATCGACCGCTGCCGTGGCGGCGCCGGGGCCGACTCGGTCCGCGGCTGCGAGCGCTAGGCCGAAGCGCCCGTAAGAGAAGAGCGCCCGTCCTCTGGACGGGCGCTCTTCGCAAGTCGGACCGCGAGCAGCGCGCGCCTGATTTGCGGTAGCCACCTCGCCTTCACCCTTGACATGTGACTATTAAGTCACCTATTGTCATCGGCATGGACGAGGTCTTCAAGGCGCTGGCGGATCCCACCCGCCGCGAGCTGCTCGATCGGCTCTTCGAGCAGGACGGGCAGACGCTGAGCGCCCTGGAGGCGAGACTGCCGATGACCCGCTTCGGAGTCATGAAGCACCTCAGGGTGCTCGAGGAGGCGGGTCTGGTTACGACGCAGAGGTGCGGTCGCGAGAAGCTGCACTTTCTCAACCCCGTCCCGATCCGGCTCGTCCACGACCGCTGGGTCAGCAAGTACGCAGCGCCTTGGGCCTCTGCGCTCAGCGAGCTGAAGCAGGACATCGAGAAAGACGAGAACGAGGAGGAACGATGAACGAGGAGCAGATCTACACGGTGGTCGGCGGGCGCGGGAGCATGACCGTGTTCGAGATCTACATCAAGACGACGCCGGAGCGCCTCTGGGAGGCGATCACGAGCGAGGAGATGCGCAAGCGCTACTCCTTCGGGGTCGGGACCGTCTCCGACTGGACCCCCGGCTCGGAGTACAGGTCATCGGTCCCCGGGGTGATCGACATCGCCGGCGGCGAGAACCTCGAGGTCGACCCGCCACGGCGGCTCGTGCAGAGCTTCACCGCCCTGTGGAGCGAGGACGTGCGGCGGGAGGGCACCTCGCGCGTGACCTGGGAGATCGAGCCCGCCGGCACCTCGTGCCGGCTGCGGGTCACCCACGACCAGCTAGGCGAGGATGCCGACAGCGAGCTCTACGGTGGCTGGCCGATGATCCTCTCGGGGCTGAAGACCCTGTTGGAGACCGGCGGGGACCTCGACACTCCCGGCTCGCTGCGTTACTCGGGCGCCGCCGGTTAGCCGACGGATCGAGCGATTTCGTCGACCCATCCGCGGGTAGGCGGCCCGCATGGCCCGGCCGCGCTATCGCAGCTTCGGGACCGCTTTCTGGCCAGGTGCGAGCCGTTTCCGCGCCGCCCGCACCCGCCGCAACAGCGTCTCGCGTTCGTAAACGGGGCCTATCTCGGGCCTGCGGACTCCCGCGGTCCTGCTCGCGTCTTCCCTGTTGGGCGGTCCTGGCTGCGCGTTCATCTGCTCCTCCGACGAAAATAGGTTTTCGACGCCTCTCCCAATCTCCGTGCCGAAATGCCGTGAGAAGTGAGCGGTGTGCCTCCCGACACAAGCAGCCCTGTGACCGTTGTGCCGATTGTCTGATTACCCACTCCCTGTGTGACGAAACACCGTTTTGTTCCCCGCAATAGCGGGAATCCGAAGCCCCAACGAACAGGAAAGCGATGGCGCACCGCGGTTTTCGACACCAGGCCCTGATCTACGGCGACTCGGACGAGTATCTGGCCGGGACCATCCCCTTCCTGCGCGAAGGTCTCGACGCCGGGCAGCGCGCCCTGGTCGCGGTCGGGCCCGAGCAGACCGAGCTTTTGCGGGGCGAGCTCGGCGGAGAGGCGGAGCTGGTCCACTTCGCCGACATGCGAGAGGTCGGCCGCAATCCGGCCTCGATCATCCCCCTCTGGCGGGACTTCGCCGACGAAAGCGGCGTCGGGCCGGTGCGGGGGATCGGAGAACCGGTCTGGGCCTCCCGCAGCGCCGCTGCGCTGGAGGAGTGCCGGCGCCACGAGTGCCTGCTCGACGTCGCCTTCGGCTCGGGTCTCGCCTGGGACCTGCTCTGTCCCTACGACGCCGGGTCCCTGGGCGAAGAGGTCATCGACAGCGTCGCCCACTCGCACCCCTGCCTGCAGCGCGAAGGGCGCAGCCTGCCCAGCTCCTCCTTCGAGCGCGACCAGGACTGCTTCGCCGGCGTCCTGCCCCCGCCCGCCGTGGCCCCCGAGGTGCTTGCCTTCGGACTGGCGGGACTGGGGGAGGTCCGGCGGCGCGTCGCCGCCGCGGCCGAGCGGGCGGGGATGGACGCGCCCGGCGTGGCCGATCTCGTCACCGCGACCAGCGAGCTGGCCGCCAACAGCGTCGTCCACGGCGGCGGCAACGGCACCCTGCGCCTCTGGTGCGAGGACGAGCGGCTCCTGGCCGAGGTCGAGGATCGTGGGGTGATCGAGGAACCACTCGTCGGGCGTATACGGCCCCTGGTCTCCCAGGAGGGGGGCCGTGGGCTCTGGCTCGCCAACCAGCTCTGCGACCTGGTCCAGATCCGCTCCGGCGAGGATGGCACCACGGTGCGGCTGCACGTCCTCGCCAGGGAGGCCACCTTCGTCTAAGGCCGCGAGCGGGTTAGTCGCCCCCGAGCCCTTTCTCCTCGGCCGCTTTGTAGGCGATCTGGAGGAAGTCCGAGATCGTCAGGGCGGCGAAGAGCGAGGCCACGAACCGGGTTACGCGGGGGGCGAAGACCAGGCCTACGGAGAAGGCCGCGACGGCCCAGAGACCGAGGCAGTAGGGGCAGATCAGCAGCTCGCCGATTGCTTTCTGCAAGCCGGTGCCACGAGAGCTCTCCTCCAGTTCCGCCGGGCCGCCCTTGCCTTCGAGTTCGGTGAAGGGCGCCCGCAGCGGGCTCGTCACCTTGTCCTTGGCGAGGACGCGGCTGACTTTGTGGGCGGCCGTCCCGACCAACAACAGTTCACCCGCGCCCACCCGCGCGGGCAGCTCCCGCCCTTGCCGCCGGGCGAGGAGGAGGGCGGCGCCGACCAGCGTCCCGAAGATGCTCATGAAGGCCAGGTAGGGCCCGAAAGGGGGTCGCTTCCGCGGCTCTGCGTAGCCGGCGATCACGGCCGGGGCGTCTTCGAGCGAAGGGCTCATCAATCCCTGCTACCCAATACAGCAGCGCCCGAACTAGGATTTACCCCGATGCGCCGCTTCAACGTCACCGAGCGAGACCTGCAGCCCGGTTGCAGGGATATCCAGATCGAAGGGGAGCTCGACCTCGCGGTCGCGGGAGAGCTCGACGAGATCCTGACCAAAGCCGCCTCCGGGTGCAGCTGCGTCCTGATCGGGCTCGAGCGCTGCGACTTCATCGACTCCTCCGGGATCGCCGTGATCCTCCGCGCCCACAGCAGCATGGAGGGGGAGGGAGGTCGGCTCGCGGTCTACGCCCCGACCGCTCAGGTCCTGCGGGTTCTCTCGATGACCGGATTGACCGCCAACGGGCTCGTTTTCGCCAGCGCCGAGGAGGCTCTTTCGGCCTTGGGCGATCCCGCCTGAGGACGCGTCAGCCGAAACGCGGCTCGAGGCGCTGGAATGTGCGCCACCAGCCGTAATCGAGTGTCGCGTGCTCGACCGCCTGCAGGAGCGATCCGTCGTCGTCGTGCAGCTCGTAGCTGACGACCGGGGGCTCGGCCGGAGGTTGACCTCGACGATCCGGGCCATCAGGAGATACGGCGGGCAACTCAGCCAGACCTCGCCGGGTTTAGGAAGGGTTTTTACACCGGATCGCGCCATGGAGCCTCGTTACCCCTGCCTTCGACGCGGAAACCGAGACTCATCCCCCGAAGTCGAGGGTTTCGAGGAAGTGCTTGAAGGGGCCCTGGTCAGGAGACCAGATCGAGCACTTCCCGCTCGATCTTCAGCCGCTGCTTGGCGCTGATGCGGCCGTTTGCGCCCGGGGCCGGGCGGATCGTGGCGCCGTCGCGGTAGCGATCGAGGACGCGGGGGTCGATGTAGGAGGCGCGGCAGACGGCGGGGGTGTTGCCGAGCGCCTCGGAAACCTGTTTGACCGCGCGGGCGATCGCTCGCTTCGCCGCCGCTTCGGAGTGGGGCGGCTCCTCGCCTGCGAGGGTGACCGCCGCCAGTACGGTCCCGTGCCAGGTGCGGAAGTCCTTGGCCGAGAACTCCTCGCCGATCTTTCCCGTGGATGTACTCGTTGATCTGGTCGGACCGGACGTCGACCCATTTGCCACCGGCGCGGTAGGCGAGCAGGTCCTCGGGGCCGCTGCGCCTCCGCTGCATCGTCTCGAGTGCGCGGCGGGCGGCGGCGTCGCGGATCGACTGCACCCTTCGCTGCCCGCTCTTGGCGGGGAAGTCGAAGACCACCTCGGTGGGATCGATCGTTACGTGCTCGCGGCGGACGGTGGCGAGGCCGAAGCTCTCGTTTTCGCTCGCGTAGATCTCGCCGCCGACGCGGAAGAAGCCGAGGTCGAGGAGGCGGACGGCGCAGGCGAGCGCCCGCTCCCGCGGCATCCCCCGGCGGCGCAGATCGGCGGTGACGGCGCGGCGCAGCTTCGGCAGCTTGCCGGCGAATTCGCGAATCAACTCGTACTTCCGTTCCGCCTGCCGTTGCTGCCAGCGGTCGTGGTAGAGGTACTGCTTGCGCCCGGCTTCGTCGTAGCCGGTTGCCTGGATATGGCCGAAGGGGTCGGGGCAGACCCAGACCTCCTTCCAGGCCGGGGGTATCGCCAGCGCTCGGATCCGCTCCAGCGTCTCCTCGTCGGCGATCGTCTCGCCGGAGCCGTCCTCGAAGGAGAAGCCCCGGCCCCGGCGCACACGTCTGATCCCAGGCCCCGCGCAATCGGCCCGGCGCAGCCGCCCACGGCGACGAACGGTCTCGACCGTGCTCATGCGCCCGCCTACCCGAGCCCCCAAGGGGGAGAAACCGCCCCCGCCAACCCCTTATCCCCACATGCCCGCCGAAACCGCAAAATTGGCCCCTGGAGAGCCATTTTTGCGGTCTCGCGATGATGATCGGTGGTTGGCTGAGATCGCGGGGCGGCAATATGGGGTGGTCTCACGGCAGCAGTTGTTGGATGCGCGATGGAGCGATGGAGCCATCAAGAAGCACATCCACGGCGGCCGACTGCACCCCTTATATGGAGGCGTGTACCGAGTAGGGCACAGGCTGATCCCACGCGAGGGCCGGTGGATGGCAGCCGTACTGGCCTCCGGGCCTGATGCAGTCCTCAGCCACTGGTCCGCGGCTGCCCTTTGGATGATTAGGCCGAACTCGCGGACGACGATCGACGTCACCACCGCGCACAAGAGCCGCTCGTGGGATGGGATCAGGCGCCATCACAAAGCGCTTCCCGTGGACGAGGTCACGGTCGAGGAGGGAATCCCGGTGACGAGCGTGCCGCGGACGATCTTCGACCTTGCCGCCGTCGAGCCGCTGGACGTGGTCAAGGCACTGCTGAGGGAGATGGAATTCCAGGAGCTCCGCGACCGACTCTCACTCTGGGATCTGGTGGAGCGCTATCCGGGCCGGCGTGGGGTGCGCAGAGTGAGAGCGGCACTGGAAGGCGTGAAGGACGAACCGGTCGGCGAGCGTAAGAGCCGCCTGGAGGAGCGCTTCGCTCCCTTCCTCCGCACCCACCGCCTGCCGGTGCCCCGCTTCAACGACTGGATCAGCGCAGGAGGGAAGCGCTTCCAGGTCGACTGCCACTGGCCGGAGCTGCGTCAGATCGTCGAGCTCGACGGCTGGCAGGGCCACAAGAGCCGCAGTGCCTTCAGGGAAGACCGTGCTCGTGATCGCATCCTCCACGTCCACGGCTACTCGGTCATTCACCTGACCTGGAACCAGCTGGATGACGAACCGGAGGCGATTGCCGCTGACCTTCGGGTGCTGCTGCCGAAGCGCTAGGAGACGCCGTCCTCCGGCTCGATCCGGAACGCCGACCGCAGCGGGTGCGCCGGCTTGAAGAAGGTCGCGGTCTGCGGTGTTCACCTGCCACGGGTCCGGCAGCGTCCCGCCGGGCTGGGCGAGGAACCGGGTGAAGAGAACCGAGGCGCGGCGGCAGGTGATCGCCGAGCGCGTCGGGATGTAGAGAAGGTACTGGCCCTTGGCGAAGTAGAGCGGGCCGACGTCGGAGCCGGCGTTGACGGTGAAGGTCCCGGGGCAGAGCTTGCCGATTTCGGTGTTGGTTCCGCCCCGCACCGCCGCCGCCGATGCGGCGCGACCGAGAAGCTCGGGCTGCCACCGGTGAAGGAGGCCTTGCCGCTGCCTTCGGCGCTGACCCGCCACGGTTTCGGCAGGTTGCCGTCCCAGTCGCTGAGGAAGCGGGCGAAGAGCTTCGAGGAGGCCGCGCAGCTGAGGCCGGCGCTGACGGTCACTTCGTAGTTCCCGGCCGGCAGGCTCGCCGCGCCGATGCGGTCGTCGTGCAGGACCCGGAAGCTGGGGCAGGTCGCGGCGGCGAGGCTGAAGCGCGCCTCCGAGCGCCAGCGCCAGCCAGGACGCGCCGATCAGCGTCGCCGCAGAGGGCGGCGGAAGAGCGGCGGCGAGAGGCGCGGGCGGGACTCACGGCGGCGAAAGCTATCAGCGCCGATCCGTAGCATGCGAGCGACCGATGCCAGAACCCGTCAAGCGCAACCAGCGCTACATGCCTGGGCTGGACGGGCTGCGTGCGATCGCCGTCCTCTCCGTCATCGCCTTCCACCTCGGTTTCGACTGGGCCCCCGGCGGCATGCTCGGCGTCGGCGTCTTCTTCACGCTCAGCGGCTACCTGATCACCGACATCCTGCTGGCGCAGCTGAACGCCCGCGGCCGCGATCAAGCTCGCCGCCTTCTGGCTCGCCCGCGCCCGCCGCCTGCTGCCGGCGCTCTTCCTGATGCTGGCGATCGTCGTCGCCTGGGTGACGATCTTCGGCCCCGCCCAGCCCGACCAGTTCCGCAAGGGCGTCGTCTCGGCGATCTTCTACGTCAACAACTGGCAGCAGATCTTCGCCGAACGTCTCCTACTTCGCCCGCTTCGAAGCCGAAGGGCCGCTCGACCATCTCTGGTCGCTCTCGGTCGAGGAGCAGTTCTACATCCTCTGGCCGTTCCTGCTGCTGATCGGGGTCAAGCTCGTCCACGAGCGCCCGCTGTCCTCCGGCGTGCGCCCGCGCCTGGCGCTGCTGACGATCGCCGGCGCGATCGCCTCCTCGATCCTGATGGCGGTCCTCTACGAGCCGAGCCTCGACCCCTCGCGCCTCTACTTCGGGACCGACACCCGCGCCGCCGCGCCTGCTCTTCGGCGCCGCCCTGGCGATGGTCTGGCCGAGCCGCAAACTCAGCCGCCGCATCACCCCTCAGGCGCGCAACACGCTCGACGGCGATCGGCATCGCTCGGCCTCGCTGATCATCGCGCTGATGATCTGGCAGGTCGGCGAACTCTCGCCCTTCCTCTACCGCGGCGGCTTCGTCGATCCTCTCGCTGGCGACGGTGATGGTGCTGATGCCGCTGACCCACCCGGCCTGCCGGCTCGGCGCCTGGCTCGGGTGCGCGGCCGCTGCGCTGGGTCGGCGTCCGCTCCTACGGGATCTACCTCTGGCAGACGCCGATCATCGTCCTCACCTCGCCGCAGGGCATCCACGGCGACAGCCTCGCTCCGCAGCCTGCTCCAGGTGGCGGCGATCTTCGCCATCGCCGCCCTCTCCTGGCGCTTCGTCGAGGAGCCGATCCGCCACGGCGCGATCGGCCGCTTCTTCGCCCGCCGCCGCGCGGTCGGCTGGAAATGGGAGACGCTTCGCGCCGGCGATGCGGGTCGCGATCGTCGGCATCGGGCGTCGTCCTCGTGATCGCCGCCGCCGGGATGGCCGGGCTCAACTCGAGCTCGGCCGAAGGCAACGACGTCCGGGTCGAAGCAGGCGCCGGGCCGAGGGGACGACGAAGCCGCCGCCGCTGACCAAGGCGCAGGCCGAAGACTCGACCAGATCGTCGTGCAAAGCCGTCGTCCACATCGGCGACTCGACCTCCGAGGGTCTCGACGACGCCGAATACCTGCCGATCGAATCGCAGCGGATCCCCGCCCGCTACGCCGAAGTCGGCGTCAAAGAAGTCCACATGGAGGTGCAGGGCGCGACCTCGATCGAAGAGCGCTTCGAAGGCAACCCCAACGCCCAGGAAGTCGCCGCCGCCTGGAAGGCCGAAGGCTTCAAAGGCTGCTGGGTGCTGGCCCTCGGCACCAACGAGGCGGCCAACGTCGCCGCCGGCTCGACGATCGGCCGAGCGCGAACGGATCGAAAAAATGATGACCATCATCGGCGACGAACCGGTGCTCTGGGTCAACGTCCGCTCGCTGGTCGAAGCCGGCGACCCCTACTCGAAGGAAAACATGGAGAAGTGGGACGAGGAACTCGTCGGCGCCTGCGCCACCTACCCGAACATGCGCGTCTACGACTGGGCCTCCGACGTCAAAGACGACTGGTTCATCGAAGACGGCATCCACTTCACCTCGCCCGGCTACGCCGCCCGCGCCCAGCTGATCGCCCACGCGCTCGCCCACGCCTTCCCGGAAAAAGGCGAAACCGAAGGCGGCTCGAAGAACTGTGTGGTGAGTTGACCTCGCGATAGCGAGGCTGATTCGCCGGTTACAGGCCGACGATCTCGACCGGCTCGGGCTCCCCGGCCGGCTCGAAGCCCATGATCCGCCCGTAGAAGTAGAGCTCGGCTTCGAGGCAGCGGATGTTCGTCTCCGCCTTGCGGAAGCCGTGCTGCTCGCCCTCGAAGGCGAGGTAGGCGTGGGGGACGCCGTTGCGCTCGCAGCGCCGCCGCCATCGTCTCCGCCTGGTTCGGCGGCACGACCTTGTCCTCGAGGCCCTGGAAGAGGATCACCGGCGAGCGCAGCTGCTCGACGTGGTGGATCGGCGAGCGCTCGCGGTAGAGGTCGGCCGCTCGGGATAGGGGCCGATCAGGCGGTCGAGGTAGCGGGACTCGAACTTGTGGGTGTCGGCGGCGAGCGCCTCGGCGTCGGCGACCCCGAAGTAGCTCGCCCCGGCGGCGAAGTCGTCGTGGAAGGTGAGCGCGCAGAGGGTCGCGTAGCCGCCCGCCGAGCCGCCGCGGATCGCCAGCCGCGCTACCGTCGGCCTCGCCCCGCTCGGCGAGGTGGAGCGCCGCGTTCGACGCAGTCCTCGTTGTCGACGACGCCCCAGGTGCCGCGCAGCTTGTTGCGGTAAGCGCGGCCGTAGCCGCTGCTAGCCGCGGTAGTTGACGTCGACGACGCCGATCCCGCGGCTGGTCCAGTAGAGGAATTCGCGGTCGAGGGCGGGGGTGGCGTGGGAGGTCGGGCCGCCGTGGCTCTCGACGATCAGCGGCGGCAGTTCGCCCTCGGGCGCCTCGAACTCGGGGTTCGCCGGCGGGTAGTAGAAGCCGTGGGCGACCTCGCCTTCGCCGGTCGGGAACTCGATCGCCCGCGGACGGGAGACGTAGGCCGGGTCGACGGCTCCTCGCTGGAGGTCCGTACCACCTCGGTCTCGCCGCTCGCTCGACGTCGTAGACGACGACCGCGGTCTCGCTCTCCGGGCTGGCGGCGGCGAAGGCGACCCGCTCGCCGCGGCGCCGAGAGCGACGGGGTAGCCGAAGGAGGTGAACGGGAGGCCGAGGTCGGCCGCTTCCCAGCCCTCCGGCTCGCAGCAGGAAGAGCCGTTCTTCGGCGCCCTCGCAGCGGACGCAGACGATCGCGCCGCTCTCGAGGAAGGCGTAGGTGGCGCCGCCGAAGAGCCACTGCGGATGGGCGAGGTCGGCGTGCTCGGTCGGTCAGCTGGACCAGCGGGCCGTCCTCGCCGCTGAGCTCGGCGCCGGGCTCGCGGGCGCGGTAGAGGTTCCACCAGCCGTCGCGGTCGGAGACGAAGTGGAGGCGCCCGTCGGGCCCCCACTCGGGCTGGAAGACCGACTCCTCGCGACCGCCGGCGACGAGCCGCTCCTCGCCGGGGTCGTCCAGCGGCGCGACCCACAGCTCGGTCCCGTCCCAGGGCATGTTCGGGTGGTCCCAGCAGGTCCAGGCGAGCCAGGCGCCGTCGGGGCTGATCCGCGGGAACGAGTAGAAGTCGCGGCCGCCCGCCAGCACCTGCGGCTCGCCGGAGCCGTCGAGCGGCAGCGAGACGATCTCGTTCACGGGTTCGCCCTCGGCGTCGCGTTCGCGCACGCAGACGACGGCGCTGCCGTCCGGCGTCGAGCCGCATGTCGGCGTAGCGCAGCGCCGCCGGCGCCGGCGGCTCCGGCGAGATCGCGACCGGCTCCTCCCCGAGCCGCTGGCGGTAGAGACGCTGGTCGGCGAAATCGACGAAGACGACGAGGTCCGGCTCGACCAGGCACCAGGCGCCGCCGCCGTACTCGTGCACGCGGGTCCGCACGTTGACCCCCTCCGGCGTCACCGCCTCGGGCTCGCCGCCGGCCGCGCCGCCGCATCAGGACGACGCGGCCGCCCTCGTCCGGGCGTCCCTCGGCCCACCAGACCGCGCCGTCGGCGGCGATCGCCGGGAAGCGCCAGCCGCCGCCCTGCCCGGGCCACCGTCTCCGCCGCGATCGGCGAGGCCCAGGACCCGTAGGGGGCGACGGTCGCCATCTACCCGGAGACCTCGACCTCGCGCAGGCGGTGCGTGTCGACGTCGTAGACGAAGCCCCGCACCACCTCGCGATGCGGCAGGAAGGGGGAGGAGCGGACGCGGCGGATCGACTGTCGCACGTCCTCCTCGACGTCGCCGAAGGACTCGATCGCGAAGGAGGGGGCGACCCCGGTCGTCTCCTGCAGCTCCTTCCGGAAGCCGTCGTCGGTGATCTTCTGCATGCCGCAGTCGTCGTGGTGGATCAGCATCACCTCACGGGTACCCAGTCGGCGCTGGGATATCGCCAGCGAGCGGATCACGTCGTCGGTGATGACGCCGCCGGCGTTGCGCAGCACGTGCGCCTCGCCCTGGTCGAGGCCGAGCGCGGCGAAGACGTCGAGCCGCGAGTCCATGCAGGTGACGATCGCCAGGTGGCGCTGCGGTTCGACGTCGAGGTGCCGCTCCGCGAGCCCGGCGGCAAAGGATTGGTTGTTCTCCAGCAGGGAGTCGATCGTGTCCATGGCGGGGCAGCCTAAAGGCAGGCGAGCATCGTTTCCCGCTGGGTCCGTCGGGGTAGCCGCCAGTCAGGAAAGAGGACCGACCGAAAGCGAGACGAGATGGAGAGCAGCACTGCGGGAAAGGGGATCCTCGACGGCGACCAATCCACCCGCGAAGAGATCGTCACCCTGCTGACCAAGGCCTACTGGATGGAGATCGAGACGGTGATGAGCTACATCGCCGCCTCCACCAACCTCGACGGGGTCCGTGCCCAGGAGATCCGCGAGTCCCTCGGCGAAGACGTCGAAGAGGAGCTAGGCCACGCCAAGCAGTTCGCCGCTCGGATCAAGGAGCTCTACGGCGTCGTCCCCGGCTCCGAGGCCTTCAAGGCCGAACAGAGCTTCCTGCAGCCGCCCTCTGAGCAGATCGACGTCGTCCACGTGATCCGCGGGGTGATCGAGGCCGAGACCGGCGCGATCGAGTACTACACGCGGATCGTCGAGGAGACCGACGGGGTCGACCCGGTCACCCAGGACATGGTGATCACGATCCTCCGCGACGAGCAGGGGCACCGCCGCCTCTTCGAGGGCTTCCTGCGCGAGTACGAGTTCGAAGGCAAGGCCTAGCGCCGCGCCCTCGTCCGGGGCGACCGCAGCCGATGCGCTACCTGCACCTCTGCGCCCACGAGCAGTTCCCGCCCGAGCAGCTGCTGCGCCAGGCGGTCGCCGCCGAGGGCGCCGGCTTCTCCGGCATCGGCTGCAGCGACCACCTGCAGCCCTGGTGGGAACCGGGCGAGGCGGGGCACGCCTGGGTCTGGCTCGGGGCGGCTGCGCAGGCGACCGAGCGTGTCAGCTTCGGGACCGCCGTAACGCCGCCGGGCCCGCGCTACCACCCGGTCCTGATCGCCCAGGCCTGGGCGACGATGGAGCTGATGTTCCCCGGCCGCCCCTACCTGGGCATCGGCTCCGGGGAGGCGCTCAACGAGGTGCCGCTCGGGGCCGATTGGCCCTCGCCCGGGGAAAAGGTCGAGCGGATGGAGGTGGCGTTGGAGATGATCCGCGCCCTCTGGGACGGACAGCGCCTCAGCGGCGCCGGCAAGCACTTCGCGACCGATCGCGCCTACCTTCACTCGCGGCCCGAGAACCGCCGCCCGCCGATCTACGTCGCCGCCTTCGGTCCGAAGGCGGCGCGGGTCGCCGGACGCCACGGCGACGGCCTCTGGACCCTCGCCGACCCCGAGTCGGTGCCCGCGATCGTCGACGCCTACAAGGGCGCCGCCGAGGACGCCGGTCGCGAGCCGGGCGAGGTCGTCCTCCAGGCAGCCTTCTCCTGGGCCTCCGACGACGAGGCCGCGCTCGAGGGCTGCCGCGTCTGGAAGGGCTCGCAGCCGAAAGAGTTCTACCGCGACGAGTGGCATGACCCGGAGGCGATGCAGGCGGAGGGCGAGCGCCAGGTCTCCGACGAGGAGCTGAAGGAGAGCCTGATCATCTCGGCCGACCCCGAGGTCCACCTCGAACGGATCCGCGAGGTAGAGAGGATGGGAGCGACGATCGTCGCCCTGATGAACAACTCCGGCGCCGATCCGATGGGCGCGATAGACGTCTACACCAGCTCTGTGCTGCCGCGCCTCCTGGCCTAGGCTGGGGACGATGGCGAACGCCAACGACGTCCAGATCCGCGCCGCGGCCGAAGTGGACGTACCCCTGCTCTACGACCTGATCCTCGAGCTGGCGAGCTACGAGAAACTGGGCACGGCGGTCGCCGGCGACGCCGAGCAACTGCGCCGTTCGCTGTTCGAGCGCAAGGCCGCCGAGGCGCTATTGATCGAGACCGCCGACGGTGAAGCGGTCGGCTACGCGATCTTCTTCACCAACTTCTCGACCTTCGAGTGCCGCCCGGGGATCTGGCTCGAGGACGTCTACGTGCGGCCCGAGCACCGCCGCGGCGGCATCGGCCTGGCGATCATGGAGCACCTGGCGCGGATCGCCGAGGAGCGGGATTACGCGCGGCTCGAATGGTGCGCGCTGGAGTGGAACGAGCCGGCTTTGAAGTTCTACGAGGGGATCGGGGCGCGGCGGCTGGATGACTGGCGGATGTTGCGGTTGGAGAGGGAGGGGATTCGTGGGTTGGCTGGGGGGGAGAGGGATGGGTGACCCGCCCCAGACACATCTCGCCGATGGCTCGATGTTGAGTGTCTGGGGAGGGTCACCCATCCCTCTCTGCACGCCGTAATAGGAGTTCCCGCTCGCGTTCGTTCGTGGCTAGCTCTGCCGCGCGTTTGAATTCAGCTGAGGCTTCCTCGTGGCGACCGGATTTCTCGAGGAGGTCGCCGCGGACGCTGGGGAGGAGGTGGTAGCTCTTCAGGGACGGCTCGTCCTTGATCTGGTCGAGCAGCTCGAGGCCGGCCTCCGGGCCGAAGGCCATGCCGAGGGCGACGGCTCGGTTCAGCTCGACGATCGGGGAGGGCTGGATCTGGGCCAATGCCTCGTAGAGGGCTGCGATCCGCACCCAGTCGGTTTCCTCGGCTCGGATCGCGCGGGCGTGGCAGGCGGCGATCGCCGCCTGCAGGCCATAGGGGCCGATCGGCTTCGGCAGCGCTTCGGCCCGCTCCAGCGCGCGGCGGCCGCGGACGATCAGCAGCGGGTCCCAGCGGCCGCGGTCCTGGTCGAGCAGCAGCACCGGCTCGCCGCCGGGGCCGCGGCGGGCGGCGTTGCGCGACGCCTGGATCTCCATCAGGGCGACCAGGCCGTGGACCTCTGGCTCTGCGGCCGTCAGCTCGGCAAGGATGCGGCCGAGTCGCAGCGCTTCCTCGCAGAGGTCGGCGCGAATCCAGTCCTCGCCGGCGCTCGCCGCGTAGCCCTCGTTGAAGACGAGGTAGATCACTTCCAGCACCGCCGGCAGGCGCTGGTCGAGCTCCGCGCCCCTCGGCACCTCGAACGGGACCTTCGCCTCGCGCAGCGTCCGCTTCGCCCGCACCAGCCGCTGTGCCACCGTGGGCTCGGAGACGAGGAAGGCGCTGGCGATCTCCGGCGTCGTCAGCCCGCCCAGCAGCCGCAGCGTCAGCGCCACCCGAGCCTCGCGCGAGAGCAGCGGGTGGCAGCAGGTGAAGATCAGCGCCAGCAGGTCGTCGCCGATCTCGTCGTCCGCGGCGGCCTCGAAGTCCGAGCGCTCCATCGCGAACAGCGCGCCGGTGTCGTGGGCGACCTCTTCGCGCTTGCGCTCATACGTCTTCTCCCGCCGCATCCGGTCGATCGCCCGGTTCTTCGCCGTCGCCATCAGCCAGGCGCCGGGGTTGTCGGGGACGCCGGTCTCCGGCCACTTCTCGATCGCCGCCACCAGCGCGTCCTGCGCCATGTCCTCGGCCAGGCCGACGTCGCCGACCATCCGCGCCAGGCCCGCGATCAGGCGGGCGGACTCGATCCGCCAGACCGCCTCGATCGCGCGCGTGGCCTCGGTCAAGCCGGCTGCCTCAGGGACCCTCGTAGGCGTCCTGGACTTCCTGGGGGAAGTCCTCCATCTCGAAGACGCGCCGCACCTCGACCCGGCAGTTGCTGTCGGGGCAGCGGCTCGCCCACTCCAGCGCCTCCTCCTTCGAGCGGGCCTGGATCAGCCAGTAGCCGCCGACGACCTCCTTCGTCTCGGCGAACGGCCCGTCGGTCACCGTCGCGTTGCCCTCGCCGTCGAAGCTGACGCTGCCGCCCTCGCTCGGCGGGTGCAGGCCGTCGAGGGCGAGCAGCATGCCGGCCTTCTGCAGCTCCTCGTTGTAGCGGCCCATCTCGGCCACGGCCTCGGCGGTCGGGTTCCAGTCCGCCTCCTCGAGCTGCGGGTACATCAGCATCATGAAACGCATCCGGTCCTCCTTCGTCGTGGGCGGCGTTTCCGCCCTTCTACCTCAGCGACGAACGGAGCCGGGCGAAATCGACACGAGCCGGAATTACTCGTCGCGCGGGGTGATGCGGAAGACCGAGACCACCTCGGCCTGATGGGCCTCGGGGTGGGCCACATAGGCGCTGGGGCCGCCGCCGAACCAGCCGGAGGCTTCGTTGTTGCCGACAAAGATGCCGGGATGGCGTTTGCCGTCGCCGTCCTGGACCCAGACCTTGTCCCCCTCGCGGAAGCCGTGCTCGATCGCGTCGTCGCTCATCGGCCGCAGTCTAGTCGCCGGGGCAAGGCCCGAGCCGCCGCAGCTTGCGCCGGTAGATCTTCATCGAAGAGTGGCGCCAGTCGCCGTGGGTCTGATGTCGCAGGCTTGGCACCAGCTCGCGGTGATAGGGGGAGCTGAGGCTCTCGGCGTGGCCGATCACGTCTCGCACGCGGATCCCGAAGCGGCAGCGCAGCCACCGGGTCAGCCGCAGCGAGGCGCGGAGCTGGCGGCGGTCACCGAGGACATCGTTGTCGCCGTAGCCGGCGTGCTCGATCCCGATCGCGGTCCAGTTGAGTCCGACGGTGTGGCGGCAGCGGGTGCGGAGGTTGACGAGGCGGAAGATCCGGCCGGAGGCGGCGACGACGAAATGCGAGCAGACGTTGGGCAGCTCGTGCAACTCGGGGTCGGGAACGTCGCGGGCGAAGGTGCTGCGGACGGCGGCGGCGCTGCCGGCCTGCGCCATGTGCTCGACGATCACCTTCGGCCGGCGCAGGCGCCAGGTCCGTTCGCCGTAATGGCGCTCGGAGTAGGCGGCCATCTCGCGCTTGCGCTTCGCTCCGTAGGGGATCGGCCAGACCTTGATCGGCGGCGGCGGGGTGGAGGGGAAGGCCAGGGCGGCGACGAGGGCGATTGCAAGCTTCATCGGTCAGTACTCAGTTTCGCGTATTTGCCGCTGGGTACCTCAAGCGGAACGAGTGAGAAGTGAAAAAGAGGAGGCACGAACGACGATGGCGGATTTGAACGAGCGTGACGCGAAGCTGGTCCAGTACCTGAGCGAGGCCTACGGCAAGGAGCGCGAACTGGAGACGGCCCTGCAGGCCCACATTGCGATGACCGTGAAAGGCCCTTACAAAAAACGTCTTCAGCAGCACCTCAAAGAGACCAAAGCCCACGCCAAACAGGTCGAGCGGCGGATCAAGCAACTGGGCGGCGGCGGACAGACGCTGCAGACCGCCGTCGGCAAACTGACGGCCGCGGCGAAGGGGCCGCTGCACGCGATCCGCGGCGACAGCGAGCCGGAGAAGATGCTCAAGAACGCCAAGACCGAGTACTTCAACGAGCACGAGGAGATCGCCACCTATCTCGCGATCGAGACGCTGGCGGAAAGGGTCCGGGACTCCGAGACGGCGAAAGTGGCACGCGCGATCCGGCGCGAGGAGGAACGGATGGCGAGCTTCCTCCAGGGCCAGATCAAGGCGCTGACCGGCGCCGTCGCCCGCGAGGACATCCCGTCCGCGCTCCGCCGCGCCGCGCCGAAACGGAAACGCAAAGCGAAAAAAGCGACGAGGAAACCGGCGGCGAAAAAAACCAGCCGGCCGAAAAAAGCCGCGGCGAAAAAACGGAAAAAAGCAGCGGCGAAAAAAGCGAAACGCTAAGAGGGGGAGGGCCGGGGGCGGACGGCGAGGACGACGAGGTCGTCGCGCAGCGGGCCCGAGCTGCGCCCGACGGCGTCGGCGCGCAGCCGCTGGGTCACCTCCTCGAGCTCGAGGCCGGCGAGCGCCTGGGTCATCGCCGCGAAGGCCTCAGGCCCCTGGTGCGAGTCGACCGGCCCTGCCTCGAGCCAGCCGTCGGTGCAGAGAGCGAAGGTCTCCTCCGCCCTCAGTGACCGCTCGTGCCTCTCGACGTTCGCCTCCGGCCAGGCGCCGAGCACCGCGCCGCCGCCGAGCAGCTCCGGGCCCGTCTCGGTGACGAGGACCGCGGGCGGGTGCCCGGCCGAGGCGAGAACGAGGCTCCATCCGCCATCGCGGCGCCGCAGCCGCGCCAGCATCGCGGTCGCGAAGTCGTTCAGGCTCTCACCGCTCAGCAGCAGGTCGTTGACCCGCCGCAGCACCTCGTCGGGCTCGGCGATCTCGCGGATCAGGCCCGCGGACCGAGTGGCGGACGGCGACCGAGACGCCCGCCGCCGTGCTCCCCTTGCCGGCGACGTCGCCGACCACGATCCAGCAACCGTCCTCGGTCGGCAGCACGTCGTAGAGGTCGCCGCCGACCTCGATTCCCTCGCCGGCGGCCTCGAAGACGACCGAGATCTCGAGGCCGTCGACCTCGGCCGGGCGCGGCGGCCGCAGCCCCCGCTGCAGATTCTTGGCGACGCGGTCGCGCTCCCGGTAGAGGCGGGCGTTGTCGAGCGCGAGCGCGGCTCGCTCCCCGAGCTCGGAGAGGAACTCGAGGTCGCCCTGGTCGTAGCGCAGGTCGCCGTGGACGTGGAGGAAGGAGAGGGCGCCGATCGTGCGGCCGCGGGCGACCAGCGGCACCACCGCCGCCGAGTTGTAGCCGGCATCGTGCATCAGCTGCAGGTGCTCGGAGCTTTGGGAGACCTTGTCGACGACCTCCGGCGCCTTCAGGTCGCGCCAGATCATCGGCTGGTTCAGCCGCAGGACCTGCGCCACCGGGTGCTCGCCCGAGGGGTCGAGCGGCTGCTCCCGCCGGATCCGTTCCAAGCGCACCGCCATCTCGGGGTCAGCGCCGGCGACGACGCTGTCTCCGTACCAGCCGTCCGGCCGCTGGAAGTCGATCAGGCAGAGCTCCGCCAGCTCCGGCACCGCGGTGGAGACGATCGTGCGCGCGGTCTCGACCGGGTCGAGCGAGCTGTCGAGCAGGCGGCTGGCGGCGACGAGGAAGTCCTGGGCGCGCCGGCGGCGTACCTCGGCGGTGATGTCGCGGGCGACGACCGAGGCGCCGATCAGCCCGCGCATCGGGCTGCGGATCGGCGAGATCGTCAGCGAGACGGAGATGCGGGTGCCGTCCTTGCGGATTCGCTCGGTCTCGTAGGTGTCCAGTCGTTCACCCCGTTTCACCCGATCGAGGATCACCATCTCCTCGTTCTTGTGGTCGGAGGGGACGATGAAGGAAATGTGGCGGCCCAGCGCCTCCTCGGGGCTGTAGCCGTAGAGCCGGGCGGCCGCCGGGTTCCAGGAGGTGACGTTTCCGTCCAGATCCTTGCTGAGGACCGCGTCCTGGGTGCCGCGCACGACCTCGGCGAGGTGCTGGCGGAAGCGCTCGACTTCGGCGCTCCCCGCCTCGGCCCGGCGGCGGGCGACGAAAGCGCCCAACTGGTCGGCGAACCCTGCAAGTAGCGCCATCAGCTCCTCGGACTGCGCTTCGAAGGAGGTGGTGTGGAACTCGGCCACCGCGAGCACGTCCTCGGGCGCCCCGATCGGGATCGGGATCGCCAGGGCGGCCTCCAACCCCAGCTCGGCGGAAACCTCGAAGCGGGGGGTGGGCGTCGGGTACTCGCTGTACTTCGGCGCCAGCGCGATCTCGCCGCCGGCCCAGGCGTCTCCCGGCAGTCCGGTCCCGCGCCTGAAGCTGATCTCGCGACTGCGGCGCCAGAGCGTCCGGGCGTCGAGCTCGGGCACGCTCCAGCCGGAGACCAGCCGCAGCGGCTCCTCGTCCCCGACCACTTCCCACATTGCTCCGGCCTCCCAGCGCAGCAGCCCGGCGACGATCTCCAGGAACCGAGGCGCCACCTGGTCGAGAGACTCGCCCTCGATGAGGCGCGCCGCCAGTTCACGCTGGCTCGTCAGGTAGCGCCGCAGCTCCATTTCCTGCGGCTCTTGCATCCGCTTCAAAACTACCCCTTCGCCGGTCAGCGATCGTTTTGGCGCCCCGGGCGAGGGGTAATCGTGGGGCGATCCCGAATCGCCTTGATCGAGTAAGGAGAGCGCGAATGTCTGATCGTCTGCAGGGCAAGAAAATCGCCTTTCTGACCGCCAACGAGGGGGTCGAGCAGATCGAGCTGACCGAGCCCCTGCGCGCCGTGCGCGAGGCTGGGGCCGACACCGAGCTGCTGGCGCCGGAAGGGGGCGAGGTCCAAGCCTTCAACCACCTCGACAAGGGCGACACTTTCGATGTCGATCGCCCCGTCGGGGAGGCGGACGCGAGCGAATACGACGGCCTCGTCCTGCCCGGAGGCGTGGCCAATCCGGACCAGCTGCGGACCAAACCCGAGGCGCTCGAATTCGTCCGTGGGTTCTTCGCCGCCGGCAAGCCGGTCGGGGTTATCTGCCACGGCCCTTGGACGCTGATCGACGCCGGCGTTGCCGAGGGGCGGACCCTCACCTCTTGGCCGAGCCTCGAGACCGACCTTCGCAACGCCGGCGCGAACTGGGTCGATGAGGAAGTCCACGTCGACCAGGGATTGGTAACCAGCCGCAAACCCGACGACCTCGAAGCCTTCAACGCGAAGATCGTCGAGGAGTTCGCCGAGGAGGGATGACGCGATGCCACCACGCGGAGTGAAAAAAGGCAGCAAACGCGAGCGCCAGTACAAACACATCAAAAAGAGCGAGAAGGAAGCGGGACGCTCGACCAAACGGGCCGAGGAGATCGCCGCCCGCGCCGTGAACAAGGAAAAGGCGCGCTCAGGCGAATCGAAAAGCTCCTCGCGCAGTTCGACCCGCGGCCGCTCCGCCAGCAGCCGCGGCGGCAAGCAGTCCGGCCACGGCCCCGGCGGCCGCACCCGCGAGCAGCTCTATAACGACGCCAAGAAGCTCGGCATCGAAGGTCGCTCGAAGATGAGCAAGAAAGAGCTACAGAGGGCGGTAGCCGGCGCCGGCTAGCTGTAGTTCGTACGAACGCTGTTCATCCGGGCCTCCTTGAGGGCTGGGGGCGCTGAAGCCACCCACCAACAAGGATGCCCGGATGAGGCTCCACCCTGATGCGGTGCACGCAGCGCCTGCAGGGAGCTCGGCCTCAGGCACCTCCGTACCCAGCCCTACCGGCCCCGCATCAATGGCAACGCCGAGCGCTTGAGCGGGCTGGGTTACTACAGGGAGGAGTGAAGTGAGAGAGGGGAGAGGACAAGCCATATTTCGCTGGCCATGCGGAGCTTTCTCCGACTATCTCCGGTTGAATCCAATTGGAACGGTGGCGACTGGCGCACCACTGGCGCATCGGTGCGCCGTCAGACCCGGAATCACCGGCCGGGCTCAGGGGCGCTGCCGGGAAATGCTGAAGTGAAAGACAACAGGCGTCATCTAGGCCCGCTTTGGGGACAGCTGTGGGTCGCCCGGACGCCTACGTCCCCCTCCAGGCCTCCCTGTGGTGTCCGGGCGCCTCTGGTTTAGTCGCGTGCTTGTCCTGCTGGCGCCCGACAGTTCCTTCGGGTTGGCAGCCTTCCAAACCGCTGTCCCAGAGCACCTTTTTCGCTCTATTGAGCACAACGATTTGCACGATGCACCATTCGCCGCGCATCAAGAACCCGGCATGGCGGAAAGGCCTGAGTCCGGTCTTTTGAGCCTGGAGCGGATTCAACTCACGAAGACGGATCGTGCGGTATCCATCGTCCAGCGCAAGTTTCAGATACCGGGCTGCATGGGAAGCGGCTACGCCGAACGCCGTCGCCGAGCCGCTGTCGTTGGAGTAAATCGTCTTCGTAACGATCAGCGGTTCGCTCTTCGCCGTTAGAAATTGGGGAATCCCGTAGCAAAACTCACTTTCGCTAACCCGGAGAGACCGACCTTCACGAGTAAGCGCCGACACCGAGATGCAGGGTCGCTGCGCCCCGTGGGAATCTCTGTTTTCTGATGGTCCCGACTTTCGGGCAAAATAGTCCCACCCGTACTTTTCGTGCTTGTCAATCCAGTAGCCGCCGAGCCACACGTATGGGCGCGGAGCTGCGGCGGTGGCTACATCCGTAAGCGCGATGAACACTCCGAGGATTGCTACCGCCATGAGTCTGCCCTGTTGCATGTCACCAGCCTGCCCCGCCGGCCCCGCCGGAGCCGATATCAGTCTTCACCGCTGCCAGGACAAAGTTCTTTGGGGTCATAGAACAGTTCAGAAGGTGGGCTTGCCAGTTCATCGAAGCTCGCTTCCCACAGCACTTCATTAGTAGCCCCGTAGGTAACGAGTTGTTCGACACACCAAGGCCCGTGGACGGCGAAAGCGACATAGCGGAACCGGCCCATAGAGGTGCCCGATTGCCTGCCCCGCGACAGGAGCTTCAGGTCGCGGGTCGTCCCGTCGTATTGGACTTCGACTACCCGCTTGACGACGGAATTGAAAGCACCGCCGACCGCCGAGATTGCGGGCCGCCCCCTGTTCGGCCGGACGGCGGCAAGCACAATTCCCCGCCGGGGTGCGGGGGCCGAGCACTGGCCGCCACCGCTGATTCCGTGGCTCGGCTTCTTATAGAAGATTCCCACCCCGAGACAAATACCCCGTCTACCCGCATCTGCCGACGCAGTCACAAACCAATGCCGCTTGCCAAAGTGCCCCTTCAGGATCGGGACTGACGCACCTCCGGCAGCGAACGCCGCTCCCATCATTCCTGCAACCACAATGGTCACGCCAATTAGGAACAGCCATTTGCCCTGACGTTTGCTTTGGACGCGGTTCATGTTTAACAAGTGTAGTCGATCTACCACCAGGGGCAGTTTTCCACTTTCGGAATAATGTACTCGTTATGCCAGATCATGGGTCGTTCGTATGGCCCCGTTTTGGTCCGTGGATTCGGGTAGAGCTTGCCGCCGAGAGTGAAGCAGGCAGCTCTAGCTTCCGCAGGCCATTGGCCGTGAAACAGCGGGAACCGATACTCACCGACCACGTCGAGTGGACCTTGAACGGCCTTGACAGGAAGCTGACCGTGTACAGGTTCATGCACTAGAGCTTTGCAGTGTATTTGTGCGGGTTGTTCCTCGCCCCACTTATGGCAATGCACCTGTTGGTCAAAGGTCCATACCCAATGTTCCTTGATGTAGTGAAACCTACCGAATACAGTTACTCCCCAGAACACTCCGTTAAAGTCCTCCCGGTGGCATTCTGAAATAAGTTTGGGAAGATTCTTCCCTTCGGTTTCTTCTACAGCGCTAGCTTTTGCCGCTCCGGTAGGTACGAACCACCATTCGACCGCGTGTCCGTCGAAAACGGGGTCGGCCGGAATGTTGTGCGGGACGCAATACGTGAACTTGAAGGCTTTTTCACGGCGAGGCTTATCTGAAGGTAAAAGCCCATCCGTCGGTGCATCCAACGCCTGCGTCATAGGTGGCCCAAAGGTGAACAACTTTACGTTGGGAGGAAAATCACCGCCTCCATATGAGGCTTCTTCTTCTTCGCCTCCCGGTTCTTCCTCTCCTTCGGCAGGAGGCATTTCTATCTGTGCCGTTTGAAAACCTCCCTCCCAGCCAGCCCCAGCGACGACGGGATACACGAAGGGTTGCCCATTCGGGCCGAGAGCCCGATGATTGACCGTCAGAGTTAGAACGTTGCCGCTCACGCTAAGGCTCGTCGGAATATTCGTGCCAATCGCATCATGCGCCAACGTCGCAGTGATTGAAAAGGCGGCAGGCCCTGCGTCGTAGTACACGGCGGCGTGCTGGAGATCAAGCAGTGTGAGTTTCTGGTCAGGTTCAAGGTGGACTTGCCAGGAGTATTCCGTCGGCGCTTCCTCATCACGTATGGTCGCAATCGTCATTCCCCCGTCGTATAGCGGCAGGGTGAGCAGATCCACCTGATTCCGGTAGTTCGTGCTTATGGCTGCAGTCTCGGACGCCGAGAGAACAACTTCGTGGGCGGCTTCAGCCGTCGTACTTGGGGCAACCGTAACCAATTCGGTTTCGGGTTCACCCGATGGCGTCCCGGAAGCACAGTCTTCCGTAGGCGCTTCAGCTCTTTCTTCTTCTTCCTGAGGGGTTGGATAAGGCGGGCCGGCTTCAGTTTGTTCGCAAGCTGGCTGCAGACCCGATTCCGGAGGTATCCCCACGCCGAAGCCGGTTTTCGGATTCGTGGATATGCCGACAGGTGCCCCCGAGCCCGAAACGGTGAATCCATATGCTTCTTCAGATATTTCTTCCCCTTCGGCGGCCTCCTGTACCTCAAGTCCTTGAACGGTTCCTTCGACGTCATCATTGGCACTCGGTTCTAAGTAATCCGCATCCGTCGTGTCTTCAAGTGCTTCCAACGTGTCTTCGGCCTCAGATGCCGAAATGTTGCCTTCCGGGTCGACATTGACGGTCCAGGTTTTTTTCCGGACATTGCCCGCGAGGTCTTCTGCGGTTATCACCGCTTCGTGGGCGCCGCCGTTGAACTGACTTATGTCGACCAGAAAGGTTTTCGATCTCGGGCAGCCGCCGGCTGCGCAACTTTGTTCGAGAGTCATTCCTACGAGTTCGCCGTCGATCGATATCCGGATCTGCCTGACGCCATAGCCCCCTTCGTCGGTTGCTTCGGTGACGGCATTCCGGGTGATCTGCTCGACCCAGCCTTCAGGGGCTTCCGGCAACGTGCCCGAGACCGTGAGAGCCGGAGGGGTCGTATCGCGTTCGATTTTGACCGAGAGAGTTTTCGTAGTGGTCCGGCCGGCTGCATCGGTGGCCTTCGCTTCGACCAGATGAGTGCCGACGCTATAGCTACTCGAGTTGATGGTCCATTCCCGGGTAATCGAGCAGCCACCGCCCGGGCAACCGGGGGCGGAGCTGTCGACCGAGACCCCGTCGACCTTGATGCTGGTGCTCGCGACTCCCGATTTCCGTTCTTCGGCCGATCCGGGATCGGTGGCAGCGAGCGTGAGCTTGTAGGACGGCCGCGTAGTGCCGAGCGTTGCCTGTTCGGTCATCGTCCCCGAAAGGACGACTGAGGGCGCCAGTAGATCTCCGTGGGTTTCCACGTTCAGGGTCTTCGTGGTGGCGAGCCCGACGCCGTCGGTGGCGATCACTTCGACTTTGTGAGGGCCGACCGCATAGTTGTCTGCTTTCAGCGCCCATGAGCCACTCAGGGTGCAGTTCTTGGTCGCGCATCCCGGTTCTTTGGTGAGCGCGGTCACGCCATCGACCTTGACCAGGAGTTCCGCGACGCCTGACTGCGGATCCTGATCTACATGGGTCCACTTAGCGATGCGGTGGTTGCCGGCATCGGCGATGTAGGCGCTGTTTCCGGGTCCGATGGCGATCCCGCGTGGTTCGGTCAACTGGTCGTTGCCGGTTCCCGTGCTGGCGAATTTCCGGAGAAACGAGCCGTCGGTCTCGAACTCTTGGAGGCGGTTGTTGTTGGCATCGGCAACAAGGACGTTGCCGGAGGCCGTGATGGCGATCCCGTTGGGATCGTTGAACTGGCCTGATTCGCTACCCGGGCCGCCGAGGCTGAACAGGTATTTGCCGGTCGAGTCAAACTCGTAGATCTTGTCCGCGTTCTGCTCGGCGATCCAGGCGTTGCCGAAGGCGTCGACGTCGACGCCGGTCGGCAGGTTCATCGTCACCAACAGGGGCAGGCCGCTGACGCCGCCGAGGTAGGTGCCGGTTTCTTTGAAGCGATAGACCCTGTGGGAGCCGATGTCGGTGACCCAGAGGGTTTCGTTCGGACCGGCGGCAACCCCGACGGGTTCAACGAATTTCCCCGTCCCGAGGATTTCCCCTTCGTAGGTGAATTTGCGGATGAATTCGCCTTTGGAGTTGAACTCCTGCAGGCGCTTGGCTCCGACCTCCGTGACCCAGATGTTCCCGGCGGCGGTAATCGCGATGCCGCGGGGGTCTGAGAATTTCGAGCCGCCGCCCAAGGTGCCGTCGAATTCGCTGAGCAGGTTGCCGCTGGGGTCGAACTTCTCGACCCGGTTATTTTCGCGGTCGACGACAAAGACGTTGCCGCTCGCGTCGACCGCAACGTCCATCGGCCGCTGCATCTGGCCCGAGCCGGCGCCGGTGCCTTTACCGAGGACCGGGGAGGAGGCCGCGGCAGCCGCATCGTCGCCGTCGGTACCGGCGTAGTTGAGGGTGTATTCAGGGAGTTTGGTGCCGACAGTCGCCTGTTCGGTCAGGTTGCCCGAGAGGGTGAGGGCGGGGGCGGTGTGGTCGACCTTGATCCGAGTGGTGGCGGCTTCAGACCAGTGGCCGACCCCATCGACCCCGTAGACCTTCGCCCAGTCTTCCCCCTGTGGCATCAGGTCGGGGTAATAGGGAATCGGTTTCGTCGCTTTGCTGACGGTGCGAGGGCAGGGATTCCCGGTGTTGCCGGTGCATCCGAGCCCGGTGATCGGCTGCGAGCTGCCGCCCGTCGCCCGCGGGTATTCCAAGCGCAGATTGTGGATTCCGATTCCCGGATCGGTGACTTTGAAATTGATGGCGGTGCCCGCTTTCGTGTTCACCCACTCTGGAACAGTGCCGATTTCCCCGAATGCAGGCACGTCCTTGTCGGTGATTTCGACCCAGGCCTGCCCGACGTTGACGTAGCGGAGCGGCGGGTTCGAGGAGTTCCAGTTTGCAATCGCGAAGCCGCCGCGCTTGACATCTGAGTTCTGGTTTGGATTGACCATTTTGTAGGTGTAGCTGTCATCGGTCAGCTCGCCCTGGGTGCCGTCGCGGTAGCCGTAGGCGACGAACTGCTGATAGGTGTCAGACCACAGGCCCATCTGCATGAACGGGTAGGCGGCATTGGGTTTGGCTTCGTCGGGAATGCGGTACTCGAGGTTCCAGAGGTTCATCCGTTCGATGTAGGTGGTCGGCATCGGCAGACCGGCCTGGATGTCAGACCAGTAGCGCGGCACGTAGTAGTTCCACATCGCCTGGTTCCCCGGTGAGGTGGCGCCCGGGTCGGCAACCGCGTTCATCCCCCACTGTGGCCAGTTCCAGACGGTCCTGAACCCGGAGTTGGATGCCGGGCTCCAGTCGGACAGGCCCGTGGAGGAACCAGTGGAGAAGTTGTAGTTCTCGAACACAGGGTCAACCAGGATCGGGTAAGCGGCATCGGCTGGAGGGTCCGCGGTGACGACGATCGAGTTGCCCGCCACCTCCAGGCCGACTGGCACCGGATCGCCTTCGGCATCCACCGCCGAGGGCGGTGATACCGCTAGCCGCACCCCGCCGTCAGGTCCGACTACCTCGGCTCCACCCGCCGCCGTAGCTCGGAGCTGCCCATTCTCGATTTGCAGGTCGAAGGTCTCCGTCCTCGGCGCCTCGGGTGAGCGTAGGTGGGTATAGGTCTCGACCCCCGTGGGGATTGCAGAGACAACGAGGTCGCTGTCGGGTCGCACGTTCGGGAAGAAGGCACTTGCATCTCCTACCTCGGAGGCACCGCGGTCGGTTTCGCCGGTTGCCACGTCGATCCTCACGCCGGCCTCGGGGAAGTCGATTCCTTCAGAGAGCTCTCCCGGAATCGTGACATCGACCAAAGGGTTTTCGGGCTGGAGGCCCCCCTGGGTGCGTTCGAGATCGAGATCGATGACGGCGTTCGCGCCTGACTCGTCCGTATTGCGGAGTGGAAGCAAGGAGGAAAGCAGCCCCGGGTCATCGCCCCCGTCTTTCGGGGCCACGACGGCTACGTAGTCTGAGCGGAACGCTTCGACGTTAAGGCTGTCGTAGAAGTCCGAAGCGCCTTCGAGGCCTTTGCCGAAGACCCTACGCAAGAGTTCTTCGGCTTCAGCGCGAGCGAGATCCGTGTGTGGGAGTTCTTCGGCGGCCTCGGGGTCGGTTGCGAGGGCGGTTTCAATCGGCTCGGCGTTTTCGGTCAGGGGAGCCAGTTCATCAGGCGAGTCAACACCGGTTGGCAGGAACCCAGCCCCGGTTTCGGAGGGCGATGGATCAGCTTCATCCGCCACGGCGAGGCCGCCGAAGACGGAGAGCAGCAAGAGAAGGATCACGAAGGTGAGGCCAGGTACCTTCCGTCGGAAGCTGGATCTGCCGACCCCCGTGCTCTCTGCCCCACTGGACGAACTACGACCTCCAGCATGGCTGCTGCTGATGGCGGTCAGAATTAGCGCACGGTTGGCAAAGGATCGTACGGACATGCTCCGGTGTGGGGGTTTGCGCTGCACTGGGCTCCTTCAGTCTCTGTTGGCAATCGAACCGGAGGCGCATACCAGCTGCGTACCGAGTCGCGGCGGGAATCCTGCGCAGGTTGTTCAGTGAAAGTCCATACTGACTATTTTGATTAAGTCCGCTTCGGTGGTAAGCATCTCGATTGAAATAATGCTTACGGGTTGACCACTTTCCGACGAAGCGGGGCAATACAACGCCTCTGGGCCAAGGCCCGGCGCTTAGACATCCAGGCCAATTGGAGGCTGTTGCCTATGACCGAGCTGGCCGGTTTTCATCCCTTTCGAGCGGAACCCACGGCTGTCGGGGTGACGGCCGACTACCCCGTGGCGGTGACCGGCGCGCGCTCAAATCCGATCAGCGAAACCGCCAACGGAATACCGGGATCGCCGGCCGCGAGGCGGCGTTCGGCGCTTTCCTGTCTGACCTCGATGATCCGACACATGCAGACCTCGAGCGCCTTCATGGCGTCCGCCCATCCCTGCTCGTCGACCGTGTACTCCTGCAAGCTGTGATGGCGGTCAGCACGCTTCTCGAAGACTTCGGTGCTAAGGGAGGCACTGAGCAGCCGCCCGGTCGCCGCCAGCTCTAACCCCACCACCGCAGCTCGGATCGGCTCCGGCACCAAGACCCATTCGTCGGCGTAGAAGATCGTGCGGCCGGTGCCTCGGTAGAAGTGCTCGGTTGCTCCCCGTCGTGGCTCTTCCCGGACGACCTCGACGAAACCCAATTTCGCCAGCTCCTTGCAGTGGTAGGAGACCAAGGAGATTTCCTCGCCGATTTCCTGGGCGATTTCCTTTGGGCTGGCCGTCTGCTTGTTCAGGACATGGAGGGCATGGACTCGGATGGGGTGGCTGAGCGCCTGGACGAGCTGCTTGCCCAGTTCGACGTGTTTCCGGTCCCAGCACAGCTCCTGCTTAGTCAATGAACTCTCCTCCTGTGTGCCGATTCTGAGCAAAGGAGCCTACCCCTCTTTTCCCCGCTAATTGAAGGGAAATAGAGGAACCTGCTCCAATGCTGTAAGCCCCTTCTCTAATAGGCGGGAGGTTGGAAGACCCCGTCGTTCGAGGGGAAGGAGGTGACTGTTATGCGGCTTGCTACTGCTGAAGTGGTGATCCCGGCGGTCTCGATCCAGAAGATCGGCTAGTTGGTTGCCTCTGCCGGCCCGGGGCTGCTGCCATCGGGCCGGCAGCAAGTTCCTTGCGGCGCCGACCTTCAACTGTGCACCCACGCCTCTAGGCGGCTTACATCGAGAGGGGCTCGCCTTGACGAGCTGCTTGAGAACAACCTGGCTGAGAACTACAGCTAGCCGGGGAGACCGAAGTAGTTCTCCACGGCGCCCTTCCGCGGGGCGCTGTGGACGAGCTGCAGGCAGCCGCACTGAACCAGCAGCTTGGCGTGGTAGGAAATGACGCCCGGGCGGGCCCCTATCTGCGCCGAGAGCTCGGTCGAGCTGACGGTCCGGCCCTGCAGGGCTTCCAGGATCTCGATCCGGACTGGGTGCGACAGCGCTCTCGTCAACAGGGGATCGATCCGGAGAACCTCTCCGATTCCCAAACAAATCGCCAGCCCCGCTCTGAGTCGAGTCCGCAATTAGCGGGTAGAGGGCTCGCATGTCACCGATAAAAAACACCCTCGCCCGAAAAGCAGTCAAGGCGACCGCCAAGCACAGCGCCCGCGGCGCCGCTTCGAAGGTGAAGCGAGACCCGATCCGGGCGGCCACCCTGCTCGGCCTCGGCGGTGCACTCGGCGCCGTCGCGGGCTGGCTCGCCGCGCGCTCGGCGACCGGCGCCGCTCCGGCCGGGACCGGCTACTGACGGTCGCCGTCAGTCGAGTTTCGCGCCTGGCCGGCAGGGGTAGCCGACCGCCATGAACAACGAGAAGCCCGACCCGATCGCCGACGAAGAGGCCGACGCGGCAGCTGCCGAAGCCGCACGAATCGGCGGACCTGTGCCCGATGGTCCCGTCGACCCCGCCCAACGGCCACTTGTGGAGGGCGGCGAGGGCGAGTCCGAGGGCTTCGAGCTGGCCGAGGAGGAGTTGATCGAGAACGCCTCCCATGGCGACCAGAAACACTTCCCCGATGGTGACGCTCCGGCGCCCGAGGAGCCCAGCGACGCCGCCTACGGCGAGGCCGACGAAGAGATTCCGCGCGACGCCGACGAGGCGATCCGCAGGGAAGAGTAAGGAGGCCGCCATGTCGAGGCGGGTGATCGCGATCCTGACCGACAACCTCCACGGCTCCGAGCCGGTGGAGCAGATCCTCGCCCACGCTGAAAGCGACGGGGTCGACCTGCGAGTGGTCGTCCCCGCCACCGAGGCCAACGCTCTTCGCCACACGCTCGGCGACGTCGACGAGCCCAAGGAGGAAGCCGAAGAGCGACTCGAGCGGGCCTTGAGGACGCTGCGCGACAAAGGCATCCAGGTCAGCGGCGAGGTCGGCGACCCCGATCCGGTTCAGGCCGCCCAGGACGCCCTGCTGAAAGCGCCCGCGGACGAGGTCCTGATCTTCGAGCATTGCGAGGAACAGTCGAAGTGGTACGAGCAAGGCCTGCTCGAGCGGGCGCAGGAGGGAATCGAGCCGCCGCTGCGGGTGGTGGTCGTGGAGACGGGGGATGACGAGCACCCCGACCATGTCGTCCAGGTCGAGGAGACCGGCCAGGGGACGGTCAACCCGATCGCCGACCGCGAAGTGGGGGGCGGCGCCTACGTCCCCGGCATGACCCGCTCCGACCTCGCCGGGATGATCGCCGGGATCGTCGGCACGATCGTCGTCGCCATCCTCGCTGCGGCGGTCGCCGGCGGCAACGGTTACGCGACCGGTTGGGAAGCAGCGGCGATTCTGATCGCGATCGGCATCGCCCTCGCCAACCTCGCCCACGTCGTCGGCCTCACCCTCTTCGAGAGCGTCCACTATCGGGGCGGGTTCGCCAAGTTCTTCCGCACCCTGGCCCTGGTGGTGACCCCGGCCGCGGTCCTGATCAACCTCGCGATCCTGATCTTCGCCGGCGACTGAGGGGCGCCTCGCGCTCCTAGTCGCGGTGGGTTTCGGCGGTCGCCGGTTCGGAGCGCCGCAGCGCCTCCAGCACCTCCTCGGCCAGCCGCGACCCGTCCTCCGGGCGCAACGGCGTCGCGGTGACGCGGAAGATGACCGCGTCACCGTCGAGCTCCTCCAGCGAGACGCTCGGCTTGTACCGGGTCGGGACGGTGATCGCCGCCAGCAGCCGATCCTCGATCTCCTGCGGGCTCGCCTGGGCGGGAAAGCGAACCCGGACGTCGACCTTGTCGGGCTCCCGCAACGGCACCACGACGAGGCCGAGGAGGACGTTGTTGGGCACCAGCAGTCGGTCGGCTCCCTGGCTGAGGGTCGTATAGAAGAGGCCGAGGGAGGAGACCGTGCCCTCGAGCGAGCCGGCGAGCGCGCCGCCGACCAGACGCACCCGTTCGCCGACCCGGAAGGGGCGCGTGCTCTGGAGGACGATGCCGGCGAAGATTCCGCTCATCGCCTGCTGGGCGGCCAGCCCCAGCAGCACCGCCGTGAAGGCGCCGCCGACCGCGAGCGTGCCGGCATTGACGCCGGCGATCCGCAGCGCCAGGATCACCACCGTCGCCGTCGCCAGCAGGCGGACGACGAAGCCGGTGGTCCCCGCCGTGGCGGGGTCGAGACGCCGGTAGAGGGGCGGCGAGAGCCCGCGCACGAGCCAGTGGGTCGCCGCCGAGCCGACGACGACGAGGATGAGGACGGTTCCGTAGCGGACCCACTGGCCGTAGCCGGGGGCGATCTCGCGACGGTTGTAATAGACGAAGAGCGTGCCGGCGATCACCAGCAGCGCCAGCAGCAGCCCGCCGAACTGGCGTTTCGAGAAGCGCGGAGCCAGCTCGTCGCCGAGCCCGAGCGAGTGCCAGGCGTGGCTGCGGGTCTCGAACAGCTCGCGGGGAAGCCGCGGGCGGCGACGCGGGGGAGGGGCCATCGAAAATCGGCTACCCGAGGGCAACGGTCCCTATGCGAGTGTGACGGGAGTCCCCTTCAGGAGGCGATCGCGGCCAGCGCCTCGTCCCGGGTCGCGTGGACCGGGATCGAAAGCTCGAGGCCGGTGATCTCGAGCACGCGCCGCACCTGTTCGTTGTCGCTGCAGATGACCAGGGGTCGGCCGTTTTCACCGCTGTCGAGTCGCTGCCAGGCGCGGACGATCAGGGCGATACCGGTGGAATCGATGAACTCGCACTGGGAGAGGTCGATCAGAATCGAGCCCTCGCCGCTGTCGAGCGTCTCCTCGAGCGGGCCCTCGAGTTCTGGGGCAGTGCTGAGATCGAGCTCGCCGCGGACGGCGATCGTCCGCACTCCCTGTTCCAGCTCACCTACCTTGACCTCAAACGGGGCGGGGTTCACGGCTCGATGCTACCGCAGGAGGGCGGTCGCGCCGCAAGCTGTTTTGCGCCCCTTCGGCAGGGGTAAGCAGGCTTTGACGCGAGGCGGAAGGTTATGCTCGCGATTCTGATCAAGAGCCTCGAAGTACCTGGGGGCAGGCCGGCACTTTTGAATACCTCAACTAACGATCGCTCGGGGCTCCAAATGTCCCTTCCGGCGCGGGCCGAGAATGTCGCCGTCGTCCGCCACGCGCTCGCCGGCCTGGCCGAACGGCTGGGAATGGACGAGGCGTCCCTCGCCGACCTGAAGACGGTCGTCACCGAGGCCTGCATGAACGTCGTCGTCCACGCCTACGCCGGCAGCGAGCCGGGCCCCCTCGAGGTCGAGGCCGAGAGCGATCTCGAAGGCCTCACGGTAGTGGTCCGCGACCACGGCACCGGCATTCGTCCGCGGCCCGACGTCGAGCGGCCGAGCCTGCGCATCGGGCTGACCTTGATCGCCGCGCTCTCCAGCAGCTTCGAGATCAAGGGCGGCGCGGACAAAGGCACCGAAATCCGCATGCATCTGCCGCTGCAGGCCCGCGAGGAGGGCGCCCAGGCAGGCTCGACCTTCAACGTCACCGCCGACGAGGAGACCCGGATCCGGGTCGGCCCGCCGGAGATCGTCGGCCCCGTCCTCAGCCGCGCCCTCTCGGCGCTGGCCGCTCGCCAGGACATCAGCGTCGACCGTCTCTCCGACACGATGCTGCTCAGCGACGCGATCTCGGCGCGGGCACCCCAGGGATTCACCGACGGCCACGTCTCCCTCAGCATCGCCGAGCGGACGGAGGGGATCGAGCTGAAGGTCGGCCCGATGACCCACGGCGGCGCCGAGCGCCTCCGCGCCAGCTTCGAGATCCCCGAGGTCGGCGGCTCGCTCGAGAAGCTGACCGACGAACTGCGCGTCGAGGAGGGCGACGAAGGCGAGTACCTCGTAGTCGGCATCTCCTCCTTCTCCAAGCACTGAGAGCCAGCCGTCTCTTAGCCCCTGTCGTGGAGGGGGTGGGTGTCCCTCGCCAGACACTCAACATCGAGCCATAGCGAGATGTGTCTGGAGAGGGACACCCACCCCCTCCCTGCAAAAGGCCCTCCGCTAGTCGGACTCGGAAGCGGCGCCGCTCTGCTCGGCGACCTCGGCCCTGATCCGCTCCAGGGTGCGGCGGAGGATCCGCGAGACGTGCATCTGCGAGTGGCCGATCCGCTCGGCGATCTGCGATTGCGTCAGGTCCTCGACGAAGCGCAGCTGCAGCACCAGGCGCTCGCGCTCGTCGAGGTGCGGTAGGGCTCCCTCGAGCGCGAGCTTGTCCTCGACCAGCTCGTAACCGGCGTCATCGTCCCCGACCCACTCCGAGGCGGGCGATTCATCGGAGTCCTCGCCGCCGACCGGGCGGTCGAGCGATAGCGGGCGGCGGTTGTGGTTTGCCTCCAGGACTTCGAGCACGTCGGTCGGGTCGACGTCGAGCCGCTCGGCGATCTCGGGGACCGAGGGCGAGCGCTGCAGCTGCACGGTCAGCTCGGTAATCGCCTTCTCGACTTCGGCCATGCGGTCGTGGAGCCCGCGGGGAACGCGGACGGTCCAGACGCGGTCACGGAAATGCCGCTTCAGCTCGCCGAGGATCGTCGGCGAGGCGAAGGCGGTGAAGGGGGCGCCGCGATCGGGGTCGAAGCGGTCGATCGCGTTGACGAGCCCGAGGCTGGCCACCTGCAGGAGGTCGTCGAAGGACTCGCTTGCCCCGCGATAGCGGAGGGCGAGGTTCTTCGCGAAGGGCAGGTAGCGACGGACGAGCTCCTCGCGGATCGCCGGGTCGCGGTCTTTGACGAAGCGCGCCCACAGGGCTCGTTCGCTCGCCAGTCCCTCGCCGGGCCCCGGGCTCGACTCGTCGATGTTGCGCGTCTGGTCGCTGTTCACGGCATTGGTCGAATAGGCGGCGATACTTGTCCAACGTCGCTGCCCTGAGGGCGTCAGTCCGAAGCCGTGCAGCGCGGCGGAAGAGTTCCACCGTCGAGGCCAACCATAGCGATACGGCCGCGCGGCCTAGCGGACCGGGAGAACGGGCGGGGGAAGGCCATGCCGACGGCACCGCCCGGGCGGGAGCGGCGCCGTCGCCATGTCAGGGGCGAATCAGGAGGAAGCGGGCCCGGGCGACTTGAAGTGCAGGATCAGAGCCCGGGAGTAGATCGGCTCTTCGCCGCTACCGGCAAGGCGGTTGTTGGCTTCGCCCTGGATCTCGATCAGGCGGTCTAGCGCGTTCGCCAGCACCTCGGCGGCGTCATCCCAGCCCTGTTTGTCGACGGCCATCGGCGTCCGGCTCAGGTGCCGGTCGTCGAGCTCGTCGAAGGTCTGCTGGTCGAGTGCTTCCTCGACGTCGTCGAACGCGGGTTTCAGCGCCGCCCCGGAAAGACCCCCGCGGAGGCTTTTCGGCAGCCGCGACCACTCGTTGTCGGTGAGGAACTGGCGGCGGGTGGCGCGGTAGAAGTGCTCGGTGGCGCCGCGCCGCTGCTTCGTGTCGACGAGCTCGATGCAGTCGTATTTCTCGAGCACGCGCACGTGGTAGGCGACGAGGTTGAGGCTTTGGTCGAGCTGCTGGGCGAGTATGTTCGGGCTCGCGACCTTTTCATTCAAAATGATCAGGATCTGCACCCGCAAGGGGTGGGCGAAGGCTTTGGCAACTACCTGCTCTACGCCCTCTTTTTTGTTCTTGGTCTTCGGCATGGCCTTTTCTTCGGATTGTTTCCAGGGGTAATGGCCGATAACAAGACTTTACACCTTGTCAATCAGGATTTTCACAACGCTCCCGCGTTTTCCGATTATTGACGAGTTTTAGCTGGTCCTCCCTTGATTGCTGGAGAAATCTCCAGTATTAATGCTCAATCGCTTTAGAGCGGTGGCCGCCGGGGTGCGGCGGTCGGGCTTCGAGGGAGAGAGGGGAGGTGGACTCGTGAGGTTCTTGACCGATGAGCGCGTGGTGCCTGTCGCCGGAATTACGAAGGGCTACTAGATGCTTTACGGGGCGGCGGTTGCCTGCGAGGCTTTGGGGGGTGACTCCATGGAAGGTTCCCCTCGTCGTCGCGGCGATCGCCGTCCCGATTGCCGCCTCCTTCGTCCTCGGCGGCCCCGCGGTCGGGGTCGCGGCGGGAGCGTTGGCGGCGGCGGCGATCGTCGTGGTTGCGGTCCGCCAGCCACCGCGCGGGAAGATCGGTCCGCGGGAGGGCGGTGACCACCGGGTTCTGGTCGTCGTCGGCGACCCGCTCGAGAATTCCGCTGCGATCCGGGAGATCGCCGCTGCCGTTCGCAGTCAGGGCGGCAGCGAGGTCCTCGTCCTGGCGCCCGCCAGGATCGGCTTCCTCGATCGCTGGGCCTCCGACGTGGAGGCGGCACGGAGAGACGCCCAGCGTCGCCTCGTGATCAGCGTCGCCTCGCTGGCCACCGCCGGAATCGACGCCGAGGCCCGGGTGGGGGACGAGGACGTCGTCCAAGCGGTCGAAGACCAACTCGGGAGCTTCCCCGCTTCGGAAGTGATTCTCGTCAGCGCCGGCGAGGAGGATCAAGCAGCGGCCGCAGCCGCAAGCGAGTTGCGCTCGCGGCTGCGGGGAAAGTTCCGCTGGGTCCTCACCGGTCCTGAAGCTCGCTGAAGCGAAGTGCCGCCCGGCTAGGGGCGACGAAGCCCTCGCCCTCGTGCGCGAGCCCGGTCGCGGTGAGGCTGCGAACGGCCCTCTCGACCGAGTCCCGTTCGGCGAACCCGGCGTGCTCGCCGCCCAGCTCCCGGACCAGCTCGGCCAGGGTCAAGCGGGTGGGGTGGAGATCGATCAGTTGTTGCAGGACCGCCCCTTCCACGCTCTCGTCTTCCGCCCAGGTCGTCTTGTTCTCCTCGATTGCCTGCATCGGCCCCTCCCGTCTTACTTTAGGCACAAAGAAGTATGTTGTCTGTAGATCTTTTGTCTACGACAAGATTCTGCCGAATGCGTCAGACGTCCTCGCGGACGCCGCCCATCTCGGTGAAGACCGCGGTGTAGCCGCCGTCCTCGCGTTTCTCGTCGGCGATCACATGGGAGACGGCGTTGATCAGGGCGAGGTGGGTGAACGCCTGCGGGAAGTTGCCGAGGTGCTGACCCGAGCTCGGCGTCGAGCTCCTCGGCGAAGAGGTCGAGCCAGCCGGCCGACTCCAGCAGTCGTTCGCAGAGTCGCCGCGCCCGATGGCTCTCGCCGATCTCCGAGAGCGCCGAGACCAGCCAGAAGGAGCAGATCAGGAAGGTTCCCTCGCGGCCGTGGAGGCCGTCGTCGGTCTCGTCGACCTTGTATCGGCAGACGAGCCCATGCTCGGTCAGGTCCTCGGCGATCGCGCAGACGGTGTCGCGGACGCGCGGGTCGTCGGGCCGCAGGAAGCGGAAGAGCGGAATCAGCAGAAGCGAGGCGTCGAGGGCGTCGGTCTCGTAGTGCTGCCGGAAGACGCCGTCGCGGACCCCGCGCTCGAGGATCTCGGCCTTGAACTCCTCGGCCTTCGCCTCCCATTCCTCGGCGAGCTCCTCGAAGCCGCCGATGCGGGCGAGGCGGGCGCCGCGGTCGACCGCCACCCACATCATCAACTTCGAGGAGACGTAGTGCTGTGGCTCCCCGCGTGACTCCCAGATCCCCTGGTCGGGGTGCGGCCAGGCCGCGATCGCCGCCTCCACCTGGTAGCGGATCAGTTCGCGCGTCGCCTGCGTGCCGCGACCGCGCAGCGCCTTTTCGTGGACGTAAACCGAGTCGAGCAGCGATCCCCAGACGTCGTTCTGGCGCTGGTCGAAGGCGCCGTTTCCGATTCGCACCGGCTTGGCGCCGCCGTAGCCGTCGAGGTGGTCGAGCGTCTGCTCGTCGAGGTCGCGCTCGTGCCCGATCCCGTACATGATCTGGAGGTCAGGGTGGTCCTGGCAGACGTCGACGATGAAGCGCATGAAGTCGCGCGCCTCGTGGTCGAACCCGAGCGTGTGCAGCGCCCAGAGGGTGAAGGTCGAGTCGCGGATCCAGCTGAAGCGGTAGTCCCAGTTGCGTTCGCCCCCCGGCGTCTCCGGCAGCGAGGTGGTGGGGGCGGCGACGATCGCCCCCGTCGGGGTGTAGGTGAGGCCCTTGAGGACGAGCGCCGAGCGCTGCAGGTGGATTCGCCAGGGATGGTCGGGGAAGTTGCCGTCGCGCAGCCACTCGCGCCAGAACTCTTCGGTCGAGTCGATCCGCTCCAGCGCCTCGGGGGCGCTGCGGGGTCCGCCGAGGTCGCCGTCGCTCCAGGTGAGGGCGCAGAAGGCGGTTTCGTCTTCGCGCAGGGTCACCGTGCCGCGGCAGGCGTCCCCGCCCAGCTCCAGGCTCATGTCGCTGGTCAGCAGGAGCTCGGAGCCGTCCTCGGCGGTGGCGGTCGCTTCGCCGAGCTCGCCGCCGCTCCAGCGCGCCCCGTCGCGGGCGTAGTCGAAGCGCGGCGCGCACTCCATCTCCATCTCGACCTCGCCGTCGATGCAGGTGATCGTCCGCAGCAGCGAGCGGTCGGACTCGTGCGCGGTCTCGGGTCGGCCGCGACGATCGGCGGTCTCGCCGTCGGCCGGCGCCCAGTCGGCGATCGTCAAGGCGTCCTTGACCACGACCCAGCCGGTGTCGGTGACCCAGGTCGTCTCGATCACCAGCGTCCCCGGTACGTAGCGGCGGCTGATCGGGACGATCAGGCCGCGGGGTCGCAAGGTCATGTGACCGGCGCCGCGGTCGAGCAGGGCGGCGAAGGCGCTGGGGGAGTCGAAGCGCGGGAAGCAGAGCCACTCGACGCTGCCGCTGAAGGAGACCAGCGCCGCCGTGTGGCAGTCGGAGAGAAAGCCGTAGCTCCCGATCGGGGGGAATCTGTGGTCTTGAGGGGCCACGGCCGAGCCAAGCTACCAGCGGGCTACGCTGAATTCCGATGAACCCCTTGCTCGCTCACGTCAGCACCACCTTTGCCCCGCTGGAGGTGTTGCCGCTGCTCCTCGCCGCCGGGCTCTACGCGAAGCGCTCGATCACCCTGGCCGAGCGTGGGCGGCCGGTGCCGCTCTGGCGCCAGCTCTGCTTCGCCGGCGGCCTGCTGACGATCGCTCGTCGCCCTCGTCTCCCCGGTGGCCCACGTCGCCGAGGAGCTGGTGATCGCGCACATGGTCGAGCACCTGATGCTGGGCGACGTCGCGACGCTGCTCCTGGTCCTCGGGCTGACCGGCCCGCTGCTGCAGCCGATCCTGGCGATCCGCCTCTTCGATCGGCTGCGGATCCTCGCCCACCCGCTCGTCGCCTTCCCGCTCTGGGCGCTCAACTTCTACTTCTGGCACATCCCCGCCCTCTACGACGCCGCCTACGGGGGCGCGGCGCTGCACGCGCTCGAGCACACCAGCTTCATCTTCTTCGGCTGCCTGATGTGGATGCCGATATTCGGCCCGCTGCCGAAGCCGAGCTGGTTCAACGCCGCCTGGAAGGTCGGCTACGTCGTCGCCGTGCGCTTCGCCGGGGCGATCCTCGGCAACGTCCTGATGTGGTCGGGCTCGGTGCTCTACCCCAGGTACGCGGCCGGCGAGGCCTACTGGAACATCACTCCGATCGCCGACCAGAGCACCGCCGGGGTGGTGATGATGGTCGAGGGGACCTTCCTCGGGCTCGGCCTCCTGGCCTGGGTCTTCTTCGAAGTCTCGCGGGAAGGGATCGAGAAGCAGCGCCTGCTCGACCTGGCGACCGAGCGGGGGGTGGAGCTCGACGAGGCGCGGGCGCAGCGCGCGGTCGCGGCCGGGCAGGCCGAGCGGCTGGAGCGGCAGCTGATCGGCGCCGGGGGGGAGCGCGACGATGAGTGACCTCGGCGAGCGCCTGCGGGCCTGGCTGGTGACGGGACCGGTCGGCCGCGGCCTGGCCTTCGGGATCGATTTCGCGGTCGCCCTGCGAACGATGCTGGGGCAACGTCGCTAGGGTCACTCGTCCCATGGAGACCACCCTCAAAGAGCTGCCGAACAGCAGAGTCGAGGTCGCGGCGGAGGTTGCCGCCGCCGACGTCGAGAAAGCGACTTCCCGCGCCGCCCGGGCGATGGCGAAGGAGATGCGGATGCCGGGCTTTCGCGCCGGCAAGGCGCCGCCGTCGCTGGTCATCCAGCGCCTCGGCTTCGGGTCGGTCCTGCAGGAGGCGATTCGCGACGCGCTGCCGGAGTGGTACGAACAGGCGCTGATCGAGACCGGCATCGCGCCGATCGGCGACCCCAGCATCGAGATGGTCTCGGCCCCCGAGGACGAAGGGGAGCCGCTCAAGTTCAAATTCGAGGTCGGGGTGCGGCCGGAGGCCGAGCTCGGCAACTACAGAGGCCTCGAGGTCGGCAAAGAGGAGAAAGAGGTCCCCGACGAAATCGTCGACACCGAGGTCGAGCGGATCCGCGAGGGGTTCGCACGGTTGGAGCACGGTCGAGCGCGAGGCAACCGAGGGCGACCTCCTGGTGATCGACTTCGAGGGGTTCATCGACGGGTCTCCTTCCAGGGCGGCGCCGCCGAGGAGCAGAGCATCACCCTCGGCTCGGGCCAGTTCATCCCCGGCTTCGAGGAGCAGCTCGCCGGCGCCAAAGCGGGCGAGGAGCGCGAACTGAACGTCACCTTCCCCGAGGACTACCAAGCCGAGCACCTGGCGGGCAACGATGCCGTCTTCAAAGTCAAGGTCAAAGAGGTGCGGGAGAAAGTGCTACCCGAGCTCGACGACGATTTCGCCTCCGACGCCTCCGAGTTCGACACGCTGGAGGAGCTGCGGGCCGACATCCGCGAGAAAGTCGGGGTTGCGCTCAGCAGCCGCGCCGACGAAGACTTCCGGGTCGCGGCGATCGACGCTGCGGTCGAGGAGGCAACCGTCGAGGTTCCCGAGGAGCTGGCGACGGCGCGGGCGACCGAACGTTGGGAGCGGATGGAACGCCAGCTCGCCGGCCGCGGCATGGACCCGGGCGCCTTCCTCCAGATGCAGGGCAAAACCCGCGAGGAGTTGATCGAGGAGACCAAGCCCGACGCGGAAAAAGAGCTGAAGCGGGAGGCCGTCGTGACCGCGATCGCCGAGGCCGAGGGAATCGAGGTCTCCGAGGAGGAGATGGTCGAGGCGCTCGAGCACAGCGCCGAACACGAACGGACGACGCCCGAGAAGCTGCTCGAGCGGCTGCGCCAGAACGGTCGCGACGCGCTGATCCGGGAAGACCTGCGGGCCCGCAAGGCGATGGAGCTGGTCGCCGACTCGGCGAAGCCGATTCCCAAAGAGGAGGCCGACGCGGAGAAGGACAAAGCCGAGGCCCGCGAGAAGCTCCTGGCGCCCGAGGGGAGTAAAGGCAAGGCCGGGGAGCTCTGGACGCCGGGTCAGTAGGGCTTTGATGGGGAGGGAGCGGTACCCCCTCTGCCAAAGACCGTCGCGCAGCTGGGCGAACTTCCAGGTGCAAACGCGACTTCTTGAGCCTTTGTCAGAGGGGGTACCGCTCCCTCCACGACACGCAGTGGCGAGACGGCTGAAGTTCACGACAGCTAAGAAAGAAGCATCTCGACCTCGGCCGTCTGCGGTAGCTCGATCGTAGGGAGGGCCGGTGGGGGTCCCTGGGTACTTGGCATGGAGCCGAGCCAACCGCGTCCGAGGCGTCAGCCGATCTCCGACCCACTCGGCGGAGGTGCTCCCAGGGACCCCCACCGGCCCTCCCGCCACCACCGGGGACCCAGCAGATCGCTTCTATAGAGTGCGGGCCCATGAGTCCTCTGGTCCCGATGGTGGTCGAGCAGACGTCGCGCGGCGAGCGCGCGTTTGACATCTACTCGCGGCTGCTCGGCGAGCGGATCATCTTCCTCGGCACGCCGGTTACCGACGACATCGCCAACCTGATCGTCGCCCAGCTCCTGCACCTGGAGTCAGAGGATCCCGACAAGGACGTCAGTCTCTACGTCAACTCGCCGGGCGGTTCGGTCTACGCCGGTCTCGCGATCTACGACACGATGCAGTTCATCAAGCCCGACGTGCAGACGATCTGCGTCGGCGTCGCGATGAGCATGGGGGCGCTGCTGTTGAGCGGCGGGGCGGCGGGAAAGCGGATGGCTCTCCCCAACTCGAAGATCCTCATCCATCAGGTCTCGGCCGGTTTCCAGGGCCAGGCGACCGACATCGAGATCCACGCCAAAGAGATCATCGAAGTCCGCCGCCGCCTCGATGAGATCATCGCCCACCACACCGGCCAGTCCTTCGAGAAGGTCACGAAAGACACCGAACGGGACTACTTCATGAGCGCGGAGGAGGCGAAGGAGTACAACATCGTCGACCGCGTGATCGAGCACCACTGAGGCGCGGCGCCCTTCTCATCGTCGCTGCGGTGGCGATTTTCGCCTCGCCGGCGCAAGCTCAGATCTCCAGCCGCGACGGCGGCGTCCCCTACTACGGTCACGTCTTCCCGGTGCAGGGGCCGCACGGCGTGCGGGGGCCGATCGGCTCCTACCACGCGCCGCGCAGCGGCGGTCGCATCCACGAAGGGTTCGACGTCACGGCCGACTGCGGGACGAGGCTGGTTGCGGTCCGCAACGGCAGGGTCCTGCGACGCGGGTTCGACCCCGTCCTCTACGGCAACTTCCTGCTGATTCACGGAGAAGGCGAGAAGCGGAGCTACTTCTACGCGCACCTGGCGCGGCCGGCGCGCATGCGGCGCGGGGAGGAGGTGTGGGAGGGAGAGCCCGTCGGCCTGGTCGGTGAAACCGGCAACGCCGCCGGCACCGGCTGTCACCTCCACTTCGAGATCCACGTCCGCGGCATCCCGATCGACCCCGAGCCGTCCCTGTGGCGCTGGGACCGTTACTCCTGAAGGCTCCGTTCGAACCAGAGGTCGGCTTTCGGGTTCTCGTTGTAGGCGCGAACTTCGCGGTAGCCGGCGGAGCGGTAGAGGCCGACCGCCGGGGTGAGGTAGTCGGAGGTGTCGAGGCGGATGGCGCGGCAGCCGTGCTCGAGGGCGATCTCGTCGAGCTTGGCGAGGATGCGACGCCCGAGGCCGGTGCCGCGAAAGCCCGGCGCGACGTACATGCTCTTCACCTCGGCGATCCCGGTGTCGAGGTGGCGTACGCCGCCGAGACCCGCCGGCTCGCCGTCGGCCAGGGCGAGCAGGAAGACTCCGTTCGGCGGCGCCAGGTCGGCCGGCGGCCCGGCGGCGATCTCCTTATCCAGGTCGATTCCGGAGCCCTCGCGCTCGTAGACCAGCGGCCCGTCCGCCTCGCGGACGAAGTCGGCGTAGAGGTCGAGAACCCGCGGATCGTCGCGGTCGACCGGTTCCAGGATGAAAGTCACCGAACCGACGCTAACGGGTTGCAGATTTTCTCCATTCTGCGCGCGATGCGTATGGTCACCCCTGGCAGAATCGTCTCCGTGACCGGGAAGGAACTGTCTGCAGTCCTAGCCGAATGCGCCGCGCGCACCGAAATCGCGCGAGCGGGCGTAGAGGAGGCGAGGCGGAAGCAGGAGGAGGCTGTCGCGAAACACGAAGCCGTTATGGCGAAGCACGAAGTGGCCGTCGTGAAGCACGAAGAGATCGCTGCGGAACATAGGGCGGCGACCGCGAAGCTGGACGAAGAGCGGGCTGAGGCGGATGCCCGGTGGGAGGAGTACCGGAAGGAAAGCGCTCGCAAGACGGACGCGATCATCGCCGAGTTGAAAGAAGGGCGCGATGAGCGGCGGGCGCTGATCGAGGCGATATTCAGGGTTATCGACCGGCTCGACCGGCAGCCGCCATCGCCGCCCAATCTGCGCTCCGTCTGAGGGCGTTCAGACCCGCAGTTCGTAGCTGAACCACTCGCTGCGCTCGGCGCCGGTGGAGTCGTACAGGCGCTGCGCCGTCTCGTTGTCCGGCGCGGTCGACCACTCGACGAAGGGGACGCCGCGCTCGCGGGCGATCTCGGCGGTCGCTTCGATCAGGGCGCGTCCGACTCCATCGCCACGGGCGTCCTCGGCGACGAAGAGGTCGTTCATCAGCACGCACTCGCATGCCTCGAGCGAGCTGAAGTGCCAGTAGAGGCAGGCGTAGCCGACGAACTCCTTGTCTCGGCGTGCGCCCAGCAGCAGGCCGTCCTCGCTCGGGGCGAGGAAGCGGCGGAAGAAGCCGCGGTTGCGAGCCTCGTCGATCCCGTCGACTTCGTAGAAGCGCTGATAGGCGGCGATCAGCGGCAGCAGCTGCTCGAACTCCTCGGCGGTGACCGGCGCGATCTCGAAGTCAGACGGCACGATCCCACGGTAGCGCCACGCAAGGCTGCGCTCACGTGAAGGGACAGCTCGGCCGATGCCGTAAACGACCCTCACGAACCGGTGCAGGTGTCCGTCTAACCTTTGGGACGCCGCCGGAGGCAAGAGATCGTCCCGTTAGGAGGGGATTCCGCTGGCACGTCCTTCAGACTCGAACGAGCAGCTCCTCTGCAGCTTCTGCGGCAAGTCGCAGCGCCAGGTGAAAAAGCTGATCGCCGGCCCCGGCGTCTACATCTGCGACGAGTGCATCGACCTCTGCAACGAGATCATCGACGAGGAGCTGACCGCACCGCCCGTCTTCGAGCTCGAGAACCTGCCGAAACCGCAGGAAATCTTCGACGTGCTGCAGGAGTACGTGGTCGGCCAGGACGCCGCCAAGCGCTCGCTCTCGGTCGCCGTCTACAACCACTACAAGCGGGTCCAGATCGCCCAGTCCGACGAGACCGAGGTCGAGCTGCAGAAGTCGAACATCATGATGCTCGGCCCGACCGGCTGCGGGAAGACGCTGCTCGCCCAGACCCTGGCGCGGATCCTCAACGTCCCCTTCGCGATCGCCGACGCGACTGCGCTGACCGAGGCCGGCTACGTCGGCGAGGACGTCGAGAACATCCTCCTGAAGCTGATCCAGGCCGCCGACTTCGACGTCAAGAAGGCGGAAACCGGGATCATCTACATCGACGAGATCGACAAGATCGCGCGCAAAGCCGACAACCCGTCGATCACCCGCGACGTCTCCGGCGAAGGCGTCCAGCAGGCGCTGCTGAAGATCCTCGAGGGGACCACCGCCTCGGTGCCCCCGCAGGGCGGGCGCAAGCACCCCCACCAGGAGTTCCTGACGATAGACACGACCAACATCCTCTTCGTCTGCGGCGGCTCCTTCGCCGAGCTCGACAAGGTGATCGAGCGGCGGGTCGGCGACCGCGGCATCGGCTTCGGCGCCGAAATCTCCACCCGTGAGAAGAAGGACGCCGGCGAGTGGTTCGAGCAGGTGTTGCCCGAGGACCTGGTCGAATACGGCCTGATCCCGGAGTTCATCGGCCGCCTGCCGGTGATCACCGCGATCCACCAGCTCAGCCGCGACGACCTCTGCACGATCCTGACCGAGCCGCGCCACGCGCTGACCCGCCAGTTCCAGCGCTTCTTCGAGTTCGACGACATCGAGCTGGTCTTCGCCGAGGACAGCCTCGAGGCGATCGCCGACAAAGCCCTGGAGCGCGAGACCGGCGCCCGCGGCCTGCGCTCGATCCTCGAGGAAACGCTGCTCGACGTCCAGTTCGAGCTGCCCTCGCGGCGCGACGTGACCAAGTGCGTCGTCACCAAGGAGACGATCACAGAGGGCCGCCGCCCGACCCTCGTCACCGAGGCCGTCCAGCAGGACATCGGTCCGGCTGACGAAGGGCTCACTGAAGAAACTGCGTAGGGCCGGTGGCAGGGAACTGCGACACGCGGTGAAGTTCCGTGGTTCCTTAGTCGCCTATATGGGGACAAAGGAACCGCGGAACTCCTAGACTCGCCGCGTGGACGCGGCGCAGCGACAGCGGTTGGAGGAGACGACGCGTTACGACCCGTCTGAGGTCGAGGCGCGGGTCTTCGCGGAGTGGATCGACGGGGGGTACTTCCACCCGGAGGCCGAGGGGTCTCCGGAGGAGAACTTCTCGGTTGCGATTCCGCCGCCGAACGTGACCGGGGCGCTGCACATGGGGCATGCGCTGAACGGGTCGATGCAGGACGCGCTGGTGCGGATGAACCGGATGCGGGGGCGCAACACGCTCTGGATCCTCGGCACCGACCACGCCGGGATCGCCACCCAGGCGGTGGTCGAGAAAGAGCTGAAGAAAGAAGGGAAATCGCGCCACGACCTCGGTCGCGAGGCGTTCGTCGAGCGGGTCTGGGAGTGGAAAGCCGAGTACGGCTCGCGGATCGTCGAGCAGTACAAGCGGCTCGGCGCCTCCTGCGACTACGAGCGCGAGCGCTTCACCCTCGACGAGGGCTACGTCCGGGCGGTGTACCGGGTCTTCAAGCAGCTCTTCGACAAGGGCTACATCTACCGCGACAACTACATGGTCAACTGGGACCCGGGGTCGCACTCGGCGATCTCCGACCTCGAGGTCGAGAACCGCGAGGTCGAGGACGTCCTCTACTCGATCGACTACCCGGTCGAGGACTCCGACCGGGTGCTGACCGTCGCCACGGTGCGGCCGGAGACGATGCTCGCCGACACCGCGGTCGCCGTGAATCCCGGCGACGAGCGCTACGCCGACCTGGTCGGCAAGCACGTGATCCTGCCGCTGGTCGGCCGCCGGTTGCCGATCATCGCCGACGAGCACGTCGACATCGAGTTCGGCACCGGGGCGTTGAAGATCACCCCCGGCCACGACCCCAACGACTTCGAGATCGGCCGCAAGCACGGGCTCGAGGAGATCGGCGTGATCGGCCCCGACGGCCGCATGACTGAGGAGGCCGGAAAGTTCGCCGGCCTGACTGCCGCCGAGGCGCAGAAAGCGGTGGTCGAGGCCCTGCGCGAGGAGGGGCGGCTCAGCGGCGAAGAGCCCTACACCCACTCGGTTCCGTTCTCGCACCGCTCCGGCGAGCGGATCGAGCCGCTGATCTCGCTGCAGTGGTTCTGCCGCATGAACGAGTTGGCGCGGCCGGCGATAGAAGCCGTCGAACGCGACGAGGTGCGGATAACGCCGCCGCAGTGGAAGCGGGTCTACCTCGACTGGATGGGGGAGATCCGCCCCTGGTGCATCTCCCGCCAGCTCTGGTGGGGTCACCGGATCCCCGTCTGGTACTGCGACGAGTGCGGCGAGACGATCGTCGCCGAGTCCGAGCCCGAGCGCTGCGGCTCCTGCGGCGGCGCGTTGCGCCAGGAGGAGGACGTGCTCGACACCTGGTTCAGCTCGGCGCTCTGGCCCTTCGCCACCCTCGGCTGGCCCGACGACACGCCCGAGCTGCGCGCCTTCTACCCGACCAGCTTCCTGACCACGGCGCGGGAGATCCTCTTCCTCTGGGTGGCGCGGATGATCATGACCGGGCTCGAGTTCCCCGGCGCCGTCCCCTTCCGCGACGTCTATGTCCACTCGGTGATCCAGGCCCGCGACGGGCGGCGGATGTCGAAGAGCCTGGGCACCGGGATCGACCCGCTGGAGGAGATCGACGTCCACGGCGCCGACGCGCTGCGCTTCGGCCTGCTGGCGATGTCCTCGACCCAGGACGTGCGCTTCTCCGACGCCAAGGTCGAGCAGGGTCGCGACCTCGCCAACAAGCTCTGGAACGCGAGCCGGCTGATCCTCCTCAACGTCGCCGAGACCGAGCCGGCGCCGCGGCCGACCTGCGTCGAGGACCGTTGGCTGCTCTCCCGGCTGGAGCGGACGATCGCCTCGGTGACCGAGAAGCTCGAGACCTACGACTTTGCCCACGCGGTGCAGGAGGCCTACTCGTTCTTCTGGCGCGACCTCTGCGACTGGTACCTGGAGATTGTCAAGCCGCGCCTCTACGACGGTGAGGAGGAGGTTTCGGCGACGCTGCTCTACGCGCTGGAAAGGGTTCTGGCCCTGCTGCACCCGACGATGCCCTTCGTCAGCGAGGAGATCTGGAACTTCCACCCGGCGCGGCGCGGCCACCTCGCCGTGCACCCGTTCCCGTCGGCCGACGGGTCACTGATCGACGAGGCGGCCGAAGCTGACGTCGAGGGCGGTATCCGGCTGACCCAGCGGCTCCGCGCCTGGCGCGACCTCGCCGGGGTCCCGGCAGGGGCGAAGCTGCCCGCCGTCATCGACGGTGTCGAGCCGCCCTCCTTCGTCTCCCGCCTCTCCCGCTTCGAGTTCGACGGGGTCGGGGCGGAGCCGGTCGCGTCGGTCGGGCCGGTGCGCGTGCTCGATTCCAACCAGCTCGATGCCGAGGCCGTCGCCGAGCGTCTCGAGAAGCGCCGGGCCGAGCTCCAGAGCGAGGTCGAGCGCGGGGAGCGCAAACTCGGCAACGAGGGCTTCGTCGCCAAGGCCCCGGCCGAGGTCGTCGAGGAGGAGCGGGGGAAGCTGGAGCGCTACCGCACGGAATTGGCCGAGCTTGAGTAGCTGGATAGACGGCGCGGACGCGAAGCGGAGCACCGTCGACTGATCTTGGACCCGGACGCCTACCTCGACTCGCTCGAACCGGTCGGCTGGCGACTCGGGCTCGAGCGGATGCACAAGCTGACGACGGCGCTGGGCCTGCCCCAGCACCGCTTCGCTTCGATCCACGTCGTCGGCACCAACGGCAAGTCCTCGGTGACGCGGATGACGGCGGCGCTGCTGGAGGCGCACGGGCTGCGGGCGGGCGCGGTCGTCTCCCCTCACAGCGATCGCTGGGCGCAGCGGACCTTGATCGGCGGTCGTGAGGTCGCCGAGACCGCCTGGGCCGAGGCGGTCGAACAGGTCGCGCGGGCCGCCGAGGGCGTGGACCAGACCCTCGAGGAGGGGGAGGCGGTGACCCAGTTCGAGGCGGCAACCGCGGCGAGCTTCGTGGCGCTGGCGGCGGCGCGGGTCGAGGTCGCCGTCGTCGAGGCCGGCCTCGGAGGAAGGCTCGACGCAACCAACACGATTCCCTCCAAGGTGACGGTGCTGACCTCGATCGGCCTCGACCACACCGAGTGGCTGGGCGAGACCGAGACCGAGATCGCCGCCGAGAAGCTGGCGGTCCTGCGCGACCAGACGACGCTGGTGCTGGGGGAGGTCTCGCCCGAGGTGGCGGAGCTGGCGGAGCGGACCGCTCGCGAGCGCGCGGCCGAAGTCGTCGTCGTCGGCTCCGAGCCCGTCCCGGCGGTGCGCCTGCGGGCATCCGGCGGTTTTCAGAAGCGCAACTTCGCGCTCGCCTGCGCGGCCGCCGAAGCATTCCTCGGGCGACCCCTGGACCGCGACCTGGTGGCCCGGGTTGCCGCGACGATCAGAGTCCCCGGCCGCCTCGAGCAGATCGCGGAGAGCCCGCCGACCTACCTCGACGCCGCCCACAACCCGGCCGGGGCGGCGGCGCTGGCGGAGTCGCTGCCCGCGGTGAGCGGGGGAAGAGGGTGGTCGCCTGCATCGCGGTTCTGGCCGACAAGGACGCCGGGGCGATGGTCGCGGCCCTGGCACCGGCCCTGGACCGCATCGTCTGCACCGAGCTGCCCTCCGCGGCCCTGGAAGGTCACGGCCGCCCCGGCGCCCGCTCCCGTCCGGCCGCCGAGCTGGTCTCGCTCTGCGAGCAGGTCGGCATGCGGGCGGAGGCGGAGCCCGAGCTCGGACCGGCCCTCGGGCACGCCCGCTCGCTGGCGCTCGAGCCGCCCGAAGGCGTCCTCCTCGTCGCCGGTTCCCACTATGCAATCGCTCCGGCGCGGGCGATCCTCAGCACCTGACTGTGCGAGGATTCGGCCATGGATCGCCCTCGCAGCGCCGGCTCCGAACTGCTCTCGATGATGGGGCTGGTCGCCGCCGTGGTCGCGATCGTGATCCTGGTCTTCTTCGGCGTCGGCTACCTGTTCGGAAGGCTCTTCCTCTAGGAACAGGGTTACCGTCGGCGACGGCGAAGTAGACTGCCGCTCCTTCAGCGTCGCCTGACCGGCCCCAAATTTCCCCTCTTTATGCCCCTCGCGATCTTCGGCATCACCAACGACGGCCTCAACCTCGTCGCCACCCTTTTCCTGCTGATGCTGGTCGTGCTCTGGCTGGCGCTGATCGTCTACACGTACCTCGACGCCCGCCGTCGGATCTCCGACCCGTTCCTGGTCGCCTGCGCCACCGTCGCCTCCTTCTTCCCCTTCATCGGCACCGCCGTCTACGCGATCGTCCGCCCGCCGGAGTATCTGGAGGACGCGCACGAGCGGGAGTTGGAGATCAAGGCCGCCGAACTGCGGGTGCGCCACCTCAGCGACCAGAGCTGTCCCAACTGCGAGTACCCGGTCGAGAAAAACTACCTTCGCTGCCCTAATTGCCGCCAACGGCTGAAGGATCCCTGCCCGAGCTGCGGCAAGCCGGTCGATCCGCGCTGGGGCCTTTGCCCCTACTGCGAGACGAACCTCGGCGGTGGCAGTGGCGGGGGAGACCGGCCGCGACGCAAACGTAGAGACCCCGAAGAGCGCCAGGCGCCACAGCAGCAAGAGCAGAAACGCCAGGCGCCACCACCGCGCCGCAGGAAAGCGCCGCCGGAGGCTGACGCAGGGGCACAACCAACCAAAGAGCAAAGGAGCCCCCGCCGTGAGCCGGACCCTGATCCTCGTCAAGCCTGACGCCTTCGAACGCGCCCTCACCGGTGAGGTGATCGCCCGCTTCGAGCGCAAGGGGCTGCGGATCGCCGCCCTCAAGTCGATGCGGGCCGACGAGTCGATCGCCAACCGGCACTACGCCGAGCACAGCGAGAAGCCGTTCTTCGGCGAGCTCGTCTCCTTCATCACCGGCGGCACCCTGGTCGCGATGGTCCTCGAGGGGCCCGAAGCGGTGGCCGCGGCGCGCCAGTTGATCGGCGCCACCAACCCGGTCGAGGCGGCGCCCGGCTCGATCCGCGGCGACTTCGCCCTCGAGGTGACCTTCAACATGGTCCACGGCTCCGATTCGGACGAGTCGGCTGAGCGCGAGATCGGGATCTGGTTCCCCGAGCTCTCCTGAGGGTCACGCTCGCATCCGGATCTCCGCAGCGGCGGGAGATTCTCGAAAAGCTCGGGCTTGAATTCGACGTCGTCGTTCCTGGCGTTGAGGAGCTGACTAGTGGGGATCCGGAACAGCTTGTTCGCTTGAACGCGCTCTCCAAGGCGAGAGCGCTAAGGGAGGGAGGTCTTGTTATTGCGTGCGACACGGACGTGGTCTTGGATGGCGAAGTGCTTGGTAAGCCGGCGAGTCCGTCGGAGGCGCGGGATTACTTGGATCGGATGAGTGGGCGGGCTCATGTGGTGATGAGTGGGCTGGTCGTGGTTGCTGATGGTGAGGAGCGGGTTGGGGTCGAGATGACGACGGTGGTGTTCAAGCGGCTTTCTGAGGCCGAAAAGGACAGGTACGTGAGGTTCGGAGAGTGGGAGGGACGCTCCGGCGGCTACGCGATTCAGACGCTCGGGTCCTCCCTGGTGGAGCGGTTGGACGGGAGCGTCTCCAACGTGGTCGGTCTGCCGGTCGGGCTCCTGGCCGAGCTGGCGCCGGCGCTGTTCAGGCGCGGCTGACCAAACTCACAGAACGCTTAAACGCGTTTGCCATCATCGGCCCTGTAAATGGGGATCTTCGGCAAGATCGGACTCGGCGGCCGCGACATGGCCGTCGACCTCGGTACCGCCAACACGCTCGTCTACGTCCGCGGGCGCGGCATCGTCCTCTCCGAGCCCTCGGTGGTCGCGATCGATTCGCTCAGCGGCCAGGTCCACGCCGTCGGCGTGGAAGCGAAGCGGATGCTCGGCCGCACCCCCGGCACGATCACCGCGATCCGGCCGCTGAAGGACGGGGTGATCGCCGACTTCGACGTCACCGAGCAGATGCTCCGCCACTTCATCGCCTCGGTCCACTCCAACCGGTTCGCCCACCCGCGGGTGGTCGTCTGCGTGCCCTCCGGCGTGACCGGGGTCGAGAAGCGCGCGGTCGAGGAGGCCTGCCTTTCGGCCGGCGCCCGCCAGGCCTACCTGATTGAGGAGCCGATGGCGGCGGCGATCGGCGCCGGTCTGCCGGTAGGCGAGCCGACCGGCTCGATGATCGTCGACATCGGCGGCGGTACCACCGAGGTGGCGGTGATCAGCCTCGGCGGGATCGTCGTCTCGCAGTCGATCCGGGTGGGCGGCGACGAGCTCGACGAGGCGATCGTCGCCCACTGCAAGCAGCGCTACAAACTCGCGATCGGCACCCAGACGGCCGAGGAGGTCAAGCTCGAGGCCGGGTCGGCTTCGCCGCTGCCGGAAGAGGTGCGGACCGAGATCCGCGGCCGCGACCTCGTCTCCGGGCTGCCGAAAACGATCGAACTGACCTCCGAGGAGGTGCGGGAGGCGCTCGAGGAGCCGGTCAGCCACATCGTCGCCGCGGTCAAGGAGACGCTCGATCGCACTCCGCCGGAGCTCGCGGGTGACATCATGGACCGCGGCATAACCCTGGCCGGAGGCGGCGCGCTCCTGCAAGGACTGGAGCAGCGCCTGCGCGACGAGTGCCAGATGCCCTGTCAACTGGCAGAGTCGCCGTTGACGTGCGTGGCGGTCGGCTCGGGCATCTCGCTCGAGGAGTTCGAGACGATCCACCGCGCCGGCAAGAACAACGGAGGGCGGCCCCGGCGATAGCCGTCCGCCCATGCGAACGAACTTAGGTCTCCCACGTGTATCGAAAGCAAGTACGCCGCCGTAGGGCGGTGCTCGCCCTGCTGATAGTCGGCTCGTTTGCCCTGCTCACGCTCACCTACCGGCAGGGCTCCGACGGGATGCAGCGCGGCGTCAGCACGATCTTCAGTCCCGTCGTCTCGGTTGCCGACCGTGCCCTGAAGCCGGCACGGGACATGGTCAACTGGTTCGACGAGACCTTCGACGCAAAGGGGCGCAACGCGCGCCTGCATTCCGAACTGGAAGCCGCCCGGCGCCAGGCGGTCGGGGCGAAGGCGGCGCTGGCCGAAAACGAGCAGCTGCGGAATCTGCTCGGCCTCGACCACAGCGGTGCGATCCCTGGCGGCTACACGAACGTGACCGGCCGCGTGATCACCCGCTCGCCGACCGTCTGGTTCTCCGACGTGACGATCGACGTCGGCTCAGGCGACGGGGTCGAGGTCGACGATCCGGTCGTCAACGGCGACGGCCTCGTCGGCAAGGTCGCCGCGGTCACCGGCGGTACCGCCCGCGTGACCCTGATCGTCGACCACTCCAGTGCCGTCACGGCGAAGCTTGTTCCCAGTGGCGTCCAGGGAGTGTTGAAGCCGTCCGTCGGCGATCCCTCCGACCTGATCCTCGACTTCCTCGACAGCGAAAAGCGAATCGGCAAGGGCCAGTCGGTGGTCACCTCGGGCTGGCGTGCGATCGGGTTCGAATCCGACTATCCGCCGAACCTGCCGATCGGCGAAGTCGCCGAAGCTCCACTCCTCGAGCAGGAGGCCCAGCAGCAGGTCCACGTCCGGCCCTATGCGGACCTCCGCAACCTCGACCTGGTCCAGGTCCTGACCGGGGGCTCGCGCGGGTGATCCTCACCCCGAACATCCTCGCTCGCCTCGTCGCGATTGTCGTCGGCGGCGTGATCCTGCAACTGACCTTCTTCTCCCAGGTCGCCCTCTTCCACGTCAGTCCCGACCTGCTGCCGGCCCTGGTCGTCGTCCTCGGGCTCCTGGGCGGCTCGCTGACCGGCGCCGTTTGCGGCTTCTCGGCCGGGCTCCTGCTCGACTGCCTGCTGATCGTGCCGCTCGGCGGCGGCTCGCTGGTCCTGCTTGCGACCGGCTACTTCGCCGGCCTCTTCCGCGAGCGCTTCGAGATCCACAGCCCGCTGGTGCCGCCGCTGCTCTGCATGGGCATGACCCTGTTCGCCGAACTCGGCTTCGGCGCGGTCGAACTGATGCTCGGAATCGACGCCCCGGTCAGCCCCCTCGTCGTCCGTGACATCCTCCTGAAGAGCATCTTCGCCTTCTTCGGCGGCTGGGTCATCTACGCCGGCGTGCGGCGGGCGCTGCGCCCGGCCCTGGTCGAGGAGGCGACGGTGCGACGCAATCGACGCCCGAGCGTGTTGGGGGCCTGAGACGATGTACCTGAGAAATGACTCGCAGCCAAAGGGCAGCCGCCTCGCCCTGCGGGTGGCGGTGGTCGGCGGTGTCGGCGTCGCCCTCTTCGCGGTCCTCTTCTTCCGCCTCTGGAACCTGCAGGTGCTTTCCGGCGACGAGTACCTGGCGGAGGCGCAGAACAACCGCACCCGCGAGTTCAAAGAGATTGCCCCGCGCGGCGACATCCTCGACCGCAACGGCGAAGTCCTGGTCGACAACCGAACCAGCCTGGCGCTGCAGCTGAACACCTCGAAACTGCCCGAAGATCCGGCCGAAGAACGGGCGGAGCTGGCCCGCCTCGGGGACCTCGCGCACATGTCGTTGCGCAAGGTCAGGCGGACCATCGCCGAAGAGGAAAAGGTCGCCGCCGGCGCCCCGGTGACGCTGCGCCGCGACGTCGGCTTCGACCTGGTCGCCTACGTCGAAGAGAACCAGGAGGAATTCCCGGGGGTCACCGTGCAGCGGGTCTTCGTCCGCCACTACCCCGACGGCGCCCGCGCCGCCCACGTGGTCGGCAGTGTCGGCGAGGTCTCCGGGGAAGAGCTGAAAGAACCCGAGTTCAAGGGCCTGGAGCCGGGCGACGAAGTCGGCAAGGGGGGTGTCGAGTACACCTACGACCGCTTCCTCCGCGGCGAACCGGGTCATACGCGGATCCAGGTCAACGCGCTGGGGCAGCCGACCCCGGGCGGCCAGCTGGTCTCCGAAGCGCCGACGCCGGGAGACAGCTTGAAGCTGACGATCGACGGCGACGTCCAGGCCGCGGGCGAAGGTGGGCTCGGCGCGCGGGGGCTGCCGGGAGCCTTCATCTCGATGAACATCGACAACGGAGAAATCCTCGCGATGGGGTCGAACCCGACTTTCGACCCGACCGAACTGACCCCGCCGATGTCCCAGCGGCAGGTGGACGAACTCTACCGGGACCCGGTGCTGGCGCCCATGGTCAACCGGGCTACCGAAGGCGCCTATCCGACGGGCTCTATCTTCAAGATCATCACCGCCCTGGCGGCGCTGGAAAACGGCGTCATCACCCCCGACGAGGTGGTCGAAGACCGCGGCGAAATCAAGGTCGGTGAACAGACCTTCGAAAACGCCGGCGGCGAAGCACACGGGCCGGTGGAACTGCGGCGGGCGCTGCAGGTCTCCTCCGACGTCTACTTCTACCTGCTCGGCCTCGACATGTGGAAGACCAACGATCTGCAGGAATGGGCGCACAAACTCGGCATCGGCCGTCCCGCCGGTCTCGACCTCCCCGAGGAAGGCGACTCGCTTTTGCCGAGCAAGGCGTGGCACGAACAGTTCGTCAAGGAAGGCCTGGCGCTCGAAGACCGGCCCTGGTCGGCCGGCGACAACATCCAGCTGGCGACGGGCCAGGGCGACCTGCAGACCAACCCGTTGCAGATGGCGCTCGCCTACGCCGCCCTCGGCAACGGCGGCAAGATCCCGACCCCGCACGTGGGGCTGGAAGTCGAGGATGCGGCGGGGCGGGTGCTGAAGGAATTCGAGTTCAAGGCGCAGCGGAGGTTCCACATCGACCCCGGCCATACGGACCGCGATCCTCGAAGGCCTGCACGCCGCCGCACAGGAAGGGGAAGGGACCGCCGCCGGCGTCTTCGGCGGCTTCCCGATCGCGATCGCGGGCAAGACCGGGACCGCCGAACGGCCGGGCCACGGCGACCAATCCTGGTTCGCGGCGCTCTCCCCGTACCCCAACCCGCGTATCGTGACTGTTGCCACCGTCGAGGAAGGCGGCTTCGGAGCCGAATCCGCCGCCCCGGTCGTGCTCGACATCCTCGAAGCGATCTACGAAAAGCGGGCCTCGGAAGTCTCGAGCGCCGGTGGAGCCGAATGAGCACTTACGCGACCCGAACCAGAAACGCCCGGCCGGAGCCCTTCACGGTCCACGTCGGCATCGGCGAGCGCCTCGGGCTCGCCCACATGGACTGGCCGCTGACGATCGCCGCCGTCTCCCTGGTCGCCTTCAGCATCTTCACCCTTGGCGCAGGCGACCCAGAACGACGTTCCCGGGCAGTCCCCATTACTACCTCGACCGCCAGGCGATCTACGCCGTCCTCGGCATCGTCGGGATGCTCGTGCTGACGCGGATCGACTACTCCCGCTTCCGCGAGTTGCGGGTCGGGATCTACACCTTCCTCTGCGTCAGCGTCTCGCTGGTCTTCGTCTTCGGCTTCGCCGCCCGCGGTTCGCGGCGGGCCTTCGAACTTCCCTTCTTCAGCTTCCAGCCATCGGAGCTCGGCAAGCTCCTGCTCGTGCTTGCGCTTGCCGGGTTCGTGATCGATGGCGCCAGGCGGGGCTCGGAGGTGCAGCGCACCGTGCGCTACCTCTGCCTCGGTCTGGCACCGGCTGCGCTCGTCTTCCTGCAGCCCGATCTCGGCACCTCGTTGGTGTTCGGGGTCGCCACCCTTGCCGTCATGTACTTCGGAGGCGTCCCCTGGACGCATTTCGCGGTCATCGGCGGCGCCCTCGCCGTTCTGGTCGCGCTCGTCCTCGTCGTCGCTCCGGCGGTGGGGACGCCGATCCTCAAGGGGTATCAATTGGAACGACTCACCTCGTTTGCGAACCCCAACGAGCACGAAGCCGGCGCGGGTTACCAGCAGAACCAATCCAAGGTCGCAATCGGCTCCGGTCAGTTCACCGGCCGCGGCGACAAAGCCACCCAGACGCGGCTCGACTTCGTCCCAGAGCGGCACACCGACTTCATCTTCGCGGTGATCGGTGAGCGCTACGGGTTCATGGGAGCCGCGTTAGTCCTATCCCTTTACGCCCTGCTCTTCTGGCGGGCGCTGCGGATAACGACGCTTTCGAAGAACTCATACGGGACCCTGGTGGCCGGCGGCATCGCCGTCGCGCTCCTGTTCCAGACCTTCGTCAACGTGGGGATGAACCTCGGGATCATGCCGATCACCGGGATTCCCCTGCCGCTGATGAGCTACGGAGGGTCCTCCGTGGTCGCTACTTTCCTGGCGATCGGAGTTCTTCAGAGCATCAACGTCCAAGCGCATCTCAGCCAGAAGGGAAGGTTCGCCTGGTGATCTCTGGAAAGAGATCCGGCGATGCGTACCTAACCGAACTGAGCTGAACTACAAATGAAAAAAACGATTTTGGTCTCCGCCGAGCGCGGTGAGACCCGAGTGGCCGTCCTCGAGGCAAAGCAGAAAGGCGGCAAGAACGACGTCGCCGAGCTTTACATCGAGCGGCGCGGCCGGCGTTCGATCGTCGGCAACATCTACAAGGGGAAGGTCGACAACGTCCTTCCCGGCATGGAGGCCGCCTTCGTCGACATCGGTCTCGAGCGAAACGGCTTCCTGCACGTCGACGAGATCGTCCTCCCCAACGGCGAAGCGGCCCCGAAGCGCGGTCGCGGCAGCGGCCGTCGCATCAACGAGCTGATCAAGCCGGGACAGGAGATCCTCGTCCAGGTCGTCAAGGATCCGCTGAAGACGAAGGGCGCGAGGCTCTCGATGAACCTCTCGATCGCCGGCCGTTACCTCGTCTACGCGCCCCACGGCAGCGGCGTCGGCGTCAGCCGCCGACTCTCCGACAAAGAGCGCGACCGGCTGCGGAAGATGGTCGATCGTACCTACAAAGGCCCCGGCGGGCTGATCGTCCGCACCGCCGCCCACGGCGCCAAAAAAACCGACTTCGTGCGTGAGATCAGCTACCTGCAGAAGCTGAACGAGGTGCTGCGAGCGGCGCTCGGAGTCGACGAAGGCGCCGGCGCTGGTCTTCCAGGAGGCCGACCTCTCGGTCCGCGTCCTCCGCGACGTCTTCCTCAACGAGTTCGAGAAGGCGATCATCGACTCGCCGAAGCAGTTCGAGCGGGTGACGAGCTTCTTCCAGCGGACCGCCCCCGAGCTCGTCGGCGGGGTGGAGCTCTACGAGGGCACCAAGCCGCTGTTCGAGAAATGGAAGGTCAACGAGGCGATCGAATCGACCCTCAACCGGCGGGTCGACCTGCCCTCCGGCGGCTACCTGATCATCGACTACGCCGAGGCGCTGACCGTGATCGACGTCAACAGTGGCTCCTTCACCGGCCGCGGCAAAGGCGGCCTCGAGGAGACGATCACCAAAGTCAACACCGAGGCGGCCGAGGAGGCCGTGCGGCAGCTGCGGCTGCGCGACATCGGCGGCATCATCGTCGTCGACTTCATCGACATGGCCCGGGCCAGCAACCGCGACAAAGTCCTGAAGACGATGCGCAAAGCGCTCGACGCCGACAAGTCGAAGAGCTACGTGGTCGAGGTCTCGCCGCTGGGCCTGGTCGAGATGACGCGCCAGAACGTCACCGACGGGGTGCGCGAGATCCTCACCGCGCCCTGCCCGACCTGCGGCGGCGAGGGCGTCGTCCTCTCGGCCGAGACGGTGGCGCTGGAAGGGTCTGACGGAAGCTGCGGGACATCGCCGCCGACAAGGGCGACGTCGAGGCCTTCCTGATCCGCGTCAACCCGAAGGTCGCCCACGAGCTGACCGACCCCGACAGCGGTCTCGCCGAGCTCGAGGACGAAACCGGCAAGCGGTTCCACTTCGAGGGCGGCGACGCGCTCCCGATCGACACCTTCGAGTTGGTCGAGGCGGGCAGCCGGACGGAGATCGAGGAGCGGGCGCTGCCGTTCAAGGTCGGCGAGGAGGTGCTGGTCAAGATCGACGAGCCGCACATGTACAACGCCGACGACGCCGTCGCCCGGATCGACTCCTACATCGTCAGCGTCACCGGTGGCGGTCGCTTCGTCGGCGAGCGCAAGCTGGTGCGGATCGACGAGGTCGAGCGCTCGGCCGCGATCGCCTCGCTGCTGGGCGGCGATTCGTCCAACGGTGCCGGAGGAGGCGGCGAAAACGGCTCCGAGCTAGAATCCGGCGCTCCTTCGCGCAAACGCAGTCGCGGCCGCAGGGGCGGTCGGGGACGTTCGCGCGCCAAACAAGGCAGCAAGGACGACTATGAGCACGTACGCAGTCATAGAAAGCGGTGGAAAGCAGTACAAAGTCGAGGAGGGCACGTCCCTGCTCGTCGATCGGCTTGACGTCAAGGAGGGGGACAAAGTCAACCTCCGCCCGGTGCTCTTCCGCGGCGACGACGTCCTCGCCGGCGGCAAAGACCTGGAGAAAGTCAAAGTCGAGGCCAAAGTCACCGAGCACCTGCGCGGGCCGAAGATCAAAGTCTTCAAATACAAGGCGAAGAAGGGCTATCGCCGTCGCGCCGGCCACCGCTCCGAGCTGACCCGGCTCGAGGTCACGACAACTGAAAGGGAAAGGCTAGCCATGGCCCATAAGAAAGGACTCGGCTCCAGCCGCAACGGGCGCGAATCGAACCCGAACATGCTCGGGGTCAAGGTCTTCGCCGGCCAGCGCGTCAGCGGCGGCGAGATCATCGTCCGCCAGCGCGGCACCCGCTTCTGGCCCGGCGACGGCGTCGGCATCGGCCGCGACCACACGATCTTCGCGACTCGCGAAGGGGTTGTGGAGTTCAAGACGGCTCGCAAGGGTCGGACTATCAGCGTTCTGGCTGAGTAGTTGTTGTTGGGGGAGGGGTCGGTGCCCCTCTCCGGACACATCTCGCCTATGGCTCGATGTTGAGTGTCCTGAGAGGGGCACCGACCCCTCCCTGCGACAGGTCTGAAAGTTCGGTTTAGGCTCGTCAGCTGATTGATGTACGACAAGGCGAAAATCTGGGTTGAGGGTGGTGCTGGCGGCAATGGCAGTCGATCTCTTTTCGGCGTGAGGCTCATGTGCCTCGGGGTGGGCCCGACGGCGGGCGATGGCGGGCATGGGGGGGATGTGGTGCTCGTTTGCGATCCGTCGCGGCGAGATCTTGGGCGCTCTGAGGGGGAGCAAGCACTTCCGGGCGCAGCGGGGGCGGCATGGGGAAGGGTCGAACCGGCAGGGGGCTCGGGGCGAGGACCGGGAGATTCCGGTACCGCCGGGGACGCAGGCCTCGCGCGGTCGACGGCAGCTCGATCGACCTCGTCGACTCCGGGGCAGCGGGCGGTGGTCGCCCGTGGCGGGCGCGGCGGGCACGGCAACCGGCGCTTCACCAACTCGACCCGGCAGGCGCCGCGCTTCGCCGAGAAGGGCACGTCGGGGCGAAGCGGACTGGATCGAGCTGCAGCTGAAACTGCTCGCCGACGTCGGGCTGGTGGGGCTGCCGAACGCCGGCAAGTCCTCTCTGCTGAGCCGGCTTGACGCGGGCGGCGCCGAAGGTCGCCGACTACCCGTTCACGACGCTCTCGCCGGTCGCTGGGGACGATCGAGGGCGAGGACCGCCAGGCGATCGTCGCCGACATCCCGGGCCTGATCGAAGGCGCGGCCGCGGGCGCGGGCCTGGGCCACGAGTTCCTCGCCCACGTCGAGCGCTGCTCGATGCTGGTCCATCTCGTCGACGTCGCCCCGATCGAAGGCGAACCCGCTCGCCAACTACGAGACGGTGCGCAGCGAGCTGGCCGCCCACGGCGCCGGACTCGAGCGGCTGCCCGAGCTGGTCGTCCTCAGCAAGCGCGACCTGCTGCCGGCCGAGGAGATCGAAGGGGCGCTGGCCGACGTGGCGGCAGCGCCTCGGCGACCGGACGCTTGCTGTCCTCGCGGTCTCCTCGGCGACCGGCGAGGGGCTGGACGAGCTGCGGCGGACGGATCCTCACCGAGCTGCCCACGCTCGAGACCGCCTCGGCGCCCGGAGCCGAGCCGAGCGACGAATTCGAGGCCGAGCACCGCGTCTACCGGCCCGCCGGAGAGGGCGGCTACTGGGTCGAGCGCGAGGACGACGGCGGCTTTCGCATCCTCGGCCGCGGCGTCGAGATGCTGTTCGAACGCCACGACACCAAGAACGAGGAAGCGCTCGCCTACCTCGAGCAGCGCCTGAAGGAGATGGGCGTGATCGCGGCTCTCGACCGCGCCGGTTTCGAGGCGGGCGACGATGTCCGCGTCGGCGAGCACGAGTTCGAGCTCCACGTCTAGGCATAAATATGTCTAGACGATATGCTTTGACATATGAGAACGACCGTACGGCTCGATGATGCCCTCGTCAAAGAGGCGAAGGTACACGCAGCGGAGAAGGGCATCACCTTCACGCAGTTGATCGACGAATCGCTGCGCGAGCGGCTGGCTGTCAGGCCGCGACGGATGAGCGTGGAGCCGTTTCGGCTTACCACTTACGGGAAGGGCGGCATCCGGCCGGGGGTCGATTTGGACGACAACCGGGCGACCAGGGATCTGATCGACCGGGACCTTCCACTCCCGGGCGATCGGCCGACCGAACCGCAGTGATCCTGGCCGACGTAAACGTCCTCGTTTACGCCCATCGAGAGGATCTTCCTCAGCATGGTCGCTTCTCGGCGTGGCTCAACGACGAGGTCGAATCGGGCCGCGGCTTTGCCCTCTGCGATGCCACCCTCGCGGGTTTTCTCCGGATCGTCACCAACGGGCGCATCTTCGATCAACCCACCCCCCTGCAGACGGCCCTCCAGGCCGTTGAAGATCTGCGAGAGCAGCCGGGGGCGATCCACCTGACTCCGGGCGCACGGCACTGGACTCTCTTCGCCGACCTGTGCTCGGCCGTGGGGGCGCGAGGCAACGACGTCCCCGATGCATACCTCGCTGCCCTTGCCATCGAGTCCGGCAGCGAGTTGGTTACCGCCGACCGCGGTTTCGGCCGCTTTCCGGGACTGCGCTGGTCCTGTCCGGTTTGACCGCCTAGCTAACGCTGGAGAGACCGGCGGCGACCGCGAAACCGAGGACGGTGACGAGTCCGGCGCCGCGACCGGCATCGGTGCGGGCGTCGGGGATCATCGAGTCGATCAGCATCACCAGCAGGGCGCCGGCGGCAAAGCCGTCGACGACGGCCCTGGCGTCGGGGCTGACCGCGTCGGCGGCCAGGTAGCCGACGACGGTCGCAAGCGCGCAGATCGCCGCCACCAGCGCCCAGAGCCGGAGGATCGCCTCCCGCGAGCGGCCGGCCTCGCGCATGTCGCTGGCCGAGCCGAGGGACTCGGGCAGGTTGGAGACGAAGATCGCGACCAGCAGCGAGACGCCGACCCCGGCGCCGCCCGCGATCCCGATCCCGAGCACGAGCTGCTCGGGGATCCCGTCGAGGAAGGCTCCGAGGGCCAGCGCGGTGCCGCTGCCGCTTCCTTCGCTGCGGCCTGGCGGCCGCGTCCGGTCGCCATCCGCCGCGAGATCAGCCCGTCGAGGAAGTAGTAGGTGAGGGCTCCGACGGCGAGACCGGCGCTCGTGAAGCCGGCGCCGCTGATCGCGATCCCCTCCGCCGCGAGCTCGAAGCTGACGGCGCTGATCAGCGCCCCGGCGCCGAAGGAGAGGACGTAACCGACCTGGCGCTCGGGCCACACGCGAACGAAACTGAGCGCAGCGCCGATGACGAGAGAGCTTGCGGCAAACGCGCCCCAACCGATTGCAGACCCCATCTCGGCTACTTTCCCGGCCATGACCCTGGTCGTCAAGCTCGGATCCTCGATCGTCGCCGCCGACGACGGCGAACTGCGCGCGGACGTCCTCGATTCCGTCTGCGAGCAGGTAGCGCGGCTGGAGCAGGGGGGCGAGCGGGTCGTGATGGTGACCTCCGGCGCGATCGCCCGCGGGATGCGGCTGATGGAGCTCCCGGTCAGGCCACGGGCGATGGACGAGCTGCAGGCCGCCTCGGCGGTCGGCCAGGGCGACCTCTTCCGCGCCTACGAGAGTCGACTCAGGCGGGCACGGGACCCGCGCCGCCCAGGTCCTGCTGACGGCCGCCGACATCGGCGCCCGGACCAACTATCTGAACGCCCGGCAGACCCTGCGGCGACTGATCGAGTGGGGCGTGGTCCCCGTCGTCAACGAGAACGACACCACCGCCACCGACGAGATCACCTTCGGCGACAACGACTTCCTTGCCGCCCAGGTGGCGCTGCTGCTGGATGCGCGGCTGCTGGTCCTGCTCACCAACGTCGACGGCCTGCTCTCGGGTGACCCGCGCACGGAGCCGGACGCCGAGCTGATCTCCGAGGTCACCGATTTCGGGCAGCTGGCCGGGCTGGAGATCGGCGACCGCACCTCGGTCTTCGGCTCCGGTGGAATGCGCAGCAAGGTCGGGGCCGCGGAGATGGCAAGCGAGGCCGGGATTCCGGCGGTGATCTGCAACGGCACCAGCGCGGGCACGCTGCTCGCTGCGGCCGCGGACGAGGTTTGCGGCACCCGTTTCGCTCCGGGTGAGGGCAAGGACCTCGAGCTTCAAGCTCTGGCTCAAGTACGCGAAGCCGGCGCGGGGGAAGCTGATCGTCGACGCCGGCGCCGCCAGGGTTCTGCGCGAGAGCGGCTCCAGCCTGCTGCCGGTCGGGATCGCCGGCGTCGAGGGCAGCTTCGAGGCCGGCGACGCGATCGACGTCGCCAGCGACGGCGAGACGATCGGCAAAGGGATCACCGACTACTCCTCGCGCGAGCTGCAGCGGGTGATCGGGATGCAGAGCGCCCAGGTCCGGGAGCTGCTGCCGCATGCCGCCGACGAGGTCGTCCACCGCGATCGTTTCGTTCTGCTCTGATCTCGCCTGTTCCTTCTTGGCGTTCAAAACCAGAAAGGAACAGGCGAATGTGAGCGCGGGTACCCTTTGTCGATGGCCGTGACCGAGACCACTGTCGTCGAGAGCTGCGCTGCCGCCAAGCGCGCGGCCCGGCGGCTCGCGACTGCCTCGACCGAGGCAAAGGCCGCGGCGCTCGCGGCGACCGCCCGCCTGCTCGAAGAGCGCGGCGCCGACATTCTCGAGGCGAACTCCGGCGACCTCGCCGACGAGCGCGCCGCCGGGCTTACCGAGGCGCTCCGAGACCGGCTGCGGCTGACGCCGGAGCGGGTCTCGGCGATGGCCGAGGGCGTGCGGGTGGTCGCCGCGCTCGACGATCCGGTCGGCGAGGAGCTGGAACGGAAAACGCTTGCCAGCGGACTCGACCTGCGCAAGGTGCGGGTGCCGCTGGGAGTCGTCGCCGTCGTCTACGAGGCGCGGCCGAACGTGACCATCGACTGCGCGGCGCTGACGATCAAGAGCGGCAACGCCATCGTCCTGCGCGGCTCCAGCTACGCCGAGCGCTCCAACGCGGCCCTGGCGGCGGTCGTCCGCGAGGCCCTGGCCGAGGCCGGCCTGCCGCAGGACGCGGTCCTCTCGCTCGGCGGCGGCGGCCACGAGGAGTTGGCCGAGTTGGCGACCCAGGAGGGCCTGGTCGATCTGCTGATCCCGCGCGGCGGCGAAGGCCTGAAGGCGGCGATCAAGAAGGTGGCGACGGTGCCGGTGATGTACGCGGCGGCAGGCAACTGCCACGTCTACGTCCACGCCGACGCAGACCCCGAAATGGCGCGGCGGATCGCGGTCAACGCGAAGGTGCAGCGCCCGGGGGTCTGCAACGCGGCCGAGACGCTGCTGATCGACGCCGCGATCGCCGATCGCCTGGCCCCGGCGGTGCTCGCCGATCTCGCTGCGGCCGGCGTCGAACTGGTCGGCGACGAGCGGGTACGGGCCGCGGCCGGCGACGTCGAGGTGGGTATGGCGACCGACGAGGACTGGGACAGCGAGTACCTCGGCCTGAAGATGGCGGTCGCCGTCGTCGACTCGATGGAGGACGCGATCGACCACGTCAACCGCCACGGCACCGGTCACTCCGAGGCGATCGTCACCTCCTCGGAGGAGGCCGCCGAGGAGTTCATCAGCGGTGTTGACGCCGCCGCCGTCTACGTCAACGCCTCGACCCGGTTCACCGACGGCTTCGAGTACGGGATGGGGGCGGAGATCGGCAACTCGACCCAGAAGCTGCACGCCCGCGGTCCGATCGGGATGCGCGAGCTGACGACCTTCAAGTACGTGGCGCGCGGCGACGGCCAGATTCGTGAATGAGGCCGACGGCGCCGCGATCGGCGTGCTGGGGTCGGCGTTCAACCCTCCGCACCTCGGTCACCTGGCGCTCGCCCAGGAGGCGCTCTGGCAGCTCGGCCTTGCCGAGGTGATCCTCGTCCCGACCGGCGAGGCCCCGCACAAGCGGATCGCCGAGGACCCCGGCCGGGATGCGCGGATGGAGATGACCAGGCTGGCTGCGGCGGACGACGACCGTTTCTCGGTCTCCTCCCTGGAGGTCGACCGCGAGGGGCCGTCCTATACGTATGAGACCTTGGAGGCACTTGCAGCCGAACGGGCCGACACTGAGCTGGTGTTCGTGATGGGGGCGGATGCTGCGGTCGGCCTGGAGAGCTGGCGGCGGCCGGAGCGGGTGACCGAGCTGGCGGGCCTTGCGGTCGCCAGGCGCTCCGGCGTCTCCGACGCCGAGGTGGCCGCGACTATGCGCAGTCTCGGCTGTGAGGGGCGGGCGACGCTGCTGGAGATGCCGCAGTTCGGTGTCTCCTCCTCTGCCGTGCGCGAGCGGGCAGCCCAGGGCCGACCGCTGCGCTACCTCGTTCCCGACGCCGTCGCGGAACTGATCGAAGCTAAGGGGATCTACCGGTGACCCAGGCACATTCCGAGCAGCTGGCGCGTCGCCTGGCGGCGATCGCCGATTCGAAAAAAGCCGAGGACCTGGTCGTCCTGGGGATGCGTGAGCTGGTCGCCTACACCGACTTTCTCGTCATCTGCACGGCCCGCAACGAGCGGCAAGCGCGGGCGATCGTCGACGAGGTCCGGGTGCAGGTGAAGCGCGAGGCAGGCCTGCTGCCGGGCGGCGTCGACGGCGGCGACGAAGCCGGATGGACGATCCTCGACTACCTCGACTGCGTCCTCCACGTCTTTACGCCGGAGGCGCGCGAGCGATACGGGCTCGAGGAGCTGTGGCGCGACGCACCGCGCCTCGAGCTCGATCTGGATGCGCCCGAGGCCTCCGAAGCCGCCAGCGCATAAATACGTCCGAGCACCCATCTACGGTGCCGATCCATGAATGGGTTCAAGCGGGCGCTGATCGGTTACAGGCGCACGGAAGTGGAGGATGCGCTCTCGGTCCGGGATGCCCGGATCCTCGGCCTCGAGATGAAGGCCGATTCCCAGCGCGAGGCACTCCACGAGCTCGAGGGGGAAACCACGACGCTCTCCGGCATGGTGCTCGAGCGGGAGCGGGAGATCCGGCTCCTCGACGAGCGCCTGCGCGAGGCGAACGAGTGCCACGATCGCAGTATTGCTTCGCTTGATGCGATCACCGCTCGGCTCGAGGAACTCGAGGCGCAGGCCCGCGGCCAGGCGACCCGGATCCGGATGAAAGCGTTGCGCGAGGCGGTCGAGGTGAGCAAGAAGGTGAAGGCGCTGACCGACGCCGAAGCTGCACACGCGGACGCCATCGCCGAGCCGGCCGGCGCCCCCGCGACCGCCGAGGACGGCGTCCAGGCCGGCCGCGTCAAGCTGGAGATCGGGCCGCTCGGCGACTTCTCCCAACTTGTCGGCTTCGAGGATGCCGTCGGGCAGATCGGCGCCTCGGAGATCTCCGTCGAGCGCTTCTCCGAGGGCCGCGCCACGCTCTCGATGAACCTCGACCAGCCGGTCGACCTCCTGCGTGAGTTGGAAGAGCTCTCGACCCTCGACTTCAAGGTCCGTCACAACGCACCGGACAACCTGATCCTCGACGTCGACGAGGACCAGGGCCCCGAGCAGCGCGCCGCCTAGCGCACCGCAATCTTCCGTCTGCGCAGCAATGTATTGTCTGCGGCACGATGAATCACGATCCAAACCGCAAGGGGAACGTCGCTGAGCTGGCCTTCGCTGCGGAGGCAGCCCGACTAGGATTTGAGGTTTACGCGCCGTTGACGGAGCACGGCCGGGCCGATCTCGTCCTCGGCATCGGGGGTCAGTTGGTACGCGTGCAGTGCAAATGGGCTCAGATGCGAGGTGATGTCGTCTTCGTGCCCCTCCAGACGAGCCGCCGGACGCGAAAGGGCTATGCCCGAACCTGTTACACCGCGGAGGAAGTGGACGCCGTTGGTGCCTACTGCGACGACCTCAAAAGCTCCTTCCTCATCCCGATCGATGTGGTCGAGAACAAAGCCGCGATCACTCTCCGCCTGACTCCAGCAAGAAACGGACAGCGCGCAGCACTAAACTGGGCGGAGCATTATCGACTCGGGGCTGTAGCTCAGCTGGCAGAGCGCCGCCGTGGCACGGCGGAGGCCAGGGGTTCGAATCCCCTCAGCTCCATCTCGAAGGCCACAGAGGCGCCGGCTGTCGACGAGGTCGGTGCCCACCAGTTCCGCAACCACTTCGGCTACTACCTCGAGCGTGCGGCGGCCGGCGGAGAAGTCCACGTCCGGAAGCGAGGGCGACCCTACGCGCGGCTCTGCTCTCCGGCTCGAGTCCGCCGCCTACCGCTGCGGCGCACCTTGCAAGAGCCGTAGCCGGCTGCTGCGCAAGGGAGCGTTCCTACCCCGAATTTCAACGTATTCAGACGTACCGGAATGCGCATGTCGCGGGTTCCACCGCTGCGGTTGAGTTCGCCTCTATGGACCTGGGGCCCAGGGACGAATTCCCTGCCGGGATGCCGCGTCGCGACGACCCCCAGATCGGCCTCGGGAAAGCCATCCGCACCCTGCGGACAGATGGTCAGCTGAGCCAGGAAACGCTGGGCGAGCGGGCCGAAATCCACCCGACCTGGATCTCCCATATCGAGTCCGGGCGAATCAACCCGACCTGGGGAAACGTGCGCCGGATCGCCGCCGGGCTGAAGGTCCCTCTGGAGCAGTTGGCGGCATTGGCCGAGGAGTTCGAGCGCACCCTCGGCGGAGCCTGACCGGCCCGTTGCTCAAAAACCCCGCCCGAATTGCCGATGCTGTTGCGATGAGCGCCGCGAATCAGCATGTCTTCTCCCACGGCATGCGCGATACGCGTGCCACGCTCGAGGCCTGGAGCGAGCGCCGCTGGCGCGTGCTCGGCTCCTGGCTCGCCCTCAGCCTCGCAATCGCGCTGGCTCTGCTGGCCGCGGTCTGGGTCGTCGCCGGGCTGCTGACGCCGGACATCACCCCGGTCCACATCGCCGGCCTCACCTATCCCTCCGAGCCCGACGACCTGCTGCCGATCCTCTGGCGCAACTCACTGGTCTTGGCGCTCCACGGCACCGCCTGCATCGCCGGCTTCATCGCCGGCGCTTCGATGCCGATCGCCGCCGCCCAGCGCACCGGCCTCAGCCGCTGGATCCACGTCAAGGCCGGCGAGTTCGCGATCCTCTTCGTCTGCGCGGTCACCCTCTTCTCGCTCAGCACCCAGGCGCTCTACCTCGGCTTCCAGGGCTCGACGATCGCCTATCAGCTGCAGATCACCCGCTTCGAGCTGATCCTCAGCGTTCTGCCGCATGCCCTGCTCGAGCTGACCGCCCTCTTCCTGCCCCTCGCGGCCTGGCTGATCGCCAGCCGCCGCGGCGAGTGGAACCAGCTTCTCGCCGCCACTTTCGTCACGGTGACGCTGGCGATTCCGGCCCTCGTGATTGCGGCGACGATCGAGGTCTACGTCTGGCCGCAGATCCTCGAACAGCTCTCGCCGGGCCTGCGCCCGCTGTCCTTCTGAGAGGGCGCCGACGCTCCTTCTCGCCCGCCTCGTAAGATCGCGCCTGGATGGCGGGTTACGAGCCGAAAGCGATCGAGCGCAGGTGGCAGGAGGTCTGGGCCGAGGAGAAGACCTGGGAGGTCGCCAACCCCGGCCGGCCCGGCTTCGAGGAGGAGAAGCCGAAGTCCTACGTCCTCGAGATGCTTCCATATCCCTCGGGCGAGCCCCACGTCGGCCACCTCAAGTGCTACGCGGTCGGCGATGCGATCGCCCACTTCCGCCGCCGCCACGGCTTCCAGGTGATCCACCCGATGGGCTACGACTCCTTCGGGTTGCCGGCGGAGAACAACGCGATCAAGACCGGCGAGCCGCCGCGGGTCGCGACCGAGCGCTCGATCGCCTCCTTCCAGCGCCAGTTCCGCGAGTGGGGGATCTCGATCGACTGGTCGCGCGAGCTGGCGACCCACACCCCCGAGTACTACCGCTGGACGCAATGGATCTTCCTGCAGCTGTTCGAGCACGGGCTCGCCTACCGGACCGAGGCCCCGGTCCAGTGGTGCCCGAAAGACGCCACCGTGCTGGCCAACGAGCAGGTCGTCGACGGGCGCTGCGAGCGCTGCGGGACCGAGGTCGTCCAGCGCAACCTCGAGCAGTGGTTCTTCCGCATCACCGAGTACGCCGACCGCCTGCTCTCCGACTTCGAGCTGCTCGAGTCCTGGCCCGAGCACGTGATCACGATGCAGCGCAACTGGATCGGCCGCTCCGAAGGCGCCGAGGTCGTCTTCCGCTGCGAGGAGGTCGACCTCGACTTCCCGGTCTTCACCACCCGTCCCGACACCCTCTTCGGCGCCACCTTCTTCGTCCTCGCGCCCGAGCACCCCGAGCTGCAACGGCTGGTTGCCGGGACCGCCGCCGAGGAGGAGGTTCGCGAGTACGTCAACCGAGTCGGTCGCGAGTCGGCCGAGGAGCGGGGGGCGGAGGACCGCGAGAAGACCGGGGTGCCGCTCGGCCGCTCGGTCGTCAACCCCGTCAACGGCGAGGAGATCCCGATGTTCGTCGCCGACTACGTGCTGATGGAGTACGGGACGGGGGCGATCATGGCGGTGCCGGGGCACGACTCGCGGGATTACGAATTCGCCCAGAAATTCGGCCTGCCGGTGCGGCGCGTGATCGAAGGGACCGATCCCGAGCAGGCGCGGGACGACGACGGCCTGCCGTATTCCGGCGACGGGCCGATGACGGGGTCGGGCCGTTTCGACGGCAAACACAACCGCGAGGCCTACGGCGAGATCGTCGCCTGGCTCGAGGGCGAGGGCCGCGGTAAGCCCGCCGTCAACTACCGGCTCCGCGATTGGCTCGTCTCGCGCCAGCGCTACTGGGGGGCGCCGATCCCGGTCGTCTACTGCGAGGAGTGCGGGATCGTCCCGCTGCCCGCCGAGCAGCTGCCGGTCGAGCTGCCCGAGATCGAGGACTACGCACCCCAGGGCAAGAGCCCGCTGGAGGCGGCCGAGGACTGGGTCGCGACCGAGTGCCCACGCTGCGGGTCCCCTGCCCGCCGCGAGACCGACACGATGGACACCTTCGTCGACTCCTCCTGGTACTTCCTCCGCTACCTCGACGCCCGCAACGGGGAGGCGGCCTGGGACCGCGCCGCCGGCGACTACTGGATGCCGGTCGACCAGTACATCGGCGGCGTCGAGCACGCGATCCTGCACCTCATGTACGCGCGCTTCTTCACCAAGGCGCTGGCCGACCTCGGCCATCTCGGCGTCCAGGAGCCGTTCGCCAACCTCTTCACCCAGGGGATGATCACCCGCGACGGGGCAAAGATGTCGAAGTCGAAGGGCAACACGGTCAGCCCGGGCGACTACGTCGAGCGCTACGGCGCCGACACCGCCCGCACCTACGTCTGCTTCATGGGGCCGCCGGAGCGCGGCGGCGACTGGACCGACGAGGGGGTCGAGGGCGTCAACCGCTTCCTCTCGCGGCTGTGGAGGCTTTGCGAGGAGGTCGAGGCCAGGACTGTGGCGGGGGAGCCCGCGGCGGCGACGGAGGGCGAGGCGCGCGAGCTGCTCGCCAAGGCGCATTGGGCGATCGACAAGGTGACGCGGGACTTCCAGCGCGGCTTTCAGTTCAACACCGCGATCTCGGCGGTGATGGAGCTGGTCAACGAGATCTACCGGCTCAAGGAAGGTCTCTACGGGGAACCGGAGGGCGACGAGGCGGTGCGATTCGCGACCGCGACCGCCGCCTCGCTGATCTTCCCCTTCGCGCCGCATCTGGGCAGCGAGGTCTACGAGCGGCTGGCGGGGGGGCGGGTCTGGGAGCAGCCGTGGCCGCAAGCAGACCCCGACCTGCTCGTCAGCGACACCGTGACCCTGGTCGTGCAGATCAACGGCAAGCTGCGCGACCGGATCGAGGCGCCGGCCGAGGCTCCCGAAGAGGAGTTGCTGCGTCTGGCGCGGGAAAGCGAGAAGGTCGCCAAGCATCTCGACGGCCAGCAAATAGTCAAGGAAATTGTAGTTCCCGGCAAGCTGGTCAACCTGGTGGTCCGCTAGCGCCCTCCGTCGGGGCGTTCGGTTCTGGTAGAAAGCCGCGAATGCTGGTCAGGCGTCTGAACGAAGCCGCAGTCGAGGAGTGGCACCGCCTGCGGGCCCACGTCCTCATGGACGCGGGCGAACTCGGCTCGCGCAACCTCTCGGTGACCTGGGTCTGCGTGCCCGGTGGCGCCAAGCAGACGCTCCACTCCTCCGGCGAGGCGGAGCAGGCTTACGTGGTCGTCCGCGGCAGCGGCACGATGTCGGTCGCCGGCGATACCCAGCAGGTCGCCGAGGGCGACCTGATCCTCGTCCCGCCCGCGACCGAGCACTCGATCGGCAACGAGGCCGGCGAGGAGTTGGTCTGCGTCTCGATCCAGTCGCCCCCGGTCTCCGCGGCCGAGCTCTACAGCGACCAATTGGCAGAGGTAGCGGGCTACGACGACGACGATGAGTTCTGAGGCGCGACGGGCGGCGCATATCGGCGTCCTCGGTCGCTTGCGTGCGGAGCACGCGGCGCTCCCTGCGTCCTTGATCTGCTTGCCCGTCGCACCTCAGAACCGCTTTCGTTTGAGAACTCTTTGATTTAGCGCGCCACCTGTATGCCGCCGTCGGCCAGGATCGGTGCATGCCGGAGATGAGCCGAAGTCAGTTGGTCGTTTACGCGGCGGTGGCCGTGGCGCTGCTGCTGGTCGGCGCCCGGGCAATCCGCGGCTCCGAGGGCACTGCGCCGTCGTTTGCCGTCGCCTCGGGAGGAGGAGGAAAGGAAGCGAGCTTCTCGGTCGGCGGATCGAGTGGCGATCTCGTGGTCGACGTCACCGGTGCGGTGCGGCGGCCGGGCGTCTACCGGATGCCCGCCGGCAGCCGCGTCGACGACGCCGTGCGGAGGGCAGGCGGGGCGGCGCCGGGAGCCTCGCTGGAAGCGATCAACCGCGCCGCCCGCCTCGCCGACGGGCAGCAGGTGGTGGTGCCCAGACGGCTTTCTGGAGGCGTCGCGGCGGCGCCCGGCGCGGTCGAAGACGGGCCGATCAGTCTCGGCACCGCGACCGTCGAGCAGCTAGAAGAGATCGAGGGCATCGGGCCGGTGACGGCGGCGGACATCGTCGAGTTCCGCGACGAACACGGTGGCCTCTCCTCGATCGACCAGCTCGACCAGGTCTCTGGGATCGGCCCAGCGACGATGGAGTCGCTGCGGGCGCGCCTGCAGCCCTGAGGTGCGGGGTGAACTCGGGGCGCCCATCGCTGTCGGTGTCCGTCGGGATCCTCTTGGTGGTCCTGCTTGCGCTCGCTCACAGCAGCGAGATCCGCGACCGGGCAGCGGCGGGATTGGGGCGGGGGATGCCGCGGACCGAGGCTGCGCTCGCCCGCGGTTTCGTGCTCGGCGAAGACGACGGCATCGACGAGGGGACGAAGGAAGACTTCCGGCGCTCGGGCCTCAGTCACCTGCTCGCGGTCTCCGGCCAGAACGTCACCCTCCTTGCCCTGCTGGCGATGCCGCTGCTGGGCACGCTCGGAATTCCGCTGCGCCAGCGGCTGCTCTGGGTCCTCGGGCTGATCGCGGTCTACGTGCCGGTCGCCGGCGCCGGCCCTTCGATCCAGCGCGCCGCGGTGATGGGCGCACTCGGGCTGCTGGCGACGCTGGCCGGCCGGCGCAGCTCCCGGCTCTACGCACTCGCGGTGGCGGCGGCGGTGACGCTGGCGATCGACCCCGGCATTGCCGCCGACGTCGGCTGGCAGCTCAGCTTCGCCGCGGTGCTGGGGATCCTCCTGTTGGCGCGGCCGCTGCGGAAGGCGATTGCGGTTCGGATCGGCTCGGGCCCCTGGTCGCAGGCTCTGGCGGAGGCGATAGCCGTAACCGTGGCGGCGACGGTGGCGACGGCGCCGCTGATCGCCTTTCACTTCGAAACGCTCTCGACCACCACGCTGGTGGCCAACGTTCTCGCGTTGCCGGCGGTGGCGCCGGCGATGTGGCTGGGGATGTGCACCGCCGGCCTCGCGCAGATACCGGGCCTGCCGCTGGAGCCCTTGAACGGTCTCGACGCCTTGCTGCTCGCCTACGTCGCCCAGATCGCGTCCTGGTGCGCGGCGCCGGACTGGGCCGAGCTGTCGGTTCACCTCGGGGGCGGCGGGCTGATCGCCTCCTACCTCGCGCTGGCGCTCACCCTGTTGGCCTGCCGGCGCCGGCCGCGCCAGGTCTTCGCCGCGGCGGTCGTGGGGTTCGCCTGCTGGTTGCCGCTGCCCGCCGGAAAGTGGCATGGAGGCGCAGCGGAGGCTCCCCCTCGGGGATTGCGAGTCGAGGTTCTCGACGTCGGGCAGGGTGACGCAATCCTCTTCCAGCCGGCCGCAGCTCCGGCGGTGCTGGTCGACGGCGGACCGCCGGGGGACGGGCTGGAGCGGCAGCTCGAGGGGGCCGGGGTGGACCGCCTCGGCGCTGCCGTGGTGACCCACGACCAGTCCGATCACACGGGCGGGATCGAAGAGCTCCTCGGGTCGATGCCCGTCGAGCGCCTGGCTTTCGCCCGTGCCCGCCGGGGCTTGCTTGCGAGGGCGATCGCCACGGGATCGGACCCTCTTCGGGTGGCGGCCGGGCGCGAGCTGCGGAGCGGCGAGCTGCGGATGCAGATCCTCTGGCCGCCGCCGGAGCTGCTGGCGGCGCCGCCGGCGGGCGCGGACCCGAACCAACTGGCACTCGTGATCGAGGCCCGCTGGCGGGATTTCTCGATGCTGTTGACCGCCGATGCCGAGGCGGAGGCGGTGCCGCTCGACCCCGGGCCGGTCGACGTCCTCAAGGTCGCCCATCACGGCAGCGACGACGCCGGCCTCGCCTCGTTGCTGGAGCGGACGCGACCCGAGCTGGCGGTGATCTCGGTCGGCGCCGGCAACCCCTACGGCCACCCCACCGCAGGCACTTTGAGGACTCTGCGTGCGCATCGGGTCCCGACTCTTCGCACCGACGAGGACGGGACGGTTGTCATCGACGTGCGCAGGCACTCGTTCCGCTTGGACGGATGATCGAATCGAAACTTGAGGAACTCGATCCAATCGCTCCGCGCGGCGCCCACGATGCCGATGCACGGAGTGGTGCGCTCCATCGGCAAGATCAAGCTCCCGCGGGCAATTCACCGGCCCAGCCTGGCCGGCACCGGTCTGCCGGAACGGATGCGCACCACCGCCTTCGCTTTCCTCGGGCTGACCGCGGCCTCCGGCCTCGCCCTGGTGGCGATCTTCGCCCAGATCAATTTCCACGTCCTCTCGCCGGTCCCGTTGCCGGGCGAACAGGGCGGGGGAGGGGCAGTCGCCGAGGCGGTGGCGCTGGACCACGACCAGGGGACGTTCATCCCGGCAGTGAGCCGGCGAGTGGAGGCGTCCGATCAAAGCCCTGCAGGGGGTCCGGGAAGTGGGAATGCAGGGGCCGACCAAGGCGGTGGCCTCGCACCCTCCGGCGCCCCTGGGCCCGCTCCTCCAGCAGCGCCGAGCGGCGGGAGCGTCGTGACCGAGCCCACGGGCCACCCCGCACCGAATCCGGCCCCTGCTCCCGGTTCGAGCCCAGGTCCGACCCCCGCCGAAACGCCGACCGCAGCCGGCGAACCGGGACCGAATGCCTCGCCTAAGCCTGCGCCGGTCCCGGCCCGGCCCGCCTCGCCGACGCCGGCTGCGCCGGCCCCCGGCAACTCTTCGTCTAGCGCGGCGGCGGCCCATGCCAGCGAACGAGGGATCGAAGCCTCGTCCAAGTCTTCGGTGTCGGTCGAAGTGCCGGCCTCGACCGCCACCAGCCCGCCGCCCAGCGCCGACGCCGGCCCCGGGAACGGCAACGGCAAGGCCCTCGGGCACACGAAGTAGCGGCCACCGGCCGGGCCGGGCCGATATCTAGACTCGGCCGGATGGCCGAGGAGATGCAGCCGCTGTACCTGATCGCCGGAAGCGACGGGGCGAAGATCGACGCCACCCGGGCGCGCCTGCGGGCGCGCGCCGAACGGGAGGGTGGGGCGGCGGCGCTGGAGGTGTTCGAGCCCGGAGAGGGGAAGGGGATGCCCGACCAGGAGGCGCTGCTGGCGGCGATCCCGGCGATGTCGCTGATGGACTCGCGCCGCTACCTGCTTGCCGACGGGATCGAGCGCTGGCGCGACAAGCAGCTGGAGCCGGTGCTGGCGGCGTTGGGCGAGCTGCCCCCGGATCTGACGCTGGTGCTGATCTGTCGCGACAAACCGGCGGCGAAGCTGCTGAAAGCGGTCAAGGGGGCGGCGGGGGAGGTACACGAATTCGAGGCGCCGAAGGCGCGCGACATGCCGCGGGTCCTGGTGGCCGAGGCGCAGCGCTTCGGACTGCGCCTCGAGCCCGCCGCGGCGCGGATGCTGGTCGAGCGGATGGGCGCCAACCCGGTCCGGCTTCGCAACGAGCTCGAGCGCCTCGCCCTCTGGGCGGGGGAAGGCGGCAGCGTCGCCGTGGCCGATCTCGTGGAGATGGTGACCGACACCTCCGAAGCGGCCGTCTGGTCTCTCTCCGACGCCCTGATCGAAGGCGACGCGGCGGCGGCGCTGCGGATCGGCGAGCGCCTGATCGTACAGGGGGAGAGCGTCACCGGCTTGATCTACGGCCTTGCTTCGCGCCTGCGCGGCGCCTGCGCGGCGGCGGCGCAACTGGAGGAGGGAATCCCGCCCCAGGAGGTCGAGTCCTCGCTGAAGATGCACCCCTACGCGGCGAAGCAGCTGGTCAAGCGCCTGCAGGGCACCGACCTCGCCGATCTGCGGGCGGCAACGGAGGCCCTCGCCGACCTCGAGCTCTGGTGCCGCGGCGGCGCCGACTACGGCGACGAGCTCGCGTTCACGCTTGCGCTACGACGTGCAGCCGCAGGTGCTGCCTAGATTCCTGGGGCTACGGGCGTGCCAGGCGCGCAGCTTTGGACTTCTTGCGGGCGCCGGTGTTCTTGTGAAGGGCGCCCTTCTGAACGGCCTTGTCGATCTTCGAGACGAGGTCGCGCTGCTCGGCGGCGACCGTCTCGGCATCGCCGGACTCGACCGCGCTTTCGAGGCGGCGGAAGTGGGTCTTCACGGTGCTGGTCAGCAGACGGTTCTCCGTCCGCTCACGCTCGCTGCGCAGTATCCGCTTCTTCTGTGAGGCTATGTTGGCCATGTCAAGTTCCCGAGCAGGCGCCGTGCCGGCTCCGGGCGGCCGCCGACTATAGCGACTGAGACCAGATTGGAGACGCCCAAGGCACCCGAGCCCCCGAATCCGGACGAGCGGCCGATCGACGAAGAGGCTGCCGTCTGGGAGGCCGAGGCGTTCGAACCGGGCGAGGAAATCACCCGCGAGCCGCCCCCCGGGAAGAAGGCCGGGCGGCTGGCCCGCTCCACCGCCTTCTTCTCGATCGCCACCGCCGCCTCGCGCGTCGCCGGTCTCGCCCGCGAAGTGGTCGCCGCCGGCTACTACGGGATCAGCGGCCCGGTGTCGGCCTTTACGGTCGCCTTCCAGGTCCCGAACCTGATCCGCGCCCTGTTCGCGGACGCGGCGCTGCAGCCGGCCTTCGTCCCGGTCTTCACCGAACTCCTCGGCAAGAAGGCCTACAAAGAGGCGTTCCGGCTCGCATCGACGATGTTGCTGCTGGTGACGATGGTGCTGGGGGCGATCACCGCTCTCTTCGTCCTCCTCGCGCCGGTGATCATGCCTGTCTTCGCGCCAGGCTTCAGCAAGGAGATCACCGACCTCACCGTCTCCCTCTCCCAGGTCCTCTTCCCGATCCTCGTCCTGCTCGGGCTCAGCGGCATCGTCGTCGGCATCCTCAACAGCTACGACCGCTTCGGCGCCTTCGCGATCTCGCCGCTGTTCTGGAACCTGACGATCATCCTCGTCCTGGTCGTCCTCGAGCCGAGGTTCCACGGCCAGGACAGGATCTACGCCTACGCGATCGCGATCCTCGCCGGCACCCTGGTCCAGCTGTTGATTCCCGCCTGGGATCTGCGCAACACCCCATTTCGGTTCAGTTGGAGCTTCGACTGGCGCCACCCCGGCGTGCGGCGGGTCTTCGTGCTGATGCTGCCGGTGACGATCAGCCTCGGCCTGATCAACTTCAACCTGCTGATCAACAGCTTCTTCGGCAGCCTCGTCTCAAACGAGGCGCCGGCGGCGATCGACAAAGCCTTCCGCATCTACCAACTGCCGCAGGGAATCTTCTCGGTCGCGATCGCGACGGTGCTCTTCCCGACGCTGGCCCGCTTCGCCAACGCCGGGGAAATCGACAACCTGCGGGCGACGATGGCCAACGGGATGCGGCAGATCCTCTTCGTCCTGGTCCCGGCGGCGGCGGCGATCCTCGCCCTCTCCGACCCGATGATCCGGCTCGTCTACCAGCGCGGGGCGTTCAATCCCGGCGAGACGGCGGTGGTGGCGACGGCGCTCTTCTGGTTCGCCTTCTCGCTGCCGACCAACGGGCTCTACCTGCTGCAGACGCGGACCTTCTTCAGCCTGCAACGGCCCTGGCAGGCGACGGCGCTGGCGACGATCGACCTCGTCGTCTCGGCCCTGGCGGCGCTGGCGCTCTACGCGTCGTTCGGAGTTGCCGGCATCGTCGCCGGGACGGGCATCGGGACGACTGCCGCGGTGGTCGCCCAGGCGGCGATCCTGCACCGCGAGTTCGACGGGCTCGAACTGCGGCGCCTGTTCTCGACGGCGACCCGGATCACCGTCGCCGCCGCCGCGCTGGCGGGGGTCGGCTGGGTCGTCTGGGACGTCCTGGACGAGATCCTCGGGCGCGGGCTGATCGGCCAGATCGTCTCGCTGGGCACGGGACTCGCGCTCGGCGGCATCGTCTACGTGGCCGTCGCCAAGCTGCTCCGGGTCGAGGAGCTGGAGCAGATGAGCCGCCTGCTGCTGCGGCGGGGTCGCTAGCGCCGCATGCTGGCCCCGGGGCGGTACCTGCTGGGGGTGGCGGAGATCCTGCTGCTCGGCGGGTTTGCCTGGCTGGGTGGCGAGGCATTGCGTCGCTGGCTGCTCCCGCGGTTCGAGGGGTCTCCTGCGCACCTTGCGACGGCTGTCGTCGCTCTGGCGCTGCTGATCTGGCCGGCAGAGCTGCTGGGGAGCTTGGGCTGGTGGGACCCGGTGCCGTACGTGGTGCTCGTTGCGATCGTTGGACTCGGCTGCTGGGGTTTCGCGTCGCGGCAGGAGGGGGACGGGAGGCCCTCCCCAGACACTCAACATCGAGCCATTGGCGAGATGTGTCTGGGGAGGGCCTCCCGTCCCCCTCTCCCAACCCTGGTCGCGCTTCTGATTGCGGTGGTTGCCATCGTCAAGTTCGCTCTGGAAGCCAAGTCCAAGCTCTCGACGGGGATGACCGGGTTCGACAGCACCTGGTACCACGGGCCGTTCGCGGCGGGGTTCTTCCAGAGCGGCGACACGTGGGATCTGCACTTCATCGCGCCGCAGTTCCTGGCCTGGTTCTATCCCGCGAACGGCGAAATCTTCCACGCGGCGGGAATGCTGGCCTTCGGGCGCGACGTGCTCTCGCCGCTGTTGAACCTGGGGTGGTTCGTGGGGTGTCTTACCGCCTGCTGGTGCATCGGCAGGCCGTTTCGGGTCGCGCCCTGGTCGTTGGCGCTCGGGGCGATTGCGCTGAGCGTGCCGGCGCTGGCGGATCAGGCGGGAGAGGCACGGAACGACATCGTCGGGATCTTCTTCCTTCTGGCGGCAGTGGCGGTGATGGTGAATGCGTGGGGCGGGGATGGAGGGATGGAAAAGAAGCTGGGTGGGGAGGAGGGGGGCGCCGGCGTCGGTGGCTACCTCGTCGTCGGATTGGCTGCGGGCCTGGCAGCGGGGACGAAGCTCAACTTTCTGCTGCCGGCCGGAGTGCTCGTCGTCGGGCTCGCTCTGGTCGCCTCGCGGGGGGAGAGGTGGCGCGCGTTCGTCGCCGCGTCGGTGGCCGCTCTCGCCGGAGGCGGCTACTGGTACCTGCGCAACCTCGACCACAGCGGCAGCCCGCTGCCGTGGATCCACCACCTCGGCCCGATCGACCTGCCCGCTCCCGAGCAGGCCCTCGGCGGCCGCGAAGCCCACTCCGTCCTCGGCTATCTCACCGACGGCAGCGTCTGGTCCGACTGGTTCCTCCCGGGCCTCCACAGCGGCCTTTGGCTGCTGTGGCCCCTTCTCTTGCTTGCAGCGCTGGCAGGCCTCGCCCTCGCCGCAATCGGGGTGCGGGGCGCTTTTGTCAACCAGGAGGACGCAAAAGCGCCCCGGCCTGGCGTGGCGCTTGGAGTCGCCGGCCTCGTCGGCCTTGCGACCGCGCTGGCGTGGTTGATCGCCCCTACCTCTGCGTCCGGCCCGGCGGGGATGCCGCGCGGGTTCGAGTCGGGTCTCCGCTACCTCGCCCCGGCGCTCATTCTCGGCCTGGCGCTCCTACCGACCGTTGACCCCATCCGAGGTCGAGTTCTCAAGGCGCGGCAGAGCTTTTCCATCCATGAGAGGGAAAACCTCAGCCGCAGTCCTCGGGTGGTTGGGTGGTTGGTGGGTCTACTCCTCGTCACGGTCGCCGTCGGCTATCCCGTCCAACGTCACTACCTGGAGTCCCGGTACAAGGACCCGACCTTCACCTCGGCCCCGGGCCTCAACGCCGCCTTCGCCTGGGCCCGCGACGTCTCCGGCGCCCGCATCGCGACCACCAGCACCCGCCAATACCCCCTCTTCGGCACCGACCTCTCCAACCACGTCCAATACCTCGGCACCGAGCAGCCCCACGGCGGCTTCGAAGCAGCCACCACCTGCCGCCAATACCTCCAGCTTCTCAACGAAGGCGACTACGACTACGCCGTAATCACCCGAGACCGCCTAGAAGCGAGCAAGCCCCCCTACCCACCCGCAGCCAAGTGGATCGAAAGTGCGGGCGCCAAACCCATCATCAAAGAGCCCCCGACGGTCATCTACCAGCTCACCCAACCGGTCCATCCATCAGCGTGTAGGTGACCCCGCCTCTTCCGCGGGTGGCAGGGGTGCGGTAGTCGCTCACCAGACACTCAACAGCGAGCCATTGGCGAGATGTGTCTGGAGAGTGACTGCCGCACCCCTGCCAGGACCCGCCGGTCGAGCGCCCCCGTCCCTCATACTCATCCCCCGCCCATGGACCACATCCGCAACTTCAGCATCATCGCCCACATCGACCACGGCAAGTCGACCCTCGCCGACCGCATCCTCGAGCTCACCGGCGCCGTCGACCCGAAGAAAATGCAGGCCCAGTTGCTCGACTCGATGGACCTCGAGCGCGAGCGCGGGATCACGATCAAGGCGCAGGCGGTACGGGTCGAGTACACCGCCCGCAACGGCGAGACCTACCACCTGCACCTGATCGACACGCCCGGCCACGTCGACTTCTCCTACGAGGTCTCGCGCAGCCTCGCTGCCTGCGAGGGCGCACTGCTGGTCGTCGACGCCGCCCAGGGAGTAGAGGCGCAGACCGTCGCCAACACCTACCTGGCGATCGAGAACGGGCTCGAGCTGATCCCGGTGATCAACAAGGTCGACCTGCCCGGCGCCGAGCCCGAGCGGGTCGCCGCCGAGATCGCCGACCTGCTCGGCGGCGACCCCGAGGAAGCGCTGCCGATCTCGGCCAAGACCGGCGAGGGGGTGCTCGAGGTCCTGGAGGCGATCGTCGAGCGGATCCCGCCGCCGCGCGGCAAGCCGGACGCCCCCACCCGTGCCCTGATCTTCGATTCCGAGTTCGACCCCTACCGCGGCGTGATCGCCTACGTGCGGATGGTCGACGGCTCCTTCCGCAAGGGCGAGCGGATCCTGGCGATGCAGAACGGGACCGAAGCCGACATCGACGACATCGGCTTCTTCCGCCCGACGATGATCGGGGTGCAGGGGATGGACGCGGGCGACGTCGGCTACCTGATCACCGGGATCAAGGACGTGACCAAGCTGCGGGTGGGAGACACCCTGACGACGCAGGCCGGCCCGGCCTCCGGGCCGCTCGAGGGCTATCGCGAGGTGCGGCCGATGGTCTTCTGCGGCCTTTTCCCGATCGACACCGACCGCTACGAAGACCTCCGCGACGCGCTCGAGAAGCTCTCGCTCAACGACGCCGCCCTCTCCTGGGAGCCGGAGACCTCAGAGGCGCTCGGCTTCGGCTTCCGCTGCGGCTTCCTCGGCCTGCTCCACATGGAGATCGTGCGCGAGCGGCTGGAGCGCGAGTACGACCTCGACCTGCTGGCGACGACCCCGAACGTGCGGTACCTGGTCAACCTCACCAACGGCGAGACCAAGGAGGTCCATAGCCCGACCGACCTGCCCGACCCGGGAGTGATCGAGACGATCGAAGAGCCCTACATCCGGGCGACGCTGATCTGCCCGAAAGAGCAGGTGGGCGCGGTGATGGAGCTCTGCCAGCAGCGCCGCGGCACCCACGTCGACATGCACTTCCTCAGCCCCGAGAGGGTGCAGATCCGCTACGATCTGCCGCTGGCCGAAATCGTCCTCGACTTCTTCGACCTGCTCAAGTCCAACACCCGCGGCTATGCCTCGCTCGACTACGAGCCGATCGGCAACCGCGTCTCAGACCTGGTCAAAGTAGACATCCTGCTCGCGGGCGAGAAGGTCGACGCGCTCTCGATCATCGTCTTCCGCGACTTCGCCTACGAGCAGGGCAAGCGCCTGGTCGGCCGGCTGCGGAAGACGATCCCCCGCCAGCTCTTCGACGTCCCGGTGCAGGCCGCGGTCGGCTCCAACATCCTCGCCCGCGAGACCGTCAAGGCCCTGCGTAAGGATGTAACCGCGAAGCTCTACGGCGGCGACGTCACCCGCAAGAACAAGCTGCTGAAGAAGCAGAAAGCGGGCAAGAAACGGATGAAGGCCGTGGGCCGGGTGGAAGTGCCGCAGGAGGCGTTCCTGGCGGTGCTGGAGATCGACGAGTAGGGAGGGGGCGCCCGGCGGGCGGGTCCTGTCGCCCGATTGGCCGCGTGGCCAGTTATTGTGCCGGGCCATGCCGATCAAGACTGATGCAGTTGGGAAGGAATGGCCCGGGACCACGTACCAGGTGGGACGGGAGAAGATCAAGGAGTACGCGAACGCGCTGGGCATCGACAACCCGGTCCACTTCGACGTCGCGGCGGCCCGTGCGGCCGGCTTCCGCGACGTCGTGGCGCCGCCGATGTTCGCCGTCGTCTACAGCAGCCCGGCCGTCGGGCCGGCGATCCTCGACCCCGAGGTGGAGCTGAACTTCGCCGCGATGGTCCACGGCGGCCAGGCCTTCGAGTGGGACGAGCCCGCCTGCTCGGGCGACGAGATCACGACGACGTCGAAATGCCTCTCGATCGAGGAGAAGGACGGCAAGGGCTTCTACGTGTTCGAGACCAACTCCGTCAACCAGGACGGCGCCCAGGTCGCTCGCGGCACCTGGACGCTGATCGTCAGGGGGGTATGAGATGAGTTTGAACGCAGGCGACCAGGTTCCCGAGCTGCGGGTCACCCCGGACAAGTACCTGCCGCACCGCTACGCCGGCGCCTCGGGTGACTTCAACCCGATCCACATCGACGACGAGTTCGCGAAAATGGTCGGGCTGCCGCGCAACATCCTCCACGGTCTTTACTCGATGGGCCTGGTGGCGAAAGCCAATGCGGCGCTCGCCGGCGGCGACCCCCGCGCTCTCAAGCGCCTTTCGGTGCAGATGCGCGGGATGGGCGTCCCCGAGCAGGAGATCGTCGTCACCGGCACGGTCAAGTCAGCGGACGGCAACCGTGTCGTCGTCGACACCGTCGCCGCCCAGGGCGAGACGGCGCTGATCAAGAACGCCGAGGCCGAGCTGGAGGTTTAGCGGTAGGGAGGGGTCGGGGGGACCCCCTCCAGACACATCTCGCTATGGCTCGATGTTGAGTGTCTGGAGGAGGTCCCCCCGACCCCTCCGCGACGCGCTTTGGTGATTCCTAAGATGTACGGATGCTTTCCGAGCGCCAAGAGCTGATTTTGCGGCTGGTTGTCGAGGGCTACCTCGATTCCGCCCGGCCCGTGCCCTCGAAGGAGGTCGCGGAGCGCCCGGAGGTCGAGTGGGGGTCTTCGACCGTGCGGGCCGAGCTGGCGGCGCTGGAGGCGGCCGGGTACCTGACCCATCCCCATACCTCCGCCGGCCGCGTGCCGACCGACACCGGTTACCGCCGCTACGTCGACGCGATGCTGGCCTCCGGGCGGGTACCGGCCGGGGGGCCGGGTTACGGGCTGCAGCTCTCGCGCTTGCGCCGCGAGGTCGATGAGGCGATGCGGGAGACGACGGCCGCGCTCGCCCAGGTGACCGACCTGGTGGCGATGGCGACGGCGCCGCCACCGAGCCTGACGGCGACGATCCACCGGGTCGAGGTGCTGCGCCTGCGCCCGAACGAGGTGGTGGTGATAGCGATCGCCTCGACCGGCGACGTCACCCGCCGCGTCTTCGCCTTCGACCGCCCCGTCGACAGCGGGCTGGTCGCGTGGGCCTCGAGTTATCTCAACGAGCGGCTCTCGGGCCTGGGGGTGGGGGCGCGGATGATCGTCACCCGCCTGGGCGACCCCGAGCTGAGCGGCGTCGAGGCCGACTTCATCGCCACGCTCGGCGCCACCTTCACCGACTTCGTCGCCGAGGACGGCGGCCGCCTCTACCTCGAGGGGACCTCGCATCTGCTCTCCGACGCCCACCTTCCCGACCTGCCCCGCGCCGATCAGCTGATGACGGCGCTGGAGCGGCGCGCCGACGTCCTGCAGATGCTGCGCTCCTCGCTGGAGGAGCGATCGGTCTTCTTCTGGATCGGCGGCGAGAACCCGCAGCCGGAGCTGCGCTCGGTCAGCGTGATCGGCGCCAACTACGGCCTCGGTCACCGCAATCTCGGCGCCGTCGGGGTCGTCGGGCCGCTGCGGATGGACTACGCGCTGGCGATCGCCTCGGTCCGCCACGCCGCCCGCGAGCTCTCGCACTACTTCGAGTCGGTCTACGGCGGTTGACGAGCTAGCCGATGGCGAGGGACTACTACGAGGTCCTCGGGGTCTCCCGGGAGGCGAGCGAGACCGAGATCAAGAAGGCGTTCCGCCGCCTGGCGCGGGAGCTCCACCCCGACGTCAACGACCACGACCCCGAGGCGGAGGAGAAGTTCAAGGAAGCAGCCGCCGCCTACGAGGTCCTCTCCGACGCCGAGCGGCGCCGCACCTACGATGCCTACGGCCAGGAGGGACTGCGCTCCGGCGGCTTCGATCCCGGCGCCGGCTTCGGCTCCATCGACGACATCTTCCAGGCCTTCTTCGGCGGCGGGGGCGGTTTCGGTTTCGGCGGCGGTCGCCGGGCGGCCGGCGGTGGCGACATCGCGGCGGCGGTCGAGGTCGAGCTGGCCGAGGTCGCCACCGGCGTCCGCCGTGAGATCACCTACGACGTCGTCGCCGCCTGCGAGCACTGCCACGGCAACGGCGCCGAGCCCGGCACGCCGATCACCACCTGCGAGCGCTGCGGCGGCGCCGGCGAGCTGCGCCAGGTGACGCGGACGCCGTTCGGCCAGATGGTCCGCAGCGCCGCCTGCGACGTCTGCGGCGGCGCCGGCAAGATCCCGCGGACGCCGTGCGAGGTCTGCAGCGGCAGCGGTCGCACCCGCCAGAGCAGGACCAGCGCGATCGACGTCCCGGCGGGGATCGAAGACGGCCAGCGGATGCGGATCTCCGGCGCCGGCCATGCCGGTGAAGCAGGGGCGCCGGCCGGCGACCTCTACGTCGAGGTGCGCGTGGCCACCGACGAGCGCTTCGAGCGCGACGGCTCCGACCTGATCAGCATGGTCTCGATCCCCGCCACCGAGGCGATGCTGGGTACGACTGTGAAGGTGCCGACGCTGGAGGGCGAGGAGGAGATCGAGGTGGAGCCGGGGACGCAGCCGGGAACCGAAAAGGTGCTGCGCGGCGCCGGCCTGCCCCGCCTCAACAGCGCTCGCCGGGGCAGCCAACGGGTGATCCTCGAGGTCTTCGTCCCGACCAACCTCGACGAGGACCAGCGCGAGATCGCCGAGCGCCTCGACGAGAGCCTCGCGGACGAGAACCTCTCCCCGCAGCACGGCGAGGGCCTCTTCGGCCGCTTGCGACGGGCGTTCGGTTGAGAGCACATCTTTGATCCGCCTCGCCGTCCGCTGCGCCCCCGAGCAGGCCGACCTCGTCCTCGCCGAGCTGACGGTGCTGGCGCCGAACGGGGTCGAGGAGGAGCGCGGGCTCGGCTACGTCGAGTACGCGATCTATGGCGGCGAGGGAGAGTTGCCGGAGCTGGGCGATCTCGACGCCGCGATCGCCGGCGGCCGGGTCGAGGTCAGCTCGACCGAGATCCCCGACGACTGGGCCGACCGCTGGCGTGATTTCCACAAGCCGCTCCTCGTCGCCGACCGCCTCTGGCTGCGCCCCTCCTGGGAGCCGCCGCGTGAGGGGACGATCGACATCGTCGTCGATCCCGGCCAGGCCTTCGGCACGGGAGCCCACCCGACCACCCGCCTCTGCCTCCAATACCTCTGCGAGCTGGAGCCCGGGGGAGAGCTGGTCGACCTGGGAACCGGCTCCGGGGTCCTCGCGATCGCGGCATCGAAGCTCGGCTGGACCCCGATCCGAGCCTACGACCATGAGCCCGCCGCAATCGAAGCCGCATCAGCCAACGCGAGAGCCAACAACGTCGACCTCACACTGGAGCGCGCCAACCTGCGGGAACAACTGCCCGAACTGGCACCCACGACCGTGGCGAACATGACCGCGCCGATCCTTCTGGCCGTGGCCGAACAGATGGAGAAGCGCTGGCGGGAGCCGGGGGAGGGGTCGGCGGACAACAGCGGGGAGGGTCCGGCGACCCCTCCCCCGGCTCCCGAAACGGTCGTCTGCTCTGGCTTGCTGCCGGGTGAGGTGGACGGGGTGGCTGCCGCATTTGGCGTTTCGGGTTTGGGAGAGGCAGACCGCCGTCAGGACGGCGACTGGGCCGCGCTCCTGCTCCGTCGCAGCTGAGATATAGGGTTCCGACGATGCCTTTTGCCTCAATCGTCAGCGGCGACTACAAGTTCGCCCTGTTCCTGCATATCCTCGCGGTCGTGCTGGCCTTCGGCCCGACCTTCGGCTACGCGCTCTTCTTCTCCACCGCGCCGCAGTATCCACGGGCCGTGCCCGCGATCCTCACCGGCATCCAGCGTTGCGACCGTTACTTGGTCCAGCCCGGGATGATCGTCCTGCTGCTCGCCGGCATCTACCTGCTGATCGCCAGCGACGACGCCTGGAGCGGCGGCGATGCCTTCGTCAGCGTCGGCTTCCTCGCGATCATCGTTCTCTTCGGGCTCCAGCACGCCTTCTTCCGGCCGCAGACCGCGAAGGCCAAAGAGCTCGCCGAGCGGGACTTGGAGAAGGGTGAGGAGTTCAGCCCCGAATTCGAAGAGATCTCCGAACGGCTCAGCGATGTCGGCAAAGTCGCCGGCCTGATCGTGGTCGTCACGATCTTCTTCATGTCGTACAAGCCGTTCATGTGATCTCCGCCCAGCTGCCGGTCGCGATGTTCGACTCCGGCGTCGGCGGCCTCACCGTCCTCCACGAGTGCCTCGTCTCGTTGCCGCAGGAGGACTTCGTCTATCTCGGCGACACGGCGATGTTTCCCTACGGGGACAAGGACCCTGACGAGCTGCGGGAGCGGATCCGGAGGATCTCCGAGATGCTCCTCGACCGCGGCGCCAAGTTGCTGGTGATCGCCTGCAACACCGCGACCTCGGTCGGCGAGGAGGTGACGCGGGAAGTGGCCGCGGCGCGCGGGGTGGAGGTGGTGCCGGTGGTCGAGCCGCAGGCCGAGATCGCGGCGGCGATCACCGCCAACGCCAGGGTCGGCGTGCTGGCGACGCCGAACACGGTCGAGAGCCGCGCCTATCGCCGCGCTCTCGAAGCGGTCGGCCGCGGTCTCGACGTGATCGAGGTGGCGGCGCCCGACCTGGCCCCCTTCATCCAGGACGGCTCGCTGTTCGACGAGGAGACGATGGCGATGGCCCGTTCCTACTGCGCGCCGCTGAAGGAGGCCGAAGTCGACACCCTGATCCTCGGCTGCACGCACTACCCCCTGGTGGCTCCGATGCTGCAGCGGATCCTCGGCCGCGACGTCCGCCTGGTCAGCGGCGGCCACGCCGTCGCCGCCGCGGTGCAGCGCACGCTCGAGGGATCGGGGCTCGCCCGCGAGCCCCGCGGCGAGGGCGCCTACGATTTCCTCTGCACCGGCGACTGCGAATCCTTCCACGCGATCGGCACCCGCTTCCTGCAGATGCCGCTGGGAGACGTCGAGCAGGTCGAGATCTGAGCCCCGCCTCGAAGTCGTGGCGAAGTTGGCACTTCTGCGCGCCACGGTTGCGATCCGCCCCGCCACACTCCCGGTCATGCCCGCTTTGAACTTTGGCAATACCGTATATACTCACCCTGTGGCCAAGGTGATGATTTCCATTCCCGACAAGCTCCTGGAGCGCCTCGACGCGCGCGCGAAAGAACTGGGCCAGACTCGCAGTGGCCTCCTGCAGCGCTTGGCGGAGTGTGATCTGGCCTCGCGAGGGGAGCACGAGGATGTGGAAATAGGCCGGATGCTCGACTCACTGGACCTCGACCTGGGAGGAGTCGATGCCGCCCGGTTGGTGAGAGAAGATCGGGAATCCCACTGATGCTGTTGCTCGACGCCGGCGTGTGGATCGATTCAGCGGCACCAGCCAACCACTGGCATCAGTCGGCTCAGGCCCTGATTCGGAACCCGCCGGAGCCGTTGGCGGCGATCGACCTCACCCTCTACGAGGTCGCGAACGTGGTCGGAGCTCGGGAACGCCGGCCCGACGTCGCGCGCACAGTCGCTGACATCCTCAGGCGGCGATGCGGAGAACGCATCCTCACCCTCGATGCGGAACTGCTGGAAGCAACCCTCCAATCGGTGGCTGAGTACGAACTCACTGCCTACGACGCCGCCTATGTAGCGGCGGCTGCGCGCTATGGCTGGGAACTCGTCAGCACCGACATCCGCGACCTCGTCTCCAAGGGGCTCGCCGTCACTCCCGACGCCGCCGTTTACCCTTAGGTCGATGGCGGTTCTCGAACAGGTCCAGGACGACGTCAGGACGGCGATGAAAGCGCGGGATCGCGACCGCGCCGGTGCCCTGCGGTTGATCGTCGACGTCCTCCAGCAGGACGCGAAGTTCGGCAAGGGCGACGAGGTCGCGGTGCTGCAGCGGGAGCGCAAGAAACGGGTCGAGGCGGCCGAGGCCTACGAGAAGGCCGGGCGTGACGAGCAGGCGGCCTCGGAGCGCTTCGAGGCCGAGCTGATCGAGGGCTACCTGCCCCAACAGCTCTCCGACGAGGAGTTGGCGCAGCTGGTCGGCGAGGCGATCGAGGAGACCGGCGCCACCGAGCAGCGGCAGATGGGCCAGGTGATGTCGGCGCTGATGCCGAAGCTCGGCGGCCGTGCCGACGGCAAGCGGGTCAGCGCCGCCGTGCGAGAGAAGTTGGGTTAGCGGTCCGTTGGCGCGCAGGCAACTGACCCTCGACAACAACGTCGCGGCCGAGCTGGCCGGCTCGGAGGACAGCGTGCTCCGAGCCCTGCGCGGGCGGCTCGACGCCGATCTGCACCTGCGCGGCAACGTGCTGACGCTCGAGGGCGAGCCCGACGACGTCGCCGCCGCGGCGACCGTGGTCGACGAGATGGTCGAGCTGATCGAGCAGGGGCACGACGTCGCTCCTGGCACGATCGAAGCGGTGACCGAGGCCCTGGAGGCCGAAGAGAGCCCGGCGGAGATCCTCGATGACGTCGTCTGGCGCCACCGCAACACCAAGGTGGCGCCGAAGACGCTGAACCAGAAGCGCTACGTCGACTCGATCCGCCGCCACACGATCACCTTCGGTATCGGCCCCGCCGGCACCGGCAAGACCTTCCTCGCGGTGGCGATGGCCGCGGCGGCGCTGACCGAACGCAAGGTGCAGCGGATCATCCTCACCCGGCCCGCGGTCGAGGCGGGGGAGCGGCTCGGATTCCTCCCGGGCGACATCCAGGCCAAGGTCGATCCCTACCTGCGGCCGCTGTTCGACGCCCTCTTCGACATGCTCGACCCCGACCGGGTCAACGGCTATTTCGAGCGCAACGTGATCGAGGTTGCGCCGCTGGCCTTCATGAGGGGAAGGACTCTTAATGATTCTTTTGTGATCCTCGACGAGGCCCAGAACACCAGCCCCGAGCAGATGAAGATGTTCCTCACCCGGCTCGGCTTCAACTCGCGGATGGTGGTGACCGGCGACGTCACCCAGATCGACCTGCCCACCGACCAGCGCTCGGGCCTGATTGCCGTCAGCGACATCCTCAGCGACGTCCAGGACATCTCCTTCGTCCGCTTCGGCGGCGAGGACGTCGTCCGCCACAAACTGGTCCAGCGGATCGTCGCCGCCTACGACGAGCACGGCGCCCGCGAGGCGCGCGCCGAACACGGGCCGACCCCGCGTTCGTGAGCGTCGACCTGACCGACGTTCCCCCTGAGGTGCGCGGCGCCGTCGCCGCCGCGTTGGAGGCGGCCGGGGTGGACGACGGGCACCTCGCGGTGGAGATCGTCGACGCCGAGCGGATTCGCGAGCTGAACCGCGAGCACCGGGGCAAGGACGCGCCGACCGACGTCCTTGCCTTCCCGATCGACGAACTGGGGCCGGTGGCGGGCCCGCGCGAGCTCGGCGACGTCGCCATCTGCCCCGAGCTCTGCAGCGACGTGACCGAGGCGGCCGTCCACGGTGCCCTTCACCTCTGCGGTCACGACCACGAGACCGACGGGGGAGAGATGCTGGCCCTGCAGGCGCGGGTGCTGGGGGGGCTGCGATGAGCCGCTCCGGCTTTGTCGGGCTCGCCGGTCGACCGAACGTCGGCAAGTCGACCCTGGTCAACGCGCTGGTCGGGTCCCATGTCGCGATCGTCTCCAATCGGCCCCAGACCACCCGCCGGGCGATCCGCGGCGTCGCCACCGACGTCGAGAAGGGGTTGCAGCTGATCCTCGTCGACCTGCCCGGGGTGCAGCGGCCGCGCGACGTCCTCACCGAGCGGATGCAGGGGCGGGTCGAGCGCGAGCTGGCCGAGTCCGACGTCGTTCTCTTCGTGATCAACGGCGAGGAGGGGGTCGGCCCGGGAGACCGCTTCATCGTCCGGGCGCTGCTCGGCGCCGGTGCCCACCTGCCGGTGATCTGCGCCGTCAACAAGGCCGACCGCCTCGGCCCCAACGAGCTGGTGCCGGTGCTGGCCGAAGCGGCGGAGCTGGAGGGGGTCGACGAGGTCTTCCCGATCAGCGCCCGCAGCGGCGAGGGCCTGCCGCCCCTGCTGGAGCGGCTCGGCGAGCTGGTCCCCGCGGGGCCGTACATGTACCCGCCGGAGGACAGCAGCGACCAGTCCAGCGAGTTGCTGCTGGCCGAGCTGATCCGCGAGCAGGTCTTGAATCGGACCCGGCAGGAGATTCCCCACTCGGTCGAGGTCTCGGTCCTCGAGGTCGAGCCCCGCGAGGACGGCCTCGTCACCGTGCGGGCCGAGATCTGGGCCGAGACCGAGTCCCAGAAGGGGATCCTGATCGGCAGGGCGGGCGTGAAGATCGGAGAGATCGGTGCTGCCGCGCGCCGTTCCCTGGAGCGCGAGTTGGGCTCCCAGGTGCACCTCGATCTCACCGTCCGCGTGCGCCGCCACTGGCGCCGCGACGCGGACCTGCTCGACCGGCTCGGCATCGAGTAGCGACGCGGCGTCTACGATTGCTCGGATGTTCGCCGAAATCGAATTCGACCAGCGGGGCCTGGTGCCGTGTGTTGTCCAGGACTTCGCCTCCGGTGAGGTGTTGATGCTCGCCTACATGAGCGGCCAGTCCCTGGAGATGACGCTCGAGACCGGCGACCTCCATTTCCACAGCCGCTCGCGGGACGAACTGTGGAAGAAAGGGGAAACGTCGGGCAACTTCATGCACCTGCGCCAGCTCCGCTATGACTGCGACGGCGACGCCCTGGTGGCCCTGGTCGATCCGGCCGGTCCGGCCTGCCACACGGGACAGCGCAGCTGCTTCTACCGCGAGGTGCTGGGGTCGGCCTCGCCGCGCAAGGATGCGCCGCCGGCCCCGGGAGAGCCGTTTCCGGTGAACTTCGAAGCGCTGTCGGCCCTGGAGCGGACGATCCGCCATCGCGCCCTGCAGCGCCCGGACGGCAGCTACACGGTGCAGCTGCTGGACGATCGCGAGCTGATCGGCGCCAAGGTCGAGGAGGAGGCTGAGGAGGTCGTGCGGGCGGCCCGCGAAGAGACCGACGAGCGGGTGGCGGAAGAGGCCGCCGACGTCCTCTACCACCTCAGCGTCCTGCTGGCCTCGCGCGGGGTCTCGCAGGCGAAGGTGATGGAAGTGCTGAATGCACGTAGCGGCTGATTTCGAACTGCGGCTGGAACCCGGCCTCTCCGAAGCGCGGGAGCTGGCTCGAGAGGGCAACGTCGTGCCGGTGCGGGCGCGGCTCGTCGACGACTGCGAGACGCCCGTCTCGGCATTTCTCAAGCTGCGCGCCGGGGAGCCGGATGGGGCGCCGTGCTTCCTTCTGGAGTCGGCCGAGCAGGGACAGGTGGGCCGCTACTCCTTCGTCGGCCTGCGACCGCGGGCGATGCTGCGCTGGAGCGATGGGGTCCTCTCCGAATGGAGCGGCGCGGCGGCCTCGCTCGGCGGCGAGCCCACCGCCTCTGAACCGGCGCCCGATCCCTACGAGGCGGTGGCCGAGCGCCTGCAGAGCTACCGGCCGGCGCCGGTCCCCGGCCTGCCACCGTTCGCCGGCGGCGCCGTCGGCTTCTTCGCCTATGACCTGGTGCGGACCGTGGAGCCCCTCGGAGAGCCGAATCCCGACCCGCTCGGCCTGCCGGACATGGCGCTGATGGTGACCGACGCGATGCTCGTCTTCGACCACCTGCGGCACGAGCTGACGATTCTCGCCTGCGCCTTCGTCGAGGAGGACGGCGGCGTCGAGGAGGCCTACGAGAAGGCGGCGGCGACAATCGCCGAGATGCGGGAGCGCTTGCGGACCGCGGTGCCCGTTCCCGCGCATCCCTCGATCGCTGTGCCCCCTGAGTTCGTTTCCAACCTGAAACGCGACGAGTTCGAAGCGATGGTCGCCCGGATCATCGAGTACGTCCATGCCGGCGATGCCTTCCAGGTCGTCCCCTCGCAGCGCTTCTCGGCGCCCGCCCCGGTCGAGGCCTTCTCGGTCTACCGCGGCCTCCGCGCGGTCAACCCCTCGCCCTACATGTACTTCCTCGAGTTCGGGGATTTCCAGATCGCCGGTGCTTCCCCCGAGCCGCTGGTCAAAGTCGAGGGACGCCGGGTCTCGAGCCGGCCGATCGCCGGTACCTCGCCGCGCGGCCACAGCGAGGAGGAGGACCGCCGCCTCGCCGAGCGCCTCGTCAACGATCCCAAGGAGCGGGCCGAGCACGTGATGCTGGTCGACCTCGGCCGCAACGACCTCGGCCGCGTCTGCGAGTACGGCAGCGTCGAGGTCGACGAGCTGATGGTGGTCGAGACCTACTCTCACGTCCTCCACATCGTCAGCCAGGTCTCGGGGAGGCTGAGAGAGGGGGTGAGCGCGATGGACGTGATGCGCTCCTGCCTGCCGGTGGGGACCCTCTCCGGGGCGCCGAAGGTACGGGCGATGCAGATCATCGACGAGCTCGAGCCGGTCAAGCGCGGCGGCTACGGCGGCGCCGTCGGCTACCTCTCCTGGGACGGCGACCTCGACACCGCGATCCACATCCGCACCGTCGTCATCAAGGACGGGCAGTTGCACGTGCAGGCGGGCGGTGGCACCGTCGCGGACGCCCAACCGAGTTACGAGTACAACGAGTCCGTGAACAAGGCCCGCGCCGTCTTCCGGGCGGTCGAGGTGGCCTGCGAACAGCCGGACTGGGCCTAGCGGGTGAGCTGAGATGCGCGTGCTGGTGATCGACAACTACGACTCCTTCACCTACAACCTCGTCCAGTACCTGGGCGAGCTGGGGGCGGAGGTCGAAGTCGTGCGCAACGACAAGGCGACGGTCGAGGAGCTGCTCGTGCGCAAGCCCGACCGCCTCGTCGTCTCGCCCGGCCCCTGCACGCCGGCGGAGGCCGGGATCTCCGGCGCGGCGATCAAGGCCTTCGGCGAAGCCGGGACGCCCGTCCTCGGCGTCTGCCTCGGCCACCAGGCGATGGTCGAGGCCTTCGGCGGCCGCGTCGTCCAGGGCGAGCCGATCCACGGCAAGGACGGCGAGGTCGAGCACGACGGCAAGGCGATCTACGCCGGGCTTCCGAGCCCGATCGTCGCCGGCCGCTACCACTCGCTCGTCGCCGATCCCGAATTGCCGGCGGAGCTGGAGCTGACCGCGAGCCTGGGCGACGTCGTGATGGGCGCCCGCCACCGCGAGCTGCCGGTCGAGGGGGTCCAGTTCCACCCCGAGTCGGTCCTCACCCCGCAGGGGAAACACCTGCTGGCCAACTTCGTCGCGGAGCGCGCCGATGCCGAATGACGTCGTCAGCCGCGCGATCGACGCGGTCTGCGCCGGCGACCACCTCACCGCCGACCACGCCTCGGCGGTTCTCAGCGAGATCATGGAGGGCCGAACCGACCCGGTCCAGACCGGCGCCTTCCTGATCGCCCTGCGGGCCAAGGGGGAGACGGTTCCCGAGCTGGTCGGGCTGGCGCGGACGATGCGCGGCCTGGCGGCGCCGGTACCGACCAAGCGCGAGGACCTGGTCGACACCTGCGGCACCGGCGGCGGCCCCTCGACCTTCAACGTCTCGACCACGGCCGCTCTGGTCGCCGCGGGCGCCGGCTGCGCGGTCGCCAAGCACGGCAATCGCTCCAACACCAGCAGGTGCGGCTCCGCCGACCTGCTGGAAGCGCTCGGCGTCAACGTCGAACTGGAGCCCGAGCAGGTGGGTCGCTGCATCGACGAGATCGGCTTCGGCTTCATGTTCGCGCCGCGCCACCATGCGGCGATGAAGCACGTCGTGCCGGCGCGGAAAGCGCTCGGAGTGCGGACGATCTTCAACTTCCTCGGCCCGCTGACCAACCCGGCGGGGGCCGACCGGCAGCTGCTCGGGGTCGCCGACCGCCACTACCAGGAGACGATCGCCGAGGCCCTGCTCGGGCTCGGCAGCGAGCGGGCGCTGGTCGTCTCCGCCGAGGACGGGCTCGACGAGCTCTCGCTCTCCTCGCCGACGCGGGTGATCGAGGTCGCCGACGGGCGCACCGCCGAGTGGTTCGTCGAGCCCGGCCAGTTCGGCCTGGCGCCGGTCGAGCTGGAGCGGGTCGCCGGCGGCACCCCGGAGGAGAACGCCGCGGTCAGCCGCCGGGTGCTCGCCGGCGATCCCGGCCCACACCGCGACCTCGTCCTTCTCAACGCCGCCGCGGCGCTTTACGTCGGCGGCCTCGCGGCCGACCTCGAAGAGGGTGTCGCCAAGGCAGCCGAGGCGATCGACTCGGGCGCGGCGGCAAAGGTGCTCGAGCGGCTGCAGGCGGCGACTGGCGCCGCCGCCGGGTAAGCGGTCATCTAGGCTTTCGGAGCTCAAGTGGGAATGATGGATCAGCTCATCGCAGGGGCCAGGCAAGGGGTCGAAGCCCGGCGCCGTGAACTTCCGCAATCCGACCTCGAGGCCCGCCTCGCGGCCAGGGTCGAGGACCGCCCCTTCAACGAGGCCCTGGTCCGGCCCGGCCTCTCGCTGATCGCCGAGTTCAAGCGCCGCTCGCCCAGCGCCGGGGCGCTCGCGCCCGAGGGGTTCGAGGTCGCCACCCAGGTCGGCGCCTACGAGCGCGGCGGTGCCGCCGCGCTCTCGGTGCTCACCGACGAGCCGCACTTCGGTGGCCGCCTCGCCGACCTGCGCGCCGCCCGCGCCGCCTGCGACCTGCCGATCCTGCGCAAGGACTTCATCGTCGACCCCTACCAGCTCTACGAGGCGGCCGTGAACGGCGCCGACGCCGTCCTCCTGATCGTCGCCGCCCTCGCCGACGAGGACCTCCGCTCGCTGCACCGGGAGGCCCGCTCGATCGACCTCGACTGCCTGGTCGAGGTACACGACGCCGACGAGTTGGAGCGAGCGCTGGAGGCCGGCGCCGACGTGATCGGGATCAACAACCGCAACCTCGACGACATGAGCGTCGACATCGCCACCACCTTCGAGCTGATGCCCGATGTTCCCGCCGGCAAGACCGTCGTCGCCGAGTCCGGGATCTCCGGGCGGCATGAGCTCGAGGAGCTCGATCGGGTCGGCGTCGACGCGGTCCTGATCGGCGGCGCCCTGATGACGACTCCGGACCCCGAGGCGAAGGTGCGCGAGCTGACCGGGTTCGACGAAGGCACCCGCGAACACCTCGTCTAGATCCTCCACGACGCTCAGGTTTGCGGTGGCGTCCGGGTTGACCGCTGCCTATGTGGCATTCGCCGTCTGGGCGTCATCTCCATGGCGGGAGGAGCTGCGCGATGCGATCGGTCCGGTGATGGCCTGGGCGATCCCGGTCTTACTCGCCTACGTCCCAGCCGTGCTCGTCGGGTTCATGGTTTTCACGCTGATCACGCTGCGCTACCGGGTCCCGTCGCTAGATCCACCCGGTGGTCCTTGGCCGGAGGGTGCGTGGCCCCCGGTTACCGTCGTGGTCGCCGCCCGCGATGAGGAGTCCGCCATCGGCCCGACCCTGGAGCGGATCGCGGGCCTCTCCTATGACGGGCCGCTGACGGCGATCCTCGCCGACAACAACTCGACCGACCGCACCGCCGAGGTCGCCGAGGAGACGGCGCGGCGCCGTGGTCTGGAGCTGCGGCGCACCTTCGAGCCGCAAGCGGGAAAGTGGCGGGCGCTCAACAGAGCTCTGAAGAGGGTCGAGACCCCGATCGTGGTCACCGTCGACGCCGACACCCATCTGCATCCGGAGGCTCTGAAGTATCTGGTCGGCAGGTTGACGCGGGAACCCGGAGGGCAGCATGTCTGCGCCTGCGCGGGCGCCCTGGTGGTTCAGGGTCCGACGCGCAACCTGCTGACCAGGATGCAGAGCTGGGACTACCGGCTCGGAATCAACGGGGTCAAGCGCATGCAGTCGGCCTACGACAGCACCCTGGTCGCCCAGGGCGCCTTCTCCGCGTATTGGACGACCGACGTTCGCGCGGTGGGGGGTTGGCCGGACGCGATCGGCGAGGACATCGTCCTCACCTGGTCGATGATGGCTTCCCGCGGGCTGGTCGAGTACGAGCCGTGCGCGCTCGGCGCCACTGCCGCGCCGGAGCGGGTCTTCGAGCTCATGCGCCAGCGATCGCGCTGGGCGCAGGGGATGCTGGAGGGCCTTCAGCGCAACCCGCCCGCCGAGCAGCCGAGAGTCTTGGCCAGATTCGTCTGCGGGCTCGACTACCTCGTGCCGCTTCTCGACTTCGGCTATGTCTTCTTCTGGATACCGGGGGTCGTCCTCTTCATAGCGGGCTACCCGCTGTTGTTCTCGTGGTGGTCGATGCTGGTGCTGCCGATCACCCTCCTCATCTATGGGCTGCTGCGCAGGTGGCAGGAGCGGCACGTCTTCCGCCGCCTCGGATTCCATCCCGAGCACGACGTCTTGGGATTCCTCGGCTACCTGTTCGGCTATCGGGCGCTGGTCTCGCCGGCTGCCCTGCGCGGCTACACGGAATACCTGGCCGGGGCGCCACGACGCTGGAAGTAGCGGACGGCGCCAACGGGGCCTCGCAAATTTAGAAAAAATTTGAAGAGGGTTTAGGGACCGGTCACGGCCTTACGCCATCCTCCTGTCCATGCCCGAGCCCGATTCGAAACTCCGCAGCCCGTTCTTTGCCGCTCTCCTTGGCGGCGCCGTCGTTGCCGTCGTCGGCCTGATCGCGATCGCCGCAGGCGTGGTCAAGTCCGACGGCGGCACGACCACCACCGTTGCCGCGCCGTTGACCGCGCCGGTCGACGCCAAGTCCGAAGACGGGACCACGAACGTCGTCAACCAGATCTACAAGACCGACGGCGACGGGGTCGCCTTCATCGAATCCCAGCTCGAACCGCAGGAATCCGAAAGCTTCAACCCCTTCGGCGAAGTCGAACCCGAAAGCGGCGGCACCGCCACCGGCTCGGGGTTCGTGATCGACGACGAAGGCCACATCCTCACCAACAACCACGTGATCGAAGGCGCGAGCAAGGTCACGGTCAAACTCGGCGACTCCGAAAAGACCTACGACGCCGAAGTGGTCGGCACCGACCCCGGCACCGACATCGCCCTGCTCGAGGTCGACGCGCCGGCGAGCCAGGTCCATCCGCTGACCCTGGGCCGCTCCTCGCAGATGGAAGTCGGCGATCCGGTGGTCGCGATCGGCAACCCCTTCGGCCTCGACCGCACCGTCACCAGCGGCATCGTCTCCGCCGTCCAGCGCGACATCCAGGCCCCCAACGGCTTCTCGATCTCCCACGTGATCCAGACCGACGCGGCGATCAACCCCGGCAACTCCGGCGGCCCGCTGATCAACGCCGAAGGGGCGGTAATCGGAATCAACGCCCAGATCGCCACCGGGGGCAACGGCAACGGCAACGTCGGCATCGGCTTCGCGATCCCGATCGACACCGTCCGCGCCGAGATCGAGGCCCTGAAGACCAAGGGCGAAGTCGAACACGCCTTCATCGGCATCAGCGGCGGCACGATCGACGAGGAACTGTCCAAGGCGCTCAACCTGCCGGTCGAAGAAGGAGTGATCGTCCAGTCGGTGGTCAAGGATGGTCCCGCCGACAAGGCCGGGATCGAAGCCGGCGGCACCAACGCGACGATCAACGGCGCAGAAGTCCGGCTCGGCGGCGACATCATCACCGAGGTCGACGGCCAGAAGCTGACGAGCATGGACGAACTCGTCGAAATCATCCAGGGCCACAAGCCCGGCGACGAACTCAAGCTGACCATCCTCCGCGGCGGCCAGGAAAAGACCGCCGAAGTCACCCTCGGCAACCAGCCCCAGAACACCGAATAGTTGCGATTCAGGTGGGCGGGCCCGCGAGTCGGGCCCGCCCTTCACGTACGCTCTGGGCGTGCGGGTGAAGTTCTGCGGCATAACCAATCTCGACGACGCGGCCGAGGCCGTGCGCCTGGGCGCCTGGGCCGTCGGGCTGATCCATTTTCACGGCTCGCCGAGGAACGTCGACCCCGGTGTGGCAACGGAGATCGCAGCTGCCTTCCGGCGCAAGTGCGAGGTCGTCGGCGTCTTCGTCAATCCAACCCTGGAGGAGGTCTCGCGGGCGGTCGAGGACGAGGGCCTGACGATGGTGCAGCTGAACGGCGCCGAGGGCGCATCGTTCTGCGCCGAGGTGAAGCGTCGAACCGGTTTGAAGGTCGCGAAGGCGATTCACGTCGCCAGCGCCGCCGACATCCACGGTGCCGAGGCCTTCCGGACCGACTTTCACCTCTTCGACCGCCGCGGCAAGGGGATGTGGGGCGGGACCGGCGAGAGCTTCGACTGGGAGCTGCTGCGCGGCCACCGCTCCGAGGTGCCGGCGATCCTCGCCGGCGGTCTGCGGCCCGGCAACGTCGCCGATGCGATCGCGGTCACCCGTCCTTACGCGGTAGACGTCGCAAGCGGCGTCGAGCTCGAGCCCGGGCGCAAGGACCATGCGGCGATGTCGGCCTTCTTCGAGGTCGCGAACTCGGTCGGCGCCGGGGCGGCATGAGCGCGATCGAGGAGAGGTTCGGGCCCTACGGGGGCCGTTACGTGCCCGAGACCCTGATACCGGCGCTCGACGAGCTCAGCGCCGCCTGGGCCGAGGCTCGCGAGGACGCGGAGTTCACGGGGCGACTGGAGCTGCTCCGCCGCGACTTCATCGGCCGGCCGACCCCGCTCTACCGCGCCGAGCGGCTCTCGGAGCGGGTGGGCTCGCGGGTCTACCTGAAGCGCGAGGACCTCGCCCACACCGGCTCCCACAAGATCAACAACGCGATCGGCCAGTCGCTGCTGGCGGCGCGGATGGGGAAGCCGCGGGTGATCGCCGAGACCGGCGCCGGCCAGCACGGCGTCGCCACCGCCACCGCCTGCGCCCTGCTCGGGCTCGAATGCGTCGTCTACATGGGCACCGAGGACATCCGCCGCCAGGCGCCGAACGTCGAGCGGATGAAGCTGCTCGGGGCCGAGGTGGCCCCGGTCGAGGCCGGCGCCCGGACGCTGAAGGAGGCGGTCAGCGCCGCGATCCGCGACTGGGTCGCCAACGTCGCCACCACCCACTACGTGATCGGCTCGGCGGTCGGGCCGGCGCCCTACCCGGCCCTGGTCCGCGACCTGCAGCGGGTGATCGGCGAAGAGGCGCGCAGGCAGGCGCAGGCGGCCGAGGGCTCGCTGCCCGCCCGGGTGATCGCCTGCGTCGGCGGCGGTTCCAACGCGATCGGCATCTTCACCCCCTTCGTCGGCGATGCCGAGGTGGCGCTGGTCGGCGTCGAGGCGGCGGGCGAGGGTCTGGACACGCAAAGGCACGGCGCCTCGCTGCAGGGCGGCGTCAAAGGCGTCCTGCACGGCTCGCTCTCCTCGGTGATCGCCGACGAGGAGGGGCAGATCCTCGAGGCGCACTCGATCTCCGCCGGGCTCGACTACCCCGGCGTCGGCCCCGAGCACGCCCAGTTGCGCGACAGCGGCCGGGCCAGCTACGTGGCGGTGACCGACGAGCAGGCGCTGGCGGCCTTCCAGGAGCTCTCGCGGCTGGAGGGGATCATCCCGGCGCTGGAGAGCTCGCACGCGATCGCCTGGTTGATGGAGAACTCGCTGGAGGGGGATGGGTTCGACGTGCTCTGTCTCTCGGGGAGAGGGGATAAGGACATGGCGGAGGCGACTTCCCGCTTGAAACCGCCCGGGGAGATCTTGCCGTGAGCGGTGTGGGGGGGAGCCGGGGGAGTCTCGGCGGACAACAGCGGGGAGGGTCCGCCGAGACTCCCCCGGCTCCCCTTGATGCGCTGAGCGGCGACGAGCGGATTGCGGCGGCGTTCGCCTCGGCTGAAGCTGAAGGGCGCGCTGCGCTGATGCCTTACCTGATGGCCGGGTATCCCGACCGGGAGACCGGGTTGGCTGTGGCCGAGGCCTATGTGGACGCTGGGGCTGATCTGATCGAGCTCGGGGTTCCCTTTTCCGATCCTCTGGCTGATGGGCCGACGATTCATGCGGCGGCGACCAAGGCTTTGGAGGCGGGGGCGACCCTTGCCACGGCGTTGGAGGTCTGTCGCGCTGTCGGGGACAAGGTCCCGGTCGTCTTCATGGCCTACGCGAACATGGTTCTCGCCCAGGGCGGCGCGAGGAAGTTCGCGGAGATGGCGCAGGCCGCCGGCGCCGCCGGCGTGATCGTTCCCGACCTGCCGCTGGACGAGGCGGGTGAGGTGCGGGAGGCGTTCGCCGCCGAGGGGCTGGCGCTGGTGCCGCTGCTGGCGCCGACGACGCCGGCCGAGCGTCGCAAGCGCATCTGCGGGTCGGCCCGTGGCTTCGTCTACGTCGTCTCCACCGTCGGCACCACCGGCGAGCGGGCCGAGATCCCGGCCGCCCTGACCGAACTGGTCGCGGCGACCAGGGCCGAGGCCTCGACGCCGGTTGCGGTCGGCTTCGGGATCGGCACCCCCGAGCAGGCCGCCAAGGTGGGGGAGATCGCCGACGGCGTGATCATCGGCAGCCGTCTCGTCCGCGCCGCCGGCGAGGGCGGCTCGGTCCAGGGGGCCGCCGACGCGGTCGCCTCGTTCCTCAGCGAGACGCGCGTCGCCCTCGCGGCCGGATGACGTGCCCCCCGGCCGACCTTTCAATTAGGATGCCGCGCGATATGGGAATGGTCGTAACCCTCTTCCTGGCGATCGCCGCGATGGTGGTCGGCTACGCCGCGTTCGGACAGGGCGGCGGCGTCGCCGGATTGATCTTTTTCAGCATCCTCATCATCGGCGCCGCGATCCGCACCCTGAAACAGGTTCAGAGCTCCTAGCGCCGCGCTCAGGCGCGCGTTGCCACCAGCTGTAGGTACTCCGCCTCCAGGACCATTGCGCGGTCCCCGGCGGTGTTCGCCTCGTTGAGGAATGCCAGCAGATCCTCGGTCAGCGCCCTCTCGCCCTCCGGGCCGACCCGTTCGTAGGCCATCTGGGTGGGGCCGAAGTACTTGCGGAAGAACTCGACGTAGTGCTCGGCGGAGCGGAACGGCTGGCGCGAGGTGCGCCGCTCGAAGCGGATGTCGGTGACGCCATCGCCGAACAACTCGCGAATTCGTTCTTCGGTGCCCCAGCGCAGCGGCGATTCGACCCCGGGCGGGGGAGGAGCGTGCTTGGCGATCGTCTGGAACATGGTCCCGACGGCGCCTTCCGGCGACCAATTGGCCATCCCGATCCGGCCGCCCGGTTTCGTCACCCGCAGCAGCTCGGCGGCGGTCTGCGGCTGGTCGGGGGCGAACATCGCGCCGAAGATCGACATCGTCACGTCGAAGGAAGCGTCCTCGAAGGGCAGGGCCTGGGCGTCGGCCTCGACAAACTCGACACCGAGCCGCTCTGCCGCGGCCCGTTCCCTGCCTCGCTCCAACAGCGCCGGCACGTAATCGGCGCCGACCACGCCACCCCAGCTGCGTCGCGCCGCCGCGATTGCGGCGTTGCCGCTGCCGCAGGCGACGTCGAGCACCCGCTCGTCGGGGACGATCTCGAGCGCCTCGGCGAGGCCCTCGGCGGCGGGGTAGACGAGTGCGGCGACCATCGCGAAGTCGCCTTTTGACCAGATCCCCTGCTGGATCTGGGTGACTGCTTTGAGGTCCGGCGCGTCGCTCATCAGGCTCACCCTCTCACGTGAAGAACCGTTTGGCTATCTCGAGGATGTCGAGGTCGACCTGCTTGACCTTGACCGCCTCCGCCAGCGACACGCCGGTCATCCCGGTGCCGTGGATCGCCGCCATCTTGCCGAATTCGCCCGCTTTCGCCATCTCGTAGGCGTGGGCGCCGAAGCGGGAGGCGAGGACGCGGTCGGTCGAGGTCGGGGTGCCGCCCCGTTGGACGTGGCCGAGGACGGTGACGCGGGTCTCGTAGCCGGTTCGGGTCTCCAGCTCCATCGCCAACGCCGCGCCGATCCCGCCGAGGCGCGGGTAGCCGTACTCGTCGCTGTCCTTGACCGGCTGGATCAGGCGCTCCTCGCCGCTCTCGAAAGCGAGCTTCGCGCCCTCGGCGACGACGATGATCGAGAAGTCCTTGCCGCGGTCGTGGCGACGGGTGACGTCGTGGCAGATCTCCTCGACCGTGGTCGTGTGCTCGGGGATGACGATGCAGTCGGCGCCGCCGGCGAGGCCGGCGTAGGCGGCGATCCAGCCGGTGTTGCGGCCCATCACCTCGACGACCATGATCCGGTCGTGCGACTGGGCGGTGGTGTGGAGGCGGTCGATCGCGTCGGTGACGATCTGCACCGCGGTGTCGAAGCCGAAGGTGAAGTCGGTGCCGCCGACGTCGTTGTCGATCGTCTTCGGAACACCGACCAGGGGCAGGCCGCGGTCGGCGTGCAGCTGGCGGGTGATCTCCATCGTGTGCTCGCCGCCGATCGCGACGACCGCGTCGAGGCGCTGTTCGGCGAAGGCGGCGGCGACCTTGTCGAGCGCACCTTCGCGGATCGGCTCGAAGCTCGAGGTGCTGAGGATCGTCCCGCCCTGGTGGAGGATTCCGGAGACCCGGAGCATGTCCAGCGGTTCGTAGTCGTCCTCGGCGAGGCCGCGGTAGCCGCGGCGGATCCCGATCGCCTCGTCGCCGCGCTGGATCGCCGAGCGGGCGACGGCCCGGATCGCCGCGTTGAGGCCGGGGCAGTCGCCGCCGGCGGTCAGGACTCCGATGCGCATCCCGCGAGTGTAGGACGGTTGGTCCTAGGATCGTGCCCGTGCCGCGCCTCCTGAAGATCCTGACGGCCGCCGCCCTGGGTGCGGTGCTGCTGTACGGCTGCGGCGAAGGCGGGGCGGCCGCAGGCGCGACCGTGCGGATCTACGTCAGCGCGCCGCTGCGGGGCGAGGAAGGGGCGGCGGGGCGCCGCCTCTGCGACGAAGCCCGCGAGCAGGCGGCACAGGGCCAGGGGAAGGGGAAGCTCGAACTGCGGGTGGTCTGCCTCGATGCGTCCGGGCCCGGCGGGGAGTGGGCCCTGGCGCAGGTGGGGGCGAACGCGAGGCGGGCAAGCGAGGACTCGACCGCGATCGCCTACCTCGGCGAGCCCGACCCGGAGGCGCGGAAACAGTCGCGGCCGATCGTCGGCGCGGCGGGAATCGCCGAGGTCGGTGGCGCCTCAGGGCGCGAGGCGGTGGCGGAGGTGACGGCCGCGATTGCCGAAGGCGACGAATCCGAGCCGCGGCGAGACGTCTTCGACGCCCTGGGTTGATGGACGGGGCCGCGTTGCGGATCTCCGTGGTTGTGCCGACGCGGGGTCGGCCGGAGGCGCTGCAGCGCTGCCGGGCGGCACTGGAGCGGCAGTCGGTGCCCGTGGAGGTGGTGGTCGTCGAGGACGTGGGCGGGCGCGGTCCGGCCTGGGCCCGCAACGAGGGGGTGCGGCGGGCCCGGGGCGAGGTGGTGTGCTTCACCGACGACGACTGCGCGCCTGAGGCGGCGTGGGCGGAGGCGCTGGTGGCGCCGATCCTGGTGGGGGCGGCCGAGGCGACCAGTGGTCCGGTTCGGATCGGGGATGGGGCGACCGCCGGGGACAAAGCGTGGGAGGCGATCGTGTACTACCTGCAGGTGAGGGCGGCCGCGCCTGGGACCGCCTCGGCGGGATTTGCCGTTACCGCGAATCTGGCCGCCAGGCGCTCGATGCTCGAAAGGCTGCCCTTCGACGAGTCGTTTCCGGCGGCAGCGGGGGAGGACCGCGATTGGGGGGAGCGGGCGGCGCGGGAGGGAGTGGCGCCGCGGTTCGTCCCTGAGGCCTCGGTCCTGCATGAAAGTGGGATGAGCGCCCCCGACTTCCTCCGCCAGCAGTACCGCTACGGACGCGGCGCAGCTCAGTACCGGAGGGCAAGACCGAACCGCCGCTCCGGCTCACCGTCCTTCTACCTCGGCCTGATCCGCGCCGGCTTCCGCGCCGGCCTCGCTCCCGGCGTCCTCGTTTGCGCCGCCCAGGCGGTTACCGCGGCCGGCGTCATCCGCGAGACCGCAAAAATGGCTCTTGAGGAGCCAATTTTGCGGTCTCGGAGTTAGCGCTCGAGCAGTGGGGCGCCGCTGAGGCCTTCGAGCGGGGTGTTGGTGAGGGCGGCGACGGTGGCGGGGATGTCGGTTACGCGGGCGGGGCGGCCGAGGTCGCGGGTGCGGCTGGTGCGGGGGGCGAGGATGGCCCAGGCGTCGCCGTCGGTGTGGTTGCCGGTGCGACCGCTGCCGGCGCCATGGCGGCGGACGGTGCCGAAGGATGGGGAGTGGACCGCCTCGAGCGCGACGGAGGAGGTTGGGCGCCAGCGGACGACGAGGTCGGGCAGGCGGTCTGCGGCGGCGCCCTGCCAGCGCTCGCCCGTCTCCTCGACCGCGATCGCCGTCGGCTCGCCGTCGGGGTCGCGGAAGTCGAGCAGGCCCTCACGGATCTGAGCGACCAGCTCCTCCGCCTCGCCGCCGGCGACGATGCCGTCCCGCTCGCGCCCGGTCCGGTTGAGGCGGATGTAGCCCTGGTTGTCGGCAGGGTGGGCGAACGCGCGCGTCGAGCTCCAGTCGACGCCGCGCAGCTCCAGGCGAGCCGTCAGCTCCAGCGCCAGACGGTCCGGCATCGCCGCGGCGACACGGGCGCGGAGAGGGCCGGAGAGGGCGCCGCGCAGGCGCCAGATCGCCCCCGAGTCGGAGTCCTCCCCGTTCCGGGGTTCCTTAGTCGTGCCATCGCCGACTAAGGAACCACGACTTTGGCTGGGGCCCGCCAAGACGGCGCTCAGCATCTCCGGCAGCAGGTCGGCGCGGCTCGTGTTCTCGTCCATCCCGAGGACCGAGCAGGCGATTACGTCGCAGTCGTCGGGGAGGGCGTCGAGGACGCGCCCGAGCTGGCCGTCGACCTCCTCGTAGATCTCGTCCAGCGACGGGTCCCCCCAGAGCCGGTGGCCGGCCAGGTGCGGGGCGGCGAAGACGATCCAGGCGAGGTCGAACTCGCCCCCGCGCAGCCGTTCGACTGCGAGGTCGGCAACGCGACGGGGTGCGGTGAGGAAACGCTCCCGCAGCCGGCGCAGTTCGCGCGGCGACTGGGCGCCGAAGACCTCGGTGACATCGGGAGGACGGCCGTGGCGGCGGCGCGGGCCGCGGTCCGCTCCGTCGGGGACCGACCAGCGCTCGAGCACGACCCGCTCCCGCATCCCCCAGCCGTCGAAGAGCTCCCCCGGCGCCTCCTGTGGCCGGTGGCACTCGTAAGGGTCGATCGCGAGGGTGCTGCGGCCGGCGCGGCCGAGCAGGTCCCAGATCGGCGGCGGCGCCTCGAAGCTGCCCGCCAGCCGCACCCGCTGGTCGTCTCCGGCCCACTGGAAGGGATAGAAGAGCCCGTGGTCGCCGACCTCGACCCCGCGGTAGAGGGTCTGGTACGCGCTGGCGGGGAAGTGCTCGGCTGGGGTCTCGAGGTCGAGACGGGTGCCCTGGGCGCGCAGCGCCTCCAGGTTCGGCAGGCGACCTTCGTTACCCAGCCGCTCCAGCAGCCGCGCGCTGGCGGCGTCGAACTGGATGACGGCGATCACGCCGGTGCCTCGACTTGCTCGACGGTGACCTCGGCGCCGTTCAGTTCCGCGGAGCGGAGGGTGGCTTCTACGACCGCCATTGCGACGACGCCGTCGACGGCGGTGGCCAATAAGGCGGCGCCGCGCTCCCCCAGAACTGCACCACCCTCTACTTCTGCCGGGGGTAGAGGGTGGTGCAGTTCTGGGGCTTGGGCGCGCAGCGCTCGAAGCTGCCGCTGCAGGGAGAGCTGGAGTGGGTCGGGTTTGCCGATAAGTGCGGCGAAGCGACCGCGGACCCCGCCGCTGAACGAGCGGGCCAGCAGGGTTCCGGGGCGGCTGCGGATGACGACTGCCTCCCGGTGGCGACGGTCGGTCGCGCAGTTGATGCGGGCGCGGCCCCGGGTTAGCTCAAGCTCCAGGCTCGCCCGCTCTTGATCGACCTGCGCTCCCCGGACGGCGATCGGCGGGGAGCCCGCGAGGTGGCAGGCGAGGTCGATCAAGTGGATGCCGGCGTCGAGCAGTGCCTCGTCGCGTGCCTCGTGCGCCTCCCAGGCGCTGCGGCGGAAGCGCAGCTCCAGGTCCAGCTCGAGCCAGCCCTCGGCGGGGACCGCGTCGCGCAGCTCGGCCCCCTGGAGGAAGCGACGGTTGAAGGCGAGGAGCGGCTGCGGGTCGAGCTCCGCCAGCTGCCGGGCGCCCTCGAGGTCGAGGGCCGGGGGCTTCTCGACCAGGGACCGCACGCCCGCGGCAGCAGCCTCGGCGGCAAGGGCCGGATGGTGGGCGGCGGGGGCGGCGACGACAAGCAGGTCGAGCGGCACCGCCTCCAGAAGGGAACTGAGGGCGGCGAACCCCGGGGCCTCCTCGCCGCTCCCGGCCCAGAGCCGGCGACAGTTGTTCCGGCGCTCCCCGTCGGGATCGGCGAAGCCTGCGATCTCGACGCCAGGCGTCGCCAGCGCCGCCGGCACGTATCCACGTTCCGCGATCCGGCCGCAGCCGGCGATGCCTATCCGCATCGGCGCCGCCCCTCGATCGCGTGGAGGGAGAGCGCCGCCGGGACCGAGGCGGCGGCGCAGAGTTGGTGCAGCTGGTGCAGGGGGATGCCGCCGAGGAGGAGGCGCGGGCCGCCGCGGCGCAGCAGCAGTGCGTAGAGGTCGCGGTCGAGGACGAGGCTCGCCGCCAGCGCCACGGCGGCAAGCCGCGGTCGCCGGGCGAGGAGCAAGCCGAGCAGGGCGACGCTCGCTGCCGCGCTCAGGCGCCGCCGCGGGCTGAGGTTGAGGGCGGTGCTGCCGCTGCCCTCCCGCAGCAGAAGCCGGGCCCAAGGAACGCCGCGGCGCGCGAAGTCCGTGCGGGCGATGCCGAGCGGGGTCCAGCGCTTGAGGTGGCGGCCGCGAATGCGGGGGTCGAGGGCGATCCGCGCGCCGCGGCGGCGCAGCCGCATCCCCAACTCGATGTCCTCGACGCTCGGCAGGGGGTAGCGATCGCGCGTCGAAGCCCCCGGCCTCCTCGAAGCTCTCGCGGCGGATCGCGCCCAGCCCCGCCCAGAAGGTCTCCGCCTCGCCCGCCGCGCCGCGTGCACGTGGTGGTGGAGGAGGTTGCGATATCGGGAGGGGACGCCGGGGTCCTCGGGATCGTCGTCGTAGGCGCCGAAGACGGCGGCGAGTCCAGGGTCGACGGCGAAGCGCCGCTCGATCAGCTCCAGGGCGTCGGCGTGGACCTCGACGTCGGCAGTCGACGAAGACGAGCACGTCGGCGTCGCTCGCGGCGGCGCCGAGGTTGCGGGCAGCGGCGGGCCCGCCGGGGAGCCCGCGCGCGACGATCAGCTCGTCCGGCCGCCGCCGGCCCGCTTCGCAGCGCCGCGCGGGCCCGCTCCAGGGTCGGCGGGTCGTCGGTCGCCGGAACGATCGCGGCGAGGGTCAGGGAGGGGCCTCGGAGGGTCTCCGCGGCCGAGGGAGCGTCCGGCATTAGGGATACCTAATAGCATCTCCGGCCCCGATGACGGCGCCCGCCCCGAGACCCGAGTCCGCTCCCGTCGCCGTGCTCGGCGCCGGCCCCGCCGGCCTCACCGCCGCCTATCGGCTGGCTCGGCGCCGGGTCCCGGTGGTCGTCTTCGAGGCCGGCGAGGAGGTCGGCGGCCTCGCTCGCACCGTCGTCCGCGACGGCTACCGCTTCGACCTCGGCGGCCACCGCTTCTTCACCAAGAGCGAGGAGGTCGAGGGCCTCTGGGAGGAGCTGCTGGGCGTCGGAGCTGCTGGTGCGGCCGCGGCTCTCGCGGATCTTCTGGCGCGGTCGCTTCATCGAGTACCCGCTGCGGCCGGCGGACGTCTTCGCCAAGGTCGGCCCGCTGGAGCTGGCCCGCAGCCTCGCCTCCTACGCCCGGGCCCGGCTGCGTGCGGCGCGGGGCGGACGAGACCTACGAGGAGTGGGTCAGCGCTCGCGTTTCGGCCGCCGCCTCTTCGAGCTCTTCTTCAAGACCTACACGGAAAAGGTCTGGGGCGTGGGGACCGACGAGCTGCGGGCCGAGTGGGCGGCGCAGCGGATCGCCGACCTCTCGATCGCCTCGGCGCTGCGGGCGGCGCTGCCGGGCGGCGGGGAGCCGCCGCAGAGCCTGATCGAGGAGTTCCGCTACCCGCGCCTCGGGCCCGGGCAGATGTGGGAGGAGCTGGCGCGGCGGATCGAGCGGGACGGCGGTGAGATCCGCCTGGGCGCCGCCGGTCGAAGGGCTCGAGCACGAGGGCGGCCGGCTGACCGCGGTCCGCGCCGGCGGCGAGCGGGTCGAGGTCTCGGCGGCGATCTCCTCGATCCCGCTGCGGACGACGGTCGGCGTCGCCGAGCCGGCGCCGCCGCGCGAGGTGACGGACGCCGCCGCCGGCCTCCGCTACCGCGACTTCCTCACCGTCGCCCTGCCGGTCGAGGGCGAGCCGCCCTTCCCCGACAACTGGGTCTACGTCCACGATCCGAGCGGCGCGGGTCGGCCGGATCCAGAACTTCCGCGCCTGGAGCCCCTGGATGACCCCGGACCCGCGCCGCTCGCTGCCTCGGCCTCGAGTACTTCTGCTTCGAAGGCGACGACCTCTGGTGCGGCAGCGACGAGGAGCTGGTCGCGCTCGGTCGGCGCGAGGTGGCGGCGCTCGGGCTGGTCGAGCCGGAGCGGGTGGCGGGCGGGCACGTCGTCCGCGTCCCCAAGGCCTATCCGGTCTACGACGCCGAGTACGCCGGGCGGGTCGAGCGGATCCGCGGCTGGCTCGACGGCATCTCCAACCTGCAGCAGATCGGTCGCAACGGCCTCCACAGGTACAACAACTCGGACCACTCGATGCTGACGGCGATGCGGGCGGTCGAGAACCTCTGCGACGGCGCTGGTCACGACGTCTGGGCGGTCAATGCGGACGGCGTTTACCACGAGCGGGAGGAGGCGGAGGAGCAGCCTTACGGGTGGCGCCGGAGACGCCGGCTATGGCTCGGCCGCTTGCCGAGCTGGACTGAGCGCCTGGGCGGGGATGCCGGTGGGGGTCTCTGGGAGCACCTCCGCCGAGTGAAGTGGGGATTGGCTTAGCCCCGGGCCGTATTGGCTCGGCTCCATGCTGAGTACCCGGGACCCCCACCGGCCTCCCCTGTCAGCGCTGGTTGGTTAGGCAGGGGAGGTGCGTTGCGTCGCCAGTTGCCGGCGTGGCGATAGGAGTGCCACTCGGGAGAGGAGTTTGGTTGAGAGGACGATGCCGTAGTGGGGCTGTCGCCGGACGGGACGGCGGCGATTGGCTCTTCGAGCTTCCAGGCGAGCGCGGTTTGCGGGCGGACTTGGGTGATGTTCGGACGTTGTCTTGGCAGGCGAGGAGGGTGGTCGGGGCCGGTCTCTGTCGATCAGGTCGAAGAGGTGTTCGAGGGAGTGGGTTTGGCGCTCGACCACTCGACGTCGCCCGGCACCTGAGCGGCTCGCCAGGCGAAACCTGCGACCGCGATGACGAGCGTGGCCGCTGACTGAGCGCGGTAGAGCTTTTACCTCTATGAGATGGAAAAGCTCTGCCGCGCCTCGGCGGCGGTGCGGGCGATGCCGACCGCGCCGAGGATCGCGATTATCGCCGTGGCTGGGGCGAGGAAGCGGGGGAGGCCGGCGAAGCCGGCGATCGCCATCAGCGGCGACGAGGAGGATCCAGGCGCCGGCGCCGGCGAGGAGGATCGTCAGGGCGCGGTCGGACCGGCTCGGTGGCGCTTTTGCGAACCACTGGTTGACAAAGGCGCCTCGCCGAAGCAGGAGCGCGACGCCGATCCAGCAGGCGGCCAGGGGCGCGATGCCAGCGCTCGTCCCAGCACCGCGAGCCCGTCGAGCGGCTCGATGCCGCCGGCGCGGGCCGTCTCGCCGCCCTCCAGGGGGTTGCCGGCGCCGAGGATGTCGGGGACGAACCAGGCGAGCGGGACGAGGATCGGCGACGGCGATCGCCGCGGCTCGCAGGCGCGGACGATCCCGGCTCGCGAAGTAGGCCCAGAGCGCCAGGAACGGCCAGACTTCGGGGCGCAGCAGCGCCGCCGCGGTGCCGAGGCCGAGGACCCATCCCCGCCGCTCGTCGAGCGCCGCCCAGACCGCGCCCAGGACCAGCGCCACCAGCAGCGGCTCCGAGAGCCCGCCGGTGAACTGGCGCAGCGGCGGCGTGAAGGAGTCGGCGGTGAGGGCGACCGAGCCGGCGGCGACCGCGGCCGCGACCCAGCGCCAGCGGCCGGTCTCCTCGCCGCTCAGCCGCGCCGCCAGCAGCCCGGCCAGCAGCGGCGCGCAGAGCCAGCCGGTGCGGGCGACCAGCAGCCAGGCCTGCGGCGCCGCGTCGCCGAGCAGCGAGAGCGGCGCGTCCGACCAGCACCGGCAGCGGCTTCCACGACGGCCCGGCGGCGGTCTCGAAGCCGCCGTGCAGCAGCTCCCGCCCCCAGACCAGCCAGGCCCAGGGGTCGTAGACCGGGAAGTAGGGGAGGGCGAGGGAGACGGCGGCGAGGACCAGCGCCGCCGCTATCGCCACCGCCGGGCGCGGCCCCGGCGCTCACCCGATCACGGACGGCGCCGCGCCCTGCTCGCTCAACAGGTAGACGGGGATCGCGGCGACCGCCAGCAGGACCAGGGCCGGGATCGCGCTGGCCTCGTAGAAGCCGTAGGTGGTCTGCGTCCAGATGTCGGTCGCCAGCGTTTTGAACCCGATCGGCGAGAGGATCAGCGTCACCGTCAGCTCCTTCATCGCGTGCAGGAAGACGAGCGCCGCGCCGGCCATCATGCCGCCGCGGGCGAGCGGGATCGTGATCGTGCGGAAGACTTCGGCCGGGCCGCGCCCCATCCCGCGCGCCGCCTCTTCGATCCGCGGCGAGAGCTGGACCAGCGAGCTGGCGATCGGCCCGATCGCCAGCGGCAGGTAGTGGATCGTCATCGCGAAGACCAGCAGCGCGATCGTCTGGTAGAGCGCCGGCACCGCCCGGGTCGCGAAGAAGACGAGGCCGAGGGCGACGAGGATTCCGGGCAGCGCGTAGCCGGCGTGGGAGAGGCGCTCGACCACCCGCGCTCACCCGCGAGGGGTAGCGGACCGCCAGCGCCGCGACGACCAGCGCCGCGATCGCGCCGATCGCCGCCGCCCAGACCGCGATCAGCAGCGAGTTGCCGCCCAGCGCGGCGATCGTGTTCCACGAGGTGCTGCCGGTCGAGATCCCTTTCGAGGCCCAGTAGACGAGGACGCCGACCGGGAGCACGAAGGCGACCAGCACGATCAGCGAGCAGAAGGCGAGCGCCGGCCAGCGCCAGCGGCCGAGGCGGTAGGGCCGGGTCGGGCGCAGCGTCCCCGGGCCGAGGCGGTGGACGCGCCGCGAGCCGCGCACCCGCGAGCTGGCGAAGAGCAGGCCGAGCATCGCGACGACGAGGACGGCGCCGAGGGCGGCGGCGGCGACGCGGTCGAAGCTCGACTGGTAGGCGACGTAGATTTCGCTGGTGAAGGAGTGGAAGCGGAGGATCGAGACGGCGCCGAAGTCGCTGATCGTGAACAGGGCGACGAGCAGCGAGCCGGCGGCGATCACCGGCCACAGCTGCGGCAGGACGACGGTGCGGAAGACCTCGAGCGGCCCGCGCCCCATCGCCCGCGCGGCGTCCTCCAGCTGCGGGTCGATCCGCCGCAGGCTGGCCCGCAGCGGGATCAGCAGCAGCGGGAAGGTGAAGAGCGTCAGCACCAGCCAGGCGCCGGTGAAGCCGTAGATCGAGGGCAGGCGGTCGACCCCGAGCGCTTCCTGCAGCATCCCGTTCGGTCCCAGCGCCGCGACCAGCAGGTAGGCGCCGACGTAGCTGGGGATGACCAGCGGCAGGGTGCAGAGGACGGCCCACAGCCGCCGGGCGGGGAGGTCGGTGCGGACCGTCAGCCAGCCGATCGGCAGGGCGATCGCGACCGAGGCGACGACGACCGCGGCGGTCAGCGCCGCCGTCCGCAGCGAGCGTTTCCAGCGCCCGCGAGGAGAACGCGGTTTCGAGCGCCGCCGAGAAGTCGCCGGCGATGACGACGACGAGGTAGGCCGCCGGCAGGACCGCGGCGGCGCCGATCAACGCCCCGGCGGCGAGCAGCCCGACCGGCGCTCTGCGCGCCGCCGGCATCAGGACTCTCCGCCCGGCGCCCCCACTAGAGCGCCCCCGCTTCCTTCATCAGTTCGATCGTCCCCTGCAGCTCCTTGAGGTCGACCAGGCTCGAGTCGGAGACGGGGATCTTCGCGATCGGGACGCTCAGCGAGGGGTCGGGCTCGGCGCCCTTGGCGAGCGGGTACTCCTTCGAGCTCGAGGTGAAGAACTGCCTGCGAGCCCTTCGAGAGCAGCGAGCGGACGAAGGCGAACGCTTCCGGCTTGCGGTCGCTCGATTCCAGCACCCCGACGCTGGTCAGCAGCATCAGCGAGCCGAGCCCGCCGGGCGGGAAGTAGACGGCGACGGGGTAGTCGGGGCCTTCTTCGGAGATCGCCTGGGCGACGTAGTAGTGGTTGATCAGGCCGACGTCGATTTCGCCTTTGGCGATCGCGTCGCGGATCGTCACGTTGTCGGGGAAGGCGACGGCGCCGTTGTCGACCATTTCTTCGAGCCACTGTCGGGTTCGTTCGTCGCCGTACTTCGATCGCAGCGCGGTCACGTACTCCTGCATGCTCGATGAGGCCGGGCTCCAGCCGACCCGGTCCTTCCACTTCGGGTCGGCTAGCCCGAACGGCGAGGGCGGCAGTTCCGATTCCTTGACGACGTCGCGGTTGTAGGCGATCACGCGGGCGCGGCCGGTGACGCCGACCCAGCGCCCTTCGGGGTCGCGGTAGCGCGGCGGCACCATGTCGAGGATGCTCTGCGGCAGCTTCGCCAGCAGCCCGGCTTCGGCGACGGCGGCGATCGCCCCCGGCTCCTGGGCGAAGAAGACGTCGGCGGGGGAGGCGTCGCCCTCCTCGACCAGGGTCGCGGCGAGGTCGGCGGTTTCGGCGAAGCGGACCTGGACGTCGCGGTCGGCCTGGGCCTCGTAGCTGTCGACGGCGGGGCCGATCGCGGCCGGGATCCGGCCCGAGTAGAGGGTGATCCCTTCGACGTCGGGCTCGTTGGAGCCGCCACCGCTGTCTTCGGTGCTGAAGCCGCATCCGGCGAGGAGGACGGACGGCGAAGACGAGCAGGGCTGCGAGCAGCCGCTTCTGTTGCGAGGAGGAGTGGATCAAGGGGAAGGAAGTTAGGTTGCCCTAATCTTAGGGATCTCCTCGCTGATGGAGTTCGAAGAGTCCACCCAAACGCCCGGCCTGCGTCTGCGCGGCCTGCGCAAGTCCTTCGGCGACGTCGTCGCCGTCGATGCCCTCGACCTCGACGTGCCCGAGGGGGCGATCTGCGCCCTGCTCGGTCCCAGCGGCTGCGGCAAGACGACGACGCTGCGGCTGATCGCCGGCCTCGAGCGCCCCGACGCGGGCAGCATCGAGATCGGCGGCGAGGAGGTCAGCGGCTCGGGGCGCTCGGTCCCGGCGGAGCGGCGCCGCATCGGCATGGTCTTCCAGGACTACGCGCTCTTCCCGCACATGGATGTCGCCGCCAACGTCGGCTACGCGCTCGGGCGCCGTCCCGACCGGGCGAGGGTCGAGGGGGCGCTCGAGACCGTCGGCCTCGGCGGCCTCGGCAAGCGCAACCCGCACGAGCTCTCCGGCGGCCAGCAGCAGCGGGTGGCACTGGCTCGGGCGCTCGTCGCCGAGCCGCGGGCGCTGCTGCTCGACGAGCCCTTCTCCAACCTCGACGCCGGCCTGCGGGCGCGGGTGCGCGAAGAGGTCCGCGAGATCCTCGCCGAGCAGAAGCTGACCTCGGTCTTCGTCACCCATGACCAGGAGGAGGCGCTCAGCGTCGCCGACGTCGTCGCCGTCGTCAACGAGGGCAAGGTCGAGCAGGTCGGGACGCCCGAGGACGTCTACTCGCGCCCGACGACGCGCTGGGTCGCCAGCTTCCTCGGCGAGATCGAGGTGCTGCCGGGGCAGGCGACGAACGGGAAGATCGAGTGCGAGCTGGGCCACCTGCCCAACCGCGAGGGCCACACCGGCGAGGTCGACGTCCTGGTGCGACCCGAGTCGCTGGCGATCGGCACCATCGAGCCGCCGGACCGCCGTGCTCAGAAGGCGACTGTCGTCTCCCGTAGCTTCTTCGGTCACGACCAGTTGGTGGAGCTCGAGCTCCCCTCCGGGGCAGTCGTCAAAGTGCGCCGTCTTGGTTTCCCGGCCTGGCATCCCGGCGATCGCGTCAGCATCTGGATTGAGGGTCCGGCAGACGTTCTTGCCCGGGACCCATAAGACCTGTTGCGGGAGGGACGCGTACCCCCTCTGACAAAGGCTCAGGAAGTCACGCTGGAACCCGAAGTCCGATCAGCTGCGCGACGGGCTTTGGCAGAGGGGGTACGCGTCCCTCAACCCAACCCGCTAGAGAAGGTCCCGCAGAGCTTTGTCTAGGTCGGGGTGGCTGAACTGGTAGCCGAGCTCTTCGGTCCGTTTCGGGATGACCCTGGCGCCGCCCCTGAGGACCCGGCCGAACTCTTTGCCGAATTTGAGGTCGAGGACGAGGCCCGGGACTGGCATCACCGCGGGGCGGTTGAGGGCTCGGCCGAGGGCCTTGGAGAAGTCCTTGTTCGTTGCCGGATCGGGGGAGCTGGCGTTGACGACGCCGCTGACGCTCCCGTTGTCGAGGGCCCAGAGGAGGATCCCGATCTCGTCGTCGATGTGGATCCAGGCGAGGTACTGGTCGCCGCCGGCGAGCGGGCCGCCGACGCCGAGCTTGAACGGGGTCAGCATCTCCTCCAGCATCCCGCCCTCGGCGCTCAGCACCTGGCCGGTGCGGGTGATGACGAGGCGGACATCGGAGCCGTCGAGCTCGTGGGCGGCTGCCTCCCAGGCCTGGACGACCTGTGCGTCGAAGCTGGTTCCGGGGCCGTCGCTCTCGTCGACCTCCTCGGCGCCGCGGTCCCCGTAGTAGCCGACCGCCGACTGGCTGATCATTACCTTCGGCGGGTCGGGTAACCCGACGATCGCCTGCACGAGGTTATGGGTGCCCTTGCGGCGGCTCTCCATGATCCGCTCCTTGGCCTCCTCGGTCCAGCGCTGGTCGATCCGCTCGCCGAGCAGGTGGACGACGCCGTCGACGCCCTCGAAGGCCGCCGGGTCCGGCCGTTCCAGCATCGGCTCCCACTTGTGCCAGCTGACCCGCGGGTTGGCCCTGCGGGCGCGGCCGGGGTCGCGGGTGAGCCCGACGACGTCGTCGCCGCGGGCGAACAGCGCGTCACACAGAGCCTGGCCGATCGTGCCGCTGGCGCCGGTGACGAGGACTCGCACCGCTAGTCCGCCTCCACGGTGGCGAAGGTCCCGGTCTCCTCGTTGAGCCGGGCGATGCCGTCGCGCTTGGCCTCCTCGACCACCGCTTCGGCAACCTTGGGGGCGACTTCGCGGTTGAAGACGCTGGGGATGATGTAGTCCTCGGCCAGGTCCTCCTCGGAGACCGCCATCGCGATCCCCTTGGCGGCGGCGAGCTTCATCTCCTCGGTGATGCTGGGGGCGCCGGCGTCGAGGGCGCCGCGGAAGATGCCCGGGAAGGCGAGCACGTTGTTGATCTGGTTCGGGTAGTCGGAGCGGCCGGTGGCCATGATCCGCACGTAGGGCGCCGCCTCCTCGGGCATCACCTCGGGGGTCGGGTTGGCCATCGCGAAGACGATCGCGTCGTCGTTCATCTTCCCGAGCGACTCGGGCTGGATGATCCCGGGGCCGGAGAGGCCGACGAAGATGTCCATGCCCTCGATTACGTCGTCGGGCTGGCCCTGGATCAGCTCCGGATTGGTGGTCTCCGCGTACCAGCGCTTGGCCTCGTTCATCTCGCCCGACTCGTAATCCGCCCGCTTGGTCGAGAGCGCGCCCTGGCGGTCGCAGCCGACGATCTGGGTGATCCCGGAGGCGAGCATCATCTTCGTCACCGCTACCCCGGCGGCGCCGAGCCCTACCACCAGGACCCGCAGCTGCTCGATCGGTTTGCCGGTGATCTTCAGGGCGTTGAAGAGCGCCGCCATCGTCACCACCGCGGTGCCGTGCTGGTCGTCGTGGAAGACGGGGATATCCAGCGACTCCTTGAGCCGGTCCTCGATCTCGAAGCAGCGCGGCGCCGAGATGTCCTCGAGGTTGATGCCGCCGAAGGTCGGCGCCATCAGCTCGACCGCGCGGACGATCTCGTCGGCGTCCTGGGTGTCGAGGCAGATCGGGAAGGCGTCGACGCCGGCGAACTCTTTGAAGAGCATGCACTTGCCCTCCATCACCGGCATCGCCGCCTCGGGGCCGATGTTGCCGAGGCCGAGCACGGCGCTGCCGTCGGAGACGACCGCGACCGTGTTCTTCTTGATCGTGTACTCGAAGGCTTTGCTGCGGTCGTGGTGGATGTCCATGCAGACGCGGGCGACGCCCGGCGTGTAGGCCATCGAGAGGTCGTCGCGCGTCTTCACCGGGTACTTGTTGCGCATGTCGATCTTGCCGCCGCGGTGCATCTGCATCGTCCGGTCGACGTAGTCGAGGACGCGGGCGCCGCGGGTCGAGCCGATCGCCCGCAGGATCTTCTCCCAGTGCTCGCGGTCGGTGGCGTCGATCGTGAACTCGCGCACCCGTTTGCCCTCCGGCCCGGCGCCGGGGACGAGGTCGACCCCCTGCAGCTGGCCCCCTGCCTCGGCGATCGCCGCGGTCAGGCGCCCGAGCGGCTCTTTGCGCGCGTCGAGCTCGACCCGGATCGTGACGCTGTATTGGGCGCTGACGGCCATGCGGCTATCGAATCAGATTGCGATAACCGCCGACGGCCACCACCGCGGCCGGTGCCCTCGGCCAGACTGGTGGATACCCCTACTTCTTTGGTGGGTTGGGTCGCGGCGGCTGTTGGGCGGGTCCCGGAGGCGCCTTCCGCGGTGGGCTCGGAGGGGGAGGCTTCGGGGGTGGGGCTGGGGGCCGTGAAGGTGGAGTTTCTCGAGGGGGAGCCTGGTCGCCGCTCAGTCCGATTCTCATTCGGGTGCTCTTCCTGCCATCGCCTCACGCGTCTTCGGCTGCGCGTCGCCGTCTTTCAAGTCGTAGAACTGCGTCAAGGACCACCCGATCGGTCTGTCGCGCTGCTTCACGTTGCGGACGTAGGAGTAGACGAAGATCGTCTCGATATCGGCCGGCAGGACGAAATCGAATCCGAAGGGTTCGCTCTCTTCCGGCTCGATCCGGGCTTCCCCCGAGGTCCAGGTCCGTTCCCTGGATTCGATGCACGGCCACTGGGCCTCGACTTCGTCGTCGGGGATGAGGGTGCCCGCGTCCAAGGCCGTCTTCGCCTCCTCGGCGAGGGGAAGGACCTGGTACACGTCGACTCGCACCACCTCGATGTCGATCAGTACGTTGCCGGCGTTCTTCACTCCCACGAGCACCCGGAGAAGGGAGCGCTCCTGGTCGAGGGGCTGCTTCGCGATCGCCTGTTCGAGCGTCGCCCGCGGCCACTCTTCCCGGTTGAGTCCGAACTTCCAGAGCGCCCATCCGCCGCCGACCACGATCGCCAAGACCTGCGCCGCATTCGCGACCGTGTCGCTCCAGTCCTTGACGTCGGTTGCGGTCCCGACAACTTCCATTACTCGACGTTATTACATCGTTCGGCGACGAGTTAAGGGGACGAATCCAAGCCCCTGTCGACTTGGTGGACTCATGGGCCACAAACTCGACACGCCCGATTCGCGAATCGACGAGATCGCCTCGGAGCAACATGGGGTAGTGACGCTACGCCAACTGGAAGAGGTGGGGTTGAGTCGCTGGACCGTTGACTTCCTCTGGCGCGCCCAGCGGGTCGTTGTCGAGACCGACTTCTGGGGCTAGCACCGCGGCTCGGTCGCCTTCGAGGACGACCATGCCCGCGACCTCGATCTGCGAGCCGCCGGCTACACCGTCCTGCACTTCACCGACGAGCAGATCGAAGCAGAGCCCGGGCGCGTCGCGATGGACGTCGCCCGGGCTCTGCGGCAGGAGGCTTCTGCTCTGCGGTCCTAGTGGCGGGCGAAGGGGTCGACGTAGACGTCGTCGACCTGCCAGTTGCCGCCGCTGCCGACCGGCGTGATCCGGATCTGGATCGCGCTCGGGATCAGGGTCCCGACGATGGTCGAGAGCGTCAGCACGGTCGAGACCTGCTGGCTCGGTGCCCAACTGGAGCCGCCGGCGACGGTTCCGACGGTTCGGGTCCGGATCAGGCCCAGCAGCGAGTAGGTCGCTTCGACCCTCAGGGTCGCCGCCGGGTTCCCCGTGTTCCGCGCCAGAAGGCGGAAATGAGGGGTGTCGATCGACATGCAGATCGGCGGGCTGACGGCGGAGCTTCCCGCCGGCAGCGAGAGGGACCTGCGGTCAGCGGCGTCGTTGAGGAAGAAGGACTCGTTGCCTTCCGTCACCGCGGCACCGCCGCCGAGCGACCAGCCGGCGCCGCCGGACTCGAAGCCGCCATCGGGGGCAAGGACATAGGAACTGTTGTCGCCCCAGGGCTTGAAAACCTGCTCCGCTCCCGTGTTGGGGCAGGCCTGGGCGACTCCGGCCGAGAAGGCCGCGGCAATCAGCGCGACGGTCAGGGCGAGAAGCAGCGTGCGCATCGACTTCACTTGGGTAAACCTCCTGATTGCAGGCGAAAAAGCCTGGTCTTGACAACCAAGCTGGCGGTCGAGCCGTCTCGCGCCGGGGCGCGAGACCTCTGACTTTGCGTCCCTGCCTCACGACAGGTTTGCCCTTATTCAGCTCACTGCACTTATGTCCGGCGAAGATCGGCGCGCAGACCAGTGCACTGAACCGTGTTAGACCGTGTGTCTAATCGATTTTTGGGTCGGGCCGGCACGAAAAATGAAAAACCGGCTCATTTCGAGGCTTGATGAAGCCGATGAAGGCAAGGAATCCCGCTGGAAACACCCGTGCCTATGGAATCCGCACAGACCAATCCCGAGCAGCTCTTCGCCCGCGGCCGAACCCGCGCCCTGATCAGGTCTCAGGGCCGCGAGCGCGCCGTCGAGCTCGTCGCCGGCGGCGGCTTTCTCGGCGTCGCCCTGGGCATGGCTCTGTTCCTAGATTCGCCTCGGTCGCTGGAGGTGGCTCCGCTCTGCGCGCTTGTCGCCGCCTACGTGATCGCCTGCCGGGCCAAGTTCGACATCGCCGACGGCTACACGGTGCCGACCGAGCTGGTGCTGGTGCCGATGCTCTTCCTCCTGCCGACGCCGGCGGTCCCGCTCGTCGTCAGCCTCAGCTGGGCGCTGGGCCGGCTACTCGACTACGCGAGCGGCCGCACCAGCATCTACCGCGCCTTCCACGTCTTCGGCGACTGCTGGCACGCGGTCGGGCCGGCGCTGGTCATCGTCCTCGCCGGCGCTCAGGTCTTCGACTGGGACCGGTGGCCGGTCTACGCGCTCGCCCTGCTCGCCCAGTTCGGCTTCGATTTCGTCGCCACTGCGGTCCGCGCCAGGCTCATCGACGGCACCCCGGCCACTGCGGTCCTGCGGATGATCGCCCCCGTCTACGCCCTCGATGCGGCGCTGGCGCCGATCGGCCTCCTCGCCGTCGTCGCCGCGCTCCAGGTCGGCGCTTGGATCTGCCTTGCGGTGATCCCGCTCGCCCTCGTCCTCGCCGTCCTCTCGCGCGAGCGCCAAGCCCGGATCGACCAGGCGCTCACCCTCAGCGAGGCCTACCAGGGGACGGCGCTCCTGCTCGGTGACGTCGTCGAGGCCGACGACGCTTACACCGGCAGTCACAGCCGCGGCGTCGTCGAACTCTCGCTCGCGGTCGCTGACCGGCTCGGCCTCTCCTTCGAGCAGCGGCGGAACGTCGAGTTCGCGGCTCTCCTCCACGACGTCGGCAAGATCTCCGTCCCCGACCAGATCATCAACAAGGAAGGACCGCTCGACGACGCCGAGTGGGAGGTCATGCACCAGCACACGATCGAAGGCGAGCGGATGCTGAAGCGGATCGGCGGCGTCCTCGCCGAGGTCGGCACGATCGTTCGCGCCTCCCATGAGGACTTCGACGGCTCCGGTTACCCCGACGGCCTCGCCGGCGAGGCGATCCCGATCGAGGCCCGCATCGTCACCTGCTGCGATGCCTTCAGCGCGATGACCACCACCCGCTCCTACCGCAAGGCGATGGCCACCGAAGCGGCGGTCGCCGAGTTGCGCCGCTGCGCCGGCACCCAGTTCGACCCTGAAGTCGTGGCGGTGCTGACCGAGCTGGTCGAGTCCGGTCAGGCCTGAGACATAAAGTGGCGTCCGATGGCGGACGCCCCCCAGCTCTTCCTGATCGACGGCAACAGCCTCGCCTACCGGGCCTTCTTCGCCCTGCCCGAGTCGATCGGGACCAGCGACGGCCGTCCGACCAACGCGATCTACGGCCTCGCCTCGATGCTGGTGAAAATCATCGACGAGCACCATCCGCAGGGGGTCGTCGTCGCCTGGGACGCCGGCTACAGCGGCCGCGAGGTCACCTACGACCTCTACAAGGCCCAGCGCAAACCCCGCCCCGACCTGCTGCGCGAGCAGTGGCCGCACCTGATGCCGCTGGTCGAGGCCTTCGGCTACACCAACGTCAAGGTCGACGGCTACGAGGCCGACGACGTGATCGCCTCGCTGGTCCGTCAGGCGCGCGAGCAGGGGATCGAGGTGATGGTCGTGACCGGCGACCGCGACGCCTACCAGCTGGTCGACGAGGGGGTGCGGGTGATGAGCACCTCGCGCGGGATCACCGAGACCAAGATCTACGACCGCGCCGCAGTCGAGGAGCGCTACGGCGTGCCGCCGGAGCTGATCACCGACCTGATGGGGCTGCGCGGCGACACCTCGGACAACATCCCCGGCGTCCCCGGGATCGGCGAGAAAACCGCGACCCAGCTGCTGCAGCAGTTCGGCTCGCTGGACGAGGTGCTGGCAAGCGTCGAGCAGATCTCCGGCGCCAAACGCAAGCAGAACCTGACCGAGCACGCCGACGACGCGCGGATGTCGAAGGAGCTGGCGACCCTGCAGTACGAGATCGAGACCGGCGTCGACCTCGCCGCGGCGATGTCGAGCGAGCCCGACCGCGGCGCCCTGCGGGAGTTCATGCGCGAGTTCGAGCTGCGGGCGGTGCTCGAGCGGCTGGAAGAAGCGCTGCCGGAGGGCGACGCGGTCCCCGGCCGCAGGGTCGAGACCGAGATCGAGGTCGAGGCGGTCGAGGGCACGCCCGGCGACCTCGGCGAGGGTCCGCTGGCGCTGGCGATCGACGGCGACCGCTGGGCCGCGGCCGAAGGCGAGCAGCGTCCTCACCGGCTCCTGCTCCCACGACGAGCTCGCCGTCGCCCTCGGCGCCAAGCCCTTCCGTCGCCCACGACGCCAAGTCCCTCGGCGGCGGTCGCCACGGCCTGCTCGCCGCCGCCGCCCGCGAGGGGGTCGAGCCCAACCTCGACCACGACACGATGGTCGCCGCCTACCTGCTGGAGCCGCAGCGCCGCACCTACGACCTGGTCGAGCTCGCCGCCGACGCCGGCATCGGGCTCGCCGAGGGCGCCGCCGCCGAGAAGCAGGCGGAGGAGGACGGGCAGCTGGCGCTCGGCGAAGAGCTGGAGGCCGGGGCTCGACCCCGCCGAGGAAGCGCGCCTGGTCGCCGCCCTCGCCGCCGTGCAGGGACCGCGGATCGAGGAGCTGGGCCTGGAGCAGCTGCTGCGCGAGGTCGAGCTGCCGCTGGTCGCGGTGCTGGCGGCGATGGAGCGGGAGGGGCTGAAGCTCGACGCGAAGCGCCTGGCCGAGGTCGGCGCCGGCTTCGGCGAGCGGATCGACACGCTCGAGACGCGAGATCTTCGAGCTGGCCGAGGAGGAGTTCACGATCGGCTCGCCGCAGCAGGTCGGCCGCATCCTCTTCGAGAAGCTCGGCCTGACGCCGCAAGCGGCGCGGCAAAACCGGCTTCTCGACCGACGCCCGCGTCCTCGCCCAGATCCGCGACGAGCACCCGATCGTCGAGAAGATCGAGCAGTGGCGTGAGCTGACGAAGCTGAAGAACACCTACCTCGACTCGCTGCCGGAGCTGATCGACCCCGAGACCGGACGCGTCCACACCACCTTCAACCAGGCCTCGACCACCACCGGCCGCCTCTCCAGCACCAACCCGAACCTGCAGAACATCCCGATCCGGACCGAGATCGGCCGCCCCGTCCGCGCCTGCTTCGTCGCCGAAGAGGGCAACCGGCTGCTCTCCGCCGACTACAGCCAGGTCGAGCTCCGGGTCCTCGCCCACGTCGCCGACGAGGAGGTCCTGAAAGAGGTCTTCCGCGAGGGCGAAGACGTCCACGCCGCGACCGCCGCCGAGGTCTTCGAGATCGAGCGCGACGAGGTCGACGTCGGTCAGCGCTCGAAGGCGAAGATGGTCAACTTCGGGATCGTCTACGGCCTCACCGGGTTCGGCCTCGCCGACCGGCTCAACATCCCGCGCAAGGAGGGCGAGGAATTCGTCTCCCGCTACCTCGAACGCTTCCCGGCGGTCCGCGCCTTCCGCGAGCAGGTGATCGAGCGGGCGCAGGAGGAGGGCTATCGTGAAGACCCTGATGGGCCGCCGCCGCTCGATCCCCGAGCTGCGCTCCGGCAACCCCAACACCCGCCGGCTCGGCGAGCGCCTCGCCGTCAACACGGTGATCCAGGGAACCGCGGCCGACATCATCAAGGTGGCGATGGTGCGCTGCCAGCAGGCTCTGCGGGAGAGCCGGGGGGGAGACCCGGCTCGTCCTCCAGATCCACGACGAGCTCCTCTTCGAGGGGCCGCCGGAGGAGATGGAAGCGGCGACCGAGCTGGTGGAGCGCGAGATGTGCGCTGCCTACCCGCTCGATCCGCCGCTCGAGGTCGACATCGGCGTCGGCCAGGACTGGCTCGACGCCAAGTAGACGCTCTCCCTGACTAGCTGTCGCTCACTTCCTTGCCCGAGAGCTCGACCTCGTGGAAGGTCGCCTGGCCGTTCTCGACCTTCAGCTCGGCCTCCTCGACGACGGCGCCGGGTACCAGCTCCGCCGTGGTGCAGATGCGGTCGCCGTGGTCGTCGTCGCCCTCGCTTCCCGGGCCGGAGTTGTCGCTCGGGCCGGAGTGGTCGTCGCCCGGCTCTTCGCCCTGGCCGCCATGGTCGTCGCCCGGCTCTTCCTCGCCTTCGCCGCCATGGTCGTCGCCGAGCTCGTCCTCGCCGCTGCCTGAGCCGTCGCTGCTGGCGCCGGCGGTGCCGGAGTGCTCGTCGTCGCACTTGATCTCGGTTTCGTCGGTGACGAAGCCGGCGACCGTGTCGTTGCCGAAGAGGTCGATCACGAGCCGGCCGGTTTCGGTGTCGAAGGAGGCGATCGTCCCGGCCTGCTCGCTGCCGTCGATGACGCCGTCGTCGTCGCTGTCGCGGTCGCGCGGGTTGTCCCCGGCGAGGAACTCGCCCCGGTTGCGCAGGTGGTCGCCATCCTGGTCGCGGCGCGCCTGGTCCGTCCTTCAGCGACAGGTTGTGGCGCTTCTCCCAGCGATCCGGGATGCGGTCGTGGTTGCGGTCCTTGGCGGCGGCCAGGCCGGGCATGGCCAGGAGCGCGAGCGCTCCCAGCGCCAGCGCGAACCAGGTCATGCCGAGGCGGGATCTCCGTGCTTTCTTCGGGGTCATGCCTTCCTCCTTGATTCGGTTGAAGAACCGGGGTTGAGCAGCTGGTTGCTGGCTTCAACCCGAGGAGGGGGCGAAGATCACGCGATTAGGAAGGACTGCCGTCAAGGCTGCTGAGATCGCCGCTGCCGGAGCCGGAATCCGAGCCCGACCCGGAATCGCCCGACCCCGATCCGCCCCCGTCCTCGATCTCCGCTTCCGGGGTGGTCGGGAGCGGTTCGCTCGCCACCTCGCCGCTGCCCGGGCCCGAGCTGCCGTCGCCGTCGCCGGTGCTGTTTGAGCCGTCGTCGCCGGACCCCGACCCCGAGGAGCCGCTGCGGTCATCGGAGCCGTCGTCGGAACCCGACCCCGAGCCTGAGCCGTCGCGATGGTCGTCGGCGCCGTCATCGCCGCCGTGGCGGCTCCCGGACCCCGAGTCGTCGACCGAGCCGGAGCTCGGTCCGGGCCCGCCATGGCCGCCGTGGTCATCGTCGGAGCCGCCGGACCGCCCGCCCGCATGGCGCCGGATCCGTCGCCGGAGCGGCCGCCGACACTCAGCGAAGAGCCGCCGCCGCTGTCCTCGCCGCGATTGCCGTCGCCATGATGCGCCCCCGACCGCCGCTGCCGCTCGAGCGAGGCGAGGCGTCGCCGGTCTGCGCACCGCCGCCGGCTCCCGACTCCTGCTTTTCGGTGCCGAGGGAGAGCGGCGCTGCCTCGGCGGCCTCGGGCCCGCCGTGGCCGCCGCGGTGATGGTCGATCGCGACTCCGGCGCCGACCGTTCCTGCGACCAGCACCGTCGCCACACCGACTTTGAGGGCGCCGCCGCCGAGGCCGCCGAGCGCCGCGCCGCCGGCCGAGGACGCGCCCGCCCCGGCGGCGATCGCGCCGCCCGGTCCCGGCTGCCTCGCCGCCGTGCTCGATCAGCGCCCGCAGCATCGGCATCGGCACCAGCAGGCCGAGGCCCGTCGCGCAGCGTCGCCCGCGCCCGGAAGATCGCCTGCCTCGCGGCGCCGCCGCTGACCCCGAGGGCGGCGGCGATCTCCTCGTGGCTGAGGCCTTCCAGCTCGCGCATCACCAGCGCCGCCCGCTGCGGCTCGGGCAGCGCCCGCAGCCGCGCCGTCAGGTCGCGTATCTCCTCGCGTGCCTCCGCCTCGGCGGCGGCGCTGCGTCCGCCCGGGACCGTCTCCGCCAGCTCCTCGGTCGCCGGCGCCCGGTCGCGGAGGTCGTTGAGGGCGGTGTTGCGGACGATCCGGTAGAGCCAGGGCCGCAGCTCGATCTCGGCCTCGGTGCCGCGCAGCGCCGGCAGCGCCTTCGAGAAGGCGTCCTGGGTGACGTCCTCGGAGCGGCCGCCGACGATCGCCGCGGCGAAGCGGTCGAGCGGGCGCCGGTAGCGCCGCACGATCTCCTCGAAGGCGGCGTCGTAGCCCTTGCGGACGAGGTCGACCAGGCGGCGGTCGGGCTGGGCGCGCAAGGCCGGCCCGAGGAAGATCCGGGCGGCGAACTGCTCTGCTGGCGGTGGCGACATCGTGGCTCTGCTGACTGCAATCGACCGGTTGGCTCTACTGCGTTACCGATACGACGGCAAGAAGGTTCAAACTCCTCACTTATCGAGCAACACATGTCCAGATCTAAGATCACGCGCGCCCGGCGGGAAATTCGTGGATAGGGGACTCGCAGTCGCTCTCACCGCCCTTGCCGGCGGCCTGATCGCCGCCCAGGCCCCGATCAACGCCGGCCTCGGCAGGGCCACCGGCAGCATGGCGGCGGCGCTGGTCTCCTTCTCGGTCGGGACGCTGGCGCTGGCGACGGTCGTCGTCCTCAGCGGCAAGGCCGGCGGCCTCAGCTCCACCTTCGACGTCAGCTGGTACTACCTGCTCGGCGGCTTCCTCGGCGCGGTCTACGTCCTCAACGCCCTCATCGCCGTCAGCGTGATCGGCGCCGGCGGCGTCGCCGCCGCGACCGTCTTCGGGCAGCTCACGGCCTCGGTCGCGATCGACCGGCTAGGCCTGTTCGGCCTTGACCAGACGCCGCTCACGAGCGGCCGTGTCCTCGGCGTCGTCCTGCTCCTCGCCGGGACGGTGCTGGTCGTCCGCTGAGCCGCCGGGGCGGCCGGCGCCGGCGAACTCCGGCGGTGCGATCTTCAGGTAGTGGTCGAAGGACCAGTCGACGAACCGCTTCGAGCCCATCAGCCGGATCAGCGGCGCGAGGATGCGCGGCGGCACCCGCGGGACCAGCTTCTGCACCCGCAGCATCCACCTGAACTTCCACTCGTGGGAGTCGTGGAAGTAGGCGTAGGCCGCGGCCGCCTGCTCGCGCGCCTGCCGCCCCTCGACCACCGCGCGCAGCTCGCGCCCGAGGGCGATCCCGAAATAGAGCGCGGTCCTGATCCCCTCGGCGCTGAGCGGCAGGCAGTGGCCGGCCGAGTCGCCGACGAAGAAGACGCCGCCCTCGGTCGCTGCGGCGGAGCTTGTGCGGGATCCAGTTGCCCTGGTACTCGTTCGGCTCCTTGCCGAGGTCACGGGTCAGCTCGACGGTCGTGTCCTTGACGTGGAAGCGCGGGTCGAAGGACCCGATTCCGATCCGCAGCTCGTCGCGGGCCGGGAAGGACCAGCCATATCCGGCGGGCACGTACCTGCGGTCGATCCAGATCGCGAGGTCCTCGGAGGCGCCGCCGGGGTGCACCTCGAGGCCGCGGGAGAGCGGCGCGTCGGGCGGCTGATAGCCGTCGCCGCTCGCCAGCATCCGGCGCCAGCCGAGCGCGTCGACGACGAGCGGGGCGGAGATCGTGCCGCGGTCGGTCTCGATCGCGATCCGCCCGTCGCCGTCGTTGCCCGCGCAGCGGGCGTTTTCACGGCCGTTCACCTTCGCCGTCTCGAAGGTCGCGTCGCAGTCGCGCCAGAGCAGCCGGCAGAGCTCGCGGTAGTCGAAGGTGGAGAAGGTCCAGGGGAGCTTGTAGCGGGAGGTCCCGTGAGGGGTGTGCATGACGAGCGTGTCGAAGCGCTGGCGCTCGGATTCCATCAGCCCCAACTGCCGCAGCCACTCGGTCGGGATCCCGCAGGCCGAAGTCTGGCGCTCCCCGATCTCGTAGCGGTCGAGGACCAGGACGTCGGCCCCGGAGCCGGCCAGCTCGCGTGCCACCGCGAGCCCGGCAAAGCTGGCGCCGCAGATGAGGACGTCGCGCTCGCCGCTCAGCGGCGTGCGTTCGTCGCCGCGCTTGGTGGCTCGGATCGGCATCGCGGCGGATTCTGCCATCATTCGCCGCCGTGTCCGCGACCGAGACCATGACGCCTGCGCCCAGCGCCACCCCCGTCGAGGGTTCCGGCGGCCTTCTCCTCAACATCGACGGCAAGATCGTCCCCAACTACGCGGCGACGATGGTGTCCTTCGAGGAGGGCGACGTCGTCAAGGGCAAAGTCGTCCGGATCGACAAAGACGAGGTCCTGGTCGACATCGGCTACAAGGCCGAGGGGGTCATTCCCTCCAACGAGCTTTCGATCCGCAAGTCGGTCGACCCCAGCGACGAGGTCGAGCTGGGCGAGGAGATCGACGCCCTGGTTCTCACCAAGGAGGACTCCGAGGGCCGCCTGATCCTCTCCAAGAAGCGCGCCCGCTTCGAGAAGGCCTGGCGCAAAATCGAGGTCGCCGCCGATTCCGGCGAACCGGTCGAAGGCAGCGTCATCGAGGTCGTCAAGGGCGGCCTCATCCTCGACCTCGGTGTCCGCGGCTTCCTGCCCGCCTCGCTGGTCGACATCCGCCGCGTCCACAACCTCGACGAGTTCATGGGCCAGACGCTCGAGTGCAAAGTCATCGAGCTCAACCGCAGCCGCAACAACGTCGTCCTTTCGCGTCGCGCGGTCCTCGAGGAGGAGCGCAAAGAGGTCCGCGAGCAGATCCTCGGCCGCCTCGAGCCGGGCCAGGTCGTCGACGGCAAGATCTCCAACATCGTCGACTTCGGCGCTTTCGTCGACCTCGACGGGATCGACGGGCTGATCCACATTTCCGAGCTTTCCTGGAGCCACGTCAACCACCCCTCCGAAGTCGTCTCGATCGGCGACACGGTGCGGATCAAAGTCCTCGACATCGATCGCGACCGCCAGCGGATCTCGCTGGGTCTGAAGCAGACCCAGGAGGACCCCTGGCAGCGGGTGATCAGCACCCATCGCTCCGGCGACGTGCTCGAGGGGACCGTGACCAAGGTCGTCGCCTTCGGCGCCTTCGTCGAAATCCTGCCCGGGGTCGAGGGCCTGGTTCACATCTCCGAGCTTGCCGACCACCACGTCGAGAACCCGAGCGAAGTGGTCGAGCCGGGCTCGAAGCTGAACGTCAAGATCCTCGAGATCGACGAAGAGCGGCGCAGGCTGTCGCTCAGCATCAAGCGGGTCGAGGGCCAGAACATGGCGATGGCGGGCCTCGGCGAGCAGATTGCGCAGGCTGAAGGGGCTGAGGTTTCGGAGGAGGGACTGGCCGCTGAGGCCGCGGGTCCTGTCGCGGACGAGGACTCTTCGTCTTCGCAAGCTGCGGGCGAAGAGCCCTCATCCACGCCACCCGCGGCGGAGGCCGTTGAGGCCGAGGCTCCGGCCGACGAGGCTGCCGAGGATGCTGACCCTGCTCCGGTTGCCGAGGCAAACGGAGAAGAGGAGCATCAGGAGGGGGAATCGGTGCAGGAGCGGCCGGACTCTCCCGACGACGTCGATGAGGCCGGCGGCGACGAGGCCGACGGCGACGACGCGCAGACGGGCGAGTCCGGGACGGACTGAGCGGCGCCGATGGCGCCGCTGAAGATCGGCCTCACCGGCGGTATCGCCGCCGGGAAGTCGGAGGCGCTGAAGGCGTTCGCCCGCCTCGGGGCGGCGACCCTCTCGAGCGACACCGTCGTCCACGAACTGCTCGAAAGCGAACCGCTGCGGGGGCGGCTGGCAGAGCGCTGGGGGACCGGGGTCATAGGCGCCGACGGCGTCGATCGGGCGAAGATCGGCGAGATCGTCTTCGCCGACCCCGGGCAACTGACCTGGCTCGAGTCGCAGATCCACCCGCTGGTGCGGGAGCGGACCGCGACCTGGCTGATGTCGTTGCCGGAGGAGACCGAGGTCGCCGTGGTCGAGGTGCCGCTGATGTTCGAGGTCGGCAGCGACGCGGTTTTCGACGCCACCGTCGCCGTCGTCACCACCGACGAGGTCCGCCGCGAGCGGGCTGCCGCCCGCGGGCACTCGCTGGTCGACGAGCGCGAGGCACGGCAGCTGACCCAGCTCGAGAAGGCCGCGCGGGCCGACCACGTGATCGAGAACGACGGCTCGGTGGAGGACCTCGAGCAGGCGCTGTCCGCGCTGCTCGCAAAGCTGCGCCGATGACGCGGAAGGTGCGCCGCCGCCGCAAGCTTCTCGCCCTCGGCACCCTCGCGGTGCTGATCGGTGTCTTCGTCGGCGCGTTGGTCGCGAGCGGGGCCTTCGACGACGCCTTGAAGGAGTTGACGCTGCCGCTGCGACACGAGGACGTGATCCGCCAGCAGGCCGACGAAAAGGGAGTCGACGCCGCCCTGATCGCTGCCGTGATCTACTCCGAGTCCAAGTTCAGCGACCAGACTTCGAGCGCGGGGGCGCGCGGGCTGATGCAGATCACTCCAGAAGCGGCGAAGTACATCGAGAAGCAGAGCGGCGGTACTACCTTCAAGCTCTCCGATCTCGGCGACCCCGAACTGAACATCCGTTACGGGACCTTCCTCTTGCGCGAACTGCTCGATCGCTACGACGGCGACGAGGCCGCCGCTCTCGCGGCCTATAACGCCGGGCCGGCCAATGCCGACAAATGGGGTGGGGCGGCCTTGACCGTAGAGGCGATCCCCTTCCCGGAAACCCGCGCCTACGTCGAAGAGGTGCTGGAGAAGCGCGACGAATACCGCCAGGAGTACGCATCGGAGCTGGGTTATGCCCGACTCCCTTAGGAGGCATCGGCGAAACCCCCGCGCACGTCTGGCGGCGCCGGACACACTTCGCGGGGCGTTGTCCTCAGTCGGCCAAATGGCTCTGCCATTCAGCCTCCCTGCGTCCTACCCCCGCTCGGTCCGGCACTCGCCAGCCGCACACGGAGGTTTCACCAATGCCTCCTAGGCCGCGCGTCGCCGCGCTCGCGCTCGCGGTCGGGCTCGTCCTCGCCGACTCCTCGATCGTCGTCCTGGCGCTGCCGGAGATCTACCGGGAACTGGACACGAGCATCTCCGGCGTCACCTGGGTGCTCGTCTCCTTCAACCTCGTCATCGCCCTGGCGGCGGTCCCGGCGGCGTTGCTGGCGCGCCGAGTCGGCCCGGGGCGGTCGGCCGCGGTCGGCCTGGCGATCTTCGCCGGCGCCGGGCTCGCCTGCGGGTTGGCCGACAATCTCTCGACCCTGATTGCCGCCCGCTGCATCCAGGCGATCGGCGGCGCCGCCGCGGTGACCGCGTCGCTGGAGCTGCTGCCGGCGACGGTCGGCTCCGAGCGGCGGGCGGCGACGGTCTGGGCCGCGGCGGGGGCGACCGGCGCGGCGCTCGGCCCGGCGGTCGGCGGTCTTCTTACCGAGCTCGTCTCCTGGCAGTCGATCTTCCTGTTCCAGGTCCCGGTGGCGCTGGCCGCTGCGGTGCCGATCCTCTCCGTCGCCAGGCATGAGGCGGCAACCGGGATCATCGAGACGGAGGTGCGGCGGACCGGCCGCCCGCACCTCTGGGCCAACCTCGCCCTGGCGATGGTCTCGGCGGCGATCGCCGCGGCTCTGTTCCTGCTCGTGCTGCTGTTGATCGAAGGCTGGCGGCTGAGCCCGATCGAAGCGGCGCTGGTCGTCACCGTGATGCCGCTGGCCGCGATCCTCGGCAGCAGGCTGACGGACGTCGTCCCCGACTCGCGCTCGCGCGCGGCGGCGGGGGCGATCCTCGTTTCCGGCGGGCTCGCCGGCCTCGCCTTCCTGCCGAAGGCAACGATCGCGTTGACGGTGCCGCCTCAGATCCTCGTCGGGGTCGGTCTGGCGCTGGTCCTCTCGGCCCTGACCGAGACGGCGCTGGGGGGGAGGGCGCCGCAGGCGATCCACGGCGGCTGGACGATCTCCTCCCGGCACGCCGGCGTCGTCATCGGGCTGCTGGTACTGACGCCGATCTTCACCGCCGAAATCGAACAGCAGCGCCACGACGCGATCGACGCCGGCACCGCGGTAATCCTCGACTCGCCGGTCAACCCGCTGTTGAAGATCAACCTGGCGGAGAAGGTGAGCGAACGCCTTGACGACGAGCGGGGGAAAGTGCCGACGATCGGCCCCGCCTTCGAGCCGAAGCCGAGCGATCCCACCGAACGGGCCGAAGTGGAACAGCTCCAGGGCGAACTGCAGGACCAGCTCGACCGCGGGGCCACCCATGCCTTCAGCACCTCGTTCATCCTCGCTGCGCTCCTCGGCCTGATCGCCCTCTTCCCGATCGCGCTCTCGAGGAGGGTGGACCTGTGAGGGGGGAGGGGCGCCTCAGCGGCAGCGTGCTGGTGGCCGGTGCGATCGTCGCCTCGCTCGTCCTGGTCGGCGCCTACCTCGCGGCCGGCGGCTCCTCATACGAGCCGGAGAAGGTTCAGAACCCGTGCCAGCCGAGGCCGTGGAGCAATCCCCAGACGCTCGGCCAGATCGCCAACCAGTTCACGATCTCGGCCCTCGACGGCGCCGCCTGCAAGCTCGGCGTCTCCCGCGAGGAACTGGCGCAGGCACTGGCTACTCCGGAGGCCCGGGAACGGTTCACCGAGCGCTACGGAATCACCGACGAGAAGCTGGCGAATGCGATCCGTGCCGGTCTCCTCCGCGCCGTCGACGACGCCGAAGAAGCGGGCGCCCTGAGCCCGCTGATCGCGGTCCCGCTGCGCCAGGCCCTGCAGCGGATCCCCCTCGACCAGGCGATCGAAATCATCAACGACGCCCAGGGCTTTCTCGGCGACGTCGAAGGCTTCCTCGGCCCCGCCAAAGGCCTCCTCGAACAGTTCCTCCCCGGCGGCCTGGAAGGCCTTGGTCTGCCCTAGCCGTAGATCAGACCCGTAACCACCATCGCAGGAGGGGCGGGGGTCCCCTTCCAGGCACTCAACATCGAGCCATAGCGAGATGTGCCTGGAAGGGGACCCCCGCCCCTCCCCAAACACAACGCTCTAGCCCGGGTCGTCGATCTTGTACCGGCGCGCCTTCGCGTCCCAGCCGATCCCGGCGCAGAGTGCTTCCGCGTCGGTCCCGAGGGCGGTAGCGAGCTTGATCATCGTCCCCAGCCGCGGTTCGCGGCCCCCTCGCTCGAGCAGCGAGACCTCGGTGCGGTGGAGTTCGCAGCGCACGGCTAGCTCTTCCTGGGAGATGCCGGCCGCTTGGCGGGCGCGGCGCAGATTTACGGCGAAGCGGTCACGTTTGTCCATGAGCTGAAGCTTATTGTCACAGCTCGGTCGGGGTTGCCGCTAGCTGCGGGTCGCCTGCCAGACCCAGACCATCGCCAGCGGCTGCAGCGGCAGCCGCGCCCAGAGCGCCCAACGGGGGAATTTCCGCATGTCCAGGCCCTTGATCTGGCCCGGATTCACCGCCATGTGGACGTTGGCGGGGAAGACCGCGACCAGCAGCCCCAGCAGCCACCAGCGGCCGAGGCGCCGCGAGGTGGGGTGGAGGACGAGGGCGGCGCCGGCGATCTCGGCGTAACCGCTGATCGCCACAACCTCCTTCTTCTGAGCCTCGATCGCCGGTGGCACGATCGCTTCGAAGAAGCGCGCCCGGACGAAGTGCATGGCGCCGGTGAAGGTGAACAAAGCGGCCAGGGCCGCGCGGGAGAGCCTCATCGACCCCAGTCTCTCATTCGCCTGTTCCTTTTCGTTGTCAGACCCCAAAAGGAACAGACGGGCTGGACCGGCCGTCTCGCTACGCTCATCTTCGTGCCCGATTTCAAGCTGAACCCCGCCTATACCCCCACGGCGGACCAGCCGAAGGCGATCGCCGGGCTGGCCGAGGGGTTGCGCGAGGGCGATCGCTTCCAGACCCTGCTCGGCGCCACCGGCACCGGCAAGACCTTCACGATGGCGGCGACGATCGCCGAGGTGCAGCGGCCGAGCCTGGTGATCGCACACAACAAGACCCTCGCCGCGCAGCTCTGCAACGAGTTTCGCGAGTTCTTCCCCGAGAACGCGGTCGAGTACTTCGTCTCCTACTACGACTACTACCAGCCCGAGGCCTACGTCCCGGCGCAGGACCTCTACATCGAGAAGGACTCCTCGATCAACGACGAGATCGACCGCCTGCGCCACGCCGCCACCGCGGCGTTGTTCGCCCGCCGCGACGTGATCATCGTCGCCTCGGTCTCCTGCATCTACGGGATCGGCTCGCCGCAGATCTACAACGAAAAAATGCAGCTCTTCAAAGTCGGCGAGGAAATCGACCGCGACGACGTGCTGCGCAAGCTGGTGAAGATGCAGTACCAGCGCAACGACCAGGTGCTCGGCCGCGGCGCCTTCAGGGTCCGCGGCGAGGTGCTGGAGATCATGCCCTCCTACGCCGAGTCGGCCTACCGGATCGCCCTCTTCGGCGACGAGATCGAGGGGATCCAGCACTTCGACCCGCTGACCGGCGAGGTCCTCGACGTGATCGACCACGTCTCGGTCTGGCCGGCCTCGCACTACGTGACCAAAGACGAGACCGTCGACCGCGCCGTCGACGAAATCCGCGCCGAACTGGAATCGCGCACCGCCGAACTGGAAGCCGAGGGCAAGCAGCTGGAGGCGCACCGGCTGCGGCAGCGGACGATGTACGACCTGGAGATGATCAAGGAGCTCGGTTTCACCTCGGGAATCGAGAACTACTCGCGGATCCTCGACGGCCGCCCCGCCGGCAGCCCACCGCACACCCTGATCGACTACTTCCCCGACGACTTCGTCGTCTTCGTCGACGAGTCCCACCAGACGATCCCCCAGATCGGCGGGATGTACGAGGGGGATCGCTCGCGGAAGACGACGCTGGTCGACTATGGCTTCCGCCTGCCCTCGGCGATCGACAACCGGCCGCTCAAGTTCGACGAGTTCCTCGAGCGGGTGAAGCAGCTGGTGATGGTCTCGGCGACCCCGGGGCCGTTCGAGAAAGCCGAAGCGACCCGGACGGTCGAGCAGATCGTCCGCCCGACCGGGATCGTCGACCCCGAGATCGAGCTGCGCGAGACCAGGAACCAGATCGACGACCTGATGAACGAGGTCAAGAAGGTCGCCGAGCAGGGCGACCGCACCCTCGTCACCACCCTGACCAAGAAGATGGCCGAGGACCTGACCGCCTACCTGCTCGAGTACGGGGTCAAGGTCCGCTACCTGCACTCCGAGGTCGACACCCTGGAACGGATCCAGATCGTCCGCGAGCTGCGGCTCGGCGAGTACGACGTGCTGGTCGGGGTCAACCTCCTGCGCGAGGGGCTCGACCTGCCCGAGGTCTCGCTGGTGGCGATCCTCGACGCCGACAAGGAGGGCTTCCTGCGCGGCGAGACCAGCCTCGTACAGACGATCGGCCGCGCCGCCCGCAACGTCAACGGCCGGGTGGTGATGTACGCCGACAAGGAGACCGAGGCGATGCGGGCGGCGATGCGCGAGACCGACCGCCGCCGGGCGATCCAGGTCGCCTACAACGAGGAGCACGGGATCACCCCGGAGACGGTGCGCAAAGGGATCTCCGAGATGAGCGACTTCCTGGCGATGGAGGACCGGGCGCCGCGCAAACGGCGGCGCCGGCGCGGCGACGACTTCGAGACGCCCGAGGAGCTGGAGAAGACGATCGTCGCCCTCGAGGAGGAGATGCTGGCCGCCGCCGACGAGCTGCGCTTCGAGGAGGCCGGCCGGATCCGCGACGAGCTCCGCGAGCTGCGCCGCGACCTCGACGGGATGACCGCGGGGACCTGAGCGGCGGGATTTCCGCCGACGTCACCGAGGCGACCTTCGAGCAGGAGGTTCCGGTGTGGACCGTGCAAGGCGCTGAGCCCGGCGCAAGCTCTCCTCCGCCCTCGACTGATCGGTGTGCTTTTTCCACCCATAGCGGGGAAAAGGCACACCGCTGTGCTCGTTCCGCGGGAGCACCCTTCGGGGAACATCTGTTCGCCTGTCTAGAATCGCTGTGAGTGGCTGCCTCTGAGCGAATCGTCATCTCGGGCGCCCGGGAGCACAACCTCAAGGACGTCGACGTCGAGCTGCCCCGGGACGCGCTGATCGTCATCACCGGCCTTTCCGGGTCCGGCAAGTCGAGCCTTGCCTTCGACACGATCTACGCCGAGGGCCAGCGGCGCTACGTGGAGTCGCTGTCGTCCTACGCGCGCCAGTTCCTCGGCCTGATGGAGAAGCCCGACGTCGACTCGATCGAGGGGCTCTCGCCGGCGATCTCGATCGACCAGAAGACGACCTCCCGCAACCCCCGCTCGACGGTCGGCACCGTGACCGAGATCTACGACTACCTGCGGCTGCTGTGGGCGCGGATCGGGGTCCCGTACTGCCCCGAGTGCGGCGAGGAGATCACCGGTCAGACGCAGGAGCAGATCGTCGACCGGCTGATGACCCTGGAGGACGAGACCAAATTCATGGTCATGGCCCCGGTCGTCCGCGGTCGCAAAGGCGAGTACGGGAAGTTGCTCGAGCAGATGCGGCTCGAGGGGTACTCGCGGGCGATGGTCGACGGCGAACTGCGGCGCCTCGACGAGAAGATCGAGCTCGACAAGAAGTACAAACACGACATCTCGATCGTCGTCGACCGCCTGGTGATGAAGACGGACCTGCGGCGACGGCTCTCGGAGTCGGTCGAAGCGGCGGCGGGCCTGGCGGCGGGCCTTGTGGAAGTGGAAATCGTCGAGGGCAAGGGCGCCGCCGGCAGCAGAGGCGCCGAGTACCCCGGCGGGGTGATGCTCTTCTCCGAGCAGTTCGCCTGCCTCAACTGCGGCACCTCGATCCCCGAGTTGGAGCCGAGGATCTTCTCCTTCAACTCGCCCCACGGCGCCTGCGACCGCTGCCACGGTCTCGGCTTCCAGCGCGTGATCGACCCCGAACTGGTCGTCCCCGACCCGACGCTCTCGCTCGCCGAGGGGGCGCTGCAGCCGTGGAACCGCGGCATCACCGCCTACTGGAGGCGGCTGATCGCCTCGGTCGCCGAGACCTACGACGTCGACGCCGAGAAGCCGTGGTCGCAGCTGTCCAAGGAGGAGAAAGAGATCTTCCTCTACGGCACCGGGGACGAGCGCCACCACGTCAGCTACACCAACCGCTTCGGCCGTCGCCGCTCCTACAAGGTCCGTTTCGAGGGGATCGTCAACAACCTGCAGCGGCGCTACGAGGAGACCGACTCGGAGTCCAACCGCGAGCGGATCGAGGGCTACATGGCCGAGCAACCGTGCCCCGCCTGCGAAGGCGCCCGGCTGCGGCCGGAGAGCCTCGCGGTCAAGGTCGGCGGCCTCAGCATCGCCGAGTACAGCGACCTCTCCGCCCACGCCGCCGCGGAGTGGATCCGCGAACTGGAGATGACCGACACCGAGCGGGCGATCGCGCGGCTGATCGTCCGCGAGATCACCGAGCGGCTCTCCTTTCTCGAGAACGTCGGCATCGGCTACCTATCGCTTGCCCGCTCGGCCCGCACCCTCTCCGGCGGCGAGGCGCAGCGGATCCGGCTCGCGACCCAGATCGGTTCCCACCTGGTCGGCGTCATGTATGTCCTCGACGAGCCCTCGATCGGCCTCCACCAGCGCGACAACGAGAAGCTGATCGCGACCCTCGACCGCCTCCGCGACCTCGGCAACACGGTGATCGTCGTCGAGCACGACGAGGGGACGATGATGGCCGCCGACCATCTCGTCGACCTCGGCCCCGGCGCCGGCGAGCACGGCGGCCACGTGATCGCCGCCGGCACCCCGAAGCAGGTGGCCAGGAACCCGAGTTCGCTGACCGGCCAGTACCTCTCCGGCAAGAAACGGATCGAGGTGCCGGAGGAACGGCGCAAGCCGACCGGCGAGCTGCTCGTCCGCGGCGCCCGCGAACACAACCTCAAGGGCGTCGACGTCGAGATCCCGCTCGGGGTCTTCTGCTGCGTCACCGGCGTCTCCGGCTCGGGCAAGTCGACCCTGGTCAACGAGACCCTGCACCACGCCGTCGCCAACCGCCTCCACCAGGCGAAGCTGCGGCCGGGCGCCCACGACGGGATCGACGGTCTCGACCAGATCGACAAGATCATCAACATCGACCAGTCGCCGATCGGCCGCACCCCGCGCTCCAACCCGGCCACCTACACCGGCCTCTTCGACCACATCCGCCAGATCTTCACCCAGACGCAGGAGTCGCGGGCGCGCGGTTACAAGCCCGGCCGCTTCAGCTTCAACGTCAAGGGCGGCCGCTGCGAGGTCTGCAAAGGCGACGGCCAGATCAAGATCGAGATGCACTTCCTGCCGGACGTCTACGTCCCCTGCGAGCAGTGCCACGGCAAGCGCTACAACCGCGAGACGCTCGAGGTCCGCTTCAAGGGCAAGAACATCGCCGACGTGCTGGAGATGTCCGTTGAGGATGCTGTCGGGTTCTTCGAGAACGTGCCGAAGATCGCCCGCCGGTTGCGCACGCTGAACGACGTCGGGCTCGGCTACATCCGCCTCGGTCAGCCGGCGACGACGCTCTCCGGCGGCGAGGCACAGCGGGTGAAGCTCGCGACCGAGCTCTCCAAAGTCGCCACCGGCGACACCCTCTACATCCTCGACGAGCCGACCACCGGCCTCCACTTCGCCGATGTCCAGCGCCTGCTGGACGTGCTCGGCCGCCTCGTCGACGCGGGCAACACCGTGGTCGTGATCGAGCACAACCTCGACGTGATCAAGACGGCGGACCGGCTCGTCGACCTCGGCCCCGAGGGCGGCGAAGGCGGGGGGGAGATCGTCGCCACCGGCACTCCCGAGGAGGTCGCCGCGGTCGCCGGCTCCTACACCGGTCGCTTCCTCGCCGAGCTGGTGGCACCGGCAAAGCCGAAGCGTCGCAGGCGCGAGCCTGTGGCCGCCTAGGCCAACCCCTCACCTCTGTCTGCTGCGCGACGGCCAGTCTTTGCCCCTTTCGGCGTGGGGTGTGAATGAAATGTCCGCAAAGGGGTAATGGTCCAAATGCCAAATCCCCGAGGAGGAGGGTTATGTCTAACCCAGCGTTGTTGCGGCGACTCGTAGGTATCGGTTGTGCGCTGCTGGCGGTAGGCCTACTGGTGGCCGGCTGCGGCGGTAGCAGTGGAGGTGGCGGGACGAAGATCGCCCTCCTGCTCCCCGAAAACGAAACGCCACGGTACGAATCCAACGACAAACCAGACTTCGAGAAGGCCGTCGAAGAAAACTGCGAAGACTGCGAAGTCCTCTACAGCAACGCCGGCGGTGACGCCTCCAAGCAGCAGAGCCAGGCCGAAGCGGCGCTGACCCAGGGGGCCGAAGTCCTGGTCGTCGACCCGATGGACTCGAAATCGGCCGCGGCGATCGCCGAACAGGCGAAAGCCCAGAACGTGCCGGTGGTCAGCTACGACCGCCTGATCGAAAACGGCGAAGTCGATGCCTACGTCTCCTTCGACAACGAAAAAGTCGGCGAACTGCAGGCCGAAACGCTGGCGAAAAAACTGAAAGAAGACGGCAGCGCCAGCGGCCCGATCATCATGATCAACGGCGATCCGGCCGACCCCAACGCCGCTCTCTTCAAAAAAGGCGCGCACAAGGGATTCGAAGCCGCCGGGGTCGAAGTCGCGAAGGAGTACGACACCCCCGGCTGGTCTGCCGAAAACGCTCAGCGCGAGGCGCAGCAGGCGATTACGGCTCTCGGCAAGGACGGCTTCGCCGGGGTCTATGCCGCCAACGACGACACCGGCGGCGGCGCGATCGCAGCGCTGAAAGGCGCCGGCATCAATCCGGAAGAAAAGCCGGTCACCGGCCAGGACGCGACCGTCGCGGGCCTGCAGCGGATTCTCGCCGGCCAGCAGTACCTGACCATCTACAAGGAAATTCCGCCGCAGGCCACGATCGCCGCGGAAATCGCGATCGCCCTGGCGGAAGGCGAAGAAGCCCCGCAGAACCTGATCACCGAAGAAATCAACAACGGCAAAACCGACGTCCCGTCGGCCATCCTGGAACCGGTTGCAGTGCTGAAAGACAACGTCAAGTCGACGGTGGTCGCCGACGGGTTCGTCAGCGCCTCCGAACTCTGCACCGGCCCCTACAAGGCCAACTGCGAAGAAGTAGGGATCTCCGGGTGATCTAGGTGGCATCTGGCGCTCCACTCCTGGAGCTGGAGAAAGTCAGCAAGCGGTTCGGCCCGGTCCAGGCTCTGGACCGGGTCGACTTCGCCGTCCACGCCGGCGAGGTCGTCGGCCTCGTCGGCGACAACGGCGCCGGCAAGTCGACGCTGGTCAAGGCGATCGCCGGCATCCACTCGGCCGACGAGGGAACGATCCGCTTCGACGGCAAGGAAGTGAAGATCAAAGGTCCCCAGGACGCGACCGAACTGGGGATCGCGACCGTCTACCAGGATCTCGCCCTCTGTGACAACCTCGACGTGGTCGCCAACCTCTTCCTCGGCCACGAGGAGGTCTCGCCGGGGCTCGGTCGGGTCTCGCGCCAGCTCGACGAGGCGCGGATGGAGCACGAGACGAGCGAGCTGCTCTCGAACCTGGCGGTGACGATTCCCAGCCTGCGCAGCGAGGTCGGCACCCTCTCCGGCGGCCAGCGCCAGCAGGTCGCGGTAGCCCGCTCGCTGCTCGGCGATCCGAAGGTGGTGCTGCTGGACGAGCCGACCGCCGCCCTCGGCGTTGCCCAGACGGCGCAGGTGCTGAACCTGATCCGGCGCCTGCGCGAGCGCGAGCTCGGAGTCGTCGTCATCAGCCACAACCTCGCCGACGTCTTCGAGGTGGCCGACCGGATCTTCGTCCTGCGACTGGGACGGGCCGGCGGCGAGTTCGACGCCCAGCAGACCACCGAGGAGCACGTCGTCGGCGCGATCACCGGCCTCGGTGAAAAAGACAACGGGGGCGCCGACCAGCAGGCCGAGCGAGCGGAGCTCGAGGCGGAGAAACGCGAGGAGGGAGAGAAATGAGCGAGACGGTCGAGAGCGCCGAGGCCGCGAGCGCTGCCGGCGAGGGGAACGAGCCCGATGGCCGCCGCGAAACGATCCGCCGCATCGTCCAGGGCGACCTCGCCTCGTTGCGCGTGGTAATCGGCCTGGCCCTGATCTGGATCATCTTCCAGTCCCAGAACGACCGCTTCCTCTCGGCAGAGAACCTGACCAACCTCGGACTGCAGATCACCGCCGTCGGTTTGATCTCGGTCGGAATCGTCTACGTGCTGCTGCTCGGGGAGATCGACCTCTCGGTCGGCGCCGTCAGCGGTCTCGCCGCCGCGGTGATGGCCGTCCTCAACGTCAAACACGGTTGGAACCCCTACCTGGCGATCCTCGCCGCGGTCCTGGTCGGGACCGGGATCGGCCTCCTCCAGGGCTTCCTCTTCAGTCGCTTCGGTGTTCCGTCTTTCGTCGTCACCCTGGCGGGCCTGCTCGCATGGCAGGGGGCGTTGCTGGAGGTATTGGGATCGACCGGTTCGATCAACATCACCGACCCGAAGATCACCGGCCTGGCCAACACCTTCTACTCGGACGCGGTCGGCTGGATCTTCGCCGCGATCGCGATCGCCGGCTACGGGGCGGTCCTGGCGCTCGGCTACAAACGCCGGCGAGACGCCGGCCTCGCGGCCGAGAATCCGACCTCGCTGATCGTCCGCTTCGTCCTCGTCGCCGTCGTCGTCATCGCCGCGATCCTGGTCTTCAACTCCGACCGCGGCCTGCCGTTGGCGCTGCTGATCCTGGTCGGCTTCGTCGTCGGCATGGAGTACCTGGTGAAGATGACCGGCTTCGGTCGCCACGTCTTCGCGGTCGGCGGCAACGCCGAGGCGGCGCGGCGCGCCGGGATCAGCGTCAACGGCGTCCGCGTCGCGGTCTTCGCGATCGCGGGAACGATGGCGGCGATCGGCGGGATCATGGCGGCTTCGCGCCTGCTCGCCGTCAACCAGAACTCCGGCGGCAACGAACTCCTGCTGCTGGCGATCGCCGGCCCGGTGATCGCCGGCACCAGCCTCTTCGGCGGCCGCGGCTCGGTCTGGACGGCCCTCCTCGGAGCCCTGGTGATCGGCTCGATCTCCAACGGCATGGACCTGCTCGCCCTCTCCTCGGCGGTCAAGTTCATGGTCACCGGCGGCGTCCTGCTGCTGGCGGTCCTGGTCGACGCCGTCGCGCGCAACCAGCGTCAGACTTCAGGCAGGGTCTAGCGCGACGAGACGAGCAAACTGGCGCCGATGGCGCCGCCGAGGTCGCCGAGGGAGGCGACGCGGATCGCGGGCGGCCGCTCGTCGACGAAGAGGTGCTTGCCCATCTCTTCGGTCAGCGGGCCCATCAGGCGCTCGCCGAAACGGATGCCGAGGCCGCCGCCGATGATCACCGCTTCGGGGTCGATCAGGTTGACGGCGGAGGCGATGCCGGTTCCGAGCGCCTCGACCGCGCGCTCGATCAGCTTTTCGGCGAGGTGGTCGCCGTGGTCCAGCGCCCGCTCCCAGATGCCGCTGGTGAGGCGGGGTTTCTCGTGCTTTTCCATCAGCTTGAAGAGGTCGGTCTTCTGGCCCTCTTCGTGCTGGCGCCGCGCCTCGGCTTCCATCGCCGAGCGCCCGGCGTAGGCCTCGAGGCAGCCGCGCCGCCCGCAGGGGCACTTGGCGCCGCCGCGCTTGACGACGACGTGGCCGATCTCCCCGGCCGCGCCGCGGCCCAGCCAGGGCCTGCCGTCGAGGACGAGCCCACCGCCGACGCCGGTTCCCCAGAAGACCCCGATCAGGCTCTGGAACTCCTGGCCGGCGCCGAGGTGGAACTCGGCTTCGGTCGCGACCTGGACGTCGTTGCCGATCTTCACCTTCGTGCCCAGCGCCTCGCTGAGGTGTTCGGCGAGCGGGAAGCTGCCCTCCCAGCCGGGAAGGTTTCGGGCGCCGGAGACGATGCCGGTCTTCTCGTCGGCGTCGCCGGGGGAGCCGACCCCGACCCCGGCCAGGTCGCCGCTCTCGACGCCCGCTTCCTCGGCAGCCTCGCGCAGCGCCGCGGCCATCTCCGCAGCTACGTCCTCGGGACCGCCGCTGGTCGGCGTCGGGTGGCGCGACTGCCCGACCGCCTCTCCGTGCGCATCGATGATCGCCGCCTGGATCTTGGTGCCGCCGAGGTCGATGCCGCCGCGCAGGTCCGCCACGCGCGCAGTCTATGCGGCGTTCGTCCTTTGTCGTCCTATAGCCGACAAAGGACGAACGCTGGTGGCGTAACGTGCCTTTATGGCGATGGGCGGCTGGCGACTCTGGTGGGCGAAGCGGCGCTGGTACGAGCGCAACCACCGCCTGCTGCGGCGCTGGCGGATCGACCGCCACGCCGCCCGCGGCGGCTTCTTCATCCGCCACCCGGTCGAGGGCGAGGTGCTGGAGGCCCTCGACGAGGGTCGGCTCGTAATCGGTGAGGGGACGTTGCTCGAGCCGGGCTGCTGGCTCACCCTGGCGCCGGGGGCGCGGATCGAGATCGGCGCCGGCTGCTTCCTCAACAGAGGAGTGATGATCGCCGCCCAGGAGAGCGTCGTCATCGGTGACCACACGATGCTCGCCAACGGCTGCTTCGTCGGCGACGCCGAGCACCGCTACGACGATCCCGAGCAGCCGATCACCTGGCAGGGGTTCACGACCAAGGGACCGGTGAAGATCGGTGCCAACTGCTGGTTCGGGATCGGCTGCGCGGTGACCAGCGGCGTCAGCGTCGGCGAGCGCTGCGTGATCGGCGCCAACTCGGTCGTTACCCGGGACGTCGAGGACGGGACGATCGCTGCCGGGGCTCCGGCGAAGCCGATCCGGAGGATCGACTTCGCGTCGGAGAAATAGCTCGGGCAGAGGCCACAGCCTGATCCAGGTGCCTACCCCGCGCCCGCCTTCCCAGCGCTCCTGGATTCCCAGGTCCGCCGTGGTGTAGACATGACCTATGTCGAGTCGTCCACGGTCGACTGCATATTCAGTCGATGTAAAAGCTCGTCGGGCTGGGCGTACTTGCGATTGGGGCCGGAATTGCTGCCGGCCCTGTTACTGGGATCTCCGAGCCCAATGGGCTCTCTCGCCCTGGGAACCAAAGGTCGCGGGGCGATCGTCACGCAGAGCAGGAGACGATACGGTCGAAGCGGTCTCCGGCGGAGGCGAAGTCGCGGCCCGAGCCGCAGTTGATCCTGTCGCGGTTCCTATCGGGCTTCATTTCGACGAGATCCGAGGCGCCGCGCCCGAGCACCAGGTCGGGTCCGGGGCCGGGAACGAGGAAGTCGAAGGCGTGGCCGCCGATCAGCCGGTCCGCACCGCGTTCGCCCGCGAGGATCGCGCCGTCGGCGGCGGAGGTGAGGGTGTCGTTGCCGGCACCCCCAGTGGCAAACATTTCCAGCGCCGGTGCTCCCGGGGCGTCGATCCGGTCGTTGCCGGCGCCGCCGTTGACGACGAACAGCATCGCCTCACGGAACTTCCGCGCGACCGTCACGTCGAGGTCCTGGTCCTCGTCCGGATTCAGGTTGACGCCGCTCTCCTTGCCTTCGTCCATGAACCGGAAGTGCTCCGGACCGGGCCCGCCGATCACTTCCACGTAGCCTGGGCCCGAGACCTCGATCTCGATCTCCGGCGAGGCGTCGTCTTCGCCAGAGCCCGGGCCGAAGGGGCCCTTGCGCAGTTCGAGTTCGGCGGAGGCTGCGCCGCCGGCGAAGACCTTGATCCGTTCGATCTCGGCGACGGTAGATTCGCTCTCGCACCCTCGCCTGCCTGAGATGACGTCGAAGGCGGCGATCCTGTCGCCGCTCCGGCGTACCCCGGCATAGCTTTCTCCGGTCGTCGAGATCGAGAGGACCGTGCCTTCCGGGTTCTGCTGGCAGCGGATCGCGGCCAGCCCCGGTTGGGGCGCCATCAGGCAGATCAGCCAGAGGCCGACCCCCAGAGCCGCTGCCGCAGCTTTCCCCTTTTGCCTCATAACCTCAGCCACTTAAGCCGATTAAACCATCGAAGGGCGAGAACGGGCCCCCGCGGTCCCTATAATTGTCGCCGTTGGCCGTGACCCCCAGGGCATGGACCTATGAACTCGAATCTCCTCGTCGATAACCCTCGTTCCACCGTGGCCGCCCCCGCACTGCGCACCAAGGCCGAGCTTCGCGCTGCTCTGGCGGACGCCCGCCGGGCCGGACAGACGATCGGCCTGGTGCCGACGATGGGCTACCTGCACGAGGGGCACCTCTCGCTGATCCGCGCCGCCCGCGCCGAATGCGACCTCGTGGTGATGAGCCTCTTCGTCAACCCGACCCAGTTCGGCCCCGACGACGACCTCGACCGCTATCCGCGCGACGAGGAGCGGGACCTGTGGCTCGCCGCCGAGGCCGGCGCCGACCTCGTCTTCGCCCCGCCGGTCGAGGAGGTCTACGCGCCCGACGCCTCCACCGCGGTCGAAGTCACCGGTCCGCTCACCGGCGTCCTCGACGGCGACCGCCGCAGTCGCGGCCCAGAGCACTTCCGCGGCGTCACCACCGTGGTCGCCAAGCTCTTCAACGTCGTCGGCCCGGACGTCGCCTACTTCGGCCAGAAGGACGCCCAGCAGGCGGTCGTGATCCGCCGCATGGTCCGCGACCTCGACTTCCCCGTGCGAATCGAGGTGATGGCGACCGTCCGCGAGCCCGACGGCCTGGCGATGAGCAGCCGCAACGCTTATCTGGAGCCGGCCGACCGCGAGCGGGCGACGGCGCTCTCCCGCGCTCTTGCCGCCGCCGAGCGCGGCGCCCGCGCCGGCTCGCTCGCCGACGGGCTCGCCGCCGCCCGCGCCGAACTCGCCGCCGCTGCGATCGAGGCCGAGTACCTCGAGGCCCGCGACGCGGAGACGCTCGAACCGGTGAAGGAGCTCGGCGCCAGGCCGGTCCTCGTCGCCGTCGCCGCCCGCGTCGGCGCCGCCCGCCTGATCGACAACGTCTTGATCCACCCGACTGCAACCAGCGACACCTAGCCCGAAAGGGGACGAAGTGCAGAGACAGATGCTGAAGTCGAAGATCCACCGGGCGACGGTGACCGACTGCGACGTCGACTACATTGGCAGCATCACGATCGACACCGAGCTGATGGCGGGCGCCGATCTGATCACCAACGAGCAGGTCCACGTCTGGGATGTCGACAACGGCTCCCGCTTCGTCACCTACGTGATCGACGGCGAGCCGGGCTCGGGGACGATGCAGGTCAACGGCGCCGCCGCTCACCTGGTCGAGCCCGGGCACAAGATCATCGTCGCCTCCTTCGGCGCCTACGATGAGTCAGACCTCGAGCGCTACGACCCGGTCGTCGTCCACGTCGACGACGACAACAAGGCGATCGCGATCGACAGCCACCCCGAGGTGCTGCTCAAATGAGCTCCGGCGGCCGCTCCCACACCGCTCCGACCTCGGACCGCAAGCCGGTCAGCCTCCCGCGCCTCGCCGAGATGCAGGCGAACGGGGAACCGATTGTGATGGTCACCGCCTACGACTACCCCTCGGCGACCGTCGCCGAGGAGGCCGGCGTGGACATCGTCCTCGTCGGCGATTCGGCCGCCAACGTGGTCCTCGGCTACCCCGACACGAAACTGGTTTCGATGGACGAGATGGTGATGCTGGGCAAGGCCGTCCGCCGCGGCCTGAAGACGCCGCTGATGATCGGCGACATGCCGATGGGCAGCTACGAGGCGAGCAACGAGGAAGCGATCCGCAGCGCCCAGCGGCTGGTCAAGGAGACCGGTTGCGGGGCGGTGAAGCTGGAGGCGGGCGGCGTCGTCGTCGAGCGCGCCAGGGCGATCGTCAACTCCGGCATCCCGGTGATGGGCCACGTCGGCCTCACCCCGCAGACGGCGACCGCCCTCGGCGGCTACAAGGCCCAGGGGAAGAACGCCAAGAGCGCGATCAAGCAGCTCGAGGACGCCCTCGCCCTGCAGTCGGTCGGCTGCTTCGCGATCGTGATCGAGGCCGTTCCCTCGGCGATCACCGACGAGATCGTCAAGAAGCTCGAGGTGCCGACGATCGGGATCGGCGCCGGTCCCGGGACCGCCGGCCAGGTCCTCGTTTTCCACGACCTCCTCGGCATCACCACCGGCCACATGGCGAAATTCGTCAAGCGCTACGCCGGCGTCCACGAGACGATGGTCGACGCTGTCAAGCTCTACGGGCAGGAGGTGCGGACCCGTCACTTCCCCGAGCCCGGCCACGTCTACAGCGTCGAGCCGGCCGAGCTCGACGAGTTCCGCCGCTACCTCAGCGAGGAGAGCCTGGCGAGCGCAAAGGGATGGGAGTGGGAGCCGCTGCCCTGAGCGGCTAGAACTCTCGCTTCCGCCTGCCGGAAGCAGGGGCTGTGCGGGCGGAAGGCGCTGACACGGCAGAGGCTGGCGTGGAAATGGGGGCCGGTGAGCGGCAGGGCGCCGGTGCCCGGCAGTCGGACGACGAGGTCCCCCTTCCAGGAGGTTCGCGACTTCGAGGTTCCGTCCTTGAAGGAGGCGGTGCCGCTGAAGGGGGGGCCGAGCGCAACCCGCGCCTTCGCCGGGTGGGCGCCGCGGCGGCTGATTCGGACCTGCCCCGGCCCGGCGCTGAGAAAGGTCGAGCGGAAGACACGGACGCGGCCGATCCGCTCCTGGCGGTAGGAGCTGATCAGCGAGAAGCGCTCGCCACGGGGGATCGGGATGCCGAGCGGGGCTTCGAGGTTGATCGCGCTGAAGAAGGTGAAGGAGCGGCCGACCCGGGCCCGCGCGCTGAGCACGGCGATCGTGAAGCCGGTGCTCGGGATGCCCGCCCGGTGGACGAGCACGGGGGCGTTGCCGCTGACGTGTGCCCGCGCCTCGGGGGCGGGGCGGCGCAGCCAGCAGACCTGGCGGTAGGAGCGGCGGAGTTCGCCCTTCAGCCCGCCGACCGCGAGGCGGGTGAAAAGGCGCTGGCCGTCGAATTCGACGGCGCCGCGGAAGCGGCCGACTTCGCGTTCGGGCTTGCGCCCACGGCAACGGCGGCGCTTGTCGCGGGAGCCTCCGCCCTTCTTCGGCTTCCCCTTCGCGAACGGCCGCGGCTTACCGTCGAAGTGGAGGTTGACGCGGCCGAAGCGGCCGAAATCGGCGCGGACGCGGTGCCGGCTGACCTTGCCGCGGACGGTGTAGGTGGCGACCTGCGAGTTTTTCTCGGCGGTGAGGATCACCCGGTGGTGGCCGACGGTTTCGACGCGGACGGTGTAGCCGCGGGTCGCAAACGAGGAGGTGACCAGGTGCAGACTGCGGGGACGGACTTCGTCGCCAGGGCGCGCGGTTGCGCCGCTCGGCAGCGCCAGCAGGGCGAGAACCGCGGCCCCCGCCGTCCACCCGGTGGCGCGCCCGAGGCGCCGCAGACATGCCGATCCATCCATAGCTTTGGAAACTTCGCGTTTTCCCGCTGGTCTCCTACTTCTGGGACGGGAACTACGATTGGCATTCAGATGCCGATCTACGAGTTCGAGTGCGAGCAGTGCGGGGTTCGGTTCGAGGAGCTGGTGGCCACCGGCGCCGGCGCTGCCTGTCCAGCCTGCGGTGCGGAGCGCGCGCGCCGGCTCTACTCGGGCGTCTCGCCGCCGGGCCGACAGCCGCGCGGCGCCGCGGTGCGCTCGGACGAAGCGCGCCGGCGCGAGCGGGAGTCGGCGCGGCAAGGCCGCCTCGCCGAGGCGAAGAAGAGGCGTGCGGCGGGGGAGCGACCATGAGCGCAGAGGAGCGGCGCCGGCAGTTGGTCGACCTCTACAAAGAAGTGCAGGACTGCACCAGGTGTCCCCTGCACGAGACCCGGACCAAGGCGGTCTTCGGCGCCGGCAACGCCGACGCCGACCTGATGTTCGTCGGTGAGGCGCCGGGGGCCGAAGAGGACCGGCAGGGGCTGCCGTTCGTCGGCCGCGCCGGCCAGCTGCTGAACCAGATGCTGGAGGAGATCGGGCTCGCCCGCGACGACGTCTTCATCGCCAACGTCCTCAAGTCCCGCCCGCCCGGCAACCGCGACCCGCTGCCGGACGAGATCCAGGCATGCGAGCCCTACCTGTTCGAGCAGGTGCGGTTGATCGAGCCGCGGGTGGTCTGCACCCTCGGCAACTTCGCCACCAAGCTGCTCAGCGGCAGCCCGACCGGGATCACCAGGGTGCGGGGGACGCCGCAGGTGCACGCCCTCGGCGAGCGCACCGTCTACCTGCTGCCGCTCTTCCATCCGGCGGCGGCGCTGCGGACGCCGGCGGTGAAGGAGACCCTGCGCTCCGACTTCGCGACGATCCCGGAGCTGCTGCGGCGCCCGCTCCCCGGCCCCGTGCCGGGTTCCGAGGATCTCGAGGAGCTGGAGGAACTGGAGGAAGAGGGCGGCTCGACCCCGCCTCCCCCCAGCGACCAGCTCGGCTTCTTCGGTTAGGCGGAGGGGCGGAGCCGTGGAGGTCCTGGAGACCGGCAGCGCGGAGGAGACCGAAGCCCTCGGGGCCCGGATCGCCGGGCGCCTGGAGCCCGGCGACGTCGTCCTCCTCTCCGGCGAACTCGGGACCGGGAAGACGACCCTCGTCCGCGGCGCCTGTCGCGCCCTCGGGATTCCCGGACCGGTCACCTCGCCGACCTTCACGATCGGCCGGCGCTACGGCGGCGGTCGCCTTCCGGTCTCCCACCTCGATCTCTACCGGCTGCAGACGCTCGAGGGGGAGGACCCGGCCCTGCTCGAGGACTACCTGCGGCCCGAGGGGGTCGCCTTCGTCGAGTGGCCCGCCGCCGGCTCCGGCCGCCTCCAGCGCCCGGCGCTCGAGGTGCGGCTTTCCCACCTCGACGAGAAGCGGCGGCGAGTGGAAGTCGAGTGGTAGGGGTAGCCACGCAGCGGAAAAGCGCAGCGAACGCCGGCTGGGCGTGTTCAGGAGTAGGTACCCCAGCTTGTAGCATCGGCGCTGGAACTTCGATTGAGAAAGGCTAGGACGGGATGAAGGGACTGAAGGCGCTGGCGGCGGCGATGTTGGTGAGCGGATTGCTGGTCGTGGCGGTGCCCGCTTCGGCCGGCGCGGCTGCCTACAAGCACTACGTCGGTTGCGGGGTCTCGCAAAACGCCAAACCGGCGCACTCCTGCCCTAAGAAGGCCAAGAAGGGCGCCTTCTTCAAAAGCCTCAACGGGGATGTCGCCTACAGCGTCTGCGTCAAGTTCCCGAGCGGGAAAAACCTCTGCGCCCAGGCCCAGAAAGCCGAACAGGGGACCCTCTACGTGAACAAGATCACCTCGACGATCCCCGGCAGGCACGTCGTCAGCTGGTACGTCAAAGGCAAGAAAGTCGGTTCCTGGGCTTTCACCGTCACCGGGTAGCGCCGCTCTGCTCGTCGTCGGCTTCGACACCGCGACGGTGGACACCGTCGCCTGCTGCTGGCGCGACGGCGAGGTCCTTCACTCCTCGCAGCTCGGGCTTTCCCCTCAGGGGAGGCCCCTTCATGCCACCCGGCTGCTCGAGGAGGTCGAGCGGTCGGCGGCTGCCGCGGGGGGATGGGGGAGCGTCGACATGCTCGCGGTCGGGCTGGGGCCCGGCACCTTCACCGGGCTGCGGGTGGGGATCTCGACCGCTCGGGGTCTCGCCCTCAGCCTCGGCCTGCCGGCGCGCGGCGTCTGCACGCTCGACGCGCTCGCGCGGGGCATCCAAGAGGCCGACGCATCGTCTGTTCCTTCTGGGGACACGGCAACGAAAAGGAACAGGGGAGCGCTGGCCGTGCTCGACGGCTGGCGCGGCGAGGTCTTCGCTGCGCTCTACTCCGAGGAGGGCGAGCGGATCTGGGAGCCGGCGGTCTACCGGCCGCAGGATCTGGCCGATCGGGTCGTCGCGCTTGACCGATCCCCGGTGCTCGCCGGTTCGGGGGCGGTACGATTTCGTCAAGAGCTTGCCCGAGAGGGTGTCCGCATAGCGGACGACTCCGACCCCGTGCACCGGATTGCCGCGCGCCATGTCTGCGCGCTGGCGGCCTCGGCGACGGACCCGGACCCCGACGGGCTCGCGCCGATCTACCTGAGACCCCCGGATGCGGAGCGGTGGCGTGAGCGAGACGCTTCACAAAGAGCCCGATGAGCTGACCCAGGAGGTCGGGGTCCGCAGGCTGGCCTACAGCGACCTGCCGGCGGTGATCTCGATCGAGCGGCGCTCCTTCCCGACCCCCTGGTCGCTGGCGATGTTCGTCCTCGAGCTCTCCAAGCCCTCGGGTATCTGCCTCGCCGCCCACGCCGGCGACGAGCTGCTCGGCTACGTGGTCTGCTCGCGCTACGACCAGGTCTGGCACCTGATGAACATCGCCGTCTCGCCCGAGCGGCGCGGCGGCGGCGTCGCCGGTCAGCTGCTGCGCCGCCTGATCTCCGAGGCGGAGGGGAAGCTGCCGTTCACGCTCGAGGTCCGCGTCTCCAACACCCGCGCGATCGGCATGTACGAGCACTTCGGCTTCCGCTCCGCCGGCGTCCGCCCTCGCTATTACCACGACAACGGCGAGGACGCGCTGATCATGTGGCTGGACTGACGTGGCTGAACTGAGGGACTGAAGTGCTGCTGGCGATCGAGACCTCCTGCGACGACACCTGCGCCGCCGTCCTCGACGACGCCCGCATCCTCAGCAACGTGATCTCCTCTCAGGCGGCCGCCCACGAGGGTTTCGGCGGCGTCGTCCCGGAGGTTGCCGCGCGCCAGCATCTGGAGTTGGTGGAGCCGGTGGTCGAGGCGGCGTTGGGGGAGGCGGGGGTGACCCTGGACGACATCGAGGCGGTCGCGGCGACCGCCGGTCCCGGCTTGATCGGCGCCCTGCTGGTCGGGATCAGCACCGCCAAGGGGATCGCCGCGGCGCGGCGCCTGCCCTTGATCCCGGTCGACCACCTGCAGGGCCACGTCGCCGCCAACTTCCTCGAGCCCGAGCCGCTGCAGCCGCCGTTCCTCTGCCTGATCGCCAGCGGCGGCCACACGCTGCTCGCCGGTGTCCGCGACCACGAGGGCTACGAGACGCTCGGCCAGACCCTCGACGACGCCGCCGGCGAGGCCTTCGACAAGTCGGCGCGGCTGCTCGGACTCGGCTACCCGGGCGGCCCGGCGCTCCAGCGCGAGGCCGAGGGCGGCGACCCGCAGGCGTTCGAGATGCCGGTGGCGATGTCCCGCAACCCCGGCCTCGACTTCAGTTTCAGCGGCCTGAAGACGGCGGTCCTCTATCGCTGCCGCGAGCTCGGTCCCGAGGGGGTCGAGGAGCGCAAGGCCGACCTTGCCGCCTCCTTCCAGGCCGCTGTCGTCGAGCAGCTGAGGACGAAGCTGAAGCGGGCGCTGAAGCAGGGCGGGTGGGAGGCGGTCGCGCTCGGCGGCGGCGTCGCTGCCAATGGCCCGCTGCGGGCGGCGGTCGGCGAGCTCTGCGAGGAGATGGGGGTGAGGCTGAAGCTGGTGCCGATCGCCCTCTGCACCGACAACGCCGCGATGATCGGGTCGGCGGCCCGCTACGCGAAGCCGATCCCCTACCCCGACTACCTCGGCTACGACGCCTTCGCCAGCGGCGAAAACGCACCCGCCGTCGCCCACTGAGCCGATGGCAACCCTCGTCGTCTACTCCCGTCCGGGCTGTCACCTCTGTGAGGACGCGATCGCGCAGATCGTCTCCCTGCACGACGAGGGGTACCGCTTCGAGCTGCACGAGGTCGACATCGAGAGCAGCGATCTGCTGCTGCGTCGCTACCTCGAGCGCATCCCCGTGGTGGAGGTCGACGGCGTCGAGGCCTCCGAGCTCGTCCTCGACCGCGCGGCCCTCAAGGCCAAGCTCGATACTGTGGGGGCATGGTCGAGGTGATCGAGGAGTTCGACGCCGCAGGGGCGTTTCCAGTCGAAGGCGAGCGCCTTTCGCTGGGCGTCGCCGCCCGCCTGTCCCGCTACCTGCAGGTGTTGACCCAGGCGCGGAAGATGGGCCGGGAGACGATTTCCTCGCAGGAGCTCTCCGAGTACACCCACATCAACCCGACCCAGATCCGCCGCGATCTCTCCGGCTTCGGCAAGTTCGGCAAGCGCGGCGTCGGCTACAACGTCGACTCCCTCGTCTCGGAGATCCGCAAGATCCTCCGCACCTCCGGCCAGCACAACATCGCCCTCTTCGGCGCCGGCAACCTCGGCCAGGCGATCGCCACCTCCTCGATCTTCGCCGACCACGGCTTCCAGGTGGTCGCGGTATTCGACTCCGATCCGAGCGTCGTCGGCAACCCGATCGGCGAGCTGGCAGTGCGCGACATCGGCGACCTGCCCGACGTCGTCGCCGAGGAGGAGATCGTCGTCGGCGTGCTGGCGGTGCCGGCCGAGGCGGCTCAGGACGTCGCCGACCGTCTCGTCAAAGCCGGGGTGAAAATCATCTTCAACTACTCCGAGCAGCTTCTGCAGGTGCCGCCGGAGGTCACGGTTCACACCTCGAGCCCGGCCGTCGACCTGCTCTACGCGCTCTACTTCTACCTCGCCTAGCGGCGCTCCCGACCTTGGCTCTGGACCTCGACCTCGCCCGCGAGAAGTTCGACGCCTCGCAGGACTTCACGATCGGTCTCGAGGAGGAGTTCGCGATCCTCGAACCGCAGACGCTGGAGCTGGCGCACCGCTTCGAGGACGTCTACGCCGCCTGCCGGCAGGACGAGGTTCTGGCCGAGTCGGCCGCCGGGGAGCTGATCGCCTCCGAGGTCGAGATCCGCTCCGGGCGGGCCGAGACCTTCGCCGAGGCGGTCGAGCGTCAGCGCGAGCGGCGGGCGCGGCTGTTTGACGTCGTCGGCGGCCTGGGACTGGGGCTCGGGGCGATGGGCACCCATCCCTGGGCCGACTACCTCGAGCAGCGGATCATCGACACGCCGCACTACAACCGCCTGCGCAACGAACTCGGCTATGTCGCGCAGCGCAACAACACCTGGAGCCTGCACCTGCACATGGGCGTGCGGGGGGCCGACCGGGCGATCGCCGTCTGCGACCGGCTGCGCGAGCTGCTGCCGTTGCTGCTGGCGGTCTCGGCGAACTCGCCCTTCCTCGATCGCCGCGACACGGGCCTGCACAGCGTCCGCACCGAGATCTTCACCCGCACCTTCCCGCGCTGCGGGGTCCCCTCGCCGTTTCGCGACTGGGACACCTACGCGGGCTTCGTCGGCGACCTCGAGCGCTACGGCTCGGTGGTCGAGTCGACGCAGCTGTGGTGGAGCGTGCGACCGCATCACAGCTTCGGCACCGTCGAGGTGCGGGTCTGCGATGCGCAGACCCGCGGCGACGAGTCCTTCGCGCTGGCCGGGCTGATCGCCGCCTGCATCGCCCAGACCGCGTTCGATTTCGACGAGCAGGGCTACGAAGGCCGGGGGGCGCCGCTCGCCGACCGCGAGATCGAGGAGAACCTCTGGCGGGCGATCCGCTACGGGGCCGGCGGCCGGATGATCGACTTCCGGCGCGGCGAGGAGCTGCCGACGCGGGCGCTGCTCGAGCGGGTCCTCGCCTGGACCGAGCCGGCCCGGTCCCAGCTCGGGATCGACGTGGCGCTGCCGGAGCGGAACGGGGCCCAGCGGGCGCGCGAGGCGCTCGACGCCGGGGTCGCGATCGAGGACGTCTACCGCGACGCCGTCGCCGAGACCCGCCGCACCTATGCCGGTGCCGGGCGCGCCCCCGAGCGCGCCTAACCGGCACCCGGCCTTGGCAATCCGCTCCCGGAGCGGGTCTGGACGCGCTTGCGCCGCCGTCGTCTATAGACTCCCGCGCCGCTAAAACCACCGGAGGAATAGGAACTTTGACCGACTTTCTGACCGATTACGGAGTGGTCGTCGCGCTTGTATGCGCAGCCGCCGCCGTCGTCTATGGACTTATCATCACCCAGCGCCTACTCGCGAAGCCTGCGGGCAACGAGCGGATGCAGGAAATCTCCGGCGCCGTTCAGGAAGGCGCACAGGCCTACCTCAACCGCCAGTACACGATCATCGCCGCCCTCGCGGTGCCGATCGCAGTCCTGCTGCTCGTCCTGCAGAACTGGGAAACCGCGGTTGGCTTCCTGATCGGGGCGACGCTCTCGGGCGCCACCGGCTTCATCGGGATGAACGTCTCGGTGCGGGCCAACTCCCGCGTCGCCGAGGCCGCCCGCGGCGGGGTGCCGCCGGCGCTCGACGTCGCCTTCAAGGGCGGCTCGGTCACCGGTCTGCTCGTCGTCGGCCTGGCGCTGATCGGCGTCGCCGGCTACTACGGGTTCCTGCTCCTCATCGGTAGCACCGACAAGGAGGCCGTCGACGCACTGATCGGCCTCGGCTTCGGTGGCTCGCTGATCTCGGTCTTCGCCCGACTCGGTGGCGGCATCTTCACCAAGGCCGCCGACGTCGGTGCCGACCTGGTCGGCAAGGTCGAGGCGGGGATCCCCGAGGACGATCCCCGCAATCCGGCCGTGATCGCCGACAACGTCGGCGACAACGTCGGCGACTGCGCCGGCATGGCCGCCGACCTCTTCGAGACCTACGCGGTCACCACGGTGGCGGTGATGCTGCTCGGCGTCCTCACCTTCAACGGTGACTTCGCCCGCGAGGTCGCGATCTACCCGCTGGTCATCGGCGGTGTCGCGATCATCGCCTCGATCATCGGCGCGCTGGTGGTGCGAACGAAATCCGACCGCGTCGAGGGTGCCCTCTACCAGGGCGTGATCCTCGCCGGGCTGATCTCGATCGCTGCCTTCTACCCCGTCACCGACTGGTTGATGAGCGACCCGGTGAAGCTCGGCTTCGCCAACGCCGCAGCCGATGCGGTCAGCGTCGGCGACCTCTGGCTCTGCGCGGTAATCGGCGTCGCGGTCACGGCGCTGTTGTTCGTGATTACCGAATTTTATACGTCGACCCGGTTCCGGCCGGTGAAGACGATCGCCCGGGCCTCCGAGACCGGGCACGCGACGAACATCATCCAGGGGCTTGCCCAGGGCTTCCAGTCGACCGCCGCTCCGGCGCTCGTCATCGCCCTCGCGATCCTCGGCGCGAACGAGCTCGCGGGCATCTACGGCATCGGCATCGCCGTGATGGCGCAGCTCTCGCTCTGCGGCTTGATCGTCGCCCTCGACGCCTTCGGGCCGATCACCGACAACGCCGGCGGCATCGCCGAGATGGCGGAGCTGCCCGAGGACGTCCGCAACGTCACCGATCCGCTCGACGCGGTCGGCAACACGACCAAGGCCGTGACCAAGGGCTACGCGATCGGTTCCGCCGCGCTCGCCGCGCTGGTGCTGTTCGCCGCCTTCAAGAGCGAGCTCGCTGACGAAGCCCCGGCCGGGTTCGACCTCAACGGCCTCTTCAACCTCTCCAGCCCGGACGTGCTGATCGGGTTGATCATCGGCGGGATGATGGTCTACCTCTTCGCCGCCCTGGCGATCGAGGCCGTCGGCCGCGCCGGTGGCGAGGTCGTCGAACAGGTCCGCGAGCAGTTCCGCGAGCACCCGGGGATCATGGAGGGGACCGAAAAACCCGACTACGGCAAAACGGTCAGCATCGTCACCCTGGCAGCGCAGAAAGAGATGATCCTGCCGTCGCTGATCCCGATCGTCGTGCCGGTGATCGTCGGCGTCCTCAGCGTCGACGCGCTCGGCGGCCTCCTGATCGGCGTCATCGTCGTCGGCCTCTTCGCCGCGATCAGCATGACCGCCGGCGGCGGCGCCTGGGACAACGCGAAGAAGCTGATCGAGGACGGCGCCCACGGTGGCAAAGGCTCACCTGCGCACGAAGCCTCGGTGACCGGCGACACCGTCGGCGATCCCTACAAGGACACGGCCGGCCCGGCGATCAACCCGATGATCAAGGTCGCGAACATCGTCGCGATCCTCATCATCCCGATCGTCAAGTTCTAGGAGTACGTAGTTGGTCCGAGCTGGGCCGCACCAACCTCCACTTCGCAGGTAGGAGGTCGGTGCGGCCCAGCCCTTGCGTTTTCAGGGGCATCCGGATCCGCGAGTCCGCGAAAACGGTCCCTCAAGGACGGTTTTTGCGGACTCGATGAGGCGGTCGCGTCAGACGATGCCGCCGCGGGGCGGGTCCAGCCAGGGTGGGAGGACTCGCGGGTCCTCGCCGCCCTCGGCCCGGGCCACAACACCCTCCACCCAGCAAGTGGAGGGTGATGTGGCCAGGTCTCTCGCGGGCGGCGACGGAGAATGCCGATGTGACCTAATTCCCAGTCCGAGTTCAGCGGAGTAGGGTCGCGCCGTGATTTCGGACTGGATCAACGTCGCGGACGCGGAGCATGAAGGGATGGAGAAGCTCGACCAGGGCCCGCGCGACTACTTCGCCGGCGGCGCCGGCGACGAGATCACCCTGCGGGAGAACGTCGCCGCCTGGGGGCACTGGCGGCTGCGTCCCAGGGTGCTGACCGACGTCCGCCAGGTATCGACCGCGACGGAGGTCTTGGGCGGGCGTGTGGAGATGCCGGTCCTGGTCGCCCCGGTCGCCTACCAGCGGATGGCCCACCCCGAAGCCGAGCGGGGGATGGCGGCGGGTGCCGCTGCGGCCGGGACCGTGATGTGCCTCTCGACGCTCTCGACCACTCGGCCGGCCGAGGTTGCCGACGCAGCGCCGCAGGGCAGGCACTGGTTCCAGCTCTATCCCTTCAAGGATGCGGGCGTCACCTGGGCGCTGATGGATGAGGCGATCGACGCCGGCTTCGAGGCGATCGTCCTCACCGCCGACGCGCCCCCTGGCGGCAATCGTGAGCGCGACCGCCGTAACCGCTTCACGCTGCCGAAGGAGCTCGGTACTCCGAGTCTCACCGCTGCCACCGGCGGCGAGCAGGCGCTGACGATCGAGCAGACCTTCGCCCTGATGAACCACGCCCTCACCTGGTCAGACGTCGCCGACCTCGCCTCGGAATGCAGCATCCCGGTCTTCGTCAAGGGCCTTGTGACCGCCGAGGACGCCGAACTGGCCCTGGACAACGGTGCCGGCGGCATCGTCGTCTCCAATCACGGCGGACGGCAGCTCGACCGCTCCCTCGCCACCGCCGACGCGCTGCCGGAGATCGCCGAGGCGGTCGACGGCCGGGCGACGCTGCTGGTCGACGGCGGCATCCGCCGCGGCATCGACGTCGCCACCGCGCTCGCCCTCGGGGCCGACGCGGTCCTCGTCGGTCGCCCCGCTCTCTGGGGCCTCGCGGCCGGTGGTCGGGGGGGCGTAGCGCGCGTCCTCGGGATGTTGCGGGAGGAGCTCGAGCTCACCCTCGGCCTCTGCGGCTGCACCTCGCCCGCGGAGCTGAGCCGCGCGCACCTGCGGAAAGCCCCGGTCACGTCCGTATATTCGGTCTGAGTGACCGGTCCTCGCCCCGTATAGATGGCCCAGCGGATACCCAGAGACGAATCGCTGAGCCGCGTCCACGGCGTCGGAGCGCTGTTCTCCGCCGCCTACGGCAACGTCGGCTCCTCGATCTACTACGCCCTCGGCGTCACCGCCGCCTTCGCCCTCGGCCTGACCCCGGTCGCCTTCGTCATCTCTGGCCTGATCTTCGCCGCCACCGCCGCCACCTACGCCGAGGCGACGGTGATGTTCCCCGAGGCCGGCGGCTCCTCCAGCTTCGCCCGCCACGCCTTCAACGAGCTGGTCAGCTTCATCGCCGCCTGGGGGCAGATGCTCAATTACACGATCACGGTCGCGATCTCGGCCTTCTTCGTGCCCCACTACCTGGCCGTCTTCTGGCCCTGGCTCGGGGACAGCCCGGGGGACATCATCGGCGGCGCGGTGCTGATCGTCGGCCTCGCGCTGATCAACATCCGCGGCACCGAGGAGTCGGCGAAACTGAACCTGATCCTCGCCGTCGCCGACCTCGCGACCCAGGTGATCCTCGTCGGCATCGGCGTCGTCCTCGTCCTCAGCCCGGACACGCTGGTCAACAACATCCACCTCGGCGTGGCGCCCACCTGGACCGACTTCCTGCTCGGGATCGCCGTCGGGATGATCGCCTACACCGGGATCGAGACGATCTCCAACATGGCCGAGGAGGCCAAAGACGCTGCCCGGACGATCCCTCGCAGCGTCGGCCTCACGGTTGTCGCCGTGCTCGGCCTCTACCTGCTGATCCCGATCGTCGCCCTCTCGGCGATGCCGGTCACCCAGGACGCGGCCGGGCATTACTCGACCGCCCTCGGCTCGACCTTCGCCGACGACCCGATCCTCGGCATCGTCGAGAACCTCGGCCTCACCCATCTGCCGACCGAAATCCTCCGCTACTACGTCGGCATCCTCGCCGCGGTGATCCTCCTGATCGCGACCAACGCCGGCTTGATCGGCGTCTCTCGCCTCACCTACTCGATGGGCCAGCACCGCCAGTTGCCCGAGGGGCTGCGCCAGGTGCACCCGAAGTACCGCACGCCCTACATCGCGATCCTGATCTTCGCGGCGATCGCGATCGTCACCCTGCTGCCCGGGCAGACCGACTTCCTGGCGACGATGTACTCGTTCGGGGCGATGCTCTCGTTCACGATCGCCCACGTCGCGGTGATCCAGCTACGGCGCAACAAACCCGACGTCGAACGGACCTGGAAGCCGCCTCTGAACATCCGCGCCTTCGGCGTCGAGGTCCCGATCACCGCCGTGCTCGGCGGCCTCGGCACCTTCATCGCCTGGCTGGTGGTGATGGCGCTGAACCCGCGCACCCTCGTCGTCGGCCTCGGTTGGATGGGGCTCGGGATCGCCGTCTACGTCCTCTACCGCCGCAACCAGGGCCTGCCGCTGACGGAGACGGTGAAGGTCGTGCTGCCGGAGCCGCTCGGGGTCGAGGAGGTCGAGTACCGAAGCATCCTCGTCGCCTTCGAGGACGACGGGGCGTTTTCGCCGGAGATGGTGGCGACCGCGGTCAAGCTCGCTTCCAAGCGCCGTCGCGGCATCCACGTCCACTCGATGATGACCGTGCCGACCAACCTGCCGCTGAATGCGGAGATGCCCGACCAGGAAGCCGAGGCGGCGCGGAAGATCGAGGAGGCGAAGCTGATCGGCGGTCAGCGGGTGACCGGACACGTCTCCCGGGTGCGGCCGGGGCAGGCGGGCTACTCGGTCGCCGACGAGGCGGCGGAGATCAAGGCCGGGGCGATCGTCGCCGGCCTCCGTTATCGCAACGGCGTGCCGCTCTACGACAAGACCCTGCAGACCATCCTCGGCGAGCGGCCCTGCCGGGTGATCGTCGTCTCCGACCCCACCGACAAGCCGCCCGCGGTCCCCGGCGCCGCCCTCGTGGAGGCAAGATGAGCGGGGAGCGCGTCTACCACGGCGCCGTCCGCGTCTTCTCGCTGGTCTTTCTCGCGATCGGGGTCTTCGTCCTCGTGGTCACCCTCGCCAACGGCGGCGGCCCCGCCTCGGTCGGTTTCCTGCTCGGAATCGCGTTCCTCGTGGTCGGCGGCGGTCGGCTCTGGCTCTCCTCGAGGGTGGATCGATGAGCGAGGGAAGCGGGGCGCAGGGCGCTCCGGGCGCCGACGGGGCGGGGCCGAAGGGACAGGAGCCGCCCCGCCCCGAGCCGATCCTCGAGCGCGGCCTGGGCGTCCCGGCGCTGTTCGCGGCCGCCTACTCGGCGGTCGGCTTCTCGATCTACTTCTCCCTCGGCGTCGTCGCCGACCGCGGCCTCGGGCTGACGCCGCTGATCTTCCTCGCCGCCGGCCTCCTCTTCGGGCTGACCACGCTCTCCTACGTCGAGGGCGGGGCGATGTTCCGCGAGCGCGGCGGCTCCTCGACCTTCGCCCGCCACGCCTTCAACGAGCTGATCGCCTTCATCGCCGGCTGGGCGATCCTGATCGACTACCTGATCGTCATCGCCTTGGCGGCGCTCTCGGTCCCGCACTACCTGGAGCCGGTGAGCGGGGACTTCGCCAGCCCCGGCTGGGAGGTCGCGATCGCGGCGGCGGTGATCGTCGTCGTCTGCGGCCTCAACATCCTCAACGTCACCGGCCGCGAGCGCCAGGGCTCGCTGACCCTGCTCGCGCTCGCCGACCTCGGCCTGCAGTTGGCGGTGATCGTCGTCGGAGCGCTGGTCGTGATGCACCCCGACCGGCTCACCGCCGAGCTCAACCTCTTCACCGACCCGAGCTTCCGCGACATCGTCTACGCGGCGGTGGTGGCGATGCTGGCCTACGCCGGGATCGAGGCTGCCTCCGACCTCGCTCCCGAGATCAACGTCAGCCGCAAGGACCTGCGCCGGGTGACGAGCGTGGGGGCGCTCGGGGTGCCCCTGGTCTATGCCGGGATGGCGGCGATCGCCCTGATGGCGGTGCCGGTCGTCGGCGGCCCGCACGGTCCCCACACCGCACTCGGCGGCGAGTTCGTCGAGGAGCCGGTGCTGGGCGTCGTCTCCGCCTACGAACCCGCCTGGGTCGCCACGACGATGGAATGGCTGGTCGCCGCCGTTGCCACCCCGGTCCTGATCTGGGCGGCAAGCACCTCGATGCTCGGCGTCTCCCGCCACATCTACACGCTGGCGATCAACCGCCAGATCCCGAGCTGGCTCGGCAAGCTGCACCGGCGTACGGCGACGCCCTATGTGGCGATCGTCCTCAGCGGCCTGATCGCGATCGGCCTCGTCATCCCCACCAACGTCAAGCTGCTCGCCGGCATCTACGCCTTCGGGGCGACCCTTGCGATCACCATCGCCCACCTATCGATCATCCGCCTGCGGGTGACGCAGCCGGAGAAACGGCGGCCGTTCAAGATCCCGATGGGGTTCGCCTGGGGTCACGCGGAGGTGCCGCTGCCGGCGCTCTTCGCGGCGCTCGTCAGCGCCCTGGCCTTCGTCAGCGTCCTCGCCTACCACACGACCGCGCGCTGGGTCGGCCTCGGCTGGATGGCCTTCGGGCTTACCTTCTACGTCGTCTACCGCAAGGTCTTCGAGGGGACGACGCTGACCAAGCGGGTGACGGTGACCGAGCGGGCGCTGACCAAGCAGGTCCCCGAGATCGAATTCACCAACATCCTCGTGCCGGTCTTCGGCACCCGGTTCGACGACGATATCGTCGCCACCGCGGGACGGCTGGCTGCGGCCGATGCGGGAACCCCGAAGGGAGGGCACGACTCGCGCCTCGACGTCGTCTACGTGATCGAGGTGCCGCTGACGCTGCCGCTCGACGCGAAGCTGCCGAAGGAGAAGGAGGAGCAGGCCCGACGGGCGCTCGAGCGGGCGCGCGAGGTGGGGGAGGAGTACGAGGACGTCGAGGTGACGACCGACGTGATCCGCGCCCGCAAGGTCGGCGCCGGCATCCTCGAGGCCGCCCGCGCCGGCAACGCCGAGGCGATCGTGATCGGAGGCGAGCCGCCGACCAAGATCCGCGGCGGCGGCGTCCTCGGCGGCATCGGCGCGGCGAAGCCGGAGGAGATCGGGGCAGCGACCGAGTACGTGCTGAAGAAGGCGCCGTGCCGGGTCCTGCTCACGGCTCCGCCGGAACCCGAATAACCGAACCGCCCGTCTAGTATCCGGGCCATGTTCGTTCTGATCGTGGGCTGCGGCCGAGTCGGCTCCTCGGTGGCAAGGGCGATGCTCCGCGAGGGGCATCAGGTCTCCTGCCTCGACGAGGACCCCGAGTCGCACGCCCGCCTCGAGGTCGGCCTGGAGAAGAGCTGGGAGGACCTCGGCGGCCAGTTCACCGTCGGCGCCGGCCTCGAGACCGAGGCCCTCGAGGCCGCCGGGATCGAGAACGCGGACGTCTTCATCGCTTCCACCGACGGCGACAACACGAACATCGTCATCGCCCAGATCGCCCAGCGCCGGTACGAGGTCCCGACCGTGATCGCCCGCGTGCTCGATCCGCTGCGGGCGGAGTGGTACCAGCGCCAGGGCCTCAACACGGTCTGCCCGACCCGGGTCGCGATCGACATGCTCGAGGGCGCGGTCCGCGAGGCGGCGACGCGCGGCAGCTCCCCCGACGACACCCCGGCAGCGGCCTAGGAAAGGGGCGGAGAGGGCATGTACATCATCGTCGTCGGCGCCGGCAAGGTCGGCTGGAACCTCGCCCGCGAGCTACTCGACAAGGGTCACGAGGTGACCTTGATCGAGAGCGACCGCCGCCGCTACCTGACCGTCGAGCAGGAGCTCGAGCACAACGTCTCCTACGGCGACGCCTCCGAGCTCTGGGTGCTCGAGCGGGCGGGGATCCAGCGCGCCGACATGGTGATCGCGGTCACCGGCGACGACGAGGACAACATGCTGATCTGCCAGGTGGCGAAGGAGAAGTACCTGGTCGACCAGATCATCGCCCGCGTCAACAACCCCCGCAATCGCCGCCACTTCGACCTGCTCGGGATCAAGCCCTCGGTCTCTGCCACCGACCTGATCCTGCGCCTGCTCGAGCACGAGGTGCCCGAGTACGGGCTCGTCCACCTGCTCGACCTGCAGGAGGAGCAGCTGGAGATCATCGAGATGCTGCTCGGCAAGGACTCGGGCGTCACCGGCCGCCGCGTCGGCGACCTGAAGATGCCCGAAGGGAGCCTGCTGATCTCGGTCCTGCGCGAAGGCAAGGGCTTCGTCCCCAATGCCGACACGGTCCTGCAGGCGGGCGACGAGATCCTCGCCGTGCTCGACCCGGGCAAAGAGGAGGACCTGAAGGCGCTCTTCGGCCCCGAGAGTAACGGGGCTAACGGCTCGCAATCCGGGTAGTCGGACCTCGATGGCCGATCGCGAGGTCGATTTCCTGCTGATCGGCGGTGGCATGGCCTCCGCCCACTGCGCCGCCGAGTTGCGCCGCCGCGGCTCCGAGGGCTCGGTGCTGCTGGTCGGTCGCGAGCCGGAGCCGCCCTACGAACGGCCGCCGATCTCGAAGGAGTACCTGCGCGGCGACGCCGGCCGCGAGGACGCTCACGTCAACGGCGGCCGCTCCTGGTACGAGGAGAACGGGGTCGAGCTGGCGACCGGGAAGAACGTGATGGGCCTCGACCTCGAGGCGCGGACGGCGAAGATCCAGGGCGGGGAGGAGGTCGCCTTCGGCAAGGCCCTGCTGGGGACCGGGGCGATGGTCAACATCCTCCGTGCCGAGGGGGCCGAGAACGAGGGCATCCACTACCTGCGCGCCTTCGGCAACGCCGACGCGATCCGCGCCGACGCCGAGGCGGCCGAGCACGTCGTCCTCGTCGGCGGCAGCTACATCGGCTGCGAGGTCGCCGCCTCGCTGACCGCTCGGGGGACGAAGTGCACGATCGTCGCGATGGAGGACGTCGCCCTCTCCCGCACCTTCGGCACCGACGCCGGCCGTTGGTTCCAGGAGCAGCTCGAATCCCACGGCGTCACCTTCCACGGCGGCGAGACGTTGAGCGCCTTCGAGGGCGACGGACGGGTGAGGGCGATCGTCTGCGAGAGCGGGCTCGCCGTCGAGTGCGACGCCGTCGTCGTCGGCGCCGGGGTGCGGCCGGACGCGATGCTCGCCCAGCGCGCCGGGATCGAGGTCGGGGACGGCGGCATCGTCTGCGACGCCAAGCTCGAGACCTCGGCCCCCGGGGTCTATGCCGCCGGCGACTGCTGCTCTTACGAGAGCGTCGTCCACGGCCGCCGCATCCACGTCGAGCACTGGGACGTGGCGATGCAGCAGGGCAGCCACGCGGCCGGCAACATGCTCGGCGACGACGCCGACTACGAGGTCGTGCCGTACTTCTTCAGCGACCTCGCCGACTGGGCCAGCCTTGAGTACGTCGGGCCCGCCTACGAGTGGGACCGCGAGGTCTGGCGCGGCGACCGCGACGGCGGCGAATTCTCGGTCTGGTACCTGCAGGGCGAGCGCGTCGCCGGCTGCCTCAGCGTCGACCGCCCCGAGGAACTCGCCGAGGCGCGGCAGATGATCGCCGAGGGCACCCCCTTCGACGGGTAGCCGCCTGGCGGACTCGCTCTTCGCGAGTCCCTTATCCTGAGAGGAGCCGTTGCGGCCTGGTGTAATGGCAGCACGCCTCGCTCTGGACGAGGTAGTCGGGGTTCGAGTCCCTGGGCCGCAGCTTTCCCTGCAAAGGCGTCGAATCCCTTTGCTAGCTTCGCCCCATGCAGACCCCTGGAAAGAAGACGATCCTTCTCGCGCTCGCGGCGCTGGTCGCGCTGTTCGTCGCCGGCTGCGGCGGCGGTGGCGGCGAGACCGAAACGACGACGCCGACGGTCGAAGAACCGACGGCGCTGACGAAAGACGAACTGATCACCCAGGGTGACGGGGTCTGCGCCGAGGTCAACGCCGCGGTGGGCGCGCTCAGCTCCTCGGAAAGCTCCGAAGGCTCGGCGACCGAAGACAGCGAAAAGGTCGCCAACCTCTACACGGGGATGATCGAACGGCTGCAGGACCTCGGTGCGCCCGAAGGTGCCGAAAGCGCCTACGCGGAATTCATGGAAGCGGGCGAAGAGCTGGCCAAGGTGGAGGGCGAACTGAAGCTCGCGGCCGAACGCGAAGACGTCGCCGCGGTCGAAGAAAAAGGCCAGGAAGCCAGCGCCGCGCTCGAAGAATTCCAGTCGCAGGCGGCGATCTACGGCTTCGAAGACTGCAGCGCCGAACCGGGCCTACCGCCGGCAGTCGGCGGCGGCCCGACGTCGGGCGGCGAAGAACTCGAAGGCGGCGAAGAAGAAGGCGGCGTCGAAGTCGAACCGGAATACGAAGAACCCGAATACGTCGAACCGGCCCCCGAAGAAGAAGTTGCCCCCGAAACCGGCGGCGCCGGCGGCAGCCCCGAAGCACCGGCTCCGGCACCCGAAACCGGCGGCGAATCCGGCGGCGTCGGCCCCGGCTGATCCCGCCTCTCCGAACTTTGGGCCCCTATGAGGGCCCAAACTTCGGAGTGGGTGTGTGAGGGACCGGGTATCCCCTTCTCTTTCTGGGATTTTCGCCGTTAACTCACCATCTCTCGCCAAGTAGGCGGTGCGAAAATCAGGACGCCGGTCGTTCAGGGGGATACCCGGTCCCTCCTCGACAGCCGTTGATTCTTCGGTTATTCCCCGACCGCGGAAGAGCCGGTCTCGAAAGACCTGTCGCAGAGGAGTTGGGTGCCCCTCCCACAAAGGCTCAAGAAGTCACGGTGGCGCCCTCAGGTTCGTTCAGCTGCGCGACGGTCTTTGGGGGAGGGGCACCCAACTCCTGTACCGATTGCGTTCTGCCTAGGAAGGTCTTGCTAGGCAGCTGAACTCTCTGACCAGGCGCCGTAGAGCTTGGCGTAGGCACCGCCGGCGGCGATCAGCTCGTCGTGCGTCCCCTGCTCGGCGATCTTGCCGCCTTCGAGGACGACGATCTTGCCGGCGCGGCGGATCGTCGAGAGGCGGTGGGCGATGACTATGGCGGTACGGCCGTGGAGGAGGCGCTCGAGGCCTCGCTCGATCGTTTTCTCGGTGCGGACGTCGACGTTGGAAGTTGCCTCGTCGAGGATGAGGATGCGGGGCTCGGCGAGGAGGGCGCGGGCGAAGGCGACGAGTTGGCGCTGGCCGGCCGAGAGCTGGATGCCGCGCTCGCCGACCTGCGTCTCCAGGCCTTCGGGCAGGGCGGCGACGAAATCGGTGGCGCCGACGGCGGCGATCGCCGCCTCGATCTCCTCGCCGTTCGCCTCCGGCCGCCCGAAGGCGACGTTTTCGCGGACGCTGCCGGAGAAGAGGAAGCCCTCCTGCGGCACGATCCCGAGCTGACGCCGCAGCGCCCGCTGCTGGACTCCGCGGAGGTCGTGCCCGTCGACCCGGACCGTCCCCTGTTGCGGATCGTAGAAGCGGGCCACCAGCTTGGCGAAGGTCGACTTGCCGGCCCCGGTGGCGCCGACCAGGGCCAGCGTCTGTCCCGGCGGCACGTGCAGGTCGACGTCGCGCAGCGCCCAGGTGTCCTCGCCCGACTCTCCCTCCTCGCCGTAGGAGAACCAGACGCCCTCCAGTTCGATCTCGCCGCGCAGCGCCCCGGGGTCGATCGCGCCGGGCGCATCGACCATGTCGGCCGGGGTGTCGAGCAGGTCGAAGATCTTGTCCAGCGCCGCCATCCCCTGCTGGTAGGTCGTGTAGAGCTGGGAGAGTTCCTGGATCGGTTCGAAGAAGCGGGTCAGGTAGCCGACGAAGGCGACGACCACGCCGATTTCGATCGCCCCCTCGATCGCCTGGCTGCCGCCGTAGAGGAGGATCACCGCCGTGCCGATCGCCGCCAGAAGTTCCACCGCCGGGAAGTAGGAGGCGTTCAGGTAGACGGTCTTCAGGTTGACGTCGCGGTTGGCTTCGTTGAGGTCGGTCATCACCATCTGGTGCCGTGACTCCTGGCCGAAGCTGCGCACCACCCGCACCCCGCTGAGCGTTTCCTGCAGGTAGGCGGTGACGGCGGCGATCCGCTCGCGGGTCGCCCGGTAGGCGCCGGCGGAGACGATCCGGAAGATGACGCTGGCGATCGCCAGCAGCGGGAAGGTGAGGAAGGTGATCAGCGCCAGCTTGACGTCGAGGAAGAGCAGGATGACGACGACGCCGAGCAGGGTAAGGGTGCTGGAGAAGATCGTCACGACGCCGTTGGTGACCAACTGCTGGAGCGCTTCGACGTCGTTGGTCATGCGCGAGATCAGCACCCCCGGGCTGCGACGGGTGAAGAACCCGATCGACATCGACTGCAGGTGGGTGAAGATCCGCTCGCGCAGGTCCTGCAGGGTCCTCGTCCCGACCCAGCCGACCAGATAGGTCTCCCAGAAGGTCGCCACCGCGTAAACGATCGCGGTGACGACGAAGGCGACGACGATCAGGTCGAGGGCGGCGACGTCGCCGGTCCTGATGCCGCTGTCGATCGCCTTGCCGGCCAGGTAGGGAGGCGCCAGCGCGGCGGCGGTCTCCAGCAGCAGCGCTACGAACATCAGCGCCATCCGGCCGCGGTAGGGGCGCAGCAGGCCGATCAGCCAGCGGACCTTGCGGCCGCGCTGGTCCTCGCCGCGCAGCAGCCGCCAGAGCGAGGCGAAGAGCCGCCAGACGTTGCCGAATTTCGTCCCCTCGCCGTTCACAGCTTCGCCATCTCCTCGCGCTCCTCGAGGTCGCGCTGCAGGAAGACCGAGTCGGCGAGGCCGTGCTCGGCGATCTCGCGGTAGAAGCCGCAGCCCTCCATCAACTCCTCGTGGCTGCCGCGGTCGACGATTCTGCCGCCGTCGATGACGACGATCTCGTCGGCGAGCGAGACGGTCGAGAGGCGGTGGGCGATGACGAAGGTGGTCCGGCCCGCCATCGCCTCCCGGAGGCCGGCTTTGATCGCCGCCTCGGTGGTCGCGTCGACCGAGGAGGTGGCGTCGTCGAGGATCAGGATCCGCGGGTCGGCCAGCAGGGCGCGGGCGATCGCCACCCGCTGGCGCTGGCCCCCCGAGAGGGTGAGGCCGCGCTCGCCGACCCGGGTCTCGTAGCCGTCCGGCAGCTCGCGGATGAAGGCGTCCGCCTGGGCGCGCCGCGCCGCCGCTTCGATCTCCTCCAGCGTCGCCTCCTGGTGGGCATAGGCGATGTTCTCGGCGATCGAGGCGGTGAAGAGGAAGCTGTCGTCGGCGACGAAGGCGATCTGCGAGCGCAGCGAGCCGAGGTCGATCTCGCGGACGTCGGCGCCGTCGACGCGGATCGCGCCCTCGCTCGGGTCATAGAGGCGGGCGACCAGGCCGACCAGGCTGGTCTTGCCGGCGCCGGAGGGGCCGACCAGCGCCACCGTCCTGCCCGCCTCGACCTCGAGGTCGACGTCGGTGAGGGCGGGGGAGCCGCCGTCGTAGCGCAGGGTGACACCGCGCAGCTCGACGGCGCCGCCGCCGGGCGGCAGCGCCGGCGCCCCGGGCGGGCTCTGGATCGCCGGTTCGCGGTCGAGGATTTCGAACATCCGATCGCCGGAGGCGACCGCGCGCTGGGCCATTCCCATCGTCATCCCCAGCGAGCGCAGCGGTCCGGCCAGCATGCCGACGTAGGTGTAGAAGGCGACGAAGGCGCCGAGGCTGAGGCTGCCGTCGATCACCTGGCGGCCGCCGATCAGGAGGACGAGGGCGACGCCGATCTGCGGCAGCAGCCCGATCAGCGGCGAGAAGAAGGCCTGCAGGCGGGTCGAGTAGATGCTCTGCTCGAAGACCCGGCCGACCGCGCGCTGGAAGCGGTGCAGCTGGTGCTCCTCGCGGGCGAAGGCCTTGACGATGCGGATCCCGGAGACGTTCTCCTCGGCCTCCGCGGTCAGCTCGGCGATCCGCTGCTGGACCTCCTGCTGGGCCGGCCGCGAGACGAGGTTGTAGCGGGTGGCCGCGAAGACGACGAACGGCGCCGGGATCAGGGCGACCAGGGCCAGCAGCGGGTTGATCACGATCATCACCACCGCGGCGAGGGTGATCGTCAGCAGGTTCTGGGTGATGAAGATGAGGCCGTAGCCGAGAAAGAAGCGGATCGCCTGCAGGTCGACGGTGGCCCGCGACATCAGCTGTCCCGTCTGCTGGGCGTCGAAGAAGCCGAGGTCGAGCTGCTGCAGGTGCGCGTAGAAGCGCTGCCGAAGGTCGAATTCGACCGCCAAGGAGACTTTTCCAGCGACCAGGCGCCGAACTACGATCAGCCCCAGTCGCAGGATCGCGGCGCCGAGGATCGCCAGCGCCAACGGCAGCAGATCGGGCTTTTCGCCGTTCTCGATCGCGTTGACGGCCTTGCCGACCAGCCACGGGATCGCCACCGTCATCCCCATCCCCGCCCAGGCCAGAGCCAGGGACCCCCAGAGCTGCGCCCGGTAGGGGCGCAGAAATCCCATCAGGCGGCGGTAGGTCTGCACCTAACCACTATACAAAGTGAAGTATTGAGAGCCACGCGAGCTAACGTTGCCCCTTTGGTCCCGTTCCAGCTTTGCCGCCTTTAAAGACCCTAGACTGGACCAAGGTGGCTCGGGGAAGGCCTAAACGTGACGATGTAATCGAGCGATTCGACTATCGCATCAGCGACCTGAACGCCGTTGGCGGGCTGCCCCTTGCCGTCGAAGCTGAAGGGATCTGGGAGGGAATCTGGCACGAAGAGACTCACCACTCGACCGCAATCGAGGGCAATACGCTGGTGCTGCGCCAGGTCAAAGCTCTACTAGAGGAGGGAAGGGCGGTCGGAAATAAGGAGCTGAAGGAGTATCTCGAGATCGAGGGATATGGAGATGCTGCCAAGTGGGTCTACAGGCAGGCCATCAAAAGCCAGTGGACCAGACCAAGACCGCCACTGGTTACGATCACCGAGCTTCGTCAGATCCACGAGCTGGTTATGAGCCCCGTATGGGCGCTGCTTCCAGATGAAGGGGCGACTGAAATGGAAGGCCCCGGTGGATTTAGAGCGTGCGAAATCGTGCCTCTGCGCCCCGGCCTTCAGGTCGCGCCGCACTCGGACATCGCGCCTCGCCTCGATACGTGGATGAAGTCAGCAAACGAAGATCCACCCAACGAAGAACACAGGCTCCGCCACCTTGCCCGTTTACACGCTGCGTTCGAGCGAATTCACCCCTTCCGAGACGGCAATGGTCGCGTGGGTCGTCTGCTCCTGAATCTGCTTCTTGTAAGACAGTCAGCCCCGCCGGCAATCATCGACAAGCGCACCCGGCCCATCTATCTACGTGGGTTGAAAGCCACCGATGAAGGAGATCCTGGCCTTCTCAGCGAGGTACTCGCTCGGGCGGTTTGCAAGACGGTCGAGAAGCACATGCTGCCAGCGCTTGCCGGGCCTGCTCGCCTTGTTCCACTTGCAGCTCTTGAGACCCCCGAACTCAGCCGTACGGCCCTTCTTAGCGCAGCAAAGCGAGGGCGTCTCCAAACCGTGCAGATCGGCGGAGGCCACTACTACTCAAATCAGCAGTGGGTTAGGGATTACGCCAAAAGCCGGCACCAAGGACGGAAAGCGGCCTGATCCAGTGATTTAGTCTGCGACCAGCCCCTATTCCAAGCGGGCCGCGGCCTTGGCGCTGGGGACCTTGCCGTCCTGGCACGGTTTCGGGCCGTGGTTGTGGCGGGGGAGGATCTGGAAGTTGGTGACGTCGTGGAACTCGGTCGTCATGCCGCTGTTCTGGGCGAGGTTGACGATCAGGCGGTAGAAGCCGGGCGGGAGTCCGTGGTAGAAGATCTCCGGCCGCGTGGCGGGGGAGTAGCCGCCGGCCGAGCCGATCTGCTCGGCGAGCACCCCGTTGGGGCCGGCGTACTTGGCGTAGTCGAAGGATCTGCCGACCAGGCGTCCCTTGCCCACCGGGCTCTTGATCGCATCGGCCAGCTTCTTCGGGTCGACGCAGTCGGGAACGCGTTTGAGGCTGAAGCGGAGGTGGCCCTCGCCGAGCTGCGGTTCGGACCCGAGCTGTCCCGGCGCCAGCTGGAAGTTCTCGACCGCGACCTTGACCACGACCGCGTGGCTGGTCTGGCGGGCGCCGTTGCGCGGGGAGATGATTTCCACCGACGGTTCGCCGGGGACCTTCGCTTCGGCCTTGGCCGGGTCGGGGCTCTGCTTGCCGCCGAAGGCCAGCGCCAGCGCCACGGCGACGGCGGCCAGCGCGACGGCCGCAACGGTTGCAGTCCTCGTCCCCATCGGAGCGGGAAGACTACGCGGAACCGGGGGGGCGCCTACGCTCTCGATAACCTGGCCCGTTCGCGATGCCGCCCGCCAACGAACTTGCGTACCGCATCGGCGCCGCCGCCCGCCAGCCGGCGAACTGGGTCCAGCTGCTCAAGTTCGGCCTCGTCGGCGGCAGCGGCTACCTGATCAACCTCGCCGTCTTCGCCCTGCTCACGGGCAGCCTCGGCATGCACCACGTCGCCGCCGCCGTCGGCGCCTTCGCCGTCGCCGTGACCAACAACTTCCTCTGGAACCGCTACTGGACCTTCGGTCCCGGCGACGGCCCGGCCCACTTCCAAGCCGCCCGCTTCTTCGCCATCAGCCTCGCCTCGCTGGCCCTCAACATCGCCGTCCTCCAGCTACTCGTTTCGACTGGAGCAACCGGGGAGCTAACTGCCCAGGCGATTGCTGTTGCAGCTGCAATGCCGTTCAACTTTGTCGGCAACCGCTTGTGGACCTTCGCCTGAGGTAGATAGGGGGTCGGGGTGTCCCTCCCCAGACACTCGACATCGAGCGCGGCGAGATGTGTCTCGGGAGGGACACCCCGACCCCCTTCCCCGCTTGTTTAGCCTTGATCAGGTGAGCAACACCAGGAAGAACTACGACCCGCAGGCCATCGAGGCCGCCCGCCAAGAGGCCTGGGAGCAGCGCGGCGACTTCGCAGCGCCGAAGCCCAAGGACGGCCAGGAGCGCGTCTATGTGAAGCCGTCGAGCCCGTTCACCTCGGGCAACCTGCACATGGGCCACGTCCGCGACTACTCGATCGGCGACGCATACGCCCGTTTCCGCCGCGGCCGCGGCGACGCCGTCCTCTTCGGCTTCGGCTTCGACGCCTTCGGGCTGCCGGCCGAGCTGGCGGCGATCGAGCGCCAGGAGCCGCCGGCCGATTGGGTCGCCGAGTGCGGCGAGCGGATGCTCGGGCAGATGAAGCGGCTCGGCTTCTCCTTCGACTACGACCGCGTCTTCTACAGCTCCGACGAGAGCCAGTACCGCTGGTCGCAGTGGCTTTTCCTCACCCTGCTCGAGCGCGACCTGATCTACCGCGCCGACGCCACCGTCGACTGGTGCGACACCTGCCAGACCACGCTCGCCTCGATCCAGGTCGAGGACGGCCGCTGCTGGCGCTGCCACAACGAGGTGCGGCTGATCCGACGGCCGACCTGGTTCCTCCGCATCACCCCTTACCTGGAGGAGAACGACCGCAACATCGCCAGGCTTGAGGAGAGCGGCAAGTGGGACGAGCTCTCGCTGGCGACCCAGCGCTACATCCTCGGCCGCGCCGACGGGGTCGAGCTGGAGCTCGAGGGCGAGGGCCGCACGCTGACCGTCTTCACCCCGCATCGGAAGTTCGCCGGCCTGGCGAGCTTCGTCATCCTCTCGCCGCGCCACCCCGAGGTCGACGCGTGGATCGCCGAGGGCCCCGTGCGCGAGGAGCTGGAGCGGATGCGCTCCGGCGGCTGGGACCGCAGCGCCCGCGACGCCCGCTCGGTGCCGCTCGTCGACACCGGCAACTCGATCGCGGGTCCGGGCGGCGAGCAGCTACCCGTCGTCGTCTCGCCGCTGGTCGACGCCCGCTTCGGGCCGACCGCCGCCCTCGGCATCCCCGCCGTCGACGAGGCCGACCGCGACATCGCCGAGCGCCTCGATCCGGAGCGGCTGCCCTCGCCCACCTCGCCGGAGCCGGTCGAGGAGGGGGGAGAGGCGCCGGCGCCGGCGCCGGTCGCGGGCGCCCGCGAGGCCACCCGCTACCGCGCCAACGACTTCTCGATCTCGCGCCAGCGCTCCTGGGGGACGCCGATTCCGATCATCCTCTGCGAGCGGTGCGGGCCGGTGCCGGTACCGGAGGAGGACCTACCGGTCGTCCTCCCGCGCGACCTCAAACCGACCGGAGAAGGGAACCCGCTGGCCGAGCGTCCCGACTTCGTCGACGTCGAGTGTCCGCGCTGCGGCACCTCCGCCAAGCGCGAGACCGACACCCTCGACTGCCACTTCGATGCGCTCTGGCTCTGGGTTCCGGCCGCCGTCCCGCCGGAGGGGCGCGGAGAGCAGATGTTCACCCACCCCGAGCTGCGGGAGTGGCTGCCCTCCGAGCGCCTCGTCGCCGGCAACGACAGCGGCGGCTTCGTCTTCGATCAGCGCGTCGTCACCAAGGCTCTGCGGGACATCGGGCCGTTCGCCTTCATGGAGGAGGGCGAGCCGTTCGCCGGCTGCCTCTTCCACGAGATGGTTATCGCCGACGGCCGCAAGATGAGCAAGCACCTGGGCAACGTCGTCAACCCCGACGAGCTCGTCTCCGAGCATGGGGCCGACACCGTGCGGCTCGCCGTTCTCTACGCAGCCGGCCCGGCGAAGACGCTGAACTGGAGCGATGGTGCGGTGCGCTTCGCCGGTCGCTTCCTCCGCGGCCTCTGGAACTACACGCACGAGCGCGCCGGCGGGCTCGAGGAGCTGGCCCACGATCCCGAGGCGGCCGCCGATACCGAGCACATGCGCGACCGGTTGCGCAAATGGTGCGAGAACGGCCTCTCGCGGATCACCGAGGACACGGCCCAGCTGCAGATGCACAAGTCCCTCCGCAACATCACCCGCCTCTTCGAGCGGATCCAGGACTTCGAGAAGCGGGTGGTCAAGCGCCGCGGGCAGCTCGACCGTGCCGATGCCGAGGCCCAGCTGGCCGCCCTCGTCCTGCTGGCGCGGACGCTCGTCCCGTTCGCTCCCCACGTCGCCGAGGAGCTGCTGGTCGCGGCTGGCGTGGAGGACCTCGGTGAGGCCCTGGGAACCTGGCCGGAGACGGCTGAGATCCCCGTCTCGCCGCAGGCTACGCCTGCGCCCTAAACAAAATTCAGGTCCATTAAGCAAAAGGGCTTGATTGATCTGTTCACGTCTGTTATGAATGAACCTGCCGGGCGATCAACCGGTGAAGGAGGCGGGGCTCTCGGATCTGGGAAACCGCCTTGGGGTGGCAAAGGAGGACCAATCCTGAGCCAGGATCTAAATCGTCATGACGGATCCTGGTCACGTCGGCTCGGCCGACGTCGCCCCGCCTCCCTTCACTTCTTCTTCTCAGGGGTACCGGGGCGGCAGCGCTAGTTAGCCCCGTGGCGGCCGCTTGACGTCGAAGCGGCGCGCTTTCGGTAGCCAGGAGATCCCCGCGCAGAGGTCGTTGGGCGTCGTCTTCAAGGCGCCCGCGAGTTTGACGATGGTGGCCAGGCGCGGCTCCCGGCCGGCGCGCTCCAGCAGCGAGACCTCGGTGCGGTGCAGGTCGCACATGTAGCCGAGCTCTTCCTGGGAGACACCGGCCTCGTTGCGGGCCTGGCGGAGGTTGATCGCGAACCGCTCCTGGGGAGTCATCGGCAGCGATCCTCTCAACTGCTGACAGAACCTCTACAGACAATGAGCCGCAATCGGCTTACACCCTCCCTCGCTTCCGCTACCTTCCTGAAAGTGATCGGAGCAGAGCGCTCGCGCGAGCTATGCACAGAGACCGTTGAGCAGTTGCTCACGGTGTGTTATACCCGTGCGACCAAGAGGACGAGCGCCGAGGGATCGGCGGCAAAGGAGGAGTCATGAGTGACGCGGTCGACCCGCATCGCAGCGAGCCCTATGGGCTTCGGACCCGTTCCTGCGCCACCGAACTCACCTGCCGCGACTGCGGCTACCGGACGCCGCTCCTCGACAAGGCCTTCAAGTGCCCGGCCTGTGGCGAAGGGCTCGACGTCGACTACGACTACGACCTCGCGAGGGAGCGGATCGCCGAGCGCTCGCACGAGGAGCGCGCCTGGAACATCTGGCGCTTCGAGGAGCTGCTGCCGATCCTCAATCGCCGCGCCCAGGAGCGGGTCGCCCGGTTCGCCGGCAAAACGCCCCTGATCCACGCCGAGCGGCTCGGCGCCGAGCTCGGCCTCAGCAATCTCTACATCAAGGACGATTCGACCAACCGCCCCTCGCTCTCCTACAAGGACCGGGTGGTGGGGATGGCGATCGCCCGCCTGCTCGAGCTGGGCAAGGACGAGGTCGGTTGCGTGTCCACCGGCAACGTCGGCACCGCGGTTGCCTCGCTGGCGGCCCAGGCCGGCGCCCGTCCCTACATCTTCTACCCGGGCAACATGGAGAAGGGGAAGGCGAAGGCATGCCGGGCGATGGGAGCCCAGGTGATCCAGCTCGACGCCAACTACGACCAGGCCAACCGGGCCTGCCGCGAGCTGGCGCTGGAGACCGGGATGGAGTTCGCCAACATCACCCTGCGGCCGTTCTACGCCGAGGGGGCGAAGACGATGGCCTTCGAGGTCGTCGAGGAGCTGGGCTGGACGGCGCCGGACCATTTCGTCATCCCGGCCGCCGGCGGCACCCTCTCCTCGCGCGTCCACAAGGGCCTGGTCGAGCTGGAGACGGTCGGGCTGGCGGAGACCGCCGGCTCGAAGATCAACATCGCCCAGGCGAGCGGCTGCTCGCCGATCTCCACCGCGATCACGGCGGGAGGGGCGGAGATCGAGCCGCAGACGCCGGAGACGGCGGCGCACTCGATCGCGATCGGGGCGCCGGGCGACGGCAACCTCGTCGTCGATGCGGTGGTCTCGCGCGGCGGCGCCGGCGCCACGGCTTCCGACGAGGAGATCTTCGGCGCGATCGATCTGCTCGGGGAAACCGAGGGAATCCTCACCGAGCCGGCGGGGGGCACGACGATCGCCTGCACTGCACGGCTCGCCCAGGAAGGGAAGATCGGCCCGGACGAGACCGTCGTCGCGATCATCAGCGGCAACGGCCTGAAGACCCTCCACGAGCATCCCGAGAAAACCTGGCCGGAAATGGTCCCGTGCGAGGTCGGTGCAATGGAGGAAATGCTGAACGACTTTCGCCAAGCAGCGGCGACGGCCGCGCTGCGCTGAGCGAAAGGGGCGGGCGACCGGCGCGATTCCCGGCGCGCAGCCGGTCGCCTTGCTCCCTCGCGCACGCCCCGGCTATAGCCTGTCCGGCTGGTGAGTCGGCCACCTGACATCGAGGGCGTAACCCACCATCGGGTCGAGGCCCGTGGCCTGCGGTTCCACTACGCCGAAGCGGGCGCCGGCGACGACGTTGTCCTCTGCCTCCACGGCTGGCCTCAGCACTGGTACGAGTGGCGGCACCTGATGCCGGCCCTGGCCGGCGAGCATCGGGTCCTGGCGCTCGACCTGCGCGGCTTCGGCTGGTCTGACGCACCGGCCCGGGGCTATGAGAAGGAGAACATGGCCGACGACGTCTTCGCGGTCCTCGACGCGCTCGGAATCGAGCGGGTGAAGCTGGTCGGGCACGACTGGGGGGCCTGGATCGGCTTCCTGATGGCGCTGCGCAGGCCGGATCGGATAGAGCGCTACCTGGCGCTGAACATCCTCCCGCCCTGGACCTCGATGCGGGCGATGGCCCCTCACCTTTGGCGCTTCTGGTACCAGTGGCTGATCCTCAGCCCGGGTATCGGCTACCGGCTCCACACCGGCGGCAGGTTCGTGCCGAAAGTCCTCGCCGGCGCCTCGGTGCGCCGCGAGGTCTGGGACGACGCCACCCTCCACGCCTTCTCGGACACCTTCACCGAGCCGGACCGGGCGCGCGCGGCGGTGCAGATGTACCGGGTCTTCAACCTGAAAGAGGCGCCGAAGATCGGCCGCTACGCGAACGCCCATCTGACCGTCCCCACCAAGCTCCTCTTCGGGACCGGCGATCAGGCCCTGCGCCACCAGCTTCTCGCCGGGTACGAGCAACATGCCGACGCGATGGAGCTGGAGAAGGTGGACGGCTGCGGCCACTTCATCGCCGACGAGATGCCCGACCTGGTTGCCGAGCGGGCTCGGGAGTTCTTCTCTTAGGTTTTTTTGGGGGAGGGGGCGGGGGTGCCCCTTCTGGGCGCAGCTCGGCGGAGATCGTTCTGCCGGCTGTCGCCCCGGTCGCTATTTGCCCGCCTCATGCTGAGTGCCCAGAAGGGACCCCCCCGCCCCCTCCACGACACGCGCCAGAGCATGGCCGAGCCCTTGGCAGCAATTCAAAAAAAAGCTTGAGAGGCACGGGCGTCTGCGGGAGCTCTGTCCGACGACACCCTCCATACAGATCACGTTCGAATCCGGGCCTCTTCGAGGTCGAGGTCGCGCTCGATCATCCGCAGCGTCTGGTGCCGCAGCCGGCCGGCGCTTCGCAGCGACAGCAGTTCCTCGCGCTCGATCCCGATCAGCTCCTGCCGCAGGAGCCCGTAGTCGGCGATCTTCTGCTCGCGGGCGACCGCCTCGGGGTCCTCGCCGCCGAGGACCGCCTGGCACATCCGAAAGCGGGTCCGGTAGAGGTCGCGGAGGCGCTTCAGTTGCGCCTCGCTTGCGCGCTCGTCGCCTTCCATCTCGTCGAGCCGGTCGAGCGCCGACTGGGCCGCCTCCATCCGCGCCACCGCCTCTTCGTCGGACCAGCGGCGCGGGTGCTCGAGCTTCAGCGCGCGGACGATGAACGGCAGCGAGAGGCCCTGGCCGACGATCGTCACCAGGATCAGGGCGAAGGTGAGGAAGATGATCTGGGGGCGGCCGTCGACGCTGAGCGGCACCGCCAGGGCGGCGGCAAGGGAGACAGCGCCGCGCATGCCGCTCCAGCCGACCGCGAAGCGCTCGCCCGCGGTGTCGCCCGCATCGCCGCGCAGTGCGAAGACGAAGGCCAGGCGGACGCCGATCGAGGCGACCGCGATCGCCGCGATGGGTAGTAAGAGCTCACCGATCCCCGAGGAGCTCTGTTCCAGCGTGTCGACGATGTCCGGCAGCTGCAGGCCGAGGAGGATGAAGAGGGTGATCTCGAGCCCGAAGACGAGGACGTTCCAGAAGGCGACGGCGTTGAGGCGGACGTCGGCGTCGAGCGAGTGCGGCGAGCGGTAGCCGGCGTAGACGCCGGCGACGACGGCGGCGAGGATTCCGGAGACGTGCAGCTCCTCGGCGCCGATGTAGGCGCCGTAGGCGGTGAGGACCGAGAGCATGATCCCCAGGTCGGAGTCGCTGAGGCGGCGGATGACGAGATCGGAGAGGACGCCGACCGCGAGGCCGACGAGGATTCCGCCGGCGGCGATGCCGACGAATTCCAGGCCGGCGTGGCCGAGGGCAAAGGCGCTGCCGGTCGCGACCCCGACCGCGATCCGGTAGAGGACGAGGGCGGTGCCGTCGTTGATCATCGACTCGCCTTCGACCAGCAGCCGGACCCGCTCGGGGGCGCCGAGGCGGCGGAAGATCGAGGTGGCGGCGATGGTGTCGGTGGGGGCGAGGATGGCGCCGAGGATCGCCGCCTCGGCCCAGGTCAGCTCCGGCACCATCGCGTGGGCCACGAGGGCGACGACGGCGGCGGTGAGGAAGACGAGCCCGACCGAGAGCAGCGCCAGCGGCCGCATCAGCGCCCGCAGCTCAAGCGGTGAGGTGCGCCAGCCGGCGGCGTAGACCAGCGGCGGCAGGAAGACGAGGAAGATCGTGTCCGGCTCCAGTTCGACGCTGGGCAGGCCGGGGATGAAGGCGATCCCGAGGCCACCGAGGACGAGGGCGATCGGCGCCGGGATTTTGCCGAGGTCGGCGAGGCGGACGAGAAGGGTCGCGGCGAGGACGAGGACGAGGATCGACTCGATGTCGTTCACGGTCCACATAACATCAAGGCCACGGTGGACGAACTGCTCTCACCCCCGCTCGAGGACATCGACCACGTGCGCGGCGACCGGGAGGCGCCGCTGCAGCTGGTCATGTTCGGTGACTTCCAGTGCCCGTTCTGCCTCGGCGCCCAGTCGGTCCTGCGCCGCGTCCGCGAGCGGCTCGGCGACCGCCTCCTCTTCGGCTTCCGCCACCTGCCGATCCCCGAGCGCCACCCGCTGGCGCCCCTGGCCGCCGAGGCCAGCGAGGCGGCGGCCGCCCAGGGCCGCTTCTGGGAGTACCACGACGCCCTCTACGCGAACCAGCCGAAGCTCTCGCGGGAGACGATGGTGGCGCTGGCTCGTGAGCATGGCTTCGACGTCGAGCGCTTCACCGCCGAGATCGACTCCGACGCCCACCGCGACCGGATCGCCCGCGACATCGCCTCGGCCGAGGCGAGCGGGGCCACCGGCACCCCGACCTTCTTCGTCAACGGCAAACGGTTCTTCGGCGCCTACGACGCCGGGTCACTGGTGGAGGCGCTGGAAGGCGACGGGTAGCGGGGTCGATGAAAGCCCTGGTCCAACGCGTCAGCCAGGCGGCGGTCGACGTGGAGGGCGAGCGGGTGGCGCAGATCGGCCCCGGGATGCTGGTCCTGCTCGGGGTCGGTGTCGGTGACGGGGAGGGCGAGGCCGACCGGCTGGCCGAGAAGGTGGGGAAGCTGCGGATCTTCGACGACGCCGAGGGGCGGATGAACGAGCCGCTCGGCGACCGCGAGGCGCTCTGCGTCAGCCAGTTCACCCTCTACGGCGACACCCGCCGCGGCAACCGGCCCAGCTACGTCGGGGCGGCGCGGCCAGAGGTGGCCGAGCCGCTTTACGACCGCTTCTGCGAGCGACTGGGGGCGAAGAAGGGAGTTTTTGGCGCCTGCATGGGGGTGGCGCTGATCAACGACGGGCCGGTGACGCTGATGGTGGAGGTGCCGCCGGCTAGCGGCTCGTCAGCCTGAAGGCCTGCCGCGCCAGCACGGCGGCTTGCCGCCGCCGCTGCGGGCGGGTGATCCCGGCGACCGAGTAGGCGACGGTGAGCCAGCGGTTGCCGCGGACCGCGTAGAGGGTGCTGAGGGCCGGAATCCAGTTCGCGGTGTGTTCGTGGGCCGAGCGGTCGCCGACGCCGGCGGCGGCATGAGGGGTCTTCGCGGGATCGGTGCCGTAGAACTGCACCTGCTCGACCATCCGGTTGTCGTAGCGCTGCCGTGCCGCGTAAGCGGCGTCGAGGTAGATCGAGACGCGAACGCCACGGCCGCGGAGCTGACAGCGCGAGGAAGGGGGAGTGGGCTCTGAATCAGCCGCGAGTGAGCCTCCGACCTTGCCTTCCGCCGATCGTCGCAGCGCCCGGCAGTCACCCACGTCAATGGCCGCCTTCGTTTCCGCCTGCCCAGGATGGTCGCCGAAGTAGCGGTTCTCGCCGGGGCCGGCGGTGGGGGCCATCTCTGGTCTGTCGCCACAGCCAGCTACGACGATGGCTACGAAGGCAGTACTGAGAAACTGCAGAAATCTTCTGTCTGCGAAATGTGTTCGCTTCATTCCATGGACTTCTTACCTGTCGCAGGGGTCTTGGTGGAAGCGTTGAATGGGTTCGACGCTAGCCCGGGGATCGCAGTTGCTGCGTTAAGTGCGACCGCTGTGATCGGCGGTGCGACGCTCGGATATTTCGCGGATCGTCTTCCGGATGCCCCACGACGGAATCCTGCCGGTCCCTGCTAGCTAAGTAACCCGAGCTCGCCGGCGCGGTGGCTGGCCTCGACGCGAGAGCGGCAGTCGAGCTTGCCGAGCAGGTTGCGGACGTGCATGTCGACGGTGCGCCGGCTGATGAACAGCTCCTGGGCGATCTCGCGGTTGGTCCGCCCGACGGCGACGTGGCGCAGGACCTCGAGCTCGCGCCGGGTCAGCTGGACGTCCTCGGCTGAGGCGGCGGCGCGGCTGCCGAGCCGCTGCGCCACCGACTCGCCGAGCGCGGCGACCTCCTTCGCGGCCTCCGAGGCGACCGGGCGCGCCCCCAGCTTCGCCGCGCAGCGGTAGGCGTCGCAGAGCCGCTCCAGGGCGGCCTCGCGCTCTCCGGCAGCGGCGAGTGCGACCCCGGCCCGAAGTTCGACCTGCGCCCGCTCGTGCGGGATCGCCAGGCTCCGGTGCAGCTCGACCGCGCGGGAGAGGCTCTCGGCGGCCGCGTCGGCGTCGCCTTCGAGCAGGGCCAGCTCGCCGACCGCCTGGGCGAGGGCGGCGACGGCGTCCTCGTGGCCCCCGGCCGCTGCCATCTGCCCCAGGGCCGAAGCGCAGAGCTGGGCGTCCTTGCGCCGCCCGTTGCGGGCGAACCAGCTTGCCGCCCAGCGGATGCCCCAGACGGCGTAGTGATGGTCCTCGCTTTCCTCCCACCGCGCGAGCAGCTCGCGGGCCCGGGTCGCCGCCTCGTCCTCGAGCCCTTCGGCGGCGGCGACGATCGCCAACGCCGTGGTCGAGTCGCAGTACATGTTGTAGTGGCCGACCTCGGTGGAAACGGCCCGCGAGTCGGTCAGCATCCGTCGCGCCGAGCTCAGCTTCCCTTCGAAGGCGTGGATCGCGCCGACCAGCCCCTCGGCGACCCAGACGGCGGTGTCGGAGTCGATCAGCTCGCGGCCCAGCTCCGCCGCCCGCGACCATTCGCCCCGCTCGCGGAGAACGTAGACGAGGCAGGTGACGCAGGCCACCTCGGTGCCGGCGTCCTCGCCGGTGCGGCAGAGCCCGAGGGCGGTGTCGAGGGCCTCCTCGGCCTGGCGGTAGTCGGCGCCGTCGTAGAGGACGAGGCTGAGCCGCTGGTAGAGCTCGGCGGCAACCGGGGTGAGGTCGTGCTCGAGGGCGAGGGCGAGGCCGCCGCGGACCGACTCCAGCCCCTGCTCGAAGTCCCCGCCCTTCGCCTCGGCCACGCCTTGGAGGCCGAGGATGCGGGCGCCGATGTCGACGCGCCGGGCCTCTTTCGCCTCGGAACCGGCGAGCCGCGCCAGCTCGATCGCCTCTCCGTAGCGAGCGCCGCGCCGGTGGTGGTCTGCCATCGAGAGGTGCTCGAGCGCAGCCTCGGCCGGCTTCTCGGCGGCGGCGAAGGACTCGGCCGCGAGGCGGCGGGCGGCGAAGGCCTTGTCGCGTTCGCCGCCGAGCTCGTAGATCGCGGCGAGGCGGCGCTGCGCCTCCGCGTATCCGGCCCTGTCGCCGCTGCGCTCGCAGGCGGCGGCGAGCTCGCGCCAGGCTTTGGCCGCTTCGCCCAGCTCCCCGACCAGCTCGGCGCTGCGTCCGTAGCGGGCGAGCGTCTCCAGGCGCAGCTCCTCGGCTTCGCCCTCGGGCCAGATCTCGAGCCCCTCGCGGGCGGCGCGCAGGGTGTCGCGGTGGGCGCAGACGGCCTCGGACTGCCGCGCCGCCTCGACCAGCGCCTGCCTGGCCCTGCCCTCGTCGCCCGCGCCGCGCCAGTGGGTGGCGATCTCCAGTCCGGGGCGGCCCGACTCTTCGAGGGAGAGGGCGAGGCGGCGGTGGAGGTCACGGCGCCGCGCCCAGGGGACCTCGGCATAGAGGGCCTCCTGGGCGAGCGCGTGGCGAAAGGCGCCCCGGCCGGGGTCGCGCTCCTCCAGCAGCCCCGCCTCGAGCAGCTCGGCGAGCCCGTCGGCCGGCGTCAGCTCGGCCGCCAGGGCGAGGTCGAACTCCCGGCCCAACACGGCGGCCGCCTCGGCCGATTCCCTCGCTGCGGCCGAGACCTCGCCGATGCCGACGAGAACCGCCTCGCGGACGGAGTCGGGGATCGGCACTTCGTCCCGCTCGACCAGCTCGAGCCCGCGGCCGCCCGGGCGCAGGGACCCACGCGCCTCCAGCGCGGTGACGAGCTCCTCGACGAAGAAGGGCGAGCCGAGGGTGCGGTCGTGGATCGTCCGCACCAGCGAGGGCGAGGGCTCCTCGGGCAGCAACTCACCGAGCAGCGCCTCGACACCCGCCCGGTCGAGAGGCTCCAGGGCCAGCTCCTCGAGTCGGCCGCCGCGGCGCAGCTCGTTGCGCAGCCAGCGCAGCCGGTGCTCGCGGGGGAGGCCGTCGGAGCGGTAGGTGCCGACCACCAGCACCGGCATCTGCCGCAGCGGGTCGGCGAGGGCGGCCAGCAGCTCCAGCGTCGTGTCGTCGGACCACTGCAGGTCGTCGAGCACGACGACCACCGGTCCCTCGGAGCCGAGATGGGCGAAGGCGCAGCGCACCGCCTCGAAGATGGTCGCGCGTTCGCTCTCGGCGGCGGCCGGTCCCAGCTCCGGCAGCAGCAGGGCGAGGTGGGGGAGGAGCGCGCCGCAGCCCGCAAGGGCGTCGGCGTCGGTGCGCAGCCGCGAGCGCAGGGCGGCGACGATCGGCCCATAGGCGATCGTCGCCCCGTTCGAGGCGGCGCCGTAGAGGACGACGTCGGCCGGCGCAGCGGCCTCCCGGGCGAGGCGGCTCTTGCCGACCCCGGCCTCGCCGGCGAGAAGGACGAAGGAGCCGTGGCCCCCCTGCGCCCGCGCCACGGCCTCGGTCAGGCGGGCGAGCTCATCCGCCCGGCCGACCAGAGGAGTCTGCGTACTCATCGCGGCCAAAAGTCTAGGTGCGTCGTGACGGCTGGGACGCGAGGCGCTTTTCTCAACCTATGGTTTGGAAAAGCGCCTCGCGCGGGTGTCCGGCGCAGCTAGTGACCGGCCGGGACCGGATCGGGCCGGACGACGACGGTCTCGAGGATCGGCACGATCTCGTCACACGGCAGGCCCGCAGCCTCGGCATGGGCGCGGATCGTCTCGGGGCTCTCGCCTTCGTAGACGCAGAACGTCCCGACCTCACCGCTCTCCTCGCCGAGCGCGTAGCTGCGGATCCACCGCACCCCCGAGCCCGGTTCGTCACCGACTTCCGCCGATTTCTTGCCGGCGACTCCCAGATCCTCGGGAGTGCGCCAGCCGTTGCGGCGAAGAATTCCGTAGAGCTGCATTTGAGTTGCCTCCTGTGTTGCTTGGTTTCAGCTTGCAAAGCCAAGCTACGGCCGCAGAGGCCCCCTCGCATCAGTGAGATTGCCGTAATTTCAGCTGCCGTATGCCGTAGGCAGCGGAGGGGTGGATGCGGTCACCCGTGGTAGCGCGACAATGCCGGAGGAGGGACTCGAACCCCCGACACGCGGATTACTGCTCTTCGCTGCGTCGGGGAGCAGCGAAGGTAGGCTGTCGCGCGACTGGTTGACGGATAGAGATTGATCAAGGAGCTGCGGGTTGGACGAGCGGGGGAGCAAGAATCACGCCGCCTTCATCTGGTCGGTCGCCGACCTTCTCCGCGGTGACTACAAGCAGTCCGAGTACGGCAAGGTCATCCTGCCGCTGACCGTGATCCGTCGCCTCGACTGCGTGCTCGAGCCGACGAAGGCAGGCCGTCCTCGAGAAGCACAAGCAGCTCGCCGGCAAGGTCGAGAACGTCGAGCCCGTTCTGCAGGCCGTAGCCGGGCAGCAGTTCTACAACACGAGTCCGCTGACCTTCGCGAAGCTGCTCGACGATCCCAGCACGATCGCCGACTCCCTGCGCTTTACATCGGTGGCTTCTCGCGAGGCCGCGAAGGACGTGATCGACAAGTTCGACTTCGACGGCCAGATCGACCGGCTCGACAGGGCCAACCTCCTCTACCAGGTCGTCGGCAAGTTCGCCGAGATCGACCTGCACCCCGACGTCGGTCTCGAACATCGAGATGGGCTACCTCTACGAGGAGCTGATCCGCAAATTCTCCGAGCTCTCGAACGAGACCGCCGGCGAGCACTTCACCCCGCGCGAGGTCATCCGCCTGATGGTCAACCTGCTCTTCATCGATGATGCCGACGACGTCCTCACCAAGCCCGGGCATCGTCAAGACGCTCTGCGACCCGGCCTGCGGCACCGGCGGGATGCTCTCGGTCGCCGAGGACCACCTGCGCGAACTGAACCCGCAGGCCCGGCTCGAGGTCTTCGGCCAGGAGCTAAACGCCGAGACCTACGCGATCTGCCGCTCGGACATGATGCTGAAGGGCCAGGACGCCGCCCACATCGCCTTCGGCAACTCCTTCTCCGAAGACCGCCACGAGGGCGAGCGCTTCGACTACCTGCTCGCCAATCCGCCCTTCGGCGTGGAGTGGAAGAAGGTCGAAGCCGCGGTTCGCAAGCGAGGCCGAGACCAAGGGCTTCAACGGGCGCTTCGGCGCCGGACTGCCACGCATCAACGACGGCTCGTTCCTGTTCCTCCAGCACATGATCTCCAAGATGAAGCGGCCCGAGGAGGGCGGCTCGCGGGTGGCGATCGTCTTCAACGGCTCACCGCTCTTCACCGGCGCCGCCGGATCGGGCGAGTCGGAGATCCGCCGCTGGATCATCGAGAACGACTGGCTCGAGGCCATCGTCGCGCTGCCCGACCAGCTCTTCTACAACACCGGCATCTCCACCTACTTCTGGATCGTCACCAACCGCAAGGCGCCCGAGCGACGCGGCAAGGTCCAGCTGCTCGATGCCCGCGAGCTCTTCGTGAAGATGCGGAAGTCGCCTGGGCGAGAAGCGCAAGGAGATCTCCGACGACCAGATCGACGAGATCACCCGGCTCTACGGCGACTTCGAGGAGGGCGAGCGGGTCAAGATCTTCCCCAACGAGGCCTTCGGATTCATGCGGATCACGGTCGAGCGCCCATTGCAGCTGCGCTGGGAGGTCTCCGAGGAGACGATTGCGGCGGTGCTCTCCTCGAAGGCGGTCCAGAAGCTCGACGATGCGGTCCGAGCCAGTCTGAGTTCCGTGCTCGAGAGCCACGATGGCCTTCGAACCACAACCGAGAAAGAGTTGAAGGATCGGATTGGCGCGGACCTCGCCGACCTCGATCTTCCCGCAGCCGCGGCGAAAGCGACTTGGGCGACCCTCGCGGTGCGAGATGAGAGCGCACCGCCCGTCACCGACCGGAAGGGCAACCCGAAACCAGACCCTGAGCTCCGCGACAGCGAGACCGTGCCGCTTCCGGCCGAGCCCGTCCTCTTCGAAGAAGATTTGTCTGACCGAGTGCGAGCACTGCCGTATCGGACCGCTGTCGACGACTACATGCGAGACGAGGTGCTGCCGTATGTACCAGATGCCTGGGTGGACCATGAGAAGACGAAGATCGGATACGAGATCCCGCTGACGCGGCATTTCTACCGGTACGTTGCACCTCGGCCACTGGAGGAGATCGACGCTGAGATCAAGGCGTTGGAGGATGAGATTCAGGGGCTTTTAGGCGAGGTAACTAGGTGAGACCTGACGTCCGCCTCAAGCACCTAGCTTGTCTCAGTACGGACATCGAGGATCCGAGCCCACGCCCAAGACTCGATCTCGAATCGCTCGAATCTGGAACGGGCAAGTTGGCTGCGGGGGGCGAGCTTCGCGTGTCTTCTGATCCCGGTGCGGGTGTCGCACAGGTTGCTGAAGGGGATGTGCTTTTCGGAAAGCTGAGGCCCTATCTCGCAAAGAGCTGGGTAGCCGATCGTCCCTGCTTTGCCTCTACGGAGCTCTTGTGCCTCCGCCCAAAATCAGGCGTGGATTCGCGCTGGCTCGGATACGTCGTGGCGAGCCGACGGTTCGTCGAGTTTGCAATTGCCACCTCCGACGGAGCGAAGATGCCTCGGACCAGCTGGAGCAAGCTTGCCGAGTTTCGCCTAGAGGTCCCATACCTTGAGTCCCAGGAGGCGCTCGCCGACTACCTCGATCGCGAGACGGAGCGGATCGATGCACTCTTCGCGACGAAGAAGAAGATGGTCCAGTTGCTCCGAGAGAAAGTGGTGGCTTCCCGTCGCACAAGCCTGGAGCGTGCAATTAGGTCGCCAAAGAGCTTGCCGCTTCGTCGACTGGTGACATGTCTTGACGGTCAAAGAATTCCCTTAAACCGTGAGGAACGTGGGCTCCGAGCTGGTTCCTATCCGTACTGGGGAGCAGGGAGCGTCGTTGACCGGATCGATGATTATCTATTCGACGAGGAGTTGGTCCTTTTGGGAGAGGACGGCGCTCCATTCTTCGATGACTCGCGAGATGTGGCCTTCAGGGTTCAGGGGCGGATTTGGGTCAATAACCACATCCATGTCCTCCGCTGTCGAGCGGGAGCGGATGCGGGGTGGTTACGTCACATGCTGAACGCCGTCGACTACGCGGCCTACATTTCCGGCTCGACGAGAGACAAGCTGACCCAAGAGGAGATGATGGAGATCCGTATTCCGGCGCTAGGCCTGCACGATCAGGTCCGAGCACGCGAAGAGCTCGATGCTCTGGAGCGGAGGGCAGCAAGGATTTCTCAGCTCATCTCGAGGCAGGTGCCTTTGCTGGCTGGAGCAACGGCAGGCCCTCATCACCGCGGCCGTGACCGGGCTCAGTCGACAATCCCCGGGAGCGGCATGAGCTCAGTCAGCGAGAAGCTCCTCGAGGATGAGATCAGCGGCCATCTGGTCGCCAGCGGTGGCTATCGCGTCTGCAAGGTCGGGACGCGATTCGGAGTGGCGTCACGACTTCGACGCCAATCTCGGTCTGGACACCGTCGAGCTGTTCCGTTCATCGAGCAGACGCAGGGCTCGCAGTGGGAGAAGCTGGTCAAGGCTCACGGTGGCGATGAGGAGCTCGCGCTACCGGAAGTTCGCCCAGCGCCTGGCGCAACAGATCGACGAGCGGGGGACCGTCGACGTCCTACGGCACGGCGTCCGCGATCAGAACGTCGAGTTCCGGCTCTCCTATCGCAAGCCCGCGTTCGGGGTCGCGCCGGAGCTCGTCGCGCACTACGACGCCAACCGGCTGACGGTCACGCGACAGCTGCCCTTCGACCCCGACTCCAACAAGACGCTCGACCTCTGTCTCTTCGTCAACGGCATCCCGGTCGCGACGGCGGAGCTGAAGAACCATCTCACCGGCCAGAACGTCGAGCACGCGATCGAGCAGTACCGCAGCGACCGCGATCCGAAGAACGTCACGCTCGGCCGGCGAGCGCTCGTGCACTTCGCGGTCGATCCCGATGCCGTCGCGATGACGACCAAGCTCGACGGCGAAGTCGACGCGGTTCCTGCCCTTCAACCTCGGCCACAACCTCGGGAAGGGCAACCCGCCGAATCCCGACGGGCCACAAGACCGCCTACCTCTGGGAGCGGGTCTGGGCGAAGGACGCGTGGCTCGACATCCTGCATCGGTTCATCCACGTCGAGCGACCGAGCAAGGGGTCCGCTGGCCGCGCGCCGCGCTGCCGAGACGGTGATCTTCCCGCGCTACCACCAGTGGGACGCGGTCCTGAAGCTCGAGGCCGACGCTGCGCGCGAACGGTGCGGGTCGCTCGTACCTCGATCCAGCACTCGGCCGGGTCGGGCAAGTCGAACACGATCGCCTGGACTGCGCATCGCCTCTCGACGCTCCACACCGCCGACGACCGCAAGGTCTTCGACAAGGTGGTCGTGATCACCGACCGCGTGATCCTCGACCGCCAGCTCCAGGACACGATCTACCAGTTCGAGCACGCCCGCGGCGTGGTCGTGAAGATCGACGAGGACTCGACGCAGCTCGCCGAGGCGCTGGCGGGAGAGCAGGCGCGGATCATCATCACGACGCTGCAGAAGTTCCCGTTCGTGCTCGACAAGGTCGGCGAGCTGCCGGCCCGCAACTACGCCGTCATCATCGACGAGGCGCACTCGTCCCAGACGGGCGAGGCGGCCAAGGACCTGCGGCTGGTCCTGGGGGCCGGCGAGGAGCAGGAGCTGACCGCCGCCGAGGCCGAGGATGCTGGTCTGCTCGCAGCGGCGATCGACCCAGTCGAGGAGGCGCTGCGCGAAGTCGGTCGGCGCCCGCAGCGGCCGCCAGTCGAACCTCTCCTACTTCGCCTTCACCGCGACGCCCAAGGGCCGGACGCTGGAGATGTTCGGCACGCTCAACCCGGAGACCGGCAGGTCACGAGCCGTTCCACCTCTACTCGATGCGCCAGGCGATCGAGGAGGGCTTCATCATGGACGTGCTCGCCAACTACACGACCTACAAGACCTTCTGGAAGATCGAGAAGGCGACCGAGGAAGACCCCGAGTACGACGCCAAGAAGGCGCGCCGGGCGATCGCTCGCTTCGTCAGCCTGCACCCGCACCACCTCGCCCAGAAGGCCGAGATCATCGTCGAGCACTTCCGCGAGCACACGGCGCAAGGAGATGGGCGGGCGCGGCCAAGGCGATGGTCGTCACCTCCTCGCGCCTGCACGCCGTCCGCTACAAGCAGAGCATCGACAAGTACATCAACGCCAAGGGCTACACCGACATCGCGACTCTCGTCGCCTTCTCGGGCAAGATCGACGACGGGACCGGCGCTCCGTTGACCGAGGCCAACATGAACGGCTTCCCGGAGTCGCAGACCGCCGAGCGAGTTCGGCGGCGCCGACTACGGCGTCCTGATCGTCGCCGAGAAGTTCCAGACCGGCTTCGACCAGCCGCTGCTGCACACGATGTACGTCGACAAGACGCTGGTCGGGCTGGCCGCGGTCCAGACCCTCTCGCGCCTCAACCGCATCCACCCGCTGAAGGAGAGCACCTTCGTCCTCGACTTCCGCAACGAGACCGAGGACATCGTCGAGGCCTTCGAGCAGTTCCACGGCGCACCGTCGCTCCGCCGACCGACCCGAACCTCCTCTGGGACACTCGCCGTCGCCTCGACGACTTCGACGTGCTTCGCCCTGAGGAGATCGAGGCGGCGATGCCCGCGCTGCTCGGACGCCGGCGCTATCCGACGAGAAGCGCTCGGCGGCAGACCTACGCCGCGCTCGCGCCTGCCAAGGGCCGGTTCGAGGAGTTGAGTGACGAGGAGCGCTTGGAGTTCCGCGACGCGCTCACTCGCTTCGTGCGGACCTACTCCTTCGTCTCCCAGATCGCCGCCTTCACCGACCCAGCGCTCGAGCGCGACTACGTCTTCTGCCGCGCGCTCGCGGCCTACCTCCGCGACACCGGCACCGTCGAGCGCCTCGACCTCGGCACCGAGGTCGAGCTGACCCACCTGCGCCACCAGATGACCTTCAGCGGTGCGCCTGGCGTTGACCTCGGAGACGGGCGAGGTCAAGTCCTTCTTCGGAGAGGGAAAGGGGGCCCAGCAGGAGCTGGACCTAGAGCACCTGTCGAGCATCGTCGAGGTCCTCAACGACCGCTTCGGGACTGACCTGACCGACGTCGACAAACTCCTGCTCGACCAGTTCGAGGAGAGACTGGGTCGCCGACGGCGAGCTTTCCGACTCAGGCCAAGAACAACAGCATCGACAACTTCCGGCTGGTCTTCGACCGCAAGTTCCTGCAACCGATCGTCACTCGCGTCGACGCCAACGACGAGATCTTCAAGAAGATCCTCGATGACGAAGACTTCAAGAACGCGATCGAGGGCTACTACCTGCGCAAGGTCTACGACCGTCTACGTGAGGAACCGGCCGGATCTTGACCTCGGACCTGCGACTCCAACCTCGGGACCCTGAAAGCCGCCATGTCGCATCATTATGGCGCTGCACCAGGATGCCGGAGGAGGGACTCGAACCCCCGACACGCGGATTATGATTCCGCTGCTCTAACCAGCTGAGCTACTCCGGCGGGGAGGGGCATGGTAGCGGTGCAGAAGCGGAGACCTCCTCAAACCGGATGGGCGGCGATTCGGCCGGTATTGGTCGGGTTTACGATCGTCGCCGATGCCTTTGCGGTGGTCTCGTTGGCGGTCGTGCGGCCGCAGCAATGGATCGCCCCTTTTCTCGCGTTCGGCATCGTCCTCGTCGGGATGATCGCCTTCGAGGTTTGGGCGATTGGACATCGCCATGACGACGAGGAACCGTGATTAGAGAAGGGATCTCTCGCATTTCTGCTGCATCTGCAGCACTTGCAGGGGAAACGACCGCATTGCACCCGCATCATGGGTAGGGTGGGCGCGTGACCGCGGATCTGGACAGGGCGGTAAAGACCGTCGTTCGGCAGTGCATGGGGATCTCGCCGGGGGAGGAGGTCCTCGTCGTCTGCAACCCGGTCACCGAAGAGATCGGCGCGCTGATGCGGATCGAGGCCCAGGGGGACGGCGCCGACGCGACCTTGGCGGTGATCTCCGAGCGCGATTCCGCCGCCGCCGAGCCGCCGCGGGCGGTCGCCGCGGCGATGGCCGCCGCCGACGTCGTCCTGGCGCCGACGATCCAGTCGCTCTCCCACACCGCCGCCCGTAAAGCCGCGAGCGACGCCGGCGTGCGGGTCGGCACCCTTCCCGGCGTCACCGAGGAGATGCTGGGTCGGCTGATGACCGGTGACCTGGAGGAGATCCGCCGTCGCGGCTGGGCCGTCGTCACCGCTCTCAACCGCGGCACCGAGGCGCGGATCACCTGCCGCCACGGCAGCGACCTACGGATCGGCCTGCAGGGGCGGATGGGGATCGTCGACGCCGGCGAACTCGGCAACAAAGGCGCCTTCGGCAACCTTCCCTGCGGGGAGGGTTTCATCGCTCCGGTCGAGGGGACGACCGAGGGAACCCTGGTCGTCGACGGCTCGATCGCCGGCGTCGGCCTGCTGGACACGCCCGTCTCCCTGACCGTGCGCGAGGGCAACCTGGTCGAGGCGACCGGCAACGACGGGGGCCGGCTGATGGAACTGCTGACCGCGCACGGCGAAGACGGCACCAACGTCGCCGAGCTCGGGATCGGCACCAACGAAGAGGCGATCCTGACCGGCAACATCCTCGAGGACGAGAAGATCCTCGGCACCTGCCACGTCGCCTTCGGCGCCTCGGCGGCGATCGGCGGCACCGTCCAGGTTCCGGTCCATCTCGACTGCGTCGTCCTCGAACCGACGGTCGAGATCGACGGCGAGACGATCGTCAGCGGCGGCGACCTCCTCGTCTGAGACGCTGGGACCATGGCGTCCCTGCTCGCGGTCCCGAACGTCTCGGAGGGGAGCGACGCGGGGGTGCTCGACCGGCTGCAGCGTGCCTTCACCCGCGGCGCGCGGTTGCTCGACCGCCACTCCGACGCCGATCACGGGCGCAGCGTCTTCACCATCGCCGGCGCCGGCGGCAGTCTCACCGAGGCGCTCGCCGAGGGCGCCGAGGAGGCGCTGGAGGCGATCGACATGCGCGCCTACCGCGGCGCCCACCCGGCGGTCGGCTCCCTCGACGTCTGCCCGCTGGTGTGGATCGACCCCGGCGACCGCGGGGCGGCGCGTAGCGAGGCGGTCGCGGTGGCGACCCAGATCGGCGGCCTCGGTATCCCGGTCTTCCTCTATGGCGAACTGGCCCGCGACCCCGGCCGCGCCGAGCGCGCCTACTTCCGCAACGGCGGTCTCGCAGAGCTGTGGCTGCGGATGGAGGCGGGGGAGCTGCGGCCGGACTTCGGTCCCGGGCTCCCGCACCGGAGCGCCGGCGCCACCCTGGTCACGGCACGGCCGCCCCTGGCGGCCTTCAACGTCGAACTCGACAGCGACGACGTCGAGGTCGCGCGCGCCGTCGCCGCCGGCCTGCGCGAGGCGGGGGGAGGGCCGGCCGGGGTCCGCTCGATCGGCCTCCTCCTCTCCGGCGGCCGGGCCCAGGTCTCGACCAACGTCCACGATCCGCTGGCGGTGCCCCTGGGGGAGGTCGTCGAGCGGGTGCGCGTACTGGCGGCGCCGCTGGGGGCGCGGCCGGTCGAGGCGGAGCTGGTCGGTTTGATCCCCGAGGCGGCGCTCGCCGGCTACCCCGACGACGTGCCGATCCGCGGCTTCGAGCGACACCGCCACGTGATCGAGGCGCGGCTTGCCGAGGCGACCGACTAAATTCCCCTCCGATGGCCCAGACGAAGAAGAAGCGACAGCGCAAGCGCCGCGGCACCCAGGGAGGGCGGGTCGACAACAATCCGCGCAGCGGCCGTCCCCGCAGCCGCGAGGAAGCGAAGGCGCGAGCCCGCTCCCGCCGCAAACCGGCACCGAAACAGGACCTGCCGCCGACCTGGCGCGGTTCCTTCGTCCGCGGCGTCGCCGCCGCGATCATCTTCGCCGTCGCCCTGATCCTGGTCTTCAAAAAAGCCGTCGGCGCCTCGCTTCTCTTCGGCGCCTTCATGCTGGCCTTCTACGTCCCCGCCGGCTACTACATCGACATGGCGATGTGGCGGCGGCGCGAGCGCGCCCGGATCCGTTCGCGGGCGGAGTAATGCCGCTCGAGGTCGAGATGCTCACGGTCGGCCCTGTGGCCGAGAACTGCTTCCTGCTCCGGCGGGCCGGCTCCGACCGCCTGCTCGTCGTCGACCCGGGCGAGGAGGCCGACCGCATCCTGGCGGCGATCGAGGCGACCGGGGCGAAGGCGGAGGCGATCCTCATCACCCACTGCCACTTCGACCACATCGGCGCCGTGGCGCCGGTGGCGGCGGCGACCGGCGCGCCCGTCTACTGCCCCGAGATCGAGGTCCCGATCCTCGCCGACATCATGCGCTTCGTCCCCTGGGAGGGATTCGGCCCGTTCGAGAGCTACGAGGCGGACGAGGCGCTCCGCGGCGGTGAGACGCTGGAGCTGGCGGGGATGGAGCTCGACGTCGTCTTCACCCCCGGCCACAGTCCCGGCCACGTCACCTATGCGGTCCGCGGCGAGGACGCGCTCTTCTCCGGCGACGTGCTCTTCCAGGGCTCTGTCGGCCGGGTCGACCTCCCCGGTGCCGACGGGCCGACCCTGCTCGCCTCGCTCGGGCAGCTGCTCGATTCGTTCCCCGACGAGGCGGTCGTCCATCCCGGCCACATGGGATTGACGACGCTCGGGGTCGAGCGCGCCGGCAATCCCTTTCTCGGCTCCCTGACCCGGTAGCGCCCGGCCAACTAAAGTCGCCCGGACCATGGCGAGCAAGTTCCAAGCCCCGCGAGGGACCTTCGACATCCTGCCCGGGGGAGCGAGGGAACGGTCGCGCCTGGAGCGGGCCGCGGCGGCGATCTTCGCCCGCGCCGGCTACGAGCCGATCGCGACGCCGACCTTCGAGGACACGGCGCTGTTCGAGCGCGGCGTCGGCCGGTCGACCGACATCGTCCGCAAGGAGATGTTCACCTTCGAGGACAAGGGCGGGCGCAGCCTCACCCTGAGGCCGGAGGGGACCGCCTCGATCTGCCGCGCCTACCTCGAGCACGGGATGCACAAACAGGCGCAGCCGGTGAAGCTCTCCTACACCGGGCCGTTCTTCCGTCACGAGCGCCCGCAGGCCGGGCGCTACCGCCAGTTCCACCAGCTCGGGATCGAGTGCATCGGCGCCGACTCGCCGCTCGCCGACGCCGAGGTGATCATGCTCCTCTCCGACCTGCTCGGGGAACTGGGCGTGCCGGGGGTGGAGTTGCGGCTCGGCAGCCTCGGCTCCCTCGAGGCGCGCCGCGCCTACCTCGAGGAGTTGAAAGCGCATCTGCACGCACACGAAGCCGACCTCTCCAAAGACGTGCGGGAGCGGATCGACATCAACCCGCTGCGCGCCTTCGACGCCGACGACGAGGGGACGCGCGGGGTGATGGCGAGCGCGCCGACGATCGTCGGGCAGCTCGAGGGCTCCGACGCCGAGCACTTCGAGTCCGTCCGCGCGCTGCTCGACGCGGCCGGGATCTCCTACGTCGTCGACCCGACCCTGGTCCGCGGCCTCGACTACTACACGCGGACGATCTTCTCCTTCGTCTGCGAGCAGCTCGGCGCGCAGTCGGAGATCGGCGGCGGCGGCCGCTACGACGGCCTGATCGAGCAGCTCGGCGGGCCGCCGACCCCGGCGGTCGGATTCGCGGCGGGGATCGAGCGGATCCTGCTGGCCCTGGACGAAGAGGTGCCGGCGGCCGGTCGCGATGCCTTCGTCGCGGTTGCCGACCCGGCCCAGCGCGAACGGGCAGTGGCGCTCGTGGTCGAGCTGCGCCACGCCGGGCTCTCGGCCGAGGTCGACCTTGCCGGGCGCGGGCTCAAGGGGCAGCTGAAGCACGCCGACCGGATCGGCGCCCGCCGCGTCCTCATCCTCGAGACCGACGGCAGCGCCCAGCTACGCGACATGGAGACCGGAGAGCAGCGCGACGCCGATCCCGGCAACCTTGTCGACGAGATGACGGGGGGATCGTGAGCGAGGTGATCGGCTCCTACCGCACCTGCTGGTGCGGCGAGGTGCTTGCGGACAGGGTCGACTCCGAGGTGACCGTCGCCGGCTGGGTCCACAGGCGGCGCGACCACGGCGGCTTGATCTTCATCGACCTTCGCGACCGCAGCGGGATCGTCCAGCTCGTCTTCAACCCCGACGCCGCCGGCGAGGCCTTCGCGCTCGCTCACGAGCTCCGCTCCGAGGACGTGCTGACGGTCAGCGGCAGCGTCGTCCGGCGCGGCCGAGGACACGGTCAACCCGGAGCTCCCCACCGGGGAGTTCGAGGTCCGGGTCTCGGCGGCGGAGCGCCTGGCGAAAGCGGAGACGCCGCCATTTCAGATCGAGGGTTTCAGCGGCGAGGTCGGCGAGGACACGCGCCTGCGCTACCGCTACCTCGACCTGCGCCGGGAGCAGATGCAGGAGGCGCTGGAGCTGCGCCACCGCGTCGTCGCGGCGATGCGCGAGTTCCTCGGCGGCGCTGGTTTCCTCGACATCGAGACGCCGGTCCTGACCCGCTCGACCCCGGAGGGCGCGCGTGACTTTCTCGTTCCCAGCCGCCAGCAGCCGGGCTCCTTCTACGCACTGCCGCAGTCGCCGCAGCTGTTCAAGCAGCTGCTGATGATCTCCGGCTTCGAACGCTATTTCCAGATCGCCCGCTGCTTCCGCGACGAGGCGACGCGGGCCGACCGCCAGGCCGAGTTCACGCAGCTCGACGTCGAGATGTCCTTCGTCGGCGTCGACGACGTGATCGCGGTCAACGAACGCCTGCTGGCGCACGTCTTCGAGCGCGCCGGGGGTCCGGCGATCGAGGGAGAGATGGAGCGGATGGGCTACGACGAGGCGATGGACCGCTTCGGCACCGACCGGCCGGACCTCCGCTTCGGGCTCGAGCTGGTCGACCTCGGCGATGCCCTGCGCGAGACCGAGTTCATGGTCTTCCGTTCGGTCCTCGACGGGGGCGGCTCGATCCGCGGCATCAACGCCGGCCGCCGCGAGTTGCCGCGCTCGGAGCTGGACGGCCTCATCTCCCGCGCTCAGGAGCTGGGGGCCAAGGGGCTGGTCTGGGCCTTCCGCGAGGGCGAGGGCTGGCGCTCGCCGACCGCGAAGTTCCTCAGCGAGGCCGAGCTCGCCGATCTCAATCGTCGCCTCGGCGCCGAGGAGGGAGACCTGCTGCTGCTCGTCGCCGACAAGCGGCCGGTGGCGAACGCGGTCCTCGGGCAGCTGCGGCTCGACCTCGGCGAGCGCTTCGACCTGATCGACGAGGAGCGAGAACCGGCTGGTCTGGATCGTCGACTGGCCGCTGATGGAGTGGAACGAGGGCGAGAAGCGCTGGGACGCGCTGCACCATCCGTTCACCGCGCCGGCGGGCGCATTCGACCCCGGCGACCCGGGCGCCGCCCGCGCCCAGGCCTACGACGTCGTCTGGAACGGGCAGGAGCTCGGCGGCGGCTCGATCCGTATTCACGACGCCGAGATGCAGGAGCAGGTCTTCGGCGCCCTCGGCATCGATCCCGAGACGGCGCGCGACCGCTTCGGCTTCCTGCTCGAGGCGCTGCGCTACGGGGCGCCGCCGCATGGCGGCATCGCCTACGGCGTCGACCGCATCGTCCAGCGGCTCTTCGGCGCCGAGACGATCCGCGACGTGATCGCCTTCCCGAAGACCGCATCCGGCTTCGACCTGCTCACGGGCGCGCCGGCACCGGTCGACGAGCTGCAGATGCGCGAGCTCGGAATCGGCATCCACAAGTCCAAACTCGCCGGTCACTGAGATGGGCCTGCGGGATTGGTTTCCCCGCAGGTGGCGTCCCGAGCCGGGGCCCGGGCAGACGCCCGTCCACGTCGACGACCCCGGCTACGACAGCTGGGAGGTGGTGCGGGACTTCGGCGACCTGCGGACGGCGCGCGCCTGGCACCAAGCCCTGGTCGAGGCCGAGATCGAGGCGGTCCTGACCTCCGACTGGCCGCTCGACCGCTTCGGCCACGGCGACATCTCGCTGCGCGTCCCGGCCGAGCGCTGGAGCGAAGCCGAGTGGCATCTCTCGAACCTCGATTGAGCGGGGTGGGGGGAACCCTCCGTCGCAAACGGGAGGCTCCTCCGGGCTCCCCCCGACCCCGCCTCGAGGCCGACCGGGATAAGCGTTTAGACAGGCTGTCGTGGTGGTAGTTTTGGGGCAGGCTCGAACCCGTTCGAGAGCCGTCTCACCGTTTGACCCAACACAAACGGCGCGGGAGCTGGAAAGTCTCCGGTCCCCTTGGGGGCAGGAGCAGGCACCCACCTTCATTTGAAGGGATCAAAGCCAGAGGCGGCAACGGCGGGTTGGGGCCTTTTTGATGGATCTGGGCGAGGGGGACCTAGTTCTCGGTTCGGCGCCGGTGTCGCGACGAAGTCGGCAGAAACCGCGCGCCACATTTGCGTCCCGTCGCCCCAGCCTTGGGCGCGTGCAAAACGAGAGGTCACTTCGACGCGCTATTGGTGCTCAACTGCCCACTAGGATTCTTGAGCGGGAGATGGAGCGGTTGGCTCGGGGGCAGCACGGGGTGGTGGGGCGGCGACAGCTCCTGGATCTCGACATGGGACGGACGGGAATCACCCGTCGTCTGAAGCAGGGGCGGCTGCATGAGGTTCATCGCGGCGTCTACGTCGTCGGGGTCCGCCGTATCTCGCGGAGGGGTCGCTGGATGGCCGCTGTCCTGGCCTGTGGTGATGGAGCCCTCCTCAGCCACCGATCTGCGGCTCGGTTGTGGGATCTGATGCCGCCCGCAAGCGAATGGGTGGACGTCACGCAGCCGGGTCGACGCGTACGGCGGGAGCGAATCGTCAACCACCGGACGGAGATACCGGATGACGAGAGGCAGGTGGTTGACTCAATCCCCGTCACCTCGCCGTTCCGGACCGTCTTCGACCTCGCCGCGCTGCTGAGGCTGCGGGAGTTGGAGCGGGTCTGCCATGAGGCGGAAGTGAGGGGACTGCGGGACCGGGTGTCGTTGCCGATGCTTTTGGAGCGGTATCCGGGACGGCGGGGTAGCCGGAACCTGCGCTTGCTGCTCGAGGCGCCGGAGCCTGAGGGATTGACGCGAAACGACTTCGAGGAGGCGTTCCTGGCCCTGGTCGATGCCTCCGGGGTGCGGCGGCCGCGGATGAACGCCGACCTGGCGCTGCGGGGGCGGTTCTACGAGATCGATGCGCTCTGGGCGGAGGAGCGGGTGGCGGTGGAGCTCGATAGCCACAGCGTTCATGGGACGAGGAAGCGCTTCGAGAGCGACCGGCTGCGGGACCGGATCCTCGTTGCCGAAGGCTGGCGGACGATGCACGTCACTTGGCAGCAACTGCAGGAGGAACCGGCCGAGATCATCCGCGATCTGAAGGCGGCGCTGGGAGCGTCCGGCCGTAGCCCACACCGACTCGGCGGGTAGGTGTGGGCTACGGCCGAACGTGCCGGCGAGGGATGGTGAGGCGTTGGGCAGGGCCGTCACATACACCCACCCGGCAAGTCGGTGTGGGTGACGGCCCTGTGCGCTCTACCCTTGGGGGCATGGAACGAGAGCTCTTTGAGGACTATCTGACGGATGAGAGCCGGCGCGGGCCGGCTGCTGACGGCGCTTTCATCGGCGCTGCGGGTGGGGCTGCCTGTGGAGACCTCTCTCGCGTGTCGTTCCTCGTCGCCGAAGGCCGCCTCGAGAACGTCACCTTCGACGCCGAGGGTTGCGGAGCCACCAGGGCAGCAACCGCCGCCGTGGCCGAGATGGTCGACGGCGCGCCCGTCCTCGATGCCGCTCTAATCGACATCGACACCGTCGACGCCGCCATCGGCGTCCTCACCCCCGCCAAGCGCCACGCCGCCCAACTAGCTACCGATGCCCTCCATCGAGCTCTTCAAGGCGTAGCGTCTTCGTCGCTGCATCTTGACCCCGCCCGGGTGGGGGGAGGAGGCCTCCCGGAGGAGCCTCCCCATCTTTTGCGACGGAGGGAGGCCTCCTCCCCCCGTCGCCGCGTGGCAGTCGCCATGTCCGGCGGCGTCGACAGCGCCGTCGCCGCCCTGCTCGCCCGCGAGGAAGGCGCCGAGGTGGTCGCCGTCACGGTCAAGCTCTGGACCGATCCCGAGACCGACGGCGCCAAGGCCTGCTGCTCGCCCGAGGCGGTGCTGGGCGCCCGCGCGCTCGCCCACCAGCTCGGCATTCCGCACTTCACCCTCGACCTCGAGGCGGACTTCCGGCGCCGCGTCGTCGATCGCTTCATCGGCGGCTATGCCGAGGGCAGCACGCCCAACCCCTGCATCCTCTGCAACGGCGAGGTCCGCCTGGCGGCGATGATCGATCTCGCCGAGCGGGTCGGCGCCGAGCGGCTGCTGACCGGGCACTACGCCCGGATCGTCGAGGACGACGAGGGGCCGCTGCTCGCTGCCGCCGCCGACCGCGCCAAGGACCAGAGCTACATGCTGGCGGCGCTGCCGCCCGAGCTGCTCGGGCGGCTCGGCTTCCCGCTCACCGAGCTGACCAAGCCCGAGGTGCGGGAGATCGCCGCCCGCCACGGCCTCGCCGTCGCCCGCAAGGCCGAGAGCCAGGACCTCTGCTTCCTCGCCGGCCAGGGCAAGCGCGGCTTCCTCCGCCGCCACGGCGGCCTGCACGAGCGCGAGGGCGGCGATCCTCGACGCCGGCGGCCGCACCCTCGGCCGCCATCGCGGCCACCACGACTTCACCGTCGGTCAGCGCCGCGGCATCGGCGTCTCGGCCCCCGAGGCGCTCTACGTCATCGCCACCGACGCCGCCGCCAACACCGTCACCGTCGGCACCCGCGCCGAGCTGGAGAAGCGCAGCGTCCGCGTCCGCGACGCGGTCCTGCACCGCGACGGCAGCGCCGTCGACCGGTCAAGCTGCGCTACCGCTCCCGCGCCCTCCCCGCCACCGTCTCGGCGGCGGGCGAGGCGGGACGCATGCGAACCTGGACGTGGAGCTGGGCGAGTCCTTCCCGGGGCGTGGCCCCGGGCCAGACGGCGGTGCTGATGGCCGGCGAGCGGATCGTCGGTCACGGCACCATCGCGGGCTGACGACCAGGGGTCCCTCCTAGGCCTGGGCCGCTTCCTCGGCTTTGTCCTTGCGCATCTGGGCGACGCCTTTGACGCAGACGCTGAACGGCGTCCCCTGCTCGCCTTTGACGTGCTTCTTGCTCAGGGCCTGACACGCTTTGCGGGCGGTCAGTTCGTCGTTCTTGTCAGCCTGGGCGACGCCTTTGACGCAGACGCTGAACGGCGTCCCCTGCACGCCTTTGACGTGCTCCTTGCTCTCGCCTTTGCAGTATTTGCCGTAGGCGTTGCTTTTCGGGGTCGTGGGGTGCGTCGGGTGTGCGGGGTGTTCCGGCGCGTAATTCGGCCCGGACGCGATGCCCGTCGCGGGAACCAGCCCCAGCGCAAGCACCGCAAGGCTCAACGCGAGCTTCATGCTCAGCTTCATGGTTGCCTCCTTCGACTGTGGATCGGATCTGCCCCTTGAACGCGCCGATCGCAGCTTCGTAAGGCCACACTTGGCCCTCGCCGCCCCAGATCGAACAAATATTTAGGCTTCCTAACATGAGGGCGAAGGAGATCCGAGAGACGTATCTGTCCTTTTTCGCCGAGCGCGGGCACAAGATCGTCCCCTCGGCCTCGCTCGTGCCCTCCGTGCACGACCCCTCGGTGCTGCTCACGACGGCCGGCATGCAGCCGTTCAAGCCCTACTTCCTGGGGCGCGATCAGCCGCCGGCGCCGCGCCTCGCCGACGTGCAGAAATGCTTCCGCACCACCGACATCGAGGAGGTCGGCAACACCGCCCGCCACATGACCTTCTTCGAGATGCTCGGCAACTGGAGCTTCGGCGACTACTTCAAGGCAGAGTCGATTCCCTGGGGCTGGGAGCTCTCGACGCAGGGGTTCGGGATGGACCCGGAGCGGATCTGGGTCACCGTCTTCGGCGGCGACGAGGAGCTCGGCCTCGGCCCCGACGAGGAGGCGATCGAGATCTGGCGCGCCACCGGCGTCCCCGAGGAGCGGATCGTCCGGCTCGGCCGCGAGGACAACTTCTGGCAGGCGGGCCCGACCGGCCCCTGCGGACCTTGCTCGGAGCTCTACCTCGACCGCGGGCCCGGGTTCGGCGCCGAGGGCGAGCGGCCCGGCGACGACACCGATCGCTTCCTCGAGTTCTGGAACCACGTCTTCATGAGCTACGAGCTCGCCGAGGACGGCAGCCTGACCGAGCTGCCGACGAAGAACATCGACACCGGCATGGGGCTCGACCGGATGGCAGCGATCCTCCAGGACGTCCCCTCGGTCTTCGAGACCGACCACGTGCGGCCGCTGGTCGACCTCGCCGAGGAGCTCTCCGGCCGCCGCTACGACGAGGGCGGCGCGGTCACCCGGGCGATGCGGATCGTCGCCGACCACAGCCGCGGCGCCGCCTTCCTGATCGCCGACGGCGTCGTCCCCTCGAACGAGGACCGCGGCTACATCCTGCGGCGGATCATGCGCCGGGCGATCCAGCAGGGCAACACCCTGGGCCTCGAGGCGCCCTGGCTCGGCCGCTTCGCCGAGCGCACGATCGAGCTGATGGGCGACGACTATCCCGAGCTCGTCGCCGAGCGGGAGACGATCGCGCGCTGGGTCGGCGACGAGGAGGAGAGCTTCGGCCGCACGCTGGAGCGCGGCACCGAGCTGCTGGAGCGGCTGGTCGCCGAGGCCGAGGCGGGGGAGACCTCCTGGATCGACGCGGCCGAGGCCTTCAAGCTCCACGACACCTACGGCTTTCCCTACGACCTGACCAAGGAGCTGCTGGCCGAACGCGGCCTCTCGGTCGACGACCAGGGCTTCCGAGGAGCTGATGGACGAGCAGCGCCAGCGCGCCCGCACGGCGAGCGCAACCGCGCACGGCTCCGAGAACACGCCACGAGCGCGTCCTCGCCTTCGCCGCAGGAGCGCCGCCGACCGAGTTCGTCGGCTACGAGACCCTGCGCGCGACCACCGGCCTCGCCGCGGTCGAGCCGGTCGACGGCAAGGCGCTGGTCAAGCTCGAGCAGAGCCCCTTCTACGCCGAGGGCGGCGGCCAGGTCGCCGACTCGGGAGTCCTGCGCTGGGGCGGGGAGGAGGCGCGCGTGCTCGACGTCTACCGCGTCGGCGAAGACCAGGCGCTGGAGGTCGATCCGAGCGGCGCCGCGATCGAGCCCGGGGTCGCGGTCGAAGCCGAGGTCGATCCGAGACCCGCCACGCGACGATGCGCAACCACACCGCCACCCACCTCCTGCACGCCGCCCTGCGCGAGCGCCTCGGCACCCACGTGCGCCAGGCCGGCTCGGCCGTGCGCCCGGACAAGCTGCGCTTCGACTTCACCCACGGCCAGGCGCTCAGCCCCGAGGAGCTGCGCGACGTCGAGGACCGCGTCAACGAGTGGGTCAAGGCGAGCCGCGCCGGTCCGCTGGATGAACATGAACCGCGCCGAGGCCGAAGAGCTCGGGGCGATGGCCCTGTTCGGCGAGAAATACGGCGAGTGGGTGCGGGTGGTCGAGGTCGACGGCGTCTCCCGCGAGCTCTGCGGCGGCACCCACGTCGCCAACACCGCCGAGGTCGGCATCTTCAAGATCTCCTCCGAGGGCTCGAGCGCCGCCAACGTGCGCCGGGTCGAGGCGATCACCGGCCCGGCCGCGATCGACTGGTTCCGCGAGCGCGAGGCGCAGCTGCGGAGGCCGGCGAGCTGCTCGGCAACCCGCAGGACCCGCTCGCCGCCGCCCGCCGCGCCGCCGAGCAGCTGAAGGAGGCGAGCGCCGGCGCCGAGAAGGCTCAGCGCGAGCAGCTCGGCGAGCGAAGCCGACGCGCCTCGCCGGGCGGGCGGAGGAGCTGCCGGCGGGCGGCAGCGCCGTCGTCGCCGCCGTCGGCGAGGGCCTCGACGCGAACCCGAAGCAGCTGCTCGACCTCGCCAACCGGGTGCAGTCGAAGCTCGGGCGACCCACGGTCGTCGTCCTCGGCGGCGGCTTCGGCGGCAAGGTCGGCGCTGGTCGCTCTGGTCTCCAAGGAGCTGGTCGGCCGCGGCCTCTCAGCCGGCACGATCATCCGCGAGATCGCGCCGATCGTCGGCGGCGGCGGCGGCGGTCGCGACGACATGGCCCAGGCCGGCGGCAAGGACCCGGCGAAGCTCGACGAGGCGCTGGCCGCGGCGCGGGCCGCGATCGAGCGGGAGCTCGCCTGAGGCCATGCGGGTGCTCGCCCTCGACCACGGCACCGTCCGCATCGGCTGCGCCCTCTCGGACCCGAGCGGCACCCTGGCGACGCCGCTGCCGGTGATCGAGCCGCCGGAGGCGCGCGCCGTCGCCGAGCTGGTCGCCGAGCACGGGGTCGAGCGGGTCGTCGTCGGGCTGCCGCTGCACCTCAGCGGCGAGGAGGGCAGCCAGGCCGGTCTGGCGCGCAGCTTCTGCCGGCGAACTGGAGGCGATGCTCTCGATCCCGGTCGAGACCTACGACGAGCGCCTGACCTCGCGGATGGCCGACGCCAGCCGCCGCGCCGGCGCCGGCGCCGCCCGCGACTCGCTCGCCGCCGCCCACCTGCTCGAGTCCTACCTGGCCGTGCCAGGCCGCCGGTGGCGGGGAGACGACCTGGACGAGCGATGAGCGACGACTGGCTCAAGGACGATCCCTTCGCCGACCCGGACGACCCGGCGGCGCGCGAGCGCGAGCAGCGCCGGCTGCGAGCGCGAAGAGAAGCGCGCCAAGAAGGCGGGCAAGGAAGGCCGCAGGCCGAGCAGCAGGCGCCTGCCGCCTCCGTCGCCTCCGGACCGGAAGCCGCCGCTGCCCCCGCGAACCCCCGAGCAGGAGTTCTGGGACGAGGAGCCGGAGGTCGCCGCGGAGCCCGAGCAGCCGGTTGAGCCTCGCGAGCCCGAACCGGCTCCGCGCGCCCGCGATCCCAGCGCCGACCCCGGCGGCCTCCGGCAACGGGCGCCCGCCGGCCGCCAAGCGCGGTCGCGGCATTCCTCGGCGCCCTCGGCCGCCACCCGTTCCTGATCTTCGCCGTGGTCGCGGCGCTGTTCGTCCTCTGGTTCCTGATCGCGCTCTTCCAGCCCTTCCACGGCGACGGCTCCGGCAAGGTCGCAGGTGACGATCCCGAAGGGCTCGAGCGTCAGCGAAGTCGGCGACCTGCTCGCCGAGAAGGGACGTGATCGACAGCTCGACCCTCTTCCAGGTCCGCGTCACCCTCGACGGCAAGCGCTCGGAACTCTACTCCGGCCACTTCACCCTGGCCGAAGACATGAGCTACGGCGCCGCGATCGACGCGCTCTCGGTGCCGCCGGTGAAGCGGCACCGTGTCGGTGACCATCCCCGAGGGCTACACCCGCTCGCAGGCGGCGCAGCTGGTCGAAGAAGACGGCGTCCCGGGCGACTACACGAAGGCGACGATCAGGTCGAAGTACCTCGACCCGGCCGAATACGGCGGCAAGAACGCCAAGGACCTCGAGGGCTTCCTCTTCCCCGACACCTTCGAACTGAAGCCGAAGGCGCCGGTCGCCGACCTGGTCCAGCTGCAGCTGCAGGACTTCAAGCGGCGGATCAAGGGCGTCGACATGAAGCTACGCGAAGTCGAAGAACCTGACCGTCTTCGACGTCGCTCACGATCGCCTCGATGGTCGAGGACGAGGCCGGGGTCGACGAGCCAGCGCAAGCTGGTCGCCTCGGTCGATCTACAACCGCCTGCACGAAGGGATGCCGCTGGGGATCGACGCGACGATCCGCTTCGCCACCGGCAACTACACGAAGCCGCTGACCGAATCGGAACTGGCGATCGACTCGCCCTACAACACGCCGCACCAACGCCGGCCTGCCGCCGGGGCCGATCAGCAACCCCGGCCTGGCCGCGATCGAAGCGGCCGCGCACCCGGCCGAAGACCGACTACCTCTTCTACGTGACAACGCCGGACACCTGCGGCGAGCTCACCTTCGCCAAGACCGAAGCCGAATTCGAAGCCGCGGTCGACAAGTACAACTCGGCCCGCGAAGCGAACGGCGGCAACGCGCCGACAGCTGCGGGGAATAGCCGATGCCGCGGCTCGCGGTGCTCGGCCACCCGGTCGTCGCACTCGCGCTCGCCGGCGATGCAGAACGCGGCGCTGGCGGCGCTGGGGCTGGGGAGGACTGGAGCTACGAGGCGATCGACGCCGCCCCGGAGGCCTTCGAGATGACGGTGCGGGAGCTGGCGGACGTCGGCTACGCCGGGCGTCAACGTCACCGTGCCGCACAAGGAGGCGGCGCTGGCGCTCGCCGACGAGGCGAGCGAAGCCTCGCCGGCAGATCGGCGCCGCCAACACGCTGGTCTTCGGCGGCGAGCGGATCGAGGCCCACAACACCGACGCCGACGGCCTGCTGGCCGCGCTGCCCGAGCCGCCGCGTGGGCAGCGGGCGCTGGTGCTCGGCGCCGGCGGCGCCGCGCGGGCGGCGATCTGGGCGCTGCGCTGGGAAGGGGCGAAGGTCGAGGTCTGGAACCGCACCGCGGAGCGGGCGGAGGCGATCTGCGCCGAGCTGGGGGGCGACGCCGGTCGACCGGCGCCGCGGCAGAGCGACTACGACCTGATCGTCAACACCAGCGCCGTCGGTCTGCGCGGCGAGGACCCGTTCGACCACCTGCCGCTTGCGCCGCGACGGCTTCACCGACCGACCAGACGGTCGTCGACATGGTCTACGGCGAGCGCCCGCAGCCGCTGCTGAAAGCGGCCGAAGGCGGCGCGGCGCGACCGTCGTCGACGGCCTCGAGATCCTCGTCCAGCAGGGCGCCCTCTCGCTGGAGATCTGGACCGGCCGCGAGGCCCGACCTCGACGTCATGCGCGCCGCCGCGCGCGATTGGTGAGTTGTGGCGCCTATAGCCGCCAAAACTCACCAACCGTCCCGCCGATAGCCTTGGCGCGATGACGACGTTCCGTTTCACCACCGCGGGGGAGTCGCACGGGCCCGGGCTCGTGGCGATCGTCGAGGGCATGCCGGCCGGGCTCGAGCTCGACCGCGAGGCGCTCGACCGCGACATGGCGCGGCGCCAGCTCGGCCACGGCCGCGGCGGCCGGATGAAGATCGAGACCGACACGGTCGAGGTCCGCTCCGGGGTCCGCCACGGCCGCACCCTCGGCAGCCCGATCGCCGTCCTCGTCGCCAACCGCGACTACGCCAACTGGGAGGAGCGGATGAACCCCTGGCCGGTCGAGGGCTTCGAGCCCGACGAGGTCCACCTGCCGCGCCCGGGCCACGCCGACCTCGTCGGCGCCCAGAAATACGGCCACGCCGACATCCGCAACGTGCTCGAGCGCGCCAGCGCGCGCGAGACCGCGGCCCGCGTCGCCGCCGGCACCGTCGCCCGCGGCTTCCTCACCGCGCTCGGGGTCGAGATCCACAGCCACGTCCTGCAGATCGCCTCGGTCCGCGCGCGCCGAGCGCGCCGACCTGCAGCCGGCCGACTTCGCCGGGGTCGACGACGACCCGGTCCGCTGCCTCGACCCGGAGGCGAGCAAGGCGATGGTCGAGGAGATCAACCGCCTGCGCAAGGCGAACGAGAGCCTCGGCGGCACCTTCGAGGTGCTGCGTCTTCGGCCTCGTCCCCGGGCTCGGCTCCCACATCTCCTGGGAAGACCGCCTCGACGGCCGCCTCGCCGGCGCCGTCGCCTCGATCCAGTCGATCAAGGGGGTCGCGATCGGCGAAGCCTGGGACGTCGCCGGCCGCCCCGGCTCGGAGGCCCACGACGAGATCTTCTGGTCGGAGAAGGACGGCTACTTCCGCGAAACCAACCACGCCGGCGGCCTCGAGGGCGGGATGACCAACGGCCAGCCGCTCTCGGTGCGGGCGGCGATCAAGCCGATCTCGACCCTGACCAAGCCGCTGCGCTCGGTCGACACCGAGACCAAGCAGCCGGCCCAGGCGCTGCGCGAGCGGACCGACTCGACCGTCGTCCCGGCCGCCGCGGTCGTCGGCGAGGCGATGGTCGCGCTGACCCTGGCCCGCTGCCTACCGCGAGAAGTTCGGCGGCGACCACATCGACGACGTGCTCGCCGCGCTCGACGCCTACAAGCAGCGCATCGACTTCCGGGGCTGAGCCGGGTGAGCGAAGCCGGCGATCGTCTTCATCGGCTTCATGGGCGCCGGCAAGAGCACCGCGCTCGCCGCTGCCCGCGAGGCGGGGCTGGAGACGACCGAGATCGACGAGCTGATGGAGCGCGAGCTCGGCAAGCCGATCCGCGAGGCCTTCGAGCGAGGACGGCGAGGAGGCGCTTCCGGGCGCGCGAGGCCGAGGTCGTCGGCGCGCTGCTGGAGAACGCCGACGGCGGCGCGATCGCCCTCGGCGGCGGCAGCATCCTCTCCGAGCGGGTTCGCGCCGCGCTCGACCGCCACATCGTCGTCTGGCTGCAGATCGACGCGGCCGAGGCCTGGCGCCGGATCGAGGGCACCGAGCGGCCGCTGGCGACCAGCGCCGAGGACGTCGCCAGCGCTGCTGGCGGAACGGGCGCCGCTCTACGAGGAGCTGGCCGACGCGGTGGTCCCGATGGCGGACAAGGGTGTCGTCGAGCGGGCGCTGCCGGCGATCCAGTCGCTCGCCGAGCTGCCCGCGGGGACGAAGCTGCTCTGGGCGACGAGCGCCTCCGGGCGAGTACCCGATCTTCGTCGGCCGCGGGCTGCTCGACGGCCGGCTGGTGGCCGTTGGAGGGGCGGCGCTTCTGCGTCACCGACAGCGACGTCGCGCCATGCTCTACGACGAGCGGCTGCCGCGGCTCGGAGCTGGAGCTCGAGGTTCGGCCGGGGGAGGCGCTCGAAGACGCTTGGCAGAGGCCGAGCGGGTCCTGCGCGAGCTGGCTCGAGGCGGGGATGACCCGCGAAGACCACGTGGTCGCCGCTCGGCGGCGGCGTCGTCGGCGATCTCGCGGGCTTCTGCGCGCACGTCTACCAGCGCGGCGTGCCGGTGGTCCAGGTGCCGACGACGCTGGTCGCCCAGGTCGACTCCGCCTACGGCGGCAAGACCGGCGTCGACCTGCCGGAGGGCAAGAACTACGTCGGTGCCTACCACCTGCCGGCCGCGGTGATCGCCGACACCGCGACCCTCGACGACGCTGCCGGCCCGGGAGCTGGCCGTCGGGCTTCGTCGAGGTCGCTGAAGACCGGCCTGCTCGCCGGTGGCTCGCTTCTGGGAGCGGGTGCGCGGCATCGAGACCCTCGACCCGAACCGCCTCGACGACGTCGTCTTCGCCTGCGCCCGCTACAAGTGCGAGGTCGTCGCCGCCGACGAGCGCGACGCGCGGTCTGCGCGCACGTCCTCAACCTCGGCCACACGGTCGGCCACGCGATCGAGGCGGCCAGCGGCTACCGCGCTACCGCCACGGCGAAGCGATCGGGCTCGGCCTGCTGGCGGCGCTGCGGCTCTCCGACGCCGCCGGCGCTGCGCGACGAGGTCGAGCGAGATCCTCGACCGCCACGGCTCTGCCGACGGCGACTCGATCGCGGAGATCGACGATGGACGCGATCCTCGACACCCTCCAGCGCGACAAGAAGCGCACCGCCGCCGGCGTCGGCTTCGTCCTCCTCTCCGAGCCGGGCGAGCCCCGCACCGGCGCAGCTCGTCGACCCGGCTAAGGTCAGGGCTGCCGTGGAGGAGCTCTTCGCATGACCACCGTCCGCAACCGCGTCGCCGTCCTGCACGGGGTCAACTTCGACATCCTCGAGCGCCGCGACCCGGCGGTCTACGGCGGCCTCTCGCTGTCGCAGCTGGAGGCGCGGATCTCCGACTGGGCGCACGAGCTGGGGCTGGAACCGATCTTCTTCCAGACCAACCCGAGGGCGAGTTCGTCGAATACCTGCACCGCCTGCCGAGACCTCGCCGACGCGGCGATCGTCAACGCCGGCGCCTGGACCCACTACAGCCGCGCGATCGCCGACGCGCTGCGAGCTGACCCGGCCTGCCGGCGGTCGAGGTCCACCTCTCCGACGTCGAGAACCGCGACGACTGGCGCAGGCTCTCGGTCTTCGACGGCCTCGTCCTCGCGAAGATCTCCGGCAAGGGCCCCGACGGCTACCGCGAGGCGCTGGAGCTGCTGGCCGGCGAGCTGGGCGCCGCCGCCTGATGCGCGGCCGCGGCGACCGCCTCGAGGCGCTGCTGGCCGAGCGCGAGCTCGACCGGATGCTGGTCACCGACCTGACCAACGTCCGCTACCTGACCGGCTTCACCGGCACCAACGGGGCCTGCGTCTGCGGGCCCGGCGTGCGCCTCTTCCTCACCGACTTCCGCTACACCGAGCGCGCCGCGGCCGAGGTCGAGGGCTGGGAGACGGTGACGGTCGGCGGCGACTGGCTGGCGGGGATCGCCGAGCGGCTCGAGGGCAGGGTCGGCTTCGAGGACGACCAGATGGCGGTGCGGCTGCTGGAGAAACTGAAGGAGAAACTCGCCGACGGGAGTCGAGACGGTCGCCGCCGGCGGCAGCGTCGAGCAGCTGCGGCGGGTCAAGGACGACGAGGAGCTGGCGGCGATCGCGGAGGCCTCGAAGCTCGCCGACGAGGTCTGGAGCTGGACGCTCGAGCAGCGGCCTCGCCGGGCGCACCGAGCGCGAGGTCGCCCGCGCCGCCGAAGCGCGGATCCGCGAGCTCGGCGGCGATCCCTCGTTCCCGGCGATCGTCGCCGCCGGCCCCAACGGCGCCCTGCCGCACGCCGAGCCGGGCGAGCGCGAGATCGGCCGCGGCGAGCTGGTCGTCTTCGACATGGGGGCGCAGCTCGACGGCTACTGCTCCGACGGCACCCGCACCTTCGCCACCGGCGATCCCGGCGAGGAGGCGCGCGCGGTCTACGAGGTCGTCCGCCAGGCCCAGCAGGCGGCGCTCGAGGCGATCCGCGCCGGGGTCAAGGGCGAGGACGTCGACAGCGTCGCCCGCAAGGTGATCGACGAGGCCGGCCACGGCGAGCGACTTCGGCCACGGGCTCGGCCACGGCGTCGGGCTCGAGGTCCACGAGGGCCCGCGCCTCTCGCAGCGCTCCGACGACGTGCTCGCCGCCGGGCGAAGTCGTCACCGTCGAGCCCGGGATCTACCTGCCGGGCAGCTCGGGGTGCGGATCGAGGACCTCGTCGTCGTCACCGAGGACGGCTGCGCAACCTCAGCTCGCTGCCGAAAGAGCTGCAGCTCGTCGACTGAGCCGACCGCGAAGCCGCCGCTTACCGTTCAAATTCAAGCCCGGCCGCGCGGCGGTCGATGCCCGGGCAATATGGGCAAGAGCCGGGATACGCTGGTCTCGATCCACGAGGAAGCGCGCCGCGAGCGCCTGCTCGACATGGAGGACCGGGTGCGCCGCTACCGCTTCGCCTGCTTCGGCGATCCTCGCCCTGGCCCTGGCGGTCGGCGGCAGGTCGCTCGATCGGCTACTGGTGGATCGCTCTGCTCGCCATCGGCCTCGCCGGCTTCGCCGTCGCCGACCGCTTCATGCGCAGCAGCAACCGCCCGGCGCTCTGGGTCGCCGGCGCCTGGGCTGCGCTGCCGGCCCTGCTCGCCGCCTCGGTTCTCGTCACCGGCGGCGCCGACGAGCCCCGTGCTCGTCTGGTTCGCGCTGCCCGCCGTCACCCTCGGCTTCCGCTTCGAGCCGCGCGGGATGATCGCCGGCACCGTCTACGTGCTCGCCGCCTTCCTCGCTCGCCGCGGTCCTCCCCGACCCGCAGGCGGCCTGGGAGGAGCCGCCAGCTTCTGATCGCGATCGCCGCGCTGATCGTCAGCACCGTCATCCTCAGCGGTGCCCTGGTCGAGTCCGATCGCGCCCACCGCCGCCGCTCGACCCTCGACCCGCTCACCGGCCTCTTCAACCGCAACGCGCTCGAGCAGCGCCTCTCCGAGCTCGACGGCCAGCCCTGCGATCCCCTCGAGGGGCTGTCCCACGCCTTTCTCCTCTGCGACCTCGACCACTTCAAGCGCGTCAACGACCAGTTCGGCCACGCCGCCGGCGACGCCGTCCTCCAGGACGTCGCCTACACGATGCGGGCGACGCTGCGGGCCGGCGACTCGATCTACCGCGTCGGCGGCGAGGAGATCCTCGTGATGCTTCCCGGCGCCGGTCACGAGGACGCGCTCGAGATCGCCGAGCGGCTGCGCGTCGCGGTGCGCGAGCGGCGCCCGGTCGGGCGTACCCGGTCTCGCTCAGCATCGGCGTCGCCGTCGCCGAGCCCGGCGTGGTCGACACCGACGACCTGCTCGCCCGCGCCGACGCGGCGCTCTACGCGGCCAAGGCCGGGGCGGCCGCGCGACGCGGATCTGCGATCCGCTGAGCCTCTGACGAGGCCCAGCGGGTGCCAGTCATGGACGCAGGGAGCCCGATAGCGCGCTTTTCGGCGCCGAGGCGCCGCTTGGCGCCGCTGGGTCCGTCAGGGAGTCGATACCCGCTCCCCGGGAATTGCGCGGCACGCGGCTGCGCCGCTAGCTGCGATCGAGCTGCGCGCTTCGCGCGCCAGAACCAGATTGCATGTCGCCGATCATTCCCGCCTCGGGTGATCGACTCCCTCCTCAAGAGCGCGCATATTCGCCGTGTGTCCACCGCTGTTGCTGGAGGGACACCCGTCTCTCCCTGACAGGTAGCGCTGGACTCTCAGCGGCTGAGGTCCCAGTCGCTGCTGAGCCGCGCGCCAAACGCCGCGAGCAGCTTCACCGTCGCCTCGACGTCGCGCAGGTCGACCATCTCGACCGGCGAGTGCATGTAGCGGAGCGGGATCGAGACGAGGCCGGTGGGGATGCCCGGCGCGGGAGATCTGGAGCACGTCGGCGTCGGTGCTGGTGCCGCGGCCGCTGGCGCTGATCGAGTACTCGATGCCCTCCGCCTCGGCGGTCTCGACCAGCAGCTCGAAGACCTTGGGCGAGAGGGTGGAGCCGCGGCCGATCACCGGGCCGGAGCCGAGCGGGTGGCTGCCGATCTCCTTCTCGTCGACGCCGGGCGCGTCGGTGGCGTGGGTGACGTCGACGGCGATCGCGATGTCGGGGCGGACCTCGAAGGCGGCGGTGCGGGCGCCGAAGAGGCCGATCTCCTCCTGCACGGCGGCGACGGCGGCGAAGGAGCCGCCCGGCTCGTCGCCCTCGGCGCAGCGGCGCAGGCTCTCCAGCGCGACGTAGGCGCCGAGGCGGTTGTCCATCGCCCGCGAGACGAGCCGCTCGCCGGCCACCGCCATCGGCTCGGCGGCGATCACCACCGGGTCGCCGACCCGGACCAGCGCCTCGGCCTCCTCGCGGTCGGCGGCGCCGATGTCGATGTGCATGCCCTTCAGCTCGACGACCTTCTTGCGCTGGTCGGGCTCGAGCAGGTGGATCGGCTTGCGGCCGACGACGCCGGGGACGAGGCCCGTCCTTGCCGCGCACCTCGACCCGCTGGCCGACCAGGATCTGCGGGTCCCAGCCGCCGACCGGGGCGAACCAGAGGAAGCCCTTCTCGTCGATGTGGGTGACGATCAGCCCGATCTCGTCGATGTGGCCGACCACGGCGAGCAGCGGCGCGGCCTCGCCGACGCGGGCGATCGAGGAGCCGATGCCGTCGGTGCTGAGCTCGGCGAAGGAGGCGGCCTCGCGCCAGACCTCGGCCGCCGGTCCCTCGTATCCGGAGGGTGCGCCGGCGCGGAGAAGCTTGTCGAGAAGTTCGGGCGTCTGCTCAAGGTTCTGGAGTATGCTCGAAATCGAGGTTCGGTCGGAGTCATGCCTAAGAGTGGCCGACGCGTGCTTCGCGGCGGAGCTGGTCGCGGCCCGCGCCGTAGCTGCGGTGCTCGTAGGCGATCATCGCCCAGATCAATACGACGACGATCGCCAGGGAGATCAGCGCCGGCATCGCGGTCGCGACCGGGACCAGGATCAGCAGCACGATCGCCAGGCCCAGCCGCTGGCGGTTGATGCGTCTGGACGTGGCGGTAGCGGAAGGCGACCAGGCCGAGCAGGTAGATGGCGACGCCGCCGAGCAGGGCGAAGGCGGGGACGTCGTGCAGGTGCTCGTCGTTGTGGGCGATCGTCACCTTCAGCCCGAAGGCGACGAGGACGATGCCGGCGACCATCAGCAGGTGGATGTAGGAGTAGGAGTCGCGGGCGAGCTCGTTCTGCACCCGCCCGACCTCGGCTTCGCCGAGCCGCCGGGCCGAGATCAGGGCGACGACGTCGAAGTAGATCCACCACAGCGCCGCCGCCGAGCGCGACGCCGAGCACGGCGACGGTGCCGATCCCGAGGTCGAGAGCGCCGGAGGCGCCGACCCCGATCGCGACGATCGACTCGCCGAGGGCGATGATGATGATCAGGCCGTGGCGCTCGGCGAAGTGGCCGGGGACCAGCTTCCAGCCCTCGGAGCCGAAGAAGTAGGGGCCGGCCATGTCGAGGAAGATCGCCAGCGCCCAGAGCGCCCCCTGGGCGAGGCCGTCGAAGAGCGAGGCGACGACGAGCATGCCGACCGCGATCGCGGTGCTGACCGCGAGCCCGAGCACCGAGTGGCGCAGGTCGTCGTCGTCGGGGCTGGCGAGCATGAAGAGGGCGATGTGGGCGACGCGGAAGACGCCGATCGCGAGCGCGAAGGTGAGGGCGAGGTTGCCGAAGGCCTCCGGCACGCAGAGCGAGACGATCAGCAGCGCCGCCATCGCGCCGAAGATGACCAGCCGCACCGCGCCCTCCTCGGGGTCGATGACGCTGGTCAGCCAGGCGTAGCCGACCCAGGCCCACCAGAGGACGCCGAGCACCAGCAGGCCCTGGGCCAGCCCCGACCAGGTCGGGTGGTGGGACATCAGCGCCGTGCACTGGGTGATCGCGAGGACGAAGACGAGGTCGAAGAAGAGCTCCAGCGGCGTCACCCGCTCGCCCTCGCGGCGGGCGGCGCCGAGGCGCGAGTGGTGCGAGCTTCGCTCGAGCTCCTGATCCTAGGGCGTCTGCGCTCATCCTTGCATGTACGACGGGACTCGACACGTCGGGTGCGTAGCGACGAAGTCGAATACGTTGCGCGCATGGGAGTCGCGCTGGTCACGGGAGCGTCGACGGGGATCGGCGAGGCGACGGCGATCCGGCTCGCGCGCGAGCCGGGGACCGAGCTGGTCCTCGTCGCCCGCCGCGAGGAGCTGCTGCGCGAGCTGGCCGAGTCGCTGCCCTGCCGCGGCGACCTACCTCGCCGTCGACCTGACCGACGACGACGCGCCGCAGCGGGTCCGCGCCCACCTCGAGGCCGAGCACGGCGGCCGCCTCGCACCTGCTCGTCAACAACGCCGGCGCCGCCTGGCGCGGCAGCTTCGCCGAGAGCGGCTACGCCAACGTCCACCGCCACATGGAGCTCAACTTCGACGCCGTCGTCCGCCTCACCGAGGCGCTGCTGCCGCTGCTGCGGGCCTCGGCCCCGAGCGCGATCGTCAACGTCGCCAGCACCGCCGGCCGCGTCTCCCGCGCCCGCACCGGCGCCTACTCGGCCAGCAAGTTCGCCCTGATCGGCTGGACCGACTCGCTCTACGCCGAGGAGAAGGCCGCACGGCGTCCACGTCGGCATGGTCCTGCCCGGCTTCGTCGCCACCGAGGGCTTCCCGGCGACCGAGCTGCGCGAGAAAGCGCTCACCCGCTGGGTCGTCTCCAAGCCGGAGACGGTCGCCGAGGCGATCTACGAGTGCGGGCCCGGGCGGCAAGGCCGAGCGCTACGTGCCGCGCCCCTACGCGCTCGCCGCGGTCGCTCGCATCCTCGCCCCGCGCCTGGTCCGCCGCGTCCTCAGCGGCGGCGCCGCCTCGAGCCTCACCACCAGCACCGCCGCCGACCGGGAGCAGAGCCCGGACTCCGGCTGATGCCGCTCTACGGCGACATCATCGTCGCCCTGGCCCTGGTGGTCGTCGCCGTCGTCGCCACCGTCTCGACCAAGAAGGTGCGCCTGGCCAACCGCCGTTTCCGCATGCTCGACGACATCTCCCGGGTCGCCGACGAGGGCAGCTCGCTCGACGAGACGCTGGACGCGATCGCCGAGATCATCGTCCCCGAGCTGGGCGACATCTGCGCGATCGACGTGATCGAGGACGACCGGATCCGCCGGGCCGACGCTGCACGCCGACGGCCCCGACGCGGCCGAGATCGCCGCGCGACTGAAGGCGCGAGGGCCGCGCCTGCAGGCGCGAGATCGCGAGCGAGGCCAGCCGCGGCGCAGCAGGAGCCGCGGCGCTTCGAGCTGAGAAGCGACGAGGACCTGCGCGAGTTCGCCGAGGACGAGGAGGACCTCGCGTTCCTGCGCAGCCTCGGCGTCCGCTCCGGCGTAACCGTCGAGCTGCGGGCCCGGGGCCGGCCGACCGGGATGCTGACGATCAGCGTCGGGCAGCTCCGGGCGCCGCTTCGGCCCCTCCGACGTCGATTTCGTCGCCATCCTCGCCGGCCGCGTCGCCCTCGCCCTCGACAACGCCGGCCTCTTCTCCGACCTCGAGCGTTCCGAGCGCGAACGGGCCGAGATCGCCGAGACCCTGCAGCGCGGCCTGCTGCCGCCGCCGCTGCCGCACATCCCCGGCTGGTCGGTGGCGGCGACCTACCGGCCGGCGGGCGCCGAAAACGAGCTCGGCGGCGACTTCTACGACGCCTTCCGCATCGCCGGCGGCTGGATGGTCGTGATCGGCGACGTCACCGGGCGCGGCGCCAAGGCCGCCGCCGTCACCGCCCACGCCCGCTACACGCTGCGGACCGCCGCGGCCCTGACCGGCGACCCGGTGATCGCCCTGCGAACCCTGAACCGCGAGCTGCTCGCCCGCCAGGGCACCGCCCTCTGCAGCGTCGCCGCGATGGCGGTCTCCGAAGACCCGTCCCAGCCGGTGCGCTTGGCGGTCGCCGGCCACCCGCCGCCGCTGCTGGTCGACGGCGACTCGGTCACCGAGGCCGGCGCGACCCGGGCCCGGTCCTCGGGGCCTTCACCGACGAGGCCTGGGGCCTGGAGGCGACCGCGGTGGCCCCGGGCCAGCAGCTGGTCGTCGTCACCGACGGGGTCACCGAGGCGGCCGGGCGAGGACGGTCGCTTCGGCGAGGAGCGGCTGCGCGGCCCAGCTGGCCGGGGTCAGCAGCCCGGCGATCGCCGCCCAGCAGATCGAGGGCGCCCTGCACGAGTTCGCCGGCGGCACGCTCGACGACGACGCCGCGATCGTCGCCATCGCCCCGGCCACCGCCGAAGTCGAGTCGGCATCCGAGCGCGGAGCGGGAGCTGGTCGAGCGTCTCTTCGAGGCCTTCAACCGCCGCGATTCCGCGGAGATCGTCGCCCTCTGCGACGAGGGGATGGAGCTTCTTCCCGGTCGGCACCGCCGAGCAGCTGGGCCGCGACCGCCCCCTACGTCGGCCCCGCGGGCCTGCAGCGAGTACCTGCGCGACGTCGAGCGCGCCTGGGACGAGCTGCTGATCACCCCGAGCGTGGTCGAGCGCCGCGGCGGCTCGCTGCTGGTCCGGGGCCGCGTCTACGCGCGCAGCCGCCCGCTCGGCATCCGCGACATCCCGGTCGCCTGGGTCTGGGACGTCGCCGGCGACCGCTTCATCCGCGGCGAGGTCTTCCGCGACCCCGAGGAAGCGATCCAGCGCCTCGCCGCCTCGCCCTGAGACGACCCTCACTAGGATTCGCCGCCGTGATATTTCGACGAACCAATTCAAGAACGGCACCCACATCGAGATCGACGGCAAGATCTGGAAGATCATCGAGTTCCAGCACGTCAAGCCGGGCAAGGGCGGCGCCTTCGTGCGGACCAAGCTGCGCCGGATCGAGGACGGCTCGGTGATCGACAAAACCTTCCGGGCCGGCGAGAAGTTCCGCCCGGTGCGGACCGAATCGAAAAAGATGCAGTACCTCTACGACTCCGGCGAGGCGGCGGTCTTCATGGACAGCCGCGACTACGACCAGATCGAAATCCCGACGGAGTCGCTCGGCGACTCGATGCAGTGGGTGCTGCCCAACGCCGAGGTCGACGTCCTCTTCGTCGACGAACAGCCGAGCGACGTCCAGGTGCCGAGCGCGATCGAGATGAAGGTCACCCAGACCGACCCCGGCCTCAAAGGCGACACCGCCTCCGGCGGCGGCAACAAGCCGGCGACGCTGGAGTCCGGCGTCGTCGTCCAGGTGCCGCTCTTCATCGAGGAGGGCGAAACGGTCCGGGTCGACACCCGCAGCGGCGAGTACATCTCCCGCGCCTGACGCCGTCCCCACGGCGCACCGGCGCTGACAGAATGCACCGCTATGCGCCGATCCGACCAACGGCGCGACGCCGTCTTCGCCAACTACCAGCGCGACGTCACCGGCCGCCCGCTGGAGGAGCTGATCGCCGAGGCGCGGCCGCTGACCCGCGAGCTGGCCGAGGGTGTCGACGCGCACCGCGAAGAGCTCGACGAGACGATCGCCGCCCACGCGAAGGGCTGGACCGTCGACCGGATCGCGCCGCTGGACCTGAACGTGATGCGGGTCGCCCTCTACGAGATCGGAGTTCACCGAGACCCCGGCCGAGGTGGCGATCGACGAGGCGGTCGAGATCGCCAAGGAGTACTGCGGCGCCGACGCGCCCAAGTTCGTCAACGGCATCCTCGGCGCGATCGTCCGCGAGCGGGAGCCGGCCAAGTGAGCGCCCGCCTGCGCGAGATCTCCGAGCGGCTGCGCGAGATCACCTCGCAGCTGCGAGGGCGAGGAGATCGCCGACGAGCGCGCCGCCGCAGCTCGCGGCCGAGGCCGCCGACCTCTCCGCCGAGGCGGTCGAGGAGGCCAACCGCGAGGCGCGCGAAGCGGCGAGCGCCGAGTGAGCGCCGCTCGCCAGCGCCGCTCGATGTACCCCGAGGACCTGCGCGCCCTGGTCGACGACGCGCTCGAGCGAGCTCGCGCTTCTCCGCGGCCGAGCCGACCGCCGGCCTCGAGGAGGCGATGCGCTACTCGCTGCTGGCCGGCGGCAAGCGGGTGCGGCCCGGTGCTCGCGCTGGCCACCGCCCGCGCCCTCGGCGCCGAGCCGCGAGCGCTTCCTCCCGGTCGCCTGCGCGATCGAGCTGATCCACACCTACTCGCTGATCCACGACGACCTGCCGGCGATGGACGACGACGAGCTGCGCCGCGGCCTGCCGACCTCGCACGTCAAGTTCGGCGAGGACGTCGCGATCCTCGCCGGCGACGGCCTCTTCGCCGAGGCGATGCGGCTCTTCTGCGAGCAGCCCGGGCGACCCGGCGCGGGTGCTGGCGGCGCTGCGGCGAGCTGGCCGGCGCGACCGGGGTCGACGGCATGGTCGGCGGCCAGTACGTCGACGTGATCGGGGCCGAGGCCGACGCCGAGGGCCTGCGCGCGCTGCACGCGCTGAAGACCGGCCGGCTGATCGCCGCCAGCGTCGGCGTCGTCCTCATCCTCGAGGGAGCCGCGCGAACCTGAGACAATGCCCTATCGCCGTTTCGCCGAGCGAGCTGGGCGTCCTGTTCCAGATCGTCGACGACATCCTCGACGTCACCGAGAGCGACGAGCAGCTCGGCAAGCCACATGGAAGCGACGAGCGACATGGCAAACTCACCTACGTCAGCCTCTTCGGGCTCGACCGGGCCCGCGAGCTGGCCGCCGAGTCCCACGCGCAAGGCGACCGCGGCGCTGGCCGAGGCCGGCGGCGAGACGGACGACCTGAGGCGCGTGGCCGACTACATCTTCACGAGGAACGAATGAGCGAAAAGCCCCCCACCCAGGGCAACGAAGACGACAACCACCGAGCAGCCGCTGCTGCCGGGAATCGACGGCCCCGCCGACCTGCACGAGCTCGACGACGAGCAGCTGCAGCAGGTCGCGCAGGAGATGCGCACCTACATCATCGACACGATCGGCGAGATCGGCGGCCACTTCGGCGCCAACCTCGGCACCTGCGAGCTCGCCGTCGCCCTCCACAGCCTGCTCGACTCGCCGCGCGACAAGGTCCTCTGGGACGTCGGCCACCAGTCCTACCCGCACAAGATCCTCACCGGCCGCCGCGAGCGGCTGCCGACGATCCGCCAGTACGACGGCCTGGCCCCGTTCTGCTCGATCGCCGAGTCCGAGCACGACATCATGGGCGCCGGCCACGCCTCGACCTCGATCGGCTACGCGGTCGGCCTCAAGGAGGCGATGCGCAAGGGGATCGGCGAGGACGGCAAAGTCGCCGCGGTGATCGGCGACGGCGCCCTCACCGGCGGCGTCGCCTACGAGGCGCTGCACGCGGCCGGCGGCCTGCAGACCCCGATCGTGATCGTCCTCAACGACAACGGGATGTCGATCTCGCCCAACGTCGGCGCGCTCTCCCGCTACTTCAACCGGATCCGCCTCAACCCGCGCCTCTACCACGCCCGCGAGGGGGTCGAGGACCGGCTGACCAAGCTGCCGCTCGGCCTCGGGCGACGGATCGAGCGGCTCGGCCCGGAGATCAAGTCCGCGATCAAGGCCTACTGGGCGCCCGGCCTCTTCTTCGAGGAGCTCGACCTCGCCTACATGGGCGTGATCGACGGCCACGACGTGCACGCCCTGCGCGAGGCGCTGACCGAGGCCTTCGAGGCCGACCGCCCGGTCGTCGTCCACATCCACACGGTCAAGGGCAAGGGCTTCGCCCCGGCCGAAGAAGGCGGCCTGGAGTCGATGGAGGAGTGGCACGCGGCGAAGCCGAAGTCGATCGTCGACGGCCGGCCGGCGAGCGTGCCGAAGCCGGTGCCGGTGACCGAAACCGACTCGCCCGAGGGGATCGAGCGTGCTGGAGAAGCCGCCCGCCGCCGGGCTCGCCGCCGCAGTACACGAAGGTCTTCGCCGACGCGATGGTCGCCGAGGCCGAAGCCGACGAGCGGGTGATCGGGATCACCGCGGCGATGGCGGGGGGGACCGGGCTGCAGAAGCTCGCCGACGAGCGGCCCGAGCAGTACTACGACGTCGGCATCGCCGAGCAGAACGCGGTCCTGCTCGCCTGCGGCCTGGCGCTGCAGGGGGCGAAGCCGGTCTGCGCGATCTACTCGACCTTCCTCCAGCGCGCCTTCGACCAGATCGTCCACGACGTCTGCCTGCAGGACCTCGACGTCACCTTCGCGATGGACCGCGCCGGCCTGGTCGGCGACGACGGCCCGACCCATCACGGCGCCTTCGACGTCTCCTACTTCCGCCCGATCCCGAACGTGGTGCTGATGGCGCCGCGCGACGAGGCGATGCTGGTCCACATGCTCCACACCGCGATCGCCCACGACGGGCCGGCGGCGCTGCGCTACCCGCGCGGCGCGGCCGAGGGGGCGGAGCTGCCGGCGACAGCCGCAGCTGATCCCGATCGGCAGGGGCGAGGTTCTGGCCGAGGGCGAGCAGGTGGCGCTGCTCGGCTACGGCTACGGCGTCACCGTCGCCCGCGAGGCGGCGGAGATCCTCGCCGGCCACGGCCTGCACGCCACCGTCGCCGACGCCCGCTTCGCCAAGCCGATCGACGGCGAGCTGGCCGAGCGGCTGGCGCGCGAGCACGAGCTGCTGGTGACGATCGAGGAGAACGTGCTGCCGGGCGGCTTCGGCTCGGCGGTGCTCGAGCACCTCGAGGACGCCTTCGCCGAGGCGCCGGGGGAGCGGGCGCGGGTGCTGCGCGTCGGCCTCCCGGACTCGCTACGTCACCCACGGCAAGCCGGCGCTGCTGCGGGCCGAGGTCGGCCTGACCGGCGAGTCGGTGGCCGACCGGGTGCTCAGCTCACTGCCCAGCGCCCAGCCCGCACTGACCTGACACGCGTGGGCAAGCTCTAATCAATTTTGACGATTGATTCAATTGGCGCAATCGATTAGCCTGCGCCAGTCTCTCCGGTGAACGGGGGAGCCGGCACTACATAGACGCCAGCGCTTCTGGGGGAATCACCACGGGGAGGAGAGGCGCGCATCTCTATATGTGTGGATCCGCTTGGGGAATCGGATCTCTCGCGCCCGCCTCATCGGCCGGGGCGCGAGGCGCGCCTGCGCGCGGTCGATCGTTCGCGGGCCTGAAAAGTAGGCGCCCGCCAGAGGCGGGCGCCTGAACTTCCTGATGCCGGTCTAGATCAAGGAATGCTCGCCCGAACTGCGTTCGGGTCGCCGTTCGAGATGCTGCCTTCCAGGATCGCCGTGTTTTTGCCGGCCGCGGACGGAACGCCCACGATCGAGTTGACGAACGGATCGACGAGGAAGGAGAACAGGCCCCCGCATCCGTTGGCCCCGCCCGCGGCGAACGAGTTGTCGACCTGTTTGCTGCCGTTGAGGGTCAACACGGTGCCCGCTTCATTGTTCGTAACCGTTCCGGGCGCGCCGGTGATCGGCGTGTTCGGCGGCGGCGGCGAGGTGGTGCCGGTCGTCAGGTTCAGCGTGATCGGGTTCGAGTTGGAGCCGACGTAGCAGTTGCTCCCCAGGAACGGGTTGCTGAGCTTGACTTTCACCGGCATCGACAGAGCCACGCCTGACTGGCTGACGAGGTTGAGGATGCTGAGTTTGATCGAGGTCGCCGGTGCGGCCAGTTCCATGGTCGCCTGGACCCCGGTGAACCCGTTGTTGATCGTTTCGTTGAAGAGATTACGCAGGATCGAAGGCCACCAGCTCGGGGCGACGATCCCGGTCAGCCCGCCCGGTACCGGCTGGGGGGTTTTCGAGAGGGTGTTGCCGTCCTCGGCTCCGTAGAACGTCAGCGGCGCGAAGATGAACGGTCCCTCCACGCCCCCCTGGAGGGTGACGGGATTTACGATCGGCACGGTTTTGGCGCCGAGCGTGATGCTGCCCGAGGTGGTGTTCGCGTTGATGCAGAGAGCCAGGCTCGGCCTGCTCAGCGGGCAGTCGTTAAACGGTGCGAATTCCCCTGTCGGGGCGTAGGGCGCTGCGGATGCGGCCGTGGCCGGCACCATCAGCGCAGCCAGCAGTGCGCCGGCCAGAAATAGCCTTCTCATGACTGGTCCTTTCGTAGGTTGTCCGGAGACTCCCCATCCCCGGCATATCGATCGGAGGTTGCTCCGATAAGAAACCTTTTATCAGAAAAAGGAACCCGCGTGTATTTAAAGCAATCCTTAGTGCTTGACTGAGCCTGCTCGTTCAGGAGGAAGGAGAGCGTCAGGGATGGGAGCGAGGACGAGCTTGCTTTGACGTTTCCGCGGAGGGACACTCACCACCGTGTCGACCACCGCAGGTAGAGACCTCGCACCGCAAGCGGGCGCCGGCAAGGCGGTCCGCGGCGAAGTGCCCCGATCGGCGCACGGCGAATGGGCGCCGCGGGCCCGGGACCCGCTGGCGATCCTCGCGGCGCAGGACGAAACGCGGGTACAGGAGCTGGTGCCGATCCGCTACGGGCGGATGCTGGCTTCGCCGTTCGCCTTCTACCGGGGGGCGGCGGCGGTGATGGCCGACGATCTCGCGGCCGGCCCCGCGACCGGGTTGAAGGCTCAGCTCTGCGGCGACGCGCACCTCTCGAACTTCGGCGTCTTCTCCGCCCCCGACCGACGCCTCGTCTTCGACTGCAACGACTTCGACGAGACCAACCCCGGGCCGTTCGAGTGGGACCTGAAGCGGCTCGTCGCCAGTGTCGCGATCGCCGGGCGCGAGCGGGGCTTCTCCAAGCGCCGCCGGCAGGAGGCGCTGCTGGAGACCGCGGCCGCATACCGGGAATGGATGCGCCGCTTCGCCGCGATGCGCAACCTCGAGGTCTGGTATGCGCGCGTCGACGTCGAGCCGGCGCTTGCCGCGATTCGCTCGCAGGTCGACGACCGTCGCTATCGCGAGATCGAACGCGGCCTCGCCAAGGCACAGAGCAAGGACAGCATGCGGGCCCTGCGCAAGCTCACCCGAGAGGAGGACGGGGCGCTGCGGATCGTCGGCGACCCGCCCCTGATCACCCCGATCGAGGAACTGACCGACACCGCCGGTGTCGAAGAGCAACTGCAGCGGGTGATCGCGACCTACCGCGAGTCGCTGAGCCCGGACCGGCGCCACCTCGCCGCCTCCTACCGCTACGTCCATGCCGCCCGCAAGGTGGTCGGGGTCGGCAGCGTCGGCACCCGCGCCTGGATCATCCTGCTCCTCGGCAAGGACTCCGGCGACCCCCTCTTCCTGCAGGCAAAGGAAGCCGGGGCCTCGGTGCTGGAGCCCTACCTGGGGGCGGGCCATTACCGCCACCACGGCCGCCGCGTGGTCGAAGGCCAGCGGCTGATGCAGGCGGCCAGCGACATCTTCCTCGGCTGGGTGACGGTCGAGGGCGTCGACGGAGAGCCCCGCAGCTTCTACGTGCGCCAGCTCTGGGACGGCAAGGGCTCGGCCGAAGTGGCGCGGTTCGGGCCGCGCGACCTCGCCGGCTACGGCGGCCTCTGCGCCGCCACCCTGGCGAGGGCGCACGCGCGCTCGGGAGACCGCTTCGGGATCGCCTCCTACCTCGGCAAGGGAGACGTCTTCGACCAGGCCCTCGCCCGCTTCGCCGAGGCCTACGCGGACCAGAACGAACGCGATTTCGAGCGGGTCAGCGAGGCTGCCGCGAGCGGCGAGGTCGTGGCGGAGACGGAGGAGGGGTGAGCCTGAAGACGGTCCGGCAGGGCGCCTTCGTTCTCCTGCTCGACGCCGTGATCCTGATGTTGCTGTCCGAGATCCTCGACGGCTTCGTCCTCGACGGCGCCGCGACCGCGCTCGCGGCGGCGGCGGCGATCGGCCTCCTCAACGCCCTGGTCTGGCCCGTCCTCGCCCGCTTCGCGCTGCCGCTGACCGTGCTCACCCTCGGGTTGGCGGCGCTGCTCCTCAACGGCCTCTTGGTCACGGTCGCGATCGATCTCCTCCCCGGGGCCCACATCCGCGGCGTCTTCGAGGGCACCGTGATCACCATCGTCATCGCCGCCGTGACGGCGGCGGTCTACGCGCTGCTGGCGATCGACGAGGACCATTCCTGGCATCGGCAGGTCGTGCGCCGCCAGGCCCGACGCCGCAAGCAGATGGTCGAGAGCGACGTCCCCGGGGTGCTCTTCCTGGAGATCGACGGTCTCGCCCACGACGTCCTCCTGCGGGCGCTGCAGGACGGCAGCGCTCCCCACCTCGCCCGCTGGGTACGGACCGGCTCACACCGGCTGCACCGCTGGGAGACCGACTGGTCCTCGCAGACGGGCGCCTGTCAGGCCGGCCTCCTGCACGGCTCCAACGAGGACATGCCGGCCTTCCGCTGGTGGGAGAAGGAGCGCGGCACGGCGATCGTCACCAATCACCCGCGGGACGCCGAAGAGCTCGAGCGCCGCCACTCCGACGGCCGCGGCCTCCTCCATGCCGACGGCGCCAGCCGCGCCAACATCCTCTCCGGCGACGCCCCGCACTCGATGCTGACGATGAGCACTGCGCTGCGGCGCCGGCGGCCGATCGGCCGCGACTACGCCGCCTACTTCGCCCAGCCCTACGCGGTCGCCCGCACCTTCGTCCTCGCCCTCGCCGACATCGGCCGCGAGCGCCGCGCCGCCCGCGGCCAGGTCCGCGACGACGTTCGTCCCCGCATGGAGCGCAGCCGCTCCTACGCCTTCGCGCGCGCCTGGGGGACGGTGGTGCAGCGGGATCTCCAGGTCGCCGCCGTGGTCGGCGACGTCCTCGCCGGGCGCCCGGTCATCTACACGACCTTCCTCGCCTACGACGAGGTCGCCCACCACTCGGGGATCGAGCGCCACGACGCTCTCGCGGTCCTCCGCGACCTCGACCGCCAGATCGCCCGCATCGCCGTCGCCTGCGCCGAGGCGCCGCGACCCTACCGCCTGGTCGTCCTCTCAGACCACGGGCAGAGCCAGGGGGAAACCTTCCGCGACCGCTACGGGAAGACGCTCGAGGATCTGGTCCGCGAGGCCGGCGACCCCGACAGCGTCGTCGCCGCCGAAGACGGGGACGACGACTCCCTCTCCTACATGAGCGCCGGCCTCACCGAGATCGCCCGCGACGACACCGCCGCCGCCCGCACCGTCCGCCGGGCGACGCGGGACCGGCTCTCCGACGGGGCGGTCGTCCTCGACTCGGAGTCCCGCCAGGAGATGACCGAGTCCCGCGGCGGCGAGATCCCGAGCTCTCGGTGATGGCCTCGGGCTGTCTCGGGCTGATCAGCTTCCCGCGCGAGCCCGGCCGGGTCAGCCTGGAGCGGATCGAAGCGCTCTATCCGCGCCTCGTCCCGGCGCTCCGCGAGCACCCCGGGATCGGGTTCGTCCTCGTCCGCTCCGAGCGGGACGGGGCGGTCGCGATCGGCCTCCGAGGGACGCACTTCCTCGATTCCGACCGGGTCGAAGGCGAGGACCCGCTGGCGCCCTTCGGCCCCAACGCGGCAGACCACCTGCGGCGCACCGACGGCTTCGCGCACTGCGCCGACCTGATGGTCAACAGCACCTACTGGCCGGACTTCGGCGAGGTCGCCGCCTTCGAGGAGTTGGTCGGCTCGCACGGCGGCATGGGGGGGACCCAGAGCTACCCCTTCGTCCTCCACCCGGCCGAGCTCGAGTGGCCGGGAGAGGAAGTCGTCGGCGCCGAGCGGGTCCACCGGATCTTCCGCACCTGGCTCGCCGGCCTCGGCCAGGACGCCTACGCGAGCGAGGTCGACTCGCCGGGCGAGAGCACCAGCGTCCTCACCTGAGGCGCCAGCTCCCGCATGCAGTCGACGAATTCACGCGGCGGCAGCCGGAGCCGCCCGGGCCGGAGGCGGCGCAGGCCGAGGGGGTAGAGCGTGCCCCAGTGGATCGGCACCGCCAGCCGGGGGGAGAGCAGCGCCGCCGCTTCGGCGGCCCGGCGCGGGTCCATGTGGCCGGGCCCGACGGTCGGGCCCCAGCCCCAGATCGGCAGCAGCGCCAGGTCGAGGTCGGGCGCCAGGTTGCGCATGTCCTCGAAGAGGTCGGTGTCGCCGGCGAAGTAGACGCGGCGGCTCCCCGCGACGAGGAAGCCGATTGCCTGCGACCGGCCGGCGTGGCGGCGCCCGCCGACCTCGTGACGGGCCTCCACCGCGGTGACGGTGAGGGCGCCGACCGTCTGCGAATCGCCCGGCGCCAACTCGGTGACCTGGCCGAAGCCGTGGCGCTCGAAGAAGCCCCGCGATCCGCCCGGGACCAGCAGGGGAACGCCGCGCCCGAGCCGGCGGAGCGAGCCGAGGTCGGCGTGGTCGCGGTGCAGGTGGGAGACCAGCACCGCGTCGAGGTCCGCGGTCACCCCGGCGGCGGGCATGGGGGTGTGGCGGACCAGCGGGCCGAGGTGCCCGCGCAGGACCGGGTCGGTGAGGAGGCGGGTCCCGTCGAGGTCGACGAGAACCGTGGAATGTCCGACCCAGGTGAGAGCGTCTGCGCTGTTCATGGCCGGAGACACCGATCAGAGCAGGATCGAGCCGGGGGAGCTGAGCGGGCTCTTCGCCGCCCCGCAGTGGCTGCGCGACCTCGGCTTCTCTTCGTGGTTGCTGTTCGGGGCCGCCGCCGCCCTGGTCGGGGCGATCTGGCTGCTGGCGCTGACCGAGACGATCGTCCTGCCGCTGATCACCGCCGGGATCATTGCCGCGGTCACCTCACCGCTGGTCGACCTCCTGCGCCGCCGCGGGGTGCCGCGTGGGATCGGCGCCGCTCTCGTCATGCTGGCGATCATCGCACTCGCGCTGGCGGTCGGGTTGATGGTCCTGACCGGGATCGCCAGCCAGGCCGACGGCCTCTCGGCGCGGCTGCATGAAGGGGCGGACGAGATCCAGTCCTGGGCCCAGGGCCTCGGCGTCAAGGCGCCCACCGCTGTCGAGGCGAACTCCCATGGCAGCGCCTCGGTCACCGATGCCTTCGAGGCCCTGACCCACGGGGTCGCGGGCGGCATCGAGCGGCTCGCCTCGCTGGCCGTCTTCCTCTCCTTCACCGCCCTCAGCCTCTTTTTCCTCCTCAAGGACGCGCCGCAGATCGGCGGCTTCGTCGAGCGCCACCTCGGGGTTCCGGTCGCGGTCGCCCACACGGTCCTCGGCCGCGTCGCCTCGAGCATGCGCGGCTACTTCCTCGGCGTCACCATCGTCGCCCTCTGGAGCGCCCTGATCGTCGGCGGCGGCGCCCTCCTCCTCGGCGTGCCGCTGGCGGGGACGATCGCCGTGGTCACCTTCCTCGGCGGCTATGTGCCATATCTCGGCGCCTGGACCGCCGGCGCCTTCGCCGTCCTCATCGCCCTCGGCGGCGAGGGGCCGGGGGCGGCCGCTGCGCTCGCCGTCGTCGTCCTGCTCGCCAACGGCGTCCTCCAGCAACTGGTCCAGCCGATCGCCTACGGGGCGGCGCTGAAGCTCCACCCGCTGGCTGTCCTGATCGCGACGATCGCCGGCGGCTGCCTCTTCGGCACCATCGGCCTCGTCCTCGCGGCGCCGCTCCTCTCGGCCGCGGTGAGGATCTCTGCCGATCTCACCGCGGCCGCCGAGGAGACCGCGCAGGCTGCGCCCGCCGGGAAGGCGGGCGGCTAGTTATTCCTCCCAGCGCGCGGTCAGCTGGTAGATGATCGTGACGTCGAGGAGGATCATCAGGAAGGCCCAGAGCGGCGCCGCCGGGAACCAGACGATCTGGGCGATCGCGTTGACCATGACGAAGAAGATCGCGGTCATGCGTGCCCACCCGGCGCCGGCAAAGAGGCCGAGGCCGGTGATGGCGACGATCGAGCCGAGGATGAAGTGGATCCACCCCCAGGTGGTGACGTCGGCGATGATCACTCCCTGGCCGCCGACGAAGACGATTTCGTCGTTGAGGATCCCCGCCAGCCCCCAGAGGGCGTCGAGCGAGCCGACGATGAAGAGGAGGGCGCCGGCGAAGACGGTCCAACCCGTCGGTTGCCTTTCCTCTGCTCGGTTCGGTCTTCCAGTACTGCTCTCCATCAGATCCCTTTCTGTAAAACGACAGGTATCCGAAGACCATAGAACCCGCGCAGGCGGATGCAACAGGTTTCTGGTCTAAGGCCGTGGGTTGACGAGCGCGACTCTGAGATGGTTCCCCGAATGGACCTGAGGCCCGAGGAGCGGGAGCGCGTCGAAGCCGAAGTGCAGCGGATGGTCGCCGAGCTCCGCCTCCAACCGACGCAGGAAAAGGAGGACGCTTTCGGCTTGGTGGTCGCCGGCATGCCTCCGGCCGAGCGCGAATTCGTGACCACGGTCCTGCTGCGGCTGTTGAGGAGCCCGATACGGCAAGCTGAATAGATCGTTCTTCGTTGGGTCTATCGATGAAGCGCCTGCTGGTCTGCCTGCTCGCTGTGGCGGCCGGGGTCGGGTTGTTCGTCGCGGTCTCCGGCGGGGGGACGGATTCCGGTCGAGGCAGTTCCCGGCCACAACCTGAAGCCGCGCCCGCGCCCGCCCTGCCGGCCGACTTCCCGGCGTCACGATTCGAATCCCTGCGGCCGACTCCCCCCGGACTCTTCGTGGTCTCCTTCTCCTCGCCGCCGAACCGCCCGTGGGTGATCGTCTACGACAACGACGGGGTGCCGCGCTGGTGGTACAACCCCGACACGCGGGTGCTCTGGGGGCAGGTCCTCCGGGATGGGGACCTTGTCTGGGCGCGCTCCTTCGGCGACGGCTACGGCCTCGACCCGCGGATGGCGCACGAGGTCCGCTCCGAGTCGGGGAAGCTCCTGCGCCTGGTCAAGACCGGGGGCTCGATCGTCGACGGGCACGAGTACCGCGAACTCCCCGACGGCAACGTCCTGCTCGACACCTACGTGCCGGAAACCGCCGATCTGGGCCAGTTCGGGGGGCCGCGGCGGGCGACGATCGTCTCCGCCGAAGTCCAGGAAGTCGACCCGGCCGGGAAGGTCGTCTGGCACTGGAACTCACGCAGCCACATTTCGCTGGGGGAGACCGGCCGCTGGTGGCGGAGCGTGCTCAGCAACCCGCGCCGGCGCCTGCACCGCGAGGCCTACGACCCCGTCCACATCAACTCGATCGAGCCCCGCGGGCACGGGGAACTGGTGATCTCCACCCGGCACACCGACGCCGTCTACGGAATCGACCGCTCCAGCGGCGAGATCAACTGGAAGCTGGGGGGGACCCCGACCGGAAAGTCCCTCCAGGTCGTCGGCGACCCGGCCAACAAGCTGCTCGGCGGCCAGCACGACGCCCGCATCGACCGCCGCGGCCGCCTCACCATCTTCGACAACGGCAAGGACCGCCCCCGCCGGCCCCGGGTCGTCTTCTACCGCCTCGACCCGAGCCAGGGAACGGCCATCTACCGCGGCCAGCTCAACGACCCACAGGTGCACCGAAGCCACTGCTGCGGCTCGGCCCGCGAAACCAGCGACGGCGGCTGGCTCGTCAACTGGGGCGACAACCCCCTCGTCACCCGCTTCGACCCACAGGGCAGGATCGCCTTCCGCCTCCACCTTCCCGCCCCGACCTTCCGCGCCGTCCCGGTGCCCGAGGGAGCGACCACCGTGGCGCGGCTGCGGGCGGGGCTTGCGGCCATCCGGGCACGACGCTGAGCGCAGACTGCAGCACGTCAGCCGCTTGATCCGACGACACCGCGATGAAAACGAGGTTTACTTACAGGTCATTGACTAAATTGGCTCAAGCGACGGACGGTGAGTGCGATGAGATTCTGGGTCTACGCAGAGGTGGTCGAGAACTGGGTTCGGAAGGACGTTCCGGTCCTGGCGGGCTTGCCCGGCGAGTACGAGGAGACCACCAAGGTTCTCTCGATCCGCGACGCCGACCCGTCGTCGCCGGGGATCGTGCTCGGCGGCACCTACAAGGTTCGCATCAACGAAAACCTGCACAGTGTTTCGTTTCGGTGTGTGTGTACTGCGATCGAGGGCAGGACCTTTCTCTTTCTTCTCGCTGTCCCCTTGACCGAGCCTCCTGTCCCTCCCAAACCGGAGGGTGAGCCGAAAGAGGTCAAAAGGGATCCTCCGCTGGAGGATCCCGAGATCAAGAAGAGATACGAAAAACGAATCGCTGAAGAGGACAAGCAGAAGGCAGAAGCGGAAAAGCGCGAGGCGCAGCGAGCCGCCGCCGAGGCCGCCAAGCAGGCCGAGATCGAAGCCTTCTTCAAGCGGAAAGCCGAGGAGGCAAAAGAGGCGGAGCCTGATGTCGATCCGACCGACGAAGAACCCGATCTGGTCACCGACGTCGATAAGACGGAGAAGGAAGAAATCCCGCCTACCGAGGAACCGGATGCAGCGGAATTGGAGCGCTTGGCGGCCGAAGAGGCGCAGCGGATAGCGGCGGGGGAAGCCCAGCGCTTAGCTGACGAAGAAGCGCAGCGCCTGGCAGATGAAGAAGCCCAGCGTGCGGCAGCGCAGGCCGAACAGGAAGCAGAGCGAATCGCCGCCGAAGAAGCGGCACGTGAGGCCGCCCAAGAGGCAGCCGATAGGGCCGTCGAAATAGAAGAACTGGCTCGGCAGTCGGCATCGGCCTCCGCATCGGCCACCGCCTCCGCCAGCGGTGGGTCCGAAGAACAAGACCTCGCCGACAAGGTAATGCAGGCGCTGGAGATGGAAGACGGCGGATCAGACGACGAAGATGCCAAGTAAGACAGGAGACGGCAGTTGCTCGAAAGAGCCCAGAATTGGCTCCACAACAGAAAACGCCCCGCCGGGGAGGCGGGGCGCTTCTGGGGTTACTACAGGGAGGAGAGATATGTATCTCTATATATGTGGATCCGTGGGAGGTAGGTGAGCCCGGTTGATGTCGTGGGCGTCGCTGTGGGAAGCAGCGGGGCGATATGTCGACGCGGGGTTCAGCCTAGAAAGTCTTGTCGTAGTCCTTTACATCGGTTTCCTCTTGCGAATCCTTGAACAGCGTACGAACGTATGTGCGATTTGTGTGTGAGTGGGATCACAGAGATCCTGCAATTGACGGACTCTGCGGGCCTCTACCCGATTTGATCTAGGGAACCCGATCAAATCGGGTAGCTGGGTGCGCTCAATGTTGCATCCGTTTCTGAACCTCGAATAAAAGGCCAGATCGGGGGGCTCGCTGTAGCTTTCGGCGGGTGAAGAAGTCCCGGATAGACGCGGTTTTGGCCGAGCGCGGCCTCTTTCCCTCGCGCTCCGCCGCGGCGGGCGCGGTGCGGGCCGGGGAAGTGCGGATCGGCCAGGACGGGCCGGTCGCCCTGCGGCCGAGCCAGCTGGTCGAGCCGGAGGCGAGCCTCATCGTCGACGAGGGCCCGCGCTACGTCTCCCGCGGCGGCACCAAGCTCGAGAACGCGCTCGAGGCGCTCGGCGATCGACGTCGCCGGGCGCGACTGCCTCGACGTCGGCGCCTCGACCGGCGGCTTCACCGACTGCCTGCTGCAGCGCGGTGCGGCGCGGGTCGCCGCCGTCGACGTCGCCTACGGCCAGCTCGACGTGCGCCTGCGCGAGGACCCGCGCGTGCATCGTGATCGAGCGCCTGAACGCGCGCGAGATGCGGCCCGCCGACCTGCCCTTCGTCGCCCTCGCTGGCGACCGTCGACGTCTCCTTCATCTCGCTGACCAAGGTGCTGCCGGCGGTGGCGCGCTGCCTGGCGCCGGGTGGTGAGGTGCTGGCGATGGTCAAGCCGCAGTTCGAGCTCGGCCGCGAGCGGGTCGGCCGCGGCGTCGTCCGCGACGCCGCCGACCGCCGCGAGGCGATCCTCGCCGTCGCCGAGGCGGCGCGCGAGACTCGGGCTGCCGATCCGCGGCTTCGCCTCCTCCGGGCTGCCGGGGCCGAAGGGGAACCGCGAGACCTTCGTCTGGTGCGGCGGCGACGGCCCCGCGATCGACGACCTGGGGGCGGCGATCGCCGCCGTCGAGGGGGACGAGTGAAGACCGCCGCCCTGATCACCCACTCGCACCCGCCGAGCGCCACCGAAGCGGTCGCGATCGCCGCCGAGGTCGCCCACGAGGCCGGCTGGCGCCTGGTCGCGACCGAGGACGAGCTGCGCAAGCACGGCGCCGCCGGCGAGGGAATCGACGTCACCGCCGAACACACCGTTCCGGACATCTGCCTCGTCCTCGGCGGCGACGGCTCGATCCTGCACGCGCTGCGCCGCTTCGCCCACACCGAGGTGCCCGTCTTCGGCGTCAACTTCGGCACCGTCGGCTTCCTCGCCGCGGTCGAGCGCGACGACGCCGCCGCAGGGGATCCGCCGCGCGCTCGCCGGGGAGATCGAGACGGTCGAGCTGCCCGGCCTCGAGGTCGACGCGTCGACGGCGAGGCAGGGCATCGGCCTCAACGACATCACCCTCGCCCGCCGCCCGCACGACCGCGTCGCCGAGCTCAGCTACCGGATCGCCGGCGAGGAGGTCGGCCACGTCCGCTGCGACGGCCTCGTCGCCGCCACCCCGGTCGGCTCGACCGGCTACAACCTCGCCAACCAGGGACCGATCCTCGCCTGGGGCGTGAAGGGATACGTGGTCAGCTACATCTCGCCGCACTCGCTGACCGCGCGGGCGCTGGTCGTCGCCCCCGGCGACGTCCTCCACGTCGGCAACGCACCCGAGCGCGAGCCGGTCGAAGTCGCGGTCGACGGCGGCAAGGTCGCCGACCTCGCCGCGGGCGCGGCGCTGGAGGTCCGCTTCGCCGACGTCGGTCGGCCGCCTCGCCCAGCTGCCGGGAACCAGCTTCTACCAGCGCATCCGCGAGAAGTTCGGCCACCTGGCTGTCTAGAGGCGACCGGCACAAGCCGAACTACGCGGTTCTTTAGGGTTGCCCGCCATGGAGCGCAAGTGGTGGACCCTCGTCCTGGTCTCGATCGCGACGTTCATGCTGCTGCTCGACGTCACCGTCGTCAACGTCGCCCTGCCGGACATCCAGCGTGAACTGAACGCCAGCCTCTCCAGCCTGCAGTGGGTCGTCGACGCCTACTCGCTGATGCTCGCCGCCTTCCTGCTGACCGCCGGCTCGCTCGGCGACCGGCTCGGCCGCCGCCGCGTCTTCACGATCGGCTTCGGCGATCTTCACCTTCGCCTCGTTCCTCTGCGGGATCGCCGAGGACCCGACCCTGCTCAACCTGGCCCGCGGCCTGCAGGGGATCGGCGGCGCCGGCATGTTCGCCACCTCGCTGGCCCTGATCGGCCAGGAGTTCCACGGCAAAGACCGGGCGACCGCGTTCGGCGTCTGGGGGGCGACGGTCGGCGGCGCGGTCGCGGTCGGGCCGCTGGTCGGCGGCGTGCATCACCGAGAACCTCGGCTGGGAGTGGATCTTCTTCGTCAACGTCCCGATCGGGATCGCGGCGATGGTCCTGACCGAGCGCAAGATCGTCAACGTCTTCGCCCAGGACCCCGAGCCGATCGACGTTCCCGGCCTCGTCACCTTCTCCTCGGCGCTCTTCCTGCTGATCTTCGGCCTGATCCGCGGCAACCCGGAGGGCTGGGGCAGCCCGCTGATCCTCGCCTGCCTGATCGGCGCCGCCGTCCTGCTGGCGCTGTTCATCGCGATCGAGCGCCGCAGCGACCACCCGATGCTCGACCTGACCCTGTTCCGCAAACCCGCCTTCAACGGCGTCTCGGCCGTCGCCTTCTTCCTCTCGGCGGGGATGTTCGCGCTCTTCCTCTACCTGACGATCTACATGCAGGGGGTGCTCGACTTCTCGCCGCTGGAGGCGGGGCTGCGCTTCCTGCCGCTGACCGTCCTCGGCTTCGTCGTCGCCCCGATCTCCGGCGCGCTCTCGCACCGGGTCCCGATCCGGATCCTGCTCGGCACCGGGCTGACCATGGTCGGCGTCGGCCTGCTGCTGATGCACGGCGTCTCGGTCGACTCCGACCTGGACGACGCTGCTGGCCGGCTTCATCCTCGCCGGGATCGGGATCGGGATCACCAACCCCGGGATCGGGCAGGCGGCGATCGCCGTCGTCCCGGTCGAGAAATCGGGGATGGGGTCGGGGATCAACACGACCTTCCGCCAGGTCGGGATCGCCACCGGCGTCGCCGGCCTCGGCGCCGTCTTCCAGGGCCGGGTCGACTCGAAGCTGGCCGAACTGCTGCCGCACGCGCCCGACGGGCTCGGCGAAGTGGTCGCCTCGGGCGGCTCGCGGGCGGTGGCCGAACTGCCGCTGCCGCCGGCGGTCCACGCGAAAGCGGTCCACGCCGCCGACGTCGCCTTCGTCAGCGCCTTCAACGAGATCATCCTGATCGCCGCGATCGTCTCCTTCGTCGGCGCCGCCCTCGGCTTCTGCCTGGTCCGCTCCCGGGACTTCGTCCAGCCGACGGGCGGCCCGAGCGAGCCGACGACCGTCGCGGCCGGGTGGCCGCGCGAAGCTAGCGGACGAAATCGCGCGCGGAGTCGGTCCGCGCGCCGTTGCTACACAGACCGCATGCTGCGTGAGCTGCGGATCGAGAACCTGCTGCTGATCGAGCGGGCCGAACTGCGGCTGGGGGAGGGGCTGAACGCGATCACCGGCGAGACCGGCGCCGGCAAGACCGTGCTCGCCCACTCGCTCGACCTGCTGATGGGCGGCAAGGCGCGAGGCGCAGATCGTCCGGCCGGGCGCCGAGGAGGCCTGGGTCGAGGGCGTCTTCGACCTGCCCGACGGGCCTGCTGGAGGAGCCGGAGATGGCGGAGCTGGCCGAGCGGCTGCCGGAGGGCGCCGAGGAGGTCGTGCTCGGGCGGCGGGTCTCGGCGGGCGGGCGGACCAGCGCCTTCGTCGCCGGCCGCGCCGCGACCGCCGCCGACCTGAAGCTGCTCGGCGGTCGCCTGCTCGCCTTCTTCGGCCAGCACGAGCACCGCAGCTGACGATCTCCTCGGCCCAGCTGGAGATCCTCGACGGCTTCGCCGGCGCCGAGCACCTGGAGCTGCGGCGGCGGCTACCGCGAGGCGCACCGCGAGTGCGGGCGGCTCGCCGCCGAGCTGGCCGAGCTGCGCGAGCGCGAAGGGCTCGCGGGAGCGCGACCTCGACCTCTACCGCTACGAGCTCTCCGAGATCGAGGAGGTGGCGCCGGTCCCCGAGGAGCGGGAGCGAGATCGCCGCCGAGCGCGAGCGCCTGCGCCACGCCGAGGGCCTGCGCGAAGCGGCCGGCGGCGCCCACGCCGGCCTGGCCGGCGCCGAGGAGGACGGCGGCGGCGCGGCGGCGGCGCTGGCCCAGGCCGAATCGCGCGCTGCAGGGCGCGGCCGGCCTCGACCCCGGCCTCGACGCGCTCGCCGAGCGGGTCGCGGCGCTGGCGGTCGAGCTGGGCGACGTCGCGCTCGGAGCTGCGCGACTACGCCGAGGGCGTCGAGGCCGACCCGGCGCGCGCTGCAGGCGATCGAGGAGCGGCTGGAAGCGATCGACCGGCTCGAGCGCAAGCACGGCGGCAGCGTCGAGTCGGTGCTCGCCCACGCCGAGCGCTGCCGCGAGGAGATCGCCCGGCTGGAGGGCGCCGAGGAGCGCGGCGCCGAGGCCGAGGCGGCGCTGGCCGCGGCCGAAGCGCGCCGCGGCGAGCTGGGCGAGCGGCTGAGCGCCGGGCGCGCGAAGCCGCGGCCGGTCCGCTGGAGGAGCGGGTCGCGGCCGAGCTGGAGCAGCTCGCGATGGCCGGCGCCTCGCTCGAGGTCGTGCTGGAGCCGCACCCCGACGGCTTCGGCGCCTCCGGCCGCGAGACGGTCGAGCTGCGGGTCGCTCCCAACCCCGGGATCGAGGCGGCGCCGCTGCGCGACGCCGCCTCCGGCGGCGAGCTCTCGCGGGTGATGCTGGCGCTGAGCGGGCTCGGCCAGGGCGGCGACGCGCCGGGACGATGGTCTTCGACGAGATCGACGCCGGCATCGGCGGCAACACGGCGCGGGTCGTCGGCGAGCGGCTGCGGGCGCTCGGCGCCGGGGCCGCCAGGTCCTCTGCATCACCCACCTGCCGCAGGTCGCCTCGCTCGCCGACGTCCACTTCCGGCTCGAAAAGGACGTCGCCGGCGAGCGGGCCGTCGGCCACCGTCGAGCGCCTCGACGGCGAGGGCGTGGTCGCCGAGATCCGCCGCATGCTCGGCGGCGAGAGCTCCGACGAGGCCGCGACCGAGCACGCCCGCGAGCTGCTGCAGCCGCCTGACCCTTGCCCTTGCCGCTGCCCTTCGCCTAACCTGAGGCGGTGGCCACCACTAGTCGTCGTCGCCTTCCTGCTCTGCTCGGGCGCAGGAACGGCGACGCGGCCGGACGCGCCGATCGAAGGCACCGCCCGCCTCGGCGAGCGGACCAAGCACCTGGTCAAGCGCCTGCGCCCCGGCGACGTCGCGGTCATCGACCACGTCAACATCGACCGGATCGCCGCCGAGGAGCTGATCGAAGCCGGGGTCGTCGCGGTGCTCAACGCCTCGCCCTCCTCGGACGGGCGCTACCCGAACGCCGGGCCGCTGATGCTGGCGCGGGAGGGGATCCGCCTGATCGACGCCCCCGACGCCGGGCTCTTCGAGCTGCTCAAGGACGGCGACCGGCGTGCGGATCGACGGCGGCGCCGTCCTCGTCGGCGACGAGGAGGTCGCCGCGCGGCCGCGTCCTCGCGCGTCGCCGAGCTCGAACGCGAGATGCAGGAGCAGCGCGAGCGGATCGACGAGGCGCTGGCCGAATTCGCCGAAAACACCGTCGCCCACGTGCGCGAAGAGACCGACCTGCTGACCGGCAACATCGACTTCCCGCCGACCCGGGCCTCGCTTCCGCGACCGCCACGTCCTGATCGTCGTCCGCGGCGACCGCCACCGCCGCGACCTGAAGGCGCTGCGCGCCTACATCCGCGACGTGCGGCCGCTGATCGTCGCCGTCGACGGCGGCGCCGACGGCGTGCTCGAAGCGGGGCTGAAGCCGGACGTGATCCTCGGCGACATGGACTCGGCCGGCGACGCGGCGCTGCGCCTGCGGCGCCGAGCTGATCGTCCACGCCTATCCCGACGGCCGCGCGCCCGGCTGCGAGCGGCTGCTCGAGGCCGGCCTCGACGCACCAGGTCGTCCCCGCCGCCGGGACCAGCGAGGACGTGGCGATGCTGATGGCCACGAGAAGGGGGCGGCGCTGATCGTCAGCGTCGGCGCCCACTTCAACCTGATCGAGTTCCTCGACCGCAAGCGCGGCGGCATGTCCTCGACCTTCCTCACCCGGCTGCGGATCGGCGAGCGGCTGGTCGACGCCAAGGGGGTGAGCCGGCTCTACAACCCGAGCTCGACCCTGGCGCCGCTGGCCTTCTTCGTGGTCGCCTTCCTGATCCTGCTGACGATCCTCGTCATCACCTCGCCGGCGCTGAACGACGTCTTCGAACTGTTCTGGCTGAAGATCCGCATCTGGCTCGGCATCGACTGAGGCCTCGGCGGCGGTGCCCCCGAGGCACTAGCCTTCGGCCTCGCATGGGGTACAGCGCCCGCTACCACGCCACCTCGCTGATCGCCGTCTTCCTCGCGCTCGCGATCGGGATCCTGATCGGCGCCGAGTTCGGCGGCGACGCGCTGACCAGCACCCGCGCGCGACCTCGAGCACAGCCTCGTCGGCAACCTCCAGGACGCCCGCTCGCAGGCCGACGAACTGAACGGCGACCTCGGCCGCTCCGACGAATTCGCCGAACGCGTCTACCCGGTCGCTGACCCGCGACCGGCTGGAGGGCAAGCGGATCGCGATCGTCGCCCTCGGCGGCCTGCCGAGCGACATCACCGGCGAGTCGAGGAGGCGCTGGCGCCGACCGGGGCGAAGCTGGTCGGGGTCGGGGTGGTGCGCGAGCCGGTCGACGTCAACGGGCTCGCCGACGACCTCGCGCAAGACCCGCTTCGCCGACCTGCGGACAACCCCGACACGCTGACCGAACTCGGGACCGGCGCTCGGCCGCCAGCTGGTGCGTCGGCGGCGACCCTGCCCGAAGTCGTCCGCGGCCACCTCTTCTCGCGCGCCAGCGGCAGCTTCGGCGCGCTCGACGGGGTGATCGTCGTCCGCAACCAGCCGGAAGACATGGGCCCGGTCCAGCGCGACACGCGCCAACCAGCTGGAAACGGCGCTGCTGAGCGGGATCACCGCGACGCGGGCGCCGGCGGTCGGGGTCGAGACCTCGACCGACCGAACCGTCCTCGATCTCCTTCTTCCAGTGCAACGACCTCTCCAGCGTCGACGACGTCGACCTGACCGCCGGGCAAGCTGGCGATGGTCTTCGCGATGCTCGGCGCCGAGGGCAGCTTCGGGGTCAAGAGCAGCGCCGACCGGCTGCTGCCGGACCTGCTGACCCGAGGGCGACTGAGGCGTGTACTGGGTCGGGTTCCCGCTGGCGATCGCGCTCGCGCTCTTCGCTGCGTCCCGGCCGGGGCGCGGGGGCTGCGCGACGCCGGGCTGGTGCGGGAGAACTACCGCGGCGCGCTGCTCGCCTTCCCGCTCGGGGCGGTGCTGGCGACGGCGGCGCTGGTGGCGCTGGCGCCGCTCGCCTTCCTCAACGACCGCGCCGACCTCGACCTGCTCGAGCCCGGACCTGCGGCGCTGGCTGCCCTACCTGCTGGGGATCGCCTTCCTCGGCTTCCTCGACGACGCGCTCGGCCAGGGCGAGGCGGTCGGCGACGCCGCGCGGCTGGCGCGGCCACTGGGCGGGCGCTGCGCGAGGGCAGCCTCTCGACCGGGGCGATCAAGGCGATCGGGGCGCTGGCGCTGGCCGCCTACGTCGTCTCCGGGCGCGGCCTCGAAGACTGGCGCTACCTCGCCGACGTGGCGCTGCTGATCCTCGCCACCAACCTCTTCAACCTGCTCGACCTGCGGCCGGGGCGGGCGGAGAAGGGGCTGGCGCTGCTCGGCGCCGGGCTCTGCCTCGGCGCCTGGACCTTGGCGCCGATCGAACTGCTGGGGATCTTCGTCGGGCCGGTCCTGGTCGGCGCCTGGCTGACGCTGGGCGAGCGGGCGATGCTGGGCGACACCGGCTCGAACCTGATCGGGGCGATCGCCGGGGTCTGGTTGCTGACCATGCTCGGCGCCAGACGCGCGCCTGATCGCCCTCGCGGTGGTCCTGGCGCTGACGATTTACGGCGAGTTGCGGTCTATTTCGGCGACGATCGAGTCGGTTCCGCCACTGCGCTGGCTAGACTCGCTCGGCAGAGCATGAGTCCAGCCAACAAAGGCGACACGAGGTTCATCTTCGTCACCGGCGGGGTGGTCTCGGCACTCGGCAAGGGGATCGCCGCGGCCTCGATCGGCCGCCTCCTCGTCTCCCGCGGCTACCGGGTCCAGCTGCAGAAGTTCGACCCCTACATCAACGTCGACCCGGGGACGATGAGCCCGTTCCAGCACGGCGAGGTCTTCGTCACCGAGGACGGGGCCGAGACCGACCTCGACCTCGGCCACTACGAGCGCTTCACCGACGAGAACACCTCGCGGGCCTCGAACGTCACCGCCGGCGCCGTCTACAACTCGGTGATCCGGCGCGAGCGCCGCGGCGACTACCTCGGCGCCACCGTGCAGGTGATCCCGCACATCACCAACGAGATCAAGCAGAAAATCCTCATCGTCGCCGAGTCGCAGGCGGTCGACTTCGTGATCACCGAGATCGGCGGCACCGTCGGCGACATCGAGTCGCTGCCGTTCCTCGAGTCGATCCGCCAGCTCTACACCGACCTCGGCGCCGAAGCGGGCGATGTTCGTCCACCTGACGCTGGTGCCCTACGTCGGCCACGCGGGCGAGCTGAAGACGAAGCCGACCCAGCACTCGGTCAACGAGCTGCGCCGGATCGGGATCCAGCCGCACGCGCTGGTCTGCCGCTCCGAAGGCCGGCTCGACCGCGAGATCCGCGGCAAGATCGCCCTCTTCGCCAGCCTTCCGGTCGACGCGGTGATCTCCGCCCACGACGTCGACAACATCTACAAGGTGCCGCTCGTCTTCCGCGCCGAGGGCGTCGACGACCTCGTCCTCGACCACTTCGGGATGGAGGCGCCCTCGCCGGACCTCGCCGAGTGGGAGGCGATGGTGCGCCGCGCCGACTCCGCCAACGGCAAGGTGCGGATCGCCGTCGTCGGCAAGTACGTGCAGCTCGCCGACGCCTACAAGTCGGTGATCGAGGCGCTCGAGCACGGCGGCTTCCACCACGGCGTCGAAGTCGAGGTCGAGCTGGTCGACTCCGAGAACCTCGACCCCGAGAAGCTCGAGGGCTGCGACGGGATCCTGATCCCCGGCGGCTTCGGCGAGCGCGGCATCGAGGGCAAGATCCAGGCGGCGCGGATCGCCCGCGAGACGCTCGATCCCCTACCTGGGGATCTGCCTCGGGATGCAGATCGCGGTGGTCGAGTTCGCCCGCCACGTCGCCGGCATGGACGGCGCCAACTCCGCCGAGTTCGATCCCGAGACGCCGTTCCCGGTCGTCGACCTGCTGCCGGAGCAGAAGGAGGTCTCCGACATGGGCGGGACGATGCGGCTCGGCGCCGACCCGGTGAAACTGCACGAGGGCACGAAAGCGCGCGAGATCTTCGGCGAGGCCGTCATCTACAAGCGCCACCGCCACCGTTACGAGGTCAACAACCAGCTGCGGCGCCGGCTCGAAGACGAGGGCCTGGTCTGCGGCGGCACCTCGCCCGACGAGCGCCTGGTCGAGATGGTCGAGCTGCCCGACCACCCGTTCTTCGTCGCCTCCCAGTACCACCCGGAGTTCAACTCCCGGCCCAACCGGCCCGAGCCGCTGTTCCGCGAGTTCGTCGGCGCCGCCGCGACCCACGCCGGCGCAGCCGCCCGGCCGACGAGCGGCGAGCTGCGAGGCGATCGGCGCGAGGCGCGCGCGAGAGCGACGACGTCGGCGTCCGCCGCTCCGCCTGAGGCCAGGCCTGGGCGTTCCCGGTTAGCCTTCTCCGCGATGGAGGAGATCCCGGCTGCACGAGACCTTCGTCCGGCTCTGCGAGATCCGCAGCCCGACCGGCGAGGAGCGCGAGATCGCCGACACCCTCGCCGCCGAGCTGCGGGCGCTGGGGCTCGAGGTGAGCGAGGACGACGCCGCCGGTCCGGCCGAAGCCGGGGCCGGCAACCTGCTGGCGCGGCTCGCCGGGAGCGGCGAGGAGTGGGTGATGTTCTGCGCCCACGTCGACACGGTCCCGCACCGGGGCCAGGTCGAGGTGGTCGAACGACGAAGGCGTCTTCCGCAGCCGCGGCGAGACGATCCTCGGCGCCGACAACAAGGCCGCGGTCGCGGTCTTCATGGAGCTGGTCGCCCGCCACGTCGAACGGCCCGGCGCCGGTCGGGATCGAGCTGGTGCTGACCGTCGCCGAGGAGCAGGGGCTGCGCGGGGCGAAGGCCTTCGACGCCTCGCAGCTGCGCTCGCGGGTCGGCTTCGTCCTCGACCACGCCGGCGCCGGTCGGCGAGGTGATCGTCGCGACCCCGACCCAGCAGAAGATCCTCGCCGACTTCATCGGGGTCGAGGCCCACGCCGGGATCAAGCCCGAGGACGGCAGCAGCGCGATCGCCGCCGCGGCGGCGGCGATCGCGCGGATGGAGCTCGGCCGGCTCGACGAGGAGACGACCGCCAACGTCGGCCTGATCGCCGGCGGCACCTCGGGCAACGTCGTGCCCGGGCCACTGCTGGATCCACGCCGAGGCGCGCAGCCTCGACGCCGAGCGCGCGGCCGAGGTGGCGGGGAAGATCGCCGACGCCTGCGCCTGGGGCGCGAGCGAGCACGGCTGCGACGTCGACGTGCGGATCGAAGAGCTCTTCCGCGGCTACGAGGTGCCGAAGGACTCGCCGGCGCTGGCGCTGGCCGAGGCGGGGCTGCGCGGCGGCGGGCCTCGAGCCGCGGCGGGTGGCGATCGGCGGCGGCAGCGACGCCAACGTCTTCCGCCGCGACGGCTTCGACTGCGTCCTGCTCGCCAACGGCACCGACGCCGTCCACACCGCCGACGAGATGGTCCCGGCCCGCAGCCTCGAGAAGATGCTCGAGGTCTGCGAGGGGATCGTCGCCGCTGCGGCGGCCGCGGAGCGGGAGTGAGCGGCCGGCTGGAGCTGCGCCGCGGCGTCGTCGTCTCGGCCGAGCCGCTCGAGGTCGAGGTCGACGGCGAGCGCCGGCGCGCCTGGGCCGACGAGGTCCTGCTGGGGGAGATGCGCGAGGGCGACGAGGTCGTCGTCAACGTCGCCGCGCTCGACCTCGGGCTCGGCTCCGGCGGCTTCGACGTCGTCCACGTCAACCTCACCCGCGGCCTCGAGGGGGGCGGCGCGGAGGGCGACGCGCACGTGATGAAGCTCAACTACACCTCGCTCCAGCACCCGGTCGAGCCGGTCGAGCACCGGCGACTGGGAGTCCGACAGCATTCCGTGGTTCGAAAGTCCGGATAGAGAGGACAAAGGAACCGCGGAACGGGGGAGGGCGTGCCGGTCGTGGTCCTGCCGCTGCACGGCCACCTGGCGCCGGCGGCCTGGGCGGCGGCGCAGGCCGCGCCCGGGCTGCGGGTCGGCTACGTCCAGACCGGCGGCGGCGCGCTGCCGGGCTCGCTCTCGCGCGACGTCGCCGAGCTGCGCGAGCGCGGCCTGCTCTGCGGCCACATCACCGCGGCGCCGGCCTACGGCGGCGAGCACGAGGCGCTCAGCACCGTCGGCGCCCTCGACGCCGCCGGCCGAGCTCGGCTGGGACGCGGTCCTGGTCGGCCCCGGCCCCGGCATCATCGGCTCCGACACCGAGTTCGGCCACGGCGGCATGGCCGCCCTCGACAGCGCCCACGCCGCCCTCTCCCTCCGCCTGCCGACGCTCGCTCTCCCCGCGCCTCTCCGCCTCGGACCCCCGCGAGCGCCACCGCGACCTCAGCCACCACACCTACACCGTCCTCGACCTGCTCCTGGCCCCGGTCGACGTCGCCGGTGCCCGGAGGGAGCGCAGGGCCGATCGCTCGCCCGGCCTCGAGGCTGTCGGCACCGCCGTCCACTCCGCCATGCCCGCGTCGACCTCGACGCCTACGGCGCCTCGGGCCTCCCGCGCACGCACGATGGGCGCAGGTGACCTGGAGGACGACCCGCTCTTCTTCGCGCAGCCGCCACTCGCCGCGCGGGACCTAGCGCCTGCGCACGGTCCCTTGCGGACCAAGGGTTGTAGCGGCCGAGGCGAAACAGGCGCGTCATGGCGATCGCAATCAAGCCGCAGTCCCCGGCTGCTCCGGCCAGGCCGGGGGCCGAGCGCCCGCTTCGAGGGCCTCGTCCTCGACTTCCTCTCCTACCTGGAGCTGGAGCGCGGCCTCTCGCGCAACACCCTCAACGCCTACCGCACCGACCTCTTCCAGTACGGCGAATACCTCTCGGCCCACAATCGAGACGCGCTGCAGGCGAGCCGGCGCCGACGTCGCCGACTTCCTCGCCGAGCTGGCGACCGGGCGAGGGGCGGCCGCGCCTGCTCGGCCGCGACGATCCACCGCAAGGCCGCCTGCCTGCGCTCCTTCTACAAGCACCTGCGCCGCGACGAGCTGATCGGCGACGACCCGACCGCGGCGCTGAGCGCGCCGCGGCGCTCGAAGAAACTGCCGCAGGTCCTCAACTACTCCGAGGTGCAGAAGCTGCTCGCCTCGCCGCGGGGCAGCGAGCCGACGGCGCTGCGCGACCGGGCGCTGCTCGAGGTGATGTACGCCTGCGGGCTGCGGGCCTCGGAGACGATCGGGCTCGAGCTGGGCGACATCGACCTGCGCGAGGGCTTCCTGCGCGCCCGCGGCAAGGGCTCGAAGGAGCGGCTGGTGCCGCTCGGCCGCCAGGCGATCGCGGCGATCAACGGCTACCTGCGCGGCGGCCGGCCGAAGCTGATCGGCGACCGCCACGAGGCCGAAGCTGTTCGTCAACTTCCGCGGCGGGCCGCTGACCCGCCAGGGCCTCTACAAGATCGTCCAGCGCCACGCCCGCGACGCCGGCCTCGCCGGCCAGATGAGCCCGCACACGCTGCGCCACAGCTTCGCCACCCACCTGCTCGCCGGCGGCTGCGACCTGCGCGCCGTGCAGGAGATGCTCGGCCACGCCGACATCTCGACCACCCAGATGTACACGCACCTCTCCGGCGACCGCCTCAAGGAGGTCTACTTCAGCGCCCACCCCCGCGCCAGCGACTAGATCGGTTGGCGTTCGTCCTTGGGACGCGATATGCCGGTCCAAGGACGAACGCCGGCATGAAGTAGAACTCCGGCATGCCCGAGCTGCCCGAGGTCGAGACCGTCGTCCGGCAGCTGGAGCCGGAGCTGGAAGGGCACCGGATCGAGTGGCTGGAGGTGCTGGACGAGCGCTGGTCGCGGCCGGTGCCGCCCGAGCAGCTGGGCGAGGCGGTCAGCGGCGCGACGATCGAGCGGCTCGGTCGGCGCGGCAAGTACATGCTGCTGGGGCTCGACGGCGGCCGGACCCTGGTCATGCACCTGCGGATGACCGGCAACCTGGTCCTGGTCGAGGGCGAGGAGGTGCTCGACCCCTCCGAGGGCCGGCGGCTGTACGAGAGCGAGCGCTCGACCGAGGAACGGCACCTGCGCGCCCGCTTCGTCCTCGACGACGGTCGCGAGCTCTGGTTCACCGACCCGCGCCGCTTCGGCGAGGCCTTCCTGATCGACGACGTCGGGCTCGAGGCGCGCTTCGCCGAAGCTCGGGGTCGAGCCGTTCTCGCCCGAGTTCACCCCGGAGGCGCTGGGAGCGATGGCGGCCGGCCGCACGGCGCCGCTGAAGTCGTTCCTGCTCGACCAGTCCGGGGTCGCCGGCGTCGGCAACATCTACGCCGACGAGGCGCTCTTCCGGGCCGGGCTGCACCCGCTCTCGCCGGCCGGCTCGATGAAGCCCGAGCACCTGGAGGCGCTGCGCGACGCCGTCGTCGCCGCGCTGGAGGCCGGGATCGACGCCGGCGGCTCCTCGATCGACGACTACCGCGACGGCCGCGGCGAGAAGGGGACGATGCAGGACGAGTTCCTCGTCCACACCCGCGAGGGCGAGCCCTGCCCGCGCTGCGGCGGCGACGATCGTCCGCATCGTCGTCGGCGGCCGCTCCACCTACTTCTGCCCGAGCTGCCAGGTGAAACTGCGAAGACGTCCGAAGCGCCGGGCAAAGTAGGCAGACGTGGCCGGAACTACGGTCAAGACGGAGGCGATTGTCCTGCGCAGCATTCGCTACGGCGAGGCCGACCGCATCCTCCACCTCTACTCGAAGAGCCGCGGCCGGTTCGGGGCGATCGCCAAGGGGGCGCGCAAACCGATCCCGCTTCGGCGGCCGCCTGGAGCCGTTCTTCCGGCTCGACCTGATCCTCCACGAAGGCCGCGGCGACCTGATGACGGTGACCAGCGTCACGACCGTCGACGGCTACCCGCGCCTGCGCTCCTCCGGGCCGGCGCTGACCGCCGGCGCCCGCGCCTGCGACGCGGTCCTGCGCCTGCTCGACTCGGCCGAGCCCAATCCCGCCCGCCTACAACCTCCTCTGCCGCTACCTCTCCCTGCTCGACGACCCAGGCGAGCCGCGGCGGCGGGCATCGAGACGGCCCTCTCCTTCCGGCTGAAGCTGGCGCTGGTCGCCGGTTTCGCTCCCGAGCTCGCCTCCTGCGCCCGCTGCGGCGAGGCCGAGCACCTGGTCGGCTTCTCCGGCGCCGCCGGCGGCGTCGTCTGCGCCGGCTGCGAAGCGGGCTCCTTCCCACTCGACGAGGAAGCGCACGACTTCATGGTCGAGGCGCTGGCGCAGCCGCTGAGCGAGGCGCCCGGAGCCGAGCCTCGCGCCCTGCGTCAGGTCGAGCGGGCGGTCGGCGAGACGCTCGAGCACCACGCGCACGTACAACTGCGCGCTGCGGCTTGATCGGGGGCGAGGGGGAGGGGTTCGGCGGACAACAGCGGGGAGGGTCCGGCGAACCCCTCCCCCTCGCCCCGCAAGAGGGGATGGTTGTGCGGCGACCGCCTTATGATCGACTGGTGCCCGTCACTGCCACCTTCGAGGAGCGCATCTCCGCTTTGGAGGAGGAGTTTCTCTCTCCGGAGGCGACTCGGTCCTATCCGGCGCGGCGGCAGCAGGAGGAGCCGGACAGCCCGTTGCGGACGCCGTTCCAGCGCGACCGCGACCGGATCGTCCACTCGAAGTCGTTCCGGCGGCTGAAGCACAAGACCCAGGTCTTCGTCGCCCCTGAGGGCGACCACTACCGGACCCGTCTGACCCACACGCTCGAGGCCTGCGGGATCGCCCGCACGGTCGCCCGGGCGCTGGGCCTGAACGAGGACCTGACCGAGGCGATCGGGCTCGGCCACGACCTCGGCCACCCGCCCTTCGGCCACGCCGGAGAGGAGGCCCTCGACGCGGCGCTGAGGGAGCGATGCGGCAGCGGCTTCCGCCACAACGAGCACTCGCTGCGGGTCGTCGACGTGCTCGAGCGCGACGGCCACGGGCTGAACCTGACCGAGCAGGTCCGCGACGGCATCCTCAACCACACCGGCTCCCGCAGGCCGGCGACGCTGGAGGGCCAGATCGTCAAGCTGGTCGACCGCGTCGCCTACATCAACCACGACATCGACGACGCCCTGCGGGCCGGGATCCTGCCGCCAGGAGAGCTTGCCCGTCGAGGAGATCGAGCTGCTCGGTCCGACCGGCTCGCAGCGGATCGACACGCTCGTCCGCGACATCGTCGAGCACTCCGAAGGCGCCGGCGAGATCGCCAGGGCCGCGAGATCGGACGGGCGATGCTGCGCCTGCGCAAGTTCATGTTCGACCGCGTCTACCTCGGTCCCGAGGCGCGCAGCGAGCACGACCGGGTGCAGCGGACCATGCACGGCCTCTTCGAGCACTACCTCGAGCACCCCGGCGAGATCCCCGAGTGGGACCCGACGGCGAGCGACTGCCAGCGCGTCACCGACTACATCGCCGGGATGACCGATCGCTTCTGCATCGCCAAGTTCACCGAGCTGACCGTCCCGGAAGAGTCCCGGTTCTGAGGGTGCGTGTGACCGGCGCATATCGGCGTCCTCGGTCGCTCGTGTGCAGAGCACACAGCGCTCCCTGCGTCCTTGATCTGCTTGGTCACACGCACCCTCAGGTTGCGAGGATTTGTCAATGGCGCTGATCTCCCCCGACAGCGTCGAGCGGGTCAAGCAGGCGGCCGACATCGTCGAGGTCGTCTCCGCCCACACCGACCTGCGCCGGCAGGGCGCCCGCTACGTCGGCCTCTGCCCGTTCCACGACGAGCGCACCCCCTCGTTTTCGGTCGAGCCGACCGAAAAGCTCTACCACTGCTTCGGCTGTGGGGTCGGCGGCGACGTGATCAAGTTCATCGAGGAGAAGGACGGGCTCAATTTCGCCGAGGCGGTCGAGCTGCTGGCCGACCGCTACGGGGTCGAGCTCGAGCGCGAGCAGGAGGACCCGCGGGCGGAGGCGAAAGCGCCAGCGGCGGCGCCGCCTGGAGGAGCTGCTGGAACGGGCGGCCGCCTTCTACTCCAGCTACCTCTGGGAGTCCGAGGAGGCGGGGAAGGCACGCGACTACCTGGCGCGAGCGCGGCTTGGGCGAAGAGGTGCTGCGCGACTTCGGCGTCGGCTACGCGCCGAGCGCCTGGGACAAGCTCCTGGTCCGCGGACAGCGGGCCGGCTTCAGCGTCGAGGAGCTGCGCGGCGTCGGCCTCGTCCAGCGCGGCCGCAGCGGCGGCGAGTACGACCGCTTCCGCGAGCGGATCATGTTCCCGATCCGCGACCGCCGCGGCCGCGTCCTCGGCTTCGGCGGCCGGGCGATGCGCTCCGACCAGGGTGCCAAGTACGTCAACACCGCCGAGACCGAGTTCTTCCACAAGAGCCAGATCCTCTACGGCGTCGACCGGGCCAAAGCGGCGATCGCCAAAGCCGGGCGAGCTGTCGTCGTCGAGGGCTACACCGACGTCCTGGCGCTGCACCAGGCCGGGATCGAGGAGGCGGTGGCGGTGATGGGGACGGCGATCACGGGCGATCAGGTGGCGGCGCTCTCGGGGATGGTCGACGAGGTCGTGCTGGCGCTCGACGCCGACTCGGCCGGCCAGGAGGCGATGCTGCGGGCGCAGAGCGTTGCCGCCGGGCGGCGGATGCGGCTGCGGGTGGCGGCGATGCCCGCCGGCGAGGACCCGGCCGAGATGATGGCCGCCGAGGGCGGCCCGGAGCGCTTCAAGGGCCTGCTCGATCGCGCCGAGGAGCTGGTCGCCTTCCAGGTCGGCCTCGTTCTCGAGCGCACCGACGCCGGCTCTCCGGTCGAGCGCGACCGGGCGCTGGCCGAGGTGGCGCCGGTGCTGGCCGGGCTGGGGGAGACGGCGAGCCGCGACGACCTCGTCCGCCGCGTCGCCGAGCGGCTCGACCTCGAGCCGGCGATGGTGATGGGGCGGGTCGTCGCCTCGACCCCGACCAGCGGCGGCCCCGAACAGGCACCCGCTCCGAGCCGCCCGGCGCCCTCGCGGCCGCAGCGGGCGGCGGAGCTGACCTCGCGCGAGCGCCGCGAGCGGGCCCTGCTGGCGATGTGCATCGCGCTGCCTGACGAGGGCAAGGAGTACCTCGCCCGCCTCACCGAGGCGCACCTCTCGCCGACCGGTCTCGCGGGCGGCCGCCTGGCTGCGGGAGCATCCGGAGGATCCTGCCTCCGACCTTCCGCACGACGACTCCGCCCTCGCCGGCCTGATCGCCGAACTGGTGATCATGTCCCGCGAGGAGCCGGCCTCCCACGAGGCGATGGAGCTGAACTTCCTCCTCCTCGAGCAGCGCCGCCTCGAGGCCGAGATCGCCGCCGCCGGCGAGCGCGGCGACTACGAGCGCCGCGCCGCGCTGAGCCGCGAACGGGCCGCGCTGGTCGAACGGATCGCCCACGCCGAGCGGCCGGCGGGCAGCGTTTAGCTAAGGGTTCTGTCTGCGAATGGTTCTGTCCGCAGCACCTGCAAGGATGCAGACATGAAAAAGGAGTTCCTCGAAGAGTGCTTGGCGGAGGGAATGTCCCTCGAGGCGATTGGGAAACGCGCTGGCAAGCACGAATCGACGGTCAGCTACTGGCTGAAGAAGTACGGCCTTTCGGCGGTAAAGACCGAGAAGCATGCGCCAAAGGGGACGGTGTCGAAAGAGGAGATGGAGCGGTTGCTTGCTGCCGGCCTGTCGCTGCGGGAGATTGCACAACGGTTGGACCGCAGTCTGGCGACGGTTCGCCACTGGATGGGAAAGTACGAGCTGAAGCCCAACCCCCGGCGCAGGCGTGGTCCGGGGGATGGATCGCGCGAGATGGTCTCCCGATGTCAGCGCCATGGCGAGACGAGCTTTGTCCGCGAGGGCCGCGGCTACTACCGCTGTAAGCGCTGTCGGGTAGAGGCCACTGTGCGGCGGCGTCATCGCCTAAAGCGCATCCTGGTCGAGGAGGCTGGCGGGACGTGCATTCTCTGTGGCTACTCGCGATGCGTCAGGGCTCTCGAGTTTCACCATCTGGACCCGAAGACGAAGGAGTTCCCGCTTGCCCACAGCGGCCGCACCCGTTCGATCGCCAAGCTTCGAGCCGAGGCGAGCAAGTGCGCTCTCCTATGCGCGAACTGCCACGCAGAGGTGGAGGCAGGAGTTAGCGCTGTGCCGCTAAATTCTGTTTTAGGAGTTGATCCGGGGTAGTTCGGACCGGCATAGCACGATCCGGGGTAGCTCAATGGAAGAGCGAGCGGCTGTTAACCGCTAGGTTGTGGGTTCGAGTCCCACCCCCGGAGTTCTTAAGCGGCGGCGAGACTCCTCAATGCCAACCGCTCGACCAGTTCCGCCCCTCGCGCCGCTCCATCGTTCTCCCGCCCCCAGGCGGCGATCTCCTCGGCTTTCGCCGTAAAGCTCGGCTCGTGCAGCAACCGCCGAGTCGCCCACCTCAGCGGCCCCGGCCGGCACAGCCGCCACGGCAACGAGAGGCCGGCGCCGGCCCAGTCGACCCGCATCGCCGTCTCGCTCATGTCGCCGATGATCGGGCAGACGAGGACCGGGGTGCCGGCGCCGAGGCAGCGGGCGACGGTGCCGTGGCCGCCGTGGGAGATGACCAGCGAGGCGAGCGGCATCAGCTGGCTGTAGCTGAGCCATTCGACCAGGGTGGCGTTGGCCGGGACCTCGATCGGGCTCTGGGGGGCGACGCGATTGGTGGTCGCCACTACCCGCACCGGCTCGTCCGCCAGCGCTGCCAGGGAGGTGCGGACCAGGTGGTTTTCGGAGTCATGGGCGGTGGAGGGTGCGACGAGGACGAGCGGGTCCTCACCCGGTGGCAGCTCGATCTCCGGATGCGGCATCTCGAAGGTCATCGGGCCGGTGACCTCGACGCCGGCGGGCCAGTCCCGCGGGTACTCGAGTTGCGGGTAGGTGGCGACCAGCGCCAGGTCGGGGCTGATGCCGCCGTGGAAGCGGTCGATCGGCGGCAGGCCGAGCCGCTCGCGCTGGATGTTGAGATCGCGTCGGCCCTGTTCGAGGCCGACCCTGAGGGCCCGGTCGTGCCCCGCCCGCCAGACCCGTCGGCCGAGGCTGGTCCGCGGCGGTCGCAGGCCGATCGCGAAGAAGGGCAGGCCGGGCTCGACGACGGGATAGATGTGGGGGATCAGGGTGGCGAGCGGAATCCCGGCTTGCTCGGCGGCCAGGCTCGGCGCCAGGGTGAGGATGTCGCTGACCACCACGTGGGGTCGGAAGTCGTCCAGCAGCGGCCGCAGCGCCAGCGCCGCCTCGGCGGCGTGCTGCCCCTCCTCCGAATCCGGATCGGGCGGCGGGAACATCCGGTATTCCTCGGCCGCGGCGAATCCCAGTCCCTCGCCCTCGACCGCCCCCCGCCGCTCCTCCCAGGTCTCGATCACGACTTCGTGACCACGCCCGGCAAGGGCCTTGCCCAGCGCTATCGCCGGAAAGACGTGCCCTGCATCGCCGAAGGCGCCGACCAGGATTCGCAGGCGCTCGCTCACGCCCGGACCGTCAGGGGGTATCGAGTCCCTCGCCGGGCCTCGTGAAGACGATCTCCGGCACGTGGCAGTTGCGCGAGGTGCGGAGGAGGAAGCGGACGGCCTCGCCTAGGTCCTGCGGCCGGATCATCTCCTCGGGCGGAATCTGTCCCTGGACGAACTCGGTCATCGGCGTCTCGACGAACCCCGGTGCCAATGCGGTGCACTGGATGCCCGCGCCACCCGCCTCGCGGTGGGTCGACTGGGTGAAGTTGATCACCGCCGCCTTCGTCGCCGCGTAGATCGAGAGCCAGGCCTGCCCGCCCTTGCCGGCGATCGAGGCCGTGTTGACGATCAGCGCCTTGCCGTGCTCGGCACCGGCCGCACGCAGCATCGGCAGGCCCTCGCGGGTGCCGAGGATCAGCGCCCGCAGGTTGACCGCCAGCTGCATGTCGAGGTGCTTGGTCTGGATCTCCTCCATCGGCGCGCCGATCCCGACCCCCGCGTTGTTGACGAGAGCGTCGAGCCGGCCGTACTTCTGGCGGTGGGCGGCGAAAATGGCGACGACGTGGTCCTCCTCGGCCATGTTGGCCGGAATCGGCTCGACCTCGAACCCTTCGGACTTCAACCCCTCAGCGGCCTTTTCGAGCTTCTCCGGCCGCCTTGCGGAGACGGTCAGGGCGTAGCCCTCTTCTCCGAGCGTTTTCGCGATTGCGAGCCCGATCCCGCTCGAGGCCCCGGTCACCAATGCCGCACGCTCAGCCATTCCCCATCTCCTTCTCGTCGCGAACCCTGCGCACCCTATCTCTCCATAACATGCCGCCGATGCGCGCCCCCCGCCTCGCCACCGCGTTGCTCTGCCTGCTCGCGAGCGGGGTGCTTCTCAGCGCCTGCGGGAGCGATTCGGGCTCCGACTCGACGACGGCAGCGCCCGGATCGGCCGAAAGCCGCCAAGCCCCTCCGAAGGCCGATTTCCCCAGCGCCAAGGGACGGACCCTGCGCCAGGTGCTGAAGGCGGCAGACGCACGCGCCGAATCCGTCATCGACCCGGCGGCGGAAGTCTTCTACCCAGGCTCGAACCGCTACCCGTTCGGCGTCTTCGATCACGACCACGGACAGGTCACCGACGCCGAAGTCGCCCTCTATTACGCAAAGGTGCCGACCCCGCCATCAGGAGCCCGGTCGAAATCCGGCAATCGCGGGCAGCTCGCCAAAGCGCAGGAACAGGCGCTCGACCAGCCGGCCCACGGTCCCTTTCCCGCCGCGATCGAAAGCCTCGCCACGAAGCCGGCCTTCGAGGCGAAGAGCACGGCCGAAGATGCCGACGCCGCCCGCGTCGTCTACTGGACCGACCTCGACTTTCCCAGCGCCGGGGAGTGGCGGATTGCCGCGATCCTCAAGGAGGACGGAGAGCTCAGGGGAACGCCCTTGCCGAGCGTCGTGGTCGGCGAGTTCAAGCGGATCCCGAAACCAGGGGACCTGGCACCGCGGATCGAGACGCCGACCGATCAGAACAAGGTGAATTACGCGGAAGCGCTGGGAAAAGAACCGATCGTGCTCTTGTTTGCGACCCCCGAGTTCTGCCAAAGTCGGGTCTGTGGCCCCGTAGTCGACGTGGCGGAGCAGGCAAAACACGAATACGGTGACGAGGCTGCCTTTATCCACATGGAGATCTACAACGACAACGACCCCGCGCAAGGAGTCCGGCCCCAGGTGCGGAAGTTCCATCTGCCGACCGAGCCGTTTCTGTTCACGATCGATCGCAAGGGCACCGTCGCCGACGCGGTCGAGGGGGCTTTCGGGCTCAAGTTGATGCATGAAGCAGTCGACAAAGCGATCGCCGAATGAACGAGAAAGCAGCAACCGAGGAGGAGCTCCTGCAGTCCTTCGCCGAAGAGGCAAAGCGGCGCTGCGACGTGATCTCGGCCGGCCTCGCCACCGCGACCACCGACTTCGAGACGATGCGCGCCGAAGCCCACGCCCTCAAGGGGACCGCGAGCGTCGTCGGTCTGCGCCGACTCGCCGAGCTCGCCGGCCTGATGGAGTCCGACCTCGCCGAAGCTAAGAAGACCGGCACGATCCGCGGCGGCCGCGACCACCAGATAGCCGACGCCGCCAAGGCCCTCGCCGACGGCGCCGCCGCCGCCGCGAAAGGCGAAGAGGAGCCCCCCGACGTCGGCCGCTCCCTCGCCCAGCTCTTCAGCGCCTGAGTTCGCACCCGCGCGGTACGCTCGGCCCACGGGGCAGTAGCTCAGTTGGTTAGAGCAGCGGACTCATAATCCGTCGGTCCCTGGTTCGAGTCCAGGCTGCCCCACTCTTGCCCTCAGAGGAGGCGACTACCTTCGGAGCGGTGCCCAGTCGTCGGCCATCACCTGGTCGAACTCAGCTTTGACAGCGGCCAGGAGGCTGGGAAGGAGATCCCAGGAGGCGAAGCTCTCGTCAACCGCCGACTTGACGGCGAAGCGATGCAATCGATCCACCGAGGCCAGCCGGCCGCCGGGGAAAGCTTCACGCTCGTACCAGGCCCCCCTCACGAGCAGGAGGTTTCCGTGGCGAACCCCTTTGATGTCCGGGTCGAGCTCTTTCAGCTCCCGGGGGATGGAATCTCCGAGGTCGACGACCCCCCACACCTTCGGCAAGGGCCCGAGGTCGAACTCGGGAGCACCATCCCCCACGGCCCCGAAGAGGCCGCACGGCCCGATGTCCAAGAGCGAGCCGGCCACGTCGCCGACAGAGAGAATGACCGAATGCGGGTCGACCCTCGTCTTGTCGCGAAGGGGGAAACTCGTCTTATCGCGAAGGGGAAAGCCCCTCGACTTCAATATGGCGGGAGGCGTCGGTTTGGGCGAGATCCTCATCACGCACTCCTCCAGGTCGAGCCTGCATTTGTCCAGGCCTTCGAGGCTCATGCCCAACACGGTTCGGCTTGCCTTCAGTCTCTTGAATGCCCATCCGGGGTCGAGCCTTATCCGGCTTTGGTCGACGTCCACCTCGCCCATCCGGATCTCCCTGGAGTCCAGCGTCGAAAATGCGCATCGCTTTCCCTCGAAGCGATCGATCTGAATGTCGCGGCCGCTCAGATCCAGGGATGCTTCGGAGAGGCGGAGGGCGCCGATCGTCGAGGCGTCGCACCGGAATCGCGCGCTCTTCACCTTGGTCATCTCCACGGTTTCGAAGGTCGTGTCCAAGGCCTCGAGATCGAGGTCGCTTTCATTTGCGTGCAGGTGGGTGATCCGGGAGGAATCCAAACCCACGCTGTCCCATTTCACGTGGTCCAACTCGAGTTTCCTGATCGCGCAGCGTCGCCACATGACGTCCTTTATCCGCGAACGCCGGAAGCTCAGGCGTCCGAAATCCGCGTCCGCCACCTCGGCCGTGTCGATTCGTTTCGAGGTGTGGATCGGTTGGGTGTGGAGAAAGGCAACGAGCATGTTGCGACGGCGGGTCGGATCGGCGGAGCGTTGGAACCGCGACCACAGCGCCTGTCCGACAGCACGATCGGTCGGCGCAAAGCCGCCGAGGAAGTACAAGGTCTCTTTGTCCAGCCACTCGTCGAAAAGCCGGTGATCCCGCTCCAGATGCGCTTTCAGCACGCGGGCTACGAAGAAGCCGCGAAACGATTTATGGATGAAGCGGCAGCTGCCCCCTCGCTCGAGGGTGACGAACGAGCAGGTGGCGAAATCGGTTTCGATCTCTCGGGTCGAGAAGTCGCTTTTCTCAAGGGCCCGCGTCAGCTGTTCGTTGCGCGGGAGGATCTTTTCCAGCACTTCGTGGAAATCCACGGCGAGGACGCCTTCTTCGTACAGGTGGACGGCAAGCGCCTCCGCGAGCATCCGCCGGACCTCGGTCGGAAGGCCCTCCTGGCGCGTCCTTCCCTTGTAAAGATCCACCTGCAGGGCCGACCCCGTGTAGATCTCATAGAGGCCGGAGGCGCCGTACTGGACTTCGGTCTCGCTCGGATCCAGATCCTTCATCAGAACGGATCTGACGATCATGTCGAGCAGCAGCGGGCGCGAGGCCAGGTCCCAGAGATCGTAGGTCTTGGCGATGAAGGTCATCAGTGCCTCGGGGCTGCTGCCCACCTCCTCCAACTCGCCGGCATATCGATCCAGAAAGGCTTCGATCCTTTTCCTGCTGAGCGGCGGCAGCCGGAAGACCTCGGTGCTGTAGGGAGGCACCGCCGTTCCCTCGCCGCCGAGGCCCGGCTGCGTCTCGCGGTAGTGCGCAACGAGCTTGCGCTGCAGGAGTCCGGCGGGGAGCCTGCTGTCGCCTTCGACGGGGGGCGTCGAGCTGCTGGGTGAGCTCCTCTGCGCGTCCAATCGTGCGAGCAGGCCCTCGAGCTCGCCTCGCTCGACGAAGTAGCCGGGCCGGGAGGTGACGATGGCGTGGGAGTGCGTCTGCAGCAGCGGGACGAGGCGGTAGAAGAGCTCGAGGCGGCGGTCGACGTCGCTGCGCTCGACCATCTCGTCGAAACCGTCCAGCAAGAGGTGAAACCGACCTTCGCGTAGGTACTGCCAGAGCAGGGCGGTGGTCAGCTCCCGCGCATAGGACTCGCGGAAGCTCGCCTTCAGGAGGGCGCCCATGTCCCCGATTTCGGGGAAATTCCGAAGTGGCACGAAGAGGGGTATACGCGTGTCCTCCTGGGCGAGATAGGCCTTGCCGCGGTCGTACTGAAGGTGGTGAAGCAGAGTGGTCTTTCCCGCACCGAAGTCTCCGAGCACAAAGAGTGAGCTGGGGGCACCGGGATCCGATCCCGGCGGGGATTTCCAGCGCTCGAGAACGTCCTCGAGAGTCTGCGGGGAGCCCTCGGGGGCAAGCGAGGCCCAGGAGAGCTTTTCGCTGGCCAGGGGGAGATAGTGCCGGCCGATGGCGGATGCCTCGTAGTCGGTGACCAGCTTGCGAAGGGGGTGGCGAACGTCCACGAGGTCGGCGTTCAGTTCCTCCCAGGAGAGCAGGAGAATGAACGGATGCTCCTCTGCTGCGGCGCGTGCCGGGTGGGTGAATCCGCCGGCGCTTACCAGTACGCCGAAGTCCACCCTCTTGCTGTCGCGATGGGCGATCGTCTTGGTGATGAACTTGAACGTCTCCGTGTTGTCCACGGGTTCCGCTTCGTCCTTGCACTCGATTACGAGCCTTATCGGGGGCCCGCCGGGGGTGAAGCGCTCGGCGAAGATGTCGGTCTGCCGGCCCGGTAGTTGGGTGTTTTGCACAACCTGATAGCCGAGGGCGCTGTAGACGTCCGCGACGCGTTGCTCGAACTCTTTCCCCGGTGCGGCCATTGAGACGGCGGAACGATAGTGCGAGGAAAGCGGGCATGTACGCGAAGCCTCGAGCTGCCGCCTCCGTGTCCCGGCGATAGGCTGCCGCCGTGGACGCGCTGCCCGAGCAACCCAACGAAACCGGTTTCGCCGCATTCAACGAGCGCGCTGACGAGACCACCACCGTAACGATGTTGAACCTGCTCGAGTTCGTCCCCGACGGCGGCCGCGAGCGCTATGCCGAATACGGCGCGGCTGTCGCCCCGTTGCTGGAGAAAGCGGGGGCGCGGGTCGTCTTCGCCGGCGAGGCGGATCCCGTGCTCCTCGGCGACCGCTCATGGGACCTGGTGTTGTTGGTCGAGTACCCGAATCGCCGGGCCTTCCTCGAGATGATCGGCTCTGAGGCCTACCAGGCGATCGCCCACCTGCGCACGGAGGCGCTGGCCCGCGGCGAGCTGCACCCCCTGACGGGCGCCGAGATTCCCGCCTGACTGGCAATCGCGCCCCGGACCGGGTAAGACTCTTCTCGTAAATGGAGCGCTGGAACGACGGCAGGCGATTCGAGGGGAGGGTCGCGATCGTCACGGGCGCCGGTGGCGCGCTCGGTGGCGCGGTCGCCCGTGCCCTCGGCCGCGAGGGCGCGACCGTTGCGCTCGGCTACCGCTCCTCGGAGGACTCGGCGCGGGCCTCGCTCGGGGAGATCGAAGCCGCCGGCTCGCGCGGTCATGCCGCCCGGCTCGAGGTGACCGACGCCGGCTCGGTGGAGGGCTTCGTCGCCGAGGTCGCCGATCGCTATGGCCGCATCGATGTCGTCGTCAACGCCGCCGGGCGGATCGACCCGGAGGACGCCGTCCGCTTTGCCGAGTCGGACCCGGAGGCCTTCGCGCGGCTCCTCGACGTCGACCTGCTCGGGACCTTCCGGGTCTGCCAGGCGGCGACCCCGCACCTGCGGGCCGGCGGCAAGGGCGCGATCGTCAACTTCTCCGGCTCCTACGGGAACGGGATCGACCGGGAGAACGTCGTCAACTCCGTCGCCGTCACCTACTGCGCGGCGAAGGGCGGGGTGCGCGCCTTCACCTCGGCGCTGGCGCGGGACCTGGCCCCCGAGATCAGGGTAAACGCCGTCGCCCCCGGCCCGATCGCCGCCAACTGGGAGGAGGACTGGGAGATCCCCGAGGAGCACATCGACGAAGCGCTGGCGATGACGCCGCTGGCCCGGATGGGCAAGCCGGAGGAGATCGCCGAAACCGTCCTTTACCTTGCCAGCGACGGCGGTGGCTACACGACGGGCCAGGTCCTCGAGGTCAGCGGGGGCTGGATCCTGGACGGCTGAGGATGGACGAGCTCGACGTCGACCTGACCGCGCTGCTCCCCGCCGATCTGCCGGATGGACGGGAGGCGGTCGCGGAAGGGCGGGAGCTCGCCCAGGGCCTTGAGCGGGCGCGCTCGCTCTACTGCGAGGAGAAAGGGGTCGGCTCGGAGCGCGAGTGGCGCGAACGGGCCCGGCAGGAGGGGATTCCCTGCACCTGCATGAACATCGGCCTCGCAACCTGGGACGACACCCGCGAGGCGATGGGTCTCATCTACGAGGACGCGCTCTCCCGCGGCGTCCGCCCCCCGGACCGCTTCAACCTGATCGCCGAGCGGCGGATGGGGCTGCCGAAGGACAAGCGCGCCGAAGCGCCCCAGGAGACCGGCCCCGCGCTCTGGGACGACCAGGACTGGTGGGAGCTGACCCACACCGTCCCGATCCAGCCCGAGGCCGCGGACAACATGATCGGCGGCCCCGGCTCGCTCGACAACGCCCTCGACGCGCTGCGGGTCGGCATCACCCACATCGGGGTCCTCTCGCAGTACTCCTGGCGCTGGCCCTACTGGAGCGACGACGTCAGCCAGACGATGGCGGTCCTCCAGGCCGCCGGGGCGCTCTCCGCCTTCCGGGCCGATGGCGTCTGCTTCGACTCCTACCTCGAGGACGGCTATCCCGGCGTCTTCCACGACTACGCCAACTACGTCGGCTGGGCGATGGTCGAGCGCTACATCAGCGAGGAGCTGATCGGCGCCGCCTACTCGTGCTCGTGGGGCGGCCTGACCCAGAACCCGGTGGTCAAGTCGGCGGTGACGCTGGCCCTCCACGCCGTCAACCCGGACCAGGTCCCGGCCGGCTTCGTCCAGGGCGACACGATCGGCAACACCCCCGACTTCGACAGCAACATGGCGGTGCTGAACACCGACGTCCTCTTCATGAAGATGGTCGACCAGCGCTACAGGCTCGGCGGAGCGCCGATCGCCGTCCCGGTGACCGAGACGGAGCGGATCCCGACCTGGCAGGAGGTGGCGACGGTGCAGACGATCAGCCGCCGGCTCGAGGAGTACGTGCCGCTGGTGGAGCCGGTGGTCGACTGGGCCGAAGATCGAGGCGATGCGCGACGAGCTGGTCCGCGGCGGGCGCGCCTTCTTCGAGGCTGCGATCGACGGCCTCGCCGGCGCCGGGATCGACGTCCGCGACCCCGCTCAACTGCTGCTCGTCCTCAAACGCCTCGGTTCGACCCGCTGCGAGGAGCTCTTCGGCGCCGGCCGAGCCGGACCCGGCCTTTCCCCGCGGCCGCCGCCCGATCCTCGAAACGGATCTGGTCAAGAACACGATGGCCGAGCGCGAGCGCCTGCTGGCGGAGCTGCGCGGCCGTGGCGAGGAGGAGGCGATCCGGGGGATGAAGGTCCTCGTCACCTCGACCGACGTCCACGAGTTCGCCGAGTTCCTGCCTGACCTCGGCGCTCGCGGCGGTCGGGACCGAGGTGATCGACTTCGGCATCAACCGCGATCCCGAGGACATCGTCAAGGCGGTGATCGAGACCGACGCCGACGCGGTCGTGATCACCACCCACAACGGCGTCGCCCGCTCCTTCGGACGCCGCCTGATGGACGAGCTTCGCGCCGCCGCAGCGGGCGAGGTGCCGGTCTTCATGGGCGGCGTCCTCAACGAGGACGTCGACGGCTCGGAGATCCCGATCGACGTCAGCGCCGATCTCAACGCCGAGCGGGATCGAGACCCCGGGCACGATCGACCGCCTGATCGACGCCCTGATCGAGCGCCGGAGCGGCGGCGTGCCCGCCTGAGCCGCCGGTGGGCGTCGATCGCTCTCGCCGACTTCGGCAGCACCTACACGAAGGTGAGCCTGGTCGATCCCGACGAGGGGAGGCTGTTGGCCCGGGCCGAAGCGCCGACCAGCATCGAGAGCGACCTGATGGACGGCTACGCGGCGGCGCTCGCCGACGCCGTCAGCTCGGCCGGAGGCGGTGGCGATCGACGAGCAGACTGGCGGCTTCCAGCGCCGGCGGTGGTCTCAGGGTCGCGGCGATCGGCCTGGTCGATGAGCTGACCGCGACGGCGGCGCGGCAGACGGCACTCAACGCCGGCGCCCGGGTCGAATGCGTGCTCGCCGGCGCCCTCGACGACGAGCGGCTGGACGCATTGGAAGAGGCGCAACCGGAGATCGTTCTCTTCGCCGGCGGCACCGACGGCGGCCAGAGGGAGCTGGTGCTGGAAAACGCGCGGCGCCTCGCGCGTCGCGGTCTCGGCGCCGGCGTCGTCGTCGCCTGCAACGCCGAGGTGGCCGGGGAAGCCGCCGCTCTCCTGGAAGAAGGAGGAGTCTTGGCCGAAATCGCAGGCGAACGTGATGCCGGCGCTGGGGAAGATCGAGGTCGAGGCGGCGCGGGCGGCGATCATGCGCCTCTTCCTCGAGCACGTGATCGGCGGCAAGGGCCTCAGCGCCAGCCCCGATTTCGCGCGGATGGTGAGGATGCCGACTCCGGAGGCGGTCTACGAAGCTACGCAGCTTCTCGCGACCGGCAGCCCCGCTGGATCGGGCACCGGGGAGGTGATCGTGATCGACGTCGGTGGGGCCACCACCGACGTCCACTCGCATCGCTCGCTCGCGGCGGCATCGCCCGGGATCGAGGACCCGCTGCTGCCCCCTCCGGCGACCCTGCGGACCGTCGAGGGAGACCTCGGTTTGCGGGCCGGGGCCCGCGGTGCCTATGAAGCGGATCGCGAGTGGATCGCCTCGCGCACGGACCTGACCGAGGTGGAGATTCGACACGCTGTCTCGGCGAGAGCGGACCGACCGGAGTGGATCCCGTCGACGTCGGCGGAGGAAGCGCTGGACGGTCTTCTCGCCGCCGGCTGCGCCGCCCAGGCCGTTCAGCGGCACTGCGGGACGATGCTGCTGACCCGAGGGGAGGGAGGTCCGCCGACGCTGACCCGAGACGGCGCCGACCTCCGTGAAGTAGGTCTAGCTTTGGGTACTGGAGGGGTTTTCGCCCACCGCGACGACGGTGAGGCAGATCCTCGGGGAAGCTCTCGCGCGGCGCTCTCCGCGGTCCCTCGCCCCGCAGGAACCGCGCCTTGCCGTGGACTCGAAGTACGTGCTTGCCGCCGCCGGCCTGCTCACCTCGGTCGACGTGGGTGCGGCGTGGCGGCTTCTGCAGCGGGAGCTCCTCGCCTCTCAAAACTAGACAATGTGACCAATTAGTATCTAAGCTGGGCTGGTCGATCGTCGGGCCGATCCCGCATGATCCCTTGGGGAGAACTGGGAATAGATGTTCAAACGCCGCCCAAAGACGGAGGTCACGCGCCTCTTCTACGCCGGGGATATCCACGGCTCGCGCGTCTGCTGGAAGAAGTTCGTCAACGCCGCCGCTCACTATCCCGCCGACGCCCTGGTGATGGGCGGAGACCTCACCGGCAAGGCCCTGGTTCCGATCGTCCGCCAGGGCGACGGCTCCTACGGCGCCAGGGTGATCGGCGAGCAGCGGCTGGCCAGAACGGCGGCCGAGCTCGACGAGATGCAGCGTGCGATCTCGACCAACGGGATGTATCCCGCTGATCGTCGATCGAGAGGAGGCGGAGCGACTTGCCGAGGACTCCGCACGCCGCGAGGACGCGTTCGAGCGGGCGCTGCTGGATGAGCTCCGACTCTGGGTCGAGCTTCGCGGACGAGCGCCTGGCCGGTACCGATATCCGGGCCTACGTGATACCCGGCAACGACGACCCATGGTCGATCGACGAGGTGCTGGCCTCGGGTAGCGGCGTCGTTGCCTGCGACGAGCGGGTGGAGATGGTCGGCCCCCACGAGATGGTCTCCTTCGGCTACTCGAACCGGACGCCCTGGCACACCCCTCGCGAGCTCGACGAGGAGGACATCTACGCGCGGCTCGAGCGCCTCGTCGAGCAGCTCGAAGATCCCGGGCGGGCGATCTTCAACATTCACGTGCCGCCATACGAGAGCAGTCTCGACACCGCTTTCGAGGTCGACGAGGAGCTGCGATACGTGACCAAGGGGGGGCGCCCCCACGAGGTCGCGACCGGCAGCCAGGCGGTGCGGCAGATCATCGAAGAGACGCAGCCGCTTGCTCAGCCTGCACGGTCACATCCACGAGAGCAGAGGTGTGACGACAATCGGTCGAACGGTGGCAATCAACCCCGGTTCCGACTACGGTAGCGGCCACCTGGACGGCTGCCTGGTCCACCTGGGAAGGGACCGTGTGGTCAACCACTATCTGGTGTCGGGGTAAAGGGAAAGAGGGGAAGAGATGGCCGATTTAGGGGGAAGTGGGGTGCCGCCACAGGCGACGTCCCAGGGAACGTTCGCACGGAAAGCCACCGGGTTGGTACGGGAGGTATCGCCGTTCTCGACCTTCGTCTTCAACATGGCGGGACAGCCGACCGCCATTCTGATCGCTCGCCGTCTGCGTTCTTCTTCCGCTCGCCTTCTTCCCGGGCGGCTCGATCTGGCTCGGCTTCGCGATGGCCTTCGTCGTCGCGATTCTGCTTTGCGTCTGTTACGGCCTCTTCACCTCGGCGATTCCGCGCAGCGGCGGCGACTACGTGCTCGTCGGCCGGGTCACCCACCCCGTGGTCGGGCTGATCTCCTCGTTCTTCTGGATCTCGGGGGTGATCCTCTCGATCGCCTTCATCGCGCTGTCATTCGTCACCGTCGCGCTGGCGCCGTCGCTGACCGCCGTCGGCCTGATCAGCGACCACCACTCGCTGGTCACCGCCGGTGAAGACCCTGGCGACCGAGCGAAGTGGTGGCAGTTCGGAGTCGGCGCCGCCGTGATCCTCGGTCTCGGCCGGCCTCCTTGCCGGCGGCTGGCGCTGGACGACGCGGATCATGAACGGCCTCTGGGTCGCTAACGATGCTCGGTCTCGGCACCGTCCTTCTTCGTCCTCCTCTTCAAGAGCCACGGCGGCTTCGTCGACAGCTTCAACCAGTTCGCCGGGCCGATCACCGGCGAACCGCGACTCCTACCACGGGATCATCACCGCCGCCCAGAAGGAAGGGATCGACCCCTCGCCCGCCTTCAGCCTCGACAACACCTGGCCGACGATGGCGGCGATCGCCGGGCTCTCGATCTACAGCTGGCTCTCGATCTACATCTCCGGCGAGGTGCGACGGGCCAAAGACATCGACCCAGATGAAGATCATGAGCCTCGCGACCTTCGTCCACATCGCGATCGCGATGATTCTCGCGAGTCGTCTTCTTCTGGAAGTTCGGCCACGACTTCTTCGTCGCGATCAACGGCCTCAGCGACACGAAAGCTATCCCTTCGCCGGGGCGCCGCCGTACTACACGTTCCTGACCTCGATCGCCGGGCGGCAGCACCGCTGCTTCGCCTGGTGGTTGTTGATCACCTTCGCGGTCGCCTACCCGCTGCTGATGCTGCCCAACATCGCGATCGCCGTGCGCACCTTCTTCGCCTGGGCGCTCGACGGCATGCTGCCCTCGCAGTTCGCGCGGGTCTCCCCACGAACCCATGCCCCGAACTACGCGATCGGCCTGACCGTGGTGCTCAGCATCGCTCGTCCTCTACTGGGCGGTAAGCAACGGCGAAGGGTTCATCAAAGTCCTCTTCGAGGCGGTGCTGCTGCAGCTGGTGACGATGATCCTGCTCGGCGATCTCAGCGGTGCTGCTGCCCTATCGCCGGCCCGACGTCTGGCGGGCGTCGGCGACCACCCAGCGGTTCCTCGGGATTCCCGTCGTCGCGCTGGCCGGGGCGCTGACCACGATCCTCCTGATGGTCGGCCTCTTCTTCGTCTACATGCACTACCCGGACCTCGGCATCGAAGACAAGGGGCACTTCTTCCGCGACTGCGCAGTGCATCCTCGGAGCGGCCCTGCTGACCTTCTTCGTCGCCCGAGCGGCTCGTCTGCGCCAGGGCGTGGACGTCGACAAACTTGCGGCGGAGATCCCGCCGGAGTAGGCATCGGGAGGGCACGGGCAGCCGCATGCCGATCCGGTCGCCGAGGGAAGGCGCATCGCCGAGGCCGTGGCCGGCGAGAGGGCTTCCGCTGCGGCCTGCTCGGCGGGGTGGCGGTTGCGATCGACTGCCCGAGCGCCAGTCGCCGCCGCTGCAGCGGGATTACGCGGACATCGACCTGCGTCACCACTCTGGCGGCGAGGGATGCCGCGATCGACCTGATGCGGCGAGCTCGGATACGAGGCCGACCGGGAGTTCAACATGCTTCACGGGCACCGGCGCCTCTACTTCTGGGACGAGGCCAACCAGCGCCAGGTCGACGTCTTCGTCGACGAGGCGCACCTCTGCCACCGGATCGATCTGCGCGAGCGGATCGGCCTCGTACCGCTGACGCTGCCCCTGGCCGACCTGATGGTGTTGAAGCTGCAGATCGTCGAGACGAACGAAAAGGACTACCTCGACATCTGCGCGATCTTTGCCGATCACGAACTCAGCGAGGGCGAGAGTGGGGTCGACGTCAGCCTATATCGCGAACCTGACCGCCTCGGACTGGGGTCTGTGGCGAACGCTCGGGATGGTCGCCGAGCGCAGCGAACGGTTTGCCCTGGAGCTCCCCGGGTTTGCTGCCGGAGAGACGGTTGCCGAGCGCATTCAGCGCTTACGCGCGGAGCTCGACGCGGTCCCGAAGACGCGCGGATGGAAGCTGCGCGCGCGGGTGGGGGAGAGGAAGCGTTGGTACGAACTTCCCGAAGAGGTGCATTGAGAAATGGTGCATGTCATATCGCATTGGATAGTCTCGGTTGTGTGATGCGGGCTGGGCGTACGCATCGACGAGAGGGCGAGAGGTGACGCGCCCACGGCGCGGAGAACCGCGGGCGAGGACGAAGATCCTCGAGGCGAGCCGGAAACTGTTTTCGCGTCGGGGCTTCTCCGAGACCTCGATGGGCGACATCGCGCGTGGCGGCGCGGGTCGCCCGGGCGACCGTCTACAACAACTTCGACGACAAGCAGGACATCCTCGCGGCGATCATCAGCGACTACATGACCGGATACGCGCAGATCGCCCAGCGGCTGCGCGAAAGCGCCCGTTCGGGCCAGACCTCGTTCGAGCTGATCCAGGAGATGGTCCGCGAGGCGCTCGGCTGGCGGGTCAAGAACGCCGACCTGCGCCGATCGTCGCCGTCGCCGCGCAACCTGCGCGGCTCCGGCTGGGAGGAGGCGAACAAAGCCGCAGACGATGCGATGCTCGGCTGGATCATCGCCGTCCACGCCGCGGACGAGGACGCCGGCCTGATCCGCGAGGACATCGACCTCGAATTCGGCGTTCGCGCCGCCTACGCGATGATCGAGTCGGTGCTGTCCACCTTCGACGTCTCCTCGAGCGAGGAGGAAATCGACAAGGCCGCGCACCAGCTTGCGCTGCTGCACTGGTACTCGATCTGCTCGGTCCCTCCGGACGACGCACCGCGCAGCCCGCTGGGGCGCAAGTCGTCACCCGAGTAAGCTCATAGACAGTCTGTCTAGTCTGGACTAATGTATCGGGCTCGTGCCCGTACCGGATCATCTAGCAGGGGATCTGGCCCACCTGATCCACCCCCTCACCGACCACTCGCAGCTGGCCGACGTCGGGCCGCTGGTGATCGTCCGCGGCGAAGGGTGCGAACTGATCGCCGCCGACGGGCGGCGGCTGATCGACGGCTCTTCGGGCCTGTGGACGGTCAACCTCGGCCACGGCCGCCGGGACCTGATCGAGGCGGCGCGCACCGGCAGCTCGCAGACGCTGCCCTACGCCGCCACCTTCGGTGGCGTTGCCTCGCCGCCGGCGATCGAGCTCGCGGAGCGGATCGCCGGCCTGGCCCCCGGGCTCAGCGGCGTCTTCTTCGTCAGCGGCGGCAGCGAGGCCAACGAGACCGCGATCAAGCTCGCGCGGCGTCACTGGGTTCGCGCGCGGCGAACCCGCGGAAGTCGATCGTCCTCGCCCACGATCGCGGCTATCACGGCCTCGCCGGGGTGACGACGACCGCGACCCGGCTGCAGGCCCTACCACGCCGACTTCGGCGTCCGACGCGCCCGACATCGTCGAGGTCCCGGTTCCCTACACCTACCGCTGCGCGGCGGGTGTTCCCTGCGACCCCGAGACCTGCCCGATCTGCCGGGGCGAAGCGCTCGAGGAACAGATCGCAGAGCTCGGAGCCGAGCGGATCGCGGCGGTGATCGTCGAGCCGGTCTTCGGCTCCGGTGGGGTGATCGTGCCGCCGCCGGGCTACCTGCGGCGGCTGCGCGAGATCTGCGACCGCCACCGGATTGCTGCTGATCGTCGACGAGGTGATCACCGGATTCGGTCGCACCGGCACCTGGTTCGCGTGTCGAGCACGAGGAAGTCGTCGCCGGACCTGATCACCTTCGCCAAGGGCGTGACCAGCGGCTACGTACCGCTCGGTGGGGTGATCGCTCAGCGACGCGCTCTGGGACGAGCTGCGCGACCCCGACCGCCGACCCCGGCTCCTGATGCACGGGTTCACCCACTCCGGCCACCCGTCGCCTGCGCGGTCGCGCTGGCGAGCATCGAGGCGATCGAGCGCGAAGGCCTGCTGGCGCGGGTGCGACGAGACGAGCGCTCTCGCTCGCCGACGCTGGTCGCGCCGCTCCGCGACCATCCCGGAAGTGGGCGAGATCCGGCAGGCCGGACTGATGGTCGGCGTCGAGCTGGTCGCCGACAGGCGAGACGCGTCAGCGCTGGCCGGTCGAGGCCGGCCGCGGTCGCCGCGCCGCGATCGAGGCGCGCGAGCGAGGCCTGCTCACCCGCGCGCCTGCTCGACGACATCCTCTGTCTGGCGCCGCCGTTCACGATCTCCGAGGAGCAGCTGCGGCGAGCGGTCGAGATCCTCGGCTGAGAGCATCGAAGCCACCGGGGACCTCCACGCCGAGAGCGAGGCCTCAGGGCAGGTACTTTTCCGCCTGTTCCTTGGCTTCTTCGATGCCCTTTTCGGCCTTCGCCTGACCTTCTTCGAGGCCCTCTTCGGCTTCCTTCTGGGCGTTTTCGAACTTCTTCTTCGTCTTCCCCTTGACGCCCTTTTCGACCTGTTCCTTGGCTTCTTCGAGGCCCTTCTTGGTCGTTTCGACGCCTTCTTCGACCGCTTCTTCGGCCGTTCTTGGTGCCTTCTTCGACCTGCGTTTCGGCCTGGCCTCGAATCGTGTTGCTTTCGTCGCTGCTGCTGCCGCAGCCGGACCAGACGACGCCGCCGGCGGCGATCGCGATCACGGCGAACAACGAGAGGACGGGGCGCGGCGTTCTTGTTCATCACATGCTCCAGATCGTTGCTGGTTAACGTGGCGGCAGTGAATCAGACGGAGCCGGACAACTTCGAGCAACTCGTCGCCGACGCGATCGACGCGCTACCTGACGAGTTCCAGCGCCTGCTCGAGAAGGTCGCCGTGGTCGTCTCCGACCTCGGCGCGGAACGGCACGCCTACGGCGAGTATTTCGGCGACGGGGTGGCGGCCGAACGCTACGAGGACCGGATCGTGATCTACCGCGACACGCTCGAACGAGACTTCGGCCACGACCGGGATCTGCTCGCCCGCCAGGTGGAGCAGACGCTCCGCCACGAGCTCGCCCACCACCTCGGCTGGGACGAGGGCGGTGTCGGCGGCCTCGGCCTCTAGCTGCGTAGCCCGGCAGACCTGGTCGAGGTCTTCGCTGATCTCGCTGTGACCTTCGAAGCGGAAGGTGCCCGCGAGCGAAAACGAACGGAACGACGGTGAAGCCTTCTGGAGCGCTACAGGCCGCCGAGACGTAGCTGCGGCGCTCTGCCGTTGCAAACGAATAGCGGCGATCTATCGTCAGCTGGATTTCGGTAACCGAGCCGAGCCCGCCGCCGAGGCGCGGAATCTTCGCCTGCAGGAGGGTGCCGAACTGCCCCTTGGTCGGGTGCTCGATCCTCAGCGGCACCACCAAGGTAAAGCGGACCGGGACTCCCGCGAAGAGGTGGAGAACCAGCGCCTGCTTTCCGTGACTGCGGCTGTTGAAGGCGAGAATCTTGCCCGTCGCCACGATCTCCTTGCCGAGCTGGACGTCGGCACGGAAGGTGCCACGTCCGACGAGGGACGGGCGCACCGTTCCAGCGCCGCTTCGCTGCTCGTCGACTGCAGGATCGGCGCGGTGCAGACCGGCAGACCCTTGGTGTACGAGGTGGCCGCTGCGGTTGATCGCGACTTCCAACCAGCGCAGCGGTGGCGGATGACTGCCGTCGGTGGTGGCGATCTCGGCCCGCGACCCTGACGCTCACCGGGGCGGCTGCGGTTGCGGGGCAGGGCATGCGGTGCAAAGTCGGCGTCGAAGGTGAGTTCGAGCCCGTCCTTGATCACCCTCACCGCCCCCGAGTCGGCGGCCCAGCCGAACGCAAGGACGACGGTCAGAACGGGAATTAGGAATCGGCGGCGCATGCTCCCCTGGGCCGAGTCTAGGTGGTCGATCTCGCGGCTAGGGTTTGAGGATGGTTAAGTCAAGCGAAGTTCTCTCCTCGCTTCTGGCCACCCAGGCAGCACACTGCGCACGCCTCGGCTCGCCGCTCTATGCCGACCTGCTCGGACGCGCTGCCGCCGACGTCGAGGATGGAGGGCCGGTGGCGCAGGTGCTGCGGGATCGCGAGGGCGATCCGCCCGGCTCGATGCTGGCGCTGCGCCTGATGGGCGCGGTCCATCGTCGCGTCCTGGAAGGGGCACTTCCCGGGCTGGAGCCCCACTTCCGGTCAGCCGAGGGGGCCGAGACGTGGGTCGCCTTTCGGGCGGCGCTCGCCGAGGATTGCGAAGCGATTCGGGAACTCCTCCACCGGCCCGTGCAGACGAATGAAGTCGGGCGCTGCGCGGCGCTTTTGCCGGGGTTCCTCCTTGCCGCCCGCCGCGGTCTGCCGCTGCGCCTGCTCGAGGTGGGTGCAAGCGCGGGGCTCAACCTGCGGTGGGACTGTTACGGCTACGAGGCCGATGGCTTCCGCTGGGGCAGTCCCGACGCGCCGGTGCGGATCGCCTTCGAGCTTGCCGGGCCGGCGTTGGAGCCGGTTCCGGTCGAGGTCTCGGAACGGCGCGGCTGCGACCGCTGCCCGGTCGACCTTTCGACCGAGGAGGGGCGGCTGACGCTTCTCTCCTTCGTCTGGCCGGACCAGGTCGAACGGCTGCAGCGCCTGCGGTGCGCGCTGGACGCAGCCGTCGGATCGCCGGTCGAGATTGATCGCGCCGGTGCCGCGGACTGGCTCGGCGAGCGCCTCGCCACGCCCCGGTCCAAGACGACCACCGTCGTTTTCCACTCGATCGTCATGCAGTACATGTCCGAGGAGGAGCGCAGCGCCTTCGAACGGCGGCTGGCGGCCGCCGGCGAGGAGGCCGACGAGGACGCACCGCTGGCGTGGCTGCGGATGGAGCCGGCCGAACAGCGCGCCGAGGTACGGCTGACCACCTGGCCCGGCGGGGAGACGAAGTTGCTCGCCCGGGTCGGCTACCACGGGGACCCCGTGGAAATACCAGCCTAGATCCCTCCTAGCTAGGAGTCGTCGCCGCGGTCGCCGGGGTGGGTCACCCGTTCGGCCCGCTGGCGGACTTCTTCGCTTGCCTCGCGGGTCGCGGCGAAGGCCTCGTCGCGCGCCGCGGTCAGGCCCTCGCTGGGCTTGCCGCCGACGACGTCGCGAAAGGCGTCCTTGAAGCGATCGGTGCGGCGGTCGGGCGGGAAGCGCTCTTCGGCGCGGGCCTGCTTGCTCGGGGTTCCGCTCGCCGTAACGGCGACGCGCCCAGGCAGAGCCGGGCTTGCCGAGGCGGCAGGCGCCGTAGAGGGCGATCGGGAAGACGAAGAAGCCGACGCAGCCATGGAGCACCCGGCCCTTGGCGAAGCAGACGGCGACGAGGAGGAAGACGACGAGGGCGCTGAGGGCGGTGCCGAAGAGCGACTCGGTCGAGCCGTCGTCGATCGTGAACGGGGTGAAGCCGAGCAGCGCCAGCAGCATCAGCGCGGCCGCGATCACGGTCGCGTCGATCGAGCTGCGCCCCTCCTTCGCCCAGTAGACGTCGTCGAGGTAGACCCAGAGGGCGAACTCGTCGATCGTCAGCCCGGCGCCGATCCCGAAGGCGAAGGCGCAGATCTCCGTCCAGGGGCTGTTGCCGAAGGCGGCGAAGCCGCCGGCACCGGCGACCATCATCGTCACGATCCCGAAAACGAGGTGGTGGAGGTGGACGCCGGAGTCGCTGACGATGCTGCCCGGCCACCAGGGCACCTTGGGGCTGCGCATCAGCCGGGTGCTCATGCGGATGAAGGCGAAGGAGAGGAGGAAGCCGATCAGGACCAGGTAGAGGCCCTGCAGCTCGTGTTCGGCGATCCGGTCCCAGAAGTCGGTGACGATCGAGGCGCTGGTCATGCGGGCACCGGGCTCGCGTGCAGGGGCGGCGCCGTTGCCTTCCTTGGCGGTCATCCGGTCGACGGTCAGAAGGACCGCGGCGACGGCGAAGACGGGCGAGAGGGCGGCGTCGGCCAGCGACTCGGCCAGCCAGGTGGCGAGGAAGGTGTGGCCGAAGAGGTCGTGGACGAGGGCCGCCAGACCGCCGCCGATCGCGTCGCCGACGATCTCGATCGGGACCAGCACCCAGAAGACGAGCCAGAAGTCGCCGCGGACCAGCTGCATGCTGCGGCGCAGGGCGCCGCCGGGACCGCAGCCCTCCAGCTCCACCAGCGGGCCGGCGAGGCCGAGCCAGACGATAGGCGAGGACTCCGGGGACGAACCCGAGGAGCAACCCGACGGCGACGATTCCGACGAAGGCGAGGTCGACGCGATCAGCCGGCCGTACTTGAGGCGCCTGGCGATCTCGCGCAACGGCGGCGGCTCCTCGCCGTGAGGGTGGGTAAGGGAGATTGCGATCGCGCCGCTGAAGAAGACCTCGCCGAGCAGGCCGGTCGCGGTCACGACCCCGACCGCCAGCACCAGAGCAGCCACCTTGATCCCGCTGGTGATGTCCAGCGAGTCGAGCTCGACGTTCATCGTCAGCGCGTTGAAGCAGGCCGAGCGGGACGAAGACGATCACTGCCAGGAGCAGGATCGAGGGCGCCCAGCCCCAGTAGGTGCGCCAGATCTGCGCGTACGTCGACGCCAGCCTGCGGGGGAAGCTCACGGCCGGCGGCGGCGCCCGGACTTGTGCCGGCCCCGCGCCTCCAGCCGCGACTGGCTCGACTCGGCGGCCGCCACCTTCTTCAGGTTCCCGAGCTCGGGAACCAGCAGCTCTTCGGCGCAGCGCCGGTGCCAGTGGTGGTGGTCGGTGCCGCCGAGACGGCGCACGAACTGGACCACCGTGTGCTCTTCGCCGACCGGGAGGTCCCCGTGGCAGCCGGGGCAGTGGTAGAGCTTGCGGGCGATGCCGCGGATCAGCCAAACCTCGTCGCCCTCTTCGTTCAGGCCGACGAGGCTCCAGCGTTTGCTCGGCTCTCCGTCGAACCGGCTCAAGCTCAGCGCCTCGACATCCAGGCGAAGCCGGCGGCCATCGCGACGTTGGCGACTCCCGCCAGCTGCAGGCCGAGCTTTGCCCCGGGCCGGCTGACGGCCGGCGAGGCGGACCAGAGCGCGTCGGTCGCGATCTCGGTTCCGCGCAGCCAGGCGAGCGACTGCCAGTCGGCCTTCGAGCCGCGGCGGTCCGCCACCAGGTGGGCGGCGGCGAAGGTGAGCCAGATCGGCCCGCAGCGGCGGAACAGGTGCTTCGCGTCCGGCGAGGGCTCGTCGTGCCCGAGCACCTTCAGGGTCATCTCGGGTGCCGCGATCGCCGCGCTGCCGAGCAGCAGGTCGAAGGCGATCATGTTGCGATTGGTCAGGCGCAGGGCCTTTTCGAGAGTCATCTGCGACGAATCCAACCAGAACCTGGAAGGGAAAGGGTCCGGTTCGGCGAAATGATCCGCCGTGACCAAGACCGCAACGAAGTCCCCACAGCTCAAAAGCCTTTCCGACTACATCCAGGAGCGTTTCGACGAGTTCTCGCGCTCCCAGAAGGACGTCGCCCGCTACATCGTCGACCACCTCGACGAGGCAGCCTTCCTCACCGCCGAGGAGCTGGCCCGGAGAGCGAGCACCTCGTCATCGACGGTGGTGCGCTTCTCCCAGGCCCTCGGCTTCGAGGGCTATCCGGAGCTCCAGCAGGCGGCGATCGAGGAGTACCGGACGACGATCGCCACCAGCGCCGCAGCCGGAGGCGCTCTCTTTTCCTTCGACCACTCCGAGCTGGAGGGATCGCTCAGCGCCGACTACGCGAACCTGGAGGAAACCGCGCGCAAGTTGACCTCGGACCAGGTGAACGCCTCGGTCGCGGCGCTGGCGGAAGCCCAGCGGATCGTCATCGTCGGCGTCGACCAGATGGCCTTCTTCGCCAGCTACCTTCGGCACACCCTCAGCCTGCTGGACATCCGCGCCGAGATCGTCGCCAGCACCGGCGGCGAATCGCTCCAGCGCCTGGGCCGGATCGACGAGAGCACGCTCGTGATCACGCTTTCCGCCGGCCGCGCCCACCCGCTGCTGCTGCGAGCGATGAAGCTCGCTTTGCACCGCGGCGCCCGCACCCTGGCGATCTCCGACGCGACGATGTCGGAGGTGGGGGAGCACGCCGAGATGACGCTCTACTTCTCCTCCAACAGCCCCAGCTTCACGCGTTCGCACACGGCGCTGATGGCATTGGTCCAGGGGTTGGCCCACGGTTTGTATGCGCGGGACGAAGCGGCGCACAAAGACCGCATCCGGGCTTACAAACTGAAGTAGCGCGGGCGTCGCCGGCCCGCGGGTCCTGTCTCCGATAGGACCCTCCCGCCAACTGGCGGGAGTCCCCCATCGTCGCCACCCGCGGGAGAAGCGCCTGTCTTCGTAAGATGGACGCCATGACTGAACGCGCGACCTTTAGGTTGAAGACCGGCCTTGCGGAGATGTTGAAGGGCGGGGTGATCATGGACGTGGTCACTCCCGAGGAGGCGAAGATCGCCGAGGACGCCGGCGCCTGCGCGGTGATGGCGCTGGAGCGGGTGCCGGCGGACATCCGCCGCGACGGCGGCGTCGCCCGCATGTCGGACCCGGCGATGATCAAGGGCATCCAGGAGGCGGTTTCGATCCCGGTGATGGCAAAGGCCCGGATCGGCCACTTCGCCGAGGCCCAGGTCCTGCAGGCCCTGGAAGTCGACTACATCGACGAGTCGGAGGTCCTGACTCCGGCGGACGAGCACAACCACATCGACAAGCTGGCCTTCGAGGTGCCGTTTGTGTGCGGCGCCACCAACCTCGGCGAGGCGCTGCGGCGGATCGGCGAGGGCGCGGCGATGATCCGCTCCAAGGGGGAGGCCGGGACCGGCAACGTGGTCGAGGCGGTGCGCCACATGCGTGGGATCACCTCCGGGATCAAGCGGCTTGCGCAGCTCGGGCCCGAGGAGCTCTCCTCGGAGGCAAAAGAACTCCAGGCCCCACTCGAGGTGGTGAAAGTCGTCGCCGAGGCGGGCTCCCTGCCGGTGCCGTTGTTCTGCGCCGGCGGAATCGCAACCCCGGCCGATGCCGCGCTGATGATGCAGCTCGGGGCCGAGGGCAACTTCGTCGGCTCCGGGATCTTCAAGAGCTCCGATCCCGAGCGGCGGGCGCGGGCGATCGTCGAGGCGACCACCCACTTCAACGACCCCGAGCGGGTCGCAGACGCCTCGATCGGGCTCGGCGAGGCGATGCCCGGGCTGGAGATCGCCGGGCTCGCCGCCGAGGACGCCCTGCTGCAGAACCGCGGAGCTTGATGAGCGGTCCCACGACCCGGCACACCTGGATGACGCGCCTGGCGCCGCGCATCTCTGCGTCCTCGGACTTGCCTTTGCAACCAGCAAAGGCTGCGCCCTGCGTCCTTGATCTGCTTGGCCAGGCGCGCCCCCAGGCGCACCCGGCCGTGGAACCGCTCATCCGGTGGCTGACCTGAAGGTCGGCGTACTCGCGCTGCAGGGGGACTTCGAAGCCCACGCCACGACCCTGCGCCAGCTCGGGGCCGAGCCGAGCGAAGTCCGTACGCCGGCGGACATGGAGGGCCTCGACGCGCTGGTGATACCCGGCGGCGAGAGCACCACGATCGGCAAGCTGATCCAGTCCTCCGGCCTCGAGGCTCCACTGCGCGCCCACCACGAGGCCGGCCGACCGATCCTCGGCACCTGCGCCGGGCTGATCGTCTGTGACGCCGAGCATCTCGGCTTCATCGACGCCACCGCGCGGCGGAACGCCTTCGGGCGCCAGCTGCAGAGCTTCGAGGCGGACCTCGAGGTCGAGGGGGCCGGAGACGAGACCCTGCGCGCGGTCTTCATCCGCGCCCCGTGGGTCGAGCGCTGCGGCCCCGAGGTGGAGGTGCTCGCCTCCTACGACGGTCACCCGGTGGCGATTCGCGAGGGCAGCGTGCTCGCCTGCGCCTTTCATCCCGAGCTGACCGACGACCCGCGCTTCCACGCGATATTCATGGCAATGACCACGGCGGCTCGGGAGCGGGCCGGAGAGGAGGCGAGGCGATGAGCGGCGGCGACCCCCGGATTCAGAACCTGGCGAAGATCCTGGTCGGCTACTCGACCGAGGTGAAGGAGGACGACGTCGTCGCGATCGACGGCGAGAGCGCGGCGGCGCCGCTGCTGCTGGCGGTCTATGAGGAGGTATTGGAGGCCGGGGGCCACCCGATGCTGAACGTGGCGCTGGAGGGACAGATCGCCTCCTACTTCAAGCACGCCTCCGACCGGCAGCTGGAATGGATCTCCCCGTTTGCCGAGTGGATGGTCGACAACGCCGACGTGCGGATCGCGATCGGCGCCAGCACCAACACCCGCGAGCTCTCAGGCGTCGCCCCGGAGCGCCAGACCCTGCGCCAGTCGGCCACCGGCGGCTTGATGACGAGGGCGATGAAGCGCGCGGCCGAAGGCGAGTTCCGCTGGTGCTACACGCTCTTTCCGACCAGCGCCTACGCCTCGGAGGCGGAGATGAGCCTGGCCGACTACGAAGACTTCTACTACGGCGCCTGCCTTGCCGCCGACCCGGAGCCGCTGACGGCCTGGAAGCGCGCCTCGGAGGAGACGACGCGCCTGGCGGACTGGATCGAGGGCCACGAGGAGGTGCGGGTGACCGCGCCGGGGACCGACATCCGGCTCGGGATCGCGGGCCGCAGGTTCATCCCCTGCGTCGGCGACAACAACATGCCCGACGGCGAGTTCTTCACCGGCCCGGTCGAGGACTCGGTCGAGGGCGAGGTCAGCTTCCATCTGCCGGCGGTGATCGGTGGCCGCGAGGTCGCCGGGGTGAGGCTGCGTTTCGAGGGCGGCAAGGTCGTCGACGCCTCGGCCGAGCGCGGCGAGGAGTACCTGCTGAAACTGCTCGACACCGACGAGGGGGCGCGGACGCTCGGCGAGCTCGGGATCGGCACCAACTACGGGATCACCAAAGGCACCCGTGAGGTCCTGCTCGACGAGAAGATCGGCGGCACCGTCCACATGGCGGTCGGCAGCAGCTATCCCGAGTCGGGAGGCGAGAACGAGTCCGCGGTCCACACCGACCTCGTCTGCGACCTCCGCCTCGGCGGCAAGCTCGAAGTCGACGGCGTCGTCATGCAGGAAGACGGCAAGTTCGTCGTCTGATCAGACGAGGGAGAACAGCGCCGCAATCGTCCCCATGAAGCCGAGGAAGACGGTTCCGACGATTCCCCATACCAACTGGATGACGGAGCTGTGGAAGGCATTCATGTCACTCCGGAGTTGCACCATCTCAGCGCGGACCTGCCCGATCTCACCTCGAACTGCCTGGATCTCTTCCTTGATCTCACCTCGAACTGCCTGGATCTCTTCCTTGACCTCACCCCGGACTGCCTTGAATTCCGTACGCATCTCTTTGAAGCCGGCGTCCACCTGCCCGCTCAGCTGATTGAGGTCTGCGGCGGTCCACTCTTCCCTTGCCATCACGGCCATGGTGGCAGCCTACCAAGCCAAATGCAACTTTTGGTCTGCGAAACTTAAAAACTTCAGTGCCGGAAGTGTTACTGGTCCGGCAAGGGCGAGCCGGCGAGGAGGAAGAACCAGAGGGTGAGAGCCAGAGCGGCCAGCATCACCGAGGCCATCAGCACCGCCTCGACCACCGTCACCGAACTCGAGGCCGGCGCCGGTGTCTCGCATGCTTTTCAGCCAGGTCGGGCGAATCGGGGCCAACCTGTTGGTGCCGGTGATGCGGATGTAGAGGTTGTTGAGGCGGCCGATCAGCCAGGCGACGAAGAGGATCGAGGCGACGATTCCGATCGCCACCACGGCGTAGGGGCCGCCACTCGGGAACTGGGTCTCGGAGAGCTTCGAGGCGATGTAGACCCAGCTCAGCGGGATCGCCGTCCAGAGCGAGAAGGCCGCGACGAGCATGGCGAGGAAGACGAGGCCGGCCGCCAGCGCATGTCCCGCTTCGTGGATTCTTTCCTGCGTCCCCATCGGCACTTCATAGAATGGCAGGCGATGTCCGGACATTCCAAGTGGCACTCGATCAAACACAAGAAGGGCGCCGCCGACGCCAAACGCGGCAAGCTCTTCAGCAAGCTGGCGCGGGCGATCACCGTGGCGGCCCGCGACGGCGGCGGTGACCCGAGCGGCAACCCGACCCTGGCGACCGCGGTCCAGAAGGCCAAAGACGCCTCGATGCCGAAGGACAAGATCCAGAAAGCGATCGATGTCGGTACCGGTGCCGGAAGCGACGGCGCGACGATCGAAAGGATCGTCTACGAGGGCTACGGGCCGGCGGGCGTCGCCGTTCTCGTCGAGGCCCTGACCGACAACCGCAACCGCGCCAGCGCCGAGATCCGGCACGCGTTCTCCAAGCACGGGGGCAACCTGGGCGAGCCGGGCTCGGTCGCCTGGATCTTCGAGAAAAAAGGCGCGATCGTGGTCGACGGCAGCCGCTATGGCGAGGACGACCTGATCGGGGCGATCGACGCCGGCGCCGAGGACGTGCGCGAGGACGAGGGCAAGCTGCGCGTGATCTGCGAGCCCACCGATCTGACCACGGTGCGCGAAGCTCTCGAGGGCGAAGGGATCGAGGTCGAGTCGGCGGGCCTGGTCACCGAGCCGAAAAGCACCGTCGAGCTGAAGGGGCACGACGCCGAGCGGGTTTTGAAGCTGCTCGACTCGCTCGACGATCAGGACGACGTCGACGAGGTCTACGCGAACTTCGATATTCCGGCGGACGTGTTGGAGAAACTGGCGGCTTGATTGGGGAGGGGGCGGGGGACCTCCCCCAGACACATCTCGCTATGGCTCGATGTTGAGTGTCTGGAGGAGGTCCCCCGCCCCCTCCACGACCGGATTGCCTGATTCGGCAGGCATCCGATGGGATTCCGAGAATGACTACCTATGCAGGTGGTGATGGGCATCGATCCGGGCGCGGCCAATCTTGGTTTTGGGATCGTGCGGGTGGAGGGGAACCGGATGGTGGCCCTCGACGGAGGGGTGGTTGAGACGACGCCCGATCTGCCGCTGGAGCGGCGCCTGGAGCGGATTCACAGGTCTTTGAAGGAGCTGATCTCCTGGCACGAGCCACGGGCGATGGCGATCGAGGAGGTCTTCTTCGGCAAGAACGTTCGCTCGGCGATGGCCGTCGGCCAGGCCAGCGGCGTGGCGATGCTGGCGGCAGCCGAGCATGGCGTCGACTGCTTCGCCTACACGCCGCAGGCGATCAAGATGGCCGTCTGCGGCTCCGGCGCGGCCGGCAAGAAGCAGGTCCAGCGCATGGTCGGCACCCTGCTCGGGCTGCCGGAGCCGCCGACTCCCGATCACGCCGCCGACGCTCTGGCCGTTGCGATCTGCCACGGTGGCGCCGACGGCCACCAGCGCGCTGTCGCGGTGGCGAAGGAAGCGACCGCCGGCCGCGGGGAGCGGATCGCCGGATGATCGCCGCGGTGCGGGGCGAGGTGATGGTGCGACGGCCCGACCACGTCGTCATCGACGCCGGCGGCGTCGGCTACCGGCTCACGGTCTCCTCGGAGACGCTGAAAGCCGTACCCGCCACCGGTCGCGACGCCTTCCTCCACGCCGAGCTGATCTCGCGCGAGGACTCGCTCTCCCTCTACGGCTTCTCCTCCGAGGAGGAGCGCGACCTCTTCCGGCTTCTGATCACCGTCAGCGGCGTCGGCCCGAAAGTGGCGATCGCGACCCTCTCCGGCGGCACCCACCGCGATCTCCTGCGGGCGATCGCGGCCGGCGACGCCAAGCGCTTCCAGGCGGTTCCCGGGATCGGCAAACGGACCGCGGAACGGATCATCGTCGAGCTGCGGGAGAAGGTGGCCGGGGCCTTGGAGGAGGAGGTCGCCGTCGGCGCCGCGGAGGGCGACGCAAGGACGCTCGCCCGCGACGGGCTCGTCAATCTCGGCTACGCGCCGCTGGAGGCCGAGCAGCTCCTCGACGGGGTTGAGGGCTCCGAGCCCGAGGAACTGGTTGCCGCGGCGCTGCGCAAAGCCGGAACTTCGAGGAACGCGGCATGAGCGAAGGTCCGGAGATCGGCGGCAATCGCATTCGCACCCCCGGCATCGAGGGCGAGCCGGTGCCGGTCGACGCCGAGGTCAAAGTCCACGACGCGCGAGCCGAGGCGCCCGACGAGGACCTCGACCGCTCCCTACGCCCGCCGACCCTCGCGGACTTCGTCAACCAGCAGCAGGTGACCGAGCAGCTCACGGTCTTCATCGAAGCGGCGAAGGGTCGCGGCGAGCCCCTGGACCATGTTCTTCTCGCGGGTCCGCCGGGTCTGGGCAAGACCTCGCTCGCCCACATCGTCGCCGCCGAGCTCGGCGTCTCGATGGTGCAGACGGCCGGGCCGGCTCTCGAGCGCAAGGCCGACGTCGCCTCCTTCCTCACCGCCCTGGAGCCGGGAAGCGTCTTCTTCATCGACGAGATTCACCGTCTCGGGCGCGCGGTCGAGGAGACCCTCTATCCGGCCATGGAGGACGGTGAGCTGCCGGTCGTGCTGGGCCAGGGTGCGGGCGCCCGCACGGTGACGCTGCCGCTGCCGCCGTTCACCCTGATCGGCGCGACGACCCGCTCCGGCCTGCTGACGACTCCTCTGCGCGACCGCTTCGGCGTCTCCCACCGGCTCGAGTACTACGAGGCCGGGCACCTGGCGCTGATCGTCCAGCGCTCGGCCGGGATCCTCGGCGTCGAGATCGACCCGGCGGGGGCGGAGACGATCGCGTCCCGCTCGCGCGGGACGCCGCGCGTCGCCAACCGCCTTCTCAAGCGGGTGCGCGACTTCGCCCAGGTCAAGGGCAGCGGCCGGATCGGCGCCCGCGAGGCGGCCGACGCCCTGGAGATGCTCGAGGTCGACGCCGGCGGGCTCGACCGCAGCGACCGCGCCCTGCTCGACCTGATCGCGACGAAGTTCGGCGGCGGTCCCGTCGGCCTCTCGACCCTGGCGATCGCGATCGGCGAGGAGCAGGACACGATCGAGGACGTGCTCGAGCCCTACCTGTTGCAACAGGGCTTGTTGAAGCGGACCCCGCGGGGCCGGGTGCTGACTCAGCGCGCTTTCGATCATCTCGGCCTACCTGCCCCCGAAGGTGCGGCAAGCCTCTTTTGAGACCCTCCCGCTAGCCTGTCGAACATGCCGTTTTTCATCTGTCCGAATTGCGGACACCGGGAGGTGAGCGGGGAGAGGACCGCGGGGTTCAGCACCCGTCCGAAGGGCTGCTCGAAATGCGGCTTCGGCTTTGTCTTCGAATTACTCGACGATTATTATCCGGCTCCCAATGCCGCCTTTTTCGTCTGTGATAAGCAGGAACGCGTGATCGACGCAGGCAAAGGCAGCTTCGAGCTGACCGGGCTGACCGACGAGGACGTGATCGGCCGCCCGGTGCGCGAGGTCCTCGGGCTCGACTGGATCGACCCCGGCGACGGCGGCGAGGAGGCCGACAGCAACGGCGACGGGGTCAGCGACCCGATCGAGACCTCTCTCGAGTGGGGCGTCCGCTCGCTCGGCAAACGGGTCTCGGTGAACGCCGAGGGCGACCTGCCGGCAAAGGCGGTCGCCGACGTCTTCCCCGCCTACGACGACGACGGCGGGCTCCTCCTCGTCCTCACTCCGGAGGGATAGGCCGATGGGCAACCGGCGCCGGCACCTCTTCATCCTGCTCTTCGTCCTCGGCCTCGTGGTCGTCTCCGGCATCGTCATCGCCGAAGCAGGAAACGAAGCTCGGCCTCGACCTCCAGGGCGGCCTCGAGCTCGTCTACCAGGGGCAGCCGACCGGCACCAGCGACGAAGTCTCCGGCGAAGACATCGAGGACTCGATCTCGATCATCGAACAGCGGATCAACAAGCTCGGCGTCTCCGAGCCCGAGGTGGCGCGCCTCGGGCGTCGACCAGATCACGGTCAGCCTGCCCGGCGTCACCGACGCGCACCGCGCCGCCGACCAGGTCGGGACCACCGCCCAGCTCTACTACTACGACTGGGAGACGAACCTGCTCGGCCCGGAGCGCGTGATCGGCGGCAAGCCTGGCATCCAGCCCCCCGCCGGTCCCCTCAAAGCATCGGAAAAACGCTGGGAAGAAGCCGGCCGCAACATCGCCAAAGAAGAGAACAAACGGCTGATCTTCTCCGGCGCCTACCCGACCGCCTACGAAGCCGCCCAGCTCGCCGCCGAACAGAAGCCGGTCGAGAACTGCGAACAGTGCTCGGTCGCCAAGCCCCGCTACTACCTCTTCGAGAAGGCCGAGCCGCATGACCTGATCGCCGGGCCTGAGCTGGCGAAAAAGGACCTCTACATCAGCGCCACCGGCAAAAAACGCTCGCATGACGGGATCGTCGTCGAAGTTCCGGCGGGAACCGTCCTGGTGTCCGAACTTCCCAGTGACGAAAACGGGGAAACGATCGAAGACGCCGATCCCGGCTGGTACGCGCTCAAAGACGAACCGGCGCTGAGCGGCAACGACATCACCAACCCCGAACAGACCTACGGGCCCAACAACGAACCGGTCGTCTCCTTCGGCTTCACCGACACGGGCCAGAGCGCCTTCCAGGAAGTGACCCGCAAGATCGCCCAGCGCGGCCAGGCCCAGGCGATCGGCCCGGTCGCCGGCCAAGAAGCCGAACAGCTCTCCGGTCACTTCGCCGTCGTCCTCGACAACGAAGTCAAAACCCGGCCGATCATCAACTTCTCCGAAAACCCGGACGGCATCGACGGGCGCCAGGGGGCCCAGATCTCCGGCGGCTTCAGAAGCGTCGACGAGGCGCAGGAACTGGCGACGACCCTGCAGATCGGCGCCCTGCCGATCAGCCTCAAGCTGATCAGCCAGACCCAGGTCTCGGCGACCCTCGGCAGCGAAGCCCTCCACGAGGGCGTCAAAGCCGGGATCGTCGGCCTCGCGCTGGTGATCGTCTTCCTGCTCCTCTACTACCGCTTCCTCGGCCTGATCGCCTCGATCGCGCTCGGCGCCTACGCGGTGATCTTCTTCGCCCTGATCGACCTGATCCCGATCACCCTGACCCTGCCGGGGATCGCCGGGCTGGTGCTGACGATCGGCGTCGCCGCCGACTCGAACATCGTCATCTTCGAGCGAATAAAGGAGGAGGTGCGGGCGGGACGCTCGATGTCGAGCGCGATCAGCGCCGGCTACAAACGCGGCATCAGCACGATCATCGACGCCAACGTCGTCACCCTGCTGACCGCCTTCATCCTCTTCGTCCTGGCGACCGCGGGCGTCAAGGGGTTCGCCTTCACCCTCGGGGTCGGCACGATCGTCTCGCTGCTGACCGCGGTGGTCTTCACGCAGGCGCTGCTGGGCACGCATGAGCCGTTCTCGCCTGCTCCGCTCTCCGGCGGCGCTGGGCGCCCGTGGCGAGGGCCGGCGCTGGCACTTTGACTTCATGGGGGCGAGCCGCTGGTTCTTCTCGATCTCCGGCGTGATCCTGCTGATCGGCGGTTTTGCCCTGGCGACGAAGCAGCTCAACTTCGGCATCGACTTCGAGTCGGGTACCCGGATCACCGCCGCCCTGCAGAAGCCGACCGACGAGGAAGGGGTGCGCCAGGCGCTCGACGAAGCCGGGATCGAGCGGCGAGGAGATCCAGCAGGTCGACGACCCGAACTTCGGCAGCAACGTCTTCCAGATCCAGTCGCACGAACTGGAGCCGGGCGAAGTGCGCGACGCCGAATCGGCGCTGATCGACAAGTTCGGCGTCGTCAGCGAAGGGTTCGACAGCACCAGCGTCGGCCCGACCTTCGGCCAACAGGTGGCCGACAGCGCGCTGAAGGCGCTGATCTTCTCGATGCTGGTGATCTGCGGCTACGTGGCGCTGCGCTTCGACCCGAAGTTCGCCGTCCCGGTCCTGATCGCGATCTTCCACGACATCCTGATCACGGCGGGCGTCTACTCGTTGACCGGAAAAGAGGTGAGCAGCGGTACGGTCGCCGCCTTCCTGACGATCTTGGGCTACTCGATCTACGACACGATCATCGTCTTCGACCGGATCCGCGAGAACGTGCCGCGGATGCCGCGGGCCGCCTTCTCGCAGATCGTCAACCGCTCGATGAGCGAGGTCCTGACCCGTTCGCTCGCGACCAGCTTCTCGACCCTGCTGGGCGTGACGTCCCTGCTCGTCTTCGGCGGCGCCATCCTCCAGGACTTCGCCTTCGCGATGCTGGTCGGGATCGCCTCCGGTACCTACTCCTCGATCTTCATCGCCTCGCCGGTGCTGACCGCTTGGAAGGAACGCGAGCCGGGCTTCGTCCGCCGCCGCCTGCGGATCGCCGAAGTCGAGGGCGGTCGCGTTCCGGCCTACGCCGACGACATCGAGATGGCGGAGCTGCGGACGCGACGACGAGGCGGAAGCGGGCACGCCGACCGAGGTCGAGGCTCCGGCGGTGGAGCCGACCGCGGGGGCGGTGGCCACGGCCGAGCGTCTCGACGACTCCGGCAACGGCGCCGGCACCGGATCTCTCACCAACGGCGACACCGAGGCCGCCGCCTCGGCCTCGGCCGAGCGCCGTCAGCGCAACGCCGAGCGCCGCGCCCGCCGACAAGCACGACGCAAGCACGGGAGGCGTTCGTAGATCTGATGGCACTCCTCGTCTTCTTCATCATGGGAATCGCGCTCTGGCACTTCACGGTGTTCCTGCCCGATCGCTTCTGGCAGGGAATCGTCGGTGCCTTCATCGGCGCGGTCCTCGGCTCGATCGTCTTCGGGATGATCGTCCAGGAGGCGAGCGGCAAGGGCCTCGGCGACACCGATCTCTCGACGGCGCTGATCGCGGTGCCGGGGACCTCTGATCGGGCTTGGCGATCGTCTACGCGATCGGCGTCCGGTCCGAAGAGCCGGTCGGCTGAGCCGCGGGTTTTCGCCGCATCTTCGGCACTCCGGAGCGCCCCGGTTCCGCCGCACCGCTTCCTAGCCTGGGAAGCGTGCCGGATAGTGCCAGCCCATTTGCGGTCGAGCCCTACTCCTACGCAGAGGCGCATGCCCTCGCCGAGGATCTCGGCCTGAGCGACCCGGTGGCGGTCACCCTCGTCCGCCGGGGGTACCGGACGCCGGAGCAGGCCCGCTCCTTCCTCGCCGCGGACGAGTCGCACCCGCCGTCGGCCTTCACGGGCATGGATGCGGCGGTCGAGCGGGTTCGCGGCGCGATCGGGTCGGGGCACCGGATCACCGTCCACGGCGACTTCGACGTCGACGGCGTCTGCGCTACGGCGCTGATGGTTTCGACCCTGCGCGTGCTGGGCGCCGAGTGCGACTGGTTCATCCCCGACCGGCTCGAGGACGGCTACGGGCTCTCGGCCGAGAACGTCAGACGGCTGGCGGAGCGGGGGACCCGGCTGCTGCTGACGGTCGACTGCGGGATCACCTCCGTCGAGGAGGTGGCGCTGGCGCGGCGAGCTTGGAATGGAGGTGATCGTCACCGACCACCATCAGCAGGCGGCGGCGCTGCCCGACTGCACGATCCTGCATCCGCGAAGTCAGCGGGTACCCCTTTAAGGCCCTTTGCGGGACGGCGGTGGCTTGGAAGCTTGTCTGCGCTTTGCGGGAGGCGGCATCAGCAGGACCCACAAGCCAAGTAGGTCCTGCTGATGCCGCCTCTGGGCCCGATCTGGACCTGGTGGCGCTGGCGACGGTCGCCGACGTGGTTCCGCTGGTGGGTGAGAACCGCGCGCTTGTGCGGAAAGGGCTTGCGGAGATCAGGCGGGCGCAGCGACCGGGAATACGTGCTCTGCTGGAGGTTTCGAAATGCGACCCGGAGCGGTCTGGACGAGAGCGATCTCGGTTTCCGACTGGCGCCGCGGATCAACGCCGCGGGCCGTCTGTATCGGGCAGATGCCGGTGTCGAGCTGTTGCTCACCGACGATCCCGAGCGGGCCGGGGCGATCGCGGTCGAGCTCAGCCGCGCCAACTCCGAGCGCCGGGCGACCGAGCGCGAGGTCGACGCCGCGGCCGAGGCGGCGCGGCGGGAGCTGCCCGAGGAGATGCGGGAAGCGCGTGGGCTGGTCGCTGGCCGGCGAGGACTGGCACCCCGGCGTGGTCGGGATCGTCGCCTCGCGGCTGGTCGAGCGCCACTGCCGGCCGGTGGTCGTCATCTCGCTGGACGGGGACGGAAACGGGCGCGGTTCCGGGCGCAGCATCTCCGGCTTCGACCTGCTCGGTGCGCTCGAGGCGTGCGCCGAGCACCTCGAGGGCTTCGGCGGGCACCGGGCGGCGGCGGGGCTGCAGATCAAGGCCGAGAACGTCGAGGCGTTCCGGCGCGGCGTTCGCCGCCCACGCCAACGAGGTGCTGAGCGAGGAGGACCTGCAGCGGACCGAAAAGGTCGACGCGATCGTCGGCGGCGTCGGTCTCGGCCTCGAGCTGGCCGAAGAGCTGCGGCAGCTGGCTCCGTTCGGGATGGGCAACCCCGGAGTGCGGCTGCTGGTGCCCGTCGGCGCGGGTCAGCGACGTGCGGACGATGGGGGAGGGCAAGCACTCTCGCTTCAGCCTCCACAGCGGCTCGCACCGTGCCCTCGGAGTCGCCTTCGGCCGCACCGGCCTCGGAGTCGAGGACGAGGACCTGCTCGACGCCGGCATCCGCCTCGAGGTCAACCACTGGAACGGCTCGGTCGAGCCCCGGGTCGTGCTCCGCGAGCTCCATCCGCTGGAGGAGCCGGACACCGAGGAGCCCGTCCTCCCGCACGCCTGCTCGCGCGACGAAGCGGCCTGGTGGGCACGCTTCGAATCGGAGCTCGGAGCGGGCCTCGTTACCGAGTCCGCGAGAACGGTCCCTGAAGAGCCGTTTTCGCGGACTCGCGAAGGAGGACGGCGGTTGGTCGAAAGTTCGGCGCCGGCCACCGTGGCTATTGCGGAGCTGGTTTCCAGCGGGGCTGGGGTGCTGGCGATCTGCGCGGACGCTTCGCGGCGGGCGGCGCTGGCTAACGGTGCCACCGGGCTTGCGCGGTTCAACGGCGGCGCGGCGCTGATCGCCTGCCATCGCTGCGGGGACGTGGAGATCGCCGCCCTTGCGGGTCGACAGGGCGGCGGGCTGGCGCTGACCGACTTCGCGCGCTCTCGAACGCGCGCCCGAGCTGGCCGCAGACTTCGAGCACGTCGTCCTCGTCGATCCGCCGCGCGGGGCTTCCGACGAGGCTTTCGGCGAGCCTCCCATGGGATGAGGCGGCGGCCGGGCTTCCTGCACGTCCTCTGGAGCGAGGCCGAGCTGGAGTTCGCGGTCCGGTCGCTGGCCGAGCAGTGGGCGACGCGGGAGGGGGTCGCTGAGACCTACCGCGCCCTGCGCCAGACTGGCGACGCCCGCGGGTGCCGGTTGCGGGAGGCGCTGGCCGGGTCCGGCGCCTACCCGCTCTGCCCCGAGGCGGCGGCTCGCCGTTTCCGGGTACTGCGCGAGCTCGGCCTCGCTACAGGGATCGCCGGAAGGGGGCGCAGGGGTCGTCCGGGTCGTATCCTCAGTGAGGACGGATCTGCAGCGCTCGGCTGCTTTCCGCGCGTACGACGAAAGATTTTCGGAGGCCCAGCAATATCTCGAAAGACCGAAACCGCGGTAGCGCACAAGGATCTCCTCGCCGATCTCTTCGCGGTGATCGAGGAGTTCGATTCGGCCGCGACCGAAGCCGGCGGCGGTAACGGCAACGGCGCCACCGCGCTGGCGGTGGCGACGATCGACCGCGCCAAGGTCGAGCGCGCCTTCGATTTCGCCTGCGACCGGCACGCCGACCAGCGTCGTTACTCGGGCGACGAGTTCATCACCCACCCCGTCGGGGTCGCCCAGATCTGCGCCGGGATGCGGCTCGACACCGAGACTCTCTGCGCGGCGCTGCTCCACGACACGGTCGAGGACACGACTGCGAGCCTGGACGAGATCCGCGACGAGTTCGGCGAGGAGATCGCCCAGTTGGTCGACGGCGTCACCAAGCTGACCGGGATCACCTTCGAGAGCCGCGACGAGCGGCAGGCGGAGAACTACCGCAAGATGATGGTGGCGATGGCCACCGACGTCAGGGTGATCCTGATCAAGCTGGCCGACCGTCTCCACAACATGCGCACGCTCGGCGCCCTGCCGAAGCAGAAACAGACGCTGAAGTCGCACGAGACGCTGGAGATCTACGCGCCGCTGGCACACCGGCTGGGGATCCACGCGATCAAATGGGAGCTCGAGGACCTCGCCTTCGCGACCCTGCACCCGCGCAAGTACGCGGAAATCAAACAGCTGGTCGCCCAGCAGCGCGACGAGCGCGAGAAATACGTGACCGAGGCCGGCGATTTCCTCGCCGAGGAGCTGGAGCAGGTCGGGATCGACGCCGAGATCTCCGGCCGCGCCAAGCACTTCTACTCGATCTACACGAAGATGGCGAAGAAGGGCCGCGAGTTCAACGAGATCTTCGACCTGACGGCGATGCGGGTGATCGTCCACTCGGTCAAAGACTGCTACGGCGCGATCGGCGTCATCCACTCGATCTGGAAGCCGCTGCCCGGCCGCTTCAAGGACTGGGTGGCGATGCCCAAAGCCAACATGTACCAGGCGCTGCACACCACCGTGATCGGGCCCGAGGGCAAACCGCTGGAGATCCAGATCCGGACCGAGGAGATGCACAAGCTGGCCGAGTACGGGATCGCCGCCCACGTCGCCTACAAAGAGGGTGCTCAAGGCGACCCGCAGCGGGAGAAGATGACCTGGCTGCGCCAGCTGGTCGAGGCCGAGGGCGAACAGGACCCGGCCGAGTTCCTCGAGTCGCTCAAGGTCGACCTCTTCGAGGACGAGGTCTTCGTCTTCACCCCGAAGGGCGAAGTGAAGAACCTCTCCGCCGGCTCGACGCCGCTCGACTTCGCCTACGCGGTCCACACCGACGTCGGCCACAGTTGCGTCGGCGCCAAGGTCAACGGCTCGATCGTGCCGCTGCACTACCAGCTGCGCTCCGGCGACATCGTCGAGGTGCTGACCGCGAAGCAGAAGCGCGGCCCCTCGCTCGACTGGCTGAAACTGGTGCGGACCAACCGCGCCCGCAACAAGATCCGCTCCTGGTTCAAAGAGGAGCGCCGCGAGGACGCTGAGCGCGACGGCCGCGAAAAGCTCGAGGAAGCTCTGCGCACCCGCGGCATCCCGATGCAGAAGGTGGCCGGATCGGCCCTGCTTGGCGGACGTGATCCGCGAGATGGGGTTCCGCAAAGCGACCGACTTCTACATCGCCCTCGGCCAGGGCAAGGTCTCTGCCAAGGCCGCCGCCAACAAGCTGATGCAGCGCCTGAAAGCGGGCGAGGGGGTCGAGGAGGACGGCGCCGGGGCGCCGCTCGGGCGCGAGGACCGGGCTCGGCGCACCAAGGACGCCTCCAACTACGGGATCATCGTCAAGGGCGTCGACAACGTCGCCGTGCGGCTGGCCAAGTGCTGCCGTCCGGTGCCGGGCGACGAGATCGCCGGTTACGTCTCGCTCGGCCGCGGGATCACCATCCACCGCACCGACTGCAAGAACGTCAAGGCGCTGAAACGCGCGCCGGAGCGCTTCGTCGAGGTTCGCTGGCAGGGCGAAAACGAGGCCTCCTACCGGGTCGAGCTACAGATCGACGCCTACGACCGCACCCGTCTGCTCGAGGACCTCTCGCGCACCTTCTCGGAGGCGGGGATCAACATCATCGGCGCCACCTGCACGACCAATCACCCGATGGTCAAGAACAAGTTCGTGGTCGAGGTGGGGGATACCGAGCAGTTGAAGCAGTGCATCGGCCGGCTTCGCAACGTCGAGTCTGTGTTCGACGCATATCGGGTTACGCCGGGGGCCTGATGGGGTGTGGGGAGGGGGGGGACTCCCTCCCCAGACACATCTCGCTATGGCTCGATGTTGAGTGTCTGGCGAGGGAGTCCCACCCCCTCCGCTGACCGGCAATAGCTGACTAGCATGGCCCGATGGCTTTGAAAGTCGCAGTCACGGGACCCACGGGTGAGATCGGGAAGCCTTTGATGGCCGAGTTGGAGAGGAGGGACGAGGTGGGGAGCGTGCTGGGGATGGCACGGCGGCCGTTCGATCCTGCTGATGAGGGGTGGGCGAAGGTCGAGCTACCGGCGGGGGGACATTCTCGATCGGGGCGCGCTTGGCGGCGCTGTTCGACGGAGTCGACGTCGCGGTGCACCTTGCCTTTGCGATCTTCGGCGAGCAGGGAGGAGACGCGGAAGGTCAATCTCGAGGGGACGCGGAACGTCTTCGAGGCGGCGATCCGCGCCGGGGTCCAGCGGCTCGGTCTACGCCTCCTCGGTTGCCGCCTACGGCTTCCACCCCGAGAACCCGCAGCCGTTGACCGAGGACGTTCCCGCCCGGGGCAGCGAGAGCTTCTACTACTCGGCCCAGAAGGCAGAGCTCGAGGGGTTGCTCGACCGGCTGCTGCCGGGAAGTGGGGTGGAGGCCTACGTCTTCCGGCCGTGCATCGTCGCCGGGCCGCGGGCGACGATGCTGATCGAGCAGACCGTCGACGCGGTGCGCGCCGGCGATCCGGTGCCGCTGCTGCGCCGGGGGTCGAAAAGCTGCCGCTGGTGACGCCCGGTCCTGCCCGATCCCGGCGTCCCGGTCCAGCTCGTCCACCACGACGACGTCGCCCGGGCGATGGCGGCGGCGATCTGCGGCGACGGCCCGCCCGGCGCCTACAACCTCGCCGGCGAGGGCGAGGTCCGGATCGGCGACATCGCCCGCGAGCTCGGCTGGCGCTCGATCCCGGTTCCGCGCCTCGCCGTCGGCCTCGGCACCGCGGCCGCCCGCCGTCTCAGCTTCGCCTCCTCGAAGCTCGAGTGGGCGAGCGCGCGCGGACACGCCGGTCCTGATGGACGCGCGAAGGCGCGGCGGGAGCTGGGCTGGCGAGCCGCGCTACGACGCCGCGGAGACCCTGCGACAGACGGTCGCCGGCGCGCGCGAGAAGGGTCTGCTGGACTGAGTGTCGAGATTTTGGGTGTTGCGCCGGGGTGCGAAGATCGGTTAGATAATAGATCGGGCTAGTTAGCCAGACCAGTCATAGGGGTAGGCCGATGTACCGATGGGCGATGACTGTGGGAGGAACTGGGCTTGGCGCGCGACGAAAGCGCAGAGAGCGCGAGTCACCATTGCCCTGAGCGAGCTCGCATTCGACGTCGTTGACGGGCGGAAACCGCGATCGTCGACTCGTCGCTGAGGATGGAGAACGCGCTTCGCTGCTACCTGGGGGACAGCGGCAGCGGTCAGGCCCGCCTGGGCCTACCCCGAGCTTCCTCCGGGGTAGCGAGACGCAGAAGGACGTCGAGCTCGAGCTCGCGGTCGGCGGAGGATCTCTGGCGGGACTTCGAGGCAGGCGGCCGCTGGACAGGGTGTATCGGTCGAGCAGCTTGCTCGAGCACGCCGCCTTCTACTTCGCGGCCGAGCTCGACGCAGGCCGGGTCACCCAGAGGATCCTCGACGACCTCGGCTCGGGCGAGGGCGGCGCAGAGCGGCTAGCTAGGCGGTGGTGAGGCGACGACCGGCGCCGCGTCGAGCTCGCTCAGGTTGGCTCGCAGCGAGCGGCGACCGCGATGGTGGAGGCCGTGCACCGAGCTCTCGCTCTTGTCGAGGGTGTCGGCGATCTCGACCGGTGAGAGTCCGACGATGTGCCGCAGCACGAGCACCTCGCGCTGGTCCTCGGGCAGGTCTTCCAGCGCCTGGCGCAGGGCCTGACCGCGGTCCAGGCCGGTCTGGGCGCCGACCGGTGTCGGTCAGCCTGACCTCCTCGGTCGGGATCGCTGCGCTTCGCCCGCAGGTGGTCGAGGGCGGCGTTGCGGGCGACGCGCAGGATCCAGGCGTCGAAGGGAACCGCGCGCTCCTCGTACTTGTTGATCGCCGTCATCAGCTTGGCGAAGACGTTCTGGGTGATGTCTTCGGCCTCGTGGTGGTCGCGGATCATGCCGTTTACGTAACGGAGGACGTCATCCGCGTAGCGAACGTACAGGTAATGCAGCCCCTCCGAGTCTCCTGCCTTCGCTCGAGCTACGGCTTCGCGGGTCAGATTGCTGGTCCCTGGCTCGCGTGATGGCCGTCGGACGCGCTGCTCATCGATGCTCTCCCTCATGCTCACCGCATGCACTACCACTGGTTTTTCGAGTCCAATGCTTCCAAGAGGAAGTGCGGTGAGCTCCTTCTCATGGAAATTGTCTGGTTTCAAAAAAATTCCCAAAATGGGGGAATAAGACCGAAGCCCCCTCCGAGGGAGCGGGCTAATTGCGCGGAAGCCTGATCACCGCCCTGGCGAATTGTCAAGCACAATTTTCGACTAATTAGGAGCGAGGCTCGCGACTTTCCTGTAAACGCAGACTTTTTCGGTATTCGTCTAGGGGAGTTGTGAAGAGTCTGAAGTTAGGAGGAATCCGCCGCATGCGTGAAAATGTTGGCCACCCTCGGGGAGTTCTTTACAGAGCATGGTCAGATGTCGAACTCGGAAAACTTGCCTGTAGCGGACTCGAAGGGCATTTCGGCGCTGACGATATCCTGGCCGGTGCGCGCAAGGCGCTGCTGCACTACGCCTACAAGCTGAAGGCCGGGCGCAGGCCGATCGCGCGCGCCCCGCTTCCTGCGCTCCGAGCCCTCGGCCGCAGGCGAAATTCGACCTGACGCTCGACCGAGAGACCGAGGCGCTGCTGGCGCAGGAGGCCCGCCGGCAGCGGACGACGACGACCCGTCTGGCCGCTCACGCGGTGCTCGTCTACCTGGCCGAGCTCGACTTTCTCGGCGTCGTTCCGCGCGCGGACCCACGCGCGGTTACCGACTTCGGAGCCCGAGCCGCTAGTCGCTGCTGGGGACCTGGCGCCGAGAGGTCGGCCCGGGCGGCGGCCTCCAGCGCCTCGGCGACGGAGCGGACCGCGACCGGCTTCGCCGCTGGTTCGCCAGCGACTGCTCCAGGGCCTCGAGGCCGAGCACGATCTCGAGGCCCGAGGCGGGCGTTGGAGACCGGCGTGGTGCCCTCGTGGATCGCGGCGGCGAAGTCCTCAGCTCCTGGCCGAGCGGCTCCAGCGCCTGGACCCGCGGCGCGACCATGTCGCCGGTGCGGTAGGTGAGGCGGTACTCGCCGAAGTTGGCGGGCGGCTCGGCGAAGTCGAGGCCGCGGTCGTAGATCCGGACCGAGTCGTCGGCCGCGGTGTCCTCGTACTGGACCATCCGGCGGCTGCCGACGACGACCATCTGCCGCATCTTGCGCGGCGCCAGCCAGGAGAGCTGGACGTTGGCCTGGGTGCCGCCCTCGAAGCGCAGGGTGAGGAAGGCGGTCTCGTGGACGCCCTCCTGGAAGACGCTGCGGCCGGTCGCCGAGACCTCGAGCAGCGGCTTGTCGAGCCAGTGCAGCAGGATCGAGAGGTCGTGCGGCGCGAGGTCGAGGACGACGCCGTCCTGCTGGTAGAGCCCGAGGTTCATGCGCGAGGAGGTGACGAAGTAGATCTCGCCCAGCTCGTCGGTCTGGATCAGGTCGCGGACCTTGTTGACCGAGGGGCTGTAGACGAAGGTGTGGCCGGGCATCATCACCAGGCCGAGCTCGTCGGCCAGCGCGACCAGCGCCGCGGCCTCCTCGGCGGTCCGGGCCAGCGGCTTCTCGACCAGCACGTGCTTGCCGGCCTCCAGCGCGCGGCGGACGAGGTTGTAGTGGGTGTGGGGAGGGGTGGCGATCGCCACCGCCTCGATCCGCGGATCGGCGAGCGCGGCGTCGAGGTCGGGCTCGATCCAGACCCCGGGGTGGCGGCGGCGGAAGTCTTCGGCGCGGCCCTCGTCGAGCTCGCAGAGGCCCATCAGGCGGAACTCGGGACGCTCGACGACGTTGCGGACGATGTTCGGGCCCCAGTAGCCGTAGCCGACGACCATGGTTCCGATTGCACCTGCTGGATTCACGCTGCTCCCTTTCGACTTAGGACGACCCATGGGGTCTTGAGAAGGATTGAGAGGTCGAGGCCGAGCGACCGCCGCTCGGCGTACTCGATGTCGAGGCGGACCATTTCCTCGTAGGTCCGTTCGCTGCGGCCGCTGACCTGCCAGTAGCCGGTCAGGCCCGGCTTGACGGAGAACCGCTCGCGGTACCAGCTCGGGTACTCGGCGACCTCGTAGGGGATCGCCGGGCGCGGTCCGACCAGGGTCATGTCGCCGTTGACGACGTTGAAGAGCTGGGGCAGCTCGTCGAGGCTCCAGCGCCTGATCCAGCGCCCGACCGCGGTGATCCGGTCGTCGACCGCGAGCTTGTAGAGATCGTCGCGCCCGCCGCTCTGGGGTCTGCGTCTCTCGCCCTTGATCAGCGCGGTCACGTACTCCTGGTGGCCGCGCGGGTCGGCGTCGACCCGCATGCTGCGGAACTTGAAGAGGGTGAACTCCCGCTTCCCGGTAGCCGACCCGCCGCTGGCGGAAGAGGGCGGGCCCGCGGCTGTCGAGGCGGACCGCGAGTGCGACCGCCGATCAGAATCGGGCTGAGCAGGAGGATCGAGGGCCAGGCGAAACGACGAGGTCGAAGCAGCGGCGCAGGACGTTGACGCCAGCGCGGCTTCGCGGCGACCTCGGCGGTCGTCTCGCTGCGGGTGAGTCCGTGGGCCTCCATGCGTAAGAGACAACGGCCGCGACCCCGGAACACTTGCGCCACCCTGCCTGCTCCGGAGGCTGAAAAAGGTCTGAGGCTCAGATTGCCGGCGGACATTTTCCGGGCGGCGCAAAAGACACGGCGCGCTCGTGCGTTGATTACCCATGGCAGCCCGGATCGTCTCCATCATCGGCTCCCGTCCCGAGATCGTCCAGGCGGCACCGCTCTCGCTCGCCTACTCGAGCTGCGTCGAGGAGATCCTGGTCCACACCGGGCCAGCACTACGACCCCGGGATGTCGGATCTGCAGATCGCCGACCTGCACCTGCCGCTGCCCGGAGTTCAACCTCGGGGTCGGCTCGCTGCCGCCGACGGCGGCGGTCGCGGTGGCCGAGGAGCGGATCGGCCGCGTGATCGAGAGCCGCGAACCCGACGCGGTCCTGGTCCGCGGCGACACCACGCGACGATCGCCGGCGCCCGCGCCGCGGTCGCCGCCGGGGTGACGCTGCTCCACGTCGAGTCCGGCCTGCGCAGCTACCGGCAGGACATGCCGGAGGAGGCCAACCGGATCGAGACCGATCAGCTCTCCGACCTTCTCTTCGCTCCCTGCGAGCACGCCCGCGAGGTCCTCGTCGAAGAGGGCGTAGGCGGGCGCGATCCACGTCACCGGCGACGTCCTCGCCGACGTCCTCCTGGCGACCCGCGCCCGTCTGCCCGAGCGGCGGCGAGGAAGGCGAGTACGTCCTTGCCACCGCCCACCGCAACTACAACACCGACTCCGCCGGAGCGGCTCGGCGCCGTCCTCGACTGCCTCGGCGCCGCCGAGTGCCGGGTGATCTTCCCGCTGCACCCGCGGACGCGGAAGAGCATCGAGACCTGGAACCTCGAGGTCCCTGCCAACGTCGAGATGCGCGACCCGGTGACCTACACCGAGATGCTGATCCTCGAGCGCGGACGCGGTCGCGATCGCGACCGACTCCGGCGGGGTCCAGCGCGAGGCTTACCTCTGGGGGGTGCCGTGCATCACGATGCGCGAGGAGACCGAGTGGATCGAGACCGTCTCGACCGGCTGGAACACGCTGGTCGGCGTCGACGCCGAGAAGTTCCGCGACGCCCTCGCGAAGCCGCTGCCCGACGCGCGTCCGCCGATCTTCGGCGACGGGCACGCGGCCGAGCGGATCGCCGAGCTGACCGTTTCCCACCTCGACCGCGCCCGGGAGGAGTCCGTTGTCTGAGCAGCTTCGAGTCGGCGTCGTCGGCTGCGGCCGGATGGGCGCCTTCCACGTCCGCAACTACGCCCAGCTCGACTGCGCCCAGCTGGTCGCGGTCGCCGATCCCGATCGAGGATGCTCGCGGCGCCGCGCCCTCGGCGGGAGCCCAGGCGCTCGAGTTCTCCGACTGGCGCGACATGATCGAAGACGCCGACGAGCTCGACGCGATCTCGATCGCCTGTCCCTCCGAGCACCACGCCGAGGTCGCGCTGGAGGCGCTCGCCGCCGGCCTCCACGTCCTCGTCGAGAAGCCGATCGCGACGACGCTGCCCGATGCCCTGCGGATGCGCGGCGCCGCGATCGAGGCCGACCGCAAGCTGATGGTCGGCCACGTCGAGCGCTTCAACCCGGCGGTCGAGAAGCTGCGCGAGCTGGTCGCCGACGGCCGCCTCGGCCGGGTCTACCGCGCCCACACGACCCGGGTCGGCCCGCTGCCGACGCGGATCCAGGACACCGGCGTCGCGATCGACCTCGCCACCCACGACCTCGACGTGATGCAGTACGTCCTCGACGGCTCGATCCACGAGATCTACGCCGACGGCGGCCGCTTCCAGCACAGCTCCCAGGAGGACCTGCTGACCTGCCTCGCCCGCTTCGGCGGCGAGGGCGAGGCGGAGACGCTGGGCCTGCTCGACGTCAACTGGCTGACCCCGGAGAAGAAGCGCGAGATCGCCCTGATCGGCGAGAACGGGCTGCTGCGGGCCAGCTACATCACCCAGGACGTCTGGTTCGTCGAGTCGACGACCGCGCCGCTGCAGTGGGACGGGCTCTCGATCCTGCGCGGCGACGGCGAGGGCGCCGCGGTGCGGTTCTCGCTCGCCAAGGCGGAGCCGCTGCGGGCCGAGCTCGAAGCCTTCTGCCGCTGCGTCCTCGACGACACGCCCGAGCCGGTCAGCGCCCACGACGGCGTCAAGGCCCTGGCGGCGGCGCTCGCGGTGCGCGAGTCCGCCGCGGTCCGGCGCCCGGTCGAGCTGCTCGACATCCCCGCCCCCCGCCCCCTGGAGGTCTTCGCATGATCCGCTTCGTGATCCCGGCCTACAACGAGGCCGAAAACATCCCCCGGCTGCTCGCCGACCTGGCCCCGGTGGCCCGTGAGCTCGGCGCCCGGGTGATCATCGTCGACGACGGCTCCACCGACGGCACCGGCGACGTGATCCGCGAACACGCCCAGGACATGCACCTGGCGGTCGTCACCCACACCGTCAACCGCGGTCTCGGCACGGCGATCAACACCGGCATCCGCTCGGCCCTGAAGGAGTCCTCCGACGACGACGCGATCGTCACCCTCGAGGCCGACACGACCTCCGACCTCTCCGACCTGCCGCGGATGCTCGAGCTCTTCGAGCGGGGCACCGACGTCGTCCTCGCCTCGGTCTACGCGCCCGGCGGCAAGATCGTCGGCGTCGCCGGCTGGCGCCTGGCGGCGAGCAAATCGGTCTCCAACACCTTCCGCTACCTCGGCGGCCTGCGCGAGATGCACACGCTCTCCTCGCTCTACCGGGTCTACCGGGCCGGGACGCTGCGCAAGGCGGCCGACACCTACGGCTACCTGCTCGTCCGCGAGCCCGGCTTCGCCGCCAACGTCGAGCTGCTGCTGAAGCTCTACAACGCCGGCGCCACCGTCGCCGAGGTGCCGACGACGAACGACTGGACGACCCGCAAAGGCGAGTCGAAGATGCAGCTGAAACCGACCGTGCGTCGCCTACTTCCGGGTGATGGCCGCGCACATCGTCGGCCGTATCCAGCCGCCGCCGGTCTCGCCGCTGGCCGAGGCGACGGCGCCGATGGGCCTGCCCGAGCCGGCCGCCGCGACCGTGACCGAAGGCGTCCCGCGGCAAGCGGCCGCGGCTCCGGTAGTCCAGGGCTGATGGAGGCCAGCTGCACCGCGCGTCGGCGTCGTCGGCGGCGGCGTCCTCGGCGTCTCGCTCGCCCTGCGCCTGGCCCAGCCGGGCGCCCGGGTGACCGTGGTCGAGCGCGGCCCCAGCCTCGGCGGCCTCGCCGGCACCTTCGACTTCGGCGGCCACGAGGTCGACCGCTTCTACCACGTGATCACCCCCGCCGACGAGCGGATGATCGCGATGGCCGAGGAGGTCGGGCTCGGCGATCAGCTGCGCTTCACCCCGGTCGGCGCCGGCTTCTTCGTCGAACGGCGAGATGCACGACTTCAACGGCATCGGCGACCTGCTGCGATTCTCGCCGCTGAGCCCGCCGGCGCGGCTGCGGCTGGGCATGTTCGTCGCCCAGTGCCAGCTGCGCAGCTCCTACGAGAAGCTGGAGACGATCCCGCTCGAGACCTGGCTGCGGCGGATCTGCGGCAACCAGGTCTGGGAGCGGATCTGGAAACCGCTGCTCGACTCGCGCTTCGACGGCGACCCCTCGGGGCTGCCGGCGACCTACCTCTGGGCCCGCACCCGGCGCATGTCCGGCGCGCCGCAGCGGCAAGGGGCAGCGGCGGCGAGGAAATGGGCCACATCGTCGGCGGCCACCAGCGCCTGATCGACGCGATGGTCGCGCGGGCGGAGCGAGCTCGGGGTCGAGGCCCGCACCGACGCCCCGGTCAGCGGACTGGCGATGGCCGAGGACGGCTCGGTCACCGGGGTCGAGCTGGAGGGCGAGACGCTCGAGTTCGACCTGACGATCCCGACCCTGCAGCCGCCGGCGCTGCGGTTCCTGCTGCCGGAGCGCCACCAGCACCTGCTCGCGCCCTACCCCGAGCGCTGGCTCGGCTGCGTCTGCCCGATCGTCAAGGTGCGGCGCTCGCTGCTGCCCTACTACGCGATCAACATCATCGAGCCGACGCCGATGACCAGCGCCGTCGAGACCACCCAGGTGCTCGGCACCGAGCACACCGACGGCCTCCACCTCGTCTACCTGCCCAAGTACTGCGACCCCGAGGCGCCGGAGCAGAGCGAGGACGACGAGTCCGTCTACCGCCGCTTCACCGACTACCTCGCCCGCCTCTCGCCCGGCTTCAGCCGCGACGAGGTCGTCGACTGGACCGTGCAGCGGGCGAAGCTGGTCGAGCCGGTGCACCAGGCTCGCGCCGCGGCGACGGGGTCCGCGGATCGCCCCGGTCTGGCCCGGGGTCGAGGGTCTCGCCCTGGCCTCCAACGCCCAGATCTACCCCTACCTGCTGAACGGCGACTCGGTGATGGGCTTCGCCGAAGACGTCGCCGGCGAAGTCGCCGAGCGGCTCGGGCTGTCCGGTCAGGCCGACCGACGAAAGTGCGAGAAAAGGACTAGTCGGCACGTTGCATCACTGAGGGCGCCGAAACACCGGACTGCGGCTCTCCTCTGAGATGCCATGTACCAGGTAGAAGCCTCCAAAGCCCTCTTGAAGCCGCGCCTCTGGGCGCGGCACTCCGCCCGCCTGCGGGTGCCGCGCAACGTGGTCATGCTCGGCGCTGGTCAGCCTGCTGACCGACGTCTCCTCGGAGATGGTCGCGACGGTCCTGCCGATGTACCTGGTCTTCTCGCTCGGCGCCAGCCCGCTCGTCTTCGGCGCGATCGACGGCACCTACCGCGGCGCCGCCGCCCTGGTCCAGGTCGCCAGCGGCTTCACCTCCGACCGCTGGCGCCGCCACAAGGAGGTCGCCGGGCTCGGCTACGGCCTCTCGGCCCTGGGCAAGGTGGCGCTGGTCGCCGCCGGCAACACGATCGGCGGGATCGGCGCGATCGTCGCCGTCGACCGGGTCGGCAAGGGGATCCGCACCGCGCCGCGCGACGCGCTGATCTCGCTCTCCAGCGCCAAGGACAAGCCTCGCCACCTCGTTCGGCGTGCACCGGGCGATGGACAGCGTCGGGGCGATGCTCGGGCCGCTGGTCGCCTTCGGGATCCTCTTCGTCGCGCCGGCCCGCTTCGACGCCGTCTTCGTCGTCAGCACCCTGTTCGCCGTGCTCGGCCTCGCCGTCCTCGTCCTCACCGTCGCAGGGCAAGCCGCGGCGGGCGCCGCGCGAGGGACGCCGCGCCGTCGCTTGCGGGCCGCCGCCGGCGCTGCGTCAAGGACCGCGCTTCGCGCCGCTGCTGCTGGCCGCCGCCGGGCTCTCGATCGCCAGCGTCTCCGACGCGATGATCTACGTCGGCCTGCAGCGCACGATCGACTTCGAGCCGGCCGTCTTCCCGCTGCTCTACGTGATCACCGCCGATCTCCTTCATGGCCCTGGCGATCCCGGTCGGCCAGCTCGCCGACCGGGTCGGCAAGGTGCCGGTGCTGCTGGCCGGCCACGCGCTGCTCTTCGTCGTCTACGGGGTGCTGCTGATGACCTCGGTCGGCTACGGGCTCTGATCGTCTGCCTGGTCTGCCCTCGGCGGCTACTTCGCCGCCACCGAAGGCGTGATGACCGCGCTGGCCGGGGCGGTGCTGCCGGAGAAGCTGCAGGCGAGCGGGATCGGGATACTGATCACCGTGGTCAGCCTCGGTCGCCTCGTCTCCTCGGTCGCCTTCGGCGCCCTCTGGTTCGCGATCGGGCTGCACGAGCGCGGTGCTTGTCTTCGCCGTCGCCCTGGCGCCTGGCGATCGCGGTCGCCGTCGCCGCTGCTGATCCGGGCGCAGCGGGCCCCGGTGCATGGATAGCCGCAGCGGGCAAGATCCTCGCTCGCCCTCGTCGTCGCTCTGCGTCGTCGCTCGGCGGCGGCTACGTCGCGATCGCCGCGCTCGGGTCCCGACGAGACGACCACCGACGCCCGCCCCGAGGCGACGCGAGGTGCTCGCCCACAGCCGACCTGATGGTGCGCGCGGTCGACCCCTCGAACCCGCGCCTCAACGGCCGCGTCTACGAAATCGACGACGGCAAGGTGCGGCGAGCGCTCGGCCGACCTCGCCTGCGAGCGGGTCTACTACGCCGCGGGCCACGGCATCTGCATGGGCGGTCGCGCCGTCCGGGGTCGACTACGACGGCGACGATCTTCGACTCGCAAGCTGCGCCCGACCGACAGGATCGCCCTGACCGGCCTGCCCTCGCGGGCCCGCGTCTCCGCCGACGGCCGCTACGGGGCGATGACGGTCTTCGTCAGCGGCGACTCCTACCTCGAATCGCCGACCGCCTTCTCGACCCGGACGACGATCGTCGACATGAGCGACGGCGAGCAGATCGGCCAGCTCGAGCAGTTCGACGGTGAGCAAGGACGGCAAGCCGTTCGACGCCGTCGACTTCAACTTCTGGGGCGTTACCTTCGTCCCCGGCGACTCCGACCGCTTCTACGCGACGCTCGGGACCGGAGGGCGTGCACTACCTGGTCGAAGGCAGCGTCGCGCGATCGCTCGATGCGGGTGCTGCGCGACGGCGTCGAGTGCCCCTCGCTCTCGCCGGACGGCAGGCGGATCGCCTACAAGAGCCGGATCGGCAGCCGAGCCGCGCTGGCGCCTGCGGGTCCTCGACGTGGCGACGCTGGCCGACCACGCCGTGGCCGAGGAGCGCTCGATCGACGACCAGGTCGAGTGGCTCGACGACGACACGCTCGTCTACTCCGACGGGCGCAACGTCTACACCGTCCCGGCCGACGGCAGCGGCTCTCCGGAGCTACTCGTGCGCGATGCGACCTCGCCGGTGCGCCTGTCCCATCCCAGGCAAGAAACGAGCGCTCTGGAACGTTGAAGTGGTATGGCCCTGACTGACGCCCCGACGCAACCTGTCGTCGCTGCGGAGACCGCTCCCGCCGAGCCGGCCCTGCGCGCGAAGCACGCCCACGCCGGCGTGGCGATGGCGGTGGCGACGCTGGCGATGGGCGCCGCCTCTGGGATCCAGGCGCTGCTCTACCTCAGCTCCTTCGGCATCGACGGGCGCACCGACGGCTTCTTCATCGCCTTCGCGCTCTACACGAGCTTCGGGGTCTTCAGCCAGAGCATCCGGGTCACCTCGGCGCCGCTGCTGGTCGGCGCACGTCCGCGGCTGACGCCGGCCGAGCTGGCGCTCGCCCTGATCGCGATCGCGATTCCGGTGGCGATCGCGACGATCCCGCTGGCCGGGCCGCTGGCGGACCTGCTCGCGCCTGGTCTCGGCGATGCCGGTCGCGGCGTCACCGCCTCGGCGCTGCCGATCCTCGGCGGCGCGATGATCCTGCAGCTTTGGGCGGCCGGTGGCGCGACCGTGCTCGCCGTCCGCGACCGCTTCGACCGCATCGCCCTCTCCTACATCGCCGGCGCCTGCGCCGGCCTGGCTGTCTACCTGATCGCCTCGCAGGTGGCGGGGGAGCTGTCGCTGGGCTGGTCAATGCTGGCGATGGCGGTGGTGACCAGCGCCGCGATGCTCGACGGCGTCCGCGCCAGTCGCTCCGGCGAGGCCGGCGGTCTGCGGTTCTCCGGCGGCGCGCGCCGGGTCGTTCGCTGCGTCTGGATGGTGCTGAGCAGCACCGCCGTCTACCTCGCCTTCAACTGCCTCTACGTGATCACGCTCGCCTTCGCCAGCAAGTACGGCGCCGGCGGGGCCACCGTGCTCTCCTATGCCTACCTATTCGCCAGCTACCTCGTGGCGGCGACCGGTTTCGCGTTGGGAATGTCGCGGATCGCCGACATGAGCCGCGGCGTCCTCGCCGACTGGCGCGAGGTGATCGCCGACACCGTGCCGGCCGGCTTCCGTTACGCGATGCTGCTCGTGGCGCCGGCGCTTGCCGCTCTGATCGCCGGCGGCGCGACCGTGATCGGCGAAGTCCTGCCGAAGAGCTTCGACGCCTCCCAGGTCGAGCAGCTGCGCGTCTTCGCCGCCCTGCTCGCCGCCTGGACCGTTGCCGCCCTGCTCGTCAACCTGCTGCTGCCGGCCCTCTTCGCGCTCGGCCGCACCCGCCTCGTCAACGGCCTCGCGCCCGTCGTCGTCGCCCTCCACGCCGGCGTCACCGCCCTCGGCGGCGCCCTCTTCGGCGTCAACGGGGTGGTCGGCGCCTTCTGCATCGTCCCCGCAGCCTTCGCCGCCGTGCTCCTGATCGCCGGCGCCGGCCGTGGCTGGGCCCCGATCGCCCGCGAGCTGCTCCGCGACGGCCTCCGCTTCACCGTCCTCGCCACCGCCTCCTTCGGCCTCGGCGTCCTCGTTGCCGAGCGGGTCGCCGCCGGTATCGCCACCCCGCTGCTGGCGATCGGCATCGGGGCCGTCCTCTACGGCCTCACCACCTCCCAGCTGGCCCCGCGCCAGATCCGCCTCCTGGTAGGCGCTGTCCGCCCGGCTTCGGCCGCAGAGGCTTAGTTCCTCCCGCAGTTCTCCGCAAGCGATCTGCGGAAGGTGCACGCTCTACCTGTGGGTAGGGATTTGTTCGGCTTCCAGGGATTGCCGGACCCTGAGCGAGCAGGAGGATTCAAATATGTCCCAACACGTATCGAGAGATTGAGACGGGCGTTCTTCACAAAGGGGACAACCTCTCCAGGCTCGTTCGGTTCTTGATTTTCCCACCGGGGCTTGCCGACGATCGTCGGGTGATCGGTGGGGTGCGACTGGTGAGTTGATCTCGCTATAGGCAGATTAACTCGCCAGTAGTCGCCGCCGAGTTCTCTGCGGATACCTCTGGTTAAGAGGCCGGTGTCCCGGTGCTTAACAGCGGAAGCTGCCGACGGCGCCAGCGATGCGGGTGATCTCCTCGTCGGTGATCGACGGGAAGATCGGCAGCGAGCAGCTCTCGGCGGCGAGGCGTTCGCTGGCGGGCAGGTCGCCCGGGCCGGGAGCGGCGCCGGCGTAGGCCGGCTGCAGGTGGATCGGGGTGGGGTAGTGGATCGCGCTGGCGACGCCGTGCCGGCCGAGGTGGTCGCGGAGGGCGTCGCGGTCGGGCGTGCGGACAACGAAGAGGTGAAAGACGTGGTCGCCGGCGGCAGCGGCCGGGGCCGGCAGGGTCAGGCCGGAGTCGACCAGGGCCTCGCTGAGCGCGGCGGCGGCGCGGCGGCGGTTCTCGTTCCACCCGTCGAGCCGCGTCAGCTTGACGCCGAGGATCGCCGCCTGGAGGGAGTGCAACCGGTGCGTCCCGGCCGCCATCTCGTGGTGGTGGCGGGTGCCCTCGCCGTGCGAGCGCATCAGACGGATGCGGGCCGCCAGTTCGGGGTCGGCGGTGACGACGGCGCCGCCGTCGCCCCAGCCGCCGAGGTTCTTGGTCGGATAGAAGCTGAAGCAGCCGGCGTCGCCGAAGGTGCCGGCGCGCCGGCCCTGGTGGCGGGCGCCGTGCGCCTGGCAGGCATCCTCGACCAGCCTCAGACCGCGGGGGCGGCAGAGGGCAAGGAGCGGCTCCATCTCGACCGTGCGGCCGTAGAGGTGGACCGGGATGACGCAGCGGGTGCGCTCGGTCAGCGCAGCCTCGACGAGCTCGGCGGTGAGCAGGGCGGTCTGCTCGTCGACGTCGACGAGGACCGGGGTCGCGCCGGTGGCGGTGACCGCCTCCGCGGTGGCGATGAAGCTGTTGGTCGGCAGCACGACCTCGTCGCCCGGCCCGATGCCGAGGCCGCGCAGCGCCAGCTCGAGCGCGCTGGTGCCGGAGGAGACGCCGATCGCGTGCTCGGTCTCGCACCAGGCGGCGAACTGCCGCTCGAAGGCCTCCAGCTCTTCTCCCAGCGTGAACGCCGCGGTGGCGGCGACGCGTTCGATCGCGGCGAAGATCTCTCCGCTCAGCTCCGCGTCGGCGGAGTCGAGCCGGACGAAGGGGACGCCGAGCGCCCCGGGTGCAGCCGGCGTGGCGGCTTGCGGCGCGCTCATGCGAGCGGCGCGACCATGTTGCGGTTCGGCGCGAAGTTTTCCGGCTCGGCCGCCGTGGCGTCGATCCCGATGAGACCGACGCTGCGCGCCTGCTCGGGGTCGAGCAGGAGGGCGGTGACCTCCTTGCGAGAGCGGATGCCCAGTTTGGTGAAAGCCGAGGACAGGTGGCTCTTGACCGTGCTCTGCGCCAGCAACATGTGTTCGGCGATCTCGCTGTTGGTCAGCCCCTTGGAGACCAGCGCAAGGACCTGACGCTCGCGGTGCGAGAAGGCGGGCCGTTCGATGCTGGCGCGCAGCTTGCGCGGCACCACCGACTGGCCGCTGGCCACGGCGAGCGCGGTGACGGCGAGGGTGGTCTCGATCTCCGGCTCGAAGACGATCGCGTCGGCGCCGGCGTCGAGGGCGCGGCGAACGCTGGTACCGGTGGCGGGCGGGGAGATGACGATGATCGGCACCTTGCCCTGTTCACGGTGGAGGCGTCGCAGGCCGGCCATGCCGTCGGCCTCGTCGATGTCGCAGACGAAGACGAAGATGGTCGAGGAGTCGACCGCGGCCCGGTCGATCTGCTCGGGAGAGGAGATCGAGCCGACAGCGGTCAGCCCGCCCTCGCCGAAGGCGGCTGAGATCCGCTCCGAGACGGCGGCGTTGTCGCTCAGCACCTGCAGGCGCGGCTTCACCAGGGCGATCGACGAGACTCCTTGTTTCATTTCAGCTCTCACCTGGAAATAACGAGTGACCGGGCGCGATGCTTGCGCGCGAATCGGCCGAAAAACGGGTCTCTAAGGGGTCGCTGCTTTGAAGTGGGCGGCGATTTCGGCCGCGCTCAGGGCCCGGTTGTAGATCGCGACCTCGTCGAGGCTGCCGGCGCCGAACAGCGATGAGCCGGCTCGTGACATGAAGTAGAGCGTCGAGTTGGCGAAGTTGCCGGCCCCGGTGCCGCTGCTGAGCTTGGTGTAGGCGACCGGAGCGCCGTCGACGTACGGGATCACCTGCTGCGCCGCGGCGGCGCTGCTGTCGAGGACGATGGCGTAGTGGTGCCAGACGTTCGCCGACGGGCGGACGAAGTAGGAGGTGTTGCGGCGGTCAGGCGGCCGATCCCGACCCCGAAGCGGCCCCCCTGTTCGGGCGAGTTGGGGTCGATGAAGAAGCCGCCGTTGTTGTTGCTCGAGTTCGAGGTGAACTCGAAGGCGAGGTCGTCGTTGTTGCTGTACGTGGTCCATTTGAGCCAGAACTCGATCGTCAGCTTGTTGGTGCCGGAGAGGTTGAGGGAGGCGGTGGCGGCCTCGTTCGTGCCGTCGAAGCGAGCGGCGGTGTTGGAGTCGGCGTCGCTGGCCAGGCGCCGCCCGAGCCGCAGGGTCGGGCCGTTGCGGTGGTGGCGGTTCTGCCGCCGACGCTGTCGAGCGAGGCTGGTGCCCGAGGTCTCGGCGAGGCGCCAGTAGTCGATGAGGCCGGCGGTGGCGGTGACCGCCGGGGTGTAGGCGCTCTGGACGTTGAGCACGACGCGTCGTCGGTCCCGGTGGCGCCGTCTGTTGTCGGTGACCCGCAGCCCGATCGTGCGGTTGCCGGCGGTCGTGAAGGCTTTGCTCGTCGTCGCGGTCGTGCCGGTGTTCGTCTCGTAGGTTCCGTTGCCGTCGAGGTCCCATTCGTATTTGGTCGACGGTGCCGTCGGGGTCGGCCGAGGCGGAGCCGTTGAAGGTGACGGTGGCGCCGACGGTGAGCGGGTTCGGGGTCGCCGTGAACGAGGCGATCGGGGCGCGGTTCTGGACGGTCACGGCTCTGGTCGTCGTCGCCGTCAGCGCCGAGGTTGTCGGTGACGCGCAGGCCGACCGTGACGGTGCCGGCCGTGGCATAGGATTTGCTCGTCGTCGCGGTCGTGCCGGTGTCGGTCTCATAGGTGCCGTTGCCGTCGAGGTCCCACTCGTATTTGGCGATCGTCCCGTCGGGGTCGGTCGAGCCGGCGCCGTTGAAGGTCACGTTGGTGCCGGTCGGGACCGGGTTCGGCGTGGCGGTGAAAGAGGCGGTCGGGGCGCGGTTGGTGACGGTCACCGTTCGGGTCGTCGTCGCGGTGCCGCCGTTGTTGTCGGTGACGCGCAGGCCGACGTTGATCGTGCCCGCGGTCGCGATACGCTCTGGTCGTCGTCGACGTTGCCCCGGTGCTCGTCTCATAGCTGCCGTTGCCGTCGAAATCCCATTCGTATTTGGCGATCGTCCCGTCCGGGTCGGTGGAGCCGGAGCCGTTGAAGGTGACCGAGCTGCCGCTCACCACCGGGTTCGGCGTCGCCGTGAAGGAGGCGGTCGGGAGCGCGGTTCTGCACGGTCAGCGCGCGGGTCGTCGGTCGCCGGTGGCGCCGTTGTTGTCGGTGACCCGCAGGCGGATCGTCGGCGTCGCCGCGGTCGGCGTAGGTTTTGCGTCGTCGTCGGCGTCGTGCCGGTGCTCGTCTCGTAGCTGCCGTTGCCGTCCAGGTCCCATTCGTATTTGGCGATCGTGCCGTCGGGGTCAACTGGAGCCGGAGGCGTCGAAGGTGACCGCGGTGCCGGTCGGAACCGGGTTCGGGGTCGCGGTGAAGGAGGCTGTCCGGGGCCCGGTTCTGCGACCGTCACCGATCTGCGTCGTCGTCGCGGTCAGCGCCGAGGTTGTCGGTGACCCGCAGGCCGACGGTGAAGGTGCCCGGCGTGGCGAAGGCTTTGGTCGTCGTCGCGGTCGTGCCGGTGTTGGTCTCGTAGGTTCCGTTGCCGTCGAAGTCCCATTCGTATTTGGCGATCGTCCCGTCCGGGTCGCTGGAGGCGGAGGCGTTGAAGGTCACGCTGGTCCCGGTCGGCGCGGTGCTCGGGCGAAGCCGTGAAGGACGCGGTCGGGGCGCGGTTGGTGACCGTGACCGTGCGCGTGGTGGTCGCGGTGCCGCCGTTGTTGTCGGTTACGCGCAGCCCGACTTCGAAGCTGCCCGCGATCGCCATCGTCCTGGTCGTCGTCGACGTTGCCCCGGTGCTGGTCTCGTAGGTGCCGTTGCCGTCGAAGTCCCATTCGTATTTGGCGACGGTTCCGTCGGGGTCGGTCGAGCCGGAGCCGTTGAAGGTGACCGAGTTGCCGCTGACGACCGTGCTCGGCGTCGCCGTGAAGGAGGCGGTGGGGAGGCGGTTCTGCACCGTCAGCACGCGGGTGGCGGTTGCCGTCGCACCGAGGTCGTCGGTGACCCGCAGGCCGATCGTCGGCGTCGCTGCGGCGGCATAGGTTTTCGAGGTGCTGGGGGTCGAGCCGGTGTCGGTCTCGATAGCTGCCGTTGCCGTCCAGGTCCCATTCGTATTTGGCGACGGTGCCGTCGGGGTCGCTGGAAGCCGAGGCGTCGAAGCTGACCACGGTGCCGGTCGGAACCGGGTTCGGGGTCGCGGTGAAAGAGGCCGCCGGAGGCCGGTTCTGGATCGTGACCGCTTTGCCGGCGGTGGCGGCGTCGCCGTTGTCGTCGGTGACCCGCAGGCCGACGCTGACGTTGGCGGCGACCGGGTAGGAGGCGGCTGCGCTCGGCGTGGAGCCGGTGTCGGTCTCGTAGCTGCCGTTGCCGTCGAGGTCCCATTCGTACTTGGCGATCGTCCCGTCCGGGTCGCTGGAGCCGGAGGCGTCGAAGCTGACCTGAGCCCCGGTCAGAGCGGGGTTCGGCGTCGCCGTGAACGAGGCGCTCGGGGGCCGGTTCTGGACGGTGACGGTGCGCGTCGAGGTGGTCGCGGCGCCGTCGTTGTCGGTAACCCGCAGGCCGACTTCGTAGGCGCCGGCAGTGGCGAAGGAGCGGGATGCGCTCGGCGTCGTCCCCGTGTCGGTCTCGTAGGACCCGTTGCCGTCGAGGTCCCACTCGTACTTGGCGATCGTTCCGTCGGTGTCACTCGAGCTGGAGGCGTCGAAGCTCACCTGGCTCAGCGTCTGGACGGGATCGGGGGCGGCGGTGAAGGTGGAGGAGGGGGCGCGGTTCTGCACCAAGAGGCCGACCGAGGCGGTCGACGTGGCGCCGTCGCCGTCGGTCACCCGCAGCCCGACCATGACCGGACCTTTGGCGGCGTAGGAGCGGCTCGCGGTGGGGGTCGAGCCCGTGTCGGTCTCGTAGGTCCCGTTGCCGTCGAGGTCCCATTCGTACCTGACGATCGGGCCCTCGGGGTCGGTCGAGCCGGAGGCGTCGAAGTCGACCTGGTCGCCGGTCGTCACCGGGTTCGGGGTCGCGGTGAAGGAGGCCGTGGGCAGGGTTCCGAAGACGGTTACGGTGCGCGTGGTGGTCGCGGCTTCGCCGGCGTCGTCGGTCGTCCGCAGGCCGACCTGGACGTCGCCCGAGGTCTGGTAGGAGGCGGTGGCGGTGGGCGTTTCGCCGGTGTCGGTCTCGTAGCTCCCGTTGCCGTCCAGGTCCCACTCGTATCTGACGACCGCTCCGTCGGGGTCGGCGGAGGCGGAGGCGTCGAAGGTCGTCTGGATCCCCGCCGCGACGGGGTTGGGCGACGCCGAGAAGGCGGGCACGGGCAGCTTGTTGACGCTGGATTCGAAGTGGGCGCCGACTTCGGCCGCGCTCAGCGCTCTGTTGTAGACCGCCAGCTCGTCGAGCTTGCCCTTGCCGAACAGGGTGGTGGCGTTCCGCGACATGAAGTAGAGCGTCGATTTGGCGAAGTTGCCGGCCCCGCTGCCGCTGGCCGTCTTTTCGTAGGGGACGGCTTGGCCGTCGACGTAGGGGACGACCTGCTGGGCCGCGGGCGCGGCGCTGTCGAAGACGAAGGCGTAGTGGTGCCAGGCGCCGGCGCTGGGACGCGAGAAGTAGGCGTTGTTGCGCGATCCGCCACGGCCGATCCCGACTCCGAACTTGCCGCCGAGCTCGCCCGCGTTGGGGTCGACCAGGAAGCCGCCGTCGTTTTCGTTGAAGTTGGGCGTCAGCTCCAGCGCGAGCAGATCGTTGTTCGCGTAAGCCGTCCAGTTGAGCCAGAATTCCACGGTCAGCTGGGAAGTGCCGGAGTAGTCGACTTTGGCGCTCGCCGCGGCCGCGTTGCCTTCGAAGGCGGCCGCCCTGTTCGGGTCGGCGGCGAGGGCGCCGGGAACGCCGTAGGCGATTCCGCCTTCGGCGGTCGCGGTGTTGCCGCCGACGCCGTCGGCGAAGCTCGGGCCGGTCGGCTCGCCGAGCCGCCAGTAGTCGACGAGGCCGGGGGTCGCGGTGACGGCGCCGAAGTAGGAGCCGACCACGGTCACGGTCCTGTTCGCGGTCGCGCTTTCGCCGCTGTTGTCGGTGATCCGCAGGCCGACGAGAACTTCGCCGTTGCGGGTGTAGCGCTTGCTCGCGCTCGGCGTCGTGCCCGTGTTCGTCTCATAGGACCCGTTGCCGTCCAGGTCCCATTCGTATTTGGCGATCGTCCCGTCGGGGTCGCTGGAGCCGGAGGCGTCGAAGCTGACCGCGCTGCCGATCGGCGAGGTGCCGGGGGTCGCAGTGAAGGAGGCGCTGGGCGCCTGGTTGTGGACGACCACCGTGACCCCGGTCGTGCCGACCGAACCGCCGTCGTCGGTGACGCGGAGGCGGACGTTGTACTGCCCGGGCGCCGAGTAGCTCCTGCCGGCGATCGGGCTGGCGCCGGTGTCGGTCTCGAAGCTGCCGTTGCCGTCGAGGTCCCATTCGTATTTGGCCACGGTGCCGTCGATGTCCGAGGAGGCCGAGCCGTCGAAGGCGACCGGCACGTTCGTCTCGACCGGGTTCGGCGTCGCCGTGAACGAGGCTTGCGGCGCTTTGTTGCCGCCGCGGGCCAGGTAGTGGTTGAGGATTTCGGTGCCGCTGAGGGCACGGCTGTAGACCGCCAGCTCGTCGAGGCTGCCTTTGCCGAACAGGGCGGAGCCGTTGCGCGACATGAAGGAAAGGTTCGCTTTGGCGAAGTTGCCCGCCCCGGTGCCGCTGTTGAGCTTTTCGAAGGAGACGGCTTTGCCGTCGACGTATGGAGTTATCTGCTGCGCGGCCGGCGCCGTGGTGTCGAGGACCAATGCGTAGTGGTGCCATTCGCCGGCGCTCGGGCGCGCGAAGTAGGCGTTGTTGCGGGATTCGCCGCGGCCGATCGCGACCCCGAACTTGCCGCCGAGCTCGCCGGCGTTGGGATCGACCAGGAAGCCGCCGTCGTTTTCGTTGAAGTTGGGCGTCAGCTCCAGAGCCAGGTCGTCGTCGTTGGCGTAGCTCGCCCAGTTGAGCCAGAATTCGACCGTCAGCTTGTTGGTGGCGGAGTAGTCGACGGCAGCGCCGGCGGCGCCGTTGAGACCGTCGAAGGCGGCGGCGGAGTTCGGGTCGAATTCGAGCGCGCCCGGAGCGCCGAGGGTGACGCCGCCTTTCAACGTCGCGGGGCTGGCGCCGACCGCGTCGGCGAAGGTCGAGCCCGACTGCTCGCCGAGGCGCCAGTAATTGACCAGGCCCGGCGTGGCGCCGATCGCGCCGCTGTAGGAGCCGCCGACGTAGACGATCCGCGTCGTCGTTGCCGTGGGGCCGCCTTCGCCGGTGATCCTCAGGCCGACCTGGTATTCGCCGGGACTGGGATAGGAGGTGGTCGTCGTCGGGCTGGCGCCGGAGTTGGTCTCGTAGCTGCCGTTGCCGTCGAGGTCCCACTCGTATTTGACGATCGCCCCGTCGGGGGTCGTCGAGGCGGAGCCGTCGAGGGTCACTGTCGCGTTGGGCGCCACCGGGTTGGGGCTCGCCGTGAATGAGGCCTGGAGCCCGTGGTTCTGCACGGTGACCGTTCGCGTCGCGGTGTCGCTCGCGCCGCCGTTGTCGGTCACCCGCAGGCCGACCTGGCGGTCGCCTTCGGTCGCGTAGGTGGCCGAGGCTTTCGCCGTCGTCCCGGTGTCGGTCTCGTAGCTGCCGTTGCCGTCGAGGTCCCACTCGTACTTGGCGATCGTCCCGTCGGGGTCGCTGGAGCCGGAGGCGTCGAAGCTGACCGGGCTGCCGACGGTAGCGGGGTTGGGCGCGGCGGTGAAGGAGGCAGCGGGGAGTTTGTTGCTGCGACTGGCCTGGTAATGGGCGCCGACCTCGGCCGCGCTGAGGGCGCGGTTGTAGAGAGAGACCTCGTCGAGCCCGCCTTTGCCGAACAGGCTCGACCCGGCGCGCGACATGAAGTAGAGCGTCGAGTTGGCGAAGTTGCCCGCCCCGGTGCCGCTGTTGAGCTTTTCGAAGGAGACGGCTTTGCCGTCGACGTAGGGAGTGATCTGCTGCGCGGCCGGCGCCGTCGTGTTGAAGACGATCGCGTAGTGGTGCCAGGCGCCGGCGCTGGGGCGGGCGAAGTAGGCGTTGTTGCGCGATTCGCCGCGGCCGATCCCGACCCCGAACTTGCCGCCCATCTCACCCGCGTTGGGGTCGACCAGGAAGCCGCCGCCGTTGTTGTTGAAGTTGGGCGTGAACTCGAAGGCGAGGTCGTCGTCGTTGCCGTAGGCCGCCCAGTTGAGCCAGAATTCGAGCGTCAGCTGCGAAGCGGTCGAGAGGTCGAGCGGGGCGGCGGCGGCGCCGGTCGCGCCGTCGAAGGTGGCGGCGGTGTCGAGGTCTCCTTCGATCGCGCCGGTGGTTCCGAGGCTGAAGCCGCCCTGGGCGATCGCCGGGTGATTGCCGACCGGGTCGGCAAGGGAGGTTCCGGTTTTCTCGCCGAGGCGCCAGTAGTCGCGCAGGCCGGGGGTACCGAGGACTTCGGAGCTGTAGGTGCTGCCGTGGCCGACGATCAGAGCGTGGCTGACGGTCGCCGTGCCGCCGCTGTTGTCGGTCACCCGCAGCCCGACCTGGCGGTTGCCTTCGCTCGGGTAGGAGCGGGAGGCAACCGGGGAGGAGCCGGTGCTCGTCTCATAGCTGCCGTTGCCGTCGAGGTCCCACTCGTATTTGACGACGCTGCCGTCCGGGTCGCTCGAGCCTGAGCCGTTGAAGGTGACGGCCGATTCGACCGGGGCCGGGTTCGGGGAGATCGCGAAGGCGGCCTGGGGCGCTTTGTTGCCTGGGGCGCCGCTGCTGACGACGAGGACGCGCACGGCCTGGTCGGTGGCGCCGCCGCTGTCGGTGACCCGCAGCCGGACCGAGACTTCTTCGGGGTTCAGGTAGGGCTTCGAGACGGTCGTGCTGGTGCCGGTGTCGGTCTCGAACGTGCCGTTGCCGTCGAGGTCCCATTCGTACTTGACGATCGTCCCGTCCGAATCCGTGGTGCCGGAGGCGTCGAAGGCGACCGTGCTGCCCGCCGAGGTCGGGTTCGGCGTTGCCGTGAAGGAGGCCTCGGGCGGGTCGTTGCCGTCGATCAGGACGCCGACCGGGGTTTCGGGCTGGACGCCACCGTCGGCGAGGACGTTGTAGGTCGCCTGCTGGATCCGCGGGTCGCTCGAGTCGACCGGCGGGTCTTCGTAGCTTTCGCTCGGTTTGTTCAGGTAATGGGGTGCGAGGCCCCACGACCACTGGATCGTGCCCGCGGCGAAGACCAGGGCGCCGCTCGCGGCCGTGTACTTGACCGCCGAGGCTGTGCTCGGCTGGCCCGGCGGCGGCAGGGTCGAGTAGAGCAGCCCCTCGTCCTGGATCCACTCCGGCGGGCTGGGCGCGGTCCCGAGATCGCTGAGGCTGAGTCGCTTGACGCCACTCGGCTCGCGGCTCGCGTACTGGGCCTGGGTCGGGATCGAGTCCCACTCCCAACCGTTCAGATTGGTGCCGATTTTCGTCTCCGACGATTCCGAGATGCCGGTGTTGCGCCAGATCCGGTCGCCGGCGAATTCATCCTGATCGTTGGTGGCCGGCACCGTCAGCGGGTAGTCGTAGTTGTCGTTGTCGCCGACGTACATCGAGCCGAGCAGCGAGTTCTCCGGTTCGTTCGGCCCGACGCGGCCGCCGCTCGGGGCGTTGGGATTGCCGGGGGGAGCGCCGTCGTCGCGCCAGGTGGTGGTCGCGTACTGCGGGTTGTCGTCGCTGGTCCCGGCTTTGCCGTCGAGGCCGAGGGCGTCGTCTTTGGTGCCTTTGACACCGTCGGGGCCCCAGTCGTTGACGCCTTTGGAGCCGTCGGGGACGCTGCCTTCTTTGGTCCCCTCGACCGCCTTGTAACAGACCAGCGTGCGGCCGTCGTCCTCGTAGCGGATCCTTCCAGTAGGCGGTGTTGCCGCTGAACGAGGCGATGTTGACGCCGGCGTCGCGGGCCGCCTTGTAGCCCGCCATCTCGGGTCCCGACCAGTACTCGTCGTGGCCCGAGATCACCAGCGTTTTGTGTTTGAGCAGCTGGCCCGGGTTGGAGTCGACCGAGACGCTGTCGGTGTAGTCGACTTCGTAGCCCTCGCGCTCGAGCCAGGAGACCAGCGGGAAGTCGGCTTTGAGGAACCAGTTGGCGTCGTTGTAGCTGTTGACGTAGGGCCGGTCGAAGGAGACCTTGACCGCGCGCGAGGTGCCGGTGACCGTGGTGAAGCCGGCCGAGTTGAAGCGATACAGCGAGTGGCCGTTGTAGGAGTTGTAGGCCTGGTAGGTGGCGGTCGGCAGCTTGTAGAGGAGCGCCGAGTGGCGGGCGTCGTTGCGGACGATGAAGATGACCTGGTTGTCCTGACCCGTTGGCCAGGTCCTTGATCCGTGCGAGGTAGACGCCCGAGGCCGGCAGCGAACTGCCCGGCACGGTGAGGCTGTTTTCCCAGTTCCCGCAGGACCAGTAGCCGGTGGTTTCGTCCGGGGCTTCGCAGCGGCGTTCGTTGGCGATCACGACTTTTTTGTTCTGGTAGACGAGCCGGCCGCCGGCGCCGCCGTACCAACCCATGCGGAAGACGCTGACTTCTGCGTTGCCTTCGCCGTCCTGGTTTGCGATCCGCAGCGTCACGCTTTCGCCGAGGTTGACGCTCGACTTGGTCGCGTAGCCGACGATCCCGCTCTGGTCGTAGTTGGTTAACTGCCAGGCGGTCGACCCCGCGCCCATGCAGTTGTTCTCGTTGACGACCGGGTTCGAGTTGGGGCAGGTGACCGCGGCGCCGGCGCCGGCGGGCAGCGCCACCAGGGCGGCGAGCAGGAAGAGCAGCAGGAGTGGGGTGCGGACGCGCATCGTCAAAGGACCAACGCGGAACCCTGCCATTCCTGGCGCGGGCCTAGGATGAAATTCGGACCGAACTTCGAATCGAACTAGGTCGAATCGGGCCGAAAGTCTGGCCTCGGGCGCCGCGTTCCTTATTAGTGCGCACCGCTCTGGCCCTCTTCTCGCTGACCGCCCTGGCCGCCATCTCGATGGCCTCGCCACTGGGCTGGGCCGATCGACTGGGAGACCGACGCGCTCTTCTACCAGGCGAAGGTCGAGGAGATCTCGGGGACCGACGCGGCGACGGCGCGCCGGCAGGTTTTCGGCGGGCCGCTCTCCAAGCTATGAGCGTCAACTTGAGGTCGAGGCTTCGGACGAACCGCCGCGGGTCAGCGACCCGGCCTGGGTCGAATACAGCTCGCCCTTCTACGCCCGGCGGCTGCTGCTGCCGGCGCTGGCCGCGGCGATGGACCCGGTCTTCGGGGTCCGCTCCCTGCAGTTGCTCTCGCTGCTCGGCTTTCGTCCTCATCCCCGCGCTGCTGTTCCTGCTCCTGCGCCGGCGCCTGCCCTTCGCGATCTCCGCTGCCGTCGCCGTCGCGGTGATCCTCTGGCCGCCGCTGCGCGCCTGGTCCGTCTTCCCTCTCACCGACAGCAGCGGCCTCGCGCTCCTGATCGCCTCGCTGATCTTCGGGGTGTTGGCGACCGACCGCGGCCGGCGCTGGCTCCTGCCCTGGTTCCTCGCGGTGCTGGCCCTCGCCTTCACCCGCGACCTCGCCTTCATGCCGGTGATCTCGGCGCTCTGCCTGCTCGCGGTGCGCCGCGACCGGATCTCAGCCGCTCTCCTCGGCAGCGGAATCGCGGCGGCGCTGCCGGCGCTGCTCGTGCACTCGGTGTCGATGTCGGAGTCGCTCGCCTACGTCTTCGCCGACCACACGATCCCGACCGACACCAGTTGGGGCCCGGTCGTCGCCGCATACCCTGGCAACCTCGCGCACATGCTCGGGCGCTACCTCGACTACGCGGCGGGCAACCCGCTGGTCGTCCTGGCGGCGCTGGCCGGGATCGCCTCGGCCTTCGCGCTGGCCCCGCGCCGTGACGCGCTCACGTCCTCGTCTGGGGCACGCTGCCCGGGTACCTGCTGCTGATGGCAATCGGGCCTGCCTTCTCGGCCTTTCGCTACGAGCTCGTCCTGCTCCCGCTGGTGGCGCTCGGCTACGCCTACCTGGCGCAACGAGCGACGCTCTGGGTCCGCGACCGCAGCGCGCTCCGGCCCGGCCGCGGGGCTACGGGCGTGCAGCGGCGGCCGGGCGAGCCACGGGCGGTGCTGGTCGCCGTCCACAGTGCCGCCCCTGGCGGCGCGCAGGCGATGGCCCTGGCCCAGGCCGAGCACTTCGCCGACCGCTGTGAGATTGTCGCCGCCGTTCCCGAGGGGCCGTTGCGCGAGCGTTTCGCCGACTGCGCGACCCTGGTCTCCCGGGCGCCCTCGCTGCCGACCTGGAAGGTCACGCCATGGCGTTGGGGGCTGCAGCTCCTGCGCAGCTGCGCCGACGCCTTCCGGCTCGCGCGGGTGATCCGCGAGCATGAAGTCGACGCCGTGCTGACCAGCAGCACCGTGCTGCTGTCGCCGATTCTGGCCGCGAGGATGGCCGGTGTACCCGGCTTCGCCCACGCCCGCGAGTGGCCGACCTCACGCTCGGGGCAGGCCGTCTTCCGGCTGCAGCGCCACTGCGCCGACGTCGTCGTCGCGATCTCCGCCGGCGTCGCCGAGCGCTTTGCCGGCGGCGGCCATGCACGCGTGGTCACGATTCCGGATGGGATCGCCGCGCCGCCCGGCGCCGCCGCCCCCTGCGACCTCGGCGATCCCCTGCGGCTCTGTCGTGATCGGCAGCCTCACCGGCGGCGACGGCAAGGGTCAGCACCGTGCGGTCGAGGTCATCGGCGCACTGCGCGAGCAGGGGGTCGGGGCGACGCTCAGCATCGTCGGCCCGATCCTCGACGAGGCCTATGCGCAGAGGGTCCGCTTCGCCGCCCGCCGCCTCGACGTCGCCGACCGGGTCACGCTGACCGGGCCGGTCGACGACGTGCCGGCGCTGCTGCGTGAGCACGACGCGCTGCTCTTCTGCTCCGGCCAGGGTGCCGACGTGACGCCGCTGGTGCTGATGGAGGCCCTGGTCGAGGAGCGGCCGGTGGTCGCCACCGATGTCGGCAGCGTCGCCGAGGTGCTCGAGGGCGGCGCCTGCGGGACCGTCGTCCCGGCCGGAGACATCGCGGCGATGGCGGACGCCGTGCGGGCGCTGGCCGCCGAGCCGGAGCGGGCGCGGGCGCAAGCGCGCCGCGGCGCCGAGCGGGTTCGCCTCTACTACGACCGCGAGTCCGGCCTCGAGCGCCTCTGGGCCGAGATCGTCGCCGAAAACGGCGCCCGCGACGGTGCGCAGAAGTTCCCCCATCCTTCATCCGTTTCTCAGACGGTCACCCCAGCGACCCGATCGCCCGGTTAGGCCCTGAACGCGTGAAATTGATCCTTATCCTCAGAGAGCTTTGGCAACGGCGCTTCGCCGTTCTCGGCGCCGCGCTTGTCGCGGCCCTGGTCGCGGCCCTGGTCGTCTACGACGTCAGCCTGGCGCCGCCCTCGCTGGCGAAGAAAGACCACGCCGAAGCCCAGGGCTCGATCGAGATCCTCGTCGACTCGGCCCGCTCGCCGATCGCCGACGTCGGCCGCGACCTCGAACCGCTGACCGCGCGGGCCGGCGTCTTTGCCCGCTACATCGCCGGCGGCAACGTGATCAAGCGGATCGCCGAGGCGACCGGCATCCCGGCCAAGCAGATCGAAGTCGCCGGGCCGACGCCGTTGCCCGGCGAGGCAGTCGGCGTCACCGCGGGCCCGGCGAAACTGCTGCCCTACGGGATCGAGATCGTCCAGCGCGACGAGTTGCCGATCGTCAACGTCGGCACCCGTGCCCCGACCGTGCGGGAGGCGCAGGAACTGGCCGCTGCAACGCCGGCTGCGATCCGCGGGATCGTCGCCGCGATCCAGAAACAGCAGCGCATCCCCGCCTCGAAAAGGGTGACCTTCCGGGTGCTCGGGCCGGCCCAGGCCGACCTCGCGACCGAAGCCCTCGGCGCCAAGGCCGCGGTCGGGATATTCCTCGTCGTCTTCGCGCTCGGGCTGTTGCTGATCCTCGGCCTGCCGCGCCTGGTCGAGGCCTGGCGCTCCGTCGACATGGGCCCGCCCAGCGGTAAACCGGTGGGCGTCGTCCCGCACATTCCGCCGGCCCTGCCCGAAGAGACGGCGTCGCCGCCCGCCCTGGCGCCGGCCGAGGCGATCGCCGAGCGCGCGCAGCTGGCGCCGCGGCGATGGCTGACGAGACGCAGGTCTCGCGTACCGAGCTTCGCGAGGCGACGCTCGCCGGTGTCCGCTGGATCTCGATCACCCGAATCGCATTCGAGTTCGTCGCCGCCGGAGGTGCCGTCGTCCTCGCGCACCTGGTCCCACCGGCCGCCTACGGCCGCTTCGCGATCGCCCTGGTTCTGCCTGAGATCGCGCTCTCGCTGGTCAACGAGGGCCTCGGCACGCCGCTGGTCCAGCGCCAGACTCTGACCAAGCGGCACATCGAGGCGACGGTAGCGCTCGGGCTGGGCGGCGGGCTGCTGCTCACCGCGCTCACCTTCGTGCTGGCGCCGCTGGTCGCGGAGCCGCTGTTCGGCGGCCAGACCGCCGAGCTGTTCCAGATCTACGCGCCTGTCTTCACGATCGCCGGCCTGATGATCGTGCCGCTGGCGATGCTGCAGCGCCGACTCGAGTTCAACCGGATCGGGATCTCCGAAGTCGCCTCGGCGGCGGTCACCACCCTGGTCTCGGTCGCCCTGGCCCTGTACGGGCTCGACGCCGAGGCCTACGTGCTCGGCAGCCTCGCCGGAATCGCCGCCTGGGCGCTGGTCCTGATGGTCCTGGCGCGGATGACCCCGCTGCCGCGCTGGCGCCACCGCGAGGTCAAGGAAGTGCTCTCGACGGGGGCCCCGGCCGCGGGCGCGGGGCTGGCCGGGATCGGCACCCGCAACGCCGACTACGCCATCCTCGGCGCCCAGCTGACCGCGGCCCAGGTCGGCTTCTATTACCGCGCATTCACGATCGGCGTCGAGTACGAGCGCAAGCTGAGCGGGATCGTCACCCGCATCGCCTTCCCGGTCTACTCGCGGACCGAGGATGTCGACCACCTGCGGCAGATCCGCCGCCGCATCGTCCGCCTCAACGCGACCACGGTCTTTCCCCTGCTCGCCTTCTTCATCGTCGTCGCCCCGGTGCTGGTGCCGTGGATGTTCGGCGCCCGCTGGGAGCCGGCCGTCGTCCTCGCCCAGATCCTCGCCGTGGCGGGGATGGCGACGACGATGAAGAACACGATCGACCCGCTGATCCTCGCCACCGGGCGGCCGCGGCCGCTGATGATCTTCAACGTCTGCGAAGTCGCGCTCTACGTCTGCATGCTGGTCCTCGTCTCTTCCGGCGGCGACCTGATCGTCGTCTGCGCCGCGGTCTCCGCCTTCCGTGTGGCGGCCCTTTTCGCCTCCTACCGCCTGCTGCTGGGGCGGGTGCTCGATATCTCACTGCGTGAGCTGCTCGGCGACGCCGGTGCGGCCCTGGCGGCCTGTCTGGTCCTGGTCGGGGTCGCCCTGCCGGTCCGGATCGGGCTCGACGCCGACGCGCTGCCGCTGCTGGCGGCCTGCGCGGCTGCCTCCTTCCCGGCCTACGCCCTGGTCCTTCGTCTGTTCAGCCCGAAGGCCTTCGGCGATCTCGTGATGATCGCTCGGTCGATGCTCCCGGCCCGCTGGCGGCAGGGCGCGAAGGGCGGGGGAGACCTCGTCGCCGAGGCCGCCTAGCGCCCCTCTGTTTCCGTCCCTTAGTCTACACCTAGGAAGCGATGAGAGCCGGAGCGGCGGCGCTCTCTGGCGCCGTTGCCTCGAGCCCGGCGGTGCGCCGGGCGATGACGATGAACTCGTGGTTGTTGGTCTCGGTTGCGACGACTTCCAGCGGCAGGCCGTAAGCCTCGCGGCTGCGCAGTAGTCAGGCGCCAGGAACGAGGTCAGGGTGAAGGTGTGGAAGTGGATCGAGTAGTCCTGCGGCCTCGAGTTGGGCGGCGTGCTCGGCGACTTCGTCGGCGGGGACCTCGATCGCCAGGCGCGACCATTCCTCGTAGTGCTGGGCGCGGGACCACCCGGGCCCCTCCTCGTGGTCGCGCAGCAGATGCTCGAGCGGCGTCTCCGCGCGGTTGCGGTCGAAGTTGGTGCGGCGCCGGTCGGGCGCCGCCAGGTAGAGGATGCCGCCCTCGCGCAGCACGCGGGCCTGCGCCAGCAGGGCGCCGATCGGGTCCTGGCATGTGCTCGATCAGGTGATTGACGACGACGAAGTCCATCGACTCGCTGGGGACCGAGGCGAGCTGCTCGCCGTCGTCGATGAAGTCGGGGCTGACGAGGTCGTACTCGTCGAGCTCGGGGTAGTGGGCGCGCAGGTCCTCGACGCTCATCCGGTCGACGTAGCGGGCGCGGGCGCCGCGGGGCAGGCCGAGGGGCAGGTGCAGGGCACCGACCTCGAGGCCGTCGCCGCGCAGGTAGCGTCCGGCGAGATGGCGGCGCACGGCCACGTGGCGGCGCTCCTGCGGCGTAGATCACCCGGCGGGTCGCGTCCTTGGCGCGCCTCACCTTTCGTCCGCATGACCGTGCGCATGCCCAGATAACGCTTCGCGGGCGCCTGGCCTTTCGCGCGCAAGCGCAGCCGCCCCGGATCCGTTTCTCGGTTGGAATGACCGATACACCGCCTGCTGATCATCACCCCGGTCCGCAACGAGGCCGCGCACATCGAGCGCGTCGCCGGCGGCCTCGCCGCGCAGACGCGCCGCGCCCGAGCGCTGGCTGGTCGTCGACGACGGCTCCGACGACGAGACGCCGCAGATCCTCCGCCGCCTCAGCGCGCGAGCTCGACTTCATGCAGCGTCGTCTCGACGCCGCCCGGGTTCACCGACGCGGCCGCCGACCGGCTCGCGGTCGCGGCCGCGCCGCGCGCCTTCAACTACGGCCTGCGCACGATCGACCCGCGGGAGCTGTCGCTCTTCACCCACCTCGGCAAGCTCGACGGCGACGTCGAGCTGCGTCCCGACTACTTCGAGACGCTCCTCGCCGAGTTCGACCGCAACCCGTGGCTCGGCATCGCCGGCGGCGTCGTGCTCGAGCGACCACGACAGCGAGTGGCAGCCGACGGCCGGCGCGCCCGAACACGTGCGCGGCGCCCTCAAGCTCTACACGCCGCGAGTGCTTCGCCGCGATCGGCGGCGTCCGGGAGCGGCTCGGGTGGGACGGAATCGACGAGGTGACCGCCCGCATGCACGGCTTCGAGACCCGCTCCTTCGATCCGCCGCAGGCGCTTCCACCACCGCCACACCGGCAGCGCCGACGGCCGCCTGCGCGGGCACGTGCGCTGGGGCGAAGCGCACTGGATCCTCCACCACGGTCTCGTCCTGGACGCTGCTGCGGGCCGGCAAGGTCGGCCGGATCAAGCCGCGCGGCGTCTCCGCTGCCGCCTACCTCTACGGCTACGGGCGCGCCGCCGTGCGTCGCGTGCCGCGGGTCGACGATCGAGGGCTACCGCGAGTTCGTCCGCGCCGAGCAGCAGCCGGCGCTTGCGGATGCGGCTGGCCCTGCGCCGCCCGACGCCGCCGCGCCAGCGCCGCCACCACGCCGGGGGGATGAAAGAAGGCCACTCCGCGGGTCGTTCTTTCCTCGACGCGTAAGCCACCCGTAGGTCCCTCACGATGGAACTGGCGCGAACCCTCAAGACCCTCTGGCTCCGGCGCCGCCTGGTCGCCCTCGGTGCCGCGATCGCGGCGCTCGCGGCGCTGCTCAGCGTCTACACGGTCGAGCCTCGCGCCACCCTCGATGCACAGCCGCACCAACGTCTTCGCCACCGCCTCGACCCAGCTGCTGGTCGACGCCCCCGACTCGGCCTTCGCCGACCTCGCCAACGACCTGACGCCGCTCGAGACCCGGGCCAGCGTCTTCGCCCGGTTCCTCGCCAGCCCGACCGCGCTCGAGCTGATCGCCCGCGAAGCGGGCGTGCCGCTCGGGTTCGATCGAGGCCCAGGGCCCCTACGACATCAACCTGCCGGTGATCCAGCAGGAGCCGACCGCGGGCCAGCGCAGCTCCCAGATCATCGGCGAGGGCGCGCTCTACCGGCTGCGCTTCGAGAACAACCCGGTGCTGCCGATCGTCTCCGTCTTCGCGCAGGCGCCGACCGAAGGCGGAGGCGATCGCCCTCGCCGACGCCGCGCCGCAGCGCCCTGCGCACCTACATCAACCGCATCCAGGACGCGCCAGCAGACCCCGCCGAAGACCGCCGGGTCGTGATCCGCAAGCTCGGCGACGCGACCGGCGGCGTCGTCAACGACGGCGCCAACCTCCAGATCGCCCTGCTCGTCTTCTTCGTCGTCTTCGGCGCCTGGTGCATGCTGCTGATCCCGGCCCAGACGATCGCCCGCGGCTGGCGCGAGGCCGGCCACGGTCGACGAAGGCGGCCGCTCGGGGACGACCTCGGGCTCACACGGCGCCGAGCACGAGCGGGTGCGCTGATGCCCGGCGCGGCCGGCTCGGCCGAGCTGGGGCGAGGACGCCTGGCCGCGCACGCGGCGGCCGCTGCCCTGGCTGTTCGCGGCGCTGCTGGCGATGATCTTCCTCGTCCCCTTCGACGCGATCCATCTCAAGGTCTCGCTGCCCGTTCAGCTCCGACCTCGACCGCTTCCTCGTCGATCGCGATCGTCGGCGTCTGGCTGGTCGGGACCGCCGCTCGCGCAAGCACCAGACGGTCGCGAACGGCTGCGCCCGCGCGGCTGGGCGGTGGGGATGATCGCCTTCCTGCTCGTCGCCGTCGCCAGCATCGCCTTCAACGTCGAGCGGATCACCAACCTCGGCGAATGGAACGACGCGCAGAAACACCTCGCCGTGCTCTTCTCGCTGGGCGCGTCTTCGCGATCGTCGCGCTCAACCTGCGCGCGTCCGAGCTGCGCGCCATTCTCGGTCCTGATCGTCGTGCTGGCGGTGATCACCGCGGCGGGCACGATCTACGAGAAGAAGACCGGCTACAACGTCTTCTACGAAACCTCGGCGGCGGTCTTCTCGCCGATCGCCGACGTCGACCACTCGCCGACCGAAATCAACCCGAACCCGAGCGACGACGCCGCGACCGACGATCACCGGGCCGACCCGGCACGCGCTCTCGGTGACCTCGATCCTCGGCATGGCGCTGCCCTTCGCCGTCGTCCTGGCGGCGATCACCCCGACTGCGGCGGCGGCGCCTGCTCTGGGGCATCGCCGCCTGCCTGATCATCGCCGGGGCGCTGATCACGCAGCGCAAGTCGGGAGCCGTGGTGCCGGCGATGGCGCTGCTCGTGCTCTTCGTGCTGCGGCCGCGCCAGTTGCTGCGGCTGGCCCCGTTCGGCCTCGTCGCGCTGGCGGTCGCATTAGTCGTGACGCCGGGGATCTTCAGCACCGTGCGCGAGCTCGGCCAGACCTCCGAACAGGACTCGACCGCCGGCCGCACCTCCGACTATCCGGCCGTCGTCCCCGACCTGTTGACCCGGCCGATGATCGGCCGCGGCTTCGGCACGCTGGACTCCGAACGGGTCGACACCTACCGGATCTTCGACAACGAGTATCTGGGGCAGCTGTTCCAGGTCGGTGCGCTCGGGCTCCTCGCCTTCATCGCGATGATCGTCACGCCCTTGATCGTCGCCCGCTCGATCCTGCGCTCCGACGACCCCGTCCGCGGGCCGCCGGCGCTCGCCGCCGGCGCCGCCTGCCTCGCCTTCGGCGTCGCCTGCGCGCTCTACGACATCCTCACCTTTCCCCAGGCGCCGTACCTCTTCCTGTTCATGGCGGCGATGTGCATCTGCGCGGCCTCGGTCGAAGTTCCCGCGGGCTGGATCGCGAGGTCGCCGATGCCGGTGCGACGGACGGCGGTGGCGTGAGCGCGGCACGCCCGGACCTCAGCGTCGTGGTCGTCACCCACAACGGGCGCGAGATGGCGCTGCGGACGCTGCGCTCGGCGCGCGCGGCGCTCGGCGGGGTGCGGGCGGAGTGGATCGTCGTCGACAGCGGTTCCAGCGACGGCACCCCGGAGGCGATCGAGAGCGAGTTCGGCGACGTCGAGGTGCTGCGTGTCCCCAATCGCGGCTTCGCCGCCGGCAACAACGCCGGCATCGTCCGCGCCGAGGGCCGCTACGTGCTCCTGCTCAACCCCGACGTCGAGGTCCTCGAGGGCGGATTTCGGCGAGCTGGTGCGCGCGCTCGACTCGCGCCCCGACGTCGGCATCGCCAGTGTCATCCAGCGCGGCGACGGCGGTGAGCTGCAGTTCTCGATGCGCCGCTTTCCCTCTCCCGCCCGCGACCTCGGCGAGTCGCTGTTCGGCGCCCGCCGGCCGTTCTTCCGCTCGCTGCAGGAGCTCGAGACCGACCCCCGGCGCTACCTGCGCGAGAGCTCGGCCGACTGGGTGGTCGGCGCCTTTCTCTGCGCCCGCGCCGAGGCGGTCGCCTCGATCGGGCCGATGGACGAGCGCTTCTTCCTCTACTCCGAGGAGATCGACTGGTGCCTGCGCGCGCATCAGCGTGGCTGGGACATCCGCCACCTGCCGGCCATGACCGTCACCCACCACGCCGGTCGCCGCGACCGCGGCGACCTGATGGCGCAACTGGCCCACTCGCGCTCGCTTTTCGCCGCCAAGCACCACGGCAAGCTCGGCGCCCTCGGGATCCGCGCGGCGCTGGCGATCGGGCACGTGCTGCGGATCGCCCTGCGGCTGCCGCTCGCCTTCCGCGCCGCCGCCCGCGCGCGGATCCGGGCCGAGGCGGGGGCGCTGCGCGTGCTGCTCGGCCTCGGCGAGCCGCCGCTGCGGGCCGACCCGCCCACCCGCCGCGACGGCCCCGATCTCCGGCGGGGCGGGGTAGCGATATGTGCGGCATCGTCGGGCAGGCGCGCAGCGACGGCGCGGTCGACCGGGGGCTGGTCGCAGGCGATGTGCGCCGGCCTCGAGCACCGCGGCCCGGACTCGCGCGGCGTCCACGTAGACGGCGCGGTCGGCCTCGGGATCCAGCGCCTTCGCGTCATCGACCTCGAGACCGGCGACCAGCCGGTCTACAACGAGGACCGCTCGGTCGCGGTCGTCCTCAACGGCGAGATCTACAACTACCGCGAGCTGCGCGAGCGCCTGCGCGCCAACGGCCATCGCTTCGCCACCGACGGCGACACCGAGGTGATCGCCCACCTCTACGAGGAGGAGGGGCCCGGCTTCGTCCGCTCGCTGTCGGGGATGTTCGCGATCGCGATCTGGGACGCGCGGCGCCAGGAGCTCTTCGTCGCCCGCGACCGGATCGGCAAGAAGCCGCTCTTCTACGCGGCCCGCGACGGCGCCATCTCCTTCGCCTCCGAGCTGTGGGCGCTCCTGGCCGACGGCGAGGTCTCGCGCGAGGTCGACCCCGTCGCCCTCGACCGCTTCCTCACCTACACCTACGTGCCCAGCCCGTTCAGCGCCTTCCGCGCGGTGCGCAAGCTGCCGCCCGGCTCGCTGCTGCGCTGGCGGGACGGCGAACCTCGGCGTCGAGCGCTACTGGAAGCCCGAGTTCGGGCCGAAGCTCGAGGTGGGCTCGGAGGCCGAGGCGGGGGAGCTGGTCCGCGACGCGGTTCGCGAGGCGGTCCGGCGCCGCCTGGTCGCCGACGTCCCGCTCGGCGCCTTCCTCTCCGGCGGCGTCGACTCGACCGCGGTGGTGGCGGCGATGGCCGAGCTCTCGAGCGCCCCGGTCAAGACCTTCTCGATCGGCTTCGAGTCAGCCGGCTTCGACGAGCTTCCCTACGCGCGTGAGATCGCCGAGCGGTTCGGCGCCGAGCACCACGAGCTGGTCGTGCGCCCCGACGCGGTCGAGCTGCTGCCGAAACTGATCCGCCACTACGGCGAGCCGTTCGCCGATCACTCGGCGATCCCCAGCTTCTACCTCGCCGAGATGACCCGCCGCCACGTCACCGTCGCGCTGACCGGGGACGGGGGGGACGAGGTCTTCGGCGGCTACGGCCGCTATGCGCACGGAGCGATGCTGGAGCGGTTCGATCGGGTCCCAGCCGGGTTGCGCCGGACCGCGGCGGCGCTGGCCGCGCGCCTGCGCCCCGACGGCGACCTCAACAGCCGGCGCAACCGCATGCGCCGCGCCGCGGCCCTGCTGCCTCTCGCACCGGCGGACCGCTACGTGAGGGCGATGTCGCGCTTCGGTCTCGACCTACGCGAGAGCCTCTATACGCCCGAGTTCCGGGCCGCCCTCGCCGAGCCGGCGGCGGCGACGATCACCGAGCCCTGGGATGCCTCCGGCGCCGGCGACCCGATCGACCGCATGCTCGACGTCGACCAGCAGACCTACCTCTCCGGCGACCTCCTGGTCAAGATGGACATCGCGACGATGGCCTACGGGCTCGAGGCGCGCTCGCCGCTGCTCGACCGCGAGGTGGTCGAGCTCGGCGCGGCCCTGCCGACCCGGTTCAAGGTGCGCGGGCGGGAGAAGAAGATCGCCCTGCGGGCGGCGCTGCGGGGCGTCGTCCCCGACGCGTCACATCGATCGTGCCAAGCAGGGCTTCCAGGTGCCGATGGCCGAGTGGTTCCGCACCGACCTGCGCGAGTTGGCCTGCGAGACGCTGCTCGGCGAGAGGGCGGCGCGCCGCGGCTACCTGCGCCAGGACGTCGTCGCCGGCCTGTTGCGGCGCCACCTCGACCGCGAGGAGGACAACTCCTCGCTGCTCTGGAGTGCGCTGGCGCTCGAGCTCTGGCAACAGCAGGTGGTCGAGGGCCGGCCGCAGGGGGAGCGGGCCCATGCCCTCGCCTGAGCGCGGCCACCGGGTCCTGATCCTCGTCCCGGGCAAGCTCGGCGAGCGGCTCAGCGGGCCCGAGATCCGCGCCGTGCGCCTCGGGCAGGCGCTGGCCGCGGAGAACCGGGTCACCCTGATCGCGCCCGGCGCCGCCGGCGACCACCAGGGCCTGCCGGTGGCGCCGTTCTCACGGCGCCGGCTGCTGCGCGAGGCGCGCCGCCACGACGTCGTGATCGCCTCCACGGTGCCGCCCTTCCTCCTCGCTCTCAAGCGCCCCCTTCGCTTCGTCGCCGTCTCCGACCAGTACGACCCGGTCGAGCTGGAGCTCGGCACCCTCGAGCAGGGCGCCGACCGCGCCCTGCGCACCGCCCGCGCCGCGCGCCGGCTGCAGCTCTCGCTGCGCCGACCTCGTGCTCTGCGCCGGGCGCCGCCAGCGGGATTTGCTGGAAGCCGAGATCGAGACCCTCGATGCCCCGCGGCGGCCCCCGCTCTGCACCGTCCCCTTCGGGATCGACGAGGACGCGCCGGCAAGCGGCGGCAGCCCTCTGCGCAGCCGTTTCGCCCAGATCGAGGAGGGCGACAGCGTCGTCCTCTGGTGGGGCAGCCTCTGGCGCTGGCTCGACGCGGAGACGGCGATCCGGGCAGTCGCCTCGCTGCGCGGGTCGCGGCCCGACGTCAAGCTCGTCTTCACCGCCGGCAAGGCGCCGAACGGCGACGCGGACCGCCACTCGGTCCTCGCCGAGGCGAGGGCGTTGGCGGCGGAGTTGGGTGTGCTCGACCGCTCCGTCCTCTTTCTCGACGAGTGGGTTCCCTTTGCCCGTCGCGGCGACTACATCCGCGACGCCGACGTCGGCCTGACCCTGCACCGCGATACCGAGGAGGCCTCGCTGGCCGCGCGCGCCCGTTACATGGACTACCTCTGGGCCGGCCTGCCGTGCGTGCTCGGCCGCGGCGACGAGACGGCGGAGCGCTTCGAGCAGGCCGGGTTCGCCACCCTTGTCGACAGCGGCTCCCCCGAGGCGGCGGCGGCGGCGCTGCTCACCCTGCTGGAGGCGGAGAAGCGGTCGCGCGCGGCTGCGGCGGGGCGGACGCTGGCCGAGGAGATGCGCTGGCGGCGGGTGTCGATGCCGCTTATCGAGGCGCTGCGGGAGATCGAGCCGGGCGCTGCGCCGATGCCGGCCTCGCCGCAACTCCGCCGGACCACGTCGTACTACGCGCGCCGCCTCGGGGACCGCCTGCTGCCCTCCGCCTGAGCGCGGTCAGGGCGAGTAACCGGCCGCGAACGGCAGCCGCAGCGGCCGGTAGCCGGTCGTGTCGGCCCAGGCGGTCCTCCAGCGGCGCAGCGAGTGCGGCCCCGCGGCGGAGCCGTCGCTGGAGACGTTGTAGTCGTAGGTGCCCCAGTCGCCGGCGCGCCCCTCGGTCGAGACGTCGGGACCGTCGCTGGTTTCGGCGAAGACGTTCCGTTCGACCCGGTAGCGGCTTCCCGGCGGAGCCTCGGCGAGGTCGCGGAAGAGGCAGCCCCAGCGGCTGCCGACGACCGTGTTGCGGCGGAAGACAAGGCCGTCGGACTGGTAGATCTGGCAGGTGTAACCGCGCGAGTCGTGGTCGAAGAGGTTGTTTTCGACGACGACCTTGCGGAAGGCGCCTTCCTGGAAGAGCAGGCTCTCCTGGGTGCCGGTGTGGCGGGCGATGTTGTTGGTGAAACGGACGTCGCGGCCGCCGCCGAAGATCTGCCAGAGGTCCTGGTGGTCTTCGTGGTCGCCGAGCAGCGAGGGGCCGAGGAAGGTGTTGTGGTCGACCACCCAGTGGACCGGGGTGGCCGACTGGATGTAGTCGGAGGCCGGGCTCTTGATCGTGTTGCCGCGGATCGTCATCCGGCGCACGTCGCCGACGCCCTCGATCCCGTACCCGTAGCCCGTTTCCTGGGAGCCGCTGTAATCGATGTCGTGGATCTCGTTGCCTTCGATCCGCACCTCTTCGACCCGCTTGCCGATCCGGTAGTCGCCGAACAGGTAGATGCCGTTGGCGCCGGTGATCTCGTTGCCGAGAATCGCGATTCGCGCCGCCGAGGGCGAGATGCCGATCCCTTCGTCGAAGTGGAGGCCGACCAGGTGCAGGCCGGCCGGGTCGATCAGGTCGGCGCCCCCGACCTCGGCGCGGGCACCGGGAGCCGGGCGCACCGTCACCGGCGGCTTCTTCTTCAGTCGGGAGGCCTCGATCGCGCCGTAGGAGCCGGCGGAGAGGCAGATCGTGGCGCCGCCGCGGGCGGCCTGGATCGCGCTCGCAATGTTCTCCCCGGCGTTCAACCTGCGGTCGCAGTGCACGCGGGCGCCGGATGGCCGGGCCCCCGCCGGAGCGGAGTCGAACAGGCCGGGGCCGAGCTTTGTGCCCGTCACTGCGAGCAGCAGGATCAGCGCCGGCGTGAGGATGCGCATGGCCGTCATGTTCGCAGCGGGGGACCGCCCGGCCGGCCCGGTCACGGCCGGAAGCCGGCCGCGAACGGCAGCCCCAGCGGCAGGTAGTCGGTCGTGTTTTCCCAGGCGGGCAGCCAGTTGCGCACCGAATGGACGCCGTCGGCCGAGCCGTCGGAGGAGACGTTGTAGTCGTAGACGCCCCAGCCGCCGGCGCGGCCCTCGGTGGAGAGGTCGGCGCTTGCCTCGGTTGCGGCGAAGACGTTGTGGTCGACTTCGTATCCGCTGCCGGGGGCGCTGCCGGCGAGGTCGCGGAAGAGGCAGCCCCAGTGCGAGCCGACGATCGTGTTGTCGCGGAAGACGAGCCCGTCTGACTGGTAGATCTGGCAGGTGTACCCGCGCGAGTCGTGGTCGAAGAGATTGTTTTCGACGACAACGCCGGAGAACGCCCCCTCCTGGAAGAGCAGGCTCTCCTGCGTTTCGGTGTTGCGGGCGACGTTGTCGGTGAAGCGGATGTCTTCGCCGCCGCCGAAGATCTGCCAGAGATCCTGGTGGTCTTCGTGGTCGGCTAGGAGGCTCGGTCCGAGAAAGGTGTTGTGGTCGACGACCCAGCTGATCGGCGTCGCCGACTGGATGTAGTCGGAGGCGGTGCTCTGGATCGTGTTATCGCGGATCGTCATTCCCCTTACCTCGCCGACGCCCTCGATGCCGTATCCGTAACCGGTCGCCTGGGGGCCGGTGTAATCGATGTCGTGGATCACGTTTCCTTCGATCCGCACTCCTTCGATCAGCTTGTCGATCCGGAAGTCCCCGAACATGTAGATGCCGGCGACGCCGGTGATGTCGTTGTCGAGGAAGGCGATGTTGGAACCGGAGGGCGTCGCGGTGATGCCGTCGGTGATGTCCAGGGCGGCGAATTGCAGGCCGTCGGGGTCGGTGAGGGTGATTCCGTCGACGGTGGCTCGCCCGCCGGCGCCGGAGCGAACCGTTACCGGTGGTGACTTGTGTACGCCGTCCAGCGAGATACGTGGATACGAGCCGGACTGGAGGCAGACCACCGCGCCGCCCGCGGCCGCCTCGATTGCCGCGGCCACGTCGGCTCCGACCTGGAGGTTGGTCGTGCAGTCGACCGGCACCTCGGGTTCGCTGACGATCCAGGTGCGCGTCGCCGGCGAGGCGTCTGCGTTGCCCGCGACGTCGGTGGCTTTGACCGAGAAGGTGTGCGCGCCGATGGGAAGCGAGTTGTAGGGCTTCGGCGCAGAGCAACCCGCCCAGGAGCCGGAGTCGAGCTTGCACTGGAAGCTCGAGTCGCCCTCACTGGAGTGAAAGGTGAAGCTGGCGGAGGTTTGAACGGTCGAACCCGAGGGGCCGCTGTCGATCGTGGTGTTGGGGGCCGTCGTGTCGTCCGGCGTCGGCGGTGCGGGCGGGGAAGATGGAGTCGAGGTGGCGACCGCGGTGGCCGGTGGCCCCGCCGGGCGGCTGGCCGGGTCGCGCGGGTCGGTCCCGGCCTTGACCTCGGCCCCGTCGCCGAACCCGTCGCCGTCGCTGTCGGCCTTGCGCGGGTAGGTCCTGAGTCGCCACTCCGTCGCCGTGGTCAGCCCGTCGTGGTCGGGGTCGCCGTGAGGGTCGAGCTTGGGGCGCTCGACCGCCCGCGCGGGCTTCAGCCCGAACTTGGTTGCCGCCGGCGAAGTCGGCGGCGCCACCACCGCGGTCAGGCAGAGACAGAGCGGCAGGTAGAACGCGGTGCGCACACGACGAGTGTCGCATGCGCACCGGGCCGGTCGGCCCTCTAAAAGGCTGAACTAAGGACGATATCCGGCGGTGAAGCTGAGTCCGACCGGGGTGTAGTCGGTCGTATTCACCCAGGACGGTTTCCAGTTGCGCAGCGAGTGAGAACCGGAGGCCGAACCATCTTCGGAGACGTTGTAGTCGTAGGTTCCCCAACCCGCCGCGCGTCCCTCGGTCGAGATGTCGGAGCCTTCGGCGGTGCCGACGAAGATGTTGTGGTCGATCTGGTAGCCGCTGCCGGCGCTGCTCGTTGCGAGGTCGCGGAAGAGGCAGCCCCAGTGCGAGTCGACGATCGTGTTGTTGCGGAAGACCATGCCTTTCGACTGGTAGAGCTGGCAGGTGTAGCCACGCGAATCGTGGTCGAAGAGATTGTTTTCGATCACCACGTTGGTGAACGCCCCCTCCTGGAAGAGCAGGCTCTCCTGGGTTTCGGTGTTGCGGGCGACGTTGTCGGTGAAGGTGATGTTCTGCCCGCCGCCGAAGATCTGCACCAGGTCCTGGTGATCCTGATGGCTGCCCAGCAGGCTCGGCCCGAGGAAGGTGTTGTGGTCGATCGTCGCCGTTTCAGGCGACGCGAACTGGATGTAGTCGGAGGCGGGGCTCTTGATGGTGTTGTCGCGGATCGTGAAGCGGGCGACGCCGTTGGAGGCGGTCACGCCGTAGCCGTTTGCGGTGCCTTGGCTGCCCGTGTAGTCGAGATTGTGGATGTTGTTGCCTTCGATCAGCACGTCGGTGACCGAGGTGCCGTTGCTGTTGTCCTGGCCGTTGGCGTGGAACCCGAAGGGGCCGGTGAACTCGTTATCGACGATCTGCAGCTTGCTCGACGGCCCGAGCGCCTCGAGTCCGCCGGTGAATTTCAGCCCTTCGAAGCGGATGTTGGTCGCCTGGTTGAGCATCGAGTAGCCGACGGTCGGGGATGCGCCCGCCGCCGCCTTCACCGTGACCATGCTCGACTTGTTGGCTTTGCTCACGCTGAAGCTGTAGGAGCCGCTGTTCAGGCAGATCACCGCGCCCCCTGCTGCCGAGGAGATCGCGTTCGAGAGGCTCGCCCCGGAGGAGAGCGTCTGCGTGCAGGCGCCGCCGCCTCCCGCGGGCGCTTCGGCTTCGACCGTCCAGGTACGCGTGGCGGCAGAGGCATCGGTGTTGCCGGCGCCGTCGGTGGCTATCACCGAAAAGGTGTGCGAGCCGACGGCCAGGGAGCTGTAGGACTTCGGCGAGGAGCAGCCGCTCCAAGAGCCGGCGTCGAGCTTGCACTGGAAGGTCGAGCCGCTCTCGCTGGCGCTGAACTGGAAGCTCGCCGAGTTGTTGGTGGTCGTCCCGGAGGTACCGCCGACGATGGTGGTGTCCGGGGCCGTGGTGTCAGCCGGAGGAGGGGGCGCTTCGGCTTCGACCGTCCAGGTACGCGTGGCGGCAGAGGCATCGGTGTTGCCGGCGCCGTCGGTGGCTATCACCGAGAAGGTATGCGAGCCGACGGCCAGGGAGCTGTAGGACTTCGGCGAGGAGCAGCCGCTCCAGGAGCCGGCGTCGAGCTTGCACTGGAAGGTCGAGCCGCTCTCGCTGGCGCTGAACTGGAAGCTCGCCGAGTTGTTGGTGGTCGTCCCGGAGGTACCGCCGACGATGGTCGTCTCGGGCGCCGTGGTGTCGGCAGGCGGCGGTTCGGTCGCGGGAGGTTCGCTGGTGGGAGGTTCGCTGGTGGGAGGGGGAGTGGGCGCCGGCGGACCCGCGGGCGTGCTCTGCGCGTCGAGCGGGTCGGTCCCGGCCTTGACCTCGGCCCCGTCGCCGAATCCGTCCGCGTCGCTGTCGAACTTGTGGGGGTCGGTCTTCGTCCGCCGTTCCTCGGTCAGCGTGGAGAGGCCGTCGCGGTCGGGGTCGGTAGTGCGAACGCGACTGGAGGTGGCGGCTCGCTTCACGACCGTCGCCGTCTGCAGCTTCTTTCCGGCCGCCGCGGCCAAACCCGGTGGCAGGGCGAAGAGGACGATCAGGCTGAACAGAAGCCCGAGGTGGCGACGGGATGCGGGAGGCGTGAAGGGAAACTTTTTCATTGGCCACGTATCGGCCGTCCACCATGCGCCGCGACCATCGGCCTGCCGCATGGACGAAGGGTGGTGTCGGCGAGTAGACGGTTGTTCGATCACACCCTTCGAGTACCCGAGGCTCGTCGCTTTATGTAAACCAGGGCGTCAACGCGCCCATAGCGGCAGCCTCGAAGCAGAAGTTTTCGCCTCCCGATCGCGTTCTTGGGTCGATGCGCCGACACCTTCACCGCCTGCGCCGGCTGCTGCCACTGTCGCTGCGCTGCGCTCTGCAGGAGCGTTCTCCGAGCCGCGCGAAGCGCTGGCGTGAGCTGCCCGGGATCGAGCGGGTGGAGCCCAGGGGGCAGGCCGTCCTCACCTTCGACGATGGCCCCGACGCGGGACCGGCGGCAACCGTGGCGATCCTCGACGCACTCGACGCCGCCGGCGCCAAGGCCACCTTTTTCGTGGTCGGCGAGCAGATGCTGCAGGCCCCCGACCTGGTTCCCGAGATTCTCGCCCGCGGTCACGAAGTGGGGGTGCACGGTCAGCGTCATTTCCGGCACGACCGGGTTTCCGCCTCCGAGTCGGTCGCCGACATCGAAGCCGGCTACGCGACGCTCGCCGACGTTCTGGGCGCGCCGCCCCGTTTCTACCGCCCCCCGTACGGGAAGCTGGAAACGCCCGGCGCCGAAGCCTGTCGCCGTCTCGGCCTCGAGGTCGCCTACTGGTCCAGCTGGGGCCTCGACTGGGAGCCGCTGTCGGCTGAGCGGGTCGCCCGCCGGGTCAATCGGGAGCTCGAGGACGGCGCCGTCGTCCTGCTGCACGATTCGGCCCGCTATGCGGTTCGGCCCGACGCCGCTGCGACCGCCGCCGCGGTCGCGAAGATCGCCGCCCGCGCCGCCGCTCTCGGGATCGACCTGGTCACGCTCGGCGCCGCTGTCGGCACGCCTGTGCCGGCGGCCGGGGTGCGCTGAGGGGCCGGGCAGTGTCGCGTCAGGAGCCGAAGAAGGTCCTGATCGTTGCCTCGCCGGGCGGCCACCTGCTGCAGATGCTCGCGCTCGAGCCGGCCTGGGGTGACGCCGACCGCACCTGGGTTACCTTGCGCTCGACCGACGTGGAGTACCTGCTGCGGGATGAGAAAGTGATCTTCGGCCACGGCCCGACCCCGCGCGACGTCGGCAACTTCTTCCGCAACCTGCGCCTGGCGCGCCGGGTGCTGCGCGAAGAGAGCCCAGACGTGGTGATCTCGACCGGAGCCGGGCTCGCCCTGCCGTTCTTCCTGCTCGGCCGATTGCAGCGCCGGCGCCTCGTCTACATCGAGTCGATCACGCGGGTCGAGAAGCTGGCCCTCACCGGCCGGCTGGTCTACCCGCTCGTCGACGCCTTCTTCGTCCAGCACGGCCCGTTGAATCGCCTGCGTCGGGCCCGCTTCCACGGGAGCGTCGCGTGATCTTCGCCACCGTCGGCTCGACTCAGATCCGCTTCGACCGCTTCACCGAGGCGCTGGCGTCCCTTCCGGCCGAGCAGCTGCTCGTCCAGCACGGTCCGATGGCGCCGCCCGCGGGTGCCGCCCGCGCCGTTCCTTACATGCAGTTCCCGGAAGTCGTCGAGACCATGGAGCGGGCCGACACCGTCGTCTGCCACGCCGGTGCCGGCAGCATCCTCTGCGCCCTGCGGGTCGGCCACACGCCGGTGGTGATTCCGCGGCTGAAGCAGTTCGATGAGACCGTCGACGACCATCAGGTCGAGTTCAGCCGGGCGCTCGCCGCCGAGGGCAAGGTGATCGCGGTCGAGGATCCGAGCCGGCTGGCGGCGGCGGTCGCGGCGGCGCCGGCGCGGCGGAGGTCGGAGGAGCGCGGCGCGCTGCCGATCCAGGCTGCCGTGCGCGAGGCGGTTCACGGCCTGGCCTACTAGGCCGGGGTCAATCGCGCGCGAGCGCGGCTGTGGCGGCGACCGCCACCTCGGCGACCTGCTCGTCGCCCAGCGCCGGGCCCATCGGCAGCGCCAGCGACTCGGCCGCGGCCCGCTCGACGCCGGGCAGCGACCCTCCCGGGGCGAACTCGCGCATCGCCGGCTGCAGGTGGAGCGGGGTGGAGTAGTAGGCGCGGGCGCCAACCTCGGCCGCCGCCAGCCGCTCGGCAAGCTCATCGCGGGCGGGAGAGCGCACGACGTAGAGGTGGTAGCAGGACTCGGCTCCGGCGGTCTCGACCGGCAGGTCGACGGCGTCGCCGAGGCCGGCCTCGGCGTAGGCCGCCGCGACCCGACGCCGGGCCTCGGTCCAGGCCGGGAGATGGGGGAGGAGGACCCGCAGTCCGGCGGCCTGCAGCTCGTCGAGGCGCGAGTTGTATCCGACCTCGGTGTGCTCCTCGCCGCCGCCGGAACCGTGGAATCGCAGCAGACGGGCGGCCTGCGCGACGTCGTCGTCGTCGGTAACGATCGCGCCGCCGTCGCCGAAGCCGCCGAGGTTCTTTGAGGGGAAGAAGCTGAAGGTGGCGGCGTCGCCCAGGTGCCCGGCCGGCTCGCCTTCGAGTCGTGCCCCGGCCGCCTGCGCAGCGTCCTCGAGCAGCCGCAGCCCGTGCGCCGCGGCGAGCTCGCGTAGCTCTCGCATCGGGGCCGGGTTGCCGTAGAGATGGACCGGGACCAGCGCCCGGGTCCGCGGCGTCAGCGCCGGCTCGACGGTTGCCGCGGTAACGGTGAAGGTGTCGGCGTCGACGTCGCAGAAGACCGGCGTCGCGCCGGCGTTGACGACCGCCTCGGCGGTCGCGTAGAAGGTCAGCGCCGGGACCACCACCTCGTCGCCGGGGCCGACACACAGCGCCCGTAGGGCGATCGTCAGGGCATCGGTTCCGTTGGCTACCCCGACGCAATGGCCGGTGCCGAGCGCGGCGGCGAACTCGGCCTCGAAGCCTTCGACCTCGGGGCCGAGGATGTAGCGGCCGGAGCGGATGACCGCCGCTTGGCGCGCCGTTACCTCCTCGAGCAGCGGCTCCAGCGCGGATCTGGTGGCGAACAACGGGACGCTCATCGCCGGCGACGCTCCGTGGCGCCGGCGCTCATCGCCAGCGCTCCAGCAGGTCCTCGTCGGGCACCTCGCGAACGCTGCGGCCGGGCACGCCCATGATCACGCTGCGTGGGGCGACGTCGGCGACGACGACCGCGCCGGCGGCGATGAAAGCCTCCTCGCCGATCTCGATCGCCGGGCAGACGACGACGCCGGCGCCGACCCGGCAGGCGCGGCGCAGCCGCGGCCCTTCGCAGTTCCATCTCCGGGTCGTGGCGGTCCATCGTATTGTCGTTGGCGAGGGTGACGCCGGGGCCGATGAAGACGTCCTCCTCGACCACCGTCCCGGCCGAGAGGTAGCAGCGCGCCTGAACGCTGGCGCGGGCGCCGATCGTGACCCCCGGGTCGACCGAGCTGAGGCTGCCGACCGTCGCCTCGGAGCCGACGGTTGCGCCGTCGCGGATCTGGGCGTGGTCGCCGACCCGGGCCCCGTCGCCGATCACGACGCCGGCGTGAATCACCACGTTGCCGCCGATCAGGACGTCGCGGCCGATCTCGACGCCCGCGCCGAGCAGCAGGCCGGGCGCGAGGTCGGAGGGCTGGAGCGCCGCGCCGCTCACCGCGGCGAAACCCGGAGATGTCTCGAGCGGTCGCTGATCGGCTGCATGCTAACGACGCGGTCCGGCGCAAGCTGGGCCCGCCGTCGGCCGTTATCCCGGTATGAGTGCAAGCAAGAAGATCGGGATCGTCGGCCTCGGTTACGTCGGTCTGCCGCTCGCGGTGGCCTTCGCCGAAGCCGGGCACCAGGTGGTCGGGCTGGATTCCGACCGCCGCAAGGTGGACGGCATCAACGGCGGCCACAGCCATGTCGAGGACGTCCCGGACGCCACCCTGGCCACCCTCGCCGGGGGCCTGCGGGCCACTTCCGAGGAGGCCGACCTCAGCCACTGCGACGCGGTCGTGATCTGCGTGCCGACGCCGTTGACCGGCTCGCGCGAGCCGGACCTGACCTATCTGCTCGCCTCCGCGACGGCCCTCTCCAGGGTGCTGCGCGCCGGGCAACTGGTCGTCCTCGAGTCGACCACCTACCCCGGCACCACGCGCGAGCGCCTGCAGCCGATTCTCGAGGAGTCGGGGCTCGCCGCCGGCAGCGACTTCCACCTCGCCTTCTCGCCGGAGCGGATCGACCCCGGCCGCACCGATTACACCGTGAAGACGACCCCGAAGCTGGTCGGAGGCATCACGCCGGTCTGCGCCGAGGCGGCGCGCGATCTCTACGAGCTGATCTGCGACCAGGTCGTGGTCCTCTCCAGCCCGGAGGCGGCCGAGCTCTCGAAGCTCCTGGAGAACATCTTCCGCTCGGTCAACATCGCCCTCGTCAACGAGTTGGCGCAGCTCTGCGACCGGCTCGAGATCGACGTCTGGGAGGTGATCGACGCCGCCTCGACCAAGCCGTTCGGGTTCATGCGCTTCGAGCCGGGGCCGGGAATGGGGGGGCACTGCCTCCCGGTCGACCCCTTCTACCTCGCCTTCAAGGCGCGCCAGCACGACTTCTACCCGGAGTTCGTCGAGCTCGCCGGAAAAGTCAACCAGACCCAGCCGGCCTTCTGTGTCGAGCGGATCGACCGCGCCCTCAACGATGACCGCAAGTCGGTCAACGGCTCCCGCGTCCTGATCCTCGGCGTCAGCTACAAGGCCGGCGTGGGGGACATCCGCGAGTCCCCGTCCTGACGATCGCCAAGCGGCTGATCGACCTCGGCGCCGAGGTCTCCTACCACGACCCCTACGTTCCGGAGTTACCGGAGTTCGGCCTCTCCTCGGTCGACCTCGCCGCCGGCCTGGCCGATGCCGACCTGGCGGCGATCGTCACCGCCCACCCTGACCTCGACTATGCCGAGGTCGTCGCTGCGGCCCCACTCGTCGTCGACTTCCGTGGCGTCACCCGCGGAATCGAGGCGAGAAACCTGGTTCGGCTCTGAGCGGAACCAGCGACCCCTGGAAGGATTAAGCGACGATCGTCAACGCCCCCGGCGCCGCCCTCAGCTCGACCCGCTCGCGCTCGCCGATGTAGTCGCCGTCGACCTGGAGCGGAAACGGGCGGGGCCCGCCGTCCTTGGCCTTCGAGACCGTCTCGACGACGGCGTGGGCGACGTCGTCGAAATGGGCGACCTGCTTGTGTCGGGCGGCGGGGCGGCTCTCGCTGAAGAGCCGGGCGATCAGCGTCGGCATGTCGCGCTGCGTCGCCCGCTTCAGCACCGCCATCGAAAGGGTTCCGTCGTCGATCGCGATCCCCTCGCAGACCCTGATCGGGCGGCTGGCGAAATAGGTGAGGGGGTCGGAGTTCTGGACGATCGTGGTGATGCCCTCGACCGGCTCACGGCCGTCGACCGTCGTCCGCACCCGGATCGGGTTGACCAGGTACCTGCGGTAGAAGCCCGAGATCCCGGCCCAGCTGTAGTAGTAGGGGCCGACGCTTCCCTTCAGCTTCGGATTGGCGTCGACCCGGCGCACGACGGTGGCGTCGATCCCGACCCCGCAGGCGAAGACGAAGTAGCGCTCGTCGACCATCCCCAGGTCGATCCTCCGCGGCTGCCAGTCGTCGAGCAGGGAGAGCAGGTGCTCGGTCGCGTCGACGACGTCGTTGGGAATCCCGAGGGTCCGGCAGACGACGTTGGTCGAGCCACCCGGCAGGACCGCGACCGGCAGGTCGGTCCCCGCCAGCCCGTTGGCGACCTCGTTCAGGGTCCCGTCGCCACCGAAGGCGACGACGACGTCGTAGCCGCCGTCCCGCGCCTCGCGCCCGATCTCGGTCGCGTGGTTCTGTGCCTCGGTCGCGACCGCTTCGACGTCGAAGCGCCCCTGCAGCGCGTAGACCACAAGATTCTTCAGTCGGTCGGAGACCGTCGTCGCGTACGGATTGACGATCAGCAGCATCCGCTTCTTCGCGGGCTTGCGGCGGCGGAGGGAGCGCAGCTGGGCGGACACTGGGTTGCACCCTAATGGCGCGCTGCGAATACCCTGCCGCCGATGATCGACCGACGCGAGCTGGGCGCGATCTTCCTCGGCGGGGCCCTGGGGGCGCTGCTGCGCGCCGGGCTCGCGGAAGCGCTGCCGCCCGGGGGAGCCGGCTGGCCGTGGGCGACCTTCCTCGTCAACGTCGCCGGCGCCGCCCTGCTCGGCTACTGGTTCACGACCCTGCCGCACACGAGCTACCGCCGGCCGTTGCTGACGACCGGGTTCTGCGGCGCCCTGACGACCTTCTCGACCGTCCAGCTGGAGCTGGTCGAGATGCTCGCGCCGGCAAGGCCGCCATGGCGGTCGCTCTACCTCGCGGTCAGCGTCGCCGCGGGCCTGGCGGGAGTGCAGGTAGCGACCGCCGCGGCGCGGCGGGCGAGGTCGAGACGGCGTGAGCCTGGTCGTCTGGATCGGCGTCGCTCTGCTCGGCGGCTGCGGGGCGCTCGCCCGCTTCGGGCTGACCCTGTGCGTCGCCGATCGCCTGCACCCGCACCTCCCCGCGGAACCCTCGCCGTCAACCTCAGCGGCGCCTTCCTGCTCGGTCTGCTGGCGGGGGCCTCGCGTCGAGGGCGACGCGCGCCTGCTGCTCGGCGCCGGTGCGATCGGCTCCTACACCACCTTCTCGACCTGGATGGTGGAGACGCAGCGGATCGACGAGGCCGGCAAACGGCGGATCGCGGTTGCCAACGTCGTCGCTCAGCATCGTCCTCGGTCTCGCCGCGGCGGCCCTCGGGCGCTTCCTCGGCCAGCAGCTCTGAGCTGTTAACTCGCCTCGTAACGGATCACGCGCACCGTCCTCGGCTTCCCGCACCCGGCCCTCGTTGACCAGCAGGTCGGCGTGGCCGATCACCTCCGAGAGGGTGAGGAAGGCCTGGGTGACCGCGACGTTGCCCCAGAGCGCCTGGGCCAGCTCGTAGCCGGTCCGGGGCCGCTCGGCGATCAGGCGGTAGATCTTCTCCTTGCGCCGCTCGTGCCCGGCGAAGCGGGAGTCGATCAGCTCGGCGTGGTCGGTGATCGGCTCGCCGTGACCCGGGAGGACGATCTCGGCCGGCATCTCGCGGGTCTGCTTCAGCGACTCGATGTAGGTGACCAGCGCCTGGGTCCGCCGCGAGGAGCCGTCGAGCGGACGGGTGATCAGCGGGTTGGAGGAGATCTTCGGCAGCAGGTGGTCGGCGGCGATCAGGATCTGCCGCTCGGCGTCCCAGAAGACGGTGTCCGAAGGACTGTGGCCGGGGCGGTGCAGAACTTCGAGCCGCCGGTCGCCGAGCTCGAGGATCGCCGCCGTCCTCGAGCGGCTCGCGTCACGGTCACGTGCGAGCCCCAGCCGCGGAAGCTGCGGGAGACGCTGCGCAGGGCCACGGTCACGTCCTCGGGGATGCCGTTGCGCAGCATCACCTCGACCGCGAAGGCATCGTCGCGCTCGGCGTCCTCGTCGAAGGAGGCGAGCCGCTCGGCCGCGGCACCCAGGGCCGCCACCTCGGCGCCGGAGTGCTCGACCAGGATCTCGACCAGGCCGAGGTGGTCGATGTGCTGGTGGGTGACGACGATCTGCTCGAGATCGGCGAGGGCGTGGCCGCGCTCGGCCAGCCGCGCCGTCAACTCGTCGAGCGCCTTGCCCGAGTTGGGCCCGGTGTCGACGAGCGTCAGCGGCTCGTCCTCGATCAGGTAGCAGTTGACCCGCCCGACCGCGAACGGGGTCGGGATCGCGAAGCGGTGGATGCCGGCCAGCGCCGCCTGCTCGAGCGCCTGCTCCGGGGTCGGTGGTCACGCCCGGATCAGGCCGAGGACCTCGTCGCGACGGCGCTCCATGTCCTCGCGCGAGACCAGCGACTCGAGGTTCAGGCGCAGCAGCGGCTCGGTGTTGGAGGGGCGGACGTTGAAATGCCAGTCCTCGTAGTCGACCGAGATCCCGTCGAGGTGGGTGATCTCGCCGTCGGAGTAGCGCTCCTCGATCTCCGCCATCTTCGCCATGGCGTCATCGACCTCGGAGTTGATCTCGCCGGAGATGAAGTAGCGGGAGCGGAACTCCTCCATCAGCTCGGCCAGCGAGCGGCCGTCGAGCGAGAGCAGCTCGAGGACCAGCAGCGCCGGGATCGTCCCCGAGTCGGCGTTCCAGAAATCGCGGAAGTAGTAGTGGCCGGAGACCTCGCCGCCGAAAGCCGCGCCCTCCTCGCGCATCCGCGCCTTGAAGAAGGCATGGCCGACGCGGGAGAGGTCGGAGCGGCCGCCCTCGGCGGCGACCAGGTCCGGCACCGCGCGGCTCGAGCGCGGGTCGTAGAGGATCGTCGCGCCGGGGTTCTTCTGCAGGACCGAGCGCGCCAGCAGGGCGCAGACGAAGTCGCCGTCGCAGAAGCTGCCGTCGCCGTCGATGAAGAAGCAGCGGTCGGCGTCGCCGTCCCAGGCGATCCCGAGGTCGGCGCCGCTCGAGCGGACCCGGTCGATGATCATCCGCCGGTTCTCCTCCAGCAGCGGGTTCGGCTCGTGGTCGGGGAACTCGCCGTCCGGGACGAAGTACATCTCCTCCAGCTCCAGCGGCAGCTGCTCGAGGATCGGGCCCACCATCGGCCCGCCCATCCCGTTGCCGCCGTCGACGACGACCTTCATCGGCTTGACGTTCGCTCGGGTCGATGAACGAGAGCGCGTGGGCCTGGAACTCGTCCCAGACGTCGACCTCCTCGGCCGAACCGCCGCCGGGCGCCTCGCCGAGGCCGCCTTCGATCTCCGCCCTGACGTCGCCGATGCCGGCGTCGCCGGAGAGCGGCAGCGCTCCCTCGCGGACCAGCTTCACCCCGGTGTAGGCCTTGGGGTTGTGCGAGGCGGTCACCATGGCGCCGCCGTCGAGCTCCCGCGAGCCGACCAGGTGGTAGAGCATCTCGGTCGCGACCTGGCCGGCGTCGATCACGCGTCGCGCCCTCAGCGAGAAGGCCCTCGCGCACCGCGGCCGCCATCGCCGGCGCGGTCAGACGCATGTCGCGCCCGAGCCCGACCTTCAGCTCGCTCGGCTGCTTGCCGCGCAGGCGTCCCAGCACCCGCGCAAAGGCCCGCCCGATCGCCCCGGCGGTCGTCTCGTCCATCTCCTCGCCGTACAGCCCGCGGATGTCATAGGCCTTGAAGATCCCCGGATCAAGATTTACGTCCTCCGCTTCGCGTCCGGGCGTAAATCGTGTCATCAGAATGCTCCCTTCAAAGCCTCGTAGCTCTGCTCGATCGACTGCGGCATCACTTTCGTATCGGCGATCACCGGCATGAAGTTGTTGTCGCCGGCCCAGCGCGGGACGACGTGCATGTGGATGTGGTGCTCGACCCCGGCGCCGGCGACGCGGCCCTGGTTGAAGCCGACGTTGTAGCCGTGCGGCTGGTAGACCTCCTCGAGCCGCTCCATCGCCCGCCTGGGCCAGCGCCATCATCTCCGCCAGCGTCTCGGCCGGTATCTCCTGCAGGCGGCCGACGTGCTCGTAGGGCGCCACCATCAGGTGCCCGTTGGTGTACGGGAAGAGGTTGAGGATCACGAAGCAGCTCTCGCCGCGGTGGACGATCAGGTTTGCCTCGTCGTCTTCCGCCGCCGGCTTGGCGCAGAAGATGCACTCCTCCTCGATGTCCTTGGACGCGTCCTTCACGTAAGCGAGGCGCCAGGGCGCCCAGATGCGGAAATTTGCCACGGGCGACCCATCCTACGAGAGCGCCGAGCGCTCAGAGCCAACGGCGCTTGCGGAAGTAGGGACGAGGCCGATGAGGACCATCGCCATCAGCCCGAGGACGACGAAGAAGCCGGCCTCGTTGCCCTGGTCGGGGACCCAGGTGTTCATCCCCATGACGCTGGCGATCAGGGTCAGCGGCAGGATCACGACGCTGATCGAGGTCAGCACGCGGAGGATGTCGTTGAGGCGGTGGGAGATCACCGACTCGTTGGTCTCCTCGAGCGCCTCGGCCACCTCCTTGTAGTTCTCGAGCATGTCCCAGATCCGCTCGTGGGCGTCGACGATGTCGTCGAAGTAGATCTCGAGGTCGAAGTCGGAGGCCAGGTAGCGCTGCTTGACTTTCTCGAGGTCGCGCAGGACCGGCCGCTGCGGCCGGATCACCTTGCGGAAGTTGATGATCTCCTGCTTGACGTTGGAGATGTCGCGGACGACCTCCTCGGCCCGCTCTTCGAAGATCTGGTCCTCGAGCGCGTCGAGCTTGTTGCCGATCTTGCGCAGCATCGGGAAGCAGTAGTCGAAGGCTGTCGTCGACGAGCCGGTAGAGCAGGTAGCCGGAGCCGCGGGAGAAGAGCTGTTCGCGCAGCTCCTCTTTGGCGCGGCAGCGCTCGAACAGGTACTCGACCGGCTGCAGCGGCAGGTTCGGGATCGTGACCACGTAGTCGGGCCCGACGAAGACGTCGAGCTCGCCGGCGCCGAGCCGGCCCGCGAGGGGGTCGAAGACCGGCAGGTGGAGGACGATGAAGAGGTAGTCGTCGTAGACGTCGATCTTCGGCCGCTGGTTGCGCGAGAGGACGTCCTCGAGGTCGAGGGCGTGGAAGTCGAAGTGCTCCTCCAGCCAGGTCCGCTCCAGCGATCCCGGCCACTCGATGTTGACCCAGCGCAGGCCGTTGGAGTCGATCTGCTCGACGTTCGGCTTCTGGGGCTCAGGCGCCGCCGGCTGAGAGACGAGCTCGCCGCGCCGGCCGCGTGGCCGCCGCAGCCTCGGTTTCGGAAGGTTCGGCATCGGCTCAGTCCCTTCGAATCTCCGTGCAGCGGCATCATCGTGTCGCCTAGGTTAGCCGCCTTGCACGCGGTGGAAGCGGCCGAGGGTGCCTGGTAAGGTTTCACCCACATAAGCGCCACATCTAGAGGGGTGGAGGGACTGGCCCCGTGAAGCCCCGGCAACCACCTCGGACCGCAAGGTCGAGGCAGGTGCCAAATCCAGCAGGTCACGGAAGTTGATGTTGGGCCTGGAAGATGTGGGGAGATGTCCGATCGGACCTCTGCCCCACAAGGCGGAGGTTTTTTCGTAGAGAGCGGAAATGAGGATCGGATGTCAGTTGAGAGCCTGAAGTGCAAGGAGTGCGGGACCAGCTACGAGCTGGACGCCAGCTACGTCTGTGAAAACTGCTTCGGCCCGCTCGAGGTCGCCTACGACTTCAGCGGGCTCGACGCGGCCGAGGTGAAGCGGCGGATCCAGGCCGGTTCGCAGGGGATCTGGCGCTACGCGACTTCCTCCCCTTCGAGGGCCGTGCCAGCGACCCGCTGGAGCCGGGCCTGACGCCGCTGCTGAAGGCCGACCGCCTCGCCGAGCGGCTCGGCGTCGAGCGCCGAGATCTGGATCAAGAACGACGCCGCCAACCCGACCCACTCCTTCAAGGACCGGGTCGTCGCCGTCGCCGTCGCCAAGGCGCAGGAGCTCGGCTTCGACGACCGTCGCCTGCGCCTCGACCGGCAACCTCGCCAACGCCGTCGCCGCCCACGCCGCCGCCGCCGGCCTCGACTCCTACGTCTTCGTCCCCGCCAACCTCGAGGAGCAGAAGCTGCTCGCGACCGGCGTCTACGGGACCAACCTGGTCGGCGTCCGCGGCAACTACGACGACGTCAACCGGCTCTGCACCCAGCTGGCCGAGACGCACCCCTGGGCCTTCGTCAACGTCAACCTGCGGCCCTACTACGCCGAGGGCTCGAAGACGCTCGCCTACGAGACCGTCGAGCAGCTCGGCTGGGAACTGCCCGACCGAGTGGTCAGCCCGATCGCCTCCGGCTCGCTCTTCACCAAGCTCGGCCGCGGCTTCCAGGAGTGGCTCGACCTCGGGCTCGTCGAGGGCAGCAGCCGTCTTCAACGGCGCCCAGGCCGAGGGCTGCAGCCCGGTCGCCACCGCCTTCGCCGAAGGCTGGGACGTCTGCAAGCCGCAGCGGCCGGAGACGATCGCCAAGAGCCTCGCGATCGGCGACCCGGCCGACGGTCCCTACGCGGTCGAGCACGCCCGCCGCACCGGCGGCGGCGTCGACTCGGTCACCGACCAGGAGATCCGCGAGGGGATCAAGCTGCTGGCGGAAACCACCGGGATCTTCACCGAGACCGCCGGCGGGGTCACCGTCGGCGTCCTCCGCAAGCTGGCCGAACGCGGCGAGCTCGCCGACGGCGAGCGGGTGGTCGTCTACATCACCGGCGAGGGGCTGAAGACGCTCGACGCGACCCGCGATACGTTCCAGATGCACGAGATCGACCCCGCCCTCGAGAGCTTCGAGGCCGAGTTCCCGCCAGGAGGTAGCCGTCTAGATGTCAGTCACCGTGAAGATCCCGACCCAGCTGCGCGCCGCCACCGGCGGCCAGGCCGAGCTGGAGGTAGAGGGCGGCACCGTCGGCGAGGTGCTCGACGCCGTCTTCGACGCCCACGGCGGCCTGCAAGGACCGGATCACCCAGGACGGCGACCTGCGCCGCTTCGTCAACGTCTACGTCTCCGGCGAGGACATCCGCTTCCAGCAGGGCCTGGAGACCTCGATCGACGACGGCGCCGAGGTCACGATTCTGCCGGCGGTCGCCGGCGGCTGATCCTGACTCCGAACTTTGGGCCCCTATAGGGGCCACAATCTCGGAAGCGATGAAACCACCCGTCGTAATTCTCTGCGGCGGCCGCGGGACGCGGCTGCGCGAGCGGACCGAGTCGGTGCCGAAGGCGCTGGTCGAGATCGGCGGCCGGCCGATCCTCTGGCACGTGATCCAGATCTACGCCGCGCAGGGCTTCGACCGCTTCCTGCTTGGCGACCGGATACATGGGCGAGGCGGTGGCGGAGTTCGCGGCGGCCGAGCGCTGGCCCGAGGGTGTGCGGGTGCGAGTGCGTCGACACCGGCCTCGACACGCCGACCGGGGGGCGCGTGGCGGAGCTCGGCGAACGCCTCGCGGGGAAGTGCTTCTGCGTCACCTATGCGGACGGGGTCGCCGACGTCGACCTCGGTGCGCTGCTCGATTTCCACCGGGACCACGGGGCGCTTGCCACGGTCACCGTTGTGCGACCCCACCTTCAGTGGGGGGTCGCCGAGCTCGGCGGGGGACGAGGTCGACCGGCTTCGTCGAGAAGCCGCGCAGCGAGCACTGGATCAACGGCGGCTTCTTCTGCTTCGAGCCCGGCGCGCTCGACTACCTCGACGCCGAGAGCGTGCTCGAGCGCGAGCCGCTCTCGCGCCTGGCCGCTGACGGGCAACTGCGCGCGTACCGCCACGAGGGCTTCTGGGACTGCATGGACACCTACAAGGACGCCGTCGTCCTCAACGACCTCTGGGCCGCCGGCCGGGCACCGTGGCGGGTCTGGGACGCGGCGCCGGTCGACGCGACGTGAAGCGCTCGCTGGTCACCGGCGGCCACGGCTTCGTCGCCTCGAACCTGGCGCGGGCGCTGCTCGAGCGCGGCGACGCGGTCACCGTCCTCGACCTGGCGCCCGCGCCGCGCTCCGGCCTCGCCCTGCAGGGGATCGACTCCGAGGTCGAACTGCTCGAGGTCGACCTGCGCGACGCCGCCGCGGTCGAGGCGGCGATCGCCGCCGGTGAGTTCGACGTCGTCTTCCACCTCGCCGCCCAGACCCTGGTCGGCCCGGCGATGGCCGACCCGACCCAGACCTTCGAAGTCAACGTCCGCGGCACCTGGGGCCTGCTCGAGGCCTGCCGCCGCGCCGACGTGCCGGCGGTAATCGTCGCCTCCTCCGACAAGGCCTACGGCCCCAGCGACGAACTGCCCTACCGCGAGGAGATGCGCCTGCAGCCGGCCTCCCCGTATGAGGCGAGCAAGGCGGCGGCGGACGCGATCGCGCTCAGCTACCGGCCCGCCTACGGGCTGCCGGTGGCGGTGACCCGCTTCGCCAACATCTACGGCGGCGGCGACCCCAACTTCTCGCGTCTGATCCCGGAGGCGATCGCCGCCGTGCTCGACGGCCGCCGCCCGCAGATCCGCTCCGACGGCAGTCCCGAACGCGACTTCCTCTACGTCAGCGACGCCGTCGCCGCCTACCTGGCGGTCGAGAGCGCCGTCGGCGCCGGCGGCCCCGGGGCGGGTGAGGCCTTCAACGCCGGCGGCGAGACCCCGCACTCGGTCAAGGAGGTGCTGGAGACGATGGTCGCCGTCTCGGGAACTCGACCTGCAGCCGGAATACCTCGGCACCGGCAACCCCGACGGCGAGATCGACCGCCAGTTCGTCGACTCGACCAAGCTGCGCGGAGATGACCGGCTGGCGCCCCGAGGTCGGCCTTCGCGACGGTCTGATCCGGACCCTGGACTGGTACCGCGACCACGCCGAGCTACGCCCCAAGACGCCCTCGTTTCACGAGTAAGAGTAAGACCTGTAATACTCTTACTTATGAGAATCACCAGCAAAGGCCAGGTGACGATCCCGAAGGGGATACGGGACGAATTCGGCCTGCTTCCTGGGACCGAGATTCAGTTCGTGGTGGAAGGAGGACAGGTGAAGGTCCGCAAGATCGAGGGCGACCGCACGAGGGGGCGGGAGATCGTCGAACGCCTGAAGAACGCGAGCGGAGGCGACATCGAGATGTCCACGGAGGAGATCATGCGCCTGACCCGGGGAGAGGATTGGGGCACCGGGCACTTGGAAGAGGATGACGGGGACCCTCGTTGACTCAAACGTCCTGATCGACGTCCTATCCGCCGATTTCACCTGGGGGGAGTGGTCGAGTCAGGCCCTGGCAGGTGTTGGCTCGGAAGGGCCGCTGGTCATCAATGCCGTGATCTATGCGGAGGTCTCCCAGCGGTACTCGCGCAAAGAGCTGCTCGATCACGAGCTGCCCGCCGAGGTGTTTATCCGCGAGGCCATCCCGTGGTCCGCCGCGTTTCTCGCAGGCAAGGCTTTTTCCGATTACCGCCGCCGTGGCGGCAACCGCCGCTCTCCACTGCCGGATTTCTTCATCGGAGCACACGCGGCCATCGAAGGGCTGCGACTTCTGACCCGCGACGCCTCCCGCTATCGGACCTACTTCCCGACTGTCGAGTTGATCGCCCCGGAGTGAGCCTCCCGCCTGGGTAGGCTGCTCCCATGTGCGGGCGCTTCACCGTCACCACCAAGGACACGAAGAAGATCGCCGACCGCTTCCAGGTCGAGCTCGAGAAGGCGCTGGAGCGGAAAGTCGCGGCGGCACCGGCGAAGGAGAGCGCCGAGGACGGGGGGGAGGCGAAGGGCAGTAAGGAGAAATCGCCCCCCGGTTTCGGCCGCTTCAACGTCGCCCCGACCCAGGAGATGCTCGTCGTCCGCGCCTCGCCCGAGCCCGACGGAGGCCGAACAGGGCGAGCGCGAGGCGCGGCTGATGCGCTGGGGCCTGGTCCCGGTCTGGGCCAAGGACCTGAAAGTCGGCTACCGGATGATCAACGCGAAAAAAGAGAACCTGATGAAAAGCCGCGCCTACGGTCCGCTGGTCGGCAAGTACCGGCACCGCTGCCTGATCGTCGCCGACGGCTTCTACGAGTGGATGAAGGCCGAGGACCCGAAGCAGCCGCGTCAGCCCTGGCACTTCCAGGTCGACGGCGGCGAGCCCTTCGCCTTCGCCGGACTCTGCACCCGCAAGGAGTGGCCCGAGCCCGAGGAGCGCGGCTACGACGACGGCTATCTCTACACCTGCACGCTCGTAACCACGACGCCGAACGAGGTGGTCTCTCCGGTCCACGACCGGATGCCGGCGATCCTGCCGAGCGCCGAGGCAGAGGCCGCCTGGCTGCGGCCCGATCTCAGCGCCGAGGACGCGGTGGCGATGTGCGGCCCGCTCGACGCGGGCGCGGATGTCGAGCGCTCCGGCCAACCCGGCGCTGAACAAGGTCGGCAAAGGGATGGCGGAAGGACCGGAGCTGCTGGTCGCCCCGCAGGAGAGCCTGGACGTCTAGCCCTATTCGCCTTCTTCGGCTTCCTCTTCGGCTTCTTCCCGTTCTTCGGCTTTGAGTTCTTCGGCTTCTTCGTCGATCGGCGGCGTGCGGTCGGCGAGCGCGGCATGGGTGGCGGCGGTTGCCTCCCCGGCGTTCGTTTCCAGCGTGCAGCCGATTTTCGCCGCGGGGACGTCGGTCGTCCTCCAGACCGTGAAGAAGGGAAGGTCGAGATCCTGTTTCGGTTTCCCGGCGATGAAGTATTTGATCCGCTCTTCGCCGATCTTGAACTCGGGCCATTCGACCTTGACCCCGCGTTCGGTGGTGAAGCTGCGGGGCCGGTCCGGCACTTCGAGGGACGGCGAGTTCGCCGCCGTGGGAGCTGAAGTCCATCAGCACCGTTTCCGGCACTTCCTGACTGTAGATGCCGTCTTCGGAAGAGCGCGGGTAGGTCGCCCGCAGATCGCCGCCGCTCTGGGCGACTTCGGTCCCTTTCGGCGCTTTGATCCTGCAGACGATGCGGCCGCCGCCGATCGGCGAGCCGGCGGAGACGGTCAGCGCGGAGGAGACGATGTAGAGCGAGTAGCCGCTGACGTTGGTGCCGGTGGCGCGGATGTTGGTGTCGGTCAGCTGCATCGTGCCCTTGCCGCCGGGGATCGGGACGACCTCGGAGTCGGGGCCCTCCGCGGATCGGACCCATTCCAGGTTCGCCGCTTCGCCCTCGCCCTTGCCGGTGCTGGCGAGGGCGGCGACGACGCAGGCGACGAGCCCGACCGCGATCACGATCAGGGCGCCGCGAGGGGGGCGCCTGTCCTGCGAGGCGGCCGCTTGGGGGGCGTCGTTCACAGCGCGACAGTATTGGAATCGGTCACAGAATCGCGGCGCTGCGATACCCCGACCGGCTTCATGGGTACGTTCTCTCCGTGGCAGGCAAAGTAACGCGGCTGAGCATGGCCGAGGCGAGACCGCGGACGGTCGACGTCCACGGCCATCCCGTCAACTTCATCGAAGCCGGCTCCGGCCCGGTCCTGCTGCTGATCCACGGGATGGCAGGCACCTGCGAGAACTGGGAATCGGTGATCGAGCCGCTGGCGATCAACCACACCGTGATCGCCCCGGACTTCCCCGGCCACGGCGCCTCCGCACCCGGCGGCGGCGACTACTCGCTCGGCAGTCTCGCCAGCGGTCTGCGCGACCTGATGCTGACCCTAGGCCACGAGCGCGCCACCCTGGTCGGCCACTCGCTCGGCGGCGGCGTCGCGCTGCAGTTCACCTACCAGTTCCCCGAGATGGTCGAGCGGCTGGTGCTCGTCTCCAGCGGCGGCCTCGGGCCGGACGTGAGCCCGGTCCTGCGCGCTGCGGCCCTGCCCGGGGCGGAGCTCTTCATCTCGGCCACGGCCGGCGTCGGCAGCCGGGTCGGATCGGTGCTCGGCCGCGGGCTCGGGCTCGTCGGGCTGCGCCCCAACGCCGACCTGGCCGAGGTGACCCGCGGTTACGCGACCCTGACCGACCCCGAGCGCCGCAAGGCCTTCGTCGCCACCCTGCGCTCCGTAGTCGGCACCGCAGGGCCAGCGTGTCGCCGCCCTCGACCAGCTCTACCTGGCCGATGCCCTGCCGCTGCTGATCCTCTGGGGCGAGAACGACCCGATCATCCCGGTCGACCACGCCCGCGAGGCCCACGCCCAGCTCCCGGGCAGCCACCTGGAGATCTTCGAGGACACCGGCCACGTCCCCCAGCTCGAGCGACCCGGCCGCTTCATCGCCGTCCTCGAACGCTTCCTCGCCGAAACCGAGCCCGCCGAGTTCGACCGCGAGGAGTGGCGGGCGAGGTTCAAGGCCGCCGAGGGCTAGGCCTGTCGAGCTTGTGGACACATGGGCCACTAAGTCGACATCGCCAAAGACGCGCCCGACAGGATTCGAACCTGTGGCCTCTTCCTCCGGAGGGAAGCGCTCTATCCAGCTGAGCTACGGGCGCTCAAGCGGCAGCTTAGCCCGTAACTCGCGTAGGCTCGCCGCCGATGGATCTGGCGGTGACTTTTCTCGGAACCGGGGGCTCGGTGCCCTCGGCGCGGCGCTCGACGGCGAGCGTGCTGGTCGCGCGTGGGGGGGAGCGGCTGCTGTTCGACTGCGGCGAAGGGACGCAGCGGCAGATGCAGCGCTCGCTGGGGCTGGTCCAGGTCGGACGAGATCTACCTGACGCACTTCCACGCCGACCACATCCTCGGGATTCCGGGGCTGCTGAAGACCTACGACCTGACCGACCGTCGAGGTGCCGCTGAAGATCTACGGGCCGCCCGGCCTGACGCGAGCTCTTCCAGGTCTTCTCGCCGTTGGTCGGCCGGCTCGAGTTCGCGCTCGAGCTGGTCGAGCTGGGGCCGGGCGACGCGGTCGAGCACGACGGCTACGAGGTCCGGCCCTTCGAAGCTGCCCACGGCGTCCCGCGCCAACGGCTACGCCCTGGTCGAGGCCGAGCGCCCCGGCCGCTTCGACCCCGCCGCCGCGGCTGCCGCCGGCGTCCCCGAAGGCCCTGCCTTCGCGGCGCTGCAGCGCGGTGAGGACGGTGGAGGGCGATGCGGGGCCGGTGGCGCCCGAGCAGGTGATGGGAGCAAGCCGCCCAGGCCGCACGATCGTCGTCACCGGCGACACCGCGCCCAGCCCGGCCACCGTCTCCGCCGCCGCCGACGCCGAGCTCCTGATCCACGACGCCTGCTTCGCCGAGGAGGAGGTCCAGCGCGCCGCCGAGACCGGCCACTCGACCGTCGGCCAGGCCGCCGCCGTCGCCGCCGAGGCCCACGTGAAGCTGCTCGCCCTCGTCCACATCTCCTCCCGCTACCACGTCGGCAAGGTGCTCGAGGAGGCCCAAGACGTCTTCGAGCCCGCCGTCGCCCCCAAAGACTTCGACGTCATCGAGATCCCCTTCCCCGAGAGAGGAGAACCCCAGCTCATCCCAAATGGAGCCGCGAATGGAGGCGGGGACGGGTAGGTCCCCGACGAGCCCTCCCCAATTTGCGAGGACGGGGACCTACCCGTCCCCGCCTGCGCCGGCTGCTACATTGCCCCCGTCCTTTAACCCGGTCCCGCGAGGCCAGGAAGGAAGCACCGAAGTGAGCGAGAAGGTCGTGCTGGAGCACGACGATCTGAGGCGAACGCTGCGGCGGATCGCCCACGAGATCGCCGAGAAGAACCCCGATTCCGATCGTCTGGCGGTCGTCGGCATCCACACCCGCGGCGCCGTCCTCGCCCGCCGCCTCCACGTCTTCCTCGGCGAGCTGACCGGCTCGGAGCTGCCGATCGGCGACCTCGACATCTCCTTCTACCGCGACGACGTCGGCGCCAAGGCGCCCGCCTCACAGCCGGTCGTCCACGCCTCCCACATCGACTTCGACCTCAGCGAGCGCACCGTCGTCCTCGTCGACGACGTCCTCTTCACCGGCCGCACCGTGCGCGCCGCGATCGAGGCCCTCTTCGACTACGGCCGCCCGCAGCGGGTGCAGCTGGCGGTCCTCTGCGACCGCGGCCACCGCGAGCTGCCCTTCCGCCCCGACTACGTCGGCAAGAACCTGCCGACCGCCCGCGAGGAGCGGGTCAACGTCCGCCTCGAGGAGATCGACGGCACGACGAGGTGACGATCTCCGAGCCCAGCCCACTGGAGGTGAACCGATGAAGCACCTGCTCTCGATCGAGCAGCTCTCCCGCGAGGAGATCGAGGCGATCCTCGACCGCGCCGAGAGCTTCGCCGAGGTCGGCCGCCGCGACATCAAGAAGGTCCCGACCCTGCGCGGCCGCACCGTCGTCACCCTCTTCTACGAGTCGAGCACCCGCACCTCGAGCTCCTTCGAGCTCGCCGCCAAGCGGCTCTCGGCCGACCTCGTCTCGGTCAAGGCCGCCGGCTCCTCGGTCGACAAGGGCGAGTCGCTGAAGGACACCGTCGCCACCCTCTCCGCCTACGACCCGGCGGCGATCGTGATCCGCCACCCCTACGCCGGCGCCGCCCAGATGGTCGCCGGCTGGACCGCGGCCGCGGTCGTCAACGCCGGCGACGGCAAGCACGAGCACCCGAGCCAGGCGCTGCTCGACGTCTACACGCTGCGCCGCCGCCTCGGCTCGCTCGAGGGCGTGCGGATCTGGATCGTCGGCGACGTCCTCCACAGCCGCGTCGCCCGCTCCAACCTGATCGCCTTCCAGCGGATGGGCGCCGAGGTCACCGTCTGCGGCCCGCCGACCCTGATCCCGCGCGGGATCGAGGAGCTCGGCTGCGAGGTCTCCTACACCTCGACGGGATCGAGCGAGGCCGAGGTCGTCTACGCGCTGCGGATGCAGAAGGAGCGGATGAGCGAGAGCTTCGTCCCCTCGCTGCGCGAGTACGCGGCCACCTTCCAGATCGACACCCGCCGCCTCAACCCGCGCCAGCTGCTGATGCACCCCGGCCCGGTCAACCGCGGCGTCGAGCTCTCCGGCGAGGCGATCGACTCGCCGCAGTCGCTGATCGCCGAGCAGGTCGCCGCCGGCCTGGTCGTGCGGATGGCGATCCTCTACGAGCTGCTCGCCGGCAGCGAGCGACCAGACCCCCGCGGGCGATGGCGAGGGCAGCAGGCCGACCCCGATCGGGACCCCGGCATGAGCCTCACCGACACCCTCGACGTCCGCGCCGGCGAGGACGCGCACCTGGTCCTGCGCCGCGCCACCGTCCTCGACCCGGTCGCCGGCATCGACGCGGTCCACGACGTCGTCGTCCGCGACGGCGAGATCGCCGAGCTGGCCGCTCCCGGCGAGGCCGACGCCGAGGGCGCCGAGGTGGTCGAGGCCGAGGGCCTGCACGCCTTCCCGGCCTTCTTCGACCCGCACGTCCACCTCCGCACCCCCGGCCACGAGCACAAAGAGGACGTCGAGACGGGAACCCGCGCCGCCGCCGCCGGCGGCTACTGCGGGATCCTGGCGATGGCCAACACCGAGCCGCCGGTCTCGACCGCGGCCGACATCTCCGCCCTGCGCGAGCAGGCGCGGGCCGGCGCCTCGGTCCCGGTCGGCTTCCTCGCCACCGTGACCAAGGCGATGAAGGGCGAGGAGCTGACCGAGATGGTCGAACTGCGCGAAGCCGGCGCGATCGGCTTCTCCGACGACGGCCTGCCGATCGTCGAGCGCCGGGGTGATGCGCCGCGCCCTCCAGTACCAGCACCTCTGCGGCGGCAAGATCGCCCTGCACGAGGAGGACCCGGCGCTCTCCGGCGACGGCGCCATGCACGAGGGCCCGGTCTCCGCCGCGCTCGGGCTCGCCGGCATCCCCTCGGTCTCGGAGTCGACGATGATCGCCCGCGACGCCGCCCTCGCCGGCTACGAGGACGCCCGGATCCACGTCCAGCACCTCTCCGCGGCGGAGTCGGTCGAGGTCGTCCGCGCCGCCAAGGCCGCCGGCGTCCAGATCAGCGCCGAGGCCAGCCCGCACCACCTCTGCCTCACCGACGAGGAGGTCCGCAGCCTCGACCCGCACCGCTTCAAGATGAACCCGCCGCTGCGCGACGAGAGCGACCGCCAGGCGCTGATCGAGGGCCTGCGCGACGGCACGATCGAGTGCATCGCCACCGACCACGCGCCGCACCAGCCGGAGGAAAAGGACGTCCCCTTCGAGCAGGCGGCGATGGGTGTGACCGGCCTCGAGACGGCCTTCGCGGCGCTCCACACCGAGCTGGTCCTGCCGGGCGTCGATCGACCTCGCCCTGCTGGTCGAGCGGATGGCCGGCGGCGCCGCGCCCTTCGACCTCGAGCGGCCGACCCTGGCGCCGGGCTCGGAGGCCAACGTCGTCCTCTGCGACCTCGGCGCCGAGTGGACGGTGGGGGAGGACGGCTACGAGAGCCGCTCGGCCAACTCCTGGTGCGCCGGCCAGACCCTGACCGGCCGGGTGCTGATGACCGTCGCCGCCGGCCAGGTCGCCTTCCGCCTGCGCAGCTTCTCGCTGGGAGTGGCGGCATGAAAGGCCCCTTTGTCAACCCACGGTTCACTAAAGCGCCTTGGAGGTCACGATGAGCGCCTATCTCCTGCTCGAGGACGGGACCCGGCTCGACGGGCTCGCCTGCGGCCACGACGGGCGCCGTCACCGGCGAGGTCGTCTTCAACACGGCGATGACCGGCTACCAGGAGTCGGTCACCGACCCCTCCTACGCGGGCCAGATCATCGTCTTCACCTACCCGCTGATCGGCAACTACGGCGTCTCCGCCGCGGCGATGGAGTCCGACGCGCGTCCACGCCCGCGGCGTCGTCATGCGCGACGCCAAGAACGGCGAGGACGTCGCCACCGCCGAGGGCGGCTGGCTCGACTGGCTCGACGACTGCGGCGTGCCCGGCGATCAGCGGCGTCGACACCCGCGCCCTGGTCCGCCACATCCGCGACCGCGGCGCGATGCGCGGCGGCATCTTCCCGGCCGCAGACGCCCGAAGCCGAGGCGCGCGAACGGATCGCCGCCGAGCCCACGATGGACGGCGCCGACTTCGCCCGCACGGTCACCCCGGCCGCAGCCGGTCCGCTTCGAGGGCGAGGGCCCGCACGTGGTCGGGATCGACACCGGGGTCAAGCTCAGCATCGTCCGCCAGCTGCGCGAGCACGGCTGCCAGCTGACCCTGCTGCCCTGCACCAGCAGCCCCGAGGAGGTGCTCGCCGAGGACCCCGACGTCGTCTTCCTCGCCAACGGCCCCGGCGACCCCGCCGCCCTCGACTACGTCGTCGACACCGTCCGCGGCGTGATCGGCAAGAAGCCGGTCTTCGGCATCTGCCTCGGCCACCAGCTGCTCTGCCGCGCCGTCGGCCTGCGAGACCTACAAGCTGCCCTTCGGCCACCGCGGCGCCAACCACCCGGTCAAGGACCTGGAGACGGGCCGGATCGACATCACCTCCCAGAACCACGGCTTCGCCGTCGTCGGCCCCGGCGGCGAGCCGCGGATCGAGGGCGACGAGCCGGTCCGCTGGGAGACCGACTTCGGCGTCGCCGAGCTCTCGCAGCTGAACCTCTACGACCGCACGGTCGAGGGCCTGGTCCTGCGCGACGTCGCCGGCGCCACCGTCCAGTACCACCCCGAGGCGGGCCCCGGCCCGCACGACGCCCGCCACCTGTTCGATCGCTTCCTGGAGTTGGCAGCTTGATCTGGCCACCGCCGGACCGCGTCCTGGAGGGGCAGGTTGTCCGCCTCGAGCCCCTCGCCGAGGCCCATCGCGAGCCGCTGCGCTCAGTCGCTCTCCATCCCGAAATCTGGCAGTGGATCGACCGCCGCGTAACCGAAACCGACGAGGGCTTCGATGGCTGGTTCGACGATCGGATCGCCGCACGCGAGGCGAACCTCGAGCACGGCTTCGCGACCCTGAGCGCCGCCGACGGCGAGCCGCTCGGCAGCTCCACCTACCTGGCTCCGCGCCCGATCCACAACGGAGTCGAGATCGGCAACACCTGGCTCACCCCCGCGGCCTGGCGCAGCGGCGCCAACGTCGAGGCGAAGCTGCTGATGCTCGGCTTCGCCTTCGACGAGCTCGGCTGCATGCGGGTCGAGCTGAAGACCGACGCTCGCAACGAGCGCTCGCCGCGGGGCGATGGAAGCGCTGCCGGCGAAATTCGAGGGCATCTTCCGCAAACACATGCTTATGCCGGTGACCGGCGTCCGCGACTCGGCCTACTTCTCGATCGTCGACGACGAGTGGCCCGCCGTCCGCAAAAACCTGGAGCAGCGCCTGGCAGGGGCGCGGGAGGTGCGCAGTGCCTAAACGCGAGGACATCCAGAAGATCCTCCTGATCGGCTCCGGGCCGATCGTGATCGGCCAGGCGGCCGAGTTCGACTACTCCGGCGTGCAGGCCTGCAAGGTGCTGCTCGAGGAGGGCTACGAAGTCGTCCTCGTCAACTCGAACCCGGCGACGATCATGACCGACCCCGAGTTCGCCACCGCCACCTACATCGAGCCGCTGCTGCCGGGCCCGGTGACCAAGATCATCGAAAAGGAGCGCCCCGACGCGCTGCTGCCGACCCTCGGCGGCCAGACCGCGCTGAACCTGGCGATGACGCCTGCACGAGGACGGCACCCTGGAGCGCTTCGGGGTCGAGCTGATCGGCGCCGACGCGGCGGCGATCAGCCGCGCCGAGGACCGCGAGGAGTTCCGCACGACGATGAACGAGGCCGGGCTGCGGATCCCGTGGTCGATCACGGTGGAAAACCTGGCCGAGGTCGAGGAGGCGCTGGCCGACGGGCCGCATCACCCTGCCGGCGATCGTCCGCCCCGCCTTCACGATGGGCGGCCAGGGCGGCGGCATCGGCCGCACCGAGACCGAGCTGCGCCAGGTCGTCACCGAGGGCCTCGCCGCCAGCCCGATCAACCAGGTGCTGGTCGAGGAGTCGGTGATCGGCTGGGGCGAGTTCGAGCTCGAGGTGATGCGCGACCGCAACGACAACGTCGTGATCATCTGCTCGATCGAGAACGTCGACCCGATGGGCGTCCACACCGGCGACTCGGTCACCGTCGCGCCCGCGCAGACGCTGACCGACCCGCTCTACCAGGACCTGCGCGACCAGGCGATCAAGGTGATCCGGGCGATCGGGGTCGAGACCGGCGGCTCCAACGTCCAGTTCGCGGTCAACCCCGAGAACGGCGAGATCGTCGTGATCGAGATGAACCCGCGCGTCTCCCGCTCCTCGGCCCTGGCCTCGAAGGCGACCGGCTTCCCGATCGCGAAGATGGCGGCGAAGCTGGCGGTCGGCTACGCGCTGGAGGAGATCCCCAACGACATCACCCGCGCCACGCCGGCCTCCTTCGAGCCGACGATCGACTACGTCGTCACCAAGATCCCGCGCTTCGCCTTCGAGAAGTTCCCCGGCTCCGAGGGCCGCCTCTCCACCTACATGCAGAGCGTCGGCGAGGCGATGGCGATCGGCCGCACCTTCCGCGAGTCCTTCGCCAAGGCGATGCGCTCGCGCGAGCTCGACTCCGCGGCCGAGATCCCCGAGTCCGAGGAGGAGCTGCTGGCCGCGATCGAGATGCCCTGCGCCGAGCGCTTCGACCTGATCCTCGAGGCCTTCCGAGCGCGGCATCGAGGTCGAGGCCGTGCACGAGGCCTGCCTGGTCGACCGCTGGTTCCTGCGCGAGCTGCAGGCGCTGGCCACCGAAGGCGACGGCACCGAGGGCCTCGTCCGCACCTACAAGGCGGTCGACACCTGCGCCGCCGAGTTCGAGGCGGCGACGCCCTACTACTACTCCGCCCACGAGCGCCGCCGCCACGACGGCACGCCCGCCGGCGAACGAGATCCGCCGCGGCGAGCAGCGACTCGGTCGTCATCCTCGGCGCCGGCCCGAACCGGATCGGCCAGGGGATCGAGTTCGACTACTGCTGCGTCCACGCCGCGATGACCGCGCGCGAGCTCGGCCGCGACGCGGTGATGGTCAACTGCAACCCGGAGACGGTCTCGACCGACTACGACACCTCCGACCGCCTCTACTTCGAGCCGCTGACCGCCGAGGACGTGCTCGCCGTCTGCGAGCAGGAGCAGCCCGGAGGGCGTGATCGTCCAGTTCGGCGGCCAGACGCCGCTGAAGCTCGCCCGCACCCTCGAAGAGGCGGGCGTGCCGCTGCTCGGCACGCCGGTCGACGCGATCGACCTCGCCGAGGACCGCGGCCGCTTCGGCGCCCTGCTGCGCCGGCTCGGGGTCGAGCACCCGCCCTACGGGACCGCGCTCTCGGCCGAGGAGGCGGAGGTGATCGCCGACGAGGTCGGCTTCCCGCTGCTGGTCCGGCCCTCCTACGTGCTCGGCGGCCGGGCGATGGAGATCTGTTACTCGACCGACGATCTCAAGGCCTACCTGAGGCCAGCACGTCAAGGCCGACCAGGAGCACCCGCTGCTGCTCGACCGCTTCCTCGAGAACGCGATCGAGGTCGACGTCGACGCGCTCGGCGACGGCGAGCAGGTCTACGTCGCCGGGATCATGCAGCACGTCGAGGAGGCCGGCGTCCACTCCGGCGACTCGGCCTGCGTGATCCCGCCGCTCAGCCTCGGCGAGGAGATGCTGGAGCGAGATCCGCGCCACCAGCGAGCGGATCGCGCTCGAGCTCGGCGTCATCGGCCTGATCAACATCCAGTACGGCGTCGCCGGCGGCGAGCTCTACGTGATCGAGGCCAACCCGCGCGCCTCGCGCACCGTCCCCTTCGTCTCCAAGGCGATCGGGGTGCCGCTGGCGAAGATCGCCTGCCGGCTGATGCTGGGCGAGAGGCTCGCCGACCAGGAGCTGCCGCAGGGCCCGCTCGAGCACGTCAGCGTCAAGGAGGCGGTGCTGCCCTTCGCCCGCTTCGCCGGCGCCGACTCGGTCCTCGGCCCGGAGATGAAGAGCACCGGCGAGGTGATGGGCATCGCCGCCGACTTCCCGACCGCCTTCGGCAAGGCGCAGGCGGCGGCCGGGGTGCGGCTGCCCGAGTCGGGCTCGGTCTTCATCACCGTCACCGACACCGACAAGGCCGGCGGCGACCCAGCTCGCGACCCGCTTCCACGACCTCGGCTTCGAGGTGATCGCGACCGGCGGCACCGCCCAGGCGATCGAGCGGATGGGGGTGCCGGTGACCCGGATCAACAAGCTGCAGGAAGGCTCGCCGCACGTCCTCGACCTGATCCGCAAGCGCCGCTGCGACCTCGTGATCAACACCCCGACCGGCTCCGGCGCCCGCACCGACGGCTACGAGATCCGCACCGCCGCCGTCCGCCACGGCATCCCCTGCGTGACGACGATGACCGGCGCCACCGCCGCCGCCCGCGCGATCGCCGCCGGCAAGGCAGGGCGACGCCGAGGTCCGCTCCCTGCAGGAGATCCACGAGGGCACCGTGAGGGCGCGCCGCAGCCGCGATGAGCGCTCCCGTTCGGCCGCCGGCTCTGCGAGGTCGCGGACAACACGGTCTCCGGCGGCTACCGGATCTTCTCCCTGCTCGACCGCGAGGGCCCGGAGCCCCAGCCCGGCCAGTTCTACATGCTCGCCGGCGAGCGCGGCTGGGGGGAGGGGGGAGGTCGGCCCTTCCTGCCGCGGGCGATCTCGGTCGCCGAGACCGCGGCCGGCCGAGGAAGGCGTTCGCCTCGACTTCCTGGTCGAGGGCGTCGGCCCCGGCACCGATCGCCTCTGCGAGCTGGAGCCGGGCGAGCGCGTCTGGGTCACCGGCCCGCTCGGCAACGCCTTCTCGACCCCGAAGCAGGTCAACCCCGAGCGCGGCCGGGGCGATCCTCGTCGGCGGCGGCATCGGCATCGCCCCGCTGGCCATCTGGCGCCGCCGCCTGGTCGAACAGGGGCATCCCCCTACGGGTCCTGCTCGGCTTCCGCAACGAGAGCCCACTCGGGCGGCCTGAGCGAGCTCTTCTGCGCCGGCGGCACCCTCTGTCCGACGTCCGCCTCGCCAGCGAGGACGGCCACGCCGGCCACCACGGCTACGTCACCGACCTCCTGGCGACGATGCTCGCCGGCGACGACGCCGACTCGGCCGTCGTCTACTCCTGCGGCCCGCCGGCGATGCTGGAGGCGGTGCGCGCGCTCTGCGCCGAGGCCGGCGTCGCCTGCGAGCTGGCGATGGAGTCGCCGATGGCCTGCGGCTTCGGCGCCTGCTTCGGCTGCGCGGTGCCGAAGCCCGAGCGGCGGCTACCTGCGCCTCTGCGTCGACGGCCCGGTCGCTGCGGGGAGACGCCGTCCTCGAGGTGGCCCATGCCTGAGTTCTGCGGCATCGAGCTAGCCCACCCGGTGATCAACGCCTCGGGAACCTACGACGCGATCGCCGCCCGCAGGGTCTTCGGCGATCGAGCTCCTGGACGACTTTCCCTTCTCCGCCTTCGTCTCGAAGACGATCACGCCGGAGCCGCGCGCCGGCAACGAGCCGCGGCGGATCTGGGAGACGCCCGCCGGGATGATCAACTCGATCGGGCTGCCGAACAAGGGCCTCGAGGGTTTCCTCGCCGAGGATCTGCCGCAGCTGGCCGAGCTGCCGGTGCCGCTGATCGTCTCGGTGATGGCGACGAACCGCGAGGACTTCTCGCGACTGGTCGAGGAGGTGGCCGAGCGTGACGAGGTCGCGGCGATCGAGCTCAACGTCTCCTGCCCCAACGTCCACTCCGGCCTGATCGTCGGCGAGAACCCGGACGAGACCGAGGCGCTGCTGGAAGCGCTGCGGCCGCTGACCGAGAAGCCGCTGATCGTGAAGCTGACGCCCAACGTCGCCGACCCCGAGGCGGTCGCGGTCGCCGCCGAGGAGGGCGGCGCCGACGCGGTCTCGCTGATCAACACGCTGAAGGCGAGCGCGATCGATCCGGCCACGGGGACGCCGGCGCTCGCGGCCGGCCACGGCGGCCTCTCGGGCCCGGCGGTCCGCCCGATCGCCCTGCAGCAGCTGCGTGCGGTCAGAGCCGCTGTCGAGCTGCCGCTCGATCGGCATGGGGGGGATCGCCTGCGGCGCCGACGCGGCCGAATTCCTCGCCGCCGGGGCGGCGCTGGTCGCGGTCGGGACGGAGAGTTTCCGCGATCCGAGGGCCGGTTCGCGGATCGCGAAGGAGCTGGAAATCGGCGAGTCGCGGACGACCGCCACGCGTGGATGCCCTCACCTCGAGTAGAGGTTGAGGTGAATTTTGGCGCATTTGGCCCATGTCACCTTGCACGGCTCCGAGGCGCGGCTATACTCGCCGCCCACATGACGGCCTCCTCAGTCAAATCTTCACTCGCGGCCCCGGAACGGTCCCTCGACCAGAGGATGGAGGCGCTCAAGCGGGCGAACGACATCCGCACCGCCCGGGCCAAACTGAAGAAGGACCTGAAGGCGAACCGGGCGAGCATCCAGGCGATCCTGCTCGACCCGCCCGAGTACGTGCTCACCGCCAAGGTGTTCGACATGCTGCTCGCCGTCCCCAAGTACGGTCGGGTGAAGACCAACCGGATCCTCAACCAGTGCCGGATCTCGCCGTCGAAGACGATCGGCGGCCTCTCCGAGCGCCAGCGCACCGAGCTCATCAGCCAGCTGCGCAGATAGCGACCGCCGCGGCGGTCAGTATCCGCGCCCGCATGGCCAAAGTCTTCGTCATCACCGGCCCCTCCGGGGTCGGCAAGGGGACCCTGATCCGGGAGCTGCTGCAGGCGGTTCCCGACCTCGAGCTCTCGGTCTCGGCGACGACCCGGGCGCCGCGCGAGGGTGAGGTAAACGGCCGCGACTACCACTTCCTCACGCCCGAGGAGTTCGAACGGCGGACCGACGAGAACGACTTCCTCGAGTTCGCCACCTACAGCGGCAACCGCTACGGCACGCTGCGCAGCGAGGTCGAGCGGCGCCTCGACGCCGGCCACTCGGTGGTGCTCGAGATCGAGGTCCAGGGCGCCCAGCAGGTCCGCGCCGCGAAACCGGACTCGGTGCAGATCTTCATCGCCCCGCCGGACCCCGGCGGTCCTGCGCGAGCGCCTCTCCTCCCGCGGCACCGACTCCCAGGAGGCGATCGACGAGCGGCTGAAGGTCGCCGAGCAGGAGCTGGCGGCCCAGGGCGACTTCGACCACCGCGTCGTCAACGACGAGCTCGGGCGTGCCGCGAGCGAGCTGGTCGGGATCGTCCGCACCGAGCTCGGCGACCCCGTGGGCTGATCATCTAGACTCCGCTCCGATGATCAAACCACGCGTAGACAAGCTTCTCGAGCACGCCGATTCCCATTACGCCGCCGTCGTCGTTTCGGCCAAGCGCGCTCGTCAGATCAACAGCTACTTCCACAACCTCGGAGAGGGCGGCTTCGGCGAGTACCCGCCGCCGATGGTCGAGACCAACGCCGAGAGGAACTACCTCTCGATGTCGCTCGAAGAGCTCGCCGAGGGCAAGCTGAAATACGAGTACCGGACCTAGCGGTCTCAGCGCCCCGCCGACCGCGGGGCGCTTTCATTAGGGCCATGGCCCGACTTCTCCTGGGTGTCAGCGGCGGAATCGCCGCCTACAAGGCGCTCGAGCTGGCGCGCCTGGCGACGCTCGCCGGGCACGGCGTGCGGGTGGTGATGACCGAGACGGCGACCCGTTTCGTCGGCGCCGCCTCCTTCGAGGGGATCGTCGGCGCCCCGGTCCTGATCTCCGAGTTCGAGCGCGACCCGATGCGCGGCGCCTTCCCCGGCGAGGAGCAAGCCGCCCACGACCCGATCGGCCACCTCGAGCTGGCCGCCCGCTGCGACGCCTACCTCGTCGCCCCGGCCTCTGCCAACACGATCGCCAAGCTGGCCGCGGGCGCCGCCGACTCGATGCTGACCACCTCCTTTCTCGCCTGCACGGCGCCGCGCCTGGTCGCGCCGGCGATGAACGACCGCATGTACGCGGACGCGGCGACCCAGGCGAACCTGCGACCTTCTGCGAGAGCGCGGGGTCGAGGTGATCGAGCCGGAGGAGGGGCAAGCTCGCCTCGCGCGGCGAGTTCGGCCGCGGGCGCCTGCCCGACCCCGAGCAGCTGCTGGCCCGGGTCGAAGCGGCGCTGCCCGCCGGCGAAGCGGCCCCTGGGACGGGCTGCGGGTCCTGGTCACCGCCGGCGGCACCCGCGAGCCGATCGACCCGGTGCGCTTCATCGGCAACCGCTCCAGCGGCCGGATGGGGATCGCCCTCGCCGCTGCGGCCGCCGCGCGCGGGGCCGAGGTGACGCTGATCGCCGCCAACGTCGCGCTGCCCGTCGCCGCCGGGCGTCCGCCGCGTCGACGTCGAGACCGCCGCCCAGCTCGCCACGGCCGCCGAGGAGGAGTTCTCCGCACACCCACGTCCTGCTGATGGCCGCCGCACCGGCCGACTTCCGCGTCGCGGATCCGGCCGAGGGAAAGCTGAAGCGCTCGGGCTCGCTCGAGCTATCGCTGCGAGCCGACCGAGGACATCCTCGCCGCGCTTGCCGCCCGCCAGGGGGAGGGGCAGACGGTCGTCGGCTTCGCCGCCGAGCACGGGGGAGAGGCGGTCGAGCGGGCCCGGGACAAGCTGCGGCGCAAGGGCGCCGACCTGATCGTCCTCAACGACGTCTCCGATCCGGAGATCGGGTTCGAGAGCGAGCGCAACGCGGTCACCCTGATCGGCGCCGAGAGCGAGACCGAGGTCCCGATCGACTCCAAGGACGCGCGATCGCCGAGGCGATCCTGGACGAAGTCGACCGCTTGCGGGAGAAACAGAGCCGGCCGGCAGGCTGAGCGGGCTATACTGGCTTCAAGCTTTTCTGTCCCCTATGCGTGTCGAGAAGTGGGCCTGGCCCACTTTTTTTACGCCTCCACCCGATATTCCAGGCATGACCGACCTCCCAGCAGAGCATTCAGCAGCAGCTGTCCGACCTCGACAGCGAGATCGACCTGGTCGCGCTCGAGCAGCCCGGTCGCGACGCGCTGCGCCTCTTCATCGACCATCCCGGACGGGGTCGACCTCGCACTTTGCGAAAGAGTCACCAAGCACCTGAAGCCACCTGCTGGTCGATTATTCGCTCGAGGTCTCTTCGCCCGGGCCCAAGTACCGCCGCCACGCCACCACTTCCGAAACCAAGGAGTCCGCGCAGTGACCAAAGAGATCGTCGACGCAGTCAAAGCGCTCGAGCAGGAGAAGGGAATCTCGGCCGACAAGCTGATGGACGCCCTCGAGGACGCCCTCCTCTCGGCCTACAAGAAGACTCCCGGAGCGGCCAAATACGCGCGCGTCGACCTCGACCACGAGACCGGCGACTTCCGCGTCTTCGAGCTGATCCTGCCTCCCGAGCTGGAGGAGAAGCTGCTGGCCGAGGCCGCCGAGCTGCAGGAGGAGCCGGAAATCGATCCCGAGACGGGGGAGATGAAAGAGCCCGAGGACCCCGAGCTCGACCCGGAGATGATCGCCCCCTACGAGGATCAGATCGAGACCAAGGACGTCACCCCCGACGACTTCGGCCGGATCGCCGCCCAGACCGCCAAGCAGGTGATCCTGCAGCGGATCCGCGAGGCCGAGCGGCAGATGATGTACGACGAGTACCAGGACCGGGTCGGCGAGCTGATCACCGGGATCATCCAGCAGTCCGACAAGCGCTACACGCTGGTCCAGCTGCGCGAGCGGGTCGAGGCGCTGCTGCCGAAGTCCGAGCAGGTCTACAACGAGCGCTACGACCACGGGATGCGGGTCAAGGCCGTGATCACCGACGTCTCCGACTCGACCAAAGGCCCGGCGATCGTCGTCTCCCGGCGCAGCCCGGAGCTGATCAAAAGCCTGTTCGAGCTCGAGGTGCCGGAGATCGCCGACAAGCTGGTCGAAATCGTCGGCGTCGCCCGCGAGCCCGGCTACCGCTCGAAGATCGCCGTCGTCTCCCACGCCGACGGCGTCGACCCGGTCGGCGCCTGCGTCGGCCCGCGCGGCTCGCGTGTGCGGATGGTCGTCTCCGAGCTCCGCGGCGAGAAGATCGACATCATTCCCCACAACGACGAGCCCGCCCGCTTCGTCGCCAAAGCGCTTTCGCCGGCGCGCGTGCGCGAGGTGATCGTCGACGACGAGGAGCGCCAGGCGACGGTGATCGTGCCCGACGACCAGCTCTCGCTGGCGATCGGCCGCGACGGCCAGAACGCCCGCCTTGCCGCCCGCCTCACCGGCTGGCGCGTCGACATCAAGTCCGAGACCGAGTTCGCCTCCGAAGAACACGAGGTCGAGGTCGAGGGCGAAGAAGCGTTCGACGGCCGCTGCATGGCGGTGATGACCACCGGTCGTCGCTGCCCGAACGCGGCGCTCCCCGGCTCCACCTACTGCGGCCTGCCGCAGCACCAGGCACTCTCGCGGTTCGAGACCAGCCAGGTCGCGATGCTGAGCAACGTCACCGAGACCGAGGTGGCGATCCTCGCCGACCCCGACGCCGACGAAGGTCAGGTCGAAGAGATCGTCAATCGCGCGGTGAGCGAATTCGTCGAGCCGGAGGACGTTCCGGCCGAGGACGAGGCTCCTGCCGCGGAGACCGCGGACGAAGTTGCCACCGAGGAGGCCATAGAAGAGGACATCGCCCAGGAGGCGACCGAAGCCGAGGAGGTCGACGGCGAGACCCTCGGCGAGGACGACGAAGCGGCGGAGCCGATCGCCGAGGAGGCGGAGCAGGCTTAGTGGCAAAGAAACGGGTTCACGAGATCGCGAAAGCGCAGGGCGTCAGCTCGAAGGAGCTGCTGGCCGCTTTGAAAGCCGCTGGGGTGGAGGCGAAAGCCGCCGCCTCCAGCGTCGAGGAGGCCGACGCGCTGAAGGCGATCTCGGCCGCCAAAGGCAACGGTGGCGCCGAGGCGCAAGAAGGCCCCGGCGCCGGAGGCCGCCAAACCGGCGGCGCCGAAAGCCGATCCGGCCCAGGCCGCCAAACCGGCCACCGCGGCGCCGCAGAAATCCCCGACTTCGACCAAACCCGTGCGTGCCGCCGGAGCCCAACAGGGAGGCGGCGGTGGAGGGGGCGGCGCGGCGCCGAAAAAACGCCGCGTGGTGATCGATTCGCAGGCCTCCCGCCGCGAGCAGGGTGGCGGCCCGCCGCCGCAGCGCCCGCCCCGTCGGCGCGGCGGTCGCCGTCGCCGACCCGCTGCTGGAGGAGCCGCCGCTGGGTCCGGCGACGCCGGCCGAGCCCGAGGCGGTCAAAGTCAACTCCGGCGCTACCGTCCGCGAGGTCGCCGAATCGCTCGGCCTCGCCCCGGCCGAGGTGATCAAAAAACTGATGATGATGGGCGAGATGGCGACCCTCACCCAGACGCTCACCGACGACTCGGTGAAGGCGATCGCCGACGAGTACGACCGCAAGGTTGAGATCGTCCACGCCGCCGACGAGGAGCCGGAGGAGCCTGAGTTCTCCGACGCCGACGAGGATCTGGTCGACCGGCCGCCGGTGGTGACGATCATGGGTCACGTCGACCACGGCAAGACCTCGCTGCTGGACGCGATCCGCGAGACCGAGGTCGCCGCCGGCGAGGCCGGCGGGATCACCCAGCACATCGGCGCCTACCAGGTCCACCACGACGAGAAGACGATCACCTTCCTCGACACCCCGGGCCACGCCGCCTTCACCGCGATGCGCGCCCGCGGCGCCAAGGTCACCGACGTGGTCGTGGTGGTCGTCGCCGCCGACGACGGTGTCATGCCGCAGACCAAGGAGGCGATCGACCACGCCCGCGCCGCCGACGTGCCGATGCTGATCGCCGTCAACAAGATCGACAAAGAGGGCGCCAACCCCGAAAAGGTCCGCGGTGAGCTCGCCCAGGAGGGCATCTCCCCGGAGGAGTGGGGCGGCGACACCGTCTTCTGCGAGGTCTCGGCGAAGACCCACGACGGCCTCGACAACCTGCTCGACATGATCCTGCTCGTCACCGAGTTGGAGGAGCTTGCGGCCAATCCCAACGCTCCGGCCTCGGGCCACGTGATCGAGTCCCAGCTCGACCCCGGCCGCGGTCCCGTCGTCACCGTCCTCGTCGAGCGCGGCACGCTCCGGGTCGGCGACTCGCTGGTCGCCGGACCGCAATGGGGGCGGGTGCGGGCGATGCAGGACTTCACCGGCACCGCCGTCGCCGAGGCGGTTCCCGGGATGCCGGTCGAGGTGCTCGGCTTCGACGGCGTCGCCGATGCCGGCGAGTTCGTGCAGACGGTCGAGGGCGACCGCCAGGCCCGCCAGATGGCGGGCGAGCGCGCCCACCGCCTGAAAACCGAGGCTCTGGCTCGCCGCCAGGGTCGCAAGGTCAGCCTCGACGAGGTCTTCGCCCGCGCCCAGGAGGGCGAAATCAAGGAGCTCAACATCGTCCTCAAGGCCGACGTCGCCGGTTCTCTGGAGGCGCTCCAGGACGAGCTCGCGAAGGTGCCGCAGGAACGGGTGGCGATGAACATCATCCACTCGCAGACCGGCGGCATCAACGAGTCCGACGTGATGCTCGCCTCGGCCTCCGACGCGATCATCATCGGCTTCAACGTGCGGCCGCTGCTCGATGCCAAACGCGCCGCCGCGCGCGAGGGCGTAGACGTCCGCACCTACTCGGTCATCTACAAAATCACCGAAGACCTGCGCAACGCGATGGAGGGCCTGCTGGATGCCCTCGAGGTCGAGGAGACGATCGGCGAGGCGCTGGTCAAACAGACCTTCAAAGCTTCGAAGGTCGGCCGCATCGCCGGCTGCATCGTCGCCGAGGGCAAAGCGGTACGCACGGCAAGCGTGCGCCTGATCCGCGAGGGCACGGTGATCTGGACCGGCCAGCTCGGCTCCTTGCGTCGCTTCAAAGAGAACGTCCAGGAAGTCGAAGAGGGCCAGGAGTGCGGAATCGTCCTCGAAGGGTACGCCGACGTCAAGGAGGACGACGTGCTCGAGTTCTTCCAGACGAAACAGGTCGAGCAGACCCTGGAGTGAGGCACTAGCATGGCCGGCTCCCGCATGCGGCGCATCAACGAGGTGCTCCGCGAGGTCGTGGGGGCTGCAATCGCAGGTGAATTGAGTGATCCTCGTATCGGCTTCGTGACCGTGACCTCCGTTGAGACCAGCCCCGACCTGCGCACCGCCAAGGTGTTCGTCAGCGTGCTCGGCTCCGAGGAGGAGCGGGAGGCGACGCTGGAGGGACTGCAGTCCTCCCACGGGGTGATCCAGTCGCGGATCGCCGCCGAGACGCGGATGAAGCGCACGCCGACCCTGACCTTCCGCTACGACGACACGATCGAGCAGGGCGTCCGCATCTCCGAACTGCTGGAGGAGGGGGAGGAGTGAGCTCGGTTCCGGAGATCGCCACCACCGACCTCGAGCGCGTCGCCGCGGAGTTGCGCTCCCGCGACCGCTTCCTGCTCACCGCCCACGAGGGGCCCGACGGCGACGCCCTCGGATCGCTGCTCGGCCTGCACAAAGTCCTCACGCAGATCGGCAAGGACTCGGTGATGTTCATGGCGGCGAAGGAGTTCCCGCTGCCGATCGAGTACCGCTTCCTGCCGCTGGAGGAGGTCTTCCACGAGCCGCCGGCCGACATGGCCGATCGCACCGTCGTCTTCCTCGACTGCGGCAACATCGACCGGATGCCGGTCGATTGGCTGAGCGACGGCGGCAACGACATCATCAACATCGACCACCACCACGACAACACCTGCTTCGGCGACATCAACCTGGTCGAGGTCGGGGCCTCGTGTACCGCTGAGATCGTCTACGACCTGGCGCTGCAACTGGGGGCGAAGATCACGGCGGAGATCGCCTCGGCGCTCTACGTCGGCCTGATCACCGACACGGGCAAGTTCATGTACGAGAACACCAAGGCCCACACCCATCGGGTCGCCGCGGACCTGATCGAGGCCGGGGTCGACGTCGACGACACCTACCGCCGCCTCTACGAGAACGTGCCGATCGAGAAGCTGCGCCTCGTCTCGCGTGCCCTCGACAGGATCTCCAGCTTCTGCGACGGACAGTTGGCGATCAGCTACATCACCACCGCCGACTACGAGGCAACCGGCGCCGGCGAGGAGATGACCGAGGGATTGATCGACCACCTGCGCTCGATCGACGGGGTCAAAGTCGCCGCTGTGATCCGCGACCTGGGCAACCGGGGCAGGGCCGCGCGCAAGGTCAGCCTCCGCTCCAGTGCCGGCGAGGTCGACGTCTCGGCGATCGCCCGCCTCAACGGCGGCGGCGGCCACAAGCGCGCCGCCGGCTTCTCCACGGACCTGGAGTTCGAGCAGCTGGTCGAGTTCCTGACCAAAGAGGTCTCGGCTCAACTCGGCTCCTGAGCATGGCGGTAGATTCCGGCACGGTGCTGCTCTACGACAAGCCCGCCGGCGTCACCTCCCACGACGTCGTCGCCGAGGTGCGACGCGAGCGCGGGACGAAAACCGGCCACGCCGGCACCCTCGACCCCTTCGCCACCGGCCTGCTGTTGATCCTGCTCGGCCGCGCCACCCGGCTGCAGCGCTTCCTCGTCGGCCTGCCGAAGACCTACCTGGCGACCGCGCGGCTCGGCTGGCGCTCCAGCACCGGCGACCCCGACGGCGAGCTGACCGAGACCGGGCGGATGCCCGATTCCCTGGGGCTGCCGACGGGAACCGTGCGCCAGCGGGTGCCGATGACCTCGGCCGTGCGCGTGGGAGGGGAGCGGCTCTACAAGAAGGCCCACCGCGGCGAGGTCGTGGAGACGCCGGTGCGCGACGTCCGGGTTCACCGCGCCGAACTGCTCTCCAGTGACGCCGCGTATGCCCACTACGAGATCGAGTGTGCGGCGGGAACCTACGTCCGCACCCTGGTCGAGACGCTCGGGGACGCCTACTGCTCCGACCTGCGGCGGACCGCGGTCGGCCCCTTCCGGGTCGAGGACGCCGGCAAGGAGCTGAGCGCCGAGCGCGTCGCCGAACTGGTGCCGGCGGTGGGGGAGGCGCTGCGGTGAGCATCAAGGTGACCTCGCTGCCCGACGTCGAGCCGCGCCCGCGCAGCGTTGCGATCGGCACCTTCGACGGGGTCCACCTCGGCCATCAGGCGGTAATCGAGGGCGCCGACACCGTCCTCACCTTCGACCCCCACCCGCTCGAAGTCCTCCACCCGGCGGCGACTCCGAAGCTGATCATGCCGTTCGGGGTCAAGCGCGACGTGATCGAGGGCCTCGGCGTCGAGGAGCTGGTGGTGATCCCCTTCGACGAGGAGGTCGCCCGTCAGAGCGCCGAGGAGTTCATCGACCACGTCCTCCTGGAGAAGCTCGAGGCCAAGCGGGTCTCGGTGGGCGAGAACTTCCGCTTCGGCGCCAAGGCCAAAGGCGATCCGGCGATGCTGGAAGCACGCCCGGAGTTCGAGACCCGGGTAGTGCCGCTGGTCGAAATCGACGGCGAGACCGTCTCCTCGACCCGGATCAGGGCGCTGGTCGCGGCCGGGGACATGGAGGCGGCACGGCGCTGCCTCGGCGCCCCGTTCATGGTCGAGGGAACCGTGGTCAAGGGCGACCAGCGGGGGCGCGAGCTCGGCTTCCCCACGGCCAACATCGTCCCCGACGACCGTTTCGCGATTCCCGGCCACGGTGTCTACGCCGCCTTCGCCGACGGGGTCCCGGCTGCCGTCAACGTCGGCGTGCGGCCGACCTTCGAGAGCGGGAGAGGGGTCCTGATCGAGACCTACCTGATCGACCGCGAGGAAGACCTCTACGGCAGGACCCTGCGAGTCGCTTTCGTCGAGCGGCTGCGCGGCGAGCGTGCCTACCACGAGGTCGCCGAGCTGATCGAGCAGATGCACCGCGACGTCGAGGACGCCAGGCGCGTCTGCGCCTCTTTCACGGGCTCCTGACCTTCGTCCGCCGGTCTTGACTGGGGTTTGCCCCGATGCGAATCTCGCCGATTCGGACCCAACCATTGGAGGCCCATGAAGCACTTTCGAGAGAAGCTCACGTACGCGAACGTGATGTCGACCATCTCCGTCTTCCTGCTGCTCGGGGGCGCGAGCGCCTTCGCAGCCACGCAACTGGCGAAGAACAGCGTCGGCAGCAAACAGCTGAAGAAGAACGCTGTCACCGCGGCGAAAATCAAGAACGACTCAGTCACCGGTGCCAAGGTCAAGGACGGCTCGCTCTCCGGACCCGATCTCGCCGCCGGTTCGATTACCGGCACCCAGCTCGCCGACGGTTCGGTCAACTCCGCCAAGGTTCTCGACAAATCCCTGACCGGCGGGGACGTCGGCAACGACACGCTTACCGGGACCAACATCAAGAGTCCACCCTGGGCAAAGTCCCCGAGGCGGAAAAACTGGATGGAAAAACCGGCACCCAGTATCTCTCGAGCACCATCTACAAGAACGAGTTGGCGGTCGAAGCGGGTGTCGACAAAGGCGAAGGAACCTTCGCGATCAGCGAGGGCTGCAATCCCGGCGACGCGCTGCTCTCGGGCGGCCCGGCCAATATCCTTTCCACCACGACCATGCTGGAGAGCTTCTCGACTCCAGGCGACATCAACTCGTGGACGGTCCGGGTGCAGAAGAACGGACAGACCGACAACTGGAGCGTTGTGGTTCTCTGCGTCGATCAGTAGGCCTCGCGCAGCCTCGGCGGGCACGGCCACTGTGCTACTTTGCAGCGGCCGTGACCCCCGGGGTGCACGGTTTTTTTGAGGGAAATACGAGATGAGCCTGACCAAAGAGAAGAAGAGCGAGCTGATCGGCAAATACGGCCGCGGCGACAAGGACACCGGCTCCGCCGAGGTCCAGGTCGCGCTGTTGACCGCGCGGATCAACGAGCTCACCGAGCACCTGCGCACGCACGCCAAAGATCACCACTCGCGCCGCGGCCTCTTGATGCTCGTCGGCAAGCGCCGCCGCATGCTGCGCTACCTCGAGAGCACCGACCTCGAGCGCTACCGCGCCCTGGTCAAAGAGCTCGGCCTGCGGCGATGATCGCGGTCGGGGAGCAAGCCCCCGACTTCACCCTCCGCAACCAGGACGGGGAGAAGGTTTCCCTTTCCGATTACCGTGGCCGCAAGGCGATGCTCGTCTTCTACCCCGGAGACTTCAGCCCGGTCTGCGGGGATCAGTTCTCGATCTACCAGGAGGTAAAGCCGGAGATCGCCGAAAAGGGAGTCGAGCTGGTCGGGATCAGCGTCGACAGCTTCTTCGCTCATAAGGCCTTCCAGGAGAAGCTCGGGATCGAGACGACGCTGCTCTCCGACTTCGAGCCCAAGGGCGAGGTGGCCCGCGCCTACGGCTCCTACCTCGACGCCCCCCTCGGCTTCGCCAACCGCACCCTCGTCCTCGTCGACGAGGACGGGAAGGTCGCCTGGACCTACGAATCGCCCAACCCGGGGGAGTTCCCCGGCGCCAACGTCATCTTCGACGCTCTCTCCTGACGCGAAACCGCAAAATTACGTCTATACGACGCATTTCTGCGGTTTCGGCGAAATGAGCGACCTGAGCAGTGCCCCGATCCCGGCCGTCGGGCCGGACGACCACCTCCGCGGCGAAGGCGAGGAGGGGCTGATCGTCTACGCCGACCTCGGCTGTCCCCGCTGCGCGGGTGCCTGGCAGCGACTGAACGAAGAGCCGGGCCGCCTCGTCTTCCGTCACTTCCCCGTCGCCAGCAAGCACCCGCGCTCCCCGGTCCTTCACTGCGCGGCCGAGGCAGCCGGCCTCCAAGGTCGGTTCTTCGAGATGGTCGACTCGCTCTACGCCGATCGCGGCCACGTCGACGATCCCCACCTCTGGCAGCGGGCCGAGCGCTTCGGGCTCGCCCTCGACCGCTTTCAGGCCGATCGCCGATCGCCGCGGACCGAGGCCCGGATCAGGCGCGATTTTCAATCCGGCATCCGCGCCGGAGTAGCGGGAACTCCGGCGGTTTTCGATGCCTGTACCCTTGTCGCAGTTAGAGAACGAGAGTTCTGAACGCGAATGGGCCGCCAACCGGGCGGCCGGAGGTAGACAACTAAATGAGCATGTTTGACGTCACCCGCGTCTCGGCGGACATCGGCGACAGCCAGATTTCCTTCGAGACCGGCAAACTCGCGAAGCAGGCGAGCGGTGCTGTCGTCGTCCGCAGCGGCGACACGATGGTCCTCTGCACCGCCACCGTCGGCAATCTGCGCGACGTGGACTTCCTTCCCCTCACCGTCGACATCGAGGAGCGGATGTACGCCGCGGGCAAGATCCCCGGCTCCTTCTTCCGTCGCGAGGGCAAATCGAGCGAGAAGGCGACGCTTACCGCGCGCATGATCGATCGCCCGATCCGTCCGCTCTTCCCCAAGGGCTGGCACTACGAGACCCAGCTGGTCGCGATCCCGATGTCGGTCGACCAGGTCAACCCCTACGACATCCTGGCGATGAACGGCGCCTCCGCGGCGCTGGCGATCTCGCCGGTCCCGGTCGCCGCCCACGTCGGCGCCGTCCGCATCGGCAAACACGAGGGCGACTTCGTCGTCAACCCGCCCGAGGAGGCGCACGAGGAGCTCGAACTCGACCTCATCGTCGCCGGAACCGACGAGGCGATCCTGATGGTCGAGGCCGGCGCCGCCGGCGTCACCGAGGCCGAGATCCTCGACGCCCTCGACATCGCCCATGCGGAGATCAAGAAGCTCTGCGCCGCGATGGAGGAGTTGCAGCAGAAGGTCGGCAAGGAGAAGCTCGTGGTCGAGGCCCCGAGCATCGACGAGGCCCTGCTGAGCGAGATCCGCGCCTCCCACGGCCAGGCGCTGGTCGACGCGATCGCCACCGAGGGCAAGCTCGAGCGCTACGAGGCGATCGACAAGGTCAAGGACGAGGTGGTCGGCCATTACGCCGCCGCGCACGAGGCCGGCGAGGTCGACGACCACCGCGTCGCCGAGGTCAAGGCAGCGATCGACGCGATCGAGAAGGACACGATCCGCAAGGCGATCGCCGTTGACAAGAAGCGCCCCGACGGTCGCGCCCAGGACGAGATCCGGCCGATCGAGACCGAGGTCGACATCTCCCCGCGCGTCCACGGCTCCGCCCTGTTCACCCGCGGCGAGACCCAGATCCTCTCCAACGTCGCCCTGGGCACGACCCGGATGGACATGCGGATCGACACCCTCGGCCTGCAGACCACGAAACGGTTCTGGCACCACTACAACTTCCCGCCCTTCTCGGTCGGGGAGGCGGGCTTCATGCGCGGCCCCAAGCGCCGCGACATCGGCCACGGCGCCCTCGCCGAGCGCGCCCTGGTGGCGACGATCCCCGACGAAGAGTCGTTCCCGTACGTGATCCGGGTGGTCTCCGAGACCCTCGAGTCCAACGGCTCCTCCTCGATGGGTTCGGTCTGCGCCTCCTCGATGGCGCTGCAGGCGGCGGGCGTCCCGGTCACCGCACCGGTCGCCGGCGTCGCGATGGGCCTGATCAAGGAGGGCGACGACTACATCGTCCTCACCGACATCGCCGGCGTCGAGGACCACCTCGGCGACATGGACTTCAAGGTCGCCGGCACCGCCGAGGGCATCACCGCCCTGCAGATGGACATCAAGATCACCGGCGTCACCTTCGACATCCTCCGGGACGCGCTGGAGCAGGCCAACAAGGGCCGCCAGTTCATCCTCGGCAAGATGGCGGAGGCGATCGACGGGGCGCGGGAGAAGCTCTCGGTCCACGCGCCGGCGATCGAGTCGATCAAGATCGACCCGGAGAAGATCGGGGCGGTCATCGGCAAAGGCGGCGAAACGATCCGCGCCCTCTGCGAGGAGTTCGAAGCCGAGATCGACGTCGAGGACGACGGCACGGTGCGGATCTACGCGCCGACCGGCGAACTGGTCGAGGGCTGCGTCGCCCGCATCAACTCGATGACCAAGGAGGCCGAGATCGGCGATCGCTACGGCGCCGCCAAAGTCGTCAAGACCACCACGTTCGGCGCCTTCGTCGAGCTGGTCAAGGGCACCGACGGCCTGCTTCACATCTCCAACGTGAAGCCGGGCGAGCGGGTCGACTCCGTCGACGACGTCCTCAACGCCGGCGACGAGATCGACGTCACCGTGGTCGAGGTCGACAAGGAGCGGGGCCGGATCGGCCTGCGCCTCTCCGACGACCCCTCCGTCGCCGGTAAATCGCCGGAGGAACTGGCCGCGGTCGGTTCCGGAGACGGCGGCCGCCGCAACGGCGGCGACCGTGGCGGACGGGGCGGGCGTGACCGCGACCGTGGCGGCCGCGGGCGTGAACGCGAGCGTCGCGGCTAGTTGAGCGGCGCCAAGCTCACCGAGCTCGATTCGGGCGTACGGGTCGTCACCGAGGAGGTTCCCTCGGTCCGATCCGTAGCGCTCGGGCTCTGGGTCCGGACCGGATCCAGGAACGAGACCCCGGCGCAGGCCGGGGTCTCGCACTTCCTCGAGCACCTGCTGTTCAAGGGCACCGCGCGGTATTCGGCGATCGAGATCTCCGAGCGCTTCGACGGGCTGGGGGCGGCGATCAATGCCGCCACGGGCAAGGAGACGACCCACCTCCACGCCCGCTTCCTCGACGAGCACACCGAGGCCGTCTTCGACCTGCTGGCGGAAATGCTGCTGGCGCCCACTTATCCGGACATCGATTCCGAGCGCCAGGTGGTGCTGGAGGAGATCGCGATGTACGACGACGAGCCCCAGGACCGGGTCCACGACGTGCTCGCGGAGGCCGTCTTCGGAGAGCACCCACTCGGGCGCCGGGTGCTGGGCGAGCCCGAGGTGATCGCCTCGATCCCGGTCCCGGACATCGAGGCCTACCGCAGCGCCCATTACGCGGCGCCGCAGATCGTCGTCGGCGCCGCCGGGCACCTCGACCACGACCGCATCGTCGAGCTGGCGCAGCGGCTGGTCAAGCCGCCGAGCGAGGGGGAGGGGCAAGCGGAAGAGTCCGCCCTCACCGGCGACTCCAGCCTCTGCTTCCTCAGCAAGGAGACCGAGCAGTACCACATCTGCTTCGGGGCGCCGGGCCTGCCGCGCGCCGATCAGCGCCGCTACCCGCTTGCGGTTCTCGACGCGATCTTCGGCGGCTCGACCTCCTCGCGCCTCTTCCGCGAGGTGCGGGAGAAGCGGGGGCTCGCCTACTCGGTCGGCTCCTACAACGAGCAGTTCACCGATCAGGGCCTGGTCGCCACCTACGTCGGGACCCGCGAGGACAACGTCGAAGAGGCCTGCCAGATCATCGGCACCGAGATGGCGCGCCTGCGTTCCGAGCCGGTCTCCGAAGAGGAGCTGGTGCGGGCGAAGGAGAGCGTCAAGGGCCGCCTCGTCCTCTCCTCGGAGTCGACGGCGGCGCGGATGACCCGGATCTCGCGAGCAACCCTGTTCGACCTGCCGATCGAAAGCCTCGACGAGATGCTGGCCAAGGTCGACGCGATCGAGGTAGACGACCTGACCGAACTGGCCCAGGAGCTCTACGCCGCCGACCGGCTCTCCGCCGCCTGCGTCGGCGCCGACGAGGATCGCTTCCGCTCGGCGCTGGCGCCGGTCAGCGAGGCTCTGGTAGCCGCATGACCCGGGTCGCGGTCGCCGGCGCCGCCGGCAAAATGGGCGCCACCGTCTGCGAAGCCGTCGAAGGGGCCGAGGGCCTCGAGCTGACCGGGCGCGCCGACCCGGCGCTGGGAGTGGAGCTCGCCGAGGTGCTGTCGGACGTCGACGTCGTCGTCGACTTCACGGTGCCGGATACCGCTCTAGCCAACGTCCGCACCTGCCTGGAGGCCGGCGTCCACACCGTCGTCGGCACCACTGGATTCGACCTCGACGCAGCCCGCGAGGCAGCCGAGGCGGCCGAAGCCAACTGCTTCGTCGCCCCCAACTTCGCGATCGGGGCGGTACTGCTGATGGAGGTCTCGCAGACGATCGCCGAGCACATGCCCGAGTGCGAGATCATCGAGCTCCATCACGACAAGAAGCTCGACGCCCCTTCCGGTACGGCCAAGCGGACCGAGGAGCTGATCGATGCCGCCGGCGGCAACGTCCACCAACCGATCCACTCGGTCCGCCTACCTGGCCTCGTTGCCCATCAGGAAGTGATCTTCGGCGGCGTGGGGCAGACGCTGTCGATCCGCCACGACTCGATCGACCGCAGCTCGTTCATGCCCGGCGTCGTCCTCGCCTGTCGGAGGGTGGCGGAGCTGCCCGACCGCTTCACGGTCGGGCTTGAGAAGCTGCTTTAGCAACCGAGCGGCCGCGCAACGGGATACCCTGGAGCAATGAAGGAGATCAAGGGCCTACTTACGGCAATGGCGACCCCGTTCGACGAGAACGGGGCGGTCGATCACGACGCCGCGCGTCGGCTGGCCGCCTACCTGCTCGAGCACGGCTCGCACGGCCTGGTGATCGCCGGCTCGCACCGGCGAGTGCCCGACCCTGACCGACGGCGAGGAGATCGAGTTGCTGCAGGCGGTGCGGGCCGAGGTGGGGGACGAGGCCGCTGCTGGTCTGCGGCACCGGCACCAACGACACCCGGCACTCCTGCGAACTGACCAAGATGGCCGCCGACGCCGGGGCCGATGCCTCCCTGATCGTCGTCCCGTACTACAACAAGCCCAACGAAGCCGGCATCCGCGCCCACTTCGAGACGGTTGCCGCGGCCGTTCCGGAGTTGCCGATGGTGATGTACAACATCCCCGCGCGGGTGGTCATCAACGCGGACCCGAAGCTGCTGGGCGAGCTCGGGCAGATCGACAACATCGTCGCCGTCAAGCAGGCCAACGACGAGGAGTTGGGCCCGATCGAGGGCCTGACCGTCCTTGCCGGCAACGACAACACCTTCCTCCGCGTGCTCGAGTTCGGCGGCGGGGGCGGCATCACCGTCGCCTCCCACATCGTCGGCGACCGGATGCGGGAGATGTGGGACGCCGCGCAGAACGGCGACCTCGAGAAGGCCCGCCAGATCGACGCCGAGATCACGCCGGTCTACGAGGCGACCTCCGTCACCACCAACCCGATTCCGCTGAAGGCGGCCCTGGAGATGCTGGGCCTCTGCGCGGATCGACTGAGACTTCCCCTGGTATCCGCCGACGCCGAGCAGAGGGCCGCCATCAAGGCCGGCCTCGATGCTGCCGGCGTCGCGGTGGCCAGTTAGACACCTACCTTGAAGAGAGTGAGTAACTAGTGCCAAGCACCAAACTGCGAGTGCTGCCCCTGGGCGGCCTCGGTGAGATCGGCAAGAACATGACCGTGATCGAGTACGACGGCCGTATCGTCGTCGTCGACACCGGGCTGATGTTCCCCACCGCCGAGATGCACGGGATCGACCTCGTGCTGCCCGACTTCTCCTACCTGCGCGACCGCGCCGACGACATCGAGGCGATCGTCCTCACCCACGGCCACGAGGACCACGTCGGCGCCCTGCCCTACGTGCTTCGCGAGATCGGCATCCCGCCGAAGATCTACGGCGGCCTGCTGACGATCGGGATGGTCCGCTCCAAGCTCGACGAGCACAAGCTCGGCGACAAGGCGCCGCTGGAGGAGCTGCCGGCGGGGCAGAAGGTGCGCTGCGGGCCGTTCGAGATCGAGCTGATCCACCTCGCTCACTCGATTCCCGACATGCGCGCGGTCCTCCTGAAGACCGACGCCGCCTCGGTCTTGATGACCGGCGACTACAAGTTCGACCAGACCCCGGTCGACGGCCGTCCCGCCGACGTCTCGCGCCTTGCGAAGCTCGGCGAGGAAGGCCTGACGCTGCTCTGCGGCGACTCGACCAACGCCGACCGACCGGGCGTCGCGCCGTCGGAGTCGGCGGTGGGTCCGGCACTGCTGGAGCAGTTCGGCCGCTGCCAGGGTCGGATCATCGTCACCTCGTTTGCCTCGAACATCCACCGCGTCCAGCAGGTGATCGACGCCGCCGACACGGCTCGACCGCAAAGTGGCTCTGGTCGGCCGCTCGATGCGAAAGAACTTCAACATCGCCTCCAATCTCGGGATCGCGAAAGCGCCGCGAGGGGATCTTCATCCAGCCGCGGGAGATCGAGGACTTCCCGGACGAGAAGAGTCGTCGTCATCTCGACCGGCAGCCAGGGCGAGCCGCTCTCGGCGCTGCGGCGGATGGCCAACAACGACCACCGCGACGTTCGGCTGCACTCCGGCGACACCGTCGTCTTCTCGGCTACCCCCGTGCCGGGCAACGAGCGCGCGGTGAACGAGACGATCGACCGCATCTACGAGATCGGCGCCACCGTGATCACCGCCAAGGACGCGCCGATCCATGCCTCCGGCCACGGCTGGCAGGAGGAGCTGAAGCTGATGCTGAACCTGACCAAGCCGCGCTACGTGCTGCCGGTCCACGGCGACTACAAGCGGCTGCGCCTGCACTCTGAGCTGGCCGAAGCGGTCGGGGTCGACCGCGATCGCATCTTCCAGGGCCGCAACGGCGTACCGCTGGAAATCGACGCCGAGGGCGCCGGCTTCGGCGAGGACATCCACGCCGGCGTCATCTACGTCGACGGCGTCAACATCGGCGAGCCCGACGACGCCGCCCTGCGCGACCGCCGCGAGATCGCCGCCGACGGTGTCTTCATCGTCGTCACCACGATTTCCAGCGACGACGGCACGATCGTCGCCGATCCCGAGGTGATCTTCCGCGGCGTCGCCTTCCTCGAGGAGGCCGACGGCCTGGTCGAGGACCTCAAGGACCTGGTCGAAGACCAACTCGAGGAGGCCGCCGAGGCCGGCCGCCGCGAGTCCCACCTGATCGAGGAGGACCTGCACGAGGGGATCGGCCGCTTCGTCTGGCAGCGCCTTCGCAGGCGGCCGATGGTGCTGCCCGTCGTCATCGAGGTCTGATTTGCGGGGATAGGTAGGGGCGGGGTGGGTACCTCTTCCGGGGGCACCTCCGCCGAGTGGGTCGGATTTGGGCTGACGCCCCGAGCGGCGTCGGCTCGGCTCCGTGCTGCAGTCCCCGGAAGAGGTACCCACCCCGCCCCAGCGAGCCGCTTGGAGTTCCGTGGTTCCTTGGTCGTCTATATGCGGACAAAGGAACCACGCAACGGCCGGTCCTTAAGAAATAGCTGTCGAGCGAAGGCGGCGCTCTTTCGTCTCCCGGAGCTCTGTTGGGAGAGGGTGCCGGTGGGGGTCTCGGGGCACTGAGCACGGAGCCGGGCCGATGTGGCTCGGGCGACAGCCATCGGCGATCCGCCCGGCGGAGGTGCGCCCCGGGACCCCCACCGGCACCCTCCAAACCACCCCCGCCCGAAGCAAAGAAAAAGCCCGCCGGAGTGAATTCTGGGGAGAAGCTCCGGCGGGCCAGTGTGTCTCGTCCGCGGAGAAAATTAAGGGGCGGCTCTAAAGGGCCTTTAAAGGTTTTGAAACAGATTTGTCCGCGGTGGCGAGGGGTATGCGGGCGACGAAGCGGGCGCCGCCGCTTCTCGATTCGGACACCTCGACGCTGCCGCCGTGGGACTCCGCGACCGCGCTGACGATCGCGAGGCCGAGACCCGTGCCGGTGCCGCGGGCAGTATCCGCCGGGCCCTCGCCGCGGACGAAGCGGTCGAAGACCTGCACCCGCATATCGGCGGGGATGCCGGGGCCGTCGTCGGCCACTTCGACGACCGCCCGGCCGCCCTCCTCGCGCAGGATCAGTTCGACGCAGGACCCCGGGGGGGTGTGGCGGATCGCGTTGTCGAGCAGGTTGAGGACCATTCGATGGAGCTCGTCGCGGCTGCCCTCCACGCGCAACGGGCGCTCGTTCTCGACGACGAGGCGCCGCCGGCCCATCAGGGGTGCAACCTCGGCCGCGGCCTCTCCGGCGACCTCTGCCAGGTCGAGGCGGCGGTGCGCCTCGGACCGCCCGGCGTCGGCGCGGGCGAGCAGAAGCAGGTCCCCGATCAGACGGCCCATCCGCTTCGAGGAGCGCAGCGCCGAGTCGACGATCTCGCGGTCCTCGGCCTGGTCGGCATTGTCGAGCGACGCCTGCAGGAGTTCGAGATTGGCGAGGACGCTGGTCAGCGGGGTTCGCAGCTCGTGTGAGGCGTCAGCCACGAACTCCCGCTGCTTCTGCATCACCCCCTCGCGTTCGGCGCGGGCGGCGTCGAGAGCGCGCAGCATCTCCTCCAGCGTCCGCGCCAGTTCGCCGACCTCGTCGTCGTCTTCGGGCTCCGGCATCTTCCGCGAGGGGTCCCGGGTCGTCGCGATCTCGCGGGCGGTGGAGGTGAGCGAGGCGATCGGGCGCATCGCCCGCCGGGCGATCGCGACGCCGGCGACGACCGCGAGCATGGTCCCGACCAGGATTCCCGCGAAGATCAACAGCCAGACGCGATCGACCGTCGCTTCGACGTGGTTCAGGCTGCGCCCGTACTGGACGTACCCGGTGATCGATTCGGTCGCGTCGAGGATCGGTTCCGTCGCGACGCGCATCCCGTGGTAGTCGGTCAATCCCCTCTTCAGCGGTCCGAGCGGTACCGCCCCTTCGTTGGCGATGACGAGGTGTTCTTCGACGTCGTAGACGCGCGCCGAGGCATCGTCGGGGAGGACGAAGGCGTTCAGCTGCGGGCTCTTGAAGGCTTCCGGCTTGCCGCCGAAGGGCGGGTACACGATCTGGACCTGGCCGGCGAGGATCTTGGCGGCGCTCGAGACCTCGCCGTTGAAATCGTCGCGGACTCGTTCGGTGGCGATCTTCCCGATCAGGCCACCGAAGAGCACCAGGATGATCAGGGTCAGCCCCGCCGAGACGAGGGCGAGCCGCCAGCGCACCGGCCAGGACCTCGGCTTCACCAGGCGCGGCGAGAGCTTCAACTTAGGCCTTGAGAACGTAGCCCGCCCCACGTTTGGTATGGAGAAGACGGCTCTCGTCGCCTTCCTCGAGCTTGCGTCTCAGGTTGGAGATGAAGACGTCGATGGTGTTGGTCGCCGCCATCGGGTCATATCCCCAGACCTCGTCGAGCAGACGCTCCCTGGAGACGACCAGGCGCTCGTTCCGCATCAGGAACTCGAGCAGCTCGAACTCGCGGTTGGTCAACTCGATCTCACGCCCGCCCCGGCGGACCTCACGCGTGTCCGGGTTCAGGGTCAGGTCGGCTATTTCCAGCGAGGCCGCGCCCCGCGGCGGGCGGCGGCGCAGCAGAGCGCGGATCCGCGCCAGCAGCTCCTTGCGCTCGAAGGGCTTGACCAGGTAGTCGTCGGCGCCGCTGTCGAGGCCGGTTACCCGATCCTCGGTCTCCGACCGCGCGGTCAGCATCAGGATCGGCACGTCGCCGTCGTCGCGCAGGCGACGGCAGACCTCGACCCCGTCCATCCCCGGCAGGCCGAGGTCGAGCACGACGAGGTCGGGGGTGAATCCGGCGGCGACGTCGAGTGCCTCGACCCCGTCGGCCGAGGTGCGGACCTCGTATCCCTCGTTGCGCAGCGAACGCCGGAGGACGTCGGCGATGTCGACGTCGTCCTCGACGATCAGGACCCGGCCGCCGATCTGGTCGATTTCGGAGAGCACAGAAGCGATGGTAGCCGTCGATTTGGCCGCTCTGCGCGACTTTTAGTCCGAATTTAGCTCGCAGGGGAGTGGGTCCCGGCGTCGAACGGGGGACCATGTTCGTGCGTAAGAAGCGGGGCGGATCGTCCCGGCGCGGTAAAGCTGCCTCGAAACGGAAGCCGAGGGCGAGGGCCAAAACCGGCCTGCGGCTGCCCACCGGCCTCGAGCAGCGCCATGTCGACGTCGTCGCCCTCTTCCTGATCGCCTTCGGCATCTACCTCGTCTTCGTCCTCTTCTTCGGCTGGGAGGGCGGCAAGGTCGGCTACGGAGCCGAAACGGCGCTCACCTACCTCTTCGGCGAGGTCGGCTCCCGGATCTTCACCGTCCTGCTGGTTGTCGTCGGCGGAATGCTGCTCACCGGCACCTCGGTCTCCGACCTGGCCCGCGGCATCGGTCGCGGCCTGCGCTCGCTTTTCCGCGGCGCCTTCGCCGGCGGCGACGCCGCGGCGCGGACCGTCGCCAGGACCCGCGCCGACTGGCGCGAGCATCGCGAAGCGCGGGCCGAGGCCGCCACCGTCGCCGGCGCCACCGACGTGATGAGCTCCTACCCCGAGGACGACGACGACTTCGAACCCACCGTCGCCCTCGCCGAGGAGGAGGATTTCGACGCCCAGGTGTTCGACGCCGAGGCCGAGGAGGAGACCCAGACCCACGTCCTCCCGGCCGAGGAGGGGGAGAGGAGGCTCCGGAGGAGCTGCAGAACTACGACTCCGAGGACGCCGTCGCCGTCGTCGACCCCGGCGACCGTGCCCACGCCGGGCTCACCCCGATGGGCTCGAAGCGCGGCGTCACGATGTCCGAGGAGATCGACTACCGACCGCCGCCCGGGAGGATGCTCGAGCGCGGCAAGAACGACAAGGGCCCCGATCCGCGCGATCACGAAGCGGTCGGCCGCAAGCTGGTCGAGACGCTCGGTCACTTCGGCGTCGAGGCAAAGATCGTCGGCATCGTCAGCGGGCCTCACGTCTCCCGCTTCGAGCTCCGCCTCGCCCCCGGCACCAAAGTCAAGAAAGTCACCGAGCTCGCCAACGACATCGCCTACGCGCTGGCCTCGACCGACATCCGCATCCTCGCCCCGATCCCCGGCAAGCAGGCGGTCGGCGTCGAGGTCCCCAACCGCACCCGCAAGATGGTCCGCCTCGGCGACATCTACGCGGGACGGCCCGAGAAGACCTCGCCGCTCGTCGCCTGGCTCGGCAAGGGGATCGACGGCAACCCGGTCTGGACCGACATCGCCAAGATGCCGCACGTCCTCGTCGCCGGCACCACCGGCTCGGGCAAGAGCGGCTGCGTCAACGCGATCCTCTCCTCGATCCTGATGCAGGCCTCGCCGAACGAGGTCCGCCTGGTGCTGGTCGACCCCAAGCAGGTCGAGCTCAACCACTACGAGAACGTGCCCCACCTGCTGACCCCGGTGGTGACCTCGCCGCGGCTCGCCGCCAACGTCCTCTCCAACCTGATCGGCGAGATGGAGAGCCGCTACGGGATCATGAGCGAGGCCCGGGCCCGCAACCTCGTCGAGCTCAACCGGGTCCGCAAGAAGAAGGGCGAGGCGCCGCTGCCCCACATCCTCTGCGTGATCGACGAGCTCGCGGACCTGATGATGGTCGCCCCGGCCGAAGTCGAGGACTCGATCATCCGCCTGGCGCAGAAGTCGCGTGCCACCGGGATCCATCTGGTGCTGGCGACGCAGCGTCCTTCGACCGACATCATCACCGGCACGATCAAGGTCAACATCCCCTCGCGGATCGCCTTCGCTGTCTCCTCGCAGACGGACTCGCGCGTAATTCTCGACCAGGGCGGAGCGGAGGCGCTACTGGGCCAGGGAGACATGCTCTTCCGCGGCGCCGGCACCTCGAAGCTGGCCCGGGTTCAGGGCGCCTTCATAACCGAGGACGAGATCGCCCGCATCACCGGTCACTGGGCCAAGCAGGGCGAACCGGAATTCGAGGCGGAGCTGCTGGAGACCCCGCAGGAGGTCGAGAGCGAGGACCGCGACGACGACTTCGATCCCGACAGCGACGACCTGCTCGACGAGGCGATCCGGCTCGTCGTCCAGACCGAAACCGCCTCGGTCTCGATGGTCCAGCGGCGACTGCGGGTCGGCTACACCCGCGCCGGGCGCCTGATCGACATGCTCGAGCGGCGCGGGGTGATCTCCGGCTACGAGGGCTCGAAACCGCGTCAGGTACTGGTCACGCAGGCCGATCTACCGCGGGTTCTCGGCGGCGATTCCGAGCCGGCGCCGGTCGCCGTCGACTCAGACCCCGACGCTTAGACCCAGGTCCCCTTGCATAGCGGTCGAAAGGTCGCAAAATGGGGACATGGACGACGGCGTCGGTGGCAAGCTTCGCGAGGCCAGGAGGCGGCGACGGCTCAGCCTCCAAGAGGTCGAGGAGGCGACCAAGATCCGCGGTCGCTACCTGCAGGCGATCGAGGACGACGCCTGGGACCAACTCCCAGGCGAGACCTACACCCGCGCCTTCATCCGCACCTACGCGGCCTTCGTCGGCCTGGACGGCGACCGGCTGGCAGAGGAAGAGCGGCGGGCGCGCGGTGCGCCGAGGCCGGGCGAGCGGCTGCCCCAGGTCGCACCGAAGCCGCGACGGGTGGCGAGGAGGTCCCCCCGACGCCAGGTTCCCCCGCGCCTCCTCACGGCGGCGATCCTGGCTCTGGTCGCAGCGGCGCTGATCGCGATCGGCCTCACCGGCGGCGGCGAAGACGGGCCGTCGAGCGCCGGAGGGCCGGCCCTCGGACAGGCGAGGGCGGTCTCGCCGTCCAGCGGTGCCGAACGGGCCGAAGCCGGCGCGGCCGGCCACTCGCTCACCCTCACCGCGACCGGCGAAGTCTGGGTCTGCCTCCTCGACGCCAACGGCTCTCCTCTCGTCGACGGGCGGATTCTCGTCGACGGCGAAACCGAGGGGCCCTTCCGCTCCGGTAGCTTCACCCTGGCGCTCGGCAACGGCGCCGTGAAGATGACCGTAGACGGACAGCAAGCGAACGTGGCGCACCCCTCGAGCCCGACCGGGTTCACGGTTGACGCTGCCGGATCGGTGCGCGAACTGCCCGAAGGCGAACGGCCGACCTGCACGTGATCCGCGCCGGCATCGTCGTCACCGGGACCGAGGTGATCACCGGTCGCATCTCGGACAGCAACGGGCCGTGGGTCTCCGAACGGCTCGCCGAGTACGGAGTCGAGGTCGCCCACATCCTCGTCGTCGCCGACCGCCCCGACGACCTCGAGGCGGCGCTGCGGTTCATGGCCGCGGAGGGGATGGACCTGGTTGTCACGACCGGGGGCCTGGGACCGACCGCGGACGACCTGACCGCCGAGATCGTCGGCCGCTTCGCCGGTCGCAGGATGGTCCTCGACGAGGCGATGGAAGAGAAGATCGCGGAGATCCTGAAGGGGTTCGCGCAGCGCTTCCGGCTCGACGAAGCGGCGCTGCGCGAGGCCAACCGCAAGCAGGCGATGGTGCCCGAGGGTGCAACTGCGCTCGACCCGGTCGGAACCGCGCCCGGACTGGTTGTGCCCGCTGGAGAGCAGGTCGTGGTCGTCCTCCCGGGCCCGCCGCGCGAGCTGCAGCCGATGTGGTCGGCGGCGGTGGAGACGGCGCCGGTGCGGGAGGTCCTCGAGCGGGCGACGCCGCTGCGCGCCTACACGATGCGGATGTTCGGCGTGCCGGAGTCGGAAATCGCCAAGAGCCTGCGCGAGATGGAGGCCGAGGGGCTCGATCTCGGGACCGTCGAGGTGACCACCTGCCTGCGGCGCGGCGAGATCGAGATCGACGTCCGCTACCGCGACGAGGCGATCGAGGTCGCCGAGGCGCTCCGCGAGGGGCTGGCACAGCGCCACCGGGAGGAGACCTTCAGCCTCGACGGCGAGACGATCGACGCCCAGGTGGCGACACTGCTGCTCGGTCACCGCCTGGCCCTGGCGGAGTCCTGCAGCGGCGGTCTCCTGGCGGCGCGGGTGACCGATCTGGCCGGGGCCTCGGAGTATTTCGCGGGCGGGGTCGTCGCCTACTCGAACGAGGCGAAGGCGAAGCTGCTCGGCGTCGACCCGAATCTGATCGAGGAAAAAGGGGCGGTCTCGCCCGAGGTGGCCGAGGCGATGGCGATCGGGGCGATCGAGCGTTTCGCGGCCGACGTCGCCGTCTCCGTCACCGGCATCGCCGGGCCCGGCGGCGGCAGCGAGGAGAAGCCGATCGGCTACGTCTGCTTCAACGCCCGCCTCGCCGACGGCACCAGCATCGCTCGCGATCCGGTGATCCCCGGTGGCCGCCTCGACATCCGGGAACGCTCGGCGTTGGTCGGGATGCACCTCCTGCGGATGCTGCTAGGTGAGGAAGAAGGAACGAAGTAGGGCGCGAAGTTTTTCTTTGAGGTGTTGTTCGGTGCGTGGTGGCCGCGTAGCGTGCCCTCCGTGGCCAAGGAACGACTGAAAAGCCCGCGAGTGCGCCTGTTCGTCGCCCTCGACCTCCCAGGCGAGCTTCGCGAGGGAGTCGCGGCGTGGGGGAGGGAGGCGCTGGCCGACCCGGCCCTGCGACCGGTGGCGCCGGAGTCGCTCCACATCACCCTCGCCTTTCTCGGCCACCGCTACGAGAAGGAGGTCGAGGAGATCGCCGCGGTGGTGGGGGAGCGCGCGGGGCCGGCGCCGTGGGTGGAGCTGCTCGATCCCGAGCCGCGGCCGCCGCGGGGCAGGGCGCGTCTCTACGCGCTGCCGGCCCTTTCACCGGGGGCCGAAGCGCTGCAGGCTGGGGTGGAGCGCGGTCTCGTCGAGGCCGGCTTCTACAAGCGGGAGAAGCGGCCGTTCTGGCCCCATGTAACCGTTGCGAGGGTGCGCCCCGAGACGCGGGGGTCGAGACGGCCGGCGGTCGTCTCGGAACCGCCGGGGAGGCTCCCCGAAGGGCTCTCGGAGGCACGGATTTGCCGCCGGATGACCCTCTACCGTTCTGAACTCCAGCCGACGGGTGCGCGCTACGTGCCGTTGGCCCAAGCCGAGCTGCCCGGATGAGGCAGCAGTTAGGTGATGAGATGGCGGACAGGAAGACGACTTTGAACGACGTCTCCGCGAAGGAGGCAAAAGCGAAGGACGCGGCGCTGGAGAACACCGTCAGCGGCATCCGCAAAGAGTTCGGCGAGGGCTCGCTGATGCGCCTCGGCGACAAAGGCACGGTCAAGGTCGAGTCGATTCCGACCGGCTCGCTTGCGCTCGACCTCGCGCTCGGGATCGGCGGCGTTCCGCGCGGGCGGATAGTCGAGATCTTCGGCCCGGAGTCTTCGGGGAAGACGACGCTGGTCAACCACATCATCGCCCAGGCCCAGTCGATGGGCGGCGTCTGCGCCTTCATCGACACCGAGCACGCGATCGATCCGGTCTACTCGCGGGCGATCGGCGTCGACACCGATGAGCTGCTGGTCTCCCAGCCCGACTACGGGGAGCAGGCGCTGCAGATCGCCGATCGGTTGATCGCCTCCGGCGCGGTGGACGTGGTGGCGATCGACTCGGTCGCGGCGCTGACCCCGAAAGCCGAGCTCGACGGCCAGATCGGGGACACCACGGTCGGCCTCCAAGCCCGCCTGATGTCCCAGGCGATGCGCAAACTGGCCGGAAACCTCAACCGCACCAACACGGTCTGCATCTTCACCAACCAGATCCGCGAAAAGGTCGGCGTTCAATTCGGCTCACCGGAGACCCAGCCGGGCGGCCGGGCGCTGAAGTTCTACTCCTCGCAGAGGCTCGACATCCGCCGGATCGAGACCCTGAAGGAAGGGACCGAGGCGGTCGGCAACCGCGTCCGCGTCAAAGTCGTCAAGAACAAGGTCGCCTCCCCCTTCCGGCAGGCCGAATTCGACATCGAGTACGGGGTCGGCATCTCCCGCGAGGGCGGGCTGCTCGACTTCGGCATGGAGCAGGATCTGGTCCAGAAATCGGGCTCGTTCTTCTCCTACGGCGAGACCCGTCTCGGCCAGGGGCGCAACAACGCCAAACAGTTCCTGGTCGACAACCCGGAGCTGGCCCTGGAGATCGAAACCAGGGTCCGGACGGCGCTGGGAATCGACGGCGAGCCGGCCCAGCCGGTCGAGCAGGAAGCCCCTCCCGCGGCGGCTGAGGCGAAGGCGGCATAGACGGCTCTCGCCTCACGGCGAGCTCAGCGTAGACCTCTATAGGATCGCGCCTGCATGGACAACGAGACCCTCTTCTACGTCTGCGGAATCATCCTCGCCCTCTCGGCGCTGGTCGTCAGCTTTGCCGGCCTGAAACTCAAAGACTTCCCGGGGCGGGTGCTGCCGCTGGTCATCCTCTGGTTCGTCGTCTTCGTCGTCGGCGCCACCACCTTCGCCGTCAAGTACTCAGGCGAAGAGCAGAAGATCAAGGCTGCCGAGTACGCGGAGGCCAACGCGGAGATCGAAAACGACGAGGGCACCGGCGGCTTCTCGAACGAAGGTGGCGCCCAGGGCGGCGAAACCGAGGAGAGCGAAGAAGAAGCCGAAGAAGAAGCGCCCGGCGAGGAAGAATCGGTGGGCCCGACCGAAGGCTCGCAGGAAGAAGCAGGCGGCGAGCAGGGTCCGAAGGGCGCTGAAGCCTCGACGACGTTGGACCTGGCCGCTGACCCTGCGGCTCTTGCCTTCGACCAGACCGAGCTGACGGCGAAAGCCGGCAAAGTCACGATTGACTTCACCAACCCGTCGGCGATCGAACATAACGTCGTGATCGAAGAAAACGGCAAAGAACTCGCCGGCTTCGAACCGATCACCGAAGGCGAAGAATCGGTCTCGGCGGACCTGAAGCCCGGTACCTACACCTTCTTCTGCTCTGTCACCGGCCACCGGCAGGCAGGCATGGAAGGCACTCTCACCGTCAAGTAGCGCCCGTGGCTTCTCGCGACGCTACCCTGCGTCCCATGGCTCAGAAGTTCCACGTCACCACCTTCGGGTGCCAGATGAACGTGCACGACTCCGAGCGGATGCGGGGGATGCTCGCCTCGCTCGGCTACGAGGAGGCAACGGAGCGGGGCGAAGCCGACCTGATCCTCTTCAACACCTGCTCGATCCGCGAGTCTGCGGACAGCCGCTTCATCGCCCACCTGGGCGAGGCGAAGCGGTTGAAGTCCGAGGACCCCGGGCGGGTCGTCGGGGTCGGCGGCTGCTGGGCCCAGTCGGTCAAGGAGGAGGTCTTCGAGCGCTTCCCGTTCGTCGACGTCGCCTTCGGACCGGGGCAGATCCACAAGCTGGCCGAGTTCCTCAACAGCGACTCGCTGAGCGCCCAGGGCTACTTCGAGTTCGAGGACTTCTCCGGCCATCTGCCGACCCGGCGCGAGCGCGAGTTCCAGGGCTGGCTGCAGATCTCCCAGGGCTGCAACTGCGTCTGCTCCTACTGCATCGTCCCTTCGACCCGCGGACGGGAGGTCAGCCGCGACCCCGACGAGCTGATCGCGGAGGCGCGGGCGCTGGCCGCCGACGGCGTCCGCGAGGTGACGCTGCTGGGCCAGAACGTCAACAGCTACGGCCGCGACCTGCCGGTAGCGAAACGGATCGGCTTCTCGGACCTGCTGCGGCGGGTCGACGCGATCGAGGGGATCGACCGGATCCGCTACACCAGCCCTCATCCGAAGGACATGAAGGAGGACGTGATCCGCGCCCACGCCGAGCTGCCGGCGCTCTGCGAGCAGATCCACCTGCCGCTGCAGTCGGGCTCGAGCGCCGTCCTCAAACGGATGCGGCGGACCTACAACCGCGGTCGCTACATGGACCGGGTGGCGCTGATCCGAGAGCACGTCCCCGACTGCGCGATCACCACCGACATCATCGTCGGCTTCCCCGGCGAGAGCGAGCAGGACTTCGCCGAAACCCTGGAAGTCGCCGAGGAGGTCGGCTACGACGGCGCCTTTACCTTCATCTTCTCGCCCCGCCGCGAAACCGAGGCGGCGACGATGGAGGACCAACTGCCGCACCCGGTCAAGGTCGAGCGGCTTCGAACGCCTCGTCGAGGTGGTCCAACGCCGCGCCGCCGAGCGCGCCCAGCGCTTCGTCGGCCGCACCATGGAGGTGCTGGTCGAGGGCACCAGCCGCACCGACGAGACGAAGCTGCGGGGCCGGACCCGCCACGGCAAGGCGGTCAACTTCGAGGGTGTGGCGGGTGCCGGCGAGCTGGTCGAGGTCGAGATCGAAAGCGCGACCTCGCAGACGCTGAGCGGCGTCCTCGCGCGCCCCCTGACGCCGCTGCTTTGAGCGTCGTCGGCATCTTCGGCCCCACCGGGGTCGGCAAGACCGGGGTGGCGATCGCGCTCGCCGAGCTGCTGCGGGAGCGGGGGGAGGACCCCGTGGCGATCAACTGCGACGCGCTGCAGGTCTACGAGGGGCTGGAGGTGCTGACCGGAGCCGCGAGCGCCGAGGAGCAGGCCCGCCTCGAGCACCGGCTGCTCGGCTTCGTCCCCGTCACCGCCGACTTCTCGGTCGGCGACTACATGCCGCTCGCCCACCGCGAGATCGACGCGGCGCTGAAAGCCGGGAGAAGGCCGATCGTCGTCGGCGGAACCGGCCTCTATCTGCGCGCCGCAGTGGCACAGCTGTCCCTGGAGAAGGTCCCGCCGGAATCCCAGGAGTCCGAGCTCTGGTCGCCTGAGACCCGCCACCCGACGACGATCTTCGGTCTCGACATGGACCGCGCGCAGCTCTACGCAGCGGATCGACGCCCGCACCGAGGCGATCGTCGCCGCCGGAGCCGACGAGGAGGCGCGCCGCGCCGACGCGCTCGGCCCCGGCCGCACCGCCCGCAAAGCGCTCGGGTTCGACGAGGTCCTCGCCGGCGACCTCGAGGCGATGAAGAAGCGCTCGCGCAACTACGCCCGCCGTCAGCTGACCTGGATGCGGAAAATCCCGAACCTCGAGTTGGTCGACCGGACCGGGCCTCGAACGACGCCGAGGTTGCGGCCTCAATTCTCAATAGGCTCCGCCGGCGTGAAGTTCGAGAAGTGGCAGGCCCTCGGCAACGACTACCTGATCCTCGAGCGGGAGCGGCTGCCGTGGGAGCTGACGGCGACCCGGGTCGAGTGGCTCTGCGACCAGCACTTCGGAGTCGGCGCCGACGGGGTCCTGCTGCTCTCGAAGAGCGACGATCCCGAGTTCGTCGCCGATCTGCGGATCTTCAACCCCGACGGCTCCGAAGCCGAGCTCTCCGGCAACGGCGCCCGCGAGGCGATTCTCTACCTGCGTCGCAACGGCTGGACCGACGCCGAGGAGTTCGCGATCTCGACCGTCGCCGGGCCGATCCGGCCGACGATCACCGGCGAGCTGACCTGCTCGGTCGACATGGGACACGCCTCGACCGCCTCGAAGGATTTCCCTTCGGGCCCGGAGGACGGCCGCGGCACGCTCGAGTCCGGCGGGCCGTTCCTGGGAGTTCCAGCACGTCTCGATCGGCAACCCGCAATGCGCGATCGTCGTCGACACCGACGAGCTCGACGAGCTCGACCTCGGCGCGATCGGGCCCGGGATCGAAGGCCACGAGCTCTTCCCGAACCGAACCAACGTCTCCTTTCTCGCCGTCGAGGGCGAGTCGGGTGCGGGCGCGGATCTTCGAGCGCGGCGTGGGGGAGACGCTCTCCTCGGGCACCGGCGCCAGCGGTGCCGCGGTGACCGCCTTCCTGCGCGGCGCCCCGAGCCCGCTCGTGGTCGAGCTCGAAGGCGGCGAGCTGCAGGTCGCAGATCTCCGACGATCTCGGCGTCCGTCTCGACGGCTGGGCCGAGCCGGTCTTCGCCGGCGAGCTCTCGCCGGAGCTGATCCAGGCGCTGTCCGAGCTGGACGGCGAGCAGTCCCCGGATCGCATAGATTTCCGCGCCCATGGGCATCGCCGATCCATCCAAGCGCCTCGAGGCCATCCCGCCCTACAAGTTCCAGGAACTCGAGCAGCAGATCGCCGACAAGCGCGCCGCCGGCATCGACGTGATCAGCCTCGGGATCGGCGACCCGGACGAACCGACCTACCCGCACGTCGTCAAGGCGATGCAGGAGGCGGTGGCCGACCCCGCCTACCACCGTACCCGAGCAACCGCGGCCGCGACGAGTTCCGCTCCGCCTTCGCCGATTTCTACGACCGCCGCTTCGGGGTCGAGATCGACCCGAAGACCGAGGTGATCCCGGCGATCGGCGCCAAGGAGTGCATCTACAACCTCTGCTTCGCCTTCCTCGACCCGGGCGACGTCGCCCTCGCCTCCGACCCCGGCTACCCCGTCTACACCGGCGGGCCGATCCTCGCCGGCGCCAAGGCCGAGCTGCTGCCGCTGCGTCCCCGAGCTGGGCTTCGCCCCCGACCTCAGCGCGGTCCCGGCCGACGTCGCCGCCCGGGCCCGGCTGATGTTCGTCAACTACCCGAACAACCCGACCGGCGCGATCGTCCCCGACGGCTTCTTCGAGATGGTCGTCGTCCTTCGCCAGGGAGCACGAGATCCTCGTCGTCCACGACAACGCCTACTCGGAGACCACCTACGACGGCTACGTCGCGCCGAGCTTCCTCGCCACGCCCGGCGCCAAGGAGGTCGGCGTCGAGGTCTTCTCGCTCTCCAAGGGCTACAACATGACCGGCTGGCGCTGCGCCGCGATCCTCGGCAACGCCGAGGCGATCCAGACCTACTGGCGGCTGAAGACCAACGTCGACTCCGGTCTCTTCGAGGCGATCCAGATGGCCGGCGTCGCCGCGCTTGAGGGGCCGGGCGGCCCGCTCGAGCGGATGAACGCAGACCTACGCTCGTCGCCGCGACCTCGTCGTCTCCGCCCTCGACGAGATCGGTGTCCAGGTCGCCACGCCGAAGGGGACGATCTACGTCTGGGCGCCGGTCCCCGAGGGCCACACCTCGACCTCCTTCTGCGAGCGCGTGCTCGAGGAGGCCGCCGTCGTCATCTCGCCCGGCTCGATGTACGGGCCCAGCGGCGAGGGCTTCTTCCGCATCGCCCTGACCGCTCCCGACGAGCGGATCGAAGAGGCGGTCGAGCGGATGCGCGAGCACCTCTCCTAGCGCCGGCCCCGATTCAGGTCAGGCGGCTTCGCGCTCGGCGCGCTTGCGCCAGTAGCGGTCGAGGCCGGCCCACTGGTAGGCGGTGGGGACCGCCTGCAGCAGCTCGTCGACGGTGTCCCCTTCGATGCCTTCGGCGGCGAGCTCGCCGCGGATGCGGCGCTCGAGATCGGCGTTGTAGGCCTCCTGGTCCATCTGGCGCGCCAGCTCGGCCTCTTCGCGCAGTTTCGCCCGTACGCTGCTCGATGTAGCCGGGGACGTCGTCCTCGATCGCGCCGAAGTGGGTGAGTGCGAGGCGCTGCGGGCGACCAGGCGGCGACCGTGTCCAGGCGATTCCTCCCAGACCTCGACGTCGATGTCGGGCGGCGGAGTGGGGGGCACGATCAGGTTCGAAGGCGGGATCCGGCAGGCGGCGACGTCGCCGACGAAGGCGGTGCCGCTCTCCTCGTGCAGGTAGCAGACGTGGTGGGAAGCGTGGCCGGGCGTGTAGGCGACGCGCATCCCGAGAACGGTCTCGCCGCCGCTGAGGACGCGGACGTTGCGCTCGGGCACCGGCAGGATCTCGCCCCAGAGGTAGACCAGCTTGTCGCCGTAGAGGCGCTCGGCGCTGGCCAGCAGCTTCGAGGGGTCGATCAGGTGCGGGGCGCCGCGCTCGTGGACGTAGACCTCGAGGTCCGGCCAGCGCCGCACCAGCGCCCCGGTCGCCGCCGCGTGGTCGAGATGGATGTGGGTCAGCAGCAGCGCCCGCGGCCGCTCGTCCCCGATCGCCTCCAGCACGGTCTCAAGCGACGACTCCGGCCCCGGATCGACCAGCACCCCATCGACCTCCCAGCAGCCGATCACATGCGGCCGCCCGAGATGCATGACGTCGATTACGCGCACGGCCGGAACCTTATGACTCGAACCCACAAACGCGGCCACAGGGGACCCGGGGATAGGGGTCGCCGGACCCTCCCCGCTGTTGTCCGCCGACCCCTATCCCCGGGTTCCGGCTCACGCCACGGGAGCGGGGAATCGGTCGTCCGCATCCAGCGTCTGCCGAAGACCCTCTTCCATCCCCCGCGGCGAGTATCCAAGCTCCCGCTGAGCCTTGTCGTAGCTGGCCCAGAAGGTGACGTTGTCGGCGGAGGAGATCAGCTCGCGCAGGTTCGGCGGCTGGCCCATCACCTTGCCGACCACCGGGCCGAACGGGATCATCGCCTTCATCAGCCCGGTCGGCAGATTCGCGCTTCGGCGCCTTGCGGCCGCTGACCTTGGCGACCGTCTCGATCGCCTCGCGCATCGTCGTCACCGGGCCGCTGATCACGTAGGTCTCGCCGAGCCCGCCCTTGTCGAGCGCCAGCAGGATGCCGCCGGCGATGTCCTCGACGTGGGTCATGCAGATCCCCAGCTCCGGGAACGGCAGCAGCGGCAGTTTGCCGGCGAAGAACTGCTCCAGCAGGTCGGCGACCTGCGAGGTGTCGCCGGGGCCGTAGACGCCGCCGGGCTGGACGATGACCGCCGGCAGACCCTGCGTCGTCGATCATCCGCTGGACGATCTTGTGGGCCTCGAGCTTGGTCTCCTCGTAGTAGGAGGTGAAGTCGGTCTCGGGGTTCTCGTAGGACTCGTCGACGACCTTTTTGTGGGTGTTGCCGAAGATGCCGACGGTGGAGACGTAGACGATCCGCGGCACCTTCTCCTCCAGCGCTGCCTCCATCACCCGCTCGGTGCCGGCCGACGTTGGCCTCCCACATCGCCGGGCGCTGCTTGGCCGGGATCCCGACCTCGTACATCGCCGCCGCGTGGATCGCCGCGTCGCAGCCCTCATCCCCGGCGCAGTCGCCGCCTCGTCGCCGAGGTCGCCGCTGACCAGCTCGCAGCCGAGGGCGCTCAGCTTGGCGGCTTTCTCGGGGCTGCGGACGAGGCAGACGACCTCGTCGCCGCGCGTCGCGCAGCTGGCGCACGACCTCGCCGCCGATGAAGCCGGTCCCGCCCGTGACGAAGACCTTCACGGCCAGCACCCTATCCGGCTGGGGCGGCCGCTTACAATCACGTTTGAGTGGAGACGTTCGGCAAACGGCAACGGCAGCAGTCGCGGGCGCGCCAGCGCGCGCTGGCGATCGGGATCGTCGACGGGCGCGGCGAGGGCGAGCCGCTGGCCGAGCTGAAGGAGCTGCTGCTGCACCGCCGGGGTCGCCACCGTCGGGACCGCGACCCAGCAGCGCCCGAAGCCGGACCCCGACCGCTACTTCGGCCGCGGCCGGCTGGCCGAGCTGAAAGCGGAGATCGCCGCCTGCGACGCCAACCTGGTCGCCTGCGACGACGAGCTGGCGCCGCGGCAGGAGCGCAACCTGGAGGCCGCCCTGGGCGTGCCGGTGATCGACCGCACCGCGGTGATCCTCGACATCTTCGCCGACCACGCCCACTCGGCCGAGGGCAAGCTGCAGGTCGAGCTGGCCCAGCTCGAATACAACATGGCCCGCATGCGGGGGCTCTGGACCCACCTCGAGCGCCTCGGCGCCGGCCGCATGGACGGCGGCATCGGCACCAGGGGCCCGGGCGAGAGCCAGATCGAGACCGACCGCCGCCTCGCCCGCGACCGGATCTCCGCCCTGCGCCGCCGGCTGAAGCAGACCGAGCGCAACCGCGGCGTGATGCGCGCCCGCCGCGAGAGCTCCTCGCTGCCGCGGGTCGCCCTCGCCGGCTACACCAACGCCGGCAAGTCGACGCTGCTGAACGCCCTCACCGGGAGCCGAGGTCGAGGTCCGCGACCGGCTCTTCCACACCCTCGACCCGACCACCCGCGACCTTCGAGCTCTCCGGCCGCGACTACCTGCTGACCGACACCGTCGGCTTCATCGAAAAGCTTCCCCATCAGCTGGTCGAGGCGTTCAAGGCGACCCTCGAGGAGACCGTCCTCGCCGACCTGATCCTCCACGTGGTCGACGCCTCGCGCCTCGGAGGAGCGGCGGCTGGTCGACATGAAGGCGGTCGACGACGTGCTCGGAGGAGATCGGCGCCGGCGAGAAGCCGCGCCTGCTGGTCTTCAACAAGGTCGACCTGCTGAGCGAGGAGGAGCGCCGGGAGACCGAGCTCGACCATCCCGAGGCGGTGCTGATCTCCGCTCGCGAGGGGGAGGGGCTGGAGATGCTGCGGGAGCGGATCGAGGCGGCCTTCGAGGAGACGCTGACCGAGGTCGAGCTGCTGATTCCCTACTCGCAGGGCGGGCGGCTCCACGAGCTGCACGAAGTTGCCGGTGACCTGGAGCGGACCGACCGCGAGGACGGGGTTCTGGTCCACGCGAAGGTGCCCTCGGCGGAGATGCACCGGTTCAGCGATCTGGCTGTGGCCTGAGCGTCGTGCCGAGGGAGGGGCGGGTGCCCCATCTCCAGACACATCTCGCTATGGCTCGATGTTGAGTGTCTGGTGACGGGGTACCCGCCCCTCCGCGACAGAGCTCTGTCCCTTAGGCTCCGGCACCGATGAAGCTGCCGGTGGCCAAGCTGAAAGAGGGGGCGATTCTGCCCTACGCGTGCGCATGAGGGGGATGCAGGGCTTGATCTCTACGCCTGCGAGGCGGCTCATATCGGGCCGGGGGAGCGATGGAGCGTCGGGACCGGGGTGGGGGTGGAGATCCCGGAGGGGCACGCTGGATTGGTGCTGCCCCGATCGGGGTTGGCTCGCGATCACGGGATCGCGCTGGTCAATGCACCCGGGCCTGATCGACTCCGGCTACCGGGGCGAACTGCGGGTCCTGCTGCTCAACACCGACCCGGCCGAGACCTTCCGGGTCGAGCCCGGTGACCGGATCGCCCAGCTGCTGCTGACGCCGATCGCGACCGCCGAGCCGGTCGAGGCGGCGGCGCTGACCGAGTCCGTCCGCGGCGAGGGCGGCTTCGGCTCCTCCGGTCGCTAGCGGTGTTCCTTATCACCGCATAGCGAGGAAAAGGAACACCGATTCAAGCTTCCGCCGCCTGGCGGGCCGATTCGTGGGCGGCGGCCTCGAGCTCGTCGGGCAGCGGCTCCAGCTCCGGGCGCGTGCCGTAGCGGCGCTCCAGCGCCAGGGCGATCAGGTGGTCGGCTAGCCAGGCGTTCTTCGGCAGCAGCGGGCCGTGCAGGTAGGTGCCGATCACGTTGTCGCGGTGCACGCCCTCGAAGCCGTCGCGGTCGTTGTTGCCGTGGCCGGAGACGACCTTCCCCAGCGGCTTCGCGCCGGGGCCGAGATAGGTCCGGCCGCCGTGGTTCTCGAAACCGGCGATCAGGCGCGGGCCGCCGTCGAGATCGGCCTCGATCGCGACGTTGCCGATCAGCCGCGGGCCCGGCTCGCGCACCGTCTCGAGGTCGGCGATCCCCAGTCCCGGCAGCTTCTCCTCGCCGAGCTGGTAGCTGTGGCCGAGCAGCTGGTAGCCGCCGCAGACCGCGAGCAGGACGGCGCCGTCGTCGGCCGCGGCGGCGATCGCCTCGCGCTTGCTGGCGACCATGTCGGCGGCGACGGCGCGCTGGTCGCGGTCCTGGCCGCCGCCGATGTAGAAGAGGTCGTGGGCGGCGGGGTCGACCGCCTCGCCCGGTCCGGCGCCGTCGTGGACGGAAGCCGATCCCGCGCCACTCGCAGCGACGCCGCAGGAAGAGGATGTTGCCGCGGTCGGCGTAGATGTTCATCTGCTCCGGGTAGAGGCTGAGGACGCGCAACTCCATCAGTCGCTCCTTTCCAGGAGGACGACGAGCGAGCCCTCGTGGAGTCGCGGTCGGCGGGATCGCGCGGCGGCCGGCGGGAACGAGGCCGGAGGCGGCGGCCTCGGCCTCGAGCGTCTCGGCGCTGAAGGTCGCGATCCGCACCTCGTTCGGTTCCTCGCTCAGCGAACCGTCGGGCGCGACCCGATGGCGCAGCCGCCGGACGACGATCTCACCCGGTCCGACCGCGGCCTCGACCGCCAGGCTCGAGTAGACCCAGCCGTCGACCTCGCGCACGTCGGGGAGCGGAGGAGGGGCGCCGTCGGGCTCGGGCATGTCCTCGATGATCGCCGCGGCGAGCATGCCCCGGGTCGCAGCGCGGCGGCGATGCAGCGGAGGGCCTCGGCCCGCTCGGAGGCGTCGGCGAGCAACTGCAGCAGGTGGGTGGGAGCGAGGATCAGCGACGCGGGTCTCTCCAGCAGGAAGTCGCGCGCGTCGGCCTCGACCGTGCTCAGCGGCTGCCCGGCGCCGCGCTCGGCCAGCACCGCGAGGAGCTCGGGGTCGCTGTCGAGGCCGATCACCTCGTGGCCGCGGCGGGCGAGATGGAGCGCGACCCGCCCGGTTCCGCAGCCCAGCTCCAGCACCGGGCCCTCGCTGCGCTCCGCCAGCTCCTCCCAGAGGCGGCAGGTCGGCGTCGTAGGCGCCGCACTCGACGTCGTGCCAGATCGCCTCCGTCGTCGTCCTCATCGCCAGAACTCCCGCGCGAGGCCGCGGTCGGCGAGCAGCTTGCGCAGTTCGAGCAGGGCGGTGTAGGTGGGGAGGGCGAAGAGGCGGCCGTCGGCCCGGGCGACCGCCCCGTCGAGCGAGTGCTCGATTCCCGGCACGACCTCGACCGACTCCATCGGCCAGCCCGCGTACTTCAGCCGCAGCGCCATCTCCGGCGCCCGGGTGCCGGAGCAGACGACTCGCCGCACCGCTCCCGCCAGCAGCTCGAAATCGGCATCCCAGACCCAGGAGACGTCGCGGCCGTCGGCGATCTTGTCGTTGAGGGCGAACCAGAGGTCGATCCCCCCGCGCTCGCGGCTCTCGAGCAGCAGCGTCCGCAGCACCTCGTTGGCCCCGGCCGGGTTCTTGATCAGCAGGATCGAGACCGGGACGCCGGCGACCTCGATCGTCTCCACCCGGCCGAAAGCCGCTTGGGTCTCCCCGAGGGCCGCGCCGATCTGCTCCGGCGCCAGCCCGAGTTGCAGGCCGGCGGCGATCGCGGCGAGGGCGTTGTAGACGTTGTAGAGACCGGGGAGGGGGAGCTCCAGCTCGATCTCGCCGGAGGGGGTGCGAACCCGCGACCGAGACCCGTCCATGCCCCGCAGCTCGATCGCGGTCGCGGCGACCTCCGGCCGCGGGCGCTCGGCCCCGCAGTGAGGGCAGGAGTAGTGGCCGAGGTGGCCGACGAAGGCGCGCTCGTAGGCGTAGGGATGGCCGCAGCGGCGGCAGTGCTTGGCGTCGAAGGCGTGCTGCAGCTCCGGCAGGGCCTGGGAGTCGTCCTCGATTCCGAAGTAGAGGACCCCCGCGCGCTCGCTGCCGTCGGCGTCGCGCCCGAGGTCGGCGATCAGCGGATCGTCGGCGTTGAGAACGAACCGCGTGCGGCCGACCCGCGCCGCCATCGTTCTCGCCCACTCGTCGGCGAGCGCCTCCATCTCGCCGTAGCGGTCGAGCTGGTCGCGGAAGAGGTTGCCGAGGACGATCAGCGAGGGATCCAGCTGCTCGCTGACCCGGGGCAACCAGGCCTCGTCGACCTCGAACAGGCCCTCCTCTCCGCGCTGCTCCAGCAGGGCGGTCGCGACGCCCCAGGTCATGTTGGAGCCGGCGCGGTTGTGGACGGGATGGCGACCGGCCGCGGCGAGGATGCCGGCAATCATCCCGGCCGTCGTCGTCTTGCCGTTGGTGGCGCTGACGATCGTCGTTCCGCCGGCGAGCCCCGTGCCGAGGCGAGCGATCGCCTCCGGGTCGAGGCGCAGCAGCACCCGGCCCGGCAGGGTGGTGCCGCCGCCGCGCCCGCTGGCGCGGCTGGCCCTGCCGATCGCCCGCGAGAGCGCGACCTTGGCGCCGAAAACGGGTCTCGAACGCGGGTTCTGAACCACTGGCGTCAGCCCTCCTCGTCGCCCGCGGGGACGAGGATCGAGAGACAGCTGGGGCAGGACCCGCAGCGAGACCGGCAGGTCGGTGAGGTGGTCGCCGTCGGCGTAGACGGGAAAGGGGCGGCTGGCGTCGAGCTCGAGCCGCGGGGTGCGGAAGACGCTGACCTCCTCCTTGCCGATGTGGGCGCCCTTGAGCACGTCGCGGAGGCCGCCGAGGAAGCGCAGCTTGCCGACCTCGGTGATCGCGACGACGTCGAACTGGCCGTCGTCGATCTCGGCGTCCGGGGCGATGTACATGCCGCCGCCGTAGACGCTGTTGTTGGCGACGTCGACGAAGTAGCCGCTGATCCGCTTGCGTTCATCGCCGACGATGATCGTGAAGCGCGCCGTCTTCCAGCCGACGAGCGTGCGGACCATCGAGTAGGCGTAGACGAGGTTGCCGCGGATGAAGTGGGTTTCGTTGGCGAGGCGGTTGCATTCGGAGTCGAAGCCGACGCTGGCGATGCCGAGGAAGCGCTTGCCGTTGGCCTCGCCGACGTCGATTCGGCGGCTGTGGCCGGCGAGGACGACGTCGACCGCGGCCTCGGGGTCGTCGGGGATGCCGAGCGCGCGGGCGAGGTCGTTGCCGCGGCCGCCCGGGATCAGCCCCACCGGCGTCTCGGCGCCGGCCATCGCACCCCCGACAGCGCCCATCAGCCCGTCGCCGCTGACGACCACCGGAACCTCACCCAGCTCCACCGCCCGCAGCGCCAGCTCGACCCCGTGCTCGAGGCTGCGCGTCTTCTCGACCCGGAACACGGCACGGCGGGCGTCCAGCGCGGCCTCGACCCGCGGCAGCAGCTTCAGCGTCTTCCCCCCGGCGGAGGAGGGGTTGACGAGCAGGGTCAGCGGCATCCCGGCGATCTCCATTCGGCGCCCAGACTAGAGGGAGCCGCCAACTGGCCCGCCGCCGCGCAGGCGGGCGACAGAGAAGCTGCCGTCGCCGGCTGGCTCGGACCAGATCGGCTCGAACCCGGCCCGCCGCAGGCGCCGCCGCAGGTAGCGGGCGCCGAGGCCCGCCGGCGCCCGCTCGCGCCGCGTCTCGACGAGAGCGAGGAATCCGCCCGCGCGGAGGACTCGAGTGGACTCCTTGACGGCCGGCCGCGCATCCACCGCGACGAGCAGGTCGAAGTGGTCGGCGGGGAACGGGATCGAGCCAGGCGCGCCCTGCTTGAAGACGATCCGTCCCTCAGGATCGAGGCCGACGCGGGCCACGGCGCTCCTGATCGCCCCCGCGTCGCGGTCGATTCCCCGCACCCGGGCGCTGACGAACTCGCGGGCGAGGAAGAGGGCACCCTCGCCCTCACCGCACTCGACCTGGAGGATCCGCTCGGGCGAGCCGACGTGGAGGACGGCGGTGGCGAGCGGGGTCAGGGGAGGGGAGGAGGACATTTCGCTTCGGGAACGTTTACTAGGGTTCACCCCCGTGGAGCAGCAACCCGACCGCCGCTGGATCGTCCTCGCCGTCTTCGCGGTGGTTGCGGTCGGCGTCGTCATCGCCGTCCTGGTCGGCCGCGGAGGCGGCTCCGGGGACGACGCGAGCACGGACTCGACCGCGGCGGGCGCGGGCGGCTGCACCGAGGTGGAAGCGCCGCAGCCGAAGACCGTCAGCTTCGAGAAGCCCGATCAGGTGCTGAAGGTCGGCGAAGAAGCGACCGCGGTCGTCAAGACCAACTGCGGCACCTTCGAGATCGCCCTCGACACCGAACGGGCCCCGAAGACCGCCAACTCCTTCGCCTTCCTCGCCGAGGAAGGCTTCTACGACGACCTCACCTTCCACCGGGTCGCCCCCGGCTTCGTGATCCAGGGCGGAGACCCCGAAGGGACCGGGACCGGCGGCCCCGGCTACAGCGTCGACGAGAAACCTCCGGCCAACCTGGCCTACACCAAAGGCGTGGTCGCGATGGCGAAGAGCTCGGCCGAGCCGCCCGGGCGCTCGGGCAGCCAGTTCTACGTCGTCACCGCACCCGACGCCGGGCTGCCGCCCGAATACGCCCTGGTCGGCAAGGTCAGCCAGGGCTACGACGTGGTCGAAAAGATCGACGCCCTGGGGACGCCGGCAGAAAAACCGAAGCAGACGGTCCTGATCGAAGAAATGACGATCGACCCGGGCTAGCGACGGGTAAGCTCGCTCCGTGGCCAAGCCCGACGTCGGTGACCCGGCTCCAGATTTCGCCCTCCCCGGGACGGGCGGCAAGACCTACCGGCTCTCCGATTTCAAGGGCCGCAACCTGATCCTCGCCTTCTACCCGGGCGACGCGACCACCGTCTGCACGAAGCAGTTCTGCAACTACCGCGACGAAGGCGACCGCCTCGACCAGCTCGACGCCGAGGTGCTCGGGATCTCGCCGCAGTCGGTCGACTCGCACGAGCATTGGGTCAAGGAGCAGGAACTGAACGTGCCGCTGCTCGCCGACGAGGACCTGGACGTGGCCAAGCGCTACGGCGTCACCGGCTGGATCGGGCCTCTGGCCCGGCTGACCGAGCTCAAGGACTCACCCGGCGGCCGCTACGTGCAGCGGGCGATCTTCGTCGTCGACGGCGACGGCGTGATCCGGCACAGGACGGTCTCGCGGACGGGCAGCAGCTACGAGTCGGTCGGGGACCTCGAGCGCGCGGTCGCTGCGCTCGGCTGATGCCGCTCGAAGAGCGGCTCTTCACGGTTGAGCCGCAGCCGCGACTGGCCGGTGAAGAAGTCGGGGAGGGGACGCCGGTCGTCCTCTGCCACGGGATCACGGCGACGCGGCGCTACGTCCTCCACGACTCGAAGGCGCTGCCGCGGGAGCGGTATCGCGTCATCACCTACGACGCAAGGGGGCACGGCGAATCCGACCCGGCCCCGGCGGGGGAGAGTTATGGATACCCGGAGCTGGTCGCAGACCTGGAGCGGGTGGTGGAGGGGCGGCTCAGCGAGGGGGAGCGGTTCCTCCTCGGCGGCCACTCGATGGGCGCCCACACCGCGGTTGCCTACGCGCTGCGACATCCGGAGCGGCTGGCGGGGTTGGCGGTGATCGGGCCCACGTACCTGGGGTCGATCCAGCAGTCCTCGCTCGACTACTGGGACGGGCTGGCGACGGCGCTCGAAGACCGCGGCATCAGCGGCTTCGTCCTCTACATCGGCGAGCACCAGGGGATCGACCCGGGGTGGCGGGATTCGGTGGCGCGGTTCACGCGCCTGCGACTGGAACGGCAGGGAGACCTGGGGGCGCTCGCGCGAGCATTGCGCGAGGTGCCGCGCTCGCGTCCGTTCGGCTCGCTGGACGAGCTGGAGGACCTCCGAATTCCGGCCCTGGTCGTCGGCAGCAACGACGACGCCGATCCCGGCCATCCCTACGAGGCCGCGGTCGCCTACGCCGAGGCGCTGCCACAGGCGCGACTGGTGAGCGAGAAGGCGGGTGAGTCGCCGCTGGCCTGGCAGGGGGGCAAGCTCTCGCGCGCGTTAGCGGCCTTTTACGCCAAAGCCTTATCGTCCGCGCGATGACCTACCCCGGTGAGGGAAACCTGCGGCGGGCGATCGCCTTCCTCGCCGCCCTCGGGATCGGGGTGGCCACCTACATCGCGATCGAGGCGGCCGGGGGCAATGCCCCGACCTGCCTCGCCAACAGCGGCGGCTGCGCCACCGTCGCCAAGAGCTCCTACTCGCACGTCGCCGGGGTCAACATCGCCGTCTTCGGGATCATCGGCTACGCGGCCCTGCTGACGAGCGCCTTCTTCGCCAACGACCTGGCGCGCTTCTGTGGCTTCGTCGTCGCCCTCGGCGGCTTCGGCTACAGCGTCTTCCTCACCTACGTCGAGATCTTCAAGATCGAAGCCATCTGCCAGTGGTGCATCGGCAGCGCCGTCCTGATGACGCTCTTGTTCCTCCTCAACGCCACCCGCCTGATCGCCTACGCGGGAAACGAGGCCGGGCCGGTCGCCGAGAGGGCATGAACGGCGACCGCAGGACCCAGCTGCTCCAACTGGCCGCCGGCGCCGCCTTCCTCGCGGTGGCGGTCGTCCTCGTCCTGATCGTCGTCAACGGGACCAGCGGCGGTGACGGCGGCGACACGAAGCTGGAGGGAGTCTCCGAGGTCAACCAGCGGCTGGCTGGGATTCCGCAGCAAGGGCTGTTCCTGGGCGACCCCGAGGCGCCGGTCGAAGTCGCCGAGTTCGCCGACCTCCAGTGCCCGTACTGCAAGGCATTCACCGAAGAAGTCCTGCCGCCGATTATCGAAAACCAGGTCAAGAAAGGCCAGGTGAGGATCAGCTTCCGCAACTTCAAGATCATCGGTGAGCAGTCGCTGCCCGCCGGAGCGGCGGCCCTGGCGGCCGGCGCTCAGGAACGCGGCTGGAACTTCGTCGAGCTCTTCTACAGGAATCAGGGCGGCGAGGACAGCGGCTACGCCGACGACGCCTTCCTGGAAGCGATCGCCAAAGGCGCCGAAATCAAGAACCTCAAGCAATGGAACGCCGAACGCGCCGAATTCACCGCCGAAGTGGAAGAAACGACCGCCGAAGCCCAGCAGCTCGGCTTCACCGGCACGCCGTCCCTGGCGATCCAGGGGCCGAACACCGACGGCCTCGAACCGATCGACACGCCGTCTTCCACGGAGGATCTGGAAACCGCAATCGAAGGGGCGGGCTAGAGCTCGAGCCACCTCGCCCGCTTCAAGTTGACATAACCACCATTATCGTGCGTTGAACGCCGATTGGGTCAATGCACAAAGGCCGAGAGCGCCTTACTCACCTCCACCGCCCGGAGCGGCCCGAATCGCAACGACCAGGAGTTGTCCATGTTCTGCAGGAGTTGGCACTTGACTCCCACGGCGACCAGCGAGGTTCTGTGCTCCTCGCAGCGTTCGTAGCCGGACGCACCATGGAATACGGCGTCGAGGCCGTACCGCCCGTCGTCCACCGGCCATAGGGTCAGGCGATCGGCAACTGGCCCGGCTGGGAAGTCGACCTCGTGGCCCTGCACCGGCGGCAGTCTAGGCCGCTGGTCGCGCGTTTCCGCTCACCAGCGGCCGTACGATCGGCGGCGCCTTTGGCAGCTCGCCTCGATCGACGCCGCCCAACTCGAAGCCGGCCGCTTTGATTCCGGTGACCGTGTCGCGATTGCAGTGGCAGCCGTCCCCGAGGAACCGCCAGGGCGTCTCCAGGCGGTCCTGCCACTTGGCCAGCGATGGGTCGTTGGCGCGGACGTGCTCGAGGAAGAGCAGTTGCCCGCCCGGCTTGAGGACGCGGGCGATCTCTTTCAGCGCCGCCGGCTGGTCGGGGACCGTGCAGAGGACGAGCGTGACGACGACGGTGTCGTAGCTGTCGTCGGCGAAGGGAAGGTCTTCGGCGCCGACCTCCATCACATCAGCGGCGCAGCCAATCTCTTTCACGCGGGCGCGGAGCTGCTTGGTCATGTGCGGGTCGGGCTCGGTCAGGGTCAAGCAGTCCAGCCCCTCGTGCGGGTAGAGCTCGAGGTTGAGGCCGGTGCCCGAGCCAAGCTCCAGCACCCTCCCCCGCGCCTGCCTGAGCAGGTCGCCGCGCATCTCCCGCAGGCCCGCTTCTTCGGTTGCGGCGAAGGCGCGGTCGTAGAAGGCCGAAAACATCCGGCCCCAGGTGGCGTTGTAGATCCGGCCCAGCATCAGTTGCGATTGGTGAGTTGATGTGCCTATAGCGACGTTAACTCACCAATCGTCGCGTCAAGCCGCGTCTCGCTGGGGCTCGGGCGCCTCGGCGCCCTCGTCCTGGCCCGGCTCGCTGGCTGCGGCGCGGTCCTCGTAGGCCTTGCGGGCGCCGTGGTCGACTTCGATCATCAGCTTGTCGACCTTCATCGCCCGGCCGAGCGCCTCGCGCCAGCTGCGCGGCAGCGGCGCGAGGATCTTGTAGAGGACGCCGTTGGCGCGCGGGACGAAGACGTCGAACCGCGGCACTTCCATCGCGTCGACGATCTCGTTCGCGACGTCGGAGGCCTCGACCGGTTTCACCCATTTCTGGCCGACGCCGCTGGTCAGCTCGGTGTTGACGACGGTCGGCATCACGCAGAGGACCTCGACGCCGCTTCCCCGCAATTCCGCCCGCACCGCCTCGCTGATGCCGACGACGGCGTGCTTGGTGCCCGAGTAGGTGGCGATCCCCGGCACGCCGGATTTGCCCGCCTGGGAGGCGATGTTGACGATGTAGCCGCTGCCCCGCGGGCGCAGCCGCTTGATCGCCAGCTGGGTGCCGGTGATGACCCCGTGCAGGTTGATGTCGATCTGCCGGCGGACCGACTCGGGGCTCTCGTCCTCGAACGGCGTCACCGGCATGATCCCGGCGTTGTTGACGACCGCGTCGACCGGGCCGAGCTGCCTTTCGGCCTCGTCGAGGAAGTGCTCAAAGGAGGAGCGGTCGGTGACGTCGAGCGAGAGCGCGACGGTGCCGCCGCCGAGCTCGGCGGCGCTCTTCTCCGCCAGCTCGAGATCGAGATCGCCGATGGCGACGCGGCATCCCTTCGCTACCAGCGCGGACGCCGTCGCCTTGCCGATCCCCCGGGCACCGCCGGTGATCGCCACGACCTTGCCGCTGAGTGAACGCCGCTCCTTCGCCATCGTGCTCCTCCTACCCCGTGAGGCGACCTCTCAGGCCGCCGGTTTGTAGACCGTGACCACGGCGGCTCCGCCGAGGCCGATGTTGTGCTGGAGAGCCACCTTCGCTCCCTCCACCTGGCGCTTGTCGGCTTCGCCGCGCAGCTGCCAGGTCAGTTCCGAGCACTGCGCCAGACCGGTCGCGCCGAGCGGGTGGCCCTTGGAAATCAGCCCGCCCGAGGGGTTGACGACGACCTTGCCGCCGTAGGTGGTCGCCTCTTCCTCGACCAGCTTGTGCGCCTCGCCCTCGGCGGCGAACCCGAGCGCTTCGTAGGTGATGAGCTCGTTGGCGCTGAAGCAGTCGTGGAGCTCGCAGACGTCGATTTCCTCGGCCGCGACTCCCGCTTCCGCGTAGGCCGCGTCGGCCGCCGTCCTCGACATGTCGGAGCCGACGATCGTCATGCAGTCGGCGTTCTCGTCGAAGGTCGAGCTGAGGTCGGTGACCATCGACTGGCCGGCGATCTCGATCGCCTGGTCCCAGAGGCCGTGCTTGTCGACGTAGGCCTCGGAGGCGACGATCGCGCAGGCCGAGCCGTCGGAGGTCGGCGAGCACTGGAGCTTGGTCAGCGGGTCGTGGATCATCTTCGCCGCCTTGATGTCCTCCAGCGTGTACTCGTCCTGGAACTGGGCGTAGGGGTTGTTGACCGAGTGCTTGTGGTTCTTCCAGCCGATCCAGGCGTAGTGGTCGGGGTTGGAGCCGTACTTCTGCATGTGGTCGCGGCCGGCGTTGCCGAACATCTGCGGCGCCGGCGGCGACTGCTCGGGGTCGCGGATCTCGAACATCCGCATCGCGTGCTTGTCGAGCGCGTTGGTGCGGTCGGTGTACTTGACGCCGAGGCTGCCCGGCTCCATCTTCTCGAAGCCCAGCGCCAGGGCGCAGTCGGCGACGCCGCCCTTGACCGCCTGGCGCGCCAGGAACAGCGCCGAGGAGCCGGTCGAGCAGTTGTTGTTGACGTTGACGACGGGAATTCCGGTCAACCCGAGCTGGTAGAGCGCCCGCTGGCCGTAGGTCGAATCGCCGTAGCAGTAGCCCGCGTAGGCCTGCTCGACGTCCTCATACGGGATGCCGGCGTCGGCGAGCGCCTTCTCCCCCGCCTCTTTCGCCCAGTCCGGGTAGTCGCCGTCCTTGGTGCCCGGCTTCTCGAACTTGGTCATCCCGACCCCGATCACATACGTCTTGTTGCTCAACTGCTCGCTCCTCCCATGTTTGGCTGACTGGCCAAATCTAGCGTGCCGCGCGGATTCGGCCAAAGCCGCCAGGCCAGGAAGGCGATGAGGATGCCGAGGACGGTCCCGGTGGCGCGCTCGTCAGCCGTCTGGAAGGCGGGGTCCCCGAGGGTGGTGCTGATCACGACCACGTAAGTGGTGATCGCGGCGGTGAAGAGCGCGTACTGGACCGTCAGCAACCCGAAGCTGAGCGCCGCGGAAACGGTCAGCACGGCGCCGATCACGAGGTCGTCGCCGCCGAAGGCCTCGGCGACCGCGGTGGCGAGGATCAGGCCGATCACGGTGCCGATCGCCCGCAGGGCCAGGCGGTGGTCGGTCTCGCCGCGGTCGGGACGCATCACGAAGAGGATCGTCAGCGGGATCCAGTAGCCGTGCTCGTCCATGCCGAGGAGCCGATAGGCGGCGACACCCGCCGCGAGCGCGAGCGCGAAGCGGATCGCGTGGCGGGCGCTCTGCGAGGAGAGGTTGAGGTTGGCGCGCAGCGCCGCGGCCGCCTCCCTCCCGCTCCAGGCCTTTTCCGGCTCGTCGGCGTCGGCGTCGGTGGCGAGCCAGACGAGCAGCGACCAGGCGACCTGGGTGAGGCCGCCGAGGGTGGCGTAGAGCAGCGCCGGCGCCGCATCCCCGGCCGACAGGAAGAGCCCCTGGGCGATCAGCATCGCCAGCGTCACCGAGAGCCCGACGATCGCCAGCCGCAGCGAGACGCAGAAGCAGTAGCCGGCGAGGAGCCCCAGGAGGCCAAGTGCGAGGACGGCGGTCGGTCCCGTCTGGCTGCTGAGGATGCCGAGCGCGGCGACGATCCCGATCAGCGGCGCGCTCGCCGCCTGCCAGCCGGCGCGGGACCGCGCCGGGGCGTCCATGCCCGGGAAGCCGTTGATCAAGGCGGCGGTGGCGATCGCCCCTGCGCTCTCGGTGTCGAAACCGAGCTCGAAGACGAGCGTCAGCCCGATCGGCACCGAGAGCAGGAAGCCGCGGCGGATCGCCGGGCCGGGCTCGCTCGGGCCGATCGCGAAGAGCGGCGAGGCGTAGAGCTGCCGCGCCCTTCCCGACGCGTTGAACAGCCGCCCCTCGGAGGTTCCGGTCGCCACGCCCGTGAGGGTAACCTGAGGGGTCGTGGTCTTCGCCGCCAGCACCGATCCCGCAGCGGGAGTGGGCATTCTCGCCGCCCTCGCCGCGGGCGTCGTCTCCTTCCTCTCCCCCTGCGTGCTGCCGCTGGTGCCGGGGTACCTCTCGGCCGTCAGCGGCGTCTCGGCCAACGAACTGGAGAGCGCCGGATGGCGCCGCGTGCTGGGCCCGAGCCTCCTCTTCGTCGCCAGCTTCTCGGCGATCTTCATCCTCCTCGGGCTGACGGCGACCGGGCTCGGGTCCTTCCTCGACGACAACAAGGACCTGCTGACCAAGATCTCCGGCGCCCTGATCATCCTCATGGGCCTCCTCTTCGTCGGCTCCCTCTTCATCACGCGGCTGAACCGCGAGTGGCACGTCAACGCCCTCCTCGACCGGGCGGGGAAAGGCGGTCCCCTCGTCGCCGGGGCTGCCTTCGCGATCGCCTGGTCGCCCTGCATCGGCCCCACCCTCGGCGCGATCCTGGGCGCCGCTTCGCTCTCCGACTCGGCCGCTCACGGCGCCTTGCTCCTGGCCTTCTACTCGGCCGGCCTGGCGATCCCCTTCATCCTCACCGCCGTCGCCTTCTCGCAGATGACGACCGCTTTCACCGTCGTCAAGCGCCACTACCAGGCGATCGTCGCCGTCGGCGGCGTAATCCTGATCGCGATGGGAGTCCTGATCTGGACCGGCGAGCTCTTCCAGCTCAACATCGAGGCCACCAACTGGATGGAAAGCACGGGCCTCGACTTCTACAACGGCGTCTAGCCCAGACTCTCCGAGATTTGGGCCCCTACAGGGGACCAAACTTCGGAGAGGCGCTCAATTCTTGGCCGGGGCGACCGTCTCCAGTTCCTGGCCGACCGCCTCGACGATCTCGAGGCCGTCGTCCTCGACGTCGCGCGAGCAGACGATGCGGAAGCGGCCGGTGCCGATCTCACCGTCGGGAACCACCGGCAGTCCCCTGATCGTGTCCCAGCCCAGCCGCTCAACCTCGAACGGGTTCATCCGCACCTCCGCCGCCGGGAAGGGGCAGTTGGCGTTGTGCTGGTCGATCGCCTTGGAGATCGCCTCCAGGTTCTTCGCCTCGGGAGAAGCCACGCTCGGAGTCTAAGATCATCGCCGTGCTGCTGGCATGCGGAGGCGGGGGTTGGGGAGGCGCCGTGCTCACCTGGGGAATCGGCGCCCTCGCCGTGTCGGCCTGGATTGCCGTGTCGGTGCTCATCGTCAAGACCGCCCGCGATCGGCGCGAGCGCCGCCTGTTGATCGGTTTGCTGATCCTTTTCATCGTGATCGGGCCGCTGGTCATCGCGGCCTACTACGGCGGACTCCTCGGCTCCGACGACAGCCTCGGCAAGCTCGCGCTGCTGATGCTGATCCCACCCGCGATCGCTGCGGTTTCGGCCCAGACGTCCGGCGCCGGCCACGGATTCAGAGCCTTTCTGGTCTCCGCCTGGGGATCTGTCTTCCTCATCGGTGCGGCACTCGTGCTCCTTCTCGCAGCCTTGACGGTTGGCGGCGCCTGCCTGGAGTGAACGACCCCGTCCCGTCCCTCCCCCCTCCTACCATCGACGAGTGAGCTTCGAGCGCTGCATCGCCCATCTCGACATGGACGCCTTCTACGCGTCTGTGGAGCTGCGGCGGCGGCCGGAGTTGCAAGGGAAACCGGTGATCGTCTGCGGTTCGGGGCCGCGGGCGGTGGTGACGACGGCGAGCTACGAGGCGCGGAAGCTGGCCGGGATTCATTCTGCGATGCCGGCGGCGGTCGCTCGGCGGCGGCTGCCCGATGCGGTGTATCTGCGGCCGGACTTCCCCGCCTACCGGGAGGCCTCGGGGCAGGTGATGGACGTGCTGCGGCGGAACGTCGAGGTGGTCGAGGTCGTGGGGCTCGACGAGGCATATCTGGACCTGACCGGGATCTTCTCGCCGAAGGCGACGATGCGGCGGATCGCGACCGAGATCCAGCAGGAGACGGGGCTGACCTGCTCGGTCGGCATCTCCGAGAGCCGGATGCTGGCCAAGATCACCAGCGAGCTCGGCAAGCCGCGCGGCCTGGTCATCCTCTCGCGCGAGCAGGCGCTCGAGCGCTTCGCCGGCGACTCCCCCGGCCTCGTCCCCGGGATCGGCCCGAAGACCGTCGCGCGACTGGAGGCGATGGGGATCGCCACGCTCGCCGATCTGCGCGGCTGGGAGCGGCCGGCGCTCGAAGACACCTTCGGCCCCCGCTCCGGCGCCTGGCTCCACGCCCGCGCCAACCTCCTCGATGAGACGCCGGTGGTGACCGAACACGAGACCAAGTCGCAGTCGACCGAGATCACCTTCGACGTCGACGTCACCCGGCGGGCCGAGCTCGAGCGCCACCTCGCCGAGCTCTCCGACGAGCTCTGCCGGCGGCTGCGCAAGCGCGAGCTGGAGGGGCGGACGATCGGGATCAAGGTCCGGCTCGACGACTGGACCAACGTCACCCGCTCCCACACGGTCGACCAGCCGACCAACGACCCCGCGGTCGTCGGCCCGGTCGCCCTCGAGCTGCTGCGTGCCTACGACCCGAAGCGGCCGGTGCGCCTGCTCGGCGTCCGCCTCGCGTCCTTCGAGAGCGACAAAGAGGCGGCCGAGCCGGAGCCGACACCAGGTCAGCTCCAGCTCGGCCTGGCCAGTTAGTTCCGTGGTTCCTTAGTCGTCTATATCCGGACCAAGGAACCACGGAACGGTTACCGGCTTGCGAGCACCGTTCCGACGCCCGGAAAGCCGAGCTTGACCTTGACGGCCTCGGTGAGGTCGTAGTCGCGCCCCGCCACGTAAGGGCCGCGGTCGATCACCGGCACGGTCACGCTGCGGCCGTGGTAGCGCAGCTTCACCCTCGTCCCGCAGGGCAGGGTCTTGTTGGCGACGCCCATCGTCCCGGGCATCAGGGTGCCGCCGCAGGCGACGCCGTTGCCGTAGAGGCCGGGCCCGTAGTAGGAGGCTCCGGCGAGGCGATAGCTCGTCAGCTTGCGCTTGGAGCTGCGCGAGGCGGCGATCCGCCGGTCATGGACGCCGTAGGCGCGGACGGCGTAGTTGCCGATCCGCTCCGGCGCCCAGCGCAGGGCGAAGGTCCCGTCCGCCCGCGTGGACATGCCCGCGCACGCCGCCGTCGGGGCCGCGGAAGACGACCTTGACCCGGTGCCGGCCGCTCGGCCGCACCTTGCCGCGGACCGCGAGCCCGTTCCCCTCCAGGACGGTGTGCGTCGAGAGGTGGAGGGATGACGTGGGAGCGCGATCGCTCGTGGTGCGCGTTGCGCTGACTCTGCGCCACCGCCGGCACCAGGCCGATCGTCAGCGCAGTGGCAGCCGCCACCGCGGGCAGGAGTATTCGCATGTGCATCTGGCTCGCTTTCTGCTGCCTACGGGGTTAGCTGACGGGCTCGCAAGCGCCGGCCTCTGCCGGCTCTCGCTACGGGCGGCTCGCCGCCCGATTCGCCCCGTCCGCGACATGAAGCACCGCGGCGAGTGGGTCCCCCGCTCCCCTGCGCTCAGTGGCGAGGGGACTCGGCAGATCGATTTGCTCGTTTGGGAGAGAACACGCTAGGGGGACTTCCAGAGTGCGAATGTGAGCAGACGCACACATTCCGGGGCTGCAATAGATCTTGAAATCTCGGCTTCAGAAAGCGTTATCCGCAGGGTTTACCCGGTGCCTGGACTTGTGTGCGAAGATGAACTCGTGACGCAAGCCAGACCGACTCAGCGGCCTCGACACCTCCTTCCTCCACCTCGAGCGCTCCGGTGCCCACATGCACGTCGCCTCGACCTCGATCTTCAAGGGCGAAGCGCCGACCCACCGGGAATTCCGCGACCACATCGCCTCGCGCCTGCACCTGGTGCCGCGCTTCCGCCAGAAGCTGCGCTTCGTGCCGCTTCGACCAGGGGCGCCCGGTCTGGGTCGACGACCCCCACCTCAACCTCGACTACCACGTGCGCCAGACCGCGCTGCCGGCGCCGGGCTCCGACGAGCAACTGCGCAACCTGGCGGCGCGGATCTTCTCCCAGCAGCTCGACCGCTCGAAGCCGCTCTGGGAGCTCTGGCTCGTCGAGGGGCTGACCGGCGACCGCTTCGCGATCATCGGCAAGAGCCACCACGCCCTCGTCGACGGCGTCTCCGGGGTCGACATCACCACCGTCCTCTTCGACCTCGACCCCGATCCGGCCGGTGCAGCCGAGAAGGCGCCGCCCTGGCTTGCCCGGCCCGAGCCGACCAACGTGCAACTGCTGAGCGATGCCTGGCGCGAGCGGCTGACCAGCCCGCCGGAGATCTACCGCGGCTTCCGCGCCGCGCTGCGCGGGCCCCCGTCAGGTGCTGAAGGGCATCGGCGCGACCTCGAAGATGGTCAGCGCCGGGATGTCCGCCCCCCACTCCGTCTTCAACGTCGAGATCGGGCCCCACCGCCGCTTCCAGATGACCCAGACCGACCTCGGCGACCTCAAGCGCGTCAAGGACGCCCACGGCGGCACCGTCAACGACGTCATCCTCTCGATCGTCGCCGGCGGCATCGGCCGCTACCTGCGCGCCCGCGGCCACGACACCGAGGGGCTGGAGCTGCGGGCGATGGTCCCGGTCAGCGTCCGCGCCGACGAGGAGCACGGCGCCCTCGGCAACCGGATCTCGGCGATGATGGCGCCGCTGCCGGTCTGGTGCGAGGACCCGGTCGAGCGGCTGCAGCTGATGACCGGCGAGATGGGCGACCTCAAGTCCTCCGGCCAGGCGGTCGGGGCCGAGATCCTCACCAAACTGACCGACTTCGCCCCCTCGACGATCGCCTCGCAGGCGGCCCGGCTGCAGCCGGCGCAGCGCTTCTTCAACCTCGTCGTCACCAACGTGCCGGGGCCGCAGTTCCCGCTCTACGTGCTCGGCCGCAGGATGGAGTCGATCTTCCCGATGGTCCCCCTGGCCCGTCGCCAGGCCCTCTGCGTCGGGATCATGTCCTACAACGGCCAGGTCAACTTCGGCCTGATCGGCGACTACGACGCGATGGCCGACCTCGACAGCTTCGCCCTCGACCTCGAAGCGGCGACCGCCGAGGTGATCGCGACGGCCCCGGCCAAGAAGAAGCCGAAGAAAGAGCAAGGCCGCCGCCGCGTCGAGCAACGGTGCCGCCCCGGTCGCCGTCGAGCGCTCCTAACCCCTCCGCAGCAGCTAGCGGACCAGCCTGCCGCTGATGGCGAAGGGGAGGCCGTCGGTGAGGTAGTTCCAGTCGAGGCTGCCGACGTTGAAGCCGCTGGCACGGGCGTCGGCGTTGACGACCACCGCGGTGATCCGCTTGAAGCGACCCGGCCGCCGCAGGCGCACGGTCAGCCGACCGCCCGCACGCCGGTAGGCGAGCCGCATCGCGACCCGGCCGTGGTGCTCGCTGCCGAGCCGGCCGACCAGCGCCACCGCCGCCGCGGTCCCCCGCGGGGCCGTGCAGGTCGAGAACGACGGCGCGCCCGTCGCCGCGGTCGCACCCGCAGCAGCTGCGAAGGTCGTGTGGTTCAGCATTCGCGTCAGCGGTGCAGCCGTCCAGCGGCAGGTGCCCCTGGCGCGGCATGTCCGGGAAGAGGCGGCTCTCGCGGAACCCTTTCCCGGTCCGCCACTCGGCGACCGCAGCCGAGAAGCGGGCGAAGTCATGGCTGAAGTCGGAGCTGCCCGCTCGCGTGCAGCGCCCGTTCGTAGCTCGCGATCGAGAATCCACCCGGCTTTGAGTCGATCGCCCCCGCCCAGGCCTTGCGGACGATCGCCGGCCCGTAGCGGCGGGTCAGCCACTGGTTCCAGACCGCGCTGCCGTACTCCTTGATCGAGCTTGCCGTCAGCGGAGTGTCGTACAGCTTGACCCAGCGGCCGCACGTAGCGCAGGTAGTCGTTGATTCCGTTGTAGACCTGGTCCTCCATCCAGGTCGCGGTCGCCTCGGCGAACCAGGGGTCCTGGTAGGCGTCGTAGCCGAACTGGAGGATGTGGTTGTACTCGTGGGCGAAGGTCACCTGCAGGTCGGCGAGCGGCTTCGTGCCGGGGAACTCGAAGCCGCTGTAGTCGTTGTCGAGGACCAGGTAGCCGTGCAGCCGGCGCGGAATCCGGTGCTGCTTCGTGGCCTGGCCGCGGTCGGGCGCTGCGTAGCCGAAGAGTTCGCCGCCGATCTGCGAGAGGTAGACGTCGGTCTTGCCGCGCCGACCCCCTCTGGCGCCGTCGCTGCGCGGCTCGCGCCAGCCGAGCTTCTCGTTCTCGACCGTGTGGACCCGTTCGGCCACCCGCAGCACGCGTTCGACGAAGTCGGGGACGCCGTCGCCGTTACGGTCGCTGAGGTCGGGCGCGTCGAGACCCTGCTCGACCCAGTGGACGCAGAAGTGGAGCGAGCAGGCCGGCGAGCGAGGCGCCTCCGGGACCGAGTAGGCGTTGCGGTTCGGGTCGTTGTCGTCGGTCGGCCGTTCCCGCCGTTCGTCCGGGCGCGACTGCGGCATCAGGAACGGCTTCTGAGCATCCGAGGCGAGCGTGGCGGGTGCAAGCCAGGGCGCCGCTGCGGCATGGCCGGTCGCGGCGATCGCCAGCAGCAGCGCCGCCGAGGACCCGACCAGATACCGTCGACGGTTCCGCATGCCACGACAACCCTAACGACGGCCGAAAGTACCTCCGGGGACCGCGAGGGAGATACTTCCCGCATGCGCCTGGCCCTTGCCCAGATCAACCCCACCGTCGGCGACGTCGACGCCAACGCCGCCAAGGTTGCCGACTGGATCGAGCGCGCCCGCGAGGCGGGCGCCGAGCTGGTGATCTTTCCCGAGCTCTGCATCCCCGGCTACCCGGCCGAGGATCTCTACCTGAAGCGCCACTTCCTGCAGCGCCAACCAGCGGGCCGTCGAGCGAGCTCGCCGCGCATGCCGAGGGGATCCGTCGCCTGGTCGGCTTCGCCGAGCCGATCGCCGAGTCGGATCGACTCGCGCCACGCCTACAACTCGATCGCGGTCCTCGCCGACGGCGAGATCGCCGCGCGTCTACCGCAAGAACCGCCTGCCGAACTACTCCGTCTTCGACGAGCAGCGCTACTTCATCCCCGGCGACGAGACCCTGGCTGACCGAGGTCGGCGGGGTCGGCGGTCGGGGTGACGATCTGCGAGGACGTCTGGCAGCCGGGACCGCCGGCGCAGAACGAGGCCGAAGAGGGCGCGCGGCTGATCGCCAACCCCTCGGGCTCCCCCTATCACCGCGGCAAGGGCCGCGAGCGCGAAGAGATGTTCGCCGAACGCTCCCGCGCCTACGGCGCCTACTTCGCCTTCTGCAACCTGGTCGGCGGTCAGGACGAGTTGGTCTTCGACGGCCAGAGCCTGGTCACCGCGCCCCGACGGCGAGCGTGATCGCCCGCGCGGCCCAGTTCGAGGAGGAGCTGCTGGTCTGCGAGGTCCCCCACTCCGACCCCCGGGCCCCTGGCCGACCCGCTCCCCGACCTCGACGAGGTCTACGGGGCGCTCGACCCTCGGCCTCCGCGACTACGTCGAGAAGAACGGCTTCAAGCACGTCGGCCTCGCCCTCTCGGGAGGGATCGACTCGGCGCTGGTGGCGATGATCGCCGCCGACGCCGTCGGGCCCGAGCGCCTCACGCTGCGTCGTCATGCCCTCCCCCCACTCCAGTTCCGAGACCCAGCAGGACGCCCGCGAGATCGCCGCCAACCTCGGCTGCGAGCTGATCGAGATCGCGATCGAGCCGGTGATGGAGAGCTACGAGCGCTGGCGCTCAGCGGCTACCTCGACGAGCCCGAGGCCGCTGTCCCGCGCGACCCGACCAAACCCTCGGAGCCCGACCTCACCGCCGAGAACGTGCAGGCGCGGATCCGCGGCAACCTGATGATGGCGCTCTCCAACCGCCACGGCTGGCTCGTCCTCACGACCGGCAACAAGAGCGAGATGTCGGTCGGCTACGCGACCCTCTACGGCGACATGGCCGGCGGCTTCGCGGTGATCAAGGACGTGCCGAAGCAGCTCGTCTACGAACTGGTGCGGCGGCGCAACGAGCGCGCCGGGCGCGAGCTGGTGCCGGCCAGCGTGCTCGAGCGGGCGCCCTCGGCCGAGCTGCGGCCCGACCAGCGCGACGAGGACTCGCTGCCGCCCTACGAGCTGCTCGACCGCATCCTCGAGGCCTACGTCGAGCGCGACCAGGGACGCGAGGAGATGATCGCCGCCGGGATGCCGGCCGAGACCGTCGACGAGGTGATCCGCCTGGTCGACCGCTCCGAGTACAAGCGCCGTCAGGCGGCGCCGGGAATCCGGATCACGCCGAGGGCGTTCGGCAAGGACCGTCGCCTGCCGATCACGAACCGTTTCGGCGGCTGACGACTAGGCGTCGGGCCGCGGACGAACGGCGATCGTCATCTGGGCCAGCGCGCAGGGTTTGCCCTCGTCGTCGAGGACTTCGGCCTGCCAGAGCCAGGTGGTGCGGCCGCGGTGGCGGGCCTTGGCGCGGACTTCGGCGCCCCCGGCGGTGATCGGGCGGATGAAGCTGACGTTGATCGACTGGCCCATCGCCGCCATCCCGTCCTCGTAGACGGCGCCGAAGGTCGCCCGCGAGCAGACGCTCTCGATCAGCGTCGACATCACGCCGCCGTGCATCAGCCCGAACGGCTGGCGCAGCTCGTCGCGGATCTCGACCCGGACGCGGGCGTCGTCGGGGTCGTCGCTGAGCCACTCGGTGCCGATCAGCTCGTCGAAATGCGCAGGCTTAACCGAAGCGTCGTCGTTCACGGCACGCGCACCCTAATAGGCTTCCGAGCCGGTGGCGCTGTCCGACGACCAGAAGGCGATCCTGCGCCTGCTCGCCCAGCGGGGCGCGCAGGGGTACGAGGATCTCTCGGCCCTGATGGGGATCTCGCGTTGCGGAGGTCCACGAGCGGGCCAAGAACGCTGCCTCCGAGCTTGAAGCTGAAGGGATTCCGGCGCCGATCGATTCCGAGCCCCCCGGGGGCGGGGAGCTCCCCCTCCGTCGCAAAAGATGGGGAGGCTCCTCCGGGGGAGCCCATCGTCCCCCTGCGCCGGCGCCGAAGACCGGTCCTGCGCCGACGGCCGAGCACGCAGGCGCCGGCCGCGAGCCGAAGCCGTTCCGCCGCTTCCCACACGCAAACCGAGGCCGCCTTTGCAAAAAGAGTTGAAGCTGCTGGAGGGGCGGGGGCTCTGGGCGATCCTGGCTGGGGCGGCGATCGTGGTCTATCTTCGTGGTCTTCGTTGCTCACCGGCGGTGGCGATGATGGTTCGGAGCGCAGCACGACGACCACCTCCGCCGACAGCTGCCAGCGACGGCGAAGGCGCCGAAGCGACGCTGGAAAAACGTCGAAGCCGACGGCGCCGCGGTCAAGACCGGTAAAGACGACCAAGGCGTGCTCGATCCGGTCGATGGCAGCGACGCGAGTCGGGCGTCGCGGTCTTCGGGCGGGTGAAGAACAGCCTCGCGCTGCAGGTCGCCGCCGAAGGTCTGGAACCGCGCCGAAGGTGAATCGGCTACACGATCTGGCTCGCCGCCTCGCCGCAGGACAAGATGCTGCCGCTGGCCTCGACCGAGGTCGGCGAGGACGGCGCGCATCGGCGCCCAGGTCGAAGTCCCGGTCGAAGTCCTCGCCTACCTGGCCAACGAAACCTTCGGCCAGATCGCGATCACCCGCACCGACGAATCGCAGCTGAAAGCCTCGCTGGCGAAGGCGACGAAAGAGAAGAAGGCCCCGGCCTACACCGGCGACGAAGTCCTCCGGGGCACCGTCACCGGCCCGATCGTCGGCGCCGCCAAGCGGATCGAAGAACAGAAACAGCAGAACCAGAAGTAGCCCGGGCCTAGGTGGGCAGCAGCTTGCCCGGGTTCATGATCCCGGCCGGGATCGAGCCGTTCCTTCACCGCCCGGAGAACGTCGAGGCCCGTCGCCCCCACCTCCGCCTCCATGTAGGGGGCGTGGTCGCGGCCGACCGCGTGGTGGTGGGTGATCGTGCCGCCGTGGGCGACGATCGCCTCGCAGGCGGCTCGCTTGACCGCCGCCCACTGCTCGATCTCGGCGCCGCGGCGGGCGCGGGAGATGAAGGTGAAGTAGAGCGAGGCGCCGTCGGCGTAGGCGTGCGAGAGGTGGCAGAAGACGAGACCGGGCGTTCCCTGCGCCGTCGAGGGAGCCGCGGATCGCCGTCGCCGACCGCCTCGTGCAGCTCGCCGAAGCGGCTCCAGGTGTGCGAGGTCTCGAGCGTCTCGACCATCGCCCCCATCCCCATCAGCGTGTCGCGCAGGTAGGGGCCCTGGTAGCGGCCGTGCTCCCAGGCCCGGCCGGCCGTCTGGCCGAGATAGGCGGCGCCGCCACGCCGCAGGGCGCGGACGGTCAGCGCCCGGCGCCGCGCCATCGACTCCTCGTCGCCCTCGAAGCCGACGATCATCAGGGCGCCGCCGCGGCGGCGTGCGCGGTGCCGAGGTAGCCGTCGAAGAGGCGTGCCGCCGATCCCGCGCGGCCCCGAGAGCGCCAGCGTGCCCTCGGTCTCCTCCTCGTCGGAGACGCGGATGATCTCCGGCAGTCCCGGCCCCTGGGCGAGGGTGCGGACGATCTCCGCCCCGGCCTCGAAGCTCTCGGCCATCCAGGCCTCGTAGCGGCGCACGCCGGGCGCCGGGCGCACCCGCACGGTGACGTCGGGGATCACGCCGAGGACGCCCTCGGAGCCGATCACCAGCTCGCGCAGGGCCGGTCCGGCGGCGGTGTGCGGCGTCTCCAGCGTCCGAGGTCTCACCGGCCGGGGCGAGCAGGCGCACCGAGCTGACGAGGGCGTCGAAGCGGCCGTAGCCGCTCGAGGCCTGGCCGGCCGAGCGGGTCGCGGCGAAGCCGCCGATCGTCGCGTACTCGAAGGACTGCGGGAAATGGCCGAGCGTCAGGCCCTCGCGCGCCAAGCGCCGCCTCGGCCTCGGGCCCGCGCAGACCGGCGCCGAGGCGGGCCGTCAGCGAGCGACGATCGACGCTGACGTCCCGCAGGGCGCCGAGGTCGAGGCTGACGAGGCGACCGTGGGAGCCGCGCAGGGGCTCGACCCCGCCGACGACGCTGGTGCCGCCGCCGAAGGGGACGATCGCGACTCCCTCGCGCCGCGCAGACGTCGATCACGCCGCCGCAGAGCCTCGGCGTCGGCCGGCATCACCACCGCGTCGGGAGCGTTCTCCAGGGCCCCGTTGCGCAGCCGCGCCAGGTCGACGTAGCCGCGCCCGGTCGCGTGGCGCAGCCGGTCCTCGTCGCCGGCGAAGACGTTCTCCTCCCCCACCGCCTCGACCAACGCCCGCGGCAGCGCCTCCGCGGCGCGGGCAGCTCGAAGTCCTCGAGCTCCCGCGCCAGCGGCCAGGGCTCGAGCTCGCCGATCCGCTCCCGCAGCACCCCGAGCGCCTGCTCGTCGAGCGCCGGCTCGACCGCGGGGTCCCCCCACCCCCACCACTTCGCGTCGCGCCGCGGCGTCATGTCACCTGTTCCTTTCTGGCCTTGCGCAACGAAAAGGAACAACTGAACAGGTTCATCCCAGCGCCCGCTCGATCCCGTCGAGCGCTTCGTCGAGGATCGTCGCCGCGGGCGCGCCGCATCATCGGCGAGCCCAGCTTCGACATCCCCTTCAGCGTCTGCTCCTCGGCGACGCTGACCTCGGTGCCGCCGTTTCGCTCCCGCAGCTCCGACCTCCACCCGCAGTCCCTTCAGGTGCCGCTCGAACGGCGTTCCCGCCAGCTCCTGCTCCCAGACGTAGCGCTCCTCCTCGGCCGAGCTGACGCAGCGGAAGTCGGCCCGCACGCCCCGCCCCTCGGCCGTCTCCAGCACCTTGGTCCAGCGGGTACGCCGGCCGCCGCCCCCTTCGACGTTCTCGACCCGGCTCGTCCGCGGCCACCAGCGCGGCAGGTTGTAGGGGTCGGAGACGAGCTTCCAGACCGCGTCCACGGGACGCCTCGACGGTCCGCGTGCGGGTCACCCGGGCCACGGCGCGGGTCTATTCGCCGGCCAGGCGGCGCAGGTCCCGCACGAGCAGCAGATGCTTCAGGTGGCTGACGGTCGCCGCCAGGCTTTCGAGGCTTTCCAATGCCTCCTTGCGGCGCTCGGGGTTGCGCGAGCGCAGCGACGGTCCCAGCAGCGCTTCCAGCAGGTTCGCCTCGCGGTCGGCCGAGGAGCGGAAGACCCGCAGGTTGCGCGCCCCGACGCCGACCCGCGAGAGCTCGTTGGCGGCGCGGACGATCTCGCGGTCGGTCTCGTCGTAGACGATCTTCCCTTCGCGTTTCTCCGGCTGCACGATGCCGAAGTTCTCGAGCTCCCGGATCAGCTCCTCGCGGGCGCCGGTCTCCTCGACGATCTCCTCGAGCGTCGAGGTAGGCGCGCGAGGTGTCGACCAGGATCGCCCGCCGCACCCCGCCCGCAGCGGGCTTGCGCTCGCCGTCGCCGAGGACCACGTCGCCGCCGGCGGCGAGCTCCTGGCGGATCACCCGCAGCGGCAGGAACTCGTCCCGCTGCAGGCGCAGGATCGTCCGCAGCCGTTCGACGTCGGACTGGCTGTAGAGGCGGTAGCCGCCGGAGGTCCGCCGCGGGCTGAGCAGCTTCTGGTCCTCGAGGTAGCGGATCTTCGAGATCGAGACGTCGTCGAATTCGCTCTGCAGGATTTTGCAGACGGCGCCGATCGTCAGCGCCTTGCGCGGACGGCTCGGCGGCTTCGGCGGCGCGGGTCGGTTGTTCGGACACGGCCATCTCAGCGCTCCAGGTAGCTGAGCTTGTACTTGCCGACCTGGATCTCGTCGCCGTCGGCGAGCCGGTGGGACTCGATCCGGCGGCGGTTGACGTAGGTGCCGTTGAGCGAGCCGAGGTCGTCGATGTAGAGGCCGTCGCGCCGACGCACCAGCAGCGCGTGGTTGCGGGAGACGGTGACGTCGTCGAGGAAGACGCCGGCGTCGGGGCTGCGGCCGATGCTGATCCGCTCCTCGGCGATGCTGAAGCTCTCGCCGGCGCGGCCGCCGCCGGCGCGGATGACCAGCGCCGCTCCGCTCTCGTCGACCACCTCGTCGATGTCCACCGGCAGCATCTCGCCGGTCTCGTCGACCCGGTAGGTCATCGTCGTCGGGTCGTCGCCGGCCTCTTTAGGCCCGCCCAGATAGGCGCCGCACTTCTGGCAGTAGTTCGCCCCCTCGGGGTTGGCGAAACCGCACTCGGGACAGTGGACAGCCATGGCCGGACCCCGCTCAGGCGGCGGGCTCGTCCTCCGGCGGAGACTGGGTTTCGCCCGGCGAGGATCTGGGTCAGCTGCTCGACGTCGGCGCCCGAGATCATCGACTCGCCGGCCTCGCGTTTCTGGCGCAGCCGGTTGACGAGCTCCGCGCGGAGGATGTCGATCTTCCCGTGCAGGACACGCCGCTTGTAGGAGATCTCGTTCTCCTCTGCCGTCAGGTTGTCGATCATGTCCTTCAGTTCCTTGTCGCTGAGAGAACCGAGATCGGGAAAGGTCTCCTCCATCGTGCTCCTAACTCGAGGAGGCGCTGCCTCCGTTTGCGAGGGTGCCGATCATAGCTGTCCCCCCGACCAAGGTTCAACCCTAGGTTGAAGGTTCGGGTGAAGCTGGGCGTCAGCTTGCGGCTTGCCCGGCGCGAACGGCGCGCATTCCGGTCTGCGCGTAGAGCACGGTGGCGACGATCGCCATCGCCAATCCCCAGATCAGGAGCGCGGTCGCGACCCAGCCGGGGGCGAGCAGGGCGAGGAAGATCCCGCCCATGATCGGGAAGACCGAGATCCGCCCCGGCCAGTTGACCTCGATGTCGACCCCGTGGCGAAGCCCGTACTGGGCGAGGAAGAGCATCGACAGCTCCCGCAGGGCGAGCAGCGCCAGCGCCCAGCGCGGCAGCAGCTCGAAGCTCCAGCAGACGACGGCGCCGGCGAGGATCGTGAGGCGGTCGACGAGCGGGTCCAGCAGCGCCCCCATGCGGCTGTACTGGCCGGTGATGCGGGCAAGGATCCCGTCCAGGTAGTCGCCCGCGGCGATCGCCCAGTAGACCATCGCCGAAGCGACCGAGGTGCCGTCATCGGTGTTGTAGGCGAGGACGAGGAATACCGGCAGCGCCGCCAGGCGCAGGTATCCGACCGCGTTGGGAATCGTCCACGGGTTGCAGCGGCTCCCCTTTGCGCGTCTGGGGCGGGGGCGGCGCCGAGCGGTCGAGCCCGAAGAGGCGGCGCACGCGGCCGCGGCCGAAGGGGTCGTGGTCAGTCATCGAGGAGCGCCAGCGCCTGCGCGGCGGCCTCCTCCAGGGGCAGCTTGTGCTCGGCGCCGTCGGCGCGCTCGGTCGCCTCGACTACGCCCTCGGCGAGGCCGCGGCGCCCGGCGACGATCCGCAGCGGGCAGCCGAGCAGCTCGGCGTCGGTCAGCTTCTCCCCTGGGCCGGCGTCGCGGTCGTCGTAGAGGACCTCGGCGCCGGCGGCCCGCAGCTCCTCGTAGAGCTTGTCGGCAGCCTCGCGCTCGGGCTCGCCCGCCTTCGCCAGGGAGACGAGGTGGATCTGCCAGGGCGCGATCGCCGCCGGCCAGACGATTCCGCGCTCGTCGGCCCGCTGCTCGATCGCGGCGGCGACGATCCGGGCCGGGCCGATCCCGTAGCTGCCCATCGCGATCGGGTGTTCGGCGCCGTTCTCGTCGAGGTAGGTGGCGCCGAGCGGCTCCGAGTAGCGGGTGCCGAGCTTGAAGATGTTGCCGACCTCGATCGCCGTCTCGATCGCGATCGTCGCCGCCGCCGGGCGCGATGTCGCCGGCCTCGACCGTGCGCACGTCCATCCCGTAGGCCTCGAAGTCGCGCGCGGGGTCGATCCCGCGCAGGTGGGTGTCCGGTTTGTTGGCACCGGAGACGTAGGAGTTGCCGGTGAGCGCCGCGTCCTTGATGATCGGCAGGCCGCTGCCGACGGGCCCGAGGTAGCCGACCGGGCCGAGCTGCGCCTCGATCTCCTCACTGCTCGCCTGGCGGAAGTCGGCGTTCATCCCGTTGCGCAGCTTGACCTCGTTGAGGCGGTGGTCGCCGCGCACGAGGACGAGGACCATCCCCCGGCCCTCGACGATGATCGGCAGGGTCTTGATGAAGGCGCCGGGCGGCAGCCCGAGGTGCTCGGCGACCGCCTCGACCTTGGCCAGGCCAGGAGTGTCGACCTCCTCGGGCGCGCCAAGCGGCGCCGGCAGCTCGACCGGCTGCGGCTCGGCCGTCGCCACCTCGACGTTGGCGGCGTAGCCGGGCGCCAGCGCCACCTCGTTCTCGCCGGCCGGGCAGGGCGCCATGTACTCGTCGGCGCCGGAGCCGCCCATCATCCCGACGTCGGCCTCGCAGCGGTACCAGCGGATGCCGCAGCGATCGAGGATCCGCTCGTAGGCACCGGCCTGCAGCTCGTAGGCGCGCCCCAGTCCCTCCTCGTCGCGGTCGAAGGAGTAGGCGTCCTTCATCGTGAACTCGCGGGTGCGCAGGACTCCGGCGCGCGGGCGCGGCTCGTCGCGCTCCTTGGTCTGGATGTGGAAGAGCATCAGCGGCAGGTCGCGGTAGGAGCGCACGTCGCGGGCCACGTGGGAGGTGACCGCCTCCTCGTGGGTCATCGCCAGCACCATCGGCGAGCCCTTGCGGTCCTCGAGCTTGAACAGCTCCTCGATCGCGTAGCGCCCGGTCTTCTCCCAGGCCTCGGCAGGCTGCAGCACCGGCATCAGCATCTCCTGGCAGCCGATCGCCTCCATCTCCTCGCGGATGATCGCCTCGACCTTCCGCTGCGCCCGCCACCCCGCCGGCAGGTAGGTCCAAAGCCCGGCTCCGAGTTGGCGGATCAGCCCAGCCCGCACCATCAGCTTGTGCGAGACCGCCTCCGCATCCGCGGGCGGGTCCTTGAGGGTCGGCAGGAAGGTCTGGGAGAGGCGGCTCACGCCGCGAAACCTATCCGCTATGCCCGCGTGAACCTACGCCCTGCGGTCGGCGAGGCCTCCTCGTCGAGGAGGACCTTGTCGGACTCGCCGCGTTCGACGGCTTCCTTCTCCATCGCGGCGATCTTCTCGGGGGTGAGGTCGCCGGCGTTTTCTGCCTCGATGTTGGCGACCCACTCGGCGCCCTCACGGGACTCGGCCTCGTCGAACTCGACCTGACCGCCGCGGTCGAGGGACTTGTCGATCTCTTCGAACAGGGTGTCGACGAGCTTCTCCTGCGGGACCTTCCGCAGCGGTTTGCCGCCGGCGAAGATCAGACCCTCGTTCTTGGCCCCGGCGATGCCGAAGTCGGCGTGGCTGGCCTCGCCGATGCCGTTGACGGCGCAGCCGAGAACGGCGACCTCGACCGGCTCGGCGTAGCTTTCGAGCCGCTTCTCGATTTCGGCGACGACCGAGTCCATGTCGAACTGGAGGCGGCCGCAGGTCGGGCAGGCGATCAGGACCGGCCCGCGCTCGCGCAGCTGCAGCGCCTTGAGGATCTCCCAGGCGACCTTGACCTCCTCCTCGGCGTGGAAGGTCGAGAGGCTGATCCGGATCGTGTCGCCGATCCCGTCAGCGAGCAGCGTCCCCAGGCCGACCGCGCTTTTCAGCGAGCCGCCCCATTTCGTCCCCGCCTCGGTCACCCCGAGGTGCAGCGGGTAGGGGATCTTCTCCGAGAGCAGCCGGTTGGCGGCGATCGTGTACGGCACGTTGGTCGACTTGATCGAGACCTTGAAGTTCTCGAAGTCGAGGCCCTCCATCAGTTCGACGAACTCGATCGCGGCGGCGACCAGCGCCTCGACCGGCGCCTCCCGCTCGAGCTCGTGCAGGTGCTTGGGCAGGGAGCCGGAGTTGACCCCGATCCGCATCGGCACCGCGGCGGCGTTCGCCTTCACGGCGACCTCGGCGACTTTGTCGCGGCCGCCGATGTTGCCCGGGTTGAGCCGTATGCAGTGGGCGCCGGCGTCGATCGCTTTCAGCGCCAGCGTGTGGTTGAAGTGGATGTCGGCGATCACCGGGATCGGCGATTCCTTGACGATCGTCTTCAGCGCCTCCGCGTCCTGCTCGCGCGGCACCGCGCAGCGAACCAGGTCTGCCCCGGCGTCGGCGACCTTGCGGATCTGCTCCATCGTCGCCGCCAGGTTGGCGGTCTCGGTCTTGGTCATCGTCTGCACGGCGACCGGCGCGCCGCCGCCGATCGGCACGCTGCCGACGAAGATCTGCCTTTTGGAAGCCATATTCGAAGCCTACTGAGAAGGGGTCGCGCGCCGGGGGCGTCGCTGCGCCTCAGCGAACTTCGAACCCTTCGCCGGTGATCCGGCCGATGTCATTCGAGAGGCCGAGGAAGAAGAGCATCAGGACGAGGGCGATACCGACCATCGTCGCCCGCTCCATCACCCGCAGCGAGACCGGGCGGCCGCGCAGCTTCTCTACCAGCGCCCAGAAGATGTGGCCGCCGTCTAGCGGCAGGATCGGCAGCAGATTGACGAGGCCGAGCGAGAGGCTGACGAGGGCCAGCAGGAGCAGCGCCTTTTCGAGGCCCCTTTCGATCACCTGGTGGCCGACGTCGCTGATCCCGACGACGCCGGAGACCTGCTTGCGCTGTTCGGATTCGAACAGATGGCTGAAGACGTGGACCGTGCCCGAGGCCACTTCCCAGATCGCGTCGCCGGCGTCCTTGGCGGCCGCGCCGGGGCCGACCTCGACCTCTTCGGCCCCGTAGGAGAAGCCGACCAGAGCCCGTTCGGCTTCCTTGTCGTAGCGAGGCCGGACAGAGATCGTCTCGAGCCGGCCGTCGCGCCGGATCTCCAGCACGACCGGCGTCCTGGCGACGCAACCCTCGACCTGCTTGCCCGCGCATCCGTGGGAGCCGACGGCCTTGCCGAAGCGGATCAACCGGTCTTCCGTGTCGAGGCGGGCGTAGCGATGGCCGTCGACCGCGACGATTTCGTCGCCCGGCTTCAGCACCTTGGCCGCCGGGCTGCCCTGCCGGACCTCGCCCACGCTCTGGTCGATCCGTTCGTGCCCGTTGACCCAGTAGACGCCGAAGAGGATCGCGAAGGCGAGGACGATGTTCACCGCCGGGCCGGCAGCGACGACGACGATCCGCTTCCAGACCGGCTTGCGGAAGTAGGCGTTCTCTTCGTGCTCCGGAGGGACCTCCTCCTCCGGGTTCATGCCGGTGATTTTCACGTAGCCGCCGAGCGGGATCGCTTTCACCCCGTACTCGGTTTCGCCGCGCCTGACCGACCAGATCGTCGGCCCGAAGAAGAGGAAGAAGCGCTCGACCCGCATCCCCGTCGCCTTGGCGGCGAAGAAGTGGCCCGCCTCGTGGAGGACGATCAGCAGGCAGAAGCCGACGAAGACCCAGAACCAGCTCATGCAGGCATCAACCCTCGGATCTGCTCTTCGCTGCGCTCGCGGGCCTCGGCGTCGGCGGCGAAGAGGTCGTCGAAATGGGCGACGGGGCGAGCCGGCATCTCCTCCAGCACCCGCTCGATCACCGCCGCGATTCCGGTGAAGGGAATCCGCTCGGCGAGGAAGGCGGCGACCGCGACCTCGTCGGCGGCGTTCAGCACGCACGGCGCCGTCCCCCCGGCCGCCCCCGCCTCCAGGGCCAAGCGCAGGCAGGCGAAGGTCTCCAGGTCGGGCTGCTCGAAGGTCAGCGAGCCGACGCTGGCGAGGTCGAGCCGCGGCACGTCGACGTCGGCCCGCTCCGGGTAGTGCAGCGCGTAGGAGATCGGCACCCGCATGTCGGGGTAACCGAGGTGGGCGAGCGAGGCGCCGTCGTTCAGATGCACGAGCGAGTGGATCAGCGACTGCGGGTGGATGACGACGTCGATCCGCTCGTAGGGGACGGCGAAGAGGTGGTGGGCCTCGATCGCCTCGAAGCCCTTGTTCATCAGCGTCGCCGAGTCGATCGTGATCCGCCCCCCCATCTGCCAGGTCGGATGGGCGAGCGCCTCGGCGACGCTGACCCCGGAGAGGTCCTCACGGCCGCGGAAGGGGCCGCCCGAGGCGGTCAGCTCGAGCTTGTCGACGGTTCCCGGCGGCTCGGAGTTGACGAGCTGGAAGAGCGCCGAGTGCTCGGAGTCGACCGGCAGCAGGCGCGCGCCGGTCGCCTCGGCCAGCGCCATCACCAGCTCGCCGCCGAGGACCAGGCTCTCCTTGTTGGCGAGGGCGACGTCGATCCCCTCGCCGAGGGCGACGATCGTCGAGCCGAGCCCGGCGGCGCCGACGATCGCGTTGAGGACTAGGTCCGGCTCGGTCGTCGTAATCAGCTCCCGCACACCCTCCGCGCCTGCAAGCACCCGGCCACTCCAGGCAGCGCGGGCGCGCTCGGCCGCATCGGCGTCGGCGAGCGCGACCACGGGCACGCCGTGCTCGCGCGCCTGCTCGACCGTCGTCTCCCAGCCCGAGCCGGCCGCCAGCCCGACGGCCTGCAACTCCCGCGAGGCGCCGATCACCTCCAGCGCCTGCGTGCCGATCGACCCGGTCGAGCCGAGAATTAGGACCTTCTTCATGCCTGGCAGAGGATACGGAGGCGACCGCCCGGCCCGCGAGACCGCATCAGCCCGGCTTGAAGACGGGTTGACACGGTTTCGGCGTCAGTAGACCACCGCGACCGCGAGGTAGTAGCCGACGACGATCGTGAAGAGGGCGGCGTCGAGGCGGTCGAGGAGGCCGCCGTGGGGACCGAAGAGGGTGCCCGTGTCCTTGGTGCCGAGGTCGCGCTTCAGCATCGACTCGAAGAGGTCGCCGATCGGTGCGGCGGCGGCCACGGCGGCGCCGATCATCAGCGCGTCTACCCCCGAGAGCCAGTCCTGGTAGAGGCCGGCGAACCAGAAGCCCATCGTCCCGATCACGAAACCCCCGATCAGCCCCTCGACGGTCTTGTTCGGGGAGAGGTTGGGGGCGATCTTGTGGCTGCCGAACATCCGCCCGGTCGCGTAGGCGGCGGTGTCGGCGACGAAGGTGCCGACGAGGACGTCGATCAGCAGCGCCGCCCCATGGTCCGGCAGGTCGCGGAGGAAGACCGCGTGGGCGAGCGGGACGCCGATCCAGAGCACCCCGAGGAGCGTCACACCCAGCGAGACCGTCGCCCCCTCGCGGTGCCGGGCCCTGGTGGCAAAGGCGAAGAGCAGGGGGAAGGTGCCGGCGATGACGTAGAGGACGTTGAAAGAGGTGCCGAAGTGGGCGGCGACGATGAGGGCGATGACGGAGGCGTAGCCCGGGATCACGAGCGGCCGGTAGCGACTGGTCATGCCGGCGTACTCGCCGAGGGCGACGACGCCGATCGCGACCATCGCGGCCGCGAAGACGAGGCCGCCCGCCACCGTGATCGCGATCGCGAAGACGATCCAGGGCAGGGCGACGAGGATCCGCTTCGCCGTCTCGCCACTGCCGCCGCCGCGGCGTTTGCGCCGCGGCTTGCGCGGCGGCCGCTCCCGCGGCGCAGGCGGCTCGTCGTCGAACAGCTCGTCGTCGTCGAAGAGGTCGATTTTCACTACCGGCTCCCGAAGCGGCGTTGCCGCGTCTCGTACTCGCGCAGGCAGGCCTCGAGCGCGGCGCGATCGAAGTCGGGCCAGAGCTCATCGCGGAAGACGAGCTCGGAGTAAGCACACTGCCAGAGCAGGTAGTTGGACAGCCTCTGCTCGCCGCTGGTTCTGATCAGCAGGTCGGGGTCGTGCATCTCCGGCGCGTAGAGGTGGCGTCGGAACTCCTCCTCGGAGTCCCCTTCGAACTGGCGCGCCGCGTCGAGGATCTCTGCCCGCCCGCCGTAGTTGAAGGCGACGAAGAGGACGATGCGGTCGTTCTCCGCCGTTTCCATTTCCGACCACTCCATGCTCTCGACCAGGGCCGGATCGAGACCCTCGCGGCGACCGATGTAGCGCATCCGCACGCCTTCGGACTTCAACTCCGGCGTTTCCGAGTCGATCCGCTCGCCCATCATCCGCAGCAGACCACCTACCTCGTCCTCGGGCCGGTTCCAGTTCTCGGTCGAGAACGAGTAGACGGTCAGCTCCTCGACCCCCAGCTCGGCGGCGTCGCGGAGCCGCGCCCTCAGGGTATCGGCGCCGGCCTTGTGTCCCTCCACCACAGGCAGGTCGCGCCGCCGCGCCCAGCGGCCGTTGCCGTCGGTGATGATCGCTACGTGTCTGGCGGCGGTCACGCTGCGGCGAGCGCCTCAGACTTCCAAGATCTCTTCTTCCTTGCCCTTCAGCAGGGAATCGATCTCGGCAATAGCCTCGTCGGTCTGTTTCTGCAGCGCCGCCTCGGCCCGGCGCTCGTCGTCCTCGCCGGCTTCGCCTTCCTTTTTCAGCTCGCGCAGGTCGCTCATGATGTCGCGGCGCACGTTGCGGATCGCGATCCGGCCCTCCTCGGCGACGCCGTGGACGACCTTGACCATCTCCCGCCGCCGCTCCTCGGTCATCTCCGGGATCTGGAGGCGGATCAGATTGCCGTCGTTGCTCGGCGTGAGACCGACGTCGGACTCCTGGATCGCCTTCTCGATCGCCCCCAGAGCACCCTTGTCGAACGGCGTCACAGTCAGCAGGCGGGCATCGCTGGCGGCGACGTTGGCGAGCTGCTTCAGCGGCGTCGGGTTGCCGTAATAGTCGACGGCGATCCGGTCCAGCAGATGCGGCGAGGCGCGGCCCGTCCGCACGGTGGCGAGCTCCCCACGGCTCGACTCGACCGATTTGGCCATCCGCTGCTTGGCGTCTGCGAGCAGTTCGTCGATCAGCTCCACTGGGTTCCCGTCCTCGTCATTCGGCGGGTGCTTTGGAGACCAACGTCCCCACCTTCTCGCCGGAGACGATCCTATCTATGTTGCGCTCGTCGCCCATGTTGAAGACGTAGATCGGCAGGTCGTTGTCCATGCAGAGCGAGAGCGCGGTCGAGTCCATTACCCGCAGGCCCTTCTCGATCGCCTCCTTGTGGGAGATCGCGGGGATGAACCGGGCCTCCGGGTTGGTCGCCGGATCTGAGTCGAAGACCCCCTCCACCCCGTTCTTCGCCATCAGGATCGCCTCCGCGTGGATCTCGAGCGCCCGAAGCGCTGCCGCCGTGTCGGTGGTGAAGAACGGGTTGCCGGTCCCGGCGGCGAAGATCACGACCCGCCCCTTCTCCAGGTGGCGCATCGCCCGGCGGCGGATGTAGGGCTCGGCCACCTCCTGCACTTCGATCGCCGACATCACCCGGGTGTGCTGCCCCTCGCGCTCGAGCGCATCCTGGAGGGTGAGTGCGTTCAGCACCGTCGCCAGCATCCCCATGTAGTCGCCGGTGGCCCGGTCCATGCCGCCGGCGGCACCGTCGAGGCCGCGGTAGATGTTGCCGGCGCCGACCACGACCGCCACCTCCACACCGCGGTCGCGGACCGCCGCAACCTGCTTGGCGATCCGATCGACCTCGGCGGCATCGGTGCCGAAGTCCTGGCTGCCCATCAGGGCCTCACCGGAGAGCTTCAGCAATATGCGCCCGAAGCGCGGCTCGGGAGAGTCAGTCACTGCGGCTGACTCTATTCGCCGACGCGGAAGTAGGCGAGACGGGCGACGCGGACGTTCTCGCCGGTTTTCGCCGCCAGCTCCTGGCGCAGCTCCTCGATCGTCTTCGAGTCGTGCTTCTCGGTGTTGACGTGGGTCTGGTCGAGCAGCGCCACTTCGCTCGCCCACTTGTCGAGCTGGCCCTGGACGATTTTCTCGACGACGTTGTCGGGCTTGCCATCTTCCTTGGCCTTCTCTTCGAAGACCCGCTTTTCGGCTTCCCGCTCCTCCTCGGGGATTTCCTCGGTGGAGACGAACCGGGGGGCCGTCGCGGCCGCGTGCAGGGCGACCTGGTAGGCGAAGACCTTGAACTCCTCGTTGCGGGCGACGAAATCCGTCTCGCACTGGACTTCGACCATCGCCCCGACCTTGTCGTTGGCGTGGATGTAGGAGGCGATCACGCCCTCGTCGGTGCCGCGCCCTTCGCGCTTGGCGGCGGAGGCCTGCCCCTTCACCCGCAGCAGCTCGATCGCCCGCTCGACGTTGCCGTCAGCCTCGACCAGAGCCGATTTCGCGTCCATCATCGCCGCCCCGGTCTGATCCCGAAGCGCCTTCACGTCAGCAGCACTGATGCTCATTTAGACCCCTCCTCAGCTTTCTCACCCTCAGTGGCTTGCCCCTGATCCGCCGGCGCCTCCTCTTTAGCGGCCGGCGCCTCCTCCACCGCTGGAGCTGCCGACCCTGCGGCCGGAGCCTCAGTCTTCTCCGCCTCTGGCGCGGGTGGCGACGATGCGGGACCCCCGCCTTTTGGCGGGGGGGCCGTATCGGAGACAGGACCCGCGCCCCCAGCGCTCTGACCCTGCTGCTGCTGCTGTTTTTTCGGCGGCTGCCCCTGAACCTGCTGCGCTTTCTGCTGCGCCGCAGCCGTGGCCTGAGCCGCTTTCTCGGCCTCTTCGGCCGCTTTTTTCGCCTCCTCGGCTTCGACGCGGGCTTTCTCTTCTTCCTCGCGCTTCTTGCGCTCTTCTTCCTCGCGTTTGCGCCGCTCCATCTCTTCGGCGATCCGCTTCTCCTCCTGGACGCGCCAGGCGGAGGAGCCGTCCTCGACGGCCCCGCCGATCGTGCCGATGACCAGCTGGCAGGAGCGGATCGCGTCGTCGTTGCCGGGGACGACGTAGTCGACTGGCGTCGGGTCGCAGTTGGTGTCGACCAGGCCGATGATCGGGATCCGCAGGCGCGCCGCCTCGTTGACGGCGATCTCCTCGGTTTTCAGGTCGGCGACGAAGACCGCGTCGGGAAGACGGTCCATGTCGCGGACGCCGCCGAGGTTGAACTCGAGCTTGGCGAGTTCGGCCTCCATCCCCATCCGCTCCTTGGTCGGCAGGAGGTCGAGTTTCCCCTCCTCTTTCCAGCCGTTGAGCTCGTGCAGGCGGGCGATCCGGCCCGACATCGTGTTGAAGTTGGTCAACAGGCCGCCGAGCCAGCGCTTGTTGACGTAGGGCATGCGGCATTTTTCGGCCCATTCCTGGATCGTGTCGCGGGCCTGCTTCTTGGTCCCGACGAAGAGGACGGTGCCGCCGCCGCTCGCGAGCTCGCCGGCGAAGCGGCGGGCGTCCTCGAGCAGCGCCTCGGTCTGCAGCAGGTCGATGATGTGGATCCCGTCCAGCTCGCCGAAGATGAAGCGGCGCATGTTCGGGTTCCAGCGGCGGGTCTGGTGGCCGAAGTGGACTCCGGCCTCGAGCAGCTCTCGCAGCTCCGCCTGGGGCGTTGCGGTGCCAGCCTCCATTTGCTTTTTCTCCTTACGTTGTTGGTAAAGCACCCCACCCCGCTCGCCGGGACCTGGTCGTGACCAGGCAGGATCCGGTTTGCCGTGGACGGGGGTCGTATTTGAACGGCCGATTGTAGAGCGGTGCGCCTATCCGGCGTGGGCCGCCTCCAGCGCCGCCTCGAGGTCATCGGGCAGCGCTGAGGTGAAAGCGATCCGATCGCCGCTGTGAGGGTGCCGGAAGGAGAGACGGTGCGCGTGCAGGAACTGGCGTCCGAGGCCGTAACGGGCGGCGCCGCCGTAGGTCGCATCGCCGGTCAACGGGTGCCCGATGGCGGCGAAATGGGCGCGGATCTGATGCGTTCGCCCGGTCTCCAGCCGTGCCTCCAGATAGGTCTCGCGGGGCAGCAGCTCGAGCACCGTGAAGTGGGTGCGGGCCTGGCGGGACGCTGCCCCTGAGACCGCCATCCGATGGCGCTGACGGGCGGCGCGCCCGATCGGGGCATCGATCGTGCCGGTTCGCGACGCCAGCTTGCCTCCGGCCAGAGCCAGGTAGACGCGCTCCACCTCGCGTTCGCGCACCTGCTCCTGCAGCGCCGCGTGGGTCTCGTCGTCGCGGGCGACCACGAGCAGTCCACTGGTGCCCTTGTCGAGCCGGTGGACGATCCCGGGACGCTCCGGTTCGGGGCCGCCGCCGAGAATCTCAGCCAGCTCGCCGACCAGGGTGGGGCCGCTGTGCGAGGGGGCGGGATGGACGACGAGGCCGGCGGGCTTGTCGACCACAGCCAGGTGCTCGTCCAGGTGGACGATCCGCAGAGCAGGGTCAGCCATCCCGGCCCCCGCCCTCGGCTTCGCGAAGGTAGATGAGGACGATCAGGACGACGCCGCAGGTGATCGCGACGTCGGCGAGGTTGAAGGGGGGCCAGGAGCCGACGGCGATGAAGTCGGTGACCTCGTCGGCGCGGATCCGGTCGACGAGATTGCCGAAGGCGCCCCCGGCCAACAGCCCGGTCGCGACCCACATCCCCGGTCGCGTCGGGTCGCGGGCGAAGAAACAGCCGATCAATGCCACCGCCCCTACGGTCACCAGGACCAAGCCGACCCCGGCGCCTCCGGCGAGACCGAAGGCGACGCCGCGATTGTGGGCGAGGGTGAGCCCCAGCGGCCCGAGAACGTCAACCTCCTGCCCCGGCACCAGGTGCGCCTCGATCGCAGCCTTTGCCGCCTGGTCGGCCGCGAGGACCCCCAGGCAGAGGGCTCCGGCCAGGCCCCAGGCGCGAGCGGTGGCGCTCACCCTGCGATCAGGTTGACGAGCAGCGCCCGGGCGACGAAGAGGACCAGCAGCCCGAGCATCGGGCTGAGGTCGAGCGCGAAGCCCCCGGCCCCGACCGGCCCGATCAGGCGGCGGAAGAAGTTCAGATAGGGGTCGGTGACCTCGACGCAGAAATCGAGCACCGCCCGCAGGTAGGGATTGTAGGGCATCCGCGGCACGAAGGAGGCGACGATCCGGATGAAGATCAGAATCACGTAGACGATGATCAGCGCGCTGACGTAGTCGGCGAGATCGCCACGGTTGATTGCCAGCGGGATCACCCCCTCATCCTCGCCAGCGAGGCTTCGACGGCGGCTTCGAAAGCCGCCCGCGCGCCTTCCCGATCGAGCGCTTCGAGCCCCGCCTCGGTGCTGCCGCCCGGTGAGGCGACGGCCTGCTGCACGTCGACGGGGTCATGGTCGCGCAGCAGTGCCGCGGTGCCGGCGGCGGTCTCGACCACCAGCGCCTGGGCCAGCTTCGGATCCAGGCCGGCAGCGACCCCGGCGTCGGCAAGCGCTTCGACGACCACCGCGAAATAGGCGGGAGAGCAGCCCATCACCGCCGTGGCCTGGTCGAAGGAATCCTCCGGAAGCTCGACGACCCAGCCGAGCCCCATGAGCTTGTCCCAGGCCTCCTTGCCGAGCGAGCCGGCAACGCACATGACCCCCTTCCGGACTTCGACGCCGATGTTCGGCATCACGCGCAGAACGTGCTCGGCGCCGGGCAGCGCCGCCCGAAGCCGCTCCAGCGACACCGTCGCGAGAACCGAGACCACCTCTTTCGCCTCGGTCAGGGCCGGCGCAACCCGATCCAGCTTGTCCGGCTTCACGGCCAGGACGACGAGGTCGGCCCGGCGCCCGATCTCCTCGTTGGATACCGCCTCCCCCCCCAGCTCCTCGGCCAACTGCCGCGCCCGCCCGGAGCCGCTGTCGGAGAAGAGGATCTGCTCGAACTCACCGGCCCAGCCGCGCGCGATTGCGGCCGCCATGCTGCCCGAGCCTACGAAACCGACGATCATGGCCCGGGAGACTATCCCCGTCGCGCCTCCTCCCACGAAAAGGGCCCGGCGCATGGCCGGGCCCTCGCGATCGGAACGGAGCTTCGGCTACGGCCGGTCGACCAGCACCTCCCAGGTGACGTTGTCACCGTGCTGCTGGGTGTAGAACCAGCGCCACTTCGGTCCTCCCAGCTCGGGGATGCGGGCGCCGAGGATGCCCTCGACGCTCGGGTCTCCGTCGGAGACCACGGCGCCGGTGATCTCGTTGTCACCGTCGTTCTTGCCGAAACCGCCGTTGTCGGCGTCGAGCGTGGCGGAGGCGTCGCGGCCCTCGGCAAGCCAGCGCAGCGGCAGGTTCTGCGGCTGCGAGTAGTCGCGGTCGACTTGCCAGATCCAGCCCGAGTCGAGGGCATTGCGCTGCGTGTGCAGCGTGTCGCCGGAGTCTTCGGTGAACGTGATCGCGTCCCGCGAGAGGAACGTGACGTTGTCGAAGCCGGCGTGCTGGGCATCCCCGTTGTAGAAGAGGCGGAGCTTGCCGGTGGCCGCGCTCGGGTTGCTCTGGGTGAGCTCGAAGATCGAGCCCCAGCCGCCCGCGTTTGCGTTCTCGACGCTTTCGGCGTTGGTGTCGCCGGTCTCGTCGAAGAAGAACCGCTGGAAGTGCGAGCCGGGCTGGAAGACCCCGTTCTCCGGCCGCTTGAACGGCGTCGCTTTCGCTTCCCGAGCCAGAGGCAGGGAGACGAAGGGCGCGTCGCCGTCGGTCGCCGTGTTGTGGATGGTCACCCAGCGGGTCCGGAAGGACTTGCCGTAGATGTGGAGGGCGAGCTGGTCGGGGCTGTTGACGGCTTCCTGGCTCCCGGCGGTTATCGGTTCGTCGGCTTCGTTGAGAACCTGGAGGGCCTGCAGCTTGCCGTCGGCAAGGTCGCCCGGGCTCTGCGGGACGTAGCGGTACAGGTAGCTGTTCGGTTTGCGGGCTTTCGTCCCCGGCTTGTTGGAGCCGCCGATGTCCTCGGCGATCCAGAGGTTGCCGGCGGAGTCGTTCTGCACGCCCTCGTAGCCGCCGCGGCCGAGCGCGCCGGAGACGTCGGTGACTGCCGAGGGGTAGCCCGGAGTCGCCGCGTAGGTCGGCGCGCTCGAGTTCTCGGTGGTCAGCAACAGCCGCTTCGCCCACGGGTCCCAGGTCGAGCCGTCGATCGTCGCGAGTTGGTTGCCGTGGGCGTCGTGGTCGGCCAGCAGGGTCACCCGGTGCGCGGCATCGGCATCGAGGTTGATCCGAGTCACGTAGCCGGCGCCGCCGGCGCCGCCCTCATGCCCCTGGAAGAGGAAGTGGGTGCCGTAGTCGTAGGACGGGTCGGCGCCCGCGAGGCCCTGCTTGAAGACGAGGTAGGTGTTCTTGTCCGGCTCGGTCTTGTGAGCCTCGGTCGGGCTGCTCGGCGTCGGCAGCATCTGCGGCTCGCCGGCGCTGTTCAGCACGTCGTTGTCGTAGCCGTAGTAGGAAGTCAGGGCCGAGGGGTTCTCGAGCCGGGTTGAGCCCTGGGCGACGGCGATCTGCCGCAGCTCGGGCGAGAGGACGTCAGCGGGCGCGTAGCCCGGCGACTTCGTGTTCGCGTTGGGGACGCCGGTCAATGCCGGGCCGCTGGGCGGGGCTGCTCCGACGGCGGCGGCGAGCACGGCGGCGATCGCCAGCAGCGCCGCTCCAAGGAGCACGGTCAACTTGGTGCTTCTCACCATGTTTTGGTCCTTTCGGGATTCGGTAGGTCTGATCCCGAAGGAACCTAGGAACGGCGAACCGCAACACGGTTAAGAAGATGGGGCCGGACCGTGTCGATCCGGTGAACGAAGCGGCGCCCCTAGGACTGGTTGAAGAAGCCCTTGTCGATCAGCCTCGCCTTTTCCTCGGCGGAGACGTCGACGTTGCGCGGCGTCAGCAAAAACATCTTCTCGGCGATCCGCTGCATGCCGCCGTCGAGGGCATAGGTGAGCCCGGAGCAGAAGTCGATCATCCGCTTCGAGAGCTCGTGGTCGGCGGTCTGCAGGTTGAGGATCACCGGCACCGAGCGTTTGAACTGGTCGGCGACCTGCTGGGCGTCGTTGAAGTTGCGCGGGATGACCAGATGAACCTGGAGGTCGCCTCCGTCGCCGCCGTTGTCGACCGGGCGCAGGGTGCGCGTGCGGCCGGCGGCGATCGGCTCGTCGTCGGCAAAGATGTCGTCGATCTCGTCGCGGCGGGGACGGCGCGAGGTCGGCAGGCGCCGCACAGAATTGCCCTCGCCGCGTTCGCGGCGGTTCTCGAAGACCTCCTCGGTCCCCGTCTCGGGCTCGAAGTCTTCCTCGTAGTCGGGGCCGTAATCGTGATCCTCGGCCAAGCCGAAGTAGACCAACGCGCGGTGCCAGGTGTCTTTTAGAGCCATATCTGCAGCGTGTTTCGGCCTCCACGGGCCGACTCCTTTACGGATTATTCCCACTTTTGCGCGAAATCACGCGAACAGGGCGTGCCCGAGGCGGATGATCGTCGCTCCCTCCTCGATCGCGACCCGCCAATCCTGGGAGGTGCCCATCGACAGCCGGGTCAGCCCGTTGGCTGCGGCAAGCTCGGCGAGGCGGGCGAAATGCGGTCGCGAATCCTCCGGGTCGGGGCTGAAAGGCGGCATCGTCATCAGTCCGGCGACCCGGACCGGCGAGCGTTCGATGAAGGCGGGCAGGTCCTCGGGGTCGACGCCGCCCTTGCCATCCTCTCCGGCGATGTTGACCTCGACCAGGATCTGCGTCTCCGGGTCGGCGTGCTTCTCGAGTTGGGCGAGGACCGAGTCGGTGGCGACGGAGTGGACGAGCCTGCAGAGCGGTAGCAACTGCCTGACCTTGCGGCTCTGCAGGTTGCCGATGAAGTCCCATTCGAAGGCGTCCCCCCATCGCTCGTGCTTGGCTGAGAGATCCTGGAGGCGGTTCTCGCCGACCAGCCGCACCCCCGCTTCGGCCAGCTTTCCCATCTGCTCCAGCGGCACGTACTTGGTCGCGACGAGGATCTCGGCGCGGTCGGCCACCACCTCCCGCACCTCCTCCAGGTTCGCCGCCAACTCGGCCGCGTCGATGTCGTCGATCAGCTCGGCCATCTATCCCTCGATCCAGGCGAGGCCTGCCTGGCGCCCCGTCCGGCCGCGGTCGCGCCGGTGCGAGAAGAAGAGCCCCTGCTCGCAGCCGGTGCAGATGCCGGCGGACTCGACAGCCTCAACTCTCGCCCGGGCCAGGAGCCGGCGGGCCACCTCCGGCAGATCGAGCATGCGCCCCTCCGCTATCCCCTCGCCGAGGTCGGAGAAGGCCCCCAGCACCTCCTCTCCGACCTCGTAGCAACAGGGGCCGATTCCCGGTCCGATCGCCGCCGAGGTCGCACCCACGGCCTCGGCGCCGGCACCAAGGATTCCACCGGCGAGACCACGCCAGCCCGCGTGCAGCATCGCCACCCCTCTCGGCCCTGCCAGCGCTACCGGCAAGCAGTCGGCGACGAAGACCAGCGGCGCCAGCCCGGGAGCGCGAACCACGTGCCCATCCGCCGCGACGGCGTTCCGTGGTTCCCTAGTCGTCTCTGAGCCGACTAAGGAACCACGGAACTCGGAGGGGTGCTCGATCAGGTCGGTTCCGTGGACCTGGCGGGCGAAGACGACCCGCTCGGGCTCGAAATCGAGTGCGCTTGCCAGCCGCGTCCGGTTCTCGGCGACCGCGCCTTCGTCGTCGTCGGTCAGCAAGCCGAGGTTGAGACTGTCGAAAGGCGGCTCGCTGACACCGCCGAGACGGGTCGAGAAGGCCGCCCGCGCCCCGCCGAGGTCGGCTTCCAGCCAGCGGACACCGCCCCGCTCACGCCACTCCACGTGCCGCCTCCAGCGCCGCCTCGAGCTCCTCCTCGCGGCCGTTGATCTCCCCTTCCAGCCGCCGGTGGCGAGCCGCCCGCAGGCCGCGCCCGACCGCAGGGCCCTCGGGAACGCCCGCCGCGATCAGGTCCCTGCCGTCGATCGCCAGCCGAACCCGGCTCCAGATCGTCACGTAGAGCTCGACCCAATCGGCGCCGAGCGCCAGGGCCAGGGCCAACTCGACCGGGTCGCGTTGCTCGGCCACCTCCACGCCCTCGCCGGGACGCGGCGGCCACATCGAGGCCAGGAGCTCCTCTCCCCCCGGCGGGCCGAGGGCGGCGGAGATCATCGTCTCGGAGCGGGGCGCGAAATCCACCCAGTGCTCGCGCCCGAGCAGGTCGTCGACCGCGCGCATCAGCTCCAGGCCGCCCTCGCGCAGCTCGATCAGCCCCCACTCGGACAGCAGCTCGAAGCCGCGGCAGGCGCCCGCTTCCCCCGCCAGCCGTACCAGCTCCGCCCGCCGCCGATCGGCCGAGACCGTGGACAGATCGGTCCGCCGCAGCAGCCGCTCCGTCCCCGCCTCCAAGTCGAAGCCGAGCCGCGCGGCGTAACGGGCGGCGCGGATCGCCCGCGTCGGATCGTCCTCGAAGGAGGTCGGGTGCAGGACCCGCAGCACCCCCCGCTCGAGGTCCCCCTCCCCCCCGTGCGGATCGATCAACCGCGCCTCGCCCTCGAGCGGGACCGCCATCGCGTTGATCGTGAAATCGCGGCGACCGAGGTCGGCCTCGATGTCCGCGGCCGGCGCGACCTCCGGCAGCGCACCCGGCTCGGGGTAGCTCTCGGTCCGCGCCCTGGCGATGTCGATCTCGTGACCCTCCACCTCGACCTTGACGGTCCCGAAGCGCTCGTGCTCCGCCGCCGCGCCACCCAGGCTCTCGGCCAGGGCGGCGGCGTCGCCCTCGACGACGAGGTCGACGTCGGCGCGGGGGTGGCCGAGCAGGAGGTCACGGACGGCGCCGCCGACGAGGTAGACCGGGACCTCGGCCCGACTCCGCACGGCATCCAGCTCCGGGTGGGCGTGGCGCAGCGCCGCCGTCAGGTCGTCCATGGGTCAGAGGCGGACGGGGATGCCGTCGGCCGCAAGCCGCTCCTTTGCCTCGCGCACGCGGTGGTGGCCGTAGTGGAAGATCGAGGCGCAGAGGACGGCGTCGGCGCCGCCGCTCGAGATCGCCTCGCTGAGATGCGAGAGCTCGCCGGCACCGCCGGAGGCGATCACCGGCACGCTCACCGCCTCGGCGACCGCCCGGGTCAGCTCGATGTCATAGCCGTCGTTGGTGCCGTCGCGATCCATGCTCGTCAGCAGCACCTCGCCGGCGCCGCGCTCGACCGCCTCCACGGCCCAGGCGACAGCGTCCCGCCCCTCGACCCGCTTGCGACCTCCGTTTACGTAGACGCCCCAGCTACCCCCATCCTCACGCTTGGCGTCGATCGCGATGACCACGCACTGGGCGCCGAAGTGGTCGCCGAGCTCGCTCAACAGCTCCGGCCGCGCCAATGCCGCGGAGTTGACGGAGACCTTGTCAGCGCCGGCGTCGAGCACTGCCTGGGCGTCCTCCACCGAGCGGATGCCGCCGCCGATCGTGAACGGGATGAAGACGTTGTCCGCGGTCCGCCGCGCCAGCTCGACGATCGTCTCGCGCTGCTCGTGCGAGGCGGTGATGTCGAGGAAGACGAGCTCGTCGGCGCCCTCGGCGTCATAGCGCTCCGCCAGCTCCACAGGATCTCCGGCGTCACGCAAGCCGACGAAGTTGGTGCCCTTGACCACCCGGCCTGCGTTGACGTCAAGGCACGGGATCACTCTCTTCAAAACTGCCATTGGAGAAGCGTAGAGGTAGGGAGGGACCGGACACCCTCCCCCAGAGACCGTCGCGCAGCTGGGCGAACCTAAGGGCGCAAGCGTGACTTCTTGAGCCTCTGTGGGAGGGTGTCCGGTCCCTCCTGCGACACGTAATTCAGAACGGTTACGACTCCAGAGCCTTTCGGGCTTCGGTGACGTTGAATTTCTGCTCGTAGAGGGCACGGCCGACTATTGCGCCTTCTATGTTCTGGGCGCTGTCGCGAGCGAGCAGTTCGAGGTGCGGGAGATCGCCTACTCCGCCGGATGCGATCACCTGGGCTGAGGTGGCAGCGGCGATCTCGTTCAGTTGGTCGATTGCAGGGCCCTCCATGGTTCCGTCGACCTCGATCGCCGTGCAGAGGAAGCGCTGGACGCCGAGACCGGTAAGACCCTGGACTACGCTCACGGCGGTCAGGTCGCTGACCTCGGTCCAGCCGTGGACAGAGACCTTGCCGCCCCTGGTGTCGACTGAGACGACGATCCGATCGCCATATTCGGCCAGCGCCTGGGAGAGGAAGTCGGGGTCTCGTAGCGCCGCAGTTCCAATCACGACGCGTTTGACTTCCGCGTCCAGCACCGCATCGACGGAGGCCATGCCCCTGAGGCCACCGCCGACCTGGATCGGGCAGTCGACCGTTGCCGCGATCCGTCGCACCGCCTCGAGGTTTCGCGGCTCGCCCGCCTTGGCGCCGTCGAGATCGACGACGTGGAGGAACTCGGCCCCTTCCTCCGCCCAGCGTTCAGCCGCGTCGACCGGGTCGGCATCGTAGGTGGTCTCCCGCTCGTAATCCCCCTGCAGCAGGCGCACGGCCTGGCCGCCGCGGATGTCGATTGCGGGATAGAGGATCACGCCGCGGCGGTCAGCCGGCCACGGGCGAGGCGACGCAGATGCCGGCGAAGTTCGAGAGCAGTCTCAGCCCGGCGGAGCTCGACTTCTCGGGGTGGAACTGGACTCCGAAGACGTTGTCCCGCTCCGCCGCGCAGGCGAAACGGCTGCCGTACTCGGCGGTGCCCAGCAGGTCCTCGGCGCCGGGCCGCGGCGCGAAGGAGTGGACGAGGTAGAACGGGGTGCCGGAAGGAATCCCCTCGGTGAGCCGCGACTCCCGCTCCCACTCGACACGCGCCCAGCCGATGTGCGGGACCTTGAGGCCTTTCGCATCGAGCTCATCGACAGATCCGCTCAGTAACCCGAGCCCCTCACAGCCGCCGAGCTCCGTGGTCGCCTCGAAGAGCAGCTGCAGCCCGAGGCAGATGCCGAGGATCGGCACCCCCGCCTCGCGGCGCTCGGCGATCAGCTCGGCCAGCCCCAACTCCCGAATCCGCTCCATCGCCCGCGGCATCGCCCCGACCCCGGGCAGGATGACGCCGTCGGCCGCTCGCACCTCGTCGGGATCGCGGCTGATCTCCGCAGTCGCACCGACATGTTCGAGCGCCTTCTCAACCGAGCGCAGGTTTCCGATCCCGTAGTCGAGGATCGCGATCCGGGCGCTCATTCGCTCAGCGTCCCCTTGGTCGAGGGCACGCCGCTCTCCTCGGGGTCGATCGAGACGGCGACACGCAGGGCGCGGGCGAAGGCCTTGAACGAGGCCTCGATCATGTGGTGGGCGTTGGTCCCGGAGCGGACCCAGATGTGCAGGGTCAGCTTGGCGCTGTTGGCGACGGCGCGGAAGAACTCCTCCGCCAGCTCGCTGTCGAAGCCGGCGATCGAGACGACCGGCAGATCGGCGGCGAAGTCGCAGTAGGGGCGGCCGGAGATGTCGATCGCGCACTCGGCGAGGGACTCGTCCATCGGCACCAGGGCCGAGCCGTAGCGGCGGATCCCGGCGCGGTCGCCGAGCGCCTCGTCGAGCGCCTGGCCGAAGACGATGCCGACGTCCTCGACCGTGTGGTGCGCGCCGGTCTCGAGGTCGCCATCGGCCTCGACCTCGAGCCCGAGGCGGCCATGCCGGGCCAAGAGGTCGAGCATGTGGTCGAGGAAGCCGACGCCGGTCTCGGCGCTCGCCCCCCCTCCGTCGAGGTCGAGGGAAAGCCGGATCCGGGTCTCGGCGGTCTGGCGCTGCTTTTCGGAAGTACGGCTCATGGTCTGCTCCTAATCATCGCGGACTCGCCGTGGACGGGCAGCCCCTCGGCGCGGGCGATGCGATCGACGTGCGGCGCAAGCCTCGCCGCAGCCTCGGATGACACGTGAACGGAAGTGATTCTGCGGCGAAAAGTCCCGGGACCGATCGGGCCCGAGAACCGACCCGCGCCGCCGGTTGGCAACACGTGGTTTGAACCTGCAACGTAATCACCGAAGGCCGTCGCGCTGCTCGCACCGACAAAAACGCAACCGGCGGTGGTGACTTCGGGGACCAACGCTGCCGCTTCGTCGTCGAGCAACTCGAGGTGCTCCGGCGCAAGCGCATTCGCCAATTCAATCGCGTCCTCCGCGCTCGGCACGAGAACGGTATTCAGCAGCGCGCCGGGATCAAGGCCCGGCCGGTCCCCTAGTTCGGCGGTTGCCTCTCCGATTGCCTCAAGCGCCACCTCATCGCTGCAGACGAGGGCCAATACCGCGCCCTCACCATGCTCGGCCTGTGCGCAGAGGTCGAGCGCAGCCTCCCTTGCATCGGTATCGGGACCGGCGATGACCATCAGCTCTGAAGGTCCGGCATAGGAATCGATCCCGACCCTCCCGTAGACACGGCGCTTGGCCTCCTGCACCCAGGCGTTTCCCGGACCGACGATGAGATCAACGGGATCGATCGTGTCGGTGCCATAGGCAAGGGCAAAGATCGCCTGCGCTCCTCCCATTGCGTAGATCTCGTCGATCCCGCAGAGCGAGGCGGCCGCCAGCACGGATGCCGCCACACGACCGTCTGCTCCCGGTGGGGTCGCGAGAACGATCCCGTCGACGTCTGCAACGCGAGCGGGCACGGCGCACATCAGCACGCTCGATGGATAGGCGGCCCGTCCTCCCGGAGCGTAGATGCCGACCGAGCCCACGGGGATCGTTCGCGTGGTCACGCTCTGCCCTTGGCGAAGCTCCACGGTTTGCTCGTCGTCGACAACCTGGGCCGATGCCACCTCGCGGACGTTCTCCATGGCCAGTTCCATGGACTCGCGCAGTGCCGGGTCAATTTCGTCAACGGCGGCTCTGACCTCGGCAGCGTCGACACGCAGCGAGTCGATGGCGCTGTCCGTTGCGTCGTAGCGATTGGTCAGCCGCAGGACGGCCTCGTCCCCCTCGGCGCACACTTCTCTCCGGATCGGCTCGACGTCGGGCGCCCGACTCACCTGCTCAACCTTCTGCCGAATCGCGATCGCCGCAGATTTCGCGTCGCGCCACTCAAGTTGCTCGACCCTCACCCCCGGCTCGCCTCCCGCAGCTTCGCGGTCAGCTCGTCGATCTCCGCCGCCCGTAGTTTGTGGGCAACGCGGTTGACGACGAAGCGCGCCGTGCAGACGACGATCTCCTCGCGGACCTCGAGTTCGTTCTCTTCCAGCGTCCGGCCGGTGGCGACGAGGTCGACGATGCCGTCGCCGAGGCCGACCAGCGGCGCCAACTCGACCGAGCCCTTGACCTCGACCATCTCGACCTGGCGCCCCGTCTCCTCGAAGTAGCGCTCGGCGATCCGCGGGTACTTGGTCGCGATCCGCATCATCCCCAGCCGGCGCTGGGCTTCGGCCAGGCGATCGTTGCCGGTCTGAGCCGCGAGCACCATCGTGCAGCGCCCGAAGCCGAGGTCGACGAGCTCGTAGACGACCCGGTCGGACTGCTCGAGCAGGACGTCCTTGCCGGTGATCCCGACGTCGGCGGCGCCGGACTCGACGTAGGTCGGCACGTCGGAGGGACGCATCGTCACCAGCGTCATCTGCGGCGTCTCGAAGATCAGCGAGCGCGAGTCGCCGCGCAGCTCGGAGGTGTCCACCCCGACCGCGTCGAGGATGTCGAGCGTCTCTCCGAAGAGGGCGCCGCGCGGCACCGCCAGTTTCAGCGGCGCGTCAGCCACGGCGAGCCTCCTCCAGCTGGGCGGTGTGGACGCGGTCCAGGTAAAGGGCGAAGCCGGCGGCCGAGAGGTCGAGGCCGAACTGCTTCATCAGGCCGTCGTAGCGCCCGCCGCCGCCGAGGACGTATCCCAGGGCCGGGTCGTAGACCTCGAGGATGGCGCCGCTGTAGTAGCCGAGGTCTCGTAGCAGGCCGAGGTCGATCTGTACCCGATCGGCGGCGCCGCGCCGCTGCAGTTCGTCGAAGGTCTCGCTGAGCTGGCTCGTCGCCCGCTCGACGGCCGCCCCGCCCAGCCCGCGCGCCTGCTCGAGCACCTCCTTACCACCGCGCAGCTGCGTCAGCTGCGCGCAGGTCTGCGCCTGCTCGAGCCCGATGCCGGCGTCGATCAACTTCTGCTCGAGCCCCACCAGGTCGTGTGTGGCGAGGCTGGCGAGGATCGAGTCCCGCGCCTCGCCCTCCACCCCGAGCTCCTCCAGCAGCTGCCGGTAGAGGTCGGCGTCGCCGAGGCCGATAACTGCCCGCCCGAGGCCGGCGGCGTCCAGCGCCTGCTCGAGAACCTCGATCACCTCGACCGCCCCCTGCTGCGGGGAGGCGCCGATCAGCTCGACGCCGGCCTGGACGAACTCGCGCATCTGGCCGCGCTGCGGGCGGACAGCGCGGTAGCCGCTGGCGAGGTAGCTGAACCGGAAGGGCGGCTCGCCCGAAGCGAAGCGGGTCGCGACCAGGCGGGCGATCGGCACGGTCATGTCGGACCGCAGGGTCAAGAGCTCACCGCTCTCGTCGAAGAACCGGTAGGAGCTGCGGTCCGGGCCGTCGGCCCGCGCCATCACCTCGTCGTACTCGATCGCGGGGGTCGCCACCTCGCCGTAGCCGCGGGCTTCGAAGACCTCGATCAGCGCGGCCTTGAGCTTGCGCAGCTCACGCATCTCGTCGGGCAGCACGTCGCGCGTTCCGGGCGGAATCGAGTGGCTCATCGGCTCGACCTTACGCGGAGGACTGAAAACCCTGCAATCCCGCCGCTAGGCAGGGACCTCTGCAGAGACCCTTTCGATCTGCGCGCCCAGCCCCCGCAGGCGCTCGTCGATCTGCTCGTAGCCGCGGTCGATCTGGCGGATGTTGCCGATCTCCGACGTTCCCTTCGCCGCCAGCGCGGCGATGAGCATCGCCATCCCGGCGCGGATGTCGGGGCTCTCGACGCGCTCGCCGTGAAGCCGGCCCGGACCGCTGACGATCGCCCTGTGGGGATCGCACAACGTGATCCGAGCACCCATCGCGACGAGCTTGTCGACGAAAAACAGTCGGTTCTCGAACATCTTCTCGAAGATCAGGATCTCGCCCTCGGCCTGGGTGGCGAGGGCGAGGGCGATCGAGGTGAGGTCGGCCGGGAACGCGGGCCAGGGACCGTCCTCGATCTTCGGGATCGCGTCGCCGAGGTCGGACTCCACCTGCAGCCGCTGCCCCGAGGGCACCAGCATGTCGTCGCCCTCGATCTCCGTCCGCAGCCCGAGCCGCTTGAACTGCCGCCTGATGTTCGTCAGGTCGCCCGGCACGACTTCGCGGATACGCAGGTCCCCCCCGGTCGCCGCGGCGAGGGCCATGAAGCTTCCGACCTCGATGTGGTCGGCGGAGATCGTGTGCTCGGCGCCGGCGAGGCTCTCGGCCCCGTTGACGGTCATCACGTTGGAGCCGATCCCGTCGACGCGGGCGCCCATCTTCGTCAGCAGCCGGGCCAGGTCCTGGACGTGGGGCTCGGAGGCGGCGTTGGAGATCTGCGTCGGCCCCGGGCAGAGCGCAGCCGCCATCAGGGCGTTCTCGGTCCCCATCACCGAGGGCTCGTCCATGAAGATCTCAGACGCGCAGAGGCCGCCGGGGGCGCTGAGCTCGATCCAGCGGCTGCCGTCGACGCGGGCGCCGAGATCCTTGAAGGCATCCAGGTGGGCGTCGAGGCGCCGGCGGCCGATGAAGTCCCCGCCGGGCGGCGGCATCCGTGCTTCGCCGAAGCGGGCGAGCAGCGGTCCGGCGAGCAGGAATGAGGCCCGGATCCGACCCGAGAGCTCCTCGTCGACCGCCCCGCCCACCACCTCGCGGGCGCAGAGGCGGACGCTGTTGTCGGCCACCCAGGCAACCTCGACCCCGAGCTGCTCCAGGAGCGCGACCTGGGCTTCGGTGTCGCGAATCCGCGGCACCCGGTGCAGGAGCACCTCCTCCTCGGTCAGCAGGCAGGCGGCGAGGATCGGCAGGGCCGCGTTCTTGTTGCCGGCGACGACCACCTCCCCGGAGAGGGGAACGCCGCCCTGGATTACGAACTTCTCCATCGTCCGGCTAGGGTAACGACCGTCATGGGGAGGCGGCTGAAAGTCGGCATCGCGGTGGTCGTGGCGCTGCTCGCGCTGCTGGTCGTCAACGCCCTCGTCACCGGCGGCGAAACCGAGGGGGCGGAGATCACCGAACCCGGCGGCCGGATCTTCAAGCTGCCCGACGGCGATCTCCAGGTCGCCGAACACGGTCCCCGCGACGGCTCGCCGATCGTCCTCATCCACTGCTTCAGCTGCGCGATGAACTGGTGGGACGGGATGGTGCCGCTGCTCGAACGCGAACACCGCGTCGTTCTCGTCGACCTCCTCGGCCACGGCGGCTCGGAAAAGCCCGGCTCCGGCTACACCCCGCCGAATCAGGCGAAGGTCGTCGCCGAGGCCATGCAGCGCCTGGGCGTGAGCGGTGCGACCGTCGTCGGCCACTCCCTCGGCGGCTCCGTCACGGTCGCCCTCTCCGAACAGGACCCGCAGTTGGTCCGCCGGGCGGTGATCGTCGACATGCCGCCCGACAACTCCTACGGAGACCTCGGCTTCATCGCCGGCCTTGCCTTCCAGCCGGTGATCGGACCCGCCCTGTGGCGGATCAAGCCCGACTTCTCCGTCCGCGACGGCCTCGGAGTCGCCTTCGCGCCCGGCTACGACGTTCCCGACGCCTTCGTCGAGGACGTCGAGCGGATGACCTACAGCTCCTACGACGATTCGCCCAGCGGCGTCGACGACTTCCTCGACGAGGAGTCCCTCGACCAGCGCATGGCCGGCGCGGGCCAGCCCCTGATGGTCCTGATGGGCGCCGAGGAGCAGATCGTCGACGACCCCCAGCGCGCCCTCGACCAGTACAAAGCGGCCGTCCCGACGGCCCAGACCCACCTCATCTCAGGCGCCGGCCATTCCCCCAACGTCGAGCGCCCGGCGTTGGTCGCGAAGCTCGTCGATCGCTTCGCCGCCGAACCATGATTCGATCCTTGGGAGATGGCATTTGGCTTGCCGGAGCCATTTACTACCCACCGCTGCAACCCCCGTTGCAGTTTCAGGATCGCGTCCGAGGGTAGCCGTACCTTACGAACTCATGTTCGATTCAAAGACCAAGATCACCCACCGGCTGACCGACGCCGCTGACCTCCTGATCGACTTCGCAACCCTCGGCGAGTACGGGCTGGAGCCCGTTGGGAGAACTCGCCAGGGTTGCGCGGACTCTGCAGCCACGAGCACCCGCAGGCCCCCCTCCACCACCCGGGCCCAGGCGCGCAGCACGAACTGCAGTCTGCTCCAGGAATCCGGCCTGTTCCGCCAGCGCCGCACGCGGCCAGGCCAGCCGGCCTGAACCTCGGGATCCAGTAGCTATCCGAGGTTCGGGCCGCGACTATGCGCGGCCCGAACCTCAATAAGAACCGGCGGCGACCTACTCTCCCAGGGGGTTGCCCCCCAAGTACCATCGGCGCAGAGTGGCTTAACTGCTCTGTTCGGAATGGGAAGAGGTGTTTCCCACTCGCTATGCGCCACCGGAATTTTGCGAGACGCAACGCCCGGTGGAGCTTGAAAACCGCACAAGACCAGGGTAGAATAAACAAATATCCGTCAAGCCCTCGACCCATTAGTACCGGTCGGCTGAGCACATTACTGCGCTTACACCGCCGGCCTATCAACCTGGTGGTCTACCAGGGGTCTTACTCCCTCAAGGGGATGGGAGAACTTATCTCGAGGACGGCTTCCCGCTTAGATGCTTTCAGCGGTTATCCGTTCCGTGCGTAGCTAATCTGCGATGCCCTTGGCAGGACAACAGATACACCAGAGGCACGTTCATCCCGGTCCTCTCGTACTAGGGATGACTCCTCTCAACTCTCCAACGCCCACAGCAGATAGGGACCGAACTGTCTCACGACGTTCTGAACCCAGCTCGCGTACCGCTTTAATGGGCGAACAGCCCAACCCTTGGGACCTACTCCAGCCCCAGGATGCGACGAGCCGACATCGAGGTGCCAAACCGGTTCGTCGATGTGGACTCTTGGAACCGATAAGCCTGTTATCCCCGGAGTACCTTTTATCCGTTGAGCGACGGCGCTTCCACTTGCTACCGCCGGATCACTAAGCCCAACTTTCGTTCCTGCTCGACCCGTCGGTCTCGCAGTCAAGCTCCCTTGTTGCCTTTACACTCTACGCACGATTTCCAACCGTGCTGAGGGAACCTTTGGGCGCCTCCGTTACTCTTTAGGAGGCGACCGCCCCAGTCAAACTGCCCACCTGACACTGTTCACCGCCCGGATCACGGCGCGGTGTTAGAAGCCCAGAGCACCAAGGGTGGTATCTCAAGGGTGACTCCCCAGCGGCCAAAGCCACTGGTTCATAGTCTCCCACCTATCCTGAGCGAGATACCCCAGACTCCAATATCAAGTTGCAGTAAAGGTTCACGGGGTCTTTCCGTCTAGCTGCGGGTACTCGGCATCTTCACCGAGACTTTAATTTCACCGAGCCTCTCGTTGAGACAGCGTCCAACTCGTTACGCCATTCGTGCAGGTCGGAACTTACCCGACAAGGAATTTCGCTACCTTAGGACCGTTATAGTTACGGCCGCCGTTTACCGGGGCTTAGCTTCATTGCTTCGCGCCGAAGCGCTAACAAGTCCGCGTAACCTTCCGGCACCGGGCAGGCGTCAGACCCTATACGTCGTCTTACGACTTAGCAGAGCCCTGTGTTTTTGGTAAACAGTCGGTTGGACCAATTCACTGCGGCCCCCTCGAGCTCCCTCCGTATGGAGTTCACCCTACCGGGGCGTCCCTTCTCCCGAAGTTACGGGACGATTTTGCCGAGTTCCTTAACGAGAGTTAGCTCGCTCACCTCAGTATTTTCTACTTGTCCACCTGTGTCGGTTATCGGTACGGGCACGCGAATCCTGCCTAGAGGCTTTTCTCGGAGGCATGGGATCGGGGACTCGCCGGCGGTAAGCCAGCTGGCATCGCACCTCGCGTCAAAACGCCGCGACGGATTTTCCTACAGCGACTAGCTACGTGCTTGCCCCAGGACGACCATCGCCTGGGATCCCTTACCCTTCCCCGTCCCCCCATCGGTCATAACGGAGACAACGTGGTACAGGAATATCAACCTGTTGGCCATCGGCTACGCCTTTCGGCCTCGCCTTAGGTCCCGACTAACCCTGAGCAGACGAACTTTACTCAGGAAACCTTGGACAATCGGTGGTGGGGAGTCTCACCCCACTTTCGTTACTCATGCCGGCATTCTCACTTCCAGCCACTCCACGGGGCCTTACGACACCGCTTCACGCAACTGGAACGCTCTCCTACCGCGTACAGAGCCCGCAGGCCTGCACACCCATAGCTTCGGAGGCTAGCTTGAGCCCCGTTGAATTATCCGCGCCCGAACACTTGACCAGTGAGCTGTTACGCACTCTTTCAAGGATGGCTGCTTCTAAGCCAACCTCTTGGTTGTCTCTGCATTCGGACATCGTTTGCCACTTAGCTAACACTTAGGGTCCTTAGCTGATGGTCTGGGTTGTTTCCCTCTCGCGTACGAAGTTTATCCCCCGCACACTGACTCCCGAGTTAAATGTAACGGTCTTCGGAGTTTGCCTGAAGTCGGTAACCTGGTAGGGCCCCTAATCCAAACAGTGCTCTACGGCCGCAACACAATTACTCGAGGCTATACCTAAATATATTTCGGAGAGAACCAGATATCTCTGAGCTTGATTAGCCTTTCACTCCGATCCACAGGTCATCCGCCCAGTTTTCAACCTAGGTCGGTTCGGCCCTCCACGAGGTCTTACCCCCGCTTCAGCCTGCCCATGGATAGCTCGCTCAGTTTCGGGTCTACCGCCAGTGACTGATTCGCCCTATTCAGACTCGCTTTCGCTACGGCTCCGCTCATCGCTTAACCTTGCCACTGACGAGTAACTCGCCGGCTCGTGATGCAAAAAGCACGCCGTCACACCCGAAGGTGCTCCGACCACTTGTAAGTCTACGGTTTCAGGTACTATTTCACTCCCCTTCAGGGGTACTTTTCACCTTTCCCTCACGGTACTAGTTCACTATCGGTCACCAGGTAGTACTTAGCCTTGGAGGGTGGTCCCCCCAGGTTCAGACCGCGTTTCACGGGTGCGGTCTTACTCAGGAACGTCAATCGACAGATCAGTGCGTTTTCGCCTACGGGACGATTGCCCTCTGTGGTGCGAGGTTCCACTCGCTTCGGCTAACACCTGATTTTGTAACTGCCGCCAGACCGGCACGGCTCTGGACATGACGTCCTACAACCCCGGATAGGCAACGCGTGCCGCTTACACCTATCCAGTTTGGGCTGATCCCTTTTCGCTCGCCACTACTCAGGGAGTCTCGGTTGATTTCTTTTCCTCGGGCTACTTAGATGTTTCAGTTCGCCCGGTTCCCTTCCGGCGGCTATGTATTCACCACCGGATGACGCCGCATTACCGGCGTCGGGTTTTCCCATTCGGAGATCCGCGGGTCAATGGCTGTTCAGCGCCTCACCGCGGCTTATCGCAGCCGTCCACGTCCTTCATCGACTCCTGGTGCCAAGGCATCCACCGTAAACTCTTACTATCTTGACGGTGAGCGACTCACTCACTCGAAAGTGTGTGAATCGAATATTAAATACCCTCAAAACCCACGTTACGTGGATTTCAGATAATTATTTGGCCTTGTGCAGTTTTCAAGGTCCACCGAGGCGCACCTCCGGGGTCTCCGGAGGAGGTCTCTCAAAACTGAGCAGCGTTACCCCACCAACCGAAGTTGATGGGCAAAGCCCGGTCGACGTTCTAGAGAAATCTCCCTAGAAAGGAGGTGATCCAGCCGCAGCTTCCGCTACGGCTACCTTGTTACGACTTCACCCCAATCACGGGCCCCACCTTCGACGGCTCCCTCCTTGCGGTTAGGCCACCGGCTTCGGGTGTTGCTCGCTTTCGTGGTGTGACGGGCGGTGTGTACAAGGCCCGGGAACGTATTCACCGCGGCATTGCTGATCCGCGATTACTAGCAACTCCACCTTCATGGAGGCGAGTTTCAGCCTCCAATCCGAACCGAGGCGCACTTTATGGGATTTGCTCCACCTCACGGTATTGCTGCCCTTTGTATGCGCCAATGTAGCACGTGTGTAGCCCTGGACATAAGGGGCATGATGACTTGACGTCATCCCCACCTTCCTCCGGTTTGTCACCGGCAGTCTCCTATGAGTCCCCAACTAAATGATGGCAACATAGGACGGGGGTTGCGCTCGTTGCGGGACTTAACCCAACATCTCACGACACGAGCTGACGACAGCCATGCACCACCTGTGATGGTGTCCCGAAGGAAAACCGTGTTTCCACGGCGGTCACCAACATGTCAAGCCCAGGTAAGGTTCTTCGCGTTGCGTCGAATTAAACCACATGCTCCGCTGCTTGTGCGGGCCCCCGTCAATTCCTTTGAGTTTTAGCCTTGCGGCCGTACTCCCCAGGCGGGGTACTTAGTGCGTTAGCGACGGCACGGGAGGAGTCGACACCTCCCACACCTAGTACCCATCGTTTACGGCGTGGACTACCAGGGTATCTAATCCTGTTCGCTCCCCACGCTTTCGCGCCTCAGTGTCAGTAACGTCCCAGCGAGCTGCCTTCGCTATTGGTGTTCCTCCTGATATCTGCGCATTCCACCGCTACACCAGGAATTCCACTCGCCTCTTCCGTACTCTAGCCTCACAGTATCCACCGGCTTTCAAAGGTTGAGCCTTTGACTTTCACAGCGGACTTATGAGGCCACCTACGCGCGCTTTACGCCCAATGATTCCGGACAACGCTTGCTCCCTACGTATTACCGCGGCTGCTGGCACGTAGTTAGCCGGAGCTTCTTGTGGAGGTACCGTCAATCCGCACGGCTATTCACCGGCGAACCTTCGTCCCTCCTGAAAGGGGTTTACAACCCGAAGGCCGTCTTCCCCCACGCGGCGTTGCTGCGTCACGCTTTCGCGCATTGCGCAAGATTCCCCACTGCTGCCTCCCGTAGGAGTCTGGGCCGTGTCTCAGTCCCAGTGTGGCTGATCGTCCTCTCAGACCAGCTACCCATCGTTGCCTTGGTAGGCCGTTACCCCACCAACAAGCTAATGGGCCGCGAGCCCCTCCCAATGCGGAGGCCGAAGCTTCCTTTAGCGAACAGGCTGATGCCTGTGCGCCACATCCGGTATTAGCCCGAGTTTCCTCGGGTTGTCCCGGTCATCGGGGCAGGTTACTCACGTGTTACTCACCCGTTCGCGGCTTTGCCCCAGGGCAAGCCCTGGTTCGTCGCACCACTTGCATGTGTTAAGCACGCCGCCAGCGTTCGTCCTGAGCCAGGATCAAACTCTCCGTGAAATGTACTTCTACAGAGAGCCTGTCATATCTCAGTGGCCGTCGAGTACACAAATACGACGACCGACATGACGAGGTAAATCAAGACCATCCGGCACGCTGGCGCACCGAATGGGTCGGGCTGAACATTCCGCAGACCGAAGTCCGCGGAGATGCACGCTGCTCAGTTTTCAAAGACCGCTGCGCTCTCTACGGCGGGACTCGCCGCTCTCGACGCTCGGGGCCACCCAAGGCAACCCCAGAAGGACGAAGGAGTATAGCGCCTGCGCAGGGGTTTGCCTAGGGGGTGGCCCTAAGGCGGCAGAAGCGCCGCTTCCCGACCTGCAGCACGCGTCCGTCGAGGCTATCGATCTCGCGATCTAGGGGCTCTGCGGCCACCGGCTCGCCGTCGAGCCTGACCCCTCCCTGCTGGATCAGGCGCCGCCCCTCGCTGCTGCTGAGGCCGAAGGCGCCGGCGATCAGGCGCGGCAGGTGGACCAGCCCGTTGCCGTCGGCGCGATAGTCCCCGAGCTCGACCTCGGGGATGTCGTCCGGCACCTCGTGGGCGACGTGGACGCGGTTGAAGTGCTCCTCGGCAGCGGCGCCGGCGCCCTCGCCGTGGAAGCGGTCGACGATCCGCCGCCCGAGATCCCGCTTCGCCTCGTTCGGCGGCCCCCCTGGGAGCTCGCCGCCGAGCAGCAGGCGGTAGTACTCGGCCATCGCCTCGTCGGGGATGCTCATCAGCTTCCCGAACATCTCCGCCGGCGGATCGGTGACGCCGACGTAGTTGCCGAGCGACTTGCTCATCTTCTGGACGCCGTCGGTGCCGACCAGGATCGGCAGGGTCATGATCGACTGCGGCTTCTGCCCGTAGGCGCCCTGGACATCGCGGCCGAAGAGAAGGTTGAACTTCTGATCGGTGCCGCCGAGCTCGAGGTCGGCCTCGACGGCGACCGAGTCGTAGCCCTGAAGCAGCGGGTAGAGCAACTCCAATGCCGCGATCGGCTGCCCCGCCGCCATCCGCTTCTGGAAGTCCTCGCGCTCGAGCAGGCGCGCCACCGTCGTCTGCGCCAGCAGGCCCAGCAGCGCCTCCGGCTCCATCCGCAGCCACTCGCTGTTGCGGCGGACCTCGGTCTTCTCGCGGTCGAGGATCTTGAAGGCCTGCTCCTGGTAGGTGGCGGCGTTCGCCTCGATCTCGGCGGCCGTCGGCATCGGCCTCGTCGCCGAACGCCCGCTCGGGTCCCCGACCTGGGCCGTGAAGTCGCCGATGATGAGGACGACCTGGTGCCCGGCCCGCTGAAACTCGGCGAGCTTCTCCAGCACGACCGTGTGGCCGAGGTGGATGTCGGCCGTCGTCGGGTCGATTCCGAGCTTCACCCGCAGCGGCCTACCGCTTTCGAGCTGCTCGTCGAGACGCCCCTCCGGCAGCACGTCGACGGCGTTACGCATCAGATCCGACATCGGCGCAATGCTAGACTGCCGCCTCCGCGCAACGAGCTCAGCTTGGTTGCAGCGGTTTCCTTTGATGGCCTCCTCGGAACGCAAACCGCGCCTGAAGAAGCTGCGCGTTCTCTTCGTGCTGCTCGGCCTCGGCGTCCTCGCCGTCGTCTCGATGGTCTTCGGGATGATGGCGGCGGTCTCCCAGGACCTGCCGGCGATCTACGACTTCGCCCAGTACAAGGCCTCGAAGAACAGCATCGTCGTCGACGCCAACGGCGAAGAAATCGGCACCCTCTCGAGCGACCAGAACAAAATCCTCCTCAGCTCGGCCCAGATCTCCCCCAACATGAAGAACGCCGTGGTCTCGATCGAGGACGCCCGCTTCTACGAACACGCCGGCGTCGACTTCCAGGGCATCGGCCGCGCCCTCGTCAAAGATGTCCTCAGCATGAGCGCCGCCCAGGGCGGCTCGACGATCACCCAGCAGTTCGTCAAGAACGCTCTCGAAGCCCAGGGCGACCGGACGCTGTTCGTCAAATTCAAGGAGGCGGCGCTGGCCTACAGGCTGGAGCGCCACTGGAGCAAGGACAAGATCCTGACCGAGTACCTGAACACGGTCTACTTCGGCGAGGGCGCCTACGGGATCGAGGCGGCGGCGCGGACCTACTTCGGCGCCGCCCACCCCGGCTGCGGCACCGAAACCGAACCCTGCGCGGCGGTGCTCGAGCCCTGGGAGGCGGCCCTCCTCGCCGGGATCATCCAGTCGCCCTCGGCCTACGACCCCAAGGTCTATCCGGAAAACGCGCTCGCCCGCCGCAACGTGGTCCTCGAACGGATGGGCGAACAGGGCTACATCTCCGAACAGCAGATGCGTGAAAGCCAGGAGCAGGCGCTGCCCTCACGCGCCGCCATCGAACCGCCCAGCCTCGACTCCAGGGCCCCCTACTTCACCGCCTACCTGCGCCAGCAGCTGGTCGACCGCTACGGGGCCGCGAAAGCCTTCTTCGGCGGCCTCAAGATCAAGTCGACGCTCGACCTGCGCCTCCAGGAAGCGGCCGAAGAAGCGGTCAACTCCTACCTCGGCTACTCGCCGGCGACCGCGTCGGTGGTGGTGATCGACAACCACAACGCCGGCATCAAGGCGATGGTCGGCGGCCCCGACTTCGACACCAAGCCCTTCAACCTGGCGACCCAGGGGCACCGCCAGCCGGGTTCCTCGATCAAGCCCTTCACCCTGCTGACGGCGCTCGAACAGGGAATCTCCCCCTACACCGTCTACCCCTCCGAAGAACGCTTCTTCCACTTCGGCAAGAAGGACCAGGAAACGTACCGGGTGACCAATGACGAGGATTCCTACCTCGGCTCCTGCGACATCGTCTGCGCGACGACCTTCTCGGACAACTCGATCTACGCGGCGCTGGCCCTCGAAGGGCTGAAGGGCAAGACCGTCCGCGACCGCACCGCGGCGATCGCCGGCACCGCCCACAAGGCCGGCTACGACGACCCGATCTCGACCAACCCGGGGATGGTGTTGGGCGGGCTCACCCTCGGCGTCACCCCCCTCGGCTGGACCTACGCCTACAGCACGATCGGCAACAACGGCGACCGCGTCAGCGGCACCCTCGCCCCGCGGCCCGGCGACAGCCCGGTCTCCTACACCCAGGTGACCAACGACGACGGCGAGACGATCAAGGGCGGCGACAACGACTCCACCCACGATCAGGCCTTCGACCAGGGAACGGTCGAAACCGAGAAGGGAATCCTCGAAACCGTCGTCTCCAGCGGCACCGGCACCAATGCCCAGATCGGCGCCGAAGGCCAGTGGGGCAAGACCGGGACGACCGAGAACAACGGCGACGCCTGGTTCTGCGGCGGTATCGCCGACGAAGTCACCGCCTGCGTCTGGGTCGGCTACCCGGACACGACGACGCCGATGACGACCCTCTATAACGGCGGCCCCGTCATGGGCGGGACCTTCCCGGCCCTGATCTGGGCCCGGGTGATCTCCGCCTGGCAGGACATCCAGGCCGAACACGCGGCCGAACGAGCGGCGCGCAAGGCGGCCAAGGAGGAAGGCAAGGACCCCGAAGAAGCCGAAATCGAAGGGGGCTACGTCGCGCCGGAAACCGAAGGCTACGTGGAACCGGAAGGGGAATACGAACCGTCCCCGGAAGGCGAAGCCGTCGAACCCTCGGAAGCCGAAGCCGCACCGGAAGCAGCGCCCGAAGAAGCAGCGCCCGAAGCCGCGCCGGAATCCGGCGGGGGCGGCGGCGTCACCGCCGGCTAAGGCCGCGGCCGCGAGACGTAAGGACTGCCGGCGGCGCTGAAGCGCCAGGGGCGCTCGACGGCCTTGGTGATCCCGACCCGGGGGCCGGCGACGATCCCCGGGGGCTCACCCTCCGGTGCCGTCAGCAGAAACGGCTCACGAGTGAGATCGGCCTCGTTGTCGCCGAGGTCGATTCCCAGCGCCTCGGTCAGCTTGCCGGGACCGGAGCAGAGTTCGAGGTCCGGCTTGCCGCCGCGGCGGGCGCGCATCTCCTTCACCCCGTGGGTCGGCTCCAGCGCCCGGATCAGGACCGCGGCGGCGTCGCCCTCGGCTTCGGCGACCGCGTTGAGGAGGCTGTGGATCCCGTAGGAGAGGTAGACGTAGGCGAACCCGGGCGGGCCGAAGAGGACCCGCGTACGCTCGGTCAGGCCGACGTAGGCGTGACAGGCGGGGTCGTCGGCGTCGTAGCTCTCGGTCTCGACGATGACGCCGCCTCGCCCTTCGTAGAGGAGGGTGCAGCCGATCAGCTCGCGGGCGACGTCGTGGACCGACCGGTCGAAGAAGTCAGCCCCCAACGGCTCTGCGGGCCGTCGGGCCCGGCATGGGGACTCCCCCGTCAGGAACGCTCCTCCTCGACCCGCGCCCGCACCGCCGCCAGCGTCTCCCGCGCCTCCTCGATCTGCCGTGCCAGCGGCGCTGAGCCGGTGCCGCCGGCGATCCGCTTCGACTCCAGCCAGCTGCTTCGCCGCAGGACCTCGTAGTAGGAGTCGTCGAGGAGATCGGAGCGCTCGCGCAGCTCCTCCGGGGTCAGCTCCGAGAGGGTTTTGCCGCGCTCGACCGCATCGCGGACCAGGCCACCGACGATCCCGTGCGCCTCGCGGAAGGGGACGCCGCGGCGGACGAGCAGATCGGCGACCTCGGTCGCCGCCAGCATCTCGTCACCCGAGGCCGCCTCCATCCGCTCGCGGTCGAACCGGATTCCCTCGAGCATGCCGGCGGTTACGTCGAGGCAGGCCTCGACCGTGTCGATCGCGTCGAAGAGCGGCTCCTTGTCCTCCTGCATGTCCTTGCCGTAGGTGAGCGGCAGCGCGTGCATCACCCCGAGCAGCGTCTGGTGGGAGGCGGCGACCCGCGGGCTCTTCGCCCGCAGCAGCTCCGCCGAGTCGGGGTTCTTCTTCTGCGGCATGATCGAGGAGCCCGAGGAGAAGGACTCGTCGAGCTCGCAGAAGCCGAACTCGCTGCTCGACCAGATGACGACTTCCGAGCCGAGGCGCGAGAGGTGCATCGCGCAGGTCGCGGCAGCCGAGAGGTAGTCGAGGACGAAATCGCGGTTGGAGGCTCCGTCGATCGAGTTGTGGCTGACGTGGGCAAAGCCGAGGTCGGCGGCCACCGAGTCGCGGTCGATCTCCCAGTTGACCCCGGCCAGCGCCCCGGAGCCCAGCGGCATCACACCGGCGCTGTCGAGCGCGAACTGGAAGCGGAGGACGTCGCGGGCGAGCATCCAGAAGTAGGCGAGCAGGTGGTGGCCGAGATAGACCGGCTGGGCACGCTGGAGGTGGGTGTAGCCGGGCATCGCCCAGTCGGCGTGGGTCTCGGCGAGGACGAGCAGGCGCTCCATCACCATGCCGCAGCGCTCGATCGCCTCCAAGGAGTGGTTCTGGACGACCATCGCCACGTCGGTGGCGACCTGGTCGTTGCGCGAGCGGCCGGTGTGGAGCTTGCCGGCCAGAGTCCCGATCTCCTCGCCCAGCAGGCGCTCGATCGCCATGTGGATGTCCTCGTCGGCTGCCTCGAATTCGAAGCCGTGGGCGCCCATCCGGACCCGGACCCGCTCCAGCCCCGCCTCGATCTGCCCCAGCTCGTCCTCGTCGAGGACGCCGATCCCGCGCAGCCCGCGCGCGTGGGCGATCGACTGGTCGATGTCGTAGATCGCCAGTTGCCAGTCGAACGGCAGCGAACGGTTGAGGCGCCAGAAGCGCGGATCGGGGTCTTTGCGGAAGCGTCCCATGGGCGGGCGATTATGCCGTCAGTCGCCCTGGCCGAGGGCCGCGGCCAGCTCCTGGCAGACGCGGTCCACCTGCGCCTCGTCCATCGCCGGGAAGAACGGCAGCGCCAGCGAGTCCGCCGCGGCGGCTTCGGCAACCGGGAACTGGCCCTCGCGATAGCCGAGCTCACGCAGGTGCGGGAAGAGGTGGATGCAGGGCAGGTAGGCCTTGGAGGCGACCCCGCGCTCGGCGAGGCGGGCGATCGTGGCATCGCGGTCGGCGCCCCGCGGCAGGCGCACCGTGTAGACGAACCAACTGCGGACCTCCGAGCCACGGGCGGCGACGGGGGTCCGCAGGCCCTCGATTCCCCCCAGCCGCTCCGCGTACATCCGCGCCACGTTCGCGCGCCGCTCGAGTAGCGAGTCGAGCTTCTCGACCTGGGCGACGCCGAGGGCGGCGGCGAGGTCGGAGAGCCGGTAGTTGAAGCCGAGCCGGTCGTGGTCGAGCCAGCCCATGTCGAGGGCGCGGCCCTGGTTGCGCTCCGAGCGCAGGCGCGCCGCCTCGTCGGAGCCACGGGGAACGATCATGCCCCCCTCCCCCGTCGTCATCTGCTTGTTGGCGTAGAAGGCGAAGGTGGCGAGATTGCCGCGGGCCCCGACCTTGCGGCCCTCGGAATCGACGGCGCCGAGGGCCTCGCAGGCGTCCTCGAGGATGCCGAGGCCGCGCTCGCCGGCGAGCGCCTCCAGCGCCGGCATCGCCGCCGGGAAGCCGAAGATGTGGACCGGCAGCAGCCCGACCGTGCGCTCGTTGACCGCAGCCGCAGCGGCGTCGGGATCGAGGTCGAGCGTCTCCTCCTCGACGTCGGCGAAGACCGGCTTCGCCCCCTCGTAGAGCAGGCAGTTGGCCGAGGCGACGAAACTGAACGGGCTCGTCACCACCTCGTCGCCCTCGCCCCAGCCCAGCATCCGCACCCCGAGGTGGAGCGCGGTCGTCCCGCTCGAGGTCATCACCGCGTCGTCGACCCCGAGCCAGGCGGCGAACTCGCGCTCGAAGCGCTCGCCCATCGGCCCGAGCGAAAGCTGCCCGGACCGCAAGACCTCCAGAACCAGCTCCTCCTCGTGCGAACCAAGGTCTGGCTGGGCGAGGGGAATCTGTTGACTATGTGTCACTGGAAGGCGTACTCCAGCGAGTCGACCAGCGCCTCCCAGGAGGCCTCGATGATGTTCTCCGAGACCCCCGTCGTCCCCCACTCCCGCTCGCCGTCGGCCGAGTCGAGGAGGACGCGGGTGACGGCGCCGGTGCCGTGGGCTTCGTCGAGGATCCGCACCTTGTAGTTGGTCAGCTCGACGTCGGCGAGGTGGGGATAGCGATCGGCGATCGCCCCGCGCAGCGCTCTGTCCAACGCGTTGACCGGCCCGTTGCCCTCGGCCGCCTGGAAGTAGCGCTTGCCGTCGACCTCGACTTTGATCGTCGCCTCCGTCGTCACCTCTCCGTCGGCGTGTTTTTCGACGACGACGCGGAAGCTTTCGAGGCGGAACAGCGGCTTGTAGGTGCCGGCCTCGCGGCGCAGCAGCAGCTCGAAAGAGGCAGGGGCGGCCTCGTAGTGGTAGCCGCTGGTGCTCGCGCTCCTTCAGGCGCTGCACGGCCCGCGTCGCCCCCTCGTCGTCCAGTTCGATGCCCGCGTGCTCGGCCTGGCTGCGGACGGTCGCCTTGCCCGCCAGCTCGGAGGCGACGATGTCTCGCTCGTTGCCGACCGCGGCCGGGTCGAGGTGCTCGAAGGTGCTCGCGTCGGCGGCGACGCCGGCCGCGTGCATGCCCGCCTTGTGGGCGAAGGCGTTGCGCCCGACGTAGGGCCGGTCGGGATCGGAGGCGAGGTTGCAGAGCTCGTCGAGGTAGTGCGCGGTCTGGGTCAGGCTCGCCAGCTGCTCGGGCGCGACCACCTCGAACCCCATCTTCAGCTGCAGCGCCGGCAGGATCGAGGTCAGGTTGGCGTTGCCGCAGCGCTCGCCGTAGCCGTTGATGCAGCCCTGGACGAGGCGTGCTCCGGCCTCCACCGCCGCCAGCGAGTTGGCGACTCCGCAACCCGAGTCGTCGTGGGTGTGGATGCCGATCTCGACCGCTTCGCCGACGGCCGCGACGACGGCCACGGTCGCCTCGGCGACGAAGCCCGGCAGGCTGCCGCCGTTGGTGTCGCAGAGGGTGACGTTCTCGGCCCCGGCATCGGCGGCCGCTGCCACGCATTCGAGCGCATAGGCGCTGTCTTCGCGGTAACCGTCGAAGAAATGCTCGGCGTCGAAGACCGGGCGCTTGCCCTGCTCGCGGCAAAAGGCGATCGAGTCGGCGATCATCGCCAGGTTCTCCTCGCGGCTGACGCGGATCACCTTCTCGACGTGCAGGGGCGAGCTCTTGCCGACCAGGCAGACAGCGGGGGCAAAGGATTCCGTCACCACTCTCAGCGCCTCGTCCTCGGCGGCGGCGAGGTCGCGGCGGCGGGTCATGCCGAAGGCGACGATCGTCGCGTTCTCCAGCTCGACCTCGGCGAGCCGCTCGAAGAGCTCGGCTTCCTTCGGGTTGCTGCTCGGGAAGCCGGCCTCGATGAAGTGAACGCCGAGCGCGTCCAGGGCCTGCGCGACCTTGAGCTTCTCGCCGACCGAGAGCGACATCCCGCGACCGCCCATCCCGTCGCGCAAGGTGCGTGTCGTAGAGCTTCACCTGTTCCATCCGTTTACTGCCTTTCGAGTCGAAGAAGATCGGGTGGGCCGGGGCCCGAGTGCGCGGACGCGCCGCGCCGGCCGCTAGGCGGCAGGGGTAATTCGCCCGATCGACTCCGAGCCGGACCCGGACTCAGAAGCAGGGACCTCGACGAAGTCGAGCCACTCCAGGTACTCCTCCGCCTTGCCGCAGAGCGCGTCCTCGAACTTCGCCTGCACGTGGCGGGTGATCTCGCCGGGCTCGCCCGAGCGGGTGGTCGTCGATCTCGCGCACCGGCACCAGCTCGGCCGCGGTGCCGGTGAGGAAGACCTCCTCGGCCAGGTAGAGCTCGGCGCGGGCGATGTCGCGCTCGACCACGGTGTAGCCGAGGTCGCGGGCGATCTGGATCACCGACTTGCGGTTGATCCCGTCGAGGATCGAGGCGACCTGCGGCGGGGTGACGATCTGCCCGTCGCGGACGACGAAGATGTTCTCGCCCGAGCCCTCGCAGACGAAGCCGCGTTCGTCGAGCAGGATCGCCTCGTCGTAGCCGGCGTTGGTCGACTCGGTCTTGGCGAGGATCGAGTTGAGGTAGGAGCCCGAGGCCTTGGCGTGCGGGATCGAGCCGCCGGGGCTGATCCGCCGCCAGCTCGAGACCTTGGCCCGGATGCCGCCGTTCTTGCTCTCCTCGCCGAGGTAGGCCCCCCAGGGGAAGGCGGCGATGATCACGTCGACCGGGGCGTCTTTGGCGTAGAGGCCGAGGCTGCCGTAGCCGCGGTAGGCAAGCGGCCGGATGTAGGCGCTGTTGAGGCCGTTGCGGCGCAGCAACTCGTGCGTTGCCTGGCGGATCTCCTCGGCCGAGTAGGGCAGCTCCAGGTAGTAGAGCTCGGCCGACTTCTCGAGCCGGTCGAGGTGGTCCTGGTGGCGGAAAACCGCTGGACCGCGGGCGGTTTCGTAGCAGCGGATGCCCTCGAAGACGCCGGTCCCGTAGTGCAGCCCGTGGCTGAGCACATGGGTCTGCGCGTCCTCCCAGGGAACGAACTCGCCGTTGCGCCAAATCAAATCGACCGGATCCATGTTGGGGAATTATGCCCGATCAAACGCAGGGCTTCAGCGCTGCGGGCGCGAATGGTGCCCCAGAACCGATCGAGAGGAGCCAATTGATGCGCATTCCCCGTCCCCAGCTCAACTACGCGAACGTGATCGCGACGATCGCGCTGTTCGTCGCCCTGGGCGGCGCCGCCGTCGCCGCCGGGCTGCCGAAGAACAGCGTCGGCACCAACCAGATCAAGAGAGGGCGCCGTCTCCGCCGCGAAACTGAAGCGCGGCGCAGTGACCGCCGGCAAGATCGCCCCGAAGGCCGTCGTCGCCGGCAAGCTCGGCGCCAACGCGGTCCTGCCGGGCAACCTCGGCAACGGGATCATCACCACCAACAAGCTCTCCGACAGCTCGGTGATCGCCTCGAAGATCAAGAACAGCGTCGTCACCACCAACAAACTGAACAACGGCGCCGTGACCACGGCGAAACTGGGCGACGGCTCGGTGACGCCGGCAAACTGGCCGACAACCTCGCACCACTGCTGGGAACGCTGAAAAGCGGGCAGACGCTGCGCGGGGTGTTCGTCCTCGGCGGCGAGGACAAAATCACGCCCGGCTCGGTCAGCTTCCAGTTCCCGCTGCTGAACCCGCCCGCGGCGCCGAAAGAAAATGTCCTCGACGTCGGTAAAACCAGCGCTAACTGCCCCGGCCTCAACGGCACCGCCACCCCACAGGCGAACCCGGGCCAGCTCTGCGTCTACATCACCTCGAAATCGGAAAAATTCGAGGGCCTCGAATTCATCGATGGAGCGACCAACCGGCTCGGCTTCGGCCTCACCGCCGGCTTCACGACCGCCGACCCGCTCAACCAGGTCTACGGCCAATGGGCGGTAACGGCTCCGTAGCGAATCGCCGGTCCGCGTCAGTGCCCCGATAGGTGCCCTGGCGCGGACTCGGCAGCCCTAGGAGAGCTCCTCCAGGACCGCCGCGGTCATCTCCTCCGTCCCCACCTCGGTCTCCCGCGAGGGGCTCTCGCTGGTCGGCGGCTGGACCACGGTCCCGGACGCGAGGTCGGGGGTGCGGAGGCCGCGCTCGAGGACGGCGTCGACGGCGGTCTCGATCCGGTCGGCGTCCTCGCCGCGGCCGAAGCCGTGGCGGAGCATCATCGCCGCCGAGAGGAAGGTCGCGAGCGGGTTTGCCGAGCCCCTGGCCGGCGATGTCGGGGGCGGAGCCGTGGACCGGCTCGAAGAGGCCGGGGGCGCCCTCGGCGCCGAGGCTGGCAGAGGGCAGCATTCCCAGCGAGCCGGTCAGCATCGCCGCCTCGTCGCTGAGGATGTCGCCGAAGAGGTTCTCGGCGAGAACGACGTCGAAGTCGGCGGGCCGCGAGACGAGCTGCATCGCCGCGTTGTCGACCAGCAGGTGTTCGAGCTCGACGTCGGCGTAGTCGGCGGCGACGTTGCCGACCACCTCGCGCCAGAGGCGGGAGGTCTCGAGAACGTTGGCCTTGTCGACCGAGGTGACCTTCGGGCCGCGGCCGGAGATCTCGGCGCGGCGGCGGGCGGCGTCGAAGGCGGTGCGGGCGATCCGGTCGATCTCCTCGACCGAGTACTCGCAGGTGTCGTGGGCGACGTCCGTCCTCACGGCCCGGAGTCGCCGAAGTAGATGCCGCCGGTGAGCTCGCGGACGACGAGCAGATCGGTGCCCGCGATCCGCTCCTCGCGCAGCGGGCTGGCGCCGACCAGCGCCGGGCTGGGCCGGACCGGGCGCAGATTGGCGTAGAGCCCCATCCCCTTGCGCAGGCCGAGCAGACCCTGCTCGGGGCGCGGCGCGTCGGGGTCGGTCGTGTCCCACTTGGGGCCGCCGACGGCGCCGAGCAGAACCGCGTCGGCTCCGCGGCAGGCGTCGAGAACCTCGTCGGTGAGGGCGGTGCCGTGCTCGTCGATCGAGCAGCCGCCCATCAGGCGCTCGTCGTAGGAGAACTCGCCGAGAGCGTCGAGCACCTCGCGAGCGGCGGCGACGATCTCGGGGCCGATCCCGTCGCCGGGCAGGACGACTATGCGCGGGGTGCCGTTCATCGGCGCCGCACTCTACGCACCTCGCCCCTCGCCTGTTCCTTTCTGTTGCTCACGGCCAAAAAGGAACAACTAAGCAGCGATGGCTTCGATGTTGAGGCGGACGTACTCGAGCACGAAGGGCTCGGCGTGCTGGGCGAGGACCGCTTCGGCGAACGGCTGCCGTTTCTCGGGCGGCAGCTGGTCGAGGATCGGTCCGAGGGTGACCGTGGAGATGAACTCGAGCGGCCGCGACGGCCGGACCGGCTTCGGCTGCAGCCAGCAGCGGGCCTCGGCAAAGCCGGCGGCGACGAGGCGAGTTTCGGTCTCCTCCGGGGTCGCGAAGTTCCAGATCGCCCTGGCGGCGCTGAGGTGCCGGCCGTACTCCGGATCGGAAGCCACCGCCGCGATCGCCCTGGTGTGGTCGGCGACGTTTCCGTACCCGCCGCATTGCGCAACCAGTCGCCCATCCGGCTTGAGGGCAGCCCGCAGCCGCTGAAAGAGACGCTCGTGGTCCGGGATCCAGTGGAAGGTCGCGGTCGAGAAGACGAGATCGACCGGCTCCGCCGGCTCCAGCTCGACCAGGTCGGAGACCAGGTAGGAGGCGCGGTCGCCGAGCCGCTCCTTCGCCTTCTCGACCATCGCTTCGGAGCCGTCGACGGCGATCACACGGCCCCCGGGGAGACGCTCGATCAGCTCCTCCGTCACCCGTCCCGAACCGCAGCCGGCGTCGACCGCGACCTCGTCGCCGCGCAGCTCGAGTCGCTCCAGCACCTCCATCCCCCATTCGAACTGGGGATCGGAGACGGCGTCGTAGGTCTCGGCGTCCCACTCGCGGGCACCGGTGTTCATCGGCTCCTTGAACTGGTCGGCCATCGCGCCCTCCTCTCGCCTTACAGGCTGGTCGTGACCGGGCCCAGGGACGCGGCCGCCCCGGACTCGAACGTGTCGATCGCGCCCGCGTTTTCGAGCGTGATGCCGATGTCGTCGAGGCCGTTGGCGAGCCGGTGTTTGACGTCGTGCTCGATCTGGAACTGGAAGACGCCGGCGGCGCAGTTGACCGTCTCGTCGTCGAGGTCGATGCGGGCCTCCCCCGCCTCGGCGACCTCGCGGCAGTGGGCCTCGTCGAGGATCACCGGCAGCAGCCCGATCTTGGTGCAGTTCGAGTAGAAGATGTCGGCGAAGGAGGGCGCGACGATCGCCTGGAAGCCGAAGTCCTCGAGCGCCCAGGGCGCGTGCTCGCGGGAGGAGCCGCAGCCGAAGTTGGCCCCGGTGACGAGGATCGGGTTCGGCTCCAACTCGATCTCGCCGTCACGGATCCAGTCGTAGAAGAGGAACTCTCCGAAGCCGGTCCGCTCGACCCGCTTGAGAAACTGCTTGGGGATGATCTGGTCGGTGTCGACGTCGGCACGGTCCAGGACCGACACCTTGCCCTCGATTACGTCTATCGGTCGCATGCTCAGCTCCAATCCCTGATGTCGACGAAATGTCCTTCGACGGCGGCGGCTGCCGCCATCTTCGGACTGACCAGATGGGTGCGGCCGCCCTTGCCCTGGCGCCCCTCGAAGTTGCGGTTCGAGGTCGAGGCGCAGCGCTCGCCTTCGCTCAGCGTGTCCGGGTTCATGCCCAGGCACATCGAGCAGCCGGCCTCGCGCCATTCGAAGCCGGCGCTCCTGAAGACCTCGTCGAGGCCCTCGGCTTCGGCCGCCTTCTTCACCTGCTGGGAGCCGGGGACGACCATCCCGTGGACGCCGTCGGCGACCTTGCGGCCCTCGACGATCGCCGCGGCCTCGCGCAGGTCCTCGATCCGAGAATTGGTGCAGGAGCCGATGAAGACGCGTTCGGGGGCGATCTCGGTGATGGGGGTGCCGGCCCGCAGGCCCATGTAGGCGAGGGCGCGCTCGGCGGCCTCGCGGTCGGCGGGAGTCTCCAAATCAGCCGGGTCGGGGACGCGGTCGGTGACCTCGACGACCTGGCCGGGATTGGTCCCCCAGGTGACCATCGGCGAGATCCCCGAAGCGTCGACCTCGATCTCGGTGTCGAAGCCGGCGTCGGAATCCGTCGGCAGCTCGCGCCAGCGGGCCATCGCCGCCTCGAAGTCGGCGGGGACGGCCGGTCGTCCCCGGACCCACTCGAAGGTGGTCTCGTCGGGGGCGATCATGCCGGCCCGGCCGCCGCCCTCGATCGTCATGTTGCAGATCGTCATCCGCCCGGGCATCGAGAGCGCCTCGATCGCCGGGCCGGCGTACTCGACCGCGTAACCGGTCATGCCGCCGGTGCCGAGGCGGCCGATCGTCGCCAGGATCAGGTCCTTCGGCGTGACGCCGTGGCGGAGCTCGCCGGTGTAGTTGATCCGCATCGTCTTCGGCCGCTTCTGGACCAGGCACTGGGTCGCCAGCACGTGCTCGACCTCGGAGGTGCCGATGCCGAAGGCGAGCGCGCCGAAGGCACCGTGGGTCGAGGTGTGGCTGTCGCCGCAGACGATCGTCATTCCAGGCTGGGTCACCCCGAGCTCCGGCCCGATCACATGGACGATGCCCTGGCGGTCGGAGCCCAGCGAGTAGATCGGGATGCCGAACTCCTCGCAGTTGCGCTCCAGGGTTTCGACCTGGACGCGGGAGAGCTGGTCGGCGATCAGGCGCGCCGCCATCGTTCCGTCGGTCGGGGTGTTGTGGTCGGCGGTGGCGAGGGTCTTGTCCGGACGGCGGACCTTGCGGTCGGCCAGGCGGAGGCCGTCGAAGGCCTGCGGCGAGGTGACCTCGTGGACCAGGTGCAGGTCGATGTAGATCAGCCCGGGCGAGACCTCGTGGGACTCCCAGATCTTGTCGAACATCGTCTTTGGCATTGCTAGGACCTCCTGAGGCCGGCGGCGATCACGGCGAGGAAGCGGGTCGCCTCCTGGCCTTCGTTCTCGAAGTGATGTGGAAGGTCAGCGTCGAAGGTGACGCTGTCACCCTCGGCGAGCTCGTGACGACTGCCGTCGACGACCAGCGCCAGGGTGCCGGCGAGGACAACGGCGGTCTCGCGACTGCCCGGCTCGTGCATCGGCGGGTCGGAGCGGCCGCCGGTGGCGGCGCCGGGCTCCAGCACGTGCAGGGAGACGTCGGCGCGCTGGCCGGGCAGCGGCGGGGTCAGCTCCTCGAACCGGTGCCCACCGCGCTCGGAGCGGCGGCGGCCGGCAGCGCGACTGATGGCGACGTGCTGCCCCTCGTCGAGGCGAAGCAGTTGCGAGAGCGTCAGTTCCAGGCCGGCGGCGATCTTGCCGGCGACGGCCAGAGTCGGGCTCGTCTCGCCGCGCTCGACCTGCGAGAGCATCGGCGCGCTGACCCCGGAGCGCTCGGCGAGGTCCCGGAGGGAGAGGCCCATCGCGTCGCGGAGGGCGCGGATGCGCGGTCCGACCGGGGGCGAATCTGCGGCGGCTGGACTCTTGGTCGCGGTGGGGGCCATGTCTGTACGTTATCACGGACGTTTGTATTTGGTTTCTAGCTGAACCGCTTGAGTAGCGGGCCGGTGCAACCTCCACTGCGGCAGGTAGAGGTTGCACCGGCCCCGTGCGGAGGGTTTGTTCTTTCTCTTTATCTATCTATCCCCAGCAAAACCCGAAGGTCAGAGGCAATCGGCTCTGGTTCGTCATCGAGTTGGTTCCAGGTGATGTGAGTAACCGTGTAGCCGGCGGCGGCGAGGCGTCGGTCGCGGGCCTTGTCTTCTCTGAAGGCGGAGCGGGACTTGTGGGCTTGCCAGCCGTCGAGCTCGACGATCTGGTTCGTGCCGGGCCAGTGGCAATCGACCTGGAAGCTCCTGCCGCCGACCTCGATCGGGACGTTGAAGCGGGGCACCGGCAGGTGGTGCTGGCGACAGAAGGGGGCGAAGCGTTCCTCAAGCGGGCTCTTCTGCTCCCCAACGGGTTCGTCCTTCAGGCCTTCGAGGGCGGCGATCACGTTGCGGATGCCGCGCCGCCCGGGATAGCGCTCAATCAGATCCCAAAGCGAGAGTCGGTCCCACAGTTCCTTGAATTCCATCTCGCGTAGGAACCTTTTGATCTCGTCGAGGGGCTCGGTGGCGGCGAGGTCGAAGATGGTGCGGGGCACGCTCGTGACCGGGATGCCCTCCCTGACCGTCCGCTCGTCGGAAGGCACCTCCGAAACGTGGCGGCGGATCAGCTTCGAGGAGCGGGTGGCATGTGGAACGGTGACGTCGATAGTCGTTCGTGAGGTGGGCCGGAGTCCCCAGAGCGCTGCCGCTGAGTAGTGGCTCAGGACGGCATCGGGTCCCGAAACAAGCACGGCTGCCATCCAGCGCCCTTCTCGCGGGAGGATGCGGTGCCCTAATGAATAGACACCAGCGTGCACCCGATGCAGTCGACCCGTACGAATCCGCCATTCGATCTCTTCTTCGCTCCACCCGCGTGCGAGCAACTGCCACCGCGCGATGAGCCCGTGCTGCCGCTCAGCCAGCTCCGCGAGCTGCCGATCGTCTCCACGAGTCCGCAATGACCCTTCCTGTACAAGGGTTTTCGCGGACTCGGCGGACATCCGGCCAGGGTGGCGGGTGCGGAATCAAATTTGGTGCGCGTTTGTGCCAACTCACTCACCTCTGTGCGCCGGAGCCGTGACTTCCCTCTCAGGGGACGTGGGTGTCCCTCTCGCGGAGGCCCAAGAAGTCACGCTTGAACCCTGAAATCCGCCCAGCTGCGCGACGGTCTCTGGGGAGGGGTATCCCTCCTCGCCCTCCCGACCGAGGTAATTACGGGCCCGGCGTCCGCTCCACGGCCGCCTCCGCAGTAGCCGCCTCCGCCTCGCGCGTCGCGGCGCCTTCAAGGGCGTTGGACAGCGCTCGGACGTAGGCGCGGGCGCTCGCCTCGAGGATGTCGGTGGCGACCCCTTGGCCGGTGGCCAGGCGGCCCGCCGCTCGCAGCTGGACGGTCACTTCGCCGAGGGCGTCCTCTCCCCCGGTCACCGCCTCGACCTTGTACTCGACCAGCTCGCACGCGGTCTCGGACGCGTCCTGGATCGCGTGGAAGATCGCGTCGACGGGGCCGTCGCCGCTCGATTCGCCGACCGACTCCTCGCCGGAGGGCAGGGTCACGGCGACCTTGGCGACCGGCGGTCTGCGGGTTCCCGCCTCGACCTCGAACCAGGCCAGCTCGTGGGCTTCGGCGCGATCGCGCATCTCGTCGGAGACGATCGCCTCCAGGTCCAGCGCGGTCACCTGCTTCTTGCGGTCGGCGACCTCCTTGAAGGCCTTGAAGGCGGCATTCAGCGCGTTGCCCTCGACCTTGAAGCCCAGCTGCTCCAGCGCGTCTTTCAGCGCGTGGCGGCCGGAGTGCTTGCCCAGCACGATCGAATTCGACTCCAGGCCGACCTCGGTCGCATCCATGATCTCGTAGGTGCTGCGCTCCTTCAGGACGCCGTCCTGGTGGATCCCGGACTCGTGGGCGAAGGCGTTGCGGCCGACGATCGCCTTGTTCGGCTGCACCGGATAGCCGGTCAGGCGGCTGACCATGCGGCTGGTGCGGGCGATCTCCCTGGTGTTGATCTCGGTCCAGAGGCCGTGCACGTCCTCGCGGACGCCGACCAGCATCGCGATCTCCTCCAGCGAGCAGTTGCCGGCCCGCTCGCCGATCCCGTTGACGGCGCACTCCACCTGCCGCGCGCCGGCCAGCACCCCGGCGTAGGAGTTGGCGACGGCCATCCCCAGGTCGTCGTGGCAGTGGACCGACATCTCCACCTCGCGCAGCGCCGGCACCAGCTCGTACAGGCGCCGGAAGTAGTCCGCGTACTCCTCCGGCGTCGTGTAGCCGACGGTGTCGGGGATGTTGACCACGGTGGCGCCCTCCTCGACCGCGACCGCGCAGACTTCGGCGGTGAACTCGATCTCGGCGCGGGTCGCGTCCATCGGCGAGAACTCGACGTCCTCGCAGTAGGACTTGGCCAGCGCCACCGCCGCCCGCGCCTGGCCCTTGACGTCCTCGCGGTCGGTCTGCAGCTGGTGCTCGATGTGGATGTCGGAGGTGGAGATGAAGGTGTGGATGCGCGGGCGCCCGGCCTCCTTGATCGCCCCCCAGGCCGCGTCGATGTCGGCCTTGTGGGTGCGGGCGAGGCCGCAGATCGTCGGGCCGTCGACCACCTGGGAGATCTTCTGTACCGCCTCGAAGTCGCCGGGCGAGGTGATCGGGAAACCGGCCTCGATCACGTCGACCCCCAGGCGGGCGAGCTGCTGGGCGATCTCGACCTTCTCGGCGGTGTTCAGCGAGATGCCGGGCGACTGCTCGCCGTCTCGCAGGGTGGTGTCGAAGATGTGGACGCGATTTGCGTCGGTATGTCCTTCGGTCTGCGGTCCCATGGGACCTCTCCTTCTCTCTTACTTTCGAATGGCCTTTGTCTCTCGCGGCTATCGCGCCGCCCAGCGCTATTCCCCCCGAGGGGGGAGGAGAAGGAGTAGCGCGAGGCTGTCGAGCCGGAAGCCCATTCGGCTCCGAACCTTAGCGTAGGCTCCGCGAATCGCAAGCCCGAGCGCCACCGGTTCGCCACAGAAGACTCCCTGGCTCGCCCTCCTGGCAATGGGCCTCGCCGTCGTCGTCATCGCCAACGACTTCTCGGCGATCAACGTCGCCCTGCCGACGATGGAGCGGGACTTCGACACCAACGTCAACACGATCCAGTGGGTCGTCAACGCCTACGCGCTGACCTTCGGGGTGCTGATCGTCACCGGCGGCCGCCTCGCCGACATGTTCGGCCGCCGCAACGCCTTCTTCCTCGGCACCGCGATCTTCGCCTCGATGTCAGCTCTCGGCGGCGCCGCCCAGACCGAGACCTGGCTGATCGCGGCGCGGGTGCTGATGGGCATCGGCGGGGCGCTGATGTGGCCGGCGATCCTCGGCATGACCTACGAGCTGCTGCCGGAAGAGAAGGCCGGCCTCGCCGGCGGGATCATCATCGGCGCCGCCGGGCTCGGCAACGCGATCGGGCCGTTGATCGGCGGCGTTCTGACCCAGGAGCTGAGCTGGCGCTGGATCTTCTTTCTCAACGTGCCGATCGCGGCCTTCGCGGTGGCCGTCACCTGGTCCCTGGTCCATGTCAAGGAGCCCGACGCCGGCGAGCGGCGGATCGACTACACGGGGATCGCGGCGATCTCGGTCGGCCTCGTCTCGCTGTTGGTCGCCCTCGACCAGGTCGCCGACTGGGGCTGGAGCGACCCGCGGGTGATCGGCCTCCTGGTGCTGGCGGCGGCGACGCTGCTCGCTTTCCTGCCGCTCGAGCGCCGGGCCGGAGCCCACGCCCTGGTTCCGAAGGAGATCATGCGCAACGAGAGCTTTACCGCCTCCTGCATCGCGATCCTCTTCATGTCGGCGACCTTCTTCGCCTCCCTCCTCTACCTGCCGCAGTTCATGGAGAAGCAGCTCGGCTACTCGCCGCTTGAAGCCGGCGTCGGGATGCTGCCCTTCCTCGCGACCTTCGCCGTCGTCTCCTTCATCGCCGGCCCGCTCTACAACCGGCTGGGAGCGAAGGTCCTGGCGGTATTCGGCGCCGCCTGCATCACCGCCGCGCCGTTCCTCTTCTCGCTGGTCGACTCCGGCTCGGGCTACGGCTCCCTGGTCGTCGGGATGCTCGTCCTCGGCATCGGGATCGGCAGCTTCTATCCGACCGCGACCACCGCCGGGGTCACCTCGGTCGACGAATCGCAGACCAGCCTCGCCGGCGGAATCGTCTACATGTTCCAGATTGCCGGCGGCTCGATCGGGCTCGGCCTCACCACCACCGTCTTCTCCGGGGCGGTACCGCCGTTCGTCGACGGCATTCAGGCCGCCTTCCGCCTTGACGCGGCGCTCTCGCTCGTCGGCTTCCTGGTCGCGATCGCCTTCGTCGGCGGCCGGCTGCCGGTGTCGAGGCAGGCGCAGGGCGGGGCCTAGGCGAGCCCGGAGGGATCTACGGCTTCGGGCCGGTGCGGTCCGTCGGGCCCAGCTTTTCGGCGTCGTTCCCCGGGCCACCGAGCAGGTAGTCGGAGTCGGGTCCGCCTTCGAGGCGGTCGTCGCCGATGCCGCCGTAGAGCCAGTCTTCGCCGGAGCCCCCGAACAGCCAGTCGTTGCCGCCGTGGCCGTAGAGCTGATCGTCGCCCCGGCCTCCGACCAGCTTGTCGGCTCCCCCTCCCCCCGCATACGGTCGTCGCCCGGCCCACCGCGCAGGGTTGCCGGGACCAGGATCTTCGGCGAGAGGGTCACCGAGTCATCGCCGCCGCCGGCGTTCACTTCGAAGCCCCCGATCGCGTTCGCTTCGCAGGTCAGCTCGTGAACGGAGCCTTCTTCGTGGGTGCAGATGCCGCCCCCGGCTTCGAGCGCCGAGAGCGAGTCGATCAGGTAGCTGCGGCCGTCCTGGCTGAGCTTGACGTCGAAGACGTCCTGGCCGCCCCCTGCCGTCAACAGCAGGGTCACCGACTCTTCCGGCGCAGCGGCAACCGTGGCGGGACAGGCCACCAGGGCGAGGATCAAAAAGGTCAGCAGTCTCTTCATGCGTGAGGCGGCGGCCGGAGTCCCTGGGGCCGCATTCCCCCAAACAACCTAGAGGGCGGGAGGTTGCGGCCGAAGAGTGGACCTAGAGGTCGACCGAGCGGCCGTTGGAGAAGCCCTCGAGCCCGAGGATCTTCTCGATCGTCTCCTGGCGCACCGGCGCGTCGGTGGTCAACGCCATCACCGCCCGCTCCCCCCCGCTCTCGGCGCCGACGGCGGCGGAGACGATGTTGACGCCCTCTTCGCCGAAGAGGGTGCCGACGCGGCCGATCATCCCCGGCTGGTCGGCGTAGCGGAAGACGGCGATGTGGTCGGCGAAGGGCAGGTAGAAGCTCTCGCCCCAGGCCGAGACGAGGTAGGGAACGTTGCGGGGGCCGACGCCGGTACCGGCGACCTCGACCGCCCCGTCGGCGGTCTCGATCCGGACCGTGACCAGCTCGGTGAAGTCCTCGGCGCCGGCGTCGGTGGTCGCCATCAGCTCGATCCCCCGCTCCTCCGCCATCTGCGGCGCGTTGACGAGGTTGACCGGCTCCTCGGTGTGACCGGAGAGGATCCCGACGAGGACGGCGATGCCCAGCAGGCGGGTGTCGTGCGAGGCGATGCGGCCGCGGAATTCGGCGCTCACCTTCTCGACCGATCCGTCGCCGAGTCCCTGGGCGAGGCGGCCGAGCTTTTCGCAGAGCGGGACGAAGGGCGCCAGCGCCTCCATTGCCTCTGGCCGCACCGCCGCGATATTGACCGCGTTGGTGACGACGCCGCCGGTCAGCGCCGCGGTCACCTGCTCGGCGGTGACGACGCCGGCCCGGTCCTGCGCCTCCGCCGTCGAAGCGCCCAGGTGAGGGGTGACGACGACGTCTTCGCGGGCAAAGATCGGGTGGTCGGTGAACGGCTCGGAGGGGAAGACGTCGAGGGCGGCGCCGCCGAGCTTGCCGGACTCCAGGCCCGCCATCAAGGCGTCGAGGTCGACGAGCTCGCCGCGGGCGCAGTTGACGATGCGGGCGCCGTCCTTCGCCGCCGCGATCGTCTCGGCGTTGATCATCCCGATCGTCTCCGGGGTCTTCGGCGTGTGCAGCGTGATCAGATCGGAGCGTCCCAGCACTTCCTCGATGCTCTCCAGCCCCTCGACGCCGAGGTCCTTGAAGCGCTCGGCGGAGACGAACTTGTCGAAGGCGACGACCTCCATGTCGAAGCTCTGGGCGCGTTTGGCGACGAGCTGGCCGATGCGACCGAAGCCGATCACCCCGAGGGTCTTGCCGTAGAGCTCGGCGCCCTTGTACTTGGCCCGGTCCCAGCGGCCCTCGACCAGCGAGCCGTGTGCCTGGGGGACGTTGCGGAAGAGGGCGAGCGCCAGCGCCAGGGTGTGCTCGGCGGCGGCGACCGAGTTCGATTCCGGGGCGTTGGCGACGATGATCCCGCGGCGGGTCGCGGCCGGGATGTCGACGTTGTCGACCCCGGTTCCCGCTCGCCCGATTACCTTCAGATTCGTCGGCCAGCTCGATCAGCTCGGGCGTCATCTGCGTCGCCGAGCGGATCAGGATCGCGTCGTACTGGGAGATCTGCTCGCGCAGCTCCTCGTCTGACATCTCCAGGCCGAGCTCGACGTCGAACTGGAGCGCAGCAGCTCGACGCCGGAGTCGGCGATCTTCTCCTTGACCAGGACCTTCACGAGGCCACCTCATCCACGTTCTCGACGACCCAGTCGATGCAGGCGGTGAGCGCCTCGACGTCGTCGGGGTCGACCGCGGGGAACATCCCGATCCGCAGCTGGTTGCGGCCGAGCTTGCGGTAGGGCTCGACGTCGACGATCCCGTTGGCGCGCAGCGCCTTGGCGAGCGCGGCGGCGTCGACCGCCTCGGTGAAGTCGATCGTGCCGACGACCAGCGAGCGCTTGGCCGGATCGGCGACGAAGGGGGTGGCGAACTCGCTGCGATCGGCCCATCCGTAAAGGCGAGCGGAGGAATCGGAAGTGCGCTCGACGCAGCCGTCGAGGCCGCCCAGCCCGAGCATCCACCGGATCTGGTCGTTCAGCAACAGCAGGGTCGCGAGGGCCGGGGTGTTGTAGGTCTGCTCCTTGCGCGAGTTGTCCAGCGCGGTCTGCAGCGAGAGGAAGGCTGGCTGCCAGCGGTCGCCGGCGCCGTCGAGCTCCTCGATGCGGGCGATCGCCGCCGGGCTGAGGGCGGCGAGCCAGAGACCGCCGTCGGAGGCGAAGCCCTTCTGGGGGGCGAAGTAGTAGGCGTCGGCCTGGATCGGGTCGAGCGGCAGCCCACCGGCGCCCGAGGTGGCGTCGATCAGGACCAGGGACTCGGCCGCCCCCGCGGGCCGGCGGACGTCGACCATCACCCCGGTCGAGGTCTCGTTGTGGGCCCAGGCGATCACGTCGGCGGCGGCATCGGCGGCGGGCTCGGGTGCGTCGCCCGGCTCGGCCTCGATCACGATCGGGTCGCCGAGGAAGGGCGCCGCCGCGGTCGACTTGGCGAACTTGGCTGAGAACTCGCCGTAGGTGAGGTGCAACGCCCGCTCACGCACGAGCCAGGCGCTCGCGGCCTCCCAGAAGGCCGTCGTGCCGCCGTTGCCAAGGGCGATCTCGTAGCCGTCCGGGAGCGAGAAAAGCTCCCCGAGACCCGTCCGCACCTCGCGCACGAGGTCCCGCACCGGCGCCTGGCGGTGCGAGGTCCCCATCAGGTCGGAGCGCTCGGCGAGCCGCTCCAGCGCCTCCGGGCGCACCTTCGAGGGGCCGCAGCCGAAGCGGCCGTCGGCGGGCTTGATCTCGCTGGGAATCTGCAGGGTCGTCTCGGGCGCCATCGGGCTCGACAGGTTATTGACCGCGACCGGCGGCTGCCGCCGCGGCCGGGGTTAGGCTCGGCAGCGCCGTTTGGTCGCCGTCCACGACGAGGGGAGCACCATGTATCCGGTCAACTACGAAGCCGATTTCAACCCGGCTCCGAACCGATGGACCACCTTCTTCCGGCCGCTTCTGGCGATTCCGTGGATCATCGTCGCCCTGTTCTGGGGGATCCTCTTCCTCTTCACCCATCTCTTCGCCTGGGTCGCGATCATCGTCACCGGCCGCTACCCGGAGTGGCTGTATGAGTTCAACTCCGGGGTCGTCCGCTTCGGGGTCCGCACCGGAGCGTGGATCTACCTGCAGACCGACGAGTGGCCACCCTTCGGGCTCGCCGACGACCCCAGCTATCCGATCCGGGTCAATTTCGCCCCCCGTGCAGAGCGGCAGAGCCGGCTGAAGGCCTTCTTCCGCCTGATCCTGGCGCTGCCGATGCTGATCGTCTCCTACGCGGTCAACTACATGCACCTCTGGGTGGCGGCGATCGCCTGGGTGACGATCGTCTTCCGCGGCTACCAGCCCGAGGGAGTCAACAACGCGCTGACCTTCGTCAACAGCTTCTACGCCCGCGTCTACGGCTACGTCGCCCTGCTGACGGACGACTACCCGCCGATCGGCGAAGAGAAGGCCAACGGCGGCGGTTCCGCGCCTGCGGCTGTGACCCCGGCCCCGGTGTCCTGATGGGGGACGTGACCAAGGGCGACGGCTATGCGGTCGCCCAGCTGGACGACCTCGGCGAGGGCTGGGGCTTCCGCAAGGTCCGCAAGGAGCTGGGAGTCACCGCCTTCGGCGTCAACGCGATCGTGATGCCGCCGAACTACGAGTCCGGCAAGCACTACCACGACGAACAGGAGGAGCTCTACTTCGTCCACCAGGGCCGGATGGAGATCGACCTCGACGGCACCAAGCACGAGCTGGGCCCGGGCGGCTTCGCCTGGGTCGACGCCAAGGTGGTCCGCAGCCTCAAGAACCTCAGCCCCGACGAAGACGCGATCTACATCTGCGTCGGTGGCAAGGACGGCTACGTGGGGCGCGACGGGCGGTTGCCTGAGGGCGAGACGGACCCTCGCGGACCGATCTCAGGGAATTCGTAGGCGGTTAGGGAGCTGTTGGGAGGGGGTCCCTGGGAGCACCTCCGCCGAGTGAACTGACTGGTATCGGCTGGCGCCTCGGGCCGCACCGGCTCGGCCAACAGCCTTCACGGTCAGTCCAAACCGAAGTCCCGGCGGAGGTGCTCCCAGGGACCCCCACCCGGACCCCTCCCACGCAGCGCCCTACTTCGTGTCTTTGAACCCCTGATCGATCCAAGGCATCATGTCGCGGAGATCGCCGCCGATGTCCTCGATTTCGTGCCCCGCAGCCTCTTGGCGCATCCGATCGAAGTTCTCGTTGCCGGCACGGTTCTCGGCGATGAACTCCTTGGCGAAGTCGCCCGACTGGATCTCGGAGAGGATCTCCTTCATCGCCGCCCGGGACTCCTCGCCGATCACCCGTTTGCCGCGGGTCATGTCGCCGTACTCGGCGGTGTTGGAGATCGAGTAGCGCATGCCCTGAATCCCCTTTTCGTACATCAGGTCGGCGATCAGCTTCAGCTCGTGCAGGCACTCGAAGTAGGCGAGGCGCGGGTCGTAGCCGGCCTCGACCAGGGTCTCGTAGCCGGCGCGGACCAGCTCCGAGGCGCCTCCGCAGAGGACCGCCTGCTCGCCGAAGAGGTCGGTCTCGCACTCGTCTTTGAAGGTCGTCTCGATCACCGCCGCGCGGCCGCCGCCGATCCCGGAGGCGTAGGCGAGGACGAGGTCGTGGGCCTGGCCGGAGGCGTCCTGGTGGACGGCCATCAGGCAGGGGACGCCGCTGCCTTCCTCGTACTGGCGGCGGACCAGGTGGCCCGGGCCCTTCGGCGCGACCATGCCGACGTCGACTCCCGGGGGCGGCTCGATCTCGCCGAAGTGGATCGCGAAGCCGTGGGCGAAGAGCAAGAGGTTGCCGGGGGCGATCCCGTCGGCGATCTCATCGCGCCAGACCTCGGCCTGTTTCTCGTCCGGCAGCAGGATCATCACCAGGTCGCCGCGGCTGGCGGCTTCGGCGACGTCGAGCACCTCGAGCCCGGCCGCCTCGGCCTTGGCGCGGCTGGAGGAATCGGGACGCAGCCCGACGACGACGTCGACGCCGGAGTCCTTGAGGTTGAGGGCGTGCGCGTGACCCTGCGAGCCGTAGCCGAGGATGGCGACGGTCTTGCCGTCGAGCTTGCTCAGGTCAGCGTCTTTGTCGGAGAAGATGTCGTCGGTTCGCATGGGGCGGCAGGCTACCCGAGTCGCGCCACCTAGCGGAGCGCCCGGCGCATCAGCTTGCCCGAGGGGGTGCGTGGCAGAGCCGAGGCGAGCTCGACCCGCTTCGGCACTTTGAACCCGGCCAGCGATTCGGCGCAGTGGCGGCGCAGCTCGTCGGGGCTCACCTCCGCCCCGTTCTCGAGCACGACGACGGCGGTCACTGCCTGCTGCCACTCCGGGTCCTCGCGGCCGATCACCGCTGCCTCGGCCACCTGCGGGTGGCGCAGCAGCACCTCCTCGACCTCGGCCGGGACGACGTTCTCGCCGCCGCTGACGATCATGTCGTCGATCCGGTCGCGGACGTAGAGGAAGCCTTCCTCGTCGATGTGGCCGAGGTCGCCGGTGTGGAGCCAGCCGTCGGCGTCGGCGCGGTCGGGAGCGACGGTCGGCCCCTGGACGAGGATCTCCCCGTCCTGGATCCGTAGGTGCGTGGTCAGCAGGGGGCGGCCCGCCGAGCCGAGTTTGCGCTTGGCGTCGGCCGGGGCCAGGGTCGTCACCTGCGAGCAGGTCTCGGTCAGGCCGTAGGTCTGGACGACGGTCGCGCCCTTGGCGAGCGCCTCTTCGAGCGGTTCCGCCGGCACCGGGCCGCCGCCGACGAGGATCGCCCGCGGGCCGGAGAGATCGACGCCTGCCTCGAGCAGCCGGGTCAGCATCGTCGCCACCAGCGAGACCTGGGTGATCCCGTCGCGCTCGAGGGCGGCGCCGACGCGGTCGACGTCGAAGCCGTCGTGGACGACCGCCGCGGTCCCGTAGATGACCGAGCGCATGACGATCCCGAGCCCGGCGATGTGGCTGAGCGGGACGCAGCAGAGCCAGCGATCGCTCGGCTCGACGCCGATGTTGAAGCCGGATCCGACCGCATTCCAGAGGAAGTTGCCGTAGCTGAGCGCGACCGGGCGCGGGGCGCCGGTGCTGCCGCTGGTGAGGACGCGGCAGCAGACGTCGTCCATGTCGTGCTCGCCCAGTAGCGGCATGTCGGCCTCGGTCTGGGTCAGCTGCCCCGGGTCGTCGAGGTCGATGATCGGGTCCTCGGCGCCGACGATCGCCGCCCGCTCCTCGGTCGTCAGCCGCGGTCCCAGGGGCAGCAACGCCGCCCCCAGCTTCATCAGCGCGTGCATGAGGACTACCTGCTCGCGACGCGGGTGCATCGTCAGCGCCGCCGTCGAACCGCGGCGGACCCCGTGTGCGGCGAGCCGCCGCGCAACCCAGGTTGCCTCCGCCTCGAGCTCGGCGTAGGTCATCTCCGCCCCGTCGGCGACGAGCGCTGTCCGGTCGGGGCAGCTTTGCGATCTCTGCGAGAGCCAGTCGTCGAGCTTCATCGGGATATCGTCCCCATCATGCCCAAACGCCACAAAGGAGCCCCGCCCGAGGAGGATCTCTACGCGTCGATCGAGTGGACGCCGGGCGAGGGCGACTACGAAGACATCCGCTACGAGACCGGCGGCGGGATCGCCAAGGTGACGATCGACCGCCCCGACGTCCTCAACGCCTTCCGCCCGCAGACGCTGATCGAGGTCTCGCGGGCGATGGAGCTGGCGCGGGAGGACGCCGAGGTCGGCGTGATCGTCTTCACCGGCGTCGGCGAGCGGGCCTTCTGCTCGGGCGGCGACCAGACCGTGCGCGGCGACACCGGCTACATGCCCGAGGGGGCTTCGGTGGGGCGCTTCCACGTCACCGACCTGCAGATTCAGATGCGGCGGCTGCCGAAGCCGATCGTCGCGGTGGTCGCCGGATACGCGATCGGCGGCGGTCACATCCTCCACCTCTGCTGCGATCTGACGATCGCGGCCGACAACGCCGTCTTCGGCCAGACCGGGCCGCGGGTCGGCTCCTGGGACGGCGGCTACGGCGCTTCGTTACTCCGCGACCTGGTCGGGACCAAGAAGGCGAAGGAGTTCTGGATGCTCTGCCGCCAGTACGACGCCGAGGAGGCGCTGGAGATGGGCCTCGTCAACGCGGTCGTGCCGGTCGCCGAGTTGGAGCGCGAGACCGTCGCCTGGTGCCGCGAGATGCTCGCCCTCTCCCCCTTCGCGCTGCGCCTGGTCAAGGCCAGCTTCAACGCCCACGAGGACGGCTACGCCGGCATCCAGCAACTCGCCCACGACGCCAATCTCCTCTTCTACGGGTCAGACGAGGCGGCCGAGGGGCGCGAGGCGTTCAAGCAGAAACGGCAGCCCGACTTCTCCCGATTCCCGAGGCGCGCATGAGGATCTGGCTGATGGCGGCCCGGCCGCGGACGCTGCCGGCGGCAGTAGCGCCGGTTCTGGTCGGGACCGCGGCGGCCGTGCAGTGGTACGGGAGCCTGCCGCGCTGGGGCGCCTTTCTCGCCGCCCTGGTCGGCTCGATCTTCATCCAGATCGGGACCAACCTCGCCAACGACCACTCCGACGCCAAGCGCGGGGCCGACACCGCCGACCGGCTCGGGCCGGTGCGCGTCACCGCCAGCGGGATGGTCACCCCGCAGCGGGTGATGACCGCGACCTGGATCGCCTTTGCCGTCGCCGTCGCCTGCGGGATCTACCTGACCGCGGTGGCCGGCCCGGTGATCCTCGTCATCGGCGTCCTCTCGATCGCCGCCGGCGTCCTCTACACCGGCGGGCCGCGGCCCTACGGCTACGCCGGCTTCGGCGAGGTCTTCGTCTTCCTCTTCTTCGGCCTCGTCGCGGTCAACGGCTCCTACTTCGTGCAGCTGGAGGAGCTCGACGCGCTGCCGCTCGGGCTCTCGATCTCGATCGGCTTCCTGGCGACGGCGATCATCGTCGTCAACAACGTCCGCGACGTCGAGACCGACCGCCGCGCCGGCAAGAACACGCTGGCGGTACGGATCGGCCGCGAGAGCGCGGTGAACCTGTACCGGCTGCTGATCGGGGGCGGGTTCCTCGTCCTGCCCATCGCCCTGGTCGCGGGCGACTCGAGCCTGCTGCCGATGATCGGCTGGCTGGCGGCGCCGCTGGCCGTCAAGCCGGCGCGGACGCTGGCCGAGCGGCGCGACGGGCCGGCGCTGAACGGGGTGCTGGCGCAGACGGGTGCGCTCCTCGGCGTTTTCAGCCTGCTGGTCACCATCGGGCTGCTGATCTCAGCCTGAGAGACTCGGGGCGTGCGCCTCAGCTCGGTCGAGGTCATCCCCTACGCGCTCCCGTTCCGGGAGCCGTATGTGACGGCGCGCGGGGCGCTGCGGCAGCGGGAGATGGTCCTGCTGCGGGTGCGGGACGGGGGCGGGGTCACGGGGTTCGGCGAAGCGGTGCCGCTGGCGTTGCGGGGCGGGGTCTCGCTTCGTGAGGTGGTGCGGGAGCTGGAGGGTTGGGGGGAGAACCAACAGGTTCATGCGCTGTCAGCGCCCGCTCGGTGCGCGGTGGAGACCGCCTTGATGGACTTGCGGGGCCGGCGGATCGGAAAAGGGCTGGGTGAGGGGGAGTGGGACGACGCGGTTGAGTGCAATGCGACGCTGGTCGCGGGACCGCCGGACGCGGTGGCGGCCGAGGCGGAACGGTGGGCTCAGGCGGGGTTTACGACTTTCAAGCTGAAGCTCGGTGTCGAGTCCGCGAAAACGGTCCCTCAAGAGCCGTTTTCGCGGACTCGATCGTGGGCTGACGTGGAGCAGGTGCGGGCGGTGCGGGAGGCGCTTGGGCCCGAGGTGCGGATTCGGGTGGATGCGAACGAGGCTTGGGACCTGGAGACGGCCAAGGCGACGCTGGCGGCTTTGGAGCCATTCGACGTCGAGTTGGCGGAGCAGCCTGTTGCGGGGTTGGAGGCGATGGCGGAGCTCGCTGCGAGCACGTCGATCCCGCTGGCTGCCGACGAGAGCGTGACGAGCGTGGACGAGGCTGAGGCGGCGGTCGCGCGCGGCGCCTGCGCCTACACCGGAATCAAGCTCTCGAAGGTCGGGGGTCCGGAGGAAGCGCTGGCGATCGCCGACGTGCTCCCCGCCTACGTCACCAGCGCCCTCGACGGCCCGGTGGGGATCGCGGTGGCGGCCCAGATCGCGCTTAGCCTCGCCGAGACGGGGCACCCCGAGCGCCTCCACATCGCCCACGGCCTCGCCACCCAGCGGCTTTTTGCCTCGACCGTGGCCTCGGTCGCGTGCGAGCTCCGCGACGGCATGCTCCACCTCCCTCCCGGTCCGGGGCTCGGGGTCGAGATCGACGAGGAGGCGCTGCAGGCGCATCGGATCTAGCCTGCACGTGCATGGACCCGACCAACGCCAACACCGCACTCGCCTCCGTCTTCGCCGAGGAGCTGGCGCGCGGCGGTTTGCGGCTGGCGGTGCTCTCGCCCGGCTCGCGCTCGACGCCGCTGGCGGTGGCGCTCTGGCGACAGCCCGAGATCGAGGTGAAGGTGATCGTCGACGAGCGCTCAGCCGGCTTCTTCGCGTTGGGGGCGGCGCAGGCAGGCGGCGAGCCGGTGGCGCTGCTCTGCACCTCCGGCACCGCGCTCGTCAACTACCACCCCGCGGTGGTCGAGGCCGACATGTCGGGAGTTCCGCTGGTCGTCCTCAGCGCCGACCGGCCGCCCGAGCTGCGCGGGATCGGCGCCGGGCAGACGATCGACCAGATCAAGAGTTTCGGCTCCTCGGTCCGCTGGTTCTGCGAAGTCGGGACGCACGCGGCGGACGACGGCGGCCTCCTCCACTACCGCTCGGTCGCCTGCCGGGCGCTGGCGGCGGCCCGCGGCGAAGCCCGTCCCGGCCCCGTCCACCTCAACCTCCCCTGGCGCGAGCCGCTGGCGCCGATACCCGTGGAGGGAGCGGTGACCGCGACCGACGAGCTGGCGCTGAACGGGCGCGACGGCCAGCCGCTGACCGCGGTGACCCACCTCGACCTCGAGCCCTCTCCCTTCCTCCTCGACGAGGTCGCCGGCCACATCGGCAACGCGATCTCCGGCGTGATCGTCGCCGGTCGCCAGCTCGACCCCGAGCTGCGCGAGCCGCTCGCCCACCTGGCGCGGGTCTCCGGCTTCCCGATCCTCGCCGAGCCGACCTCGCAGCTGCGCTGCGGACCCCACGACCGCTCGCACGTGGTCGCCGCCTACGACCTACTGCTGCGCGAGGAGCACTTCGCCCGCTCGGTCGTCCCCGACCTGATCCTCCGCTTCGGCGAGATGCCGACCAGCAAGCCGCTGCGGGCGTGGATCGCGGCCGGCGGCGCCGACCAGATCGTCATCGACCCCTACGGGGGCTGGAACGAGCCGACCAACCGGGCGGCGGCGATCCTCCGCGCCGATCCGACCGAGCTGGCCCAGGGCTGGGCGGCGCGGCTGGAAGGCCTGGAGGGGCGCGAACGACCGCTGCCGCAGCGCTGGCTAGAGGCCGAGGCAGCCGCCCAGAGCGCGCTCGACGAGGCCCTCGCCACCGGCATCTCAGGCGGGATCACCGAGCCGGCCCTGCACCGGGCGCTCGGCCAGGCCCACCAGGACGGCGACCTCGTCTACACCGCCTCGAGCATGCCGATCCGCGACCAGGAGGCATTCCTCGCCGCGGGCGCCGCCGACGTCCACTTCCTCTGCAACCGCGGTGCCAACGGAATCGACGGCCTCGTCTCCTCGGGCATCGGCGCCGCCCAGGCCAGCGGCCGGCCGACGACGATCGTTACCGGCGACCTCGGCTTCCTCCACGACCTCGGCGGTCTCGCGGCGCTACGCGACGTCTCCACTCCGGTCCGGGTCGTCGTCATCGACAACGACGGCGGCGGCATCTTCCACTTCCTCCCGCAGGAGAAGGCCCTGGACGGCGACGAGTTCGAGGCCCTGCTCGGCACCCCGCGCGGGGTCGACGTCGGCAAGGCCGCTGCACTCTTCGACCTCCCCCACCGCCGCCTCGGGTCGCTGGACCACCTCTCCGAGGCGCTAGCCGCCGGCACCGGCATGATCGAGGTGAAGACTGACCGGAAAACGAATTTCTCGATACATCAGCATCTGACCCGACGGGTCCAAGATGCATTGAGGTTGTGATGCGGGGCCCTCGTTGACTGCGACCCTGGAGACCACATGAACCGTCGGTTGCGCTAGGCGCCACCTTCGTCGTCGGCCCAATAGATCAGAAGGTCGACCTCTCCGCCTAGAGAGATGTAATCGCCGTGAGCGACCTTCCGGGTAGTGGCTTTTAGCTTGTTCACGTAGATCCTCCCCCTGTCCGCCGTCAGCACAGGCTCTCCATCGTTGATCTCGATCACTGCGTGTCGGGGTTCGACCGTGTCTGCGCGAATTCTCACTTCGTCGTTTGCCGAGCTGCCCATCCGAACCGGACGATTGCCTAGCGGAACCACGACTACACCCTCCGTCGACTCCACCAGAACGGACCAGGAAGTAGCCGGCTTCTGCGTCTTCAGATCAACCGGGGACTCGATGATCATCGCCCCCTCCTTGACATGCCCGCGAAGAACGACCTCTGGGACCTCGTACACGTCGATGCCTGCAGCCTCGGACTGAGCAAACTCTTCAAGGTCCAGGATCGTCCCGCGTATGAGCTCAATGTCATCCTCCGGAACCTCCCAGGTGTCCTCGTCATCAACCCTCAGCAATCCTTGAGGCCCGCCTCGAGTGGAGAGTAGGTCGACGTAGCAGCCATAATCGACCGAGTAGGCATCGAATCGCACCCCGGCTCTGTCCTTGGCGGCAATACTTCGCTTCATTAGGTGGATAAGTCGGGCGTCGTACAGCCACTCAATCAGGTGGCTTTCCGAACCCTGGCGGAGCAGAAATCCACGGATTGCCCGTTTCTCGATCACATGATCGATGATCCAATGGAGAAGATCTCGCTCCGTTGATCGCGCGCGCAGGGCGGCTTGCTTGTCGCTGAGGTACCAGGTCCGGGCAGCGTCGCGAACGTGGCGAAGGGTGATGCGCCCATCGGCAGCCATAAGAGCGGCCTTGCTCAGAACATTGATGCCATCACGCGGTACACCCTCTGCCGCGCGAACCAACTCGCGAAAGGCCCCTTCGCCAGAGAACGCCTTCTTAACGAAGTCCTCTGGTGAGGAGAAATCCAAGCCATCCTCGGGATCTCCCGCGGCCTGGATGTGACGTTGAAATAGCTGCGCAAAAAAGGCCGTGGCATTTTTCCCCGCCGTCGCCAGCACCATAAACTCATCGAGGTCGATGTCTGCCGCCACATCCGCCCCCAGCTCGAGCCCCATGTAGCTCCCATCGATTCGGTCCAGCTTGAAGATAGTCCGGGTCTCGATGGCTCCGAACTTCACCGTCACGCCAGGAATAGGAAGCAGACAATGTCGGATCAAATCCGCCAGGAGTGGTTGCAAATCCATCGATATATGGCTCCACTCGTCCATGACGAGCCACAGTCGTTGCCCAGGGAGAGAAGGGATCAACTTTTTAACGGCGCCGGCTACTGAGCCAAAGTGGACACGATGCCGCGCCACCCCCCGCATAACGACCTCCCTCTCAGCCGCCAACCGCTGGCCTGCATTCATGCGGGCGAACGCTGAAAGACGGGGAGCCTCAATCCCTAGGTCCATGCGGCTAGTTGAAGCCGCAGTTGCACTCTTCCGTTCCTCGGTTTCGCCAACTATCTCTACGTCGGCAAGAGCATCACCAAGAGCCGAGAGGCGGCTGAGCAGGTGGTCGCCATCCGCCGAATCCGCCGCGGCTCCGCCGAGCGCCTCGTCAACGAGGTTGTCGTAGGTGTTCTGCAACACATCAAGCAGGAGGCGGGTGCCTGCCTCTTGAATTGACACACCGGGATCCGTGTAGATACCCCCACTCGATCCGAGAAGCCTGAGATCGAGGTACACGACCGTCTGACCCTCCGCTCGAAGGCTCTCTGCCAGGTACTTAAGAGCGTGAGTCTTGCCGGTGCCCCTACGGCCGAAGACTACCTGTGAGTCCCGGCTCGACAAACGCGCAAAAAGAGCATTGACGTCAACGAAGGTCTCCGCGAGCGTCGCCGGATCCTCCTCGTCGGCTCTTCGCAGAAGTCGGGCGATCGCAGTATTGATGGGGCTTGCAGACAAAGCCGAAACAATTTATTTCCTTAAGCGGACAGAGCGAGTGAGAGCAAAAAGAATGGAGACCGGGAGAAAGGGTCTACATGTCTCGTCGGGCCTCTACTCGGCCAGCAGCGGCAACAGCGCCTGCAGCTTGACCTCGGTCTCGGCCAACTCGGCGGCGGGGTCGGAGCCGGCTACTACGCCGACGCCGGCGAAGAGGTGGGCCTCGCGGTCGCGGAGCAGGGCGCTGCGGAGGGCGACGCAGAATTCGCCGTCCTCGGTGGCGTCCATCCAGCCGACCGGGGCGGCGTACCAGCCGCGGTCCATGCCCTCGAGGTCGGCGATCGCCGTGGCTGCGGCGGCCCAGGGCTCGCCGCCGACCGCCGGGGTCGGGTGCAGCATCCCGGCCAACTCGATGGCCGAGTGGGGCTCGGCGAGCTGGGCGATCACCGGCGTCGCCAGGTGCTGGATGTTCGCCACCTTGACGATCCCCGGCTCGGCCCCCGCCTCGACCCAGACCGCGTGCGGGCGCAGGGCGCGGACGATCCGCTCGGCGACGATCCGTTGCTCGCGGCGGTCCTTGTCGCTGCGCAGCAGCTGCTCGCCGAGGTGGTCGTCGACCGCCGGGTCTGAGCTGCGGCGAGTCGAGCCCGCGAGGGCGACGGTCGAGACGCCGGCGCCGGAGCGGCGGACGAGGAGCTCGGGACTGGCGCCCATGAAGGCCGCCTCCGGGGTGCCGCAGCAGAAGCAGAAGCAGGCTGGGAACTGCTCGCGCATGGCGCCGAAGACTGCGGCCGGGTCATGGGCGGCGCCGGCGCTGACGATCACCTCGCGGGCGAGCACCACCTTGCTCATCTCGCCCGCGGCGATCCGGGATGTGGCGCCCTCGACGGCGGCTTCGAACTCGCGTGGCGGCCGGGCGCTGTGGATTTCGGCGCGGGCGGTCGGGTGCGGGTCCAGCAGCGGCAGCGACGCCCGCAACTGCAACGCAGCGAGCCGCTGCGCGAGCCCCTCCCCCACATGCTGCACGTCCTCGTCGGGCTGCACGACGGCGTTGAGCGTGAGGAACGCCCTCCCCTCGCTGCGGCAAAGCGAGACCTCCGGCAGGACCATCGAGGCCGGTGCAAGCGAGGACCAGGTCGGGGTCGAGCCGCCATCGGGATCGAAGGCGAAGCCGCCGAGCCAGACCGGCCCCGCGCCGGCGGGCAGGCCCCGTGGCTCGTCCAGCACCGCCCCGCCGCCGATCCGCAGGCATTCCTCGCCGACGTCGCCGAAGCGCCCCCTGCCCCGCGAGCGCGCCTCATGCGCCACTCCCAGCCCCGCCAGCGCGAACCCGCGGTCGGGCTGCTCCCAGCAGAACCAACGCTCGCTGGCCAGTCGCGAGGCGAAGGCGGCGGCGCAGGGATCGTCGACCTCGACCTCCCGGGTAACGCTTACGAGGGTGCGTCGTCCCCGCCCGGCGGCCTTTTCCAAAGCCGCGGTCAATGACGAGGTCAGGGCGTTCTCAGACAAGGACGCAGGGAGCGCCGTGTGCTCTGCACACAAGCGACTGAGAACGCCGTCTGAGGACGCCCTGGGCCGTCATTTCAGTCGTGGCCGCGTCCAATGGCTATCTCGCCCGTCCGCACCATTTCGACGAGGCCGTGCGGGCGGACCATCCGCTCGAAGGCCTCGATCTTGTCGGCGGAGCCGGTCACCTCGATCGTCATCGTCCGCCGCGCCACGTCGACGATTTTCGCCCGGAAGATCTCGGCGAACTGGATGATCTCGGCGCGGTTCTCGACCGCCGAGGAGACCTTGAAGAGGGCCATCTCGCGGGCGACCGTCTCCTCCGGCTCCATGTCGCGGATCTTCAGCACGTTGACGAGCTTGTGCAGTTGCTTGGTCACCTGGTCGATCGGGTGGACGGCGCCGTCGAGGGTGAGGGTGATGCGGGAGACGCTGGGGTCGTCGGTCGGACCGACGGCCAGGGTGTCGATGTTGAACCCGCGGCGCGAGAAGAGGCCGGCGACCCGCGCCAGCACGCCCGGCTTGTTCTCGACGAGGATCGAGAGGATGTGCTTGCGACCGGTGAGCTGACCCGGCATGTGCAGATCCTCCAGCTTGACCGCCTGCGGCGTCCCGGCCTCCATCAGCCGACCGCCTTCTGCGGCTTCTGCGGCGACTCGACCATGTCGCGGGCCGCGTTGCCTGGCGGGATCATCGGATAGCAGTTCTCTTCGCGGGCGACGCGGACGTCGAGCAGGACCGGGCCGTCGTGCTCCAGGGCCGCGACCATCTGCTCCTCGAGGTCGGCGCTGTTCTCGGCCCGCATCCCTTTGGCGCCGAAGGCCTCGGCCAGCTTCACCCAGTCGGGGCTGGAACCCATGTCGACCGAGCTGTAACGGCGGTCCCAGAAGAGCTCCTGCCACTGGCGGACCATGCCCATGTAGCCGTTGTTCATGAGGAAGACCTTGACCGGGACGTTCTCGGTCACGCAGGTGGCGAGCTCCTGGATGTTCATGATCAGGCTGCCGTCGCCGCCGAGGCAGACGACCTGCTCGTCGGGACAGGCGACCTTGGCGCCGATCGCGCTCGGCAGGCCGAAGCCCATCGTCCCGAGGCCGCCGGAGTTGATCCAGCGCCGCGGTTTGTCGAAGCCGTAGTACTGCGCCGCCCACATCTGGTGCTGGCCGACGTCGGAGGTGACGATCGCGTCGCCCTGGGTCGCGCGGTGCATCGCCTCGATCATGAACTGCGGTTTGATCTCGCCGTTCTCGCCGGGCTCGTAATAGAGCGGGTGCGCGTCCTGCCAGCCGCGCAGGGTGTTCCACCACTCGTCGAGGCGGCTGGAGTCGGTTTGCAGGGCCCGGTACTCGCGGGTCAGCTTCGGCAGCACCTGCTTGGCGTCACCGACGATCGGGATGTGGGCGCCGACGTTCTTCGAGATCTCGGCCGGGTCGATGTCGATGTGGATCACCTTGGCGTGCGGAGCGAACTCGGCGAGCTTGCCGGTGATGCGGTCGTCGAAGCGGGCGCCGATGGCGACGATCAGGTCGGCCTTGTCCATCGCCCAGTTGGCGGTGACGGTGCCGTGCATGCCCAGCATCCCGAGCCAGTTCTCGCCCGAGGCCGGGTAGCCGCCGAGGCCCATCAGGGTCGAGGTGACCGGGAAGCGGTCGGAGGCGGCAAGCTCCCGCAGCTCCTCGGAGGCGTTGGCGTTGATGACGCCGCCGCCGGTGTAGAAGATCGGTCGCCGGGCGGTCGCCAGCGCTTTGGCGGCGATCCGGATCTGCTTGATGTTGCCCTCGGTCGAGGGCTTGTAGCCGGGCATCTCGACCGGCTCGGTGCGGGGCTCGTAATCGATGTCGGCGCGGGTCAGGTCCATCGGGATGTCGAGCAGCACCGGTCCCGGCCGCCCGGTCGAGGCGACGTGGAAGGCCTGGTGCACGTACTCGGGGATCTGTCGCGGGTCGGTAACGGCGAAGGAGTGCTTGACGAAGGGCAGGGTGGCGCCGAGGATGTCGGCCTCCTGGAAGCCGTCGGTGCCGATCAGCTCGGTCCGCACCTGGCCGGTGATGAAGACCGTCGGGACCGAGTCCATCATCGCGTCGGCGATCGCGGTGACAAGGTTGGTGGCGCCGGGGCCGGAGGTGGCAAAGGCGACGCCGACGCGGCCGGAGGCCTGGGCGTAGCCCTCGGCGGCGTGGCCGCCGCCCTGCTCGTGGCGGACCTGGACGTGGCGGAAGTCGGCGTCGACCATCGCGTCGTAGGTCGGCAGGTTCGCCCCGCCGGGGATCCCGAAGACGTCCCTGACGCCCTCGGCCTTGAGGGATTCCATCAACGTGTCGGCAGCGCGCATAGGAACTGGCGATGGTACCAGCGCCCAGGCCTAGGCCTGGGCGGGCGATTTCGCCGGGTTCCAGCGGGTCTTCGGGTCGATCGCGGTCTCGATCACGCGGCCTTTGTGGCGCTCGATCGCGTGGATGATCGACTCGACCAGCTCCTCGCCCAGCAGGGTCGGCTCGAGGCCGAGGTCGAGCAGCTTGGTGTGGATCGCGTTGTAGTAGTGCTCTTCCTTCTCGACCCGGGGATTCTCGTAGTGCTGGATCTCGACGCTGTAGCCGAGGTGCTCGCCGGCTTCCTTGACCAGCTCGGCCAGCTGCAGGACCGAGAACTGCTCGGTGAACTGGTTGAAGACCCGGAACTCGCCGCGCTCGGCCGGGTTCAGCGCCGCCAGTTCGACGCAGGCGAGGGTGTCGCGGATGTTGAGGAAGCCGCGGGTCTGCCGGCCGGCGCCGTAGACGGTCAGCGGGTGGCCGATCACCGCCTGCACGCAGAAGCGGTTGAGCACGGTGCCGAACAGCTCGTCGTAGTCGAAGCGGGTGACGAGGCGCTCGTCGCGGGCCGTCTCCTCGGTCTCGACGCCGTAGACGACGCCCTGGTTGAGGTCGGTCGCACGCAGGCCCCAGGTGCGGCAGGCGAAGTGGATGTTGGTCGAGTCGTGGACCTTGGAGCAGTGGTAGAGCGAGCCCGGCAGTTTCGGATAAGGCAGGGTGTCCTCGCGACCCTTGTGCTGGATCGTGATGTAGCCCTCCTCGATGTCGATCTCGGGCTGGCCGTACTCGCCCATCGTCCCGAGCTTGACCAGGTGGGCGTCGGGGACGTGGTCGCGCATCGCGAAGAGCAGGTTGAGGTTGCCGATCACGTTGGCGTGCTGGGTTTCGACCGCGCGCTCGCGCGAGAGCATCGAGAACGGGGCCGAGGCCTGCTGGCCGTAGTGGACGACCACCTCGGGCTTGGTCTCGACGACGACCTCGTCGAGGAAGTCGCCGTCCTCGACGGCGCCGACGTAGCTGCGGATCTGCTCGCCGGAGACCTCGCGCCAGGCGGCGATCCGCTCGTCGAGCTCCCCGATCGGGGTCAGCGAGGCGGTGCCGTGTTCGGTGTGCCAGCGGCGCCGGGAGAAGTTGTCGACGACGGAGACTTCGTGGCCGCGGGCCGAAAAGCGGAGAGCGGTCGGCCAGCCCAGGTAGCCGTCGCCCCCGAGGATGAGGATTCGCATGAGGGCGGCACTTTAGACGCTCGGGCGGCGCGCGGGACCGGTCCTCCTAGTTGAATCCGGGGCATGATGAGCGGACTGGCGGCGCGCAACGGAGGCCGGGTGGGCCTCGCGGCGCTCGTCGCGGTCCTCCTGCTCGGGCTGGGGCTGCGGCTGCACGAGGCCTGGGACGGCCGGGCGCCGGTCTACGACGCCGCGGCGTACGCGGCGATCGCGGAGAACCTCGAGCAGGGCGAGGGGTTCACGGTCGGGGCGAACGCGACGCAACCCTCGAGCAACTACTCGCCGGGGCTGCCGTTGTTCGTGGCCGGGATCTACAAGCTGAGCGGGGGGGTTCACGAACAGCTTGCGCGAGTGGTGCTGGCGTTGATCGGGACGCTCTCAGTGCTTTTCGCCTATCTGATCGGGCGGCGCTTGGTCCCATCCCCCACGGACCCACCTCACATGGCAAGGGTGGGTCCGTGGGGGATGGGACCGGCGCTCGTCGGAGCCTTGGTTGTCGCGATCTATCCGGCGCTTTTGGAGTACCAGGGGATGCTGATGAGCGAGCCGTTGGCCGCGACGCTTCTGTCTGGGGGCGTACTGGCAGCGCTTTGGGCCTGGGACGGCAGGCCGTGGAAGTGGCTGCTGCCCGGAGCGCTGTTCGGGGTGCTGGCGCTGGTGCGGCCCGAGTACCTCGGGGTGGCGGTGCTGGTCGCGATCGTCATCTTTGCCCGTGAGGCGCACGATTGGCGCCCGTCCCTGACCCGCGCCGCGATCTTCCTGCTCGCCGCCTTTGTCGTCATCGCGCCCTGGACGATTCGCAACGGGGTCGCGCTCGATCGTTTCGTCCCGATCTCGACCGGGGGCGGTCAGGTGCTCTTCGCCGGGACCTACCTGCCCTCCGACGGCGACCCGGAAAAGGTCGGCGCCGAAGTCGTCGCCAAAAACCCCGACCTCTTCGCGCCCCAGGACGCGCAGCGATTGCGGCTCGAGCAGATCCTCGCCCGCCTCGCTGCCAATCGCTATCCCGGGATGGAAACCGACAAAGCGCTCTCGACGCTGGGCAAGGAACAGCTCTGGGACGACATCTCCGAAGAGCCGGCCGAATACGCCGGCTTCGTCGCCACCAAGGTCTGGCGGATCTGGTCGCACGGGCCGCGGGACGTGATGCGCGAGCCGATCTGGGAGGTCGTCCACTGGCTGCTGGTCGCCTTCGGCCTGTTCGGTCTCGCGATCCTCGCCTGGCAGCGCCGCTGGGAGGCGCTGCTGCTCGGCACGATCTTCCTCGCGATTACCGCGATCAGCGCCCTCCTCGTCGCCTCCCCCCGGCGCGTCCTCGTCTTGGTGCCCCTGCTCGGAGCCCTCGTAAGCGTTGGTCTCGCCTGGACCCAACAGCGATTGGAGAGTTCGCATGCCTATAGCGATGCTAATTCGCCAATCGCTCGCTCTGAGCGGCGGGATAGCCTGGGCGCCTCTTGAACGCTGTCACTGAGTCGATTCGCGCGCTGCCGCAGCGCTATGGGAAACGGACGCTGCTTGCGCTTGGGGCGATCGCTCTGCTTGGGCTGGTCGTCCGCGCCTATGTGGTCGTCAACCCGGTCGAGCACCCGGCCGACGACTCGCGCGCCTACTACGCGCTCTCCAAGGCGCTCTACACGGAACAGAGCTTCGGCGGGCCGGAATTCGACGATTCCAGCGACTGGTCCCCGGGCGCACCCTTCCTCTACGCCGCCGCCTTCTACGCGACCGGCGGCGCCCGGGAAGGGTCGGCGCGGATCGTCGAGGCGCTGCTGGGGGTGGCGACGATCCTCGTCGCCTTCGCCCTCGGCTGGCGGCTGGGCGGGCGTGAGCTGGGCCGCTGGGTCGGCCTCTTCGCCGCCTTCGCGGTCGCCGTATATCCCCCTTTCATCCACACGACCGGCGAGCTGATGAGCGAGCCCCCGGCGATGCTTTCCCTGCCGGCGGCGATCCTCGCCTTCCTCTGGGCCTCGGATCGAAGCCCCCGGGCAGTTGCCCCCGGTATGCGGGGACAACTGCGTTCGGTGTGGCCGTGGCTCGTGCCCGGGTTGCTTTTCGGCCTGACGGCGATGTTCCGGCCCGAGTACCTGCTGGTCGCCGCCGCCTTCGTGGTGCTCGCAGCGCTTCGCGCCGGACGCGGCCGGGACTGGCGCGGCGGCCTGCTCGCAGCTGCGGTCCTCCTGGTCGCGATCGTCCTCCCGATCCTCCCCTGGACGGTGCGCAACGCGATCGTCCTCGACCGGGCGGTGCCGATCTCTACCGGCGGCGGCAAGGCGCTCTACGTCGGCACCTACCTGCCGGCCGACGGCGAATACCAGCGGGTGAAGGCGATCCTCGCCGAGCGCTACCTCGGCCGCGACCTTGCGCCGAACTCGGAAGCGCTCGACGACGTCAACCCCACCCCACTCTTCAACCGAGTAGCCGAAGAAGTTCAGAAGGAACACCCCGGCCTGACCCGCGACGAAGCCCTCGGCAAGGCCGGCAAAGAAGACTTCAGCAGGTACTTCGGCGAAGACCCCTGGGGCTACGCCGCGATGACCGCCCGCAAGGTCGGTCGGATGTGGAGCAGCGGCGTCGGGGAAGCGATGAGCACCACCGCCGGCCGCGCCGTCCAGATCCTCCTCGTCGCCCTCGGCCTGGCCGGCTTCGCCCTGCTGGCGCTGCGCCGCCGCTGGTGGGAGCTGGTCGTCCTGGCGACCCCGATCGCCCTCGTCACCGCGGTCGGCGCGATCTCCCTGGCGGCGCCGCGGCGCAACGAGGTGCTGATGACGCTGGTCTTTCCGCTCGTAGGTCTGGCCCTCTCCACGGGCCTTGCGGCCATATCCTCCGGGCGCGAATGGTCCTCCGAGCAGGCATCTTCCCCGCCGAGCTGACGGCGCTGCGCGCCGTCGGCGTGCTGCTGGCCATCTTCCTGGTCGCCTACGCCGTCCTCCGCCGCCACTCGCTGCGGAACGCCGACGTGCTGATCCTGATCGCCTCCGGCCTCGGCCTGGCGATCGTCGCCGGGACCGAAATCGTCAACGGCCTGCTCTCCGCCTTCTCCTTCGAGAAGGGCAACGGCGGCCGCATCCTCGGCCTCGCCGTCTTCGCCATCTTCATCCTCTTCCTGCTCGTCCTGCGGGCGCTCTCGCAGTCGGCGCGCAACGGACGCCAGCTGGCCGCGGCGCTCGAGGGACTGGCCTGGGATGAGTTCCGGCAGGCCGGCCTGCCGGAGCGCTTCCGCGGCAAGATCGCGATCCTGATCCCGGCCTACAACGAGGCTGACAACATCGGCACCGTCCTCGGCCAGATCCCGCCGGCCGTCTGCGGCATCCGCACCGAGATCCTCGTCGTCGACGACGGCTCGCGCGACGGGACCGGCGACGTCGCCGCCGAGCACGGCGCTGCGGTCGCCCGCCACGTCACCAACCGCGGTGGCGGCGCAGCGCTGCGGACCGGCTACCGCCTGATGGTCGAATCGGGCGCCCTGATCGTCGTCACCCTCGACGCCGACGGTCAGCACCGCCCCGACGAGATGGAGCGCCTGGTCAAGCCGATCCTCGACGGCGAGGTCGAGATGGCCCACGGCTCCCGCGTCCTCGGCCACGCCGACCGCAACCACTTCGCCCGCGAGCTCGGGATCGTCTTCTTCAACCGCCTCGTCTCCGCCATCACCCGCACCCACGTCACCGACTGCTCGAACGGCTACCGCGCCGTCCGCACCACTGTCCTCCCCCAGCTCGTCCTCCGCCAGGAGCAGTTCCACACCTCCGAGTTCATGATCGAGGCGATCAAGCGCGGCATCCCCGCCAAGGAGGTCCCGATCACGGTCGAACAGCGCCTCCACGGCCACTCGAAGAAGCCCGCCGCCTTCCGCTACGGGGCCGGATTCGCCAACGCGATCGTCAGGACCTGGTTGCGGTAGGGGGTCCGTCTACCGCACGCCAGGGTGTCTTACAGCTCCAGGATCCGGTAGGTAGAGGTCCGTCCCGCAGCGGGGGCAGACCTGGACGTAGAGCTTCAGCACCTTGTGGCAGTTGGGGCACTGGCGTTCCGGTTCGTCCTTCTCGACGCGGTAGAGAATCACCGCGATCAGGCCGAGCAGCGGCAGCACCGCTCCGATCAGGAACCAGAGGAAGAACGAGCTGCCCTTGCCCTTGCCGATCATGCCGGTTCCGAGGCCGAAGAAGAAAGCGATGACTAGGTACTCCACGCCCCCATTCTTGCGCGTCGCGGCGGGCTAGACCTAACGTCCAGCGGTGCCGCCGACCTTCAAGCGGAGCGAGATCGCGGCCGACGATTGAAGCTAGGCCCCCTGGGTGGGGCCTGGCCCGCATGGCGATCCCGCAGGAAAAACCAGTCACCCCGGAGCGGAAGCAGCACCGGCGCCGCAGGCGCCGGCGTGTCTGGAAGGACAAGCACTTCCGCTGGGTCCCCGACGGCCAGGGCGACTGGCGGGTGCAGGCCTACGTCTATCGCCACCACCACAAGCCGAAGCGGGGGCACTATCGCGGCCCCGGTAGGAAGCCGCCCAGGCAGGCCGCGGCGGCGGCCCCCGCTCCGGCCAACTCGGACCCGCGTCCCCCGGGCGCCTACCAGGGCGCCTTCGGCCACGCCCAGGCGGTGCGGCTGCTGCAGCGCGCCGGCTTCGGTCCGGTGTCGGGCCAGGCCGATCAGCTCGCCTCGATGGGGCTGGTCGCGGCGGTCCAGTCGCTGACGCGGCCGAGCGGCGCTGCGGTCCTCAACGGCCCCGCCCCCCGCGACGACGACGGCAACCCGCTCGCCCCCGCCGACGCCTGGGGTCACGACCACCTCTGGTGGCTCGACCGGATGGTCCGCACCGACCAGCCTCTGGTCGAGCGGATGGCGCTCGTCCTCCACGACTGGTTCGCGACCTCCAACGCCAACGTCTCCACGACCCAGCAGATGATCGACCAGTCGAACCTCTTCCGCAGCCGCTGCTTCGGATCCTTCCTCGACCTCTTCCGCGCGGTGACGATCGACCCGGCGATGCTGCAGTGGCTGAACGGCAACGAAAACTACAAGTGGGCGCCGAACGAGAACTACGCCCGCGAGATGATGGAGCTGTTCTCCCTCGGCGCCGACCGCGGCGCCTACACCGAGGACGACATCCGCGAACAGGCCCGTTCCCTGACCGGCTGGCGCAACGACTGGTCGGGCGAACTCGGCGCCTACAACTTCCGCTTCGACCCGAAACGGCACGACACCGGCACGAAGACGGTGTTCGGGCACTCCGGCGACTGGGGCTGGGAAGACGCCTGCCGCCTCTGCGTCGAGCACCCGCTCCACCCCTCGTTCTTCGTCGAGAAGCTGTGGAGCTACTTCATCCCGGTTGCACCGGCGACGGCGGTGCGCGAAGGGCTCGAGAGCACCTACGTCGGCTCCGGCCGGCAGATCCGACCGGTACTGGAGGAAATCCTCATGCGGCCCGAGTTCTACGAAGGGCCGCCGATGGTGAAGCCGCCGGTCGTCCAGCTTGCCTCGATGCTGCGGGCGCTCGGCCGCTACGTCGACACCGAGGCCTGGGTCTGGCTCAGCGAAGAAGCGGGACAGCGCCTCTTCTGGCCGCCCAACGTCTCCGGCTGGGACGACAACCGCTGGCTCGACACCTCGCGGATGCGGGCGCGCTGGAACATGGTCGCCTACGCGCTCGAGGAGGTCTCCGTCGACCCCTGGGGGGACGACTACAGCACCACCGAGACCCCGGAGGAGGCGCTGGCCCGCGCCATCGCCTCCTGGGGCTCGCCCGAACTGCGCGGCGAGCACCGCGACGAGCTGCTCGACCTCGGCCGCCGTAGCGAGAGCCTGATCGTCGCCAACTGGCAGAAGGGGCCCTACCGGGCGCTGCGTCAGAACGCCCTCCTGCAGCTGATCGGTGTCAGCCCGGACGTGGTCCTGCAATGAGCGCGGGGGGCAAAACCCACTCCTGCTGCAGCGGCTATACGCGCTCGCAGCTGCTGCGCTCGGCCGCCGCCGAAGCCGGAAAGGGACTGCCGGCGATCGAGCCGGGAATGCCTGAGCCCGCCGGCACCGGGCTCTCGCGCCGCCGCTTCCTCTCGCGCAGCGCCGGGATGGCGCTGGCGATCTACGGCGCCTCGAAGATCCCGCTCTCGGCCTTCGAGACGGGGATCGCCCAGGCTGCCCAGGGCGACAAAATCCTCGTCTCGGTCTTCTTCGATGGCGGCATCGACTCGCTCAGCGTGCTGGCCCCGGTCGGCGACTCCCGCTACCAGCAACTGCGCCCGAACCTGGCGCTTGCGCCCGGCGCCGGCACCAGCTTCGGCGAGGACCCGAACCTGGAGTGGCACCCCGCTGCGGCGGCGCTCGCGACCCTCCACGGCGAGGAAAAGGTCAGCACCTTCCCGGCGATCGGCTACGACCACCCCGACCAGTCCCACTTCACCTCCCGCCACTACTACGAGATCGGCGAGCTCCAGGTCGGCTACCGGACCGGCTGGCTCGGTCGCTACCTCGACGCGGTCGGCAACGAGGAAAATCCGTTGCAGGGCCTCTCGCTCGACGGCTCGCTCTCGCCGATGATCGCGACCGCGGAGAAGCCGGTGGCGGCGATCGACAGCGTCGACGGCTACGACCTCTGGTCCCGGGTCAGCGACCCGGTCGAAGCGGAGATGTTCCGCAGCTTCGCCCGCTTCGGTTCGCTGCCCTCCGACTCCTCCGGCCTCGCCCAGGTCCGCCGCGCCACCTCCCAGACCGACAAGCTGCGCCAGGATCTCGCCGGCGTCGGCGACTTCAGCAGCCCGGTCACCTACCCGGACACCTGGTTCTCGCACAAGCTCGCCGGGCTCGCCGCCTACATCGCCGTCGGACTGCCGATCCGGGTGGCGACGATCCGCGCCCCCGGCGGCTACGACACCCACGCCGACCAGGCGGGGGACCTCGAAAGCAACCTGCGCGAGACCTGTGAGGGGGTCCTTGCCTTCCAGCGCGACCTCGAGAAACGAGGCCTTGCCGATCGGGTGATGGTCGAGATGTGGAGTGAGTTCGGGCGGCGCCCGGAGGAGAACGGCTCGCTCGGGACCGACCACGGCGCCGCCGGCTGCGCCTTCGTGATCGGCTCGCGGGCCAAAGGCGAAGATGGTCGGCGAATTCCCCGGCCTGGCGACGCTCGACGAGGACGACAACCTGCGGGTGACCAGCGACTTCCGGGGGATGTACTGCTCGCTGCTCGAGCAGTGGCTCGAATTCGACGCCGAGGCGATCATCCCCGGCGCCTCCGGCTTCGCGCGGCCGACCCTGGTGAAGCCGTGAGATGCACGGGGATGGTGGCGGTCGTCCTCGCCGCCGTTCTGCTGGCGGGTATGGCGGCGAGGACGACCGTTACTCCGCCGGCGCTTTCAGGGACGGCGAGCGCGAGCGAATGCACTTGGGTGCGGCACTCGAAGCGGGTGGTGAAGCGCGTAAAGCGGCATGGGAAGCTGCGTACGGTGGTGCGCCGACGGCACTGGTGGACGCTGCGTCCCGCCGGCGACGAGCGCGGCGCCGACTCCCGCTCCGACCGCGCCGGCCGGCCCGGATCCCGCGCCCGAACCAGAACCTGAAGCGAACCGGCTCTCGGTCAAGGGCGCCGAGTACTACTTCGTCCTCTCGCGCCCGAGCGTCAGCGCGGGCGTGCTGACGATTGAACTCAACAACCAGGGCGAAGACCCGCACAACCTCAACCTGCGGCGCGAAGGGAGTGGCGAAGAACCGCGCCAGCTCGCCGAAACCGACGCGGGCAACCGCACGGTCGCAACCCTCGACCTGCCCGCGGGCAAATACCACCTCTGGTGCTCCCTCCCCGAACACGAGGAAAAGGGGATGGCGACGACCCTGACGGTCGAATAGCCGCGAGACCGCAAAAATGGCTCTCAAGGAGCCAATTTTGCGGTCTCGCTAAATCAGCGGTTTCGGGTGGCCGATCGAGCCGACCTCGGAGAGGTCGCGGCGGAAGGGCAGGCCCGGCGGTCCAGTCGAGGACGGCGCGCACCTTGCGGGCCGAGCCCGGGATCTGGCTCATGTGGTAGGTCCGAGCCATCCACCAGGCCGGGAAGCCGCGGAAGGTGCGGTCGCCGATCTTGCCGACGGCCTTGTAGCGGCCGAGGTTGACGAAGGCGGCTTCGGAGCGGTACTCGTAGGGCTTGGGACTGCCGATGCCGAGCTCGGCGGCGATGTTGCGGCGCCGCCACCGGGCCCTGCCGCACCGCGGTCTGGGCGGTCGGCGGGCGAGGTGCCGCCGCTCGGGTCCGGGACCGCGGCGCAGTCGCCGATCGCCCAGACCGAGTCCATCCCCTGCACCCGCAGGTAGGAGTCGACCGGGACCCGGCCGCGCTCGTCGAGCGGCACGTTCAGCTCCTTGAGGATCGGCTGCGGGGCGACGCCGGCGGTCCAGACGACGGTCCGGGTCGGCAGCACCTCGCCGCTGGAGAGGCGTGCGGTATCGGCGGCCGACCTCCTCCAGCGTCGTCTCCAGGCGGATGTCGATGCCGCGGCCGCGCAGCTCGCGCAGCGCGTACTCGCCGAGGTCGCGGTCGATCTCCGGCAGGACCCGGTCGGTCGCCTCGACCAGGACCCAGCGCATCCCGTGCAGGCGGGCGCGCGGGTAGGTCTCCATCGCGTCGGCGGCGAAGTCCTGCAGCTCGGCCAGCGCCTCGAGCCCGGCGTAGCCGCCGCCGACGAAGACGTAGGTGAGCAGCTGTTCGCGACGGGCCGGGTCCTCGGTCGCGTTCGCTTCCTCGAGCGTCTCGATCACGTGGTTGCGGAGGTAGATCGCGTCGGCGAGGCTCTTGAAGCCGACCGCGTGCTCGGCCAGCCCAGGGACCGGCAGCACCCGCGAGACCGAGCCGAGCGAGAGCAGCAGCTGGTCGTAGGGCAGCTCTCGGTTTCGCCGTACTTGGCCCGCAGCATCACCGTCTTGCGCCTCGGGGTCGTGGCCGACGATCGAGCCCAGCCGCAGATAGGTCCGGTTGAGGATCTCCCGCAGCGGCGTCACCACGTGCCGCGGCTCCAAGGTCCCGGCAGCCGCCTCCGGCAGGAACGGCGTGTAGAGCGCAAAGTTCGTCTCGTTGACCAGCACCAGCCGCGCCGACTGCCTCGGCATCGCCCGCTCCAGCTCCCGCGCCGCCGCAGCGCCACCGAAGCCACCGCCGGCGATCACGATGTTCCAGGCCATGGCTCCAACCTAGCACTTTGTAACAGACTTGTTACAAAGTGTTCAACGGCACTATCTATGCAGTCCTCACGTGGTCGGTTATTGTCTTAGCGCGATCATCGGCCAAGGGATCCCAATGGGACGATGATCATGCTGACTTTCTTTCAATCCGAACCCCTCAACATCGCAGTGTTGGTCCTGATTTCCTTATGGGGCTTCCCGATTTGGGCGGAACGGATGCTGAGACTCAAGCGGTATTGGGGCTCCCACCGACGGAAGTCATTTAGGGGCCCTAACGGTCGCAGCTAGAGCTTCTCGCTGATCAGGCGGTTGACCTCGCCGCCGTCGGCGCGGCCTTTGGTCTCTCGCATCACGGCGCCGACGATGGCGCCGATCGCCTTTCCGTTGCCTTCGCGGATCTTCTCGACGGCGTCGGGGTTGTCGGTCATCGCCTTCTCGACGATCGCCTCCAGCTCGCCGGAGTCGGACATCTGGGCGAGGCCCTCGCGCTCGACGATCGCCGCCGGGTCTCCGCCCTCGGCGACCAGGGTCGCGAGGACGGTCTTGCCGCTGCCGTGGGAGATCTTCTTCTCCGGCCACCAGTCCGACCAGCGCGGCGAGGCTCGCGGGCGGGACCTTGGGATCGGCGGCGTCCTCCTCGGCGTCCGCCTGGCGCAGCGCCGGCGACGAGGTCGCCGGTGACCCAGTTGGCGACGACCCGCGGCTCGACCTCCGCCGCCTCGGCGCGGCCGCCTCGAAGTAGGTCGGCCGTCTCCGGGTCGGCGGCCGAGGGTCGTGCCGACGTCGGGGGCCAGACCCAGCTCCGCTTCGTAGCGCTCGATCCGCGCCGCCGGCAGCTCCGGCAGCGCCTCGCGGGCCTCGCGCAGCATCTCCTCGGTCGGCGCGATCGGCACCAGGTCGGGCTCGGGGAAGTAGCGGTAGTCGTGCGCTTCCTCCTTCGAGCGCAGCGAGGTGAGGCTGCCGCTCGCGGGTCGAAGTGGAGCGTCTCCTGCTCGACCGTCCCCCCCGCCTCGACCAGCTCGCGCTGGCGGGCCAGCTCGGCTTCGATCCCGCGCTGGAGGAAGCGGAAGCTGTTCATGTTCTTCAGCTCGGTCTTGGTCCCGAGCTCCTCGCTGCCGGCCGGGCGGACCGAGACGTTGGCGTCGACCCGCAGGCTCCCCTCCTCCATGTTGACGTCGGAGACGCCGAGCTGGCGCACCGTCTCGCGCAGCAGGCGCGCCCACTCGGCCGCTTCGGCGGCGCCGCGCAGGTCGGGCTCGGTGACGATCTCGACCAGCGGCGTGCCGCCGCGGTTGAAGTCGACCAGCGAGGCGGCGGAGCCGTGGATCCGGCCCGAGTCGCCGACGTGGATCGTCTTCGCCGCGTCCTCCTCGAGGTGGGCGCGGTGGATGCGGACATCGCCGAGCCGGCCGGGGCCGCAGATCGGAATGTCGTACTGGCTGATCTGGTAGGCCTTCGGGTTGTCGGGATAGAAGTAGTTCTTGCGGTGAAAGATCGAGCGCGGCGCGATCTCGCACTCGAGCGCCAGCGCCGATCTGCAGCGCGTAGCGGATCGCCTGCTCGTTCGGGACCGGCAGCACGCCCGGGTGGGCGAGGCAGATCGGGCAGGTGTGGACGTTCGGCTCGTCGCCGAAGGAGAGTTCGCAGCCGCAGAACATCTTCGTCCTCGTCGCCAGCTGGACGTGGATCTCCAGCCCGATCACCGCCTCCAGCTCAGCCATTCGAGCCCCCCGCGGGCGCGCGTCGAAGCCGATCCCCTGCTCGAGCGCGTAGGCGGCGTCGAGCAGCTTCTGCTCGGCGAAGGCCGGAGCGGCGATCTGGAAGCCGACCGGCAGCTCGGGGCCGCCGCCCTCGGGCTCGGCGAGGCCGGCCGGGATCGAGATCGCCGGGATGCCGGCGAGGCTCATCGGCACCGTGAAGAAGTCGTTCAGGTACATCGCCAGCGGGTCGTCGGTCTTCTCGCCGAGCTCGAAGGCGACCGAGGGCGCGGTCGGGGTGACGACGAAGTCGACGCTCGGCGAAGGCGGCGTCGAAGTCCTCGGCGATCCGCGTGCGGACCTTCTGCGCCTGGCCGTAGTAGGCGTCGTAGTAGCCGGAGGAGAGCGCGTAGGTGCCGAGCATGATCCGCCGCTTCACCTCGGGGCCGAAGCCCTCGCGAGCGCGTCGTCTCGTACATCTCGATCAGGTCGCCGTCGCCGCCGGCGCGCATCCCGTAGCGGACGCCGTCGTAGCGGGCGAGGTTGGAGGAGGCCTCGGCCGGGGCGATCACGTAGTAGGCGGAGATCCCGTGCTCGGAGTTCGGCAGCGAGACCTCGGCGATCTCGCCGCCCAGCGCCTCGATCTGCTTCAGCGTCTGCTCGAAGACGGCGCGGACGCCGGCTGTCGTACTCGTCGCCGGCCGAGCTCGGCCGGGACGCCGAAGCGCAGGCCCGCGCAGGTCCTCGCGGTCGGGCAGGGAGACGCCGCCCTCGATCCCGACCGAGGTCGAGTCGCAGCGGGTCGTGCCCCTGGAGCATCGCCGAGCAGCAGGGCCGCGTCGGAGACGGTCGCGGGTCAGCGGTCCGCACTGGTCGAGCGAGGAGGCGAAGGCGATCATCCCGTAGCGGGAGATCGCGCCGTAGGTCGGCTTCAGGCCGACGATCCCGCAGAAGGCGGCGGGCTGGCGGATCGAGCCGCCGGTGTCGGTGCCGATCGCCCAGGGGGCGAGGCCGCCGGCGACGACCGCCGCCGAGCCGCCCGAGGAGCCGCCGGGGACGCGCTCGCGGTCCCACGGGTTGAGGACCGGCCCGTAGGCGGAGTTCTCGTTCGAGGAGCCCATCGCGAACTCGTCCATGTTGGTCTTGCCGAGGATCGGCGCGCCGGCCTCCAGCAGCTTGCGGACCGCGGTCGAGGTGTAGGGCGGGCGGTAGCCCTCGAGGATGCGCGAGCCGGCGGTGGTCGGCACGCCCTCGGTGACGAAGATGTCCTTGACCGCGATCGGGGCGATGCAGTCGCGCTCGACCGCGATCGCGGCGGCCTCCTCGCCGCCCTCGTCGCGCCACAGGTAGGCGTTCAGCTCGTCGCCGGCGGCTGCCTCGCGCCAGGCGGCGGTGTACTCGCTCGGCCGCGAGGTCGCCGGCGACCATCGCTTCGTGCGCCTCGAGGGCGGTCAGCGCCGAGGAGGTCGGCTCATCTACTCCGCCTGCGGCGACGGGGCGCGGAAGGCTCCGTCCTGGGGTTCGGGCGCCGAAGCGAGGGCGACGTCGCGGGGCAGGCTGGGACGCGGCTCGTCGGGCCGCAGGACGTTCTCCAGCGCGACCACGTGCGAGGTCGGCTCGACGCCCTCCAAATCCAGATTCCCGATCCGGTCGACGTGCTCGAGGATCCCCGACAGCTCCCCCACCATCGTCTCCACTTCCTCATCGGAAAGACGAAGGCGAGCCAACCTCGCCACATGCAGAACCTGCTCCCGCTCGATCATGGCGGCCGATTCTAGGTAGTCAGCCGCAAACGATCCTCGCGGTGGGTGGCGCCGATTTGGGGGACCATCCCGAGCAGCTACTGCAGCGCAGGGATGGTGGGGACAAATCGGTGACAGGACCCGCCGCGCCAAAGCGCATCCTGGCCAGCCAGCCAGTATCTTCTCCAAGCGATGCAGGGACCCCGGGCCGAGAGATTCGTCGTCTTCAACCTGCGCCTGCTCGCGGTCAGCTTCGCGGTCGTCGGCATCCTCTTCATCGCCGTGCCCAGCGGCGTCCTCGACGTCATCTCCGACGTCGGCGAATGGTTCGGCAACGACAACCGCGCCCCCCACACCCAGGAGTACCTGTGGCTGGCGCTCGCCTTCGCCTACATGGTCGTGATCACCGGCATCTGCCTCGTCGCCCAGGCCGACGTCGTCCGCTACCGGCCGCTGCTGCTGGTCCTCGCCGCCGGCAAGACCGCCTCCTCGCTCGGCTCGTTCGCCTTCTTCCTGATCCAGGACCAGGTCTTCATCTACCTCCTGAACTTCCTCGTCGACGGCTTCCTGGCGCTGCTGGCGCTCTGGCTCTGGGTGCTGGCGGGACGGGTCGGCCGCCCGCTCGATCCCGGTTGACGGCGCTCGCCAGGGCTCTCGGCCGCTGAGCAGCGCACGCTGAGCGCGATCTGCGCGGCGATGGCGCCGGGCATCGACGGCCTGCCGGCGGCCGAGCGCGACATCGACGTCTCCGGGCCGGTGGCGGCGTTCATCGGCTCGCTCTCGCCGTCGCTGCTGCTGCGGCTGCGCCTCGGCCTGCGCGCCTTCGAGTGGCTGCCCTTCCCCTGGCGCTTCAGCCGCCTGGACCCGGAGGCGGCCGAGGACTTCCTCCGCAAGCTCGACTCCTCGCGCTTCCCCCTCCACCACGACCTGCTGCTGATGGGGAAGCTCTTCTCGACCCTCGGCTACGCGGTCGCGCCGGAGGTCGAGGCGCGGATCGGGACCGTCACCGCTTGCGCGCTCGCCGACGGCACCCTGCCCGAGCCGGCCGGATCGCTCGGCGAGACCGAGCCGCGCGGCGAGGGCGAGGAATGCGACGTCGTGATCGTCGGCTCCGGTGCCGGCGGCGCCGTCGCGGCGGCGACCCTGGCCGAGGCCGGGCTCGACGTCCTCGTCCTCGAGGCCGGCGACCACTACGACCGCGACAGCTACCCGGCCGACCGCCTGGAGGCGATCCAGACCCTCTACCGCGAAGCCGGGCTGACGATCGCCGAAGGCAGGCCGCCGATCCCGGTACCGGTGGCGAAGGTGGTCGGCGGCACCACGGTGATCAACTCCGGCACCTGCTTCCGCGCCCCGGACTCGATCCTCGAGGAGTGGCGCGGCGAGTTCGGCCTCGACTGGGCGCACGACCTCGACGCGGACTACTCCGAGGCCGAGGAGTTCCTCCGCGTCACCCAGCTCGACCCGAACCGGATGGGCCGCAACGGCCAGCTGGCGATGGAGGGCGCGGCGGCGCTCGGCTTCAGCGGCGGCCCGATCCACCGCAACGCCGGCAACTGCGTCCAGTGCAGCTCCTGCCCCTACGGCTGTTCGATCGACGCCAAGCGCGGGATGCACGTCAGCTACCTGCCGCGCGCGGTCGCCGCCGGGGCGCGACTGCGGACCGGCGTCGAGGCGCAGCGGATCCTGGTCGAGGACGGCCGCGCGGTCGGCGTCGCCTGCTCGGCGCGCGACGCCGCCGGGCGCCACCGGGACTTCACGGTGCGCGCTCGGCGCGCGGTGATCGCCGCCGGCGGCTCGCTCGGGACGCCGGAGCTGCTGCTGCGCTCGGGCCTCGGCGGCAGGCAGGTCGGCCGCAATCTGCGCATCCACCCCGCCTGCTGGGTCGGCGCCCGCTACGAGGAGGAGGTGCGCGGCTGGGACGGCGTGATGCAGAGCTACTACATCGATCAGTGGGAGGAGCCGCAGGGGGTGCTGCTGGAGGCGACCTTCACGCCGCTGGCCTTCGGCGGCGCCTGGCTGGTCGGGACCGGGCGCGAGCACCAGCAGGCGATGCTCGACTTCGGCCGCGATCGGCTCGATCGGCGTGCAGCTGCGCGACAGCTCGGTCGGCGCGGTCGGGCTCGCCAACGACGGCGCCCTGCGCGCCAGGTACCACCTCAACAACGAGGATGCGCACAAGGTGAACTTCGGGATCGCCCGCGCGGCAGAAATCCACTTCGCCGCCGGCGCCACCGAGGTCTACCCGAACATCCCCCGCGCCGGGGTGCTGCGGCCGGACGATCTCGCAACCTTCGAGGCCACCCGCTTCAAACCCTCCGAACTGCGGCTGGAGGCCTTCCACCCGATGGCGACGGCGCGGATCTCAGCGGATCCGCGCCGCGGGGTATGCGCTGTCGACGGCTCGGTCTACGGCACCGCCGGCCTTTACGTCGCCGACGCCTCGCTGTTTCCGACCGCCGTCGGCGTCAACCCGATGATGACCATCATCGCCTTCGCGAAGCAGGTCTCCCGCGGAATAGCTATTGAGGCGGCGGACCGCCCTGGCCGGAGCTCGGCGGTGGGGGCGGAGGCGGCGGCGTAGTCGACGACGGGGGTTGCGCCGGTCCACCGGCGCCGCGGCCGCTGGAGAGCTGGTCGCCCAGGTCCGCCGAACGAGGTCCCTTCTTCCTGCATCGCCCGGTAGCCGCCATAGGTGATGCCGACCGCGGCGATCAGGCCGAGAAAGACGCCGACCGTCGGGCTGATGTCGACGGAGACGCCGGCGATGTCGCCACCGCCCGGCGGGTCGATGATCCGGAAGAGGATGCACAGCACCGAGAGGCCGCCGAGGATCGCCACCGCCGCGTTGACCGAGAAGGGCGGCTCGACGATCGCATCGGAGAGACGGATGACGGCAACCGCCACGGTGACGACGACCGTCAGCAGCATCAGCAGATCGATCCAGCTGAAGGCTTCCCAGGCGTTGCCGCCGACGCTGGCCGTGAAGAGACCGTTGCCGCCGGACACCTCGGCGTTGAACCAATCGAAGAACATGAAGATGAAGAGAAGGACGGCCGATCCGCCGGCGATCTTCTCCCCCGTACTCAGCCTGTCCATATCCATCTCGTCCTCCTCGTTAAGGGTTCAATGACGGTTATACGAGGAAACAGGGCAAAAACCTTGTCTCGGGCCGGCTGACCAAGCGATGCAAGGACGCAGGGAGGCCGGAATAGCAGCGCTATCCGGCCGACCGAGGACGCCGCAGCGCGCCGGTCAGGCAGTTCGAGACCGTGCCGCTTGCAGCGTGTTGGAGAGCAACATCGCGATCGTCATCGGACCCACTCCGCCCGGGACCGGCGTGATCGCGGAGGCGACCTCGGCGGCCGCCGCATAGTCGACGTCGCCGACCAGCCCCTCGTCGAGCCGGTTGACGCCGACGTCGATGACGACGGCGCCCGGCTTGACCGCCTCGGCGCCGAGCAGGCGCGGGACGCCGACGGCGGCGACGAGGACGTCGGCCCGCTTACAGGTGGCGTCGAGGTCCCGCGTGCGCGAGTGGCAGACGGTCACGGTCGCGTTCGCCCGCAGCAGCAGGCGCGCGACCGGGATGCCGACCAGCTTCGAGCGCCCGACGACGACGGCCTCGGCCCCCTCCAGTTCGACCCCCTCGTGGCGGAGCAGCTCCATCACCCCGGCGGGGGTGCAGGGAACGAGGCCGGGGGCGCCGTGGGCGAGGAGCCCGGCATTGACCGGGGTGAGGCCGTCGACGTCCTTGGAGGGGTCGATCGCGGCGACGACCGCGTTCTCGTCGATGTGGGCGGGAAGCGGCAACTGGACGAGGATGCCGTCGACCTCCTCGTCCCGGTTCAGCTCCCGCACCAGGCCGAGCAGCTCGTCTTCGCCGATCGACGCCTCGGGTTCGTGGTGGATCGAGCGCATCCCGACCTCCTCGGAGTTGCGCCGCTTCATGCTCACGTACACCTCCGAGGCGGGGTCCTCGCCGACCAAGACGGTCGCCAGTCCGGGCACCCTGCCGGCCTCCTGCTCGTAGGCGGCGACGTCGACCTTGACCCGCTCACGCACCGCGGCGGCAACGGCTTTGCCGTCGATCACCCGGGCGGCCACGCCTCAGCGCCTCCGGATCGGCGCGTAGTCGGCCATCAGCTTGCGCTCGGAGCCGTCTCCGGAGAAGCGGACGACGACCACCCCGCCGGGCTCGACGGCGGTGACGACGCCGTCGCCGAAGCTGGCGTGGACGACGTCGTCGCCGGTCTGCAGCTCCAGCGCCGGGCCGGGGTCGACCCCCTGGGCGGGGGTGACGTCGCCGCTCACCGAGGTGCTCCAGCTGGTCCCGAGGCTGCGGGCGGCGGTCGAGTGGCTCTCGGTCAGCTCGCTCGGCAGCTCGTCGACGAAGCGCGACGGCAGGTTGTGCTCGGCGCGACCGAACAGACGCCGCTCGCGCGCCCAGGTCATGTAAAGGCGTTTGCGGGCGCGGGTGATGCCGACGTAACAGAGGCGGCGCTCCTCTTCTTCGCCGCCCTCTTCGAGCGCCCGCATGTGCGGGAAGGCGCCCTCCTCGCAACCGACGATGAAGACCGCGTCGTACTCGAGGCCCTTGGCGTTGTGCAGGGTCATCAGGGTCACCAGCTCCTGCTCGGAGCTGAGCCCGTCCTGCTCGGTGTAGAGGGAGATCTGCTGCAGGTACTCCTCCAGCGGCGCCAAGTTGGCGCTCTCCCCCTCGCGTTCGCGCTCGATGTCGAACTCGGCGGCGCCGCCGATCAGCGTTTCCAGGTTTTCCGCCCGCCCTTCGGCCTCGATCGTCCGCTCCGCCGCCAGCGCTTCGAGGTACCCGCTCTCGTGCAGCACCGTCTCCAGCAGCGTCGCCACCGGCCCTTCCTCGTCGGCGCGTTCGCGCAGGCCGGCCATCGTCTCGTAGAAGCGGCCGAGCGACTTGATCGCGGCGCCGCTCAACCCGGGCACCTCCTCGACCCGTTCGACCACCTCCCAGACCGGCAGCCCGGTGGTGTTGACGTGGGAGGCGATCCGTCCCTGGGTCGTGTTGCCGATCCCGCGCCGGGGCGAGTTGACGACCCGGGAGAAGGAGACGAGGTCGGCCGGGTTGGCCAACAGGCTGAGGTAGGCGATCGCGTCCTTGATCTCCGCCCGCTCGTAGAACTTGGTCCCGCCGATCACCTGGTAGGAGACGTCGAAGCGCTGCAGCGTGTCCTCCAGCACCCGGCTCATCGCGTTGGTCCGGTAGAAGACGGCGACCTGGGAGCGGCCGACGCCGTGCTCCTCCTCCAGCCGTTCGATCTCCGCCGCCACCCAGCGCGCCTCCTCGTGCTCGTCGCGCAGCTCGTTCAGCTGGACCAGCTCGCCACCCTCGTCTTCGGTCCAGAGCTCCTTCTTCAGCCCTTCCCGGTTGCGTTCGATGACGGCGTTGGCGGCCGAGAGGATCGTCTGCGTCGAGCGGTAGTTCTGCTCGAGCTTGACCACCGCCGCGTCCTCGAAGTCCTTTTCGAAGTCGAGGATGTTGCGGACGTCGGCGTGGCGGAAGCCGTAGATCGACTGCGAGTCGTCGCCGACCACCATCAGGTTCCGCTGCTCTCCGGCCAGCAGCTGCAGCAGCCGGTACTGGGCGTGGTTGGTGTCCTGGTACTCGTCGACGAGAACGTGGCGGAAGGTGCGGCGCCAGCGCTCGCGCACGTCCTCGAAGAGCTCCAGCACGTTGACGGTGCGGACGAGGAGGTCGTCGAAGTCCATCGCGTTGGCTTCGCGCATCCGCTTCTCGTAGAGCGGGAAGGCTTCGGCGACGATCTCCTCGAATTCGGCGTGGGCGGATTCGTTGTAGGAGTCGGAGTCGATCAGCTGGTTCTTGGCGCCGGAGATCTTCGCCTGGACGGCCCGCGGCGGAAACCGTTTCGGGTCCACGCCGAGCTCGGTGAGGCAGCGTTTCAGCATCCGCAGCGAGTCCGACTGGTCGTAGATCGTGAAGCTCCTCGAGTAGCCGAGCCGCTCGGCGTCGACCCGCAGGATCCGCGCGCAGGCCGAGTGGAAGGTCGTCACCCACATCGCCCGCACCGAGCGGCCGACCAGCTGACCGACCCGCTCGCGCATCTCCGCCGCGGCTTTGTTGGTGAAGGTGATCGCGAGGATCTCGCCGGGCCGGGCGGCGCCGGTGGCGAGCAGGTAGGCGATCCGGTGGGTGAGCACGCGGGTCTTGCCGGAGCCGGCGCCGGCCAGGACCAGCAGCGGCCCCTCGCCGTGCTCGACCGCTTCGCGCTGCGGCCCGTTCAGCCCGGCGAGCAGGCGCTCGGCGGGCGCCGCGCCCGGTTCGGTCGGGGCGCCGGAAGCCGGGGCATCCGCCTCGGAATCGGTGTCGAAATGCTCCTGCAGACTCACCCGGCGAGCATAGCCAGGGGCTCGGCGGGGCTCGGCGGACTCCCTATTCGCAAGCTTCGTAGAGTTCGATCGTCGGCTGATACCCGTCGAGGAACATGTTTTCCAGCTCGGCTCGCGACATCCGGTGCAGGGCCTTGCTGATGCAGTCGACCACTTTCGGCTCGGTCGCGGTCTCTCCGCCTTCGAAGCCCTCCACCATTTGCGGAATCATCTCTTCACGGTCGAACTCGGTAAAACGGACGAACTCGTCGAGCTTCCAGCCGTCTTCGTCGACGAGGGCGATGAGGGCGGTCTGTCCGGCGACTTCACCGCCATTGAGACCGACTTCGGCCGTGGCCTTCGCGCCGCTCACCTTGATCGCGCTCACCTCGACCGGGGCGTTGTCGCTTTCTTCGGCCTCGGCATTCTGTTCGCACGACTCCACGGCCTCCGGGCCACTGCTTTCAAATGACTCTTCCAGGTAGGCCTGCGTCATCAGCTCCGTGCAGCTCTCCGGATCGGTCTTGACGAGGGCGGTTTCGATCGCCCCGGTGATCTGCTCTTCGTCGCTCTCGCCGCCGCAGGCGGCTAGGCCGAGGGCGAGCAAGAGAGCTGTCCAGGGCAGCAGGTGAAGTTTTCTCATTCGATCCTCCCGAGTCGGACTGGTAGCTCCGATGGACCTACCTCGCGGATCGCATTTGTAAACCCGCTTGTCTGCCGTACTCCGCTCAACCGCCGGCCGAAGAGCGGCCGGTGCGGGGCTCGATCTTCGCCGTCTCCGCGCTCGGGCCGTTGCCGCCGTCCAGCTGCGCCAGCCGCGCCTCGACCTCGGCGATCCGCTCCGAGAGCGCCTTGATCGCCTCGGCGATCGGGTCGGGAAGGTGAATCCAGTCGGCGTCGGGGCCTTCGACCTTGCGGCCCTCGAGCCGCACGGGGTGGCCGGGGTTGCCGACGACGGTGGCGCCCGGCGGCACGTCCTCGACGACGACCGTGTTGGCGCCGATCTTCGCCCCGTCGCCGACCGCGATCGGCCCCAGCAGCTTGGCCCCGGAGCCGACGGTGACGTTGTCGCCGAGGGTCGGGTGGCGCTTGCCGCGCTGGAAGCCGGTGCCGCCCAGGGTCACCCCCTGGTAGAGGGTCACGCAACTGCCGATCACCGCGGTCTCGCCGATGACGACGCCGGAGCCGTGGTCGATGAAGAACTCGTTGCCGATCGCCGCCGCCGGGTGGATCTCGACCCCGGTCACCGCCCGCGTCATGTAGGCGATCGCCCGCGGCAGCAGCGGCACCCCCGCCTCGAAGCAGGGCGTGGGCGGCGCGATGGGCGAGCAGCGCCTGCACCCCGGCCCAGCTGGTGACGATCTCGAAGCTGGAGACGCCCTGGGCGGCAGGGTCGCGCTCGCGCGCCGCCTTGACGTCCGCGTGGATCTCCTTGACCAGCCGTTTCCAGCGATTCATGGTGAGAAGAAGGGTAGGGACATGTAGCGCTCACCCGAGTCGCAGACGATCGTCACCACCCTCTTCCCCGCCATCTCCGCCCGGCCGGCGACCTCGAGCGCCGCGCAGATGTTGGCCCCGGCGGAGATCCCGGCCAGCACCCCCTCCTCCTTCGCCACCCGCCGCGCCATGTCGAGCGCGTCCTCGTCGCCGACCGAGAGGATCTCGTCGATCACCTCGCGGTCGAGGATCTCGGGCACGAAGCCGGCTCCGATCCCCTGGATCTTGTGCGGCCCGGGAGCGCCGCCGGAGAGCACGGGTGAGCTGCCGGGCTCGACCGCGACCACCAGGGCCTCCGGCGCCCGCTCCTTCAGCATCCGGCCGACGCCGGTGATCGTGCCGCCGGTGCCGACGCCGGTGACGAAGGCGCCGATCTCGCCGTCGGTGTCGCTCCAGATCTCCTCGGCGGTGGTGCGGCGGTGGACCTCGGGGTTGGCGGGGTTGGAGAACTGCATCGGCATGAACCCTTGCGCTGCTCGCGGATCTCTTCCGCCAGCGCCACCGCCTCATCCATCCCGCCCAGCGAAGGCGTCTCGCGGACCTCGGCGCCGTAGGCGCGCAGCAGCTTGCCGCGCTCGCGGCTCATCCCCTCCGGCAGGGTGAGGATCAACTCGTAGCCGCGGGCGGCGCAGACCATCGCCAGAGCGATGCCGGTGTTGCCGCTGGTCGGCTCGACCACCACCGACCTGCCGGGCTTGATCTGCCCCTCGGCTTCGGCGGCGTCGATCATCGCCACCCCGATCCTGTCCTTGACGGAGCCGCCGGGGTTGAAGTACTCGAGCTTGGCGCAGACGTCGCCCGGCAGCCCCTCCGAAAGCCGGTCGAGGAGGACCATCGGCGTGTTGCCGACGACGGCAGAGGCCTCGGCGCCGATCCGCATCAGCGCAGGTGGACGGGTGAACTTGCGCTCCGCATCGAGGCGCCAGTCTAACCCGGCACCCAGACCGGAGCGCCGCTCAGGAGCGGCGGAGGATCGAGGCGACGACGCGGTCTCGGCCCAGCATGCCCTCGGGTACCACCTGGACGTTGTCCGATCCGGGACGACCTTGCCCGGAACTAGATGAAGTACATACCGCTGCCGGACTCTTCGGCCTCGCGGCGGGCGATTTCGGCGATCGTCGTCTGGCCGAAGACCTTGCGCAGGGCGGCGACGCCCTCGGCCCAGATGCCACCGGCCTCGTCGGCCTCGTCGCCGACCTTGCCGTCGAGCGCCTGGACCACGTCGAGCACGGTGATCTCTTCGGCCGGACGCGCGAGGGTGTAGCCGCCGCGCATGCCGCGGTGGCTGGTCAGGAGGCCGTTGCGCCGCAGGGTCGAGAAGAGCTGCTCGAGGAACTGCTCGGGGATGTCGCGACGCTCTGCCAGCTCTTTGATCGGGACCGGGCGCTCCCCCGCGCGCGCAAGCTCCGCCAAAGCGACGACGGCATACCTCGACTTTGAGGTAATTGAAATCACCCGGACTTTCTACCGCACCCTCCGGCTGGGTAGGATCGGGCGGCGGGTGCCCGAGCGGGCAACCCAGTCCCCGCGAACGCAAACGCCACGGATCGGAAGCAGTTCTGAGCGAGCCCCCACACTGCCTGGTCATCGACGGCCAACCCCTCGTCCGGCTGGGAATCCGGGGTGCGCTCGAAGACCGATTCGTCGTCCACGAGGCGCCGACCCGCGAGGAAGCGCTCGACCTCGTCCGCAACGTCGGCGACTTCGACGTCGCGATCGTCGACATGCGCTGGCGCGGCAACGGCGGCGGCAGTGCGATCACCGGCGCGGAAACGATCCGGATGCTGCAGCGCTCCAGCTCCGGGCTCGGCATCGTCGCCCACGGCGAGATGCCCGAGCGCCATCTGGCGAGCGCGGCGATGCAGGCGGGAGCGAGCGCCTACGTCGCCCGAACCGCCGGGCCCGGCGACCTGCGGCGGGCGGTCGAGGCAGCCATCGCCCAGGAAGCCTTCGTCGACCCTGCGGTGCCGCCGAAAGGGAGCCGCGGCAAATTGACCCGCCGGCAGCGGCAGATCCTTCAGCTGCTCGCCAACGGCGAGTCGACCACCGTCGCGGCGCGCGAGCTCGACCTCAGCGAAGAGACGGTGAAGACCCACGCCAAGCACACCCTCGCCCGGCTCGAGGCCAGGAACCGCACCCACGCGGTTGCAATTGCGCTGCGCGAGTGCCTTATCGACTGACGGGGCGCTGCGGCTCGCTCGCCGCCCAGCTGGGGCGACGGACGCGAACGAGTGAGCGACGGCGCCAGGTGGCGGGCGCCTGGTCCTTGGCTGCGGCGACGGTGGAGGCCGTCGCCGCCGACTTCTGGGTCATCGTCAGATCCAACCTCGATCGCGGGACATGAGGACGGCCTGGGCGCGGTCGACGGCGCCGATCTTGCCGTAGACGTTGTGGAGGTGGGTGCGGATGGTCGAGACCGAGAGGTGCATCTCGCTCGCGATCTGCTTGTACACCATGCCCTCGGAGAGGTGGCGGAGGACGTCGAGCTCACGGGCCGAGAGCGGGCAGGGCTCGCTGATCCGGGAGGCGTCCTGAGTCGGCAGCGGCAGCTCGTAGAGAAGGTCGCGGAGGGCTTCGGGGCTGAGGCCGCAGCGCTCCGCAGCGGCACGGAGACGCTCCGGGGCGATCGCCTCGCCCTGGCAGTAGTGGGCAACCATGTCGGCCGTCGCGACCATCGCCGCCAGACCCTCGGCATTCTCAGCGTGGTGGCGCTCGATCGCGATCGCGATCCGCGAGGGTAGATTCCAGCGACGCGCGAGGACGCCGCCGACGAGGGCGTGGTCGATTCCCAGTTGCTCGCGTTCCTCGCGCAGGCGCTGCTCCGGGGTCCGCGAGATCGCGTCGAAATAGACCTTGTAGCCGGGGTGCAGCCGCGAGATCACGAGGCGGCCGACGTCGTGGAGCAGGGCGGCGACCGCGAGCTCGTCGCGTTCGGCCCAGCCGACGAGGCGGCCGATGCGGTCGGCGGCGCGCTGGGCGGCGAGGGCGTGGACGCGGAAGCGCTCCGGCTTCAACTCCCAGCCGCCGTTGGAGTCGAAGAAGTCGAAGCTCGGCGCGGTGCCGGCGAGGGCGAGGACGCCGGCGGGCTTCAGTACTTCGAGCGCGGCCGGGACACCGGAGATGCCGCCGGCGACGAGGCCGCCGCGGTTGGCCTGGCGGAGGACGGCGATCGTCAGCGAGACGTCGCTCTCGACGGCTTCGATGATCTCGCCGACGCGGGCGGTCTCGGCGGTCGCGGCGGCGATTACCCGCTCGCGCGACTCGATCAGAACCGGGAAGCCCTCGACGGCCTCGAAGGCCTCCGCGAGGCGACTTCCGGGAGCCGCAGGGGTCCGGGAGCCGCCTTTGGGATTCTCGTGGACAGGGACTTTGCCGTTGCTTTGCGCGGTGGTAACGCTCATTGGCACAACTCATCGGCAGCAAACCGCGATCGGTTTAGCTTAAGGAGCCTTTCCAACCCGAAAAATGTGGAGCGAATACCGGGGAATCAGGCTGCCGAGAGGCGTCCGGCGGCGGCGCGGATCCGCTCCAGCGAACGCTCACGGCCCAACACCGCGAGCGACTCGAAGATCCCCGGCGAGACCGAGGTCCCGGTGATGGCGACGCGGATCGGCTGGTAGAGCCGGCCCGGCTTGAGGTCGAAGCGCTCCAACAGAGGCGCCAGCGCCGCCTCGATCCGCCCGGGCTCGAACGGCTCGACGCCCTCGAGCGCGTCGGCAACCGCCTCCAGCACCTCCCCCGTCCCCTCTTTCATCACCTTGTTCCAGGCCTTCTCGTCGGAGACCGGCGGCTCGAAGAGGAAGCGGATCAGCGGCCAGACCTCCTCCAGCGTCTGCGCTTTCTCCTGGGCGATCTCGCAGGCCGCCCGCAGCCGCTCGTCGGCCTCGCGGCCGAGGTGCCGGGCGACGGCGACGGTGTAGCGGTCGAGCGGCATCTCCCGCATGAAGCGGCCGTTCAGCCAGCGCAGCTTCTTCTCGTCGAAGATCGCCGCCGACCTGCCGACGTCCTCGACCCGGAAGCGCCGGACCAGCTCCTCGGTCGACATCAGCGTGGTGTCGTCGTCGGTCCCCCAACCGAGTAGGGCCAGGTAGTTGCGGACCGCCGCCGGCAGGTAACCGGCCTCGCGCAGCTCCTGCACCGAGGCGGCGCCGTGGCGCTTGGAGAGCTTCTTGCCGTCGGGCCCGTGCAGCAGCGGCAGGTGCGCGTAGCGAGGCGGCTCGTGGCCGAGCGCCTCGAGGACGAGCAGCTGCTTCGGGGTGTTGGAGAGATGGTCGTCGCCGCGTACCACCTCGGTGACCCCCATCTCGGCGTCGTCGACGGCGACGGCAAAGTTGTAGAGGACCGAGCCGTCGGCGCGGGCGATCACGAAGTCGTCGTAGCTGGCGTTGGGGAAGGCGACCGGGCCGCGGATCAGGTCGTCGACGACGGTCTCGCCCTCGTCGGGGACGCGGAGGCGGATCGCCGCGGTGGGGTCGTCGACGGGGGCGCCGCGGTAACCGCGGCCGGCGCCGTGCTCGGCCTTCCAGGCCTCCACCTCCTTCCCGGTGGCGTGGTCGCGGTAGGCATGGCCGGAGTCGAGCAGTTTCTGCAGAGCCTCGGCGTGGCGGTCGGCGCGCGCCCGCCTGGGAGACCGGGCCGATGTCCCAGTCGAGCTCCAGCCAGCGCATCGCGTCGAGGATCTGCTCGACGTTCTCCTCGGTCGAACGCTCGCGGTCGGTGTCCTCGATCCGCAGCACCAGCTCGCCGCCGTCGTGGCGGGCCGCGAGCCAGTTATAGAGTGCCGTCCTCGCTCCGCCGATGTGCAGCGCACCGGTCGGCGAAGGGGCAAACCTGAGACGGGAGTTATCGCTTGTCATGTTCGTAGGAGCGCACGTATCCACTGCCGGTGGCCTCGCCAACGCGGTCGAGCGCGGCGAAGAACGCGGTTGCGAATCTATCCAGATCTTCAACCAGAGCCCGCGCATGTGGCGGCCGACGAACTTCGGCGAGGAGGACTTCGCCGCCTTCCGCGAGGCGATGGACGCCTCCAAGGTCGAAGCCGTGATCATCCACGCCGTCTACCTGATCAACTGCGCGACCAAGGACAAAGAGCTGCGGAAGAAGTCCCTGACCTCGCTCACCCACGCGCTGCGGATCGGCGACGCGATCGGCGCCAGGGGAGTCGTCCTGCACCCCGGCTCGCAGAAGACCGACCCGCTGAAACCGTCACTGAAACGAGCTTCCAAAGTGATCGCCGCGGCACTGAAGGAAACCGACTCCTGCCCGCTGCTGCTCGAGCAGACCGCCGGCCACAAAGGCCTCCTCGCCCGTGACTTCGACCAGATCGCCGCCCTGATCGACGGCGCCGGCGACGACAAGCGCCTCGGGCCTCTGCCTCGACTCCTGCCACATGTTCGCCCAGGGCTACGACATCACCGACGAGGCCCACCTGGCCACCGTCCTCGACGAAGCCGACGCCAAGGTAGGCCTCGAGCGCCTCGGCGCCATCCACGTAAACGACGCCGCCGTCCCCCTCGGAGCCCACCTCGACCGCCACGCCAACATCGGCAAAGGCGAGATGGGCAAAAGAGGCCTCTCCGCCTTCCTCTCCGAGCCAAGGTTCGAGGGCCTCCCAGCCACGCTGGAGACCCCAGGCCCAGAAAAGAAAGGCTCCTCGAAGGCGGAAGTAACCCTGGCCAAGCGCCTGCGGCGCGAAGGCCTCAAACGCCGAGGCGAAGTAGACGGGTGCGGTGGGGGTCCCGGGATCACCTCCTCCGAGTGAAACGGGAATCGGCTGACGCCTCAGAGGCAGTCGCTCGGCTCCAGTGCTGAGTATCCCCAGGGACCCGCCACCGTCCCGCCTTCCATCGACGCCTATTCTCAGCCGCAGGGATGCCAGAGAGTTGGTCGCGCCTAAACCGTGTCGAAGAGCAGCCCGGTCACCCTCCCACGAAGGCTCCAGATGTCACGAGGGACGCCCATAACGTACGCCTAGCGCGCAACGGTCCTCGGGGGAGGGGACCCGTCCCTCCCCACCAACCGCGTTCGAGCAGGCGACAAGGGCCGGGCACCCCTGCCCCGGCCCTTGCTCTCCCGCCGTAAGTTCGTTTATTTGATGTGGAAGCCCGAGATCGCGCGGGAGATGACCAGCTGCTGGATCTCGGAGGTTCCCTCGAAGATCGTGTAGATCTTCGAGTCGCGGTGCATCCGCTCGACCGGGAACTCGCGGGTGTAGCCGTTGCCGCCGAGGATCTGGATCGCCCGCTCGGTCACCCAGACGGCGACCTCGCCGGCCTTGAGCTTCGACATCGAGCCCTCGGCGTTTTCGAATTTGTGGCCCTGGCGGCCCATCCAGGCGGCGCGCCAGACGAGCAGCCGGGCGGCGTCGATCTCGAGCTTCATGTTCGCCAGGTCGAAGGCGATCGACTGGTTCTCGACGATCTTGCGGCCGAACTGTTCGCGCTCTTTGGCGTAGTCGAGCGCGTACTCGTAGGCGGCGCGGGCGATGCCGAGCGCCTGGGCGCCGACCGTCGGCCGGCTCGCCTCGAAGGTCTGCATCGCCGCCTGCGATTTGGCTTTCTTGCCCTCGCGGACGCGGGCGAGGCGTTCGTCGAGCTTCTCTTTGCCGCCCAGCAGGCAGGAGCCCGGGACGCGGCAGTCGTCGAGGTGGACGTCGGCGGTGTGGGAGGCGCGGAGGCCGTGCTTCTTCACCTTGGCGCCCTGCTCGCAGCCCTTGGTGTTCGGCGGGATGACGAAGGCGGCGTGGCCGCGCGAGCCGAGCTCGCGGTCGACCGAGGCGATGACCACGTGGACGTTGGCGATGCCGCCGTTGGTCGCCCAGGCCTTCTGGCCGTTGAGCACCCACTCGTCCTTCGCCTCGTCGTACTTGGCGCTGGTGCGGATGCCGGAGACGTCGGAACCCGCGTCCGGCTCCGAGGCGCAGAAGGCGCCGAGCTTGACGTCGTCCGGCGTGCCGTAGCACTGGGGGATCCACTCCCCCATCTGCTCCGGGGTTCCCTGCCCGAAGATCGCCGCGACCGCGAGGGTCGTGCCCATGATCGCCATGCCGATGCCGGCGTCGCCCCAGAACAGCTCCTCGTTGGCGATCGGCAGCGTCAGCCCGGTCTCGTCGGCCCAGAACTGGCCGACGGCTTCGAAGCTGTAGAGGCCGATCTTGGCGGCCTCCTGGATCACCGGCCACGGCGTTTCCTCGCGCTCGTCCCACTCCTCGGCGGCGGGCCGGACGACGCCCTCGGCGAAGCCGTGCACCCACTCGCGGATGTCCTTCTGGTCCTGGTTCAGCTCGAGCGAGAACTTCGGCTCGCCCGAGCCGTCGGACGTGGAGTTGGCCTCGTCGAGCAGCGCTTGCGCGTCGACGTCGGCGACGGAGGAGTCAGCCATGACGGCGAAGTCTACACGGAACGGTGTCGGCTGAACCGCGCAGGAAAGTGGAAACGATCGGAGGTCGAGACGTCGCGCAGATCGAAGGCGCGCAGGCCCTCGCTGCCCTCGTCGGAGCAGTCGAAGAAGCGCCGGTTGACGCAGCCGTAGGACTCGCCGTCGCCCTCGTAGGCGCGCTCGACCGAGAACTGGCAGTGCGGCAGCGGCTCGCCGGTCATCTTCACGCCGCCGAAGCCGCCCTTCTCGAGCACCGCGCTGAGCTCGACCTCGGCCGCGTAGACCTCCTGCATGCAGCCCACGTACTGGTCGCCGGTGAGGCGGTCGACGAAGCTGTAGAGGTAGCGGCAGCCGAGCTCGATGCAGCCGCGCGGCTCGACCATCTTGTCGCAGAAGGAGCGGCACTGGCGGCACTCGCCGACCTGGGTGCGCGTAGCGGTCATCCGGAAAGCTTAGGGATGCGAGACCGCGGAACCAAGCGGTTTGCACGCGGTCACGCGGCAGGGTCGGGCGCTCAGCACGTGGTCCAGCTCCGAGCGGAGCATGCCCCGAGGGCTTGACGCGGTAGCGCTCGCCGACCTTGTAGCGGCGATCGCCGACCACCAGGTGGACCTCCTGGTCGCCCTTGTGGTGTTCGAAGACCGCCTTCAGTTCCTCGCAGAGCTCGTCGCTCCAGCGCGCCAGGTCGATCGGGACCTCGAAGGGCCCCGCCGGGGTCAGCGGCCGCCGGCGCCAGCTTCGCGGCCTTGGCGATCTCCGCCTCGTCGGGTTCGAAGCGCTGCGCCTCCTGGACCACCAGCTTGGTCTCGCCGCGGTCCTTGTGGTCGAGGCGGCCGCGGACGAGGACGATCGCGTCGGGCTGGATGATCTCTGCGCTCTCGGCCTGGTCGGCCTTGAAGACCAGCATCTCGACCTGGCCCTCGACGTCGTCGAGGGTGGCGAACATCATCTGGCTGCCGCTCTTGGTGCGGATCTTTTTGCAGGCGACGACGATCCCGCCGACCGTCACCCAGGCCGCCGTCGGGCTTGCTCGCCAGCTGCGCGATGCCGCAGTCGACCCGCGCCCGCAGCGCCGGCCCGACTTCGGTCAGCGGGTGCGAGGAGAGGTAGGTCCCGAGGGTCTCCTTCTCCATCGAGAGCATCTCGGCCCGGTCGAACTCGGCGGCCGGGGATCGGCGGCCGGTGGTGGGCCTGCGACTGCGCCGCCCCTCCCCCGGCCTCTCGTCGCCGAAGTCGAAGATCGAGCCCTGGCCCATCTGCGCGTCGTCCTGGGCCTTCTGGCCCGGCCGACTGCGCCGCCGGCAGCGTTTCCAGCATCCCTTTGCGGCTGTCGCCGGTGGAGTCGAGGGCGCCGCACTTGACCAGGCATTCGATCGCCCGTTTGTTGACCGCGCGGCTGTCGACCCGCTCGCAGAAGTCCCAGATCGACTCGATCGGTTTCTCCTCGCGGGCGCGGAGGATCGCCTCGACCGCCGCGTGGCCGACGTTCTTGACCGCGTCGAGGCCGAAGCGGATCGCCTTCTCGGAGACGACGAAGCTGTGGTCGGAGGAGTTGACGTCGGGCGGCAGCACGTCGATCCCCATCTCCGCGCAGCGGTTGACGAAGAACGGGACCTTGTCTTTGGTGTTCATCACCGAGGAGATCACCGCCGCCATGTACTCGGCCGGGTAGTTGGCCTTCAGGTAGGCGGTGCGGTAGGAGATCAGCCCGTAGCAGGCGGCGTGGGACTTGTTGAAGGAGTAGTCGGCGGCGGCTTCGTTCAGCTTCCAGAGGTCCTGGGCGACCTTCGGGGTCGGTGCCCGGACTCCGCCAGGCCCTCCATGAACTTGTCCTTCATCGTCGCCATCAGGTCGCGCTTCTTCTTGCCGATCGCCTTGCGCAGGTCGTCCGCCTGGGCGCCCGAGAAGCCGGCCATCAGGCGGGCGATCTGCATCAGCTGCTCCTGGTAGATGACGCAGCCGTGGGTCTCCTCGGTGATCGCCTTCAGGCGCGGGTCCGGGTAGCGGACCGTGGAGGGGTCCTTCTTGCCCTTGGCGTAGGCAGGGATGTAGGCCATCGCGCCGGGTCGGTAGAGGGCGCCGAGGGCGACGATGTCGGCGAACTCGGTCGGCTTGACCTTGCGCAGGGCGTCGCGCATCCCTTCCGACTCGAACTGGAAGACGCCGGTCGAGTCGCCGCCGGCGAGCATCGCGTAGGTCTTGGCGTCGTCGATCGGGATCTGCTCCATGTCGATCCGCTCGCCCCGCGAGCGCTCGATGATGTCGATCGCGTCCTCGATCACGTCGAGGTTGCGGAGCCCGAGGAAGTCCATCTTCAGCAGCCCGATCTCCTCGATCGGGCCCATCGAGTACTGGGTGACGATCTTGTACTGGCGCTCGGGCTTGCCGGAGCCATTGCCGTCGGCGCTCGGCACCGCCGGGGCGCTCTTGTCCTCGGCCAGCTGCAGCGGCACGACCTCCTGCAGCGGCCGGTCGGCGATCACCACCGCGGCGGCGTGGATCGAGTTGTTGCGGATGATCCCCTCGAGGCCCTGGGCGACGTCGACGATCTTCTTCGCGTCGGCGTCGTCGTCGTAGGTCTGGCGCAGCTCCTGGCCGCTCTTCAGGCATTCCTCGAAGGAGGGGCTGCGGCCCATGATCGGCTCCGGGATCTGCTTCGCCAGCCGGTCGCCGGTGGCGTAGTCGAAGCCGAGCACGCGGGCGGCGTCGCGGGTCGCGGCGCGCGGCGCCATCTTGCCGAAGGTGATGATCTGGGCGACCGATTCGCGGCCGTATTTCTCGCCGACGTAGCGGATCATCCGCTCGCGGCCGCGGACCGAGAAGTCGATGTCGATGTCCGGCATCGATTTGCGGCCCGGGTTGAGGAAGCGCTCGAACATCAACCCTTCGGCGAGCGGGTCGAGGTCGGTGATCTTCAGGCAGTAGGAGACGATCGAGCCGGCCGCCGAGCCGCGGCCCGGGCCGACCGCGATCCCGTTCTGCTTCGCGTAGCTGACGAAGTCCCAGACGATCAGGAAGTAGGAGGAGAAGCCCATCTCCTCGATCACCCCGAGCTCGAACTCGAGCCGCTCGACCGCCTCGGCCGGCGGCGGGTCGCCGTAGCGGGCGCGCAGCCCGTCCATCGCGATCCGCCGCAGCATCGCCTCCGGCTCCTCGCCGTTCTCGGTCGGGTACTGCGGCAGCAGCAGCTTGCCGAGCTCGATCTCGATGTCGCAGCGCTCGGCGATCTCCAGCGTGGTCGGCACCGCCTCCGGCCACTCGGCGAAGGACTCGGCCATTTCGGCGTTGTCCTTGATGTAGAACTCGTTCGTGTCGAAGCTCATCTTCGGCATCTGCAGGGTCGACTTGGTCTGCACGCAGAGCAGCGCCGCGTGGTTGTCGAAGTCCTCGCGCCGCAGGTAGTGGACGTCGGCGGTCCCGACCAGCGGCCGGTTCAGCTCGCGGGCGAAGCGGACGATCCCCTCGTTGGCCTTGTCCTGCTCGGCGATCCCGTTCTTCTGCACCTCGAAGTAGACCTGCTCGGGGCCGAAGGCCTGGATCAGGTCGTCGAGGTGGGCGCGGGCGTCGTCTTCGCGCTCTTCGACCAGGCGGCGGCAGAAGCGCGACTGCAGGCAGCCGGTGAGGACGATGACGCCCTCGGCGTGCTGGCGCCAGCAGGTCCATGTCGACGTTGGCCTTGCCGCGGGAGAAGCCCTCGAGGAAGCCGGCGGAGGTGAGCTTGACCAGGTTCGAGAAGCCCTTGTCGGTCTCGGCCAGGAGGGTGAGGTGGTTGCGCTCGTAGCGGGTCTGCTCCTTGATCGCGTGGCGGTCCTCGACCAGGTAGGCCTCGAGCCCGACGATCGGTTTGATCCCGTGCTTCTTGCAGGCCTTGTAGAGGTCGACGGCGCCGTTCATCACGCCGTGGTCGGTAAGACCGAGGGCCGGCTGGCCGAGCTCCGCCGCCCGCGCCGCCATCGCGTCGATCTTGCAGGCGCCGTCGAGCAGCGAGTACTCGCTGTGGGCATGGAGATGTACGGCGGACGGCGGTGCTCAAGGGCGGCGTCGAGCATGGCAAATCGGTCCGACGAAACCGGCGGCTTCGGTGACGCTTTCGCGCTACTTCCGTGCTGATCCGGTGGGACTTAGCCGCAGACCCAGGCGCTGGGCCCGGAGTCGGCCCAGATTTCGGCCGCGATCCGGTCCTGTTCGGCCTTCGGGGCCTCGTTCGGTTCGCCCCTTGCCGCCGTACAGTTCCCAGGTCGAGGGGAGGATCTGGTAGGCGCCGCCGGCCCCGCTGGAGGGGTTGACAGCGCTGTAGTTGCCGCCCGACTCGCACATCACGATGTAGGTCGGGATCGAGTACGGGCCCGCCGAGCCAGCGGCCGACTTCTTCTTCGGCTTCGGCTTCCGATTCGGCCAGGCGGGCTTCCTGGATCTGGTCGACCCATTCGGCGATGTCGGACTTCAGCGTCGCCACCGAGGCTTCGCGGCTGGCCCTGAGCGACTCCAGGCGAGCGGCCGAGGCCTGCGCGGCTTCGCGCACGGCGGCGATTTCGGCGCGGGCGGCTTCGAGCCGTTCGTCGTAGGCGATCGCTTCGGCCTTCAGGTCGGCGACCTTCAGCACCTGCGCGATGCACCGCCCCCCGCACTTCGGCGACGCGGTCGGCGAGGGCGCTGTCGGCTTCGGAGATCGCCCGCAGGTAGTCGCTCTGGGTGACGAAGTCCTCGTAGTCGCCCGGAACCGAACACCAGGTCGGCGGTGCTGGGGGTGCCGCTCTCGTAGATCGCGACCAGGCGCTCGGCCAGGACCGCCCGGGAGCGTCGCAACCGGGCCTTCTCGACCGCGAGGCGGTGCCGGGTGAGCTTGCAGCTTGCGCGGCCAGTTCGGCGGCCCGCTCGCGGCCTTCGGCCAGGAGTGCCGGTCAATTCTTCCTCTTCGGCGGCGGCGTCCTTGGCTTCGGCTTCGGCGCCGGTCAGTTCGGCCGTCGTCGCCTGCAGCTGCGAGGAGATGCGAGCTCGCCTCATCGCGGGCCGAGGCGAGCTTCGCTTCCAGCTTGCTCGGCTTCGGTCGCGCCGGCGCTGCCGACGGCGACAGCAGAGCACGGCCAGCAGCGCGCAGAGCAGCGCCGCGACGCAGACCTCCGAGGAATCCCTTCTAAGCTCGAAGCGGCCGCACGAAAGCGGCGAGGCTACCGAGGCGACTCCAAAATCCCTGCAAGTTGACGATAACCCGCAAGAAAGGTTGCGCTGGGCGCTGCTCAGCCTTCGGGCACTTCGCGGCTGGCGAGGTAGGCGACGACCGCCACCGCTGCCGACCCCGAGCACACCGAGCGCGATCCGGGTCTCGCGGCGGTAGCGGCGCCGCAGGTAACGGAAGGCGAACTTGATCGAAGCCTTGCCGGCGCGGTTGTACATCAGCCCTCCCCCCGCTCGCGGATCCGGTGCGCCATCCGCGACTGCAGCGACCAGAGCTCGATGAAGCCCGGTGAGGCGTTCTGGTCGAAGAGGCCGCCGGACTCCGAGAAGGTCGCCAGCTCGGCGTCGTAGACGGCGTTGGGCGAGGAGCGGGTGACGACGCGGACGCTGCCTTTGTAGAGGCGCAGGCCGATCTCGCCGGTCACCTGGGCGTTGACCGCCTCCATGTAGGCGTCGAGGTCGCTGCGCAGCGGCTCCCACCAGAGCCCGGCGTAGACGAGGTAGCCCCACTTCTGGTCGAGGCGCGGGCTTGAACTGGTTCTGGTGGATCGTCCCGACCAGGCGCTCGAGCTCCTCGTGGGCGGCTGAGGACGATCGCCGCCGCCGGCACCTCGTAGATGTCGCGGACCTTGAGGCCGACGATCCGGTCCTCGATGTGGTCGACGATGCCGACCCCGTGGCGGCAGCCGATCTCGGCCGCCTTTTCCAGCAGCTCGACCAGGCCGAGGCGCTCGCCGTTCGAGCGAGACCGGCACGCCCGCGCTCGAAGCCGACCGTGACCGTCTCCGGCCTCGTCGGGGGCCTCCTCGGGACGGGTGACCAGCTGGAAGACGTCGTCCTCGGGCGCGTGGTCGAGCTCCTCGATCCAGCGGCCCTCCGAGGAGCGGCCCCAGAGGTTGTCGTCGATCGAGTAGGGCGCGACCTCGGTGCCGCCCTTGACCGGGATCCCGTTCTCACGGGCGTAGGCGATCTCCTCCTCGCGGCCCATCGCCCAGGAGCGGACCGGCGCGATCGTCTTCAGCTCCGGCGCCAGGGTCGCGACCGTCGCCTCGATCCGGACCTGGTCGTTGCCCTTGCCGGTGCAGCCGTGGGCGATCGTGTCGCAGCTGGTCTGCGGCGCGCGTACTCGACCGCGAGCTGGGCGATCAGCGGCCGGCCGAGCGCCGTGAAGAGCGGGTAGCCGTTGCCGTAGACGGCGTTGGCCTTGATCGCCGGGGCGACGAACTCGGCGGCGAACCGCTCGCGGGCGTCGACGACGTGGCACTCGACGGCCCCCAGCTGCAGCGCCTTGCGCTCGATCACCCCGTAGTCCTCGCCGGGCTGGCCGAGGTTGACGGTGAGGCAGACGACTTCGGCTTCGTAGTGGTCCTGGATCCACTTCAGCATCACGCTGGTGTCGAGGCCGCCCGAGTAGAGCAGCAGGACGCGATGGACGCTCGCCGGGTCCTGCCTCGTAGGTGGCGATCGGCTTGGAGTGCGGCTGGTCGGCGCTCACGGGGGCGGAAGTCTCGCACGCGGTCGCGCCGAAGACTTCTAGGGTGCTTCGATGCCCCCGGCGCCGCCTTCTTCTTCCGGCGGAGTCACTTCTTCGGCTTCTTCTTCCGGCGCTTCTTCGTCTTCTTCGACCGTCGGTTCTTCTTCGCTGGTGGTGGTCGTCGATTCCGTCGTCGTCGTGGTCGAGCTTTCCGTGGTCGACGGAGTGGTCGAAGTGGTCGTTTCGATGCTCGAGGAGGTGGTCGTTTCGCCGCTGTCGTCGTTGCCGGCGATCACGATCACCGCGATCAGCAGACCGACGATCACCGCGACCAGGCCGGCGACCAACAGCCGCATATTTCCGTGCGGGCGGCCTCCGTGCGGGCCCTGGCCACCGGGGCCGCGGTCTTCGGGCCCCATCAGGCGAGTCGGATCCTCGTGCATCGTTCTATCCCTCCGGTCCCAGGATCGCGTCGAGGATCGCGTCGGTGTCCTCGATCTCGAACCCGTTTCGAAGCCGCTCGGCGATCTCCTCTCTGCTGCTGCCGGAAACCGCGAGTCTGCGTTGCCAGCAGGCGGGCGCCGGCCGGGTCGCCGGGGGTCGCAGGGGGCCCGTCGGCGACCGGCTCGAGACGGGGCCTCCGGCTCGTCCACCGCGCGCAGGCGAGGGGTGGACGCGGACGCGGTCTGCGGGCGGCTCCTCTCCCCCGTCTACGGGACGGCCCAGCACCCGGTCCCGTGCCACTTCCAAGGTCACCTGCAGCGCGCTCGGCATCGCGTCGCAGCGCGATCGCCTGCCCCAACAGCGTCTCGATCAACTGCGAGACCTCGCCGCTGCGGTCCTCGGCGGCGCGATCGGCCTCCGCCCGCGCCTGCGCCAGGTAGCGGCGCGCCTGTGTTTCGGCGTCGTCGATGACTCCCTCGGCGGCGCGCTCGGCGGCCTCGACGATCGCCTCCAGCCGCTCGGCGGTGTCGCTGCGCAGGGCACGCTGCTTCTTCGAGATGTCGTTCGGTTCGCCGCGGGGGCTCATCGAGACGAGAAGCCTAGAAGCGATTCGGCAATCAAGCCGACCGCCTGGTCGACGTGGTCGGAATCGATCACCAGCGGTGGCAGCAGGCGCAGGGTGTCCGGGCGCGGAGCGTTGACGACGAGGCCGCGCTCGAGCAGATCGGTAGCGACCGCGGTGGCGTCGATTCCCTCCTCGAGGCCGACCCCGACCATGAGGCCGCGGCCACGGGTCTCGCGTACCCCGTCCAACTCCTCCAGGCGCTCGCGGAGGTAGGCGCCGAGCTCGCGCACGTGCCGCAGCAGGACCGGGTTGTCGACGATCGTGAGCACGGCCATGGCGGCGGCGGTGGCAACCGGACCGGCGGCGAAGGTCGAACCGTGGTCACCGGGCTCGAGCACCTCGGCGGCGCTGGGGGAGGTGATGCAGGCGCCGATCGGGAAGCCGCCTCCGAGCGCCTTGGCGCTGGTGAGGACGTCCGGCCTGACGGGCGTCTGCTCGTATGCCCATAGCGAGCCGGTCCGCCCTATCCCGGTCTGGATCTCGTCGAAGATCAGCAGCGCGCCGACCTCGTCGCAGGCCTGCCGCGCCGCCAGCAGCGCCTCCTCGTCGATCGGGAAGACCCCGGACTCGCCCTGGATCGGCTCGATCAAGACCGCGGCCGTGTTCTCCCCCACCGCCTCGCGCAGGGCGGCAGCGTCGTTGCGGGGGACGGCCCGGAACCCCGGCAACATCGGCCCCAGCGCCTCGTTCGTGGCCAGGCCGGGAGTGGCGGAGAGAGCGCCGTAGGTGCGGCCGTGGAAGTCGTTCTCGAAGCTGACGATCTCCGCACCGGAGATGCCGCGCCCGTGGGCGTGCTTGCGGGCGATCTTGATCGCGCACTCGTTCGCCTCGGTGCCGGAATTGGCGAAGAAGACGCGCCCGCCGAGGCTCGACTCCGCCAACTGCTCGGCCAGCCGCGCCATCGGCTCGGTATAGAAGAGGTTGGAGACGTGGATCAGGCGCTGGGACTGCTCGCGCACCGCCTTCACCACCGCCGGGTGGCAGTGGCCGACCGAGCAGACCGAGATGCCGGTGAGGAAGTCGAGGTAGCGCTTGCCGCCGGCGTCCCACAGCAGCGCCCCCTCGCCGCGTACGAAGTCGACCGGCGCCCGTTTGTAGGTGCGCATCAGGTAGCGCTCCTCCAGCGCACGGGTCTCCTCCAGGCCGATCCCCTCGGCGACCTCGCTCACGGGGTCACCATGGTTCCGATGCCGGCGTCCGTGAAGAGCTCGAGCAGGAGGCTGTGGGGGACGCGGCCGTCGATGATGTGGGCCGACTGGGCGCCGCCGCGGATCGCGTCGGCGCAGGCCTGCAGCTTCGGCCGCATCCCGCCCTCGAGGCCGGGCAGCTTCTCGTCGACCTCGGTGACGGTCGCGCGGGAGATCAGCGACCCCTCGTCGCTCGCATCCTCCAGCCAGCCGACGACATCGGTGAGGAAGATCGCCTTGTGGGCGCCGATCGCGGCGGCGACCTTGCCCGCCGCCTCGTCGGCGTTGACGTTGTAGGACTGGCCGCTGCGGTCGGAGGCCGAGGAGGCGATCACCGGGATGTAGTCGGCGGCGATGTGGTTGAGGACGTCGACGTCGACCCGCTCGATCGAGCCGACGAAGCCGACCTGCTCGGCGTTGGCGACGGGCGAGACCTCGAAGAGGTTGCCGTCCTCGCCGGAGAGACCGACCGCGGCCTGGCCGTGACGATTCAGCCGCTGGACGATTTCCGAGTTGAGCTTGCCGGCGAGGACCATCTGCGCCACCTCGACGGTCTCGGCGTCGGAGACCCGCAGGCCCTCGTGGAAGCGAACCTCGAGCCCGAGCCGCTCCATGTAGCGGGTGATCTCGGGTCCGCCGCCGTGGACGATGATCGGGTTGAGGCCGACGTACTTGAGGAGGACGACGTCGGTCGCGAAGGCTTCGCGCAGCTCCTCGTCGAGCATCGCCGCGCCGCCGTACTTGATCACCACGGTGCGGCCGTGGAACTCGCGGATGTAGGGCAGCGCCTCGAGGAGGGTGGCGACGCTGCCGCTGTCGTAGCGGGTGTTGTCGGTCTGATGCGTGTTGATCTCCTGGGTCACGTCGTGTACTCCGCGTTGATCTTCACGTACTCGTAGCCGAGGTCGGAGAACCAGACGTGGGCGCTGTGCTCGCCGCGGCCGAGCCGCAAGCCGATCTCGGCCTCCTCGACCTCGGCGCCGAGCTCGGCCGCGTCGATGTTCTCGGCCCCCAGCTCCCGCAGGTCCTCACCCGCCAGGGCGGCGCCGGCGGCCTGGGCGATCCGGCCCCAGTTGGGGTCGCGGCCGAACAGCGCGGTCTTCACCAGGGGCGAGTTGGCGATCGCCCGGGCGACCCGCTCGGCCTCCGGCTGCGAGGCGGCCTCGGTGACTTCGATCCGGCCGGCGCGGGCGGCGCCCTCGCCGTCGCGGACGATCTCGATCGCCAGCTGCATCAGCACGGCCTCCAGCAAGCCCTCCGGCAGCGGCCGCCCGGAGGCGCCGGAGGCCTGCAACAGGACCATGTCGTTGGTGCTCATCTGGCCGTCGACGGTGATCCGGTTGAAGGACGCGTCGACGGCGGCGCTCAGGAGCGGGTCGGCGATCGTCGACGACGGCGTCGGTCTGGACGAAGCAGAGCATCGTCGCCATGTTCGGCTCGATCATTCCCGCCCCCTTCGCCTGGGCGGAAAGCGTCACGCCGCCGGCGCGCAGGCTGCAGCGCTTGGGCCAGCGGTCGGTGGTGAGGATCGCGTCGGAGAAGGCGTTGCCGCCGTCGGTGGCGAGCGTGGAAGCAGCATCGGCGATGCCGGCGAGGACGGCGTCGATCGGCAGCGGCACCCCGATCGTCCCCGTCTCGGCGACCGCGACCTGGCTCGGCGCGAGGTCGAGCGCGGCGGCCGTCCGCTCGCACATAGCCCGGGCGTCGGCCAGCCCCTGCTCCCCGGTCTCGGCGTTGGCGTTGCCGGAGTTGACGACCGCGGCGCGCACGTCGCCGCCGTCGACCTCGTCACGGCAGATCCGGATCGGCGCCGCCGCCGAGGCGTTGCGGGTGAGGACCATCGCCGAGGCGACCTCCTCGGCATCGCAGACGACGAGGCCGACGTCGGTCCGCCCTCCGCCCTTCAACCCGCAGTGGGCGCCGCCGGCCCGGAAGCCCGGCGCGAGCTGATTCGGGTCGAGCTCCTCGACGCCCTCGGGAGCGTCGACCCACCGTGACCTGAAGAACGAGGTGGTGGCCGGCTCGCTCACAGCAACCCCTCCGTCTCGTCGAGTCCCAGCATCAGGTTGAGGTTCTGCACGCCCTGGCTGGAGGCGCCCTTCCAGATGTTGTCGATCGCCGAGAAGGCCATCGCCCTCCCCCGCTCCTCGACGGTGACGTAGACGTGGCACTCGTTCGTATCCCGGACGGCGCGCAGGTTCGGCGGCCGGTCGAGGACGTGGACGAACGGCTCGTCCGCGTAGCGCTCCTCGTACAGAGCCTGGATCGCCTGCTTCGAGGTTGCCTCGCCGAGCGTGGCGAAGCAGGTCGCGAGCTCGCCCTGGTCGAGCGGCAGCAGGTGTGGGACGAAGGTGACCGGCGCCGGGCTGCCGAGCGCCGCCAGCTCCTGCTCGATCTCGGGCCGGTGCCGGTGGCCCTCGGTCTTGTAAGGGAAGGCGTTCTCGGTCATCGCCGAAAAGTGGACGAGGTCGTCGCTGCTGCGCCCGTAGCCGGAGGTTCCCTGCATGGCGGCGACGAAGACCTCGCCGAGCAGGCCCTGTTCGGCCAGCGGAGCGAGCGCCAGGACGCTCGCGGTCGGGTAGCAGCCGGGGGTGGCGACGAGCTTCGCCTCGCGCAGCTGGTCGCGGTAGATCTCGGTAAGGCCGTAGACGCCGGTGCCGAAGAGGTCGGGGGCGCCGTGCTCGCCGTACCAGCGCTCGTAGGTCTCGAGGTCGCGTAGGCGGAAGTCTGCCGAGAGGTCGACCACGAGGATTCCCTGCTCGCGGAGCGCAGCCACGGTCGGCGCGGCGGCCCCGTGCGGGTAGGCGACGATCGCCGCGTCGACCTCGGGGAGGTTCGTCCAGGTCGAGCTCGGTCAGCTCGATCGGCGCCCGGTAGCGCGGGATAGAGCTCGCTCAGCCGCTTGCCCGCATCGCTGCGCGAGGTGGCGGCGACCAGCTCCAGCCGCGGGTGGTCCCAGACGATCTGCGCCGCCAGCGCTCCGGTGAAGCCGGACGCGCCGGCGACCAGCACGCGCCTACTCACGGAGCGACCCCCCGATCTCGTCCAGCTTGGCCTTGATCGCCTCCCGCAGGCCGGCGACCTCGTCGTCGGTGAGGGTGCGGTCTGGGGCGCGGAACTCGAGGTTCAGCGCCAGGCTCTTGCGGTCGGCGCCGACCTGCTCACCCTCGTAGAGATCGAAGACCTCGGCCGCGTGCAGCAATTCGCCGCCGCCGGCGAGGACCGCGGCGCGGACCTCGCTCGCCGGGGTCTCGGCCGGGACGACCACGGCGAGGTCCTGGTAGACGGCGGGGAAGGTGGTGACGTCCTCGTAGGACTCCTCGCCGAGCGTCGCGGCGGCGATCAGCGGCGCCGCGTCGAGTTCGAAGGCGACGGCGGCGTCGAGATCCCAGGTCCGGCAGACAAGCGGGTGAACCTCGCCGAGCCAGCCGGCCTCGACGCCCGCCGATCGAGACCGCGGCGGAACGGCCCGGATGGAGGAACGGCTGCTCGGCGGGCGCGAACCCGAACTCGACGCCGAGTTGCGCCGCCTGCGCCTCGAGAACGCCCTTGACCGCGAAGAAGTCGGCCGGCTCGCCACCGCCGCGCCAGGAGCGGGGCGCCGGCGGCCCGACAGCGATCCCGGCGAACCGGTGCGGCTCGGCAAACGGCGCCGGCTGGTCGCCGGCGAATTCGGGGGTTCCCTTCCCGGAGGTAGACGCGGGCGGATTCGAACAGCGCCAGGCTGCTCGACGCCGCGGGCGACGTTGCGGGCGGCGATGTCGAGCAGCGAGCCGAGCAGGGTCGTCCGCATCGCCGACTGCTCCTCGGAGAGCGGGTTGGCGAGCAGGACCGGGTTGGCGCGCGGGTCCCCGCTCGGGGATCCGCAGCCGCTCCGCCTCGCCTGGGTCGGTGAAGCTCCAGCCGACGACCTGGTCGAAGCCGAGGTCGCGGAGGCCGTCCTCGGCGCGGCGCCGCAGCCGCTGCTCGCGGCTGAGACCGCCGACGGCGGAGCCGGTAGAGGGGAGCGTGGTCGGCAGATGCTCGTCGATGCCGTGGACCCGCGCGACCTCCTCGATCAGGTCGACCTCGCGGGTGACGTCGTAATGGCGGTCGGGCGGGACCGTCACCTCCAGGTCGTCGCCGTCGGCGGCGACCTCGAAGCCGAGCCGCTCCAGGTAGGTCTTCTGCTCGTCCCGGGAGATCGTCATCCCCAGCAGGCCCTCGACCCGGCTCGCCCGCAGGCGCAGCCGCCGCGGCTCGGGGACCTCGGCCGCCTCGTCGATCGTCCCCGGCACCATCTTCGCGCCGCAGAGCTCGACCAGGAGCCGCGAGGCGATCCGCTGCGCCCGCATGCAGAGCTCCGGATGCAGCTGCTTCTCGAAGCGCGAGGAGGCCTCCGAGCGCAGGCCGAGCAGCCGCGAGGTGCGGAGGATGTTGGTCCCGTTCCAGCAGGCGACCTCGAGCAGGACCCGGGTCGTGGCCTCTGAGACCTCGGAGCGCTGGCCGCCCATGATCCCGGCGATCCCCGAGGGTCCCTCGCGGTCGCAGACCAGCACCGTCTCGGCGTCGAAGCTCCGCTCGACGCCGTCGAGCGTCGTCATCTTCTCCCCGTCGGAAGCGCCGCGGACGATCAGCTCGCCGCCCGGGACCTTGTCGAGGTCGAAGGCGTGCAGCGGCTGCGCCGTCAGCAGCATCACGTAGTTGGTGATGTCGACGACGTTGTTGATCGGCCGCTGCCCGGCCGCCGCCAGCCGCGCCTGCAGCCAGAGCGGCGAGGGGCCGACCTCGACGTCGGTGAAGACGCGGGCGGTGAAGCGCGGACAGAGGTCCGGGACCTCGACCGCACCGACGCGTAGTCCTCGGCCTTCCCCTCCCCCGCCGCCGGCGCGTCCTCGGCCCAGGGGTCGGCGGCGAGCGGCGCGCCGGTGATCGCGTGCACCTCGCGGGCGACGCCGTGGACGCCGAAGCAGTCGGTCCGGTTCGGGGTCACCTCGATCTCCAGCACCGGCTCGCCCAGCGGCAGCACCTCGGACAGCGGCGTGCCGGGCGCCGGCCCGTCTTCGAGGACGATGATCCCGTCCGCCTCCTCGGCGATTTCGAGCTCGGCGGCCGAGAGGATCATCCCTTCGGAGGGGACGCCCCGCAGCTTGGCCTTGCGGATCTTCATCCCGCCCGGCATCGTCGCCCCCGGCAGGACGACGGCGACGGTCTGGCCGGCGTCGACGTTGGGGGCGCCGCAGACGATCGTCCGCTCGCCGTCGCCGGTGTCGACGCGGCAGACGCTGAGCCGGTCGGCGTTCGGGTGCTGTTCGCGCTCCAGCACCTTGCCGACGACGAAGCCCTCGGCCGCGGGTCGGCCCGACGACGTCGAGCCGCTCGACCTCGGTCCCGGTCATCACCAGCCGGTCGGCGAGCGCCGCCGGGTCGATGCCCGGGTCGCAGTACTCGCGCAGCCAGGAGAACGGGACCCTCATGAGAACTGCTCCAGCATCCGCACGTCGTTGTCGAAGAAGCGCCGCAGGTCCGGGACGCCGTGGCGCAGCATCGCCACCCGCTCGACCCCGATCCCGAAGGCGAAGCCCTGGACCCGCTCGGCGTCGTAGCCATGACCCTCGACGAAACCGAGCACGTTGGGGTCGACCATGCCGGCGCCGAGGATCTCGATCCAGCCCTGGCCCTTGCAGAGGTTGCAGCGCTCGCCGCCGGCCAGCTCGCCGCTGCCGCCGCACTGGAAGCAGGAGACGTCGACCTCGACGCTGGGCTCGGTGAAGGGGAAGAAGTGCGGCCGCAGGCGCAGCTCGCGCTCGGCGCCGAACAGCGCCCGGCACATCGCCAGCAGCGTCCCCTGCAGGTCGGCGAGGGTCAGCCCCTCGGCGATCGCCAGCCCCTCGACCTGGTGGAACATCGGGCTGTGGGTGGCGTCGGAGTCGCGCCGGTAGACCTTGCCGGGGACGACGACGAAGATCGGCGGCGGCTTCGCCTCCATCGAGCGCACCTGCATCGGCGAGGTGTGGGTGCGCAGGAGGACGTCGGGGTGCGACTGCACGTAGAAGGTGTCCTGGAGCATCCGCGCCGGGTGGCCGGGCGGGTGGTTCAGGGCGGTGAAGTTGTAGTAGTCGTGCTCGATCTCCGGGCCTTCGGCGACGTGGTAGCCGAGCCCGACCATCGTGTCCTCGATCAGCCGCGTCGTCCGGGCGATCAGGTGCGGGTGGCCGACCGGGCGGGGCGGCGCCCCGGGCAGGGTGACGTCGATCCGGTCGCCGGCCAACTGCGCTTCGAGCTCAGTGGCGTCAAGCCGCTCGGCGCTCGCCTCGAGCAGCGCCTCGAGCTCCTTGCGGGCGCGGTTGGCGGCACCGCCGACGGCGCCCCGTTCCTCTTGGGGAAGCTCGGATATCCCGCGCAGAATCGTCGTCAACTCGGCCTTGCGGCCGAGGTAGCGAACCCGCAGCTCCTCCAGCTCGGCGCTCGAGCCCGCGCCGGCGATAGCCACCGAGGCCTCCCCCCTGATCTCCTCGATCCGCTCAAGCATCGGGTTGGGCCTCCGTCATGGCGAGCGAAGATAGCCGCTGAGCGGCGATCGCAGCCGCCGCGGCGACGTTGAGGGAGTCGGGACCGCCCTCCCGCAACGGGATCGTGACCCGCCGCTCGCAGGCGGCGAGGACCTCCTCGGGCAGCCCCTCGCGCTCGGCGCCGAGGCAGACGGTGGCGGCGCCGGCGAGCGTGTCGAGTTCTTCCCCCCCGTGGGCGACCAAAGCGACACGCGGCTTCGGGGTGGCGTCGATGTCGCCCTTGACCGGCGGGGTCGAGAAGATCGAGCCCATGCTCGCCCGGGCCGCCTTCGGCGAGAAAGGGTCGGCGCTGTCGCCACCCAGAACCACGGAGCTTCCGCTCAGGGCATCGACGGTTCGGATGATCGTCCCGACGTTGCCGGGATCCCCAACACCGTGCAGGTAGAAGCAGGGGCTTGCAAGCGCCTCAGCCCACCGTAGGGGCCAAGCGGCGATGACCCGTGCCCCGGAGCCGAGCGTGGAGACATCGGCGAACAACTCCGTCTCGACCTCCTCGCCGTCGAGCGCCGAACCGGCCGCGACCAACACGAACCGCGGCTCGGCCCCAGCCGCCAGGCCGGCCTCGAGCAGATCCTCGCCCTCGGTCGCGAACAGGCCCTCGCGCTCACGGTGCTTGCGGTCGCGCAGCTTGCGGACCAGCTTCAGCTTCTCGTTATGGGGACTTTCGATCATCGGGTTCGGTTGTCTTCTGTTTGGCGGTTTTAACTCCTGGAACGAAAAAGCGGGCCGTCTTCACGGCCCGCCCGGGAGAGAGGAATGTCGGTGATGCCGCTAGGCGGCCGCACCCTCCCGGGCTAGCTCGACAAATCGGCGAAAGGCGTCGCGGTCGGTGACGGCGATCTCGGCCAGCATCTTCCGGTTTACCTCGACCTCGGCTTTGTTGAGGCCGTGCATCAGTTCCGAATAGCTCATGCCCTCGAGCCGCGCGGCGGCGTTGATGCGGGTGATCCAGAGGCGACGGAAGGTCCGCTTTTTGTTGCGCCGGTCACGGTAGGCGTACATCCCCGACCGCTGCACCTGCTCTTTGGCGAAACGGTAGGAGGAGTGCTTGCGGCCGAAGTAGCCCTTCGCTTCCTTCAGCACCTTGCGGCGCTTCTTGCGCGCGTGGACGCTGCGCTTGACGCGGCTCACTTGCCACCCCCGAGCAGGGTCCGCACTTTCTTCTGGTCGCTCGGCGCTATCTCGACCGGCTTCGCCATCTTCCGCTTCCGCTTCGGCGACTTTTTCTCCAGAATGTGGCTGGAGTAGGCGCGGCGGCCGCGCAGCTTGCCGTTGGCGGTCTTCTTGAACCGCTTCTTGGCGCCGGAATGGGTTTTCATCTTCGGCATCGGGTCCGCTATTGAAGCAGACGACGCGCTGCGAGCGCAGCGGCGCCTGTCGCCTGGGTACGCTGGCGCCGCGATGCGGATCCTCTACGTGGTCGGGACGCGGCCCAACTTCGTCAAGACGGCGCCGGTGATCGGCGCCCTGCGGGCGCGCCACCCCGAGGGCCGGCACACGATCGTCCACACCGGCCAGCACTACGACCGGCTGATGTCCGAGGTCTTCCTCTCCGAGCTCGGCGTCCCGGCGCCCGACTACATGCTCGAGGTCGGCTCCGGCAGCCACGCGGCGCAGACGGCACGGACGATGGAGCGCCTGGAGCCGGTCCTCGCCGACGAGCAACCGGACCTGGTGATGGCCCCGGGCGACGTCAACTCGACCCTGGCGGCGACGCTGACCGCGGTGAAGATGGGGATCCCGGTCGCCCACATCGAGTCGGGCCTGCGCAGCTTCGACATGACGATGCCCGAGGAGGTCAACCGGATCGTCGCCGACCGCTTCTCCGAGTGGCTCTTCCTCCACAGCCCCGAGGCGGTCACCAACCTGCGCGCCGAAGGGATCCCCGACGAGCGCATGCACATGGTCGGCAACACGATGATCGACACCCTGGTGGCGCTCGAAGACCGCTTCCGGGCCGCGGGCGCGGCGGCGCGACTCGGAGTCGAGTCGGGCTCCTACCTGCTGGTCACCCTCCACCGCCCCGCCCTCGTCGACGGACCGCTCCTCGCCGAGACCGTCTCGCAGCTGGCGGCCCTGGCGCGGGAGACCCCGGTCCTCTTCCCGGTCCACCCGCGGACGCGGAAGATGATGGAGGGCCTCGAGCCCGACACCCCCGGCCTCCACCTCACCGACCCGCTCGGCTACCTCGACTTCCTCTCGCTCCTCGCCGACGCCCGCGCCGTCCTCACCGACTCGGGCGGCATCCAGGAGGAGACGACCTACCTCGGCATCCCCTGCTTCACGCTCCGCGACAACACCGAGCGACCCGTCACCGTCACCTCCGGCACCAACACGCTGCTCGGCCTCGACCCGACCGCGATCTCACGCATTCCCGGCCTGCTCGCCGAGGGCCGGCGGACGCCGGAGGGGCCGCCGCCGCTCTGGGACGGGCGGGCAGCGGAGCGGATCGCCGACGTGGTCCTCGGCTGACGATTACGCGCTTTTCCCCGCCATAGCGAGGACGACTGCGGAGCGGCTCAGGACTCGGCCGCGGCGTCGTCCGCCGGCGCCGACTCGCCGGGCTCGCCGTCGCCGGCGATCCTGTCGACCTCTTTGCTGGGGCCGAGCAACATGCTCATGTTGCGGCCTTCCTGCAGCGGCGCCGACTCGATCACGGCGAGGCCGTCGAGGTCCTCGAAGAGCTTCTGCAGCAGGTTCCGGCCGCGCTCGGGGTGGGCCTGCTCGCGGCCGCGGAACATGATCGTCACCTTGACCTTGTCGCGGTGCTTGAGGAAGCGTTCGACGTGACCCTTCTTGGTCTCGTAGTCGTGGGTCGCGATCTTCGGGCGCAGCTTGATTTCGCGGATGTTGACCTGCTGCTGGTGCTTGCGCGCGGCCTTCTGCTTCTGCTCCTGCTCGTACTTGTACTTCGAGTAGTCGAGCAGGCGGGTGACCGGCGGCTTCGAACCGGGGGCGACCTCGACCAGGTCCAGGTCGGCCTCCTGGGCGCGTTTCAGCGCGTCGGCGATCTCGACGATGCCGAGCTGCTCCCCGTCGGCGCCGATCAGGCGCACCTGCGGGACCCGGATCCGCTCGTTGATCCGAGTGGTGTCGCGCTCTGGAGGGCGCCGATCGAACCTACGCGGGACCGGCACTATCGAAGGCGGGACTTCAAGAGGACGAGACGGTAAGCCGGCACGGGGCGCTCAGCGGCGGCGGTGGTTTTGCGTGCCGGCGATCAAGTTCGGCGCAGTATAGAGACAGAACGGCCGCGCGTAAACGTGGGCTTCAACGCTGCTCCGTCTCGGCTCCGACGCGGGCGGCGAAGTCGGGCAGCGAAATCTCTCCCAGGTCCCCCTCCTCGCGAGAGCGGACGGCGACGGCGCCGTTCTCGGCCTCGCGGTCTCCGACCACCAGCATGTAGGGGTAGAGGCCGATCGTCGAAGCGTCGCGGATCTTCTTGCCGACCGACTCCGAGCGGTCGTCGATGGCGACCCGGACGCCGAGTTCGCGCAGCTGCTCGAAGGCGCCGGCGGCGTACTCGTTGTGGCGGTCGGAGATCGGCAGGACGATCGCCTGCACCGGCGCCAGCCAGGTCGGGAAGCGGCCCGCGTAGTGCTCGATCAGGATCCCGGCGAAACGCTCCATCGAGCCGAGCAGGGCGCGGTGGATCATCACCGGCCGGTGGGCTTCGTCGTCGGCGCCCGTGTAGTAGAGCTCGAAGCGCTCGGGCATCTGGAAGTCCAGCTGGCAGGTGCCGCACTGCCAGGAGCGGCCGAGCGCGTCGGTGATGTGGAAGTCGATCTTCGGCCCGTAGAAGGCACCGTCGCCCGGGTTCAGCGTGTACTCACGCCCCTGGCTCTCGAGCGCCTCTGCCAGGGCGGACTCCGCTTTGCGCCACTGCTCCTCGGAGCCCATCGACTTCTCCGGCCGGGTCGAGAGCTCGACGTGGACGTCCGTCGAAGCCGAAACGCCCGTAGAGCTCGTCGATCGCCTCGCAGATCGAGGCGACCTCCTCGCCGATCTGCTCCTCGGTGCAGTAGACGTGGGCGTCGTCCTGGGTGAAGGCGCGGACGCGCAGGAGCCCATGGAGGACACCCTCGCGCTCGTTGCGGGAGACGCGGCCGAACTCGGCCAGGCGCAGGGGCAGCTCGCGGTAGGAGTGGCGGTCGGCGGAGTAGACGAGGCAGGCGCCGGGGCAGTTCATCGGCCGCAGCGCGTAGCGGCGGTCGTCGTCCTCCATGAAGTACATGTCGTCCTTGTAGTTGTCCCAGTGCCCGGAGCGATGCCAGAGGCTCTCGTCCATCACCTGCGGCGTCGCGATCTCCTGGTAGCCGCGCTTGCGCAGCTGGTCGCGGACCTCTGTCTCGATCGTCCGCAGCATCGTCGTGCCGTTGGGGAGCCAGAAGGGCATCCCTGGGGCCTCCTTGCGGAGCATGAAGAGGCCGAGCTGGGGGCCGAGGCGGCGGTGGTCGCGCTCCTTGGCCTGCTCGATCCGCTCGAGATGCGCCTCGAGGTCCTTCTTCGAGAAGAAGGCGGTGCCGTAGATGCGGGTGAGGCTCTCGCGCTGCTCGTCGCCGCGCCAGTAGGCGCCGGCGACGGAGCTGAGCTTGATCGCCTTGATGCGGGCGGTCGAGGGACCGTGAGGGCCGCGGCAGAGGTCCTCGAAGGGACCGTTGCGGTAGAGCGAGACGGTCTCCACCCCTTCGTCGCGGACGAGGTCCTCGATCAGCTCGACCTTGAAGCCCTGGTCCTGGGCGCGGAAGATCTCGATCGCCTCGGCGACGGGAATGTCGCGGCGGGAGAACTCCTCGTCGGCGTCGATGTGCTTCCGCATCGCCGCCTCGATCTTCGGCAGGTCCTCTTCGGTGATCTTTGTCCCGGGCGGGAACTCGAAGTCGTAGTAGAAGCCGGTCTCGATCGGCGGGCCGATCGTCACCTTGGTCCCCGGGTAGAGGTCCACGACCGCCTCGGCCATCACGTGGGCGGCGTCGTGGCGGATCAACTCCAGCGCCTCGGGATCGCGGTCGGTGAGGATCGCCACCTCTCCCCCTCCCGCCGGCAACGGCGCCGCGAGGTCGCGCAGCTCGCCGTCGACCTTGATCGCCAGCGCCGCCTTGGCCAGGCCGGGGCCGATCGCGGCAGCCGCATCGGCGCCCGTCGCCCCTGCCGGCAGCTCCAGCGGCTTGCCGTCGGGCAGGGTGAAGGTGGTCTTCTCGGTAGCGGCCTCCATCCCGGGCAATGGTACGGGGGCGCGGACCATTAGGCGCTCGCCTACCGAGCGGGGCCCTGCCGCGCCTGGCGTTCGGCGATCAGCGGGCACGGAGCTCTTGCCGGGGGGTGGGTCGCTGACCCTCCTCAGGGTCCAGCCGCCTTCGTCGCGGATCACGAAGCGGACCCCCGCCGGCATCTTCGGTTCCTCGGTCGACTGGATGCAGACGCGGCCGCCGCGAAGTTCCCAGGCGAGGAACGGTTCGCCGTGTTCGTCTTCGAGCAGCTGGGGAGAGGCGTAGACGAGCGTCGGCCCTGCGCCGACCGCCTTGCGGTACTCGCTCAGCTTCGAGGAGTACGAGGTCGGGCCAACAGGGGCGTTTGCGAGCGCGAGGAGCGCGCAGACTCCTGCGGCGGCCACGAAGGGCGCGGCCACAGCAGGGACCCACAGCCGTTCCGTGGTTCCTTTGTCGTGCATATCCGGACTAAGGAACCGCGGAACGGCAGATAGCAGCGGCAGGAGGATCACCAGGGTGATGAGTGGCGATGCGAGCTCGATCGCCTTCGCGGCGGTATAGGGCGTGCCGCCGAGCCGGGCGGCGGCGTAGGCGAGAGCCGCTGCGACAACGCCGGCGAGGATTGCGCTCTCGCGGCGGCGCCGGAGGTCGGCGAGGCCGTAGGCGAAGAGCACCAGCGCGAAGAGAATGCCCAGGTAGTAGGCGACCGCGGGCACGGCACCGTCCCCGGGCGCGAGGCGGAAGTCGCCCGAGGGCCAGATCCCGAGCGCCTCGAAGGGGGAGATCTGGCCGAAGAGGTTGCCGAGGCCGGGACCGTTGGGGTCGAAGGTCTCGAAGCTGTGGAAATCGAGCATGCGGCTTAGCTCGGGGAGGGTCAGGACGACGAAAACGACGGCTGCAAGACCGAGCGCTCGAGTCGCGGGTCCTGTCCGGGGGAGGACCTCCCGTCCTCCAAAGTGCGGGCGAGAGGCCCTCCCCCGGCCACCCACGACAAGGAAGGCATTGCCCAGGAGCCAGAGGACGAAGGTGGTGCCGAGCCAGATCAGGGATGGGAAGCTGTAGGTGTAGATGCTGCCGGCGGCAATTAATGCTGCGGGGACGTAGCGGAGTGGGAGATCGCTCCAGGTTCGATCCGCCTCCCTCAATGCGAGGACGAAAGCGAGGAGGAACAGCGCCTGCATCGTCTCCTTGAAGGCTCCCTGGGCGAAGTAGGAGGCGACGACGTAGGCGAGGCCGACGAGGAGGGCCCCGGCGGCGCGCGGGAGCCTGGGCAGGTCGGCGAAGGCGGCGAGCGCGGTGAGGCAGGTCAGGACCGCGACGGCGACCGTGAGGCCGCTGAAGCCCTGGACGAGGCCGACTCCGAGGCCCTTGTGGAGGGCGACGACGATCGAGTGCGGGCCGAGCGGGTAACCCTGGTCGAGGAGCTGGGACGAGTGGCCTTCGGCGAGGCGGTCGGCGGCCAGCAGGTGCTGGGACATGTCGGGGTTGAAGCTGGTGCCGAGGATGCCGAAGTGCCCCTCGACGGCGAACGGCAACGAGGCGGCGAGCAGGGCCAGGAGCCCGACAAGCCAGCCGCCGCGGAGCGCCTCCCCTCCCCCCTCGAGCCGTCCCCACAGGTACGCCACCGCCGCCACGGTCAGCACCAGGACGACGACCGCCGAGACCACCCCGTCACCCGGCAACCTCACCGTCCACCAGCACGCCGCGCACAGCAGCGCCAAACCAACCGCCGGCGCCGGCCAGGACCAGCGCCGCCCGCCGCAGAGGCAGATCGCCGCCTGCCCGATCGCCAGCGAGGACGCGCAGATCGCCAGCACGGCTGCGTAGGTCCCGATCACGAGGCGGCGAGCCTAACTGCGTTTGCAGCGCCGGGCTATCGCCCGGCTCGACGAGTGGCTGCGGCGATGCAGTGAAAAGCGACTTCGCGATCGAGCGGCGAGCCGTAGGCGTAGGCGTCGTTGAGAATCAGATTGCGACCGTCTGCGGTTTTCGCGGCGCGGTATTCATGAATTTCGTCGTATTCACTGATCAAGCTGTCGATCTCCTGCGGCGAGGTACCCAGGTAGATGGCGATGTGGCTTTCGCCCGGCCCGACGCCGTGCGCGAACGACCGGCTCGGCGGCTCCCGTTTGTTTCGGATCGGGTCCAGCGGCTCGATGAAACCGCCTTCGAGGGCGATGCACTGCATCACCCGCTTCTCCGGCCGGCCCGCGGTCAACTCGGCCGCAGCGACGGTCTTCCGCTCGCTATGCCGAACCGGCTTGGTCGCGGCCTTGTCGGTCGTCCCCGTCCCGGTCGTCCCGGAGTCGGTCGTCCCGGAGTCGGACCCCCCGCAGCCGGTCACGATCACCAGCACAACGAGCAACGCCAGATAGCCGCCCCGTCTCCACACGATTGCGCAACCTTACCCGAGTATCGAGAGATACCCAAAGTGGCAGACCGACCCGCACGCCTAGACTGAGCGAGTGGCCTTCGTACCTCCCGCTCGCCACCTGCTTCGAGCCAAGGACCTTGCCGACGCCCACTTCGCGGAGCCGCTCGAGGTCGAGGATCTCGCCAAAGCGGCCGGTCTCTCCAAGGCTCATTTCAGCCGTGAATTCCGCCGCACCTTCGGCGAGTCCCCCTACGTCTACCTGCTGACGCGACGGCTGGAGCGGGCGGCGGCGCTGCTCCGCAATACGGACCACTCGGTTGCCGAAGTCTGCCTCGAGGTGGGCCTGCAGGGCGTCGGATCGTTCACGACCAGCTTCAAGCGGATGTATGGGATGACGCCGACCGAGTACCGCGGGGCCGCACCGCCGGCCTCTGCCCACGCCGTCGTCCCGGCCTGCGTCATCCGCGCCTACGGCCGCCCGCAACACCGCACGATTCGAGAAGACAGCACCGCACAGCCGACCTAGCATCGCCTCCAGCAAATCCGAACAGGAGGGAAACATGAAGATCTCAACCGCACAACTTTGGGTCCACGACCAGGACGAGGCGCTCGCCTTCTATACCGAGAAGCTCGGGTTCGAGGTTCGCTCCGACGTGACGCTGCCGGAGATGGGCGACTTTCGCTGGCTCACCGTCAGCCCTCCCGACCAGGAGGACGTCGCCGTCGTCCTGATGGCGATCCCCGGCCCGCCGGTGATGGACGAGGAGACGACCCGGCAGGTCGAGGAGCTGATGTCGAAGGGCTTCTCCGGGACCGTCTTCCTCACCACCGACGACTGCCAGGCCGACTACGAGCAGCTCAAGGCCCGCGGCGTCGAGTTCACCGAGACGCCCGAAGAGCGCCCCTACGGAATCGACTGCGGCTTCCGTGACCCGTCCGGCAACAGCCTCCGCCTGACCCAGGTGAAACTGCCGGCGAACGTCTGAGCAAGAGGATGGAGGTCCCGGCCGAAGCCGGGACCTCCGGGCGGGAGAGAGAGTCAGGGGCCCGGCGCGCGGTGCTCTTCTTCCAGCGGCTCGCCGTAGACGACGAGGCCGTGGATGCAGATCACGCAGATCGCGAAGACGCCGAGCGCCCAGAACGGGTAGGCCCCGCCGACGGCAAGCAGCGCCCCGATCGCCCCCAGGCTGGCGGCGACGATCCCGATCGTGCGGCCGAAGGTCCCGCCGGTGAACAGCGAGAAGCTGGCGAAGACCTCGAGCAGACCGATCAGCAGGGTGACCCAGCCCCAGGTGTGCAGGTTGCCGAGAACGAAGTGGTTTTCACCGACCCAGAAGTTGGCGTCGGCAATCGCTCCGATGCCGTAGATGACGTTCAGCACTCCGGCGATCATCAGCAGAATCGCCACGAAGACCGCTCGACCCAAACCTCTCATTCGGGTACTCCTTTCACGGCTCCGGGGAGCCTCGGGGTTGCAGAGGCAACGTAGAGCCGCCCCAACCCGAAGCCATCAGTAGATGACCGCATAGACCTCTGCGGAAACACCCAGCAACTAGCGAGGATCTAGCTCCTCAACTGGGCAGGCATTCGAGGTAGCGAGATGAAACTTCGAGCGCGCCGGAGTTGAGCAGGCTCGCGACCAGTTCGACCGCGCAGCGTTCGCGCTCGGTCGTCCTGCGGGTCCAGATCGCTTCGCCGAGGATCGTGGTCCGGCTGTTTCGCTGCAGTCCGACGACCTTCACCGGCCTTTCGGCAACCCGTTCGGCTTCGGGCTCCATCGCCTCCCTCGCCCGCGCGAACGTGAGATATCGCTCGCGGCGACATACAGGCCGCAGCCTGGCCGACGCCGAGCTTCCTTCGCCGTGGACGATCACCCTCAGGTTGCAGGAGGTTTCGAAGTTGGCCGTGCGCCCGTCGGTGAAGAAGCGGCAGACGATCCGGTACTTCGAGCGACGAGAGCAGCCGTTGGACTCGATGCCGCGGACCTGGGCGTGGGCGCTGTCGTAGTGCTGCGCCTGCGCCCGAGCGGCCCGCTTCGCCGCCCCCTTGTCCAGCTTCGGCGGTTCCGGCGGCGGTGGTGGTTCGGTTGAGCCGCCACCTCCTCCACCGCCTCCGCCACCACCCGACGGAAGGTCCTCGCAGGCAACTCCGTCGTTATCGCCATCGAGCCCATAGGGATCGCCCGGCAGCAGGTATTCCTGCGCTTCTTCCTGGGTCGCGAAGTCGGCGCAGTCGTAATCGACCGCCATCGCCGACCCGGCCGGAACGAGCAGAAAGGCCCCGGTGGAAAAGAGCAGAAGCGAGATGCCGGCGCAGAAGCGTCTGATTGCGCGACCCTAATCGAGTAAGAGGAACCCCGCTGTCTGGAACCGAACCCCCGGGAACGATGGGCGTAACTGGGCTCGAACCAGTGACCTCCGCCTTGTCGAGGCGGCGCTCTCCCAACTGAGCTATACGCCCGGGACGCCGGAATCTAGCAGCGGCGGACGGGTGGCCGGCAGGTGGTTAAAGGTTCCGCTGCAACGGTCGATGCAACTGATGCAACTTTCAGCTTCCACGGGTGTTCATAGACCGAGCTTGCGAAAAGTTTGAGGACCGACGAGCCAGCGAGATAGCACTCCATGGTGGTACGTCCTTCGGAAACAAAGGGCCCCGTTCGGGGCCCTTTTCCGTTCTTCAGACGTGCTCGCTCGGCAGGTGCCAGCGGCGCGGCGCAATCAGGTCATCGGCCTCCCGCGGCCCCCAGGAGCCGGGCTCGTAGGGGATCGCGGCCGGCGGCTCGTGCAGGACCGGCTCGGAGACCTCCCAGAGCCGCTCGACCGCCTCGGAGCTGGTGAAGAGGGTGCGGTCGCCGACCATGACGTCGTGGATCAGCCGCTCGTATGGGTCGAGCGCCGTCTCCGGGCCGCCGAAGGTGTCGGCGTAGCTGAAGCGCATGTGGGCCTCGCCGAGCTGGATCCGCGGCCCCGGCACCTTGGCGAGGAAGGAGGCCGAGATGCTGCCGGGGTCGCCGAGCTCGAAGGTCAGGTGGTCGTGGCCGAAGGACTCGGCGATCTGGTCGCAGTCGAGCGGGAACATCCGCCGCGGCGGCTGCGCGTAGGCGACCGTCAGCAGGTGCCGGCTCTCGGCCAGCCGCTTTCCCGAGCGCAGGTAGAACGGGACCCCCTCCCAGCGCCAGTTGTCGACGAAGGCCTTGACGGCGACGAACGTCTCGGTGTCGGAATCGGGGTCGATCCCGTCCTCGTCGCGGTAGCCCCGGTACTGGCCGCGGACGACGTTCTCGGGCCGCAGCGGCGACATCGAGTCGAACACCTTCTCCCGCTCGATCCCCAGCTGCCTGGGCTGCAGCGAGGTCGGCGGCTCCATCGCGACGAAGCCGAGGACCTGGAAGAGGTGGGTGACGATCATGTCCCGGAAGGCGCCCGTTTCCTCGTAGAAGGAGCCGCGCATCTCGATCGAGAGCGTCTCCGGGATGTCGATCTGGACGTGGTCGATGTGGTTGCGGTTCCAGACCGGCTCGAACATGCCGTTGGCGAAGCGCAGCGCCAGCAGGTTCTGAACCGCCTCCCGCCCCAGATAGTGGTCGATGCGGAAGATGCACTCCTCGGCGAAGACCGAGTGCAGCCGACGGTTGAGCCGACGGGCCGAGTCGAGGTCGGTCCCGAACGGCTTCTCCATGATCACCCGGGCGCCGCGGCCGAGCCCGAGCTCGCCGATCTCATCGACCGTGCCGGAGGCGGCCTGCGGGGGCAGCGAGAGGTAGAAGAGCAGCTCTGCCTCGGTTCCCAGCTCCGCGCGCGCCTCCTCGATCGCGCTGTCGAGCTCACCGAACCCCTCGCCGACGGCGGCAAAGCGCAGCGAGGATCCGAACCGCTCCCAGGTCTCCGGCTCCTCATCCTCGCGGCTGGAGCCGGCGACCGACTCCCGCGCCAGTGCCCGGAACTCCTCGACGCCGATCGGCCTGCGGGCGGCGCCGACGATCCGGAACCGCTCCGGCATCAGCCCGACCCGCATCAGGTGGAACATCCCCGGCAGGAGCTTGCGCCTGGCGAGGTCGCCGGTGGCGCCGAAGAGGACGATCAGCTGATCCCGCGGCACCCCCTCGGCAGCTTGCTCCCGACTCATCGACGCAGCTTATGCTGCCACTCGATGGGTGCCGGCACGACGAGGAACGGGGTCGCCTACGACCCGGTCGCGCTCGACCGGGTGGACCGCCGCTTCTGGCGCGAGATCTGGGAGTCGGTTCCGGCCGAGATCGCCACCGAGCGCGGCATCGAGGTGCGCAGGTTCGGGCCGATCCAGGCAACGGTGGTCAAAGCACTGGGCCAGGTCGGGATGCTGAACCTCGTCCTCGGCGCCGCCGAGGCGGCCCGAAGTTCGGAGCTCGAAGCAGCAATCAACTGGGCCGAGGAGCGATCCACCCCGTATGTCTCGGTCACCCCCGACCTCCCCGGCAGCGCCGCGACCGAAGAGTGGCTTCGCGCTCGTGGATTCCGGCCGACCTACGCCTGGATGAAGTTCGTCCGCGATCCGCACCCGCCCCGCTTCCCTGCTCCCGACGGCGTCGAGGTCGTCGAGATGACAACGCCGGACCAGGAGCCGTTCGGGACGATCGCCGCGCTCGGGTTCGGCATGCCGGCCTGGGGCGCCGAGCTCTTCGCCCACCTGCCTGGGCGGGACGGCTGGCGCTGCTATGTCGCCCGCGTCGAGGGCGAGGCGTGCGGCTGCGGGGCAATGGTGATCGAGGACGGGATCGCCGAGCTCGGTATCGGCGCCACCCTCGAGGCCGCGCGTGGGCGGGGCTGCCAGACCGCGCTTCTGCGCCGACGGATCGCCGACGCCGCCGACGCCGGCTGCCGCACCCTCTTGGTCGAGACCGGAGAGCAGGTGCCCGACCGACCCTCAGCGAGCTATCGCAACATCCTCAAGGCTGGCTTCGAGGAGGCCTACCTGCGGCCCAACTGGCAGCGCCGCCGCTGACATCGGTTGCGGTCGGTCACCCCTGCCGGTGAACCCGAGTCTGCGGATGACCGTAACCGGAGGAAAGGGACACCACGAAAGGCAGAGACGATGATCAGAAAGAGCGCAGCTCTACTCGCCACCGCATTGCTCGTCGGGGCATTGGCGGTCAGCCTCCTCGCCGCGCCTGCCCAGGCGGCGCTGCGGCACATCGACGGGACCGTGGTCTCGAAGAACTCCGACAACCGCACCTTCAAGATCACCACCCAGAGCGGCAACCAGGTGCGGATCAAGGTCAACGGGGCGACCCGTTTCGACCGGATTGCCGGCTTCGGCGCTCTCCACAAGGGCATGAAGATCGAGGTCGAAGCCCAGTCCAGCGACAACGGCCTCGTCGCCAAGAAGGTTGAGCCGCAAGGCGGTGGTGGCGGTAACGGCGGTGGTGGCGGGGGCGCGGACGACGGCCCCAACCACACCTAGCGTGCGGAGGTCCGCTTGACGCGAAAGACTTGCGGGTGGTGCCCAGTGGCTCCCCACCACCCGAAGGTCAACGAGGCCTGGCCAAGGCAGTCAACGAACTGCGCAAGAAGGCCGCGCTGAGCCAGTCCGATCTGGCCGCCCGAGCGGATCTCCCACCTTTCACCGTCGCCCGCATCGAGAGCGGGACCTGCGACCCCACCTGGGGGGACATCCGCCGGGTGGCGGAGGCCCTCGGCGTCTCGCTGGAGGCCCTCTCCGAACTCGCCGAGCAGCACGAGTCAGATCGGGAAGTTTGAGCTAGCCGTCCGCTGGGGATTGACGGCGGAGCACGTATTCCCGACTCGAAGGAGAGCAATGAGCCTCGTCACGATTCTGATCATCGTCATCCTCGTCCTGCTCGCGATCTATCTGTTCCAGCGCGTCTTCTAGGCGTAGCTCGCGCAGGCGGAGCTCATTGGCGCTTTTCTTCCTTCGCCTCGCGTTGGGCCGCGTCCGCGCGGCCGACCAGGTCCGCGAGGGTGTTGCCGGGCTCCATCGCGGCGACGCCGAAGGTGATGGAGATTTCGGGATCGAGGGTCGCGAGGTCGATTCCCGCCTGTTCGATTCGAATTCGGGCCTCGGCGGAGGCGACCCCCGAAAGGGTGCAGACAAACTCGTCACCGCCCCAGCGGACGATCGGATCGTAGGGACGGAGCCTGGCCTGGAGGCTCACGAAGATCTGGCAGAGCAGGGCGTCGCCGGCTGCATGACCCGAGCGGGTGTTGGTCTCCTTCAATCCGTCGGCGTCGATGAAGGCGAGGGTCAGATTGCCACCGAGCCGGTTGGCGCGTGACATCTCATGCCGGAGGAGGATTTCCCCCAGGCCCCTTCTGTAGGCCCCGGTCAGCTCGTCCAACTGGGATCGCTCCATCTCGCCACGGAGGTACTCACGATCGCGGGCGGCCGCCTCGCGATCGTGAGCCGCCCGCTCGCGATCGGATGCCGCTTTCATCCGAGCGGTCGCCGCGAGGCTACGGGCGGAGGCGGCGGCCTCGAGCGCCAGCTTGGCCTGTGTGTCGGCATCGCCGACGTCACGGGCGAGGGCGGCGGCCTCCTGGTCGGCGAGATCGGAGACCAGGTCGCGGTCCTCGGCGATCAGATCGCGGTCGCGGGCCTGCTTGTCGCGCTGCATGGCCTGGGCATCGCGCTCGGTCGAGATCATGGTTCGGACGGCGGCGGTGGCCGCCCGCGACATCGTTCCCTCGTCGCGCTCGGCGTGGGCCCTTTCGTACTCGGGCAGCCGGCTGGACCTCTCCGAGGGCTCGGCGGCGCCGAGGAGGCGGTCGGCGACGGCCTGTTCGCGGTCGGAGACCTGCTGGTCGGACTGCGCCGCTGCCTGGTCGCGATCGGAAAGGGTCTGGTCGGAATCGGAACTGGTCTGGTCGGCCTCCGAGAGAGTCTGATCGCCATCGGCAGAGGCCTGCTCGCTCCTGCTCCACAGCGAGCGCAAACGGGGGAGCAACGACATCGGTTACAGCTCCTAGATAGCCGGGTGCCATTTTGGAATCTTTGACCTGCCCGGACATCGAGAGTAGCGGGTCTCGTCGAGCCGGCCTCCCGGAGCGCCTACCCTGTCCTATGTCCGAGAGCGGGAGCCGGCGTCGCCATCACCTGGACGCGATCCGCGTCTCGGCGATCCTCCTCCTGATCCCCTACCACGCCGCGCGCTACGTCCAGAAGGGCGACGGCGACCCCAGGATCGTCGACGCCGTCGTCTGGTTCGTCCACACCTGGCACATGCCCCTGTTCTTCGCCATCTCCGGCTTCTTGGCCGCCAGCGCGCTGCAGCGATCGACCGCCGCCCTGCAGGTCCGGGCCCGATTCCGCCGGCTCGGACTGCCGCTGGCGGTCGGGATGCTGACGGTCGTGCCGCTGGCCAATTTCTTCGTCATCGGGGCGGCATCCCTGTGGCCGCGCAAGGGCGCGCTCCCGCCGAAGCGGGAACTGGACCTCGCCAACGTCTTCAGCTTCACCCCGCGGCACCTCTGGTTCATCTCCTACCTGCTGATCATCTCCCTGCTCGCGATCGGGCTCTGGCTGGCGATCCAGCGCGCGCCCAGGATGGGGGCGGCGCTCAACCGCGGCTTCGGCCAGATGATGAGGTCGTGGTGGGCGGTCCCGGTCCTGGCCTCGGTCAGCGCCGCGATCCTCTTCACCAAGACCGGCTGGGTGGCGGGTGGGTCGGAGTCCAACTCGCTGATCCCCACCCCCACCCTTTTCGCCTACTTCGGCCTCTTCTTCGGCTTCGGCTGGCTGCTCAGCGGTCAGAGCAACCTGATCGAGGAGCTGAAGCGCGGCGCCTGGCTGCGGCTCGGGGCCGGGTTACTGATCGCCGTGCCCGCCTTCCTTCTCTTCTACAACAACACCGACTTCACCGGCAACACCGGCACGCCGGGCGTGCTTGCCGAAATCGAAGCGCTGCGCATCTACGGGCTGTTCGCCGTCGGCATCGTCTGCTGGCTCACCCTCTTCGGCATCTGGGGTGTGCTGGCGCGATACGTCCGCAAGGAGTCGCGGGTGCTGCGGTACCTGGCGGACGCGAGCTTCTGGATCTACCTCGTCCACATCCCGTTCCTCGTCGCCCTGCAGAGCACGCTCTCGACGACCGAACTGGCGATCCCCGTCCGCTGGGGACTGGCCGTGAGCGGAACCTTCGCGCTGGCCCTCGGCAGCTATGCCTTGATCCGGGAGAGCCGCAGGCAGGTGGGGATCGCCCGCGCTCGCCGTACCTCCGGGGTGATCGGACGGCCCTCAGTCGCCGGGCCCGAGGGGAACTGAGCGGCGTAGGCGATCGAGAACCCGCAACGCTCCGAGGTTCCGCAGGGCGTATCCCTGTCGCAGTCCGTCAGGCCGGAAGTCGATCGCGGTGCAGGGCGGGCAGAGGGCGCTCGGGTGGACTCCGTCTTCACCCAGACCCCAATTGGGAACCCCCGGTTCGACCATCTGCCGCCAGTAGTTCCAGAGCGGCAGCGCCCGGTTCTCGGCGAGGGCGGCGATTTCGGCGTTGAACCGTGCCACCCGCCGCGAGAACGGCCGCCTCGGCCGGGGTGGGATCGTGCTGATCACCGGGATGGTGCCGGCGCCGGCCACGAGCCGGACGACGCGGGCGAGATCACGACGGAACCGGACCGCGGCGAAGTCCGTCAGATCGTTGGTCCCGAACATGATCAGAGCGACCGACGGGTGGAGCAACTGCAGTTCGCAACCGACGGCGGGCAGGCCCAGGCACTCGGGAGGGGATTCGAGCGGTGCCAGGGCGTCGACCGCCCTCCACCCGGGCACCGCGGCTACCCCGACCCGCGAGTAGCTGTTGCTGACCGCGCACTGAGCTTCCTCGGAGCCCCGCGGCACGGAGGTCGCGCCGAAGAACTCCAGCGTCCCGCGCAACTCGCTCCAAGACCCGAGCTGAGGCCGCCGGCAGGCCAACGCCTGCAGGAACGACGGTGACGCGGTGATGCTGTCGCCGATCTTGGCGAAAACCCCTGGTCGGTTGCCGACGCTCGCCCCGCGGCCCGCGATCTTCTCGAGATGCCCCGTGACGACGGGTCCGAGCACCGGGACGACAGAAAGGTCTTCCCATTCGGCGGCAGAGGACTGGCTGCTGAAGACGGAGCCGAGCGCGAGCGCGAGCGAGACGACGACGACAGCTGGGCGGGCCATGGTCTGGGCACTATGACCCCCAGGAAGCCCGATATGGATCTATTGAGCCGAAAAGACGCCCATCGGAATCGAACCGATGTAACACGTCTTTGACTTATTCGTTCGAGTTCTATTGGGTACGCCACCGGATCGCGGAAATCCAACAGTGCTGGTCAAAGACAAGGGAGCTCGATGCAGCTGGCAAATTCGCGTATCGGCGCACGAGCGCATGCTCTGTCCATGGTCTCCGTTGGCCTGGCTGTTGTTGCACTGGCCCTTATCGGACTCCCCGCCACTGCCTCCGCCACCGAATGCACCGATACCTGGACCGGCCCGGCCGAAGGCACCTGGCAGACGGCCGGCAATTGGTCCGCCGGCCATGTCCCCGGGGCAACCGATGTCGTCTGTATCGGGGCCGGCAAGACTGCCAAATCCAGTTCCGGCGCCAACCAGGCCGCGATCGTCCAGGGCGAAGGCAGCATCGTGATCTCGGGGGGCTCCCTTGAATTGAAACGCCCGCCGAGCGAAGGCGAATCAACCATCCCGGTGCTGACGATAAGTGGGTTGGGCAAGTTGATCGGGCCGGGCAAGCTCCGCATCACCAAAACCCTCAATTGGAACAGCGGGCAGATGGCCGGGACCGGCTCCACCGTCATCGCATCAGGCGCAAGCGGGTCGATGACCGGGGTCGTCCTGAACGAACGGACCCTGGTGAACAACGGGACGCTCTCCTTGCCGAGTAGTTATTTCTCCATGTCGAACGGCTCGAGGCTCGAAAACTCCGGCACTTTCACGGTCAATACGGAAAGTACCGAAAACATCATTCACGGTACGGGGGCCGATCCGTCCATCCTCAACACCGGCACGGTCCGCAAGACCTCGGGCAGTGGCCCGAGCGCTATCAAGGTGGGCTTCGAAAACCGCGGTACGGTGGCAGCCGAAACCGGCACCCTGGCATTTTCAAGTTCAGAACCACTCACGCTGACCACCGGCAGCTCACTCGAAGGGTCGATCAAAGTCAGCGGCCCGTCCGTGACCTCCCAGAGCTTCTCGATGCCCAGTGGCACCCTCACGCTGACGAGCGGCACTCTCTTTTCCATCGAAACCGGCTGCAGTGCCACGGTGTCCGGCTTCAGCATGACGGGCGGAACCTTGAAAGGCGGGGGTGCCCTAACCGTCTCAAACACCTTCAATTGGACCGGCGGCACGATGAGCGGAACCGGTTCGACGGTGCTTTCCCCCGAAGCAGTCGGCTCGATGTCGAACGCCTACCTGAGCGAACGGACGCTCCTCAACAAAGGAAGCCTTTCGCTTGCAGGCGGCTTCTTCTCGATGGCCACTGGATCGAGGCTCGAAAACTCGGGCACCTTCACCGTTGACACCGAGAGCACCGAAGGCATCGTCCACAACGTCGGAGCAGCTCCGCTAATCGTCAACACCGGCACGATCCGCAAGTCCTCTGGCGGCGGCGAAACCAAGATCAAGGTGGGGCTCGAAAACCTGGGCGGCCTGTTCGCCGAAACCGGTGCGATCGTCTTTCCGACGGCAGCCGAACCGGTGACGCTGGGCTCCAAAAGCGTCCTTGGCGGCGCCATCAAGCTGCAGGGCCCAGCAGTCACCGCCCAGGACTTCACGATGTCAAGCGGCACTCTGACGCTCCAAAGCGGGTCGCTGTCGATCGACTCCGGCTACACGGCCAGCGCCGTGGGCCTAACGCAGAGCGGCGGGACGCTGAAAGGCGCCGGCACGATGAACGTGTCGGGCACCTTCACTTGGACTGGCGGCTCGATGGCGGGAACCGGCACCACGGCCCTTCTCGCCAGCGCAACGGGCACGCTCTCGAACGTCAGCATCGACGAACGAGTTCTGATCAATGGCGGCTCACTTTCGCTGAGTGGCAACTACCTGATGATGAGGGCAACCGCGATCCTCGAAAACACGGGCACGCTCACTCTTAACGCCGAAGGCGAAGAAACGGGCATCATCCATCCCTTCGCCGAGTTTGGCGCACTCCTAATCAACAGTGGGACTGTTCGCAAGTCATCGGGTTCTGGCAATACCTTCATCAAAGCGGACCTTGCGAACTTTGGCACGGTTCAAGCTAAATCAGGCACGCTGAACTTCGAGTCCGCCCCAGTAGCTCTGCTTGTCAGCGGCAGCACCCTGCTAGGTGGAGTGAAGTTCCAAGGCCCGGACATCGTCGCTGAAGACGTCGTCTCCAGCGGAGGAACGCTGACGATCGGTGGCATGAGCTCGCTCAAAATCGGAGCTGGCTCCACCGTGAACGCCGCGGATCTCGTCGCGAACGGACCGGTTGAAGGCGCAGGCAACCTGAAAGTCACTGGAAGCCTCACCTGGGCAGGCAGCAAGATGAGCGGCAGCGGCAGGACGGTCCTTGGCGGAGGGGCATCCGGGTCGATCTCAGAAGCGAGGCTGGAAGGACGGACCTTCGTCAACGAAGGGACGATGACGCTGCCCATCAAATACCTGCAGCTGCGAAGCGCAGCAACCTTCGAAAACCAAGGCACCTTCAACGCCAACACCGAGGGCTCAGAACTCGGGATCGCGCAGGGCGGCACCGGAGCCGATCCCCTCTTCCTCAATACCGGCGTCTTTCAGAAGACCGTCGGCACCGGTACGACCGAGGTCGAAGCGCCCTTCAACAACAGCGGCGTGATCCGCGAGCAGAGTGGCCACCTCGACATCACCGACCCGGTCAAAACGGCGAGGACGAACAAGTTCGGCAACCGTAGCTGCAGCGGCGATCCGGTCGAATGCGCAACCGGCGACTTCAGCGAGAGCCAGACCGACATCGAAATCGGGGGCCTCGGCCTCCTTCTCACCCGCACCTACAGCGCCCAATCAGCCGCCGCGGCAACTACGCCGGGTGCCTTCGGCTACGGCTGGGTGTCCAGCTTCAGCGACCACCTAGGAGTCGAAGAAGGGGGCGCGAAGGTCACGGTGGTTCGAGGCGACGGCGCCACTATTCCGTTCACCCGAACGAGCGGCACCGCATACGCCGGGCCGAGCTGGGCAAAGGAGACGCTCTCGGGCAGCCCCGAAGCCGGCTACATCTTCACCAGCGCGGACCAGGCGCAGTACCACTTCTCGGGCACCGGCAGGCTTCAGGGCGCCAGCGACCGCAATGGAAACGAATCGACTCTCTCCTACGACGAAGCGGGTCGCCTGAAAACGGTCACCGATCCAGGCGGGCGGCAGCTCACCTTCGCCTATAACCCGGGCGGGCAGGTCGAAAGCGTCACCGATCCGATGGGCCATGTCGTCAAATACGCCTACGAAGGCGCCAACCTCACCGCGGTCACGCTACCCGGGGCAGAAAGCCCCCGTTGGCAGTTCAAATACGACGCATCGCATCGGATCACCCAAGTGACTGACGGCCGCGGCGGAAAAACGACCAACGAATACGACGGCGCCAACCGCGTCGCCTCCCAGACCGACCCGGCTAGTCGCACGCTCAGCTTCGAATACGCGCCGTTTCACACGGTCGTCACCAACAAAGCCACCGGCGCGGTCACCGACAAGTGGTTCACCTCGAACAACGAGCCGTTTGAGATCACCTACGGCTACGGGACGCCGAAGGCGACCACCAAGACCTTCGCCTACAACGCCGCCGGCCAGTTGGTGCGTGAAACCGATGGAAACGGTCATGCAACCACGTTCGGCTATGACGAAGCCGGGGACGGCACGAATGAAAGAGATCCGCTCGGCCACGAAACCCAGCGGACCTACAACTCGACCCACGACGTGATCTCGACGACGACGCCCGGGGGCGAGACGACGACGATCAAACGTGACGGCAACGGCAACGTCGAAAGCATCTCCCGGCCGGGACCCGGCGAAACCACCCAGACGACCAGCTACGACTACGACGCCCACGGGCAGCTCGAAAGCGTTACCGATTCGCTGGAAAGGACTTGGACCTTCGGCTATGACAGCAACGGCAACCGGACCAGCGAAACCGACCCCCTCGGCCACACCCGGACCCTCGAATATGACGAAGACTCGCGGCTGATCTCGAGCGTCTCACCGCGTGGCAACCTCGAAGGCGCCGAAGCGGCCGAATTCGAGACGACGATCGAACGCGACCCCCAGGGACGACCGCTGAAGGCCACCGACCCACTCGGCCACGCGACCGAATACGGCTATGACGGCAACGGCAACCTGGCGAGCATCACCGACGCCAAGGGCCATACGACCAACTACACCTATAACCCAGACGACGAGCAGACGAAGGTCGAAAAGCCAAACGGCGCAACGCTCGAAACCGCCTTCGACGGGACCGGAAAAGTCGTCAGCACGACGGACCCCAACGAACACACGACGACCTACGTTCGAGACATCCTCGAGCAGCCGGTCGAAACGATCGACCCGCTTGGGCGCAAGACCACCAAGGAATTCGATGACGCCGGCAACCTGATCCTGGTGGTCGATCCGGCCGAACGGGAAACCACCTACTCCTACGACGCCGCCGATCGACCCACTGCGATCGACTACTCCGAAGAAGCGACCCCCGACGCGGGCTTCGAATACGACGCCGACGGCAACCTCACCGCCATGACCGATGGCACCGGCGAATCGAGCTCCTCCTACGACCAGTTCGGCCGCCTGACGAAAGGCGAAGACGGCCACGGCGATGTCGTCGAATACGGCTACGACCTCGCCGAAGAGTTGACCGGGATCGTCTACCCAAACGGCAAAGATGTCGCTCGGGCCTACGATGGCGCAGGTCGTCTGGAAAGCGTCGGCGACTGGTTCGGCGGGGAAACGAGCTTTGCCTATGACGCCGACTCCAACCTCACCGCGATCACCTTTCCGGCGACCAGCGGCAACGCCGACGAATACAGCTACGACCCTGGCTCTCAGATCAGCGAAGTGGACTTCAAGAGAGGCGGCGAAACCCTCGCTTCGCTCTCCTACACTCGCGACGCGCTCGGGCAGATTGAAGAAGAAGCCCGCACTGGGCTGCCTGGCCCGGAACTCATCAGCTTCGGCTATGACGAAAACAACCGCCTGATTGAAGCCGGCACCGAAGGCTTCGAATACGACGCCGGAGACAACCTCACCCAGGGGATCGGCTCGACCAACTCCTATGACGCCGCCAGCCAGATCGAAGCGGGCACCGGCCTCAACTACACCTACGACGGCCTCGGCGAGCGCACGAAAGCGGCGCCGAGCAGCGGCCCGGCAACGAGCTACGGCTACGACCAAGCCGGCCACCTGATCTCGATCACGCGGCCCATAGAAGGCGAAGCACCTGGGATCTCCGATGCCCTGTCCTATGACGGCGCCGGCCTACTGGCTTCCAAGGCCGCGGGCCTGAGCACCCGCCACCTCGCCTGGGATCTAAGCAGCTCGCTGCCGCTGCTTCTGGACGACGGCGAGAACAGCTACCTCTACGGCCCGGGGGGTCTGCCGGTCGAGCAGATCACCGCGAAAGAAGCCCCGAGCTACCTGCACCACGACCAGCTCGGCAGCACGCGGATGTTGACCGGGGAAAGCGGTGAAGCTACCGCGGGCTTCAGCTATCAGCCCTACGGCGGGCTCGAAAGCGCCACCGGCACCGCGACCTCGCCATTTGGCTTCGGCGGCCAGTACACGGATGCCGAAACCGAGCTCCAGTACCTGAGGGCGCGGTTCTATGACCCGGGAACGGGGCAGTTCCTCACCCGTGATCCGATCGAGGAGCAGACCCACCAGCCATACTCCTACGCTCGCCAAAACCCGCTGAATCTGGTCGATCCAAGCGGCCTCATCGGGGAGCTGACCGGGGGCGGATGCGTGGTCGGCGAGGCAGTCGAGCCGATCGGGGGATGTGCCCCCGGGGCGGTTGCGGGTGCCACGGCCGAAGTAGGCGTGGGTCTGGTGGCTGCCGTCGTGGGCTGGCTCGCTGCCGAAGCCAGCGACGCCGACAGCTCCTCTGACGACGGCGAACCATGCCTTGAACCTCGGGTAGATCCCTGGGAACGAGAAGCGCAAATCGGCTCCGCCAGCCAGGAGCGGACGGAAGATGCACAATTCATTGACAAGCTCAATACTTCCGCAGGAAGCAACCCCGAGAGTCCCTTCGGCAACGGTCCGCGATGGGCACAAGTCGCCGCGCTGATCGGGAGGCTGATAGCGGCATTACGTGGAGAAGCATGAAACTCAGAAGCAGGAAGCAGACGAAGGAGCTAGCCGCCGCCATCGCTCACGGTCGAGAGCTAGGAAAAGTGGGGCGTGATCCGGAGCAGGCTTTGGAATTCCTGGAGGAGGCAGCTCGGAAATTTCCTCAAAGTCCCGAACTACGGCTGCTCAAAGCGGCGGTCCTCCTGTCGCTCCGACCTGACGATGTGATCGCGGAAGCCGCTAAAGCAGCCGAGCTTGCCCCGCAGGACCCTGGAACCCAGGTTCGGGCAGGTCACTTGCTGATCGCGAAGGGAAACCTAGAGGAGGCACGATCATGCGCCGCGCGGGCGAGCGAGGTGGCTCAACCGGATTTCGTCCTGAGGGCGGGCCTAAGAAGTCTCAAAGGACGCATCGCTGCACGCGAAGGCAAAGATGATCTCGCCGAGGAATGCCTACGCTTGGCAATGAGCGAAGACCCTACCTATTCCAGCTTCGCGGTCAATCTCGCAAAGTTCCTGGCAGCTCGAGAGCGACAAGACGAAGCTCTAGAGGTGATCGACGAAGCTCTTCAGCTGGCCGACGAAAAGAACGACCTCGAGCAGTTGCGAGATCGCATCACGACTCTTCCCTCCTAGTCGAGCCCGTCGACCGGGGTTTGACCACCGGGGGTTTATGCCGGAGTCGGCGAGGGCATCGAAGCACGACCCCCAGGAGGACCTTCGAACCCGGCGGCGGCAAAGGTTGTATGAATCGGCGTCTCCCCGCTTTTCCGCAGACGTTCTGCCGATTGGGCGTTGATTTCGACATTTCGATCTCGCAGCCACTGCAGATCCGCGGCGAGTTCTGACCATCCCGGCTGGTCGAGAACCAGCGGAACCCAGGTGAGGTGGCTGTCGATGCGAGCGTCGAGCGTCCCGGCTGCGAGCGCCAGCCGGCTCCGCAGGAAAAACCTCTCGAAGAACTCTTTGTCGTCTTCACCCTGGGCCAGGGCCGGGCTTTCGAAGCCTGCGAGAGCGATAGTGATCGGAATCGGGTCCTCGCCACTGCGACGCAATCGGATCGAGGAGCGGACTTCGATGTCGAGGGCGCTCTTGAACACGCACAGCAGCGCGGTCATCAGATCCAGCCAGCCCTCGGCGTCCAGCTCTTGGTCCGTGCAGCACAGATGGCGCCTGCCGCGCGCTCCCCCCTGAATCTGGTCGATCCAAGCGGCCTCATCGGGGAGCTGACCGGGGGCGGGTGCGTGGTCGGCGAGGCAGTCGACCCGATCGGGGGATGTGCCCCTGGGGCGGTCGCGGGTGCAACCGCCGAAGTAGGCGTAGGCCTCGGGGCTGCCGTTGTGGGCTGGCTCGCTGCCGAAGCCAGCGACGCCGACAGCTCCTCTGACGACGGCGAACCATGCCTTGAGCCACCCACCAACCCTTGGGAATTAGAAACGGAAATTGGCTACCGCGGAGACCAGGAGACCAAGGATGCGACGTTTGTTGACAAACTTGGAACTTCTGCAGGTAGCAACCCAGAGAGTCCCTTTGGCAATGGCCCTCGATGGGCACAAGTAGCCGCGCTGATCGGGAGGCTAATAGGGGCCTTACGCGGAGAAGCATGAAGTTCAGACACGGAAAGCAGAAGAAGGAACTCGCTGCCGCCATCGCCCAAGGTCGAGAGCTTCGAAAACTCGGGCGCGATCCGGATCAAGCTTCGGAGTTCCTTGAAGAGGCGATACAGCGGTTTCCTGAAGATCCCGAACTACGGTTGCTTCACGCGACGGTCCTCTCGGCGCTCCGACCGCATGACGTGACCGCGGAAGCCACCAAAGCTGTCGAGCTAGCTCCAGATGACCCCGGAACCTTGGTTCGGGCGGGTCACCTACTGCTTGGCAGCGGGGACCGTGCGGCTGCACGATCCTGCGCCGTCCAGGCGGAGGAGTTAGCGGAGCCGGATTTTGTGTTGCTGGGAGGGCTCGACAACCTGAAAGGACTTCTTGCTGCCTTCGAAGGGGACGACATCCTTGCCGCAGAGCTGCTGGGTTCTGCCGTAGAGCGGGAGCCAACCAATGAGCCGTTCGCGAGGAACCTTGCTGTGTTCTTGGCGGAGCGTGGCCGGTTGCAAGAGGGCATTGCAGTCCTCGACGAGGCTTTGAAGCAGGTCGAGAAGAAGGATCAGCTTGAGAGGATGCGGAGCCGGATGGCAGCGGAAGCGGCGGACTCCTAAAACTGGCATACCTGCATCGAGCGAAAGGCGCCCACCGGAATCGAACCGGTGTAAACGGCTTTGCAGGCCGCTGCGTAGCCACTCCGCCAGGGCGCCGAGAACCTGCTGAAGCGTAGCGGCGGAAACGGGTTCGGGGGGCGCGGTTGTGGCGCCCGGGCCGTGCCTACTGCTCGTAGCCCTCGACGGTGCCGCCGTCGCGGACGCTGGCGTCGTCGGGGTCGCCGCCGGTCTCGCGGAGGGAGCGGCGCTGGCGGAGGTAGTCCCAGGTCTTGTCGAGCTGGACTTCGAGCTCCTGGAGGCGGGCGAGCTCGTCGTCGCCGAGGCCCTCGCCCTCGTGGCGATGGAGGAGCTCCTCCTCTTCCTCGACCAGTTGGTTGATGCGGTCCAGTGCCTGCTGATCGTCCATGGCGGCAGTTCTACCCCGCTTGAGCGATTTCGACAACCTCGAAGCTGATCCCGGCCTTCTGCAGCCGCTCGAGCAGGGCGTCGCCCATCGCCGCGGCGGTGGTCAGCTGGCCGGAGGCGCTCGGCAGCTCGTCGAAGGCGAGGCAGAGGCCGGACTCGGCGAGCATCTTCGAGGTCTCGCCGTAGCCGGGGTCGCCGCCCTTCACCTCGGTGACCACCCGCTTTCCCCCGCCCTCGCCGACGAAGACGATCTTGAACCAGCTCTGCTCCCGTTTCTGGCCCGCTCGGGCCCTCGCCGGGCGATTTCATCTTCAGCAGCAGCTTGCGGGTCGGCGGCAGCTGGCGCCAGCGCGAACCCGGTGCCGACGCCGGCCGCGAGCGCGCCGACGCTGGTCAGGTGCTTGGCGAGCAGGTTGTGGCCGTAGGTGAAGTCGGGCCCGTAGCGGTCGAGGGCCGCGGCGGAGCGCAGCACGATCGGCCCGTCGATCGTCGGCAGCGGCACCGCCCAGCCGCCCAGCTCCGGCATGCGGCGGACGCGGCTCGGCGCCGAGTGGATCGCCCGACCGCTCGGGCGCGCTCGCCGCCTGCTTTCGCTCCTTGGCGGCGGCGAGGGTCTGGCGGGCGCGGCCGAAGGCGTTGATCGCCGAGTGGTAGGTCCCGCCGGAGAAGCTGGCGTTGCTGCGGACGTAACCGTTGACCGTCAGCGGCACGCCCTCGGGCAGCTGCCTCACCGTGAAGTAGGCGCCGAGGTCGTGCGGAATCGAGTCGAAGCCGCAGCAGTGGACGATCCGGGCACCGGTGCGCTCGGCCTCGGCGTGGTGCTCCACCCACATCCGGTCGACGAACTCGGGCTCGCCGGTCAGGTCGACGTAGTCGGTCCCGGCGGCCGCACAGGCGGCGACCAGGGGGCCGCCGTAGAGGACGTAGGGGCCGACGGTGGTGATCACGACCCGGGTCGCTTCCGCCACTTCGCGCATCGCGGCCGGATCGCCGGCGTCGGCCTCGATCAGCGCGGGCGCCGGCACCCCGGGGGTTGCCGCGGCCAGCCGCGCCGCCACCGAGTCGAGCTTGGTGCGGTTGCGCCCGACGAGCGCCCATCGCTTCCCGGCCGGCATATGAGCCGCCAGGTAATCGGCCGTGAGGCCTCCGGTGAAGCCGGTTGCCCCGAACAGAACAAGGTCGTACGCGCGCGAATCGTTCATCTGCGTAATTCTCTCAGGGAAGCGCGCTTCGCGAGCAAGTGGAGCGGGCGCCGCAGACGACCAGTCAGCGACCACGACGCCCGCTGCACGTGCATCAGTCCAACGAAACCCCTTTACAAATGTCAGGCCGAAGTCAATGAGAAACCAGGGCCGGTCGTAACTTGTTTCCCGCAAATAGCGAGAAATCGCAGCTCAGCCTGTTCGTCGAGCACTGCGAACAGGACGCGGGCCGGAGGTTCGCCGACCACGCCGCCTTCCACGCGTTCTCGGTCGAGGACTTCCGCGATTTCTGGCGCCTCTTCCTCGAGTGGTCCGATCCGGCCCGCTCGGGCGAGTTGGAGCCGGTCTGCACCGAGGACTGCTGTGAGACGGCGACGTTCTTTCCCAACCTGCGCCTCAGCTACGCCGAGAACCTGCTCGCGGCCTCCGCCGAGGTGGACGACGAGCGCGTTGCAATCGTCGCCCGCCACGGCGACGGCTCCCGGCAGGAGTTGAGCCGCCGCGAACTGCGCGAACGGGTGCGCCGGGTGGCCGCTCACCTTCGCGCGCTCGGCGTCGGCAGGGACGACCGGGTCGTCGCGATTGCCGCCAACAACGCCGAGGCGACGATCGCGGCGCTCGCCACCGCAACCCTCGGCGCCACCTTTTCCAGCGCCGCACCGGAGATGGGCGCGCGGGCGATTCTCAGTCGCTTCGAGCAACTGGCGCCGAAGCTGCTCTTTGCGAGCACGGGTGCCGACAGCCTCGCCGAGACGATCGCCGGCCTGCCGACCCTGGAGACCGTGGTCACCCTGGGCGACGGCGGCCCGCCGGTGGAGGTCGAGGTACCCGCAGTCCGGCTGGGGGATCTGCTCGCCTCTCCCCCGCCCGAGGAGTTGCCCGAAGGCTGGGAGCGCTTCCCCTTCAATCACCCCCTCTTCATCCTCTTCACCTCCGGCACCAGCGGGCCGCCCAAGTGCATCGTCCACGGTGCCGGCGGCACCCTCCTCGAGCACCTGAAGGAGCATCGCCTGCACGGCGATCTGGGGCCATCGGACACCCTCTTCTTCCAGACCAGCGCCGCCTGGATGATGTGGAACTGGCAACTCTCGGCTCTCGCCTGCGGCACCACGCTCGTCGTCTACGACGGACCCATCTCCGGGCCCCAGACGCTCTGGGAGATCGTCGCCGAGGAGGACGTGACCGTCTTCGGCACCAGCCCCCCCTATCTGCAGCTCTGCCAGGACAGCGGCTACTCGCCGCGGCGGACCGCGCCCCGCGCTCTTCGCTCGGTTCTCTCGACCGGCTCGGTGCTGCGCGACTGGCAGTACGACTGGGTCGCCGAGGAGGTCGGCCCGGTGAAGCTGCAGTCGATCTCCGGCGGCACCGACATCATCGGCTGCTTCGTCCTCGGCCATCCCGACCTGCCGGTCGACCGCGGGACGATCCAGTGCCGCAGCCTCGGCCTCGACGTCCAGGCCCTGGCCACGGAGACGACTCCGTCGGGCTCGGGGATCGGCGAGCTCGTCTGTCGCAACCCGTTCCCATCCCGACCGCTCGGGCTCCTCGGCGACGGCGATCGCAGCCGCTTCCACGACGCCTACTTCGCCCAGAACGAGGGGGTCTGGACCCACGGCGACCTGATCGGGTTCGACGCCGACGGACAGGCGCGGATCCACGGTCGTTCCGACGGCGTCCTCAACATCCAGGGCGTCCGCATCGGGCCGAGCGAGATCTACCAGGCGCTGCGCGAGGTGCCCGAGGTGAGCGAGGCGATGGCGGTCGAACAGCGGCGGGCGGAGGGAGCGCGGCTCGTGTTGCTCGCGGTCCTCCGCGAGGGCGCCGAGCTCGACGCCGAGCTGGGCAGGCGGATCCGGAAGACGATCGCCGAGCAGACGACCCCGCTGCACGTGCCCGAGTTGGTCGTCGCGGTCGCGGAGCTGCCCGTCACCCACAGCGGCAAGCGCTCCGAGCGCGCCGGCCGCGCCGCGGTCGAGGGCGAGGCCGCAGCCAACCGAGGGGCGCTTGCCAACCCCGATTCGCTGGAGCGGATCCACGAGGCGGTCGCGGTGGCGGAAGCCGACATGGCGCGGCGCGGCCATGAGGCGCTCGCGACGGGCCCGACCCTCGACAAGGTGCGGGCGCTGTGGGAATCGGTGCTCGGAATGCAGGAGATCGCCGACGGCGACGACTTCTTCGCCCTCGGCGGCACCTCGCTGCAGGCGGTCCGGGTCTTCACCTGGATCCGCGACCGGCTCGGCGTCGACCTCCCGCTCTCGGTGCTGATGGAGGCGCCGACCGTGGCCGAGCTCGCCGCCGTGGTCGACGACCCCGGCAAGCACTTCGAGCCGCTGCTGCTGATGCGGGCGGGCGGCGGCGGACCGCCTCTCTTCCTCGTCCACTCGATCTGGGGCGACGTGCTGGGGATGCGCCAGCTCGCCGTCGCGATGAGCGGCGACGTCCCGGTCTACGGGCTGCGGGCGCGGGGGCTGCAGGGCGAAGAGCCGCAGGGGAGCGTCGAGGAGATGGCGGCCTCCTACGTCGAGGTGATCCGCTCCCGGCAACCGCGCGGTCCCTACCGGATCGCCGGCCACTCCTTCGGCGGCCTGCTCGCCTTCGAGATCGCTCGCCTGCTCGCCGACCAAGGAGAGGGGATCGGGTGGCTGGGGCTGATCGACGCCGAGCTCAGCACCGAGGCCCACTCCCCCGCCCGCCGCTGGGGCCACCGCCTCGCCCTCCCCTACCACTACACCCGCGCCGCGATGCGCCGGCCTCAAACCGCCTTCCGCGCCCTCGTCCAGGGCGTGCCGAGGTTGCTGCGCCGCGGTTTCTCCCGCTTCCACCGCGACGCCGCCCTTGCCGAGTCGGAGGCGACCTGGATGGAAGGCGCCTCCGCTGCTCACCAGCGCCTCGCCGCCCACTTCCTCGCGCTCGCGGCCTCCTACCGGCCCCGGCCCTACCGCGGCTCGTTGACCTACTTTCTGCCCACCATCCGCCGCTTCCATCTCTTCGCCGACCCGCTCCCGGTCTGGCGCCGGGTCACCGCGGGCAAGATCGAGATCGAGCGGGTGCCGGGCCCCCACGTCGGCATGGTCTCCGGCGACTCGGCCCTCGTGATTGCGCGGCAGATCGACCGCTGCCTGTCGGCGCCGGAGGGCTCGGCGCAGGCCGACCGGTCTTAGGCCGCAGACGCCGCCTCGGCGGCGCCGGTCTCGACTGGGTGGCCGCCGTCGCGCCAGACGCCGACGCCCTTACCGACGTGGATGACGTCCTCGAAACCGGCCCGCTGGAGGATCGAGGCGGCGAGGCCGCTGCGCTTGCCGCCGCGGCAGATCGTGGCAATCGGGCGGTCGCGGGGCAGCTCGTCGAGCCGGCCGGCCAGGTCGACGTAGGGGATGTGGAGCGAGCCCGGGATGTGCTCACCGGCGTACTCGGAAGCGTTGCGGACGTCGAGGATCACGGGACCGGCGGCGGCGTCGACCCGGCGCGCGAGTTCGTCGGGGTCGATCAGCTCGATCCGGTGCACCGGGCGCTCCTCGAGCCGCCAGGCGGTCATCCCGCCCTCGAGGTAGCCGCGCACCGCGAGCCCGACCGAGGCGAGCAGCTGCGCCGCCTGGCGCTCGTCGCCGCTGGAGGCAGCGACCATGACGATGTCGCTTCCTTCGGGCACGACCCGCGAGACCTTGGTCGCGAAGCCGGTGTCGTAGGAGGAGGAGCTGATCGCGCCGGCGATGTGGGCCTCGTCGAACTGCTCGTTGGTGCGGCCGTCGATGACGACGGCGCCGCCGTCGACCAGCTCTTCGACCTCGTGGGGGCTGAGCGGGGCCGGGTTTCCGAAATCCTCGACCAGGGGGCCGCGGTTGAGGCCGACGATGCGCTCGATGTTCGGCGGCTTGTCGCCGAGCGAGCCGATCTGGTCGGCGACGAAGTCCGCCTCGTCGGCGATCGCGAGGGCGCGGTTGTGGCGGCGCTCGAAGCCGATCGTCGAGGAGCACTTGAGGTCGAGGCCGGAGCCGCCGCAGAGCGATCCGCCGAGGTGCGCCGGCCAGACCTCGACTTCGTCGGGGAGAACCAGCAGGCGCTCGTGCAGCGAGCGGAACATGTCGGCGGCGCCGTCCCGCGGCTCGACGGCGAGGTCGGGGCGGGCGACGTCGCCGATGAAGAGCGAGTCGCCGGTCAGCAGCGCCCAGGGGTCGCCCCCCCGGGCCTTGTCGCCGAGCAGGAAGCAGGTGTGCTCGGGCCGGTGGCCGGGCGTGTGGATCGCCTCGACGATGAGGTTGCCCAGCTCCAGCTTCCAGCCGTCGCGGAACGGCTCATGCGGGTACTCCGCCTCGGCCAGTTCGTGCACGTGGACCGTCGCGCCGGTCCGCCGACAGAGCCGCCCGTGGCCGGAGACGTGGTCGGCGTGGTTGTGGGTCTCGAGCACGTGCCCGATCCGCACCCCATGCAGGCCCGCCAGGCGCCGATACGGGTCGATGTCCCACTGCGGGTCGACCACCACCGCGACCCCCGATTCCCGATCGGCGACCAGGTAGGAGGCGCAGCCCAGATCCTCGTGGATGACCTGGCGGAAAAGCATCTTCGTCCTTGCGGGCAGGCTAGCGCGCCGACGAGGCCGCCACAGCTAGAATGCCCTCCGATGCGGCTGTAGCTCAGCTGGCTAGAGCGTCTGCTTGCCATGCAGAAGGTCGAGGGTTCGAATCCCTTCAGCCGCTCTCAGGGAAAGCCCCGCTCCGGCGGGGCTTTTTCGTTTCCGGGGGGGTCACGCCGCTGCTGCGACCTCTTGACTTTCGCTCTCGCTGCCCGTTGCTGCCCGATGGACGACTTGGAAGGCGTCCGCGCCGTTGGCTCTGATTTGTGGGTGCAGATGGATTCTGGAGACGTGAATGGCTGAGCCGTGGCTGATCGCTGCCCTCGTCCTCGGAGGCTCGTTCGCCTTGTCGGGCGTGGTCCCGGCATATCTTCGGTCGAAGTCGCGGGTCTTCCGAGTGGACCGATTCGCAAAGCGGTACAGGGGGTGGGTGGAGGACGACTTTCCCGATGGGGAGGCTCGTGAATGGCTAATCGCGAGAGGATCGGAGATGCAGGCCGACGCGGCGGCGGTTGGCCAAGGTGTGGTCTATGTCGCACCGCCCATTGCGGTCGGCGGCGGCCCGTACCGTCCACAGCACATATTCAGCGACCTTGCTGGCGTGACCACTTTCGGAGTCGCCTCGCGGGAGCGCCTGGATGCCCTCACCAGGACTCAGCACCAAGTCAGGGTCCAGAGAAAACTTCGTCGTCGGGATCTCTTTCTCCCCTGGCGATGGATTCAGTTGGCGTTTGAGCGCCTAGTTGGGTTCCCGCGCTACCTCCTCAAGGCAGCCGGATTCTCCGAGGCGGTGGCTGGCTCGTCGGCTGCGCGTGGAGTCGGGGTTATATGGAGCGTCCTTGTGGGCGCGGCAACCATCGGAGCGTTTGCGCTCAGCCTCTTGGACCCCAAGTAGCCCCAAGGCTGCTTCGCGGCGGCGGCGTGTCTGCCGCCGCCGCGAGAGAGCGCGCTTACTCGCCAGCCCAGAGGCCCTTTGCCTCCAAGACCCGGATGCATTCCTCCCAGCAGGCGATCTCTTGGGTGCGGGGGCCAGCAAGGGCAATGAGATTGTGGTCGCCGTCGAGTATCAGCATCGACCACTTCCTTCTCTTCGTCCACCACTTGATCTGGATGAGGTGCTGGACTTCACCGTCCGCATCCTCCACTTCCAAGGTGGCACTTTGAAGCTGAACAGTCTCTGCTTCATTGGTCAGCCGGGACGATCTCCTGCGACCCTCGACTCGAATGGGCAACAGGGACTCTTTGTCCAGAAGGGACATCTCGGACCTCCATCAGGTCATTGAGGGTTTCCCCGTCGGAAACCCAATGATCGCGACGGTACCACTAGGGACACGAGCGACAGGCCGATCACCCGCAGATCGGTCGTGCTGGACGTGGCAAATAAGGACGGGGGTGCGCATGTCGCCAAAGCCATCCCTGAAGCCTTTCGACTGCTCACCTCTGGTGCATCGCTTCGGTCCAGACCGTTGCTGAGGATGGATTGCCCTCCGATATCCCTGGCATCGTGATGGCCACCATGCGGCATCGCGTTTGAGCTGCTGGATACGCTGCGTCGCGATCTTCCGAACTTCATTCTTGAAGGATCTTTGGCGGCGGCCGCGCAACTCACGGATTCAGAGCGAGCGGGAATCTCCCGTAACTCGCTTTGCCCATGTGAGAGCGGTAAGAAGTTCAAGGCGTGTCACAGCTCGTAGGCGTTTGGGCAGCGGGTGCCTCGCGCTGTTCAACCCCAGCCGAACCGTGCCTGACGCAACCGAATTTGGGGATGTGCGAAGGGCGTCGATTAGACTCCGCCGCGCGTTCCCGGCTCAAGCCGGGCGCCTCTCAAGGCGCCGCGCGGCGGAGTCTAATCGACGCCCTGGCGACATCTTGGATTTTGGCTCTAGTAAGCCGTTGCGAGGTCAATTTGACGGCTTACATCCGACGCGCTTGACAAATCTCGATTTCGGCGTATCTTCCCCGCCACTACTCCCCGGCGCCCTTCGTGGGCTGCCGGGGATTCCGTCTTTAGAGGGGGTATGGGGCGGTGCGCGTCGCCGTATTCATCGACTGGATGAACGTCTACAAGGCTGCTCGCACCGCCTTTGGCCTTGAGCAGGAGTCGGGCGTGAGGGGCCAGATCGACCCGCTACAGGCGGCGCGGGTGATGGCTGCCGCAAACAAGCGAGGTAAGACGGCCGAGCTGGTCAGAGTCGAGGTTCATCGTGGGCAGCCCCTGCCGAACCAGGATTCCGTTGGCCATCGCGCCGTGACCCTGCAAGCACAAGCCTGGAAAACCCTCGATCCCGCGATCGTGGAACCGCAGCTGAGGCCCCTCCGCCTAAATCCTGACAGCCAGAGACTTGAAGAGAAGGGCGTCGATGTCGCCCTGGCCGCCTGTGCGGTGGAGTGGGCGACGATCGAAGAGGTCGATCACGTAATCATCTTCTCGCATGACACCGACCTCAGTTCGGTGGTCGAGGTGATCGCCCGCTTGAAGGGTCCGAAGGCGGTGGAGACGGCCAGTTGGGTAAGCGAGGACTACCGACGCCGGATCCCGCCGATTCCAGGGGTGACGAATCACAGTCTCCGCGAAAAGCTCTTCCTCGCGATTGAGGACAGCACTAACTACGGTCGGCAAGCTCGACGCCGACGCCCGTAGCGATCGCGATCTTGATCGGGCATGCGGTTTGGGCAGCGGGCGGCTCTCGCTGCCCAAACCCAGCGGAACCGTGCCTGGCTCAGCCGAATCCCTCAGCGGCACACATCCGATCGCTTGCCATGCAGAAGGTCGAGGATTCGAATCCCTTCAGCCGGTCTTAGCCGCGCCTCGATCTTCGTTACGCCCACAGCTCGCGGCGCAGCATCGCGTTGCCGCGTTCGAGTTGCTCGATGGTGGCGCTGGTGACCGAGCGGGTGCGGGTGGCGCGGTTGATGCGGGCCTGGACCTCTCGGTGGGACTTGCCGGTGCGGCGGGCGACGTCGGCGACCAGGCGGCTGCGCTCGGCGCGCAGGCGCTCCCGGGCTGCGTAGGCCGACTCCCGCTCGGGCTCGGGGTCCTCCGACGCGGCTTCGGGCCTGGTGAGGGCGGTCGCCTTCTTCGCCGCCGGCTTGGGGTCGTCGGTCGGGAAGAGCTGGAGCGTGGTTTCGCTCATGATCGCCTCGTCGAGTTCGGCGTCGCCCGAGCTGAGGACGGCGAAGGCTTCGCCCGGTTTGCGCCGCTCCGGATCCGTCGTCCATCTCCTCGCCCTCTTCCTCCTCGCCGAGTCGGCGAGAGGTCGAGCGCGTGACGGCGCTCCAGCTCGATCTCGTGGGCAAGCGCCTTCAGCCGCGGGTCGGCCGGCATCAGCAGGTAGCTCATCTGGCGGCGCGGCTGCGGGGTGGTGCGGATGAAGCGACCGACCACCTGGCGGAAGAAGAGCTCGGTCCGGGCCGCCGTCGCGTAGACCCCGACCCGCAGGCGGGGGATGTCGACGCCCTCGGAGACCATCAGGACCGAGACCAGCCAGCGCCGGTCGGAGGAGGCGAACTCGGCGATGCGGCGGCTGGCGCCGGGCTCGTCGCTCATCACCAGCTCGGGCCGCTCCCCCGCGACCGACTCGAGCCGGGCCGCGATCGCCCGCGCGTGATCCTGGTCGGAGGCGATGACCAGGCCCGCCCGCGTCGGGGTGTCCATCGGCCCGCACCTCGCTCAGCCTGGCGTCGCCGTCGCGCAGCACCTCTCCCATCCACTCTCCCTCCGGGGAGAAGCGCCGTCCGCAGGCGCCGGGCCGACTCCACCGCCGGCAGGACGAGGTCGAAGTCGGCGCTGCGCAGCCGGCCGTCCGAGAGCCACTCCATCTCGCCGTCGTATGGCAGGAAGGTGATCGGGCGGCAGACCCGGTCGACCAGCGCCTGCGGATAGCCGTAGACGTAGTCGGCCCGGCTGACGCCGTCCTCGTCGTAGGTGACCCAGGGAATCGCCGAGTTGTCGGAGCGGAAGGGCGTGCCCGAGAGGAGCAGCCGGAAGCGGGCGCCGTCGAAGGCCCTGCGGGCCTGCAGGCCCCAGGCGGCCTGATCGCCCATGTGGTGCGGCTCGTCGGCGATCAGCAGGGTCGGCCGGCGCCCGGCGGCCGACCGGTGCGTATCCGGCCCGGCCGCGATCGTCTGGTAGGTGACGGCGACGCCGTGGAAGTCGGCCGACTCCGGCCCGTCGGCGTTCGGCCGATTCGGCTCGAGGTCGATGCCGTAGCGAGCCGCGTCGGCGGCCCACTGGCGGCAGATGTGGGTGGTCGGGCCGGCGACGACGACGCGCGAGACGAACCCGGCGCTCAGCATCCGGTGGGCGATGTGCAGGCCGAAGGTGGTCTTGCCGGCCGCCGGCGTCGCCGAGGCCAGGAAGCTGTCGGCCGATGCGCTCGCACGGCCTCGGTCGCCTCCTGCTGCCACGAGCGCAGGGGTCGGGCGTCGGGCCAATCCGGAAGCGATCGGGCACGCGCCCCGCCGTCGTTCAGGTGCTGAGAGGCGTCGTACAAGGGCGCGGAACAATATGGTCGCCCGCGGCGGAGGACGCTTACCGCACGCCTGGAGGCCGGCCCGTTGCACCGGGTCGAGGTCAGAGCCCGGAAACAGCCAGGTCGACCGGCGTCTCGCCCGATATCAGCTCGAAGATCTTGCCGATCGCGTTGTCAGCGGTCAGGACAGCAGCGAGCACTGCGGCCACGTCGGCCCGGGGGATCTGGCCGCGTTCGAGGTGCTTGCCGATCCGGACCAAACCCAGTGCGGGGTCGTCGGTGAGGCCACCGGGCCTGACGATCGTGTAAGCGAGCTCGCTTGCCTGCAACCGCCGGTCGGCCTCGGCCTTCGCGCGCAGATACTCGCCAAAGACGCCTCCGCCCTCCGGCGGGGGATCGGCGGCGCCCATGGCGCTGATCATCGTGTAGCGGCGGACGCCGGTTTCTTCGGCGGCCGCGATCAGCTTCACGGCTCCTCCGAAGTCCATCGTCCACTTGCGCTCGCCACCGCTGCCGGGGCCGGCGCCGGCCGCGAAGACGACAGCATCGGCACCGGCGATGGCAGCGGCGACGTCGTCATCGCCCTCGAGGTCGCAGACGATCGGCTCGACGCCGACCTCACGCAGATCGTCTTCCTGGGGGGGGTCGCGGATCAGCCCGGTCGCGCTGTCGCCTCGCTCGACCAGCAGCCTGCCCAGCTCCATGCCGATCTTCCCGTGCCCACCCGCAATCGCGACCTTCATACCGACAGCCTCCTCCCTCCGCCTGCTCGCCGCAAGTTTTTCGGCCGCTGTGTTTTCCCTACCGATTATTGGGTAGCCTACGGCCGTTCCCACATGATCCATTCCCACCGACGCGAGGCAGGAGGAGCATGAAGCGAGTCAAGTTCGGCGCCGTCGTACCCCTGGCTACGGTTGCCCTGTTGCTCCTCCCCAGCCTCGCGTCGGCTTGGGCGCCCGCGGGTTCGGCCCCCGTCCACCCCGGGGTCCAGACCTACACGCAGGGCGCCCAGTGCACTTCCAACTTCGTCTTCCAGGAAGGCTCGGCGGTCTTCCTCGGACAGGCCGCCCACTGCTCCGGGACCGGCGAAGCGACCGAAACCGACGGCTGCACGAGCGCCTCGCTGCCCCTCGGCACCGCCGTCGAAGTGAAGGGCGCCACCAGGAAAGGCACGCTCGCGTACAACTCGTGGCGGGCGATGCAGGCGAGCGGCGGGTCCGATCCCGACACCTGCGCCTACAACGACCTCGCCCTCGTCCAACTCGATCCCGCCGACGTCGGCCGGGTCAACCCCTCGGTTCCGGCCTATGGCGGTCCGGTGGGGGTCGGGACCGTCGGCGACCTCGGCTCGACCGTCTTCTCCTACGGCAACTCGGAACTGCGCCTCGGAATCACCAAGCTGAGCCCGAAGCAGGGCACGGTGATCCAGAACGAAGGCGGTGGCTGGAGCCACGTGGTCGTAACCCTCACGCCGGGCGTCCCTGGCGACTCCGGTAGCGGCTTCATGAACGAAGCCGGCGAGGCATTCGGCGTCCTCAGCACCCTGCAGTTGGCGCCGCTTCCCGGCACCAACGGGGTCGGCGACCTCCAGCGCGAGCTCGCCTACGCCCGCTCCCACGGCTTCCCCGGCCTGCAGCTGGTGCCCGGGACCGAGCCGTTCAAGCCCGACCTGGTCGGCGCGATCCTCGGCGCCTGACGCGTTCAGTCGCGCAGCTCAGAAATCAGGTCGTCGAGGTCGAGCGGCTTGGTGCCCATCTCGACCCCCTCCCCCTCAGCCGGGCGCGGCCACTCCTCCCGCGGTCGGTCCCAGTAGAGCTCGACCCCGTTGCGGTCGGGGTCGGAGAGGTAGAGCGCCTCGCTGACGCCGTGGTCGGAGGCGCCGTCGAGCGGCCAACCCGGCCTCGCTCACCCGCCGCAGCGCGTCGGCGAGGGCGCGGCGGGTCGGGTAGCGGATCGCCGTGTGGAAGAGGCCGGTGGTACCCGGCGGCCGGCGGCGAGCCGCCTTTGCGAGTCCCAGGAGTTGAGGCCGATGTGGTGGTGGTAGCCGCCGGCGGAGACGAAGGCGGCGTCGTCGCCCCAGCGCTGCATCAGCTCGAAGCCGAGGACGCCGCAGTAGAAGTCGAGCGCGCGGTCGACGTCGGCGACCTTGAGGTGGACGTGGCCGATGTCGACGCCGGGGTCGATCGGATCGGCTCATCGTTCCCCGTCCAGGGCCTCGTTGACGAGGCGGTCGGCGTCGGCGTTCTCGGCTCGCGTCGCACGTGGCGGATCGACCAGGAGTCGAAGCCTCGCAGCGCCCGCTTCACCTCGGCGTGCAGCTCTCTTCATACGGCGTTTTTGACCTTGTAGCGGCCTTCGACCTGGCGCACGATCAGCTCGGAGTCGCCGATCAGCTCCAGCTCGCTCGCCCCGTGCCCGGCGGCCAGCTCGATCCCGCGCAGCAGCGCCCGGTACTCGGCGACGTTGTTGGTCGCCTCGCCGATCCGCTCCCCCGCTTCCTCGAGCACGCTCGCCGTCGCCGTCGCGGACGACGACGCCGATCGCCGCCGGCCCCGGGTTGCCGCGGGCGCCGCCGTCGACGTTGACCGTGACCCGGCTCACCGGCTCGGCGTCCGATCGGCGGCGAGGCGCAGCTTCCCGTCCTCGCCGACGGCGGCGTTCCACTGCTGCGCCGCGGCGTCGAGCTGATCGATCTCGCTGCCTTTGCCGAGCTCGAAGACCGGCCGCAGCTCGTCGCCGATGTCGACCCCCCACTGGTACCAGGAGAGCTCCCAGGCGACCGTGATCCGGACCTCGTCGGGCGCGCCGGCGGAGGCGCCGACCGAGACCCTCGGCAGCCCGAGCGTCCGGGTCAGGCCGACGACAGCGCGCCCGGCCTCGCTGGAGTTGAAGCGGGCGGCCGCGTGCTCGAAGCGGCGTCCGGTCGAGTCGGCGGCGACCCGCGGCGTGCGCGGACGTGACGCTGAGCCTGGCCAGCCGCATCGCGCTCACGCCTGCTGGAGGTGAGACTTCAGCCGCATCACGGCCTTGGTGTGCAGCTGGGAGACGCGCGACTCGGTGACGCCGAGGACCTCGCCGATCTCCCGCAGGGTGAGGTTCTCGTAGTAGTAGAGCGCGACGACCAGCTGCTCGCGCTCGGGCAGCGAGCCGATCGCCTCGGTCAGCCGGTCCTTGACCTCGTTGGAGGCGAGCGCCTCCTGCGGGTCGGCGGCGCCGTCGTCGGCGATCGTGTCCAGCAGAGAGACCTGGTCGCCGGAGGAGTCGGAGACGGTCCAGAGCTCGTCCAGCGCGTAGACCGAGGAGTTGGCGATCTCCAGCAGCGCAGCTCTGCAGTTCCTCTTCGGTCATGTTCAGTTTCGCGGCCAGCTCGGCCTCGCTCGGGGCCCGCTGCAGCTCGTGCTCGAGTTTGGCCTGGGCGGCTTCGATCTCGCGGGCGCGCGAGCGGACCGAGCGCGGCACCCAGTCGAGCGAGCGCAGTTCGTCGATGATCGCGCCGCGGATGCGGGTCATCGCGAAGGTCTCGAACTTGATCCCCCGCTCGGGCTCGAAGCGCTCGATCGCGCCGATCAGGCCGACCAGCCCGTAGGAGATCAGGTCGGCGTCCTCGACGTGCGAGGGCAGACCGGCGCCGAGGCGGCCGGCGACGAACTTGACCATCGGCGAGTAGGCGACGACCAGTCGCTCGCGGGCGCCGTCGTCCCCTTCGTCCTTGTAGCGGCGCCACAGGTCGCGCAGCTCGACCTCTTTTACGCCCGTTTCCATGCAGCGCGATTCTACGTTTGTTTGCGGGGGTTTGGCTCATGCGCGGGGGTGGCTTGCAGCGTAGGTGTCACGCAGCCGGGCCGCGTCGACCCGGGTGTAGACCTGGGTGGTCGAGATCGACGCGTGGCCCAGTAGCTCCTGAATCGTACGCAGATCGGCGCCACCCTCCAAGCAGATGCGTTGCAAAGGAATGTCTGAGTGAATGCGGCGAGACCCCCGCGGCGAGCGCCGCCTCGCGGGTCCAGAGGCCGAGCCGGCGGGTGACGTCGGAGTTGGAGAGGCGGCGCCCGCTCTTGGAGAGGAAGAGCGCCCGCTCGCGCGGATCGGCGACCAGCGCGCGCCGGCCTTTGCTCCAGATAGCGCCGCAGAGCCCGCTGGGCGGGCTCGCCGACCGGCAGCATCCGCTCCTTCGATCCCTTGCCGAGCACCCGCAGCTGCTCGGTCTCGAAGTCGAGCGAGCCCTCGTCGAGATTGACGATCTCCTCGCAGCGCAGGCCGCAGGAGTAGGCCAGCTCCAGCATCGCCCGGTCGCGCAGCTCCAGCGGCGTGCGCGCCGGGATCCGCTCCAGCAGCGTCCGCATCTGCTCGGTGCGTCAGCACCTTCGGCAGCTTCTCGGCCCGCTTCGGGCTGGAGACCAGCTCGGCCGGGTTGGCGCCGACCCGCTCGGTGCGGACGAGGAAGCCGTAGAGGCCGCGGATCGCCGCCAGCTTGCGCGCGACGGTCGCCGGCGCCGCGCCGGCATTCGAGAGCCCGGCTCCGAAGCGGCGCACGTCGCGGTAGCGAACGTCGCCGGGCCCGAGCCCCTGCGCGCCCGCCCACTCGGCGAACCCGCCGAGGTCGACCCCGTAGGCCCGGCGAGTGCGCTCGGCCGACGCCCCGCGCGCGGAGATCGCGGTCGTAAGCCGGCTAGAGCTCGCGTCCCAGTTCATCGGAGCTTCATTCGCCCCGGTGGCCCCGCGTCCTCTCGCGGAGCGCTACCCGATGAAGATCGGCGTGCCCACTTCGACTTGGTCGTAGAGTTCTTCGACGTCGGGGATCGCCATCCGCACGCAGCCGTGGGAGGCGGCGCTGCCGAGCGAGTAGGTCTCTTCGGTGCCGTGGATGCCGGCGCCTTCGAAGATCGCCCATCCAGCGCGCCTTGATCGGGTTCGACGGCCCCGGCGGGATCGTCTGCCCGGCAAGGCTCGCCGGCCCAGGCGGAGTTCGGCACGTGCCAGATCGGGTTTTCTTCCTTTTCCTGGATCGCGTAGAGGCCTTCCGGCGTTTCCAGCCCTTCCATGCCGACCGCGACGGTGTAGGTCTTGGCCAGCTTCAGGTGCTTCCAGAGGCGCAGGGTGAAGGTCGAGCGGTCGAGCGTCAGGTAGGACGGGTACTTGGCGGCGACTTCCTGCTTGGTCACTTCCGGCGGGATCGAGTGGACCTCGGCCTTGATCGTGTGCGGCGCGTTGGCGTTGAGCACCGCTGCCTTCAGGTCCTCGTCCAGCAGGTTGTCGCGCAGCTTGCGCCCGTCTTCGCCGGCGACGACTTCGAGCGAGTCGCCGCTCGGTTCGACGTCGGCGTTCTTCGGTTCGCGGTTGACTTCCTCGGCGACGTGGCGGACGAAGCGGTTGACGCGCGCGGTCCGAGTAGGCGACCTGGGGGGCGATGCTGTTCGTCGACTTCGCCGCCGCTGACGTAGCGGACCAGGCGCCCGGGCAGGCCACCGTCCTGGCTGTCTTCGACCGCTTCTTCGACCGCGGCGTCGATGTCGGCGCGGATCTTCAGCTGCTCGCCCGGCAGCTTCCAGCTCTCGCCGTCGAAGCTGACCTTGAGCGAGTGCTGCAGCGGCGCCACCAGCTTGCGGTGGACCTTGGCGACGGCTTCCTCTTCGTCGAGGCCGCCGACGTCGACGCCGCCGATCGTCACGCCGTCGGCGATCTTGTCCTTCTGCGAGCTGTCGTAGGCGTAGGCGCCGCCGACGACCAGGACCAGCACCAGCGCGGCGATCAGAGCCGCTATCGAAGTCTTCGTTGCCATCTGAACTGGAGTCAACCCTCAGTGCGTCGCGTTTGCCGGTTTCTGAAAGTCTAGGCAGTCGGCCTGATTCGGCCTGCCGGGTGCTCTTCCCTGCAATTTCGCATGTGCCTCGGTCTTATCGGCAGGCGGCGCGGATATCTTTCGCCGGTGCGCACCAAGGACGAAGTCCGCGAGGAGGTCTGGAAGGCGATGGAACGCGAGGGCGTCTCCCGCTTTCCCGGCGCCGAGGGGCGGATCCCGAACTTCGCCGGCGCCAAACTGGCGGCCGAGAAGCTCGCCGACCACCGGCTCTGGAAGCGGGCCCGGGTGATCAAGGCAAACCCCGACTCGCCGCAGACCCACGCGCGCCGGATCGCCCTCGAAGAGGGCAAGACGGTGATCATGGCGGTGCCGCGCCTGCGCGACCCCCATCCCTTCCGGGTGCTCGACCCGAAACAGCTCTCGAAAGCGGCGGTGAAAGAGGCGGCGACGATCAAGGGCGCGCTCAAGCACGGTCGCGTCGTCGCCCTCGACGACCTGCCGGAGATCGACTTCGTCCTCTGCGGCTCGGTCGCGGTCAACCTCAGCGGCGCCCGGGTCGGCAAAGGCGGCGGCTACCACGACCTCGAGTACGGGATCCTCGCCGACGCCGGCAAGATCGACACCCACACCACCGTCGCCACCACCGTCCACCCGATCCAGATCCTGCGCCAGCACCTGATGGTCACCGACCACGACCTTCCCTGCGACCTGATCGCGACCCCACGAGCGGTGATCGAGGTCGAGCGCCAGTACGAGCGTCCCCGCGGCATCCTCTGGGACCACCTGCAGCCACCGCAGATCCGCGAGATCCCGGTTCTGGAAAGGATGGGGTATGCCTGATCTCGTTTCGCAGAGCGTCTCCGTTTTCCCCGCCGACGACTACGGCAACGTCGACCTGACTCCGGAATGGATGCAGGTCGACTGGCGCCGGCACCTGCACCGGGTGGACCTGCCGGGGGCCGACGGGGTCAACTACGCGGAGATCGGCGAGGGCGAGCCGATCATCTTCGTCCACGGCATCGCCGGCTGCTGGCGGAACTTCCTCGAGAACCTGCCCCACCTCGGGCGCTCCTACCGGGCGATCGCGCTCGACCTGCCCGGCTTCGGCGACAGCCCGATGCCCTCGTGGGAGATCACGATGGCCAACTACGGGCGGCTGATCCACGACTTCTGCGAGCGCCTCGGAATCGACAGCGTCGCGGCGCTGGTCGGAAACTCGATGGGCGGCTTCATCTCCACCGAGGCGGTGATCGAGGAGCCCGAGCGCTTCGAGCGCCTGGTCCTGATCTCCGCCGCCGGAATCAGCTTCGCCGAGTGGGAGGGCCGCTCGCTCGACGCCGCGGCCCGCATCTTCAAGGCGGCGATCCCGATGATGAGCGGCGAACGGCGCTCCTACTGGACGCGGCCGCGCGGTCGCAAGCTCGCCTTCGGCCGGATCTTCCGCAACCCGAACAGGCTGCGGCCGGAGCTGCTCGCCGAGCAGGTGCGGCCGGGGCTGCAGGCACCGGGCTTCTCCGATGCCCTGGCGGCGATCTGGGGCTACGACACCCGCGCGCGGCTGCAGGAGATCGAGATCCCGACGATGGTCGTCTGGGGCCTCAACGACCAGGTCGTCCCGGTCGAGGCGGCGCTCGGATACCACCGCCTGATCCCCGAATCGCGCCTGGAGATCTTCGAGCGCACCGGCCACCTGCCGATGCTGGAGCGGCCGCTCCGCTTCAACCCGATGCTCGAAGAATTCATCGAGTCCTCGCAGCCGCTACGAGCTTCGGCGGACACCGCCTTCGGCTGAGCGCGATTGGCGAGTTAAGCACCCTCTGGTGTGACTAACTCACCAGTCGTCAGGTAACCGCGCCCTGAGCCGCGGACGAGACGGTCGCCGCGTACTTGGCCATCACGCCGTGGCCGAAGGGCGAGGGCGGCGACTCGTACTCGGCGACCCGCGCGGCGATCTCCTCGTCGGAGAGGGCGATCGAGAGGCTGCGCTCGTCGATGTCGACGGTGATCTCGTCGCCCTCGCGGATCGCCGCGATCGGGCCGCCCTTCGCCGCCTCGGGGGCGACGTGGCCGATCATCAGGCCGCGGGTGGCGCCGGAGAAGCGCCCGTCGGTGACCATCGCGACGCTCTCCCCGAGGCCCTCGCCGACGATCGCGGCGGTGACCTGGAGCATCTCCCGCATCCCCGGGCCGCCGACCGGGCCCTCGTTGCGGATGACGACGATGTCGCCGGGGTTGATCTGCTGGTCCTTGACGGCGCGGAAGCAATCCTCTTCGTTCTCGAAGACGCGGGCGGGCCCGGTCTGCTGGCGGCGCTCGGTGCCGGCGACCTTGACCACGGCGCCTTCGGGGGCGAGGTTGCCGCGCAGGATCGCGAGGCCGCCTTCGGGCTTCAGCGGGTCTCTCGACCGGCAGCACCACCTCCTGGTCGGGAGCCTCGATTGCGGCAGCGGCTTCCTCGCCGATCGTCCTGCCGGTGACGGTGATCGCGTCGCCGTGGAGGATCCCGGCTTTGGCCAGGCGCTTGAGGATCACCGGCACGCCGCCGGCGGCGTAGAGGTCGGTGGCGACGAAGCGGCCGCCCGGCTTGAGGTCGGCGAAGAGCGGCGTCTGGCGCGAGATCCGCTCGAAGTCGTCCATCGTCAGCTCGATCCCGACCTCGTGGGCGAGGGCGATCAGGTGCAGGACGGCGTTGGTCGAGCCGCCCGAGGCGCAGACGCAGGCGATCGCGTTCTCCAGCGAGTCGCGGGTGATGATCTTGCTCGGCCGGAGGTCCTCGACAAGGACGTTGATCACCAGCTCGCCGATTTTCTCGGCGACGGTCGGCTTGTCGTCGTCTTCGGCCGGCACCATCGCCGAGCCGCCGGCGCTGATCCCGAGCGCCTCGAAGGCGCAGGCCATCGTGTTGGCGGTGAACTGGCCGCCGCAGGCACCGGCGCCGGGGCTGGCGACGCCCTCGAGCTCGTTCAGTTCCTCGTCGCTCATGTTGCCGGCGTTGTGGGCGCCGATCGCCTCGAAGATGTCGAGGATGGTGACGTCGCGGCCGTGCCAGTGACCGGGCGCGATCGAGCCGCCGTAGAGCAGGACCGAGGGCACGTCGAGCCGGGCCAGCGCCATCGCGCAACCGGGGATCGTCTTGTCGCAGGCGCAGAGGGCGACGATCGCGTCGAACTGGTAGCCGCGCGCCATCAGCTCGATCGAGTCGGCGATCACCTCGCGGCTGACCAGCGAGGCCTTCATCCCCTGGGTCCCCATCGTCACCCCGTCGGAGACGGCGACGGTGTTGAACTCCATCGGCGTGCCGCCGGCGGCGCGCACTCCCGGCTTTGACGTGCTCGGCGAGGGCGCGAAGGTGGAAGTTGCAGGGCATCGCCTCGGTCCAGGTGTTGGCGATCCCGATCGTCGGCCGGCTCAGCGCGTCGTCGTCGAACCCGATCCCCTTCATGTAGGCGCGCGAGTGGGCGCGGTCGGGACCGTCGAAGACGGTCGCCGAGCGGGGACGGGGAAGCTTGGTTGCGGTGTCGCCGTTCGTGCTCATGGCAGGCAAATCTACTGAGGGACCTGCGCCCACGACCGCCCCGGTTTGGAGCCTGAGATCGCCAACATGGTCATCGGAGCCCGAGCGCGTTGACCGGACCTGGGCCCCGGCCGATCTCGCGAAGCCCGGCGCCCACCGCCTCCGAGGCGATGGCGCGAGCCTTGCGAGCCGCTTCAAGCGGCGTCTCTCCTCGAGCCAGATATGCGGCGAGCGCCGAGGAATGGGTACAGCCGGAGCCATGCGCAGCACCGTCGGGGTGTCGCTCGCCGGGAATCTCGACCACCTGCTCGCCGTCGTAGAAGAGGTCGACCATCGCTTTGCTGTGGCCTCCGGTTACCACGACCGCCTGCGGCCCGGGCGCATGCGGGCCGAGCGCCTTCGGCCCGAGCGCCAGCACGCCCCGCGCCAGCTCCTCCTGGCTCGCCTCCTCCCCCAGCCCCGTCAGCACCCGGGCCTCGGGGATGTTCGGCGTGACTACCGCGCAACGGGGATCAGAATATCGACGAGCGCCTCCCTGGTCTCGTCGTCGAGCAGAACGGCGCCGCTCTCGGCGACCATCACCGGATCGATCACCACCGGCGCGTGCTGAACACCCATGTAGGTAAGACCGACTGCGACCGCGTCGATCACCTCCGGGGAACCGAGCATCCCGATCTTGATCGCGTCGACCCCGATGTCCTCGGCAATCGCCAGGATCTGGGCGAAGACCGTCTGCGGCGAGACCGACTCGACCATCTCGACGCCGCGGGTGTTCTGCGCCGTGATCGCCGTGATCGCGGTCATCCCGTGCACCCCACAGCGCGCGAACGCCTTCAGATCAGCCTGGATCCCGGCGCCGCCGCCGGAGTCGGAACCGGCGATCGAGAGCGCAGTCGGTGGTTTGTTGCGAGCCATGGAAGGAGGAGCCTAGAGAGACGCTTTGCTGGTTGAAGGAACCGACGTCCGCGAGTAGGTCCCAAGGTTCGAGCAGCTGATGTAGCCGAACAGCTCGAGCCGGGCGAGGGCCGCTGCCGCGCTTCCTCCGGAGAGGCCGGTGGCGGTTGCTACCGCGTCGCAGGTCGACTCCCCCGCCTCGATGGCGGTGAGAACGGCCTGCAGCTCGGGATCGAGGGCGGCGACGGGGTCGGGGAGCTCCAGCCGACGCCCCGGGCCGAGCATCGCGTCGAGGACGTCCTGGGCGTCGCGGATGACATGGGCGCCGCCGGCGAGGAGGTCGTTGGGGCCGGCGGAGGCGCGGGAGGTGACCGGCCCGGGGACGGCGCCGAGGTCGCGGCCGAGGTCGGCTGCCAGGTCGATGGTGATCAGCGAGCCGGAGCGGGTGGCGGCCTCGACGACTACGGTCATCCCAGCGAGTGCCGCCATGATCCGGTTGCGAGCCGGGAAGGTCCACTTCCACGGCGGCGCTCCCGGCGGCAGCTCGGAGAGGACCAGGCCGGTCTCGCAGATCTGGCGCCAGAGCGATCGGTGGCTGGCGGGGTAGGCGACGTCGGGGCCACAGCCGAGGACGGCGATCGTACGGCCGCCGTCGAGAGCACCGCGGTGGGCGCAGCCGTCGATTCCGAAGGCGAGGCCGCTGACCACGACCATGCCGGCCGCGGCCAGCTCCCGGCCCAGCTCGCGGGCGATCTCGCGCCCGTAGGAGGTGGCGCGGCGGGCACCGACGATCGTCACCGCACCGTAGGGCTCGAGCCCATCGAGCAGGCCGGGGGTCGCCGCGGCCGATCAAAGCCCAGGGCGCATCGGTCGCGTCGCGCAGCGCCTCCGGATAGAGATCGCCGTGGCGACAGCAAGCCCAGCAGTCGGCCAGCTGCCAGCTCCTCGTTCAACCGCTCCTCACCGAGTGCCGCGATCCGGGCCAGGAGCTGCGCGGCGACCTTCGGGGCGGCGACCTCGACCAGCTCCTCGTTCGAGAGGCGCAGCAGTTCCGGCGAGCGCGAGCCGATCTCGCCGGTGGCGATGCGCTCCACGTACGGCCCGAGCACCGCCAGCAGCCACGAGCGCCGCAGGCACTCCAGGCAGGCTCCGCGTCTCAGCCACGGTCACGCCTCCGCATCTGCAGAGCCTGCGCCATCTGCTCCTCCCCGATCTCCCCCAGCCCGGCCAGGTCGGTGAGGGTCTGCGCCAGTCGCAGCGCCCGGTCGTGGGCGCGGCCGCTGAGGCGCTGACGCGCGTAGAGGTCCGCCAGCAGGGACGCCGCGCCGTCGCTGAGCGGGCAGCTCCGCGCCTCTGCCGGCGTCATCTCCGCGTTGCAGCGACCCGCCCCGAGACGGCGCTCCTGACGCTCGCGCGCCGCACAGACCCGCTCCCGCACTGCCGCCGAGGCCTCGCCCGGCCGGACCGCCGATCTCGGCCGCGCTCGGCTGCCGCACCGCGGCGAGGACGTCGATGCGATCGGCCAGCGCCCCGCTCAGCTTGCCCTGGTAGCGCTGGACCGCGTACGGCGCGCACGATGCAGTCGGGGTCGGTTTCGCCGCGGCCGCAGGGGCAGGGGTTGGCCGCGGCGACGAGCATGAACCGACAGGGCAGGCTGCGTTGGCCGCCGGCCCGGGCGATCGACACCTCGCCGGTCTCCAGCGGCGCCCGCAGCGCCTCGAGGGCGTCGCGGCGGAACTCGCAGAGCTCGTCGAGGAAGAGGACGCCGCGATGGGCGAGCGTCATCTCCCCCGGCCGCGATCGGCTGGCCGCCGCCGACCAGGCCGGCGGCGCTGATCGTGTGGTGGGGGGCGCGGAACGGCCGCCCTCCCGGCAGACCGGCGCCGAGCCGGCCGCAGGCGCTGGCGATCGCGCGCCACCTCGAGTGCCTCCGACCGGAGGCCAGCGGCGGCAGGATCGACGGCAGCCGGCTTGCCGCCAGGGACTTGCCGGCCCCAGGCGGGCCGACCATCAGCAGGCTGTGGCCGCCGGCGGCCGCAACCTCGAGCGCGTGGCGCAGGTGCGGCTGGCCCCGCAGGTCGGCGAGGTCGGGGGCGCCGGGCGCGACGCTGGGCAGCAGCGGCAGTGGCTGCGGCCGCGGCGGGCCCCACTCGCCGCGCCGCCAGGCCCGGCAGCTGGCCGAGCGCCTCGACCGCGAACCACGTCGATGCCCTCCGCCAGAGCCGCCTCGGGACCGTTCTCGGCCGGTAGGACGATCGCCTCCGCCCCCCCCTCCCGCGCCGCCTCGGCCATCGCCAGGGCGCCGTGGATCGGCCGGGTCGAGCCGTCCAGTGCCAGCTCCCCGACCAGCGCCACCCGCGCCAGGCCCTCCCACTCCAGCTGCCCGGAGGCGCTCAGCAGCGCCGCGGCGATCGCCAGGTCCATCCCCGGGCCGGCCTTGCGCAGGCTCGCCGGCGCCAGGTTGACGACGATCCGGCGCAACGGGAACTCGAAGCCGCAGTTGACGAGCGCCGCCCGCACCCGCTCGCGCGCCTCGCGCACGGCGGCGTCGGGGAGGCCGACGATCGTGAAGTTCGGCAGCCCCCGGTGGACGTCGACCTCGACCCGCACCGGGCGGGCCGAGATGCCGTCGAGGGTGAAGGTGCGGGCGGTTGCGAGCACGGTGGGCACGCTAGGAGGCGTCGACCGACGGATGGCGCGCAGAAAGAAGATCCTCTGCGCGGCGAGGGGGGCGAGTTTGTGACTTCCACGCCCTTAGACCAACGATGACCGTCGCCCGCCGCCGCACCGGCGCAGATCGCCGAGGACCTCGTCGCCGAGCAGCCTGGCCGCTGCAGGCTGGGAGATCGTCGAGCGCAACGCCCGCACCCGCTACGGCGAGCTCGACATCGTCGCCCGCGACGGCCGCGTCCTCGTCTTCGTCGAGGTCAAGGCGCGCCCGTGCCGGCACCGGCTACGGTCCCGAGCGCCCGATCCTGCTCGATCGACTTCCGCAAGCAGCGCCGGGTCCGCCGCCTCGCCACCGCCTGGATGCCGAACGCCGCGAGCAGCCGCGCTACGACGACATCCGCTTCGACGCGGTCGGCGTCACCCTCGACGCCGACGGCCGTCCACTCGACGTCGAGCACATCAAGGGCGCCTTCTGACCCGATCAGCCCAGCTCCAGCTGTGAGTAGGCGACTGACTGGAACGAACGCCGGTGCAGCGGCGAGATCCCGATCTCCTCGATCGCCGCCGGTGCTCGGGGGTCGAGTAGCCGACGTGCTCCTCGAAGCCCCAGCCGCGGGTGCTGCGGCGGCGACGTCGCGCATGTAGCGGTCGCGGGTGACCTTGGCGATGACCGAGGCGGCGGCGATCGCGGCGCTCGTGCGCGTCGCCCTGGATGACCGGCCGGTGCGGCACCGCGCAGTGCGGCAGCGCGGAAGCCGTCGACGAGGCAGGTCGCCTCATCCCCCGGCGCCAGCCGCTCCAATGCGCTGCCGAGAGCGCTTCGATGTTGGTCACGTGCAGGCCGCGGCGGTCGATCCCGGCGGCGGAGCGGATCACGACGCTGACCCGCGTCGGCCGCCCGCAGCACGCACGGGAACATCTCCAGCCGCCGCTCCTCGGTCATCTGCTTGGAATCGTGCAGGCCGCTCAGCGCCCGGCGGTCGGAGTGCGGAGAGCTGCTCGTAGTCGATCAGCACCGCGGCGGCGACCAGCGGCCCCGCCAGGCAGCCGCGCCCGGCCTCGTCGGCGCCGGCGACGTAGCGACTCTGCAGCCCGCGATCGAAGGCGAACAGGCGGCGGCTGCGGGCGAGCCGGCGGCGGTGGGTCCTGCCCGACTTAGAGGGTGCCGATGCGGTTCGGGGGCCAGTAGGTGGCAAAGGCCTCGCCGATGATCCAGTCTCGGGGACGGGTCCCCAGAAGCGGCTGTCGTCGCTTGCTCCACGGTTGTCGCCCATCATGAAGTAATGGTCGGGCGGGATCGTGATCGTCTTTCGGCAAATTGCAGGCAGTGGCGCTGCCGCAGGGGTTGATGTATGGCTCGTCGGTCTTCTCGACCCCGTTGACGACCGGGTGACCGTCTTTGACCGAGAGCGTGTCGCCGGGCCCGGCGACGATCCGCTTGATGAAGTTCTGGTCGGACTCGCTCCGGGGTCGGCTGCGGGCACGGTTCGCCCTGTTCCGGGGCGCCACCCGGGACGCCGCACTCGGTTCCGTTGTCGGCCCCGGCGGGCGGGTGGAAGACGACGATGTCGCCGATCTGCGGGTCCTTGAAGTGGTAGAGGAAGCGGTTGACGAGGACCCGCTGGCCGACGTCGAGCGTCGGCTCCATCGATTCGGAGGGGATCTGGTAGGGCTTCACGATCCAGGCCTGGATCGCCAGCGCCAGCCCAAGGGCCAGCGCAACGATGACGACCAACTCGATCAGCCCGCCGCCTTTGCCCTTCGGCTTCGGGATCGGGAGTTTCAGGCTGCCGAGTCCTCGTCGGAGTCGCCGGCGTCTGCCGGCTCCTCGTCCTCGGCATCCTCGGGCGCTGCAGTGTCCTCGGTCTCCCCGGCCTCGGGCGCATCCGCGTCCGGCTCCGCCGCCGTCTCAGTCTCTGCCGCCGCCTCCGGCTCCGCGGGTGCCTCAGCTTCGGGCGCGTCCTCGGTCGCGGCGGGCGCCTCCTCGGTCTCAGCAGGCGCCTCCGTCGGTCTCAGCGGCGCCTCGACCGGCACGACCTCCTCCTGGCTGACGCCCTCGGCGTCGATCGCGGCGGCTCGGCCGCGCCGCCGGCGACCGAGACCACGTCGTCGTCGATCCCCCAGCGCCGCTCGGCGACGCGGGCGGCCTTGCCGATCCGACCGCGCAGGTAGTAGAGCTTGGCCCGGCGCACGTCGCCGCGCGCCGCCACCTCGAGTTTCTCGATCTTCGGCGAGTGCAGCGGGAACGTCCGCTCGACGCCGACGCCGAAGGACTGCTTGCGGACGGTGAAGGTCTCGCGCACGCCGGAGCCCTGGCGCCTGCAGGACGACACCCTCGAAGACCTGGGTCCGTTTGCGGTTGCCCTCGATCACCTGGAAATGGACGCGGACACGGTCGCCAGGGGCGAAATTGGGCAGGCCCTGCTTCAGCTGGGCGCGCTCGATGCTGTCGATTACGGAGCTCATAGGTAGATCAATGCGAGAAAAAACCGCCGGACCCAGGTGCGGGAACCGCGCGGTGGCGGAATGGTAGCTACTCCGCGTCTTTTTCGAACTGCTCGGCCCGAAGCCGGCTCTGCTCGAGCCGCCACTGGCGCACCTTCTCGTGATCCCCGGAGAGCAGGATCTCCGGCACGTCCCAGCCGCGGTAGCTGCGGCGGGCGGGTGAAGTGCGGGTACTCGGGCATGCCCTCGAGCGCCTGGCTGAAGGACTCCTCGACGGCCGAGTCCTCGTGGCCGAGCGCCCCGGGCAGCTTGCGCATCAGCACGTCGGCGACGACCATCGCCGGCAGCTCGCCGCCGGCGAGGACGTAGCGGCCGATCGAGAGCTCGTCGTCGGCGAGGTGCTGGTGGACGCGGTCGTCGAAGCCCTCGTAGCGACCGCAGAGCAGGGCGACGTGGGGCTCGGCGACCAGTTCGTCGGCGATCGGGTCGTCGAGCAGCGGCCCGGTCGGCGAGAGCAGGACGATCCGCGGCCGCGGCCCGTCGCCGTAGGCCGCCTGCAGGGCCGCGTCGACGACGTCGACCCGCAGCACCATCCCGGCCCCGCCGCCGTAGGGCGAGTCGTCGACCTGTCCGGCGCTCAGCGGGGTCGAGTCGCGGTAGTCGAAGAGGCGGAACTCGTTGCCTTCGCGGACCGCGTTCTGGACCGAGCGCTGCGTCTGGAACCAGTCGAAGGCCTCCGGGAAGAGGGTGAAGACGTCGAGCTTCACGGGGCGGGCGGCGCTCAGTCGAGGATGTCGACGATCACGCGCCGGTCGATCCGCACCGCGGCCGCCTTGGCGATCGTCCGGATCGCGTTGGCGATCCGGCCGCCTTTGCCGATCACCCGGCCGAGGTCGCCCTCGGCGACGGTGATCTCGTAGACAGGTCGCCGTCCTCTTCCAGCTCCTCGACCACGACCGCCTCCGGGTCCTCGACGAGGGCCTTGACGAGAAACTCGAGCAGCTCGGTCATCGCCGCAGACCGGCTAGCTGCCGGAGGCGTTGATGCCCTTGGTCCGCAGCAGGGTCGGCGACCGTCTCCGACGGCTGGGCGCCGTGCTCGAGCCAGTGGCGCGCGCGCTCCTCGTCGATGTTCGATCGTCGAGGGCTCGGTCTGCGGGTTGTACTGGCCGATCGTCTCGATCGTGCGACCGTCACGCGGCGAGCGTTTGTCGGCGACGACGATGCGCCAGATCGGGTTCTTCTTGGAACCCACTCGTCTGAGTCTGATTCGGACTGCCATAGGGCCGGGCAGATTAGCGTCTCCGCGCCTTCGGGCGCGGCGCGCGCTGGTTGCCGCCCGCCAGCTTGGCCATCTGCTGCGGCGTCGGCATCTTCCCGTTGGCCATCGATTGCATCAGCACTCGCATCTGGTCGAACTGCTTGACCAGCTGGTTGACGTTCTGGACCTTGGTGCCGGAGCCGTTGGCGATCCGTTTGCGGCGGGAGCCGTTGATCATCCCCGGGTTGGCGCGCTCCCCGGCGTCATCGAGAGGATGATCGCCTCGACCCGGTCGAGCTCGCCGCTCGTCGATGTCGGCGTTCTTCAGCTGCTTCATCGCCCCCATCCCCGGCAGCATCCCGAGGATCCCGCTCAGCGGTCCCATTTTGCGGACCTGCTTCATCTGCTGTGAGGAAGTCCTCGAGCGTGAACTGGTCGCGCCGCATCTTCTCCTGCAGCTCTTCGGCTTCCTTCTCGTCGACCTGCTGCTCGGCTTTCTCGATCAGGCTGAGGACGTCGCCCATGCCGAGGATCCGCTGCGCCATGCGGTCGGGGTGGAACTTGTCGAAGTCCTCGATCTTCTCCCCGGTCGAGGCGAAGAGGATCGGCTTGCCGGTCACCGCTTTGACCGAGAGCGCGGCGCCGCCGCGGGCGTCGCCGTCGAGCTTGGTCATCACGACGCCGTCGAACTCGGCCACCTCGGCGAAGGATTCGGCGACCCCGACGGCGTCCTGGCCGGTCATCGCGTCGACGACGAGGAGAACGTCGTGGGGCCTGGTCTGCTTGCGGATCTTCGCCAGCTCGGCCATCAGGTCCTGGTCGATGTGGAGGCGGCCGGCCGTGTCGACGATCAGCACGTCGCGGCGCTCGCGTCCGGGCCTCCTCGAGCGCCCAGGAGGCGATCTCGACCGGGTCGACGTCGGTCCCACGCTCGTAGACGTGGGCGCCGGCGCGCCGCCCATCGTCACCAGCTGCTCGACCGCGGCCGGACGGTAGACGTCGCAGGCGGCGAGGGCGACGTCCTTGCCTTCCTTCTTGAAGAACTGGGCGAGCTTGGCGCAGGCGGTCGTCTTGCCCGAGCCCTGCAGCCCCGCCATCAGGATCACGGTCGGACCGCTCGTGGCCATCGCCAGCTCCGCGCCGGTGCCGCCCATCAGCGAGGCCAGCTCCTCGTTGACGATCTTCACCACCTGCTGGCCGGGGTCGAGGCTCTACATCACGTCGTCGCCGAGGCAGCGTTCCTTCAGCGTCTTCGTGAAGGCTTTGACGACCTTGAAGTTGACGTCGGCCTCGAGCAGGGCGAGGCGGATCTCGCGCATCGCCGAGTCGACGTCGGACTCGCTCAGTTTGCCGCGCGAGCGGACCTCGGAGAGGGTCGACTGCAGGCGTTCGGAGAGCTGGTCGAACATGTCCGAGCAGCTTAGAGGCTGCTACTCGGCCAGCAGGGCTTTGGCGTAGTCGCCGGGATCGAAGGGGCGCAGGTCCTCGAGCGTCTCGCCGACGCCGATCAGCTTCACCGGGATGCCGAGGTCGGAGGCGATCGCCAGGGCGATGCCGCCGCGTGGCGGTGCCGTCGAGCTTGGTCAGGACGACGCCGTCGACGTCGACCGCCTCGGAGAAGATCTTCGCCTGGCGCAGGCCGTTCTGGCCGGTGGTGGCGTCGATCGAGATCAGCGTCTCGTGCGGCGCCTCGGGGATCTGCTTCTGGATCACCCGGCGCACCTTCGCCAGCTCCTCCATCAGGTTGGTCTGGGTGTGGAGGCGGCCGGCGGTGTCGACGATGACGACGTCGGCGCCGCGGGCGCGGGCGGCGTTGATCGCGTCGTAGGCGACGGCGCCGGGGTCGGAGCCCTCTTCGCCGCGGATTAGCTCGGCGCCGGCGCGCTCGGCCCAGGTTTCCAGCTGCTCGGCGGCGGCGGCGCGGTAGGTGTCGGCGGCGGCCATCACCACGCTGAGGCCCATCTCCTTGCTCAGGTGCCAGGCGATCTTGCCGATCGTCGTCGTCTTGCCGGTGCCGTTGACCCCGACCATCATCAGGATCGCCGGCTCGGCCGAGAGGTCGATCGGCGCCCGGCCGGTCGATGGCGACCTCGGCGAGGATCTCGATCAGCCGATCCCGCACCGCGACCCCATCCATCGGCACCGCCCCGGACTCGACCTCGTGCTCCAGCCGCTCCACCACCGCCGCCGTGGTCGGCGCGCCGACGTCAGCGAGGATCAACGCCTCCTCGAGCAACTCCCAGGTCTCGTCGTCGATCCGATCGAAAAGAGAAGCCGAGATCTCCTCGGTAAGCGCCTGCCGGCTTTTAGAAAGGCTCTCTTTCAGCCGCCGAAAGACCCCCCGCCGCTGCTCAGGCGCCTCCTCCTCGGCGGTAGCAACCGCCGAAGGACCCCGCGCCCCAAGGTCAACAATCTCCTGCCAGCTAGTAGCCATGGCGAGGAAAGCTACCGAGCCACGCCGCTCTGTCGCGGAGGGATCGGTACTCCCTCACCAGACACTCAACAGCGAGCGCGGCGAGATGTGTCTGGGGAGGGAGTACCGATCCCTCCCTACCATCACGCCACCGCAGAAAGCCCCGGCGCTTCGCCCTCGTCTCCCTCGTCCTCGGCCACGTCCCGCGGCAACCGCTTGGAAACGATCTTGGTAACCCCGTCCCCACCCATGCTGACCCCGTAGAGCACATCGGCGGCGTCCATCGTCCGTTTCTGGTGGGTGACGATGACGAACTGAGCTCGGTCGGAGAAGCGGCGGATCAGCTGCAGGAAGCGGTCGATGTTGGCGTCGTCGAGGGCGGCCTCGACCTCGTCGAGGATGTAGAAGGGGCAGGGCCGGGCGAGGAAGACGGCGAAGACGAAGGCGAGCGCGACCAGTGACTTCTCGCCGCCGGAGAGCAGCTGCAGCTTCCGCGTCGACTTGCCGGCCGGGGTGACCTCGATCTCCACCCCCTGCTCGTCGCGCTGCTCTTCCTCCTCCTCTTCGGGCTCCGGCTCGGCGTCGGTCGGCGCCTCCTGCTCACCGGCCGGGCGCTCGTCGTCGCGAACCGGCCGCAGGCTGACCCGGCGCAGGCGCCCGCGGCCACCCGGGAAGAGGTGCTCGACCATCTCTTCGAAGTTCTTGGCGGTGGCCTCGAAGGTCTCCTCGAAGGCGCGCTCGATCTCCTCGTCGATGTCGCGGATCAGCGACTCGAGCTCGCGCATCGAGCGCTCGATGTCCTCGCGCTGCGCCTGCAGCGCCTCGACGTGCTCGCGCGCCTCCTCGTACTCCTGCTCGGCCAGCGGGTTGACCGGGCCGATCTGCGCCCGGCGACGCTCCAGCCGCTCCAGCTTGCGGTCGATCTCGGCCCGCGCCTCCTCGCTCAGCGCCTCGGTCGCGGGCGGGATCTCCTCCCCTAGGCGCTCGGCGATCGCGGCGAGCTCGCGCGCCGCCTCGGCGCGGCGGTCGCCGAGGTGGGCGGCCTCGACCTCGGCCCGGGTCAGCTCGTCGGAGGTCTCTTTCATCTGCGACTGCAGCTCGAACTCCTGCTGGGAACACCGGCGAAGCTCTTCGGCGATCTCGTCGCCGTCGTCCTGGCCGCCGACGACCTTGCGCTCGATCCCGTCGACGCGGGCGCGGATCGCGGCCCCGACCGCCTCGGCCGCGCTCCGCGCTGCCCGCACGTCGTCGAGCAGGGCCTCGCCGGCGCCAAGCCGGGCGCGCAGCGCCTCGCGGTGGCGCTCGCCGAGCAGTCCCTCGGCGCGGCGGGCGTGGCGGGAAGCGCGCTCGGCGCCGGCGCGGACGTCCCCCAGTGCCGCCTCGCGGGCAGACTCGGCCGCATCGAGAGAGCGGGCGACGTCAAGGCCCTCGTTCGCGGTCCGCAGGCCGGCCCCGATCTCTCCCAACTCCTCTTCCAGCTTCCGCGCCCGTTCGCCGGGGGCAGCGCCATCGCCGACGTCGAGGGTCAGCGGGCCGAGTTCGGCACGCAGCCGCTCCAGCCACGCCTCCAACTCGGCCTCGCGGCTGGAGAGCGCGGCGACGCGCACCGCGACCCGCTCCTGCTCGCCGCGCAACTTGGTCAGCAGGCCCCAGGCCTGGGTCCGCTCGCGGTCGCGGGCGGCGAAGCGCTCCTCGGCGGCGGCCCGCCGTTTCGCCACCTCGGCCAGTTTCTCCTCCAGCTTCCCGCGCGCGCCCCGCGCCGTTGCCGCCGCCTTCTCGGCCGCGGCAGCCCGATCGGCGCCGAAACGCAACTCCTCGGAGACCAACTGCGCCCGCAGACCCAGCTCATCGCGCTCGATCCGCGCCCCCAGCTCCGCAGCCTGCGCCTGGCGCTTCAGCGGCCGCAGCCGCGCCCGCGCCTCGCGCTCGACGTCGAGGGCGCGGTCGAGGTTGTCACGCGCCGAGCGCAGCTTCAGCTCGGCCCGCCGCCGCCGTTTGCGGTGCTTGCCGAGGCCGGCGGCCTCCTCGACCAGCAGCCGCCGCTCGCGCGGCTTCGAGTGCACGATCGTCTCCACCCGCCCCTGGCTGATCACCGAGTGCATCTCGCGGCCGAGGTTGGTGTCGGAGAGGACGTCGGTGACGTCGGCGAGGCGGCAGCGTGCCCCGTTCAGCCGGTAACCGCTGTCGCCGGAGCGGTCGAGGCGCCGTTCGACGGCGATCTCGGAGAACTCGGTGGCGGCGCGCCCGTCGGAGTTGTCGATCGTCACCTCGACCTCGGCGGCGCGGCGCTGGCCGATTCCCTTGCCGCCGGCGGAGATCACGTCCTGCATCGAGGCGCCGCGGATCGCCCCCGGGCTCTGCTCGCCGAGCGCCCAGAGGACGGCGTCGGTGATGTTGCTCTTGCCCGAGCCGTTGGGGCCGACGATGACGCTGACGCCCGGAGAGAACTCCAGGGTCGTGCGCTCGGGGAAGGACTTGAAGCCCTTCATCGAGATCGACCTCAGATACACGCAGGCACTCCTCGCATCGCCCGGATGCTCCTGGTCCGCTCGGACGCGACGGCCGCTGGATTAACCCCCAAGATGCGCCAATGCCTCCTCGGCGGCGATCTGCTCGGCCGCCTTCTTGCTCCGCCCTTCCCCCTTCCCGACCCGCTCGGAGTCGACGATCGCCGCCACCTCGAATGTGCGCCGGTGCGGGGGTCCCGTTGCCGCGATCACCTCGTAGGTTACGCGCGCCCCGCGCCGGGCCAAAAGCTCCTGCAAAGCGGACTTGAAATCGATCCGGGTCTCGGCGGCGAGCTCGATCCGCGGCGTGAACGCCTCGGCCACCGCCGCGGCGGTCCGCTCGAAGCCGAAGGCGACGTAGCAGGCCCCGATCAGCGCCTCGGTCGCCTCCGGCAGCGGCCGGCCACCTTCCAGCAGGATCTCGGCCGGGATCGCCGTCAGCATCCCCTCGGGCTCGTTCGCGCGCAGCATCGCCGGCACCCCCAGCAGGGTCCCCACCGCGGCGCAGGAAACCCCGCTGACCGCCTGGTTGTGGACCTTGGTCAGACCGCCGGCCGCCAACTTCCGGAAGCTTTCGTAGACCTTCGTGGCCACGGCAAGGCCGAGGACGCTGTCGCCGAGGAAGGCGAGGCGCTCGAAGGAGTCGACGCGCCGCTCGGTCCAGGAGGAGTGGGTGAGCGCCTGCCGGCGCAGGTCCTCGGGCAGCTCGTCGATCAGCGCGGCCAGCGCTGCGACGGGAGGATCGACCTGCGCCGCCAACGCCTCAGGCGGGAGCGTGCTCGAGCACGAAGCCGACCGCGTCGCCGACGGTCTTGATGTGGGTGGCCTGCTCCTCGCTGACGGTGACGCCGTAGCGATCCTCGAGCTCCATCACCAGCTCGTAGAGATCGAGCGAGTCGGCGTCGAGGTCCTCCTTGAAGCGGGTGCCCTCGTCGATCCGCCCGACGTCGACTTCGAGCTCCTCGGCGAGGTGCCCGCGGACCAGGGTGAGGACTTCGTCGCGGTTCATACGTGAGTTGTTTATCACGGGCCCGTGATGGCCATCAGGCGTCGCCGTCGGCCGCCAGGGCGCCGCGCCCGGCCCCGCCTTCGGCGAGCAGCGCCGCCGTGCGGCCGACGGCGTCGACCTCGGCACAGCGGGCCGCGAGGCGGACGGCGTTGGCGATGCCCTCGGCGCCGGAGCTGCCGTGGCCGACGACGGCGATGCCGCGCAGGCCGAGCAGGATCGCGCCGCCGGTCGAGTCCGGGTGGAGCTCGCGGCGGAGGCCGTTGAGGGACGGTTTCAGCAGCAATCCGCCGACCGCGGCCACCGGGTTGGAGCGGGCGGCATCGCCGACGGCCGCGGCGACGGTCTTCGCCGTCCCCTCGAGCAGCTTCAGCGAGACGTTGCCGGTAAAGCCGTCGGTGACGACGACGTCGGTCTTCGCCGCGGGCAGATCGCGGCCCTCGACGTTGCCGGCGAAATCGATTCCGGTGGCGCGGCTGAGCAGGCGATGGGCCTCGACCACCTCCTCGCGTCCCTTGCCCGACTCCTCGCCGACCGTGAGCAGGCCGACGGTCGGGTCTTCAATCTCCAGCACCGCGTCGGCGAAGGCGGCGCCGAGGAAGGCGAACTGGACCAGGTGCTGGGCGCGCACCTCGACGTTGGCGCCGACGTCGAGGAAGAGGACGGGTTTGCCGGGCACCGGCAGTCGCACCGCGAGCGCGGGCCGTTGCACCCCCTTGAGGCGGCGCATGCCGAACGTCGCGGCGGCCATCGCCGCCCCGGTCGAGCCGCAGCTGACCATCGCCGCGGCGCCGCCCTCGGCCACCTCGCGGGCGGCGCGGACGACCGAGGCTTCCTTTTTGGCACGCACCGCCGGCACCGGGTCCTCGTCGTTTCCGATGTGATCGGGAGTGTCGACAACCTCCACCCCTGCGACGCCATCGATACCAAGGGCGCGCTTCGGCCCGAAGACACGGACCCCGATTCCGTCGGCAGCAGCAAGCCGCGCACCCTGCGCGAGCACATCGAATCCCTGCTCAGCCCCGTAGCCGTCGAGGGCCACGGTCACCGCGCGGTCCTGCGCCACAGTTACTCGTGGGTGTGGGGTGCGGTCGGATCAGCGATCCGCTGCGCAACAACCTCGCGCCCCGCATAGGTGCCACAGGTAGGACAAACCCGATGCGGCAGCCGCGGGCTGTGACAGCGCGGGCAGCTGTTCAGATTGGGCTTGCCAGCCTTGTGCTGGGCGCGCCGCTTGTCGCGGCGGGCGCTGGAAGTTCTCTTCTTCGGGACGGCCATGGTCGCGAGATGGTAGCGATTGGAGAGGGGCCGGGACCCCCTCCCCAGACACTCAACATCGAGCCATTGGCGAGATGTGTCTGGAGAGGGGGTCCCGGCCCCTCAGTACACAGCGCTTATGACAGCGAGGTCGTCCTTCTCCCAGGTGACCGTTCCTCCGGTCCATGCTGCTAGGTCCTCGGCCGTCTCGGGGAAGTCGTAGTCAGGGTCGATCGGGGCTACCTCGACGTCGGCTTTGACGACGTCGCCGACGACGAAGGAGCGGGCCTGCTCGCGGACCTGGCGGAAGAGGTTCTGCTTGCGCTCGGCGTCCAGGTGGTGGATCGAGAGGACGCCGATTACGAGGTCCCAAGGGCCGTCCGGGAGCGGGTCCTCGATCCGCGCCAGCTGGACGTCGTCGTAGACCTCCCGCGCGCGGAAGACCATGTCGGCGCTGGAGTCGAGGCCGATCACCCAGGCCTCGGGGTAGGCCTCGATCAGCCGTCGGGTCGTCTCCCCCGTCCCCATCCCCAGCTCCAGCACGCGCTCGGGCGGGAAGGGGATCGCCGCGATCGCCTGCTCCTGCAGTTCGTCGTAGCGCGGGACCTCGGAGCGGATCAGCTCCAGGTAGGTGTCCGGTTTCCAGTCGAATCGGCCCATTTCGTAACCTCGTCGGGAGCATGTCACAAGCACCACAGACGATCATCGACCTGTCCCGCCTCGCGCTCGCCCACGGCGAGGGGAAGCGGATCGAGGTGCCGGTGGCGCTGGAGCCCTTCGAGCTCGCCGGCCAGACCTACAAGCCCGAGCCCTGGGCGCCGACGGTGCGGCTCGAGGTCTCCCGGCCCAGCAACGGCTTCGCCTTCCGGCTCAACTTCCCCGTCCACCTCGAGGGACCGTGCATGCGCTGCCTCGAGCCCGGCTCGCTCGACCTCGAGGTCGAGGCGCGCGAGATCGACCAGGCCGGGACCGACGATCCCGAACTGCGCAGCCCCTACGTCGACGAAGACGAGCTCGACATCGGCCGCTGGGCCCACGACGCAACCATCCTCGCCCTCCCCACCCGGATCCTCTGCCGTCCCGACTGCGCCGGCCTCTGCCCCGTCTGCGGCGAGTCCCTCAACGACAACCCCCACGAGCACGAAGAAGCCACCGACCCTCGCTGGTCAGCCCTAAAAGACCTGAAGCTCGATTAGCCATCGCATGGAGGCGGGGTACTCCCTCTCCAGACACTCAACATCGAGCCATAGCGAGATGTGTCTGGCGAGGGAGTACCCCGCCTCCTACCGCTAAGGCTGCTGATCGAGCTCGGGCTGCGGTTCCTCCTCGCGCCCGGCGAGCCGGTCGCGGCCGCGCTGGACGGCGGCGAGGAACTTCTGCAGGTTCACTTCGAGGGTGTTGAGGATCTCGTCGGCGTAGTCCTCGGCGCCGAGGCGGATTTCGCGCTCGCGGGTGCGGGCGTCCTCGACGATCTCGTCGGCGGCGCGCTCGGCCTGCTTGGTGACCTCCTCGTCGGAGATCAGGCGGGCCTGCTGCTCGCGGGCCTCGCGGACGATCCGCTCCGCCTCTCGTTTGGCCTCGGCCAGCATCTCCTGGCGCTCCTTGACGATCCACCGCGCCTGCTTGATCTCCTCGGGGATCGTCGCGCGCATCTGGTCGAGGAGGTCGTAAATCTCCTCCCGATCCACGCGCACCTGATCCGTCAGGGGGACCGGACGGGCGTTGTGAACTACATCGTCGAGCTTGTCTATGAGGACCAGGACGTCCATATGAAGAGTCGTAAGCCTACGTGTATGCGGGGATTTTGGTTAACAAGCGGTTCAACGAGCCGTTTTTTGCAACGCGACGCCCAAGCGGACGCTGGTGTCGCACAGCCTACCTGTCGTTCAGGCGGTCTCCCAGCGCCCCCGCCACGGCGGGCGGAACGAGGTCGGAGACGTCGCCCCCGAAGGTGGCCATCTCCTTCACCCCGGTCGACGACAGGAAGCTGTAATGGGGCGAGGCGATCACGTAGATGCTCTCGATCCCCGGGTCGAGCTTGCGGTTCAGTTGTGCCATCTCGAACTCGTACTCGAAATCGGAGATCGCCCGCAGGCCCTTGACGATCGCCTTGGCGTCGTTCTCGCGGGCGAACTCGACCAGCAGGTTGGCGAAGATCTGGACCTCGACGTTGGCGAGGTCGGCGGTCGCCTCTTCGATGAACGCCTTCCGCTCCTCGGCGGTGAAGAGCGTTTTCGCCTTGCGCACAGGGTTGTTGACGACGCCGACGACGACCCGGTCGAAGACGTTCGAGGTGCGGGTGATGATGTCGACGTGGCCGTTGGTGACCGGGTCGTAGCTGCCCGGACAGACGACGGTGCCGTTCTTCTCGCTCATTCGCCCGCCTCCGCGTAGATGGCGACGTCGGCGGCGCCGTAGCGACGCTGACGCAAAGGCTCCAGCGAGTCCACCCGCAGCGGCCGGCGGGCGCCGCTCTCGATGACCGCTCGGCCGTCGGCGGCAAGGAGCTTCGGCAGGTGGATGTTGAGGTCCTGGGCCACGCGGTCGGCGAGTCTATAAGGGGCATCGACGAAGACGAGGTCAAATTTCCCCGCAAAGGAGGCGGGCGAAACCTGCCCCAGCCAGCGGCCGACGTCGGCGCGGACCAACTCGGCGCGCTCCTCGAGGCCGAGACGCTGGACGTTGCCGAGCGCGGGACGGGTGTCGCGGTCAACCAAGACTGCCCTCTCGGCGCCCCGCGAGAGCGCCTCGATCGCCAGGGCTCCGGTGCCGCAGTAGAGGTCGAGGACGGCGGCGCCTTCGACCCGATCCCCAAGCGCCGAGAAGATCGCCTCGCGGACGCGATCGGAGGTGGGCCTGACCTTCCAGCCTCTCGGCGCGACCAGGCGCTGGCCCTTGAGCTCTCCGGCGATCACCCTCACAGGGGGATTGGATCAGCTACGCCGGTTCCGAAGCGGCTGTGGGCGGCGTCGAGCAGCGGGCCGAGGGCCGGGTCGGAGAGCGAGCCGTGCGCTCGCTGCAGCGCCAGCACCTCCTGGCGGGCGGCGAGCAGGGTCTCGTTGTCGTCGGGCAGCTTGGCGACGGCAAAGCGCGGCAGGCCCGACTGGCGGGTGCCGAGGATCTCACCCTCGCCGCGCAGGCTGAGGTCGATCTCGGCGAGTTTGAAGCCGTCGCTCTCCCCCACCACGGCCGCCAACCGCTGCCGTGCCGCCTCGCCGGCATCTTCGGCGAACAGCAAGCACTGACTCGGCTCCTCGCCGCGACCGACCCGGCCGCGCAGCTGGTGCAACTGGGAGACGCCGAAGCGCTCGGCCCCCTCGATCACCATCACGGTCGCATTGGCGACGTCGATCCCGACCTCGATCACGGTCGTCGAGACGAGGACGTCGGTCTCGTGGGCGGCGAAGGCCGCCATCGCCTCGGCCTTCTCGGCCGCAGGCATCTGCCCGTGCAGGAGGCCGACGCGGAAATCGCGCAGCTCGCCGGACCGCAGCCTCTCGGCCTCGACCTCGGCCGCTTTGCCCGGCTGTTTCTCGGACTCGGTCACCAGCGGGCAGACGACGAAGGCCTGGCGCCCCTCGCGCAGCCGCCGGCGCAGGAACTCGAACGCTTCGCCGCGTTGGCGCTCGGAGACCAGTTGCGTCGTCACCGGCCGGCGCCCCGCCGGCAGCTCGTGCAGGGCGGTGGTGTCGAGGTCGCCGTAGGCGGTCAGCGAGAGCGTCCGCGGGATCGGGGTCGCGGTCATGTGGAGGACGTGGGGCGCCGTTCCCTCGACCCCCTTCTCGTCGAGGGCGCGGCGCTGGCCGACGCCGAAGCGGTGCTGCTCGTCGACGACGACAAGGCCGAGTCGGGCGAAGCGGACAGCGGGCTCGATCAGGGCGTGCGTCCCCAGGATCAGTCCCAGCTCGCCGCTGGCCAGCTGGTTCAGGGCTTGGCGGCGGATCGGCGCGGGAGTTGACCCGGTCAACAGCGAAAAGGGAATCGCCTCTTCGGCCAGCAGCCTGCCGAGGGTGATCGCGTGCTGCTCGGCCAGGGTCTCGGTCGGCGCCATCAGCGCCGCCTGGTAGCCGGCTTCCAGCGCTCGCAACATCGAGTAGACGGCGACGACCGTCTTCCCCGACCCCACCTCGCCCATCAACAGCCGCTGCATCGGCTCACCGGAGTCGAGATCGGCCTCGATCTCGTCGAACGCCTTCAGCTGATCTCCCGTGGGCTCGAACGGCAATGAATCCAACCAGCGCGCAACGAGGTCTCCGGGCTTCCCCAGCCGCGGCGCGGGTCGCGCGGTCCTATGGGTGCGCTTGCGGGTTGCGAGAAGCGCCTGGTGCAAAAACAGCTCTTCGAACCCCAACCGCTTTCGAGCTTCCTCAACGTCCTCGATCGACTTCGGCAACTGAACCGCTCGGAGCGCATCACCAAGGCCGGCGAGCCCTCTTCGCGCCCGCATCTCCGCCGGCAGCCCCTCGATCGCATTCGGAGCCCAACCCACCACCTGCTCCACCCAGTCCCGAATCTTCTGCGGACGCAAATCCTCGGTCGCTGCATGGACGGGCATCAACTCCGACTCACCCGCGGGTGGCGGAGGGTGAGGGGGGTCGAGGACGCCCCCGCCCGCAGGGCCCCCCTCACCCTCCGACAGAACCTGCGGGCCAGAGCTCGCCAGCTCCCATTCACGCACCGCGAAGCCTTTGCCGCTGTATTTCCCGGTCATCAGGAGCTCGGCGCCGGGAACCAGCTTGGAGGCCACCCAGGGCTGGTTGAACCAGGTGGCTCTCACATGTCCGGTCCCGTCGCCGACTTTGACCGAGACCATGCGCAGGCGGCCTTTGCGGAAAGGGCGCGGCTGGGATCCCTGGACCTCGACGAGGACGGTCGCGGTCTCGCCGGGTTGGAGGTCTCCCAGCTCACGGATCCGGAGATCGCGGTGGCGTCTCGGGATGTGGAAGAGGAGGTCGCCGACGGTGCGGATTCCGGCCTCGGCTGCCGCCTCGGCCGTCTTCGGCCCGACACCCTGGAGTGCGCCCAGGCCCTGCTGCAGCACGCTCGGGCGGGGCCAGTGGACGGGGGCCTCGAGCAGCTCGGCGCGCCCCAGCTCCCGCTCGCCGGCGAAGGACCGCACTACTGGGCGGCCAGCAGCCACCACCAGCTCGGCTGTCCCCCCTCGTGGGTCTCCACCTCGACCCCGTCGGGGACGTGGGTGTCGATCTCCTCGAGGCCGATCGGCGCCCCTTCGCCCGCGATCACGGTGACGATTTCGGCCCCCTCGGCGAGGTGCTGCAGGGTCTTGGTCAGGGTCGAGCCGGCGCCGCCCCAGGCGACGATCTCGCCGCCGACGAAGCCGACCGCGTCGCCCTTGCGGAAGCGGCCCTGGGCGTCGTCGCGGGCGGCCGGGGCGATGCCTCCCGTGCCCACCCCCACCAGCGCCTCCTCGAGCCGCCCGGCGTTCTCGTCCAGCGAGGCCTCGGGGTCGAGCTCGACCAGCGCCAGCAGGCTTGCCTGCTGCGAGGTCGCCGGCACGACTCGCGCGGGCTTCTCGGATAGCTCGCAGGCGCGCTCGGCGGCCATGATCACGTTCGAGGAGCTGGGCAGGACCAGCACCTCCTCGGCGGCGACGCTGTGGATGCCGGCGAGAAGCTCGTAGGTCGAGGGGTTGAGGGTCTCGCCGCCCGGGACCACGTGGGCGCCGAGCTCGCCGAAGAGGCGCAGCAGGCCGTCGCCCGCCGCGACGGCGACGACGCCGGTGCGACCGCCGAGGCGTGCGTCCCGTTCGGCCATCTGCTCGCGCATGTCGGCGACGTCGAGGTTGGCCACCTCGCCGACCCCGTCGAAGACCGCGACCGCGGCCTCGGGCTCGTCCGTGTGGACGTGGACCTTGAGGGTGACGTCGTCGCCGACGACGAGGACCGAGTCGCCGAGCTTCTCCAGCCGCGGCAGGTACTCGCGGTTTTCGAGGCCGCGGCCGGAGACGATGAAATTGGTGCAGTAGCGGTAGCGGCTGTCCTCGTGGTGGGGCAGGCTGCGGCGCGGTGGCTCGTAGTGCGCCACCTCGGGCTCCTCGCCGTCCCCGCGCAGGGCGGCGACGACGCCGGCGAGGATGAGGACGAGGCCGTGGCCGCCGGCGTCGACGACGCCGGACTCGCGCAGCACCTCGAGCTGCTCGGGGGTGCGGGCGACGGCGCGCTCGCCGTCCTCGATCGCCCGCTCCAGCACCTCGGCCAGGACCGCATCCTGCACCTCTTCGCTGGCGTCGCTGCCGAGCCGCTGCTTGTCCTGCTCGAGGTGCGCGAGCTGGCGCGAGAGCGAGTGGGCCATCTCGCGGAAGACCGTCAGCATCGTTCCCTCGGCCGGGTCGCGAACCGAGTCGTAGGCAGCGTCGGCTGCGCGGGCGAAGGCGGCGGCGACCAGGGTCGGGTCGATCAGCTCGCCGGGGCGGCTGGCGAGCTCCTCGGCGGCGCCGCGGACGATCTGGCTGAGGATCACGCCCGAGTTGCCGCGGGCGCCCATCAGCGCCGCCCGAGCCAGGGCCTGCACCAACTCGGTGCGGCCGACCTCGTCGACCGACTGGCCGTCGAGGCGGTCGAGCTCCTCCATCACCGCACGCAGGGTCATCGCCATGTTGTCGCCGGTGTCGCCGTCGGCGACCGGGAAGACGTTGAGGTCGTTGACCTCCTGGCGGCGCGCCTCCAGGGAGGCGTATGCAGAGCTGATTACCCGCCGGAAGCGGGCGATCTGGGGTTCGGGCATCGACAGGGAATCTAGCCCCCGGCTGCGACGTGAGGAGGTTCACACGGGCCCGCCTCGAGCATTGGTACGGTGCGCGCTCCAATGCGTCGCTTCGCCACCTGGACCACCGGTCACCGCAAGACGGTGATCGTCGGCTGGATCGTCGCCCTGGTCGGCTTCGGGCTGATCGCGAGCGCGGTGGGCTCCGACTTCACCGAAGAATTCAGCCTCCCCAGCTCCGACTCCAAGGACGCTCTGGACCTCCTCGAAACCCGCTTCCCGGCGCAGGCGGGGGACACGGTGCAGATCGTCTACAAGGCCGATGCGGGGGTCGAGGCGGCGGCGGTCAAGCGGACGATGGAACCGGTCTTCGAAGAGGTCCAAGCGCTGCCCCACGTCAGCGAAGTCGCCAGTCCCTACGAAAAGGGCGGCGCCGGCGCGGTCAGCGACGACGGCAAGATCGCCTACGCGACCGCCCAGTTCAACGTCACCACCGACAAGCTGAACGACGGCGAAGTCAAGAAGATCATGGACACCGCCCAGGGCGCGGGCGGCGACGGGCTCCAGGTCGAGGTCGGCGGCTCCCCGGCAGAGGAAGTCCGCGGCGAAGAAGAAGAAGGGGGCTCGGAGATGATCGGCGTGGCGGCGGCGATCGTCGTCTTGCTGATCAGCTTCGGCTCGGTTGTGGCGATGGGGTTGCCGATCATCACCGCGCTGTTCGCGCTCGGGGTCGGGATCAGCGGCATCACCCTCTTCACCCACGTCTTCGACACCGCCGAGTTCGCACCGCAGCTGGCGTTCATGATCGGGCTGGGCGTCGGCGTCGACTACGCCCTCTTCATCCTCACCCGCTTCCGCAACGGCCTCGACGAGGGGATGGAGAAGCGCGATGCGGCGATCGCCGCCGTCGACACCGCCGGCCGGGCGGTTCTGTTCGCCGGAATCACGGTGATGATCTCGCTGATGGGGATGCTTCTGCTCGGCCTCCCCTTCCTCTACGGGGTCGCGACCGCGGCGGCGATCGCGGTCCTGTTCACGATGATCGCGGCGCTGACGCTGTTGCCGGCGCTACTGACGATCGCGGGCAACTGGGTCAACCGGATCCGCATTCCCGGGCTGGGCAGCGGCGCCCGCAGCATCGACGAGAACGGCTGGTGGTTCCGCTGGAGCCGGCGCATCCAGCGGCGGCCGTGGATCGCGGCGCTTGCCTCCGGCGCCCTGCTGCTCGCCCTCTGCATCCCCACCCTCTCGCTGCGGCTCGGCACCAACGACGCCGGCACCGACCCGGCCGGGACGACGACGCGCGAAGCGTACGACCTGCTCGCCGAAGGCTTCGGGCCCGGTTTCAACGGGCCCTTCGTGATCGCCGCGGAACTGCCGGAAAAGGGCGATGACGCAGCGCTGCAAAAGCTGAGCACCGACCTGAAGAGCGAAGAAGGGGTCGAGGCGGTGACCGACGTCACCCTCAACCCGAACGAAACCGTCGGCGTCTTCCAGGTCTACCCGACGACCTCGCCGCAGAGCGAGGAAACGACCGAACTGCTCCACCGCGTCCGCGACGACGTGATCCCGCCGGTCGAGAGCGACACCGGTGCCCAGATCCACGTCGGCGGCATAAACGCGATCTTCGAGGACTTCGGCAACGCGATCGCCGGCAAGCTGCCGCTCTTCATCGGCGTCGTCGTCCTGCTCTCGGCACTGCTCTTGATGATCGTCTTCCGCTCGGTCTGGGTGCCGCTGAAGGCCGTGCTGATGAACCTGCTCTCGATCGGCGCCGCCTTCGGCCTGATCGTCGCCGTCTTCCAGTGGGGCTGGGGCGCGAGCCTGATCGGAGTCGACGCCACCGGGCCGATCATCTCGTTCTTCCCGATCTTCCTCTTCTCGATCATCTTCGGGCTCTCGATGGACTACGAGGTCTTCCTGATGTCGCGGATCCACGAGGAGTGGGAGCACAGCAAGGACGCGACGGAATCGGTCACCCGCGGTCTCGCCCTGACCGGCCGCGTGATCACCGCCGCGGCGGCGATCATGGTCACCGTTTTCGCCTCCTTCATGATCGGCGAAGACCGGATCATCAAACTCTTCGGCCTCGGACTCGCTTCCGCGGTCTTCATCGACGCCGTGATCATCCGCTCGGTCCTGGTGCCGGCGGTGATGCAACTGCTGGGCGCCCGCGCCTGGTGGTTCCCCGACTGGTTGGACCGCATTCTTCCCCGGCTGCACGTCGAGCCGGCGGAGGGCGATCCTGCGCCGACGGGCGAGTTCGCGGCGGTCGGGGCGAGCGGCAGCGGCGACTCGGACGCTTAGCGGCGCGCTGCGGATAGTTCGTTGCGGATGTCTGCGGCGATGCGCGAGGGTTCAGCTTCGAGCTGTTTGTCGGTGAAGCGGAGAACAGCGAAGCCCTGCCCGCGTAGGTCTAAGTCGCGGGCGTGGTCGCTCTCGAAGGAGACCGAGCCGCGGTGGTAGGTCCAGGTGTCGGCCTCGACGATGAGCTTCTCGTTGCGCCAGAGGAAATCGACTTCGTAGCGGCCTAGCTTGGGGTTCACCTCGGGTGCGGGGATGCGGTGGTGGGCGAAGAGAGCGAGAAAGGCGGTCTCGAGGTCTGAGCGGGTGCGGTCGGTCTCGATGCCGTCGAGGCGCAAGCCTTTGAGCTCGGCCTGGCGAATGGCGCGGCGGATTAGGTACTCGGGGAGGGACGAGGCGCGGAGGTCTTCGATCGTGCGCGGGACGGTGGTGACGGGGATGTTGTCGCGGTGGGTGGTGAGGACGGGCGTGGGTGAGGGCCGTCGTCCTCGCCCTCCTCTGCTTGCTGGGTAGGAGGGCGAGGACGACGGCTGAGTTAGGGATGGGCAACGGTGGACGTGGATTCCTCGGCGCCTTGATCGGCCGGAGGTGATGGGAGTCGAAACATGGACCGGCCCTTCGATGGGTCGCAAGAGACCCCAGAGCGCGACTGCGGAAACGTGACTGAGGACGGCCCCCTCTCCGCAAGCGAGCACAGCGACCATCCAGCGCCCGTGCCAGCTCAGACCTCTGTGTCCCACGGCGTAGACGCCGCGGTGGATGCGGTGGAATTGGCCCTTCGCAACCCTCTTCGAGGCGCCCCTGCGTCCCAGGCCCGCCTCTTCGATCTGCAGCAGCGTGATCACGCCATGCTGGCGAGCGGCGATTTCAGCCACGCGAGCATCTGCCGTGTCGCTTTTGTCCCCCACGAGAAGACAAAGTCGACAGGGCCTCGAACTCTCCCCCCTTACCCAGCTATTTCGCGCCCCTTTGGCGCGAGGAGCGACTAAGCCGCCTTGGTTACCTTGCCCGCCTTGAGGCACCGCGTGCAGACGTAGGTGCGAAGGGGGCGGCCGTTCTCCTGGATCCGGACCTTTTGCAGGTTCGGGTCGAAGCGGCGCTTGGTGGCGACCATCGAGTGGCTGCGGGAGTGGCCGAACGCCGGTCCCTTGCCGCAGCTGTGACATACCTTGGCCATCGGTCGCGGGATGGTACAGGGTGCGGCTAGCCGCCGACCTGTCGCTTCAGCAGGGCCATGCGGGTGACGGTGAGGGCGGCGTTTCGGCCCTGGTCGCGCTTGTCTCCTCCGGCTCGGGCCAGCGCCTGCTCCATCGTGTCGCAGGTGATGACGCCGAAGGCGCAGGGGACTCCCGTCGCCAGCTGCACGTCCTGAATGCCCCGCGCCGCCTCGGCGCAGACGAAGTCGTAGTGATCGGTCTCGCCGCGGATGACGACGCCGAGGCAGGCGACGCCGCCGATCTCGATCCCGCCGCTCTGCTTCGCGTTGCCGCGGCGGACGCCGTCGATGATTTCCTTCGCCGCGAAGGCCAACTCATAGGCGCCCGGCACCGAGTGGTGGGTGACGTTGCCGATCGGCACCCCGGCCATCTGAAACCCGTGGTCGGCGCCGTCGAGCAGCCGCAGCGCCAGGTCCTCGTAGAAGCGGCCGACGACGACCGCGAACTGCAGCTTCGCGAGCTTCGCCTTCTCCTCGTCGCTGAACTCCTCCAGGAACGCTCCCGCCTCAGCCATTGCCGCCCTTGGGACCGTCGCCGTCCTTGGCGTCCCGCTCGGTCTCGTCGTGGATCATCTCCTCGTCGAGCGCCAGGCCCTGGTGGTGCAGCAGGTGGCCCATCTTGTCGCGCTTGGCGCGCAGGTAGGCGTCGTTGTGGGCGTTCGGGGGCGACTCGATCGGCACCTGCTCGCTGACCGAGAGCCCGTAACCCTCCAGCCCGACAATCTTTTTCGGGTTGTTGGTGAGGATGCGGATGCTGGTCAGGCCGAGGTCGCCGAGGATCTGGGCGCCGATCCCGTAGTCGCGCAGATCGGCCGGCAGCCCGAGCTTGAGGTTGGCCTCGACGGTGTCGGCGCCTTCCTCCTGCAGTTTGTAGGCGCGCAGCTTGTTCAGCAGCCCGATCCCCCGTCCCTCCTGGGAGAGGTAGAGGAGGACGCCGCGGCCCTCGCGCTCGATCATCGAGAGCGCCGCTTCCAACTGTTCGCCGCAGTCGCAGCGCATCGAGTGGAAGACGTCGCCGGTCAGGCACTCGCTGTGGACGCGGACGAGGACATCCTCGGCCCCGTCGACCTCGCCCTTGACCATCGCTACGTGGTGTTTGTCGTCGACCAGGGAGCGGTAGCCGACCGCCTGGAAGTCGCCGAAGGCGGTGGGCAGCGCGGTCCCGACCACGCGTTCGACCAGCTTCTCGGTCTGCCGCCGGTAGGCGATCAGGTCGGCGACGGTGATCATCTTCAGGCCGTGCTTCTCGCAGTAGGGGACGAGGTCGGGAACCCGGGCCATCGTGCCGTCGTCGTTCATCACCTCGCAGATCACGCCGGCGGGCGTGAGGCCGGCGAGGCGGGCGAGGTCGACGCTGGCCTCGGTGTGGCCGGTCCGCTCCAGGACGCCGCCGTCTTTGGCCCGCAAGGGGAACATGTGGCCGGGGACGACGATGTCGCGCGGGCCGGACTCGGGGTCGATCGCGACCTGGATCGTGTGGGCGCGATCGTGGGCCGAGATCCCGGTGCTGACGCCGCCGGCGGCCTCGATCGTCACCGTGAAGGCGGTCTGCAGCGGCGCCTCGTTCTTCGCCGCCATCAGGTTGAGGCCGAGCCGTTCGCAGCGCTGTGCGGTCAGCGCCAGGCAGATCAGACCGCGCGCCTCCTTGGCCATGAAGTTGATCGCCTCCGGCGTCGCGAACTGCGCCGCCATCACCAGGTCGCCCTCGTTCTCGCGATCCTCGCCGTCGCAGACGACGACCATGCGACCGGCGCGGATCTCCTCGATCGCCTCCTCGATCGTCGCGAACGGGCTCTCCCCCGCCGCCGTGCCCTGGTCTTGTCTCTGGGTCTCCGCCATCCTGCTCACGCCTGCTCCTTTCGGGCGAATGGTGACATCAATCGCTCCACGTACTTCGCGATCACGTCGCACTCGACGTTCAATCGGTCTCCTGGCGCCAGATCGCCGAGGTTGGTCCGTTCCAGGGTCTCAGGGATGAGGGAAACCTCGGCCCAAGAGTCGCCCAAATCGGCGACCGTGAGACTGACGCCGTTCAGGGTAATCGAGCCCTTGTCCACGACGTACAAAAGAAGCTGGGTAGGGAGATCGATCCTGATGCGCCGGGCGAATCCATCGTCCTCGACCGACGAGACCGTTCCGACGCCGTCCACGTGCCCCTGAACGATGTGGCCCCCCAGTCGATCCCCGACCTTCATCGCCATCTCGAGGTTGACGCGGGATCCTTCCTCGATCGAATCGAGGGCGGTGACCTCCAGCGTCTGATTCATCGCCTCGGTCTCGAATTGCCCATTACCGATTGAGGTCGCGGTGAGGCAGCAGCCGTTGACGGCGATCGAACCGCCGAGCGCGAGTTCGCCGGCGAGTTGAGAGGAGATGCGCAGCTTGGCGCCGTCGCCGTTGCGCTCGAGCGACTCGACGGTCCCCAGGTCTTCGATCAGGCCCGTGAACACCTCACCACTCCTTGTAATGGGCCGTGATCAAAGTGTCGGTCCCGATGGTTTCGGTTGACGACCGTAGGGCGGTCTGGCGCGCGGGTCCTGTCTCCGATCGGGGGCTCCCCCTACCGGGGGAGTCCTCCCGATCGTCGCCACCCACACGAGGGGCCGGGTTTGGTTGACGACCTAGAAGCACTGGGGCGATGAAGGTACGGGATTCGTCGAGTTGACCGGAAGCGAGGAAGGCTGATGCGAGGGTCTGGCCGCCCTCCAAGAAGAGGCTGGTGATTTCGCGGCGGCCCAGTTCCCGGAGGGCGGACTCGATGTCGGGGGCGGGGATGATCTCGGCGCCAGCACTTTTGAGAGCACTTACGCGGTTGGCGGGGGCGTCGGGGGAAGTGACAACCAGGACCGGAGCGTGATCGAGGGTTGCGAGAAGCTGGGACTCCAGCGGCAGACGGGCCTGGGAGTCGAAGACGACGCGCTGAGGCTGCCGGGCTCCCTCGATGCGGGCCGTTAGCAGCGGGTCGTCGGCGAGGGCGGTGCCAATGCCTATGGCGATCGCGTCGGATTCCGCGCGCCATTTGTGGACAAGCTCTTGGCTCTCGGAGCCGGAGATCCAGGGTGAGTCGCCCGCCGCCGTCGTGGTCTGGCCGTCGAGGGACATCGCCATCTTCAGGATTACCAGCGGCATTCCCGTGCGAGCGTGCTTGCGGAAGGGTTGGTTGAGGCGCCGCGCAGCAGTTGCCTCGGCACCAGATGCAAAAGCCACCTCCACCCCGCCGTCTCTCAAGGTCCCGGGTCCGCGCCCGGCGGCCTTCTCGCTCGGGTCCTCGGAGGCGATCACGACGCGCCCGATCCCGGATTCGAGGATCGCCTCGACGCAGGGGGGCTGGCGCCCCTGATGTGCGCAGGGCTCCAGCGTCACGTACATCGTCGCCCCGGCCGGATCCTCGCCACGCCCGCGGCAGTCCTCCAGCGCCACCCGCTCCGCATGCAGCCCACCGAGCTCCGCATGAAACCCCTCGCCGATGACCTCCCCGTCCCGCACAACAACAGCCCCCACCAAAGGGTTCGGGCTAACCCGCCCCCGACCGTGCTCCGCAAGCTCCAGAGCCCGCCGCAGGTGATCCTGATCCATGGCAGTTAGCTGGGAATTCATGGTTGACTGACTCGTCAATCAGTCTACTCCCCTCCCCGTGGGTGGCGACGATGCGGGACCCGCGCCAGTGGGCGCGGGGGTCGTATCGGAGACAGGACCCGCGGGTCGAGCGGCAGGCACCCGTATATGAAGCACGAATACGCTCATGTCGATGAAACTCATCATCCAGATCCCCTGTTTGAACGAGGAGCAGACGCTCCCGCAGACGATCGCCGACCTCCCCCGCTCGCTACCCGGCATCGACCAGGTCGAGCTGCTGGTGATCGACGACGGCAGCAGCGACCGCACGGTCGAGGTCGCCCGCGGGTGCGGCGTCGAGCACATCGTCCGCCTGACCAACAACAAGGGCCTCGCGGCCGGGTTCCAGGCCGGGCTCGACGCCTGCCTGAAGCTCGGCGCCGACGTCGTCGTCAACACCGACGCCGACAACCAGTACAGCGGCGCCGACGTGGCGAAGCTGGTGGCGCCGATCGTCGCCGGCGAGGCCGACATGGTCGTCGGCGACCGCCGCGTCTCGGAGATCGACCACTTCTCCGGCTCGAAAAAGGGCCTGCAGCGGTTGGGCAGCTGGGTCGTGCGGCGCCTCTCCGGCACCGATGTCACCGACGCCACCTCCGGCTTCCGCGCCTACAACCGCGAGGCCGCCCTGCAGCTCTCGGTCGTCGACAACTTCACCTACACGCTCGAGAGCCTGATCCAGGCCGGAAAGATGCTGGTCGCCGTCGACGAGGTCGAGGTCGAGACCAACCCGAAGACGCGCGAGTCCCGCCTCTTCGACTCGACCGGCGCCTACGTGCGCCGCAACGGACCCGCGATCCTCCGCATCTACGCCCGCTACGAGCCGCTGCGCGCCTTCGCCACCGCGGGCGCCGTCGTCCTGCTCCTCGCCGTCTGCGCCTGGCTGCCGTTCCTGATCGACACGATCTTCAACGGCGACAGCACCGGCCACATCCAGTCGCTGATCCTCGGCGCCGTCCTCTTCATCGCCGCCGTGCAGCTCTTCGCCCTCGGGGTGATCGGCGACCTCCTCGCCGGCCAGCGGGTGATGACCCAGCGCGTCTTCGAGCGGGTGCGCCGGGTCGAGCTCGCGCTCGGCGTCGAGCCCTCCCACTACGAGCGCGGCGCCGGTCGCGAGAGCGCCGAGTGAGCGCCGAGAAGCGCGGCGGCGAGGAGGCAAACGCCGCCGAATACGGCAAAACCGCGAGCTTCCTCGCTGTCGGCGTCGGCCTCACCGGCCTCATCACCTACGCCTACTTCCTGATCGCCTCGCACGTCCTCTCGAAGCCCGACTACGGGCAGATCACGGTGCTCTGGTCGGCGGTCTTCATCACCATCTCGACCCTCTACCGGCCGGTCGAACAGCTGCTCAGCCGCCATGTCTCCGAGCGGCTGGCGAAAGGCGAACCGCTGCGGCAGGAGCTGCGCGTCGCCTCGACGATCCAGGTCGGGCTGGCGCTGTTCTTCGCCGTCGTCGCCCTCCTCCTCCGCGGCCCGATCCAGGACAATCTCCTGGAAGGCAACGAAACCCTCTACTGGGTCTTCTTCGGCGCCGTCCTCTTCTACGCCGCCAGCTATTTCGCCCGCGGCTTCCTCGCCGGCCAGCGGACCTTCGGCCTGTTCACGGCGCTGATCCTCTCCGAGTCGTGCTTCCGCACCCTCTTCGCGGTCCTGGTCGCGGTCGGGCTGCTGAGCGGCCAGTCCTGGGTCGCGGTCGGGATCGTCGCCGCGCCCAGCCTCTCGCTGATGGTGGTGCCGTTCGCCTTCGCGCGCAGGGCGAAGAAAGTGCAGGCCAGCGGCGCCGAGTCGCATCCAGCCGCCCCCGGACGCGAAGCGGAGGAGGCGGCGACTGACCAGATGACGATGAAGGAGGGCGGCGGCTTCGCCGCCGCGGTGCTGGTGATCATGTTTAGCGAACAGGCCTTCCTTAACGCCGGGCCGCTGATCACCCGCGGCCTCCAGGGCGCCGCCGCCGCCGGCTTCATCTTCAACGTGCTGATGCTGGCGCGGGCGCCGCTGCAGCTCTTCCAGGCGGTCTCGACCAGCATCCTCCCCCACCTCACCAGCCTCCACACCTCGACTGCCCCCGACAGCGAGCGCGAATTCCACCGCTCGGTTCGCGGCGTCCTCCTCGGCATCACCGCCTTCACCGCCTTCACCGCGCTCGTCGTCCTCGTCGCCGGCCCGCAGCTGATGCAGATCGCTTTCAGCGACAAGTTCGAGTACGACCGGCCGGGATTGCTGCTGATCACGCTGGGGATGGGCCTCTACCTCGCCTCGGTCACGGTAAACCAGGCTTGCCTCGCGCAGGGCCAGGTGCGGCGCGCCGCCACCCGCTGGATCGCCTGCGCCGCCTTCTTTATCGCCTGGAACTTCCTGCCGATCGTCTCCGACGAGTTCCGCCGCGTCGAGATCGGCTTTGCCCTCACCGCAGGTGTGCTCTTCGCCCTCCTCTACCTCGTCTACCGCCACCCGCACGGGCGCGAGGAGGACATCCCGCGCGAGGGCTCGACCGAGGAAATGGAGCTGCGGCTCGCCTCGATCGACGAGAACACCTGAACCACGCGTCAAAGCACTTTGATGCGTGTCTACTAGGGTCCGCCGATGGGGCACCATGACGCCGAGCTGATCCTGATCGCCGGTGCCCTGCTGGGCGCCGGGATCCTCGGGGCGCTGCTCGCCGACCGGGTCCGCGTCCCCGGCCTGCTGCTCTTCCTCGCCCTCGGGATGCTGGCCGGCTCCCAGGGGATCGGCGGCATCGAGTTCTCCAACATGGAGCTGGCGCGGACGCTGGGCACGATCGCGCTGATCCTGATCCTCTTCGAGGGCGGGCTGACCGCCGGCTGGTCGGAGATCCGGCCGGTGCTGGGGACCGCGGCTTCACTGGCGACGATCGGCACCGTCGTCACGGCGGTGATCGCCGGACTGGCGGCGAAGCTGATCTTCGGCATCGGCACCCTGGAAGGGATGATCGTCGGCGCCGCCATCGCCGCCACCGACTCGGCGGCGATCTTCGCCGTGCTGCGCCGATCGACCCTGGAGAAGCGATTGGCGCGCTCGCTCGAGGGTGAGTCGGGGATGAACGACCCGGTGGCGCTGCTGCTGGTGATCGGGTTCATCGAATGGATCCAGGAGCCCGGCTTCGGCCTCGCCGACATGGCCGGCCTGCTGGCGCTGAAAATCGCCGTCGGGATCGCCGTCGGCTACCTCGTCGGCCGTCTCGCGGTGGCGGCGCTGAGCCGGGTGCGGCTGCCGACCGACGGGATCTACCCGGTGGCGACGATCGCGATCGCCGCCCTCTCCTACGGCCTCGCCGAGGTCACCCACGGCTCCGGCCTGCTCGCCACCTACCTGACCGCGCTGGCCCTGGGGAGCGCCAACATCCCCGCCCGCCGCACCGTCGTCGCCTTCCACGAGGGGCTCGGATGGGTCGCCCAGCTGGCGCTCTTCATCCTCCTCGGCCTGCTCGTCTTCCCCAGCCAACTCGACGACGTGGCGCTGAAGGGGCTGGCGCTCTCCGCCGTGCTGATCCTCCTCGCGCGCCCGCTGGCGACCTTCGCCGCCACCGCCCTGGCGCCGCTGAACGCGCGCGAGCGGCTGATGCTCGGCTGGGCCGGACTGCGCGGCGCGACCCCGATCTGGCTCGCAACCTTCCCGGTCGTCGCCGGAATCGCCGGCGGCGAGGAAGAGTTCGCGATCGTCTTCTTCGTCGTCGTCACCTCGACCCTGATCCAGGGGGCGAGCTTCGAGCCGCTGGCCACTCGCCTCGGCCTGACGACCGACGAGCCGGCGCTGCCGCGGCGGCTGCTGGAGTCGGGCCGGATCCGCCGCATGGGGGGCGACGTGATCGCCTACCGGGTGCCGGAGGGTGCGGCGATCGCCGGTCACCGGGTCCGCGAACTCGAGCTACCGCGCGAGGCGCTGGTCAACGTGATCGTCCGCGACGGCAACGCGATGCCGCCGCGGGGGTCGACCGAACTGCGGGAGGGCGACGAGCTGCACATCCTCGTCCGCAGCGAACTGCGCGACGAGGTCGAGGGCCTGACCGGCCACTGGGCCAAGGGGCCGATCGGCAAGCCCGCCCCGCCGCCGCTGCCGCGGCGCGGCGCCTCCCAGGTCTTCACCGTGCGTCCGGCACGCGGCGATGGAGAGCTCGGCGAGGAGATCGACGGTGTCCCGGTGGTCAGGGTTATGCGCGACCGCAGCGAGCGCGGCGCCTACCTCGTCGCCCTCGCCGACGGGCGCTACGCGGTGCTGAGCGCCGGCCTGGTCGCGATCGGCGGCCGGCGGGCGCTGGCGGGCTGGTGCGAGGGGCGCGCCGCGCGTCCAGATGTCGACTCGGCAGAGCGGGCCTGGTGGCAGGAGGTAACCGGAGCGTTGATCGCTAGGGGTTGAGGAGGGGGCCGGTACACCCGCTCCAGACACATCTCGCTTATGGCTCGATGTTGAGTGTCTGGAGAGGGTGTGCCGGCCCCCTCACCCGAGCGTCTTAGGTGGCTCCGGCTGCTGCTGCGATGGCGGTGTAGGCAGCGGCGGGGTCATCGGTGCCGAAGACGGCGGAGCCGGCGACGAAGAGCTGGGCGCCGGCGGCGGCGAGCGGGCCGGCGGTCTCTTCGTCGACGCCGCCGTCGACCTCGATCGCGGCGGTGCCGACCAGCGGCGCCAGGCGCTCAAGCTTGTCGTAGGAGGACTCCAGGAGCTGCTGGCCTCCCCAGCCGGGGTTGATGGTCATGCAGAGGACCAAATCGGCGTAGCCGCGAAGCTCCGCCACGGCGTCCACGGGGGTCGCCGGGTTGATCGCGATGCCGGCGCCACAGCCGAGCTCGCGGATCGAGTGGAGAAGGCGATTGGAGTGCGGGGTCGCCTCGAAGTGGAAGGTGATCGAGTCGGCTCCCGCCTTGGCGAACTCCGGGATCTGCCGTTCGGGGTTCTCGATCATCAGGTGGACGTCAACGACACCGCCGGCGTCATGCACCTGGTCGGCGATCCCGCTGAGGACCAGCGGCCCGATCGTGATCGGAGGGACGAAGTGTCCGTCCATGACGTCGAAGTGGATGATCCGCGCTCCCGCATCCATCACCTCGGCCACCTGCGATCCGAGCCTGCCCATGTCGGCGGAGAGGATCGATGGCAGGACCCGCGGTTCGGCGCTCAACTCTCGCATCCGCTCGCTCACGGGCCGCAGCCTACTGAGCGCGTGCGGACATGGTCTACGCCTCTCTGAGCATCGAGCTGCCGCACGACTGGCATTCCATGTCGGCCGTGTTGGTCATCCGGGCGATCGTCTGGTGCTCGCCGCAGTTGGGGCATTGGGAGACGAGTTCGAAGCGGCTGAGGCAGTTGACGCAGCGCAGGCGGCCCGGCAGCTGGGTCGGGCGCAGCCAGGGCTCGCCGCAATTCGGGCAGGGGGCACGGCCAAGGGGGTTCGAGTCCCCCTGGGTCGACTGGTCGGGGTGGCTCATCCCCCTAATCATTACTGGTTGTCCGCGCGGGTCAGCCTCGCGACGAAGAACCCGGTGGTGAGATCCCGGTCCGGTCGCAGCTGCAGGCAGCGGCGCTCGGCCGGCGCGGCGAGCTCGGGGGCGAGCGCCCCGAGGTCGTCGAGCTCGAGCGGCGGCACCTCGCCGGCGCCGGCGGCGCCGAGCAGGGCGGCTACCCGGTCCTCGTTCTCGCGCCGGGAGATCGTGCAGGTCGAGTAGACGAGGGTGCCGCCCGGCTTGAGGACGGCGGCGGCGTTGCGGAGAAGCTCGTCCTGGGCCTCGGTCAGCCGCTGGATCATCCGCGGCGACTTGCGCCACCTGGCGTCGGGCCGCGAGGCCAGCGTCCCCAGGTCCGAGCAGGGGGCGTCGAGCAGGACCCGGTCGTAGCCGGGGCCGATCGCTGCCTGGCGGGCGTCGGCCTCGATCACGGTGACGCTGCGCAGGCCGAGGCGGCTCGCCTGGGCGGCGACTTCGCCGGCCCGGTCGGGATCGAGCTCGACCGAGATCAGCTCGCCGCGGTCGCCCATCCGCTCGGCGATCTGGCCCGTCTTGATCCCGGGGCCGGCGCAGAGGTCGAGGACGTGCTCGCCTTCTTGTGGTCCCAGCACCTCGACCACCGCCGCGGAGCCGCGGCTCTGCGGGGTCAGCTCGCCGGCGGCGACCGCCGCCGGGACGGCCTCGCCGGTGCGCCCCTCGATCACGATCAGGTCGGCCGCATCGAGCGGCCATAAAGGCGCCTGGCCGGGAGGGTGGGCTTCGACGCCCGCCTCGTGCAGGCGGGCGAGGACCGCCTCGCGGTCGGTGCGCAGCGTGTTGACGCGCATCGCCACCTCGGCGGGCCGGTTGCAGGCGGTGAGGGCGGCGCGGGCCGCCTCGGGACCGAGCTCCCGCCACCACATCTCGGCCAGCCATTTCGGCACCGAATCGGCGACCGCCGCGGCGGCGGGGTCGGAGTCGTCCTCGAGGAGCTGCGCGACCAGCTGGGCGCGCTCACGGCCGGCCCGGCGCAGGACGGCGTTGACGAGACCGGAGGCGTGGGCGGCGCCGGCGGCCTTGGTCAGCTCGACGGCCTGGTCGACGGCCGCGTGGTCGGGGGTGGCGTCGGCGAACAGCAGCTCGTAGAGCCCGAGCCGCAGCGCCGCCAGCACCGGCGGGTCGAGCAGCCTGGTCGAGCGTTTGGCGAGGCGTTCGATCGCGACGTCGCTGGTGCCGCGGCGCTGGACGGCGCCGTAGGCGAGGCGCTGGGCCTGGGCGCGGTCGCGGCCGTCGAGGCGAAGCCGGTCGGCCTCGGCACGGAAGACGCGCTCGGTGAAGGCCCCGTCCTCGAAGGTGGCCCGGATCGTCGCGAAGGCGAGGGCGCGGGCGGGCGAGACCCGGTCCGCCGCGCCTTGCCGGCCGGGGTTGCTCACGAGCCGGGCAACGGGTGCCCGCGCAGGTAGTCGGCGGCCGGCATCGGCTTGCCGCCGGGCGGCTGCACCAGCTCGAGCCGCAGCGCCCCCTCGCCGCAGCCGAGCAGGAGCGCGCCCTCACGCTCCTCCAGCTTTCCGGGCGAGACATCATCTGCCACCGCGACGGCGCGCCGGACGCCGAGGCGCTCGCCCCCCGCCGGCTCGAAGTAGGTGCCGACGTGCGGGTTCAAAGCACGGACCTTCGCCGCCAGTTCGGCGGCGGGCCGCGCGGGGTCGAGTCGCCGCTCGGCCGGGTCGATCTTCTCCGCGTACGTGGCCTCGGCCTCGTCCTGCTCGACGAACTCGAGCGCTCCGGCCGCCTGCAGGTCGAGGGCGCAGACGAGCAGCTCCCCCCCGAGACCGGCGAGGCGGTCGGAGAGCGTCTCGAAATCCTCTTCCGGGCCGATCGAGACCTCCTCGCATAGGGCGACCGGGCCGGAGTCGAGACCGGCAGTGAGGCGCATGATGCAGATGCCCGTCGTCTCGTCGCCGGCCATGATCGCCCGCTCGATCGGGGCGGCGCCGCGCCAGCGCGGCAGCAGCGAGGGGTGGACGTTGAGCATCGGGAACTCCGAGAGCAGCGGCTCGCGGATCAGCTGCCCGAAGGCGCAGACGACGACGGCCTCGGGCTCGGCGGCCCGGATCCGCTCCGGCGCACCCTCCTCGTTGACGTCCTCGGCCTGCAACAGCTCCAGTCCCAGCTCCCGCGCGGCGAGCGCGGCGGGCGGCGGCTTCACCTTGCGGCCGCGACCCTGGCGGCGGTCGGGCGGGGTGACGACGAGGGCGGGCCGGTGCGGTGAGCCGGCCAGCCGCCGCAGGACGACGGCGGCGAAGTCAGAGGTTCCGAGGTAGGCGGTCCTCACGCGTCGGTTCGCGGCTCGCGCAGCTCGCCCTCGTCGGCGATCTCTTCCTCCGAGGAGGGGCTGTAGCCCTCGCCTTCCCGCAACGCGCGCAGCGCCGCCTTGCGCTGGTCGCGGGGCGTGCGGTCGAGGATCAGGACCCCGTCGAGGTGGTCGATCTCGTGCTGCAGGACCCGCGCCTCGAGCCCGGCGGCCTCGATCACGATCGGCTCACCGGCGAGGTCGCGGCCGCTGAAGCGGGCGTACAGCGGCCGCTCGACGTCCATCGAGACCCGCGGCAGGCTGAGGCAGCCCTCCTCGGCGACGGCGAGCTCCGCCGAGACCCACTCGACCTCGGGGTTGACCAGCGCCCCCGGCTCACTTTCCGGCCCCGCCTGAAAGACGAGCAGGCGCCGGAGGACGCCGAGCTGGGTCGCCGCGAGTCCGATCCCGAGGCCGTCGCGCATGATCTCGATCATCCGCTCGACCTCCGTGCGCAGCTCCGGCCCGAAGCTGGAGACGGGCGAGGCCTTGCTCTTCAGCACCGGGTCGCCGAACTTGACCACGTGGGCGAGCGCCGCTTCACGGCGCTCGAGCATCTCGAGTTCGAGCCGGCGCTCGTCGTGCGCGCTCTCCTCCTGCGCGCTCTCCTCGGTCCTCACCTCGTCGCTCATCGGGGCCTGAGTCTAAGTCCCTCCTCCGTTCTGATACTTCCTCGTGGATGAAGAAGGGCGGACCCCGGATCGCGATCGCCACCTGCAGCGGATACGACGACCTCAAGGTCGACGACGAACTGCTGGGCGCGGCGTTCGCCGAGCGTGGCGCCGAGGCTCGCAGCGTCGTCTGGGACGGAGACGAACCGGGCTGGGAGGACTTCGACCTCTGCCTCGTCCGCTCGACCCGGGACTACCACGACCGATACCCGGAGTTCATCGCCTGGACCCGGAGGGTGGAACGGGCGTGCGCCCTGCGCAACCCGGCCGAGCTGATCGCCTGGAACAGCGAGAAGACCTACCTGCGGGAGCTGGCGGAGGAGGGTGTGCCGACGGTGCCGACGGCCTGGCTCGGGCGCGGTGCCGAGGCTGACGTCGAGGAGATCCTCGCCCGCGAAGGTTGGGCGGAGGCCGTGGTGAAGCCGGTGGTCGACCTCGGCGCCAAGAACCTCCACCGCGCGCAGGCAGGCACGGGCGAGGCCCCGGAGGCGCTGGCCGCGGTCCTAACCCGCCACGACGCGATGGTCCAACCCTTCCTCCCGTCCCTGGAAACGGAGGGAGAGCTCTCCCTGATCTACATCGCCGGCACCTTCTCCCACGCCGTCCGCAAGCGCCCGGCGCCAGGCGACTTCCGCGTCCAATCGATCTGGGGAGGAACCGTCGCCCCCGCAACCCCGGACCCCGACCACCTGGCCATCGCCACCCAAGCCCTCGCCCACCTCGACGAGCCCCCGCTCTACGCCCGAGCAGACCTGGTCACCAACCCCGCCGGCGACCCCTGCCTAATAGAGCTAGAGCTAATAGAGCCCAACCTCTACCTCTCAACCCACCCAAGCGCCGCCGACGCCCTGGCCAAAACCGTCCTAAAGCAACTGTCATAGGAGGGGGCGGGTGCCCCTCTCAGGACACTCAACATCGAGCCATAGGCGAGATGTGTCCGGAGAGGGGCACCCGCCCCCTCCCCCACCAACCCCTACTGCGGATCAACATCAACCCCAATCGCCACATCCTTAAGCGCCCGCTCCCCAACCCACCGCTCGACCACATCGCGCACCGCCCCGATCGCCCCCGCCCGGTCCTCCGCCTTGATCAGGATCCGCCGCCGGTGCCGGTTGCGGACGCGGAACATCGGCGCCGGCCCGAGCAGCTCCGACCCCCGTGGAAGCGCGCGGCGGAGCTCGCCCGCCATCCCGCTCGCCGCCTCCTCGAGCCTGCCCTCGTGCTCGGAGGCGAAGTTGATCCGCAACAGGTGCGAGAAGGGCGGGTAGCGCAGCACCTCGCGCCGCGTCAGCTCCCGCTCGAGGAAACCCGCGGAGTCGTGGCGGGCGGCGTGCTCGATGCTGGCGGCGTTCGGGGCCAGCGTCTGCACGATCACCTCCCCTCCGGCCTCGCCGCGCCCCGAGCGCCCTGCCAGCTGGGCGACCATCGCGAAGGTCCGCTCCTCGGCGCGGAAGTCGGGGAAGCGCAGCGTCGCGTCGGCGTCGAGGATCGCGCTCAGCGTCACCTCGGGAAAGTCATGTCCCTTGGCGACCATCTGGGTGCCGACGAGGACGGCGCTCGGGGCCTCGTCGAAGCGGGCGAGGATGCGGGCGTGGGCGCCGCGCTCGGCTGCGGTGTCGGAGTCGAGGCGCATCACCGGCATCGGTTCCACCCGTTCGCGCAGCAGCGCCTCGATCCGCTCGGTGCCGGCGCCGGCGCGCGAGAGCGTCGTCGAGCCGCACTCCGGGCAGGCGCGCGGCGCGCTCTCCGAGTGGGCGCAGTGGTGGCAGACGAGTCGGCCGCTGTGGCGGTGGACGATCAGGGAGACGTCGCAGTTGGGACAGCCCCAATGGTGCCCGCAGGAACGGCAGGTCAGCCAGGGCGCGAAGCCGCGGCGGTTGATCATCACGATCGCCTTGGCGCCGGCCGCCCGCACACCCTCCAGCGCCTCCCAGGTCTCGGCGTGGACCGGGCCCGAGCGGGGATCGGCTTCGCGCATGTCGACGAGATGGACCGGCGGCATCCGCCGCCCGTCCACCCGGCGGGGCAGCTCCAGACGGGGCAGCTCCAACCAGCTCTCCGGGCGCGGGGTCGCGGTGCCGGCGACGAGGACGGCGCCGTTGTCGGCGGCGCGTTTGCGGGCTACGGCGCGGGCGTCATAGGTGGGATCGCCCTCCTGCTTGTAGGAGGCGTCGTGCTCCTCGTCGATGACGATCAGGCCGAGGTCGCGGACCGGGGCGAAGACGGCCGAGCGGGGGCCGACGCAGACACTGGCCTCGCCGCTGCGCAGGCGGCGCCACTCGTCGTAGCGCTGACCCGCCGAGAGGGCGGAGTGGAGGACCGCGAAGCGGTCGCCGAGGCGGGCGCGGAAGCGGGCGACGGCCTGCGGCGCGAGGCCGATCTCGGGGACGAGGACGATCGCGCCGTGGCCACGCTCCAGCGCCGCCTCGACCGCGGCCAGATAGACCTCGGTCTTGCCCGAGCCGGTGACGCCGTGGAGGAGCAACTGCCGCTCGGCGCCGGCCTGCCCGTCGAGGGCGGAGACGATCGCCGCGACCGCCTCGGCCTGCTCGGGCAGCAGCTCGGGCCGGGCAGCGGTCCCGGAGAGGCCCGGTTCGCCCGGGACACGGCGCACGCCGGCGGTGCGGGTGGAGATCAGGCCCCGCCCTTGGAGCCGGCGCAGCGTCTGGCGGTCTGAGCCGACCGCCGTCGCCAGCTCACCTGCCGACATCTCGCCGGCGCCCAGGGCCTCCAGCACCGCGCGCTGCTTGGCGCCGAGCCGCTCGCCGCCCTCCAGGGCTGCCTCGCCGGCCGGAAGAATCGCCGCCCGCAGCTCGGTCTTGGCGCGCACGGTGCGGCCGGCGCCTCCGGTCCCCGTGCCCGGAGGCAGCACCAGCTGCAGCCCACGCGATGGCGTCGAGCAGTACTCGCGAGCGACCCAGAGCCCGAGCCGCACCAGCTCCGGCGTCGCCCCCGCCTCCAGCGCCTCGAGCGGCTCGGCGAGGCGCTCGGGGGGCAGCTCGGAGACCTCGGCGACCTCGACCACGACCCCAAGCAGCCGCCGCGGCCCGAACGGGACGCGGACGACGCTGCCGACGCCGAGGTCCGCCATCGCCTCCGGGCGGCGGTAGTCGAAGGGGCCGCGCAGGGAGCGGGCAGTGGTCAACGGCTCGACCCGGAGAATGGCCATCGGCCGAGGTTATGGGTGACGGGGGATGCCCTGGCCTGCGGCCGATCGAGGGCATATGCTGGCCGCCGTGAGCATCAATCTCCACCCCGGCGAGCGCGTCCTCTTCGAGGGCCATCCCTCCTGGCGGGCGATCCTCGGCTTCTACCTGAAAGGCGTCCTCGTCGCCGTCGTCCTCGGCGTCATCGCGAAGCTGATCTGGAGCGACGGCACCGCCTTCCTGGTGATCCTCGTCGTCCTCGCCCTCACCGTGGTGATCGGCTTCGTCAAGCGGGTGGCGACGACCTACACGATCACCGACCGCCGCCTCAACATCAAACGCGGAATCGTCTCCAAAGAGGTCCAGGAGACGCGCCTGGAGCGGGTCCAGAACGTCAACTACCGCCAGAGCGTCTACCAGCGCCTGATGCAGATCGGCGACGTCGACTTCGACACCGCGGCTAGCGACGACTACAACTTCGTCTTCGCCGGGGTAGCGAACCCGGGCGAGGTCGTCGAAGCAGTCGACAAAGCGACCGGGGTGGCGTCGGCGGGCACGCACGGGCTCGGCGAGCCCCAGCCGCCGGAACCTCGGTAGCGACTCCGAGGTTTGGTCCCCTATAGGGGCCCGAAGTTCGGAGAGGCGACGCTCAATCCCGTCCACACCACGCCCTCCCCCCGGAACGCGCTCGCGGCGCGGCCACCCTGCACCCCTACTTGCCTGGTGAGGGTGCAGGGTGGCCGCGTAAGTTCGCGACGGTCTTGGTGAGGATCTCGACCACGTGGCGGGGTTCGTACTTCACCTGGTGGTGCGAGAAGCGAAGCGGGGTCAGGCCGGACGCGGTGTGGCGCTGGAAGCGCAGAGCGTCCCGCGTCTGAGCCGAAGGCGTGCGGTGGTAGCGCCAGCCGTCGGTCTCGACGACGAGTCCGAACTCGGGCCAGAAGAAGTCGACCTCGAACTTCTCGATCATGACTTTGGTCAGTGGCGTCGGCAGGCCGGCGGCGGCTGCGAGCGGCCGGAATAGCCGTTCCAGCTCATCGTCGGAGAGGCGGAAGGTGTGCTCGTCGAGGATCCCGCGCAGCGGGCGGACGCCCGGCTCTCCCGCACGGTCGTCCAGCGCGCGCCGCAGCGAGTCGGCATCGATCACGTCGAGCTTGTCCGCCTCGTTTATCGCCCGCTCGAGAGTCTTGGGGCCGGTGATGGTCGTCAGGTCGAGGAAGGTTCGGACAGGCTGGGTGAGGGGAATGTTCAGGCGAGTGGTGAGGTCCTGGCTGGGTAGGGAAGGGCGGCGATGGCAACGCAGGCCACCCAGCCGGGCTTCGGATGCGCGGGTCACGCTGATGTCGATGTAGTCGCGGTGCTCTTCGCCGAAGCCCCAGAGAGCCGCGGCGCTTCGGTGGCTCAAGGCGGCGGCGGGTCCGCAGGCGAGTACAGCCGCCATCCACCGCCCCTCGCGGTTGAGCTGCGGACGCCCAACCGAATAGACACCACGAGCTATCGGATGCAGCCGTCCCACGCGAACCCGGTGCTTGATCGCCTTTGGCGTGAATCCCAAGCTGATCAGCTGACCGCGCGTGATCACCCCGTGCTGCCGTCGGGCCAACTCCCACGTCTGTCGGCTTCGCCTCTCCGAGATTTGGTCCCCCATAGGGGCCCAAAGTTCGGAGAGGCTCGCTGCTCGCCCCCTTACCCAGCCTTCTTCGCGTCCGGACTACATGCCCGGACCGGAGTTTCCGCTTAGGCTGCGGCGGTCTCGACGCCCGCTGCGCTGCGCAGGGCGTCGGCGCGGTCGGTCTTCTCCCAGCTGAAGTCGTCGTCGGCGCGGCCGAAGTGACCGTAGGCGGCGGTCTTCTGGAAGATCGGGCGGTGAAGGTCGAGGTACTCGCGGAAGGCGCCGGGGCGCATGTCGAACTCGTTCTCCACCAGGCGAGAGATCTGGGCGTCGGCGAGCTTGCCGGTGCCGAAGGTCTCGACCATCAGGCTGACCGGGTGGGCGACGCCGATCGCGTAGGCGACCTGGACCTCGCAGCGCTGCGCAAGGCCGGCGGCGACGACGTTCTTCGCCACGTAGCGAGCGGCATAGGCGGCCGAGCGGTCGACCTTGGACGGGTCCTTGCCGGAGAAGGCGCCGCCGCCGTGGCGGGCCATGCCGCCGTAGGTGTCGACGATGATCTTGCGGCCGGTGAGGCCGGCGTCGCCGACCGGGCCGCCGATCACGAACTTGCCGGTCGGGTTGACGAGGAACTCGCTCTGCAGCTCGCTCTCGTCGAAGCGCCCGGGGACCTCGGCATTGAGCACGGGAAGGATGACGTTCTCCCACAGCTCGGGCCTGATCTGGCCCTGGGAATCGACGCCCTCGTCGTGCTGCGTGGAGATCAGGAGCTTTTCGACCGCGACCGGGCGGCCGTCGGCGTAGCGGACGGTGACCTGGGTCTTGCCGTCGGGGCCGAGGTAGCCCATCGTGCCGTCCTTGCGCACCGCCGCCAGCCGTTCGGCGAACCGGTGGGCGAGGTGGATCGGCATCGGCATCAGCGCCTCGGTCTCGTCGCTGGCGTAGCCGAACATCATCCCCTGGTCGCCGGCCCCGGCGACGTCGAGCTCGTCGTCGTCAGCCGGATCGACCCGGGTCTCGTAGGCCCGGTCGACGCCCTGGGCGATGTCGGGCGACTGCTCGTCGATCGAGGTGAGGACCGAGATGTGGTCGCAGTGGTAGCCGTAGTCGCCGTGGTCGTAGCCGATCTTGCGCACCGTCTCGCGAACGATCTCCGGAATGTTGAGGTGGACGTCGGTGGAGATCTCGCCAGAGACCACGGCCATGCCGGTGTTGACCAGCGTCTCGCAGGCGACGCGGCCGCCCGGGTCCTCGCGCATGATCGCGTCGAGGACGCCGTCGGAGATCTGGTCGGCGACCTTGTCCGGGTGGCCCTCGGTGACTGACTCCGACGTGAAGAGGTACTCGCCCTCGGCGAGCGGCTTGCTTGGCATGCGGGAAGAGTAAAGGAATGTCGAGTGGGCTGGCCCTCGTCAGTCGCCGTAGCGGCGGCGGCCTGAGGCGGGACGAAGTCGATGATCAGCGGCACGCCCTCGAGCTCGTAGGTCTCGCGCATCCGGTTCTCCAGGTAGTAGGCCCAATCGCGGGTGATCAGCCGGCGGTCGTTGACCTGGATCGCGACCCGCGGTGGCCTCTCTCCTATCTGGGCGGCGTAGTAGAGGCGCAGTCGCTTTCCGCGCGCGGGAGGGCGGCGGGTTCTTGGCGACGACGTCGGCGACGAAGCGGTTCAGCTCCGGCGTCGGGATCCGCTCGGCCGCCCGGTCGGCCAGCTGCAGCGCCCGCGGCAACAGCGTGGCGACGTTGCGGCCGCGCTTCGCAGAGACGGTGATCACCGCCGGCCGCAGCCGCAGTTTCCGCTCCACCCGCGCCCGGGCGTCGTCGATGTCGGTCTCGGCGATGTCCCACTTGTTCAGCACCAGGAGGCTCGCGCAGCCGGCTTTCATCGCCATCTCGGAGACCCGCAGGTCCTCCGCGGTGACGCCCTCGGCTGCGTCGCAGACGACGATCGCGACGTCGGCGCGCTCGACCGCCCGTTCGGAGCGCATCTGCGCGTAGTAGTCGACCGTGCCGGCGACCTTCGAGCGGCGCCGCAGGCCGGCCGTGTCGACCAGGACCACCGGTCGGCCGTCGACCTCGAGCCGGGTGTCGATCGCGTCGCGGGTGGTGCCGGCGACGTCGGAGACGATCACCCGGTCGGAGCCGAGGAAGGCGTTGACGAGCGAGGACTTGCCGACGTTGGGGCGACCGACCACGGCGACCCGGGCGGCGTCGTCGTCCTCGGCCCCCGGCTCGCGATCGCCGAGCGCGGCGGTGATCGCATCGAGGAGGTCGCCGGTGCCGAGGCCGTGGCTGGCCGAGACCGGCAGCGGCTCTCCCAGCCCGAGGCTGTGGAACTCGGCGGCGATCCCGTAGTCGTCGGCGCGGTCGGCTTTGTTGACGACGACGAGGACCGGGACCGCGGCCCCGCGCAGCGTCTTCGCCAGCTCGGCGTCGCCGGCGCGCAGGCCGGCGCGGCCGTCGACGACGAGCAGGATCGCGTCGGCGTCGGCGATCGCCACCCGCGCCTGCGCCTGCACGTCGCGCGCCAGCTCGGCCTCGTCGCCGAGGTCGATGCCGCCGGTGTCGACCAGCTCGAAGGCGACGCCGTTCCACTCGGTCGCGAGGCGCTTGCGGTCGCGGGTGACGCCGGGCTCGGGCGAGGTCGACGGCCTCGCGGCCGCCGACCAGGCGGTTGACGAGCGTGCTCTTGCCGACGTTGGGGAAGCCGACGACGGCGACGGTCGGCAGGCTCATGCCAGGCCCCTCTCGCGGGCGAGGGCGACGACGCGGGCGACGACCTCGTCGAGGCCGAGCCCGGTCGTATCGAGCTCGACCGCGTCGCCGGCGGCGCGCAAGGCGCCGTGCTCGCGCTCGGTGTCGCGGGCGTCGCGGGCGCGCTGAGCCTCGCAGGACGGCCTCGACGTCCTCGCCGGTCTCGCCGCGCGCCGGCGCGCCCGCTCCTCGTCGGAGGCGGTGAGGAAGATCTTCAGGGGCGAATCGGGGCTGACGACGGTGCCGATGTCGCGCCCCTCGGCGACGTAGCGGCCGGCGGCGATCAGCTGCGCGCTGGTGCTCGACCATCGCCTCGCGGACCCGTGGGTGGACGGAGACGCGGGAGGCGGCGGCGCTCACCTCGGGAGTGCGGATCTCGTCGCTGACGTCGCGATCGCCCAGCAGCACCCGGCGGCCGTCGAAGCCGATCTCCAGCTCCTCCGCCAGCTCGCCGAGGGCCTCGCCGTCGTCGAGGTCGACGCCGTCCCGCAGTGCCGCCAGCGCCACGCAGCGGTACATCGCCCCCGAGTCGAGGTAGGTGAAGCCGAGCTCGCGCGGCGACAGCACGGGCGACCGTGGACTTGCCGGCCCCGGCGGGGCCGTCGATCGCGATCACCATGACGGCAGCGTATGAGAGCGTCTCCCGGATCGTGGCCGGCGCAGCTGGACGAGCAGCGTCGGTGAGGGAGGCGAGGTCGGCCTCGAAGCCGGGATAGCTGACGGCCGCCGCCTCCATGCCGTGGACCTCGACGCCCTCCCGGGAGGCGAGGCCGGCGACGGCGCCGAGCATCGCGATCCGGTGGTCGCCATGGGAGTCGATCGTGCCGCCGCGCAGGCCGCCGGTGCCCTCGATCGACCATCCCGTCCGCGGTCGCCTCGACCTTGCCGCCGAGCGCCCGCAGCGCCGCGGTCACGGTCTCGATCCGGTCGGACTCCTTGCGGCGCAGCTCCTCGGCGTCGCGAATCACCGTCGTCCCCTCGGCGAAACAGGCGGCGAGGGCGACCAGCGGCAGCTCGTCGATCGCGAGCGGGACCTCGGCGCCGCCGACGTCGGTCGCCCGGAGGGAGGCGGAGCGAACGCGGAGCGTCGCCACGGCTCGCCGCCGCTGCTCGGCTCCTCGTCGTCGTCCTCGATCTCGGCGCCCATCCGCTCGAGGATCGTCAGAAGGCCGGTGCGGGTCGGGTTGACGCCGACCCCTTTCAGTTCGACCTCGCTGCCCGGGACCAGAACCGCCGGCGACGAGGAAGAAGGCGGCCGAGGAGATGTCGGCGGGGACGACGATGCTCGTCGGGTTCGAGCTCGCTCGGCCGGCTGGATGACGACTGCGTTGCCCGTCGCTCGCTCGACCGTGGCGCCGGCGGCCGCGAAGCATCCGCTCCGTGTGATCGCGGCTCGGCGCGGCTCGACCACCCGCGTCTCGCCCTCGGCCAGGAGGCCGGCGAAGAGCAAGCAGGACTTGACCTGGGCGCTCGCGATCGGCATCTCGTAGGTGATGCCGTGCAGGGGCGCGCCGCGGACCTCGAGCGGCGGCAGCCGATCCTCGCGCGCCTCAGGTCGGCGCCCATCTCGCGCAGCGGCACGGCGATGCGGTCGACCGGCCGCCGTCGGATCGACTCGTCGCCGTCGAGGGTCCACTCGCCTGCCGCCTGCCCTGCCAGCCATCCCGGCAGCAGCCGCAGCAGGGTCCCCGCATTGCCGACGTCGATCGTCCGCCGGCCGGGGCCCGCAGCCCGACGCCGCGCGATCCGCAGCGACCTCGCGCACCCGGGTCCTCCCCCGCGCCGCTCTTCCGCGACCGCCGCGCCCAGCGCCTTGACCGCCTCGAGCGTCGAGCGGGTGTCGGCGGCATCCAGGTACCCCTCGACCGTCGTCTCCCCCTCCGCCATCGCCGCGATCAGCGCCGCGCGGTGGGAGATCGACTTGTCCGAGGGCGGGCGCAGGCGCCGCGCAGGGGTCCGGACGGGGTCGAAGCGGGTGCTGCTCATCGCGCGACCCTATCTACGAGGCTCGGCGTCGACCACAGTGGCGGTGTGGCCGAGCTCGCGGACGAGGCTCTGCGGCCTTGCGGGCCTGCTCGTCTCCCGCGACCCAGACCGAAACTGCGCCGGAGGTCATGTCCGGGGCCGGATAGAGCGCCATGTCCTCGATGTTGACCCCGGCCTCGCCGAGTGCCAGCGCCAGCTCGGCGATCGTCCCGGGCCGGTTGGCGACGACGATCCGCAGCTCGCGCAGCGGCCCTGCCTCCGACTCGGACTCGAGCAGCCGGCGGCGGTCCTCGCCGGCGGCGGCGTGCCAGGCGGCGAGGGCTTCACGGTCGCCGCCGCGGATCAGCTCCGCCGCCTCGCGCAGGCGCGCGGCGACCGAGTCGACCGAGTCGGCGACGGCCTCGCCGTTGCTGGCGAAGATGTCGGCCCAGATCGCCGGGTTGGAGCCGGCGACGCGGGTGGCGTCGCGGAAGCTCGGGCCGACGTCGGGCAGCCGCTCGGAGTCCTGCGGCCAGCGCGCGCCGCCGCCTCGGCGGCGAGGACGTTGGCGAGGACGTGCGGGAAGGTGGCTGATCATCGCCATCAGCTGGTCGTGGGCTGGCCGGGTCGATCGCCTGCGGTCGGGCGCCGAGGGCGCCGATCGCCCGCTGCAGGCGGTCGTAGAGCACGCCGCTGGAGCGCTCTGTCGGGGTCAGGTACCAGCGCGCGCCCTCGAAGAGGTCGGCGCGGGCGTTCTCGACCCCGGCGGTCTCGGCGCCGGCCAGCGGGTGGCCGCCGATGAAGCGCTCGTCGTCGCCGACCGCCTCGACCAGCTCGCCCTTGGTCGAGCCGACGTCGGTGACGACCGCCTCGGGACCGGCGGCGGCAAGCGCCGTCGCGCGCCTGCCCGGGCAGCGCCGCCACCGGCCCGGCGCAGAAGACCAGGTCGGCGCCTCGGCGCAGGCCTCGGCGAGCGAACCGGCGGCGCGGTCGATTGCGCCCAGCTCGACCGCCCGCCGCAGGCGCTCGGGGCTGCGCCCGCAGCCGATCACCTCGGCGTCGAGGCGCTGCCGCGCGGCGAGCCCGATCGAGCCTCCGATCAGGCCCACCCCGAGGACGGCGATTCTCATCGCGCGGAATCGCCTCATGAACCGCGGCGTGCCTCCACCGCGGCGGCGAAGCGCTCCAGGGCCGAAACCGTGTCCGCCCAGTCGATGCAGGCGTCGGTGATCGACTGCCCGTAGGTCAGCTCCTCGCCCGGCACCAGGTTCTGCCGCCCCTCGACCAGAAACGACTCCAGCATCACGCCGACGATCGCCTTGTTGCCGTCGGCTACCTGGTCGGCGATGTCGCCGGCGGCGAAGAACTGCTTCTCGGGGTCCTTGCCGCTGTTGTCGTGGGAGGCGTCGATCACGAGGCGCTCCGGCAGGGCGGCGACGCCGAGGGTGACGAGCGCGTCTTCGACCTCGGGCGGGTAGTAGTTGGGCTCGCCGTGGCCGCCGCGGAGGATCAGGTGACAGTCCGGGTTGCCGGTGGTGTGCAGGATCGCCGGCTGCGCCGGCGTCGTCGATCCCGGCGAAGGCGTGCGAGGCCGCCGCGGCCCGCACCGCGTCGACAGCGATCTGGATGTTGCCGTCGGTGCGGTTCTTGAATCCGATCGGCATCGAGAGGCCGGAGGCGAGCTGGCGGTGGGTCTGACTCTCCGAGGTGCGCGCCCCGATCGCCCCCCAGGCGACGCAGTCGGCGATGTACTGCGGCGTGATCGGGTCGAGGAACTCGCAGCCGATCGGCAACCCGGTGTCGAGCACCTCGAGCAGCAGTTTGCGGGCGATCCGCAGACCGGCGTTGACGTCGCCGCTTTCGTCCAGGTGCGGGTCGTTGATCAGCCCCTTCCAGCCGGTCGTCGTCCGCGGCTTCTCGAAGTAGACCCGCATCACGACCAGCAACTCCTCGCGCAGGTTCCGCGCCGTCGCACTCAGCTTCGTCGCGTACTCCATCGCCGCTTTCGGGTCGTGGACGCTGCAGGGCCCGACGACGACCATCAGGCGCGGATCCTTCCCCTGCAGGACGTCGCGCACTTCTTCGCGGCCGCGGACGACCGCCTTCGCCCGCTCTTCGCCGAGCGGCAGCTCAGCCAGGAGCCTTTCCGGCGGTGCCAGCTCGACGATTTTCGCGATCCTTTGATCGCGGACGCCGTCTCTCTTCGCCCCCTCCATGCCGATGAACATTTTGCCTTCGCCTTTCTCCAAACCCAAGAAATCGTACTTTCTGGTCGCCGGCTGCCGGGTTGGACGGCGCCCACGCGACGCTGACCGGTGTGGCGTTCAGCCGGAAGATCCCTGTCTTCGCACGACGGTCACCGCCGGGCCGAACGCCTAGCTAAATCGCCAATAGGTGAGGTAGCCGTGCGCGACCGCGGCTTCGAGCGCAGCGGTGCCGGTCGCGGATGTGGCCTCGTTCAACCTCACACTTGAGGTTGTATCACGGGGGCAGCTTTAGTCAAGTAATTCCGATAGGCCGCGCAGGAAGCGCTCGTTCTCCTCCGCGGTGCCGTAGCTGACGCGAATGTGGCCGGGGTCGCCGAGCGCCTTGCCGGGCCGCACGGCGATTTCGCGCTCGGCGAGACCGGCGACCACCTCGGCTTCGTCGGCGTCGCCGAGGTCGACCCAGGAGAAGTTGGCATGGGTCTCGGAGGTGGCGAGGCCGAGCCTCTGCAGCCCCTCCTCGACGATGAGCCGCGCCGCGACCACGCTCTCGACCCGGCGCAGGACGTCGTCCTGGTGCAGGACCGCCTCGGCCCCGGCCGCCTGGGCAAGGGCGTTGACGCTGAACGGCTGGCGGACCGCGTCGACGGCAGCGCGGAACCTCGGTGACCCGATCGCATAGCCGACGCGGAGCCCGGCGAGGCCGTAGCACTTGCTGAAGGTGCGCAGGACGACGAGGTTCGGGAAGTCGGCGAGCAGGCCGAGCGTCGCGTCGGGGTCGTCGTGGGTCTGGAACTCGACGTAGGCCTCGTCGAGGACCACCGTGACGTGGGTCGGAATCTGCTCGACGAAGGCGGCGATCTCGGCGGCAGGGATGTGGGTCGCCGTCGGGTTGTTCGGATTGCAGACGACCAGCAGTTGCGTCGCCGCCGTCACCTCGGCCGCCATCGCGTCGAGGTCGTGGACGTCGCCCTCGGCCAACGGCACCCGGACCTCGCGGGCGCCGGTCAGCGCCGGCAGGTACGGGTACATCGAGAAGGCCGGCCACGCGTAGACGATCTCCGCACCGGGCTCGCAGAGCGCCTCGGCGGCGGCGAGGAGGATCTCGCAGGAGCCGTTGCCGACGGCGACGTTTCCCGGCTCGGTCTCGTAGCGCTCGGCGAGCCGCCGGCGCAGCAGGGTCGCGTCGGGGTCCGGGTAGCGATTCATCGCCCCCGCCGTGGCCTGGATCGCCTCGACCACTTTCGGGTGCGGCGGGAAGGGCGACTCGTTGGAGGCGAGCTGGGCGATGTTGCCCGAGGCGATCGCCTCGGGTGCCTGCCCGGTCGGAACTCCGGCCTGGTAGCCCGGCATCCGGGCGAGCTTCTCGGCGAAGGTGATGGTCATCGCCGCCCGATTGTGACGGAAGCGGGCGCGGCGGCCCTACTGGGCGGCTTCGAGGTCGGTCCGCAACCGCTGCGCCTCGCCGACATAGACGTGGGCGGGCTCGTGGCCCTCCGGGGCGTAGAAGTGGAGCATCACCCGGATCACCCGCGGCATCGAGCCGGGAACCGGGATCTCACGGCAGCACATCAGCGGCACCATTGTCAGACCGAGATCGCGCGCCGCCACCGCCGGGAACTCCGCGTCGAGGTCCTCGGTCGTCGTGAACAGGCAGCTGACCATCGCCTCGGGCGCAAGGCCGTTGCGCTCGATCAGCCCCCGCATCAGCTCCTCGGTCGCGGTGAGAATCGCCTCCGGCTCGTTGGCCTCGGCCTGCACCGCGCCGCGGACCGCGAAGAGCCGCTCGTGCGGACCCTCGTGGCGGCCTGGCTGCATGTCGCCGTTCTCGCTCACAGCCCGCATCTTTCCAGAGCGCGGGGGGCAAACCCTCAGCGGTGTGCCTTATCACCGCATAGCGAGGAAAAGGAACACCGATCGGCGGCGCGCGCTCGCTGTCTTGGCCGACCGCCAGCATGGGGTCGTCTCGCGGGCGCAACTGCGGAGCCTGGGCTGGAGCGACGCCGCCGTCGACCGCGCCGTCGCCGACGCGCGGCTTCATCGCGTCTTCCGCGGAGCCTTCGTCGTGGGGCGAGCCGGCGCGGGTGAGCGAAGCCGGCTTCTGGCGGCAACCCTCGCTTGCGCGGGTGCGGTCATCTCCCCCCCGCAGCTCGGGCGCCCTGCTCGGGCCACATCCCTCCCCCGATCCCCAATGCCCCTGTCGAGATCGCCAACGGCCGCATCGAGGTCGACTTCCTCTGGCCCGACCACCGCTTCGTCGTCGAGGCCGACAGCCGCGACTTCCACGCCACCCCGATCGCCTTCGAGCGCGACCGCTGGCGCGACCGGGAACTTCTCCGCGCCGGCTACACCACCCTCCGAGTCACCCACCAGGAAGCAAAAGACGAAGCCGCCGCAGTGGCGGACGCGGTCGCCGGGGTCCTCGCGGCGCGGAGAGCCCGATAAGGGGCGCCAACGCGATTGGTAGGGGCCGCCTCGCCCTCCCACCCGGCAATTAGGAGGGTGAGGCGGCCCCTATCGAGAGGCTTCTCGAAGTTCAGCGACCTCGCCGTCCGAGAGCCGCCGTGCCTTGCCCTCGGGGAGGTCGCCTAAACGCAGAGGCCCAAACGAGGTGCGTCGCAGCGCCACAACCTTGTGCCCGACCGCTTCGATCATTCGTCGCACCTGGCGGTTGCGGCCTTCGCGCAGGGTGATCTCAACCTCGCGGGCACCGAGGCGCTTGACCTGAGCCGGAGCGGTCGGGCCGTCGTCGAGCTCGACGCCTTTGCGCAGACGCTCGATATCGCGGTCGGCGACCGGAGCGCCAAGCCGCGCCCGGTAGGTCTTCGGCACTTCGTAGCGCGGATGGGTGAGGCGGTTGGCGAGCTCGCCGTCGTTGGTCAGCAGCAGCAGGCCGGTCGTATCGGCGTCGAGGCGACCCACGGGGTAGAGCCGCGCATCGGTTCGCACCAGCTCGACCACCGCGGGCCGGGTGCCCGGCTCCCGCGCCGTCGAGACCACCCCAGCCGGCTTGTTCACCGCCCAGACCTCGCGCGCCTCGGCTGACACCGGAGCCCCGTTGACGCGAACGTCGTCCTCGGCCGACACGTCCCGCGCCGGATCGGTAACCACCTCCCCGCCGACCGTCACCACGCCCTTGGCAATGATCTCCTCGGCTCTCCTCCTGGAAGCAACGCCCGCATGGGCGAGAAATTTGACCAGCCTCACGAGAGGGTCGAGGGGGGTCCCGGAGGAACCTCCCCAAATCTGTGACGGAGGGACCCCCCTCGACCCTCCCTCCCCATCACTCAGCCCGCTGTTCTCCCGCCTTCAGCAGGCGCTCGCGCAGCTCGCGCTCGTCCTCCGGGCTGGGGTCGAAACGCGACGGGTCAGGCAGCTGATCGAGGCCGCTGAGGCCGAAGAGCCGCTCGAAGAGCTCGGTCGTCTTGAAGATCGCGGCGCCGAACTGGGAGCGGCCGGACTCTTCGATCAGGCCGCGCTCGGCGAGGCTGGTCACCCCGGACTCGGAGCTGACGCCGCGGATGCGGGCGATCTCGGGTCGCGTCACCGGCTGCAGGTAGGCGACGATCGCCAGCGTCTCGGCCTGCGCCTGGGTAAGCGGCGGCGTCCGCGGCTTCGCCAGCAGGCGCCGCGCCGCGTCCTCGCTGCCGGGGTCGCTGGCAAGGCTGAAGCCGCCGGAGACTTCCCGCAGCACGACCCCGCGCCTGCCCTCGGCGAGGTCCTCGCGCAGGAGCTCTATCGCCTCCTCGATCTGGCCCTCACTCGCCTGCGTCGCCTCGGCCAGTTCCTTGGTCGAGACCGCCTGCGGCGAGAGGAAGAGCAGCGCCTCGACGGTGCGGGAGAGGTCGCTCATGCGCCCTTGTTGACTCCGGTCGGCGCCACCTTCTTGACCCGAATCGGGCCGAAGCACTCGCTCTGCTCCCAGGTCACCTCGCCCTTGCGGTAGAGCTCGAGCATCGCGAAGACGGTGACGGCCTGGGTGAGGCGGTCCTCATCGCCGAACTCCTCGTCGAAGTCGAAGTCCTTGCGGCGCAGGAGCGCGTCGCGGACCGCCCGCAGGCGCCGCTCCAGCGAGACGGTCGGGCGGATGTGGCTGACGTCGACGTCGGGCGGCTCGGTCAGCAGGTCGCCGAGCGCGGCCCCGAGCGCGTCGGGGTCGTAGACCGCGCTCGCCGCCTCGACCGCGACCCGCCGCAGCTCCGGCGGCAGCGGTGCCGAGCGGTAGAGATAGCCGCGCTGGGACTCGAAGCGCTCCGCCAGCTCGACCGAGGCGTCGCGATAGCGCCGGTACTCGAGCATCCGGGCGATCAGCTCCTCGACCGCCTCCTCCGGCTTCAGCTCGTCGAGGTCCTCTTCGGGGCTCGGCAGCATCAGCCGCGACTTCAGCTCGAGCAGCGCGGCGATCAGCACGAGGAACTCGGTCGCGACCTCCAGCTCCAACTCGCCTTCGCGCTCGAGGTGCTCGACGTAGGCGACGACGACCTCGCCCAGCTGCAGGTCGAGCAGGCTGATCTCCTCGCGCAGGACGACCGCCATCAGCAGGTCGAAGGGCCCGGCGAAGACGTCGAGGTCGAGATCGAGGTCGAGGTCGGCAACTGCCACGGGCAGAAGCGTAAAGGGCAGACGGGACAGCGGCGAGGCCCACGCGCAGTTGTCCCCGCATACCGGGGACAACTGCGTTGAGGCCGCCGGTCAGGCCGGGCAGAAGCCCATGCGTTCGCGCACGTCGGCGAGCACCGGAGCGGCCAGCGTCCGCGCCTTCTCGGCCCCGGCGGCGAAGACGCGCTCGAGCTCGGCCTCGTCGGAACGAAGCTGCGCGTAGCGCTCATGCACCGGCGCCAGCCATTCGACCACGGCCTCGGCGACGGCCATCTTGAAGTCGCCGTAACCCGAGCCCTCGAACTCGCTTTCGACCTGCTCCTGACCGCTGCCGCGGGCGACGGCGAGGATGTCGATCAGGTTGGAGACCCCCGGCTTCTCGGCGGAGCGGACGATCTCGCTGCCGGAGTCCGTGACCGCCCGGCTGAACTTCTTGCGGATCACGTCGGGCTCGTCGAGGACGAGCACGGTCCCCTGCTCGGTGCCGCCGGTGGTCGACATCTTCCGCTCGGGCTCCTGCAGGTCCATGATCCGGGCGCCGACCTCGGGGACCAGCAGCTCCGGAACGACGAGGGTCTCGCCGAAGCGCTCGTTGAAGCGGCGGGCGATCTCCCGCATCAGCTCGACGTGCTGGCGCTGGTCATCGCCGACCGGGACCTCCGTCGCCCGGTAGGCAAGGACGTCGGCGGCCATCAGCACCGGGTAGTAGAAGAGCGCCGCCGAGGCGAGTTCGCGGTCCTTGCCGACCTTTTCCTTGAACTGGTGCATGCGGTTGAGGTCGCCGTGGGCGGTGACCGAGGAGAGCAGCCAGGTGAGCTCGGTGTGCTCGCGGACGTCGGACTGGCGGAAGAGGATGCAGCGCTCCGGATCGAGGCCGGCGGCGAGCAGGATCGCGGCGGTGTCGTAGATGCGCTCGCGCAGCTCGGCCGGGTCGTAGGCGACCGAGATCGCGTGCAGGTCGACGATGCAGAAGATCGCCGGGTCGCCCCGGTCCTGCCCCTCGACGTACTGGCGGATCGCGCCGATGTAGTTGCCGAGGTGCTTGCGGCCGGTCGGCTGGATGCCCGAGAAGATGATCGGCTTCGCCATGCGGCGGAGCCTATTGAGGGAGCCGGTCCCGACTCAGGCAGGCTCCGCCGCCGGCTCAGGCTCAGAGCGGTCGCATCCGGAGCTGTGGCCGCACTCGCCGGCTTGGGCTGAGCCGCGGGTCGGGATGGCTTCGGTGCGCCGTTTCGGGTTCTGGACGCCGAGGCCGGCGACGATGCCGCCGATGATCATCAGGATCCCGGCGATCCCGATCCCGAGGCGGAACGAGGAGGTGGACGCGTCCTCCGCGGCCTGGACCACCCGGTCGCCCTCGGCGGCGGGAACGCCATCGGGCGAGGGGACGGCGAGCGGCTTTTCCTTCGCTTCGCCGACCGCCGAGACCGCGGCCCCCGAGAGCGGCGCCGGCCCGAGGTTATCGTCGAGCTTGGCGCCGAAGCTGGCGGAGATGACCGCGCCGAGGACGGCGATTGCAAGCAGCCCCGCCACGCGGGAGACGCCGTTGTTGACCCCGGAGGCGATCCCCACCCGGTGTTCGTCGACCGAGTCGAGCACGGTCGCGGTCAGCGGCGCCACCGTCGCCGAGAGGCCGATGCCGAAGATCAGCAGGCCCGGGAGCACGTCGCCGAGGTAGCTGCCCCCTGGACCGATCCTCATCAGCAGCAGCAGGCCGACGCCGCCGACGATCGGGCCGGCGGTCATCGGCAGCCGCGGCCCCGTGCCCGAGGCCATGCGCCCGAAGCGGGGCGAGAGGAAGAACATCAGGATCGAGATCGGGGTGGTCGCCAGCCCGGCCTCGAGCGGCGAGTAGCCGACCACCTGCTGCAGGTAGAGACCGACGAAGAAGAGGCCGCCGATCAGGCCCGCGTAGGTCGAGAGAGTGGTCAGGTTCGTGACCCAGAAGTTGCGGATGCGGAAGAGGCCGAGGGGCAGCATCGGGTGGCGCGCCTTTGCCTCGCGGAGGATGAAGAGGCCGAAGCAGAGGATCCCGATCAGCATCGAGGCCCAGACCACCGGGTCCCCCCAGCCACGCGAGGGCTGCTCGATCAGGGCGAAGGTGGGGGCACCGAGGCCGATCGCGGAGAGCACGATCCCGGCCCAGTCGATGCCGAGAAAGGCGTCCTCGTCGCGGCTCTCCTCGACCGAGTGGAGGGTGAGCATCACGGTCGCCGCGATCAGCGGGATGTTGACCCAGAAGATCGCCCGCCAGGAGGTGATCCCGATCAGGGCGCCGCCGCCGGCCGGGCCGATAACGGTCGCGATCCCGGTCCAGGCGGTCCAGGTCCCCACCGCCTTGCCGCGCGCCGCACCCTCGAAGGTCGAGGCGACGATCGCCAGCGAGCCGGGGACCAGGAGGGCCCCGGCGACTCCCTGCAGCGCCCGCGCCGCGACCAGGAACTCGGCACTGGGGGCGATCGCGCAGAGGATCGAGGTGAAGCCGAAGGCAACCAGGCCGATGACGAAGATCCGCCGCCGCCCGAACTGGTCGCCGAGGCTGCCGCCGACAAGGAGCAGCGAGACCAACGCCAGGGTGTAGGCCTCGACCACCCACTGCTGGCCGGCGAGGCCGACGTCGAGCCCGTCGCTGATCGCCGGCAATGCGACGTTGACGACGGTGCTGTCGAGGAAGACGACCGTCGAGCCGAGGATCGTCGCGATCAGCGTCAGTCGCTGGGATCGAGACACCTGAGGAGTGTATGGACCTCTGAGGGCCCCCTCGGCTTCCCCCTGATCGAGGGCTGGTGCTGCCGGCGCTAGAACTCGCGCAGTTGCGCGGCCGGGGTGAAGAAGTGGCGGTAGGCGAGCAGGGTGGCGACGAGGGCGGAGATCGAGACGCTGCCGAGCAGGGTGTAGAGGAGGATCAGCTGCAGGCGGACGGCGTCGGTGGGGCTGGCCCCGGCGAGCAGCATCCCGACCATCGTCCCGGGGAAGAAGATCAGGCCGGTCGTCTTGGTCGAGTCGACGAGGGTGATCATCCCCGAACGCAGCGAGCGGCGGACGGTCGGCGCCGCCGCTTCGCGGGCGGTGGCGCCGAGCGCGAGCGTCGCCTCGATCCGCGCCCGCGCGTCGGCCATCTCGTCGCCGAGCCGGTTGAGGGCGACGGCGCTGGCGGTCATCGCGTTGCCGATCACCATCCCCCCGACCGGGACCAGGTAGCGCGGGGTCGGGTCGAAGATCCCCAAAGCGACGACCAGGCCCAGCGTGCTGGCTCCGGCCAGGGCCAGGGCGATCAGCAGCGGGCCGAAGGAGCCGGGGACCTTCTCGGCGCGGTGGCGGGCGGTGATCGCGCCGAAGAAGACCATCACCGCCAGCAGCGCCAGCACCAGCCAGATCGAGTCGACGTCGAAGATCAGCTTGATCGCGTAGCCGACCAGGGTCAGCTGGACGATCGAGCGGGCGGTGGCGACGGCGATGTCGCGCTCGAGGTCGGCCCGCTGCCAGAAGGAGATCGCCGCCGCCAGCGCGACCAGGACGAGCGAGGCGGCGACCTGCCAGAGGTCGACATGGATCGAGGTGGTCATGCGGGCATCTCCACCACCCGGTCGCCGAGCCGCCGCGCCTGCTCGGGATCGTGGGAGACGAGGACGATCGAGAGGTCGGACTCGCGCCGCAACTCTGCCAGCGTCGCCTCGATCGCGTCGCGGGCGGCGTGGTCGAGCGCCGAGGTGGGCTCGTCGAGCAGAAGGACGGCGGGCCGCTGCGCCAGCGCCCGCGCCAGCATCGCCCGCTGCTGCTCGCCGACCGAGAGCTTGCCCACGTCCCGCTCGGCAAAGCTCCGGTCGAGCCCGGCGCGCGCCAGCGTCGCCTCGACGTCGAGCGGCTGCCCGGCGAGCTCGGCGGCATAACGGAGGTTCGACTCGACCGTTCCCTCGAGCAGCGCCGGCAGCTGCGGCACCAGCGAGACCTCGCGCCGCAGCGCCAGCGGTTCGTAGGTGTCGAGCGGGCGACCGCGGTAGGAGATCTCGCCGCGGTCGGGGTCGGCGAGCCGGTTCAGCAGGCGCAGCAGCGTCGACTTGCCGGCCCCCGAAGGACCGACGATCGCGGTCGCCCCCTCGGGGATCTCGGCGCCAAATGCATCGAGCACGGCGCGCCCACCGCGGTCCAGCCCCACCTCGCGTAACTCGAAGAGCACCGGCGCATGATCGCCGATCGCGTGGTTCCTTTCGGTCGCTCAGCGTCCGCAAGGAACCACGCGACGCAAGATGGCTCTCGCTGCGCCCGCCTCCATCGCCCGTCGCGAGTTCGGCTGGAACAATCCGGGTAGGAGATCCTGCGGATGGCGAGAGCGATTTGGAGCGGAACGATCAGCTTCGGGCTACTGAACGTGCCCGTGCGCCTCTACAGCGCCGTCGCCCGCCGCAACATCGCCCTGCGGGAGATCCGCGAATCCGACAGCGCCCGGATCAAACACCGCCGCGTCGCCGAGGGGACCGACGAGGAGGTCCCCTACGAGAACATCGTCAAGGCCTATGAGCTCTCACCGGGCCAGTACGTGCCCCTGGGCAAGGACGAGATGGCGGCACTGGCGCCGGAGAAGACCCGCGCGATCGACGTCCAGGACTTCGTCGACATCGAGGAAATCGACCCGATGTACTTCGACAGCCCCTACTACCTCGGGCCCGCCGACGGCGCCGAGAAGGCCTACTCGCTGCTCGCCTCGGCGATGGAAAGCAGCGGCAAGGCGGCGATCGCCCGCTTCGTCTTCCGCAACAAAGAGCACCTGGCGGCGCTGCGCGCCTCCGACGGCGTCCTCACCCTGACGACGATGCGTTTCCACGACGAGGTGGTACCGCCCTCCGACCTCGACGATGCCCTCCCCGACAAGAAGCCGAAAGTCGCCAAACGCGAGCGCGAGATGGCCGAGCAGCTGATCGACTCCCTGAGCACCGAATTCGACCCGGCCGCCTACCGCGACGAGTACCGCGAGCAGCTGCTGGCGCTGATCGAACGCAAGGCGGAAGGCAAGGAGATCGTCGCCCCCGAAGCCGAGGCGCCGAAGGCGACCAAAGCTCCCGACCTGATGGCGGCGCTCGAGGAGAGCATCGCCGCGGTCAAGGACAAGGGCGGCGGCAAAGCGGCGAAAGCAAAACCGAAGGCCAAAGCCAAAGCCGCCAAGAAGAGCAAAGCGAAAGCGAAAAAAGGCTCTTCTCGCTCCAAGGCCAAAGTCAAAGCCTCGAAATAGGTTCATAGGCCGTGGCCGAGACGCGGCAGGTCGAGGTCGACGGCAAGGAGCTGCGGCTGACCAACCTCGACAAGGTGCTCTACCCCGAGGCAGGGTTCACGAAGGGCGAGATGGTCGACTACTACGCCAAGGTGGCGCCGGCGATCGTCCCCCACCTGCGCGGCCGCGCGGTGACGCTGCGCCGCTTCCCGGAAGGGGTCGACGACCTCGACTCGGCGTTCTTCGAGAAGCGCTGCCCCAAGCACCGGCCGAAATGGGTAAAGACGACGCGGGTCCAGGCGGGCCCGAACGCGGGGAAAATCGACTTCTGCGTCTGCGACAGCCTGCCGACCTTGATCTGGATGGCGCAGCTGGCGGCGATCGAGCTGCACCCGTCGCTTTCGCTGGGACGGGCGCCGAAACGGCCGACCGTCCTCGCCTTCGACCTCGACCCCGGGCCGCCGGCCGACGTCGTCGACTGCGCCCGGGTGGCGCTGCGGCTGCGCGAGGTGCTCTCCCAGCTCGAGCTCGAGTGCCTCGTCAAGACCTCCGGCTCGAAGGGGATGCAGCTCTACGTCCCTCTCAACGGCAAAGCCACCTACGAGGAGACGCGCCCCTTCGCCCAGGCACTGGCACAGCTGATCGCCAAGCAGACCCCCGACGAGGTGCTGGCGAAAATGGGCAAAAAGACCGACCGCAGCGGCAAGGTCCTGATCGACTGGTACCAGAACAACGAACGCAAAACGACGATCTCCGTCTACTCCCTGCGCGCCCGCGAGCGCCCGACCGTGTCCACGCCGGTGACCTGGGAAGAGGTCAAAGCGGCGGCCGAATCGGGTGACGGATCGGCTCTCGTCTTCGAGGCGGGCGACGTGATCGAGCGAATCGAGAAGCACGGCGACCTCTTCGCCCCGGTGCTGGAGCTCGAGCAAGAGCTGCCGCAGCTTTGACATCCGCTGCGGGTTGGAAGGGCATGCGAATCGCGGCGATCTCGATGGTGCTGTTTGCCCTAGCGGCGGCGGTCGCAAGTGCATCACCCGAACCGCCGCCGCCCGGGACGCCGCCGTCGCTGACGGGCCTGACGATGACCGAGCGGACGATCCTGGCGCCGACCACTCCGAAGAGCACCCACTCGAAGCTGCCGCGGAAGACGATCTTCTCCTTCTTCCTCAACCAGAACGCGACCGTCAGCGCCGTCTTCAAGCAGGTCCGTAGAGACGGAACGCTCGTCCGCCGCGGAGCATTTACCCGCGACGGCTTCACCGGGAGGAACAGGATCCCCTTCGAAGGCAGGCTGCCGAAGCCGAAGGGCGGCATCCAGTTCCTCTCGGCCGGGCGCTACAGGGCTTTCTTCACCGCGAGCAACGAGGTCGGGGGCTCCGCTGAGGCCTCGATCGGGTTCCGCGTGTTTCGCCCGAAGAACTAGACCGGGGAACCGAACCCGACCGGCGAGGACGGCTCTCGCCACATCTGGGCGACGGGGGTGCCGCTTCCGACGTCGAACTCGCCGAAGACGGCGAAACCGAGCCGTTCGTAGCGTGGGACGTTGGCGGGATTGGAGGACTCCAGGTAAGCGGCGGCACCCTCGGCGTCGATCCGCGCCAGGTTGTCGGCGAGCAACCCCATCCCCCAGCCCTGGCCGCTGTGGTCGGGGTGCGTGCCGAGCAGGCTGAGGTAGTAGTGGGGCTCCCTCGGGCGAGCGTCGTCGAAGCGCTTCAGGGTCTCCAGCAATCGCCGGCTGTCGGCGCCCAGCGCCTCGATCATGAGGGGCTTGAAGCGCTCCTGGTCCTCGGGGAGGAGATCCGGCCTGCCGGGCGGGACCCAGAGTGCCACCGCTGAGCCCGGCTCGGTCCGCCACACCCACCGGTACCCGAGCGCCGAGCTGAGACAGAGCCGCCACGCCGCTCGCATGCCCTCCAGCCCACGCTCCCGTACCGAGAAACCCCAGCTCCAGACCGGATCTTCGCGGAAGGCGAGGGTCAGGGTCTCGGTGAGCGCGTCGAGATCGCCGGCCGCCGCCACCCGGGCCTCGACCGGCCGCGGTCGGTAGGCGGGATCGGTCACTCCTCGAACGGCTGACGCACGACCGGCTGCCGCGTCGCCTTGACCTCGTCGAGGCGACGGACCGGGGTCGTGTAGGGGGCATTCTTGGCCAGGTCCGGGTTGCCCTCGGCCTCGGCAAGGATCCGCTCGACCGCCTCGGCGAAGGCGTCGAGGCTCTCCTTGGTCTCGGTCTCGGTCGGCTCGACCATCAGCGCCTCCTCGACGAGCAGAGGGAAGTAGACGGTCGGCGGGTGGAAGCCGAAGTCGAGCAGGCGCTTGGCTAGGTCGAGGGTCGCCAGGCCGAGGTCGCGCTTCATCGGCTTGCCGGAGAGGACGAACTCGTGCATGCAGTGGCGGTCGAAGGCGATCGGCAGCCGCTCGCCGGCGCGGCCCTCGGCGAGGCGCGCCTTCAGGTAGTTGGCGTTCAGCACCGCCGTCTCGGAGGCCTCCGAGAGTCCGTCGCCGCCGAGGCTGAGGATGTAGGCGAGGGAGCGGACGAAGACGCCGAAGTTGCCCTGGAAGCCGCGCAGGCGACCGATCGACTTCGGCCGCTCGAAGTCGAGGTCGAAGCTCGGGCCGTCGCCGTTGGAGCCCTCGCGCCGAACGACCTGGGGCCGCGGCAGGAAGGGCTCGATCCGATCGGAGACCGCGATCGGGCCGGCCCCCGGGCCGCCACCGCCGTGCGGCTGGCTGAAGGACTTGTGGAGGTTGACGTGGACGATGTCGAAGCCCATGTCGCCGGGTCGCGAGTGGCCCATCACCGCGTTCAGGTTGGCGCCGTCGTAGTAGAGCGTCCCGCCGGCCGCATGGATCAGCGAGGCGATCTCGGCGATGTTTTCGTCGAAGACGCCGAGCGTGTTCGGGTTGGTCAGCATCAAGCAGGCGACCTCGCCCTCGTTCTCGGCCAGCTTCGCCCGCAGGTCGCTCATCTCGACCCCGCCGACCTCGTCGGTCGCGACTTTGACCACCTCGTAGCCGGCCATCGTCACCGAGGCCGGGTTGGTCCCGTGCGAGGTGTCGGGCGCCAGCACCTTGGTCCGCTCTTCGCCGCGGTCGGCGTGGTAGGCGCGGGTCAGCAGCAACCCGGCGAGCTCGCCGTGGGAGCCGGCGCTCGGCTGCAGGCTGACGTGGGGCAGGCCGCAGATCTCGCTCAGCGAGTCCTGCAGCAGCCACATCAACTCCAGCGCCCCCTGGGCGCGGCGCGGGTCCTGCGCGGGGTGCAGGCGGGCGTGGCCGGGCAGCGCCGCGACCCTCTCGTTGAGGCGGGGGTTGTGCTTCATCGTGCAGGAGCCGAGCGGGTAGAAGCCGCTGTCGAGGTCGAAGTTGCGGCGCGAGAGGCGGTTGTAATGGCGGACGATCTCCGGCTCGGCTATCTCCGGCAGGCGCGGCGGCTCGGCCCGCAGGAGGTTCGCGGGGATGAGATCGGCGAGCGGCTTCTCAGGCACTTCGGCCGCAGGGAGGGCCGCGGCGCGCCGCCCCGGCTTCGACTTCTCGTAGATCGTCCGGGCCTTTTCGGCCTGCATCGGAGTCTCGGTCAGCGCCATCAGCCCGCCCCCTCGACTTGTGGTTCCTTAGTCGTGTCAGGGCCGACTAAAGAACCACGCTCTGCGCTGACCGCTGCCTCGAGTGCCTCGGCCAGCTCGTCAATCTGGGCCTTGGTGCGGCGCTCGGTGATCGCGACGAGGAGGCCGTCCTCGAACTCGGGGTACTCGCGGCCGAGCGGGTAACCGGCGGCGATGCCGCGCTCGGCGACGCGGTCGAGCACCTTGCCGACGGGGGCCTCGAGCCGCACCGCGAACTCGCGCGCTACCGGCGCCTCGTGCAGCAGCTCGACCCCCTCGACCGCGGCCAGCCGCTCGCGCGCATACGCCGTCCGCTGGACCAGCAGCTCGCCCAACTCGCGGAAGCCGTCGCGGCCGAGCCAGGCGAGGTGGATCATCGCCCCCAGCGCGTTCAGGGCCTGGGCCGTGCAGATGTTGTTGGTCGCTTTCTCACGGCGGATGTGCTGCTCGCGGGTCTGCAGGGCGAGGACGAAGCCGCGGCGGCCGTCGACGTCGGTGGTTTCGCCGGCGATCCGCCCCGGCATGCGCCGGATCTGCGCCTCGGTCGCGCAGAAGAAGCCAAACGAGGGGCCACCGAAGTCGAGGCGGTTGCCGAGCGGCTGCCCCTCGCCGAGGGCGATGTCGGCGCCGCACTCGCCCGGCGGCTTCAGGATCCCCAGGGTCATCGGGTCACAGGCGACGACCAGCAGCGCCCCGTGCTCCTTCGCCGCCGCCCCGAGCGCCTCGACGTCCTCGACCGCGCCGAGGAAGTTAGGACTCTGAAGGAAGACGGCGGCGGTCTCGCCGTCGACCGCCGCGGCCAGCGCGGCGGCGTCGGTCAGCCCGCCCTCGAGCCCGACCTCGACCACCTCGGCGCCGTACCCGACCGAGTAGGTCGCGAGCGTCTCGCGGCTGTGCGGGTGGACGCCGCGGGAAACGACGAAGCGCCGGCGTTTGGTCGCGCCCATCGCCAGGTAGCCCGCCGAGGCCACCGAGGAGGGGCCCTCGTAGAGGCCGGCGCTGGAGACCGGCAGCGCGGTCAGCTCCGACATCGCCGTCTGGAACTCGAACATCGCCTGCAGCCCGCCCTGCGAGATCTCCGGCTGGTAGGGCGTGTACGGGGTCAGAAACTCGCTGCGCGAGGTGATCGCATCGACGATCGCCGGCACGTAGTGGTCGTACATCCCGGCGCCGAGGAAGCAGACCTGCTCTTCGGCGTCCGCGTTGCGCCCGGCGAGCGCGGCCAGCCGCTCGTAGACCTCGGCCTCTCCCATCCCGTCCGGCAGTGCCAGCGGCCGGCCGAGGCGCAGCGGCCCGGGGATCTGCTCGAAGAGCTCGTCGACCGAGGAGACGCCGATCGCGTCCAGCATCTCGCCGCGGTCCTCGGGGGTCGCTGAGGTGTAGCGCGTCACTCGGATAAGGCTAGGGAAGCGGGTGGCTGGGCTTCCGGCCTAGCGGTCCAGCATCTTGCGGTATTCCGCGACGCCGAGCAGGGTCTCGGCCTCCTCGGGGGCGGTCAGCCGGACCTTGACCAGCCAGCCGTCCCCGTAGGGGTCCTCGTTGACCTTCTCGGGGTTGTCCTGCAGGGCGTCGTTGACCTCGACGATCTCTCCTGAGAGCGGCGCGATTACATCGGAGACGGCCTTCACCGACTCGACCTCGGCGTAGGAGGAGTCTTTCTGGACGCTTGCGCCGACCTCGGGCGGGTCGAAGAAGACGACCTCGCCGAGCGACTCCTGGGCGTACCAGGTGATCCCGAGCGTCGCCTGGTCGCCCTCGATGCGGGCCCAGTCGTGTTCCTCGTGGTAGCGGAGGTCGTCGGGGTAGGTGGCGTCTGACAAGGGTCAACTCCTCTTCGAGTACAGGGGCTTGGAAGCTATCCGGGCGGGGCGGCGCTTGCCGCGCACGTCGATCTCGATCTCGGTCCCGATATCCGCAAGCTCGGACTTCACGTAGGCCATGCCGGCCCCGACTTCGAGCGAAGGCGAGAAGGTGCCGCTGGTGACGACGCCGACCTCGGCGCCCTCATGGAGGACCGGATTGCCTTCGCGCGGGATGCCCTTGTCCTCGATCTTGAAGGCGACGAGCACCTCATCGGTTCCCTGGGCGCGAGCGCGGGCGATCGCCTCGGAGCCGATGAACCCGGTCTCCTCCTTGCAACACCAGCCGAGGCCGGCTTCGATCGGGTTGCGCTCGGGGCTGAGCTCATTGCCGTGCAGCGGGTAACAGACCTCCAGCCGCAAGGTGTCGCGGGCGCCCAGGCCGCAGGGGACGACGCCGGCGTCGAGCAGCTCGGCCCAGATCGGCGCCGCGACCTCGGGGTCGATCAGCAGCTCGACCCCGTCCTCGCCGGTGTAGCCGGTGCCGCAGACGAGCGCCGGGCGGCGGCCGACCCGGGCGTGGGTGACGTGGAAGCGTGGCGGCAGCTCGATCCCGAGCGCCGAGCCCAGCACCGCCCGGGCGTGCGGCCCCTGGACGGCGAGCATCGCGTAGCGGTCGGCGACGTCGCGAACGATGACGTCGAAGCCGCGGCTCTGACGCCCGAGCCAGCCGAGGTCCCCCTCGTGGTTGGCGGCGTTGGTGACGATCAGGAAGCGGTCGCCGCCGAGCCGGTAGGCAAAGAGATCGTCGAGCACCCCACCGTCCTCCTGGCAAAGACACGAGTACTGGGCCCCACCGATCGCAATCGCAGCCACATCATTGGAGAGCACCCGCTGCAAGAAGGCGAGCGCCCCAGGCCCCTCGACCTCGACCTCGCCCATATGCGAGACGTCGAACATCCCCACATGCCGCCGGACCGCCGAATGCTCCTCCCGAATCCCCTCATACTGGACAGGCATCTCCCACCCCGCGAAGGGCACGACCTTCGCCCCGAGGTCCACATGCTGCTCATAGAGAGGAGTGCGCATCCGCCCTCAGCGTATTGATTGAGCACGGCCGACAGGGGGCGCGGGTACCCCCTCTCAAAACACTCCCAAAAGCGAGCTCCGCGAGCGGGTTTTGAGAGGGGGTACCCGCGCCCCCGCCCACCTACTCTTTAAGAAACCCCGGTACGTCGATGTCGTCGTCGGACACCCGCAGTTTCCTGATGTCCGTGTCCTCAGCGGAGACCCGCGGACGACTCTCGTAACGCCGCCGAACCCGCTGCGGCGAGCGAGCCAAGAGCTCGAAGCCCTCGAACCCGGTAGCAATGACCGTCACCCGCACCTCGTCCTTCATCGACTGGTCGACGACGGAGCCGAAGATGATGTTGGCGTTGTCGTCGGCCTCCGACTGGACCAGCTGCGCGGCCTCGTTGACCTCGAAGAGCCCGAGGTCCTCGGGGCCGGTGATGTTGAGCAGCATCCCGGTCGCGCCTTTGATCGACTCCTCGATCAGCGGCGAGGTGATCGCCGCCTTGGCGGCATCGAGGGCGCGGGCCTCACCGGAGGCCGAGCCGACGCCCATCAGGGCCGAACCGGCGTCGCGCATGATCGTGCGCACGTCGGCGAAGTCGAGGTTGATCAGGCCCGGGATCGTGATCAGGTCGGTGATGCCCTGGACGCCCTGGCGAAGGATGTCGTCGGCCTGGCGGAAGGCCTCGAGGACGCTGGTCCGCCGCTCGACGGCCTGCAGCAGTTTCTCGTTCGGGACGATGATCAGGGTGTCGACTTTGTTGCGCAGTTTCTCGATGCCCTCGAGCGCCTGCTGCATCCGTCGTTTGCCCTCGAACTCGAACGGTTTGGTCACCGCTCCCACGGTGAGGGCGCCGATCTCCTCCTTGGCGATCTCGGCGATCACGGGAGCGGAACCGGTGCCGGTGCCGCCGCCCTCGCCCGCGGTGACGAAGACCATGTCGGCGCCCTTCAGCGCCTCCTTGATCTCGTCGCGGCTCTCGGCCGCCGCGCCGGCGCCGACCTCGGGGTTACCCCCGGCGCCGAGGCCGCGGGTCAGCTCCTGGCCGATCGAAAGCTTGATGTCGGCGTCGCAGGCCTGCAGGGCCTGCGCATCCGTGTTGACGGCGACGAACTCGACGCCGCGAATTCCGGCGTCGATCATCCGGCTGACGGCGTTGGTGCCGCCGCCGCCCGCGCCGACGACCTTGATTACCGCGAGGTAAGTGGATTCCATTTGAGTTGAGCCCTTGTTCCGTCCGAGCCTTTAGCAACACTCTAGGGTTCGAGCCGTTGCCCTAAGCACGGAAATTGCGCTCAACGTAGGGGATTCCGTCCCCTCTGTCAAACGCCCGGCAACCATCGTGCAGCATCGATATCTCGACCAATACTTGAGGGTTGAGCCACTCTCACCCTCAGGTTGAGACTTTTCGACGCCGCTCTGGAAAGCCCTTTCTCGCCGTTTAGAAGTCCTTCAGGGTGCGGGCGGGAGTTCGTGTTCCGAGCCTCCGTAGGAGAGCCGGTCGGGTGCGGTCACGTTTACATAATCGAGCGCGGTTATCGACGGATCGGCGAGGAGGGCGGCGGCGGCCTTCCACTTTCGTCGCGCTTCGGTGGCATCGCCGAACCGGACTTCGATCCCCGTCGTCAGGTTCACGTCCACCCCGCTCTCGCCGTAATAGCTGTCCTGTACATATGGGCGCAGTTGGTCCGGGGCGGCGGCCAGAACCCGGACCTGTTCGAGCGCCGGTCCTTTGAGCCGCCCGCCTTGCGGGACCTCGGTCAGTGACAACCGCGGCAGTGGCGGTTCGGTCGGCAGCGGCAGCCAGCGCACCACCGTGCCGTTGTCGGCTACCGCGACCGCTTCGGAGCCTTCGCCGATCGTCGCCGCCAGCTTCGGGACCGTGACATGAGGCTCAACGGACCCTTCGCGGACGACGAACCAGTAGACACCGAGGACCGCAATCAGGGCGACCGCGGTCACCGCCAGGACCCGCGTCCGGGTCACAGCTGCCAACCGTCCGGCCAGGTGACCTCGCCCAGCACCTGGACCTCCGGCTCGAGTTCGACGCCGAAGCGCTCGTGCACGCGGCGCCGCCCCTCCGCCATCAGCTCGAGCACGTCGGCCGTGGTGGCGTCGCGGTCGTTCTCGACGAAGTTGGCGTGCTTCTCGGAGAAGCGGGCGCCGCCGTGACGGAGGCCTCGGCATCCGGCCGCCTCCAGCAACTGCCCCGCCGATTTGCCTTCCGCCCGCTCGTCCTCGGGGTTCTTGAAGGTCGAGCCGAAGGTCTTGATCCCCGAAGGCTGCGCCTCGCGGCGTCGCTCGCGCATCCCCGCCAGCGTGGCCCGGACCTCCTCGGGGTCGGCGGGCGTGAGGTGGAAGGCAGCGCCTGCCACGACTTCCCCATCGCGAAGGTTCGAGCGCCGGTACTCGAAGCCGAGGTCGTCGGGGCCGCGCCTGGCGACCCCGGTGGCGGTCGCGACGTCGACCCACTCGAGGACGCGCGCCAGTTGGCCGCCGTAAGCGTTTGCGTTCATCCGCACCGCGCCGCCGGTGGTGCCGGGGATGTTGATCCCGAACTCGAGGCCCGAAAGGCCCCATGCAGGGGTCTTGGCCGCGGCGGAGGGGAGCCGGGCGCCGCCGCCGCAGAGGATGCGGTCGCCGTCGCGCTCGATCGTCGCGAGGGCGCCGCCGAGCTTCAGAACGAGGCCACGGAAGCCGGCGTCGGCGACGAGGAGGTTGGAGCCGGACCCGATTACGCCGACGTCGATGCCTTCGTCCTCGGCCCAGCGCAATACCGAGACCAGGCCGTCGACGTCGCGGGGATGGGCGAACCAGTCGGCGGCGCCGCCGGTCCGCACGGTCGTGAACCGCGCCAGCGGATGATCCGCCTTCACTCCCTCAGGCAACGTGCTCATCACGTTCCCCTTCGTTCTGGCCTTCGGCGACCAAGGCCTCGCCGAGCCGGAAGATGTCGCCGGCGCCGATCGTCACCAGCACCGTGCCCTCGCCGTAGAGGTGGCGGTTGCGATCGAGGCGCGCCGCGAGGGCGCGCCGTGCGAGCTCGGCGCTCGGCAGCCACCAGACCGGCCCGCCCCCCATCCGCTCCGCCGCCGCCTCGGCAACCCGCAGGCCGCTGACGCCGGCCAGATCCCCGACCGGCTGCTCCCGCGCCGGGTAGACGTCGAGGACGAACGCCTCGTCGGCGATCGACAGGGCGGCGCCGAACCCGACCGCGAGCGCTTTCGTCCGCGAGTAGAGGTGAGGCTGGAAGACGGCGAGGAGCCGCGAGGGACGCAGTTCGCGCAAGGCCGAGAGGGCGGCGCGAACCTCGGTCGGGTGGTGGGCGTAGTCGTCGTATATATGGACCGGACCGCGCGAGCCCTTCAGCTCGAGGCGGCGGTGGACGCCGCGGAAGCCGGCGAGGGCCGCCGCCGCAGGGTCGAGCTCGAAGCCCGCGAGCCCGATCGCGGCGAGCGCGGCGCGGGCGTTGCGGCGGTTGTGCTCGCCGGGGACCGCCAGGCCCAGATCGGCGGGGCCGGGCGAACCACCGTCGAAGCGCGCCACCTTGCCCCCCACCCCGTTCAGCCACTCCATCCGTTCGTCCCCGGGAACGACGAGGCCGCGGGCGGGGCCGGCGAAGGCAGCGAAGGCTTCGTGCAGCTCGGCCAGCGAGCCCCAGTGGGAGTGGTGGTCCATCTCGACGTTGGTGACGACGGCGACCTCCGGCCGCAGCCGCAGGAAGCTGGCGTCGCTCTCGTCGGCCTCGGCGACCACCCACTCCCCCTCGCCCCACCCGGCGTTGGCGGGTGCTCCCCCGGGCCCCAGACCGGGAACCTCGCCGCCGACGAAAAAGGATGGATCGGCGCCGATCTGCCGCAGCGCCCAGACGGTCATCGCCGTCGTCGTCGTCTTGCCGTGGGTGCCGGCGATCGCGATCAGCCGCTTCTCGGCGCAGAGCTCGGCGAGCAATTGCCCGCGGTGGATCGGCTCCGCCCCGCGCCGGCGGGCGAGCTCGAGCTCGGGGTTGTCTTCGGCGATCGCGGTCGAGACCACGACCTCGGCCCCCTCGGGCAGATTGGCGGCGTCGTGGCCGACACGGGGCTCGAGCCCGGCCTCACGCAACCGCTCCATATAAGAGGAGTCGGCCCGGTCCGAGCCGGTGACGGTGGCGCCGAGCCGAGCGCAGACGAGGGCGAGACCGCTCATCCCGGCCCCACCGACCCCGATGAAGTGCAGCCGCCGGCCGGACCAGCGACTCATCACCCCATCCTCCCGCGAAACCGCAAAATTGTCTCCTCAAGAGCCCTTTTTGCGGTCTCGGCGATCACTGGGCAGCCTCCAGGACCTCGTCGGCGATCCGCCTTGCGGCGTCGGGCCTGGCCAGGTTCCGGGCGGCGGTGGCCATCGCCTCCAGCCGTGCCGCATCGTCGAGCACGGCCGCGACCTCTTCCAGCAACCGCGCGGCACCCAGGTCTGAGTCGGCGATGACAGTCGCGGCGCCGGCCGAGCGCATCCACTCGGCGTTGGCGCTCTGGTGGTCGGCGGTGGCGAACGGATAGGGAACCAGAACGGCCGGGCGACCGGCGGCGGCGACCTCGAAGATCGAGCCGCCGGAGCGGGCCAGCACAAGATCGGCGGCCGCGAGGGCGTCGCCGAGGTTCGGCTCGTAGTCGAGCAGCGTGTAGCGCTCGCCGTGGGGGGCGCCGGCCAGCCGCTCCTCGACTTCGCCGAAGTCCCGCTTCCCCGTGACGTGAAGGACGTCGAAGTCGCGTGAACGCAGTTGTCCCCGCATGCCGGGGACAACTGCGTCGGGGCCCTCGGCGAAGGCCTCGACCGCGGTGAGGTTGATCGAGCGCGCCCCCTGGCTACCGCCGAAGACGAGCAGGCAGCGCGCCTCGGGGGCGATGCCGAAGCGCTCCCGCGCCCTGCTCCGGTCGCCTTCCAGCACGGCTTTGGGGACGGGCCGTCCCGTCACCAGGTAGCGCTCCCCCTCCCTGCCCTCGATCGGGAAGGCGAGGCAGACGCGCCGCGCCCGCCGGGCGAGCAGCCGGTTGGCCAGGCCGAGATGGCTGTCGGCCTCGGTGAGGACGAGTGGGATCCCGGTCAGCGCCGCCGCCAGGCCCGCCGGCCCGGCCACGAAGCCGCCGCCGCCGACGACGACGTCGGCCTGGCGCCGGCGCAGGACCTTGCGGGCGGAGCCGACCGCGGCCAGCGCTTCCAGCCCTGCCCGCGCCGCCTTCAAAGGGTTGCGGCGGTCGATCCCCCGCACCTGGACGAGGTCGATCTCATAGCCGGACGCAGGCACCAGTTCCGCCTCCATCCGCCCGCGGGCGCCGAGGAAGCTGACCTCGGCACCGCTAGCCCGAAGCTCGTCGGCGACCGCCGTGGCGGGCACGACGTGCCCCGCGGTTCCCCCCGCCGCCACCACCACTCTTGGCTTTCCTGGCACCGTTCGCTCGGCTCCTTTCGCGCGCGGGCGAGCGCCCGCCATCGACGACGCGCAGTTTGCCAGCGCCGGTGGGCGTTGATCTGCGCGCCGCGCTCCTGGCGCCACCGCGGGCGACGTTGAGGATCAAGCCGACGGCGAAGAGGCTCGCCATCAGGCTGCTGTTGCCGTAGGACACGAAGGGCAGCGGCACGCCCGTCAGCGGCGCCATCCCCATCACCGCGAAGAGGTTGATGACCGCCTGCACCAGGACCAGCGAGGTGAGGCCGGTGACCAGCAGCTTGCCGTAGAGGTCCTTCGCCTTCTGTGCGGTTTTCAGCCCCGCGTAGCCGAACATCGCGAAGAGTCCGACGACCCCGGCGATCCCGACCAGGCCCAGCTCCTCGCCGATCACGGCGGTGATCATGTCGGTGTGGGCCTCGGGCAGGTAGAAGGCCTTCTGGACGCCGTTCCCGAGCCCGACGCCGAAGAGGCCGCCGGAGCCGAGGGCGATTTTCGCCTGGGCGGCCTGGAAGCCGGCGCCGGCGGCGTCGGCGCTCGGATTGAGGAAGGCGGTGAGGCGGGCCATCCGGTAGGGCTCGACCACCGCCATCAGCAGGGCGAGACCGGCAATCGCGAGGCCGATCTTGCCGAGGTCGACCGGTCGCACTCCGGCGGCGACGAGGGTGGCGCCGACAGCGAAGGCGATCACCATCGTCGTCCCCATGTCCGGCTGCAGCATGATCAGGAGGCTGGAGGCGCCGACGACGAGGAGGAAGGGCATGATCCCTTCCAGCGAGCGCACCCGCTTCGGCTTCTGGGCCAGCAGATCGGCGCCGTAGAGGATCAGCGCCACCTTCGCCAACTCGGAGGGCTGGACCTGGAGGAAGCCGCTACCGAGCCAGCGGGTCGCGCCGTTGACTTCGGTTCCGACCGCGAGCACGGCGAGGAGAAGGAAGATCGAGCCCGCGAGGAAGACCGGCGTCAGCTGCCGCACCACCCGCAGCCCGTGGCGCGAGGCGACGAACATGATCACCAGGCCGACGGCGCCGAAGAGCAGCGTCCGCTTCAGGTAGAAGGCGCTGTCGGAGAGGCCGCCGTCCTGGAGGATCCGGGTGGTCGAACTGGCCGAGAAGACCATCACCGCACCGAACGCGAGCAGGCACAGGGTCGCGGTCAGCAGCATGTTGTACTCCGCCGGCAGCGGCCGGCTGCGCTTCTTCGGTTTCGCCCGCTTGGCGCGGCCGCCCGCCTTCGCGCTCATCTGCCCAGCCCGTCGACGATCTCGCGGAAGCGCTCGCCGCGCGCTTCGAAGTTCTCGAAGGCGTCGAAGCTGGCGCAGGCGGGCGAGAGCAGGACGACCTCGCCCGGTACGGCGGCTGCGGCGGCGCGGCGGACGGCGTCCTCGAGGTCGGCGCAGCGGTGCAGCTCCACTCCCCCCTCGACGGCCGGCGCCAGCTCGCGCGCCATCCGCTCGGTCGTCGCGCCGACGAGGTAGGCGGCGTGGGCACGCTCGAGCAGCGGCTCGACCAAGGGCGCGAAGGGCTCGTCCTTCTCGCTGCCGCCGAGGATCGCGTGGACTCCCCCCTCGAAGGCGCCGATCCCGACCGCGGCGGAGGCGACGTTGGTCGCCTTCGAGTCGTTGACGAAGCGGACGCCGTCGATCTCCGCGACCGGCTCGAGCCGGTGCGGGACACCCGCGAAGCTGCGCAGCCCCTCGCGGACGGCGTCGCGGTCGATCCCCATCGCCAGCGCCGCCGCGGCTGCGGCCATCGCGTTGGCGACGTTGTGCTCGCCGAAGAGGCCGAGCTCGGAGACGGCCAGCAGGGGCTCGCCGTCGTAGAAGATCGTCCCGCCGGCGACCGCGACCTCGCACTCGGGCGAGGCACCGACGCAGAAGGCGACGCGGCGGCCACAGCCGCCGAGGTCGGCGCCCGCGGCGAAGGGGTCGTCGGCGTTGTAGACGGCGACGTCGTCGTTTCCCTGGTTGGCGAAGATCCGCAGCTTCGCCGCCAGGTAGTGCTCGAGGTCGCCGTGGCGGTCGAGGTGGTCCGGCGCCAGGTTGAGGAAGACCGCGCACTCGGGGGCGAAGGCGACCGTGTCTTCGAGCTGGAAGCTCGAGCACTCGCAGACGACCGTCGCCTCGGGGTCGACCTCGCCGACCAGCTCCGAGAGCGCGGTGCCGACGTTGCCGGCGACCGCGACCGGCTCGCCGGCGCTGCGGTAGAGGTGGCCGAGCAGCTCGACCGTGGTCGTCTTGCCGTTGGTGCCGGTGACGCCGAGGAAGCGGTTCGGGAGCGCCCGCCAGGCGAGCTCCATCTCCCCCACCACATCGATCTCCCGCTCGAGCGCCGCCGCGATCACCGCCGCCTCCCGGGGTACACCCGGGCTCTTGACGACCGTGCGGGTCCCCTCGAGCTGCGCCACTCCATCCGTATCCAGGAAGACTTCGACGCCCGCCCCCTCCAGCCCTGCCGCCCCCTCGGGATGACCAGAATCGACCGCGCGGACGACCTCGCCCCGCGCCGCCAGCATCCGCGCCACGGCCTGCCCGGAGCGGGCAAGGCCGACGACAAGGAACGGTCCCCGCGGGAAAGGGGGGCGAACTTCTTTGGCGGGAACCTTTAACGGCACATGCCAGAGCTTCGCGACGCCCCCGGATCCCCCTCTTCCGCTTTAGGTAGCAACATTGCTACCGTGGACGCAATGCCAACGATTCCACAGAAACAGCTACGCAACGAGATCGGCGCGATCCTCCGCCGCGCCGAGGCCGGCGAGGAGTTCACGATCACCGTCTCGGGGAGGCCCGTCGCAACTCTCGGGCCTTTGGACCGAGGCCGGACCTGGGTCGACAGCGGTGTCCTCGACGAGCTCTGGAGCCTCCCGGTCGATCCAACCTGGGCGAGCGATCTCGAGAAGTTCGGCGGCATCGAACTGCGTGACCCCTGGGCCGATGCGAAATGAAATTACTCCTCGACAGCTCTGTATTGATAGGTGGCGGCTGGGCGTCGATTCCCGACGCCCAGCCAACGATCAGCGCCGTCTCTATCTCTGAGCTGCACTTCGGCCTTCTTACCGCGCCCGACCCCGCGACCCGCGCATTGCGAGCGAATCGCCTGGGGCTGATCGAGGCGCGGTTCCCCAAGCCACTGCAGCTCGATGACCGAGTCGCCCGAGTTTTGGGTGAACTTCAGGCCGCTGTTGCCGAAAGGGGCGGTAAGCCTCGGAGGCGCATGGCAGACCTGGCAATCGCCGCCACGGCCAAAGTCCACGGCGCGCTTTTGCTTACCGCCAACGTCAAGGACCTGAAGATCATCGAGGACCTGGTCGAGTACCGGGAACCGCCAGCGTGAGCAGGTTCAGAGCGCGAACTGCCTGATCTCTCCCGCCAGCGCGACCGGCTGGTCGATCGGGATCAGGGTGTAGCAGTCTGGTAGCTCGACGTAGGTCGAGTTGGGGAAGGATTCGGCCAGCCGGCGGCCCTCGCTGTTGGGCATCATCGTCCCCTCCTCGTCCCAGACGACGAGAACGGGGCGCTCGAACGTGCGCAGTTTCGGGGTCGCCGCGCGGATCTCGCGCTTGCCGTGGCGGACGTCGCGGACGTAGCGGCGCGTGTCGCGGCGGATCTCGGGCCGCTTCAGCGGCTGCAGCCAGCGCTGCATCAGCTCGTCGGGGACCCCGCGCTTGCTCATCCGGCCGTAGGTGAAGGGCAGGCGGCGAAGCCGCGGCGAGGAGAGGGCGAAGCGCATCACCCCGAAGCCGCCGGGCATAAAGCCCGAGAGGGCCGCGACCTGGCCGGCGACGCCCGGGGGGTAGTTACGGTCGGTCTCGCAGGAGATGAGGACGAAGGCTCCGACCCGCTCGGTACCGCCGTGGGAGACCATCGTCTGGGCGCCGCCCCAGTCGTTGAAGCAGACGACCGCGTCGCGCAGGTCGAGGCGCTCGAGGAACTCGGTGACGATCCGGCCAAGGCCCACGAGCGAGAGGTCGGCGTCCGGGCGCAGCGGTTTGCGCTGGGCGCCCAGCGGCAGCACCGGCGTCAGGCAGCGGAACTGCGGCGCCAGCTCGGCGATCACCCCGTCCCAGAGAGCCTCGTCGTGCGGCAGCCCGCCGATGAAGACGAGTGGCCTGCCCTCACCGCCGGAGTCCCCGTAGTCGATCGGCCCAGCGCTGACCTCTACCTCTGGCATCGGCTAACTCCCAATTGACTGCTGATACAGGGTAAAGCCGATCCCCGAGCAGACGGCGGCGATGATCCAGAAGCGGAGCATGATCTTCGTCTCCGACCAGGCCATCATCTCGAAGTGGTGGTGCAGCGGCGCCATCAGCAGGACGCGGCGGCGGAAGGTCTTGAAGGCGAAGACCTGGAGCAGGACCGAGAGCGCCTCGATCACGAAGATGCCGCCGATGATGATCAGCAGCACCTCGGTCTGGGTCATCACCGCCAGAGCGCCGATCGCGCCGCCGAGGCCGAGCGAGCCGGTGTCGCCCATGAAGATCGAGGCCGGGAAGGCGTTGTACCAGAGGAAACCGATGCAGGCGCCGACCAGGCAGGCGGAGAGCAGGGCCAGGTTCTGCTGCTCGTTGGCAACGAAGGTGATCGCGGTGTAGGCGAGGAGGACGATCGCGCAGGAGCCGGCGGCGAGGCCGTCGAGGCCGTCGGTGAGGTTGACGCCGTTGGAGGTCCCGGCGATGACGAGGAAGACGAGGACGAGGTAAAGCGCCGGGCCGAGGTCGATGCTGCCGTCGCCGATGCGGAAGTAGAGGGTCGGCTCGAGGCCGACCTCGTGGCGCGCCACCCACCACAGAGCCAGCGCCAGGAGCAGCTGGCCGGTCAGCTTCCAGCGCCCGGCGAGGCCGAGCGAGCGGCGTTTGACGATCTTGATGTAGTCGTCGGCGAAGCCGAGAGCGGCGCAGCCCATCGCCACTCCGAAGACGGCCAGGCTCTGCGCGTCGCGGTCGGAGAGGACGAGGAAGGGGACGCAGATCGAAGCGAAGACGATCAGCCCGCCCATCGTCGGCGTCCCGGCCTTGGTGTGATGCTCCTGCGGGCCGTCCTCGCGGATGTGCTGCCCGAACTCCTTCACCCGCAGGTATTCGATGAATTTGGGGCCGAGGAAGATGCAGATCAGCATCGCCGCCATCCCCGCGATCAGGACTTCGCCCATCAGCCCTCCTCCACGGCCAAGAGGTCGGGTAGCTGTTCGGCGACCGCCTCGAGGCCGGCCGAGCGTGAGCCCTTGACGAGGACGGCGTCGCCGGCTTCCAGGCGCGCCGCCAGCAGCTCCGCCGCCTCGGCAGGGTCGGCGACGAGCTCGTCGGGGTCGTAGTCGCGGGCCGGCAGCCCGACGCCGATGACGAACTCGACGCCGGCGCCGCGGGCGTGCTCGCCGACCTCGCGGTGGTAGCCGGCCGAGGCGGGGCCGAGCTCGCCCATCTCGCCGAGGACGGCGACGGTCCGCTCGGCGCCGAGGGCAGCGAGGTGGTCGAGCGCCGCGCGCATCGACACCGGGTTGGCGTTGTAGCAGTCGTTCACGAGGACGATCCCACCGGGAAGCTCGAGTCGCTCACCGCGGAAGCGGGAGAATCCTATGCTCGCAGCGCGGTCGGCCATTCCCTCGAGATCGGCGCCGAGGGCGACGCCGGCGGCGACGGCGGCAAGCGCGTTGACGAGGTTGTGGGACTCGGTGAAGGGAAAGTGGAAGGTCTGGCTGCCGAGCGGGGTCGAGATCAGCGCTTCGGTCACCCCGTCGGCGACGTTCACCTCGCGCGCCTCGACGTCGCCGCCGGGGCCGAAGCGGAGCTGCTGGGCGATCGGCTCCAGGTGCGGCTCCAGCTCGCCGGCCTGCGCCGGCGCGACCGCGGTACCGCCTGGCGGCAGGTCGTCGAGGATCTCCGCCTTCGCCGCGGCGATCGCCTCAACCGAACCGAGCAGCTCGACGTGGACCGGCCCGACGTTGGTGATCACCGCCACCTCGGGCTCGGCGATCGCGGCGAGTTCGGCGATCTGCCCCCTCCCCCGCATCGCCATCTCCAGTACCAGCAGATCGGTGTCGTCAGGCGCTTCGAGGATCGTCAACGGCAGCCCGATCTCGGTGTTGAGGTTCTCGCGATTGGCGTGGACGCGACCAGGAAGCAGCGCCCGCGAGATGTCCTTGACCGAGGTCTTGCCGACCGAGCCGGTGACGCCGACGACGCGGGCGCCGAGGGAGCGCCGCCAGGCCCGCGCGAGCGCCTGCATCGCCACCAGCGGATCCTCGACCGCGAAAAACCACGCGCGGCGTTCGTCCTTGGGACGGGTATTCCGGTCCAAGGACGAACGCCACTCGGGGGAGACGACCGCGCCCCAGGCTCCGGCCTCGATTGCTGCCGGGGCGAACTCGCCGCCATCGCGGTTGGCGCCCTTGAGGCCGAAGAAGAGATCCCCCGGCTTCGAGTCGCCAGAGGCGATCGTCGCGCGCCGCGGCGAACCGGGATCCCCTTCGGCGACCACCTCCGCCCCCATCGCCGCGGCGATCTCCTCCGGCGTCAACCTCACGCCGGGCTGCCCAGCTTCCAGAGCTCCTCGCGGGCGACCTCGCGGTCGTCGAAGGGGATCTTGCGCCCGTCCTCGAACTCCTGGCCCTGCTCGTGTCCCTTGCCGGCGATGACGACGGTGTCGCCGGGCTCGGCTCGGCTCAACGCCAGAGCGATCGCCGCGCGGCGGTCGACGACGACCTCGAGCTCGCCCGCCCCCTCCGCTCCGGCGGCGACTTCGGCGACGATCGACTCGGGGTCCTCGGAGCGCGGGTTGTCGGAGGTGATCACGGCCAGGTCCGAAAGCTCGGCGCCTGCCCGGCCCATCTTCGGCCGCTTGTCGCGGTCGCGATCGCCGCCGGCGCCGAAGACCGAGACCACCCTGCCGTGACTGAGGCGACGGGCGGCCCGCAGCACGTTCTCCAGCGAATCGGGCGTGTGGGCGTAATCGACGAGGACGGTGAACCCCTGGCCCTCGTCGATCGGCTCGAACCGCCCCGGCACGCGCGCCGCCCGCGCCAGCCCCGCGGCGGCGATCTCCGGGCCCACTCCCATCGCCTCCGCGGCGGCGAAGGCGCCGAGCGCGTTGGCGACGTTGAAGTGCCCCGGCAGGGCCGTCCGCAGATCCATCTCGCCGACGCCGAAACGGGCGCCGCCGGCATCGAAGGTGACGTCGCGGGCGCTGTAGTCGGCCTCGGCGCCCTCGGCGGAGAAGGTCACGCACTCGAATTCCTCCGCCAGCCGCCGCCCATAGGGGTCGTCGACGTTGACGATCGCCGTCTTCGGCCCCATCTCGAAGAGCTTGCGCTTGGCAAGGAAGTAGTCCTCCATGTCAGCGTGGAAGTCGAGGTGGTCCTGGGTGAGGTTGGTGAAGATCGCCACCTCGAAGTGGATCGCGTCGGCCCGATGCAGGGTCATGGCGTGCGAGGAAACCTCCATCGCGCAAGCCTCGTCGCCCCCCTCGAGCATCTGCCGGAAGGTCTTCTGCAGCTCGATCGCCTCCGGCGTCGTCCGCACCACTTCCTTCTCCACCCCGCCGACGATCTGCTTCACCGTCCCCAGCAGCCCGCAGGGGAAGTTGGCCCCCTTGAGGATCTCGTGGACGAGGAAGGCGGTCGTCGTCTTGCCGTTGGTGCCGGTAACGCCGACCACCCGCAACTCGGCAGTCGGGTCCCCCCAGAACCGCGCCGCCAGCGGCGCCATCGCCGCCCGCGAATCGCCGACAACCACCTGCGTCACTGCCAGTTCCGTCAGCTCCCGCTCAACCACGAGCGCCACGGCCCCTTCCTCAACCGCCCGAACCCCGAACTCATGCCCATCGACCTTCTCCCCGACCACGCAAAAAAACAGCGTCCCGGGCTCCACCTTGCGACTGTCATAAACGAGGTCCTTCACCACCACGGCGTCGTCCCCAGCCACTCGCGCCCCAGGCAACTCCGCCACTAACTCCGCCAGTCTCATCATCAGAAGCGAAATTCTATGGAGGGAGTCGGGTGTCCCCCGACCGCCCGGCGTCCTGATTTTCGCACCACCGACTCGGCGAGAGACATCCACTTAAAGGCGAAAATCCCAGGAAGGGAGGGGGACACCCGACTCCCTCCCCGCCCAAGGTTCATTCCTGAGGAACGCCCAGATAAGGCAGAGCAAATTCCGCGATCTGCCCAAAAGCCGGAGCCGCCACCGACCCGCCGTAGATTTCCCCCTGCGGCTGGTCGACGATCACCGCCGCCAGCAGTCGTGGATTCTGCGCCGGGGCGAAGCCGATGAAGGAGGCGACGTATTTGGTCTCCGAGTAGGTCCCGTTTTCGGCGACCTCTGCGGTCCCGGTCTTGCCGGCGAGGCTGTAGCCGGGGACGCTGACCTCCGAGGCGGTGCCACCCGGCGCAAGGACGCCCTCGAGCATTTCCCGGATCTCCGCCGCCACCTGCGGGGAGATCACCCGCCTGCCCTTCGGCTCGTGGACGGGTTCGTCGCCGATCCGCTTGATCAGTTGCGGCGGCCGCAGCCTGCCGCCGTTGGCGATGGCGGTGTAGCCGGCGACCATCTGGATCGGGGTCACCGAGAGACCCTGCCCCATCGACTCGTTGCCGAGGGTCGAGCCGGAGTATTCGTCGAGGTTGAGCAGCAGCCCCTGCTCCTCGGCCGGGTACTGGACCCCGGTCGGGCGACCGAAGCCGAAGCGGCGGATCCACGCGTCGAACTTTTCGGCGCCGACCTCGGTCCCGATCGTCGCCGCCCCGACGTTCGAGGAGTGGGCGAGGATCGTCGCGACGCTCATCGTTTCGGTGCCCCGTGGCTCGGCGTCTTCGATCGTGCGGTCGGCGACTTGGAGCACCGGCGGCAGGACGAATTCGCTCGTCGGCGTCACTTTCTTTTCCTCCAGCGCCGCGGCGATCGTGAAGGACTTGAAGGTCGAGCCCGGCTCGTAGGTGAAGCCGGTCGCCTTGTTGAGCAGATCTTCGTTGCTGACCTCCGAGAGGTCGGCTGGGTCGACCGGCGGCCAGTTCGCCATCGCCAGCACCTGCGAGGAGCGCGGGTCGACGACGATCGCCGTCGCCCCCTTCGGCGAGTACGTTTCGCCGACGCCGGCCAGCACCCGTTCGGTTTCGCGCTGGATCACCGGGTCGAGGGTCAGCTGGATGTCTTCGCCGTCTTCGGCTTCCTCGACGGTTTCGAGCCGGATCGGCTCGCCGAGGGCGTCGTTGACGATCCGCCTTTCGCCGTCGCTGCCGCCGAGGACTTCTTCCTCGCCCGCCTCGAGCCCGGTCAACCCCTCGTTTTCGGAACCGACCGCGCCGATCACCTGCCCCGCCATCTCACCCTGTGGGTAGGTTCGGCGGCTGTCGGGCAACTCGCCGATCCCTTCGATGTCGAGCGCTTTCACCTTCGCCGCGGTGCCGAGGTCGACTTTCTGGGCGAGGTAGGAAAAGCCGCCTTCGGCGGTGAGCGCTTCGAGCACGTCCCCCTTGGGCTGGTCGAGGACCGGGGCCAGCCGCGCCGCCACCGCCGGCGGGTTCTTCACCTGGTAGGGGGTCGCGTAGATGGTCGCCGCGTCTTCGGAGGCGGCAAGCTTGTTGCCGCTGCGATCGAGCAGGTCGCCGCGCAGCCCCGGCACGGTCACGACCTCGGTCTGCTGGGAGACCGCCTGCGAGGCGAGGCTCGAGCCCTGCACCCCCTGCAGCCAGAAGGCACGGCCGACGATGAGGAGGAAGCAGAGGAGGAAGCCGGCGAAGAGGAGCCCGATCCGGCGCTCGATCAGGCGCATCGACGGTGGCTCCCAGGGGCTGCGGTCAATCTAGCCCCCGGCGGCTGCGAGGCGGGCGGCGGCCGTGGCGACGTCGGCGGGCTCGAACTGGACCACGCTCGGGTCTTCGGTGGTCGGCATCGCCAGACCGATGGCCGAGGCCTGGCTGCGGATGCGGGCGGTGCCATAACGCTCGGCTTCACGGCCTTCGAGCATCGAGTTCTCCTCTTCCAGAGCCGTGATCTGCTCGTCGATCCTGCCGGCCGAGGCGGCGAAGCTGAGGGTGGCGACATTGAGGGCGACGATGCCGACGAGGAGGACGCCGAGGACTGCGATCCAGGCGCGGCCGCGGGTCATCCGCACGACCAGGCTCGAGTCCGGCAGTTGCCGGACCGCGACCGCGGTGCGGCCGGCGACGACCGCCAGCTTGGGACGGGTCGGGGCGGGTGCGCGCCGCGGAAGGGGCTTGCGGGCGGGGGCGGTGCGGGCGCGCACCGGTTTGCGCGCCGGCGCCTTGCGTTTCGGCGGCGCCGTCCGCGAGGGCGCGGGCGCGGGCGCGGCGGTGCTGCGGCGGGCGGGGGCGGCGACGGCCATCAGCCGGCCTCTCCCAGAGGCTGCGCCTCGGCGACCTTCCGCGCCGCGCGCAGGTGGGCGGAGCGGGAGCGGGGATTGCTCTCGGCCTCCTCGGCGCTCGGCGCGATCGCCCGTCGCGTCAGCAGCTCGGCCTCGGGCTCGTGTCCGCAGACGCAGACCGGGAGCTCGGGCGGGCAGACGCAGCCGCGTGCCTTGGCGGCGAGGAACTGCTTCACCGGCCGGTCCTCGAGCGAGTGGAAGGAGATCGCAGCGAAGCGGCCGCCGACCTTCAGCTGCGACCAGGCGAGGGGCAAGGCTTCATCGAGTGCCTCGAGCTCGCCGTTGACGGCGATCCGGATCGCCTGAAAGCTGCGCTTGGCGGGGTGGCCCGCGCCGAAGCGAGCCGATGCAGGCATCCCCGCCTTGATCGCCTCGACCAGCTCGCTGGTGGTCGAGAGCGGGCGGCGGCGAACGATCTCGCGGGCGATCCCGCCGGCGTGCCGCTCCTCGCCGAAGCGGCGCAGGACCTTGGCGATCCGCGACTCCGGCCACTCGTTGACGAGGTCGGCGGCGGTGAACGTCTGGCGCGTGTCCATCCGCATGTCGAGCGGCGCGTCGTAGGAATAGGAGAAGCCCCGCTCACGCGCATCGACCTGCATCGAGGACATCCCCAGATCCATGTAGACCATGTCTGGGCGTATCCCTTCGCCCTCCAGCGCGCGAAGTCCTGCCGCGAAGTCGGCCCCGACGAAGAGGGTGCGGCATGGTGCCTCGGCGGCGAAGCGGTTGAAGCGCTCCTGGGCGGCCGGGTCGCGGTCGATCCCGATCAGCGTCCCCTCCGGCCCGAGCAGCTCGGCGACCCGGCGGGCGTGCCCGCCGCCGCCGAAGGTGCAGTCGACCGCCGTCTGCCCCGGCTCCGGCGCCAGCAGAGAGACCAGCTCCGGCGCGAGGACGGGCTCGTGCTCGCTCATAACCACCTCGACGGGACGAAGAACGGCCCTGCGGGTTGGTTCGGCATATTCGATCTGCCTCGCATTCAGTCTCATGATCACGCGCTCCCGGCGGAAGCCAGGCCCTCGGCGATCTCAGGGGCGGCGGCGTCGAGCTCTTCCTCCTGCTTGGCCCAGGCGTCGGCGTTCCAGATCTCCAGATACTCACCAGCCCCGATGACGACGCAGTTGCCGTCGAGGCCGGCGTGGTCGACCAGCGGTTTGGGGATGCGGATGCGGCCGGCCGAGTCCAGCTTTTCGTCGAAGGAGCCGCCGTGGAAGCGGCGGCGCAGCGCCCGGGCGTCGCGGCCGAAGGGGCTGTGGGGCGAGAGGAAGCGGTCCGAGAGCTGCTCGAACTCGCTGGTCGTGTGCACCCAGACGCAGGGGTCGAAGCCCTTGGAGAGAACGATTCCATCGGCCAGCGAGGCCCGAAAGCGAGATGGGACCGTGAGGCGGTCCTTGGAATCGAGGCTGTGCTCGTAGAGACCCCTGAACGCCACTGCAGCGAGTCCTTTCTGAGCGGGAGGGCCGGGAAAGAGTTGGACCGGGGTGATGAGGTGGGAGGAGCCTCACCACCCCGGTCCTGGGCTTCAACTCGATCGCCACAATAACCCACTCTCCCCCACTTTGCAACACGACCCTCCCTTGCAACCCCATTTGCATCCGCCTGCCGGCGTTCGTCTGTTCCTTCTTGTTGTCGCGCAACGAAAAGGAACAGACGAGGGTGGGCCGGTAGATTGCTCGCGTGAGCAGCCCCGAGCAGACGCCGGTGGTCGAGGAAGCGGTCGCTACCGGCGTCCCCGACGACGCCAACGACCTCCGCGGCATGCACTTCAGCCGCCTGATGCGGACGCCGCTGACGCTGATCCTGATCGCGGTCCTGACCGCGGTCGTCTTCGTCGCCTGCCTGATCTTCATCGGCGCGGCGATCGGCGCGGGCGCGGCGATCGGCGCCGTGCTTCTCGGAATCGTCGTCGTCTTCGTGATCGCCGACAACAAGGCGGCCGACGACTTCTTCGAGGTCTACGCGGCGAACCGCGGCCTCACCTTGATCCACGGCCGCGGTCGGTTGCCGCAGGCGACGCCGCTGCTGCGCAAGGGCGACGACCGCTACACCGACCGCACCCTCACCGGCCCGATCGCCGACGGCTTCGACGGCACCCTCGCGCTCTTCACCTACGAGGAAGAGACGCGCGACTCCGACGGCGACACCCAGACCAACTACTACCGCTACACGCTGGGCTTGGTCGAGGTGCCCGAGTGCGCAGCTCTCGTCCCCGAGCTCTACTGCCAGCGCAAGTTCGGGCTGCGGGCGCTGGAGAAGTTCGAGGATGCCTTCCGCGGCAACAAAGAGCGGGTGACCCTGGAGAGCGAAAAGCTGCTCGACAAGTACGAGATCTTCGCCACCGAGGAGCAGGACGCGAACCGGCTGCGCCAGCTCTTCTCGCCCACCTTCATCGTCTGGCTGGCGGACTCGGCGCCGGACAAGTTCGCCTTCGAGCTCGTCGGCGGCACCCTCTGCTGCTACGTCAACGGGCACAAGGAAACCGCCGCCGAGCTCGACGCGATCGCCGCCGCCACCGGCGCCGTCGCGAAGCGCCTGCGCGAAGAGGCTCTGGAGTAGCGTTCAGAACCCGGCCAGCAGCGTCCCCGCGTTCGCGATCAGGCCGGCGGTGATCATCAGCAGCACCGAGGGCACCAGGACCAGGGCGACGACGAGCTGGATCTTCGGCGCCGCGCGGGCGGCGCGGTCCTCGATCTCGCGGCGGCTGTCGCGACGCAGGGCGCTCGCCTGACGGCGCAGCTGGTCGGCGAGCGGCGAGCCGAACCGGCGCGAGCGTTCGATCGCCGCGACCAGCCTCGCCATCTCGGCGCCGGGGACGCGGGCGCGGAGCGACCTCAGGGCGGCGCCGAGCGGGGTGCCGCAGGAGAGCTCGGCGAGGGTGAGCCGCAGCTCCTCCGCCAGCGGCCCCTCCCCCGCCCGGGCGATCTGCTCCAGCCCGGCGGCCGGCCCCCGGCCCGCGCCGGCGCTGACCGCCAGCAGATCGAGCGCGTCCGGCAGGGCCGCGACCAGGCGGCGGCGACGCCGGCGCGCTTGCCGCTCCCGCCAGACGCCCGGCGCGAGGAAGCCCGCCATCGGCCCGAGGAGGAAGACGACGAGAGCCGTCCGTCCCGGAGCGACCGGCGCCGCGAAAACGGCCACTCCGCCTCCGGCCAGAGCACCGACGACCTTGCCCGGCAGCATCGCCGGCGGAGGCAAGCGCCTTCCGAGCATGTGAAGAATCCGGGCCGGCTCGAGCTCCCTCGCCGCCGCGGCGCCGCACATGACCGCCACCGCCGCCAACAGACCGGCGCCGCTCACCCGACCACCTGCGCCAGGCGCCGGATCGCCAGGAAACCCAGCACCTGGAGCCCCGCCGCGAGGACGAGAAGGACCGCGGCAGGAGGCGAGGCGGCCAACGTGGCGAGGAAACCGGGCTCGAGCAGCTCGGCGAAAATCGCACCCCCGGTCGGCATCGCCACCACCAGGAGCCCGGTGAAGCGGGCCTGGGCGGTGGCGGACCTGGCGTCCTCGGCAACGCGCTCCTGCTCCGCGGCGCCGGCGGCGAAGCGGCGCAGCAGGCCGGCAAGATCGCCGCCCGCCAGCCGCTGGCTGAGGAGCGCCGCCGCGAAGGCATCGATCCGCCGAGAGTGCATCCTCGCCCGCCACCGCTCCAGGACCTCTCCCGTGGAGGAACCGAGCTCGAGCTCGCCGGCGAGCCGCCCGACCTCGCCGGCCGCCGGTCCGTCCAGCGACCCGACCGATGCCACCAGCGAGGCCCGCAGCGAGCGGCCGGCGCTGAGGGAGTCGGCGATCGCGGTGGCGACCTCGGGCAGCGCGCGCTCGACCCGACGGCGATAGCGCCGTCGCCGACTGCCGATCGCCGAGCCCACCGCCGCCGGGGCGGCAATTGCCAGCGCCGCCGCCAGGGCCCACCCGGCAAAGAACCAGCCCGCCACGGATGCGGCTCCGATGCCGAGAACGGTCAAGCGGCGGCGCTCGACGCTCGAGGGCAGGTACCCCTCGCGCTCGACGCGGCCCAGAGGCTCGAGCGCCAAGCGCACCCACGACGCTGCCGCCGGGCTGGCGAGCAGCCCCTCGCGCATCGCAAGTGCTCCCAGGCCTCCCGCGCAGGCCGCAATCGGAACCGCCGCCGTCATCCCACCTCCACGATCTCGGTGACCCGGCGGGCTCCGTCGGCCCTGCGCTGAAGGTGGACGACGAGGTCGATGCCGCGCCGGACCTGTTCGGCCACGGCCGCGTGGGGAAGGCCCACGCCGGCCATCAACGCCAGCGTCTCCAGGCGGGCGAGCGCATCGCCGGGGGAATTGGCGTGCACCGTGGAGAGGGCGCCGTCGTGACCGGTGTTCAGGGCGGTGAGCAGATCGAGGGCCTCGACGCCCCGAACCTCGCCGATCACGATCCGGTCGGGCCGCATGCGCAGGGCATTGCGGAGGAGATCGCGGATCGTCACCTCGCCCCGTCCCTCGACTCCCGCAGGCCGGCTCTCGAGCCTGACTACATGGGACTGCTGCAACCTCAACTCGGCCGCGTCCTCGATCGTCACCACCCGCTCCTCGGCGCCGATGAAGCTCGAGAGCGCATTCAGGAGCGTCGTCTTCCCCGAGCCCGTGCCGCCGCTGACCAGGATGCTGCGCCGTTCGCCGACCGCCGCCTCGAGACAGCGGCGCTGCTCCGTGGTCAAGGTGCCGAGTGCGACCAGCTCGTCCGGGCCGGGCCTGGTGGCGCCGAAGCGACGAATCGAGAGCGTCGGACCGTCGATAGCCAACGGCGGGATCACGACGTTCACGCGGGACCCGTCCGCCAGCCGCGCGTCGACCATCGGGCTGAGCTCGTCGACCCGCCGGCCGAGCGGCGCCAGGATTCGCTCGATCGCATTGCGCAACTCCTCCTCGCTTTCGAAGGCGACCTCGGTCGGCTCGAGCAGGCCACGACGCTCCACGTAAACGCGCTCGTGGCCGTTGACCATCACCTCCTCCACCGCCGGATCGGCAAGCAGCACCTCGAGCGGCCCGAGTCCGACGCTGTCGCGGACGATCCGCTCCACCACTTCGCCGCGCTGACGCCGGGGAAGGACCGCGGCGTAGCGGTCGACCAGCAGCCGCACCGAGTCCACCAGCTCGGCATCCGCGGAGCGTCCTGCGGCGGCATCGGCCCGACGGCGGTCGATCAGACGCTCGCGCAGCCTGCCGCTGAGCTCACCAACGTCTCGCTGGTGCAAATCCGTCACCCGCTCACCGAGCCGGGATCACCGTTATCCGGCGCGCGAAGCTCTCCGCTTCGAGCAGGCGCAGGGCCTGCGGCCGGGTCAGGCCGAGGGTCGCGGCGGCTTCTCCCGGATCGCCTTCCGCTCCCGCCCCGAGCGCCAGCAGCGGGACGGCGGCGGCGGCGACGTAGGTGCGCCCGGTCCCGGAGCCGTCCGGTTCGGTCGTCACCACCACGTCGACCTTCGAGCCCACCGGCTGGGCACCGAAGGCGGTGAGGGCGCCGGCGCCGCCGACGGCGATTTCAACCGGCCTTCTTCCAGGCGCCAGCCCGTCGGCCAGACGGCGTGCCCGCGGCGGGCGCAACTGCGTCGCCAGCAGGTAGGAGCCGACCGGGACGGGGACGGCGGATACGAGCCCGAGCGCTTCGCCCGGGTCGGCAAGGGCCGCCGGTGGCACGAAGCGGGCCGGAACCCGCCTCACCTCGAGACTGTCCGCCACGGTCCCCGGGCCCAACCTCTGTCCCGGGCGAAGATCAGCGCCGGCAACGACGACCGGCCGCAACTCGCCGTAGCCCCGGGTGACGCTCTGTCCGTAGGTGTCGGCGACAGCCGCGGCGGCCGCCGCGGCCAGCCCGGCAGCGACAAGGAAGCCGAGAGCGCGCCCTCGGCGACTCATCGGGTCGTCCCGGCCAGCGGCAGGACGAGCCTCGCTTCGCTCCCCGAAGCAGACCTCACCAGGCGAAAGGTGCCGCCATGTCGCGCCGCCGCCCCCCGGACGATTCCCAAGCCGTGACCGTGCCGGCCGCGAGCGCGACGGCGGCCCCGACGAAACGAAGGGATGCCACGCGCCGCGGCACCGACCTCGCGGCGGCCCTGGTCCCGAACCGCCAGCCGCAACAGGCGATCACCGGCGTCGACCCTGACCGCGATCGTTCCGCTGCCGTGCTCGAGCGCGTTGCTGATCAGATTGTCCACCGCCTGGGAGAGGGCGACCCGGTCACCCTCGACGATTGCCTCATTTCCGGTCCAGCTCAGCCGCAGCGGCCGTCCGGCACCGGCGAGCGCGGGCCGCCACCGCTCCACCGCCGCTTCGACGAGCGACCTCATCGAGAGCCGCATCATCTCGGCTCGAACCTGGCGGCCGTTGATCTCCTCATCGAGGCGCTCGACCGCAGCAACCGCCATGTCCAGGGTCGCCTCCAGGTGATCGTTCGCGTCGGAGGCCGACGGGGGAAAAAGGCACAGCGCCTGCAACGGGCGACGCAACTCATGCATCGCCGCGTTCAGAGAGCTACGCCGCCGGGCTTCGCGATGGGCGACAAATCCGCCTGCCATCGCGAAGGAGGCGGCCATCGGCAACCCGGCCGCGACCGTGGAGAGTTCGATCGCCACGCCCCTATGCCTCCCCCGATCCGATCATGGGGAACTAAGGGCGCTGCCCGGTCCTGTCTCCCCCTCGGGGCCCGATCGACTCCCGCAAATAGCGGACCAGGGCCGGCAGCGGAGCGCCCGTCCCCCCGAAGCGGTCTCGGCCAGGCGCAGCGGAAGGACGGGCGTAAGGAGGTAGACCCGGAGTCGGGACGGATCAGTTCCCTATGTCTTTTTTGCGAACTGGAACTGAGTACATAAGTCGATTTCCTTTACTGCATTTTTCCCTATGGAAACGATTTTCCGGGGAGCGTTTTGGAATACTTGTCCAGTAACTCGGGTGCAAATTGCCACCAAACGTCTTCCCCGCTCGAGTCAAGAAACGGAGGTCCTCCTTTGCCACAGTCACGTACTTCCCCAGAGGGCATTACCCAGCAGGTAGCGAAGGCGCTCGCGCATCCGCTGCGGGTTCGTATCCTCAGCTCTCTTCACAAAGGGATATCGAGCCCGAACCAACTCGCACAGGAACTCGGCGAGCCTTTGGGCAACGTCAGCTACCACGTCAAAACGCTGCTCGAGTACGACTGCGTCGAACTCGTTAAAACCGAGCCGCGACGCGGCGCCGTCGAGCACTTCTACCGGGCCACCGATCGCGCCTTCCTCAGTGATTCCGACTGGGCCAAGATCCCGGCCTCGGCCCGGAAGGGAATCTCCGGCTCGATCCTCGAGTCGATCGGCCAGACCGCGACCGAGGCGATGGCGGACGGGACGATCGAGGCGCGCAGCGACTCGCACCTTTCCGACACCCCCCTGCTCCTCGACGAGCAGGGCTGGAAGGACCTCAACAAGGTCCTCGCCGAAACGGTGAAGGAGGCGGGCAAGATCCAGAAGGAAGCCGCCAAGCGTCTCGACAGCAAGAAGGACGGGATCTCGACGAAGCTGGCGATCATGCACTTCGAGGTGCCGGCCGCAAAGGAGAAGAAGAAGTAGGGCGGGCAGCGGCATCCCCGTCCGGGATGCCGCTGCCCGGGCCGGCTATCCCGCGACCAGCCGGTAGCCGATTCCCCAGCAGTTGATGACGAAGCGGCCCTGCTCGGGGTCGAGCCGTCTGCGCAATCGGCTCGCGTGCGAGTCCAGAGTCCTCGTCTTCGACGGCCCGCGGTAGGCCCAGACTGCGTCTAACAGCTCTTCCTTTGTGAAAACCCTGGTCGGGTCGGAGGCCAGCATGCGCAGCAGGTCGAATTCCTTCTTCGTCAACATGACCTCGCGCTCGCCGACCGTGACCTGGCGGCGCAGCGGGTCGATGACGAGGTCGCCGACGCGCCGAGGTCCGTCCTGGACCTGGCCGCGACGGCGGAGGACGGCGCCGATCCGGGCGCGGACCTCGGGGTAGCGGAATGGCTTCACCAGGTAATCGTCGGCTCCGGAATCGAGGCCGCGGACGCGGTCGGTCTCGCCGCTGCGGCCGGTGAGGACGATCACCGGCAAGCGCGGGTCGAAGCGGGAGTCGATCCCGTCGGCTTCGCGGATTTCGCGCAGGACGTCGAGGCCGGAGGCGTCGGGAAGCGTCAGGTCCAGGAGCAGGAGGTCGGGGTGGTTGTAGCGGCATAGGCGCAGCGCGTCCGATGCGCAGGGAGCGGGCATGACGCCGAAGCGGTCGGCGGCGAGGTGCTCGCAGAGCAGGTCGAGGGTGACGTCGTCGTCCTCGCAGACGACCAGGCTGGCTATCTCTTCTCGTTGGGGCAGCATGGGGGCCTAAGTCGTCGGCCGGACCGATCTCTCCCCCCTGCGGAAGGAATCTCCAGGACTGCGGCTGCACCCCACCGCCAGACGATTCGCCGCGGCGAGACCCGGCGCCGTGCGCCGATCACCCGGCCCTCGCGGTCGAGGAAGTAGATGTCGAGCTCGAAGCGCATCCCGAAGGTGTGGACGCTGGAGCAGCGCGGGATCAGCAACCCGGGGCCCGCCTCGGAGCGGTCCCGCCGACTCAACCCGCGCAGTCGGGTTCGGAATCCTTTCGCAACGGGGATGGATCGGGGAAGATGGCTCACATCCTCTTAAGGCGGTCCAGGCTCCGCCTCTCCCCTCGCCGATGACCGCCAAGCCCAAAGTCGCGATCTTCAGTCCCAACCCGATGGTCTCGATCGCGATCGAGTCCTTCAGCGCCGACGGCGGCGACGACATCCACATCCATCCCGCCGGACAGGGGGTCTGGGTGGCGCGGATGGCGGCCGAGCTCGGCGCCGATCCCGTCCTCTGCGGTTTCATCGGCGGCGAGGTCGGGTCCGTCCTGCGGCCGTTACTCGAGGAGATGCCGGTCGAGCTGCGGCTGGTGGAGACGGCCGAGGCGAGCGGCGCCTACATCCACGATCGCCGCAGCGGCGAGCGCGAGCCGATCTCTCAGAGCGCCGCCCTGCCCGCCTCGCGCCACGAGGTCGACGACCTCTTCTCGGTCACCGTCGCGGCGGCGCTCGACTGCGACCTCCTCGCCGTCTGCGGCCCGTACCCCGACAACACGGTCCCGCTTGAGATCTACGGCGGGCTCGTCACCGACGTGAAGGCGAACGGCAGGCCCGTGATCGTCGACCTTTCCTCTCCTCGCCTCGACAACGCACTGGAGGGCAGGCCGGACCTGGTGAAGATCAACGACTGGCAGATCGCCGGCTTCATCTCCGGCGCCGTCGACACCGAGGAGAAGATGCGCGCGGCGATGGAACAGCTCCGAGACAGGGGTGCTGAGAGCGTCATCGTCACCCGCGCCGGCGACCCGGCGCTGGCCTTGCGCGACGGCGAGTTCGTCGAGCTGAAGCCGCCGAAGTTCGAGCGCGGTTCCCGTGAGGGCTGCGGCGACTCGATGATGGGAGCCTTGGCGGCAGCGATCGCGGCCGGGCAGGAGTGGGAAGACGTGCTGCGACTCAGCGCTGCCGCCGGCGCGACCAACTTCCTCCGCGCCGGTCTCGGCACCGGCTCGCGGAAAGTGATCGAGGAGCTCGCCCCCCGCGTCCAGCTCCGCAACCTCGACTGAGGACTCCGAGATTTGGTGCCCTATAGGGGCCCGAACTTCGGAGTCGCTACAGCTTCGGCGCGAAGGGAACTTCCAGCGGCTCGCCGTTGACGATGGCGTGCGGGGCGGTCTCGGCGACCCACTCGAGGTGGGGCGCCAGCGCCTCGACCTCGCGCAGCCGCTCGAGCGCCGGCGAGATCCGGACCGGGCGGCCACCGTGGACGGTGTGGGCATCGCTGCTGAGGACGTGGACGAGACCGCGCTCGGCCATCGCCAGCATCCCCGCGGCCATCTGATCGCGGAGGAAGAAGTCGGCCGTCGCCTGGATCAGCGCCCCCTCGGCCACCAGCGCCGCCATCCGCTCGAACATGTCGGCGGAGAGGTGGCGCTCGGGATGGGCGACGATCGTCCGGTGGCCACGCTCGGCGAGGTGGGCGACCCGCCGCAGGAGGCTGTCGTCGAGCGGCCCGGGCGCCGGCTCGAGCAGGATCCAGCTGCCGTCTCCCAGGGAAACCCGCGCCAGCTCCTCCTCGCTCAGATCCTCGACCGCGGTCTCGGCCACCTCGCCCCCTTGGAGGACGCGCACCGCGACCATTTCCCGCTCGAGCCGCTCGTTCAGCCCACGCACCCGCCCCTCCAGCTCCTCGATCCGGACGTCATGGTCATGGCGGATGTGCGGGGTCGCGCAAACCGCTTCGATTCCGTCCGCCTCGGCCTGGCGGGCCATCGCGACACTGTCGTCGGCGTCCCTGGCCCCGTCGTCAATCGCATCGAGGATGTGACAGTGGAGATCGACCATCGCGTCTTCCCAGAATTTCTACCCAGTTCTCAGCAGAAGAAGTGCAACATCGCGGCCAGGAGGGGATGGCGCAACCCGCGTGTGCGGACGGCGAGCGCCGGACCAAGCGGGGCAAGGACGCAGGGAGGCCGAATGGCAGCGCTATTCGGCCGACTGAGGACGCCGCACCGCGCAGTGTCCGCCGCCGCCAGACGTGCGCGGGGGTTGCGCCATCCCCTCCTAAGTGCAACCACGGGTGCAGGCACCGCCGCGAGCGGGCACGTCTCTACGATGATCGGCAAGATCTTGCACCTGCTCACGCCGGGCTTGCGTGAGCGGACTGGCTTCAACTCATGGACAAGAAGACGACCCGCAGAGGGAATTACGAGTCCGGCTCCGACTACGTGCTGGAGTACGGCGAGCTCCGCTTCGCTTTCAACGAAGAGGACTTCGCCCAGCGCGTCGAGCAGGCGGCGGTAAAGCTCCGCTTCGTCGACCAGGGCCTCAGCGCCGAAGAGATCGACGACCTCCTCGACCTCGCGGTCAGCGGCGAGATCGCCGAGCCCAGCTCCCGCCTCGGCGAACACATCAACGACAACTGGGAGGACCTGGTCGGCCCTTCCAACCGCAGCCTCGTCCACTGGATCCGCCGTCTCGTCTTCCGCGGCGCCTGGCTCGACCAGCGCGTCAAGGAGGGCGAGCTAGACGTCGTCTTCGACGAGCGCACGCAGACCTTCGGCTACGTGCAGCCGGACCGTAGCGCCGAGTTGATCGAGCTCAGCAAAGAGCCGAGCTGGCGCCGCATCGCCTACCGCCGCTGAGCCCGCCTGACCTGCGCATTACGGCGTCCTCGGTCGCTTGCGTGCAAAGCACGCGGCGCTCCCTGCGTCCTTGTCCTGCTTGGTCAGGCGGGCTCAGAACGCTCTAAGGCAGCAACTACGGTGAGCGACCCGCCGCCCGCTCCGGCCTGGGCGCGGCCGGCGTCGAAGAACTGCTTCGCGGCCTCGGCATCGCCGTAGGCCTCGCCGAGCCGGGTGAGGGAGTCGACGAGAAGGATCACGTCTTCGCCGTCGCCGGCCCGGATGGCAGCCTGGGCGAGAGCGTCGCTGGCGTGGCGCGGCTGGCCGGCGGCGACGATCTCGGCCTGCGGCGCCTCCCGCTTCCAGTCGGCCAGCTCCTCCGGGCTGGGATCGATGAGAAGGACGACGGGATCGGGACCCTTCGAGTCGGCGGCGAGGTCGGCGGCGACGCTGCGCAGCAGCACCGTGCAGGCCTCGCGGTTCTCGGCGCAGAGGACGGCCTGGCGGCCCGCCTCCGGCGGCAGCAGCAGGCTCTGCAGAGTTACGCCCTGCTTGCCGCGGCGGCCGAAGCGCCGGCGCCGCCGGCGGCGCGGCCGCTGCGCCTCGGCGGCGCTTGCGGGTGGCTCGGCCACGGCTGCGGGCTCAGGAGTCGAGTCGGGCTCGGGCTCGGGCTCTGGAGTCGAGTCGGGCTCAGGCTCGAAAGTCGACTCGGGCTCGGGAGTTTTCGCGGGCCGCTCTCGACGGCGGCGGCGCGGGCGCTCGCTTCGCTCCTCGCGCCTGGCGCCTTTGTCGGCCGCGGGCGCGGCCGGGCCGCCGTTTTCCCCCGCCAACCGCGCGACCAGCTCGCCTTTGCTCAGCATGCGGTACCGGGGCACGCCGGCATCGGCAGCCATCGAGTGCAACTCGGACAGGGACTTTTTCTCCAACTCGGCCTTATTCATCGAGGCCGCAGGTTATTCAACCGACCGCCCGGGCGGTCGGCCCAGGGAGACGGCGGGATCGGTTCCCTCCTCGGCGGCGACGGCGAGCCACGCCTCGGCCTCCCGCGAGCGGCGGCGGCGCGACCACCCCAGCTCGTCACCGAGCACGTCGGCAACCGGTCGAACCGCCTTTGCCGTGCGCAACTCGGGCGCGGCCAGAATCCCCAGCCGCGTCCGGCGCAGGAGGACGTCGGCGACGCTACGCGCCTGCTCCTTGCGGGCGGCGAGCGCAACCTCCGCCAGGAGGTCCGGGCGGCCGGAGCAGATCGGCCGGGCCAGCTTCGCGTCCTCGCGGGCGATCTGGAGGACGTCGCGGGCGGCGTGCCCGTAGCGGAACGCCAACTGCTCGAGAGCCTCTTCCCCCACGCCCGCGGGCGCCTCGAGGTCCTCCGGCCGCGCCTCCATCCCCAGCGGGATCTCGTCGGTGTGGCAGGGCGCCGCGCGTCCCTCGCGCTCGACCAGACGGTCGACCGTCTGCTTCGCCATCCGCCTCCAGGTGGTGAGCTTGCCGCCGGTGATCGTCAGCATTCCCGAGGAGGTCTCATACAGCTCGGCTTTGCGGGAGATGTCGACCGACTTGCGTGGGTCGCCGGTGGAGATCAGCGGTCGCACCCCGGCGTAGGCGCCGACCAGGTCGGACTCGCCTAGGGAGGTGCCGAAGAAGTCGTTCACGGCCTCGAGCAGGTACTCCACGTCGTCTTCCGCCGGGCGTGGGTGGGCGGTGTCGCCGTCGAAATCGTTGTCGGTGGTGCCGACCAGGGTGCGCCCGTACCAGGGCAGGGAGAAGATCATCCGGCCTTCGCCGGCGGGGACGATGCAGGCCGCCCTTCCCATCGGCAGGTCGGCCTGGTCGATCAGCACGTGGGTGCCCCGGCTGGGTGAGATCCGCGGCACGTCCTCCTCCCCCAGCAGCTCCTCCGGCCGCAGCTGGTCGGCGAAGACCCCGGTCGCGTTGACGACGCTGCCGGCGCCGACCTCCATCCGCTCGCCCGACTCCTCCTCGACGAAGGCGACGCCGCTCGCCCTGCCGTCCTTGGAGAGAACCTCGGTCACCTCGGCCCCGTTCAGCATCGCGGCGCCGAAGCGCTCGGCCTCGCCGAGGACCGTGAGTACGAGGCGGACGTCGTCGGTCTGGCAGTCGTAGAAGAGGTAGGCGTCGTGCGGTTGGCGGGGCGCCAGCGCCGGCGCCAGCTCGAGCACCTCCTCGCGGTCGATCGTGCGGTGGCGGTCGGGGGACCAGTAGGAGTCCTCTTCCTCCTCGCGGGCGGCGCGGCGCTCGCGGCGGCTGCGACCGGCCCGGGTCGTCGCCATAACGTCGTACATGTTGAGGCCGAGGCCGAGTTTGCGGTCGCGGCGCTCCTCGCCGAGCGAAGCGACGAGGAACGGCGTCGGGTAGACGAGGTGGGGCGCCAGGCGCACCATCAACTGGCGCTCGAGCAGCGCCTCGCGGACCAGGCCGAGGTCGAAGTTCTGCAGGTAGCGGAGGCCGCCGTGGACCATCTTCGAGGAGCGGCTGGAGGTGCCGAGCGCGTAGTCGCCGCGCTCCAGCAGGGCGACCGAGTAGCCGCGCGCGGCGGCGTCGAGGGCGACACCGGCGCCGGTGATGCCACCGCCGATCACGACGACCTCGAAGTGCTTGCCGGCGATCTCCTCGATGGCGCGGGCGCGGGTCAGCATCAGTCGAGGTAGGCGGTCGTACGGTCGGCGCCGGGGCGCTCCGGCGCGGGCTTCTCCTGGCGCGGGTGGCCGAGGTGGAGGAGGCCGACGAAGCGCTCCTCTTCGGGCAGGCCGACGGCGGCGCGGCCCTCGTCGCCGCGGAGCAGGCCAGGGGTGCGCCAGTAACCGGCGAGGCCACGGGCGTGGGCCGCGAGGAGGACGATGTAAGCAGCGGCGGCGGTGGCGTGCAGATCCTCTTCCTCTTCGACCGGATCGCCGCTGAGCAGGCAGGAGACGACGACCATCGTCGGGGCGCGGTCGAGCTTCGCCGCCCCCTCCGGGCCGGCGATCTCCTTCAGCCGCGCCAGCGTCTGCGGCCCGATCGCCCGGAAGCGCCAGGGGACGGTGAGGTTGTGGTTCGGCGCCCAGCTCGCCAGCTCCAGCAGCTCGTCGATCTGCTCGCGCCGAAGGGGCTCGGGGTAGAAGGCCTTGTGGGTACGGCGGGTACGGATCGCGGTCTCGACGTCCATCCGTCGAGGGTATAGCCAGGGGGCTCAGAGCCCGTAGCGCCAGCGCATCCAGCCGCGGCGGCAGGCGAGCCCGAGGCCGAAGAGGACGCAGCCGGCGAGGAGGCCGAGGAGGACGGCGCCGGCGGTGCTGCTGCTCGAGTCGGTGCTCGTTTCGGCGGCTTGTTCTCCCGGTTGCGAGGCAGAGGTGCCCGGTAGAGCGGTGCCGGCGTCCCCCTCCGGGACGCGACCACCGGTGGATGGGAGATTGGGCTGCGCCCCCGAGCCGCTTTTGCCGGATGGCGCTGAGTGTCCCGGAGGGGGAGCGCCGGCACCGCTTTCCAGGGCTTCCTTCAAGGCAGATGAGGAGGGTCCGGACGAGGTTGACGGGGTGTCGAGGGATGGGGTCAGACCGCCGGGCGAAGAGGGGTTAGTGGACGTGAGGGGCTTGGGCTTGGGTTTCGGCTCGCGCACAGGGGCGGCGACGGGGAGGTGCTTGCCGGAGAGCGGGATGAGGACGTTGGCGGTAACCCAGACCGGGCTCGCTTCGTCGCCGGGCGCCTTGAGGAAGAAGCCGTTGTCGGTCTGCAGTTCGCGCATGTACGCGTACGAGCTCTTGCCGGGCCCGAAGCCCGCGGGGTCCTTGCCGGCGGCGAGCAGGCCTTCCGAGGTCCAGGCGGTGGACTGCGCGTTGGCGGCGAGGTTGTTGCCCGGCGCGAAGCCGCCGTTTTCGCGCTTCTCCTTGCGCAGATAGGCCAGGGCCCGATCGCAGGCGTCCGAGCCGGGCGTCAGCACCTGCAGCACCGCGCCGGTGATCTCCGGCGTGCTGGGGTCCTGCGGCAGGTTGCCCCAGCCGCCTTCCTTCCCCTGCACCTTGCGCAGCCAGCCGACGGTCGGCGAGGCGGCGTCGTTGTCCCCGACCGCCCGCAGCGCCAGGACGGCGTAGGCGCTGGTTCCCGGCCAGCCCTGGTAGGAGCCGTCGTCGCGGCGCTTGGAGAGCAGGCGTTCGACGAGGTCCTCGCCGGCGAAGCCGCGCGGGTCGACGCCGGCGGACTCGAGGGCGAGGATCGTGCGGGCGACGTCGCCGGCGTCCTTGACTTCGTCGATGTGCCTGCGGAGGAAGTCGACCGGCGACTTGCCGCTGTCGAGGACGTCGAGCGGGTTGCGCCCGGCGGCCGCCAAGGCCAGCATCGACCAGGCGGTCATTTCGGCGCCGGCGTCGCGCTCTGCCGAGGCGGCGAAGCCGCCGCTGGCACGTTGCTGGGACTCGAGCCAGTCGGCGCCGCGAGTTACCGAGGAGGCATGGGCCTGGGATGGGACCAGGGCAACCAGAGCAACCAGCAGGAGTGCCGCGACGCCACCGCTGCGGAGGGCGCCGCCGAGCGGACCCCCCGCCCTGTCGCGCCCTGGTCCGCCGTCGCCGACCTGCCGCCGTCGCCACTCGAAGCGCTCGCGGAAGCGCACCAGCATCCGCACCATCGCCGGTCCCGCGATCAGCGCCAGGACGACGTTGCCGGCCACGTGCGCGACTTCGAACGGGATCGCTCGCGCCTCCAGCGCGAGGAAATGCCGCAGCGATAGGTCCCCCCCATAAGTCGCCATCAAGGAGAAGTTCAACAGAGCGCCGTAGAAAATGCCAGCAAAAGCGCAGATTGCAGCGAGACCGAGGCGCCCGGCGTTGCGGCTCCCGAGGGCCAGCGCCGCTCCGAGGACCCCGCAGAGCCCCCACCCCGCCATCTGCCACGGAGTCCACGGGCCCTGGCCGAACCAGAAGTTGGAGACGAGCGCGGTGAGGGCGCCGACGGCGAATCCGGGGGCGCCGCCGAGAGCGTAGCCGGCGAAGACGACGATGTCCGTCGTCGGCTTCACGTTCGGGAAGGCCGCGAAGGCGACGCGCCCGGCGATCGCCAGCGCCGCCAGCGCCGCGACGAGGGCGACGACCTGGGCGGGTGGGCGCGATCGCTCATACCAACCGAACCCGGCGACGACGACCGCGCCGACGATCAGGAAGCTGGCCACCTCCCAGGTCACGAGCGCTCCTCCCCCGCGAGCGCCGCCGCCCCCTGCTCGGGGGTCACGACTCCCGGCAGGTCGAGGACGCGCGCGACCTCGGTGGCGAAGTACCAGCCGCCGGAGAGGATCTCGGCGCTGGGACCGTCGGCGATCACGATGCCGTCGCCGAGCAGGACGACGCGATCGGCGAACTCGGCCGCAAACTCGACGTCGTGGGTGGCGACGACCACAGCGGCGCAAGGCGCTTTAGTGGACCTATCGGCAACTAAGGCGCCTTGCCCCGCGAGCCGGTGGATCAGCCCGACGAGCTCGCCCTTGCGGGCGCGGTCCATGCCGCGCGTCGGCTCGTCGAGGGCAACCAGGCCCGGCAGCAACTCGCCTTCCATCCGCCCCGCCAGCGCGATCGCGAGCGCCAGCCGCTGCCGCTCGCCGCCGGAGAGATCGCGCGGGTCGGCGTCGACCTTGCCCTCGAGGCCGACGACGCGAAGTGCCGCCGCGCCCTCCTCCCCCGGCAGCTCGTCGCCGACCCGCTCCCGCACCAGGTAGTCGCCGGGGTTCTGAGTGAGGAGGGCGATCGAATCGACGTCGATCTTTCCCGCGACCGGCTCGTGCAACCCGGCCGCGGTTCGCAGCAGCGTGCTCTTGCCGGCTCCGTTGCGGCCCATCAAGGCGACCCGTTCGCCGCGACGGATCGTCAGCTCGATCCCCTTGAGGACGTCCCGCGGGTCTTCGCCGCGGTCCAAGGCGACCCAAAGGTTCTTGGTGCTTAGAACGGGAGGCGAGGGGGGGTCAGATGGATGGGGATCACTCACCCTCCTACTTGATCGATTAGGAGGGTGAGTGATCCCCATCCCTCGCAGCGTTTGACGGGCCTCGCGGACTCCGGTGGGGAGCGGGTCGATGCCAGCGAGGGAGAAGAGGCGCGCGGCGGGCGTCTCCAGGACAGGGTCGGCGCCCCGAGACCAAGCAAGGAACTCAGAAGGCACTCCGTCGAACGAGATCCGTCCCGAATCCATCGCCACCACCCGGTCCGCCGCCGCCAGGCAGCGCTCGAGGCGGTGTTCGGCCAGCAGGACCGCCACCCCCCACTCCTCGTTGAGGCGGCGGAGGAGCCAGATCAGCTCGTCGCCGGCGACAGGGTCGAGCTGGGAGGTGGGCTCGTCGAGGAGGACCAGGCCGGGGCGGGTGACGAGGGCGGCGGCGAGGGCGACGCGCTGCAGCTCGCCGCCGGAGAGGGTGTCGACGGCGCGGTCGAGGAGGTGCGGGATCGCCAATGCCAGGGCAACCTCCTCGACGGCGCGGGCGCGGTCGGCCGGCTCGTCGCCGCGTAGCTCCAGCGGCAGCTCAATCTCGGCCGCGACGGTGGTCGAGACGACCTGGGTCTCCGGGTCCTGGGCGAGGTAGCCGACCGCCGCCGCCAGCTCTCCCGGCCCCGCGGCGATGGCATCGAGGTCGGCGACGCGGACCTCACCCTCGATCTCGCCGCCGTGGAAGTGGGGCACCAGGCCGCAGGCGGCCTTCAATAGCGTCGACTTGCCCGAGGCGGAGCGGCCGGCGAGGAGAACGAACTCCCCCGGCGCGACCTCGAGTGAGACGTCGGCGAGAGCCGGTCGCGCCGCGTGCGGATATGCGTACCCGAGTCCGTGCACGGCGAGCGCCGGCGCCGCCCCGCGTCGAATCGCCAACTCAGACACGGGCTACCTCCGCGTGTCGAGTTTGTCTCCCTATGCGAGACAAACTCGACACTCGCCTCAGGGGCGCGAGGCCGCAAAGGGCGACGACGGCGCTGACGGCGAGGGTTGCGGGACCGAAGCCGATCTCGATCGCGGGGTAGGTCTGAAATTCGTCGGCGCCCAGCGCCTTGCCGGCGATCGCGACAGCGAGGACCACGACCGCGGCGACGTAGAAGCGACGGTCGTAGCGCGAGCGGGTTCGGCGGTTGCGGGCCCTCGGCGCGTCGAGGCTGTACCCGCGCAGCTCCAGGGTGGCGGCGACGTCCACCGCGCGGTCGAGCGAGCCGGCGAGGAGGCGCCGGGCGAGCGACGCCCGGCCGACCTCGGCGGCGCCCGGTCCGCGCAGGCGAGCCGCGTCGCGCAGGCGGCCGGCATCGGCGGCGGCGACCGGGACCATGCGCGAGACCAGGGTCGCGGTCAGGGCCGAGCGCCCCGCGAGCGGCCGCAGCACCCGCAGGACGCGATCGGGGTCGACGCAGGCCGAGTAGACGGCGGCGGCGATCATCACGACCGCGGCGCGGAGGCCGGCCGAGGCGCCGGCGACGAGCGCCTCGAGGGTGACGTCGACCCGCCCGAAGAGCGGCCAGTCGCCGAGGCGGGCGAGGACCGTCTCGCCGCGGCTGACCACGAGGGCGTTGACGACGACGATCAGGAGCCCGAGCGTCGCGCCCATCTTCAGGGCAACCACCACCGCCCGCCGCGCCCCCGCCAGGAGGCCTGCCGCGGCCGCGGCGGCGCCGGCTGCGACCAGCACCAGCGGGTTCGAGTAGAGGAAGGCGACGGCGACGAGCGCCCCGAGGTAGGCGACGGCGGCGCCCGGCGAGGCCAGCTGCAGCGGTCGCGGGCGGGGCTGGTAGGCGAATGGCGATTTCACGGCTTCGACAGCGGTAGCGGGTAGACGAGCGGCCCCTTGGAGGCGATCGCGTAATGGTCGTGCAGCAGCTCCGGCTTCAGCGAGGCGGCGGCGCGCTCGACCGCCGCCGCCGTCCCACCGGTCACGACCCAGACCGGCAATCCGCCGTAGCGACTGGTGGCGGCGACGAGCCCGGCATCCGGGCCGAGGTCTTCGGCGACCTCGCCCTTCTCGTCCAGCGCCGTCAGTTCGCCGTCCCGGAAGTCGGCGAAGACGCCGCTTTCAACCGGACCGTTCTCGATCAAGCGCGCGACCGGGTCCCGCCGCAGCCGGCTCCACGGCCCGACCATGATCCGCAGCGCCTTCTCCGGCGCGCCGCTCGCGAGCGCAACGCCTTCACGCTCAAGCGCCTCCCGCACCACCAGGCAGTTCCGTGGTTCCTTCCGGTCGCTATACGTCCGTACCGAACCACGCGATTCCAGGCATTCGACGACGGCCGGCCGGCGCTTCCCCTCGATCCCGTCGCTGAACGGGGCCGGCCAGGAACCGACCACCGCGGGGATGTGGTTGACCGCCGCCCAGTTGCGGTAGTCCCACCAGATCCGCTCGTGCCCGTCGAGGCCGTAGTCGGCCGCCCCGATTTCCGCTTCCTCGCCGTCGACGTAGAAGAACCAGTCATAGGGATCGCCGTCGTGCTGACCCTCCGCGACGCCGTCGATCGAGTGCACGAAGCCGCCGCCGTAGCGGGTGGAGACGTCTGCCTCTCCTTCCAGCACCCGCATCACCGTGTCGGATTCCTTCGCCGCCACGGTCGATTCGACCACCGGCACCTGTCCGTATTCGCGGGTCACCGTCAGCCGCACCTCGCCGACGTCGGCACCGGGGCCGAGGCCGCAGCCGGCGGTTGCGAGCGCCACAAGCAGCGCGCTCGCAACCACCGGGCCACGGCGTCGCCTCATTTAGGGCACTTGCCCCCGAGGCAGACCGGCACACGGGCGGAGGGGATCTCCCCCGCGGCGCGGGCGACCAGCTTCGCCGGCTTGCCCAGCGTCACCGTGGTGCGGCCGTCGGCGCCGGTCGGCTCCGCCGCCCCGGTCACCTTGGCTCCGGCCTGTGGCTTGCTACGGCCTTTTTCGTCGTAGGCCATGACCCGGACCGTGAACGACATCCCGGCCTTGGTCGTGTCCGGCGCGCTCAGCACCAGCTCGCTCGGGTACTTGTAGCTCGGCGCTTCGGTCTTCGCGAGCGCCCACAGCACTTCGTCCCCGGGCTTGATCTTCGCCGCGTCGCCGCCGACCGCCAGCGACTTGTGGTTGATCTTCAGGTACCAGGACGAACTGCCCTTGGCGACGCTCGAGCCGATCCCGCAGAGCGCGAGCCCGAAGTCGAAGCTGTCGCTGATCGAGAGCGGCCGCAGGGCCGCGATCGTCTTCGAGCCGCTGGCGAGCAGGCCCATCGCCGTCGCCCCCTTCAACTGCACGCTGTCGCCGCTGCCGCCGGTTCCCGGCCCGAAGCAGGTCGCCTTGGGACTGGTCTTGACGGAGGTGTCCGTCATCGCAACCGGCTTTTCGGCGAGCACCTTGCCGCCGGCGCCGACCACGCGGAGCTCGGCCAGCGGGCCCTTCGCCGCGGCGAGGCCGATGAAGGCGAACGTCAGGGACAGAGCCAGCGCGCAGACCGCGGCCAGCCGCATCGGGGTGATTCTTGGCATCTAAGCCACCCTTTCCTCGAGGGTTGAATTGGCAAAGGCCGGGGACAGGTCTCCTGGCTTCCGGGATCAGGGAGGACGCGCCTTCCCGGGGACGAGGTGTCGTCCCCAGTGGCCGGCGCACGAAGCGCCTGCGAACTCCTCCACCCGGTCACAGTGGCGGGACCACGCCGGACTTGCACCGGACTTCCCTTGACCACCGACCGATATGTACGCGGCGAGTCTATCCCGCCGCGGCGTCAGGGTATGGCAACCGTGGAGCACCGACACCCGCGCAGGAGGCGAGGCCCCCACCGGATTCCCGGCCGCCACACCCACTGGCGCGTCGCCCGGCACCGGCACCGGCTGCTGCGGGCGGGCGGGCTGGCGGCGCTGCTGGCGGTGGTCGGTCCGGGCATCCTCGCCGGCCTCTCCGACGACGACCCGGCCGGGATCACGACCTACTCGATCCTCGGCGCCGAATACGGCTACGAGCTGCTTTGGGTTCTGGCGCTCTCGACCGCGGCGTTGATCGTCTTCCACGAGGTCGGGGTGCGCCTCGGGGTCGTCACCGGCAAAGGGCTGCTGACGCTGGTGCGGGAGCGCTTCGGCGATCGCGCCGCCCTGCTCGTCGCCGCGGCGTTGGTGATCGCCAACACGGGCACGATGTGCGCCGAGTTCGCCGGCGTGGCGGCGGCGATGGAACTGCTGACCGGGACCAGCCGCTACCTGACCGTGCCGGCGGCGGCGATCGCGATCTCGCTGCTCGTCCTGCGCGAGAACTTCCACCGCGTCGAGCACCTGCTCCTGGCCCTGAGCTCGGTCTTCGTCTCCTACATCGTCGCCGGGATCCTCGCCCACCCCGACTGGGGCGAAGCGGCGAAGGGCCTGGTGGTGCCGAGCATCCCCCTCAACCGCGACGCGGTCCTGGTCGCGGTGGCGACCGTGGGGACCACGCTGGCGCCCTGGGGCCTGGCCTTCATCCAGTCCTACGCCGTCGACAAGAAACTGGGCGTCAAGGACCTGCGCTACGAGCGGGCCGACGTCATCGTCGGCGCCGTCCTCACCGGCGTGATCGGGTTCTTCGTCGTCGTCGCCTGCGCCGCCACCCTGCACGTCCAGGGCGTCGAGGTCAACGACGCCGGCGACGCGGCGCGGGCGCTGGAGCCGCTGGCGGGGAGCGCCGCCGCGACCCTCTTCGGCCTCGGCTTCCTCGGGGCGGCGCTGCTGGCGGCGGCGATCGTCCCCCTCTCGACCGCCTACTCGATCTCCGAGGCCCTGGGGCGGCGCACCGGCCTCGACCGGAGCTTCTCCGAGGAGCGCACCTTCTATCTGGCCTTCGGCGCCGTCACCACGGTGGGAGCGGGCCTGGTGCTGATCCCGGGCGCGCCGCTGATCCAGCTCCTCTTCCTCACCCAGGCGCTGAACGCCGTCCTCCTCCTGGTCCTGCTGCCGTTCATCCGCTCGCTCGCCAAGGACCGCGAGCTGATGGGAGACAACGCGCTCGGCCGCTTCGACCGGATCTCGACGGCGCTGGCGCTGGCGCTGGTCGCGATCTCCGTCGTCGCGCTGGGAGTGCTCGCCCTGCTCTGAGTCAGACCCCGAGCAGCAGGTCGAGGGCGATCATCACGGCGGCGCCGGCGAGGAGGCCGGCGGTCGGGCCCAGCCGCCGCCCCCCTTCGTAGGCGTCGGGCAGGAGCTCGACGACGATCAGGCTCAGCATCGCCCCGGCGGCGAAGGCAAAGGAGAACGGCAGCAGCGCGTTGACCTGTTCGACGGCCAGGTAGGCGACGACGGCGCCGATCGGCTGCGGCGCGCTGGTCCCGACCGCCGCCCAGAACTGCCGCGCCCGGCCGTAGCCGGTCGCCTCCATCGGGATCGCCACGCTCGTCCCCTCGGGGATGTTCTGGATCGCGATCGCGAGAATCACGAAGAGCCCCAGCCCCTCCCGCTCGGAGGCATACGCGGTGCCGATCGCCAGCCCCTCGGGCAGGCTGTGGACGAAGAGGACGGCGAAGACCAGCGCCGAGGTCCGCGCCCCCGGACCGCTGCGACCCATGAACACGGACTCGTGGTCGAGCCGGCGCCGGGCCACCCCGAGCAGGACGCCGCCGACCGCCAACCCGGCGAGCAGGTCCCAGACGGAGCCTTCTTCGGCCGCCGGCAGCAGCAGGCCGACGATCGAGGCGACCCCCATCACCCCGGCGGCGAGGCCCAGCAGAAACGGGGTCAGCGCCTCGGCCCGGGTGCCGAGCAGCCAGACCGGGACCGCCCCGAGGCCGGTCGCCAGCATGGTCGCGCAGGCGGCGAGGAAGAGGACGAGAAGGTCGGGCACGGGCTAACCGCAAGCTAACGCCCGCGGTCCCGGTCAACTCAGGGGCGGCGCTCGCCGCCGGCAGCGTCGAAGGCGGCGACGGCGACGACCAGCGGCGCCAACGGCCCCTCCCCCGCCGCCGCCCGTTCCCGGCTCTGCTTGGCGATCAGCTCGTACCCCCTGAGCACGGTTTCGCTTAGCTCTATCGCCTTCTCCCGGCCGAGCTCGTCGAGCGCCAGGCTCATCCAGTTGAGGATCGCGTCCTCGCTGTCGACGTTGCCGGCTTCGGCGGCGCGCCGGAATGCCGTGGAGAAGGTCCGCAGCGCCATCTCGGTGGCGCCGCCGCGGATCGACGCCGGCACCTCGCGCAGGTCCCGGTGGCCGAAGAACGAGCGTGGCAAAGCCCGGTAGTAGTGCTTGACCGCACCGCGCACCGGCTCGGTGCGGGTGACCTCGGCGCAGCCGCAGTCGACCAGCACCTTGAGGTGGTAGTTGATCAGGTTGAGGGTGCCACCGAGAGCCCGCTTCATCTCGACGGGGCTCGCCTCGCGTTCGTTCAGGAGCTCGAGAATCTCGACCCGTACCGGGTGCGCGAGCGCCTTCACGAACCAGCGATCGGCCGGCTTCTCGTCTTCCCCATCCCCCATGCGGCACCCCCGACCGGTTGAGAACCTTGGACGCGCGGAGTCTCGCCAAGTACTGCAATAGGTGTCAACCGTTAATCGCTAAGCCGCCGCTTACCGACCGGCGGCACCCTGAAGAGTCCGAACACCGAGGAGACGCGCATGCCCGGGGCGTCGTCTTCCTGGCTGCGTTCGGCGCTGCGGCGCTCGACATCGGCCATCGCCAGGCGCGCTGCTTCGTAGATCTCGAGCCCTTCCTCGAGCCCGCGCTGGTCCAGGACCATCGGCGTCCGGCTGAGGTGGAAGTCGGCGTCGCCGGCGACGGTCTGCTCCCGTTCGGAGGCGACGAAGTCGTCGATCACCGCCTGCATCGAGACCGCGAGGAAGCTCTGGGCCTCGACCGGGTTCATCTCCTCCCACTCGCTGGTGTCGACCAGAACCCGCTCGGTCGCCCGGTAGATGTGCTTCATCGCCCCCTGCACCTTCTCTTCTTCGACCAGCTCGGCGCAGTCGAGCTCGACCAGGCGCTTCGCGTGGTGGGAGACGTTCGGCGTCGGCACCCCCAACTCCCGCGCCATTTCCACCGGGCTCGCCGGTCGTTCGACCAGGATCCGCAGGACTTCCGCCCGCAACGGGTTGGACAGCGCGATCAATCGGTTGTGGCGCGCCGCTCGCCGCCCAGCTCGGTTGGCCAAGTGACTCCTCCCCCGTAGATACTCAGAACTCCTGAACATTTAACGCTATCTCCCCTTTCGACCGAAGCGCTTGAGTCCGGTCAACCTTTGTCCAGCGGAATCGGCTTCGTCACCGGTCCACTGCGCGGGTAGGCTGGCGCGCGGAGCCTCTGAGATGAAGCTGAGCAAGCACCCCCCGGCCGCGCCCGCCGCCCTCATCTCCAAGGCGGCCTGAGCCCTTTCCCGGCGCCCGCGCGCCTCCGATCTTCGCCGAGTCCGGCCGCAGACATTTGTCCACAGCGGCGATTCCGCTCTTAGGGTGCCGCCACTTTGGAGGCTCCGTCCAATGGCGGGCACTCTTCAACTCGACGAAGCAGGAGGACACTCGATGAGCAGGGGACTTCGGCGGCAGGCGCCGGCGCTGGTGGTCGCGGGCTTGGCCCTGGTGGCAGCGCTGGGCGGGACGGTGTACGCGGCGGGGAAGATCAGCGGCCGCGCGATCAAGGTCAAGTCGATGCCCGGCAACCGGCTGGCAATGGGATCGGTGCCGGGCAACCGGCTGAAGCCGGGGGCGCTGCAGGGCAGCCAACTGGCACCGGGCTCGATCACCGGGGTCCAGATCGATGCCTCGACGCTGGGCCAGGTGCCCTCGGCATTCCACGCCGAGACGGCCGACTCGGCCCACGACGCAGAGACCGCGCTGCAGTCGGCAAACGCCGACAACGCCCGCACCGTCAACGGCCACGAAGTCGGCTGCAAGACCGACACCCGCCCCTTCGCCGGCGCCTGCTGGCAGACCACCCCCAGCGCATCCGCCCTAAGCGCCCCCGCCGCAGCAGCCGCCTGCGCCAGCATAGGAGGAGAACTCCCCGACGCCCTATCCCTGGTGGCCTTTTCACAGCAACCAAACGTGTCGATGGCAAGCGGCGACGAGTGGAGCAGCGATATCCCAGTAATGAGCGGCGAAAACCTCTATGGCATTGCGACGGTCACTTCTTCCGGTGAAGTCAAATCAGCTGGCTCCGCCGCAACCCGACACTACCGCTGCGTCCTTCCACTCATCAGCTAACCGGCCTTTTCCCCGGCCCGGGTGGAGGGGTGAGGGGGTCCCTCTCAGGACACTCAACATCGAGCCATTGGCGAGATGTGTCCGGAGAGGGACCCCCTCACCCCTCCCCACCACACCCCCGTCCCTCAACCAGCCTCAGCCTCCAACAACCTGCGGTAGTACCGATAGTCCCGCCGCTCAGGCCTCAAATTGCAAGCCAAAGCCAGGTGATGCCGAGCCCGCCGCTTCTCCCCCGTCTTACTAAGCGCCCGCCCCAAGCAAAAATGCGCAAAGTCGTTAACAGGGTGCGACTCGACCACCGCCTCGAACTCCGCCGCCGCCGGAGCGAAGCGCCCGGAGCGGAAGTAGGCGCGGCCGAGGGCCTCGCGCACCGAGGTCTTCTCCGGTGCCCGCCGGGCCGCCTCGGCCAGCGGCGCGGTCGCGTGCTCGAAGTCGCCGTCCTCGAGCAGCTCGAGACCGCGGCGGTAGAGCGTGTAAGTGGGCTCCGAAGTCCCCTCGGCGGGCATTACGCCAAAGTGTAGGAGGCTCGGGAAACGTGCTTGCTAGCAGGGCAAAAAGACGACCCTGCTACCCTGGTCACAGGGGTCGGCAGAGGCACATCCGCCGCCCCGATCGTTTTCATGAGCACCATTACGGCGAAAAAATGGACCTGCGACCAGTGCGGGGTGACGGTCTCGCGCCTCGGCGCCGAGAAGGTCGAGCTGCCCGCAAGCTGGGCCAACTCGAAGGAGGGCACCTTCTGCCTCCTCTGCCGCCGCGAGCGCGCCGCCCAGGCCGCCCTCGACGCCGCCCCCAAGGACTGCGGCCTCGAAGACCGGGCGAAACTGCGCCGCGCCGCCCTGGTCGAGTTCGAGGTCCGGCGCCGCCCCGGCCACGGCAACGGCGAGATCGCCAAAGCCTGCCGCTCCTCGGTCGCCGCGGTCGTCGCCGCGCGCAAACGACTGAAGATCCCCGCGCCGAGCTAGGCATGCGATTGAAGGTCGCAGAATGCGGCCTTCAGCAGGTCATCGAATCGGGACCTGTCGGTTAGTCCCCATATGATCCCTCCTCCATTCCTAATGCAGGGGGAGAACGCAGTGCCTTCCGGACCTTCTCTTCAAGTGAGCCGTGAACTAGAGATCCTGGAGGTCGAGCCAACCGGCGACCTTATCCGGGAGGTCATCGAGCTCGGCAATGGCCCTGCCAAAAAGAGGCTCGGTCATCTTCCCGATGAAGGTTTCGTAGATAGAGCGCGCAAGGGCACGCTGCTGGCTGCTGTAAAGAGCGAGCGCCTCTTGGGCTACGTGCTCTACGACCTCCCTAGACGCAACATCACGATCCGGCACCTTTGCGTCTCCAGCGAGGCGCGGGGTGAGGGGGTCGCCAGACGGCTGATCGAGTCCATCCCTCCGCGTCACGAACATCGGAAGCGGATCGACCTCTGGTGCAGGAATGACTATGGACTCGCGCCCATGTGGCAGGCGCTCGGCTTTCTTCCTCAAGGCAGCCGACCCGGTCGAAGCGAAGCCGGCCACATGCTGACGGGCTGGGTGCTCGACCTGGACGACCAGGCATATCCAACGCTTTTCGATGACTACCACGCCGATCGCGCGGTCGCCGCCTTGGACCACAACGTCTTCCTCGATCTGCATATCGAGCCCAGCCGGAGGCCGCAGGCGAAGGAGAGTCGGTATCTCTGGGAAGACTGGATCGCTGACGACGTCGAGCTCTGCGTAACCAACGAGATCTTCCACGAGATCCTCGACCACCCTGACCCACAGGAGCAGTCGCTCGAGCAGCAATGGGCGAATCAACATCGAAAGATCTCCAAGCCGGGTAATGACTGGGAAGCTCTCCTCGATGAGGTCGCCGAGCTAGCCCCCAAGGCTGACGATGCCGACCACCGGCACGTGGCGCGGGCGATAGACGCGGGTGCGGACTACCTCGTCTCGCGGGATGCAGACCTTCTCGATGCCGCGGAGGCGATAGAGAGCGCCATGGGCATAGCGATTCTGCAGCCCGCGGCGCTTATCGCGCGTCTCGACAAGGCGAGAGCCGACGACCCCTACCAGCCCGTTGCCCTGGCAGGTACCGACCTGAGACAGCTCGTCCCGACGGGAGACATGCACGAGGAAGTGATTTCGGCGCTTCTCAACAACGCTGCCGGGGAGAGGCGATCCGAACTCGCGTCTCGCCTGCGCCCGATCCTCGCCGACCGCAAGAGCCACGAGGTGCAGATCGTAAGAACCACCGACGGCCGGATCATCGCCGGCTTCGCCCGGCGGGCCGCGGACAACCACCTTGAGATCCCATTCGTGAGGGTTGTCTCTCAGCCGGGATCCAATGTGGTGGCTCGCCAAATCGTCTTCGCCCAACGGAAGCAGGCGGCAGACCTACGGCTAGCGGAAGCGCGAATCACCGATCCACACGTTTCCAAGGATGTGCAAGAGGTTCTCCCGAGAGAGCATTTCGAGGAGGCAGCTGGAGGCTGGACTTCCCACACCAAAGTCGGGCTCATCGACGTTGCCCAAGTGGACCTCCAGCATCCTCGGCCAATGACCACAAGCCAATATGAAGACCGTTACTGGCCGGTGAAAATCAAGGGCGCCTCGGTTCCAAGCTACCTCGTGCCGATCAAAATCCCATTCGCCGAGGATCTCGGGCTCGCAGAACAAACCCTCCTGCCTCGCCTGCAGGACCTGGGCCTGAACCGTGAGCATGTCTATTACCGGCACCCCCAGAACGACCGAGGAATCTCGCCTGGAGCCCGAATTCTCTGGTACGTCAGCGGCGGGGCACCAGCCCAGCCCCGCGGAGCCATCAGAGCGATCTCGCAGGTCGCCGACGTCGTCGTCGGCCGCCCTCGCACCCTCCACGCTCGCTTCGAGCGCTTCGGCGTCTACACGCTCGAGCAGGTTCTCAAGTGTGTAGATGGAAATGGAAACGTAATGGCCCTGCGGTTCGTCAACACCGAGATCCTGGATCGGCCGATCAACCTTGATGAACTCGACGCCATCTGGGCTGCGGAGGGGCAACGATTCGTTGCTCCTCTCTCACCGACGCTGATAGGCGAACATATGTTCTGTCTGCTCTACCAGCGATCCTCTGCTTATGCCAGCTGACGCACTAGCACTCTTTCTCTCGTTGCGACCCCGCTTTGCCGAGTTGCTGCTGAACGGGGGCAAGAGCGTGGAGCTTCGGCGCGTTCGCCCAGACGTTGCCCCAGGAACCTCGGTTCTTCTCTATGCCTCCTCCCCATCGATGGAGTTGGTTGGACGCGCCGAAGTAGCCGACGTCAAAGTCGCTGCAACCAGCCGGATCTGGAAAGAACACGGGCACGAGACCGGGCTCAGCCAGAGCGAGTTCAGCGCCTATTTCGAGGGTTTGGATGATGCCGTTGCGATCAAGCTCGTCAACATTCGCCGCCTCCCCAAGCCAAGGCCGCTCCGAGACTTGAGAGACAGCCTCGCAGGCTTCCAGCCCCCCCAGAGCTACCGATACCTAGATAAGGCGCAAGTCGCGGCGCTCGTCTAATCAGACCCGGGTCCGCTCGGCGAGGTCGGCGAGCAGCGCCGCCATCCCGCCTTCCCCGTGGACGCACCGCTGGCGGTCTGCCCCGTTGCCGTCGCTGAGGATCCGCTCGATCTCTTCCAGCGCTCCCTCGCCGCCGAGGTCGGCCGCGTAGGGACGGGCTTCCTCGAGGGTGCCGCGGGCGACCTCGGGGGCAGGCGCGGCGGTGCTCTCGTCGACCATCAGGCGCGCCGCGAGGCCGTAGCGCTCGGCCTGGAAGTAGGACTCCTCGATCGCCTCGCGGATCAGGCCGGGGGCTCCCGGGCGGTCGATCTCCTTCGCCGCCAGGGCCTGGATCAGGGCGGCGATCGCGGCGTTCTCCTCCGGCCGCGCCTGCACGTCCATCCCCCGCACCTCGACCGTGCCCAGCTTCGGGTGTGGGCGCACGTCCCACCAGATGTAGGTGTAGTCGGTGACCCCTGCCGCCAGGGTCAGTTGGTCGGCGACGCGGAGGAAGTCCTCGTAGTCGCGGAAGGCCCGCGGCAGTTCGAAGCGCGGATAGCTGCGGACGGCGGCGGCGCGGGCGCTGGCGAGGCCCGAGTCGGCGCCGTCGCGGAAGGGCGAGTTGGCGGTCAGCGCCGCCAGCAGCGGCAGGTGGTGGCGCATCGCGTTGGCGACGGCGACGGCGGTTTCGGGGTCGGGGACGCCGACGTGGACGTGGAGCGCGCACGGCGGCGTCGCCAACAGGCTCGCCAGGTCCTTCTTGACGGCCTCGTAGCGGCGCTTCTCGACCAACTCCGGATCGCCGCTCTCGCCCGGGTAGGTGCCGGACCCCATCAACCCGGCACCGGTGGCGACCACCGCCCGCCGAACTTCCGCCAGCTCGCGGGCGGCCTGCCCGGCGTCGAGGCAGATGCCGGTCTTGAGCTCGATCTGGGTGGCGAAGATCTCGGTCGAGACCGCCTTGCGGCGGCCGGGATCGATCCACTCGAGCACCGCCTCGCCCTCGGGGACGAGTCCGCAGTCCCCGTCCACCAGCAGCAACTCCTCCTCGACGCCGATCGTCAACGGGGTCGAGGAGCCGAACTCGTGGTCCAGGCGGACAGCAGGCTGATTTTTGGATCGGGTCCCCATTTCGGTCTGGGGCCGGGCTACCCCTTGGCCGATCTTCGCTAACCCCCGTCGGCCCTGCTGTACGCGATCGACGGAGCGGCAACCGCCTTCTTCAACCCGGCCTCCAACGCGATCGTCCCTCAGATCGGACTGCTCGGCGGCGTCGTCGCCTTCTCGGTCAGGCCGGGGTTCTTACCCCGTCCCCAGCCTGCGCTGTCTCGGAGGGGTTTCGCCAATCTCTCCTAGAGCGTCCGCAGGACCGCTTCGGCGGCGTTGAAGCCGCAGATGCCGTGGGCGCCGGGGCCGGGAGGGGTCGCCGCCGAACAGATGTAGAGGCCGGGGGCGCCGGTCCGGTAGGGGGCGGCGGTGAGGCGCGGGCGGATCGTCGTCTGCAGCGGCGTGTTGGCCCCGGTGAGGATGTCGCCGCCGAGGAAGTTGGCGTTGCGCTCCTCGATCTCAGCCGTGGTTGTGACGGTCTTGGCGACGATCCGCTCGCGGAAGCCGGGTGCGAAGCGTTCGACCTGGTCGAGCAGAGCCTCGGTCGCGTCGCCGCTGTAGCCGCTCGGGACGTGGGCGTAGGCCCAGACCGGGTGCAGGTCGCCGCGCGAGCGCCCGGGGTCGGCGAGGTACTGCTGGCCGACGAGGACGAAGGGGCGCTCCGGCATGCGGCCGCGGTTGACCTCGGCCTCGGCCGCCACGATCTCCTCGAGGGGGCCGGCGACGTGGACGGAGCCGGCGCGGCGGGCGGGCTCGAAGCTCCAGGGAACGCCCCCTTCGACCGCGAGGTCGACCTTGAAGGCGCCGGGGCCGTGCCGGTAGCGGCGGTAGGCGCGGGCGACCCTGGCGGGCAGCCTCTCCCCCGCCAGCTCGGCGACCGCCCCGGGGGCGAGGTCGAGGACGACTGCGTCGGCCGCCGGCAGCTCGTCGAGCGAGCGCACCCGGCGCCCCGTCTCGATGCGGCCGCCGTTCTCCCGGATCACCGCAGCCCAGGCGTCGGCGATCGCGATCGAACCGCCCTTTGCCACCGGCCAGCCGTAGGCGTGTCCGGCGCAGACGAGCGCCATCCCGATCGCCGAGCTGAAGGGCAGGGTCAGCGGCGCATAGGCGTGGGCGGCGACGGCGGCGAAGAGCGCGGCCCCCTCGGGCGTGCCCAGCCGCTTCGCGAGCGCGCTCGCCGGCAGCGCCGCCGGCAGGCCGAAACGCGCCAGCTTCAGCGGCCGGCGGGGGAAATGGATCAGCGGGCGGTAGAGGTCCGCGGTCGAGCGCGTCGTAGTCGCGCGAGGGGGCGCCGAAGATCCGCTCCCAGCGCGGTCCGGCCTCACCCAGCCCGGCGGCGGTCTCCTCCAGCGAGCGCAGCATCGTCGCCCCCCCGCCGCCGTCCAGCGGGTGGGCGAGGTCGACCTCCGGCAGGCACCACTCGAGGCCGTGGCGCTCCAGTTCCAGGCCTTGGGAGACGACCGCCGGCGAGCCGACGACCATCGGGTGCGCGGCGCTGCACTCGTCGTGGAGCAGGCCGGGCTCGGTCAGTTCCGAGGACCGGGTGCCGCCGCCGATCGTCGCCTCGGCCTCGATAACCGTCACCTCGACCCCGCGGCTCGCCAACGTCGCCGCGCAGGCGAGCCCGTTGGGGCCCGAGCCGACGACGATCGCGCTAGGCATCGTGCACTCGTCCCCGCATACCGGGGACAACTGCGTCGGGGTGCAGGGGCACCGGGTCGTCGCCGAGCCAGGGCTGGCGCCGGACCATCTCGCGGACGTCGACCCAGCCTTCCTCGACGAGCCCGTCGGCCGCGTCCCAGATCCGGTAGCGCTGGCGCTGCACGTGCGCGGGTTGGGACTCCAGCGCCACCACTCGCAGCTCCCCCGGCTCGAAACGGCAGCGCTCCTGCACGGCCGCCAGCAGGCGATGGTCGTGAAAGTGACCGTCGCCGAAGTTGTAGCCGAGGACGACCCCGGCGACGAGCTCACCCTCGCGGACGTCGTAGGCCTCGACGTCGTCGACCGCCCGCGCCGTCAGCGCGTTCAGCGCCCGCCCGTGCGAGTGCATCGAGCGGAAGGCGAGGCCTTTGTAGACGAGGACGTCGATCATCTCCGGCTCGTAGAACTTCTCCAGCTGCCTGGTCACGATCGGCGCCGACTTGACGATCTCGCGGTCGAGCTTGTCCTCGGCCCCGGTGTCGCGCCGGAACAGCCACTGGCTGGTCGCCCAGTTGCCGGCGTAGTAGCGCATCGAGGGCAGGAAGGAGACGAGATCGGGGCGGAAGTTCCCCAGCACCGGCAGGCCGACGCAGGTCAGCGCGAGGATCGCCGGCAGCAGCGGATCGTCGATCGTCGACCAGGGCACGTCGGCGTAGTGGCCGAAGAGGAAGAAGAGGCCGAAGATCATGAACACGTTCCACTCCAGGGGCACCGCGAGCGGAAAGGTGGAAAAGATGTGGGCGTGGAAGAGCACCATCCCGGCGAGGGCGAGGGTGCCGAGGAGCCCGCCCTGGGTCAGCAGCAGGATCAGCGGCAGCGTGAACTCGATCGCCGTCCCGACGTGGGCATCGAGGGCGCCGAGCCGGGAGGGCAGCAGGTCGTCCGGGTGGTGGCGGTAGAGGCGACGCTTGAAGGCCTTCGACCTGTTCCAGGGCGTGTTGCTGATCATCACCGTGACGACGAAGGGGAAGTGGCGGTTCAGCTTCGAGGACGCCGCCCCCCACCAGATGCAGAAGAAGACGAGCTGGGCGGCGATCACCATGTTCGTCAGCGGGAAGAGGAAGATGATCGCGAGGGATCCGTAGACCTCTGCCCGCGCCGCCAGGAACGGCACCTTGTCCCGCAGGCCGAGGGCGGCGAGGAGGGCCAGGAGGACGCCGACCGCGACCGGGTCCAGGCGCGATACCTCGCCGTCGACCCAGGGGGCGGTGGCGTCGACCCCGGGTGCGAGCAGCAGGTACAGCGCCGCGGCGAGCAGCCCCGCGTAGAGCGCGACGTCGAGCCGGCTCCGACGGGTCCCCCGCGTTCCCGGCACCTTCTCGGGCCAGGGTGGCAGCCGCGTCGTCCCCGGCCGCAGCCAGTAGAGGACGCCGCCGATCATCGGGCTGAAGCGCAGCGTCAGCGGCAGCGAGCCGGCGCCGAGGCCCAGCACCTCCCACAGCATCGTCCAGATAACCGCCTTCTGGAAGACGATCGGGTCGCTCCACTGCGGCCAGCCGCTCGTCGCCTCGATCAGGAGGCCGCCGAGCCCGGCGTAGGCGAGGACCTTGAAGACGTAGAGGAAGTAGACGGCGACCGGCGTCCCGAACCCGTTCAGCGCCCAGTCCTGCGCCAGCGGTTTGATCCGCTCCAGATGGGGCAGTCGCCGCCACTCGTCGACCTCGAACGGCGGCGGTGCGGGATCTAAGAGGCCCATGCGTCCAAGGAATTCAATTAGTGCTCAAAATCGATCGGCTCGATGCCGATGACTCTATGGCGTGACCGGAGCCCCGCCAACTTCCACCCCGCCCCCCGGCGCGGGACCCCTCTGGGGCAACCACGGCGGCGGCGCCACGCCCGCGGCACCCACACCCGAGGGCGGTCCCGGCGGCGATCGGCTCGATCCGCTCTCGCGGCGCCTCCTCCGCCTTGCCGGGTTGCTCTCCGTCCTGCTCCTCCTCGTCCTCGCCAACTCCCTCTTCCACGAGGACGAAGGCGCGCTCGAGCTGAACCCGGTCGCGGCGGCGGCGGAACGGGTGGAACACGTCGGCGGCGGGCGGATGTCGCTCTACGTCGTCTACAGCTCGCCGGCCCTCCCGCGCCCGGTCAGCGCCAGCGGCGGCGGCGTCTTCAACGAGAAGACGGACCGCAGTCGCATCGTTCTTCACCTGAGGAACCCGTTCACGGGTGAGGCGCTCCACATCGTCGAGGTCCAGGACGGCGAGTCCAAGTACGAGGGTGGCTCGGAAGTCGAGAAGGCATTGCCGCCAGGCAAGAAGTGGGTGCACACCGACAAGTCCGAGGAATCCGGGGAAGACGAAACGCCCCTCAACATGGAGGACTCGATGAAGATGCTGGACTCCTCGGGAGAGGTCCGGCTGGTGGGGCACGAATCGGTCAACGGCAAGATGACCCGCCGCTACCGGGGCGAAGTCCAGATCATCGATCTCGTCGACGTCCTGCGCGAGAAGGGCAAGGACACCGAAGCGGACGCCTACGAACGGATCGAGGGAACCTCCCCGGTCCAGGTCAGCGCCGAAGCATGGGTCGACCGCCGCAACATGCTCCGCCGGATGCGGATCGTGATGCCGATGCCCGGCAAGCCGGGGCAGCCGTCGCTGACCGTCGACATGCGGATGGACTTCTTCGCCTACGGCACCGAACCCGAGATCGCGCTTCCCGATCCCGAGACCGTCGTCGAAGGGCCTCTCGACACGGCATCGGCCTCGGGCTCTATCAGCTGAGCGTCTCCCCACTGAACGACATACCGCTACGGGGATTCGAACCCCGGTTTCCGGACTGAGAACGAGCCGAGGCGGTTGCGGTTGTTTGCGGCTATCTCGCTGTTTTCGGCCTGCTCAGCGGGTTCTCGCAGATTCCTTTGCGGCCCTTTGCGGCTGCCATTGGACCTCGCGTTGCTTTTGTGTTGCCATAGAGGGCAGCCAAGGGTGGCGCCGAGAGGAGCTCGTCCGTGAGAGAGGACATGAGCAACTCACACGGAGGAGGACAACCATGGCTGATCTACAGAAGACCGCGACCCCTGGCATCTACCGACGGCACTCGAAAGGGTGCAGCGGAAAGGGGCGCTGCGACTGCGCTTGGGTGATCGTCTGGCGCCACAAAGGGCGTCAATACAAGGAAACCTGCGCCACCTTCAACGAGGCACGTGCGAAGAAGGCCGCGCACGAGTCCGGGGAACTCCAGCCGCCCTCGAAGACCAAGTTCGGCGACTACTTCCCAGAGTGGATCGAGAACTTCTCCGGGCTGACCAGCCGCGGCTTCTCCGAGACGACGCGGCCTGAGTACCGCAGGCCGATCGCCGTCTACGCGATGCCGATCTGGAGTGACAGGAAGCTGAGCGACATCGACCGCGCCGACGTAAGGAGGCTCTTCATGTCGATGCGCAGGGAAGGCAAGTCGACGTCGGTGATCAAGAAGTTGCGCGTGGCCCTCTCGGCCCTCTACGAGACGGCGATCGAAGACGAACTGGTCCGCCACAACCCGGCCAAAGGCGTCCGGATACCGGCGCCACTCACCGAAGAGGAATACGTCGACGAGCGCGCCAAGGCGCTGACCCGCCGGGACCTCAAGGCACTGCTGGGGCAGGTGGCGCCCGAGTGGCAGCTCTTCTTCGAGTTCCTCACCCACACGGGCCTACGCATCTCCGAGGCGATCGGTCTCACCTGGCGACATATCGACCTGGGCGAGCACCCCCATGTCAAGGTGCGCGAGCAGGTCTACCGTGGTAAACGCAAGGCGCTGAAGACCCAGAAGGCCCGCCGGGACATCCCCTTGTCATCCGGGATGGTCGCGCGCCTGGAGGAACTCCGAGGCGAGACGGATGGGGTCGCCAAAAGCCCGGTCTTCGCCTCCGATGTCGGCACGACCCTGATCCCCGGCAAGGTCGCGAAGCGGGTGCTCTGGCCGGCGACGGCCGCATCGAAGCTGACCCTCAACGGCACTGGCGAAGATGCCGTGCCGTTCCCGGTCACCTTCCACACCTTTCGCCACACCTGCGCCTCGCTCCTCTTCGAGGAGGGTCGAAACATCAAGCAGGTCCAGGAGTGGCTGGGGCACGCCGATCCCGGCTTCACGCTCAGGACCTATGTGCATTTGATGGACACGGGCGTCGGTGATGCGGAGTTCTTCGACGAGGCCGTCAGGCCGGAGCCCGAGGATTAATCCTCGGGCTCGTCCCCCTTCTGCTCTCTATCGAAGATCTCGAAGCCGACCTCATCGCCCTCCTCTCCCTCGGTGAGGTCGATCGGCTCCAGACCGACGCGCCAGAGGACCTGGGAGATGACTTCGTGTGCAAGGTCGAAGGCCTCCTCGACGCTGTCGACGCCCAGGGCGCACCGGACGACCACCGAACCATCGTCATCCTCGTGCGGCTCGATCCCAAGGCTGATCGGAAGAGGGCTGAAGTCGTAGATCGTCTGGTTGAACTTGCCTTGGACCTCGTCGAACGAGCTTTCGGGTTCGGGAGCAAATCGCGCCTCGGCGATGAACCGCATCCCTTCACCCTTGCCGAATATCTCGTGGCGAATTCCCCGACGGTTCAGGCGCTCGTCCCGGACGAGGCCAGCCGCCCGACATTGCTCTAGCTGCTCGCGGAGGGCGACGATCCCCTCGAGGGCTTTGGCGCTCTGCTCGAAGGGCTCGACCGCACCACCTGGAAGCGCATGGCCGCCGACCGCACCGACCCACCCCGCCGCCGTCTCGATGACATGGAAGATGGCGTCGACCGCAAGGGGATGGGAGCCGTCGGGAAAGACCTCGAAGAACTCCTCCCAGCTGAGGGAATCCCGGTTGTCGGGCTCGGATTCCGGAACCTCAATGGCGTCAAGGCTGGAGTGCTGCTCATATCTCCACGCCCAAGGGGCCGACACGGGAGCGGCGCCGAAGACTGCGACCGGCGGGCGAAACGAGTGCACTTCCCCAGCCGGCGTTTCGCCGACGAGGACTGGCTCGCGACGGCGTAGATCCAATCTCCAAGGAAGACTTGCGAGATCCGCAGCCATGGCCTGGAGTTTCCGCTCGGCCTCCTCGGACCTTTCCTCGCCCCTCGCCGCTACAGCCTCACGAGGCGTTGCTCCGTCGCGCAGACTCCATTCGGGCTCATCATCGGCAGTCGCTCGTGGCGGGGGTTCGCCTTTTCCACGGTACAAAGACGCCCAAAGCGACGCCCGCCTGCTCTCGATCCCACCCGGAACCATGTCCGCGAGCTCGTAGGCCTCCACACTGGGCAGGTACTCGTGGAGGAAGATTTCGTCCAGTATCGACTCCCGAAGATCATCGATCTCCTGTCGCGCCTGAGCCGTCCCCGCAGCCGACAGCGGCATGTCATCGCCTTCCAGCGCTACCTCGGCATGGTCCAGCAGCGCGTAGGCCGCCATTTGCTCTGCAAAGCTCGCGAGCATGTGGCTGCGCGGCTGCCCCAGTTTCCATCCGACGAGATAGACGGTGTCGGCGAAGTCCCCTACCAGGGCGTCGTCGATCAGGTCGCGAGCATCTGGAGGAAGGAGTTCTTCGAGTACGTACTCCCCGCCGTCGCCGATCATGTCGACCTGGACTATGGCCGCCGCGCGCAGTGCCTCCTGTGCCGCCGGATGCCGCACCCCGTAAGCGGAGGCATACGCCGTCGGTCGCAGCGGTGAGGACCCTTTGCCGACGGTGTTGAACGGAAACCCGGAATCGATTAGGACGTCTCCCCCGGCCGAGCGGATGTCGCCGACCACCGTGAGCCCTCCCTCCCATCCCGTGATCCGCACAGCGAGTCGATCCCGGTGGTCGGCCGCGCGCCTGACGATGTCCACGACGTCATGGGGAATGTCCGAGGCCTCAACCTCTTCCTGAACTGAGCCGAGCGCCTCGGCAGAAATCCCGTCGGGATCGGAAACGGGAGCCAAATCAAACGAGTCTTCGAAATCGATCTCGAAGCCGGGCAGCTCATAGGACACGCTCTCCTCCAAGTAGAGCTGGCGGGGAAACTCATCGCCTTCGAGCGCTCGTTGGAGTCGGCCAGACCCGTAGCGGTCTGCCCACTCTTCGATCCTTCGGCGTTCTTGCTCGGACTCGTCGGCGCTCATAGTGGACCACGAAGACCCGGATACAAGCCTAGTCCTCCGCCGACTCCAGCCAGCCGCGCCAGGGGCAACTCGTTGAGGTGTCCAGCCGAGTAGAGCCGGAGGCACGGAATCATGCGCCATGCCGGCGCCCTCCAGGAAGCGAGGACCCCGGGGTTGTGGCAGATCCGATCGAAGTGACGGGCGCCGAGCAAGACGAACGAGAAGGACGGGAGGAAGGCGATGAACGCCCGCGAGGCCGACGATCCTTCCGCGCAGCATCGGCGAGCCCATTGGCCCAAAGCCCTACGGTGGCGATAAACCGGCCTTGACCCGGTCGCGAATCGCAATAACGTCCACCCTGCATGTTCTTCGTGGAGGCCGCAAGCCCAAGCCGAGTCGGCCCGGGCCTCGTCCGAGCACACCGAACAGGAAGGTCCGGATGAAGCTTGCACTGGTCGTCGCACTCGCCCTCACCCTAGGCTCCGCGCAGTCGGCCAGTGCCGGTGTGTCCCATTCCAGCGGCCTCGACGCGCCGGCGGTCTTGACCACGGCCACCAGCTCCTCCCTCAGCATTCCGCCCGACGGGGAATGCCCTCGCTCTCCCGTCGCCGGCGGCACGAGTCTTTCGGCCGGCCTCGGCGCCAGTCGCGACCCTACGGTCACCATCGACTACGGAGAGGGAGCAACGCTGAGCGGCTACCTGGCGGGTCCCGGAGGAATTGGCCTGCAAGGGGCCAGCATCTGCGTCTACAGCGGCGTGAGCACCGAGACGACCTCGGCACTGATCGGCGTGGAGTCGACGGACAGATATGGCCGCTACGAGCTTCGGGTTCCGCCCGGGCCCTCCCGAAACCTGACCGCCGTCTACAACTCAGAGGATGGGCAGCTGAGCGCTTGGGCGCTGCTGCAGGTCAGGGCCGGTGTCACCTTGCACTTCCCTCAGAACCCTGTCCACAACAAGCACTTCGGATACTTCGCCGGCCACATCTCGGGTCCCGACAACGACGGCGTGACCGTCGTGATCCAGGTGCAGGTGGGCAAGAACTGGCTTACTTTCAGCCGCTATCGGACCCGCAATGGCGGCAGGTTCCTGATGCGCCATCGCTTCACGGAAGTGACCTCCCCGCTCACCTTCATCCTCCGTGCTCAGATGGTCGGTGCTCCCGGCTACCCGTATTTGCCGGGCTCCTCGCCGCCCAGGGAAATGGAGATTCTGCCCTAGAGACCGAGGCGCCTCCCGTAATCACCAGCCTCAACATCCAGCGGTAGACGGAGAAGCAGTGACCCGTCTGGGCGCAGGCGGCAGAGCTCGTCAACAAGGCCAGTCGGCCAGCGGCCGGCCTTCCAGCCCGACCTCGAGCGCAGGAGAGACGCCCGGCGTTGGTCTTCTGGTGGGTGCCCGGCGCGAGTAGTTCCGCGTTCATATCTCGGGGAACTCGCCACTCCCCTTCGGATACCAGGCGGTTCCATAGAAGGTCGCAAGGTAAATCGCCTGTCTGGAGGAAGACATGGAGAGAACTGCCAAGACTGCCGACCGGATCACCGATCAGCAGCTCCTCGAAGCCCGCAGAGGACTGGTCCGCCTTCTTCACAAGAAGCGGTTCCCTCGGGAGTGGATCGAGCGAGAGGCGCCTGACGCGATGGCTCATGCGGAAGGAGACTTCGCGGCACGACTCGCCGCTGGCAAGGAAGACGACACCGTCAACCTCTTGGTGGTGATCGCATACAGGCGAGCGTTGAAGATGCTGCGCGCCCAGCTCACCAAGCCCACTACCTCGATTGAGACCATCTTCCATCTGGCGGATGAATCCACCCCCTCGCCGGAGGAAGAGGCAATTCGGCACGACCTCCAAGAGCGAGTCTCGGAGGCGATGGGGCATCTACCCGAGAAGGAGCGGAGGCTCCTGACCCTCTGTTTCTACGACGAAGTGAGCGTCCGAGAGGCCGGGCGACAGGTCGGCTGGGGAAAGTCCAGCGCCGATCGCCATCACCGCGCCGCTTTGAAGAAACTGAAAGAGCTCCTCGCCCCGAGCCTTGCTGGCTAATCGCTCATTACCTCTCGGTCGCCCAAGAAGCGTCAATCGGCACGGCCGGCGTCATGCATGGGACGACTGACCATCGTTGAGGCGGACCCTTCTGCAAACCGGGTCGTTCTTTTCAGTTATCCGCCGGGCCATCGCCGAACGGGGGGCGTCTGGCTCCCGTCATAGAGAGATCTCCCGCGCAATCCACCCCGGATGTGAACCCGGTATTCAGCTGGAGCTTCTACACCAGGACAGTGCGAACTATCCCCGGAGGTGAGATAGGCAGTAAGGACAATCGCGTGCCCCTTTGCAACCTGCCTGACACCCACGATCTTCGGCTTGGCCTCAATTCCGCGGTCAGGACACCATCCAAAGTTGTTTCCGATACGAACGCTGTACTCCGTCGGCTGGTCGCGCACAATCCATTGGACCACTCGCTTGTTACTCCCTACGCCCTGTGAGGCTCCCCGTAATTGGGTCTGCGATTCTTGTTGAGCACCGTCGGAGTGATTACTCCCCAATGCCGCCAGCAGCAAGGCGATCGCACCCACACAACAACACAAGTTAAGGCTGTGGTCGCTGCTGGCCCTTTGCCGGATCTTCATCCGCATTCCGCGAGACCCTCTAATTGTCTGGCCATACCTGCCTGGGAGGCCACCGCACGCCATCGTAGATCGGTCGATTCCCGCTGGGAGCTTTCAAGGCCACCGCCTTAAACAACAGATATTCGCCCTCCAGACATGGATGGGCCTGCTGCCTCGGATACCGGACGTACGCAGTGAGAATCAAGCTCTTGTCGCCTTCAATGAGATCGACCCTGTCGATCGCAGGGCTGGCATCACCACAGGACCCAACATCCACCGATACGAGCACTTCTTCGCCCTTCTGTTCGGCCTCCAGTGGAGCCGGAAGAATGGTGTCCCCGGTTTTTCCGCCACCAGCAATCTGATTCGCTGCTATGAACACCTCTGGATGCGCAGGGCGTCCCTGCAGCCGAACGCCCGAACCCCCAGTCGCTGGCGGCGTAGCATCGGCGGCGCTGTCCCCTCCTCGCGCCGTGAGGGCAACTGCACAGATTGCCACCGCCACAAGCAGCATTCCGATCAGCCATTTCGTGTCTCGACCTTTCATCCGTCCGACCTCTAGTTGGGCGGTACCGCGAGGGTTAGATCATCCATTGCCGAAGCATCAAGCGCACCGACCATCTTGTTCTGTCCAACGATCAACTCGAGTCGCGGAGGATGATGGAGGCTAAGAGCCTTGGGTGCGCCGGGCGACAGCGTTTCTGCTTCGACGGGGCTTTGACCAACGCACGATGACGCAGTATATGCCAAGCCCAGATGGTTACCGCTAATCCCGCGGCCAGCGCATAATCGGCGGAGACGCGCTTGCATCCAGAAGCACCAATTGGTGCACATCCTCGCCGAGATCAATAGCCCTCTTCTCAAAGTAGCCGACACCGCGACACGGCCCGTTCTTCGGGGCCGCATTAACAACCCTGGCAGAGATGTACACGCGCCGGCCGTCCTTTGCGATATCGAGGCGACCGAACCTAGGTCGTGGTTCCCCCGCGCAGTACCCCACATTGCTGACGATTTGAACAGTAGTCGCGTTGATGACGGCTCCCACCTTCCACGGAGTCACGACCCCGACACCGCTAGCTGAACTGCCACCGCCGGGAGTCGTACTATCCCCGCACCCTATTGCCATCAGCGCAACCAAAGCGAGCACTATACCCGCAACGGCAGCACCACTATTCATTCGCACAGTCATGGCAATCACCCACGTCCAATTAGTGCCCAACGATCAAATGAAGGTTCGGGTCGTTTTCGTCCAAGCTCAGAGCGCGCAAGGCTCCGGGAGATACTTTAAGTGATTCGTCAGGAATCCTCAATAGCGGAGCAACATAAGTTATGCCTGGGTGCCGGGGGTCACGTGCTGACACTATTCCGACCGCTGCACCGGTATCCCTATTCCATACCGGAGAGCCACTATCACCATGCTGGGCATTGAAAGGCAGAGCATACATTCGTTCCTTGAATCCGTTTTCGCGGTAGGTCTTTCGACCGATGACTTCCTTGCACTTCGTGCGATCAGTAGTCACACCCGAAAAGCACAACACCTGATTTCGATACGCGGCGGAAGGCGCTTTTACGGGCTTTGGCCGGTGACCCCTTAGGTAAATTTCGCTTGGGGCGAGGCCGCCCTTAACACGAATTGCCTCAGCGTCGGTACTCCAATGGTGCACTTCGAAGGCGGTTCGATTGACAGGTCCCACCGTCGTCCAAGTCCCTGGATTTTGGAAGTGGGGATAAGCGGACCTTTCAACCATTTCTCCCAAACGGGCGCAATGGCCAGCCGTTAGCGCGAAGCGCGCGCGAACGGGTTCTCCGGTGCTCTTTTCGGTTCTGTCTTCCCATGCGCCGAAGTTCGCCGTACATCCACCTATGGGCGAAATCAGTTCGTCGCCCGCCAAAATTCGACCATAGGCCCGATTGCGCCCCGCGAGGTATTCGACCGCTCTGTCTTGTTGATAGATCGTCACCGGGGGGTTCGCCCCGAGCAAGGACTGAAGAGTCGATTCCGCATCTGACACATCATGCGCCCCAACCTTGAGGAGGTTTGATGCCTCATCGAGATCAAAGTCGGTCACTTGTTCGACAAGTGATCCCCCCGGTTCAGTCGCAACATCGATCGACATGAAATCTGCCTTCAGCTGTGCCAAGGTGGACGTCGGAGGGGTAGCAAAGGTGAACATGCGCGACGAAGGCGCCCATAGCTGCAACTGATTCTCGAGCTCGATCAGTCGGCTGGCCTGTTCCTGAGTAAATCCAACTCGCACAAGCCCCCCTCCCGGGTTGTCGAGATATGCGCCAGCAAAGGACCCCGGGTAGTGCGATTCGCCCCAAGCATGGATCAGTGGGAGATCGTGGTTGGAGTACCATTCGCGGTAGTCCAACTCTGCGACGTCGACCTGGCGCAGAGGCACACCAAAGCTTTCGCTCGTGGCACGAGCGACTTCCCCCGCCGGCGTGTGGGGATTGTTCCAGGCACTCATCAGGGCGAAGATCCTGTCGTTGATGGCTTCCTCGTCACCTTTGAGATCCAGGTCGAGGCCGAATTCTTCGCGGAAGGCTTTGATCTCGCTATAAGTCGGCGGCGCTTCGGCTTCGGGATCCGGCGGCGGCGTGTAGGGGATGTTGACCCAGAAGCGTTCGCTGGCCTGGTGCCCTTCGCGGTCGGTGACGATCGCTTCGAGATAGAGGATTCCCGGTGGCCAGTTGCCGGTTTCGGTGACCCACTGGTCTGAGACCGTCGCGCACTCGACGCCGGGTTTTTCGAAGTTTTCTTCGCAGGTCTTTTCGTCGACCTGAAGGTTGTTGTTGGCGATCACTTCGATCTTGGCTATTCCTTCATCGGAGTGGCCTTTGACTTCGAGCGTGTAGACCCCGGGTTCGATCGGGTTCGCGGTTTCTCGGCGTTCGGGATCGGTCAGGGTCCCCGCGAGGTCTTCGATTTCCGGTGCTTTGGCGGCGTTCTGCCAGCGTATGAAGGACCCGTCGGCGGCCATGTCGTACACGGTTGCAGCACCGCCGCTGGGGACAACCCGGGTGCTGCGCGAGGGGGAGTCGGTGTATTCGAAGGAGGTCGTCTTCGCCGTCCCCCCTTTGATCGAGACGGTGACCGATTTGACTCGCCCGTAGGCTGCTTCGTAGGAGATTTCAGCCCAGCTGCCGTCGGGCAGCTCGACCTTGGTCATGTGGCCCGCCGCGTCGTATTCGTAGCTGGTTTCGCCTTCCTCGCCGTCAACCGCGGTCAAGAGTTCCCCGGCATGCTCGTATTCGACCGTGCCGGCCTGCTCGCCTTCGACGCCTTCCACGAGCCCTTCGGCGACTTCGACATCGAGACTCGGGTCGTCCTGCATCGGCACCCCGGGATCGGTAACCGTGATTCCCGGCGCCCGCCAGCGCTCGAGCCGGTGGTTGCCCTGGTCGGTGACGTAGACGTTGCCCTTGGCGTCGAGGGCAAGCCGCAGCCACCAGTCGGTTTCCAGCTGGCCTTCGCCGGTTCCTTTGGAGCCGAGGGAGGTGATGAATTCGCCTTCTTCGTTCAGCACCTGGATCCGGTTGTTGACGGCGTCGGCGACCCAGACGTAGCCGTGGGAGTCGACCTCGACGTCGGAGGGCAGGGCGAACTGGCCCTGCCCGGAGCCGGGCGAACCGAAGCGGTGGATCAGGTTGCCGCTCTGGTCGTAGGCCGAGACGCGGGTGTTGGTCCGTTCGGAAACCCAGATCTTGCCGTCGGGGCCGACCGCGATCCCCCAGGGACGGGAGCCGACCGCGAAGGCTTTGAGGAAGGTGCCGGCGGCGCTGAACTCCTCGACGCGGTCGTTTTCGGTATCGGCGACCCAGAGGTTTTCTCCGGAGTCGAGCGCCAGGTCGAGGGGGAAGCGGACCTGGCCGTTGCCTTTGCCCGAGCCCGAGGTGATGGTTTTCAGCGTGGTGCCGGTGTCGCTGTACTTGCGGACGACGTCGGTGCTCGAGCAGGCGACGTAGAGGTTGCCGGCGCCTTCGGCGATAACCGAGCCGGGGTCCTGGCAGCTCGGGAACTGGCCGATGTAGGTGCCGGTGGCGTCGAGGTGCTGGATGCGGTCGTTCTCGTCGTCGCTCACCCAGAGGGTGCCGTCGGTGGGATCGATCGCAACGTCGTTCAGGACTTTGAACTGGCCGTTGCCGGAGCCGGTGGTGCCGGAGGCAGACTTGTAGGCGCCGAAGTAGTTGCCGGCCCGCCAGCGCTCGAGCCGGTGGTTGCCCTGGTCGGTGACGTAGACGTTGCCCTTGGCGTCGAGGGCAAGCCGCAGCCACCAGTCGGTTTCCAGCTGGCCTTCGCCGGTTCCTTTGGAGCCGAGGGAGGTGATGAATTCGCCTTCTTCGTTCAGCACCTGGATCCGGTTGTTGACGGCGTCGGCGACCCAGACGTAGCCGTGGGAGTCGACCTCGACGTCGGAGGGCAGGGCGAACTGGCCCTGCCCGGAGCCGGGCGAACCGAAGCGGTGGATCAGGTTGCCGCTCTGGTCGTAGGCCGAGACGCGGGTGTTGGTCCGTTCGGAAACCCAGATCTTGCCGTCGGGGCCGACCGCGATCCCCCAGGGACGGGAGCCGACCGCGAAGGCTTTGAGGAAGGTGCCGGCGGCGCTGAACTCCTCGACGCGGTCGTTTTCGGTATCGGCGACCCAGAGGTTTTCTCCGGAGTCGAGCGCCAGGTCGAGGGGGAAGCGGACCTGGCCGTTGCCTTTGCCCGAGCCCGAGGTGATGGTTTTCAGCGTGGTGCCGGTGTCGCTGTACTTGCGGACGACGTCGGTGCTCGAGCAGGCGACGTAGAGGTTGCCGGCGCCTTCGGCGATAACCGAGCCGGGGTCCTGGCAGCTCGGGAACTGGCCGATGTAGGTGCCGGTGGCGTCGAGGTGCTGGATGCGGTCGTTCTCGTCGTCGCTCACCCAGAGGGTGCCGTCGGTGGGATCGATCGCAACGTCGTTCAGGACTTTGAACTGGCCGTTGCCGGAGCCGGTGGTGCCGGAGGCGGAGAGAAATCTCGGCGCCAGCTCCCCGAGTTCTTCGCGCCGGGCGGCCTCGGCGGGGTCGACGCCGGCGCTGGCGGCGTCTTCGACCGCGATTTCGGCGAGCTCGCCCCCCGCGTAGTCGTATTCGACGCCGCTGTAGTCGCCGGTTTCCAGTTCGGAGGCCTGTCCGGTTTCGGCGAACTGCACCACGCCGGCGCTTTCGCCGGTTTCATCGGTCAGGGAATAACCACCGGGCTCCTTGGCGATCGTCGCCTGCAGCGCTGGGTCGAAGCGCTCTTCCCCGGTACTGGCCGGCAGGGCGACCTGGCTTTCGACCGCGCCGCTTTCTTCAACGACGGTCGCTTCCTCGCCCGGTCCAGATTCCGATTCTTCGACTTCGAGTTCGGGGGTCTGTGCGAGCGTCCAGCCATCCCCCCACTCGGTGTTCTGACCTTCAGGGAGGAGCGAGTTGTAGAAGCGTTCGACTTCCAGGTCGGCAGCGGGGCCGGCCACCTCGACGTCCTTCTGGTGGAAGACGAGGTTGCCGTTCATCAGGTTGACCGCGAGTTCGGGACCGGTGGCTTCGACGCCTTCTTCGGGTTCGGCTTCGGTGTCGAAGAGCGGAAAGCGCTGCATCACGTATTCGTCCTTTTCGCCGGTGGCCGGCACGTATTCGAAGCCGATTTCCCGTTCGCGCGGGGCGTTGCCCGCGAAATCGCTTACCAAAACGCGCAGCGTGTGCGGCACTTCAGCGCCGAGTTCGTTCAGTTTCAGCGCATAGGTGGCGGTCAGCGAACAGCTGCTGGCGGAGCAGGAGGCGTTACTCCAGGTTTTGAGCGGCGTTTTGCCTTTGTCGAGGAAGAGTTCGACGCTTTTGACTCCCGAGCGCTTGGTGGTCGCATTTGCGTTGGAGCCGTCGGTCGCTTCGATCGTCACGTTGTAGACGGGAAGGTGGAGCGGGTCGAAGGCGACTTCGTCTTCTTCTTCGGCTTTTTCTCCGCCAACCTCTTCGGTGGCTTCGGCGAGTTGGTTGTCGAGGATCACACCGGGCTTGGTCCGGTCGATCCTCAGGGTCGACGTCTGCGTGTTGGAGAAATTGCCCAGGGCATCCGTGGCGCTGAAGGAGGCGGTCCGTTCGCCTTCTTTGAAGCTTGCCGCGCTGAGGTTGAAGGTGAAGGTGTTGGATGGCGGGCAGGTGCTGCCGAAGTGGCCGGTGCAGCCGAGCGTCTGCGTGCTTTCACCCGCTTCGGAGGTGACCTTCGCAGACTTGACGCCGAGGCCCGGGTCGGAGACCGGCACGGTGATCGGCAGCGGGGTTTCCTGTTTGATCCAGCCCGACGGGATGCCACCCGGAGAAGAGACCGTGGGATTCTCGGGGTCCGTGAGATAGAGGGTGGCGCCGTTCAGCGCGTAGTCGTGCCCGCATTTGATGTTTGCGTTAGCAGCAGCCCCGATCGCGACAAAGATCGTTCGCGACCCGGTTTTGAAGGCGGTGCCGTTTGCGAAGCTGCTGATGTACCCGGAGGGATAGGCGTTGGTGATCGCTTCCCAATAGCCGCCGTCGTTCCAGACACCGAGGTATGGATGGGGCTCATTCGCCGTACAGCCGTGGGGGTCGTAGTGGATCGGCCCGAGGCTGACGAAGCGGAAATAGGCAGTCGAGTTGGGGGCGCCGAGCCACCAGCGACCGTAGCTGCCGCCTGGATAGGTGAAGCTCGAGCGCGAGCGGACGTAGAGGCCGTTGCCCCAGTTGGTCACGATCGGTTCCCGTTTGCCGATGTAGTCTTCGGCGCCGACGCCGCTGTATTGCCAACTCCAGAAGTTGAGCTTGCTGGTGTCCGTGAAGTTCGACCAGTTTTCGGTTATTTCAGGGTCGACGAGAAGCGGGTAGGCGATGTCCAAATCGCGGTGGGAGACCTGCAGGACGATCTGATTGCCGTCGACCTTCATCGCGATCGGCACTACCGTGCCTTGGGCGTCGAACGCACGCGGGCTGCTGATTCCGTAGAGGACCTGTCCCTTTTCGCCGACGACCTCCGCACCACCATTTCCGGCTGCTCGCAGCTCGGAGCCTGCCGACAGGTTGACCTCGAAGGCGAGCTGCTCCGGGCTGCGCCGCGAGGTCAGCATTGCCGAGAGCTCGAGGCCGGCCGAGATCGGGGTCAACAGGAGGCTCGTGTCCTCGGCCGCTTCGGGAGCAAAGAGAGATCCCGAGGGTGAGAGACTTGCTCCGCTCTTCGGATCCGCGTCTAGCAGCCGCAGCTCAAGCCCTTGGTCGCCGATCGAGATCGAGCCGCCGGAATCGGCGGGGAGTCGTAGATCCACGAGCGGGTTTGCCGGCATGTAGCCGTCCGCGGTGGCTTCAAGCCCGAGGTCGACCTTGCCCAGCTTGCCGTCTGCGCCAGGGGCACGTAGAGGCACCGAGGAATCGATCAGCGCCGGGGTGCCTTCGACGCTCGCCAGAGCTTCGGTCGGCGAGTAGATCTGTTCGAGTTCCGCAGCGTCGAGGAGGCGCGAAGGGTCCGCCTTCATCGCATCGAGCTGGGGCGCGAAGGACTCCTGCATCAGGACCTGTTCTTCAGCCGGCTCGAGGTCGGTGTATGCGAGTTGGGATTCCGCGCGTTCGGCGATCGCCTCCGGGGTTTCGAGCTCGGGCTGGCGCAGAAGACCCGAGGGTTCCTCCGGAAGAGGAACTTTGTCTCCAGATTCACCTTCGCCAGGCACCTGTTCTGATCCAGGCAATTCGGAACCTGGCGCTGGTTGGTCGATTCCGCCACCTGAAGACGAAGGCGCGCTTAGAGCGACGGCGTCAGCGATCCCGACCCTAGAAGCCTCGCCGGCACCACTCTGCGAAGCGAGAACGGGCACCGCGGCACAAACCAACCCCAGCACCGAAACAGCCACGACCACGCGCAGATACACGCCTTTGCGCCTCAACCCTGCCTCCCTGCGAATCGGTTAACCGAACAAGCCTAATTAAGTACCCCGAGATACCCTATACGCTCAAGCCACCGATCTGCTCCCTTCGAGCGGAAAACCTGCTCGGTGCGAATCTGGTACGAAAGTGATTCTGTCGCAGGTCGAAGCTCCACACCTCCCTAGAGATTTGATCGGGCGTGTTCCCGACCCCGAGCGGGACCGCATCACGTTGCTCCGCATCGCAGAACGCGGCCCGGCCCTAGATGAGCTGGCGAGCGACCTTCGTCGCGAGGAGAGGTGGAGGCAGTCCCCGCTGGTCGCAATACTGCCGAAGATTGAGACGTTCGAGGAGTCGGGTCTTCCATTCCCACCCCTCATGCAAACGCGGGCGTCGACCTGCCTGAAGGGTGGTGGGATAGGCGATTGGGCCGCTCTCGCAGCACGGACGCCGGCGGAGCTGAGTTGCCTGCCCGGAGCGGGTCAGATCACGGTCGAGGAGATACTGAAGGGAGCGGTTCGGGAATGGGCCCGCCTTCACCTTCAGGACGGTTCGGTTGCAGGCGGTCCCGCGGAGATCTATGAGAGCCTTCTGACTCTCACTTCTTGGGGTGCGTCAGAGCGCGGTACCGGTGATTCCGTCGCGGCGGTGATATCCGCCGCAGAGAGCCCCCAGGAACTACCTCCGCCTGCCGCCCGTGCCTTGAGGGTCCTGCGCCAGGTCCGCCCGCCGGAGGAAGAATCCCGCCAGAGCCTCGAGCAGGCCTTCCTCGAGCTGGAGGGGTCCCCCGGTTTCGCGGTGTTCGAGCAACGTGTGCTCAGAGTGGATGGCAGGCGCCCCACACAGGCCGAGCTGGGGCTCGAGCTCGGCGTCACCGCCACCCGCACGAGCCAGATGGAAGCAGCCGTGCGCCGCAGGCTCAAGCAACGGATGGGGGAACCCGGATGGCCGATCCGCCTGGCAGCCGAGCAGCTGCGTGAAGACCTTGGCGCCGTCGGCCGGCTAGAGGAACTCGGCGAGGCTATGGCGAGTCTCGACTCCGGGCTCTCGCTGGAGTCGAGACGCTCGGCACAGCGCCGGCAACTGCTTCTGCACCTTTGCGATTACCGAATCGACGGTGAATGGGTTCTCGGCCCGGATATCGAGAAACTCACCGACATGATCCTCGGGGCGGTTGCAAGCGGGGAAGAACCCGACCTCGACAATGCTTGTCGCCACCTCGCTCTCCTCGGCGTCCGCGAGCAGGTTCAGCTCCTGTGGATCCTCGGCCGCGTCGGCTTTGGAATCGTCGACGAGCGGGTCGTAGCTCTTTGAGGAGCGAAGGAAAGCGGCGCTGCAGCATGAGGCACCACGGTTAGAGGCGGCGCGGAAAATCGCCTCCTTCGAGGGCGCGTAACAATCGGCCAGACCCATATCGGTCCGCCCACTCTTCGACTCTTCGGCGTTCTCGCTCGGACTCGTCGGTGCTCATCGCGTGGCCTAGGGCCAGAATGAAGCCTAGTCCCCAGCGACCCAGCCAGTGGCGCCTAGTTGTAGATGCCAGTCACGTTGTTCCCGGTGAGCTCCCGTAGCCGCTGAATCGGCGGCCGGTGGCCGAGGGCGCCGTGTCGTCGCCTGTAGTTGTAGCGCTCCAGCCAGCCAGAGAGGGCCGCGGCCCTCTCTGGCGAGGAGCCGTAGACGGCGGCGTATGCCCACTCACGGAGCATCGTGCGGATGAAGCGCTCGGCCTTGCCGTTGGTCTGGGGCCGGTAGGGCTGGGTGCGGAGGTGCTTGATTCCCATCGCCCTGCAGGCGAGGGCGTGGGCGGCGGAGCAATAGGCGGGACCGTTGTCTGTCATCAGGCCCTCGACCGCGACTCCGTGGGAGCGGTAATAGGCGACGGCCCGGCGCAGGAAGCCGACGACGGTCCTGGTCTTCTCGTCGGGTAAGACCTCGACGTAGGCGAGGCGGGTGGCGTCGTCGACGCAGACGTGGACCCGCTCCCAGCCGACCGTCCGCTTTTCGTGCCCACGAGGGCCCCGCTTGGGGTTGTAGTGCCTCTTGCCGGTCACTCGATGGCCGGCGCCCCCCTCGATCCGGCCGAGCTTCTTGACGTCGATGTGGATCAGCTCGCCGGGCCGAGAGCGCTCATAGCGGCGGACCGGCTCCGCCGGCTCCAGGCGGGAGAGCCTGCCGAGGCCGATCCGCTTCAAAACCGCTGAGACGGTCGAGGTGGCCATCTCCAGGGTCTCGGCGATCTCCGGGCCGGTCAACCGCACCCGCCGCAGGGCGGCGATCGCCTCGACCCGCTCCGGCGCGGTGGCGTTGTGGACGCGCCTGGGGGCGGAGCTGCGATCGAGCAGGCCGGCCTCGCCCTCGTCCCGGTAGCGCCTGACCCATTTGCCGGCGGTCCTCGCGCTCACTCCGGCGGCCTCGGCCGCCTCCGTGAGCGCGAAGCCCTCCTCGAGCACGCGCACGACCAGGCGCTTGCGTCCCTTCGGGCCGAGGGGCGCGTTAGCGTGGAGCTTCATCCGGTTCCTCCTTGTTGCTGGGGCTTCGACACCGCCAGCCTCCAAGGAGGTCCGGATGAACAACGTGCTTAGGAACTACACCTAGTGGAGGACTCGAGCACGAGACCCCGCACCTTCTCGAAGCCGACTGGCGAAGCTGTCGACAGAGCTTTGTACCTTTGCCGTTCCTTATGAGCGACACGATCGAGTTGAGCGAGCGGGACACCGAGATCCTCGAGACCCTGGTCGGGCTCGCCGGTGGCGAAGCCGACTGGTTCTTCGATATCCCCGTAGGCGCCGACCGGCTCTCCTCCCCACCCTGGCCTAACTCGATCCAGTCGCCCCACCGGGACGAGATCCGGTCCTTGGTGAATCGGGACCTGCTGGAGATCGACAAGGGCGTCGCCCCCACCTGGCGCTTCTGGCCCTCCGCGAAGGCACGCGAGCATTTCCCGGACGCGGTCGAAAAGACCCTGAAGGAAGCGCTCTCGGACCCCGACCAACGACTGGCCGTGATCCTGAAGTCGATCGTCGACGCCTTCAACGCCGACCCTTCTGAGCCGCTCCTCCTCTTGCGCACCGACCACGTCGACATCGTTCGCCATCCCGGCTGGGCGATCCCACCTGATGTCGTCCGACACCACGATCTGAGCCAACTCGTGGGACTCGGCCTCGTCGGCTGGGAGAGCGAGACCGAGTTCTATCCGACGCCGGCGGGCCGGATGGCCGTGGACAATCCCGCCGCCCTCCTCAGCGAACGGGCCGAACAGACCGAAGACGAAGCCGAGCGCTCCCGACTGCGTGACTGGACCGAGAAGATCCGCGCCGGCGACGTCGCCGTCAGCGCGACCAGCGGTCTCACCATCGCCGCGATCAGAGCCCTACTCGGATTCTGAGACGCGAGCGGCATGTTCGGATTCCGTGACCGGAGGTGGCTCGGACCTCCTCTCCCCAAGCCGTCGCACCCCGTCACCGCCGACACGGACCCGGAGCTGATCCGCGACGCCCATCTCTTCCGGCTCGACCGTGTCGGACGCAGCATGGGCCTCGCCTTCCATCCCCAGCCCTGCCTCGAACCGCCGAAGCACGAGCGGATCGTCGTATTCGGCCGTTTCGATCCGCGAGCCGAGCAGCGAGAGTTCGGACTGGAGATCGGCGTCGAGGGGGGGCACGATGCCCGGGTCGCGCGTCTGATCGACCTCTACATCCCGGAGAGCCGCCGCAACCAGCGGTTCGGGACCAGGTTGATGGGCGATCTTGTCGAGCTCTGGGGTCGCATTGGCGTCGCCGAAGCGCGGCTCACCGCTACCGCCGACGGTCTTCCGGCCTATAAATCCTGGGGCTTCACCGCCGACGACTGCCGAGACGAACTAGATGTCGGCCTTCGTCCCATGAGGCTGCAGCTCGACTGACGTTCTGGATGCGCTCGGCATGGTGGTGTGCCGACTGCCGGCAGAAGATCGAGTCCTGCTGCGAGGGTGGAGGTTGCCCCTCGATCTCCGAGGTTCAGCCCGACGTCGAGAAGGTCGACGCAGTCGACTGCGGTAGAAGCTGCTGGCCTCATTCTCAATAAATGACGGTACGTAGACCGAGCATCTGGCTACGCCGCCGCCCGAAGCGCCGGATGCTCTCCGATGTCGACGATGACGTCGAGTTCGTTTACCCATTTCCGCTTCTTGGCGCGATCGTGAGATTTTTGCGCGTGCGCCCTTCTTAGGGAGCGTTCGGCCGCCGCCCGGTCGTAAGCAGGCTCTATTAACCGAGACAGCGGTGAAAAGACGTCGTCGGCGACCTCGGGCTCGGATCCGGGCCGGTGCATCCACTCCTCCTGGGCCTGGGCGATCGTAAAAGCGTTCATCTCGGCCGCCGCCCGGCGCTTCATCGGCACCCCGACCTCATCGCTCCGATCGATCCAGTTCATCAGGAGCGCCGCGTCAGGAGCGATTGGGACCCGGATCTCCAGCATCGTCAAGGGGCCGAGCCCCTGACGCGGGAAGGGCCGGGTGCGCTCCACATTCATCGGCCACAGCACGACGGGGTGGTCGGAGTAGGCGAGCAGCGGGCCATCGAAGCGGACGACGTGCCAGCGCATCAGCGAGAGGATGCCGGCCACTTTGACCGCGTAGGTCAGCATCGTCATAAAGCGGTTGGTGGGACTGAGCAGAACCTCTATTACCTGACGCCGGGCGAGATCGACGTCACCGCCGACAGCGGCCAGGTGCCTGGGCTTGAGATCGCTCGCCTTCGCCCCCTCGAGGACCGAGCGCTGTATCTCCTCGTGCTTTTCGAAGAAGGCGGGGCCGCGCATCATCTGCAAGCCGAAGAGCTGCGCCAGCGCACCCTTGCGCTCCACGGTGAACGGCTCGCCGGCGACGATCTGCCGCAGGGCCGGGGTGGCTTTGTTCTCGACGTGGGCGAGCGAAGCCTCGATGTCGTCGGTCTGGGTGCCGTGCCGGGGACGGATGCGGCGGTAGTAGGCGCCGCGGGCGCCAACGAGCTTGCTCGACTTGACCTCGCATACCGAGCGCCCCAGCTGGTGGACGGCGACCTGGCGTCCCTCCACCTCCCAGGCGCGTTGATACGTCCGCGGCACGATGTGGCCGTTGTCGACCGTCGGGCAGTCGGCGGCGGAGATCATCAACGCCGGCCGGTCGGGAGTGCGAGTGGCCCGGGCGTGCTGGACCCGGCGTGAGTGCTTTTGCTTCTGCTGACGCCGCTTCATGTATTGAAGATAGGAAGCATGGCGGCGGCGCAGAGTCGGCCAGGTCAGGCTGCGACAGCGACGCTACCGGCCGGCACCTCGCCGTACTGCAAGATCGCTTCGGTCAGAAGCTCCGCTTCATTGGCCAGCAGGGGCACCGCGGCGTCGAGGCCGCGGATCACAAAGCTCATCGGGTTGCCGGCGGGCTCCTCGCCATCCCAGTGCCAGGAGTAGTTCGTGAAGAAGACGGCGGAGAAGCGATCGGGCTCGCCGGTGGCCTCGCGGCCGAAGGGCGCCAGCACCTTGCGCTGCAGCTCCGCCGACCAGGCCTCGACGTCCGCGCCCTGCTCGGGCGGCAGGTTCAGGTCGAGACAGACGATGTAGGGGCGGCCGTCGGTCTCCTTTTCGAGCGCCCGCTTCATCAGCCCGTCGACGTCGACCCGCAGATCGTCAACGTCGGGGAGATCGCCATCGCGACCGAGGACGCCTGGGCGGTGGCGGCTCTTTGCCTCGACGGCGATCTCGACCTTCGACGAGGGGTGGCTGGCGATGAACTCTGGCAGCTTGCGATCGGTCTCGGTCAGCCAGCGGATCTCGTAGCCGGCGCGGATGAAGACGGCGGCGACCGCCATCTCGTACCGGGCGCCCTGGAACTGGTCGTGCCGCCGCAGCCGCTTCACCAGCGAGTCCGGCAGCGCCTGGGCGTGGAGCAGCGTGTGGTTGTCATAGGCAAGGCAAAGCAACGCCTTCAACTCGCCGGTCGCGGGCGAGCTGTAGCTGTGCTCGGCGTGCCGGGTCAGCGGCGCCTTCTCCGACTCACCGCTGCGGACGCGGGCGTAGGCGTCGGTCCAGTGCTCGACTACGTGGCGCTCCGCGGCGGGGCGCTCGAGTTGGGCTCGGTGCCACTCGGCCCCGAGGGTCTGCGAGCAGAGCAGGTCGACGTAGAACTCGTGGTCGGTCTCGTGGGGCGGGCGGAAGGCGACGGTGCTGCCGACCGCCCGAACCCGTTTTCCCTGGGCCTCCCACATCGTGTTGATGGGCAACCGGCCAACCAGCAGCCCGCGCTCGTCGCGCTCGCTGCGGAGGGCCGGCGCCCGGTCGGCGTCGAGGCAGCACTTCTTGTACTTGCGGCCGCTACCGCAGTGGCAGGGATCGTTTCGACCCGGAGACATAAAGGTCAGAGTAGGACACGCCGGTTTGACCGTCGCCGCTCCAGGCAGAGGAGACGCCTATCCGGGGCCCCCTGGATCACCTCCCCGGCCCGCCGAGCAGCGACTGACATTTCTGTCTCGGCTCGCGCGAGGTGGCGCGGGTGTCCCGATGGCGCGATCGGCAACGAAAGCCCCGGGCCACCGTGCTGGATTTGGTGGAAGGTCGGGACTAGACAGTCACGCTGTTGCCTTTAGTCACCTCGATCCTCTTTGCTGTGTGCTTCATCAAGGCGCACCCCCACCTCTTGGATCAACTCCGGGTACCGCAATTCCCGCACGGTCCTTCTCTTGGGGTCCATAACCCAACAGGTATCCGGCGGATCGATTTCCGGAAGCTGAATTTCATATGGCATGACCTCTTTGCCAAAGAGCATGACCGTCACCATCAGCCGATTCGCACCCATCGGCATCATTGCCACCAGGTGCTCCGGCGGCTGGCACATGAAACCCAGCAGACCGTCTGCGCCGGCATGCATCGCGCCGATCTCCACGCCGTCATGCTTTGGCCTCGGATCCCACATCCACTCCCGAAGCTGCAGCGCTTCGGGAGTGTCGAGCCACTCTTCCGGCAAGACCTTCGACAGCGCCCCAAGGACCATCTTGGCCCGAGCGCGAACTCTGATCCTGGTATCCAGCGAAAGAGTGAAAACCACCTCCGGATGGTCCTCATCGGACCTCTGCAGGTCGATGACCTGAAACTGCTGGCCGGTTCGCTCGCTCCTCTTTGCGATCATCGCTTCGGCCTCCTCGACACTGCCCGCGGTGACAATGAAGCGACCTCCTTCCTCCCGTATCTGCGGTATGACCCCTGCCCGCCAAGGGATCTCCCGAGTCTCGAGCACCGCCGGTGAACCATCCCTGAAGGTGGCGTTGCGGACTGGGTTCGGCGGCCGCTGACCTCGTCGATCCCGGATGTCGTAGAAGACCCGGTTGAAGGCCACGAAGAGATCGTCGACCAGCGGCCTATCGATCTCCCGCCCCGCCCTTCGGTTGCAGCTCTCTGCGACCGCACCGGTGGTCAACTCCGCGCCCAGTGCCGCCGGGATCACGTGCTCGGGCGGATCATCGAGCGCGAGGTGGCGCTCGCCGCAGTACCAGCATCGGCCGGCGCGATCACGAGGCGCGGTGCTCATTCCAGGTACCGGATGAAGGCCATCTGCTGCCCACACGCATCCCTCAACGTACTGGGTCCATACCGCCATTGAGATCTAATGCGGCCCACAATGCGGCCCACTTCGGGTGAAGCGCGGAGGATCCGCCGCACCACTGGACAAAATCGTTGAATGCCCGAACTTTTCAGCGGACTCCACGTGCCTTCGTGGAGGCAGGCACCCTCGGGCCTGATCCTTCCGTCCACCGTTCGAGACCGGATCCCCGCCCGACCACCCAGCGAGCTTCCTAGCCATGAAGGCCTCCTCTGGGCCGAGCGCAGTAACAAACTTCCCAACATGGCGGCGTACGCAACGCCGGAAGCCTTGAACGTAGAGCCGCTCCCGTTCGACGCGTTCTGCGAGATGCTCGGGAAGATCCCACGGGATGTCCTACTGCCGATTTTGAGCGACGTCCAGGCTCGTCTCTTCGCCCTCGAACATGACGAAGAAAAGGAACTTCAGTTGGCCGAGCTGCTTTTCGGCAAAGGCCGAGCCATGAAGCGACTCAGGGCATTCGTGACCAACGGGGAAGGGCGGCGCACGGTCTTCAGCGAGCAGGGGCTGACGTTGCTGCAATGGCTGTCGATTGCGTTCTGCAACGAGGAGGAGGTCGAGGAGATCGGACCAGAGTTGGCGGCGGCAGTCCCCCGGACCATCCTGGGCGTGATGAGCTTCCTAGAGGTGGCCGGCGCTGATCTCAATGACGAGGGGCGCTCTGAGCGCTGGCTACGCCACCTGACCCAGAACTTCGCCTTCAACAGCTCTCCGGTCGTCGGCAACGCGGTGGCGCGGACCTGGGCGATCTTCGGCCGGTTGCACCGCAACGCGACCGACATCCGCCCCGGGGCAGACATCGACTCCTGGCTCCTCAAGGACTATGGCCTCAGCCTCGAGGTGCAGATGGTGCTCTCGTTCTCGCTTTACGGGACGCTCAGCGCAAAGGAGGATTCGCAGGATTTCGTGACCACCGTCAAGCAGAGCGAACTCGATCGCATCTTCGATTTCCTGTCCCTGTCCGAGGCCGAGCGCTCGTCGGCCATGGCGATGATCGCGGCCCCTCTCTCCCACTTCCGCGAGGAGATCGAGAGCAAGACCCTCGAGCAAGCGACCTGGGACCAGGTCTCCTTCATTCGTCATCCTCTGATCGAAGTCAGGCAAGGTCTCTACCTCCTACAGTCGCCGCGGGCGCTCATTGGCTGGATGGTCGACGGGCCCTACTACCGCGCGCTCGACAGCGCCCGCGACCGCGGCGAGCGCGCGGTCAAGGACTTCACCGCTCGGGTCGGCAGGCTGACCGAGCGCTACGTCCTTGAGCTAGTCGAATCCGCCCACCCCGAGCCCCGACTACCGGTAACCGGGAAGGTCTATGGAGATAAGACCTACGGCGGCGGCTCCCACAGCAGCGACGTGACGATCGTCTATCCCCACGAGGCTGTCCTGATGGAGGTCTCAAGCCACCGACTCTCGTTGCTCGCGAAGCGAGACGGGGACTTTGAGGCGTTGCGGCACGACCTCACCGAGATGGTCGGTCGGCGCCCCAGACAGCTACGGCGCTGTATCGAGGCGATGAAGCCGCGCGAGAGCTGGCGCGCGACCACCCTTCGCTTTACCCACCTTGACCCCGAGCACCTCGCGCGGATCTGGCCGATCAGCGTCACCGTGATGCCGGTGCAGTGGACGCCTCTGCTCGAGGAATTTCTGGGAGATGATCTCCGAGCCCTGGAGAGCCGTCCGGACGTCGAGCCGCTGGAGGTTCTCGCCGTCGAAGACCTCGAGTCGCTCCTCGCAGTCTTTGAGGAGACGGGCCGCCCCCTCTCCGCGCTGCTGGCTCGCAAGTCCGCCATAGTCGGTCCTCGGGCTGATTTCCGCAACTGGATCGCTCGTGACCAAACGGTCCCGAGCCTGGCGCGGCCCCGCTACCTCGACGCCGCTCTCGACGAGTTCTTTGCCGTTTCCGCCCGCCTCCTCGGGGTCGAGGAACTCGACGAAAACAGCGGGACGGCGTCGATGGCCTGACCAAAGAATTCTCTAGAAAACGTCCGGATCGACCGCATCGTCGTGATCCTTGGGTCGCCGCTGCGCGCTGGGCACGGAACGGCCACTACGCTTCTTATGGCGGTTCACCATTGACGATACGAGCGAAAGCGACGACCGGTCAGCGAAGGACCTACCGGCGCGAGACAGTTTTCGAGTGGCGCCGCTTGGCTCCCGCTACGCCTCGGTGACCACGTAGATCTCGTCGAGCGGCGCACCGCCAGCGGCCGGCCGGGCGTTTTCGGCCAGCGCCTCTTCCTCGAGCTGCCAGAAGACCAACGGCTCCACCCCAACGGCCGCGACGAACTCGTCGAAGTCCGCCTTCGCCTGCTCGTGAGTGCGGTCGTAGCGATCGGCGTACTCGACGACGGTGGGATCCTCCGTCCTTCCGCTCGCAATCAGGTCTTCCTTCAGCAGGCCCCACTGGACGACCTCGATCACAAGGTCTTCGCCGGGGATTCCCTTCGCGGCGCCAGCGCGATGCAGATGCTCGCGGATGGTTAGGGCCGCAGGATCGCTCGACGGTGCGCGTTTGAACCTCACTGCTCGATGATAGGCAGTCCCCCAGTTCAGCTACCCGCAAGCGGCGGCAGCTCTCTGCCGCGTTCAGCTCGCCAGGGCGCGCCAGTGAGCGGCGGCCTGCGATGAGATCCGTGCCAGCCGATCCTCGAAGCTGATGTTCGCGAAGTGGGCCGGGTCTTCCGCGATCTCTCGGAATATGAACATGAAGGCCACGGTCTTCGCCGGCAGGTCGGCAATTGCTTCGGGCGGGGTGTTGGAGCGGGCCAGGGCGGCATCCTCGCCACGCAGGATGTCGTCGACAACGGTGCCGTGGTGCGCCCGAAGGAAACAAGCCGCCGCCGCGTTGGCATCGAGCTCGACCGGCATCAGGTTGTAGATACGGGCGCCTTTCGGAAGCCCGCCCACCTTGACGCGGGCGATCTCCTCGGCCAGCTCAACGAGCGCAAACAGCTCGCCCCCACAGGTCGACAGGCGCTGCTCGGCGTGGCGGATCTCGTGGCGGAGTTTGCCTCCGAGGATCGCCAACTCGACCGGATCATCTTCATCAAAATCTGAGTAGATCGCGATCCGCTGCTTGTTGATGATTTCCGGAAAGTTCGCTTCTTCGAGGGCCGGACCACGGATCACGTCTCCGGGCTCGTCGTCCAAGACGCGGCCTGCCGGATAGCTCGCGGCTTTGGGCGCATCGTCCGGAGCTCGACCATCGACCACCAGAAGGTGAGCGTCGGATTCGCCGATGCCTGCTTCCGCTAGCGCTACTCGCCATTGGGCAGCGACAGCGGGCGTGACGCCAGGCGAAACCGTCATAAACCTAGAACGGGAGGTGAGAGCAGCCGTGAACGGCGTCCAGCCTTGCGGCGCCGCTGTCAACTTGCGAGAACGGGTTGTCGTCCTGGAGGGGCGCGGTTCGAGCGACCGCCGCCTCCACGCAGCTGGAGTAGTGCCGCTCGGAAGCAAGCCAAAGCAGCGCGAGAACGGCCAGGCCAGCGAGCGCGACGAGCATCCCCCTCCCCATCGGCTCCACCCTAGCGCCCGATCTAGTCGGTTACCTCTCCTGTTCCCAGCCAACACCAATAGGCGAGGCTCGGTGGCGGGTCAGGGTCGGACAACGTGGAGGTGTTGCCGATTGTTGCCAAGGCCTTCGCCAGACTGAGCGGGAGCAGACCTGGTTCCGCTCTACGAAGGGGAAAGCCCGGAACCTCCGAACGGTGGTATCCGAATTGTTTTTCCGTGTAGCTCCTGATCGATCCCTGGGAAAGCGCACTTTTGGCTTACCAGGGCCGTTTCAGAGCCATACCGCTACGGGGATTCGAACCCCGGTTTCCGGACTGAGAATCCGGCGTCCTAGTCCCCTAGACGATAGCGGCGAGGAGATGGGCATTTTAGCGAGCCGGCGGGTGAGGGTGCGAGACGTCGGTCACAGGCGGCTCGCCCGAGGCGGCCGGGGGCGGGCGGCGCGCAATCGGTAAATTGCCTCGCTCCCGCGGCTGTGGCGGAACTGGTAGACGCGCACGGTTCAGGTCCGTGTGGGCGAGAGCCCGTGGAGGTTCGACTCCTCTCAGCCGCACTAGGCGACTCGGCTCGGGCGCTGGCCGGTCGCGCTCTCGGGCGCCCGGGCCGCGTTGGCGGCGATCTCCTCGGCGAAGGTCGGCCAGAGCGCGCGGGGCAGGTCGTGGCCCATGCCGTCGATCATCTTCAGGCGGGCGCCGGGGATCGCCTTCGCGGTGGCGCGGCCGCCGGAGGGGCGGACCAGGGGGTCGCGGTTGCCGTGGATGACGGTGGTCGGGCAGGTCGAGCTCGCGCAGGGCCGGGGTGCGGTCGCCGGAGGCGGTGATCGCGTGCAGCTGGCGGGCGACGCCGGCGGGGCTGTGGCCGCGGTCGAAGGAGCGGCCGGCGATGCTCGCGCACCCGCTCCTCGTCGAAGGGGTAGCCGGGCGAGCCGATCAGCTTGAAGGTCTTGACGACGCGCTCGATCACCGCCTCGCGCTCGCGCGGCGGCTTGCCGAGCAGCAGGCCGAAGGTCCTGATAGTTGGGGTGGCCGACGCGGCGGCTGCCGGTGGTCGACATGATCGAGACCAGCGAGCGGACCCGCTCGCGGTTGCTCGATCGCCATCGGTCTGGACGATCATCCCGCCCATCGAGGCGCCGACGAGGTGGGCCGAGTCGATCCCGAGGTGGTCCATCAGCCCGAACGTGTCGGCGGCCATGTCGCGCAGCAGGTAGGGGGCGCTGGCGCGGCGGCCGACCAGCATGTCGACCTGGCGTCGGCACGCCGGCGCGACTCGATGCTTGGTCGAGCGGCCGATGTCGCGGTTGTCGAAGCGGACGACGCGGAAGCCGCGCTCGGCCAGCAGCCCGCAGAAGCTCCTCGTCCCAGGCGATCATCTGCGTCGCCAGGCCCATCACCAGGAGCAGCGGCTCGCCGTCGGGATCGCCCATCTCCTGGTAGCAGAGCTCGATCCCGTTGGCGGGGGCGATCAGTTCCTCGCCGAAGGCGTGCATCCGGCGACAGTCTAGCCGCAGCCAAACTGGCTGGCGCAGCCAGGACGGCGAGTCGGCGGTAAAAGGTGCGGATGCGGACGGCGATCGTCTCCGACCTCCACCTCGGCGTCGCCAGCGGCGAGGACGTGCTGCGCGACCCCGCGGTGCGCCGCGTGCTGCTCGAGGAGATCGCCGGCGCCGACCGCCTCGTCCTGCTCGGCGACGTGGTCGAGCTGCGCGACCTCCCGGTCGGGCCCTCGCTCGAGCGCGCCCGTCCGTTCTTCGAAGAGCTCGGCGAAGCGCTCGGCGAGCGTCGAGGTGACGCTCGTCCCCGGCAACCACGACCACCGCCTCGCCGAGCCGCTGCTCGACGCGCTCTCGATCGCCGGCAGCCGGCCGCTCGGGCTCGAGCACCGCCACGCCCCGCCACCGGCCCGACCGCCGCTGATCGACGAGTGGCTCGGGCCGGCGCAGCTGCGAGATCGCCTACCCCGGCGTCTGGCTGCGCGAGGACGTCTACGCGACCCACGGCCACTACATGGACGCCCACCTGCAGCTGCCGCGCGCCGAGTGCGTCGCCGTCGCCGCCGCTGATCCGCCTCTCCGGGCCGCTGCCCGACCCGGCGACCCCGGCCGACTACGAGCGGGTCCTGCGCCCGATCTACGGCTTCGCCTACGGCGTCGCCCAGGTGCTGCCGCGTCGGCCGCCGCCGCCACGGCCCCTCCGAGCGCGCCTGGGAGGTGCTCGCCGGCGAACGAGCGGCGACGGCCACGCTCGCGCCGCGGCGCGCGCCGCCCGCGCCGGCGTTCCCGGCCGGCGATCCGCGGCGTCAACCGCCTGCTCCGCGCCGACTTCGAGCGCCGACGTCTCGGCCGCGGCGATCTTCCGCACCGGCGTCGAGGCGGCGACCGAGATGGCGACGCCGCCTCGGGGTCGACGACGTCCACGTGATCACCGGCCACACCCACCGCGGCGGCCCGCTCGCCGAGCGAAGCCGAGTGGCCGCTCCCCGGCGGCGGCCGCCTCCACAACACCGGCAGCTGGGTCTTCGCCTCCGCCTTCCACCAACCCGGGCACCCCGCCGAACCCCTACTGGCCGGGAACCGTCACCTGGCTCGAGGACGACGGGCCCGCCGCGCCGCGATCCAGCTGCTGCTGCGACCGCTCCCACGAGGAGATGATCGAGCTGATCGACGCGCACGGCTGGCCGACGCGGCGAGCGCGCCGGGCGAGCGACAGCGCCAGCCGCTCAGCCGAGCCACTCGGCGATGATCGCGCCGATCTCCGGCCCCGCGTCCTCCTGGAGGAAGTGCGAGGCGTCCGCGATCGGCCGCGGCGGCGGGAAGTTGAGCTGGCTGGAGACCCGCTCGCCGACCGAGAAGGGCAGGATCGGGTCGGAGTCGGCCCAGAGGACCAGCGCCGGCCGGTCGTCCTCGCGCAGGGCGTCGGCGACGCGTTTGCCCTCGGCCGCGCCGACCGCGTCGGGCTCGGTCGGCAGGATCAGCGGGAAGGCGCGCGCGCCGGCCTTCGAGGCGGCCGTCTATATAAGGAGCCTCGTAGGCGGCGATCACCTCGTCGCCCGGATCGTTCTTGCAGCCGCCGCGGACCAGCATCCCGACCGGCACGTCCTCGTTGTCGCGGACGAAGTCGCGGAAGGCGAACCAGGCGTCGCTCATCCGCTGGTGGCCGGTGAAGGGACCGGTCTCCATGATCACGATGCCGCGAGATCCGGTCCGGGTGCTCGACCGCCAGCCGCAGCCCGATCGGCCCGCCCCAGTCGTGGACGACCGCGGTCGCGTCGCGCAGGTCGAGTTCCTCGAGCAGCGCCGCCATCAGCTCGACGTGGCGGTCGTAGGTGTACCAGCCGACGTCGGTGGGCTTGTCGGAGCGGCCGAAGCCGGCGTAGTCGGGGGCGATGCAGCGGTAGCCGGCGTCGCGCACCGGCGGGATCACCTTGCGCCAGAGGAACGACCAGGTCGGCTCGCCGTGGAAGAAGACGACCGGCTTGCCCTCCCCCTCGTCGAGGTGCGCCAGCCGCAGCCCGTCGACCTCGCGGTAGCGCGACTCGAACGGGTAGTCCGGCAGCCCCTCCAGCAGCTCGTCCGGCGTGCGGACGGCATCGACGCTCATCGCCGCGCATCCTATGCCCGGCAGAGCCCGATCTCGGTGAGCCTCGAAGCCTAATCCGGGAATCCGGATCCGAATTCCAGACTTTCCTGATCGACTTTGTGCTACGGTGCCGCCCTTCGGCATAATTTCAAGAAGTAAGTTAGTCGACATAGGAAGGAAACATTTGATGCGGAACGCTCGCACTACCCGGCGGCGCAGCGTGAAGATCGGCCTCCCGGCCGCGCTTCTCGTCCTGCTCATCGCAGTCTTCGCCGCTGGATGTGGCGGCAGCAGTGACAGCACCACCGGCTCGGACTCCGGCTCCTCGGAGGCGGCAAGCTCGACGTGGTCGGCTACTCCACCCCCGAATCCGTCTACACCGAAGCCCTCGAGCCCGCCTTCGAGGAAAGCCTCGAAAGGCGCGGGCGTCAGCTTCAGCAACTCGTTCGGCGCCTCCGGCGACCAGAGCCGCGCGGTAGCCGCGGGCCAGCCCGCATCGGTCGTCCACTTCGCCCAGGCCGGCGACATGGAACGGCTGGTCGAAGAAGGCGAAATCGTCGCCAAAGACTGGGACCAACAACCATACAAGGGCATCGCCCAGGACTCGGTCGTCGTCATCACCGTCCGCAAGGGCAACCCGGACGGGATCAAGTCCTTCGACGACGTGCTCGAGCAAGGACGTCGACGTGGTCACCCCGAACCCGTTCAGCTCCGGCGCCGCGCGCTGGAACATCATGGCCGTCTACGGCATCGCAGATCAACGACGGCAAGTCGCCCGACGAGGCGCTGGCCGCGGTCAAGACCCTGCTCGAAAAGGCGGTCGCGCAGCCGGGCAGCGCCCGCGACGCGCTCTCCGCCTTCACCCAGGGCCAGGGCGACGTCCTCCTCGGCTACGAGAACGAGGCGATCAAGGCCGATCAACGAAGGCGAAGACGTCGAATACGTGATCCCGCCCTCGACGATCCAGATCGAAACCCCGATCGCCGTCACCAAGGACGCGCCGGAGCCCGCGGCCGCAGGACTTCCTCGACTTCATCTGGTCCGATGAAGGTCAGGAAATCTGGGCTGAAAACGGCTACCGCCCGGTCAACCCGAAGCTGGTCGACCCGAAGCAGTTCCCGACCCCGGACGATCTGTTCAAGATCAGCCAGTTCGGCGGCTGGGGCAAGGTCAACGACGAATTCTTCGACGACGAAACCGGCTCGGTCGCCAAGATCGAGACCGAACTCGGAGTCTCGACCAGCGGCTGATGGAGGCACACCCGGCAAACCTCCCCGCTCCAACCGCATCCCGGGCAGGCATCCGCCTGCCCGGGGTCGGCGCCGGCCTCGGCGGCGGCACGGTCGTGCTCTACCTGAGCATCATCGTGCTGCTGCCGCTGGCGGCCGTCTGCCAGCGAAGCCTTCGCCGGCGGCCTCGGCCACTTCTGGGACCAGGTCACCTCGCCGCAGGCGGTGCGATCGCTCGAACTGACCATCGTCTGCTCGCTGATCGTCGTCGTCATCAACGGCGATCTTCGGCACGATCATCGCCTGGCTCCTGGTCCGCGACGAGTTCCCCGGCAAGAGCCGCGGTCAACGCGGTCATCGACCTCCCCTTCGCGCTGCCGACGATCGTCGCCAGCCTGACCCTGCTCGCGCTCTACGGCAACGACAGCCCGATCGGGATCGACATCGCCGTCGACCCGGGCCGCGGTCGTCGTCGCGCTGCTGTTCGTCACCCTGCCCTTCGTCGTCCGCGCGGTGCAGCCGCTGCTGATCGAGATGGACCGCGAGATGGAGGAGGCGGCCGCCTCGCTCGGCGCCGGCGGCTTCACGATCTTCCGCCGCATCATCTTCCCCAACCTGCTCCCCGGCCTCGCCGCCGGCGATCGCGCTGGCCTTCGCCCGCGCCCTCGGCGAGTTCGGCTCGGTGCTGATCTTCGCCGGCGGCCTGCCGGACACGAAGGTCTCCTCGGTCTTCATCCGCCAGCAGATCGAGTCCGGCAACGAGATCGGCGCCGCCGCGGTCTCGGTGGTCCTGCTCCTCGCCTCGCTGCTGCTGCTCGCGCTGCGTCTCGCTGATCCAGCGCTGGGGCGATCCGCCACGAACGCGGCGACGACGGCGGCTTCACCGTGATGCCGATGAGCGGCGAGGACGTCCGCGGCGAGAAGGAGGACGACCGATGAGCGCCAATCCCGCCAGCCGCTGGGGCCTGCGCGTTCCTCGGGCTCGGCTACCTGACCCTGCTGCTGCTGATCCCGCTGGTGATGATCTTCTACAAGACCTTCGAAGACGGGATCGGCGCCGCCGATCGACGCGATCACCTCGCCCGACGGCCTGCACGCGCTGAAGCTGACCCTGCTGATGGTCGCGATCGCGGTGCCGCTGAACACGATCTTCGGCGTCGCCTGCGCGCTGCTCCTGGTCCGCCACAAGTCGAAGGGCAACGCGCTGATCGACGCGATCATCAACCTCCCCTTCGCGATCTCGCCGGTCGTCATCGGCCTCTCGCTCTTCCTCCTCTACGGGACCAGCGGCTGGTTCGGCCGTCCTCGGCGAAGACGGGATCAAGATCCTCTTCTCGGTGCCGGGGATGGTGCTCGCCAGCATCTTCGTCTCGCTGCCGTTCGTGGTCCGCGAGACGGTGCCGGTGCTGCAGGAGATCGGCACCGAGCAGGAGCAGGCCGCCTCGACCCTCGGCGCCAACGGCTGGCAGACCTTCTGGCGGATCACCCTGCCGGCGATCCGCTGGGGCGTCGCCTACGGCGTCGTCCTCACCACCGCCCGCGTGCTCGGCGAGTTCGGCGCGGTGACGATCGTCTCCGGCTCGATCTCGCGGCCAGACCCAGACGCTGCCGCTCTTCGTCGAGAAGCAGTACGAGCAACTTCAACCTCCCCGGCGCCTACGGCGCCTCCCTGGTGCTGGCGCTGCTGGCGCTGATCGACCCTGCTCGCAATGAACCTGCTCAAACGAAAGGAGGACGCCTGATGGGAATCTCAGTCGAGGGAGCAAACAAGCGCTTCGGTGACTTTCAGGCGCTTGACGACGTATCGATCGAGGTCCCGGACGGGTCGCTGACCGCCCTGCTCGGGCCCAGCGGCTCCGGCAAGTCGACCCTGCTGCGGGCGATCGCCGGGCTCGAGGACGCTCGACTCCGGCCGGGTCACTGATCGACGGCGAGGACGTCGACCGGCGAAGCCGACCCAGAAGCGCGAAGTCGGCTTCGTCTTCCAGCACTACGCCGCCTTCAAGCACATGACCGTGTTCGAGAACGTCGGCTTCGGGCTGAAGATCCGCAAGTGGGACAAGGCGAAGATCTCCGACCGCGTCCACGAGCTGCTGCGAGCTGGTCCAGCTCGACGGCCTCGCCGACCGCTTCCCCTCCCAGCTCTCCGGCGGCCAGCGCCAGCGGATGGCGCTGGCGCGGGCGCTGGCGGTCGAGCCGCAGGTGCTGCTGCTCGACGAGCCCTTCGGCGCGCTCGACGCCAAGGTCCGCAAGGACCTGCGGACCTGGCTGCGCCACCTCCACGAGGAGATGCACGTGACGACGATCTTCGTCACCCACGACCAGGAGGAGGCGATGGACGTCGCCGGCCAGCTGGTGGTGATGAACGAGGGCCGGGTCGAGCAGTCCGGCACCGCCGACGAGCTCTACGAGCACCCGGCCAACGAGTTCGTGATGAGCTTCGTCGGCGAGGTCAACCGGCTCGGCGACCACTTCGTGCGCCCGCACGACATGGAAGTCGTGCTCGACCCCGACGAGCGCACCCAGGAGGGCCTGGTGCAGCGGATCGTCACCCTCGGCTTCGAGATCCGGGTCGAGCTCGTGCTCGCCGACGGGACCGAGGTCTGGGCGCAGCTGACCCGCGCCGAGCTGCAGCGGCTGGAGCTGCGCGAGGGGCAGATCGCCTACCTGCGCCCGGTCCAGGCCAAGAGCTTCAACGGTTCGTCGCCGTCCGACTCCCGGGGGCCTCGACTCCCCACGGGTCCGAGGACGGCGGCGACGCAGAGAGTACCTGCAGCCGTCTGAAGGGGCGACGGGGTGGGGCGTCTTCTTGCCGGGTGACGCCCCGCCCCACTTCGCCACCCCGGCGTCGGCAGCGGACCGAGGCCGGCCTCAGCGGAACTGCCGGGGCGGCGGTGGGTTCCACTTCCCCCAGACGACCAACCTCAGGAGCCCGATTACCGCGAGCCCGGCAGGAACCGCGGAACCGCCGATCAGCCGGGATTCGTCGCCGACCACCCCGGACGGAACGTCATCAGCCCTCCCAGGCATCTCGATCGAGATTCAGGCTCCAGGTCGACGTCTGGATGGATTTGCTCTGAGAGCATATGATTATCTGCTAGAGCACCGGAGGTTCGCCATAGCTGCCTACCCATGAGAAGCTATCCTCGACCGTCAACAGGCCGCTCGCCGCTTGGAAGAAGCTCGCCAGACCGCTTGAGATCCCACGTGGTCGTCCATGGCCGCTGCCATGCATGCTGAAAGACCGCAGGTCGCCTACATAGACCTCGATTTCGGGCTTCTTCCGCAGACTCGACGAGGCTGGTAACCGCACTCGCAGCGGGTCGTGCAGCGATCTCCCAGTATAGGACGCCGGCTCGAGAGCGAAGGCCGTCGCTGACCGCTCCTGCTCGCCCAAGCCGCGCGCCGCTCGTCATAAGCGACGCGAAAGGCGTCGTCGGGCATCCCGACCCCAAGGCCCGGGCGAGTGACTTTCTCCCCCGGGCTCGGTCCATTTTCCGGGATTCTGCTATTCTTGACTTAGTTGATCTACAAATGCGGAAAGGAGACGAAATGACTAAGCGCGTAGCCACCACGACGTTCCGCTCGCGGGGCCGGCTGACCGGGCTGGTCCGGGACGAGTACCCGGCCGGGACCGGGCCAGAACCGGACCACGCAGACCGACAACCGCGAGTCGGCTCTGAACGGCGGCCGACGAGGCGCTCTTCTACCGGGCGCGCCTGATCCTCGGCGACTCCCTCCCCCGCCCCCAGCGCTGAGCCGATGAACGGCGAGTCCGCTGACTGTCCCGGCTGTGAAACCTGAGCCCGGATCGCGCCAAAGGCGATCCGGGCTCTTTCGCGTCGGCCGCGCCTATTTCGAGGCGCCGCCCTTGGAGCTGCCGCCGCCGGACTCCTCGAGCTGCAGCGGTTCGTCGGGCTGCGGGTAGGCCTCGACCGCCAGGTTCCAGCCTTTCAGCGTGAAGGTCACGTTTTTCGCGCCCGCGTACTGGACCGAGATCGTGTGACCGCCTTTGCAGCAGCACGCTCGTCTGGACCGACGGTCTGGACGACTGGCACCGGCGTCGGCGACGCGGCCGTCGCCGGGGCGAAGTTCACTTTCCCGGTCGCCTGGCCGTCGACCAGGATCTGAATCGGGCAGGCCTGGTCGGGGCCCGGTTTCGGCCGCCGTGCAGATCGCCTGCCCGGAGAACGTGATCACCGCCGAGCTGACTTCGGCCTTGGTCGCGAACGAGGTGAACGCGGTCGGGATGTAGCCGGCGGTGGTCGCCGAGACGGGCCCGAACTGGGCGCGTGCCGGCGGCGATCCCGACGACCGGCGGCTTCGGCGCCGTCGCCTTGGCCACGTACAGGTTCGAGGCCGCCTTTTTCTTCAGGTAGAGCTGTCGACGCCTTCTTGTTGCTCACGTAGACCTTCGCCGCCTTCTGGGTCGTCAGGAACGACTGGGCGACCGAGGGCACCACCGTGACCGAGACGGCAACCACCGCCGCAAGCACGACGACGGTCGCCGCTCGGGGGGTGGACAGTCTTCTCTTCAGCAATTGATCCTCCATGTCTGCGGCCTTCGCCGGCTGTCCGTGGCTACCCTCGGACGGCCTTTCTTTACTAAGTAACTCAAAAAGGTACAGAAACTGCTAGCGTTTATGCCACAAGTTGGTCAACAAACTCGTTTTAACCCGGCAGGAAAGGACTCACATCGCATGAGAATCAAGACCCTCGCCATAGCGGCGATCGCCCTTCTGGGGCTCGCCGCGCCGGCGTCGGCCGGTGCCGTGACCCTGATCGGGTCGGGCTCCGTTGCCGCGCAGCCCGTGCTGCAGGCCCTCTTCGCCACCTACACGAAGAAGGTCAACCACAAGGTCCACTTCGTCTACACCGCCAACGGCGGCAACGCCGGCGTCAAAGACGTCCAGAACGGGACCAGCCAGTTCGCCGGGCAGGCCCGTACCCCCCTCCCCAGCGACGCCGGCACCACCTACATCAAGATGTTCCTCGACGGGCTCTGCCTCGACGTCAACCCGAAGAACCCGCTCAGCAACATCACGCATCCAGCAGACCCACGACATCTACCGCGGGCTGATCACCAACTGGAGCCAGGTGCCCGGCTCGGGCCTGGGCACGACCATCGACCCGGTCGGCCGCGACACCAACGGAGGGACCTACAACTTCTTCCTCCAGGCGGTGCTCAACAACGAAGCCGCCGGCGTCCAACGTCAACGCGCTGACCGCCGACGGCCTCGTCGTCAACGCGGTCAAGCAGGACCCGAACGCGATCGGCTACGCCGGCCTCGCCTGGCAGAAGCAAGGGGCTGAAGCCGCTGAAGGTCAACGGCATCCCCTGCGCGCCGAGCAAGATCAGCGTCGAGCCGCTCAAGTACCCGCTCTCGCGCTACCTGTTCCTGGTCCTCCCGGGCGACGGCAGCACCAGCCCGCAGGCGCTGGTCAAATTCATCGACTGGGCGCGGCGCAGCCCGCTGGCCGGTGAAGTCATCAGCAAGGCCGGCGGCGTCCCCGCCTTCAACAAGAAGAAGTAGGCCGTTGGAGGAGCAGTACTCCCCCGGAGTACGGCCCGAAGTGGTCGGACCAGCGCGTCGAGCGGATGCTCGGCGCGCTGGTCTGCGGCGTCGTCGGCCTGCTGCTGGCGATGATCGTCACCGTCTTCGTCCACGCCTGGCCGTCGTTCTCGCACAACGGCCTCGCCTGGTTCGGCGCCGGCGGCAACGTCGACGACCAGCTCAACGCGATCTTCCTCTCCGGCCAGAACGGGCTCGAATACGTCTACACCTTCCACGCCTGGCCGCTGATCTGGAGCACGATCCTGATCACCGGCGGCGCCGTCCTGATCGCCCTCTTCTCCGCCCTCTTCGTCGCCGTCTTCATCGTCGAGTTCGCGCCCGAGTGGATGAGCAACATCCTGCAGCCGGTGGTCCGCTTCCTGGCCAGCGTCCCCTCGGTGATCTACGGCCTGATCGGGGTCGTCGTCCTCGTCCCCTTCATCGGCAACCACCTGGTCACCGAGCCGCAGAAGGCCTCGGTCGCCGGCGTCATCTCGCTGACCGGCTACAGCCTGCTGGCGGCGATCACGGTGCTGACGGTGATGATCGCGCCGCTGATGGTCTCGATCTTCAGCGACGGCCTGCGCGCGGTCAAACCGGGCTGGCTCGAGGGCTCGCTGGCGCTCGGCGTCAACCGCTGGCGCACGACCTGGAAGATCGGCGTCCGCACCGCCCGCCCGGCGATCGTCGCCGGCACCGTGCTGGCGGTCGCCCGGGCGATCGGCGAGGCGGTGATGCTGGCGATGATCTCCGGCTCGGTCGGCTTCTCCCCCAACCCGGCCGACGGCCTGATCTTCATCTACGAGCCCTCGCGGCCGCTGGCGCCGACGATCGTCAAGAACATCGACCAGCTGAGCTCGCCGCCGGCCAACGCGACCCTGTTCGCGATCGCCGCCGTGCTGCTCTTCTCGGCCGCCTTCTTCTCCCTCACCGGCTACGTCGCGCGCCGCTCGATGCGCAAGTACGGGGCGGCCTGATGGACTCCCCGGTCGCTCCGCCGCCGGTTCTGCCGCCGCCGCGACGAACCCACCGCGCCCGAGCAAGGGCGCGGTCGAGGGCAGCGCCACCTGGGCGCTCGACCGACCGCATCGGCCTGGCGATCTGCTGGGCGCTGGGCCTGCTCTTCTGCGCGATCGCGGTCGCGATCGTCGTCTACCTGCTGATCCAGGGGATCAAGTTCCTGAGCCCTCGATGCTCGTGACGCCGGCCGCCGCCGGCTTCAGCGAGACCGAAACCGGCGGCTTCTCCGACGCCCTCTTCGGGACCATGATCGTCGCCGTGATGGGGATCTCGCTGGCGCTGCCGACCGGGGTCGCGATCGCGGTCTGGCTGGTCGAGTACGGCCGGCCGGCGGCGCTGGCGCGGATCACCGAGATCGACGATCGAGGCGATCGCCGGCATCCCCTCGATCGTCCTCGCCCTGTTCGGCACGGTGATCTTCTCCAGCACCGCGCTCGGCTTCCTCAGCCGCAGCACCGAAGGCGTCGTCTTCGGCCGCTCCTTCTTCGCCGCCTCGGCGATGCTCTCGCTGGTGGCGCTGCCGCTGATCGTCGCCAGCACCCGCGAGGGGCTGAACTCGATCCCCCGCCACGTCCGCGAGGCCTCCTACGCGGTCGGCAAGACCAAGGCGGCGACGACGCGGCGGATCCTCCTCCCCACCTGCCGGCCCCAGGTCGCGACCGGGGCGATGCTCGGCCTCGGCCGGATCATCGGCGACACCGCGATCATCGTCGTCCTGCTCGGCGCCACCCAGAACTTCGCCCCGGTCGAAGGCGTCGGCTTCCCGCTCAACTACCTGCGCGGCGCCGGCACCACCCTGACCAACTTCGTCTACGAGGCCTCCCCGACCGGGAACCTCAACCAGCCCGAGAAAGCCTACGCGGCGGCTTTCGTCCTGCTGCTGATGGTCCTGGTCCTGAACGCGGCCGTCGACGTCGTCCACCGCCGCGCCCGAAAGGTAGGAACGTGGAGTTCCTGACTTACCCCCCGCCGCCGATCCGGCGGCTGCGCGCTCGAGGATCCCGCGGCCGCGCCAGCGAGGTCGCGCCCCGGCCCAGCCGGCAACGGCAACGGCCACGCGCCGCGCCGAGCGGCTTCACCGCCGCCCGGCGCTCGATCGGCGCGCCGCAGTTCTCGATCCGGCGGATGGAGATCGACGAGGTCTCGGTCTCCTACGGCGACAAAGAGGCGGTCAAAGGCGTCTCGCTGCCGGTCCGCCAGGGCGAGGTGCTGTCGCTGATCGGCCCCTCGGGCTGCGGCAAGACGACCCTGCTGCGCTCGCTCAACCGCCTCACCGAGCTGACCAGCGACGGCCCGCCTCAGCGGCCGCATCCTGCTCGACGACGTCGACATCACCGCGATCGAGCCGACCCTGCTGCGGCGCCGGGTGACGATGGTCTTCCAGCAGCCGAACCCGTTCCCGATGAGCGTCTTCGACAACATCGCCTACGTCCTGCGCGAGCAGGGCTCGCGGCGGGCGCGGAAGAAGACGCTGGAGCCGAAGGTCCACAGCGCCCTCGACCGCGCCGGCCTCTTCGAGGAGGTCAAGGACAACCTCGACCACCCGGCGCTGAAGCTCTCCGGCGGCCAGCAGCAGCGGCTCTGCATCGCCCGCGCCCTCGCCGCCGAGCCCGAGGTGCTGCTGCTCGACGAGCCCTGCTCGGCGCTCGACCCGCAGTCGACCCAGGTGATCGAGGACCTGATCGTGAAGCTGCGCGACGACGTCGCCGTCGTGATCGTCACCCACAACCTGCAGCAGGCCTACCGGATCGCCGACCACGTCGCCTTCATGTACCTCGGCGACCTGGTCGAGTACAACAGCGCCACCGCCCTCTTCGGCTCGCCCCGCGAGCAACGGACCCAGGAGTACGTGAGCGGTGCCTTCGGTTAGGCGCAGACCAGCCAGCTCGGCGGTCCTCGCCCTGCGGCGGCGCTCCTCGCCGTCGCGAGCCTGACCGGCTGCTCGACGACGCAGGAAAAGGCCGAGGCCCAGCAGGCCGAATCCGCACGCATCCTCGAGGCGCGCGAGCCAAGCGCCAGGAGCGCAAGAAGGCAAGCAAGCGCAAGCACGAGCAAGGAGAAGGGATGAGCGAGATCGAGCGCCGATTCGACGGCCGCAGGCGACTACGAGCCCTGCGAGGAGTGCGGGGCGCCGATGGACCCGCAGCAGCGCTACTGCGTCAACTGCGCCGCCCGGCGCGGCAACGGCGCCAACCCGGCCTCGCGCTACTTCGCGGCGATGAGCAAACGCTCGCGGCGGCCGCTGATCGGGCCGCCGGCGAAACAGAGCCCGACCAGCCGCGCCGCCGCGGTCGCCTTCTTCGCGCTGCTGCCGCTCGCGGTCGGGCTCGGCGTGGTGGTCGGCCGCAGCGACTCCGCTGGCAACGACAACAGGACGCCCTGCTGCAGGCCCTGCGGGAACGGCCGACCGCCACCGCCGGCGCCATGCCGGAGCCGGCGCCACGCCGAGTGCCAGAAAGCGAAAAAAGCGGCCAAGGGCAGCAGCGGCGCGAAAAAGGGAGAAGGCAAAGTCGTCGCCCACACCGACAACGGCGACGTCCACGAAGTCGCCAGCTTCAAGCGCCTCCAAGCAGAAGGAAGAAGAAGACACCCAAATCGTCGAAGAAAACCCCGAACAGACCGGCGAAAACTACATCAAGGCCCAGCAGAACCTGCCCGACGTGATCGTCGTCGGCGGCGAAGGCGGCGGCAGCGCCCCGGCGCCTTCGGGAGTGGAACCGTGAAGCGGCCGCAGCTACCGAAACGGCTCCGTCAGCGCCCCCGCAGGGACGCACCGTCGCCCAAGGCGGGAAGGAGCAGCCACAGGCGGCTCCCGAGCCGGCGCCCGAGAACAAAGAGCTCCTCGCCCAGCGCGACCGGCTGCTGGAGAAGTTCACGGTGATGCAGGCCGACCTCGGCGGCGCCTTCTACGAGATGGCGATCCGCGACCACGTCCGCCTCGACGTCCTCACCCGCAAGGCGGCCGAGCTGCAGCGGGTCGACGCCGAGCTGCTCGCGGTCGAGCGCCTGCTCGAGATCGAGCGCGCCGACGCCGCCGGGCTCTGCCCCAGCTGCGGCTCCCCCTACGGCGCCGCGGTCCGCTTCTGCCCCCAGTGCGGCCACTCGCTGGTCCCCGACGGAGGCGGCGGCGTGAAGGCTCCTCGCCGGACCGATCCAGAAGGCGATCGCCGCCGCCGCGAGCCTGACCGGCAAACGCTTCTCGACCTGCTGCGTCGCCTCCTCCCTGGTCGCCACCACGGGCGATCATCGCCGTCGGGCTCGGCAACGGCAGCGGGCTCAGCCCGATGGCAGCCGCCGCCGCCCGGGCGCTGCCTGCAGGAAGAAAGCGCCGCCGTCGCCGTCGCCCCGACGCCGACCGCGCCCGCGACCAACCCGACCTCCCCCCCAGAAGCGTCGTCGGGCGCGGAAGCGGCTCCCTCCGTGCCGCTTCCCGCTCCGACGGCCGCCGAACCGCAGGCCGCACCCGCCGCCGAACCGCGAAGCCCGGAAGCCCCGCCGGCCGAACCGGAAGCCCCGGAACCGGGCCCGGTCCAGCACGTCTTCGTCGTCTCGCTCGCGAGCCCGGGCTACGACGCCGGCCTTCGGCGCCGCCTCGCAGATGCCCTACCTCTCCGGCGACGCTGCGCCCGCAGGGACTGCTGCTGACGAACTACTCGCTGCTCGACACGGCGGCGCTGCCGAACGCGATCGCCGCGATCGGCGGCCAGCCCCCGACCGCGGCGACCAAGAGCTGACTGCCCGACCTACGAAGCCTGCCTCTCACGATGTCGAAACGCTCACCCTCTGCCGACCAGCTGGTCGGCGCCCGGCTCACCTGGCACGGCTACATCGAAGGGATGACCGACGCCGAGCGGCAAGCCGGACAACTGCGTCCACCCCGAACCCGGAGCCGCCGACGTGCCCACCGCGGGCGGCTACTCGTCCCTGCTCAACCCGTTCGTCTTCTTCCACTCGCTGCTCGACCTCGGCGACTGCGACGAAAACGACGTGCCGCTGGACGAGCTCGACAAGGACCTGAAGAAGATCGACTCGACCGCCGAACTTCTCCTACATCTCCCCCAACCTCTGCAACGCCGGGTTCCGCGGCCAGTGCCCCGAAGGCGCCCCCGACGGCGCCGCCGCGGCCGACGCCTTCCTCGCCGAAGTGGTGCCGGAAATCCTCGCCTCGCCCGCCTACAAGAAGGACGGCCTGCTGATCGTCAGCTTCGGCGCCGCCGACCCGGCGCCGCCGACCGGCGCCGCCGCGCCGCCGGCCGACCCGAAGAAGGTCGGCGCGCTGCTGGTCTCGCCGTCTCGCTCGCCCCCGGCGCGACCGACGCTGCCCCCTACACCCCCTACTCGCTGCTGCGCTCGATCGAGGACCTGTTCGGCCTCGAACCCCTGGCGAGCGCCGGGGGGCCGAAGGTGCAAGTCCTTCGCCTCGGCCTTCGCCGCGGCGCAACGGCGGCGACTGAGCTGGCCGTTTCTGACACGCTCTGGCGGCATGAGCGCGCAGGAGCAGACGCGGTGAGCCGATCACCGCAGGCGGGACTCGAGGAGCTGAAAGCCGAACTCGCCGAGCTCGAAGGCCCGGCGCGGAAGGCGATGGCGGCGCGGATCAAGGTCGCCCGCGAGGAGGGCGACCTCAAGGAGAACGCCGAGTATCACGTCGCCAAAGAGGACCAGGCGCACATGGAGACGCGGATCAAGCGGCTGCAGGAGCGGCTGCACAACGCGGTCGTCGTCGAGGTCGCAGGCCTCGACAGCGACTTCTTCGCCTTCGGCCGCACCGCCGAGGTGCTCGACGAATCCAAAGGCGAGACCAACGCCTGGACCCTGGTCGGCTCGACCGAGGCCAACCTCGCCGAAGGCCGGCTCTCGGCCGAGTCGCCGATCGGGCGGGCGCTGATGGACGCCAAGGTCGGCGCCACGGTCACGGTCGAGACGCCGAAGGGCAATCGCGCGTTCAAGGTCCTGAAGCTGGTCTCCTGATGCGTCGCGGATGCTGAGGCTCCGCTCCTCCGTCGCCGCCGACCAGGCCGCCGAGTTCGGCGCGCTGCTGCGCGAGCTCGAAGGCGTGCGCCGGGTCGTGCAGCAGCCCGACGAGGCCGACCCCGCCGAATCCTTCGTCTTCGTCGCCGACGTCGAGCCGGCCGTCGCCGACCGCCTGGTCGAGGAGATCGCCGAGCTCGGGATCGGCGTCGACGACTACGTGCTCGAGCAAGGTCGAGGTGGTCGCCCCCCAGCACCGCCACCTCGCGGCGACGGCGGCGTCGACGGCTTCGCCTGGGTCGAGGTGATGGGGCAGGCGCGGGCCAACTCGCGGCCGCTGGCCCGCTACCTGGCGCTGATCAACGTCGCCGCCGTGATCGCCGCCCTCGGCGTCATCACCAGCAGCTCGATCCTGATCGTCGGCGCGATGGCGGTCAGCCCCGACCTGCTGCCGATCTGCGCCACCTGCGTCGGCCTCGTCGGCCGCCGCTACGCCCTCGCCCGGCGCGCCTTCGCGACGCTCGTCCTCGGCCTCGGCCTGGTCGTCGTCACCGCGATGGTGCTCAGCGCGCTGCTGAAATGGGCCGGCCTGCTCCCCGACGGCTTCGAGGTCGAGGAAAGCAGCCTCAGCCACCCTCGCCCACACCGACTACTCGACGGTGCTGATCGCGCTCGCCGCCGGCGATCGCGGCGATGCTCTCCTTCGAGACCCGGGCCAGCGCCGCGGTCGGCGTCGCGATCTCGGTGACGACGATCCCCGCCTCGGCCTACCTCGGCGTCGCGCTCGGCGGCGGCGGCATCGAGCACGCGCTCGGCGCCGCTCGTCGTGCTGGCGATCAACGTCTCGCTGCTGATCGTCTCCGGCACGCTCACCCTGGCTGGTGCAGCGCTGGCTTCCGAATCGCTCCGGCGGCGCCGGTCTAGCGCCGGCTCGCGACCACGGCGCCGGCTCCGGGCGGCGCTCGTCGTAGACGACCTCGGTGCCGGAGAAGCGGTCTTCCCAGGCGCGGCGACGCTCGCCGAAGACGATGCCGAGGAAGCCGAGGCCGAAGGTGACGACCGAGAGGCCGAGGCCGACGAGGCGCCTGAAGCAGCGCCGCAGCGGCAGCCGGCTCGCTCGAGGCGGATGCCGAGGAAGCGCATCCCCGGCGTCTGCCCGGCCAGCGACCAGAAGCCGAGCAGGTAGATCGCGCCGAGCGCCAGCCAGGCGGTCGAGCCGACCGCGATCGCGAAGCTGCGAGCCGCCGTTCGCCGTTGCCGCCGAAGGCGTTGTCGACCAGGGTGACCAGGGCGACGAACGCGGTGAAGCCGAGGTTGACGAAGACGCCGTCGATCAGCATCGCCAGGCCGCGGCTGACGACCCCGGCGCGGTCGGTCGGCAGCGGCCGCGGCGCCGGCGGAAGAAGATCCGGCGGACGATCCGCTCGAAGCGGTCGTCGAGGCGGCGGGCGAGCGTTGCCGATCGTGCGGCCGATGTCCTCGAGCAGGCCGATGCCCTGGGCGCTGATCGCGGCCCGCACCTCGGGTGCCTCGGCGATCCGCTCGACCAGCTGCTGAGCCTGGTCGCTGGCCAGCAGCCGCCGCCAGACCTCGTCGACCAGCTCGGTGTCCATCGCCTCCAGCAGCGCCTTCTTGACCGCCTCGCTCTCCAGCGCGCCCTCGACCGCCTCCTCGACGATCGGGCCTTCGCAGCACCCGGGCCATCGCCCGCTCGACCGCCTCGCTCTCGACCGCGGCGACGATCGCCTCCTCGGCGGCGACCTCGACGGCGCGGTCGATCCCGGTCGCCTTGGTGACCGTGCGGGCGCCGCGCACGCCGACGCCGAGCAGGCGCGCCGGAGAGCGGCAGGTGGCCGTTCTGATCGGGTCGCCAGCGTCTCAGACCGCGGAGTGGAGCCGTTTTCCATCCCGCGGCGAGTATACGTCCGGCTCTAGCCGGCTAGCCCAGGTGCTCCAGCAGGCGGTCGAGAAGCTCGGCCTGGGCGGGCAGGATCTTCTCCCGCGCCGCCTCGAGATCGAACCACTCGGCCCGGTCGACCTCCGGGAACTCCTGCTCGCTGCCGCTGCGCGGCGGCCACTCCATGCTGAAGGTGTTGCTGGCCAGCGCCGCCGGGTCGAACTCCGCCTCCGCCGCCCAGGCTTCGACCACTTTGCCCGGCCCGCTGGCGGATCGAGCCGAGCTCGATCAGCTGCTCGGGGTCGAGGGCCGGCGCTGCCCCCAGCTCCTCTTCCAGCTCGCGGATCGCGCAGGCGCGCGGCTCCTCGTCGTCCTCGATCTGGCCCTTCGGGATCGTCCAGGCGCCGGCGTCTTTGCTGCGCCCAGAACGGCCCGCCGGGGTGGACGAGGAGGAACTCGACCTCCTCGGCCGCCGCGGCGGAAGAGGAGGATGCCGGCGCTGCGCTTGGTTGGCCATCGACCCGAGTCATACCGCCTCGGGTCGATGGCCGAACCTGAAACGGCTCTTCAGCCGCCGAGTCGGTAGGCGACGAGTTCCGGCTGTCTGGCCTTCGGCGCTCGGCGATCGCCCGCCGGGACGACGAGGGTGTCGCCGCTGACCGCCACGCCGGCTGTTGGCGCCCGCCGGCAGGCTCGCCGACCAGACTTCGCCGCCGGTTTCGGCGTCGAGGCCGTGGACGATGCCGTCGAAGGTCGCGAAGAAGACGATGTCGTTGACCACGGTCGGGCGCGCCGTAGGCGGCCGCGGGGTATTCCTGCTTCCCAGTCGACCTTGCCGGTGGCGATGTCGAGGGCGACCATTTCGCCCGGCAGTTCGGCGGTGTTCGTTGAGTCGCCTGTTCGGGCGTTGACGTCGACGCCGCGGTTGACGACCGGGACGAAGACGGTGGTCGTCGTTCGGCCGCCGATCGGTGCGATCACGCCGCCGAGGTTGCCCGGGCAAGACTTCGCCCTGCTTGATCTTCGAGTCTTCGCCTCGCATCGCGTAGAGGCCGTCGTCGTCGTGGCCGTTGTGGTTGCCGACCGGCGTGCTCCAGACCGGCTTGCCGGTCTTCGCGTCGACCGCGACGACGATCGCCGGACTTGCCCGAGCCGATCGCCACGTCGCGTGCCGCCGGCCTTGGCCAGGATCGGCGGAGTTCTGGAAGTCCCAGTCGTAGAGGTCGTGCGGGGTCTGCTGGTAGTACCAGTCGAGCTTGCCCGATCTTCGCGTCGAGCTTGACCAGCGAGTTGGTGTAGAGGTTCGGGCCGGGCCGGCTCGAGCCCCACGGCTTCGCCGGCGTGCCCGGGATACGGCGCCGGGTTGCCGGTGCCGAAGTACATCGAGCCCTTTTCGTCGAAGGAGGGCGGGTACCAGAGGCCGCCGCCGGAGTTGACTTCCTTGTCGCCCCAGAGGCTCCTTCGGCACGGTGTCGAAGTGTCCACTTCTTCTTCCCGGTCTTGGCGTCGAGCGCGTAGAGGGTGCCGACGGCGCCGCCCTGGTATTCGGCGTTGACGTTGATCGGCACGGTCGAGACGTAGACGAGCCCGTCGCTGTAGCCCGGCGCCATGTCGATCGCTAGCGGGCTTTCGGCCACCGGCACCGACCACAGCTCCTTGCCGGTTTCCTGGTCGAGCGCGAAGGCTTCGCTCGGCGGTGGCGCCGAAGACCTTGCCGTCGGCGACGGCGACGCCGTTCGGCCCCTGGTCGGCCGATTCGTACTTCTTCGTCCACAGGACCTCGCCGCTGTCGAGGCTCGATCGCCTGCACGTTGGATTCGAGGTCCTGGAGTAGACGACGCCGTTGGCGATCACCGGGCGTGGTCGCAGTAGGCGCCGTAGGTGCTCTGCGCTTTCGAGCGGCAGCGTCCAGGCGACCTTCCAGTTCGGCGGCGTTGCTTGCGGTCGATCTCGCCCTTCGCCTCGCGGGTGTTGGCCGTGGTCGACGTTCGGGATAGGCGTCGCCGGTGCAGCTTCAGCGTCGCCCGAGCTGGAGGAATCCGATGACGAGGATCCGCAGCCGACCACAGCGCGGCCAGCGCCACCAACAAGAGCAGCGCAGCCCAAGCTTTACCTGACTTCATCCCTGACATCCTCTGGTTCCTCCCTAGTCGAGTAATAAAGATTTGTCCTGCATCTTCGCCGAATTCCGGCGCAAGCGGTACGTCGAGCTCTGCCAGCAGCGGCTGCAGCACCCGGTTGGCGAGCAGGCCGAGGCTGCCGAGGTTGGCGAAGCCGGGGCCCTGGCGGAGGCCGCCGAGGCCGGGGATGTGCAGGCGCGGCCGCATCCCCTCGAGCTCCAGGGCGCGGCCGATCGGGACCTCGGTCTGCGGCGGGCCGTCCCAGAGCGGGCCGCACTGTTCTTCGACCTCGTCGCGGACCGCGTCGGGGAAGAGGCCGCGCAGCTGGCGCAGGAGGTCGAAGCCGGTGCAGTTGACGACGTAGTCGTAGCGCTCGGCGACAGCTCGCCGTCGGCGGGGCTCTCGAATTCGAGCACCGCCCCCTCGCCGTCGCCGGCGAGCGCGACGTGGAGCGGCGCGGCCGGTGACGAAGGAGAGGTGGTCGTCGTCGGCGATCCGCTCGAGCACGCTCGGCGTCGAAGACGCCGCGGTCGCAGTGCTTGACGAAGTCGCGCCGCGTCTCGAGGTCGAGGTGTTCCCAGCCGACGTCGTCGGGGTCGGCGAAGACCCGGTTCTCGAGGAAGCTCTCGCCGCGGCTCAGCGGCAGGGTCGGCGTGTAGATCGTCAGCCGGGCCTGCGGGCCGCAGGTCGCGGAGGAAGACGAGGGCGCTGAGCGCGCTCTCCCCGCCGCCGACGATCGCGATCTCCGCCGGCTCGTCCTCCGGCACCCGGGCGAACTCCTCGCGGCGGCTGTCGCAGTGGAAGACCCGCGACTCGACCTCCGGGTCGTGCGGGAAGTGGCGGTGGACGCCGGGGCCGGTGAGGACGAGGGCGCGGCCGGTGTGGCGCTCGGGGTCCTCGGGCCGGCCGCGCTCGGCGACCTCGACCTGCCAGCGCTCGTCCTCGGCGGCCAGGCGTCGACCTCGGTCACCCGCCCGTCGTAGATCGCCGACCCCCTCGGTCGCCCGCGCCAGCACCCAGCTCAGGTAGCTCGCCGTAGTCGCGGTGGCGGACCGAGGGCGAGCCGGAGTTGACCCAGGGCGCGTATTCGTGGCGCTCCATCGCGAAGCGCTGCCAGGTGAACGGCAGCAGGGCGGCGTCGATCTCGTCGCCGAGCTCGCCGAACTGGCGCGAGCTCTGGTACGGGAAGCCGACGTCCTTGATCGGCGGGATCGCCAGCGGCTCCTCGCCGGAGGTCATCCCGTTGCGCCCCAGCCAGGAGGCGGCGGGCTCGGTTTTCTCGATCATCGTCATCGAGATCTCGGCCCGAGGCCGAGGCTGTTGAGGACGTGGACCTTGGCGCCGATCGCCGCCGCCTTGGCGCCGGCGCCGACGATCAGGAGGTCGCTGTCGCTCACGTTTCCTCCCTCAGACGGGGGCCAGGGCGCGCGGCCCGGCCGGCTCGGTTTCCCTCGGTTCGGCGATCACCAGCCCCTGCTGGTCGGGGCTGAAGGAGATCGCGCTTTTGCGCATCCGCTCGCCGCCGCTCTCGACCGTGCGCAGGTCGGTCGTCTCGCAGGACGATCCGCAGCACCCGCTTCATCTCCATTTCCGCGTAGCTGGCGGCGAGGCAGCGGCGGACGCCGCCGCCGAAGGGGATCCAGGTGTAGGTCCCGGGCTGTTTGCCGACGAAGCGCTCGGGCAGGAAGCGGTGCGGCTTCGGGGTAGTTGCGCTCGTCGCGGTGGATCAGGTGGATGCAGGGGGCGACGGTGGTCCCGGCCGGCAGCTCGTAGCCGCCGAGCCGCATCGGCTCCAGCAGGTTGCGGACGACCACCGGCACCGGCGGCCGCAGCCGCAGCGTCTCCTTGACCACCGCGTCGAGGTAGCTCCCGTCGCCGCCGTCGAGGTCCTCCTGGAGCTTGCTGAAGCTTGTCGGGGTTGCGCAGCAGCCGCTCGAAGGTCCAGGCCAGCGTGCTCGAGGTCGGCCCGTCGGAGAGCAGGGTCACCAGTTCGTCGCGCAGGTCCTGGTCGGAGAGCGGCGAGCCGTCCTCGTAGCGGGCCCCGACCAGCATCGAGACGACGCCGATCTCGCCACCGTCCGGCTCGGCCTTGCGGCGCCGCACCTCCTCCATCACCGCCGCCTCGACCGCGCCCATCGCCTCGCGGTAGCCGCGGCTGCGGATCACCCAGCCGGGGCCGAAGGCGGCGAGCATCGCCAGGTTGCGCGGTTCGTTCATCCAGGTGGTCAGCTCGCGCAGCCGTTCGCGCAGCGGCTGCAGCCGCGGCGTCTTCGAGTCGGGCCCGAAGACCGCCCGCATCACCACGTCGAGGGTGATGTCCTGCATCCGCGGCCAGAGCGCGAACGGCTCGCCGACCGGCCAGCGGGCGATCTCCTGCCGCGCCACCGCGGCCATCATCTCCGCGTCGGCCTGGACCGCCTGGCCGTGGAAGGACGGCAGCATCAGCTTGCGCCGGGTCATGTGCTCGGGTTCTTCCAGCAGCATCACCGAGCGCGGGCCGAGCAGCGGCCCCAGCAGCGGGTTGGCGGTGTCGACGCCGACCGCGCCGCCCGGCGGTGAAGACCGTTTTGACGTCGTCGGGGTCGGCGAGGATCACCCAGTCGCCGTAGTGGCGGATGCGCAGGGTGAAGATGTCGCCGTAGCGCCGCTGGCAGCGCTCGAGCCAGGGCAGCGGGCGCTGCGTCCAGCCGACCGCCTGCAGGGCGCGCGGCAGCCGCGGGCCGGGCGGCAGCGGGCTCATGCCGCGTCCCTCGCCGCTGCGGGCCGCGAGCTCGTCCATCAGCTCGTCCTCGAGCCGGCAGGTGGTGGCGATCAGCAGATCGAAGAGGTCGGCGGTGAAGTCCTGCGGGCAGGTCGTGCCTCGGCGCCGCGGGCGAGGTAGCGCTCGCGGACGATCTTCGACCCGGTCGGGCTGCATCATCGGGATCTCGTGCTCGCTCTTGTAGACGGCGACTTCGCGGCAGATCTGCAAGCGCTCGCCGAGCAGGCGGGCGATCTCGTCGTCGATCGCGTCGAGGCGGCGGCGGAAGGGCTCGAGCCCGGCGGCGCTCATCGGTCCGTCCCCTCCGAGCAGACCGGTGGCGAAGGCGTGGCTGCAGGCGGCGAGCTCGTCGAGCGCGTAGCCGCCCTCCTGGATCGACGCAGACCGGCAGCCCCGAGCCGGCCAGCAGGCGGCCGATCTCGGCGAAGATCTCCGGCTGGAAGCTCCAGCCGCCGTGCGGGTCGCCGGCGACGGTGTCGTAGCCGAGCGAGACGACCAGGGCGCGGGCGATCTCGCGAGAGGTCGTCGATCGAGTGCGCCGACCTCGCGCAGGTAGGCGTCTTCGTCGGGGCTCTCGGCGAAGGCGACGGCGCGTTCGCCCGGGCAGCCGCGGCAGCGGCGTGCCCGGCGGCACGTTGGTGACCGGCGACGCGTGCAGCGAGTGCAGGGTGGCGACCGGGCCCATCCGCTCGACCAGGGCCGAGGTCCCGTTCGGGTAGTGGAGGTCGAGGTCGAGGATCCCGACCGGCTGCAGACCGCCCTCGCAGAGCCGCCGCACCGCCGCGGCGGCGTTGTTCAGGTAGCAGTAGCCGGCGTGGAAGGCGGGGCCGGCGTGGTGGCCCGGCGGGCGGCAGACGGCGTAGGTGAAGCGGGCGCCGTCGAGCACCCGCTCGGCGGCGGTGATCGAGGTGCGGATCCCCTCCAGCGCGGCGGCGACGAGCGCCGTGTTGACCGGGATGTCGGGCTCGAGGCCGGGCGGGGCGAAGTCCGGCATCACCACCGGCTCCTCGCTGGAGAGGTCCGCCAGCGCCCGCAGGTAGTCGGCCTCGTGCAGCGCCTCGAGGGTGCTGCTCGCACCTCCTCGTCGAGCGGCGTCGGCGTCGACCGGGCGCACGCCGGCGTGGCGGACCAGGCCCGGCCCGCAGCTCGACCAGGCGCTGGTTGCAGTCCTGGCCTTCGATCAGCCGTTCCCCTTCGCGCACCCAGAAGGCGGCGTCGCCGCTGCCCTGGCGCTGCTCGACCATCAGCAGCTCACGCTCATCGAGCAGCCTCCGCATCCGCGGCCCGAGGTGCTCGAACCCGTTGCGCCGGTAGAAGGACTCGGTCGAGGCGATCGCCGCGAAGGTCTCCCGCGGCAGGCCGACCTCCAGCCGGCTCACCCCGCGCGCACGCGCCTGGGACGCGATCGCCTCGACCAGTTCCGCCCCGACGCCGCGACTGCGCCAAGCCCCATCGACCCAGAGGTCCTGGATCGTCGCGTAGACGCCGGGAACGTGGATCGCCCGCTGCCAGCTGGCGCTGAGCACGCCGACGATCCTGCCGTCGGCCTCCGCGATCAGCACCGAGCCGCCCGCTGGATCCTCCAGCAGGGCACGGACCTCAGCCTCGAGCTCGAGCGCTCGGGCCGGCGGCCGCCGAGCTCGAGCAGCAGGCTCTCGACCGCGGCAGCGACCGCCGCGACGTCGCGGCCGCCGCTGCCTCGCGAACCGTGCTCGCGGTCGCCACCGGTTCGCTCACGCCGCCTCCGCCTGCCGGGCGACCGGCTCCAGCTCGACGCTCCAGGCCTCGCCCGGAGCGTCCGCAGCCGGTGACGGTCCGCGCGATCGCCGCCATCGGCGCCCGCGCCTTGAGCAGGATCTCGTCGAACTCCTCCTCGGGGTCGGACTGCATGACGATCGCGCCGCCGGCGCCGATCGTCGTCCGCCCCGGTCGCATCACGATCGTGCGGATGACGATGTTGAGGTCGGTGTGGCCGTCGGCGCCGAAGTAGCCGATCGAGCCCGAGTAGACGCCGCGCGCCTCGTCCTCGAGGTCGTCGATGATCTCCATCGTCCGCTCCTTCGGGGCGCCGGTCATCGAGCCGCCGGGGAAGGTCGGCGCGCACGCAGTCGACCGGCGGTGCGGCCGTCCTCGAGCCGGCCGACGATCGTCGAGACCATCTGGTGCACGGTCGCGTAGGGCTCGACCACCATCAGGTCGCGGCACTTCGACGCTGTCGACGTCGCAGACGCACGCCGAGGTCGTTGCGCAGCAGGTCGACGATCATCAGGTGCTCGGCGTAGGTCTTTTCGTCGTCTTCCAGCTCGGCGCGGCGGATCGCCGCGTCGGCCGTCGGGTCGTCGACCCGCGGAGATCGTCCCCTTGATCGGCCGCGCCATCACCTGGCGCTCGCGGTCGACCGAGATGAAGCGCTCCGGCGAGGAGCTGACGATCGCGTTCTCGCCGAACTGGAGGAAGGCCGCGAACGGCGAGGGGTTGGCTGCGGCGCAGCTGCCGGTAGAGCTCGAACGGGTCCGGGCTGGCGTCGGTCGAGAACTGGTCGGTGAGGCAGACCTCGTAGGACTCGCCGGCCAGCAGTTCGGCCTGCGATCTTGGCGATGTCGGCGAGGTAGCGGCTCGCGGCCGCGGCCGGACTGGAAGCTGACGTGGCCGCCGGGGTCGCTCGGCGGCGCCGGCGGCCGCTCCGCCGGCGGGTCGGCGATCGCCTCGGCGACCAGCTCCTCGGCCGCGTCGAGCCAGAGCTCGGCCTCGGGGTCCTCGCCGCGGCAGAGGGCGAAGACGTAGGTCCGCGCCCTTGGTGTGGTCGACGGCGACGACCCGGTTGGCGAGCATCAGCGCCGCGTCGGGCAGGTCGGAGCTGTGGACGTTGGGGGAGCCGCAGTCGGCCTTCAGCTCGTAGCCGAGGTAGCCGACGTAGCCGCCGACGAGGCCGCGCTCGACCCCCTCCGGCGGCTCGACCGCGATCCGCTTCATCTCGCGTTGAGCAGGTAGTCGAAGATCGACTTGTGCTCGACGGTCTCGACGCCGCCGCGGTTGACCGCGACCTCGCCCGCGTCGACGTCGTAGCTGACGAAGCAGCGATCCGGGCCGGCGGTGGTCCCCATGTAGGAGCACTGCGCCAGCCAGGTCGGCGCGTCGGCGCTGTCGAGCCAGAAGGAGGGGTCGTGGTCGGCGAAGAGCCGTTCGTAGAGCTACTCGGTCGGCGCCTCGCCCTCGAGCGTCCGCATCCGCAGCTCCAGCTCGCCGCCGGCCTGCTCGGCGCGGTCGCGCGGCCGCCGGCTTGCCGCTGCGCGGGACGATCGTCGCCCGCCCGGCGGGCCGCGTCCCGGACCGCCGGTGGCGGGCCGCCAGGTCGAAGAAGTTCTCGGCGATCTTCAGCCCGTACTCGGTCGAGATCGACTCGGGGTGGAACTGGACGCCCCAGATCGGCCGCTTCGTGTGCTCGACCCCCATCACCACGCCGTCGTCGGCCCAGGCGACGATGTGCCCTTCGGGGCCGGGCGGGCTGGTGATCGCCAGCGAGTGGTAGCGGACCACCGAGAAGCCCTGCGGCACGTCCTTGAAGAGGCCCTTGCCTTCGTGGCGACGCGGCTGAGCCGGCCGTGCATCGCCATCGGCGCGCGCTTGACGTCGCCCTCGAGCAGGTTGCCGATCCCCTGGTGGCCGAGGCAGATCCCGAAGACCGGGACTTCGCTGTGGCGGAGGATGTCGCGGCAGACGCCGAAGTCGTGCCAGCGGGACGGGTGCCCGGGCCCCGGCGAGAGCACGATCGCGTCGAAGTCCATCCTTGTCAGCACCCGCCAGGAGACGGCGTCGTTGTTGACCACCATCGGCTCCTCGCCCGAGGCCGCGGCCAGCAGGTGGAAGACGTTGTAGGTGTAGGAATCGTGGTTGTCGACCAGCAGCGTTTTCACGTCAGGCTCCCTCCAGTCCCAGGCCCCGCAGGCCCTGCTCGAGCACCGGCTGCACGACCGCCTCGACCTCCGGTGCGCGCTCGTCTTCTCGGTACCAGCGCGCGAAGTGGGAGAGGTAGCTTGGAGAGCGGCGCCACGTCGAACTCCTCGACGGCGCTGCGCAGGTGGCACCGGGTAGTGCTCGGACTGGACGACGGCGAAGCGGTAGTCCGGGTCGTCGGCCGGACGCTCGCCCTGCGATCGCGGCCGGAGGCGTGGTGGGCCTGGGCGCGTGCCAGGTCCCAGCCGAGGCTCCCTTTCCCTTCGACCAGAAGCTTCTCCGTGCCGAACTTGACCTGCTTGGTCGTCGGCTGCAGGAGGAAGTAGCCGAGCGCGACCTGGGCCGGCACCGCCTCCGGGTGCGGGTGGCGCGCCATCTCCGCGCCAGCTCGGGGTTCGGCCGCCAGCTCCTCCTCGAGCCACTCGACGAGGTCGTCGATCAGCAGCGCCCCTTTCTTGCTCGGAGCTGATCGATTCGTTCTCCCGGGCGACCATGCCGTGGAAGATGTCGTGGGTCGGCGGGCCGCCGCCGCGGGCCGAGCCGTTGCCGTTGCCGTTCTGCAGCCCCAGCTCGTCGATCAGCTTGCGGCGGCAGGTGACGTGGGCGACCCACTCGTTGCCGCAGACCTGCAGCGAGATCGACGTCGTCGAGTTCGTCGGCGCGCCGCCCAGTAGGCGAGCGCCCGCATGTGCTGGGTCGGCAGGCCGTCGGAGCGGACCAGCGGCATCTCTTCCAGCTCCTCGCGTTCGGTCTCGTACATGACCATGTCGTCGCCCCAGCGTTTGGTCAGCGTGCCGGCGGCGAGGCCCTGGTTCATGTACTCGGCGACCTCGGGCAGGAAGTCGGACTCGTAGATCACCTTGTCGAAGGCGATGCCGAGGCTGGCGAGCGTCTTGCGCTGGCCGGAGACCACCCAGGAGCGGGTCTGCGACCACAGTTCCAGCGCCTTCTGGTCGCCGCCGAGGACCCGCATCATCAGCTCGTCGGCCTTGTCGTTGTACAGCGTCGACTCGCGGGCGACCGAGTCCTCGGCGCCGTCGTCGCCGAGGCCGCCGTTCTTGCTGGCGGTGACGTAGTCGGCGTAACAGAAGCCGACGAAGTGGTCTGACTTCTCGTCGGCGTCGGGACCGGAGTCCTCGCCGGCGCGGGTGGCGACGCCGGCCATCGCCTCGCCCATGCTGCGGCCGACGTCGCAGATCAGGCTGCGGTTCTCGACCCGGGCCCCGGCCTGCTCCAGGGCGCCGGCGATCGCGTTGCCGACCGCGAGGTTGCGGAGGTGGCCGATGTGCAGCGCCTTGGTCGTGTTGGCGCCCCAGAAGTAGACGGCGTAGCGGTTGCCCGGCGGCCATCTCGGCGAGGCCCTCGCTCGCCGTCCGCGCCGGAGCGGATCGCCTCGCCCTGCGCTTCGATCCACTCGTCGGCGAGCTTCAGCGGCGGCTGCCCGCCCTCGCGGTCGACCGCCGCGACCCAGGGCTCGGCCTCGATCCGCTCGAGCGCTGCCACCGCAGCCTCGTCCTCGCGCCAGTCGGCGCCCTTCGGCAGCCGCGGGATCAGCATCAGGTCGAATGCCGGCCTCCGGCCGGTAGGGCGCCCGCGCCGCCCACAGCACCCGGCCGTCGTCTCCCGCCGCCGACCCGATCGAATCTGTTGAAGATGTTCTCGCCCATAGCTGTGATTTCGAACGCTTCTGCCTCGAATTGCTTGTTCGAAATGCACCCGCCGGGGCTCGAACCCGGATCTTCGGCTTACAACGCCGACCCTTTAACCGATTAAGGCACAGGTGCTAGCTATGTTTCCCTGCCCCTGAGCGATCCCTGATTGCTCAAGTGCGGCGGCAGCATAACCGCAACACCTGCGCGCGTCAAATCTTTTGACTAAATCTCCCGGAGGTTCGCCGATGCCGCCTCAGCGAGACCGCAAAAATGGCTCTCCAGGGACCGTTTTTGCGGTCTCGATGAATTAGCGCCGCAATAGCTCGCTTCGCGCAAGCGCGAATTGCTCGGGACGTAGCCGGATCCGCCCCCGTCGTTTGACCGACGAGGCGGCCACCTCGATGTCCCGAAGCGTTGGGGCGTCAACCAGAGAAACAGATTGCCGGCAAACCATCTTGGTCACCCAGCCCCGGAGGCGCCAGTCGTCGGGTCGAGAACCGGGGTCTGCGCGCACCCGCTCCGGTTCGAACTCCGCCGGCCGGGTCACCTCGACGATTGCCGGGCATCCGCGGCCCACGACGTAGAGAACCAGCAGATCCCCCTCCCGATAGCTCGGGCGCAGGATCGGCCTCTTGCCTCCCCGCATAAGGTGGCGATCGTTGAGCCAGTCCTGGCGGGTCCACCACTCCAATCCTCGCCGCTCCTCGCTGTCGTAGACCATCTTCAGCCAGAACCCGGTGTGGCCACGGGATGGGCGACCTTCAGAGCGCTTCGGTTTAGAGCCTAGATCCGGACCCACGGCGAACCGCCGTCCGCCGCCTCCCCGGCTCCTCGGGGGCAGGATTCGATCATCGCCTGGTCGATCGGCCGCGCTTCCTTCCACCATTTGCTGACGATTCGGTGCGCCCGCGCGACCTGAGCAGTCGAGAGCACCACCCCAAGCTCCGCATTGCCGCCGATCTCCTCCCCGCCCAGGCCCGTAGTGGTGAGGTTGCCCGATCCGAGCAGTCCCCACTCGCGGTCTACGAGGGCGCCCTTGGCGTGAAGGTTGCGCCCGGTCCGGAGATCCCAGTCGGCACGAAGCAAATCGAGCAGCGCGTCCCGGTCCAGAACGCCGGCCGCGGTTGCCGCCGGCGAAAGGCAGGTGAGAAGCCGAAGCGTCTTCGCCCTGGACGCGCCCGCGCCTCATCGGCCCGCTCGCAAAAGCCGGGCGAGGAAGCGCTTGGTCTCGTCGCGCTGAGGCGCCTCCAACACATGCTCTGGCGAGCCCAACTCGACGATCCGGCCCTCGTGGAGGAAAGCGACCTGGTCGGCGACCTCGCGGGCGAAGCTCATCTCGTGGGTGGCGATCAGCATCGTCATCCCCTCCTGCTTGAGATCGCGCACCGCCTCCAGCACCTCGCCGACCAGCTCCGGGTCCAGCGCGCTGGTGACCTCGTCGAGGAGCAGCGCCCGCGGCCGGCCGGCGAAGGCGCGGGCGATCGCCACCCGCTGCTGCTGACCGCCGGAGAGGTTGTCGGGGCGGTCGTCCTCGCGCCCGGCGAGGCCGAAACGCGCCAGCAACGCCCTCCCCCGCTCCTCAGCTACCTGGCGGGCTTTGCCGTGGGCGCGCATCTCCCCGAGGACGACGTTCTCCAGCGCGGTCAGGTGCGGGAAGAGGTTGTAGGCCTGGAAGACGAGCCCGAGGCGGCGGCGCACCGGCACCGGGTCGACGGCCGGGTCGGTGATCACCTCGCCGTCGAGGAAGACGTCGCCGTCGTCGACCTCCTCGAGCAGGTCGATGCAGCGCAGCAGCGTCGACTTGCCCGAGCCGGAGGCGCCGATCAGGGCGATCGCCTCGTGCTCGCGCGACGGCGAGGTCGATCCCCCGCAGCACCTCGCGCTCGCCGAAGGCCTTGGTGACGCCGCGGACCTCGAGGACGGTGCCGCCGGCGCTCACCGGACCGCCCCCTCCGGGCCGCCGATGCGGTCGACGATCCGCGCCGTCGGCACCGTCACCGCCAGGTAGAGCAGCGCCGCCGCGACCAGAGGCGTGAAGTTGAAGGTCTGGGACTCGATGATCTGGGCTTCGCGAAAGGCCTCCAGCGGACCGAGGATCGAGATCAGGGCGACGTCCTTCTGCAGGGCGACGAAGTCGTTGAGCAGCGGCGGCGCCACCCGTCGCACCGCCTGCGGCAGGATCACGTGGCGCATCGCCTGGGCCTCGGTCAGCCCGACCGCGAGCGCTGCGTCGCGCTGGCCGCGGTGGACGGAGTTGATCCCGGCGCGGTAGACCTCGGCGACGTAGGCGCTGTAGGAGAGGACGAGGGCGATCGCCGCCGAGGACGATCGGGTCGCTGGGCACCCCCTCCAGGCGCAGGGCCGGGACCCCGAAGCCGATCAGGAAGACGAGCAGGATCGTCGGTATCCCGCGAAAGAGGTCGACGAAGACGACGGACAGCAGGCGCAGCGGGAACATCGCCGGCGAGCGGGCGATCCGCACCAGCGCGACGACGAGGCCGACGACGAGGATCGCCAGCTCGGCGACGAGGAAGATCTTGACGTCGAGCCAGAAGGCCTTCAGCACGTCGGGGAATGATTCCTTGAAGACCTCCCAGTTGAAGAAGGTCTCGCGGACTTCCGGCCAGCCCGGGCTGGTCAGGATCACGGTCGCGAGGCCGCCGAGGACGACGAGGCTGGAGAGCGCCGCGATCGCCTGCCCGCGGCGGTGCCGGCTGCGCTTCGCCGCCTCCCGTTCGAGGCGACGATCGCTAGGCATCAATGCAGGTCGGGGGCACCGGCCGCCTGGCTCATCCAGCGGTCGGTGATCTTCTGCAGTTCGCCCGAGCTTTCCAGCTCTTCGATCGCTTCGGAGACACAGGAGGTAAGCGGCGAGTCCTTCTCCAGCAGGGCGCCCCACCGGTCGCCGCCGGGAGCGCCGAACTGGCCGACCACCGTCGCCTGCGGAACCTGGACGGCGGTCAGGTAGAGAGCGGTCGGGCAGGTCGACGACGACGGCGTCGATCTGTTCGTTCTTCAGCGCCTGGACGACGTCGTTGGAGCTGTTGAAGACTTCCGGCCGGCTGTTCGGTTCGATCTCCGCTTCGGCTGCTTCGAGGCTGGTGGTGCCGACCTGGACGCCGAGCTGGGCATCCTGAAGTTCTCCGAGCGACTTGGCGCTCGCCGCGTCGGAGCTCTTCAGCGCCACCACCGCCTGGTTGGCCGTGTAGTAAGGAGCGGAGAAGTCGACGGCCTTCTCGCGCACCGGGGTGATCGAGATCTGGTTGACGTCGAAGTCGAAGTCCTTCGGGCCGGGCGCGAAAGAGGAGTTGAACGACTCCGTCGTCCACTTCACCTTCGGCGCCGGGTAGCCGAGCCGCTCGGCGATCGCGTAGGCGACCGCGCTCTCGAAGCCTTCACCGTTGGTCGGGTCGTTGTCTTCGAAGTAGGGCGGGTAGGCGGGGTTGTCGGTGGCGACCGTCAGCACCCCCTGCTCCGTCGTCGGCAGCTTGCCCGGATCGCAGCTGCTCGCGGTCGTGCTCGTCCCGTCGGAGCTGCTGCCGCAGCCGGCGACGAGGAGGGCGAAGAGGAGGAGCGGGGGAACGAGCTTCTTCATGGTTGCTCCGCAAGCGGGAGGATGCGGAACCCTACCGTCTTCGGGTCCGAGCGCCTTCGGCCCTGTCGGTCGCCACCGCCGTCGCCGGATAAGAACCCGCAGCTAGCGGCATCCCCTTCAGCCTCCCGTTCCATCCGGGCCGATCTCCTCCGGGGTTTTCGAGCCGTATTCGGCGTATAGAAACGCGCTGCTCCCGAGGCGCTCGCGGCGAACGCGGCTCCCAGGAGGGTCGAAGACCGGCACACGGGGACGAAACACGGCGCGAGGCTGCATGACAACCCGGTCACCCGGCAGTGCTTTTTCAGGAACACCGGGGTATAGAGTTGGACGCAGCCACCCTGAGGCAGTTCTCTACCGCCCCCCGTCGCTCTCGGGCCGGGGGGCGGTTCCGTGTTTGGACTCGAGGTCCTCGGCGAGGGCGGCTAGTTCCGGCAGCGGCACCCGCAGGCCGATCGCGATCCTGCGGACGTTCCCCCAGGTCGGGTTGACCCGTCCGGACTCGATGTGGGAGATCCAGGTCGGGTGGATGTCGGCGAGCAGCCCGAGTGCTTCCTGGCTCAACTGCACCTCCCGCCGGAGCTGCCGAATGGCCTTGCTGAGGCCGACCTGTGGTTCTTCGCGCCGCGGCATCTAGGGAAGGGAATTTGCCTCCCGCCCCCGCGTCCATAGAGGTGGGCACAAAGATCGCCCCGAGCGACGCGATGCCGACTTCCTTCCGGTACCCGTCGATTCGGGAATTTGTCGCGGGCGAAAGCTCGTTTCAGGGGGGCGGTCTCTCGCCGAAGTGGACACGAACGTATGTTCGCATATGCCGTCGGTCGAGGATAGGGCAGATCGTCCGTAAGCCGTGCGGCAGCCGGCCCGTCCTCATGGTCGAACCCCGCGGGGAAGTCAGGTGGATGTGGCGCTCTACGGATGCCCTGCGCTCCCGGCCGACCTAGGTTCGGCTCGGGCTGATGAACGTGCCGCGACTACCGAACCGAGACGATGCAGCGGGATAGCTGGGGACGCCTGGCGAAAGAGGGTTGGGCATTCATCGCGATTGCCGTGCTCGCCTTCTTCGCCGGAATCCTCGTCGGCGACCTCGGCGCCTCGCCGGAGACGGAAACCGTTGCCGTGTCCGCACCCGCGACGAACGAAGGCGAAGGCGAAGTCGAAAGCACGGGCGAAGGCGAAGCGATGACCGGCGCCCAGCTCTTCGCCGGCGCCGGCTGCGGAGGCTGCCACACGCTGGCCGCAGCCGGAACGACCGGAACCACCGGTCCGAACCTCGACGAATTCCTCGCGCCCGACGACACCACGGCGGGCGTCGAAGAGATGCTCGTCGACCCGAACGTCGAGCTTGCCGAAGGCTACCCGTCGAATGTGATGCCCCAGGATTACGGCCAGACCTTCTCGCAGGCAGAAATCCACCAGCTCGCCGAATACCTCGTCGCGACCACTCCGGCCAAACCCGATCCTTCGGGGAGCGGTTAGACCAAGGCCCGATTTCCTCAGGCGCCGTCTGCTCGTCAGAATGGCGTCGTGACCGAAAGCGAGGGATCGGCGGAGGTCTCGCCGACGGCCCACTACACCGGGGAGACCTGGGTCCGGAACGGCCTCTCCCATCCGCAGCTTGCGACCTGGCAGGGATGGGCGCTACATCTCGGGCTTGCGCTGCCGCTCGCGGCCAGCAAGATGCTCGGGGGGCCGACGCTGAACGGGCCGCTCCTCGCCCGTCACCGGATCATCGACTCGATCCTCGACGATCGGATTCGCGGCGGCGTCAGCCAGGTGCTCGAGATCGCCTGCGGGATGTCCCCCAGGGGCTGGCGGTTCAGCGAGCGCTATGGCGAGCGGCTCACCTATATAGAGGCTGACCTGCCGGGAATGGCGCAACGAAAGCGCGAGGCGCTCGCCCGGATGGACTCGCTGAGCGACCGCCATCGCGTGGTCGACCTGGACGTCCTCCAAGAGGGTGGGCCGGGAAGCCTCGAGGCTCTCGTCGAGACCCTCGATCCCGCCGAGGGACTGGCGATCGTCACCGAGGGGCTGCTGGTCTACCTGGACGACGACACCGTCGATGCGTTGTGGGCCCGGCTCGCCACGGCCCTCCAGCGATTCGACCAGGGCGTCTACCTGTCGGACCTGCGCTTCGCGAGCCCTGCCCCGGGACTCCCCGAGCGGGCCTTCGGCGTGATCCTCGGCGCCTTCGTGCGGGGGAAGATCCACGCCTTTCGCGGCGACGAAGCCGCGGCCGAGGCGGCACTGCACAGCGCCGGCTTCGAGGAGGTCCGACTGCACCGGGGAGACCGGCATCCGGCCGCCGGCGACGCTCGCAGCGACCCGGGCGCAAGCATGATCTGCATCGTCGAGGCCAGTCGCCCATGAGGGCTACATCGCCTTTAACCGGACGGCGTTCACGGCAATTGCCCGGGCGCTGCGCAGAACGCCAGAGAGCATGGCCACGCCCTGCTCCGTGAATGCATATGGCTCGTAGCGGCGTCCGCCCCGGCCTATGTTTGAGATCACAATTTGTGATCTCAAAGCTTCTGCCTCGGGTTTGGTCAGTCGAAACATGAGTCCGCCGGGAAGCGTTTCGCGTTTCGTGGGCGAATCGCAACTCCGCGGGTAGGGTCGTAAGACCCGACCAAGGAGGAGCTCGATGAGTGTCCTGATCCGCTTTGCCCCCTCTACCCTGACGACTGCCCAGTACGACGAGTCCGTCCGCAAGCTCGAAGCCGCCGGTGACTTTCCCCCCGACGGACTGGACTACCACGTCTGTTTCGGCACCGAGGGAAGCCTTCGCGTCAGCGAGATCTGGGATTCCCGGCAGCAGCTCGACGCATTCGGAGAGCGACTGATGCCCGTCCTTGCCGAGGTCGGCATCGACCCCGGCGAGCCGGAGATCGTGGAGATCCACAACATCGTCAAGCGCTGACGGGCGACAGAGCACGGAGCGCTTTGGGCCCCACCCCCGCGCGAAGAACAGGTGCTCCTCAAGCTCGGAAGAGGTGGGGGCGCCTTGATTGGTGATCGGCGCAAGCAGCCGTGATATACCGACCGTGGTGGCGACTTTCGGGCTCCTCCACGGCGCATGGCACGACTCTTCCTGCTGGGAGCCGCTGACCAAGTGCCTCAAAGCGCTGGGGCACTCCGCCATCACTCCCGAACTTCCGCTTCACGATCCCAAGGTCGGGTACGAGCAGCGCGCCCGGGCGGCGACCGAGGCGCTCGCGAAAGCCGATGGCGAGGTGATGGTCGTGGCCCATTCGCAGAGCTCGGGGTTGGGAACGCTGGTGGCGGCGGCGCGACCGGTCTCGATGCTCGTGTATCTCTGCCCCCGCATGGGCGGCGTGAAGCTGCCGGACGACGCTCCCGCCCCCTTTCGCGAGGGGTTTCGCTTTCCGCCCGACCTGCCGGACGGAACGTCGGCATGGGACCCGGACAGCGCCTGCGAGGTGATGTACCCACGACTGGCGCCCGAGAGAGCGCGGGCGCTGGTGCAACACCTGCGCCCGATGGCGATGCCGCCCGACGACTACCCGCTCGACGAGCATCCGGATGTGCCGACCGCCTTGATCTACGCAGCCGACGACGAGTTCTTCGAGCCCACATTCGAGCGCTTCGTGGCCCGCGAGGTGTTGGGCATCGATCCGCTCGAGATTCCGGGGGGCCATTTCCCGATGGCCGAGGACCCCGGAGGCCTCGCGGACCTTTTTGATCGCCTCGCCCGTGGTAGCGAACGAGCGTAATGCGCAAGGCCTACGTGTCCTAGTCCGGGTTCGGCGCTGGGTGCCGCTTCGCGCGACGAGCAGGTGCTCCTCAAGTCAAAGGGCGGCGTATCCCTCTCGCGCCGAGTCCCGTATCGCTCTCGTATCACGAATGGCCTCGCACCTCTCCGCATTGCCTCGCGAGCGAGCCCTGATCGGGCGCGGTGCGGGGCTATGCGAAGCCATGCGAGGCGAAGGTCTTAGTCGGGGAGACAGGATTTGAACCTGCGACCGCTCGGCCCCCAGCCGAGTGCGCTACCAGACTGCGCCACTCCCCGTGGGGATTTCATTCTGACGGATCGGCAGGAAGGCGGCTACCCTGCCCAGGCATGCGGCGGTAGCTCAACGGTAGAGCCTTAGCCTTCCAAGCTAATGACGCGGGTTCGATTCCCGTCCGCCGCTTAAGCGTCGCCCGGCTCCGGTCGATCAAAGGACGGATGCGCGCCTCCAATTCGAGCCGTGTCGCTTTTGTTGCCCATATGGCCACAAAAGCGACACTGGGAATCTTGATCGTCTGCCTGGCGGCCATCCTCGCCGGCTGCGGCAGCTCCGGCGGCGACTCCGCCGCGGGCGCGGGCGGGACCGCCGCGACCGGCGGCTCCTTCGTCGACTGGCCGATGTTCGGGCGGGTGCCGGCGCGGACGCACTACCTGCCCGCCGAGGAGAAGGCGCTCGACCCGCCGCTGAAGCAGGCGTGGTCGGTCAACACGCACGCACTGATCGAGTTCCCGCCGGCGATCCACGGCGGGGTCGCCTACGTGATCAACAAGTACGGCAACGGCAAAGCGGTGCGGCTGCGCGATCGCAAGGTGCTGTGGGAAATCAACATCCGGCCCAGCGACAAGGGCAAGCCGAACTTCGTCACCGCCCCCGTCTACTACCGCGGCGCCGTCTACGGCGCCTTCCTCAGCGGCCATCTCGCCGCCGGCGACGCCGCGACCGGCAGGAAACTCTGGGTCCGCAAGTTCGACGCCCACCTCGAATCCTCGCCGCTGGCGATCGACGGCACGCTCTACCTCGGCACCGACACCACCAACCTGATCGCGCTGCGCGCCTCCGACGGCAAGACGCGCTGGCAGCTTCAACGCGCCGGGCGGCGATCAAAGCCAGCCCCAGCTACGACGACGGCAAGGTCTTCTTCGCCGACTACGAGAGCTCGATGTTCGCGCTCGACGCCGACAGCGGCAAGCCCGTCTGGCGCAGCAACACGAGCAAGGTCCCGCCCTACGGCCGCGGCGGCTTCTTCTCCTCCCCCGCCGTCGCCTTCGGCCGCGTCTACGCCGCCCGCGACGACGGCACCGTCTACGCCTTCGACGAGAAGACCGGCAAGGTCGAGTGGCACTTCGACGACCGGCGACCACGTCTACGGCTCCCCCGCCGTCGCCCAGGTCCCCGGGACCCCGCCGACCGTCTACATCGGCGCCGAAAACGGCCGCTTCTTCGCCCTCGATGCCCGCACCGGCAAGGAACGTTGGCACTACGACGTCGGCGGCCCGATCCCCGGCACCGCCACCGTGATCGGCCACACCGTCTACACCTCCAGCTTCAAGACCCAGGAGACGACCGGGCTCGACGTCCGCACCCACAAGCGCACCTTCCACCTGAAAGCAGGCCGGCTACACGCCGATGGTCTCCGACGGCGAGCGCCTCTTCCTGGTCGGCTACTACGACCTGATCGGCCTCGAACCGCGCTAGCCGAACCGAACGCAGAGGTCAGGGGATCGGGCTGTGGGCGCGGCTCGCGTCGAGCTCGAAGATCCTGAAGTCGGCGCCGAGGACGGGTTGGGAGACGTTGTGGACCGGGGTCTCGCCGATCGTCCCGTCCGGCGAGCCGGCGTGGGCGTGCCCATGGAGGACGAGGTCGGGTCCGTGCTCGAGGATCGGCGCCGCCAGCCGATCCGAGCCGAGGAAGACCCAGATCTCGCGCGGCTCCCCCTCCAGCGTTTCCTCGGCCGGCGAGTAGTGGAGGAGGACGATCCGCACCGGGCAGGTGGCGACCTCGCGCAGCCCCTCGTCGAGCGCTTCCACTTCGGCGGTCGCCTCCGCGTAGACGGCGCGCAGCGACGGCTCGCCGAAGTCGGGCAGGTGGCGCGGCGCGAAGCCGCCGACGAAGCCCTTGACGCCGACGACCCCGACCTCGACCTCGCCGATCTGGCAGACGGTGGCGCGGCGGTCGAGCATGTGGACTCCCCCCGCCTCCAACCGCGCCAGGATCGCGTCGGCTTCGTCCGCGTGCCAGTCGTGGTTGCCGAGCACCGCGTAGACGGGCGCCGCCGTCGCGGCCGCGGCCTCGCAGAGGATTTCGGCCTCCCCGAGGAGGCCGTGGCTGGTCAGGTCGCCGGCGACGAGGACGAGGTCGACGTCGTCGTCCAGCCGGGCGAAGGCGGAGACGACCGCCTCGCGGTTGGAGTCGCGACAGTGGATGTCGCCGGTGGCGGCGATCCGCAACCGCCGGGCAGCCGTGGATGGGCTCACCCCGGTTCCCTACCCGCCTGGGCGGGCGTTTATCGGCAGCGCCGACGGGGCAGCGAGAAGGGGCATGGCCGAGAACATGGGCAAGAGCGAGGTCGCCGAGGAGCTGACCGCGAGCCTGAAGCGGGCGGTCGCCGCGCTCGAGGAGCGGGGCGTGCCCTACCTGCTCGGCGGCGGCCTCGGATGCTGGGCCCGGGGCGGCCCGCCCTCGAGCAACGACATCGACCTGATGGTCAAGCCCGAGGACGCCGAGCGCGCCCAGGAGGCCCTCGCCGAGGTCGGCATGCGGCCCGAGTCGCCGCCGGAGCAATGGCTCCTCAAGGCCTACGACGGCGAGATCCTCGTCGACCTGATCTTCGAACCGTCGGGGATGCGGATCGACGACGAGGTGATCGGGCGAGGCGAAGAGCTCAGCGTGATGGCGATGCAGACGCGGGTGATGGACCTCAACGACATCCTCGTCACCAAGCTGTTCGCGCTAAACGAGCACAGTGCCGACTACGGCGACCTGATCCTGATCACGCGCTCGCTGCGCGAGCAGATCGACTGGGCGCAACTGCGCGAGGCAACCGGCTCGAGCCCCTTCGCCATCGCCTTCTTCGCCCTCGCCGACGGGCTCGGAATCTGCCCCGGCTCCCAGCAGCCAGCCGCGGTCGAGGGTTAGACCCCGGCTCGACTTGTCGAAGTTCCGGGGTCTGGCCGGACTATTGTTCCCGCATGGCCGACGGGGAATCGGCTGAGGAGACCTACGACCGGCTAGCGCCGGTCTACGACGAGTTCACCTCGGCTAACAACTACGAGTTGTGGCTGGGGGAAGTGCTGCTACCCGAGCTGGAGAAACATGGGCTGCGGCGGAGCCGGGCCCTCGATGTCGGCTGCGGAACCGGCCGCGCCTTCGACCCCCTGCTTGATCGCGGCTGGGAGGTTGTCGGCTGCGACGCCTCCGCCGGGATGCTCGCACGGGCGGCCACGAAATTCGACGGGCGGGTGCGGCTGGTCCACGCCGACGCGCGAGAGCTCGGCCCGATCGCCCTCTCCCCCGACGACGCCGGCAATGAGGGCTTCCAGTTGGTCCTCCTCCTCAACGAGGTCGTCAATTACCTGACCGAGGACGGCGACCTCGAGCGCGCCTTCGCCGGCGTCCGCCGAAACCTCGGTTCTGACGGCATGGTCGTCTTCGACGCCAACACTCTGCTCTGGTTCCGCGAGAGCTTCGCCTCGGGCAAATCCGAGGAGATGAGCGCCAGGGGTTGGGACTGGCACGGGCTCAGCCGGACCGTCGAACGGGGGGCGATTTATGAGGCGCGTTTATCTGGACAAGGCGTCCAGCCAAATGTCCACCGCCAGCGGCACTGGACGCCGGAGGAGGTGGAGGAGGCAGTGAGGGCCGTCGGCCTACGCCCCGTCGCCGCCCTTGGCCAGCGCGAGGAGAACTGGCAGGTGATCCTCGATAGCCGGATCGACGAAGATCGAGACAGCAAAACCATCCACATCGCGACCCGCGCCGATTGACGCGGCGTTTACGCGCTAGCGCGGGCGTTGCCGCCGCGGCGGCATCTTGAAGAGGACGATCGAGGAGGAGACGGGAATTCCGGGATCTTCCGACCCGAGCCGCGCGGCGCTGCGTGCTGCGATTTCGGTCATCTTCGCTTCGTAGGCGATCGCCGCCTCGAGAGCCTCATCGAGACCCTCGTCGTCCAGCAATAAAGGATGGCGGGTGATCGCGAATTTCTCATCCCTCCCCACGATCGAAGCCCGACGCGATGCGGCGAAATCATCGACGATGTTCTGCATGAATTCGTCGGTCAAGACCTCTGCTACTTCGGGCTGGACCTCCGAAAGCTCCGCCCAGTCCTCGAGGTCGAGACGCGGCTCTTCGGTCGCACGATAAAAGTGCTCGACGACCCCGCGGACGGGTCGGTTCTCGACTTCTTCGACGCAGTTGTACTCGTTCAGCTTTCGGACGTGGTAGCTGATCGTGGGAACGTCGGCTTCGAGCTCGCGTGCGATTTCGGCCGGGCTGATCGGCCCACGTGCGCGAATCAGCCCGAAGGCTTCGGCGCGAAGAGGATGCTGCATCGCCTTTAGTCGGTTCTGCGTCGCCTGTCGGCGCTCGGCTCTGGTTGCCACGGGGTTTCCTTTCGAAGTTTTGAGTGCTTGATCCTAATCCTTCGGTGGTGATTTGAAAAGAAATTGGACACCTTGTTAGTGGAGCGTCCTCCACCAATGTAACCCTCTCCACCATGGTTTTCGCCAGGAGAGGAGGTGACAACATGCAGATCTCGACGCAGAGGATCGCCCCGATCGTCGCCGTGGGAAAGGGGACCTGATGCCGGGGTCCCAGGCCGAATGACCGAAGAATGAGAATGGCTGCCGGCCGCATGCCTGGGGCGGCCGGGAGCCTTTACTCCGCGAGACGGGGCACCTAGGACTCGAACCTAGAATCGCCGGTTTTGGAGACCGGTGCCTTAGCCAGTTTGGCCAGTGCCCCAGGGTGCTGATCGTAGACGAGCCGGGCCTGCTTCCGCCCGCCGCGCCCTCCGGTGCTGCGCTTGATGCGGGCGGAGGGACTTGAACCCCCACGAGCCGAAGCTCACCAGGACCTAAACCTGGCGCGTCTGCCAAATTCCGCCACGCCCGCGTGGCTGGCCCGATGAGGGCCTTAACGCGCGGCCAACGCCGCTGCGTCGCTGACAGATTCTATGATCGTGGCGTGGCAGTAGGAGAGGTGAGGCCGGGTTACGAACTTTGGCGCCCGAATCGGGAAAAAGCCGGTTCGGTCACGACCAAGTTCGTCGTCGTGCTGCTGCTCGCGGCGACGGCGGTGCGTCGCGGCGCTGTCACGATCGGCGGCTGGTCGCTGCTGAAGGGCGGCGGCGGGATGGGAATCGTCTGCGCGATCTACGCGATCCTCTACGCCTTCTTCGCCTTCCTGGTGGCGCGCTGGAACCGCGGCATCCTGCCGGTGGCGGCGGCGCTCTCGATGATCCTCGCGATCTTCTGCGCGGTCGGCGCCGAAAGCTGGTTCAACCGCGACCGCGCCGGCTTCGACGAAGCGCTTCTCCCCTCCTCGCTGATCGGTCTGCTCGTGATCGTCCTCGGGCTGCTGCAGATCGTCCTGATCGCCGGCCTCGCTCTACGCCTTCAACCAGGAGTGGCACGTCGAGGAGGAGCGCCCGATCGGCTCCGGCGAGGACTACGGCGCCGGCGCCTCAGGCCACCCGCAACCCGCCTGATTCGGCTCTATGGTTCTGGCCGAGCCGGAGTGGCGGAACTGGCATACGCGATCGACTCAAAATCGATTGCCCTTGCGGGCTTGTGGGTTCGAATCCCACCTCCGGCATCGAGTGAACGTGGCTGAACGGGGAGCTGCTCTGGGAGCCGTCGGCCGAGCTGGTCGAGCGCTCGCGACTGACCGAGTTCATGCGCTGGCTGGAGGACGAGCGCGGCCTCTCCTTCGGCGACTACGCGGAGCTCTGGCAGTGGTCGGTCGACGACCTCGACGGCTTCTGGTCGGCGATCTGGGACTTCTTCGACGTCCAGGCCGACGGCGACCCCCACCCCGTCCTCGCCTCGCGCGAGATGCCGGGCGCCCGCTGGTTTCCCGGCACGCGCGCTGAACTACGCCGAGCACGTCTTCGCCGGCAAAGACGACGAAGCGATCGGCGATCCTCCACGCCTCGGAGCTGCGCGAGCTCGGACGAGCTGAGCTGGGGCGAGCTGCGTCGCCAGGTGGCGGCGGCCGCAGCGGGGCTGCGCGGGCTCGGGGTCGAGCGCGGCGACCGGGTCGTCGCCTACCTGCCGAACATCCCCGAGGCGATCGTCGCCTTCCTCGCCACCGCCTCGATCGGCGCGGTCTGGTCGAGCTGCTCGCCGGACTTCGGCCCCGCCAGCGTCATCGACCGCTTCGCCCAGATCGAGCCGAAGGTCCTCTTCGCCGTCGACGGCTACCGCTACGGCGGCAAGGACTTCGACCGCCGCGACGTCGTCGCCCAGCTGCAGGAGGCGATGCCGACCCTGGAGCGGACCGTCGTCCTCCCCTACCTCGATCCGCGGACCCCGACCTCTCCTCGCTGCGCGACGCGATCGCTCTGGGAGGGGCTGCTGGCCGAGGGGAGCGGACGCGAGCGCTCGAGCTTCGAGCGCGTCCCCTTCGACCACCCGCTCTGGGTCCTCTACTCCTCCGGCACCACCGGGCTGCCGAAGGCGATCGTCCAGGGCCAGGGCGGGATCCTGCTCGAGCACCTGAAGAAGCTCAACCTCCACGTCGACGCCCACCCCGGCGACCGCCTCTTCTGGTTCACGACGACCGGCTGGATGATGTGGAACTTCCTCGTCTCCGGCCTGCTGACCGAGGCGGCGATCGTCCTCTACGACGGCAACCCCGGACATCCCGACATGGAGGCGCTCTGGGACCTGGCCGAGCGCGCCGGGAGTGACGATGTTCGGCACCAGCGCCGCCTACATCGGCGCCTGCATGAAGGCCGGGGTCGAGCCGGGCGACGGGTCGCGACCTCAGCGCCCTGAAGGCGGTCGGCTCGACCGGCTCCCCGCTCTCCCCCGAGGGCTTCGACTGGATCTACGAGCACGTCGGCGAGGACACCTGGCTCTTCTCGACCAGCGGCGGCACCGACCTCTGCACCGCCTTCGTCGGCGGCGTCGTCACGCTGCCGGTCTACCGCGGTGAGATCCAGGCGCGGGCGCTGGGCGCGGCGGTCGAGGCCTGGAGCGAAGAGGGCGAGCCGGTGGTCGGGGAGGTCGGCGAGCTGGTGGTGACCGAGCCGATGCCGTCGATGCCGATCTGACTTCTGGGGCGACGAGGACGGCAGCCGCTACCGCGAGAGCTACTTCGAGATGTTCCCGGGCATCTGGCGCCACGGCGACTGGCTGGAACTGACCGGCGCGGGGGACGGCGGTCATCTACGGCCGCTCGGACTCGACGATCAACCGCGGCGGCATCCGCATGGGGACGGCGGAGATCTACCGGGCGGTGCTCGGCATCGAGGAGATCGTCGACGCGCTGGTCGTCGACCTGCCGCGACCGGGGACCGACGGCTGGATGCCGCTGTTCGTGGTCATGCGCGAGGGCTCCGAGCTGGATGCCGGGGCTGCCGAGGGAGATCGCCCGGCGGGTGCGCGAGCAGTGCTCCCCGCGCCACGTCCCCGACGAGGTCTTCGAGATCGACGAGGTGCCGCGCACGCTCAGCGGCAAGGTGCTCGAGGTACCGGTGAAGAAGATCCTGATGGGGACCCCGGTGGAGAAGGCCGCCAGCCGTGACTCGCTGGCGAACCCGGCTGCGCTCGACTACTTCGTCGAGATGGCGAAGCGGCTCGCCGTCTGAGCGAGGACCCGCGCGCACGTACCCGGGTTCGTAGCGGACCTGCTCGTGGGTGAAACGCAGTTGGACGAGACCGGCGGCGGTGTGCGCCTGATCGCGCAGGCGGTCCCGAGCCTGCTCGGCGGGCGTGCGGTGGTAGCGGAGCCCGTCGGTCTCGACGACCAGGCCGAGGTCCGGCCAGTAGAAGTCGACTTCGAATTCGTTGACGACCTGGCCGGTGAGAGGGACGGGCAGGCCGGCGCGGGCGGCGAGCGGGAGAAAGCGCCGTTCGAGCTCCTCCTTGGTGAGGCGGAAGGTGCGCCGGTCGAGGATGTGGCGAAGCAGGGCGACGCCGGGCTCGTCCGGTCCGCTCGTCGAGCGCCGCGGCGCAGCTCCGGCGGGTGGACGAGGTCGTATTTGTCCGCCTCGTTGATCGAGCCGCTCGATGCCGCGCCGGTCGAGGCGAGGGGTCATGTCGATCAGGGTCTGGATGGGAGTGGTGACCGGGATGCCGTACTCGGCGGTGATGTCGCGTTCCTGCAGGGCAGGTCGCCGGTGAATCCGAAGCCCGGGGCGAGACCGACGAGAAAGGCTGGGTAGGGAGAGCTCGACCAATCGGCGCTCCTCAGGTCCAATCCGCCAGAGAGCAGCAGCACTGGAGTGGCTGAGCACGGCGCTGTCGCCACAAGCGATGACTGCCGCCATCCATCGGCCATGGTCGGTGACATGTGGCCGGCCTACTGCATAGACGCCACGATGCAACGGGTACAGCCGTCCCGTCCTGATCCGGTGGTGGATCGCCTGGCGCGTGTATCCCAGCTCACGCAGTTGATCGCTGGATACGATTCCGTGCTGATTGCGAGCCAGATCCCACGCCTCTCGCGCCATCCGAACTCGTTCCCGGCGCAGTTCATCTGACGATTGGAGAGTTAGCCTCGCCATAGCGAGATTAAGTCGCCAGTCGTAGGAGACTCTCCCCTTACCCAGCCTGTTTTTGGCCGAGGTTGCCTAAACCATGCCGAGGCCGCCGCTGACGCCTAGCGTCTCGCCAGTCACGTACGAGGCGTCGTCCGAAGCCAGAAAGGCGGCTGCCGCCGCAACCTCCTCGGGCTGGCCGAGGCGGCCCATCTGGGTGGAGGTGCGCATCGTCTCGATCACCTTCTCGCCGATCTCGCCGAACTCCTTGGCACCCATCAGGAGGGGGGTCTCGATCGGGCCGGGGGCGATCGCGTTGGCGGTGACGCCGTAGCGGGCGGCCTCGCGGGCGATCGCCTTGGTGAAGCCGATCACGCCCGCCTTGGCGGCGCTGTAGGCAGCCGAGCCCTTGGAGCCGACGCGGCCCGCCTCCGAGGAGATGTTGACGATGCGGCCGTAGCCGCGCTCCTGCATCCCCGGCAGCGCCGCGTGGGTGCAGTTCATGACCCCGCCGAGGTTGATGTCCAGCACCTGCCCCCACTGCTCCTGGGTGACGTAGACGAAGAAGCCGAAGTTGTCCATACCGGCGTTGTTGACGAGGATGTCCGGCGTCGCCGACCGCGGCGACGGCCGCGCGGGCGGCCTCGAGGTCGGTGACGTCGAGTTCGACCGCGTGGCCTGCGATCTCGGCCGCGACCTGCTCGGCGCCGTCGAGGTTGAGGTCCCCGATCCAGACCTCGGCCCCCTCGGCGGAGAGCCGGGCCGCGATCGCGGCGCCGATGCCGCTCGCGCCCCCGGTGACCAACGCCTTGCGTCCCTCGAGCCTCATGCGCCGAGCAGCATAGACTGCGCCAACCCTCGAGGCATCCGATGTTTGAGTACCTCAAATCTTGACCCCTTCCAGCGAACCGATTCCGATCATCGGCGGCACCGGCGCCCTCGGCGCCGGCCTCGCGCGGCGCTGGGCGAAGGCCGGCGTGCCGGTCGTGCTCGGTTCGCGCTCGGCCGAGCGGGCCGAGGAGGCGGCGGCGAAGGTCCGCGCCGACGTGCCCGACGCCGACGCGAGCGGCTTCGAGAACGCCGAGGCCGCGACCAAGGGCGAGATCGTCTTCCTCACCGTCCCGTTCCGCGCCCAGTCGGAGAACCTCAACAACCTGCGCGAGGCGCTGCAACCCGGTCAGATCCTGGTCGACTGCACCGTCCCGCTGGCCGCCGCCGTCAGCGGCAAGGCGACGCGCTCGCTCGGCGTCTGGCAGGGCTCGGCCGCCCAGCAGGCCCAGGAGATGGTCCCCGACGGCGTCACCGTCGTCTCCGCCCTGCACACGGTCGGCGCCCCGACGCTCGCCGACCTCGACGCCGAGCTCGGCGAGGACATCCTCGTCTGCGGCGACAAGAAGGCCGACAAGGCCCGGGTCGCGCGTCTGATCGAGTTGATCCCCGGCCTGCGCGCGGTCAACGCCGGCGCCCTGGAGATGGCGCGGATCGTCGAGCAGCTGACGCCGATGCTGATCTCGGTCAACACCCGCTACAAGGTGCACGCCGGAATCCGCCTCACCGGCCTCCCGGACGACGACCACTGGGCCTGACGTGCGGGTCGCCCTCCTCGCCGGCGGCACCGGCGGCGCCAAACTCGCCGCCGGGATGCAGGAGGAGATCGGCTCCGACCTGGCGGTGATCGCCAACACCGGCGACGACATCGAGACGCTCGGGGTCCACGTCTCCCCCGACCCCGACCTCGTCACCTACTGGCTCAGCGGCGAAATCGACGACGAGCGCGGCTGGGGCATCCGCGACGACACCTTCACCGCCTTCGAGCGCCTGCAGCGGCTCGGCGCCCCGAGCTGGTTCGGCCTCTCCGACCGCGACCTCGCCGCCTGCCTCTACCGGCGCCAGTTCCTCGACGACGGCGGCCGCCCGACCGACGCCCAGGCGCAGATCGCCCGCGGGCTCGGGGTCGAGGCGCGGGTCCTGCCGATGACCGACACCCCGGTCCGCACCCAGGTGATCACCCCCGCCGGGCACCGCGCCCTGCAGGAGTACCTGATCCTCGACGGCGGCCGGCCGCCGGTCGAAGGCGTCCAGCTGGAGGGGATCGAGGCGGCCGAGCCGACCGCCGGAGGTCGCTGGCGGCGATCGCCGGGGCGCGAGGCGATCGTCCTCGGGCCCTCGAACCCGGTGATCAGCATCGGCCCGATCCTCGCGGTTCCCGGGATGCGCGAGGCGATCGCCGCCTCCCCGCGCCCCGGTCGTCGCGGTCAGCCCCTACGTCGCCGGGGCCGTCGTCAAGGGACCGACCGACCGCTTCATGGAAGGGATCGGCCGGCCGACCACCGCCGCCGGCGTCGCCTCCCTCTACGCCGGGCTGATCGACGCGCATGGTCGTCGACGAGGGCGACCCCGACCCGCCCCCGGCCGAGATCCCGACCCTGGTGGCGCCGACCCTGATGGAGGACGCGGCGGGACGGGCTGCGCCTGGCCCGGATCGTGCTCGACTACGCCGCTACGCTCGGCCCGAGTTGACCGCCACCGCCGTACTACCCGTCAAGCGCTTCGACGCCGCCAAGCAGCGGCTGGCCGCCGGCATCGAGGCCGAACGCCGCCGCGAACTGGCCGGGGCGATGGTCGCCGACGTGCTGGAAGCGATCGGCGAAGCGCGCACGATCGAGCGCCTGATCGTCGTCAGCGGCGACCCGGTCGCCCAGGAGCTGGCCGCCGAAGCCGGGCGCCGAGGTCGTCCCCGACCCCGAGGACGCCGGCCACGTCGAGGCCGCCCTGGCGGGCATCGCCCGGGCCGAAGTCGAGGGCGCCGAGCGGGTCGTGCTGCTCGCCGGCGACTGCCCGCTGCTCGACCCGCGCGAGCTCGACCGCCTGCTGACCGGCGTCCCCGGCCGCTACGTCGGCATCGTCCCCGACCGCCACGGCACCGGCACCAACGGCGCTGCTTCTCAGCCCGCCGGGCGCGATCGTCCCCGCCTTCGGCGAGGGCAGCAACGCACGGCATGTCGAGGCGGCGCGAGCAGCGGGCATCCCGTTCTCCCTCGAGAACCTGCCCTCGATCGAACTCGACCTCGACACCCCGGGCGACGTGATCGCGCTGACGCGAGAGCTGGCAAAGCAGCCGAAGCGAGCCCGCCGAACCGCCAAGGCCCTGGGGATATGAGCGGCGAGCTTCGGGTTTTCCCCGTCGAGGGGCATTCCCGAGGTTCGCGCGGGCGACGGGGTCGGTGAGCTGATCGCCGTGCGGGCCGATCTGCAGGACGGCGACGTTGTCGTGATCTCGCAGAAGATCGTCTCCAAGGCCGAGGGGCGGGTGCGACGGCTGGCTGACATTGAGCCATCCGAGCAGGCGATCGAGCTCGGGAAAAGACTGGGTAAGGAGGCGGGGCTCGTGGAGCTGATCCTCTCCGAGAGCCGGGAGATCCTTCGCGACGAGCGCGTCCTGATCACCGAAACCCACCACGGCTTCGTCTGCGCCAACGCCGGGATCGACACCTCGAACCTGCCCGACGACGGCACCGTCTGCCTCCTTCCCGCCGACCCCGATATCTCGGCGCGAACCATCCGGTCCGAACTTCAGGCGGCTATCGAGGGGCCGGGGGTGGGGGTCGGCGGACAACAGCGGGGAGGGTCCGGCGACCCCCACCCCCGACCCCTCCTCGCGGTCGTCATCGCGGACAGTTTCGGACGGGCGTGGAGAGTGGGGCAGGTCGAGGTGGCGATCGGGTGTGCCGGGCTCGTGCCGATAGACGACTGGCGGGGCACAACGACGCAAACGATCGGGAGCTCTCGGCGACGGTGATCGCAATCGCCGACGAGGTCGCCACTGCTGCCGACCTGGTCCGAGTCAAGGATTCGGGCGTTCCTGCTGCGGTTATTCGCGGCCTCGACCGCTACGTAGTAGTCGAGGACGGCCCCGGCGCCGCAGCCCTACGGCGCCCGCCCTCCGAGGACCTCTTCCGCTAGGCCCGCCGGGGCGATCGGGGTGACCCCGGAGGAGCCTCCCCATCTTTTGCGACGGAGGGGTCACCCCGATCGCCCTCCCCGCCAAAGGTCAAAGCTGCAGCACCGCAGCGCCGCGGAAGCGGCCGGCGCGGAGGTCGTCGAGAGCCTGGTTCGCCTGCTCGAGCGGGTAGAGCGTGACCTCGGTCTCGACCGGAACCGCAGGCGCTACCTGAAGGAAATCCTCGCCGTCGCGCCGGGTCAGGTTGGCGACCGAGCCGAGCGTCCGCTCGCCCCACAGCTCGGCGTAGGGGAAGGAGGGGATGTCGCTCATGTGGATGCCGGCGCTGATGATCCGCGCGCCCTTGGCGCTCGCCCGCAGCGCCGCCGTCATCAGCGCCCCGTCCGGGGCGAAGACGATCGCCCCGTCGAGCTCCTCCGGCGGCGTCTCCTCCGAGCCGCCCGCCCACTCCGCCCCCAGTTCGCGCGCGAACGCCTGCGTCTCCTCATCGCCCTCGCGGGTGAAGGCGAAGACGCGCCGGCCTTCGTGGACAGCCACCTGGCAGAGGATGTGGGCCGCCGCGCCGAAGCCGTAGAAGCCGATCCGCTCCGCCTCGCCGACCAGCCGCAGCGCCCGGTAGCCGATCAGCCCGGCGCAGAGCAGCGGCGCCGCCTGCAGATCGGGATACCCCTCGGGAATCGGGAAGCAGAAGCGCTCGTCGGCCACCGCCACCTCGGCGTAGCCGCCGTCGATGTCGTAGCCGGTGAAGCGGGCGCGGTCGCAGAGGTTCTCGCGGCCGCCGCGACAGTAGCGGCACTCGCCGCAGGTCCAGCCGAGCCAGGGGACGCCGACGCGATCGCCGGGCGCGAAGCGCTCCGCCCCCTCCCCGCCGCGCGAACGACGCCGACGATCTGGTGCCCGGGGACGAGCGGCAGCTTCGGCTCGGTGAGATCGCCGTCGAGGATGTGGAGGTCGGTGCGGCAGACGCCGCAGGCGCGGACCTCGATCTGGACCTGACCGGCGGCGGCGTGCGGCTCGGGCAGCTCAGCCGGCCGGAGCGGCTGCCGCTGCCTCTCGAGGACCATCGCTCGCATAGGTCTCGATGATCTCGTACAGCGTCGTCCGCTGCGCGGGTTCGCGACCCGCCGCCCGCGCCGCCGCGATCAGCTGCTCGGGCTCGAGCCGCACCCCGTGCTGGGAGCCGGCCATGCGGGAGATGTTCTCCTCCATCAGCGTCCCGCCGAGGTCGTTGACGCCCCACCTCAGCGCCTCGGTCGCCCCCTCCAGCCCCATCTTCACCCAGCTCGCCTGCAGGTTCGGGATCGTGCGGCCGAGGGCCAGCCGGAAGGCGGCGGTGTGCTTGAGGTTCTCCCCCATCGAGATCTCCTCGATCCCGTGCGTGCGCCCCAGCATCGTGTTGAAGGGGATGAAGCTGAGCGGGACGAACTCGGTGATGCCGCCGGTCCGTTCCTGCAGGGCACGGATGACCCGCATGTGACGGGCCAGCTCGCGCGGCTCCTCGATGTGGCCGAACATCACCGTCGAGGTCGAGCGCAGGCCGGCGCGGTGGGAGGCCTCGATGATCTCGACCCAGCGGTCGGCCGGCAGCTTGTTCGGCGAGATCCGCTGGCGGACGCCGTCGTCGAGCACCTCGGCGGCGGTGCCCGGGGTCGAGCCGAGGCCGCACTCGAGCAGGTACTCGAAGACCTCCAGAGGCCCCTTGCCCGAGCGCTCACAGGCCCAGTTGATCTCCATCGGCGAGTAGGCGTGCAGGTGCAGTTGCGGCGCCGTCTCCTTCGCCAGCCGCAGCCAGCGGCCGTACTCCTCCAGGGTCAGGTCGGGATGGATCCCGCCCTGCATGCAGAGCTCGGTGGCGCCGAACTCGACCGCTTCGCCGATCCGCGCCGCGAAGTCCTCCTCGCGAGACTTCATAGGCATCGGGCGACCGCTTCCCCTGGCCGAAGCCGCAGAAGGCGCAGCCGACGACGCAGACGTTGGTGAAGTTGATGTTGCGGTTGACGACAAAGGTCACGGTGTCGCCCGCCAGCTCGGCCCGCAGCTCGTCGGCCGCGATCCGCATCTCCTCGATCACCTCGGGCCGGGTCTCGGCGAACAGCGCGGTGAGCTCGTCCTCGGTCAGCTCCAACCCCTCGCGCCCCTTGGCAATTGCCTTCGGAGCAACCTCGGGATCGATGACCTCTTCGGACCTACGCCCGGACCCTCGCCGCGGAATAAAGCTCCAGTACTTCAGCTTGATCACGTCCAGGACCCCCTGCTCCATCCACTCCGGATCCATGTACTGCGGGTAGACGCAAAGGCGCTCGGTTAGCGCATAGCCCTTCGGTGCCAACTCCTTCCGGACCTGATGAGGGCTCGGAAACGGCTCCTCAGGCGAGATGTGGTCCCCATTGGCGCTGAGACCTCCGAGATCGGTTGCTCCCGCCTCCACCAACTCCGGCCAGAACTCCGACAAATTCGGCGGCACCTGCACTCCCACATCGGGCATCAGGCGCTTGCACTCGCTGATCAAGTGCTTGATCTCGTCGATGGAGACCTGGGAGGCCCAGGGTGGGAGGGGCGACGGGGGTACCTCCTCCAGACACATCTCGCTATGGCTCGATGTTGAGTGTCTGGAGGAGGTACCCCCGTCGCCCTGCCATCGGATTTGGGAGTTCGCGTTAGCGATGTCGGCTACCTCAGTTCCGTAGTAACGGGGGTGCGGAACGAAGTTTTGGAGGATCACCTCTTGCAGATGGCCGTGGCGCTGATGGCTGGTCGCGAGAGCTTCAAGAGAGTCGATGCGGTCCTCAGCGGTCTCGCCGATCCCGACCAGGATTCCGGAGGTGAACGGGATCTTCAGCTCTCCAGCGGCTTCGATCGTCGCCAGTCGCGCAGCTGGGTGCTTGGTGGGGCTGCCGGCGTGGACGGTGTCCATCAAGCGCTCGGAGGTCGACTCCAGCATCAAGCCCTGGGAGGCGGTCACCTCCCGCAACCGCGCCAGGTCCCGCTTGTCCAGCACACCGATGTTCGTGTGCGGGAGCATCCCCCGCTCCAAGGCGCGTTCGCAAGCCCAGATGACGTAGCTGGTGAAGTCCTCATGGCCCCAAGCCTTCAAACGTTCGGCGACGATCGGGTTGACCTCGGGGCGCTCGCCCGTGAGAACCAGAAGCTCCTTCGCGTTCCGGCGGATGGCTTCATCCAGCTGCTTTTCGACCTCCTCAGGCGCGTGGATGTGGGCCTGGTGGGTGGCGAAGGCGCAGTACTTGCAGTAGCACTGGCACGTTCGGCTCAGCGAAAGCGTGAAGTTGCGGGAGAAGGTGACCCGGCGCACGCCGCTCAAGCTACTGCAAGCGCGCCCCGGGCACGGGCACAAAAAAAGGCGCCACCCCCTGCGGGGTGGCGCCTGGAAGCTGCTCCGACTCGGCTCTTGCCTAGCTGGCGGGTTTGTCGCTGGTCGGGGTCGCCCGTTTCGGGACCGGCGGCCGGACGTGCTCCGGCGGTTCGGTCGGCGGCAGGCCGCCCGGCTCCAGGACGAAGCGATAGACCGTGGCCGCCAGCAGCGAGCCGACGATCGGCCCGAGCAGGTAGGGCCAGACGTCGCCCCACTCGTTGCCGACCAGCGCCGGGCCGAACCAGCGGGCCGGGTTGAAGCCGGCGCCGGTGAGCGGGCCGGCGACCATGACGGCGAAGCCGAGGGTCGTGCCGATTGCCAGCGGCGCCCACTCCTTGAAGCTCTTCTCCGAGTAGACGGCGGTGAGGATCACGAGGACGAGGACGAAGGTCCCGATCGCCTCGACGATCGAGCCGCGGAAGGCGCTGCCGAGAATGCCTGATACTTCGAGCGCCCCGTAGTTGCTGGCGCGCCCCTCGTCGAGCAGCAGCCCCTTGGTCAGCAGCGCGCCGAGGACTCCACCGGAGAGCTGGGCGAGCATGTAGATGACGCCGTCGAGCGGCCGGATACGGCGGATCACGATCGCCGCGAGGGTGACAACCGGGTTGAAATGCCCCCCGCTGACCACGCCGAACATGACGATCAGCCCGAAGAGCAGGAACGCGTGGACGAGACCGACGACGGCGAAGTCCGACCCGAACTGGGCCTGGCCTCCGGTCGATACGTACAGGACGACGACACTCGTGATGAAGAAGACCAGCAGCAACGTGCCGATCAACTCAGCCAAATAGGCGGATAGCCCTCTCTCCTGCACTCTTTCCTCCTCGATTTCCCGTAATCAGGTAAGCGGCGGCAGTCTACTCACATTCGCCAAATGAATTAGTTTTCGCGACCACATGAGGGGGACTGTCGCGCTGCTGGCGACCGCCTTCGCGCTCGCCGGCATTGCCGGCTGCGGCGGGGACGGTGCTGAACCGGGCGCGCCGAACGGCGCGACCGTTGCCGCGCGCGAGGAGGCGACCCTCGTCCTGGACTTCATTCCCAACGCCGTCCACACCGGCATCTACGCGGCACAGGCCGACGGCTACTACCGCGACGCCGGCGTCGACCTGAAGGTGCAGGCGCCGGGGGAATCGACCGACGCGCCGAAGCTCCTCGCCGCCGGTCGCGCCGACTTCGCGATCCTCGACATCCACGACCTCGCGCTCGCCCGCGAGCGCGGCATCGACCTCGTCGGCGTCGCCCCGCTGACCCAGCGCCCCCTCGCCTCGATCCTCGCCAGGGGCGACGGGGCCGTACGCCGACCGCGTGACCTCGAGGGCCACGACGTCGGCGTGACCGGGCTGCCATCCGACGAAGCGGTGGTCGACTCCGAGGTCGAAGCCGACGGAGGCGATCCCGCCGCGGTCGACCGGGTGACGATCGGCTTCGACGCGGTCGCCTCGCTGGCGGCGGACAAGGTGGACGCGGCGACCGGGTTCTGGAACGCCGAGGGAGTCGCGCTGCGCCGCCAGGGCGTCCCGCTCCGCATCTTCAAGGTCGACGACTTCGGCGCTCCTCCCTATCCCGAGCTGATCCTCACCACCTCGCGCAAGACCCTCGAAGGCAGCCCGGAACTGGTCGATGCCGTCGTCAGCGCAACCCGCCGCGGTTACACCGTCACCGTTCACCACCCCGAGGCGGCTCTCGACGACCTGCTCGCCGCCAACCCCGAACTCGACCGCTCCGAACAACAGGCCCAACTGAACGTCCTGCTTCCGATCCTGCGGCCCCGACCTTTCGACCCGACGGTCCTCGAGAAATGGGCCGATTGGGACCTCGAGCACGGCTTGCTGGAAAAGCCGCTAGACGTCGAGCAGGCTTTCCACCAGAGCGGGTAGTTCCCGCGCCATCCGCGAGCGGGGAACGGCCAGGTCCACCCCGGCCGCCTCAGCCGCCCGGCGCGTCTCGACGTCTACGTGCGAGTAGTAGCCGAGCACGGGCATCCCCAGGCCGACCAACGTCTCGGGGTTCTCGGAGTCGAGGTCGGCGACGATCAGGTCGACCCCCTCCCACGTGCTCTCGCCGATCGAGGGGGCGGAGACGACCTCGTGGCCGGCGGCGCCGAGCGCCTCCTGGACCCTGCTGCCGAGCATCAGGTCGCCGGAGATGCTGAGAACGCGGGCCAAAGCTAAATCGAGCGGCGCTGGCGGAACTCTTCGCGGACGCTCTCGGGCCGGCCCCACATCTGCACCACCTCCGAGCGTCCCTCGCGGACCTCGGCGAGCCGGAGCTCACCGGCGACGCTTTCGCCGTCGAGCTTCTCCAGCACGCCGGCGACGGTCTCGGCGGCGGCGGCGTGGCCGAAGCTGTGGGCGACGAGCAGGCGCCAGTGCCAGCCGTCCTGGTGCGGGTGCTGGTAGACCTGCGCGTTGACCTGGCTCATCCAGACCGCAGTGTCGACGTACTGGCGACTCGTCCTCGATCCGCACGTCGACCTCGAGGTCGGTCCAGTCCGCCGGCAGGGTCTGGAGGATCCTCTGGAAGTCGGTGGCCAGGCCCATCCCCGCAAGCGTACCGGGGGCGCTAGCCGAAGAAGACCTGGTAGAGGAGGAAGACGTTGAGGGCGATGATCAGGGCGGCGAAAAGACCCGCCAGAGCGCTGAGCCAGCGCGGGTTCACCAGGTCCCCCATCACCCTGCGATCGGCGGCGATCATCAGCAGCGGAACCAGGGCGAAGGGGATCCCGAAGGAGAGGACGACCTGGCTGCCGACGAGGGCGTCGGTCGGGTCGAGCCCGATCGCCAGCACCACCAGCGCCGGCGCCAGGGTCAGGGCGCGCCTCACGAAGAGCGGGATGCGGCGGCGGATGAAGCCCTGCATCACCACCTGCCCGGCCATCGTGCCGACCGAGGAGGAGGCGAAACCGGAGGCGAGCAGGGCGATGCCGAAGATCGTCGCCGCCCGGTCGGAGGCGAGCTTCTGCAGAGCGTCGTAGGCACCGTCGATCGTGTCGACGCCGGTCAGGCCGCTGCTGTGGAAGAGAGCGGCGGCGACGATCATCATCGAGAGGTTCACCAGGCCGGCCAGCGAGAGGGCGATGACGACGTCGACTTTCTCGAAGCCGAGGATCTTCTTGCGCTCGGCCGAGTTGCGGCCGACGATCCGCTTCTGGGTCAGCGCCGAGTGCAGGTAGATGACGTGGGGCATCACCGTCGCGCCGATGATCCCGGTGGCGAGGAGGATGCTCTCCGAGCCGGCGAAGCCGGGCACGACGAGGTGCTTGGCGACTTCACCCCCGTCGGGGCTGGAATCGAGCAACTCGAAGGCAAAGGAGGCGACGACGACGCCGACGAGGACGGTGATCCCGGCCTCCAGGCGCCGGAAGCCACGCTGCTGCAGGCTGAGGAGCGCGAAGGCCCCGGCGCCGGCGATCAGCCCGGCCGGGAACAGCGGGATCCCGAAGAGCAGGTTGAGACCGAGGGCGGCGCCGACCACCTCGGCGATGTCGCAGGCCATCGCCACCACCTCGGCCTGCAGCCAGAGCCCGATCGAGGTGCGGCGCGAGAAGCGCTCGCGGCAGAGCTCGGCCAGGTTCTTGCCGGTTGCGATCCCCAGCTTCGCCGACTGGGTCTGGACCAGCATCGCGATCAGGTTGGCCGAGAGCACGACCCAGAGCAGCAGGTAGCCGAACTTGGCGCCGCCGGCGATGTTGGTGGCGAAGTTGCCGGGGTCGATGTAAGCGACGGCGGCAACGAAGGCGGGGCCGAGGAAGGGCCAGAAGCGGCGGAGGCCGCGACTGTGTCCGTCGAGCGAGTTGCGGGCGGCGCGGGCGACCGCGGCCTCGCCGGGGAGGACGTCCTCGACACCGGCCTCGCGGCGCTCGACCTTCTCGATCAGCCCCTGCCCGGGAGGCGGTGCGCTCACCGCGCCCCCCAGGTCGGAGGCAGCAGGTCGGGGCCGGGGATCGGCGTCCCGTGCGGGTCATGGCGGGGTTCGCCGAGTTTGGCGGCGATCAGCGCCTCCAGCTCCTCGGAGATGTAGTGCTCGAGCACCTCCGCCTCCTCGTGCACCCGGTCCTCCGGCATCCCCAGCGCCTCGGCCAGGTAGGCCTCGATCAGGCGGTGGTGGCGGAGCACCTCCAGCGCCACCTTCTCCCCTGCCGGCGTGAGACTGACGCCCTTGTAAGGGAAGTACTCGACCAGGCCGAGGTCGGCGAGCCGCTTCAGCATCGAGGTCGCGGTCGCCGGCGTCACCTTCAGCCGCTCGGCCACCTCGCCGTTGAGGACGAGGCCGTCGCGCTCCTGCGAGAGGGCATAGATCGTCTTCGCGTAGTCCTCTATGGCTTGGGAGTTAGACACGTCTAAAAGAGTTTGACACGTCTAAAAGACGGGTGCGTTTTAGGGGGTGGTGGGGTACCTCCTCCAGACACATCTCGCTTTGGCTCGATGTTGAGTGTCTGGAGGAGGTACCCCACCACCCCCACCCGGGCCGCTTTCTAGACTCTGGGGAGATGAGCGAGGTCTTGATCGAGCTGGATGCGCAATACCGCCAACTCCGCGAGGAGTGCGGGTTGGTGGAGCGGCCCGGGCGTGGATTGCTGATCGTTAGTGGGCCGGAGGCTGCGGAGTACCTGCAGGGGCAGTTGACCAATGACGTCGAGGCGATGGGGCCGGGCGATGGGGCTTATGCGGCGCTGCTCGACCGTAAGGGGCACATGCAGGCCGACATGCGGGTACTGCGCCCGGGCGAGGGGCCGGAGCTCTGGCTGGAGCTCGAGCCGGAGGGGCTGGAGGCGGCGCGGCGGCACCTGCAGATGTACAAGATCGGCCGCGAAGTCGAGGTCGTCGACGGCAGCGAGGAGCGCCTGCTGCTGTCGCTGGTCGGCCCGCGATCGGTGGAGGTCGCCGGTACCGCGGCGCTCCCTGAAAATGCCTGCCAGCCGAGGTCGATCGCGGGGGTCGACTGCCTTGCGATCGGCACCGCACTCGGCATCGATTTCCTCGTGCCGGCGGCCGAGCGCGAGCGGGTCGGCGAGGCGCTGCGGGCGGCCGGCGCGCGTCGACGCCTCCGTCGTTGCGGCGGAGATCCTTCGCATCGAGGCCGGCCACCCCCGCTTCGGCGCCGAGATGGGGACGGAGACGATGCCCGCCGAGGCCGGCATCGTCGAGCAGGCAGTGAGTTTCACCAAGGGCTGCTACATCGGCCAGGAGACGGTCGCCCGCCTCCACTACAAGGGCAGGCCGAACCGGCACCTGCGCGGGCTGCGGTTCAGCGGCCCGGCGCGACAGGGGGATGCGCTGCGATTGGGCGAGAAGGCGGTCGGGACCGTCGGCAGCGCCGCCGTCTCCCCTGCCTTCGGGCCGATCGGACTGGCGATCCTGCGGCGCGAGGCGGAGCCGGGCGCGACGCTCACCGTAGGTGAAGATGGCGTTACGGCTGAAGTTGTCGCCCTCCCCTTCGGTTAGATTCAGCGTCGCATGGGCCCAGGGAGAGCGAGAGCGGTGGCGGTTGCCGGTCTGATCTGCGCGGCTGCGCTGGCCGGCGGGTGCGGCGAATCCCGCCACGCCAACGAACAGCGGCCGAACGTCTCAACCCGGATCAGCGTCACGATCGGCCCAAAACAGGTGATCGTGCAGCCGCGGGAAATCGGGGTGCGGGCCGAACCGACCCAGGAGATCCCGCAGAACGAAAACGACCCCGAGCCGCCGATCAAGACGAAGAAGCCGCTCGACGTCACGGTCGTCGCCGCCAACCAGACTCCGACCGACGCGAAGGTGAAGATCAGCGGCGGCGCGGCGGAAGAGGAATCCGAGACCGTCTTCGCCCGCAGCCCCAGCAGCTTCCAGGTCAACCTGCCGGCGGGCACCTACACGATCACCGCCGTGGGAGTTCCGGAGGCGCGGCCCGCCCACCTGACGGTGGGCCGGTACCGCGCCTCCTCGCAGAACGACGTTCTGCTGCCCTAGGACCTGGTCATGAGCGCCGTGGGAGGGTCCCGCCGCGAACCCGCTGCAAGCGGCATTTCAGAATGCGCCATGCCGTCTGAAGCGGTTGTCAGCATCGCTCTCATGACCCTTGTCCTCGCCATCGCCGTGGTGCTCCTTGCCGCCGGGCTCATCTACGCCGTTCTCGCTCGCGAACCCGAGGCGGCGGCGCATCCCGGACCTCACCCCCGCGATCCAGGAGGCCGCCCAGGAAGCGACCTCGCGGGCGCTGGCCGATCTGCTCAAAGTCGGCGAGGCGGAGCGCAAGCGCGACACTGAAGCGGCCGAAGAGGCGCTCGACAAACGCCAGGCGGAGATCAAGAGCCTGACCGAGCGGATCGCCCGGGGTCAGGAGAAGATCGAAAAGCAGGTCCAGGCGCGTGGCGAGACCGACATCCAGACGCGGGCGCTGCTCGAACAGATGGGCCAGACGATCGGCAACCTCAACAGCGAGACCGCCGGCCTGAAGAAGGCGCTGCGCCAGCCGCAGACCCGCGGCCAGTGGGGCGAGTTGCAGCTGCGCCGCTGCGTCGAGATCGCCGGCATGACCGAGCACGTCGACTTCGAGTTGCAGCAGACCCTGCGCACCGAAGACGGCAGCCTCCGCCCCGACGCCCGCTTCCTGCTGCCGGAGGGTCGAAGCTTCGTCGCCGACTCGAAGGTGCCGCTCGACGCCTTCCTCGACGCCCAGGAGACGCGAGGTCGAATCGGAGCGGCGACTGCACCTCGAGCGCCACGCCCGGCAGGCGCGCGAGCACGTCCGCAGCCTCAGCTCGAAGGACTACCAGGGTCAGTTCAACCCGGGCGAGACGCCCGACCTGGTGATCTGCTTCATCCCCAACGAGCCGGCCCTGCACGCCGCCTTCGCAGCCGATCCCGGCGCTCTTCGACTACGCCCTCGAGCGCAACGTCCTCCTCGTCAGCCCGACCTCGCTGATCGGCCTGCTGCGGACGATGGAGCTGGGCTGGCGCCAGGAGCGGATGGTCGCCGAGGCGGCCGAGATCGCCGAGGCGGCGAAAACCCTGCACGGGCGCTTCGCCAAATTCCTCGGCGACTTCGAGAAGATCGGCAAAGGCCTGCGCACCGCGACCGGCGCCTACGACACCGCCGTCGGCTCGATGGAACGGCGGCTGCTGCCGTCGCTGCGCAAGGTCGAGGGTCTCGGGGTGGCACCCGGCAAGGAGATCGAGGCGCCGCAGCCGGTCGAGGCGACGGTGCGCGAGATCACCGCACCAGAGCTACATGAGGCCGATTCCGAACCTCCCGCCGCCGAAGCCGCCTAGAGACGGCGTTCCCGGCGCTTAACTAGGATTCGCCACCCATAGAACGACCCGCGGAGGAGCCGAGTCTTGGCCGTTGACACGAGTGCAGTTGCGAAGTTGGACGTTGAGCCCGGCACGCTGCCGGAGACGATGGCGGCGTGGGTGATCCGCCAGGAGCGCGAGGGCGAACCGAAGGACGCGTTCCAGCTCGAGCAGATCGAGGTCCCCGAGCCCGGCGCCTTCGAGGTGATCGTGCGGGTGATGGCCGCCGGCGTCAACTTCAACAACGTCTGGGCCTCGCTCGGCGAGCCGGTCTCGGTCTTCGGCTACGGCGACCACCCCGAGTACGGCCACCACATCGGCGGCTCCGACGCCTCCGGCGTGGTCTGGAAAGTCGGCGAGGGCGTCACCCGCTGGAAGGTCGGCGACGAGGTCGTGATCCACTGCAACCAGGCCTCCTACGAGGACGTCGAGGTCCACGGGCTCGACCCGATGGCCGCGCCGAGCCAGCGGATCTGGGGCTACGAGACCACCTGGGGCTCCTTCGCCCAGTTCACCAAAGTGCAGGCCCAGCAGCTGCTGCCGAAGCCGAAGAACCTCTCCTGGGTCGACTCCTCCTCCTACGGCCTGACCTACTTCACCGCCTACCGGATGCTGATGGACCAGTGCAAGCTGCAGGCCGGCCACAACGTCCTCATCTGGGGCGCGGCCGGCGGCCTCGGCGTCTTCGCCGTCCAGCTCTGCAAAGCGGCGGGCGCCAACGCGGTCGGCGTCGTCTCCTCCGACGAGAAGGGCGAGCTGATCAAGAAGCTCGGCGCCGTCGACTACATCAACCGCAACGAGTTCGGCGAGATGATGCGGACCGACGAGAACCTCACCGACCCGGCCGCCGACAAGCAGCGCTTCCTGGCCTCGCGCGGCTTCGCCAAGCGGGTCAAAGAGATCCTCGGCGACGCCCCCGACATCGTCTTCGAGCACGTCGGCCGCGCCACCTTCCCGACCTCGGTCTACACCGTCAAGCCGTTCGGCAAGGTCGTCATCTGCGGCGCCACCTCCGGCTACCAGCTCGACTTCGACGTCCGCTACCTGTGGATGAAGCAGAAGCAGATCATCGGCTCCCACTTCGCCAACGCGTACGAGTGCATGAAGGCGAACCAGCTGATGGCCGAGGGCAAGGTGCGGCCGGTGCTCTCGGAAACGATGCCCTTCGACGGCGTCCCCACCGCGCACCAGCTGATGCACGAAAACAAGCACCTCGGCAAGATCGCGATCCTCGTCGGCGCCGAGTCCGAGGACGAGGGCAAGCACGAGGACGGCCCCGGCGCGATCCGGGCCGAGGTCGGCGCATGAGCCCGGCGAGCCCCCGATTGGAAAGGCGAATCTGATGGCAGAGGTCTGCACCCTCGACTGGCACATCGTCCCCTTCCGATCCGACCGCTTCCTCGACCTCTGGGAACCGGTCGCGGCCAAGGCGCCCGCCTACGGTGCCAAGAGCTGGTCGCTGATCCGCTCGATCGACGACCCGCAGGCCTTCCGCCAGACGATGGTCTGGGAGAGCCGCGCCGACTTCGAACGCTACTGGTTCGCGGACGAGATCGCCGAGGCCCGGGCGTCGATCATCGACGTCTACGACATCCCGCTGCTGCCGGCCTGGCACACCTTCGTCGCTGCCGAGTAGCGGCTCTCAGCGCCGCAGGATCTTCCAGCTGAACTTTGCCGGCGTCGGGTCGGTCATGACCCCGAGGGTCGCCCAGACCTTGAAGGTATGGCGACCGGGTTTGAGCTTCTTGTAGGACTTCGGCGAGCGGCAGGCGGCTTTCCGCTTGCCGTCCAGCTTGCAGCTGAACCTGGCGCCGGCCCTGTTGGCTCGGAAGCCGAACTTGGCCACCGTGGCGCGCGTGGTTTTCGGCGGGTGCTTGCCGAGCAGGGTGTTCGGCCGGAGCTTGGGCTGCTGCTGGTTTTCCCCGTCGCCACCACCCGCAGTGGCATAGCTGGCGAAGTAGCGGTTCGAGGCCGGGCTGACGTTGATCGGGTGCTCTCGGGCGCCGCCGTCGGACCAGGCGGAAAAGGTGTAGGTCCTACCGCCGACTACCGCCGTCTGCGGGGCGGAGAGCTGGATTTCTGAGCCGTCGATCGCCGGCACCGAGAAGGGCGAGGGCGCTTCGGTAGAGGCCACCAGCAGCTGGATACCCGGAGGGTCGGAGGCGAGCGAAAGATCGACGGTCTGGGGCTGGAATTCCAGGTGCGCGGTGCCCGACAGCCCACGCTCGTCGGACACTCGCAGGACGATGTCGATGTAGGAGGGGTAGTCGTGCTGGGGCGCGACGAATTCCGGACGGCGGATGCCGGCGAAGGTCTGCAACGGGTGGACGTGACAGGCGCTCGGGTTCGCGGGGTCGGGGCAATGGGCCATCCGCGTCTGCCAGTAATAGGGACGCAGCGTTTTGATTTCGCCGCCGAGGCCGATGCCGGTGCCTTCCAGCTTGACCAGGTCGCCGACCTTCCATCGATCCGATGGAGTGGGCTTGTCGATCGTCACCGTCGGCGGTTTGTCGCCCGGGTAGATCGTCAGGCGCGCGACACTCGATAGAGCGCCGTCGTCCACCCGAACGGCCACCACGTGGTTGGGGCTTTCTTCGTTGGCTTCTCGGAGTTCCTGCTGGGCCTTGGTGTAGGTCACCGTCTGCGTAGCACTACCGTTGATCTCGAAGGTCCCGTCTTCGTTCAGGTCCCACTGGTAGGTGAGCGGGTCGCCGTTCGGGTCGGTCGATTCGCCGGCTTCGAGGATCGTTTCGAAGTTCCCGCTGCCGTCGTAGAGGCCGAAGGGAGGCGTTGCTTTCAGCCTCGCCCGTGGTGAGTCGGGTTTGTAGGCGATCCGGTGGATCTCCCCTTCTCCCGCGCCTTCGGCGCTGAACAGGCTCGCGTAGTAGAGGTAGCCGTCGGGCCCTTCGGAGATCTTCACCCCCGGGTAGACGTTGCCCTCGCGTAGGAACCGCCTCGCCGTCGAGGGATCCGGTTTGCCGTCGAGGCCAGGGGACATCACCCAGATGCAGCCGCGAACAGCATCCGCAAAGAAGAGCGCCCCTTTGTACTCGGATTCTGGTTTGAACTGGGCTCCCTCGTAGAACGAGAGGCCGCTGATCGCCGAACCCGATTCGTACCGGCATTCGTCGTTCGGCACCACGCTCTGACCGTGGCTGTAGGTGAAGAACGGTTCCGAGGTCTTCGGTTTTTCTTCTTCCTCGGCTTTGTAGAGCGCAGTGCAGACTTTGAGCCCGATCAGCTTGAACTGGAACTGGCGTTCGATCCCCTCGTAGCAGGGCCAACCCGAGTTGAACACCGTTTTCGGCGGCGCTGCGAAGCGGTCGATCTCCTCGATCTCCGAAGAACCGACGTTGCCCGTGTAGATCTGCCCGGACTGCGGGTCGAAGGTGAAGCGGAAGGGGTTGCGGAAACCCTTGGCGACAGTCCGTTCGGCGTTTTTGTTGCCGCCGCTTCCCAATAGTGGATTCCCCGCCAGCGGCTCGGCGGTGTCGGGGTCGATCCGGAGGATCGCTCCGTTCAGCAGATTCAAGTTCTGCGAGCGCAGCGCTCCACCCTGTGATTCGGAGGTCGGACTCGGCGTGGTCCCGGCCGGTTTGTTGGGATCGCCGCACGGGTTCGGACCGCTGCCACCGGTCACCGGCAGTTGGCCCCAATCGGCGATCGATTCATAGGCGGCGCCGTCGCCGCCGCTGACATAAAGAGCGCCTTCGGGACCGAAGCGGAGCTCGCCGATCGAGTGGGACGAGAACTGCTGGCACCAGCCTTCGAGCAGCTGTTTCTCCTTCGGCAATCCGCCTTCTTCGACCGCGTGATCTTTGTTTCCGACGTTCTCTTCCAGAACCACCAGGCGGCCGCTGACGAGGCAGGAACTGCTGCTGTTCTGGAGCGGGCAGCCGGGGTCGCCGCTGAGTGCCGGTTTCCCGTATTTAGGGGTCGGGCTCTGGTTGTCCCAGGGTTCACCCAAGACGTGGTCCCAGGTGTAGAGCGCGTAGACGTAGGGACGGCCGTTGTCGAATTCGGGGTCGAGGGCGAGACCGAGCAGGCCACGGTCGCCGTTGTCGTAGACGTCGCCGCGGAGGTCGGCGAAGACCTCCGGCGGGTCCGTGTCGTCGAGGCCGTCGAAGACTTTGATCCGACCGGGCTTCTCGGCGACGAAGACGCGGCCGTCGGGGGCGAAGACGAAGTTGGTCGGCTGTTCGAGTCCGCCGAAGACGACTTCGTCCTGAAAGCCCGGCATCAGGGCTGGTTCGGCTACCGCCTGGGCCGGGACAACGAGCGCGACCAGCGCCGTCAACAGGCTTGCCAGGGCCGGCAGCTTCCTCACTCGCGCTCCAAGGGGGCCATCGTCAGCCCCGCCCCCTCGAGCAGCTCCCAGTAATGCTCGGCGGGCTCGCGCGGGCCGGACCAGACGATCGCCTGACCGCCGTTGTGGATCGCGTCGGCGAGCCGATAGCCCTGCTCCAGGGAGACGCCGGGGATCACCCGCGCCAGCGTCTGGGCGACGTGGTCGAAGGTGTTGTGGCTGTCGTTGCGGACGATCACGCGCCAGTTGCCTCCCAGCCCGGAGCCCGGTCCAGCGATTCGCGGACGCTCGATCGTGCCGGTGGCCATGCTCCGCAGGTTACGCCGCTCAAAACGGGCTGGGAACCCGGATCACGACGTCGTCGACGCTGGCGACGATGCCGTTGCCGTTCTTGATCGTGCCGACGATGACCGAGGAGGCGCGGCCGCTGAGATCTCCGGCGCCGTCGTCCATCGCTTCCCCGACCAAGGTGTTGCCCACGTAAGCAAGGAGGCGCGCCTGGCCCTTTTCGGGACCGCTGGTGACATTGACGGCGCGCAGTCGCAGGTTGTTCGCTTCGTTGATCCCGAGGACCGCTTTCTCGTTCTTGGCGATCGCCAGGTACTTCGAGCCGCCGCCGGTGACCTTGACCAGCTGAGCCTTTTTCTGGCGCGGGAAGACGAGGAGCTGGTACTTGGACCCTCCCCCGGCTCGAAGCTCGAGGCCGAGGAAGGCCTTGCGCTGGAGGTTCTCGGGGGTGCCGCTGAGCAGGCGCTCGGTGGCGGAGATCTCGAGGTCGCGGCCGAGCACCGGCGTGCGGAACGAGCAGGCGGCGGTCTTTTTGCCCAGCGTCACCCGCATCGCGCCGTTGGCGCCGGCACGGGCACAGTTGGCGCCGGAGAGCTTGACCAGCTGGCTGCGCTGGGCGAGCGACTCCATGCTGTTGCGGTAGATGCCGATCATCGCCGCCCCGGCGACCGCGCAGGCAAGCAGGCTCGCGGCGAGCGCGACGAGGAGAACGGCTGGAAATCTGCCCTTCACGAGTCGCCAGCCTAAACACAGGCGGGGTCGAAAGATGCGGCCGGGCCCGCCCTGAACGGTGGATTTCGGCCCATCCGGCGCGGCGTTCGTCCTTGGACCGGTATATCCCTCCTAAGGACGAACGCCGAATATCATTCGTGCCATGAGCGACCACCGACTTCCCCAGCCCGACCGCCCGTGGGTGATGCGCACCTACGCCGGTCACTCCGACGCCCGCCGCTCCAACGAGCTCTACCGCAAGCAACCTGGCCAAGGGCCAGACGGGGCTCTCGGTGGCCTTCGACCTGCCGACCCAGACCGGCTACGACCCCGACCACGTCCTCGCCCGCGGCGAGGTCGGCAAGGTCGGCGTCTCGGTCGCCCACAAGGGCGACATGCACCAGCTGTTCGACGGCATCCCGCTCGACGAGATGAACACCTCGATGACGATCAACGCCACCGCCGCCTGGCTGCTCGGCCTCTACGTCACCGTCGCCGAGGAGAACGGCGTCGACCGCTCGCAGCTGAAGGGGACGACCCAGAACGACATCATCAAGGAGTACCTCTCGCGCGGCACCTACGCCTTCCCGCCCGAGCCCTCGATGCGGCTGATCGCCGACATGGTCGCCTTCACCGTCAACGAGGTGCCGAGCTGGAACCCGACCAACATCTGCAGCTACCACCTGCAGGAGGCCGGGGCGACGCCGGTGCAGGAGATCGCCTACGCGCTCTCGACCGGGATCGCCGTGCTCGACGAGGTGAAAGCGCGCGGCCAGGTCGCCGACGAGGACTTCCCCAAGGTCTTCGGCCGCATCTCCTTCTTCGTCAACGCCGGCATCAGGCTGGTCGAGGAGATCGCCAAGCTGCGGACGATGAGCGCCCTCTGGCAGGAGATCGGCCGCGAGCGCTACGGCGTCACCGACGAGAAGATGCTGCGCTTCCGCTACGGCGTCCAGGTCAACAGCCTCGGCCTGACCGAGGCTCAGCCGGAGAACAACATCCAGCGGATCGTGCTCGAGGCGCTGGCGGTGACCCTCAGCCGCGACGCCCGGGCGCGGGCGATCCAGCTGCCGGCCTGGAACGAGGCGATGGGCCTCCCCCGCCCCTGGGACCAGCAGTGGAGCCTGCGGATCCAGCAGGTGCTGGCCAACGAGACCGACCTGCTCGAGTACCCCGACGTCTTCGAGGGCTCGGTCGTGATGGACGGCCTGGTCGAGGAGCTGACCGCCGGGCGCGCGGGCCGAGATGGCCGTGGTCGAGGAGCACGGCGGCGCCGTCAAGGCCGTCCCCTACATGAAGGCCCGCCTGGTCGAGTCCCACCGCGAGCGGGTGGCGCGGATCGAGGCCGGCGAGCAGAAGGTGATCGGCCAGAACAGCTTCACCGAGACCGAGGACTCGCCGCTGACCGCCGGCGCCGACGGCGGCATCCTCACCCCCGACCCCGAGGTCGAGCGCGAACGGGTCGAGGCGCTGGCGAGTGGAAGGCCGAGCGCGACGAGGCCGCGGTCACCGCCGCCCTCGCGGAGCTGGCCGAGGCCGCCGCGGACGACAGCGTCAACATCATGCCGGCGACGATCGCCGCCGCCAAGGCGGGCGCGACGACCGGCGAGTGGGCGCAGACGATGCGCGAGGTCTTCGGCGCCTACCGCGCCCCGACCGGCGTCGACGGCGCCTCGCGCACCGGGCGAGCGCGAGCAGATGGAGGCGATCCGCCAGCGGGTCGACGCGACCTCCGAGAAGATCGGCCACCGGATCAAGATCCTGGTCGGCAAGCCCGGCCTCGACGGCCACTCCAACGGCGCCGAGCAGGTGGCGCTGCGGGCGCGCGACGTCGGCATGGAGGTCATCTACCAGGGCATCCGCCTGACCCCCGAGGAGATCGCCGAGTCGGCCCTGCAGGAGGACGTCGACGTGGTCGGCCTCTCGATCCTCTCCGGCTCCCACCTGGAGCTGATCCCCGAGGTGGTGCGGCTGCTGCGGGAGGAGGGCGTCGAGGTCCCGGTCGTGGTCGGCGGGATCATCCCCGTCGCCGACGCCGAGCGCCTGCGCGAGGCCGGCGTCGCCGGCGTCTACACGCCGAAGGACTTCGACGTCAACAAGATCATGGGCGAGATCGTCGAGCTGGTCGGCCAGCGCGCCGGGCGCCGGCGCCGCCGCCTGAGCGCCTGCTCGCGTTCGAACCGCTGCCCTCGCAACAATGGGGCGATGAGCGAGCTGAACGGCGACCGGTCGGCCTGGCTGCGCTGCTACCGCTGCTGGTCCCAGAACCTCGAGATCCAGATCCACTACGACGCGATCCGCCGGCGTCGACCCGGAGTCGGGGTCGCTCGCCGACGGCGTCGACGAGGTGCAGGAATCGGTCGTCCAGTGCCTCGACTGCATGCACGACCAGCCCCACCTCACCTTCGAAGGACGACCGCGTGGTCCCGATCGAAGACCGCTGGGAGCGGATGGTCGCCGGCACCCCCTGGGTCGCCTCCTGCACCGTCACCGTCGACCAGGACCGGGTCGAGAGCTGCTCGGGCCCGGAGGCGATCGAGTTCCTCACCTACGGCGCCTTCGGCGACGCCGGCGTGCGCGAGTTCTTCACCCACGTCCGCTTCCACAAGCACGACGACGAGCAGATCGTCGTCCACCTCCTGGTCGAGCTCTACGCCCGCTCCGCCCAGGAGGCGACCGAGGTGCTCGAAGACGCCGCCCAGGGACAGCTCGAGATCACCTCCCTGGCCGAGGAGTCACGCCCCCCCGCGCACGCCTCCGACGAGGCCCACTGACTCCGAGATCGTCCTCGCCATAGCGGGGACAACCTCGGAGTCGCCGTACTACTCGACGTTGTCGGCGGCCGGTTCCGGCGAGGAGCCTGGGTTTTTCTTCGGGACGAGGACCAGGCGCTTGAACTCGGCGACGAGGACGCCGTCCTGGTTGAGGACCCGGGTGTGGACCTTGACGATGCCGCGGTCGGGCTTCGATTTCGACGGCTTGACGTCGAGGACCTCGGTCTCGCAGAAGAGGGTGTCGCCGTGGAAGACCGGGTTCGGGTGGCTCAGTTCTTCGGTCGCCAGGTTGGCGATCGCCTTGCCGGAGACGTCGGAGACCGACATGCCCAGCGCCAGCGAGTAGACCAGCGGCCCGACGACGACGTTGCTGCCCCTGCTGGGAGCCTTTGGCGTAGACGTCGTTGATGTGGAGCGGGTGGTGGTTCATCGTGATCAGGCAGAAGAGGTGGTCGTCGGCCTCGGTCACGGTCTTCGCCGGCCAGTGCTTGTAGATGGCGCCGACCTCGAACTCCTCGAGGTAGCGGCCGTAGCTGTGGGCGCCGCTCGCCTCGCGCTCGGCCTGGTCGGTGGTCAGCTCGTACGTCTCGCTCATGCTTGCTTTCGTCTCCTTGGAAGTTTTGGCGGCGGCGGATGCTATCTGGCGCTCCCGTCCGGGGGCTCGATCTAGACTCCGCGCGATGCAGATCGGGATCATCGGCCTGGGCTACGTCGGCCTGCCGCTCGCCGTCGCCTTCGCCGAGGCCGGCTGCGAAGTGGTCGGCCTCGACGTCGACCAGAGCAAGGTCGCGGCGCTGAACGCCGGCCGCAGCTACATCGAGGACGTGCCGAGCTCCGCCCTGGAGCCGCTGGGCGGGCGCCTGCGGGCGACCGCCGACTACGCCGAGCTGGCGCCTGCGACGCGGTCATCCTCTGCGTCCCCACCCCGCTCTCGGACTCGCGCGAGCCCGACCTCACCTACCTGCTCGACTCGGCGACGGCGCTGGCCGAGGTGCTCCGCTCGGGCCAGCTGATCGTGCTCGAGTCGACCACCTACCCGGGCACCACCCGCGATCGCCTGCTGCCGATCCTCGAGACCTCCGGCCTCACCGCCGGCAGCGACTTCCACCTCGCCTTCTCGCCGGAGCGGATCGACCCCGGCCGCACCGACTTCACGGTGAAGACGACCCCGAAGCTGGTCGGCGGCGTCACCGAGGCCTCGACCGAGCGGGCCCGCGAGCTCTACGCGGAGATCTGCGACACGGTCGTCGTCCTCTCCAGCCCGGAGGCGGCCGAGCTCTCGAAGCTCCTGGAGAACATCTTCCGCTCGGTCAACATCGCCCTCGTCAACGAGCTGGCCCAGCTCTGCGACCGGCTCGAGATCGACGTCTGGGAGGTGATCGACGCCGCCTCGACCAAGCCCTTCGGCTTCATGCGCTTCGAGCCGGGGCCGGGGATGGGCGGCCACTGCCTTCCGGTCGACCCCTTCTACCTCGCCTTCAAGGCACGCCAGCTCGACTTCTACCCCGAGTTCATCGAGCTGGCGGGGAAAGTGAACCAGGCGCAGCCGGGCTTCTGCGTGGAACGGATCGAGCGCGCCCTGAACGGTCGTCCGCAAGCCGGTCAACGGCTCCCGCGTCCTGATCCTCGGCGTCAGCTACAAGGGCGGTGTCGGCGACATCCGCGAATCACCGGCGCTGAAGATCATCGGCCGCCTCCAGGATCTCGGCGCCGAGGTCTCCTACCACGACTCGTTCGTCCCCGAGCTGCCCGGCCACGGACTCAGCATCGGTCGAGCTCGAGGCCGCCCTCGGCGATTGCGACATCGCCGCGATCGTCACCGCCCACCCCGACGTCGACTACGAGCAGGTCGTCGCCGCGGCGCCGCTGGTCGTCGACTTCCGCGGCGTCACCCGCGGATCGAGCGGCAACCTGTCCGCCTGTAGCGACGCGGACTTTGGAACCCCTGAGGTCCGACCTCGGTCAGTGCACTTTGCGGAGGCGGTTCCGTTCCTCCTGCTTCTCGACGACCTGGGCGATCAGCTTGACCACGTTCGAGTCGCCGGTGGCCTTGATGTGGCCGGTCTCGGCCGCCTCGCCGGTAGCTCTTCAGCGTTCCTTTCTCGGCCAGCTCGTTGAACTGGGGGCGGTCGATTTCGACCAGCACCCGCTCGTCCTGCGCGAGGTCCTTTGTGATCTTCGGCCCGGGCAGCTCGACCCGGTAGAGCTGGATGTCGTGTTTGGCTTTCAGCTCCAGGCCGAAGACCAGCTTCAGGTTCGCCAGCGCGGGGACTTCGGCCTGGAACCGCTCGACGGCGGTGCGGATCAGGTCCGAAGTCGATGCCATCTGGCTAGCCGCGCCCCATCAGATCTTGTGCCTCTGCAGCAGCTTCTTGCCGATCACCATGCGCTGGATCTCCGAGGTTCCCTCGCCGATCAGCAGCAGCGGCGCGTCGCGGTAGAGGCGCTCGATCTCGTACTCCTTCGAGTAGCCGTAGCCGCCGTGGATGCGGAAGCTTTCCTCGACGCAGTACTTGCCGCGTCTCCGAGGCGAGCAGCTTCGCCATCCCCGCCTCGAGGTCGGAGCGCTCGCCGGCGTCCTTCATCCGCGCCGCTTTGCGGGTGACGAGGCGGGCCGCCTCGATCTGGGTCGCCATGTCGGCGAGCTTGAACTGGATCGCCTGGTGCTGGGCGATCGTCTTGCCGAAGGTCTTCCGTTCCTGGCTGTAGCGCAGGGCCAGCTCGAGGGCGCGCTGGGCGATGCCGACGCCGCGGGCGGCGACGTTGACGCGGCCGACCTCGAGCGCGTCCATCATCTGCACGAAGCCCTGGCCGACGCCGGCCTCCTCGCCGCCGAGCACGCGCTCGGGCGGGCACCTGTAGCCGTCGTAGACGAGCTCGGTCGACTCGACGCCCTTGTAGCCCATCTTCTTGATCTTGGGCGGCACGTCGAGGCCCTTGAAGTCGCCCTCGTTGGTTTCCTTCCAGGGCTCCTTCTCGGTGATGAAGCAGGTCATCCCCTTGTAGGGCGGATCGGCCTTGGGTGTCGGTCTTCATCAGCACGAAGACGACGCTGGAGCCGAGGCCGTTGGTGACCCACATCTTCTGCCCGTTCAGCTCCCAGTTGCCGTCCTCGCCCTTCTTGGCGGTGGCCTTGATGCCCTGGACGTCGGAGCCGACCTCGGGCTCGGAGAGCGAGAAGGCGGCGCGGATCTCGCCGGTCGCCATCTTCGGCAGGAAGTACTCCTTCTGCTCGTCGGTGCCGAACTTCATCAGCAGGTAGGAGCCGATGAAGTGGGTGTTGACGACGCCGGAGATCGAGATCCAGCCGCGCGAGAGCTCTTCGACGATCATCGCGTAGGTGGTCAGGTCGAGCCCCATGCCGCCGTACTCCTCGGGGATCGTGACCCCGAAGAGGCCGAGCTCCTTCATCTGCTCGACGATCGGCTCCGGGAAGGAGTCCTCGTGGTCGTAGTGCTCGGCGTTGGGGATGATCTGCTCGTCGGCGAACTGGCGGACCATTTCGATGATCGCCTGCTGCTCGTCGGTCATTTCGCGGTAAGCGGCGGTGTCTACGGCCATTGCTCCTGCTTCGGTCGGGATTGAAGTTCGGATCAGCGCGGCAACGCGGCTGCGGCGGCGCTCTGGAGGGCCAAGGATATAGACGCGGGGTCGAGCCCGGGATCGATCGCCCGCAGCGGCGCCGCGGCCTTCAGCAGCATCTCCTCGTACTCCCGCTCGGGATCGGACTGCGAGGACGATCGCGCCGCCGGCGCCGATCGTGGCGCGGCCACCGGCGAGGACGATGGTGCGGATCGCGACCGAGAGGTCGGCGGCGCCGCCGAGGCCGAGCCAGCCGATCGCGCCCGAGTAGACGCCGCGCGGGGCGCCCTCGAGCGCGTCGAGGATCTCGGTCGCGCGCAGCTTCGGCGCGCCGGTCATCGAGCCGGGCGGGAAGCAGGAGCGGATGCACGTCGATCGCGTCGGCGCCGGGGCGCAGCCGGCCGCGCACCGAGGAGACGAGCTGGTGGACGGTCTCGTAGGTCTCGACCGCCATCATCTCCGGCACCTCGACGCTGCCGACCTCGCAGACCGCGCCGAGGTCGTTGCGGAGGAGGTCGACGATCATCAGGTTCTCGGCCCGGTTCTTCTCGTCGGCGGCGAGGGCGGCGGCGAGCGCGCGCGTCCTCGTCGGGGGTCGCGCCGCGGCGGCTGGTGCCCTTGATCGGGCGCGCTTCGGCTTCGCCGTCGCGGCCGACGCGGAGGAAGCGCTCGGGGGAGGAGCTGAGGACGGTGAGGTCGCCGAAGCGGAGGTAGGAGGCGAACGGGGCCGGGTTGACGCGGCGGAGCGCCAGGTAGAGGTCGAGCGGGTCGACGTCGAGGCTCGGCGGCGACCTGGTTCGTCAGGCAGATCTCGTAGCTGTCGCCTGCGAGGAGGTGGTCGAGGCAGGCGTGCGATGTCCTCCACGTACTGCTCGTGGGAGCGGTTGAGAGTCAGAGGCGCCGGGGGCGGACCGGGGGACCCTCCCCGGACAACAGCGGGGAGGGTCCGGCGAGGGTCCCCCGGTCCGCCACTCGGGAGCGTTCTCAGGCTTCGCCGCTGTTGCCTCGAGACCACGCCTCGGCTTCCTCCTCCTTACCCAGCTCGTGTAGGCAGAGGAGGTAGGTCTGCCTTTGCTCGTGGTCGAAGGCGATCAGGCGGTCGCTGAAGATCAGGGCCGCGTCGGGGTGCGGCGAGGGGTGCGGCGAGCTGTAGCCGCACTCGGACTTGAGCTCGTAGCCGAGGTAGCCGACGAAGCCGCAGTCGAACTCGAAGGGGAGGTCGGGGAGCTCGGCGGGGCGCAGCTCGTCCAGGCGGCGCTGGAGCCGATCGAGGAGCGGCTCGCCCTCGCCCTCCCCCGCGCTGTGTCGGATGACCGTCGGAGAGAGGACCGCGCGGCATCGCCCATGAACGAGAAGCGACCGCGGTCGCCGGGGCGGCTGCTGTCGAGCCAGAAGGCGTGATCGCTGTCGCCGAACAGAGACACGAAGGCGCTTTCCACGACTGGAAGCCCGTCGAGGGTCTGCACCGCAAGTCTCGCCTCGGCCGGGCAAGGCGCTTTTGTGTCCTCCTGGTTGACAAAAGCGCCTTGGGCCGCCCGAGGTGGGGTCAGGTCGCGGAAGTTGGCGAGGAGTTGCTTGCCGTGCTCGGTGGCGATCGACTCGGGGTGGAACTGGACGCCCCATTGGGGGCGGTGGCGGTGTTCGACGGCCATCGGGACGCCGTCGCAGGTGGCTGTCTGGCGCAGCGAGGACGGCAGCGGGTGCGCCAGGGCGAGGGAGTGGTAGCGGGTCGCCCGGAGCGGGCTGGGGATGCCGGCGAAGAGGCCGCGCCGTCGTGCTCGACCGCGACGACGCGTCCATGCATCGGCTTCGGCGCCGGCTCGACCTCTCCCCCTCCACCCAGCCCAGTCCCTGCATCCCGAGGCAGACCCCGAGCAACGGCTTCTCGCAATGCCGGATCGCCTCGGCGCAGACGCCGAAGTCGCGCTGCCCGCTCCGGGCGCCCCGGCCCCGGCGAGATGACGACGTTGTCGAACTCGAGCCGCTCCAGCTCCTCCCAACTGGCCTCGTCGTTGCGGACGACGAGGGCTCACTGCCGTTCACCTCGGCCAGCAGCTGGAAGAGGTTGTAGGTGAAGGAGTCGTAGTTGTCGATCAGCAGTGTCAGCATCTACCTAGCCGCGCAGGCAAGATACCCCTGTGACGACGAACGGCTGGCGGCCGGATCCGGAGATGGGCATCTTCGAGACGCTGCTGGTCGTCGACGGCGAGCCGGTGGAGCCGGACAGGCACTTGGCGCGCCTACAGCGGAGCCTGGACGAGGTCTACGAAGCAGATCTGCCCGCCGGGGCCCGCGAAGAGCTGATCGCCGCCGCAGACGGGATCTCCCTCGGCCGCCTCCGCCTCGCCGTCGCTCCCGGGGAAGACCGCCTCCGGCACGACCTACTTGCAGGTGGGGTCGTGCCGGAGGCGGTCTTCCCCGAGCGTGGTGCGCAGCTGCAGACTCAACAGGTCAAAGGCGGCCACGGCGCCCACAAGTGGGTCGACCGGCGGGGGATGGAACACCCGGACGACGGTCCCGGCCAGCTGATCTGCGACGGCGACGAACTGCTGGAGGCCGGCTGGGCCAACCTCTTCGCCGTCCGTGAGGAGACCCTCTGGACACCCCCGCTCGACGGCCGCATCCTCGCCGGCACCGCCCGCGCCGCGGTTCTCCAGATCGCCGGCGAAGAAGGCATCGATGCTGAGGAGCGCCCGATTCGCGCCCAGGACCTCCGCACCGCCGACGAGACCTTCCTCACCAACTCCATCCGAGGCATCGAACCCGCAACGTCCCTCGACGGCGCCCCGCTGCCCGGCAGCGGCCCGCTCAGCGCTCGCCTCGCCGGCGCCCTGCGCCGACGCTGGGGCCTGCCGGCTGCTCGCAAAGTCGCCGCAACCGCCCCGAAAGCGAATCAGCTCTCTCGCTGAACCTGCGAAACCTCTCCTCGAAACGAGGTGGGGGCGGCAGCCCCTCCCTGCCCCTTCCGGTGGGTGGCGTCGTAGGGGGCACCATCTCCTGCGCAGTTGCAGGAGATGGTGGGTCCCCTGCGGCGACAGGACCCGCCGGTCGAGCGTCTCTGGCAGCCGCCGCTGCCCGCGCACTCTCCTCGGCCGCCTCCGCAGCCCGCCGCGCCTGACGGGCAGCGTCGATCGCGATCTCCCCCACCTCACGCACCCCCTCTTCGGATGCCCGGGCGATCACGACCGCCTCGTCGATCCGCATCTCGAGATCGCTCATGGTGGGCACGGCGCCGCGCGGCACCAGCCAGTCCTGCGTGCTGTCCCGCTCCGCGCCCTCGATACCCGGGAATCTAGGCCCGCTGGAGGCGGCAAATCCGCACGCTCACTAGATTTAGCCGCCCCGAACTTCGAAACGACCCGAGGAGCACGTTGAGACACCCCAGAGACTTCTTCCTGCCCCAGGCGATCGGCGCCCCGGAGCCCCTCCGCGAGATCCCCGTCAAGCCCTCGCGGATGATCCACTTCCTCGACTTCTCGAACGAGAAGATGGTCGCCAAGGCCGGCGATATCGCCCAGAAGACCGACATCCTCCTCGGCAACCTCGAGGACGCGGTACCGGTCGATCGCAAGGAGGCGGCTCGCGCCGGGCTGATCCGCGCCGCCAAGGAGAACGATTTCGGGCAGACCTCACTCTGGACCCGCGTCAACGCGCTCGAGAGCCCCTGGGTCCTCGACGACCTGACCGAGCTGGTGAGTGAGATCGGCGACCAGCTGGAGACGATCATGGTCCCCAAGGTCGAGGGCGCCTGGGACATCCACTACGTCGACCGCCTGCTCGCCCAGCTCGAGGCGAAGGCGGGCCTCTCGCGGCCGATCCTCGTCCACGCGATCCTCGAGACCCCGCAGGGCGTCGTCAACCTGGAGGAGATCGCCAATGCCAGCCCGCGCATGCAGGGCATGAGCTTCGGCCCCGCCGACCTGGCGGCGGCGCGGCGGATGAAGACGACCCGGGTCGGCGGCGGCCACCCCGGCTACCGCGTGATGGAGGACCCTGCCGACCCGGAGAACCCCGAGGCCGACCGCGTCTCGGCCCAGCAGGACCTCTGGCACTACTCGATCGCCCGCATGGTCGACGCCTGCACCTCGGCCGGCATCCTCCCCTTCTACGGGCCCTTCGGTGACATCAAGGACACCGCAGGCTGCGAGACCCAGTTCCGCGCCGCCTTCCTGATGGGCTGCGTCGGCGCCTGGTCCCTGCACCCGGTCCAGATCGGGATCGCCAAGCAGGTCTTCAGCCCGCCTCCGGACGAGGTCAAGTTCGCCAAGAAGGTGATCGAGGCGATCCCGGATGGCCGCGGTGTCCACATGATCGACGGCAAGATGCAGGACGACGCCACCTGGAAGCAGTGCAAGGTGATGGTCGAGCTGGCGGAAATGCTGGCTGAGAAGGACCCTGAGCTCGCCGAGGCGTATCGCTAATACACAGGCGCAGTGCCTTTCCCCAGTACTTGGGGAAAGGTTATTTTTCCTTTTTACGATCCCGTAATCTGGAGAGATCGTTCCCCAGGTTGCAGCGGCTCATGTGATCCGAAGTCGCTGCCGATACGGAGTTTGCGTTGACAACCGCAACCACCGCTTCGTTTCGGACTTACAGATAGTGCCAGCCGACTTCCCAGCTCATGCAATCTTTCACTGACCTCCCCCTCGATCCCCCGTTCAAGCCGCAGGCAGGAGCGCGCGAAACCCTCGTCCAGGACCGGCCGACGCTCGGCGCGATGCCGATGGCAAAACGGGGTGCGGCGATCTGGCTGCTGCCGCTGGTCGACTTCCTCTCCTCCTCGATCGCTCTCGCGGTCGTCGTCGTTTTCGCAGGCGTCTCCTTCCTCCCTGCCTTCCCGGCCGCTCCAGTCGTGCTGCTCGTCGTCTACGCGCTGCTCGGCGTCTACGGCACCCAGTCGGCGCGAGACGAGGAGAACGGCAGCGGCTGGCGCGTAATCCGCTTCCTCGTCGCGGGCGCTTACGTCTGGACGGCTTCGCTGCTGACCCCGCTGGGCAGCATCGACCAGCTTGGACTGTGGATCGGCTTCATCGCTCTCGACAGCACCTGTCGCTCCTTCCTTGCCCCTTATCTCGAGCGGCTCAATCCGCAGGAGCGCTGGGTCTTGGTCGGCGACGAGGAAGTCGCCGACCGACTGCGCGCCTACGCGCCGCTGAAGAAATACGCGAGCGTCGTCGGCACCGTGCCGCCGACCGAGAAGGACCCCGGCACGGCCGGCCGCGTCGCTGCCCTCGAGGTCGTCGAGCGCTACCACGCCGATCGGGTCGTCATCTCCAGCCAGCACGCCGACGACGAGGGCCTGCTGGAACTGGTCCGCGCCTTCAAGTCGATCGGCGTCCCGGTCAGCCTGCTGCCCCGTCCCCTCGACCTGCTCGAGGCCCAGTCGGCGACTCCGAGCCGGGTCGGCGGCGTGCCGCTGATCGAGGTCGAGGCCCTCGCTGCCCGCGGTGCCATTCCCTACAAGGGCCCGGACCGTCGCGACACGCGCAAGACGAAGGTCAGCGTCGTGGTGCCGGCGATGAACGAGGAGAAGAACATCGGCGCGGTTCTCGCCCAGCTGCCCGAAGGCCTGCACGAGGTGATCCTGGTCGACGGCAACTCGAAGGACAACACGATCGAGGCCGCCCGCCAGGCCTACCCCAGCATCCGCGTCACCAGCCAAAGCGGGCGCGGCAAGGGCGACGCCTTCCGCACCGGCTTCGCCGCCGTCACCGGCAACCTGGTCGTGATGCTGGACGCCGACGGCTCCGCCGACCCGGCGGAGATCCCCAGCTTCGTCGATGCCCTGGAGGCCGGCGCCGACTTCGCCAAGGGCTCCCGCTACATGGAAGGTGGCGGCAGCGCCGACATCACCAGGCTGCGAAGCCTCGGCAACCTGGTGCTGAGCGGCACCGCCAACAAGCTCCACGCCACCGAGTTCACCGACCTCTGCTACGGCTACAACGCCTTCTGGGCGCGCTGCCTCCCCTTCATCTCACTCGACGTCCCCGGCTTCGAGGTCGAGACCCTGATCAACCTCCGTATGGCCTCGGCCGGCATGAAGATCGTCGAGGTTCCGAGCTACGAGAAGGAGCGGATCTCCGGCGTCAGCAACCTGAAGACCTTCCGCGACGGCTTCCGCGTCCTCGGGACGATCTTCAAGGAGGCCCGCCGCCGCCGCAATCTCCGCCACCCGCGCCACAACTTCGGCAAGGCCGAGGTTGCCGAAGAGCGCGCCCGCGCTGCCGCGTAGGTCGTCGCTCGACAGCTTGTTGGTTAGAGAGGGAGCTTTACCCCCTCTGCCAAAGACCGTCGCGCAGCTGGGCGAACTTCCGGGTTCCAGCGTGACTTCTTGAGCCTTTGTCAGAGGGGGTAAAGCTCCCTCCTCCGAAGCTGCGACTCAGCGCGGCGGTGGCGCGATCGGGCTCTCGGCTGTGCCGCCGAACAGGTTCGGGCGGAAGGCGCCGGAGCGGATCGCGGACTTGAAGGCGTTGCCCGCCTTCTTGCTGCGCTCGATCGGCCAGTTGGTGTCGCGATCGTCGACGTCGTACCAGATGACGGCACGGATCTTGCGGTACTTGTGGCGGATCTTGGCGTACATGTCCTTGATCCATTCGGGCTTGTTGCCGCCCTTGTCGGTCGAGGCGACCTCGGCCAGCATCAACGGCTTGTCGGGCGCCACCTTGGTGACGATGCGCCGGTAGGTCTTGTGGAAGACCTGGTTGAAGGTCTGCCAGCCGGGGGAGCCGTGCCGCTCGCCCCAGTTGAAGCCGTCAAGCGCGGTCCAATCGACGTAGGCGTCTCCCGGGTAGACCTTCCCCAGCGGGATCAGCGCGTTGTTGAGGTCGATGTTGGGGCACCAGACCCAGGTGACGTTGGTCGCCCCGACCTCGTTGAAGAGGTCGTGCACGTGGCGCCAGGCGGCGACGAACTGGCCGGGGGTGTTGCCGTTGACCCCTTCGGACCAGGGGAACCAGAAGCCGTTCATCTCCCAGTTGAAGCGGAGGAAGAAGGGGTGGCCCCACTCCTTCGCTTTGGTTGCGAATTCGCGGATGTAGGAGTCGTAGCGACCGTCGACGATCGTCTCCAGGCTGAAGTCCGGCTGGTCGACGCTGGGCGGGCTCGAAGACGAGTTCCAGCTGAAGACGGGAATCGCCCCGTAGCGACGGACGTTTTCCAGCGGCGTCATCGGGAACCGCGTCATCACGCAGCCGCCACTGTCGCATTCGGCGAAGGGACTGGAGAACTCGATCAGCGAGAGGCCCTTGCCGGCGATCGTCTGGAAGCGGTAGACGGGCGTCATGTCCCATGGCGCCGCTTCACCCGTCATCTGATCGCCGATCTGCGCGCCCCAGTAGAGCGAGGCCGGCGGTCGCTTCTTCGCCGAGGCGTCGCCGGGTGCGGAAAGCAGAAGCAGGGAGGCGGCGAGCAGGCCGAAGGCGAGGCCGATAACTCGTGCCCGGCGATTCCCTATTTCCTTGGTCTGCATCATCTGTCTAACTGCAATTCCAACCCGCTCGAGCCGGATTCGCTGCGCCCTTGGTCAACCTTACGGAGAGCTGGGCGGGAAAGATCAGCGCGGGGGCAGGATCGGGCTGCCGGCCAGACCCGCGAACTGGTTTTCGAGAAAGTTACGCCTGCGGACACCTTTGGCGAACGCCGCGGCGGCCGGAGGCGACACCTCCAGCGGCCAATCGACCCCCCGGTCGACGGTGTTGAAGTAGACCAAGGCCCGGATCCGCGGGTACCTGCGGGGGAGTGATTCGAACATCTTGCGGAGCCAGAGCGCCTTGTGGCCGCCGTAGGAACTGCTGGCGAACTCGCCCAGCATCATCGGCTTGCGCGGCGCCACCTTCCTCGTCAGTTCCTCGTAGGCGGGATCGAAGAGCTGGCCGAAGCTGCGCCACGGCCTGGGATTGACCGCGTTGCGGCCCCAGTTGTAGGCGTCGAGGCAGGTCCAGTCGACGTAGGCGCTGCCCGGGTAGAGCGGCTTCAAAGGTGCCTTCTTGAGGCGCTTTTCGGTGTCGGCGTAGGGACACCAGACCCAGGTCGCATTGGTCGCCCCCGCGGCGACGAAGACGTCATGCACGTGCCGCCAGGCAGCTATGTACTGGCCCGGCCCGTTCCCGTTCACCAGCTCCGACCAGGGGAACCAGTTGCCGTTCATCTCCCAGTTGAAGCGGAGGAAGAAGGGGTGCCCCCAGTCGCGGGCTTCGGCGGCGAATTCGGCGATGTAGGAGTCGTAGCGACCGGAGATCACGTCGGAGAGCTGGAAGTCCGGCTGTTCGGGGCCGCCGCTCGGAGTCGCTTCGGCGCCCCAGCTGAAAACCGGGATCGAGCCGTGGTTGCGGATGTTGTCCATCGCCTGGTGGGGAAATCCGAACGGCCGGCAGGGCTCGCGCCTGCAGTCCTGCCAGGGAGAGGAGAACTCGACCAGGGACATGCCCTTGCCCAGCATCTGCTCGAAAAACGTGACCGCGTTCATGTCCCACGGGGCGTCGGTGCCGGTGATCTGGTCGCCGATCCAGGCGCCCCAGAGGACCGGCTTCGGACGTGGGTGTCGGCCTTTTCCGGCAGCCGTCGCCCCCGCTGCCAACGCACAGCAGGCGATCAGCGCCAGAAACAGCGCGCCGAACTGCGCCAGGCTATGGCGCTTCAGGTCAAGCCTCGAGGACAAGCCGGCAAGTCTAGGGAATGGTCTCGCCGGCAATGCCGGCTCAACTCGGCGGAGCAATCGTCCCGCCGGCGAGACCGCCGTAACCGGCACCGACGTACTCCGGCTGGCCGACCTCTTCGGCGAAGGCCGCCGTCGCGGTCGCCGAGGTCTCGATCGGCCAGTCCATGTTGTCGTCGAATTTGTCGAACCAGAGCAGGGCGCGGATCTGCTGGTATTCGGTCGGCACCCGGGTCAGCGCATCGCGGATCCAGTCGGCCTTGGAGCCGCCGTGCTCGCTGGAGCCGACCTCGCCCAGCATCATCGGCTTGCCGGGAGCGACGTCTTCGACGATTTCGTCGTAGGTGCGGCGGAAGAGCTGGTCGAAGGTCCGCCAGCCGCGCGGCGAGGCCGGGTTGGTGCCCCAGTTGTAACCGTCGAGGCCGGTCCAATCGACGTAGGCGTCGCCGGGATAGAGCGAGCCGAGGTCGGTCATCGAACCGCCCGGGTCGACGAACGGGCACCAGACCCAGGAGACGTTGGTCGCGCCGGCCGCGGCGAAGATGTCGTGGACGTGGCGCCAGGCGGCGACGTACTCGCCGGGAGCGTTGCCGTTGACGCCCTCGGCCCAGGGGAACCAGTTGCCGTTCATCTCCCAGTTGAAGCGGAGGAAGAAGGGGTGCCCCCAGTCGCGGGCTTCGGCGGCGAATTCGGCGATGTAGGAGTCGTAGCGACCGGAGATCACGTCGGAGAGCTGGAAGTCCGGCTGGCTCAGCGTCGAGGGGATCGCCTGCGAGCTCCAGCTGAGGACCGGGATCGAGCCGTGGCCGCGGATGCTGTCCATCGGCTCGGTCGGGAACGAGTAGAGGGAGCAGCCCGAACCGCCGCACTGGGCAAATGGCTGGAAGAACTGGACCATCGAGGCGGACTTGCCCGCCCCCTGTTCGAAGCTGGTGACCGCGTTCATGTCCCACGGCGCCTGGTCGCCGGTCAGGTGGGAGCCGATCGTCGCGCCCCAGTAGAGCGGCTGCGGGCTGGTGGCGAGCGGCTTACGGGCGCAGCGGCGTCGGATGCCGGTGGTGTTGACGCGCTTGGAGCGGCGCGAGGCGCAGCGCTCGGAACCGCCGAGGGCGCGTGCCTTGGCGACCCGCGTGTTCTTCCCGGCGCCCTGGAGTTCGCCGGCCGGGGCCTTGGCAGAGGCAGCGCCGGCGCCGAGCAGAGCGATCGCCGACGCCACCAGGGCGACAAAGGCGAGGGAGCGAATCGAGAGGCTGCGGGCCATACAGGGCCATCGACGCCCTGGCCGTCCGTTGCAGCCTCGGGCCCACACCTGGACGTTTGTCCGGGTGGGGTTGAAATTCCGGAATCAGCTCTGGGGCAGGATCTTGGTGGCGCCGAGGCCGGCGAAGGTGTTGCCCAGATAGGCCGGGTTCTGGATACCTTCGGCGAAGGCGCTGGTGGCGCTGCCGGAGGTCTCGATCGGCCAGTCCATGTTGCTGTCGAATTTGTCGAACCAGAGAAGGGCGCGGATCTGCGGGTAGTCGGTCGGCAGCTTGGCCAGCATGTCCTTGATCCAGGCCGCCTTGGAGCCCCCGTACTCGCTGGAGGCGACCTCGCCGATCATCATCGGCTTCGAGGGGGCGATGGTTTCGACGATCTTCTGGTAGGTCGGCTTGTAGACCGTGTCGAAGCTCTTCCACTTGTCCGGCTTCGCCGGGTTGGTGCCCCAGTTGTAGCCGTCGAGGCAGGTCCAGTCGACGTAGGAGTCACCGGGGTAGAGGCTCGCGAGCGAGGTGCTGCCGCTGTACTCGACGTTCGGGCACCAGGTCCAGGTCGCGTTGTCGGCACCCACCGCGGCGAAGATGTCGTGGACGTGGCGCCAAGCTTTGACCGATTCCCCGGCCTGGTTGCCGTTGACGCCCTCGTGCCAGGGGAACCACCTGCCGTTCATCTCCCAGTTGAAGCGGAGGAAGAAGGGGTGGTTCCAGCTCTTGGCCGCGGTGGCGAATTCGCGGATGTAGGAGTCGTAGCGACCGGAGATCACGTCGGAGAGCTGGAAGTCCGGCTCTTCCTTGGTCGAGGGGATCGACTGCGAGCTCCAGCTGAGGACCGGGATCGAGCCGTGCTGGCGGATGCTTTCCAGCGGCGAGGTCGGGAACTTGTAGAAGGAGCAGCCCGGGTTGCAGTTGGCGAAGGGCTGGAAGAACTGCACCATCGAGACCTTCTTGTGGGTGTTTTCCTCGAACTTGGCGACCGCGGTCATGTCCCAGGGAGCCTGGTTGCCGGTCAGGTGGGAGCCGATCGTCGCGCCCCAGTAGAGCGGGCCGCCGGGGGCGGGGGACGGAGCAGGGGTCGGTTCGGGCGCCGGTTCGGGTTCCGGCGCCGGGGTGGGGACGGGGTTGGACACCTTGACCGTGATCTTGGTGGACGCCTTGACGCCGCGTGAGCTGGAGGCGTTGGCGGTGAGCGTGTGGGAGCCGTCGGAAACCTTGGTGGTGTCGAGGACGTAGGCGAAGGGGGCGCTGGTATCGGTCGCCACGACGCTTCCGTCGACGAGGAATTCGACCTTGCTCGGCGACCCGGCGGTCGCCGCGACCTCCCAGACAACCGAGCCGGAGAGCGTGGCGCCGGCAGCGGGGGACGTGGTCGCCAAGGTCAGCGTTTCCTTGCCGGCGGGGGAGTTGACCCGCGAGGTCGAGGTGGCGGTGATCGTCGTGGTCGCGGTCTTCGCGCCGCCGACCCCGAGCTTCTTGGCGGGACCGACGGCTTCGGCGGCGATGGCGCTCGGCGCAAAGGCGGCGGTCAGCCCGAGGGCGAAGACGAGGAGGGCGGTGAGGTGGCGGGAGCGAGTCATGCCCCGCTGTCATCGACTCACCCCCGCCCGGCTGCAACCGCCCCCGCTGTGCTGGACGTTTATGCCGAAGACGAACGCCCAATTTTAAGTAGGGAGGCGTAGAGATCGAGGAGCGCCGTGGCGCACTCGTCCCAGGAGGTGAGCTGCGGAGAGCGCCGCGGCAACGGCTTGGCGAGCTCCTCGAGGGCGGCCTCGGCCACCTGCTCGGGGCTCGATTCGAGCGGGATCCCCCGCCCGAAGCCGTCCTCGGCGATCTCCAGCAGCCCGCCTGCTTCGGCGACCAGAAGGCGGCGGCGGGCGGCGGCGGCCTCGAGGGCGACCAGCGGGTGCGTCTCGAACTCGCTCATCAGGACGACCAGCGAGACGCCGCCCAGCAGCGCCGCCATCCCGCCCGGGTCGTCGGCAGGGACGCTGGTGATCTCCACCCGCCCGCCGACGCCGAGCTCGTCGGCCTGGCGGCGGAGGTCGTCTTCGTAGGGGCCGCTGCCGACGATCAGGAGGCGCGCCTGGGGCTCCCGTTCCAGCACCGCGGGAAAGGCAGCGAGAACTCGATGGTGTCCCTTGTAGCGCTCGAGGCGTCCGATCGAGGCCAGGGTCGGGGTCTCGGGCTCGGTGGCCGCCAGGCCGGCGTCGGAGAAGCTGAGGTCGGTGCCGTTGGGGATGAAGGCAAAGCGCTCGGCCGGCACCCCGATGGCGGCGCCGTACCGGTCGACCTCGAAGCGGGCGATCGCGACCAACCGCGCCGCCCGCCGCAGCAGCGGTCGCAGGAGGCGCATCTGCGCCCGCCGCGAGCGGTTGCGCAGCTCGGAGGAGTGGCCGCCGCCGTGGAAGGTGACGACGTAGGGGACGCGGAGGGTCAGCGCCCGCAGCATCGCCAGCGGGGCAACCAGGGTGTGGTAGCTCTGGAGGTGGACCAGGTCCCACTTCCCGCGCCCCATCTGCCGCCAGATTCCGGGCGCGAGGTACCAGTCGCGCCCCCGCGGCCAGGCGCGGACGGTGCGGATGCGGACGCCGTCGCGGGTCTCGCTCCTCGCCCGCTTCAGGTCCGGATCGGCGCAGAGCACCTCGACGCGGACGCCGACGGCGGCCAGCCGCCGGCTCACCTCCATCACGTGGCGCTCCACCCCACCCTGCTCCAGGGGGCTGCGCGGGGTCACCATCAAGACGCGCGGCGCGCCGCCGTCGGCGCTCGGGTGCGCGTCCTCGGTGCGATCGGGCTCGGCGATGCCGGAGCGGACGCGGAGGTAGTCGGCGCTCGTGGCGGCGAGGCCGAGGAGGATCATCGCCGCCCGCCCGAAGCCGCCGCCATCGCCCCGCAGCGTGTCCCGCAGCCCCCGCAGGACCCCGAGCGGCAGGGTCCGCCTGACGTAGGAACGCTCGGAGGAGAGGCCGTCCTCGCTGCCCACCATCCCGGTCAGGACCGCCTTCGAGCGGCCCTCGGCGCGGCAGCGGTCGACGAAGTAGGAGACCGTGCCGCGGGCCGCCGGGACGACGTGCTCGACCCTGGCGGCGGGGTCGTAGAGGATCTCCGCCTCGGGCCAGCGCTGGTGGACGCGGATGCTGAGGTCGGTCTCCTCGCAGCCGACCGGCAGGGTCCCGACCCGACCGAGGTCGTGGCTGAAGCCGCCGACTTCGACCAGCGGCGCCCGGCGGAAGGACATGTTGGCGCCGACCAGGTTGCGCACCGGCTCCAACTCGCGCGGCATCCCGGAATGGGTGCAGCCGACGACCCAGTCGAACTCGGGCGGGAACCAGCCCGGCTTGCCCTCGACCCAGCGCGGGGTGACGGTGCCGCCGGCCCCGAGCACCTCGGGGTCGGCGTAGGCGTCGGCGAGGCGACGGAGCCAGTCGGGGGCCGGGATCGCGTCGTCGTCGAGGAAGGCGACGACCTCGCCGCCTGCCTCGGCGACGCCGGTGTTGCGAGCTCCCGAAAGGCCTTGTTTCTCGCGGTTGGCGACGATCTTCAGGTCCGGCCAGAGGCGGCGGACCTCCTCCAGCAACTCGGCGTTGTGGTCGATCACGAGGACGATCTCGTGCGGCGGCAGCGTCTGGGACCGCAGCGAGTCGAGGGCTTCGCCCATCACCTCGAGCCGCTCGAAGGTGAAGGCGCAGATCACCACCGAGATCGTCGGCGAAGTGGCGTTGCGCTCAGCGCGGGGGTCGCTTTGCACCGGCGGGATTGTGGCAGGCCCACCGCCCCCGCTCATGGCAGGCTGTGTGGGTGCGAGTGATGATGCTGGCCCAGTCTTTCGCGCCGATCGTCGGCGGCGAAGAGCGCGTGGTCGAGGACCTCAGCCGGGAACTGGTAGCCCGCGGCCACGACGTCTCGATCGCGACGCTGCAGCAACCCGGCGGCGTAGTGCCCGGCGAGTTGGCGGGCGCCCACGTCCACACCCTCCGCAGCACCAGCTACCGGATCACCCGCAGCCACCAGGACACCGAGCGCCGCCACGCGCCGCCGGCGCCGGACCTCGAGACCGTGCTCGACCTGCGGCGGGTGCTGCGCCGCGAGCGGCCGCAGGTCGTCCACGCCCACAACTGGATTGTCCACTCCTACCTGCCACTGGTGCGCGAGAGCCACAGCGCCCTCGTCCTCTCGCTCCACGACTACGGCCTGATCTGCGCGACCAAGCGCCTGCGCCGCAAGGAGGAGGTCTGCTCCGGCCCGGGACCGATCAAGTGCCAGATCTGCGCCGGCCACCATTACGGGGTGGCGAAAGGACTGGTCGCTGCCTCCGGTACCCGCGCCTTCGAATCGCGGCTGCGGCGCAACGTCGACGTCTTCCTCCCGGTCAGTTCGACCGTCGAAGAGCTCTGCCGGATCGGTGCGGACGAGGTCTCGCGGGTGATCCCGAACTTCATCCGCGAGCTGCCCGCTCCCCCGGTCGAGGACCCGCGCCTGGCCGAACTCCCCGACGAGCCCTTCATCCTCTTCTTCGGCGACGCCACCCTCGACAAGGGCGCCTGGGCCCTGGCGGACGCCTATAAGCAACTCGAGGACCCACCGCCGCTTGTCCTCGTCGGCCGCTGCTACATCGACGAGCTGAAGGAACGGCCGGGGGTACACGCAACCGGTGCCTGGCCGCACCGGCTGGCGATCGAGGCGCTTCGCCGCTCTCTCTTCACCGTTGCCCCCTCGCTGTGGCCGGAGCCGTTCGGCATCGTCGCCCTCGAGGCGTCGGCCGCCGGCAAGCCGGTCATCGCCTCCGACATCGGCGGCCTCCGCGACATCGTCGTCGACGGCGAGACCGGGTTTCTGGTGCCACCCGAGGACCGGGCCGCGCTGGTCGAGGCGATGCGGCGGCTGATCGCCGACGCCGGCCTGCGCGAACGTCTCGGCGCCGCGGCCCGGGAACGAGCCGCGAAGTTCAGCCCGGCGGCGATCGTGCCGCAATTCGAGGCGGCCTACGAGCTCGCGGTCGCCCACCGCCGCAAGAGCGGGGGTTAGCTGCACCTCTGCCCTGACACGAGCGCTCGTGCGGCGTTCGTGAAAGGGAATGAACCAGTCCGTCCGGAGCAGCCGGCTGCTGATCGCCGGCACGATCGCGCTGTTCCTGCTTCGCCTCGGCCTCTCGCTGCTGCGGACCGGACCGGTCCTGGTCGCCGACGAGATCGGCTACCTGACCAACGCCCGGGTGCTCGACGGCGGTCTCACCGGCCAGCTCGAACAGGCCCCCTTCTACCGTGGCGGCTATTCGCTACTGATCGCGCCGCTGCTCGAGCTCGGCTCCAACCCGACCTTCGTCTACCACCTCGTCCTCGTCCTCAACGCGGCGCTGGCCGCCTCGGTCCTCCCCCTCCTCTACGTACTGCTGACGCGCTTTGCCGGGGTCCGCGCCGAGCTGTCGATCTGGGCGGCGCTGGCCGGCGCCGCCTACCCGGCGCTGACCGTCCTCTCCCAGGTGGCGATGTCCGAGAACGCCCTCTTCCCCCTCGTCTGCGTCTGGCTGATCGCCTTCGGCGGCCTGCTCTCCGCGCGCGAAGGACGCGGCGACTTCGCCTGGGCCGCTGCGCTCGGCGCCGCGACCGGCGCTCTCTGGGCGGTCCACAACCGGATGATCGTCGCGGTCGCGGTCGCGCTGGCGGGGATGGTCTGGCTGACCGTGCGCCGCCGCCTGCGGCCCGCGACCCTCGTCCTCGGCGTCGCGATCGTCGCCCTCGCCTTCTACGGCGTCCACCTCCTCGACAGCTTCCTGATCGACCACAACCACGCCGGCTCGGCCCCCGACGAACTGAGCGAACGGATGGACCAGCTCTTCCAGCTAGGCGGCCTGCGCACGGCTCTGGCGAACCTGCTGGGACAGACCTGGTACCTGATCGTCGCCACCTTCGGCCTCGCCGCCGCCGTCGTCGCCGATTTCGCGCGCAGGCGGCAGCCGCTTGCCGGCGTCCTCCTCGCCCTGACCGCCCTGCTGCTGCTGATCTCCGCCTCCGCCTTCCCGGAACGGACCCGTCCCGACATGCTGATCTACGGCCGTTACACCGAGGTGGTGGCGCCGGCGCTGATCGCCTTCGGCCTCGCCGCCCTCCCGCAGGTGGGGATGAGCTTCGGCGTGAATGGCACGCCAAAGCTCATCCCCACCCTGCGGCGGTTGGCGTGGCCGCTGGCCGGGTTCGGGGTGCTGACCGCGCTCGTGATGGCGATCCGGGCGACGGCCTCCGACCCGGACGCCGCCAACCGCTGGAACATCTCGGCGCTGCCGTTCATCACCGTGCAGCTCGGCCCGGCGATCCTGCTCGGCGCGGCGCTGGTCGCGCTCGGCGGCGCCTGGCTGTTGACGCGGGCCAGTGCCATCGGTCCCAAGGTGACGGGATTGGCCGCTCTAGCCTTGTTCCTCGCAGTGGCTGCCTACGGCGCCTGGAACCCCGTGCGCAGCTCCCAGCGAGCCGTCTACCCAGTGGGCTGGGAAAGTCCTCAAGCGGCAGTCGACAAGGCGCCCACCGTCGCCTACGACCTCGACGACTACGACACGATCGGGCTCTACGCAGTGCAGTGGTTCCTGCCCGACACCCGGGTCGTCCTGTTCGAAGGGGAGAAGGAACCGCCGCCGTCGAACCTGGTGATCGGCAACGGCGCCTGGGGCGAGGAGCACCCGGCGGGGCAGCCGAAGCTGCTCTGGACCGACAACGGTCGCGACCAGGCCCTCTGGCGCCAGACCGGGGACTGAGCGCTACTTGACCGCGGCGACCTTCACCGCCGCGAGCCCACGAGCCACCCGGCGCCGCAGCCGGCGGGGCAGCGCCCCGATCAGGGCCTCGAGCGGCCGCACGACACCGGCCGGAAACAGGGGGCTGAGCCGCCGCCCCCCGACGGTGAGGAAAACCTCCACCCGACTGAACCCGCTCTGGCGCAGGGCAGCCGCCAGCTCGGTGGTGCTGTACTCGCGGAGGTGGAAACCCTGGGGACTCTCGGCGAAGTGCCGGGAGACGTCGTGCGGCCCGGAGAGGCGGTTGGGGGTGACGCAGACGAAGAGTCCGCCGCGACGCAGGACCCGCAGCACCCCGCGGGCGTGGTCGAGCATGTCGTCGGGGTGCAGGTGCTCGACCACATCGTTGCTGTAGACGAGGTCGATCGAGCCCGGCGGCAGCCCCAGGTCGAAGCCGTCGAAGACCCGGAACTCGAAGCCGGCGCTCGGCTCGTCCGGCAGGGCGAGGGCGTCGGTCACGTCAAGCGCCACCGCCGTCTCGACCAGCGGCGCCATCGCCCTGGCCACGGCCCCGTCCCCGGCGCCCACCTCGCAGAACCGCGTCTCCCCGCCGATGAACGGGCGCAGCAGGGTCACCTGAGGATCGACGACCCCGGCCCGGGTCCCCGGGTCGCCGGCCTGCTGAACCAGCGGGTGGGACGGGATCAGTTCGCTGCGCCGGCGGTAGACCTCTCCGTAGAGGCGCCGCCGCTCGTTCTTGCTCGAAGCCCCGCGCAACTTCGCCGCCAACCTTCGCTCGACCTCGAAGTGCTGGCGCAACTCCGCTTGGCTCTGCACTTGACTCCGTTCCTTTAGCCTTGGGGATCGGGCCTCCGGGGCGAGACCTGGGCTCGCATCGTGAAGTAGGACGCGAGGCACATGCCGGTGAGCTTACCTACGCCCCACCCGACTCCCGCCCCCTCGATGCCGAGCGGCGGCAGCAGGAACCAGGTGCCGCCGATCGCCACGACGAGCGTTGCCCAGGTGGTGATCGCCGCCTCCCGCAGGCGGTGCTTGACGCGCAGGACCGCGAGCGAGAGCTGCAGGACCGAGTCGAAGACGGCGGCGCCGATCAGGATCAGCAGCAGGGTACTGCCTTCCTCCGCGTACTGCTCACCGAAGAAGCCGAGGATGGTCGGGCCGGCGAGCAGGAGGATGAGCGCCGGTGGACCGGCGAGCAGCAGCACCTGGCGAGCGGCGCGGCGGACGTCGCGGCCGAGCCGCTCGGGCTCGTGCGCGGCCTCGGCGAAGAGCGCGTTGCCGATCGCCGGGGCGATGAAGAAGAGGGCGCTGGAGACCATGAACGTGGTGTAGAAGTAGGCGTTCTCCTCGGGCCCGAGGCGGGCCGAGACCAGCACCGGCAACAGGTAGGTGGATGCCTGGGAGCCGAGGTTGATCGACTGGTGCCCGGCGATCAGCCCCCGCACCTGCGCCAACTCCTCCCGCCAGTCGCCGAGCGTGAAGCGGAAGTCGTGGCCGAGGGCCGGCAGCTCACGGAAGAGCGCGACCGCGTCGATCAGCAGGAACGAGGCGGCCCAGATCGCGAGGATCCAGGTGGTGCCGTCGACCGGGACGACGTCGACGAGCGGGATCAGCGCGATCCGCAGCACGGCCGCGGCGGTGTTGCGGAGGAAGGAGAGCTTCGCCTGGCGCTCGGCGATGCAGGCGTAGTCGATCACCAGCGAGCAGGCGGCGCCGACGACGCCGAGCGGCAGCAGCACGAAGGTGAGGTGACTGAGCCCTCCCTTCAGGGCCGGGATCAGGGTTGGCAGCAGCACCGCTGCGATCGTGCCGCCGACAAGGCTGGCGACCGCCGCCAGGCCGACAGCCGTGCTGACGCTCTGCGACCAGTCCCGGCCCGGGTCGCGCGAGGCCAGCCGCGAAACCAGCACCTGCCCCAGCCCGAGGTTGGTGAAGACCGAGACGAACAGCATCGCCGAGATCAGCGCCGCCGAGCGCCCCACTTCGGCCGCCGGCAGCGTGCGGGCGGCGATCAGCCAGAAGAAGAAGCCGAGCAGCGAGGTCGCCGCGGTCGTGGCCATGATGTAGAGGCTGTTGCGAAACAGCGACTGCCCGCCGAGACGCCTCAGCCGCTGCCACCCCTGGGCGAGGCGAGCTGGATGCATGATCCGGAACGATTCTGTCAAGGAGCGCCGCCGGAACCGATGCTCTTCCTATGCTGCGCCCCGTGGAGCAGACGACCGCGACCGCGCCGGAGACGATTCGTCTCCAGCCGACCCGTGGCTTCAGCCGCGTGCTCGCGCCGCAGGAGCTGTGGCGCTACCGCGACCTGGCCGGCCAGATCGCCGCTCCGCGACATCACCGTCCGCTACCGGCAGACCGCGCTCGGCGGCGCCTGGGCGGTGCTGCAGCCGATCGGGTTCATGGTCGTCTTCTCGCTGATCTTCGGCAACGTCGCCGGGATCTCCTCCGAACGGCCTCCCCTACCCCTCTTCAGCCTCTCCGCGCTGGTCCCCTGGACCTTCTTCTCGACCGCGCTGCTGCTCGGCTCCGACAGCCTGGTCAGCAACTCGGCCCTGGTCTCGAAAATCTACTTCCCGCGGATCTTCATGCCGGCGGGAGTGATCGTCGCCGGCTTCGTCGACCTCGCGATCTCGCTGCGTGATCCTGCTGGTCATCGTCCTCGCCTGGGGCTACGTGCCCTCGGTGGCGATCCTGGCCGCTGCCGCTGCTGATCGACGATCGCGGCGGCGGCGGCGCTCGGCACGACGGCGGCGCTCTCGGCGATCAACGTCCGCTACCGCGACGTCCGCTACGTCGTCCCCTTCGCGATCCAGATGTGGCTCTTCATCACCCCGGTCGTCTATCCCAGCAGCCAGATCAGCGAGCCCTGGCGGACGCTCTCGGCGATCAACCCGATGGTCGGCGTGGTCGAAGGCTTCCGCTGGGCGACGCTCGGGACCGGCAACGCCCCCTGGGAACTGATCGGGATCTCGGCCGCTCGCCGCGGTCGCGATCCTCGCTCGCCGGCCTCGCCTACTTCGACCGCGTCGAGCGCGCCTTCGCCGACTTCGTCTGCATGAGCGACGTCGCGATCGAGACCAGCGGGCTCGGCAAGAGCTACACCCTCGGGCTGACAGAGCGCCGGCTACGGCACCCTGCGCGAGGCGATCGTCGAAACGGCGCAGCGCGCCGCTCAAGCGTGGGCGCAGGCGAGAAGCAGAGGCGCGACGCTGCTCTGGGCCCTGCAAGGACCTCTCGCTGACCATCCGCAGCGGCGAAGTCGTCGGCCTGATCGGCCACAACGGCGCCGGCAAGAGCACCCTGCTGAAGATCCTCTCGCGGATCACCGAGCCCTCGACGGGCTACGCCGACGTCACCGGCCGGGTCGGCTCGCTGCTCGAGGTCGGCACCGGCTTCCACCCGGAGCTGACCGGGCGCGAGAACATCTTCCTCAACGGCGCGATCCTCGGCATGCGGCGGGCCGAGATCCGCGCCCGCTTCGACGAAATCGTCGAATTCGCCGAGATCGAGCGCTTCCTCGACACGCCGGTGAAGCGCTACTCGAGCGGGATGTCGGTGCGGCTCGCCTTCGCCGTCGCCGCCCACCTCGAGCCCGAGATCCTGCTCGTCGACGAGGTCCTCGCGGTCGGCGACGCCTCCTTCCAGCGCAAGTCGCTGGGGAAGATGAACGAAGTCGCCAAAGAGGGCCGCACCGTCGTCTTCGTCTCCCACAACCTGGCGATCATCCAGGCGCTCTGCAAGCGCGGCATCCTGCTCGAACGTGGCGAGGTGCAGTCGCCGACGCGCCGATCGTCGAGGCGATCGACAGCTACCTGCGCACGCTCGAGCGCGCCGCCTCCGACGACCTGCTGGAGCGGACCGACCGCGACAGCCGCGCCTATGACGAGACGCTGGTTCGGCGGCTCGAGATCCGCGACGCGAGCGGCGGCCACCCCAACGTCGTCGTCGCCGGCCGCCCGGCGACGATCGCCGTCGAGGTCGACCGAGCACGCTGCCGACGATGGAGTGCCAGCTGACGATCGTCAACAGCCTCGGCCACCCGGTCTGCACCCTCGACAGCGAGATCTCGAACGCCCCGGTCGACGTCCGCGACCTCCGAGCCGGGGACGCGGATCGAGTGCCACGTCGACTCGCTGCCGCTGCTGCCCGGGCGCTACCGGATCGACGTCATCGTCAAAGCCAAGCGACACATCCAGGACGGGCTGCAGGCGGCCGCCTCTTCGACGTCGAGCCGGGGATGATCGGCGAACGTCCGATCGCCGCCGAGGCCGAAGGCGACGTCGTGCTCCCTCACTCCTGGCGGCTGCCGGCATGAGCGGACCGACCTTCGCGATCGTCATCACCGCCTACGAAGCCGCCGGGACGATTGCCGCCGCGGTCGAGTCGGCGCTGGCGCAGACGCGGCCCGCCGAGGAGCTGATCGTCGTCGACGACGGGTCCGACGACGACCTCGCCAGGGCGCTCGCGCCCTACGATGGACCGGATCGAGCTCCTCAGGCGCGAGAACGGCGGCGGCGCGGCCGCCCGCAATACCGGCGCCGAAGCCGCCCGCTCCGACTTCATGGCGATCCTCGACGCCGACGACGTCTATCACCCGCGTCGACTCGAGGCGATCGCGGGGCTGGCCGGGAAGCGGCCCGACCTCGACCTCATCACCACCGACGCCCGCCTCCTCGCCCAGGGGAGACCGGTCGGAACCTTCGCCACCTACACCCCCTTCGTCTGGGAGGAGCAGCGGACGGCGATCTTCGAGACCTGCTTCGTCGGCGGCTGGCCGGCCGTGCGGCTGAACCGCCTGGCCGCGATCGACGGCTTCGACGAGACCTTTCGGATCGCCTACGACTGGGACTGCTGGCTGCGCTGCATCCTCGACGGCGCCGCTGCCGGCTTCGTCGAGGAGCCCTACTACGACTACGTCCTGCACCAGGGAAGCCTCTCGGCGAGTCGTGCGCCGAGCCTCTGGGAGCGGGCGCGGCTCCTGGAAAAGGCCGCGGCGAACCCGTCGCTGCGGGACGAGGAGCGGCCGGCGCTTGACCGCGCCCTGCGCGTGCACCGCTCGCGGGCGGTGGACGCAGAGACCCAGGCGGCCGTCTACGGCGACGGCGCGCGGGCGGGCCTGGCACGCCTGGCGGTGGCGCCGCAACTCGAGCCACGGGTGCGGCTGGGCGCGGCGCTGGGATTCCTGGCACCGCGGCTGGCCCGGCGCCTGGTCCACGAGGACCGGCCCGCCGAAGAGCGGCTGCCGGCGACGACGTGAGATTCAGCGTCGTCATCCCCACCTACCGACGACGCGAGCGGGTGCTGCGGCACGTCGCGGCTTTGTCGAACCAGACCTTCGAGGACTTCGAGGCGGTCGTCGTCGACGACGGCTCCGACGACGGCAGCGCGGCGGCGCTGCGGGCTCTGGAGACCCCGTTCCCGCTGGCGGTGATCGAGCAGGAGAACCAGGGGGCGGCGCGGGCGCGGCAACGTCGGCGCCGGGGCCGCGCGGGGCGAGATCCTGCTCTTCCTCGACGACGACATGGAGGCTGCGCCCTCGCTGCTGGCCGAGCACGACCGCTGCCACCGCGAAGGCGCCGACCTGGTCGTCGGCGACATGCCGCTGCACCCCGATTCGCCCCCCGGCCTGCTCAGCTGGGGCGTCGGCTTCTGGGCGCAGACGCGGCGGGAGCGCCTGCTGGAGCCGGGAGCGAAGCCGGGGCTCGACGACCTCCTCACCGGCCAGATCTCGATCGCGCGCGAGTCCTTCGAGCGGCTGGGCGGCTTCGACACCTCCTTCACCCGCGAGGGTCTCTTCGGCGGCGAGGACATCGACTTCGGCTACCGGGTGGTGAAGGCGGGACTCCGGGTGGTCTTCGACCCCGAGGCGATCAGCTACCAGTACTACGACGTCGACCCGGAGGCCTACCTGCGCAGGGCGCGGGAGACCGGCCGCTCCGAGGAGGAGTTGGTCCTCAAGCACCCCGAGCAGGCCGGCCGGCTCGGCGGCGCACCGGCCTTTCACACCCGCCGCAGCCGCTGGCTGCTCGGCCCGCTCGTCAAAGCACCCGAGTGGGCCGGCCGGCCGCTGCGCAAGCTTGCCGTCGCGCTGGTCCGCGGCGGCCACCGCGACCAGTGGACGCGGCGGCTGTTCTTCGGACTGCGGACGGTCGAGCACCAGCGCGGCGCCCGCCTGGCGCGGGAGGCGGCGGCCACCGGCAGCGTCGTCGTCCTCGCATTCCACGCCGTCTCCGACCTCGCCTCCGATCCCGTCCTCGCCGAGTACGGGGTGCCGCCCGCGCGATTCGCCGAGCACCTCGACGCGCTGGCCAGACGGGGGCGGCGGTTCATCGACCTCGAGACGCTCCTCGCCGCCCTGGACGGGCGAGCCGAGCTGCCGGAGCGGGCGGTGTTGGTCAGCTTCGACGATGCCTACGTCGACCTGCTCTCGGCGGGCTGCCCGATCCTCGAGGAGCGCAGCATCCCCGCCGTCGCCTTCGCCGTCGCCGGCCTCACCGGCGGCGACGAACGAGTGGGACCGCGATCTCGGCGCCGGCGAACTGCCGCTCCTCGACGGCGACGGCCTGCGGGCGCTGCCGCGCCACGGGGTCGAGGTCGGCTCGCACGGGATGAACCACCGGCCCCTGCCGAAGCTCGACTTCGCCGAGGCCGAGCGTGAAATCGCCGACTCGGCGGCGGCGCTGGAGGCGCTCGGCCTGCCGCGGCCGCGGGCCTTCTCCTACCCCCACGGCGAGTGGAACCGGGAGATCGCCGAGGCGATCGGCGCCGGCGGCTACCGCGTCGCCTTCACCGTCACCCCCGGCGTGGTCGCGCGCGGCTGCGATCCCTTCGCCCTGCCCCGGATCGAGGTGCTCGCCGGCGACACCCCGGCCCGGTTGCGGTTGAAGCTCGCCACCGCAGGCTGGCCGGCTCGCTGGCGCCGACCGCTTCTGCGACTGACGCGGACGCGACAATGAGGGCCTCCATGTTCGGCCTCGGAAAGGTCCCGGTCAGCAATCGCACGGCGGCGCGCAAGGCGGCGCAGATCGTCGGCTGGCGGCTGGCCGTGCCGGCGCTGCAAGCGCGGGCGCGACGAGGGCTGGACAAGCTGCGGCCGGGGGCGGCCACCGTCGTCACCGTCAACTGGAACTCCTGGCCCCACCTCGAGGTACTGGTCGACGTGGTTCATCGCCGCAGCCCTGCGGGCACCCGGATCATCGCCGTCGACAACGGTTCCGTCGACGGGTCGCGGCAACGGATCTCGGGGCGCGACGACGTCGAGGGGCTGCTGCTCCCGGTTAACGTCGGCCACGAGCTGGCGATGGACCTGGGTGTCCTGCTGGCCGAGACCGAGTACGTGGTGGCGCTCGACGTCGACGCCTTCCCGCTCCACAACGACTGGCTGGAGCGTCTGCTTGCGCCGCTCTCCGAAGGGGCGCGGGTCTCTGGTGCGCGGCTCAACCGGGAGTACGTCCATCCCTGCTGCTGGGCGATGCGAAAGGCGCGTTTCGTCGAGCGGGGACACTCCTTCCGGGCCCACTACGTCCCCCGCTCCGAAGGCCGCGACGCGTCCGGCGACGTCGGCGAGAAGATCTCCGCGGCCGAGGCCCCGCTGGTCCACTTCTTCGAGGTGACGAGCCAGCGCGGCCCGGGCGACGTCGGCACGGTCTTCGGCGACCTCGTCTACCACAACTTCTACGCGACCCGGTTCAACGCGACCTCGGACCAGACGCTGGACGGGGTCGTGGCCGCCGACGACTCCGCCCAGGCATGGGACGAGGCACTGCAGAAATACGTCTATTGAGCCGGTCGCCGCGCCAGGACGAGGGTGGCGCTCGACCTGCCCCAGGTGAGGCCGAGGTGCTCGATGCGCACCGCCGCGGCCAGGAACGGGAAGGCGAGCAGGCGGACGGGCAACGGCGAGTCCTTGATCCGATCGCGGATCTCCTGGGCGGCGGCGGCGAGGCTGCGGTACGTCGGTCGCAGGTCCACCGGCTCGAGACCGGCGGCGCGCACGTCGGCGGCGATCTCCTCGCGGCCGTAGCCGTGGCGCACCTCCTCGCGCCAGATGCCGGTGCTGCCGGGGAGAACTGGGGTCCAGTCCTTTTCGGGGACCTGGAGGGCGAGCAGGCCGCCGGGGCGCAGGGCGCCGGCCATGCTGCGCAACGCCGCCGCATCGTCGGGGATCTCGTGCAGGCACTCGAGGGCGACGACCGCGTCGAAGTCGCCGTCGGGCATCGGCCGCGTGAGGTCGGCGGGCTGGAAGCGGGCGTTCCCGAGCGAGCGCGCGGCCGCGCGCTCGCGGGCGCCGTCGAGCAGGTCGGATCGCTGGTCGACGCCGAGCAGCGCCCAGCCGCCGTGGCGGCGGGCGAGGGACAGCGTCAGCAGACCGTCGCCGCAGCCGGCGTCGAGCACGCGCAGGGGTCCTCCCGCCGCCTCGGCGGAGAGCACCTCGTCGGCCAGGGCCAACCGCAGCCGCCGCGAGGGTGCCATCAGCGCCAGCCGCTCCTCGAGGATCGCCCCCAGCTTGCTCAGCACGCTCATCCGCGCATCATTTCCAACCCGGCGGCGGCTGCGTGAGCGCGCGGCCGAGACGGGGCTGGTGCGAGGCGCCCTGGCGGACGCGGCTGCTGCGGCGGCTGCGGGTGCCGGCCACCGCCCTGGCGCCGCTGGCCGGACTCTCCCCGCGCTGGAAGGAGCTGCGCGACGACCTCGCCCACTGGTCCGCGGTGCGAGCACGGGTCGGCAACGACGAATGGCGGCGGTTGACCAGCTCCTACTCGGTGCTCGTCTACCACCGCTTCGCAGGCGAGCTGAAGCCGGGGCAGGAGCGGATCGACATCGCGCCGCGGCGCTACTACCGGCAGTTGCGACTGCTACGTCTGCTCGGGTTCGAGCCGCTGCCGGTGGGCGAGCTGCTGGCCTTCCACCGCGGCGAGTGCAACGCCCTGCCGCGGCGCCGCTTCGCGATCACGGTCGACGACGCGATCGCCGACGCGGTCGAGCCGCTGCGCCGCACCGCGGACCTCTCCCCCCAGCTCTTCGTCCCCACCGCGGAGCTCGGCCGCAGCGCCCACTGGATCGAAGGCGAGCCGGTCGCAGGCTGGGGGGAGATCGGCGAGCTGGCGGCGGCCGGCGTCGCGATCGGCTCCCACACCCGCCACCACCGCCGGCTGACCCGGCTGACCGCGGCCGAGCGCAATGTCGAGCTGCTCGGGTCGCTTTCGGAGCTGCGCGAGCACGTTCCCGCGGCAGCCGCGGTGATCGCCTATCCCAACGGCGACCATGACGACGCCGTCTGCGCCGCCACCGAGACGGCCGGCTACGAGGCTGCCTTCACGACCGAGAAGGGCCGCAACGACGCCGCCACCGACCGCTACCGCCTGCGCCGGGTCAGCGTCCACGGCACCGACGGAGCCCTCGCGGTCCTCTGGAAGGTGCTGACCGGCGAGGCGCTGCCGGGCTGGTGGCTGCGCCTGCGGCGCTAATCGCGCAGCAGCTCCTCTTCGACCAGGCCGAGGAAGGTGGATCCGCGCAGCGCCGCCGTGCTCGGGGTCCCGCGTGACTCCAGCTCGAGGTGCCGGTAGTCGCTGCGGCTGTGGACGACCCAGGTGAGGAGGCGAAGGCGCCGGAAGTCTTCGGCGGAGATCCCGAGGGCGGCGGAGTACTCGCCGATCGCCGCCGCGGCGACGCGGCCGTGTGGGGTGGCGGGATCGAGCAGCCGGGCGTAGCTCTCGCGGGTGCGGCCGCTCTCCAGGGCCCCGTCGAGGACGAAAGCGCAGTTGGCGAGGAAGTAGACGAGGTCGAGACCCGGCAACCCGGAGGGCTCCGCCGACTCCCAGTCGAGCAGGACGGGGTCGCCCTCGGGGGTGAGGAGGACGTTCCAGGGCGAGCAATCGCGATGCTCGACGGCCCGCGGCAGCTCGCCGAGCCCGTCGAGCAGCGCCCGGTCCTCGACGATCGGGCCGAAGTTCTCTTCAAACCACCCGAGCGGCTCGGCGACGAGGCGTCGGCGCCAGTCGGGGCTCGGGATCGGCTCGCCCGACCTCGCGAGCTCGATCAGGAGCCGGGTGACCCGCATCGCCACTTCCTCGAAGTTAGGCGGATTCAGTCTGTCGAGCAACGACTCGCCCGCGACCGCCTCCTGGACCACGGCGAGGCGACCGTTGCGCGACCCCTCCCCGGTCAGGCACGGTAAGCCGGCGAGATCGGGGCGCTCCTCCTGCAGCCGGCGCAGGACCGCTACCTCGCGCTCGAGGCCGGGCTCGGCCTCCGGGACGCGGGCGAATTTGACCGCCTTTGCCGGCTTCTCCTCCTCCGGCTCGAAGGCAAGGCCGACCGCCTTGTTGATGCTGCGGTGCCCCGTGGTCAGCAACAGCAGCGGACACGAAGGCGAGAGAGGGAGGCTGTCCTCGTCGGGCCCCCCGGGACGGCGGCCGACGACGTAGATCGGGGCCAACAGCCCGGCGCTCCGCGCCGCGCTCCAGAGGCGACGGAGGATCGAGCCGACGAGTGAGCGCGGAGCGCGGCCGGCGAGCAGGTAGCGGGTCGCCTCCTCCGATTCGACCGGAAGCCAGAACTGAGGCTGGCGATGCGGTAACGGCCCGGCCCAGTAGACGCGCACATCGACATAGCCGGCGGCTTCGGCCCGGCGCCGGTCGCGCCGGCCCCCGCCTGGGCGCGGCAGCCTCCGGTGGGCCAGGAGCTCGGCGTCGGGCAGCAGGAAGCGCCAGTCCTCGCGGCGGACCCGGGGGTTGCGCCGGGACTCGGGCAGCGACTCCACCGCACGCCCCTCGCCCAGCAGCTCGCGATAGATCGCCGCCACCCGCTCGGCGTTCTGCTCGCGGGTGAGGCCCGCCTCGACGCGCTCGCGCGCCCGCGCCGCCATCTCGCCCCGCAGCTCCGGGTCGCCGAGCACCCGTCGCAGCGCCGACGCCAGTGCCTCGGCGTCGCCGGGCGGCACCAGCAGCCCGCTGTGCGCCGTCCTCGATCAGCTCTTCGGTGCCGCCGATCGCCGAGGAGACGACCGGGGTTCCGGCCGCCATCGCCTCCAACACCGCCAGCGAGGAGCCCTCATAGAGCGAGGGCAGCGCGAAGACGTCGCAGGCGGCGAGCAGCTGCGGGACGTCCTCGCGGCGGCCGAGGAAGCGGACCCGGTCGGCGACGCCGAGCTCGGCGGCGCGCGCTTCCAGGGCGCCGCGCTCGGGCCCTTCGCCGGCGAAGAGCGAAGAGCGCCTCGGGCAACTCGACGATCGCCTCGCAGCAGCGTCGGGTGGCCCTTCTGCGCGTCGAGCCGGGCCGGCGTCAGCACCAGCGGCCGCGTCTTCGAGCCTCCCAGTTGCTCCCGCAGCCCCGGCGGGGCCGGGACCGCGGCGCGCTCGAGGTCGACGGCGTTGTAGGCGACCTCGACCTTCTCCGCCGGCCAGCCGAGCCGCTCGACCAGCTCCCCGGCGATCTCGCCGCGAGACCGCGAGGTAGCGGTCCACCCCTCGCGCCAGCACCCGCAGCTGCCGGTAGGCGGAGCGGTTCGGGGGCCCGTAGGCTCCAACCTGGACCGTGCCCAGCACCGCCGGCACCCGCGCCATCACCGCCGCCGCCAGGCCCCACTTGCAGGCGACGGGAGAGCTCATGTGGGCGTGGAAGACGGCCGGCCGCTCGCGCCGCAGCAGCCGCGCCAGGCGACGGTACGCGCCGCGCCCCGCCCAGCCCCAGCGGCATCGGTGGGACCATCCGCACCGGCACGCCGATCTCGGCGGCGCGGCGCGGCGAGCGGCGCCACCTCGGGCGCGTCCTCGAGCAGCAGGGTCGGCGCCACTCGCTGCGGTCGAGGGAATCGAGCAGCATGAACATCGCGTTCTCGGCCCCGCCGAGAACGCGACTATCGGTGTAGAAGAAGATCGACTGGGCCACGCTTGAGCTCTAGGGACGAGCTTCGACAGCTCGCCGTCGTCGTTTGATTCGCGCAGCTCCGCGTCCACCCCTGCCCAGAAGGCGTAATCGAGGACCGGCCGGTAGAAGAGCGGCGAGCGCCAGGCGCCGAGCCGCTCGAGCGCCGAGAACAGCCCGAAGACGGCGCCGCTGGTCGCCGGCCACCGCCGGGTCGCCCGGAGCAGGGCCGCGCGAACCGCCAGCCAGGGCCGGGAGCCCTCGTCCGGGTTCGCCAGCCGCAGGTCGGAGAACACCTCGGGGTGGCTGCGCGCGAGCTGGACCGTGGTCCGCCCTTTGGCGAGGGTGTCGCGCTGCAGGCCGGCGAGGTCCTTGTCGTAGGACTGGCAGGCGAGCGCCTCGGGGTCGTAGCCGAGCTCGACCCCGCTCTTCGCAGCCGCAGCGCCAGCTCGACGTCCTCGTTGCCGTAGATCCCGAAGGACTCGTCGAAGCCGCCGACCGCGCGCATCGTCTCGGTCCGCAGCGAGGCGTTGCCGGTAATAGAACGAGCGCGGCCGGGCCAGGTGCTCGGGGTCCGAGAGCCGCGCGAGGTGGACGTCGAACCGTTCCTTGACGTGGCGGGCGGCGTGGGTGCTGTCGCGCGTCGAGCTCGACCGGGACCGCGCCGAGCACGCAGCGCCGCGAGCCCGCCGGGTGGTGGGAGCGGTGGCGCTCGACGAACTCAGGCACGACCCGCATGTCGTCGTCGAGGACGATCGTCACCTCGCCTCGGGCCGCCGCGACGGCGGCGTTGCAGGCAGCGGCCCGGCCCCGTGAGCCGGGCGAGACCCGACGCACCTGCAGCGGTCGCATCGAAGTCCTCCAGCATCTCCGCGGTCCCGTCGGTGGAGGCGTCGACGGAGACGATGACCTCGTACTCGGCGTGGCCGAGGCTCTGACTCGAGAGCGACTCCAGCACCGTGCGCAGAGCCTCGCGGCGCTGGTGGGTCGGGATGACGACGGTGACGCTCGGTCCCTCAGCCATCCGCAACCCTTCGGCGCGCCGCTCGCGCCTCCTCGAAGACGGCGGTCTGTCGCCCGGCCCAGGCCTCGGGGCTGTGGTGGCGCTCGGCGAACCCGCGTGCCCTCTCCCCCAGGCTGCGCCGAGCTGCCTCGTCCTCCAGCAGCGCCGCCGTCGCGGCGGCGATCTCGGCCCCGCTCTCCGCCACCGCCAGCGGCGGCTCCTCGCCGAAGCCGGTGTAGCCCTCGGTCCCGCGCGGGGTGGTGACGACCGCCTTGCCGGCGGCCATCGCCTGCAGGACCTTCATCCGCATGCCGCCCCCGGTCCGCACCGGCGCCATCACCACCGCCGCCGCTTCGGTGTGCGGCTGGACGCTGGGCGCGTCGGCGACGACCTCGACCTGCGGGCCTGGCCAGCGCCAGGACCTCGGGCGGGGGGCGCTGCCGACGATCGCGCAGCCGCGCCCCCGGAACGCGCTCCACGACCGCGGGCAGGATCTCGCGGGCAAGCCAGATCGCCGCGTCCCGGTTCGGCGGGTGGTGGAAGGCGCCGACGAAGAGGATCGTCCCCGGCGTCTCGCGGGCGGGGTCGGCGCGCGGCGGCAGGATCAAGCCGAAGGGGTCGACCCGGACCCGCGCCGCCACGTCCGGGGCCATCTCGGCGATCGTCTCGGCGTCGCGCCGACCGAAGACCTGGACCCGGTCGAAGCGCCGCCACGCTTCGGCCTGGAAGCGCGGCCAGCGGCGCCAGTCGAGCTCGCCGAAAGCCCAGCCCGGCCAGCGCCGCGGCGGCCCCGGGCTCCAGTCGACCGGACGCGGCCGCAGCACCTCGTGGTGGGTGTAGACGGTCGGCACCCCGGCCGGGTAGCGGAACACCGACATCGCGCTGTCCTCGACCGCGACGACGTCGAACTCGCGCTCGCCACCGAGCCGGTCGAGGATCCGCTGGATCCCCGGGTCCGCGATACCAGACGGTGCGCCAGGGCCAGCGGCCCCGCGCCCAGGCGGAGGCCATCCGCAGCCGACGCCGACGGCGCGCCGCCCCGGGCGGAGGCCGGCGCCGGTCGGCGACGTGAACCTCGCCCTCCTCGCGCAGGCGCGCCACCGCGTCCTCTTCGCCCGGCTCGTCGCCGACGCCGGTCACCAGGTCACCTCGTGCAGCTGCCGCAGCCCCTGCAGCTCGGCCCGGAGGAGAACCGGGATCGCCCCTCCCCCGTCCGCCTGCGGCGGCACCGGCACGACCAGGAGGACCCTCATCCGGCGGCGAGGCACGTCGCGGTAGGCCTGCTCGAAGCGGGGGATCACCGCGCCCGCCGCGAACGTCCGCGCCCTCGCGCCCGCCGCCGCGCCCGAAGCTCTCGCGGCGCTCGGCGTTGTCGATCAGGTCGCGCATCGCCGCGGCCAGGGCCCCGACGTCGCCCTGGGGCACCAGCAGGCCGGCGTCATCGCCGATCATGTCGACGTGGCCGCCGAGGGTGGTCCCGATCACCGGCTTGCCGCGGTTCATCGCCTCGGCCACGGTGGCGCCGAAGGGCTCCGGCCAGAGCGAGGGCATCACCCCGAACATCGCCCTGTCCCAGGCCGCCATCACCGCCTTGTGGGGGACGTCGGTGAGGACCACCGCCTCGGGCGGGAACGTCTGCGGGGAGTCGCGCTCGAAGGTCCCCATCAGGACCAGCGGCGGCGGCGACGGGCAGCTGCTTGTAGGCGTCGAACAGCGTTTCCAGCCCCTTCACCTTGCGGAAGGCGCCGACGTAGAGGATGAACGGCTCGGCTGGCAACCGCTCCAGGTAGGCGCCGACCTCGCTGTCGGCGCTGTCGACCGGTTCGTCGGGGGCGACGTCCTGGAAGCTCGGGATCGTCACCTGAACCAGGTCCTCGGGCGTCCCGCCAGGGCCGAACAGGTAGCGGGTGGTGACGTCGTGGACGAAGGTGCTGACGCTGTGCAGGCCGGTCATCTTCCGCGCCAGCAGCGGGCGGCAGAGGTAGACGCCGGCGGTCGCGGCGAGGCCCTTGGGGACGCCGCCGTAGTAGTCGCTGGAGCAGGCAGCGCACTTCAGCGGCGAGGGACCGTCGCAGGGCTCGCCTTTGTGCAGCAGGGTCCGGTTGGCGCAGAAGTAGCCGTAGTCGCGAGCCGAGATCAGCATCGGGATCCGCCTGCGCCCGAGCGCCACCGCGACCGAGAAGGCGAGCCAGCCGTAGGCGTGGATCACATCCGGCTCGAAGCCGTTGATCAGCTTGCGCAGCCCGACGATCGTGACCGGGTCCGGGAAGGGCGGCTGGTGGCGCTGTCCCTCGTCGCGGATCAGCGGGCGGAACGCGGTCCGCATCTGGCGCAGGCGGTGGACGGTTACGTGTCTCTTCCCAGTCGAGCGGAGGCAGGCCGCCGTGCCAGGTGGTGGCGACGGCGACGTCGTGGCCGCGCTCGGCCATCCCGGCGGCGATCAGCTGCGCCTGGCGGTGGGCGCCGCCGATGAACGGCGGGTAGTGATCGGTGGCGATCAGGATCCGCATCAGGCCTGCAATCTTCCCAGTAGCCGGTTGACCCCGGTGCGCCTGCCGGGGAAGAGAAACAGCTCGGCCAGCGGCCGCGCCAGGGCTTGGGGGACGACCGCCTCGAGCGCGAACCAGAGGACCAGCACGGCCTTCATCGAAGCGGAGACGTCGAAGCGGCGGCGGGCGGCGCGGACCGCGTCGGCGAACAGGGCGCCGCGGCGATCGCCGGCAAGGGGATGGCGCCCCGGCTCCAACCGCAGCGAGACGAGCCGGTTGGCGAGGTCCGAATAGGAGAGGATCGGCCGCGGCCGGTCGAGCCCGATCTCGTCGGCGAGCCGTTCCAGCGAGCGGGTGGTGGCGGCGGCGAAGACGATCGTCTCGCGGACGTGGTCGAGGTCGATCCGGTCGGCGTCCAGCTCGTAGGCGTTGCCGCCGTGGACCCGGTAGGAGGCGCAGACCTCGTCCAGCAGCGCCGCCTCCCCGAGCAACGCGGTCAGGTGAACCAGGTACCAGTCGGCGCCGCTGCGGGGGTAGTCGGCAGCCGGGATCGGCAGGATCCGGCGCACCGCCTCGCTGCGGAAGCCGGTGCCGCCGCCCGGCAGCCAGGGAAGGTCGAAGGGGAAGGCGAGCTCTGCCCGGCGCTGGTCGCCGACCGGTGCGCGCAGGTGACCACCGGGCTTGACCCCGCCGGTGGGATTGCCCGTCGGCGTCGATGATCGTCCATCGGGAACTGGACCTTGACGAGGCCCGGTCGCGCGGCGAAGGCGGCGGCGACCCGCTCGGCCGCCTGCGGCCGCAGGAGGTCGTCGGCGTCGAGGACGAGGAGGACCTCGCCGCGGCAGCGCTCGAGCCCCGCGTTCAGCGCCGAGGCCTGCCCCCCCTGCCCCTTCAGCACCACCTGCACCCGGTCCTCGTAGCGGCGCAGCACCTCGCGGGAGTCGTCGGTGGAGCCGTCGTCGACGACCACGACCGTGACCGCGGGGTGCGTCTGCGCGCAGGCGCTCTCGATCGCCTCCGGGAGGAAGCGCCCGTAGTCGTGGTTGGTGATGACGATGTCGACGGAGAGTGGGCTCGCGCTCAAGGGAAGGTCTCTTGCCTCGGTAGCCAGCTCGTCACCCGGCGGTACACCTTGTTCGGCTTCCCATTCCTGTAGAGGGAGGCGACGACGTGCGTCCTGCCGCCGGGCTCGGGGGGAACGTCGAGTTCGAAAGCGCGTTCCTCCCCCGGGTCCAGATGGACCCGGTAGGTCTTCGACTGGTTCTTCCCGAGGCTCACCCGGAGCCTGTAGGAGCTTGGGTGCTGCTGAGAGCTGATCACGCCCACCGCGACCGCGTCTTCACGCGAGTCGGTCGGCAACATCCACAGGGCGGTGAAGCCGACCGCGTCGTCGGCGGGCAACGGCTTCTGCGCGAGGGCCATCGCGGCGACGGCAATCACCAGCGCGACCGTACCGGCCGCCGCGGTGCCCGCGGAGGGGCGCGGGAACGTGGTCCCGCGGTTCGCGGAGACCCCGGCGGGACGGCCGCGACGCAGCGCCGCTCCCCTGCAGGCGGCGATCACGACCAGGGGCAGCAGCACCGCCCAGCTCGCCGTCGTCAACCCGAAGGGGAAGATGTTGAGCACGAAGGCGCCGAGAACCAGCACCATCAGGCTGGTGGCGACGCTCAGCGCCAGCCGCTTCGGCAGCGCCGGCTCGTCGGATCCGAAGGCAGCGGCGATCACCGCATAGCCGGGCAGGAGCAGGGCCAGCGGCACCGCCGCGACCAGCCGCAGGAGGTCGAGCGGCACCAGAGCCGCGACGAGGGCGCAGGCCACCGCGGCGACGCAGGCGCGGCGCAGGTCCCGGTGGCCCCTCACGGGCGGTCCTGGAGGTCGAAGAGGACGATGCGGCCGCTGTGCCAGACGCGGCCGGCGGGGATGCGGGCGAACTTGTGGACGACGTTCTTTTCGCGCAGCTCGTTTCCATACTGGTCACGAACCGAGAAATAGGCACCGCGCAGGGTGTCCTCGGAGAGGAGGCGACGGTCGGCGACCACGAAGGGCAGATGATTTTCCTGCAGCAGGGGCAGCTGCCATGCTTCGAGGTCGGGTTCGTCGACGATGTCTTCGATGTCGGGCCCCTGCCCCCCGTAGGCGACCTGGCCGCCCGGCTCGAGCAGCAGGCGGGCGTCGGATTCCGGCGCCGCGAAGCGGGCGCCGTCGAGGTGCTTGCGGGCGAATTCGGCCAGGGCCAGCGGTTCGGAGTCGATCTCGTGTCCGTCAGCGGTCGCCTGCAGCGGCCGCGCCAGCTGGATGTCCCAGGGCCAGCCGGAGATCGCACCGCCGACGAGGACGACGCCGAGCGCGCCGGTCAGCAGGACTCGGCGGCGCACCAGGTTCGGACCCCGCCGCAGCAGATCCGCGGCCCCGTAGATGCAGACGAAGGCAAGACCGATGAAGAAGTAGCCGCCCGCCCGGTTGCCGGTCTCCCAGGCGGCCGGCGCAAAGCGCAGCGTCAGCGCCGCGAAGAAGGCGACCGCGCCGGCGCACATGAGGAGGACAACCGGGTTGCCCCGCTGCCGGCGCCAGACCTGCCGCAGCCCGAAGAAGGCCCCGGCGGCCAGCACGGCGACAGCTGACAGAGCCACCGCGCGGGCGGCGAGCGGCGTCGCGGCGACCGTTTCGGCCGTGCTCGAGGCCTGGTGGAAGAGCGTCCGCGGCGCCGATTCGCCCGAGGCGGTCTTCCAGATCGCCTTCACCGCCTCCTCGAGCACCGGGAACAGGTAGCCGGTGGTCGAGCGGGCGGCGATCAAAAGCCAGCCGAGGGCGGCTCCGACCGAAAGCGCGGCGAACGGCCACGGGTTCGGTTTGTCGATCTTCATCACCCGGTAGAGAACCGCGAGGGCGACGAAGATCACCGCCAGCGCGTAGGAGCTGAGGTGATGGGTGATCGCGATCGCGAGGATGCCGAGCACGATCGGGACCGTCCACGGCCCCCGTTCCCCGGAGCCCGCCTCGTCGCGTTCGACAAAGGCCATCAGGACCACGACCAGCAGCGACAGCGAGAGCGACTCGTAGGAGAACTGGGCACCCCAGAAGAGGAAGTTGGAGGTACCGGTGTAGACCGCGACCCCGATGCCGGCCCCGCGGGCGGAGCCGCTGAGGCGGGCGAAGAGGAAGAAGAGCGCCGCCATGAAGGTGAGCCGGGCGGCGCCGATGAGGATCGTGCCGGAGACGTAGGTCGAGGTCCCGGTGAGCATCGTCAGGGCCGAGGTCGCCCCCTCCAGGCCCGGGTAGTAGGGCGAGGTCGGGATCGCCGGATTGAGGTGGTACAGGTGGTTGTATTTCTCGATGCTGTGCACGTTGAAGGCGTGCACGTACTCGTCGGAGAAGGTGAAGAAGATCCCGTCGTGGACGACCTTCACGCAGTAGAGGGCGAGGCCGAGCAGCAGGATCAGGCCGAGCCGCTCGCGGTAGCCCGGTTTCGTCGAGCTGAGCCGGAAGAAGATAGGCAGGGCGATGGCGAGCAGGCCGACCCAGTAGATGAGCGGACTGGGCGCTGCGGTCGCCCGCGCCAGCGCGTTCGCCAGCGAGCAGAGAAATAGGCCGACCGCCGCGAAGAGCGCGATAGTTGCCGGGGATTCGAGCCGAGCCTGCACCATCAGATCTTACGGTCGGCTTTCGCCCGCGGATCCCGTAGCCCTGCACAAGGATGTCCGGGGCCCCCTCGGGCGCCCCGGACCGTCAAAGCTGCGGGACTCAGCCCAGACGTTGTTCGAGGGCTTCGAGCTGGGCCCCGACCTCGGCCGGCAGCTTGTCGCCGAACTCGGCCAGGTGGGCCTTCACCTGCGGCAGCTGCTCCTTGACCAGGTCGAGAGTCGACCGAGAGCAGTTCCGCCATCGCCTCGGCGGAGATGTCGAGCCCCTCGGTGTTGATCTCGCCCTCGGCCGGGAGCAGCCCGACCGGCGTCTCGACCGCCTCGCCTTCGCCCTCGCAGCGACGGAAGACCCACTCGAGGACGCGGCTGTTCTCGCCGAAGCCGGGCCAGAGGAACTTGCCGTCGGCGTCTTTGCGGAACCAGTTGACGTAGAAGACGCGCGGCAGCTCGGCCCCCTCGCGCTTGCCGAGCCTCAGCCAGTGGGCGAAGTAGTCGGCCATGTTGTAGCCGCAGAACGGCAGCATCGCCATCGGGTCGAAGCGGAGCTGCCCCGACGGCGCCGGCGGCGGCCGCGGTCGTCTCCGAGGACATCGTCGCCCCCATGAAGACGGCGTGCTCCCAGTCGAACGCTTCCTGGACCAGCGGCACCACGGTGGCGCGGCGACCGCCGAAGAGGAAGGCGTCGATCGGCACCCCGGCGGGGTCCTCCCACTCGGGGGCGATCGAGGGGCACTGCGAGGCCGGGGTGGTGAAGCGCGCGTTCGGGTGGGCGGCGGGTTTGTCGGACTCCGGGGTCCAGTCGTTGCCGTGCCAGTCGATCGCGTGCGCCGGCGGCTCGCCGGTCATCCCCTCCCACCAGATGTCGCCGTCGTCGGTCTTGGCGCAGTTGGTGAAGATCGTGTTCCGCTCGATCGTGTCCATCGCGTTGGGGTTCGTCTTGTGGCTGGTGTTGGGCGCCACGCCGAAGAACCCGGCCTCGGGGTTGACCGCGTAGAGGCGGCCGTCGTCACCGAACTTCATCCAGGCGATGTCGTCGCCGACCGTCTCGACCTTCCAGCCGGGCAGGGTCGGGACCAGCATCGCCAGGTTGGTCTTGCCGCAGGCCGACGGGAAGGCGCCGGTCACGTACTTGACCTTGCCCTCGGGCGAGGTGAGTTTGAGGATCAGCATGTGCTCGGCCATCCAGCCCTCGTCGCGGGCCATCGCCGAGGCGATCCGCAGCGCGAAGCACTTCTTGCCGAGCAGGGCGTTGCCGCCGTAGCCGGAGCCGAAGGACCAGATTTCCCGCGCCTCGGGGTAGTGGACGATGTACTTGTTGGCCTCGTTGCAGGGCCACGGCGACGTCCTCGACGCCCTCGGTCAGCGGCATCGCCGACCGAGTGGACGCAGGGGACGAAGTCGCCGTCGGAGCCGAGGACTTCGAGGGCACCCTTGCCCATCCGGGTCATGATCCGCATGTTGGTGGCGACGTAGGCCGAGTCGGTCAGCTGGACGCCGATTTCGGAGATCTCGGAGCCGAGCGGGCCCATCGAGAAGGGAACGACGTACATCGTGCGGCCCTTCATCGAGCCCTTGAAGAGCTCGTTCAAGGTCGCGCGCATCTCGGCCGGGGCGCGCCAGTTGTTGGTCGGCCCGGCGTCCTCCTCCTTCTCGGAGCAGATGAAGGTGCGGTCTTCGACGCGGGCGACGTCGCCGGGGTCGGAGAGAGCCAGGTAGGAGTTCGGGCGCTTGGCTTCGTCGAGCCGCTCGAAAGTGCCGGCGTCGATCAGGACCTGGGCGAGGCGGTCGTACTCCTCGGCGGAGCCGTCGCACCAGTAGACCGAGTCCGGTTCGGTGAGCGACGCGATTTCGTCGACCCAGGCAAGCAGTTTCGAGTGGGTCGTCAGCTCGTCTGGGGCAGTGGTCAGGTCGCTCATTCGCCTCTCTCTAATTCTCGGGTTTGAGGTCGATCATCGTGATATCGGCATCCTTGTTGCGGATTTCCAAGGTCGCTACTTCTCGCCTGTCATCGGAGAAAATCACGACGCAGCTGAAGGTCGCGCCCGGGTCAACGGACTGATCGGAAGGGCATTCGACCTTCCTGATCTTTTCATGGATCGACGATTCGAGGCTGGCTTCGATCGTGTCCTGAAGCTTGACCTTGTCGACGACGGTCCCGCATCCGTACAGCACCACAAGCGCCGCGAGCAGCGCAAAAACAGCCAAAAATCGGGAGCCGAACGGGGAATTCGGCCCGAAGGGGGCGGGAAACACCGGCCGGAGTAAAGCAGGGCGGGGAGACGCGGAGACGCCATTGGGCCACCCGGTCCGCCGTCGAGGAATGAACGGTTCCGCGGTTCCTTAGTCGTCCCATAGACGACTAAGGAACCACGGAACTGGGAGTGGGGCGACGAGGGGGCGGTGGGGTTGGATAGGGTTCCGCGCCGCGATGCGGTTCTACGAGTACGAGGCAAGGAAGATCGTCGAGCTGGCGGGGATTCCCGTCACCAAGTACGGCTTCTGCACGAGCGCTGAGGAAGCGCGCAAGGTCGCCGAGGAAATCGGCGGCCCGGTCGTGATCAAGAGCCAGGTGCTGAGCGGCGGCCGGATGAAGGCCGGCGGCGTCAAGTTCGCCGACACTCCGGACGAGGCGGCCCGGCACGCCGAGGAGATCCTCAAGCTGGAAATCAACGGCCACATGCCGCGCGGCGTCCTCGTCGACCCCAAAGCCGAGGTCAAGCAGGAGTACTACGCGAGCGTCGTCTGGGACGGCACCGCGAAGAAGCCGCTGATGCTGTTCAGCGACATGGGCGGGATCGACATCGAGGAGGTCGCCGAGAAGCATCCGGATCACGTCGGCAGAGGCCACGTCTCCAACCTCCTCCCCATCTCCGACTTCGAGGCCAAGCAGGTAGTCGCCGCCACCGGCGTCACCGGCTCGCAGCTGAACCGGGCGACCCCGGTCCTGGCGCGCCTCGCCCGCCTCTTCCGCGACAACGACATGACCCTGGCCGAGATCAACCCGCTGGCCGAGCTGACCGACGGCAGCTTCGTCGCCCTCGACGCCCACATGGAGATGGAGAACGAGGCGGTCGGGCGGCAGAAGAAGCTGCTGCGCAAGGAGCTGCAGATCGCCGAGGACGACACCCGCGAGACCTACGAGCCATCGGACTTCGAGAAGAACGTCGCCGCGATCGACGCCGCCGACCACCGCGGCGTGATCCAGGGCAAGGACCACGGCTTCACCGGCAACCTCGGCCTCGTGATCGGCGCCGGCGGCGGCTCGCTGACTCTCACCGACGCGGTCCGCAACCAGGGCGGCAAGCCCGCCAACTACTCCGAGATCGGCGGCAACCCGTCGGTCGCCAAGGCCTGCGGCCTGGCCAAGGAGGTCCTCGAAAAGGACGGCGTCGAGAAGATCGCGGTGATGATGTCGATCGTCTCCAACACCCGCGTCGACATCGTCGCCCGCGGCGTGATCAAGGCCTGCCTCGAGCTCGGCAAGGACCCCGGCGAGACGATCGCGATCTTCCGCATCCCCGGTGCCTGGGAGGACGAGGGCTTCAAGATCCTCGAGAAGTACGGGGTCGAGTCCTGCGATCGCTCGGTCTCGATGTGGGAGGCCGCCGGGCGCGCCGTCGCCAAGATCCAGGGAGCGCCCGCCTGATGAGCATCCTGCTCGACAGGGACACGACCTTCATCGTCCAGGGGATCACCGGCCGCGAGGCGGTCAACCTGACCCGCGAGTGCCTCGACTACGGCTCGAAGATCGTCGGCGGCGTCACCCCCGGCCGCAAGGGCCGCGAGGTCCACGGCGTGCCGGTCTTCGACACCGTCGCCCAGGCGGTCGCCCACCACGGTGGCCCGATCGACGGCTCCGTCGTCACCGTCCCCCCCGGCTTCACCAAGGACGCCGTCCTCGAGGCGATCGAGAACGGGATCAAGCTGATCGTCATCGTCACCGAGCGGATCCCGCGCGGCGACGTCGCCGAGATGGTCGAGCTGGCCGAGATGCGCGGCGCCCGCATCATCGGCCCCAACTGCCTCGGCCTGATCGTCCCCGAGGTCTGCAAGATGGGCGGCATCGGCGGGCCCGCCAAAGACGCGGCAAAGGCCTACCAGCCCGGCCGCGTCGGCGTGATGAGCCGCTCGGGCGGGATGACCACCGAGATCTCCTCTTCGCTGACCGCCGCCGGCCTCGGCGTCTCCACCGCCGTCTCGATCGGCGGCGACGCGATCATCGGCTCCACCTACGCCGAGCTGATGCCCTACTTCGAGGCCGACGAGCAGACCGAGGCGATCGTCATCTACACCGAGCCCGGCGGCCGCATGGAGGCCCAGCTGGCCGAATGGGTCAAGGACAACAACTCGCGCCTGCCGATCGTCGCCTTCATGGCCGGCAAATTCATGGACGACGACGAGATGAAAGGCATGTCCTTTGGGCACGCCGGCACGATCGTCGAGGGCAAGGAGGACACGGCGACCGAGAAGATCTCCCGCCTCGAAGCGGCGGGCATCCGCGTCGTCGAGCGGATCGACGAGATCCCCGACGTCGTCAAGGAAAAGATCGGAGCGACCGCCTGATGGCCAAGACCCTGAACAAGGTCTTCATCGACGTCGAGGTCGAGGACTCGATCAAGGGCGACGCGGCGATCGCCGCCAAGCTCGAAGAAGTCTGCCCCGTCGACATCTTCAAGGACGCCGGCGGCAGGGTCGAGATCGTCGCCGAGAACTGCGACGAGTGCGTCCTCTGCAAGCTCTGCATCGAAGCCGCCCCCGCCGGCACCGTGCACGTTAAGAAGCTCTACGACGGCACCGAGCTCTCCTAGCGCCAGCCGCGTCCAGAATCACGAAGACCCGCCGAAGCGGGTCTGTTCGTGCGGGGGAGCTACCCCCGAACCACCTGAAAACTGTGCGCTGAGCGTAGATCGAAGCGACCGTTCCGTCAACCCTAGGGAGAACTTGGCCAATGGGGTCCTTATCGCGGCGGAGGACGAAGCGACGAGGTGTCGCAACCACTTGAAAACTGGAAGTCCGAAGTAGCTCTTCGGATGGGGTTCGAGTCCCCCGTCCTCCTCACGATTTGCCGAAGGGCACGGGATCACTGGCAAGGCTGCCACGTCATGCGGCCGGTGGGTAGCACCCACCAGATCGACCAGCCCAAGTCCTTCGGCTTATCCCGACTCTGTGGGATAGATCACGTTACGCGTATATAAATTTATATTCGGGTAATGTCTACACCGATGGATGCATCGGTTCGTACGAGGCTCTCGCGGGACGACCGCATGGAGCAGACGCTCGAGGTGGCGCACGGGCTGTTTGCCGAGCGCGGCTATGCCGCGGTGACGATGGATGAGATCGCGACGGCGATCGGCGTCACCAAGCCGCTGCTCTACAACTACTTCGGCAACAAGGAGCGGCTCTACATCGCCTGCATGGAGCGGGCGGGCGATGCGCTGATTGCGACGATCGCAACGGCGGTCGACGAGACCGCCAATCCGGCCGACGCGCTCGGGGTCGGCGTCCGCGCCTTCTTCTCCTTCCTCGACACCGACCGCTCCGCCTGGGCGGTGCTCTTCGACGAGACCCTCCCCCAGGCCGGCGAGGTCTACGACCGGGTCGCCGCCTACCGCGGCCAGATCGTCGACCTGGTCTCCGCCTCGCTCCTGGCGCAGTTGCCGGAGCGCAGCCGCGACGCCGCCAAGGTCGAAGTCGAGGCCCTCTCCACCGCCCTGCTCGGCGCCTCCGAGGCGCTCGCGCGCTGGTGGCTGCGGACCGAGGCGATCAGCGCCGAGGACGCCGCCGAGCTTCTGATCTCCACCGTCGAGCCCGGCCTGCGCGAGCGCTCGGCCCCCACTTCCAATTCCCCCCAAGGAGGAACCACCCCCAGATGAACGCCAAAACCCGCAAAGTCGCCGTCGTCGGCGGCAACCGGATCCCCTTCGCGCGCTCCAACAGCATCTACTCCCACGCCAGCAACCAGGACATGCTGACCGCCGCGCTCGACGGCTTGATCGACCGCTACGGCCTCGAGGGCGAGACCCTCGGCGAGGTCGCCGGCGGCGCCGTCCTCAAGCACTCGCGCGACCGCGACCTGACCCGCGAGAGCGTGCTCAGCACCCGCCTCGCCGCCGAGACCCCCGGCTACGACGTTCAGCAGGCCTGCGGCACCGGCCTCGAGACGACGATCCTGGTCGCCAACAAGATCGCCCTCGGCCAGATCGACTCCGGCATCGCCTGCGGCGCCGACACCACCTCCGACGCGCCGATCGCTCTCAACGAGGGACTGCGCGAGACCCTGCTGGAGGCCAACCGCGAGCGCTCGACGATGGGCAAACTGCGGACCCTGACCAAGGTCCGCCCAGGCCACATCGTCCCGGCGATCCCCCGCAACGAGGAGCCGCGCACCGGCCTCTCGATGGGCGAGCACTGCGCGATCATGGCCACCGAATGGGAGATCGACCGCAAAGAGCAGGACGAACTCGCGGTCAAGAGCCACCAGAACCTCGCCGCCGCCTACGACCGCGGCTTCTTCGACGACCTGATGACTCCCTACATCGGGCTCGACCGCGACCAGAACCTGCGCCCCGACTCCAGCCTGGAGAAGCTGGCGAAGCTGAAGCCGGTCTTCGGCGGGCCCGAGGGGACGATGACCGCGGCCAACTCGACCCCGCTCTCCGACGGCGCCTCGACCGTCCTGCTCGCCTCCGAGGAGTGGGCGAAAGAGCGCGGCCTGCCGATCCTCGCCTACATCACCGAGGCGCAGACCGCGGCCGTCGACCACGTCCACAAGCGCGAAGGGCTGCTGATGGCCCCCGCCTACGCGATGCCGAAGATGCTCGACCGCGCCGGGCTGACGCTGCAGGACTTCGACTACTACGAGATCCACGAGGCCTTCGCCGCGCAGGTGCTCTGCACGCTGAAGGCCTGGGAGGACAAGGGCTTCTGCGCCGAGAAGCTGGGCCGCGACAAACCGCTCGGCTCGATCGACCGCAAGAAGCTGAACGTCAACGGCGGCTCGCTGGCGGCCGCCCACCCGTTCGCCGCGACCGGCGGGCGGATCGTCGCCAGCCTCGCCAAGCAACTGAACGAAGACGGCAAGGGCCGCGGCGTGATCAGCATCTGCGCCGCCGCCGGCCAGGGTGTCGTCGCGATCCTCGAGGCCCCGGGAGGTGCCAGGTAAGTCATGGCTGACCGCTACTCACAGGTAGTCAACGCGCCGCTCGTCGGCACGATCGCCAAGCAGCTCGGGCTGCCCCAGCCGGTCGCCCTCGACCGCTACGAGGAGGGCCGGCCGGTCGTCGGCGGCCCCGTCCTCACCGGCGCCGCCCCCGAGGGGCGCCTCGGCAAGGCGATCGCAGCCGTCCTCGACAGCGTCAAGGCCGAACGGGCCGGCGCCGAGGGCAGGGCCAAGGCGCTGGTCTTCGACGCGACCGGGATCGCCGACTCGACCGAGCTGGTCGAGCTGCAGCGCTTCTTCTACCCCGCGGTCGGCCGCCTGCAGCGCAGCGGCCGCGTCGTCGTCCTCGGCACCCCGCCCGCCGAAGCCGGCTCGGTCGAGGCCCACATCGCCCAGCGGGCGCTGGAGGGCTTCACCCGCTCGCTCGCCAAGGAGATCGGCGGCAAGGGCTCGACCGCGCAGCTCGTCTACGTCGAACCGGGCGCCGAGGACCAGCTGGACTCGACCCTGCGCTTCCTCCTCTCGCCGAAATCGGCCTACGTCTCCGGCCAGGTCGTCCGAGTCGGCAAAGGCGTCGCCCCGAGCCCGAAGATCGACTGGGACAAGCCGCTCGCCGGCAAGGTGGCGCTGGTCACCGGCGCCTCGCGCGGGATCGGCGCCGCGATCGCCAACACCCTCGCCCGCGACGGCGCCGAAGTCGTCGGCCTCGACATCCCGCCGATGGCGGCCGACCTCAAGGCTGTCACCGACGCGATCGGCGGCCGCGCGATCGAGCTCGACATCACCGCCGACGACGCGCCGGAGAAGATCGCCGCCGAGCTCGCCGACGGGGTCGACGTCGTCGTCCACAACGCCGGCGTGACCAAAGACCGGACGATCGGCGAAGATGCCCGAAGAGCGCTGGGCGCAGCTGATGGAGATCAACCTCTCCAGCGAGGAGCGGATCAACGAGGCGCTGCTGACGAAGAAACTGCTGCGGCCGAACGGGCGCATCGTCGGCGTCTCCTCGATGGCCGGGATCGCCGGCAACAACGGCCAGACCAACTACGCCGCCTCGAAGGCCGGCGTGATCGGGATGGTCGAAGCGATGGCGCCGGAGCTGGCGAAGCGCAAAGCGACGATCAACGCCGTCGCCCCGGGCTTCATCGAGACCCAGATGACCGCGGCGATGCCGATCGGCCCGCGCGAAGCCGGCCGCCGGCTCTCCAGCCTCTCCCAGGGCGGCCTGCCGGTCGACGTCGCCGAGACGATCGCCTGGTTCGCCAGCCCCGCCTCGACCGGCGTCAACGGCAACGTCGTCCGCGTCTGCGGCCAGAGCCTGCTGGGGGCGTGACCGCGTGACCAAGACCCTCGACAGCAGCCCCGGCATCCTGCCGCTCTACGCGCGGGCGGCGCTGCCGATGATCCCCGGCGCCTCGCTGCTCCCGTTCGTTCCGGGCGGCGGCGGCGAGATCCCGGACGGCCTCGACCTCGAGCTGGCCGGCGTCAGCGCCAAGCCCGAGGATGTCGCCGCCTACGCCAAGGTCTGCGGCTTCGCCCTCCGCGACACCCTGCCGCCGACCTACCCGCACATGCTCGCCTTCCCGCTGCACATGGCGGTGATGAGCGACGGCAGCTTCCCGTTCGGCGCCGTCGGCCTCGTCCACGTCGAGAACTCGATCGCCCAGCAGCGCCCGATCGGGATCGGCGAGGAGATGACGATCCGCGTCCGCCCGACGAAGCTGCAGCCGCACCCGAAGGGCAAGACCTTCTCGCTCGAGACCGAGGTCCTGGTCGACGGCGAGGTCGTCTGGGAGAGCGTCAGCACGATGCTCCGCCGCGGCAAGGGCGACGAGAAGGCCAAGCAGGAGAAGGCCTTCGAGCCGCTTCCCGCCGACGCCCCGGCCAGCGCCGAGTGGAAGCTCGGCGGCGACCTCGGGCGCCGCTACGCCGGCGTCTCCGGCGACCGCAACCCGATCCACATGCACTCGCTGACCGCGAAGCCGCTCGGCTTCCCGAGCGCGATCGCCCACGGGATGTGGACCAAGGCGCGGGCCTGGCCCCGCTGCGAGAGCCGGCTGCCCGACGCCTTCGAGGTCGACGTCCGCTTCCGCAAGCCGATCCTGCTGCCGGCGCGGGTCGAGTTCGCCAGCGCCGACCGAGGGCGAGGAGATCCTCTTCGCCGTCCGCGACGCGAAGAAGGGCACGCCCCACCTCGACGGCCGCGTGCAGCCGCTCGAAGACCAACTCCAGAACCGCCAAAACCGGAAGGAAGAACGACCACGTGAGCACCACCACCGAGAAACAGGGGATGGCGGAGCGCAGCATGGGCTTCGGCCTGCGGGCGCTGAACCGCCTCGCCGGCTCCGACCTGCTGGACCGCATCCGCATCCGCAAGCAGGTCGAGCGCGCCCTCTTCCAGGGCACCAAGAACGGCTTCCAGACCGCGACCGCCGCCGGCCGCACCTTCAAGGCCGCGCAGCAGCTGGGCAAACCGGCGCGCCAGAAGAAGGGCAAATCGAAGGGCCTCTTCGACCTCACGCCCGACGACGAGCAGCAGATGTTCCAGGAGGCGCGGCCGCGCCTTCGCCGCCGACCAGATCCGCCCGGCGGCGCTCGAGGCCGACGAGAAGCGCGAGACGCCGAAGGAGATCCTCGACCAGGCCAACGAGCTCGGCGTCAACATGCTCGGCGTCCCCGAGGAGCTCGGCGGCGTGATGCACCGAGCAGTCGGCGGTGACCAGCGTCCTGATCGGCGAGGCGCTCGCCCACGGCGACATGGGCATCGCCTACGCCGCCCTCGCCCCCGGCGCCGTCGCCACCGCGATCGGCCTCTGGGGCTCGGCCGAGCAGGAGGCGACCTACCTGCCGGCCTTCACCGGCGAGGACGTCCCCGCCGCGGCGCTGGCGATCCTCGAGCCGCGGCCGCTGTTCGACCCGCTGCAGCTGGAGACGAAGGCGAAGCAGCAAAGGCGACGAGTGGGTCCTCGAGCGGCGACCAAGTCGCTGCTCGCCCGCGCCAAGGACTGCGAGCTGTTCGTGATCGCCGCCGAGGCCGAGGGCATCGGCCCGGCCCTGTTCGTGGTCGAGTCCGGCGCCAAAGGCCTCTCGATCGAAGACGAGCCGGCGATGGGCCTGCGGCCCGCCGCCACCGGCCGCCTGCTGATCGACAAAGTCAAACTCCCGGCGAGCGCCCTGCTCGGCGAGGGCGAGGCCAAGGCCAAGGACTACGTCGCCTGCGTCAACCGCTCGCGGATCGCCTGGTGCGGGCTCGCGATCGGCGACCGCGCAGGCCGTCCTCGACTACGTGATCCCCTACGTCAACGACCGCCAGGCCTTCGGCGAACCGATCTCCAACCGCCAGGGCGTCGCCTTCGTCGTCTCCGACATCGGCATCGAGTCGAACGCGATGCGGCTGGCGACCTACCGGGCGGCGAGCCGCGCCGACCGCGGCGAGAGCTTCGGCCGCGAGGCGGCGATCGCCCGCAAGCTCTGCGCCGACAAGGGGATGCAGATCGGCTCCGACGGCGTCCAGCTGCTCGGCGGCCACGGCTTCGTCAAGGAGCACCCGGTCGAGCGCTGGTACCGAGACCTGCGAGCCGCGGGCGTCATGGAGGGCGCCCTGCTCGTCTAGGCGCCCGGCCGACGAGCGAAAGGCACAACGATGATCAATCTCGAGATACCGAAGAAGTTCAAGCCGCTGGCGAGCCAGGCCAACCAGGTCGCGACCGAGGTGTTCCGCCCGATCTCGCGCAAGTACGACGAGGCCGAGCACGCCTACCCGAAAGAGCTCGACATGCTCGCCTCGCTGATCGACGGGATGAACGAGGGCTCCGACATCGGCGGCGCCGGCGCCGCCGGCGTCCGTCGCGAGAAAAGCGACGACGGCGAGAACCGCAACGGCTCCAACCTCTCCACCGTGCTCGGCATCATCGAGCTCTGCTGGGGCGACGTCGGCCTGCTGCTCTCGATGCCGCGCCAGGGGCTCGGCAACTCGGCGATCGCCTCGGTCGCGACCGAGGAGCAGCTGAAGACCTACGGCGGCAAGTGGGCCGCGATGGCGATCACCGAGCCGGAAGCCGGCTCGGACTCGGCCGCGATCCGCACCACCGCCGAGCTCGACGGCGACGAGTACGTCCTCAACGGCGAGAAGATCTTCGTCACCTCGGGCGACCGCGCCGACCTGATCGTCGTCTGGGCCTCCCTCGACCGCTCGAAGGGGCGGGCGGCGATCAAGTCGTTCATCGTCGAGCGCGACAACCCCGGCCTGAAGCTGGACCGGCTCGAGCACAAGCTCGGGATCCGCGCCTCCGACACCGCCAACTTCACCCTGCAGGACTGCCGGGTGCCGAAAGAGGCGCTGCTCGGCGACCCGGAGGTGAAGGAGAAGGGCTTCGCCGGGGTGATGGAAACGTTCGACAACACGCGGCCGCTGGTCGCCGCGATGGCGGTCGGCGTCACCCGCGCGGCGCTCGAGGAGACGCGCAAGCAGCTGAAGGAGGCCGGGCGTCGAGGATCGACTACGACACCCCCGCCCTCTCCCAGCACGCCGCCGCGGCGCGCTTCCTGGAGATGGAGGCCGACTACGAGGCCGCCTGGCTGCTCACCCTGCAGGCCGCCTGGATGGCCGACAACTCGAAGCCGAACTCGCTGCAGGCCTCGATGGCGAAGGCGAAGGCGGGGCGCACCTGCGTCGACGTCACCCTCGGCTGCGTCGAGCTCTGCGGCAGCGTCGGCTACGGCGAGAACGAGCTGCTGGAGAAGTGGGCCCGGGACGCGAAGATCCTCGACATCTTCGAGGGGACCCAGCAGATCCAGCTGCTGATCGTTGCTCGGCAGTTGCTGAAGAAGACGCTCCAGCGAACTGCGGTAGCTAGGGAAAGGGGCAGGGGACCCCCTCTCCAGACGCATCTCGCTTATGGCTCGCTGTTGAGTGTCTGGAGAGGGGGTCCCCTGCCCCTTTCGACAGTGGTTGAGCAGACTCCCGGCCGTGAATCTGATCGAGGATCTGATGGAGCGGTCGCCGGCTTCGCGGCTGGGGATCGTCGCGGTTGACGCTGAGGGGAACCGGCGCGACTGGCTACTTCGGCGAACTGATCGCCCGCTCGGCCGGGCTCTCGGGGGCCTTCGCGGCGCGCGGGGTGAAGCGCGGCGACGTGGTGATGACCCTGGTCGGCAACCGGATCGAGTGGGTGCTGACGCTGCTTGCCTGCTGGCGGATGGGGGCGGTGGCGCTGCCCTGCAGCACGAGCTGCGGCGGCACGACCTCGAGCATCGGGTCGCCGCCGCCAACCCGAAGCTCTGCGTCGGCGAGGAGGCGCTGCTGGCGGAGCTGCCCGACGGGGTGCCGACGATGACGATGGCCGAGGTCGCCGGGTCCTCGACGAGGACCGGCCGCAGGAGACGCCGGCCGCGATCGAGGAGATGGGGCCCGAGGACCCGGCGCTGATCGTCTTCACCTCCGGCACCACCGGCGAGCCGCGCGGGGTCGTGCATGGCTACCGCTACCTGATGGGCCAGCGGATCCAGGCCGAGCACTGGTTCGGCTCGCGCAAGGGCGAGCTGGCCTGGTGCACGACCGCCACCGGCTGGTCGAAGTCGGCCCGCAACGTCTTCCTCGCCCCCTGGCTGACCGGCGCCGCCGCGGTCATCCACGACGGCCGCTTCGACCCGGCCGAGCGGCTCGACTTCGCCGAGGCGCTCGGCGTCAACGTCCTCTGCCAGGCGCCGACCGAGTACCGGATGCTGGCCCGCCGCACCGCCCTGCGGCCGCTGCCGGCGCTGCGGCGGATGGTCTCCGCCGGCGAGCCGCTCGACCCGGAGACGATCGCCGCCTTCCGCGAGGCGACCGGCCTCGAGCCGGCCGACGGCTACGGCCAGACCGAGACCGGCCAGGTCACCGCCAACCTCGTCGGCGAGCCGGTGCGGCTGGGCTCGATGGGCAAGCCGCTGCCGGGGATCGAGACCCGGATCGTCGAGGGCGAACTGCAGCTGCGCGCCGCCTCCTCCCCCACCTTCTTCTCCCGCTACCTCGACGGCGAGCGCTTCGAGGGCGAGTGGTGGCAGACCGGCGACCTGGTCCGCGAGGACGAGGACGGCTACCTCTTCTTCGAGGGCCGCGACGACGACATCATCCTCTCCTCCGGCTACCGGATCGGCCCGACCGAGGTCGAGTCGGCGCTGCTCTCCCACCCGGCCGTCGCCGACGCCGCCGCGGTCGCCGCCCCCGACCCCGAGCGCGGCGCGGTCGTCCGCGCGATCGTCGTCCTCCGCGACCGCGAGCCGGCGACGAGGCGCTCGTCCGCGAGCTGCAGGAGCACTGCAAAGCGCGAGACCGCCCCCTACAAGTTCCCCCGCATCGTCGAGTTCGCCGCCGAGCTGCCGAAGACCAGCAGCGGCAAGATCAAGCGAGCGCAGCTGCGGGCCGACGTTAGGCGGCCAGCGCCTCGGCCGACGTCGACCGGCCTGCCCGAGGTGGTAGCCCTGGGCCATGTCGACGCCGTACTCCTGCAGCAGCGTCCGCGTCGTCCTCGTCCTCGACGAACTCGGCGATCGTCCGCTTGCCGAGGCCGCGGGCGATCTCGACGATCGCCTTCACGGTCAGCTGGTCGGCGTCGTTGCGCGGCAGGTCGCGGACGAAGGTGCCGTCGATCTTGATCACGTCGAAGGGGACCTTCTTCAGGTAGGCGAAGGGGCCGAAGCCGGCGCCGTAGTCGTCGATCGCGACTTCGCAGCCGAACTCGGTGAGGCGGTCGGCGAAGCCGGCGGCCGTCTCGTAGTCCTCGACCCGCGCCGTCTGGGTGATCTCGAAGGTGCAGCGGGCGGGGTCGGCCTCGCCTTCGTCGAGCCGCCGTTCGATGAATTCGAGCACCGAGAGGTCGGTCATCGAGGCGCCGGAGATGTTGACGTGGAGGGAGACCGGCGTCGCCGGCGCGCTCGCGCTCGCCGATCAGCTCGCAGCGCCTGGGCGACCACCCAGCGGTCGAGCTCCTGGACCATCCCCGAGCGCTCGGCCGACCTCGATGAAGGAGGCGGCCGGCAGCAGCTCGCCGTCTTCGCCGGTCATCCGCAGCAGCAGCTCGTAGCGCTCGATCCCGCCGGAGGCGAGGCTGCGGATCGGCTGCGTCGCGAGGCGCAGCCGGTTCTGGGTGAGGGCGTCGCGGATCCGGGCGCTCGTCGTCTGCGCGCCGCTTCGCGGCCTCGCCGCTCCTCGCCGGGCGCGTGGAAGAGCGTGATCCGGTTGCGACCCTCGGCCTTCGCCTGGTACATCGCCTGGTCGGCGGCGACCAGCACCGCCTCGGCGCCGGCCTCGCCCTGGCCGCCGAACATCGTGATCCCGACGCTGATCGTCGGCTCGCGCGAGCTCGGCGTTCAGCGGCAGCCCCTCGGCGACCTGGGCGCGCAGGTCCTCGCCGAGCTGCAGCGCGCCGTCGGTGTCGGTCTGCGGCATCAGCACCGCGAACTCGTCGCCGGAGAGGCGGGCGACGAGGTCGGTGGCGCGCACCCGCTCGCGCAGGATCTCGGCGACGCGGCGGATCAGGGTGTCGCCGGCCTGGTGGCCGAGCCGGTCGTTGACCTCCTTGAGGCCGTCGATGTCGATCACCATCACCGCGCCCGCGGCCGCCGTAGCGGGCGGCTGAAGGAGACGTACTGGTCGAGCTCGGCGCGGAAGCGGCGCCGGTTCAGCAGGCCGGTCAGCGAGTCGTGGTCGGCGAGGTAGCGCAGCTCGGCCTCGGTCTTCTCGGCCCGCGTCGAGCGCGCCCTGGACGACCGCGCGGTCCTCGGGCGCGAGCTTCGCCAGCACTGCGTCGACGGCAGGGTCCGCCTGGCCGTGTCTCTGATCGTTGTGCACGGCCTTGACGGTATTGGGTTACCCAGCGGTCGGCATCCGTCTCGCACCAGAAACCGCGATGTAGACCCAACTTTCAGCGAGCGCCGGCTGCGAATACTTGACCTGCCCGCCGCCGGGTAGGTTCAGGGCGATGCCCAACCGCCTCGCCGCAGGAGACCAGCCCCTACCTGCTCCAGCACCGGGACAACCCGGTCGACTGGTACCCGTGGGGCGAGGAGGCGCTGGCGCGGGCGCGCGAGGAGGACCGGCCGATCCTGCTCTCGGTCGGCTACTCGGCCTGCCACTGGTGCCACGTGATGGAGCGCGAGTCCTTCGAGGACCCCGAGACCGCCGCCTACATGAACGAGCACTTCGTCAGCGTCAAGGTCGACCGCGAGGAGCGGCCCGACGTCGACGCGATCTACATGGAGGCGGTGCAGGCGATCACCGGCCACGGCGGCTGGCCGATGACCGTCTTCCTCGACCCCGACGGCGTCCCCTTCTACGGCGGCACCTACTTCCCGCCCGGACGAGAGCCGCGGCATGCCGAGCTTCCGGATGGTGATGGAAGCGGTGGTCCACGCCTTCGAGACCCAGCGCGAGGAGATCCGCGAACGGGCGCCGCGGACGTGCGGGCGAGCCTGGGCGCGATCGGCGAGGTCGAGCCGCGCGAGCTGCCCGGGGCGGCGGAGCTCGACGAGGCGGTGCAGCGGCTGCTCGCCGGCGCCGACCGCCGCAACGGCGGCTTCGGCGGCGCGCCGAAGTTCCCGCCCGCCTCCTCGCTCGAGCTGCTGCTGGCCCGCGGCGAGACCGAGGTGGTCGAGCGCACCCTCGACGGCGATGCTCGCCGGCGGCATCTACGACCAGCTCGGCGGCGGCTTCGCCCGCTACTCGGTCGACGCGGTCTGGCTCGTCCCCCACTTCGAGAAGATGCTCTACGACAACGCCCTGCTGGCCCGGGCCTACCTGCACGGCTGGCAGACGCTCGGCCACGAGCGCTACCGCCGCGTCTGCGAGGAGACGCTGGACTGGATGCTGCGCGAGATGCGCGGCCCCGAGGGCGGCTTCTACTCGGCCCTCGACGCCGACTCCGAGGGCGAGGAGGGCCGCTTCTACGTCTGGACCCCGGAGCAGATCCGCGAGGTGCTGGGCGAGCAGCGCCGAGCCGGTCATCGCCTACTACGGCGTCAGCGAGCAGGGCAACTTCGAGGGCTCCAACGTCCTCCATCTCGCCGGCGGCGCCGACGGGTCCGGAGCCGGACGGGCTTGGCCGAGGCGCGAGCGCGCGCTGCTCGAGGCGCGCGCGCAGCGGGTCCGGCCCGGCCTCGACGACAAGCGCCTCACCTCCTGGAACGCGCTGGCGATCGCGGCCCTGGCCGACGCCGGCGCGGTCCTCGGCCGCGACGACTACCTCGACGCCGCCCGCGCCTGCGCGGAGTTCGTCCTCGGCCGCTTGCGCGACGACCGACGGCCACCTGCTGCGCACCTACAAGGACGGCCGCGCCCACCTCAACGCCTACCTCGAGGACCACGCCTTCCTGCTCGAGGCGCTGCTGACGCTCTACGAGTCGACCTTCGAAGAGCGCTGGTTCACCGAGGCGCCAGGCGCTGGCCGAGACGACGATCGAGCGCTTCGGCGACCCCGAGCGCGGCGGCTTCTACTCCACCTCCGCCGACCACGAGGAGCTGATCGCCCGCCGCAAGGAGGTCGGCGACCACCCGATCCCCTCCGGCAACAGCTCCGCCGCGATGGGCCTGCTGCGGCTCGCGGCCCTGACGGGAGAGCGGCGCTACGAAGAGCAGGCCGAGGGCGTCTTCGCCCTCTTCGCCAAGCCGGCGGTCCAGCACCCCGACGCCTTCGCCCACCTGCTGCGAGCCCTCGACTTCCACCTCTCCCCCACCCGAGAGGTCGCCCTGGTCGGCGACGACCTCGCCGAGCTGGCCGCCGTCGTCCGTGAGCACCCGCTCTTCCACCTCGTCCTCGCCGGCGGCCCCGAGGGAACCGAGCAGCCGCCGCTCCTCGCCGGCCGCACCACCGTCGACGGCCGCCCCGCCGCCTACGTCTGCGAGCACTTCACCTGCCGGCTGCCGGTTACCGACCCGGCGTCGCTGCGCAGATCAGCTCTGACCTGAAGCTCAAGGCGGATAGCAGTCCGGGAGGGATGCCCCTCCCGGACCTCACCACATACCTAGAGGATCGGCAGGAAGTTCTCGATCTCGTACGGGGTGACCTGCACCCGGTAGTCGTCCCATTCCTGCCGCTTGATCTCGACGAAGCGGCGGAAGGTGTGCTCGCCGAGCGTGCGCAGGACCAGCTCCGACTCGGCGGCGACCTCGATCGCCTCGCCGAGCGTCGCCGGCAGCTGCTCGATCCCCTGGTGCGCCGAGCTCCTCCTGGGAGAGGTGGTAGAGGTTCTGCTCCATCGGCTCCGGCAGCTCGTAGCCCTTCTCGACCCCTTCCAGCCCCGCCTGCAGCATCGCCGGCGAAGCAGAGGTAGGGGTTGGCGGCGGGGTCGGGGCAGCGCAGCTCGGCCCGGGTCGCCGCCCTCCTTGCCGGGGTGGTAGAGCGGCACCCGGATCAGCGCCGAGCGGTTGCGGCGCGACCAGGCGAGGTAGACCGGCGCCTCGTAGCCGGGGACCAGCCGCTTGTAGGAGTTGACCCACTGGGCGAAGAGCGGCGAGATCTCGCGCGCGTGCTTGAGCTGGCCGGCGATGAACGACTTCGCCACCGGCGAGAGGTAGTAGGGGTCGTCCTCGTCGTAGAAGGCGTTCTTGCCGTCTTTGGCTGAGCGACTGGTGGACGTGCATCCCGGAGCCGTTCTCGCCGAACAGCGGCTTCGGCATGAAGGTCGCGTGGTAGCCGTACTTCATCGCGTACTCCTTGACGACGATCCGGTACGTCATGCAGTCGTCGGCCATCTCGAGCGCGTTCTTGTAGCGCATGTCGACCTCGTGCTGGGAGGGGCCGACCTCGTGGTGGGTGTACTCGACGTGGATGCCCATCTTCTCCAGCGCCAGCACCGTCTCGCGGCGCAGGTCGGAGCCGGCGTCGAGCGTGGTCAGGTCGAAGTAGCCGCCCTCGTCGAGCACCTCCGGCACGCCGTCCTCCGGTTTCGCCGAGCGGAAGTAGAAGTACTCCAGCTCGGGGCCGATGTTGTAGGCGTCGAAGCCGAGCTCCTCGGCCCGTTTCAGCGCCCGCCGCATGATCCAGCGCGGATCGCCCTCGTAGGGGCCGCCGCCGGGAACCTGGATGTCGCAGAACATCCGCGCGACCGCGTCCTCCTCCGGGCGCCAGGGGATCAGCGCGAAGGTCGACGGGTCGGGCACCGCGAGCATGTCGGACTCCTCGATCGGGTTGAAGCCGGTGATCGAGGAGCCGTCGAAGCCCATCCCGCCTTCGAAGGCGTCCTCCAGCTCGGAGGCGTTGACCGAGAAGCTCTTCAGCTGGCCGAGCACGTCGGTGAACCAGAGGCGGACGAAGCGGACGTCGTGCTCCTTGACGAGCTCGATCACGTCGGCGGCGCTGCGGGGTTGCTCTGCCATGCCTCGTTGCCTCCTTGGCTGGCGGAAGGGCGCAACGATAGGCGAATGAACCGCTGAGGTGCGGAACGACGTATATACGGGTAGAGAAAAGCGATCCGAAGCCGGCTTGAAACCGTCCGGACAACCCGGTATAACTTACGTCACGTAAGTAAGCGGCTAAAAGTAAAGTAAAGGCCACGTAAAGGCTCTGTAAAGCGAATTGCCGCCCTAGAGCAGAGCCAGAAGCGAGAAGCGACGTGACGGTAAAAACCGCAGTAAGCAGATTCCAGATCCACGACGAGCTGACGGCGCCTGACGAGAGCGCTCCGCTGATCAAGAGCATCCAGGCCGCCGGCGGCGCGGTGACCAAGTTCGTCGGCGTGCTCGCCGGAGCCCCGGCCGTCCTGCGCGCCTACACGCGGATGCGCTCGGAGCTGCGCGGCGGCGTCCTGCCGCAGGCGACCCGCGAGCGGATCGCGCTGGCGGTCGCCGAGCACCGCGAGGACAACTACAGCATCGCCCAGCACGCGAAGTCGGCGCGCCGGGCCGGGCTCGGCCTCGACGAGGTCTCCAACGCCCGCAGCTTCACCTCATCCGACCCGAAGGAGGCGGCGCTCCTCGCTCTTCCTCAAGGAGACGCTCGACGCCGAGGGCCCCCCGCCCCTCCACCTCCACGAGGAGGCGCGTGAGATCGGCTGGACCGACGAGGAGATCCTCGAGGCGGTCGGGCACCTGGCGCTGAACGAGTTCCAGAGCCTGATCGCGAGCGCGGCGGCGCTGCCCCAGGACCAGGCGGTCCGCGGGCGCTGCCGCCAGTCGGCTAAGCGCTAGGGCCCGGGGCGGTCCCCCGGACAAGCGGGCCGGGTCCGGAGCGCCGCCTCCGGAGCCCTCCAGCGTCCCGGGCTAGTTGCCCTCGACCAGCGTCGCGGTGTAGAGCAGGCGCGCGGTGGTGTACTTGCAGCCGTAGGTGGCGCGGGTGCCGACCTTTTCCTGCGGTTCGCCCTGGCGGATGTCGGTGGCGTTGGTGCAGGCTGCCGGGTTCGCGGCTGGCGCGCCAGACGTTGTTGGCGGTCAGGTCCTGGGCGAACGCCGGCGCCCAGGTCGGCACGGTGATGCCGACGATGTCGCCCTTTTCGACCTTGCAGGTTGGCGCCGAACTTGACCGTCTGGCCGAGGTAGGGCGTGAGCACCTTGACCGAGCCCTGGCGGCGCAGGTTGTAGCGCGGCGGGTTGGTGCCCGGGACGCGGCGGAGGATCGCCAGGCGGGCCTCCGGCGGGGTGCCGAAGAAGCCGTTGAAGAAGGTGCGCTGGCTGTTGGTCGGCTGGGCCAGGGTCAGGGTCCAGGACTTGATCGTGCCGTCGTGGGGGACGAGGAACGGCAGGTTGGTCTGGCCGTTGCTGACCTGGAAGCCGGTGACGCTGCCGACCGCCTGGCAGGGCAGGTCGGGGCAGGAGGGATCGGGCTCGGTCGAGGTCTGGCCGAGGATCACCGTCGTCGTGCCGACCTTGGCGGCGTTGCTGCTGGCCGCGAGGCCGACGAGGAGCACGCAGCGCGCAGGCGAGCAGCCCGAGGACCAGCCAGTCCGGCCCCTGCGCGTACCGGCGACGGCAACTGCTCCCTGCGAAAACCTCGACATCAAACGCTGCTCCTCTCGTCTTCTGGCCCTGCCTGAACACGGCAGCCTAGCCCGCGGAGCGGCCGGAGAAGCGGGTTCAGGCGCTGCGCGGGCGCTGGTGGCGTCGTCGATCGCGACCGCGTAGCGGACCCGGCCCACGCCTTCGAAGCCGAGCGCGTCGCTGGCCGCTTTGGTCAGGTCCCAGGCGCGGCCGTTGACGTAGGGGCCGCGGTCGATCACCTGCGTGACCACGGCGTGGCCGTGGTAGACGAACTTGACCGTGGTCCCGCAGGGCAGTTTCTTGTGGGCGACGCCGATCGTGCTCGGGCCGCAGCGTCTGGCCGCAGGCGGTCTTGCGGCCCCAGAGGCCGGGGCCGTACCAGCTGGCGCCGGCGTAGCGCCAGGGGCCGAAGGCGAGGTCCTGGCCGTCGTGGTGCGGCTTCGGCGGCGGCGGGCGTGGCGCTGGAGGCGCCGCCGGTGGCCGCCTGGCGCAGCCGGCGACGCACGCCCGGCGAAGAGGGCGAGAGAAGCGCGGCCAGGGCGAGTCGCCCAGCGTCTCCGCGCAAGGTGGTTGTCTGATCGTCTGCATCTCTTTCCAGGCGCTTGCGGGGTTAGCTGACGGGCTCGCGCTGAAAGAGCTGCGCTACGCGGCAGATGCCGCGATTCGCCCCAACTAATTGGGTCCCCCGCTCCCCGCGGTATGTAGGCGGAGATTCAGCGGAAGTTGGCGGCAGATTAGCAAACGCTAAGACAGAAAACTTGCAGAAATCGCTGCAGGGTCGATTTTTAGCTCCAGAACTAGGAAAGGCCCCCTTTCGGGGGCCTTTCCCTTAGCGGGCCTGTAAGCCGGATCCTGTCTTGAGCGGCCATCTATCTCTGCGGCCTACCTGGACCTCGCCGAGCCGGGTCGACGGTCCTGCTTGGCCTTGCACCGGGCGGGGTTTGCCTGGCCGCCGCGTCACCGCGACGCCGGTGCGCTCTTACCGCACCATTTCACCTTTGCCTGTACGCGACTCACGTGTGGCCGCGCCATCGGCCGTGTATTTCTGTGGCACTTTCCCGCGGGTTTCCCCGGGTGGGCGTTACCCACCGCCCTGCCCTGTGGTGTCCGGACTTTCCTCGAGGGGTTTTCTCTCCCCCCGCGGTCCGCTCGGCCCGCCCACCGATGGTAGCTCGCCGGGCGGCATGCGGCCAAGTGGGCGGCGGGATATGGTGGCGGGCATGCGAACGGCGGTCGTCACCGGCGCCGGCAGCGGCCTCGGCCGCGCGATCGCCGCCGAGCTGATCGAGCGCGGGCTATCGCGTCCACGTCACCGACGTCGACGCCGGGGCGGCCGACACGGGCCGCCGCCGAGCTCGGCGCCGAGGCGCCGCGGCTCGGCCCTCGACGTCCGCGACGAGGCCGCCTGCCGCGGCCTCGCGGACTCGATCGGCCGCACCGGCTCGCTCGACCTCTGGGTCAACAACGCCGGCGTCCTCTTCAGCGGCCCGCCCTGGGAGCAGAGCGCGCGAGACGCGGCAGACGATGCTCGACGTCAACGTCACCGGCCTGATGAACGGCACGGTCGCGGCCCTCGGCCCGATGCGCGCGGCCGGCCGCGGCCACGTCGTCAACGTCGTCTCCCTCGCCGGGCATCGTCGCCGCCCCGGGCGAGGTCGCCTACTCGGCGACGCAAGCACGCGGCGATGGCCTTCACCCTCGGGACGCTCTTCGACCTGCGCCGCGCCGGCGACGAAGAAGATCCGAGCTCTCGGCTGTCTGCCCGGACGGGATCTGGACGCCGATGCTCGAGGACAAGCTCGACGACCTCGACGCCGCCCCCTCCTTCTCCGGCCGCCTGCTGACGGCCGAGGAGGTGGCGAAGGAGGTCGGCAAGCTGACCGAGCGTCCCCGCCCGGTTCTGATCGTCCCCCGCTGGCGCGGCCCGCTGCTGCGGCTCTTCGACCTCTTCCCGCGCCTCGGCCTGCGGCTGCTGCCGCTCGTGATGTGGGACGCGCGGCGGCGCCAGCGGCGCTACAAGAAGCTGATCGAAGTCCGGCCGCTGGCCCTAACGACCGTAGTCGGTCCGGCCTCAGACCTTGCGGAAGACGCCGACCACTTTGCCGAGGACGCGCGGCCTCGGTGGTGAGGATCGGCTCCATTTCCTCGTTTTCCGGCTGCAGCCGGATGTGGTCCTTCTCGCGGAAGATCCGCTTCACCGTCGCCTCCTCGCCGATCAGGGCGACGACGATCTCGCCGTCGGCGGCGTCGTCGCTCGGGCGGACGATCACGTAGTCGCTTTCGAGGATGCCGGCGTCCTTCATGCTTTCGCCGCGGATCTGGAGGATGTAGTCGCCGTCCTCGCCGCCGATCACGTCGGGCACCTCGAGGTACTCCTCGATGTTCTCTTCGGCCAGGATCGGCTCGCCGGCGGCGACCTGGCCGACCAGCGGCAGTCCGCTGCCTGGCCGAGATCGTCCGCTTCGCCTTGTCGAAGAGCAGCTCGATCGCCCGCGGCTTCGAGGGATCGCGTCTCAGCAAGCCCGATCTTCTCCAGGTTCGCCAGGTGCGCGTGCACCGTCGAGGAGGAGTGCAGCCCCACGGCTTTGCCGATCTCCCGCACCGTCGGCGGGTAACCGGTCTTCGCCGCGTACTTGCGCGATGAAGTCGAAGATCTCCTTCTGCCTTTTGGTCAGATCAAGTTAACCATCGTCGTTCCAAATTCCTCCGATGCCGGGTCGCCAGGGTCGAAAAGCCGCAAATTCCCTTCGAACACTTGTTCGCAGGCTACCGCCTCCCCCGGATGCCCGCAACCGCCGCCCTCCCCTGCACGCCAAACATCTAGAATCGAGCGCCCTCGAGCGGCTGTGGCGGAACTGGTAGACGCGCAAGGTTGAGGGCCTTGTGGGTGGAAACACCCGTGATGGTTCGACTCCATTCAGCCGCATGAGAAACCCCCGGAAATCGGGGGTTTCTTCGTTCAGGCGCTCGTCGGCGACGTCACCGCACCGAGTGTCCGGTGGCCAATTGGTGGCCAATTTCGCCGCAAATTGCGCTCTTTCGCGGACCGCGCAAGGCTTCCGCACTTGTGACTGGTCGACCTATAGACGGAGCGCGAAACCACTAATTCGGGTCGCCGTCGGAGCCGGCGACACCCAAGCCAACTTCTTCCGCCGCCCGCGCGAGATCTCGGTCCCAGGTCACCAGGACGACTTCGTCATCCCCTAGTTCAAGCGTGGTCGCCAAGTGGACCGAGTCATAGCCGCGGAGGCTTAGATCTTCGGCGTACTCGCCAGCCCGAATCGCAAGCTCCTGATCGACGCCGACCGTAGCCAGCTCCGCATACAGCTCCTCAAAGTCTGCAAGTGCCTTGCGGTGCTCATCCGCCCCGAGCCGATCCAGTCGACGGGCAGCCGCGAGGGCCGCACGGCCCTCGGGATAGGCAAGGATGCTCGACGCCGCCGGATGGGCGCTGTTCCAGATCTCGGCCGCCAACTCGGATCCATCCTCGACAACAACGAGCTTGACCAGCGCCGAGGTGTCGAAGTAGAAGGTCAGGCGCGCTGCTCGGAGACGAGATCGGAGACCGAACCGGCGCCCTTCACTTGCGCGGAGCGAGACGAGCGCTCGCCCTGCGGCATCCTCACCAACCCACGGCGCGCGAGAGCGTCGAGCGGCCGCTCACCGAGTCCGCTCAGACGAGCCACGGGCCGACCGCGCCGGGTAACGACGATCTCGTCTCCGCCCTCGACTCGCTCCAGGTACTCGCTGAGGCGGTCGTGCAACTCTCGGACACCGACTTCGCTTTCGGCCTTATGTAGCGTCATGAATGCATTCTAGCAGCTACATTGAAGCCGACCTCACAGAGCCACAAATGGCACACCAGAGCTTTAAGGTGAGCCGGACCGGGTTCCACGGAGACCGTTTTAGTTGGTTTCCAATCTAAGAGACATTGCTCGGTTGGACCTCCTGGCGAACGTATAGGTCCTCGAACTCAGCGGGTGAGATGTCGCCGAGAGATTCGTGCAGGCGCTCATTGTTGAACCAGGCGACGTATTCGACGACGGCCAGCTCCAGCTGCGAGCGAGAGCGCCAGACGCGGTCGGCGATCAGCTCGGTCTTGAAGGTGTCCGGCTGCCAACCCACCACTTTGCGCGAGAAGGCGTAGATCACGAAAGAGAAGAACGACGCCCCCTCCCAGGAGCGCAGGTAGGTGAAGTCGCCGACCCAGAGTCGGTCTGGGCCCGCGGCGCTGAAGTCGCGCTCGACGAGGTCGGGCCAGCGGTGCGCATCGGGGTCGGCCTTTGTCGTGCGCCAGGCCTTCCCACGCCGCTTGGCGCCTTGGCAGCTCGCGCACCTCTCCGCGCAGCGCCTTCAGCTCCTCGCGCTCCTCGGTGCTCAGCAGGTCCTTGCGGACGCCGGCGTCGGCCTCTGCTTTGCGCACCCACTTGCGCAGGGTCTCGTGGTGGATCCCGAGGTCGCGGGCTACGTGGGCGATCGGGCGGCCGGAGTCGAAGACCATCCCGGCGCCGCGATCGAGCAGCTCATCGGGATATTTCTTCTGTCGTGGCATGGCTTGGGAGTTCCCTTCTTCCAGGTTGGAATCCTGGTTTCGAGGTCTCCGTCAAACCCGGCCCGGCTCACCGAGCTTCTGTTTAAGCAAAGCCGCGATCAGGGCCCCGCCACCGCTGGCAGCGGCACCAACCGTAACCTTGCTCGAGGCAGAGCGGAGCTTGTCGAGTATCCCGCGAGCCTCGTCACGAGCTTCCTCATCTGATCGCTCAATAGGCGGGCTCAAGCTCTGCGATCATCGGGAAGTGGCGCACGTTCGTCGTCAGCAGGTCGGCCTCAAGCAGGAGCGCGGTGGCAGCGATCAGGTAGTCGGCGTCGTCGATGCCGCTGTGGGACCGGCGGTGGCGCTGAGCAAGGGACCCGGCGGCCCGGGCCACCTCCTCCCCTATCGGCACCCAAGAAATCGCCGAGAAGAACTGCTCCAGTGCGTCGACCTCTTTCTCGCGCACGCCAGCCAACAACTCAAAGCGCACGACCTCGCTGGCAAAGATGGGCTTTTCGGCCTCCAGCAGGTCGGTTAGGAGATCGACGGCGGGGGGCGAGCCGCGGAGGTGGTCGATGGCGACGCTGGTATCGAGCAGCTTCACTTGACGCCGAGCCGGGCCAAGCGATCATTGAGATCCCCGCCGCGAATCGCGTCCACATACTCGGCGCCGCTGGCGCGTCGGCTTTTCCAGGAGCCGGCGCTGGCCTTGAGGGCGCGAAGCTTCTCGTCCGCTCCCTGCTCGCCGAAGGTTGTGCGAACCGCGCGACGGATCAGCTCCGAACGCGACGCGCCGGTATCGCGGGAGGCGCGCTCGAGAAGCTCAAGCTCTTCCTCGCCTAGATAGACCTGCGTTCTGCTCATAGCATCACTATACACCCTATGGTGTCCCTCTGGATCGACTGGGCTCTGGCGCCTTGGATCCGTCGGACCGTTTCTCGGACCGTTTTCTGCATCTCAGGCGTGAGCCCGGTGAGTCCTGCCTCGACTGGGCACGGCGAATATCTGGCCCGCATCTCGCTTTGGATCGACTTCGGCTTCATGGCCTCCTACGGAGCGTTCTTCGCGCTGGCCTGTGCGACGCTGCGCGACTTTGCAGCCGGGCAGGGGCTGCGGAGACTGACCGCGCTCGGCGCCGTCGCCACCGGCTGCGCCGTCGTAAAGTTCGTGCTGATCGTGCCGGCAATTGCCTACGCGCTAGCCGGCCTCGTCGCCTGGCTTCGCATCGGGCGCTCCTAGCTCGCGCTCCATCTCCTCCGCCAGTTCCGGGTGCCGGTACGGACCCTCCTCCCGCAGCGCCCCGATCACGCTGCGCCGCGTCTCCTCATCTTTGTTCTGGCCCAGCTTGCGCTTCAGCTCGAAGCGGTCGATCGGGATGCGGAGGCCGACGGTGCCCCTGGCGATCGGGGCGGCGTACTCGCGCTCGAGGTAGGCGGGCTCAGGGACGCGGCGCTCGAAATGCTCGACCAGGCGGGTGAGGACGGCGAGGTTCTCCTCCTCGTCGAGGACCTGGGGCGCGCCATGGAGGTGGGCGACGGTGAAGTTCCAGGTCGGCACCGTTCGCTCCTGCGGCGAATACCAACTGGGCGAAACGTAGCCGTGGTTCCCCTGGACGATCACGAGGACCTCGCCCCGCTCGATCTCCAGGACCTCGTCGTCGGGCCGGCCGAGGTGGGTGAGGAGCGTCAGCCCGTCTGCCTCATCGTCGAGCAGCACCGGGTAGTGCGAGGCGGCCAGACCCGAGGCGGTGGTCGTCACCAGCGTCGCCCACGGGTGCTCGCGCACGAGGGCGCGGACCAGGTCCGGGTCCTCTGAGGCAAACAGTGGATTGGGTCGCATCGACCCATCTTCCCAGCGGCGGGAGGCCGCGCGCCTCGCGCGCGGCCTCCGCTCAGGGCTTCACCGCGGGAAGACCCGGTTGGCGATCGCTGGATTGCCGACCTGGTCGAACGCGATCAACTTGCCTTCGTCGTTGTAGGTGAGGATGTCGGCCGCCTCGTCGCTCTCGCCGTCGAGGGTGACCGTGGTGAGGACGACGACCTTGTCGCCGTCGGCGACGAAGTCGTGGGGTTCGGTCCTGAGCCCTTTTTCGCCGAGCTTGGCCCACAGGGCCCCCACCTCTTCTTTGCCTTTGTAGATACCGCTGAGGGAGCTGTCGCCCCGGGCAGTCCAGACCACGCCGTCGTCCATGTTTTCCATCGCGGCGACGGCATCGCCGGCGGCGAAGGCGCGGTAGGCGGCTTCGGCCGTTTCCTTGTTTGCTTGTGCGCTCATGCGCGCACCTCCTTTGCGTCGAAGCTAACTCGCGGCTCCTTCGGAGGCAAAGGCCGGCTCGGCCCAAACAACTCGGTTCATTTGTTCAGATCGGTACTCCCCCACTCCGACTCGAGCATCCCGTAGACGACGCTGTCGACGTAACGGCCGCCGATCAGCTCCGTCTCCCGCAGTAGGGCTTCCTCGCGGAACCCGAGCCGCTCGGGGATTGCGCGGCTGCGCCGGTTCTCCGGCGCGCAGTGGATCTCGACCCGGTGCAGCTCCCACTCGTAGAAGGCGTGGTCGAGAAGGGAGCGGACGACGGCGGCCATCGTCCCCGACCCCTGGGCGTCCTCGGCGAGCCAGTAGCCGAGGCTGGTGTTGCGGTTGATCCAGTCGATCGAGTGGAAGCCGGCGACGCCGACGATCTCGCCCTCGGGCGCGATTCTCGCCTGGAAGCCGTCGTTGCGAGCGAACTGCTCCTCGCCCTCGGCGATGAAGCGTTCCGTCCCCTCGAGGTCCTGGGCCGCCGCCCACGGCAGCCACTGCGCGAGGTAGCCCCGGTTCGCCTCGATCAGCGCGTAGAGCTCGCTCGCGTCCGGCGCCTCGAGCGGGCGGACGCCGAGGGAATCAAGCCTTGGGGAGAGCATCTCCAGAAGAGCCGAGGGCCCGGTCGATGAACGGCCCGAACAGCTCCGCGACGGATTTCGCCGCGTCCTCGGCGGATTCGCCCGGCGTCGTCACGTAGCTGATCGCCAGACGGACCAGGCTCTCGGCGAGCACCCTCGACGTCCGCCTCCGGGGCCTCCGGCCAGCCCTCTTCGATCACCGCGGTCAGGCGCGAGGTCGCCCACTGGACAACCGGCAGGCCCTGGGTGGTGACGAAGGGCAGCATGCCGCCGGTGCCGTCGTCGGTGAGCAGGATGCGGATCAGCGGATCGTCGCCGGCGGTGCGGAGGAAGAGCTCGAGGGCGGCGAGGACCGCGGCGCGGGGGTCGTCGAGGTGCTCCAGGACCGCCTTTTCGACGTCGTCCATGAAGCGTTCGGCCTCGTGGATGACGAAGGCGAAGCCGAACTCGTTGCGGTTGCCGAACTCGTTGTAGAGGGTCTGGCGGCTGACGCCGGCGCCGGTGGCGATGTCCGCCATCGTGATCTCCGACCAGGGCTGGCGTCCCAGCTGGTCGCGGGCGGCGTCGAAAACGGTCTGTCGCAGCAGCTCCCGAGCCGCCTCCTGGTAGGGGGTCCTGCCGTTGGACACGCCCCATATCGTCGCAGCGGCGGCGGTCAGGCGTCGGCCGAGGCCGGTTCGAAGTCGACCTTGTCGCGGACGCCGCAGTCCGGGCAGGCCCAGTCGTCCGGGACCTCGGCTCCAGGGGGTCCCCGCCGGGAAGCCCTCGCGCGGGTGGCCCGCCTCCTCGTCGTAGACGTAGCCGCAGCTGGGGCAGCGCCAGGCGCTCACACAGCCCGCCCGTAGCGCGCCAGCACCCGCCCGAGCTTGCGCGGCTGGATGTTGGCCCTGGTGACGTCGCCGTCGTAGTGGTCGAGCAGGCGCGGGTCCATCACCCGGCGCCAGAGCGGCGGGAACCAGGCGAGGACGATCATCCCCGCGTAGCCGGTGGGCAGCTGCGGCGCCTCGTCGACGTGGCGCAGCGCCTGGTAGCGGCGGGTCGGGTTGGCGTGGTGGTCGCTGTGGCGCTGCAGGTGGTAGAGGAGGACGTTGGAGGCGACGTTGTTGCTGTTCCAGCTGTGCTCCGGCAGGCAGCGCTCGTAGCGGCCGTCCTCGCGCTTCTGCCGCAGCAGCCCGTAGTGCTCGAGGTAGTTGACGACCTCCAGCAGCGAGAACCCGATCACCGCCTGGACCAGCAGGTAGGGCAGGACGACCGGGCCGAAGACGATCGCCAGGCCGGCGAAGAGAACGACGTCATCGCCCAGGCGCCGAGGATGTCGTTGTGGACGCTCCAGTGCGACTTGCCGAGCCGGTCGAGGCGGGCGGTCTCGATCTCCCAGGCCGAGCGCAGGCTGCCGACGACGGTGCGCGGCAGGAAGGCCCAGAAGCTCTCCCCCAGCCGCGAGCTGGCCGGGTCCTCGGGGGTGGCGACGCGGACGTGGTGGCCGCGGTTGTGCTCGATGAAGAAGTGCCCGTAGCCGGTCTGGGCGAGGGCGACGCGGCTCAGCCACTTCTCCGAGCTGGCGCGCTTGTGGCCGAGCTCGTGGGCGGTGTTGATCGCGATCCCGCCGACGACGCCCATCGTCAGCGCCAGGCCGATGCGTTCGATCACGGTGAGGTCGCCGCTCGCCCACATCCAGCAGGCGAAGACGAGGCCGGCGTACTGGATCGGGATGAAGACGTAGGTGCACCAGCGGTAGTAGCGGTCCTGCTCGAGCCACTTGAGGACGCTGTCGGGCGGGTTGGTCGCGATCGATCCCGATCGCCATGTCGAGCAGCGGGAAGAGCGACGAAGACGAGAGCCGGGCCGAGGAACCAGAACCCGCCGAAGCCGGTCAGCCCGACCGAGACCCAGGCCATGAACGGCGACAGCGGCACGATGATCCCGAGCAGCCAGGCGTAGCGCTTGCCGTCCGTCCAGGTCGCCGGGTTGACCTCGACGTCGTCGTGGTGATGGTGGTGATGGATGTGCTCTGCGTGCGCCTCCACAGCCTCTCCTTGTCACTGGCCCCCGTGTGCGTCTCTCATCTTTACACATAGAGCGGCTATGTCAAGCACGACTACAGCGCAGCGTTTGATGTACGCAGCCCAAGCTACGCCCGAGTGAGACGGCGGGAGGGACCCGGAGGAGGCTCCCCGATCTGTGACGGAGGGTCCCTCCCCCCGTCTCCCAGCGACTAGATCTTCAGCAGGAGAAGGTGTTCAGCGACGAAGAGGACGGCGAAGAAGACCGTGGCGCGATCGAGGTTGTGCTCGACCATCGAGCCGCCGCCGAGCGAGCTGCCGCCGCCGCCGATGCCGAAGGCACCGGAGAGACCCGCGTCTTTGCCCGAGTGCAGGAGCACGAGGAAGATCAGGACGACGGCGATGATCACCTGGATGACGCTGAAGAACGTGTACATGGGGGAGAAAGTCTAGCTCTGCTCGGCTTTTTCCGGCTCGCGGGGGTGCGCCGCCGTTGCCGTTGCCGGCCGCCGTTGCTCGACCCGTCGTCGAGGATCTCGACCGCTTCGCGGCGCAGCTCGGCGTCGAGGAGGGCGAAGTCCTCGTCGGAGAGCTTGCCGGCGGCGTGGTCGAGCTCGGCGTCGCGGATCTCGCGGTACTTGGCTTCCTTGAGGGCGTCGGCTTCGGTGCGGACGAGGGCGCCGCGGCGGCGGCCGCGCGAGGGCCAGAGGGCGATCAGCGGCGCCGGCGAGGGCGATCAGGCCGCCGATCCACATCCAGGTGACGAGCGGGTTGACGATCACCTTGAAGGTCGACGGCGGCGCTGGTCGTCGAGGTAGCTCTTGGCGATCTGTTCGGCGGTCAGGCGCCTGCAGCTTGGCGATCTGTTCGAGCGCCTGCGGCCGCAGGCTCGGGTTGGCCGCCGCGGCGCGCATCAGCGCCCCCAGCGCTTTGCACTGCGGCGGCGTCCCCGGGGCCCCGCTGCACGCAGGCCCGGAAGCCTTTGTCGGCCAGCCGCACCCGGCGCTGCACGTCGGCGATGTTCGGCTGCTCGGCGATCCAGAGGTCGTTAGCCGAGCCCGGCCCGCAGACCGACCTCGCTGGTCGCCTCGCCGGCGAAGTAGCTGCCGATCGTCCCCGTCTGCCTGGCCGGTCGGGCGGAAGTAGTGGCGGCTCGGGCGCAGGGTGCCGACGAGCTTGCCGTCTTCTTCGACCCGCAGCACGCGAGCCGAAGCTGAGCTTCTCGCCGGTCGACCGTGACGGTCGGCTTCACGTAGGTGATCGTGCGGCCGTCGACCGTCGGTGCTCTCCCCCGGTCGCAGGTCGACGTCGCGGTTGGTCTGGAAGCTGGAGGAGGCGGCGATCGCCGATCAGCAGGACGACGATGCCGACGTGGACGATGTAGCCGCCGTAGCGGCGGCGGTTGCGGGCGACGAGCGCCGACCAGCGCCTGCGGCATCGAGCTCGCCGCTGAGCCGTTTGCGGGCGGCGGCGCCGTTCCAGAACTCCTGCGCCAGGCCGGTCGAGGGCGAAGGCGGCGAAGACGAAGAGCGCCAGCGCCCAGAGCTGTTCGGCGGCGTCGGTGAAGAGCGCCAGCCCGATCGGTGACCACGGCGGCGACCGCCAGCGGCAGCCGGAAGACGCGCTTCGCCGAGTCCCAGCTGACCCGGCGCCAGGCCAGCAGCGGCCCGATCCCGGTGAAGAGGACGAGCAGGATCGCCAGCGGCGTCGTGTAGCGGTCGAACCAGGGCGCCGCCAGCGAGGCCTTCTCGCCGGTGAACAGTTCGGAGATCAGCGGGAAGAAGGTGCCCCAGAAGATCACCGCGGTCATCCCGACCAGCAGCAGGTTGTTGACCAGGAAGACCGACTCGCGCGAGACCAGCGAGTCGATCCGCTTCTCCGAGCGGAGGTCGTCGAGGCGGCTGAGACGATCAGCGCGGTCGAGCCGATCAGGACGACCCCGATCAGGCCGAGGATGTAGGGGCCGACGGTGTTGTCGCCGAAGGCGTGGATCGACTGCAGGACGCCGGAGCGGACGAGGAAGGTGCCGAGCAGCGCCATCGAGAAGGTGCCGACGATCAGGCTCGCGTTCCAGACTTTCAGCATCCCCCGCTTCTCCTGGACCATGATCGAGTGCAGGAAGGCGGTGCCGAGCAGCCACGGCATCAGCGCCGCGTTCTCGACCGGGTCCCAGGCCCAGTAGCCGCCCCAGCCGAGCTCGGTGTAGGACCAGCGGGCGCCGAGCAGCAGGCCGAAGCCGAGGAAGGCCCAGGCGATCAGGGCGAAGCGGCGGGTGGCGCGGATCCACTCGGCGTCGAGGCGGCGGGTGACCAGGGCGCCGATCGCGAAGGCGAAGGGCACCGTGAAGGCGACGTAGCCCGAGTAGAGCATCGGCGGGTGGATCATCATGCTCGGGTGCTGCAGCAGCGGGTTGAGGCCGATGCCGTCGGCCGGCGCCGGGCTCAGCGTCGCGAAGGGGTCGACGTCGGGCGCGAACAGCATCAGGCCGGTGAAGAAGGCGGCGACGCCCATCATCACCGCGGTCGCCCAGGGGACGATCTCGCGCAGCTTGTGGCGGGTCGCGTAGAGGGCGGCGCTGGCGGCGATCGAGAGCACCCAGGCCCAGAGCAGCAGCGAGCCCTCCTGGCTCGACCACATCGCCGCCAGCTTGTAGAACGACGGCGTCTCGATCGAGGAGTGCTGCGGCGACGATGTTGAAGGAGAAGTCGTTGCCGGCGAAGGCGACCTCGATGATCACCACGCAGGCGGTGAGCAGCCCGCAGAAGCCGTAGACGGCGCGGCGCGAGAGCGTCAGCGGCGCTCGTCGCCGTTGCGCCCGGCGAGGGCGAGCGCACCGGCGCCCAGGGCGGTGAGGAAGGCAAGCCCCAGCAGGGCGCTGCCGAGGCTAGCCATCGCTCTTGGTCGTGAACTTCGACGGGCACTTCGTGATCAGGGTTTCCGGCTCGCCGACGAAGGTGCCGCTCTCTCGAGCGCGCCGGTGAGGACGATCTCGCGGCCGCCGCGGAAGGGGTCGGGGACGGTGCCGGTGTAGGTGACCGGCAGGCTCTGCCCCGCGCCGTCGCGGTCGACGACGCGGAAGGCGATGCCGTTGCCGTCGTGCTGGATCGAGCCTTTGACGACCCTGCCGGTCATCTCGTAGCTGGTGCCGGGGGTCGGCGGAGAGCAGCTGCGAGGGCTCCTTCGCCTCGGTCGAGGCCGAGAAGGAGGTGTAGATCAGCGCCACCGCGAGCAGCACGGCGACGCTGAGCGCGACGACGAGCCGGATCTTCCGCTTGCGCTGGGGGTCCACAGGCAACGGGGATTATCGCAAGCCGCCGACCTGGGAGAATCGCGGCATGGCCGACGACCCCGTACTGCTGATCACCGGCGCCAGCAGCGGCATCGGCGCCGCGACCGCCCGCGCGGCCGCCGCGAAGTACCGCCTGGTGCTGGCGGCGCGGCGCGAGGAGGAGCTGGAGAAGCTCGCGGAGGAGCTCGGCGGCGAGGAGCGGGCGATCGCGGTCCGCTGCGACGTCACCGAGTGGGACCAGGTCGAGGCGATGGCCGCGACGGCGCTCGAGCGCTTCGGCCGCATCGACGCCGTCTTCGCCAACGCCGGCTTCGGCGCCACCCGCGGCTTCCTCGAGGAGTCGCCCGAGCACTGGCGCTCGATGGTCCTGACCAACGTCTACGGAGTGGCGCTGACGATCCGCGCCACCCTCCCCCACCTGCTCGAGCGCGGCGACGGCCACTTCCTCGTCACCAGCTCGGTCGCCGGACGGCGGGCGCTGCCCGGCTCGCTCTACTCGGCGACCAAGTGGGCGGCGACCGCGATCGGCGAGGCGCTGCGGGCCGAGCTGCGCCAGATGCACGACAACCACGGCGATCAAGGTGACCCTGATCGAGCCGGGGATGGTCGACACCCCGTTCTTCGACAACCGCCCCGGCGAGTGCGCGCTGCGCGACGACGACATCGCCCGGGCGGTGATGTTCGCGCTCGAACAGGGCCCGAGGCGTCGACGTCAACGAGATCCTGATCCGGCCGACAGCCAGTCGACCTAGCTCTCCGAACTTGACCTCGCTATAGCGAGGTCAATGCCGTAGTGGCGGCAGGAGCATCGCGACCAGGCGCCAGTAGACGCGAAGGACGAGGCGCGCCGGCCAGGAGCGGGCGAGGGGAGAGATGAGGTCCGAGTCGAGATCGGGGGTGAGCCCGGCGGCGAACTCGCCTGCGCTGACGACCCGCCGCCGCTGGACCGCCCGCCGCTCGCGCAGCAGCCGCGGCAGCCAGCGCAGCGAATTCGAGGTTCGCGCGCAGCTTCTGCCCTCCCCAGCCCCCGCGCCGCCGAGACGAGCGAGGAGCGCCAGCTCGGTCGCGAGCAGCGCCGGGGCCAGCAGCACCAGCAGCGACGCCGGGTAGGTCGCGGACGAGGAAGGCGAGGCGGTTGCGCTCGAGCCAGCGCCACTTCTGCTCGTTGGCGCCGAACTCGTAGTCGTGGGCGACCACCGCGGTCGGCTCGATCCCGACCGCGTGCCGCCGCGCAGCCGCAGCCGCAGCGAGAGGTCGACGTCCTCGTGGTAGAGGAAGAACTCGGCCGGGAAGCCGCCGACCGCGCGCCAGGTCGCCAGCGGGATCGCCAGGCAGGCGCCGGAGAGCGACGGTGACCTCGCCGGCCGGCGGCGCCTCGGCGATCGGCTCGCCGTGGCCGCCGGCCCAGACGATGCCGGTGAAGTGGATCGGGTTGCCGGCCGAGTTGATCGCGGTCGCCCCTCGCCGTCGGCGACCAGCGCCTGCCAGGCGGCCCAGCCGCGTCCCTCCAGCCAGGGCCGGCGGATCGCCTCGCCGAAGCCGGGCTGCGGCGCCGCGTCGGGGTTGAGGATCACCAGCAGGTCGCCGCTCGCCTCGTCGGCGCCGGCGTTGCAGCCGGCGGCGAAGCCGCGTGTTGCCGGCCCATCGACACCATCCGCGCCCGCGGCGCCAGCTCGCGCACCAGCTCGGCGCGTGCCGTCGCCGGAGCTCGTTGTCGACGACGATCAGCTCGTCGCCCTCGCCCAGCTCAGGCAGCAGGGCGGGCAGCGTCCTGCGCGCAGCTCCTCGCGGCTGTTCCAGGCGACGATCAGGACTGAGAGCGTCGGGCGCACCGGCGCGGAGGCTATTCGGCCTTCCGCGCCGGTGCGGGCGACGTGCTGAATACCGCTCCGCGCTACTTCTTGCTTCCTTCCGCAGGAGACGATGTTCAGCTTGAACTTGTTGGTCGTTCTTCTTCTTGCCGTTCTGGCCCTTCATGTTCACGATCGGCCGCTGCGTGCTTGGCGCAGGTGTTGGTCGAGTTGACGAGCAGGCTCTTCTTGCCGCCCTTCATGTTGAGGACGAACTTGCTTCACCGGCACGTCCGGCACCGTCCGTGAAGACCGTCTTCAGGCCGCCGGTGCTTGGAGCTCGATCACGCCGCGCAGCTGGATCTCCACCTGACCGCGCAGGTCGGCGACCAGGTCCGGCAATTTGTTGTTGGAGGACACCAGGTAGACCTTGCCCTTCAACTTCTTGTCGAGCAACGGCGACTTCGCTTCCGCCTGTGCCGTAGACCGAGGCCGCCGGGCAGGTGTGCGAGGCCAGCTGCGGCCGCGTGCAGACGGTGCCGATGTGGCTCTGGTCGAGGAACAGCGAGTGCGGCAGCGTCAGCGCCGTGCGGGCGATGTTGGCGTCGCCCTTGCGGGCGTCCAGGATCGCCTTCAGACGCGGGTTCTTGGTCCGCTTCGTCGCGCCGTACAGCTGGATGTTCAGCTTCGGCTTGAAGCCGAGCTTGTTGCATTCGGTCGCCTGGAACGGATCGTTGACCGCGTAGGAGCTGAACGCGGCCGGATTGGTCGGGTTAGCGCCGCCGCCGTTGATCGTCCCCGGTCGTCGCCTGCGCGGCACAGTTCGTCGGGTTGAGCATGAACTGGCTGCGATCGATGTCGAGGTCGATCGAGCGGAGGTCCAGCTTGACCCCGCCGAACACGTCGGGGATCGACGTCGGAGACCGCGTTGATCTGGGCGGTTTCCGGATCGACGTTGAGCGCCACCCGGACGACCACGGTGCCGAGGTCGAACGGGCCCGGCACCGCCGGCGTGATCGTCACCATCGAGAGCGGCGCGCCCTTGTAGGGACCGGCCAGGTAGGCCTTGCCGGCGAGCTGCAGCGGGTTGGCGCCCGATGCCGGACTTGGTCGTGGCCGTGCCGATCAGGCTCGCCGCCGGGCAGCTCGGGCTCGCCTGCTCGGCTTTGCCGCTGCTTGCCGCGGCGGCCGCGATGGCCGCCTCGGAGCAGTAGGGGATGCCGGCGAGTTTGCCGGTCAGTCCCTTCGGCAGGGTGACGTCGACGACCTTCAGCTCCTGCTCGCCGTCGCGACGCGCGATGTGGACGTGGAACGGGCGAGTAGGCGCCGCCTTTGCTGCTGTCGACTTTGGCCGTGTAGAGCGGGGTGAACTTCCGCTCGGCCAGCGTTTTCGGGCAGGCCCCACCGGTCGGGTCGCTCGGACAGGGTGACCGAGGAGCTGACCGGCTTCAATTCGCCGGGGCGCGCCCACGGTTCGAAGCGGCTGGTCCCGCTCGCCGAGCAGATCGGCGGGCTGGTCAGCACGTTTTTCGCCCCGTCGATATGGACCTTGATCGATTCGAACGGAACCTGAGGCAGCCCTTCTGGCAGTTCGCCGGCGAACTGGTCCGACCAGCTTGTCGTTGAGGATCGCCGTCAGGTCACCCGTCGTTTTGTTCGCCACGATGCGGCCGACCAGGCGGGCGTTGATGTCCTCGTGCGCGCTCTTGGCTTCGAGCAGGATCCGGAACTGGTCGCCCGATTCGGGATCGCTGCTGTTCTGGTCGCCGACGTAGACGTCGCCGACCAGCGGCTCACGTCAGTGGCGGCGACTCGACTTCGACGCTGCCGATGTCGGAGGCTGCGGGACATTCGTTGTCGAAGACCCGTTGGCCCTTCTTGAACTGACTATCGGTGCAGGCCAGCAGACCCTGAGCCCCCGAGGGGTTGATGCCCATCCCCTTCGGCAGCGCAACTTCAGCTTTGCGGACGTGTGACTGCGAGACCCCGTCAAACCGGTCGGGAACGGACGACGCGGCGGGATCAACTTCTTCCACTTCCCCGCCTTCTTTCGCAGGATCGAAGGGGAGCGTCGTCGTCACCGTCGCCGGGGCAGGAGAGTCGACCGCATTCGTTCCTGGATCGACATTGAGCGCCGGATCGAAAGGAATGCGATCGCAGTCCGACGTGGGCAACACCGGGTGGCAGCTTCCCCTCGAAAGGCGTCGAGCCTTCCGGGAAGGTCGGGTTCGGTTCGCCGAAGGACTCTCCCCGGAACCAGGTCGAGTAGAGGTGCGGCCATTCGTTCGGATCGAAGCAGGTGGTCGGCGTCGTGATGTGAGTTTCATCCCCGGACTGCCCGAACGCGATCAGGCGGCTTCTCAACGTCGAGACTCCGATCGACGGTTCCGGCAGGGCGATGGTGAAGTACTCGTGGAAGTCGCTCTCCCACGCCACGTCACCTTTGAGTTCGATTTTTTTGCTGAAGCCGATGTAGAAGCCGAGCCGGGCCGGTTCCCCCTCATTCGGTTCGAGGTTGTAGACGGCAACCCGACTTCCTTTTGCCGGGGTCGGCGCAATTACGAATCCTTTGGGAAGGAAGGGACCGGTGACGGGATCGCCTCCGGGAACAGGCACCGCGTTCGCCGTATTAACGACGAGCCACACTTCCTCGCGGCCGACGATCGTGTCTTCGGCGCAGGCCGGGATATGCCCCAGTTTGCCTCCCGAGCCTGGAATTTCGCCGATCGCTTCGAATTCAGCCTGCGAACACTGAGGACTGCTCTGTGGGTTCTCGGTGAAGCCCGGTGGGAGGTCGACTCGCTCGGTTTTCAGCACGCGGTCTTCGAACGGAAGCGGATCCGAGGGATCCTCGATCAGGGGTTCGACCACACCGGCGACCACCGTTTCGTGCCTGACGATGTATTGGTCGAAACCGAATGGAGGATGTCCTCCGGCCTGCGTGTAGAAGATCTCCGGAGTGGTGGGAGAGCAGAACGGTTTGCTGACGTCAGTCGGGTTGGTCGGTTTCGGCGCTTCCGGCACTTCCCCCACCTGATTTTCATAACAGGTCCCGGACTGCCAGCCGTCTGCCGCCGTCGGCGGTTCGTTCTGCGGTTCGATCACATCTCCGGTGTCCGCCGCTGCCAATGCAGGCAGTGCGAACAGGACTCCAATACACACCAAAAGCAATGCGACCGAGCGCTTTGCCATCAATTTTCCTCCTCGTTTTTCCCTTAACGAGGACGCCCCCTGTAGCGCCCAAGAACAACTCTCCCGCAAAAGACATTACAGGGCAGCGCGGGTGTTTCAAGTACCTCCGGGTGTTACTACCCAGGTAACCGTGACACCGATTTGTGACGTGACACCGATCGGTGTCACTACTTATTGACGCCGTCTTCCCTTTGCACGGCGTCCGCAGCTTCGGCTTGCGGTTCAGCTTCTTGCCGTTCTGGGCTTTGATCCGGATGATCGCCTTGACCGGCTTCGCGCAGAGGTTGGTCGAGTTGACCAGGAGGCCTTTCTTGCCGCCAGGCAGGGTCAGCACGAACTTGCGAACCGGGACGTCGGGCACCCGGCCGAAGGTGGTGCGGATGCCGCCCTTGAAGCTGTCGATGCGGCCGACCAGGTCGATGTCGACCTGGCCCTCGAGGTGGGCGACCATGTCCGGCAGCGTGTTGTTCGAAGAGCGCAGGTAGACCGGGCCTTCGAGCGGTTTGCCGAGCAGCGGCGTGAAGGCGCGCGCCTTGCCGTAGACCGAGCGTCTTCGGGCATTTCTCTGCGGCGAACTGGACCCGGGTGCAGACCGTCGCCGAGGCTGGCCTGGTCGAGGAAGAGCGCGTGCGGCAGCGCCACCGAGGCCTTGCGGATGTTGGCGTCCTTGCCGCGCGCCTTGAGGACCGCGCGCAGTTTCGGGTGCTTGGCCCGCTGCGTCTTGCCGAACAGGCGGATGTTCAGCTTCGGCCGGAACTTCAGCTTGCGGCAGCCGGTCGCTCTGGAACGGGCTCGGAAACCTTGAAGGCCGAGATAGGCGCCGGGATCGAGCGGGTTCGCCCCGCCCCCGTTGACGACGCCCGCGGTGGCTTCCTTGCGGCAGTTGGTCCCGTTGAGGGTGAAGTCGTCGCGGTTGACGTTGACGAAGACCGAGCGGATGTCGAGCTTGGCGCCGCCGAAGACGTCCGGAATGTCGTTGGTCCGCGGGTGGATCTGCGCCGTCTCCGGGTCGAGGAAGAGCGGCACCCGGACGACGACGTTGCCGAGGTCGAACGGGCCGGCGATCGCCGGGGTGACGATCGACAACCGAGAGCGGCGCGCCTTTGTAGCGACCGGCGAGGTAGGCGTCGCCCTCGACCTTGAGCGGTTTCGGGCCGGTGCCGGCCTGCACGATGGCGACGCCGATCCGGCTCTCCTGCGGGCAGACTCGCGTTTTTCCTCTCGGCGGCGCCGGAGCGGTTTTCGGTCTTCTCGATCGCATCGGGCGGGCAGTAGGGCACGCCCTTCAGCTTCGCGGTCGCTCCTTCGGGCAGGATGAAGTCGACCCCTTTCAGCTCCTGCTGTCCCTGCGGGCGGTTGATCTGGACCGCGAAGGGGGTGAAGGTCTTGACCGCGTCGGATTTCGGGGCCGCGTTGAAGCCGGGCGCGAACGGCCGCTCCGCCGAGGGTTTTCGCGCAGGCGCCGCCGCCGGGGGCTTTGCCGAGGGTGAACCCGCTCTTCCTGCGGGCCGCCGTCGGGGGTTCCCGACCAGGCGGTCATCGCGTGGGAGGCGGCGTTCGGTCCGCAGGTCGGCGGGCTCGTCAGCACGCCCCTTGGCGTCGTCGAAGTCCAGCTTGACCGAGGTGAACGGGAGCTGCGGGTTTTCCCTGAAGACGGTCGTCAGCTGCCCGGTCGCCGGATCGGCCTTGACGTTGCCGATCAGCCGCACGTCGACGCCGTAGCGGGTCGAGACGACGTTGAGGAAGATCCGGTAGAGGTCGCCGGAAGCGGGTCGCGGCTCAACTGCTGCCGAGGTAGACGGTGCCGGTCAGCGAGCCGGCCGGCAGCGGCGGCGTCTCGATCGCAGCGGTGCCGATCTTCGAGCCCTCGGGGCAGGCGACCGGGTTGCGCGTGCCCTTGCCGAACTGGTCGTTCGTGCACATCTGCAGGCCCGGGGCCGCGGCCGGGTTGAGGCCCATCCCGCGGGCCAGGGTGACGACGGCGTCCTTGACGTTGGAATTGGCGATCGCCGTTCCGGACGCCTCGAACGGCACCTTGACCTCGACCAGCGGCCCGCTGGGGGAGTCGACCTGCTGGGTGCCGGGGTCGACGGCGGTGGTCGGTTGGAAGGGGACTTTGTCGCAGCCGGCCGGCTTCACACCCGGGGGCAGCCCCGCCTCGAAGAAGGAGGAGCCGCTGGGGAAGTTGGGGTTGGGGTTCTCTTTGGAGTCTGCCCGTAGCAAGGTCGAGTAGACGTGCTCGAAGCCGGACTGGGCGGGGTCGAAGCAGGTGCTGGGGAGCGTGAGGAAGGTGCCGTTGCCGGACGGCCGTCGAAGACGAACCGGTTCTTGAGGATTTTGCCGATCGGCGATTCGGGGACCGCGATCGTGAAGCCCTCGTGGTAGTCGCCCGACCAGTCGACGTCCGCTTCCAGGTAGACGGCGTTGGCGAGGATGCGGAAGCCGAAGCGGGCCGGCTGTCCATCCTTGGGCACCAGGTTGTAGACCGGCACTTTCGTCAGACCGTCGAGCGCAGGTACGGGAACGCCGAGTTCCGCCGCGGTGACTGCACTGGTTCCGACCATCGAGCCCGGCGCGCTCACCGCGCACTGTTCAGCTTCGAAGCTCGCCAGCTCGCACTGCGGCGTCGCCTGGGGATTGACGCTGAGCCCGACCGGCAGCTCGACCCGCAGGGTCTTGAGGATTCCGACCGGCTGCTGAGTCCCGGGCAGCCCCAGAAAGGGTTCGTTCTTGACGATGAACTGGGTGAGGCCGACGTTCGGGTGACCCGCTGCCTGGGTGTAGAACTGGCTCTCGGTCTCCGGGGTGCATTCCGGGAGGTCGGTTTTGCAGGTTCCGGCCTGCCAGCCGTCGGCGGCCGTCGGCGGGTTGTGCTGGGGGGCGATGATGTCGCCGGTGTCGGCAGTGGCGAATGCCGGCGCAAGGAGCAGCGCCGCCACGGCCAGACCAGCCGCACGCCGCACACCTCCGATCGCGAACCCCCTCTGCATCGCCAACCGCATACCCAGCTCGACGGTCCCGTTAAACAGAAGCGCAGGCGCTCAGCGCTTGCGCTTCTTCTGGTGCTTCTTGCAGGCCGGCGTCCGCAGCGGCAGCTTCTTCACCCGCAGCTGCTTGCCGTTCTGGGCCTTGAAGTTGAGGAAGGAGCGGTTGGGGCGTTTGCAGAGGTCGCGCGAGTTGACCAGCAGGCCCTTCTTGCCGCCCTTCATGTCGAGCCTGAACTTGCTGACCGGAACGTCGGGCACCGGGTAGAAGACGGTCTTCATCCGCTCCTTGACGGAGCTGATGACGCCGCGCAGCCGCACGTTCACCTGGCCGTGCAGGTCGGCGAGCAGGTCCGGCAGTTCGTGGTCGGAGGCGACCAGGTAGACCGGGCCGGCGACCTCGTCGTCGAGCAGCGGCGTCTGGGCTCGGGCGTACCCATATATGGAGCGAGCGGGGCAGTCGGCGGCGGCGAGCTGGACCCGGGTGCAGATCGTCCCGATGTGGTTCTGGTCGAGGAACTGCGAGTGCGGCAGGGTCAGCGCCGCGCGCTTGATGTTGGCGTCGCCGCCGCGGGCGACGAGCGATGCGCGGAAGGCCGGGTGGCCGTTGCGCGCGCATCGCCTTGCGAGCCCCGATCAGCTTCGTGAACAGCTTCGGCTTGAAGCCGAGCGCCTCGCAGTCGCTCGCCTGGAAGGGGGCGCTGACCGCGAAGGCGCTGAAGGCGGCCGGGTTCGGCCGGGTCGGCGCCGCCGCCGGCGAGGGCGCCGGCTGATGGCGAACGGTTCGCAGCTGGTCGGGTTGAGGGTGAAGTTCGGGCGGTCCATCTTCAGGTCGACCGAGCGGATGCTGAGCTGGGCGCCGCCGAAGACGTGCGGGATCGGGTCGGAGACCGCGTGGATCTGGGCCGTTTCCGGATCGACGAACAGAGCCACCCTCACCACGACCGTGCCGAGGTCAAACGGCCCGGCCGTGGCGGGGGTGACTACTGCCAGGGAGAGAGGAGCCCCGTGGTAGGGGCCTGAGAGGAAGACCTTGCCGTCGATCTTGTACGGAGCGGGACCGGTGCCGGCGGCGACCGCGGCGGTGCCGACCTGGCTCGCCGCCGGGCAGCTGGAGCTCGCCAGCTCCTCCGCCCCGGCCCTGCCCGCGGCGGCCGCGAGCGCGCTCTCGGGGCAGTAGGGGATGCCCGCGCAGCTTGCCGGTCATCCCCGGCGGCAGGACGAGGTCGGCGCCTTTCAGCTCCTGCTGGCCGTCGCCGCGGGTGATCCGGATCGAGACCGGGCTGAAGGCGCCGGCCTTCGAGCTCTCCGGGCCCGCCCCGAAGGCGGGGCCGAAGGGTCGCTCGGCCATCGTTTTCGCGCAGGTGCCGCCGCCGGGCAGCGCTCGGTCAGCGCGAAGCTGCCGCCGGGATGGGCCGGCGGGTTGCCCGACCATGGCGTCATCTCTCGCCGTCGTTTTGTTCGGGCCGCAGGTCGGCGGGCTGCTGAGCACCGCCCGGGCGCCGCCGTTGAAGCTGAGGTCGAAGGAGGTGAACGGCACCTGCGGGGTTTCGGAGATCGTCGTCGTCAGCTGCCCGGTCTGCGGGTCGGCGCGGACGTTGCCGATCAGCCGCACCGAGATCCCGTAGCGGTCTGACTTCGGCGTCGATGAAGATCCGGTACTCGTTGCCGGAGGTCGGGTCGCGGCTGAGCTGCTTGCCGACGTAGACGTTGCCCTCGAGGACTTCTTCGGGCTGCGGGTTCTTCTGGTCGATCAGCGGCGGCGATTCGATCGTCACCGTGGCCGACGATCGACTGCGGCGGGCAGGCGACCGGGTTCCTGGTCCCCTTGCCGAACTCGGCGTCGGTGCAGGTCTTGCAGACCGTTGGCGGCCGAGGGGTTGAGGCCCATCCCGGCGGCAGCGTCACCGTCGCCTGCTTGGTCTGGGAGCTGTCCTGACCGTTTTCGTCGTTCGAGGTGCGGGACGTCGACGCTCGACCTCGGCCGCCGGCCGGCGAGTTCGCTCTGCGGCGGTCCCGGGTCGACTGCGATCGTCGGGTCGTAGGGGATCGTGTCGCAGTCTTTCGGCCGGTGCCAGGTCCGCCGTTTCGCTTTCGGGCGGGATCGGCGACTCGAAGAACGAGGAGCCGTTCGGGGAAGTCGGGGTCGGGTTCCTCGTAGGAATCGGCGCGCAGGAAGGTCGAGTAGATGTGGCCGGAGGAGCCGCCGGGCTGCTCTCCGGGCGCCCAGTCGTCGGCATAGGCCGGCCCGAAGCAGGTGGTCGGCGTGGTCAAGAAGGTGCCGTCGCCGGCGCGGCCGTCGAAGACCAGGCGGTTTTTCAGAATCAGGCCTTTCTGACCCAGGAGGCCGCCGAGTATCGGCCGAGCGCTTCCGGCAGGGCCTCGGGAACGTGGATCGTGAAGCCCTCGTGGTAGTCGCCGGACCAGTCGACGTCGCCTTCGAGGTAAGACCGGATTGCCGGCGAGTTCGAGGCCGAAGCGTGCCGACTCGCCGGGTTTCGGTTCGACGTTGTAGACGGGCACTTCGGTCGCCGGCGGCGGTCGGCGGCAGTGGGAATCCGAGCGGCGGCAGCGACGCGGTCACCTGGCTCTCCCCGACCTCGGATTCCGGGTGCTGAGAGGCGCAGTTCGCGGCGCCGGCTTCGAAGACGGCGAGGGGGCAGCGTTCCGTGGCACCGGGGTTGACGCTGAGGCCCGACCGGGAGGTCGACCCGCACGGTTTTCAGTTCGCCGACCGGAGTTTCGACCCGGTGCGTTTGCGTCTTGATGATGAACTGGGTGAAGCCGAAGTTGGGATGGGCTCCCGCCTTGTCGAAGAAGAGGTCGGGAGTGGCGATCGAGCACGGTTCGCCGACCGGTTCGTCGTTGCAGGTCCCCGCCTGCCAGCCCGAATCGACCGCCGGATGGGTCGGATCGCTCGGGGCGATGATGTCGCCGGTATCGGCGAGCGCCGATGGGGCGGCGGTGCAAGAAGAGGCATAGGCAGAACGACCAGAGCCGCTGAGCACAGCGCTGTCTTGCATCAGATTTCTCCTCCCAAGAATCATCCTCGACGAAAAGACTACCCGAAATTAATGACGTGAGTCAATATTTTTTGGTAATATCGCGCCCATGCCAACCCAAAATGGACATTCCCCCAACGGTCATTCACAAAACAACGGTTCTCCTGCGAAACAGCCGGAAAACGGGCATAACGGCAACGGCCGTTCTGCGCTTCCCGTCAACTGGGAGCGGCTGGCCCGGGCGACGGCCCATCCGCTGCGCGTCTCGATCCTCGAAATCCTCGGCATCGACGGCGGCAGGGTCCTCTCCCCCAGCGATCTCAGCCGGGAGCTCCAGATCCCGCTCAGCAACACCAACTACCACGTCACCGAGCTGGCGAAAGCCGGCCTGATCGAACTGGTGCGCGAGCGCCAGGTGCGCGGCGCGACCGAGCACTTCTACCGGCTGCCCGGTGCCGTGTCGGCTCGCGCAAGCGAGGAGGGCGCGGAGAAGACGGAGCGCACCTGGGCGATGGCCTAGCGCCACCGCCCAGGTACCCTCGCTACGCCTCGAGTTCGATCGCGACCTCGTATTTCTCGACGCCGACGCGCTGCCCCATCCCGTCGCCGGGTGGACTCATCGAATCGAGCGTCGCGTCGCCCTGTCGATAGTCGTCCTCGGTCTCGAAGAGGGTGATCGCGATCGAGCGGCCGCCCTCCTTGTCCTGGAGCAGGAGCATCTTCTTCGCCGGCAATCCCTCCGGCGGCCCTGACTCCGCGTTCTCGCGGATCCCCGCGGCAGCCTGATCGAGAGCCTCAGCGCTCGCTCCCTCCCAACGTGCAACCCGTGCGTACATGACTTCCTCCTTTTAGCGGGTGACAGGAGCTAGCGGAACACGTTTGCGGCCCTAAATCAAGCGGGACGATCTGCCCATCTGGTCACCATGACCAACGGGCGCTCGGCAGCGCAACTACGCGCGGTCATCCGCATCCAGATGGAGATCGCCGCGACGCCGACCGAGAGCTGCAAGGCCAGCAGAAGAAAGCGGACGACGGGGTTCGAACCCGCGACCTCAAGCTTGGGAAGCTTGCGCTCTACCAACTGAGCTACGTCCGCGCGGGGACCGATTCTACGAGGGATGGACGAAGCCCGCGTGTGCGGCCAGGGCGTGGCGGGGCGCCGGGGGGCGCCGCGATCTAGTCTTCGCGATCCGTGAGCGTTCGCTCTTTCATCGCCGTCCTGGCCGTGCTGGCCGTCGTCGGCCTGCTCGTCTTCGGCCTGCTCAGCAAGGGGTCCTCCGGGGTCGAGGTCGGCGACCGCGGCGCCGGCCGCGCCGCTGCCCCGGCTCGAAGGCGGCGGCGATGGCTCGCTCGCCGACTACCGCGGCCGCTGGGTGCTGGTCAACTTCTGGGCCTCCTGGTGCATCCCCTGCCGCGACGAGGCGCCGGACCTGGAGCGCTTCCAGCAGCGAGCACGGCGGGCCGAGCTTCACCGTGCTCGGGATCGACAGCCGCGACCTCAGCGGCGACGGCCGCGACTTCGTCGAGCGCTACGGGCTCAGCCTACCCGCAGCTGCGCGACGGCAACGGCGACGCCGCCCACGAGTACGGGACCACCGGCGTGCCGGAGAACTACCTCGTCGACCCGACGGGGAATGGTGCGCCTGCTCGCGCCGGGCCCGGTCGACGCCGAGTACCTGCGCAACGAAGTGGCGCCGCTGCTGCCGAGAAGCGCAGGTCGTGAAGGGCGCGGGCTCCGTCGCCGTCGCTCGCGCTGCGCGCTCGCGCTGCTGGCGCCGGCCGCCGGCCGCCGAGCGGCGCGCGCCTCGCTGACCGAAATCGAAAAGCAGGTGATGTGCCCCGTCTGCGGCACCCTCCTGCAGCTGGCCGAATCGCCGCAGGCCCTGCGCGAGAAAGTCTTCATCAACCGCCTGATCGACGCAAGGCAAGACCGAAGCAGCAGATCAAGGACGCGCTGGTCGCCGAGTACGGCGACGAGGTGCTGGCGCTGCCGCCCGGCTCCGGCTTCAGCCTCTCCGCCTACCTGGTCCCGATCGTCGCCTTCCTGATCGCCGCGGTCGGCGCTCGCCGTCGGCGGTGCTGCGCTGGCGCCGCGGCGGGTCAGGCGGATCGCGACGGCCCGGCGCGCCAGCGCCGGGCCGAGCGGCGAGGACGCCGAGCGGCTCGACGCCGACCTCGCCCGCTACGACCTCTGAGCGCGAATCAGCCGAGGCGACGGCGATCGCCGCCGAGAGCGGGCGGTCGGCAGGGCGCCGAAGCGGCGCGCAGCGCCGACCGTCGCCGCCCGGCCTGCCCCTCGCGGAAGCGGCGGCGAGCACCGCGTCGGCCTGGGCCGGCGACCGCCGAGGCCGCCGCCGGTTCGCTCTCGAGCCGGCGGCGCGAGCAGGAGCGTGAGCTCGTAGGCGCGCGCGCAGCTTCGCGAGCATGTGGCGCGAAGCTCTGCAGGCCGAGCAGGGTCTCGGGCTCGCTCGCCGGGCCGGCCGGCGACAGACGCAGACGAGCGGCTCGGCCGCCGCCCGCCGCCGGCCCGGCGAGGACGAGCGGCTGCAGGATCCTCGGCGGGCTCGGCCTCCCAGCGCAGGTACTCGTGCAGGCCCGGCGCCGGCGCCAGGCCGAGGTCTGCCGCCAGCCGCGGGCTGGGCGAGGTCGCACTCGACGAGGATCGTCCGGCGGCCCGCGGCCGCGGCCGCGGTGGCCAGCGCGATGGCCGCGACCGCCGCCGTCTCCTCGCTCCCGCGACCGCCACCACCCGCCGCCCTGCCAGCGCCGGCAGCAGCCGGGTCAGCGCTTCGAAGTCCTGCGCGCCGCAGCGACCAGGCCGCGCCCCCGTCGGCCGGGCCGGAGATCTCGGCGAGGACGGGGAGCGTGGCGCGGCCCCGCAGCATCACATCCGCTCGGGAGCCGAGATCCCCAGCAGCCCGAGCGCGGCGGCGATCGTCCGCTTCGTCGCCAGGCAGAGCGCCAGCCGCGAGCTCTCGACCCCCTCCCCCTCGGCTCCGACCACCTGGCAGTCGCGGTAGAAGGCGTGGAAGTCGGCGGCGACCGCGGTCGAGTAGGCGCAGATCCGGTGCGGCGCCCGCCGCGCCGCCGCCTCCCGCACCTCCTCGGGGAACTCGAGCAGGCGCTTGATCAGGACCTTCTCGCTCGCCTCCAGGGGCGGCCGGCCGCTCGCCCCGGCGACAGCGGCCGGCTCCGCTCCTTCCCCGGCTTTGCGGAGGATGCTGGCGATCCGGGCGTGCGCGTACTGGACGTAGTAGACGGGGTTCTCGCTCGACTGGCTGCGGGCCAGCTCGAGGTCGAGGTCGACGGTCGTCTCGTGGCTGCGCCAGAGCATGAACCAGCGGGTCGCGTCGACGCCGATGTCGTCGAGCAGCTCGTCGAGGGTGACGAAGTCGCCGCTGCGCTTCGACATCTGCACCCGCTCGCCGCTTTCGACCACGTGGACGAGGCTCATGATCAGCGCCTCGAAGCGCTCGGGGTCGGCGCCGAGCGCCTCGATCGCGGCGCGGATCCGGGCCACGTAGCCGTGGTGGTCGGCGCCGAGGACGTCGATCAGGCGATCGAAGCCGCGCTGCAGCTTGTCCCAGTGGTAGGCGATGTCGGGCGTCAGGTAGGTCGGCCTCGCCGTTGGAGCGGATCAGGACCCGGTCCTTGTCGTCGCCGAAGTCGGTGGTCCGCAGCCAGAGCGCGTCCTCGTGGCGGTAGGTGTGGCCGCGCTTCTCGAGCTCGGCGAGGGCTTCCTCGACCTCGCCCTTTGGTGAAGAGGCTGCGCTCGGAGAACCAGTTGTCGAAGCGGACGCCGAAGCGCTCCAGCGTCTGCCGGACCTCGTCCAGCATCAGCTCGATCCCGCGCGCTTTCGAGCGTCTCGCGATCGCTCGGGTCGACGCCCTCGGCCGCAGCCGGGTCGGCGATCTCGTTGACGTACTCGCCCGCGTAGCCGTCCTCGGGCGGCTCGGTCGCCGCGCATCCGCGCCGCGATCGAGTCGGCGAAGCGGCTGATCTGGCTGCCGGCGTCGTTGACGTAGTACTCGCGCTGCGACCTCGTGCCCGACCGCCTCCAGCAGCCGCACCAGCGAGTCGCCGTAGGCGGCGTTGCGGCCGCTGCCGACGTGGATCGGCCCGGTCGGGTTGGCGGAGACGAACTCGACCAGGACCTTCTCCGGCGCCTGCGTCGGTGCTGGCGCCGAGCTCCTCTCCGGCCGCGAGCAGGTCGCCGAGCGCCCGCCAGGTACCAGGAGTCGGCGAGGAAGAAGTTGACGAAGCCGGGCCCGGCGACCTCGATCCGCTCGAAGTCCGGCACCAGCGCGCCGTCTGCTTCCAGCTCGCCCGCGCAGGCGCTCGGCGACGGCCCGCGGGTTGTCGCCGAGCGGGCCGGCGAGGAGCATCGCCGCGTTGGAGCTGTAGTCGCCGAGCTCGGGCTTCGGCGGGCGCTCCAGGGTCGGGCTCGGCTCGGTCGGCTCGCCGTCGCGCAGGGCCCGCGCGGCGCCCTCGACGGCGCCGCTCAGCTCGGCGACCGAATCGGTGGCGGTCACGGGCAATCGTATGGACCGAGGCGCACCCGCGGTACGCTGCCCGCTTGCGCGTAGCCGTTCTCAGCGACGTCCACTCCAACCGGCCGGCCCTCGAAGCCGTCCTCGCGGCGGTCGACGAGGCCGGCGTCGAGGAGATCTGGTGCCTCGGCGACCTGGTCGGCTACGGCGCCGATCCCGACGCCTGCACCGCCCTGGTGCGAGAGCGCTGCAGCGTCTGCCTGGTCGGCAACCACGACCTCGCGGTGCTCGGCGCGCTCGACATCTCGACCTTCTCCGAGACCGCAGCCGCGGCGGTCGAGTGGACGCGGGACAACGTCGGCGAAGAGACCCTCCGCTTCCTCGCCGGCCTCGAGCCGGCCGCGTCGCAGAGCGGAATCGGCCTCTTCCACGCCTCGCCCCGCGACCCGGTCTGGGAGTACGTGCTCTCGACCGACCAGGCCGAAGCCGGGTTCGACGCCCAGGAGGAGCGGGTCGGCCTGATCGGCCACTCCCACATCGCCCTCTTCTTCATCCGCGCCACCGGCCGGCACGGCGGCTACGCGCAGGGCGCGCAGGCCAGCGACGGCGCCGAGGTCGAGATCGGCGAGGGCGACTGGCTGCTCAACCCCGGCAGCGTCGGCCAGCCCCGCGACGGCGATCCGCGCGCCGCCTGGCTCGAGCTCGACACCGAGCAGCTGGACCGGCCCGCTACCACCGGGTCCCCTACGACATCGAGGCGGCCGCGGCGGCGATCCGCGCGGCCGGGCTGCCCGACGTGCTGGCGGAGCGGCTGGAGGTCGGTCGATGACCCGAAATTGCAGGGCAAATATCAGTTCCAAGCCTTTGTCTAGACTCGAATCATGGGCCGCCTGAGCGCACTCCTACTCGCCTTCGTGCTCGGCGCCGCCGGCGCCGTCGGGCTCGTCTCCTGCGGTGGCGACAGCAGCGCCGACCTGCTGCCGGGGACGACCGCCGACCAGATCGAATCGAACCTCGAACCAGGTCGAGGAACTGGCGGCCGAAGAAGACTGCATCGGCGCCGAAGACGCGGTCGCCGCCGGTCACCGCCGAGGTCGAAGAACTCGAAGGCGTCGACCTGAAGCTGAAGGCGGCGCTGCAGGAAGGGGCGGCGAAGCTGAGCGAAGTGGTCGGCCGCTGCGAAGAAGAAACCACCAGCGAAGAAACGGAACCCTTGCCGGAAACCGATGTTGGTGCCGAAGTGGAAGACGAAAAGAAGCCGAAGAAGGACAAGCCGGAAAAGGAAAAAAAGGAGCCGTCCAAAGCCGAAGAAGAACCGGCGGAAGGCGAAGGCCCGAACCTGCCGCCGCAGTCGAATGGCAAAGGCGAAGAAAAAGGCGAGGGCGGCGGTGAAGCGCCGGTCGAATCCGAAGGCGAAGAAACTCCCCCCTCCGGCGGGGTAGGTCCGAGCGTGGGAGTCGAATGATGGAGGCCGGCGCGGGCACCCTCTCGGGGCGCTACGAGACCAGCGAGAAACTCGGCACCGGCGGGATGTCGAACGTCTACAAGGCGACCGACCGAATCCTCGAGCGGACGGTCGCGGTGAAGATCCTCGCCGAGCACCTCTCCGACGACGAGCGCTTCGTCGCCCGCTTCCGTCGCGAGGCGCTGGCGGTGGCGAAGCTGATCCACCCCAACATCGTCCAGGTCTACGACACCGGCGTCGACGACGGCCGCCACTACATCGTCATGGAGTACGTCGAGGGCCGCTCGGGGGCGCAGATCCTGCAGCGACACGGGCCGGTCGAACCGGAGATCGCCGCCGAGATCGGGATCCAGGCCTGCGCCGGGCTCGACTACGCGCACCGGCGCGGGATCATCCACCGCGACGTCAAGCCGGGGAACCTGATGATCGTCGGCGGCCCGGTCGGCGGCGGCGAGATGACCGTGAAGCTGACCGACTTCGGGATCGCGCGGGCGATCGAGCAGACGCGGATCACCCAGGTCGGCTCGGTGGTCGGCACCGCCGCCTACCTGGCGCCCGAGCAGGTGCGCGGCGAGGAGGCGACCCCGGCGACCGACGTCTACGCCCTCGGCGTCGTCCTCTACCAGTTCCTCACCGGTCGACTGCCCTACGAGGGCTCCTCGCTGGCGGAGCTGGCGGTGCGCCAGCAGAACGAGAAGCCGCTGCCGCCCGACACCTACAACAGCGAAGTGCCGGAGACGCTGGGCGCGGCGGTGCTGCGGGCGCTCGAGGGCGACCCGAACCGGCGCTACGCGAGCGCCGACGAGCTCGCCGCCGGCCTGCGCCTCGGGCTCGAAGGCGACGACGTGACCCTGCCGCTGGAAGAGGGCACCTCGGCGACCCGCGTCCTCGGCGGCGACACCGCCGCCACCCGCCACATGGGCCGCGACACCGCCCAGACCGAGTACCGGCCGGCGCAGTCGCAGACGCGTCGACCGGCGCCGCGGGTCGCGCCCGCTCCGCCGCCGGCGGCACGCCCGCGGGCGGCTCAGCCGCGCAGGCGCGGGGCCTTCTCCCGCTTCGTCCGCTTCGTCCTCGCTGCCGTAGCGCTGGTGCTCGTAGCAGCAGCGGTAGCTACGGCCGTCATCGTCACGACCGACAAGGCGGCCGGCGTCAAGGTGAGCCGCGTCGCGGGCGACACGGTCGACAAGGTCGTAGAAGAACTCAAAGACCTCGTCAACAACAACAAGGAATAGGAACCGGTGGGTTCGAGCTAGGCGTCCCAGGGGGGCCTGCCGGCGAGGACCGCGCGGCGGAAGTTGTCGAAGGTGCCCGCTTTTATCGCCGCTCGGGCGTCGCTGGTCAGCTCGCGCATGTAGGTGAGGTTGTGGAGGACGATGAGGCGGACCGCGGTCAGCTCCTCGGCGCGGGAGAGGTAGCTGATGTAGTCGCGGTCGTGGCGCCGGCAGGCGGGGCAGGGGCAGCCCTCGACCAGCGGCTCGCGGTTGCCGACCCAGCCGCCCTTGCGCATGTCGAGGCGCCAGCGGGTCTCGGGCGAGGGCGCCAGGGCGACGCCGTGGCGGGCGAGGCGGGTCGGCACCGCGCAGTCGAAGACGTCGAGGCCGAGGGCGATGCCGCCGAGCAGGTCGTCGACCTCGCCGATCCCGAGCAGGTGCTTGGGCGCCTCTGCGGGCAGCAGCGGCGCCGTCATCGCCAGTACGCCCGCCATCTCCTCCTTGTCGCGGCCGAGGGTGCCGCCGATCGCGAGTCCCGTCGACCCCGGCGGCGGAGACCGCCGCGGCCGATTCGCGCCGCAGGTCCTCGTGGGTACCGCCCTGGACGATCCCGAAGACGGCCTGGCGCTCGGGCCCGTGCTCACCGTGCCAGGCGAGGCAGCGGTCGAGCCAGCGGTGGGTGCGCTCGGTCGAGCGGGCGGTGTACTCGCGGTCGGCGTGGAAGGGCGTGCACTCGTCGAAGACGAGGGCGATGTCGGAGCCGAGCTGGCGCCTGCACGCTCATCGAGACCTCGGGCGAGATGAACAGCTCGGCGCCGTCGCGCGGCGACCGGAAGCGGGCGCCCTCCTCGCTGATCTCGACCTGGGAGCCGTGGCCGCCGGAGCGGCCCGTGCCCTTGACCTCGTTGGCGACGCCGCCGTGGGCGAGCGAGAAGACCTGGAAGCCGCCGGAGTCGGTGATGATCGCCCGCTCCCAGTTCATGAAGCCGTGCAGGCCGCCGGCGGCGGCGATCCGCTCCGGCCCCGGCGAGACGAAGAGGTGGTAGGTGTTGCCGAGGATCAGCTGGTAGCCGAGCTCGGCCACCTCGGCCGACTCCAACCCCCGCACCGTCCCCTTCGTCGCCAGCGGGATGAAGGCCGGCGTCTCGATCGGGCCGTGGGCGGTGTGGATAACGCCGGCGCGGGCAGTGCCGTCACGGGCGCCGATCTCGAACCGGAGTCGCTGCGGGTCGTCGCGCACGCCGGGCAGCGTATGGCTCGGTGCCTGGAAGGCGCTTCCTCCCCAAACAGCGGACAAACCATTCAGTTCAGGGGGGAGACTTTCTGTCCGCGCAGCCTTTACCCTTTGAAACGTGAAGTCCACTTTGGAGCCCCCAGATACTCGCGAGAAGAAACATTCCTCAGATGGGACCTCCAGATCTCCCATCGTCATGGAACGCAAGCACTGGTTCGGCAATCGCCTGCGATGGGCGGCCGAGGTCGTCCGGCAAGAGCGCGCACTGCGGCGCGACCGCAAAGAGAGGTAGAGCGAAGGCAGGCGGCGCGGGGGCGAGTCCGTGACGGACGACTCGATCCACCTCCGCATGCAGGTATTCATCTCCTGCCTCTTTCTCGTAGTCGGTCTCAGCGCCCTGTTTTTAGACCTGGGAGACCCTTCAACGCAGAAACTTGCCGCTGGATGGATCGGAGCCGTCCTCGGGTACTGGCTTCAGTAGCTCGCTAGCTATTCCCGGGTATGACCAGCGAGCGGCCGGTCATCGCCTCCGGCTGGGGGATGCCGAGGAGGTCCAGGGCCGTGGGGGCGACGTCGGCGAGGATGCCGCTGTCGCGCAGGGCGACTCCCTTGGCGGTGACGATCAGCGGCACCGGGTTGAGCGAGTGGGCGGTGTTGGGCGAGCCGTCGGGCTCGAGCATGTGGTCGCAGTTGCCGTGGTCGGCGGTGACGATGCAGGCGCCGCCCTTGGCGGTTACCGCCTCGACGACCTCTGCCGAGCTGGCCGTCGACCGTCTCGACCGCCTTGACGGCGGCGGGGATGACGCCGGTGTGGCCGACCATGTCGGGGTTGGCGAAGTTGATGATCCCGAAGCGGTAGCTGCCTTCGCTCCAGTGGGAGACGAAGGTCTCGGCGGCGGCAGCGGCGCTCATCTCCGGCTTGTGGTCGTAGGTGGGGACGTCGCGCGGGGATTCGACCAGCGCTCGCTCTTCGCCCTCGACCTCCTGCTCCTTGCCGCCGTTGAAGAAGTAGGTGACGTGCGCGTACTTCTCGGTCTCGGCGACGTGGAGCTGGTTGCCGCCCGCGGCGGCGATCGTCTCCGCCAGCGTCGTCGCCGGGCGCTGCTCGGGGAAGGCGACCGGGTACGGCCAGCCCTTGCGGTACTCGGTCATCGTCGTCAGGTCGAGCGGCGTGGCGCCGGCGCGCGAGAACTCATCGAAGCCGGGCTCGGCGAGGGCACGGGTCAGCTGCCGGGCGCGGTCGGGGCGGAAGTTGACGAAGATGGCGACGTCGCCTTCGGCGGCCCCGTCGTAGTCGCCGATCACGGTCGGCTTGACGAACTCGTCGGTCTCCCCGCGCTCGTAAGACTCTGTGATCGCCGCCTGCGCGCTCGGCGCGCGCAGGCCCTGGGCGTGGACGATCGCGTCGTAGGCGAGCTTGGTCCGCTCCCAGCGGGTGTCGCGGTCCATCGCGTAGTAGCGGCCGCTGACGGTGGCGACGCGGCCCGCCGCCTGCAGCCAGCGCTCCAGCTCTTCCAGGTATCCCTTGCCGCCGTGCGGCAGCGTGTCGCGGCCGTCGGTGAAGGCGTGGAAGACGACGTCGGGCACGCCCTCCTGGGCGGCGAGCTCGATCGTCGCCTCGATGTGCTCCCAGCCGGAGTGGACGCCGCCGTCTGAGACCAGGCCCAGCAGGTGCAGCCGGCCTCGCGGGCTGCGGCGGGCGCGCTCGCAGGCGCCGAGCAGCGCCTCGTTCTCGAAGAAGCTGCCGTCGGCGACGGCGTCGTCGATCCGGGCCAGGTCCTGCTTGACGATCGCGCCGGCGCCGAGGTTGAGGTGGCCGACCTCGGAATTGCCCATCTGCCCCTCGGGGAGGCCGACGTCGCGGCCCTGGGCGGAGAGCTGGGTGTGCGGGAACCCAGACCAGAGGCGGTCGAAGACGGGCGTCTCGGCCAGCGAGATCGCGTTGCCCGGCCCCGGCTCGGCCAACCCCCAGCCGTCGAGGATGATCAGGGCCAGGGAGGGGACGAGCGGGGTCATCGGCTAGCCAGCAGCATCCACGATGGCGGCGAAGTCCTCGGCGTCCAGCGAGGCGCCGCCGACGAGGGCGCCGTCGATGTCCGGCAGCGCGAGCAGCTCGGCCGCGTTGGCCGGCTTGACCGAGCCGCCGTAGAGGATGCGGACGCTGTCGGCGGCGGCACCGCGGGCGCGCAGCACGTCGCGGATGAAGGCGCACGCCTCCTGGGCCTGCTCGGGAGTCGCGGTGCGGCCGGTGCCGATCGCCCAGATCGGCTCGTAGGCGACGACGACGTTCTCGATCTGCTCCGCCTCGATGTTGGCGAGATCCGCCTGCAGTTGGCGCTCCAGCACCTCCTCGGTCTCCCCCGCGTCGCGCGCCTCCTCGCTCTCGCCGACGCAGAGGATCGGCTCGAGATCGGCGGCGAGCGCAGCGGGCACCTTGCGGGCCAGCGCCTCGTCGGTCTCGTTGAAGTACTGGCGGCGCTCGGAGTGGCCGAGGACGACAGCCTCGACGTCGAGCTCGACCAGCATCGGCGCCGAGACCTCGCCGGTGAAGGCGCCCGAGTCCTCCTCGTGCATGTTCTGGGCGGCGACCTTGACGGCGGTGCCGTAGCGCCGCTCGACCACCGCGGTCAGCGCCGTGAACGGCGCGCAGATGACGACGTCGGACTGGGTCGCAGCGATCCGCGGCAGCAGCGCGTCGACGAACTCGGCCGCCTCGGCGACGGTCTTGTGCATCTTCCAGTTGGCGGCGATGTACGGCGTGCGCTCAGGCATTCGCGGTCTCCCCTTTGGCGTCGAGCAGGGCCTCCACGCCCGGCAGCTTCTTACCCTCCAGCAGCTCCAGCGAAGCGCCGCCGCCGGTCGAGACCCAGTCGACCTCGTCCTCGAGCCCGAACTGGTTCAGCGCGGCGACCGAGTCGCCGCCGCCGACCACGGTCGTCCCCGGCGCCGCGGCGACCGCTTCGGCGACGACCCGGGTGCCGGCGGCGAAGGGCTCCAGCTCGAAGGCGCCCATCGGCCCGTTCCAGAGGACGGTGCCGGCCTCGCGGACCGCCTGGGCGTAGATCTCGGCGCTTCGCGGCCCGATGTCGAGGCCCATCCAGCCCTCCGGGACCTCCACCCCGTCGCTTTCTTTGCGCTCGGTCTCGGCTGAGAACTCGCGACCGAGGACGAGGTCCACAGGAAGCATCAGCTCGCAGCTGGACTCCTCGGCGCGCTCGAGCGCCTCCCCCGCCGGCTCGACGCCCTCGACCAGCGAGTTGCCGGTCTCGATCCCCTGCGCCTTGAAGAACCCGAAGCACATCGCGCCGCCGATCAGGATCCGGTCGGCGACATCGAGGAAGCGGTCGATCACCCCGACCTTGTCGGAGACCTTGGCGCCGCCGAGGACGACGACCAACGGCCGCTGCGGGTCCTCGACGACCTTGGTCAGTTCGGTCACCTCGCGCTCCAGCAGCAGCCCCGCGTAGGCGGGCAGGTGGGCGGCGACGCCGACGGTGCTGGCGTGGGCCCGGTGGGCGACGCCGAAGGCGTCGTTGACGTAGACGCTCGCCAGCTGGGCGAGGTTTTCGGCCAGGTGCGGGTCGTTCTTCGTCTCCCCCGGCTCGAAGCGCAGGTTCTCCAGCAGGAGCACGTCGCCGGGACCGAGGGCGCCGCAGCTGAGGTCGACGTCGCCCTCGATCACGCCGGGCCCCAGCTTCACCTCGATCCCCAGCAGCTCGCCGAGCCGCTTCGCCACCGGCGCCATCGAGAGCGCGGGGTCCGGCTTGCCTTCCGGCCGCCCCAGGTGGGACATCAGGACCAGCGCCGCACCGCGCTCGCGCAGCAGTTCGATCGTCGGCAGCGCCGCCCGGATGCGGGTGTCGTCGGCGACATGACGACCTACCTCCTCCGCTTCGCGTCCGGGGGCGTGGTCGGCCAGGGGAACGTTGAAGTCCACCCGGACGAGGACGCGGCGGCCCTTGACCTCGGCGTCGCGGACGCTTGCCTTGTTGAATGCCATCGGCGGCCGCGGCCCGCCTATCCGGGGAGGACCTTGCCGGCCAACTCGACGCAGCGGTTGGAGTAGCCCCACTCGTTGTCGTACCAGCTGATCACCTTGGCCATGCGGCCGTCGCCGATCACCATCGTCGAGCCGGCGTCGACGATCGAGGAGTGCGGGTCGCCGACGATGTCGGTGGAGACGATCGCGTCCTCGGTGTAGGCGAGGATCCCCTTCAGCGGGCCCTCGGCCGCGGCCTTCAGAGCGGCGTTGATCTGGTCGACGTCGAGCGGGTTCGGAGTCGTGAAGACGAGGTCGACGGCGGAGCCGGTCGGGACCGGGGCGCGCATCGAGAAGCCGTTCAGCTTGCCGTTCAGCTCCGGCAGCACCAGGCCGACCGCCTTGGCGGCGCCGGTCGTCGTCGGGATCAGGTTGAGCGCCGCGGCGCGGGCCCGGCGCGGGTCGGAGTGCGGCATGTCCTGCAGGCGCTGGTCGGCGGTGTAGGCGTGGATCGTCGTCATCAGCCCCTGCTCGATCGTGAACGACTCGTGCAGCACCTTGGCCAGCGGCGCCAGGCAGTTGGTGGTGCAGGAGGCGTTGGAGATGACGTGGTGATTCTCGGCGTCGTAGTCGGAGTCGAAGTTGACGCCGAGGGCGACGGTCACGTCCGGCTCCTTGGCCGGGGCGGAGATGATCACCTTCTTGGCACCGGCCTCGAGGTGCTTGGCGGCGTCGGCGCGGGCGGTGAAGAAGCCGGTCGACTCGATCACCACGTCGACGCCGAGATCGCCCCAGGGAAGGGCCGCCGGGTCGCGCTCGGAGAGGACCTTGACCTCGTCCCCGCCGGCGACGATCGTGTCGCCGTCGACCTCGACCCCGCCCGGATAGCGGCCGAGGATCGAGTCGTACTTGAGCAGGTGGGCCATCGTGGCCGTGTCGACGAGGTCGTTGACGGCGACGAAGTCGATGTCCGCGTTCGCGTCCTTGGCGGCGCGGAAGACGTTGCGCCCGATGCGGCCGAAACCGTTGATGCCGACCTTCACAGCCATGAACTCAATCCTCCTGAATTTCGTTTGGGGAAGCCGATCCTAAGGACTCGGCGCTTCCGGCTCCGCGCTAGATCAGTCGGAACCGATGGTGATCTCGATCTCGTACCCGTCCGGGTCCTTGAGAAATGCGGAGTAGGAGCCGGACCCGTGCGAGCGCTGCTCGCCGGGGTCGGCGACGCTGGCGCCGCCTGATTTCACCCCGTTCTCCCAGGCCGCCTTGACCGCGACGATGCCCAGCGCCGAGAAGCTCAAGAGGCCGAATCCCGGCTGCGGGTCGTGCTTCGAGGAGACGAAGAAAACGGGCTTGGCGATGCCCCAGCCGATCGTCTGGTCCTGCTCGAAATGGCGTCGCCAGCCCAATGGGGCCAGCATCGAATCGTAGAAGGCGGCGCTGCGGTCGAGGTCGCCGACCTCCAGGAGGACGTGGTGGAGCATTGAGACATGGAGGCTATACGGGCGCCTCCCGGCAGGTCGCCCGACTCAGCCCGTCCGCGGGGTCCAGCGGAAATAGCGGATCGCGAGCACCAGCCCGGCGACGCCCCAGAGGGCGACGATCGCGAGGTTGTCCCAGGAGACCGCGGAGCCGCCGGCGGGGACGTAGGCGTCGAAGAAGGCGTCGAAGAAGTGGCGGACCGGGAAGAGGTCGGCGAAGGCGATGACGCCGTCGGGGAGCTGGTCTTCGGGAATGAAGACGCCGGAGAGGAAGTAGAGCGGCAGCAGCATCGCGTTGACGATCGCCGCGGCGGCGTCCTGGGACGGGATCAGCGCCGTCAGGGCGATGCCGAGGCAGCAGAAGGCGGCGGCGCCGACGACGAGGGTGAGGACGATCGCCGGCAGCCGGTCCCAGGGCACCTCGGCGCCGAAGAGCGCGCCGATCGCCGCCAGCAGGACCAGCATCATCAGGGCGACGACGATCGAGTTGCCGACCCGGCCGGCGATGAAGACCCAGGGCGGCATCGGGGTGCCGCGCCCGCGCTTGAGGCGGCCGTCTTCGCGGGCGATCACCAGGGTCATCGCCAGCGTCTGCATCGTCGCCGAGATGATCGCCAGCGACATGATCGCCGGGACGTAATAGGTCGTCGCGTCGATCCCACCGCGGACGTTGACGTCTTCGCCGCTGAAGACGACAGCGAGGATGAGGAAGAGGATCACGGGGAACATCACCGTGAAGAAGACCGAGGCGGGGTTGCGCCAGAACGCCTTCTGGTCGTAGCGGAACTGGTGGCCGACGAGGGCGAGGCCCCTCATTCGCTCCCCTCCGTCGCCGCGGTCAGCTCCAGGTAGACGTCCTCGAGCGAGGGCCGGGTGACTTCGAGCCCCTCGAGCGCTTCCCCCTGTGCGAGCGCCTTCGCGGTCAGCTCGTGCAGCGTCTGCACCGGGGTGCTCGTCCGCAGGACGACCTCGCGGCCGTCGGCGCGGTAGCGGATCGTCGTCTCGCCGTTCTCGCGGTCGCCGAGATCCTCCGGGGTGCCGCGAGCGACGATCTCACCGGCGGCGATGATCGTCACCCGGTCGGCGAGGCGCTGCGCCTCGTCCATGTAATGGGTGGTGAGGAAGACGGTCTTGCCGAGATCGCGGAGGCCGGCGATCACGTCCCAGGCCTGGCGCCGGGCGGATGGGTCGAAGCCGGTCGTCGGCTCGTCGAGGAAGAGCAGTTCGGGGTCGCCGACCAGGGCCATGCCGACGTCGAGGCGACGCTGCTGGCCGCCGGAGAGGCGGCCGGTGCGCTCGTCGGCTTTGCCCTCCAGACCTATCAACGCGATCACGTCGGCAGTGGCCAGCGGGGCTCGGAAGTAGCCGGCATAGAGGTCGAGCGACTCGCGCACGGTCAGGTAGGGGTCGAGCCGGCCGCTCTGGAGGACGATCCCGATCCGCTCGCGCCACTCGCGCCCAGCCCGCTCCGGGTCGGCGCCGAGGACGGTCACCTCTCCCCCGCTGCGCTTGCGGTACCCCTCGAGGATCTCGACCGTCGTCGTCTTGCCCGCCCCGTTCGGCCCGAGGAACGCAAAGACCTCGCCGCGATTGACCTCAAGGTCAATGCCGCGGACCGCTTCGACCTGCCCATAGCTCATCCGCAGACCACGTATGGAGATAACCGGCTCAGCCAAGAGGGGGCGATTCTAGGTTGACCGGCCCATCCACTGTCGAGGGAGGTCCGGGGGGTCCTCTCGGGACACTCAACATCGAGCCATTGGCGAGATGTGTCCAGAGAGGACCCCCCGGACCTCCCAGCCACTACCCCAGCTCGACGTCCCGGTGCTTGACCCTGACGATCACGTCCTCGCGGCCGGCGAGGTCGCGGCGGATGCGGTCGGCGACCGTGATCGAGCGGTGGCGGCCGCCGGTGCAGCCGACGGCGATCGTCAGGTGGCTCTTGCCCTCGGCGACGTAGGCGGGGACGAGGAACTCGAGTAGCGGCAGCAGCCGGCCGTAGAACTCGCCGGCCTGGGTCCCCTGCTCGACGTAGGCGCGGACCTCCTCGTCCATCCCGGTCATCGGCCGCAGCCGCTCGTCGTAGTGCGGGTTCGGCAGGAAGCGCACGTCGAGGGTGAGGTCGGCGTCGCGCGGCGGCCCGTTCTTGAAGCCGAAGGTGAGAAGGGTGAGCGCCAGCTTGCCGGTCTCCTCCTGCCCCAGCAGCTCTTCGGTGATCAGTCGACGCAACTCGGCCCCGGTCAGGTCGCTGGTGTCGATCACTTTGTCGGCGCGCTCGCGCAGCGGCGCCAGCAACTCGCGCTCGGCCCGGATCCCCTCGACGATCCGCCCTTCCGGCGCCAGCGGGTGGCGGCGGCGGGTCTCCTTGTAGCGGTCGAGCAGGGTCTCCTCGTCGGCCTCGAGGAAGAGGACCATCGGCCGCAGGCCTTCGCTCTCGAGGTCGTCGAGCACCTGCAGCAGGTCGGCGAAGTATTCGCCGCCGCGAACGTCGGAGACGACCGCGGCCCGCTCGACGCCGCTGCCCTCGTGGCGGAACAGCTCCCCGAGCCCGGCGATCATCCGCGGCGGCAGGTTGTCGACGCAGAAGTAGCCGCCGTCCTCGAAGGCGGCGATCGCCTCCGACTTCCCCGCGCCCGAGTGGCCGGTGATCACCACCAGCGTCACCTGCTTTGCGGTGGGAAGGCCGCCGCCCCCGCCGGTCTCCTCGAACTCCGTCTCCACCCGCTCCGCCATGTGTTACCTCAGTTGGTCCGGTTCAGCTGCTCATGTATCTCGCGACCTACTTTGCCAGGCAGACCGGGCACTGCCTCGAGCTCCTCGCGGGTGGCGGCGAGGAAGCGCTCCGGCGTGCCGAAGTGTTGCAGCAGCGCCCGCTTGCGCGCCGGGCCGACGCCGGGGAGGTCGTCGAGGACAGAGCCCTCGAGCATGCCGCGGTCGCGGCGGCCGCGGTGGTGGTCGATCGCGAAGCGGTGCGCCTCGTCGCGGACCCGCTGCAGGAGGCGCGAGGCCTCCGAGTCGGCGGCGAGGTCGAGCGGCTCGGAGCGGCCGGGCACGTAGACCTCCTCCAGTCGCTTGGCGAGGCTGACGACCGTGACGCCGCGCTCGGTGAACGGCTGCAGCGCCCGCACCCCGGCGGCGAGCTGGCCCTTGCCGCCGTCGATCAGGATCAGCGAGGGAAGCGAGGCGAAGCTGGCGTCGCGCTTGCGGTCGTGCGGTGAGAGGTCGGCCTGGTCGAGATAGCGCGCCATCCTCCGCGCCAGCACCTCCTCCATCGAGGCGAAATCATCGGGGCCGCCGTTGCCGACCCCGTCGGCCCGCAGGTCGCCGCGGACTTTGAAGCGGCGGTAGTCGGACTTCTTCGTCGCCCCACCCTCGAAGACGACCATCGAGGCGACGGTGTGCTCGCCGCCGATCGTCGAGATGTCGAAGCCCTCGATCCGCACCGGCAGTTCCTCCATCTCCAGCGCCCGGGCCAGCGCCGCCAGGCTCTCGACCCGTCGCGAGCGCCGGTGCTCGCGCCGCAGCCGGTCCTGGTCGAGGGCGAGCTGGGCGTTGCGCTCGGCGAGCTCGCGCAGCCGGCGTTTGTCGCCGCGCTCGGCGGCCCGGACCTCGACCGGGCTGCCGCGGCGCTCGCTCAGCGCCTCGGCGAGGACCGCCGCACGGTCGCGCAGGTAGGGCCCGACGACGATCGTCCGCGGCATCGAGGGCGAGGCCGAGTAGTACTGGGAGATGAACTCCTCGGCGACCTCGGCGGGCTCGCGTTCGCCCTCGTTTTCGAGATAGAAGCTCTGGCGCTCGGCGAGGATGCCGTCGCGGACCTGGAAGACCTGGGCGTTGGCGTCGGCGCCCTCGACCGCGACCCCGATCAGGTCGGCGGTGCCCATCGTCACGCCCGCCACCCGCTGGCGCTCGAACAGCGAGCGGATCGCTTTCAGCCGGTCGCGGTGGACCGCCGCCCGCTCGAATTCCTGGGCCTCGGCGGCGGCCTCCATCTTCTCCTCCTCCTCGCGCTCGACCTGGCGATAGCGACCGGAGAGGAAGTCGACGATCGCCTCGATGTTGCGGCGGTACTCCTCCTTGCTGATGTACTCGACACAGGGCGCCCCGCAGCGCTTGATGTAGTAGTCGAGGCAGGGGCTGCCGGAGCGACGTCCCGGCTCCTTGCCCTCGCAGGTGCGGAACTGGAAGAGCTTGCCGAGCAGGTCGAGGGTCTCCCGCACCCGCTTGGCGCTGGAGAAGGGGCCGAAGTAGGCGCGCCCGGAGCGGTGCTTCTCGCGGGTGAAGTAGACGCGCGGGTAGTCCTCGTCGAGGCTGACGGCGACGTAGGGGTAGGACTTGTCGTCGCGGAGGCGGATGTTGAAGCGCGGCCGGTGGCGCTTGATGAAGCTCTGCTCGGTCAGCAGCGCCTCGGCCTCGTTGGCGGTGACGAGGCTCTCGATGCGGTCGATGCGCGAGGTGAGGCGGGTGTCGCCGCCGGAGAAGTGGGAGCCGATGCGTTTGCGGATCGAGCGCGCCTTGCCGACGTAGAGCAGCTCGCCGTCGCGGTCGTAGAAGAGGTAGACGCCGGGCTGGTCGGGCAGCGACTTCGCGCTGCTGCGCGATCCGCTCGGCCCGCGGGAGCTCGCCGCTGTCCTTGCCGTTCGCCATCCCTCTAAGGGTAGGCTGCTGGCCACTCAGCCAAATTCGGACGCCAAGAGGAAGAGAGATGACCAGCGAGACCATCGCCCCGCCGCAGCTGAACACCCTTCGGATCGAGATCGACGGGGAGATCGGCACCCTCACCCTCGACCGTCCCGACGCCTTCAACGCGATGAGCCCGGAGATGATCGGCGAGATGATCGTCGCCTTCGGCTGGCTCGCGGACCAGGCGCCGCTGCGGGGGCTGATCGTGACCGGCGTCCGGCAAGGCCTTCTGCGCCGGCGGCGACGTCACCTGGTTCCGCAAAGGGGTCGAGTCCGACGAGATCGACCTCCCCTCCGACGTGCGCCGCGGGGCCGAGGCGCTGCACCAGGCGATCATCGACCTGCGGCGGATCTCCTACCCGGTGGTCGCCGCGATCAACGGCCCGGCGGCCGGGGCCGGCTTCTCGCTGGCACTCGCCTGCGACATGCGGATCTCCTCCAGCGCCGCCTTCTTCGCCCCCGCCTACGGGCGGATCGGCGCCTCTCCCGACGGCGGCATGACCTACTTCCTGCCGCGCGTGGTCGGACCGAGCAAGGCGCTGGAACTGCTGCTCGAGGACCCGAACCTGAGCGCCGCCGACGCGAAGGAGCTGGGGCTCGTGCGCGAGGTCGTCGAGCCCGACGAGCTGATGGCGAGCGCCCGGGCGCTGGCCGAGGAGCTGGCGAAGAAGGCGCCCCACTACGTGCGGATGGCGAAGCTGCTCTGCGGGGTCAGCATCGAGAACTCGATCAACGACCACCTGCAGCTGGAGCGGCACGGGATCGCCGACTCGATGGCGACCGAAGACCTCCGCAACGGGGTCGAGACCTTCTTCAGCGGCGGCACGCCGGAGTTCCACGGTCGCTGAACCCACTGGCCACCGCGGCCGTATCGCGGCTACAGTCAGACCGACCCAGTCCCCGCGGGAAAGGACCGAGATGAAGAAGCTCGTAGCCGCTGTTTGCCCTGCTCCTCGCAGCGCTGGCGCTCGCCGCCTGCGGTGGAGGCAGCGACACCACCGGCGAAGAAACCGCCACGGCGCCCGAAACGACCCAGGAAGCCGAATCCGAAAAAGAAGCCGAAGGCGGCAGCGCCGGCTCGGCTGCCACCGTCGACTTCGAAGCCGACCCCAGCGGCTCGCTTGCCTTCACCACCGACAAAGCGACCGCGCAAGCGGGCAAGGTGACCGTCAACTTCACCAACTCCTCACCGGTCCCCCACGACGTCGCGATCGAAGACTCGAGCGGCGAAACCGTCGCCGAAACCGAAGTCATCGCCGAAGGCTCCGACTCCGCCACCGCCGAACTGGAACCGGGCGAATACACCTTCTTCTGCACCGTCCCGGGCCACCGCCAGGCGGGTATGGAAGGGACGCTGACGGTTAAGTAGCCCGAGCACAGCGGTGCGACTTATCACCGCATAGCGAGGAAAAGGCGCACCGCTGAGCTTGGATCACGACCAAGGAAGGATGGGGGACCCACATGAACGACCGCACGGCACGCATCGCCTTCATTCAGTCCTGCTGGCACAAGGACCTCGTCGATCAGATCAAGAAGGGGTTCTCGAGCGAGCTGCCTGAGCTCGGCACGCCCGTGTCGGGGATCGACTTCTTCGAGGTGACGGGCGCCTTCGAGATCCCGCTGCACGCTCGCCGGCTCGCCGAATCCGGCAGCTACGACGCCATCGTCGCAGCAGGCCTGGTAGTGGACGGCGGCATCTACCGCCACGAGTTCGTCGCCGAAGCGGTGATCGGCGGTCTGATGCAGGTACAACTGGACACCGACGTGCCCGTAATCTCGGCCGTCCTCACCCCCCACCACTTCCACGAGCACGAGACCCACCGCAGCTTCTTCTTCGACCACCTGGAGACGAAGGGGACCGAGGCCGCGCGGGCCTGTGCCCACACGCTGGCCGCGCTCGAGCGGTTGCCGTCAGCCGGCTGAGACCATCACGCGCGTCACCGAGTCGCCGACGAAGCAGGGCTTCTCGCCGCCCTCGACGTCGATCGTGAAGCGGGTGACGACCTGGTACCAGCCGCCGCCCTTCTCCTCGACCGAGACGACCTCGGCCTTGGCGCGGATGCGGGAGTCGACGGGGACGGGTGCCGGGAAGCGGATCTTGTCCCAGCCGTAGTTGACCCCCATCGCGAAGCCGGTGGAGGAGATCAGTTCGGTGCGGAAGCCGTCGACGGTGGCAAGCGTGAGGTTGCCGTGGGCGATCGTGGTGCCGTAGGGGCTCTCGGTCTTCGCCCGCTCGGGGTCGACGTGGATCCACTGGTGGTCGCCGGAGAGCTCGGCGAAGGCGTCGATGTCGGCCTGGGCGATCGTCCGCCACCCGCTGGGGCCGACCTCCTGGCCGACCAGCGCCTTCATCCCCTCGACTCCTTGTACCTCGGTCGGCATCGGCGCGCAGTCTATCCGCGAGACCGCGAAATCCTCCTCAAGGAGGATTTCGCGGTCTCGGCGTTCAGTCGGTCCAGAAGTCCGGGTCGAGCGAGCCGTCGCCGTCCTTGCGCGGGCCGAAGACGAGCACCTCGAGGCCGTCGTCGCCCGCCTCGAAGGCACGGGTGACCTCGGGGGAGACGCGGACCGCGTCGAGCGTTTCGACCTCGATGATCTCGTCGTCGAGTTTGAAGAGGCCGTCGCCGCGGACGATCACGTAGACCTCCTCGGCGTCCTCGTGCTTGTGACCGAAGGGCTGGCGTTTGCCCGGCTTGAGGCGGTGGAAGCTGAAGCCGGTCTCCTCGGTCTCGAGGTCCCCCTTGGCGAAGCGCGCCTCCATCGCGTCGCCGTGACCGAAGTCCGCCGCCGAGTCTTTGACCTCGTCGAGCTTCTTGTGGGTGAAGGGATTGCGCATGGAGTCCTTTCGATCGCTGGCGTCGAAAGCAGGCTACCCGCGCGCAGTAGCCTTGACGCGTGGTCACCCCGGTCAGCCGCGTCCTCTCCGAGAGCCAGCTCGCAACGCTGGCCGAGCAGGGCGAGGAGCGGACCGCCGAGGTCGGCGAGGAGCTCTTCCGGATCGGCGACGAGACCTACCCGTTCATCGCCATCCGCGAGGGCGAGGCCGCGGTCCTCGATGCGGCCGGCAACGAGATCGTCCGCCACGGGCCCTCCGGCTTCCTCGGCGAGATGAACCTGCTCACCGGCCAGCGGGTCTTCCTCACCGCAGTGGTGACGAAGCCGATGCGCTACGTCGCGGTCGACCGCGGGCAGCTGCGGGAGCTCCTGCTGGAGGACGCGCCCCTCTCCGACATTCTCCTCTCGGCCTTCGTCCAGCGACGCGAGCTGCTGCAGCAGCGGCAGGGGATCGGAATCGAGATCGTCGGCGCGTCGCGACTCGGCGCCGACCCGGCAGCTGGTCGACTTCGCCAAACGCCAGCGCCTCCCCTACACCTGGACCGATCCGGACGAAAGCGCGGACGCGACTCAACTGCTCGACGGTGTGGAACCGGCGGAGCTGCCGCTGGTGCGGCTGCCCGGCGGCGGTGAGCTGCGGGCACCGAGCGACGGCGAGCTCTCGCGGGCACTGGGAATCGGGCTCGAGCTGGCGGCTCGCGGAGGAGGTCGATCTGCTGGTGATCGGCGGCGGGCCGGCGGGGCTCGGGGCTGCCGTCTACGGCGCCTCGGAGGGGCTGGAGACGCTGGTCGTCGAGAGCACCGGGCTGGGAGGCCAGGCGGGCACCTCGCGGCGGATCGAGAACTACCTCGGCTTCCCGGCCGGGATCACCGGCACCGAGCTGACGAGCCGCGCGGTCACCCAGGCGCGCAAGTTCAACGCCCGCACCGCGACGCCCTACCGGGCCCGGGAGCTGGAGCCGGGCGACGAGCGCCACACCGTCCGCCTCGAGGAGGGCAACGAGATCGCCGCCCGCGCGGTCGTGATCGCCACCGGCGCCGAATACCGGAAACTGCCGGTCGAGGACCTCGAGCTCTACGAGGGGATCAGCGTCTTCTACGCGGCGGGCCCGCCGGAGGCGCAGATCTGCGGCGGCCAGCGGGTCGGGGTCGTCGGCGGCGGCAACTCGGCGGGGCAAGCCGCCGTCTGGCTCGCCCGCGGCGGCGCCCTCGTCACCCTCCTTCACCGCCGGGCCGACCTCGGCGAGACGATGTCGAGCTACCTGATCGGCGAGCTCGACCGCTACGGGGTCGAGGTCCGCGACCGCAGCGAAATCGCCGAGCTGCACGGTGAGAACGACGAGCTCGAAGCGGTGACGCTGACCGACGGCTCCCGTCTCCCCTACTCCTACCTCTTCCTCTTCCTCGGCGCCTCGCCCTGCACCGACTGGTTGGGCGAGGCGATCGCCCGCGACGAGAAGGGGTTCGTCCTCACCGGCGCAGAGGCGGACGCTTCGGGACTGTTCGAGACCAGCATCCCCCGCGTCTACGCCGCCGGCGACGTCCGCGCCGGCTCGATCAAGCGCTGCGCGATCGCCGTCGGCGAGGGCGCCGCGGTCGTGCGCTTCGTCCACGAGCAGGTGACGCCGAGCCCGGTCAGACCGTAGGGGCTGTCGAGTTGTCGACCGCCGGGGGGACCTAAGTCGACAGCGGGACCATCTCGACCTGCGAGGCGAGCTCGCCGTCGCGCAGGGCGTGGATCGCGAAGCCGGGAGTGTCGAGCACGGCGACCTCGTCGACGGCAAAGTCGGGGCGCACCTGCCAGTAGGTGCTGGGTGCGGCGAGGACGGGGCAGCCCGCGAGGGCGGAGACCGCTACCCGGTGCAGGTGGCCGCCGACGATCGCCCGCAGCTGTGGATGGCGGCCGACCACCTCTGCCAGCGCCTCCCGCTGCGGCGCCAGGAGATTGATCGCATCCCATTCGGGGATGCCCGTGGTGAGCGGCGGGTGGTGCAGCGCCAGCAGGGTCGGCGCCTCCGGCTCCGCCGCGAGCTCGTCGTCAAGCCGGCGAAGCTGCTCGGACGGAAAGTCGCCGGGATCCTGACCGGGGACGATCGAGTCGAAGGCGACGAGCCGCAGCCCGCCTACCTTGACCGAGTAGTTGATCGGTTCGTCCCCGGCCCCGGGCAGGCCGAATGCTTCGCGCAGCCGACGGCGATCGTCGTGGTTGCCGGGGATGACGTAGAGAGGGACCTCGAGCTGGGAAAGCATCTCCCGCGCAATGCTGTAGCCGGCCTCCGCGCCATCGTCGGTCAGGTCACCGGAGACGAGCACCGCGTCGGGCTGGTTCGGCAGCGACCGCACCGCCTCGACCACCGCTTCCAGGCGCGGCAAAGGATCCATCCCGTTCTCGTTACCCCCGATGTGGAGGTCGCTGAGCTGGACGAGGAGGGTCGGCTCCGGCACGGCGGCAACTATCGCCCAATCGCCCGCCTTCTGCTGCTCCAGTTCAAGCAACAAGGCGCACCTCGAAGCTCGGCATCGCGATCGCGCCGGCGCCACCGATCAGGGCGAGGATGCGGGTGACGTAGGCCTGGGTCTCGGGATAGGGCGGGATGCAGTGGCAGGCTTCGACCGGGGCCGGGCCGGCGTTGTAGGCGGCGAGGGCGAGTTCGGGCGAGCCGAACCGGTGGAGGAGATCGGACATCAGGTGCGCCTCGGCGTCGATCGCGGCGACCGGGTCGTAGGGGTTGGCGAGACCGTAGGCCGCGGCCGTAGTCGGCATGAACTGCGCAATCCCCTGGGCCCCGGCCGGCGAGCCGGCATTGGGGTCGAAACCCGACTCGGCCATCAGCTGCCCGGCCATCAGCGCCGCCGGCACGTTCCAGCGGGCAGCCGAGCGCAGGATCGGGTCCCGGAAGGGCGCCGGGACGAAGGAGGGCAGGCTGGTCGAGGCGGGGATCGCTGCGCCCGCTCCCCCGCTTGCACCGACTGCTTCGCCGGCGGACGAGCAGGGCGCAGGGCCGGCGGTAAAGCCGAAATGCCATGCCTCCCAGCTGTATCTCTGGACGAAGCCGAAGCGGCCGGCGTTGGCCGCAAGCCAGCCATAGGCGGTTGACGGGCCGAGGTCAAGCTCGGTGGCGCAGCGGTGAAGCGACCGGCCGGGGGGCGCCACCCAGGTCGGATCCGGATGGGCGGCGAACAGTTCCGCCTGCTCGGCGTCGGAGCGAAACCCGGAGACGACGATCAAAGCAACGCCGTCGGCGCGCGCCGCCGCCGCCATCTCGTCGTAGGCGGCGGCGACGTCCGGGCGCATCCCCTCGCCGTCCCGCATCGCCAGCGCACCGCCGTAACCGCCGCCGGAGGCGATCCCGGTCCCGCCGCCACCGGCCGCGCCCCCGTAAGGCGCGGCGGCTTCGGCGACGGCGGAGGCCTCGACCCGGTGCCGGTCCTCTCCCCGCAGATCGGCGAGGACCGTGGCCTCGGCGCGAACCGGAGCGAAACTGCCCGCGTCCGGGAACCGGATCCGGACCCGATCCGGGTCGACGGCGTTGGCCCGTGCGGCGCTCAGCGCGGCGGCCCGCGCTCGCGCAAGATACGCCGCCTTCCCGAGATGCCCCGGGCTCGGCCGGCCGTCGGCCAGGCGCGGCGGCGAAAGCAGACGCGGCAGGTCGTCCCGCATCGAGCGGACCGCGGAGATCGCGACCAGGTCGGCGGCTCGCTGCACCCGGCCCTTGCCGGTCACCGCCCCGGCGATCGCCACCAGGGCCAAGGCGGCGGCAATGAGGACCAGCGACCCACCCAGCGCCAGAATCAGCGCCTGCCCCGATTCCTCCCTCGCCCTGGTCATCGCACCACCGGAGTCAGTTGCCGCACCACTCGCTCGGGGAGACCGCCGCCGGCCCCGGCAGGGAGGACGCCGAACAGGGCCCTCCGCTCCGCGACCCAGGTGAGGCGACGCTTCAGCACCGCCGTCGCCACCCCGCCTTCCATCAGGCTCCTCACGGCGAGCGCAACCAGCGCCCGGTCGTGGCCCAGATCCGCCCGCAATAGGACGGCCGTCACCTCGAAGGCGGCCTCGGCCATGGCCTCGTGCAGCAGCCCGGCCGGCAGGTGAGCCACCACCCCGCCCTCACGCGCGATGGCCGCGGCCGGTGAGGCGACAGCCAGACCCTCCGGATCCCCCGGGACCGCGAGGTGGCAAACCTGTCCGCGGGCGGCGACCTTCGCCTCCGGCAGCCGGGCCTTCAACCTGTCCTCGAGCCGCTGAGCCGCAGCCGAGGCAATGAGCGTCGGGCGCGGCGCCCTGCCGCCGACGTCGACGAGCAGCGTCGCCGTGTCGAGGTCGGCGAGGGCGCAGGCAAGCGCCGCGGCAGCGCCGCGCGACCCCTCCGCCTCCCCGACGGCGGTCACGAGCACCGTCGGCGCGATCTTCAGGGGGTTGACGAAGACCGTCATCGCGCCGGCCTCGCCGCGGCGCTGCTACTGACGGCGAGGCGTTCGGCGACGGCGCGGAACGGCGACGGCGGGCGCAGGCGTACCGTCACCTGCCCGCCCTCCACGGCCACCGAGACCTCGTCTTCCGCCCAACCCGGCAACGCCCCTCGCGCCGCCTCGGCGGCGGAGCCGCCCGAAGCCAGAGCCAGCGCCCCCGCCTCCGCCGCCCCGTCGGCGAGCGTCATCGCGTAGCCGGCGGCGAGCAGTTGCAGCGCCACCAGAGCCGAGAGCAACAGGGCCGGCAGCGCCGCGACCAACTCGACGGTCGCCTGACCCCGCTCATTCATCGTCCGGCTCCAGCCCGCTACGCGCCCCGATCCGCACGACCGGGAGCGCGGGGAGCAGCCGGGGCACCTCGACCCGAACCGAAACCCCGTCCCCCTCCTCGACCTTCGCCCCCCTCTTCATCGAGGACGGGAGCGCCGCGCGGGCGGCGGCGGACGCGTCCTCGCCGACAAGCGCCGCGCGCGCCCCCGCCCGCGCCGCCACGCCGGCCGACCAGAGCGCCTGGCCGGCGAGCGCGATCTGCGCAGCCACCAGGAGCGCCAGCAGCAGGAACGGGACCGCCGCGACCAACTCGACCGATGCGGTCCCCTCCTCCCCGTGCGCTGCTCCTCGGCCCCTCGGCGGCATGGGTCAAAACCTGCCGAGGAGAACCGCACAGGTGGCGCGCAGATCGCAAATTCTTCGTCTCGACCCACGCGCGCCTTCGTAGACTGAAGGGGTGCGCACCGCCCGCAACGTCGCGATCATCATGCTGCTGGCATTCCCGGTGGCCTTCACCGTCACCGGCGGCAACCTCGCCGAAGCCCTCCTCGCCGCCCTCACCTTGGGACTCCTCACCGGCGTCGCCTGGGCCATCTACACCTTCGGCCGCGAGAACCAACTGACGCTCGCGACCCTCAGCGACGGCCGCCGCGCCCTCCTCTACGGCGGGCTGGGCCTGCTCGCCCTGCTCGTCGCCGGCAGCGACAAGCTGACCTCGACCGGCGGCGGAACGCTGCTCTGGATCCTCCTCTTCGCCGCCGCCGTAGCGGCGATCTGGCGCGTCTGGATGGACGCGAACACTCTCAGCTGACGCCCCGAGTGGAGGGTCGGGGGAGGGGGTCCGCCGGACCCTCCCCGCTGTTGTCCGCCGGACCCCCTCCCCCGGCCGTCCCGAGCCCCCTACTTGTGGGTCATCACGACGATGCCGGTGATCACCGCGCCGGCGACGCAGAGGAGCGCCAGGGCCGCGACCAGGGCCGCCGCGGTCGCTGCGAGCGGCCGTTCGCCGCGACTCAACTCGGTGAACTGACCCGCCCCCCAGATCCCGACCGAGAAGAGGAAGGTGACGCCGATCCCGGCGACCAGCGAGGCCGCGACCGTCTGCAGCAGTTCGTCGGTCCGGACGATCGTCGCGATCATGACCCGGTCGCCTCCACCGGCGCGCCTCCCCGGGCCCGCCGCGCGAATGCGGTGACGATCAGCGAGAGCGCCATCAGGGCGACCAGGACCGGTCCCAGGGCCCCCGTCCCGAAAATCCGCGTGATCCCGTAGGTGAAGGCGCCGATCGCGGCGGCGGCGGGCAGCGTCAGCAGCCAGGCGACGAAGATGTTGCCGGCGACGCCCCAGCGCACGGCCGAGAGCCGTTTCGCCGCCCCGGAGCCCATTACGCCGCCGTTGATCACGTGGGTGGTCGAGAGCGGGAACCCGAAGTGGGTCGAGGCGAGGATCACCGCCGCGCCCGCCCCCTGGGCCGAGAAGCCCTGGGCGGCGTCCATCTTGATGATCCGGGTGCCGGTCGTCTTGATGATCCGCCAGCCGCCGCTGTAGGTGCCGAGGGCGATCGCCGTCGCCGAGGAGGCGATCACCCAGAAGGGCGGGTCCGCTTCGGCGCCGAGGGTGCCGTTGGCAATCAGCGCCAGGGTGATGATTCCCATCGTCTTCTGGGCGTCGTTGGTCCCATGCGCCAATGCAAGCAGGCCCCCGGAGACGATCTGCCCATAGCGATAGCCGCGGCTGACGATGCCGGGCCGCTGCCTGCCGACCACCCGGTAGGAGAGCCCGATCGCGAAGCCGGCGACGAGGAAGGCGAGGATCGGGGCGACGACCGCCGGGATCAGGACTTTGCCGACCAGCCCTTCGGCGATCACCGCGTCGAAGCCGACCGCCGCCACCGCCGAGCCGACGACGCCGCCGATCAGCGCGTGCGAGGAGCTCGAAGGCAGTCCGAAGTACCAGGTGATCAGGTTCCAGGCGATCGCCCCGATCAGGCCGGCGAAGACGATCGTCGGCGTGATCACTTCGGCGTCGACGACGTCTTTGGCGACCGTGGCGGCGACGCTGATCGAGATGAAGGCGCCGACGAAGTTGAGCAGCGAGGCGAACCCGATCGCCACCTGCGGCCGCGCCGCCCCGGTCGAGATCGAGGTGGCGACGACGTTGGCGGTGTCGTGGAACCCGTTGGTGAAATCGAAAGCCAGCGCCGTGGCGACAACGAGGACGAGGATGATGTCCGAACTCATCGAGACGTGACGCCCGTCACGAGTTTTTGATGACTATGCCCTCGAGGATCTGGGCCGCGGTCTCGGTGGCGTCGATCGCCTCCTCGAGCACCGCGAACATGTCCTTCCAGCGGATCACCACCATCGGGTCGATCCCGTTCGAGAAGAGCGAGGCGACAGCGTCGCGGGAGATCCGGTCGCCGTCGTTCTCGAGCCGGTGGATCTCGATCCAGTATTTGTCGAGATCCTTGAAGGAGGGCAGGTTCTCCAGCCCCATCGCCAGCTGCTCGCAGGAGGCGACGAGTACTTTCGTCAGCAGCGTCGCCTGCTCCATCGGCGCCTCGATCTTGTAGAGGCCGAGAAAGTCGGCGGCCTCCTCGGTGAAGTCGACGATGTCGTCCATCTGCGTCGCCAGCCCGTAGATGTCCTCGCGGTCGATCGGGGTGACGAAGGTCGAGTTGAGCCGCTGGACGATCTCGTGGGTGATCCGGTCCCCCTCCTGCTCGGCGATCACGATCTCCCGCGAAAGGGAGCCGGAATCGGGCCAGGTCTGCATCATCTCGTCGAGCAGACGGGCCGCGTGCAGGGTGTTCTGACCGGCCTGGATGAAGAGGTCGAAGAACGTCCTGTCGCGAGGGAGGAGCGAGAAGCGCGCCACTGCGACCGCATCCTAATGACGTGACAAGGCCTGCGCTTCCGCGGTCGGCGGCCCGGCGAGGTGCTCTGCGGCACGTGCGGAGTGCCGTGCCATCAGCTCCTCCTGGGCGCTGCGAACTTCCCCGTCCGGCTGCAGCCGCGTCCAGACGCCCTCGGCGTCGAGCTCCCAGCAGCTGGCGTTGTCGGCGAGGCAGCGCTCGAGCACGTCGAGCAGCTCGGCTTTCAGAGCCGTGTCTTCGACCGGGGTCACCAGCTCGACGCGGCTGTCGAGATTGCGGGGCATCAGGTCCGCCGAGCCCATCAGGACGCGCGTCTCCTCGCCGCGGCGGAAGGTGTAGATCCGCGAATGCTCGAGGAAGCGGCCGACGATCGAGCGCACGGCGATGTTCTCGGAGATCCCCTCGACCCCCGGGCGCAGGCAGCAGATCCCGCGCACGTTGATGTCGATCCGCACCCCCGCCTGCGAGGCCCTGTAGAGCGCCTGGATGCAACGGGTGTCGACCAGCGAGTTCATCTTCAGCGCGATCCGGGCCTCCTTGCCGGCCTGGTGGGCCTCCGCCGTCCGCTCGATCTCCTCGACGATCTGGTCGCGCATCGTCGTCGGCGAGACCAGCACCTTGCGGTACTCCGCCGGCCGCCCGTAGCCGGTGAGGAAGTTGAACATCTCGGCGACGTCGGCGCCGATGTCGGGATCGGCGGTGAAGAGCCCGAAGTCCGTGTAGAGGCGCGCCGTGGAGGGGTTGTAGTTGCCGGTGCCGACGTGGACGTACTCGCGCACCTCGTCGCCCTCGCGGCGGGCGACGAGGATCGCCTTGACATGCGTCTTCAGCCCCGGGATGCCGTAGACGACGTGGACGCCGGCCTCCTCCAGCGACTTCGCCCAATGAATGTTCGCCTCCTCGTCGAAGCGGGCTTTCAGCTCGACCATGCAGACCGCCTGCTTGCCGCGTTCGGAGGCGCGGATCAGCGACGGCACCAGCGCCGAGTCGTCGCTGGTCCGGTACACGGTCTGCTTGATCGCCAGCACGTCGGGGTCGGCGACCGCCTGGGCGACGAAGCGCTCGACCGAGGTCGCGAAGGAGTCGTAGGGATGGTGGACGAGGAGGTCGCGCCGGCGGATCTCGGCGAAGAGGTCGACGGGATCGTCGTCCTCGCCCTGCAGGCGCGGCTGGGTGACCGGCGTCCAGGGCGGCCACCGCAACTCGGCGTGTCCGGGGACGTCGGCGATCGAGTCGAGATCGGAGAGGTCGAGCAGGCCCTCGACGTCGTAGACCTCGCGGTCTTCGAGCCGCAGCGCCTCGACCAGCTGCAAGCGCAGCTTCGGGTTCATCCCGGAAGCGACCTCGAGCCGCACCACCTCGCCGAAGCGGCGCCGGCGGAGCTCGTCCTGGACCGCCTGCAGGAGGTCGTCGGCCTCGTCGGAGATCGTGAAGTCGGCGTCGCGGGTAACCCGGAAGTAACCGTGGTCGATTACGTCGATCCCCGGGAAGAGGGCGTCGAGGTTTGCGGCGATCACCTCCTCGAGCGGGACGAAGGTGAGGCCGCCTTCGCCGAGCGGGAGGAAGCGGCCGAGCAGCTCCTTCGGGACCTTGACCCGGGCGATGATCTCGTTGCCGCTCTCCGAGTCGCGGAGCAGGACGCCGAGGCTGAGCGAGAGGTTGGAGATGTACGGGAAGGGACGGCCGAGGCCGATCACCAGCGGCGTCAGCGCCGGGAAGACCTGCTGTTCGAAGCGGGCGTCGATCTCCCGACGCTCCTCGTCGCTCGCGGTCTCCAGGGTGACGATCCGGAAGCCGCGCTCCTCCAGGGCGGGTCGGAGATCGCCGCCGAAGCACTCGCAGAGGCGGTCGTCCAGTTCGAGCACGCGGCGCTGGATCGCGTCGATCTGCTCCTTCGGGGTGAGCCCGTCGGTGCCGCGGGCTTCGATCCCGGCGTCGAGTTGGTCGAAGAGGCCGGCGACCCGGACCATGAAGAACTCGTCGAGGTTGTTGGCGTAGATCCCGCAGAAACGGGCCCGCTCCAGCAGCGGCACCTCGGGGTCCTCCGCGAGTTCGAGCACCCGCTGGTTGAAGTCGAGCCAGGAGAGCTCGCGGTTGAAGTAGAGAGCGGGATCGTCGATCGCTCCATCGTACTCGCGGGGGAATGCCTCCCCGCCCCGCTCAAGCGACACGGGCGAGCGTCTGCGAACGGGCCGCGGCGACGCCGTCCAGGGCCTTCCGGTAGCCGGCGGCCAGCTGGGCCATCGAGCGCTCCCAGGAGCGCCCGCGGGCAGCGCGGACGCCGGCTTCGCCGAGCGTGCGGCGGAGGTCCGGCGAAGAGGCGAGTTGCAGCAGCGTCCCGGCCAGATGATCGGCGTCGGGCCGGCAGAGGAGGCCGGTGTGGCGGTTCTCGACCAGCGCCGCCGGCCCGCCCTCGGCGACGGCGACGACCGGGAGGCCGCTGGCCGCCGCCTCGAGGATGACCTGGCCGTAGGTGTCGGTGCTGCTGGCGAAGAGGAAGGCGTCGGCGCTCGCGTAGGCGCGCGGCAGGTCCTCCCCGGAGAGCCAGCCGAGGAAGGTGGCGCGCTCGCCGAGGCGCGCTCGAAGCTCGCCTTCCTCGGGGCCGCCGCCGGCGAGCAGCAGGTGCAGGCGCGGATCGGCGGCGTGGGCGCGGACGAAGGTCTCGGCGAGCAGGTCGACGCCCTTCTCGCGGGTCAGCCGGCCCGAGTAGAGGACCTTGATCTCGCCGGGGAAGGCGTCGCGGTCGGCCTTCGCCGGGTCGAAGCGGTCGGTGTCCACTCCGCGCTCCCAGCGGCCGACCCGCGAGGGCTCGGCCCCGAGGGCGATCACCGAGGCATCGGCGGACGGGCTCGGCGAGAGCACCGCGGCGGGGGCCGTGTAGAAGGCGCCGAGACCGGCGCGGGTCAGCGCCTCCAGCGCCCCGTCCCTGCTGCGCATGCCGGCGTAGGTGGCGATCTCGGTGTGGTAGCTGGCGAGCAGCGGCACGCCGGTGATCCGGCTCATCAGCGTGGCGGCGATCCCGGCCGGGCCGGGGGCGGTGACGTGGACGAGGTCGTAGGAGCCCTCGGCCAGCGTCTCGACCAGGTCGGGGAGGCCGGGAACACCCAGTGTCATCCCCTCGTAGAAGGGGATCTCGAGCTCGGCCGCGGCCGGGAGGCGGCGGTCGACGCCGGGGTCGGTGCCGACGATGTCGACATCGAAGCCGGGGACGCCGCGCTCGCGGATCTGTTCGATCGTGTGGGTGACGCCGTGCATCGAGCCGATCCCGTCGGCGATCACCGCCACCCGCCGGCGCTCGCCGCGGCGGTCACGCAGCTTCGCCTTCTCGGCGCCGAGGAAGGCGGTCGCCGGCGCGTAGGGGATCGCCGGGACGAGGGCGGCGAAGAGATCGCCGACGGCGCTCTGGAGGTCGCCGCTCGCAACCGCCTCGGCGCCACCGTCGACCGCGGCGCGCAGGCCGCGGTCGTGGCGGCGGCGGGCACGGCGGTAGAGATCGGCGTGAGAGAAATCGTCGCCCTGCAGATAGGCGATCAGCTCGGCGCCGCGGACCTCGATCCCGACCCCGTCGAGCCAGGCATCCAAGAGCGCCCGCGCATCCTCCGGCCCGACATCGGCTGCGATCTTCCCCTCACGGGCAGCCCCCTCCCGGATGACCCGCTCCGCCATCTTCAGGACGGCGGCCGGATCCGGAGTTGCGCCCGGGGGGACGGAGGGGAGTACCTCGCCGGACCCTCCCCGCAGTTGTCCGCCGAGGTACTCCCCTCCGTCCCCCCACGCCAAAGCCCGCGTAGCCAGCGCCATCGCGGCATGCGCCCACTTGGCCGCGCTGCCCTGTTCCCCACTTGCTTCGGCGTCGCCCCGCTGCAGGTGGGCGAGAAACTCTTCCGGCGTCGCCGCGGCGGGCACCTCGGTGTAGGTGCGTCCGATGTCGACGCCGGCATGGTCGTCGGAACCGCCGATGCCGACGCCGCCGTGGGTCTCGATGTAGATCGCGGCGGGCATGTTCAGCTCGGCGGCCCGAGAGCCGTTGCGGACCTCCCAGATCGGGAAGAGCTCCGCCAGTCGCCGCCGGTGGCGCCGGGTCAGGGGCGCGGCGACGTTGAAGAAGGGATGCGCCAGGGCACAGGCAATCCCCCGCTCGTGAAGGTAGGCGGCGCAGGCCTCGACATCGCCGGAATGCGCCTGCAGCCACTCGTGGTCTCCTGGAGTGATCCCGTAACAGAGGACGTGAACCGCCTGGGGCTCGCCGGCGAAGCGGGCGGTCAGCTCCTCGGAGACGAAGCAATCGGGGCGATCGACGAGCTCGAGGCAGCCGTCGATCGTGTCGTGGTCGGTGATCGTGACGAAGTCCATCCCGCGCCGCTTGGCGAGCGCGTAGACCTCCCCTGGCGGGGTCGCGCACTCGGGCAATCCGAGCGAGCGCTGGACGCCGAGCTTCGAGAAGTGCGACGCGGTCGAGTGGCAATGCATGTCAACGCGGGAAGTCATCGGTGCTCTCCCTTATTCGTTCGTCTTTTCACCCACAGAGTTCGCCATCGGGGGAGGTGGGGTGTGAAAAGGCCGATAACGCAACCGCGCCGCCGGGGCTCTCACCCCGGCGGCGCGGAACTGCGGTGCTTCTAAGGGAATGCCCTAGAGGGCGGAGGCCGCTTTCAGGCCGGCCTGTTTGACGACCTTGGGCAGCGGCGCGAAATCGAGCGCCGCTCCGTATTTCTGGCCGATCGTCAAGCAGTACTTGGCGAACTGGATCAGGGCCGTCTTCTGCGGAGCGTCCCGGGGGACGATCATGTAGGTGAAGGTCGAGATCGGGTAAGCGATCGTCGCCTTCTTCGGGGGGTTGGTGATGCTGATCGTGTTGCTCGGCCCGAGCTTCTTCACCGTCGAAGCCGCGCTGGCGATGTTTTCGATGTTCGGGAGCTCGTAGTTCCCGGCGTTGTTCTGGATCGCGACGGCGTGTACGCCGGCGGCGACCAGGTAGTAGGCCGAGATGTACCCGATTGCACCCGGGGTTTTGGTCACGGTCGCGGTGACGCCGGAGTTGCCTTTGGCACCGACGCCCGCTTTGAAGCCGACGGTCGTGGCGTAGCCGACTTCGCTCTTCCAGGCGGGGCTGATTTTCGACAGGTAGTTGGTGAACGCGTAGGTGTCACCCGAGCCGTCGCTGCGGAAGACCGGGGTGATCGTCAGGCCCGGCAGTTTCAGGCCCGGGTTGATCGCCTTGATCTTGGGGTCGTTCCACTTGGTGATGCGCCCGAAATAGATCCCGGCGATCAGCTTGCCCGTGAGTTTGAGCTTCTTGACGCCCGGGATGTTGTAGCCGAGGCCGGTCGCCGAGAGCGCCCACGGAATCTGCACGCAGTCGCGGCAGGCCGCAGCCTGTTCGGGGGTCAGCGGGGCATCCGAGGCGCCGTAATCGACGGTCCGGGCGGTGATCTGAGCGATCCCGGTACCGGAGCCGACCGCCGAGTATTTGACGGGGATGCCTTCTTTGATTTCGAAGTTGCTGATCCAGTTCGCCATCAGCGGAGCGACCAGCGTGGAGCCGGCTCCCGTGAGGCCGGCGGCCGAGGCGGCGGCGGGCGCGACCGAAGCCGTACCGCCGACGAGCGCGACCGCTGCGATCAGCGCTGCAAGCAACCTATTCCGAAGCAATGCGGGTCCTTTCGAGTTTGATTTCACAGCCGCAGCCTGTCCGGAACGATTCGCGAAATTGTTTCAATCCCGTAAACCTGTGAAGTAACAACACTGTTACAAGAGGGAAGACACGCCTACTTAGGCTGGCGCGCGATGAGCACGGTCGCTTCCCCAACCGTCGGCGCCGGGCGTGGCGCTCGCGTCAGCCCAAGGCGACGGCGCCTCGACCGCTTCGCCGACAGGGCTCTGTTCGGGATCTGCCTGCTGGCAGCGCTGGTTGCCGGAGCGACCATCGTCCTGGTCGGTTACCAGGTCGTCCACGGCGCTTCCCCGGCGATCTCCAAGTTCGGCTTCGCCTTCGTCTACGAAACGACCTGGCAGCCCAACTTCGGCAAATTCGGCGCCGGGGTGCTGCTGTTCGGCACTGCCGTCACCTCTGCCTTCGCGCTTCTCCTCGGAGCACCGATCGCGATCGCGATCGGCCTCTTTCTCACGTTATTGGCACCGAAACAGCTGGGGGCGGTGATCGGGCCGCTGGTCGAGCTCCTGGCGGCGATACCCAGCGTCATCCTCGGCTTCTGGGGGCTGGTGATCCTGGGACCGTTCGCGCAGGAACACATCGAGCCCACCCTCCACGATCATCTTGGTTTCATCCCGATCTTCGGCGAGCCGCAGACGACCGGTCTCAGCGTCTTCACCGCCAGCCTGATCCTGACGATCATGGTGATCCCGATCATCGCCTCGATCTCCCGCGACCTCTTCTCCTCCGTGCCGCCGGAGTTGCAGGACGGGGCCAGCGCGCTCGGCGCCACCCGCTGGGAGGTGGTGCGAGGGATCGTCCTGCCGACCACCTCGAGCGGCGTGATCGCCGCCTGCATCCTCGGCCTCGGTCGTGCCCTCGGCGAGGCGATCGCGGTCTCGCAGGTGATCGGCGCCGGCTCCGAAATCAGCGCCAACCTGTTCAAACCCGGTAGCACGCTCGCGGCTCAGATCGCCCTCCAATTTCCGGGGGCGCTGACCGAACTGCACAAGGCGGCCCTCTTCTACTGCGGCGTGATCCTGCTGGTGATCGGGCTGGGCGCGAACCTGCTGGCCGGCTGGATCGGGCGGCGCTTCGCCTACAGCGGGGCGGTGAACTGGTGAGCGACCCCGGCTTCGATCCGGCCCGACCGCTCACCCCCAGCGGCAACCTGCGGCGCCGGCAGCTCGTCAGCCGCGGAGCCGAGTTCGGCGCGACGGCGGCGGCGGTAATCGCGCTCGCGGCGCTGGTGGTCGTGCTCTGGACCGTGGTCTCGCGCGGCGCCCCCGTGATCGACCTCGACTTCATCTTCACCGGCTACCCGACCGGTATCGGGCCGATGCTGCTGGGCACGATCGTGATCGCCATCGTCGCCACGGCGATGGCGATGCCGATCGGGGTCCTGGTCGCCGTCTACATCACCGAGTACTCCGGGGCGAAAGGCGCGCGGACGCTGAAACTGACCCTGGACCTGCTGAACGGGCTGCCCTCGATCATCCTCGGCCTCTTTGCCTTCGTCTTCATCGTCGCCGCCCAGGAAAAGCAGACCGCCTTCGCCGGCTCGGTGGCGCTCGCGATCATCGAGCTGCCGCTGATCGCCCGCGGCACCCAGGAGGTTCTGCAGCTGGTTCCGAAGAATCTTCGCGAAGCCTCGGACGCTCTGGGGGTCGCCCGCTGGCGCACGGTGCTGACGGTGGTTCTGCCCAGCGCCCTCGGCGGCATCGTCACCTCCACCATCCTCGCGGTTGCCCGCGCGGCCGGCGAGACCGCACCGCTGATCCTCACCAGCTCGGCGTTCGACCCGAAAAACTTCTCGGTCAACCCCTTCGAAGCCCTGCCGAACGTGCCGACCTGGATCTACAAGGTCTCCGAAGAAGGCAATCCCGAAGGCTACGCGGAAGCCTGGGGCATGTCGCTTCTCCTCGTCTCCATCATCCTCTTCGCGAGCCTCGGCGCCCGAGCGCTGCTGGCCCGCAGCAAACGAAAGCTGAGCTCATGACCCCTGCCGTCCCCTCGCGCCTGCGGATCCGCCCCGGCGACTCCGCCACCGCCGCCGCGACCGCCCCCACCCTCACCAGCCCCCAACGGCCCGAACACGTCTTCGACGCCCGCGACGTCTCGATCTTCTACGGCGCCAAGCAGGCGCTCTCAAAGGTCAACCTCGGCATTCCGCACGGCCAGATCACCGCCCTGATCGGTCCCTCGGGGTGCGGCAAGACGACCTTCCTGCGCAGCCTCAACCGGATGAACGACTCCGTCCCCAGCTTCCGCATCGAGGGTGCGATCCTCTACCACAGCCACGACATCTACGGCGACAGCGTCGACCGGGTCGAGGTCCGCCGGCGCATCGGGATGGTCTTCCAGAAACCGAACCCGTTCCCGAAGTCGATCTACGACAACATCGCCTGGGCGCCGCGCAACCTCGGGCTGCGGCGCGGGCTCGACGAGCGGGTCGAGCAGGCGCTGCGCGGCGCCGCCCTCTGGGACGAGGTCAAAGACCGGCTCAAGGACAGCGCCCTCGGCCTCTCCGGCGGCCAGCAGCAACGCCTCTGCATCGCCCGGGCGATCGCGATCGAACCCGACGTGCTGCTGCTCGACGAGCCGGCCTCGGCGCTCGACCCGATCGCCACCCAGGCGATCGAGGAGCTGATGCACGGCCTCAAAGGCCGCTTCACGATCGTCATCGTCACTCACAACATGCAGCAGGCGGCGCGCGTCGCCGACCGCACCGCCTTCTTCAGCCTCGAGACCGGCGGTCCGAAGCCGGTCGGGACCCTGATCGAGGTCGACGCGACCGAGAAGATCTTCGCCTCGCCGCAGGACCCGCGGACCCGCGACTACGTCAGCGGCCGCTTCGGCTAGCGGCGGCATAGCGGGAGGGGACGGGCACCCCTCCCACGCAGATCACCTCTTGAGAATCTCGTCTCCCGAGACCTCGGTGAGCAAGGGACGCCCGCATTGCCAGCAGAAGGTGGCTCCGATCGAGTGCGGGGCGCCACAGCCGGTGCAGGCGCCGGCGGCTCCGGTCTGCTCGGTGCGGAGGATCCGCTCCACCTCGGCCAGCTCTGAGTCGGCGTCCTGCAACAGCACCGCCCGCTTGACGATCACCTCGACGTCGATGCTGTTGCGGACGACCATCTCGTAGACGAGGCCGCCGAGGTCCCACTGCAGCTCCGCCACGCGCGCCGCCAGCTGCTCGCGCCGGCGGCTGAGATCGACGACCATGTCGCCGTCGGGGCCCGGCGTCATTCGAAGAACGTCCCTTCGAATTTGCCGTTCTTGCCGCAGCCGGCGACGCTCGGGGTCGCATTCGCCGCCGAGCTTCTGTTCGGGCGGGGCGATCTTCACCCCGGCCGCCGGTTCGTAGACTTCTTCGGTCGCCTTGCTGGCGCCGCTCTTGCCGGTCGAGGCCTTTTCCTTGGCCTTGTTCACGTTCGCCGCTTTGGCTTTCTTGCCGCCGGCCGCAGCGTTGCCACCGCCGGCCGTCCGCGGTGCTCGCGGTTTCGGTCCCGGAGCCGCCGACGCGGATGATCTGCGGCGCGGCGCTCGCCGTCGTCCCGCTGCCGTCGCCGGAGCGGCCGATCAGGACGCCGACCCCCATCGCCAGGACGAGGGTGGCGACGGCGGCCACCATCGAGGCGTTGGCTGAGAGCAGGCTGCGACGGCCGGAGGGCGGGGGCGCGGCTGCCGGTGCCTGCTGGTGGCGAGCGCCGGGAGGCTTCCATGTAGTTGACCGCGTCCATGACCGGGAGTCGCGGGTCCCCACGGCGCTGCCCGCAGGTAGATGCAGTAGCGCTGATCTGGCGCGAGCTGGGAGCCGCAGCTGGGGCAGGCGTCGGACACGCGAGCATCATCGGGGCAGGCCCCCGGTGCCCATGTTGAAGAGTTGTAAAGAAAACTCAGGATTTTCACAACGTCGTAACGGCGCCGGGCGATACTCGCGCCGCGGTGGCAGGCGCCAAGAGCGACAAGAAATCGAGCGAGGGGAAAGCGGACGCGAAAAACCAGTCCGGCTTCCAACCCTCGCCGCGCGCGCTCGGCGCCGCGGTGCTGCTGATGCTCGCCCTCGGGGTGATCGTCGGCTCGGCGACGAACCATTTCGCCCGCAATGCCGGCGCCAGCACGATCCTGCTCGAATCCGGCCCCCCGCCCGAGTCCGCGGAACCCGCCTCGGAACCGACCGGCGCCGAACCCGAAACCGAAGCGGAAGGCGGCGAAGCAGCGAACCCCATCGCCACCCCCTCGGCCGTCCCGTTCGAAGCCCCGGTCGCCGAAGAACCCGCCGCCGGAGAACCGGAACCCGCCCGCCGCTCCGATCGAAGATGAACTTCCCACCGGCCTGCCCGAAGCCAAGCACGTCTTCGTGATCATGCTGGGCGCAGGCGGCTACGAAGAAACCTTCGGCAAGGACTCGACCTCCCCGTACCTCTCGCGGGAGTTGCCGGAACAGGGCGAGTTGCTTGACAACTACTTCGCCGTCGCCGACGGTGAGTTGGCGAACGAGATCGCCCTGCTCAGCGGGCAAGGGCCGACCCCGGCTACGGCCGCCGGGTGCCCGACCTACGGCGACGTCCTGCCCGGCACCGAAAGCGCCGAAGGGCAGATCGAAGGCGACGGCTGCGTCTACCCGGCGACGACCAAAACCCTGATGGGGCAGCTGAGCGAAGCCAAGCTGACCTGGAAGTCTACCGCGAAGGATCGGACGGCTGCCCGAATCCGCCGACCGACCCCTCGAACCCCTTCCTCTTCTTCCACGCGGTCCTCGACAGCCCGGAATGCGCCGTATCGAACGTCGACCTTCCCCAGTTGGCGACCGACCTGAAGGCTCCTGCCGACAAGTTCCCCGCGCTCGCCTACCTCTCCCCCGCCCCGGAAACCCCTGCCGACAAATTCCTCGAACTAGTCGTCCCCCAGATCAAGGAATCGCTCGCCTACAAGGACGGCGGCATCATCGCCATCACCTCGTCGCAGGCGCCCCAGGACGTTGCCGAACCCGACACCAGCAGCTGCTGCATCAGCCCCGCCTTCCCCAACCTTCCCGCCCCCGCCGCCGAAGCGCCCGCCAGCGGGCCGGTGAAGCCGACCGGCGGCGGCGGCCGCGTCGGCCTCCTCCTGATCTCCCCCTTCGTCGAAGCCGGAACGACCAGCGAGACCTACTTCAACCACTTCTCCCTCCTGGCGACGATCGAGGAGCTGTTCAGCCTCGAAAAGATCGGCTACGCCGCCGAACCGGCGATCACCGGCTTCGACGAATCGATCTTCAACGCCGCCGCTTAGGCAACTTCCCGGGGGGCGAACCCGTTCCCCAGAGATCTCCATTCGAGGTGCCAGCTTTGCCGCGGAAGCGAATCGGTCAGCCGAGCTTGACGAAGCCGCCGTCAAGAAACTCGAGCGAGCCCTCGCGCGGATCGCCGCTGACCTTGCGCAGGCGAAGCTGAGAATCGAAGAGCCGAAACACGAACACCTAGGTGACAAGACGTGACCAAAAGTAGCCTTTCCACGATGGACACGTCCGAACAACGGGAGCTTGCGCGACGGCTCGCCGGGTGCTCAGAGGTCTTGAACTTCGAGGAAGCGCTCAGAATCGTGCAAGTGCGACCCGCGGAAGCTGAATGGCTGATCCACCTGCACGCTGAGTTCGCAAGGGGGCAGGAAGAACGCGAACGCGCCCGGGAGCGACGACGGCTTGCTCTGCGGGAATTGCTCTAAGCCGCGACGCGCTCGGCGGAGCCGTTGAGGCTGCCGTTGAGGAGGTCGAGGATGACCCCCTCGCGGAGGCCGCCCTTGCCGATCTGCAGGGGCTGGCCGAGGAGGTCGGAGAGCTTCTCGAGCAGGAGGACGCCGGTCGGAAGGATGCGGACGCGGGTCGGGTCGAGCTCGAAACGGCGGCCGACGTCGGCGGCGGGATCGCCGCAGAGGACGCGGATGCCGCGCTCCAGGGTCTCGTACTCGAGCACGGCGCCGACCAGGCGGCGCAGCGAGGTGGCGGAGCCGCCGACGGCGACGGCCTGGGCGGGGCGCTCGATCTCGACCCCCTCGAAGATGTCCTCGATGCGGTCGCGGGCGCGGCGGATTTCCGCCGCCGAAGGCGGATCGGAGGAGATCAGCTCGTCGGCGAGGTTGCCCGAGCCCACGGGCCAGGAGCGCACGCTCTGGACGCCGCCGGAGACGGTGCCGAGGATCACCTCGGTCGAGCCGCCGCCGATGTCGACGACCCCGATCAGCCCCTCGACCGGGTGCCCCAGCGTCTTCGTCGCGCCGATGAAGGAGAGCCGGCCCTCCTCCTCCTCGGGGAGGACCTCGATCGCGACACCGGCCGCAGCGCCGACCGCCTCGGCGACCTCCTCGCAGTTGCGAGCCTCGCGCACCGCGGCGGTCGCGACAGCCCGGATCTCCTTCGCCCCGAGCTCCTGCGCCAGCCGCACCTGAGTGGCGACGACCTCCCCCACTTCCGCGACTTTCTCAGGCAGAGATCCGCCCCTTCCCGTCAACTGCCTTCCCGATCCGCGTATAAGCCCGCTGCTCCATCACCTTCTTCAACTGCCCCTCGACAGGCTCAGCCACCAGAAGACGAGTCGTATTCGAACCAATATCTATCGCCGCGCAAAGAGTCACAGGTATCCTCGCATGTTCCCAGGCCAGTCGGATCTGAACCGCGCCCGAGCCTCCAGCTAATTGCGCCCAAGCCTCCCCCAGTCCCGGCCCGAGTTCACCCGGCAGTGGCCGAGCACGGCAGTTCGCGCGCGCAGGCCACTGCCGAGTGCCCAGCCAAACCGGGTCAAGACTCAACCGTCTAGGGGCGGTAAAGAAGCAAGGAGCCGCTAGGAGGGATGAGAAGCGTCCTCGAACTCCCGGAAAAGCCCCGTGACCACAAAGGCGACCTGCTCGCCGATATCCACAGCGTTGTCCCCCACCCGCTCGATCGCCCGCGCCGCCAGCAGCATCGTCATCCCCCACTCCCGCCTGTCGGCGTCGTCGCCGATCTCCAGCGCCAGGTGGAAGCATTCGCGGTTGAGCTCGTCGACGACGTCGTCGCGGCGGACCAGATCCTGCGCCATCTCGACGTCGCGCTCTTCGAAGGAGCGCTTCGACTGCGTGATCAGGGTCTTGGTGTGGGCGCCCATCTTCAGGATCAGCTCGACCATCCGCGGGTCGGCCGGCGCGTAGTTGCCGGTCAACGGGATCACCTTGCAGACGTTGACGCACTGGTCGCCCATCCGCTCGATGCTCTTCAGCACGTGCAGCAGCGCCGAGATCAGCCGCAGGTCGGTCGCCACCGGCGACTGCGTCGCCAGCAGCGTGATCAGGCTCTGGTGGACCTCGAGGTAGCGACCGTCGATGCGGTCGTCGTCGGCGATCACCACCTGGGCCAGCTCGACGTCCTGGTTCTCGACCGCTTCCATCGTGCGGCCGAGCGCGACGTTGACCATGTCGAGACCGCCGAGGGCGCTGGCCTCTAGGTTCGCCAGTTCCTCGAGGTATTCGGCGCGGGCTATTTCGGGCATCGTCCTTCTCCTCCTCGCCTCAGCCGAAGCGGCCGCTGACGTAGTCCTCGGTCTGCTTCTCGGTCGGGTTGGTGAAGATCGCGTTGGTCGGGCCGACCTCGATCAGGTGACCCGGCTTGCCCGTCGCCTCGAGGTTGAAGAAGGCGGTGACGTCGCTCGCCCGCGCCGCCTGCTGCATGTTGTGAGTGACGATCACGATCGTGTAGCGGTTCTTCAGCTCGGACGATCAGGTCCTCGATTGCCAGGGTGGCGAGCGGGTCGAGTGCCGAGCAGGGCTCGTCCATCAGCAGCACCTCCGGCTCGACCGCGATCGCGCGGGCGATGCAGAGCCGCTGCTGCTGTCCGCCGGAGAGGCTGGAGCCCGGCTTGCCGAGCCGGTCCTTGACCTCCTCCCAGAGGTGGGCGCCGCGCAGCGAGCGCTCGACCACCGAGTCCTTCTGGGACTTCGGGACGCGCCGCGAGTTGAGGTTGAGACCGGCGGCGACGTTGTCGTAGATCGACATCGTCGGGAACGGGTTCGGCTGCTGGAAGACCATCCCGATCAGCCGCCGTACCTCGACCGGATCGACGCCCTTGGCGTAGATGTCCTCGCCGTCGAGGGAGACGTGGCCCTCGACCCTCGCCCCCGGAGTCAGTTCGTGCATCCGGTTGAGCGAGCGCAGGAAGGTGGTCTTGCCGCAACCCGAAGAGCCGATCAGCGCCGTCACCTTGTTCGGCGCGATCGTCATCGTCACGCCTTCGACCGCGTGGAAGTCGCCGTAGTAGAGATCGACGTCGCGGGCCTCGATCGTCTTCGCTCCGCGGCCGCTCTTGGTCGCGGGTTCGGTCGAGGTCACGCCTGCCGGCGAGTCAATCATCGTCTGCTTCCCCTCCTCGGTGACGCTGCGCTTGGTCCCGGATCCCAGCATCGATCTCAACTTCCTTCCTTCCACTATCTCAGCGGATCTCGGTCTTGTAGCGCCGGTAGACGAGGCGGGCGGCGATATTGAGCAGCATCACGATCGCAATCAGGGTAAGCGCCGCCGCCCAGGCCTTGTCGTATGCGTCCTGTTTGAAGACGCCCGGCGAGCGGTACTCGTTGTAGGCGTAGACGGCGAGGTTCTGCATCCGGCCGTGGAAGGGGTCGGTGTTCATCGAGTCGACCACCCCGGTCGTCACCAGCAGCGGCGCGGTCTCGCCGACGATCCTCGCGATCGCGATCATCACCCCGGTGACGAGGCCGGCGAAGGCGGTCGGCAGGACGACCTTGACGATCGTCTTCCACTTCGGCGTCCCCAGCGCGTATGCGGCCTCGCGCAGATGATTCGGGACGATCTTCAGGACCTCCTCGGCGGAGCGGATCACGATCGGGATCATCAGCACCGAGAGCGCCACCGAGCCCATCACGCCGAGGCGGATACCGGGGCCGAGGAAGAGCTCGAAGAGCGCGTAGGCGAAGAGGCCGGCGACGATCGAGGGGATGCCGGTCATCACGTCGACGAAGAAGGTGAGGGCGCGGCGCAGCCGCCCTTCCCCGTACTCGTTGAGGTAGATCGCGCCCATGATCCCGATCGGGACCGAGATCACGCTCGCCACGCCGGTGATCACCAAGGTGCCGACGATCGCGTGGGCGGCACCGCCCCCCTCGCCGACCACGCCGCGGGCGTCGGAGGTGAAGAATTCGAGGCTGAGCCCGGGAATGCCGCGCTTGGTCACCTCGTAGACGAGGGAGATCAGCGGGATCATCGCCAGCGCGAACGCCGCCGCGATCAACCCGGTCATCACCCGGTCCTTGGCGCGCCGGCGCCAGCCCGCGCTGCCGGAAAGCAGCGACGAGGGGCTGGCGAGGGCGGGGCTGTGGGTGGCGCCGGCGCTCTCCATCTCCCCTCCCTATTCGTGGTTCTGGCGGGCGATCACGGCCCGCGCTGCCATGTTGGTGACGAGGGTGATCGCGAAGAGGACGAGCCCGGTCGCGATCAGGGCGTTGACCGCCAGGCCCGAGGACTCGGGGAAGTCGAGGGCGATGTTGGCGGCGATCGTCGAGGGGTTCGCCTGGCCGATCAGGTTGAAGGTGACGGCGCCGGAGACCGAGAGGATGATCGTCACCGCCATCGTCTCGCCGAGGGCGCGGCCGAGCCCGAGCATGGCGCCGCTGATCACCGACGACTTGCCGAACGGCAGGACCGTCATCCGGATCATCTCCCAGCGGGTAGCGCCGAGCGCCTGCGCGCCTTCGGTCAGCTTGCGCGGCGTCTGCGCGAAGGCCTCGCGGGCGATCGCGGAGACGATCGGCAGGATCATCACCGCGAGGACGATCCCGGCGACCAGCATCGTCCGCCCGGTCGCCGAGGCGGGGCCTTCGAAGAACGGAACCCAGCCGAGCTTCTCTTCCAGCCATTTCAGCACCGGCACGGCGGCGGGGCCGAGGACGAAGATCCCCCAGAGGCCGTAGATGATGCTCGGGATCGCCGCCAGCAGATCGACCAGGTAGCCGAGCGTCTGCGCCAGCCGCGGCGGCGCGATGTGGGTGATGAAGAGCGCCGCGGCGACGGCGAGCGGGACGGCGACGAGCGCGGCGATCGCCGAGGCGAGGACGGTGCCGAAGGCGAGCGGCGCGACGTAGTCGAGGAAGGTCTTGCCTTCCGGTAGTTCGGAGGCGGCGGCGGTGAAGGCCGGGTAGCCCTCGGAGACGAGGAAGATCGCGACCCCGGCCAGCAGGGCCAGGATCGTCACCGCGGCGACGACCGCGGTGCGGGAGAAGACGCGGTCACCGAGGCGGCGGCGCCCTCCGGACGCCGCCGCCAGCAGTTGACCTGCGTTGGTCGTGGTGTCGACCCGGGACACGCTCTCCCTAGCCGGCTTCGATCGCTTCGATAGCCGGGGTCACCTTCGCCGTCAGTGCCGAGGAGAGCGGAGCCGAGCCGGCCTGTTCGGCGGCCAGTTCCTGCCCTTCGGGGCTGACGACGTATTCCAGGTAGGCCTTCACCGCGGCCGCTTCGTCGGCCGAGTCGTACTTGGTGCAGGCGATCAGGTAGGAGGTGAGCACGATCGGATAGGTGCCCTCCGATTCCGTCTTGCGGTCGAGCTTGTAGGCGATCGTGTACTTGCCCGGGCTCAGTTCCTTGTCGAGCGGGGACTCCTCGAGGACCTTCGCCGCGGCCTCCGGGGTCGGTTCGGCGTATTCCTTGCCGACTTTGACCTTGGCGATGCCGAGTTCGCCGGCCTGGCTGGCGTCGGCGTAGCCGATCGCGCCTTCGCCGGCGGCGACGGCTTCGACGACGCCGGAGGTGCCGGACGCGGCTTCGCCGCCCTTCACCGGCCAGTCGCCGCTGACTTCGTAGCTCCAGACGCTCGGCACGACCTCGGAGAGGTATTCGACGAAGTTCTCCGTGGTCCCCGACTCGTCAGAGCGGTTGACCGGGGTGATCCGGGTGTCGGGCAGTTCGGCGCCGGGGTTGTCGGCGGCGATCGCCTTGTCGTTCCAGCTGGTGATTTCCTGGTTGAAGATCTTCGCCAGGGTTTCGGGGTCGAACTGGAGGTCTTCGACGCCGGGGAGGTTGTAGATGATCGCGATCGGCGAGATGTAGTTCGGGACCTCGATCAGCTGGCCGTTCTTGCAGCGCGTCTCGGCCTTTTCGAGTTCGCCTTCTTCAGGTGAGAGGGCGGCGTCGCTGCCCGCGTACGCGGTGCCGCCGGCGATGAACTGTTCGCGGCCGCCACCGGAGCCGACCGGGTCGTAGGAGATCGTCACGCCCGAGTTTTCGTTCTCGAATTCGGCGATCCAGGCTTCCTGCGCGGCCTGCTGCGCGGTCGAGCCGGCACCGGCGATTTCGCCGGAGACGCTGCCTTCGCCGCTGCCACCGCTCGTTTCGTCGCTGCCGCCGCAGGCGGCAATGCCGATCGCGAGGACGATCGCGGCGCTCAACACCACGAACCACTTAGAGCTGGTCAACTCTTTCTCCTTCGGGTCGATTCACAGATGGCGCCACCCTCGCAGCGGCCACCTGGAACCTTGTTACGTGGCTGTGTCGAGCATGTAAAAAAGATGTAAAAGCGCCGGGAAGCTCAGACGTCGGGGGCGAAGCGGTAACCGATCCCGTTGTGGGTGTGGATCAGCCGCGCCTCGGGCAGCGCCTCGCCGAGCTTGGCCCGCAGGCGACTGACGTAGACGTCGACCGAGCGGTCGTCGCTGCGCGGCGTCCCGCCCCAGACCTGGGCGAAGAGCTCCTCCCGGGTCATGATCCGCTGCGGGTGCTCGGCCAGCGTCACCAGCAGCTGCAGCTCGCGGACGGTGAGGCTGAGGGGGCGGCCGTCGACGAGCGCCGCATGCTGCTCAGGCTTGATCTCCAGCCGTCCCATGCGTGCGAGCATGGCGGCGAGGCGGCCGGCGGCGGTTATCCGGCCGTGAAGGTGTTGTGAACGCCTTGTGAATCCGGCTCGGGCTGCGAGGGCGGTCTCGGCGGCCGGCTCCGGCGCCGGGCGCAGCGCCTCTTTGACGATCCCAGCCGGTTCGGGATCGAAGCGATAGCCGATCCCGAAGTGGGTGTGGATGTATGTCCAGCTCGGCGAGAGGCCCTCGAGCTTCTTGCGCAGCTTGCGGACGAAGACGTCGACGGAGCGGTCGCCGTGGGCCATCGCGTAGCCCCAGACCCGCTGGTAGATCTGCTCGCGCTCGAGCACCTGCCCGTTCTCCTCGGCGAGCAGGTAGAGCAGCTCGAACTCACGCCGGGTGAGGTCGAGCGCCTCGTCGCCGACGAAGGCCTGGAAGCGGTCGGGGCGGATCTCCAACTCGCCGGCGGCGACCGGAGCGGCCTCGTGCTCCTGGCGACCGCGACGACGGCGGCGCGAGACCGCTTCCAGCCGCGCGATCGCCTCCTCGGGGTGGCAGGGCTTGGTCATCCAGTCGTCGACGCCGAGCCGCAGCCCGCGCACCCGCTGGGCGACCGTGGAGCGACTGGTGCAGACGACAAGCCCGAGATCGGGCAGCATCGAGGAGACCCGCTCCAGATAGGCCCAGGCTTCGTCGCCCAGCACGGCTGGATCGACGAGCATTGCATTCAGCTTCATCGCCACCAGGTCGCGCGGCGGCACCGGGCCGGTCTTCTGGCTGAGGTGCCAACCGGCCGCCTCGGCGCGGCGAGCGAGGACGGTGACGAAACCGCTGTCGGTGTCGAGGACGGCGATTCGGATGGCGGGATTGTATGCAGGTGTCAAGGCGTTAACTCCCTGCGTTCACAGGATTTTCACGAGTCGTTGCGAGCAGATGCCGAATTTGCGGGGAGTCGGCCGTTGACGCTCAGCACGCGACGGTCCGCCGGACCCGGTCGCAGGATCAGCACCTCGGCCGGCGCCTTCTCGAGCAACCAGACCAGATCGTCGCCCGAGAAGCCGGTGCTGCCGGTCGCGGTCGCCGAGACCACTACCCGGTCGAAGGTCTCGTGCTCGAGCAAGCGGGCGAGCGCATGCCGGTAGGAGCGCCCGCGTTCGATACGGGCGTCGATCGGCACCCCCTGGGCGGTCGCCCGCTGTTCGATCGCCTCCAGCATCGACATTGCCCGGTCGGCCTCCTTCGGCACCGCACAATCGAGCGGCAGGCTCTTGGGCACGCGGGCGAGGTAGGCGGGCATCAGGGTCGCTTCCTCGGCGCGGGCGAGCCGCAGGGCGGCGTCGAGCGCCCGGCGGGAGATCTCCGAACCGGTGAACGGCAGGAGGATCTGGTGGACGACCTCGGTGTCGCCTGCCGGGCGCCGCAGGTGCCCGCGGGCGAGCAGGAAGCCCCCGGCCAAGCCGAGGAGCAGGGCGACCCCGACGAGGACGTGCTCGATCATCTTCCCCCGTCCTTGAGGCCGCGGTGGGCGACGATGCGGACGTCGACCCCAGGGGGAGTCGCCCGCATCAGCCGCTGCGGCAGCGGTTCGCGCAGGCGGGCGAACCCCCGCGGGGGGTTCGACTCCCCGACCATGATGTAGGTGCTGCCGCGCTCGCGGACGACCCTGGCGGCGCCGGCGACGAGGTCGTCGTGCTCCTCGATCAGGAAGGTGGCCCCGAGGACCGAGGCGAGGCGGCGAAGGGCGGTGACCTGCCCCTCCAGCTCGCCCTCGATCGGCTGCCCGGGCGGCTTCACCCAGAGCAGATCGAGGCCGGTCCCGAGCCGCTGGGCCGAGCGCCAGGCGCGGCGGACGAGGCGCTGGGAGCTCGGCTGCGGGCCGGACCAGCGCCAGCAGGCGCTCTCCCACCGCCTTCCTCGCGTCGTCGGCGACCTTGTCTTCCTCGCGCCGGGTGCCGACCGACTCGACCTCGCTATAGACGAGGCGCTTGGACTCGACGTCCTCGGCCACCTGGCGCAGGCTGACCTCGCGCAGGGCCGCGAGGTTCTCGATCTTGAAGAAGTTGTCGAGGGCGGCCTGGACGTTCTCGCCGGGGTAGATCTTGCCGGCGCGCAGCCGCTCGATCAGAGCCTCGGGGGTGAGGTCGATCAGGACCACCTCGTCGGCGGCGGCGAGGGCCGAATCGGGAACGGTCTCCCGGACCCGGACGCCGGTCAGCTCGGCGACCTGGTCGTTCAGCGACTCGAGATGCTGGACGTTGACGGTCGAGAAGACGTCGATCCCGGCGTCCAGCACCTCGGCGATGTCCTCGTAGCGCTTTTCGTGCTCGAGACCGGGCGCGTTGGTGTGGGCGAGCTCGTCGATCAGCGCCAGCTCGGGCGCGCGGGCGAGAACGCCCGGCAGGTCCATCTCCTCGACCTCCGCCTCGCGGATCGAGGCCGGCCGGCGCGGCACCACCTCCAGCCCACGCGCCTGGGCGCTCGTCTCCTCGCGCTTGTGGGGCTCGAGGTAGCCGATCACCACGTCGCGGCCCGCGTCGGCTTCGGCCTGACCCTCCTGCAACATCCGGTAGGTCTTCCCGACGCCGGCCGCCATGCCGAGGAAGATCTTGTAGCGGCCGCGTGACATGGATCCCCTCGATCAGGCTCCCAGCAGGTTGTGGACGACGAGGTCGATCGCCTTGATCCCGACGAAGGGGACGATCAGGCCGCCGAGGCCGAAGAGAAGGATGTTGCGCCGCAGCAGAGCAGTTGCGCCGACCGGCCGGTAGCGGACGCCGCGCAGCGAGAGCGGGATCAGCAGCGGGATGATCAGCGCGTTGAAGACGATCGCCGAGAGGATCGCCGATTCCGGCGTCCCCAGCGACATCACGTTGAGCGAGTCCAGCGGGCCCGGTTTCGCCGCTCGCCGCCCAGGTCGCGGCGAACATCGCCGGCAGGATCGCGAAGTACTTGGCGACGTCGTTGGCGATCGAGAAGGTGGTCAGGGCGCCGCGGGTGATCAGCAGCTGCTTGCCGACCTCGACGATCTCGATCAGCTTCGTCGGATTGGAGTCGAGGTCGACCATGTTCCCCGCCTCGCGCGCGGCCTGGGTGCCGGTGTTCATCGCGACGCCCGACATCCGCCTGCGCCAGCGCGGGGGCGTCGTTCGTGCCGTCGCCGGTCATCGCGATCAGGCGCCCGTCGGCCTGCTGTTCGCGGATCAGCTCCAGCTTGCGCTCCGGGGTCGCTTCGGCGAGGAAGTCGTCGACGCCGGCCTCCTCGGCGATCTTCGCTGCGGTCAGCTTGTTGTCGCCGGTGACCATGATCGTCCGGATTCCCATCGCCCGCAGCTGGTCGAAGCGCGCCCGCATCCCGTCCTTGACGACGTCTTTGAGGTAGACGACGCCGAGCACCCGCTCGTCGCGGGCGACCGCCAGCGGCGTGCCGCCCTCGCGGCCGATCCGGTCGAGCTCGCGGCCGAGCTCGGCGGGGGCGCGTCCGCCCTCGGCGGCGACCCAGCTCTGGATCGCGTCCCCGGCCCCCTTGCGCAACCGGGTGCCGTTGAAGTCGACGCCGCTCATCCGGGTTTCGGCGCTGAAGGGGACGAAGGTCGGCTCGTGGCCGTCGAAGTCGTGCTCGCGGATCCCGTGGCTCTTGGCGAGGACGACGATCGAGCGTCCCTCGGGGGTCTCGTCGGCGAGCGAGGCCATCTGTGCCGCCTCGGCCAGCTCCGCGGGCGAGACCCCGGGCATCGGCATGAACTCGACCGCCTCGCGGTTGCCGAGGGTGATCGTCCCGGTCTTGTCGAGCAGGAGCACGTCGCAGTCGCCGGAGGCCTCGACCGCGCGGCCGGAGAGGGCGAGCACGTTGCGGCGGACGAGGCGGTCCATGCCGGCGATCCCGATCGCCGAGAGCAGCGCCCCGATCGTGGTCGGGATCAGGGCGACGAGCAGCGCGATCAGCGTCGTCTCGGAGAGTTCGGTTCCGGCGAAGAGGGCGAACGGCCGCAGGCTGACGACGACGAAGATGAAGATCAGGGTCATCGCCGCGAGCAGGATCCCGAGGGCGATCTCGTTCGGGGTCTTGCGCCGCTCGGCGCCCTCGACCAGGGCGATCATCCGGTCGAGGAAGGACTTGCCCGGCTCCTGGGTGATCTCGACGACGATCCGGTCGGAGAGGACCCGGGTGCCGCCGGTCACCGCCGAGCGGTCGCCGCCGGCCTCGCGGATGACCGGCGCCGACTCGCCGGTGATCGCCGACTCGTCGACCGAGGCGATGCCCTCGACCACCGTCCCGTCGCCGGGGATCGTCTCGCCGGCGGTGACCACGACGACGTCGCCACGCGCCAGTTCGGCGGCCGGCTTGCGCCCGCCGTCGCGCAGGTTCGCGGTCGTCTCGGTCCGCATCGACCGCAGGCTCTGGGCCTGGGCGCGGCCCCGGCCCTCGGCCAGCGCCTCGGCGAGGTTGGCGAAGACGACCGTGAGCCAGAGCCAGACGGCGATCGAGAGGGTGAACCAGGCCGGCTCGTGACCGCCCCCGAGCGGCCCGCCGCCGAAGACCTGGATCAGCCAGGCGACGGTGGTGATCAGGGCGCCGATCTCGACCACGAACATCACCGGATTGCGGACCTGGACCCGTGGGTCGAGCTTGCGCACCGACTCGACCAGGGCGGGCCGGACGATGGCGGGGTCGAACAGCGATCGGGCCTGGGCTTTCTCGGTCATTTCAGCGGTGCCTCTTCTTCGAGGGCGACGTTGAGTTGCAGGACGTTGACCCCGGGCTCGCCGAACAGCCCCAGCGAGCGGCCGTCGGTGTGGTCGGAGACGAGCGCTTCGACCCGGTCGAGGGGGAGGCCGCGAACCGCGGCGACCCGGTGCGCCTGGATGCGGGCGTTCGCCTCGGAGATGTGGGGGTCGACCCCGGAGGCCGATTCGGTGACGGCGTCGACCGGGACCCGGTCGCGGGTCAGCGAGCGGTCGTAGGGCTTCTCGAGCGCGAGGTAGGCAGCGAGGTCGGCCCGGATCGCGTCGCGCAGTTCGGCGCTGTTGGGACCGGCGTTGCCGAAGAAGGTGACGTCGCCCGAGTATTCGGTCGCCGAGGGCCGCGAGTGGAAGAAGGCCCTGCCCTTGAATTCCTGGCCGATCAGCTTCGAGCCGACCACCCTGCCGTCGAGCTTGACCTGGGAGCCGTCGGCCTGGCCCGGGAAGACCACCTGGGCGATGCCGGTGATCGCCAGCGGGTAGACGAGGCCGAGGGCGACGGTGAGGACGAGCACCGCGAGCAACGAGCTGAGCAGGTCTCGGCGCATCAGAAGAGCCTCGGGGTGAGCCCGTTGGAGACCGGCCCCAGCAGGATCGCGGGGAAGAAGGTGAGGGCGCCGACCAGGATCACGATCCCGATCAGGAGGAAGACGAAGGTCGGGTTGTCGGTCCGCATCGTCCCCAGGCCCGCCGGCGAGACCCGCTTGCCGGCGAGGGCGCCGGCGACCGCGAGGACGAAGAGGATCGGCACGAAGCGGGCGCCGACGAGGACGATGCCGCCGAGCAGGTCGGTGAAGGTGAGGCCGTAGGAGCCGACGTTGCCGGGGGCGTGCGGCTGGACGAAGCCGGTGTAGCCGGCCCAGGCGGAGCCGTTGTTGTTGGCCTGCGAGAGGTAGGCGTAGAGCGTCTCCGAGAAGCCGCTGGGGTTGATCCCGGCGTAGATCGACTTTTTGGCGGCCGGCGCGGCGGAGGCGATCCCGGCCGAGAAGAGCACGGTCAGCGGCGTGAAGAGGACGCCGAGCGAGACCAGCTTGATCTCCCGCGCGCCGATCTTCTTGCCCAGGTACTCGGGGGTGCGGCCGACCATCAGGCCGCCGATGAAGACGGCGAGGAGGACGTAGAGGAGCATCGAGTAGAGCCCGGCGCCGACGCCGCCGAAGACGACCTCGCTGAGCCCGAGGTTGACGAAGGGGACGGTGCCGCCGATCCCGGTCAGCGACTCGAAGGCGGCGTTGACCGCGCCGCAGGAGGTGACCGTCGTCACCGCGGTCCAGAGCGAGGAGTCGGCGATCCCGAAGCGCTGCTCCTTGCCGACCATGTTGCCGCCGGTCGAGCCGTCGAAGGCAGCGGTGTGCAGGCCCGGCGGCGTGCTGGGCGGGGCTGCCGTGCTGCTCGGCCAGGTAGACGACGACCACGCCGGCGACGAAGAGGACCGACATCGCCGCGAAGATCGCCCAGCCCTGGCGCTGGCTGCCGACCATCCGGCCGTAGGTGTAGGTGAGGGCGGCCGGGATGACCAGGATCAGCAGCAGCTCGACGAAGTTGGTCAGGCCGCTGGGGTTCTCGAACGGGTAGGCGGAGTTGACGTTGAAGAAGCCGCCGCCGTTGGTCCCCAGCTCCTTGATCGCCTCCTGCGAGGCGACCGGGCCCTGGGCGAGGACCTGGTGCCCGCCGCCGAGGGTCTGGACCACCTGCGTGTGGTCGAGGTTCTGGATCACCCCCTGGGAGACGAGGAAGAGGGCGCCGACGACGGAGACCGGGACGAGGATGTAGAGGAGGGTGCGGACCAGGTCCTGCCAGAAGTTGCCGAGCGCGCTGCCGCTGCGGGCGACGATGCCGCGGATCAGGGCGACGACGACGGCGATCCCGACCGCGGCGGAGACGAAGTTCTGCACCGCCAGCCCGGCCATCTGGGCGAAGTAGGTGAGGGTCGTCTCGCCGCCGTAGTACTGCCAGTTGGTGTTGGTGACGAAGGATGAGGTGGTGTTGAAGCTGAGGTCCCAGGGGCCGGAGCCGAACCCCTGCGGGTTGAACGGCTGGATCCCCTGGGTGCGGAGGATCAGGTAGAGCGCGACCCAGAAGAAGAGCGAGAAGACGACGAGGCTGCGCGCGTATTCCTTCCAGTCCTGGCCCTCGCTCGGGCCGCACGCGCAACGCCCGGTAGGTGAAGCGCTCGATCGGCCCGACGACGGGGGACGAGGAAGACGCGCTGGTCGGTGAAGACGCGCGCCATGTAGAGGCCGACCGGCTTGACCAGCGCCAGCAGGACGGCGAGGAAGAGGGCGATCTGCAGCCAGCCCTGGGCCATCAGAGGTTCTCCCCGCGCAGCAGCGCGTAGAGCAGGTAGGCGGCGACGGCGGCCGAGACCACGAGCCCGAAGACGTCGGCCGCGGCCGAGCGATGCGAGCGGCAGGCTCATATCCGGTCGATCAGCTCGATCGCCCCGTAGAGCAGGGCGAAGAGCCCCGCGGCGATGGCTATGGAGAGGAGGTCGAGAAGCACATCTCGACTATGCGCCCACCCCCGTCAAGCCCGCATGAAGAAGCGGCGCCGGCGTATACAGATCCTGTGAAGGCGCTCCGTGGTTCCTTTGTCCGCCTATAGAGGACTAAGGAACCACGACTACGCTGCGAAGCGGTATCCCACTCCGGGATCAGTTCTGATGAAGACGTGCTCGCCCTCGGGCTCGATCTTGCGGCGCAGGTTGGCGACGTGGGCGCGGAGGACCTGGAGGTCGTCTTCGTACTCGACCCCCCAGACCTCGACCAGGAGGTTGCGGTGGGTCATCAGCCGGCCGCGGTTGCGGACGAGGACGCGGAGCAGCTCGAACTCGGTCGGGGTGAGGTGGACGTCGGCGCCGTCGCGGCGGACGCGGCGGGCGGCGAGGTCGATCTCGAGGCCGTCGACCACGATCGCCGGCTCCTCGGTCTCGGGCTGGGCGCGGCGCAGGGCCGCCTCGAGACGAGCGACCAGCTCGCGCGGCCCGAACGGCTTGGTCACGTAGTCGTCGGCCCCGGCCGCCAGCGCCTCGACCTTGCGCTCCTCCTCGCCGACCGCGGAGAGGACGACGATCGGCATCTCGCTCCACTCGCGGATCCGCCGGGTCACCTCGACCCCGTCGATGTCGGGCAGCATCAGGTCGACGATCGCCGCCTGCGGCGGGCGCACCGCGACCAGGTCGAGCGCCTCCTCCCCGCTCGCTCGCGGGCACCGCCTCGAAGCCGGCGTCGCGGAGGATCACCCGCAGGGCGCGGACGATCTGCGGCTCGTCGTCGCAGACGAGGACGCGGCGCGGATCGTTCATCCCGCCCCCTCCCCAGCGGCAGCATCGCCGAGCGGGAAGGTGACGACGAAGGTGCTGCCCTGGCCCGGCACCGACTCGGCCGCGATCTCGCCGCCGTTGGCCTCGACGAACCCCTTGGCGATCGCCAGGCCGAGGCCGAACCCCTGGCCGGCGCCCTCGCGCCGGTAGAAGGGCTCGAAGATCCGCTCCCGCTCTCCCTCCGGGATCCCCGGCCCCTGGTCGACGACCCGCACCACCAGCCGCCCGCCGCTCTCGCGGGCGCGGACCAGCACCGGCCGGCCGCCGCCGTGGCGGGCGCCGTTCTCGACCAGGTTGGCGAAGGCGCGCTCCAGCTGCACCGGATCGGCGACCAGCGGCGGCTGCTCGGGGTCGACGCTGAGCTTCACCGCCTCGGCGTCGAGGCCGACCGATTCCCGCGCCGCTTCGAAGACGCCGACGAGGTCGACCGGCTCGCGCCGCGGCTCGGCGCTGCCGGATTCCAGCCGCGAGACGTCGATCAGGTTCTCGACCAGACGCGAGAGCCGCTCGCCTTCGGTGACCACCGCCGCGCTCAACTCACTCCGCTCCTCGGCGGTCACCGAGGGCGAGTCGAGCGCCGCGCCGGCGGCGATGATCGCCGTCAGCGGCGTCCGCAGATCGTGGGAGACCGAGCGCAGGAGCGCCGTCTTCAGCTCGTCGCTGCGGCGCAGCGCCCCGGCCTCGATCGCCTCGGCCTGCGATCCGGTCGCGCTCGGCCGAGAGCTCCCGCAGCTCCGCCAGCACCGCCTCGGTCTCACCCCGCCGGCGCTCGGCCTCGGCCGCCCGCGCCCGTCCCATCTCCCCCAGCGTGCTGCTGATCACGGCGACGATCACGAAGACGACGAGGGCGACGGCGTCGCGGTCGGCGGAGACGTCGAAGCGACCGGTCGGCGGGATGTGGAACCAGTTGAAGGCGAGCGGCGCTCGCCAGCGCCGCCAGGACGCCGAGCCGCCAGCCCCACACGGTCGAGACCAGGAGCACGCCGGGGATGTAGACGACGCCGAGCGAGACGGCCGGGGCGACGTCCTTCAGCGGGTAGACGAGAGCGGTGGCCAGCGCGACCGCCCCGACGGTCGCCAGCAGCCCCGACGCCGCCGAGGGTGGCTCGGGTCCCAGCCGCAGGGCGGATGCCTTAGGCCTCACCTCGCCAGCCTACGAGACCCCCAGACGAGGAAGGCGTCAGTGGATCGTGCCGCTCGCCGTGAGGATCAGCACCAGCGCGCCCAACGCCACCCGGTAGACGACGAAGACGCGAAGCGAATGGGTCCCCAGGTATCGCAGCAGCCAGGCGATCGAGAGGTAGCCGGCGACGAAGGCGACGATGGTGGCGATCACCGTCGCCCCGACCGGCGGTTCGCCGGGTTCGCCGATCTTGCGCAGCTCGAAGAGACCGCTGAGGACGACCGCCGGGACCGAGAGCAGGAACGAGTAACGGGCGGCGTCGACCCGGTCGAAGCCGCGGAACAGCCCGGCCGAGATCGTCGCCCCGGAGCGGGAGACGCCGGGGATCAGCGCGAGCACCTGTGCCATCCCGATCGAGAACCCGTCGCGACCGCTCATCTCGTCCAGGTGGCGGCGGCGGGTGCCGTAGTGCTCGGCCGCGAGCATCACGAAGGAGAAGAGGATCAGCGCCGAGCCGATCAGGTAGAGGCTGCGGGCGCCCGACTCGATCTGGTCCTTGAAGATGAAACCGAAGACGCAGATCGGGATCGTGCCGAGGAGGATGAACCAGCCGAGCCGCGCGTCTTTGGAGGCCCTGGGAATCGGCGTCCGCAGCTCGTGCAGCCAGGCCGAGGCGATCCGCCAGAGGTCGGCGCGGAAGTAGATCAGCACCGCCGCCATCGTCCCCAGCTGGATCACCGCGGTGAATCCGGCGCCGGGATCTTCCCAGCCGAGCAGGGCCGGGACGATCCGCAGGTGGCCCGAGGAGGAGATCGGCAGGAACTCCGTCAACCCCTGAACAAAGCCGAGGACGATCGCTTCGAGAGTGCTCATCGCCGCGGGAGGCTATTCGCATGCGGCTAAACGGGACCTTAAGAGCCGACGGTTACGCCCCTGCGTGCGCTAGATTCCCGCCCGTGAAGCGCACCGTCGCAGCCCTGCTCTCGATCTGGGCCCTGATGCTCGCCGCCGCACCGATGGCCCTCGCCGACGAGGGCGTCGGCCTCGCCGGCCCGACCACCGACAAGACGGTGACCTTCTTCTGCTTCGGCGTGATCGCCTTCTTCGCCGCCCTGCCGATCGTCCTCTCGCTGATCCAGGGCCGCCTGGAGAAGCGCAAGGAACAGCGCAAGAGCGACCTCGCCCGCTTCAACTAAAAACTAGATTCATTCTCATTTAGTAGCCTCGGCTCGGTGCTCGAGCCCTTTCAGCTTCCCTTCGTCCAGCGCGGACTGATCGAGGTGCTCCTGCTCGCGATCCCGGCCGGGTTGCTCGGGACCTGGATCGTGATGCGCGGCCTCGCCTTCTTCTCCCATGCTGTCGGCACCGCCGCCTTCCCCGGCCTCGTCCTCGCCGAGGGCCTCGGCTTCGCCGCTCCGCTCGGCGCCTTCGGCGCCGCGATCGCCTTCACCGCCGGCGCCACGGTTCTGCGCGGTCGCCGCGACGAAGACGATGCCGTCGTCGCCCTCGTCCTCGTCGGCTGCCTCGCCGGCGGCGTCATCCTCGCCAGCGACGTCTTCGGCTCCGGCTCGAATATCGAGACGCTCCTCTTCGGCAGCCTCCTCCTCGTCAACGACGCCGACATCCGGCTCGCCGCGCTCGCCGCCGTCGCCACCCTGGCCGCCACCTTCCTGGTCGGGCAGCACTGGCTCCGCGCCGGCTTCGATCCGACTCTCGCCGGGTCGGCCGGGCCGAGCCCGCTGATCTTCGACGCCGTCCTCCTCGGCCTGGTTGCGCTGGCCGTGACCGCCGCGCTGACCGTCGTCGGCGCCCTCCTCGTCACCGCCCTCTTCCTCGTCCCGGCGGTGACGGCGCGCCTGCTGACCGAGCGGCTGGCGAGCTGGCAGCTCCTCAGCGTCGCCCTGGTCGCGCTCGAGGGCACCGCCGGCCTCTGGCTCTCGGTCAAGACCGACGCCCCGCCGGGGGCGACGATCGCCTGCGTCGCCGGCGCCGTCTTCGTCGCCGTCGCGGCGGCGCGCGCCCTCCGCCGCCGGCCCCGGGCCGCCGCCCTCGCCACCGCGGCTGCGACGCTCGCCCTGATCGCCACCGGCTGCGGCGGATCGGCCGGCGACTCCGGCAAGCTCGACGTCGTCGCGACCACGACCCAGCTCGGGGACTTCGTCCGCGAGGTCGGCGGCGAAGCGGTCGAAGTCGACCAGATCCTGCAGCCGAACAGCGACCCCCACGACTATGAGCCGCGCCCCTCCGACGTCGCCGGCGCGGCCGGAGCAGCGGTGATCTTCGCCAGCGGCGACGACCTCGACGCCTGGATCGGGGAGATCGTCTCCGACAGCGGCAGCGACGCCGAAGTCGTCGACGTCGGCGCCGGGGTGCCGATCCGCCTGCCAGGCGAGTCCTCGGGGGCGGAGGCGTCGAAGTACGACCCGCACTGGTGGCACGACCCGCGCAACGCCGAGGCCGCGGTGCGGGAGATCGAGCGGGCGCTCGCCGCCGCCGACCCCTCCCACCGGGCCGCCTTCGCGCGCAACGCCCGCGCCTACCTGGCGAAGCTGCGGGCGCTCGACCGCGGGATCGCCCGTTGCATCGACGCAGTCCCGCCGGCCCGGCGCAAGCTCGTCACCGACCACGACGCCTTCGGCTACTTCGCCGACCGCTACGGGATCGAGGTCGTCGGCGCGGTAATCCCCTCGCAGACGACCCAGGCCCAGCCCTCGGCCAAGGACCTCAGCGCGCTGGCGAAGACGGTCGAAGCCGAGGGCGTGCAGGCGATCTTCCCGGAGAGCTCGCTGAGCTCGAAGGTCGCCGACGCGATCGCCCGCCAGACCGGCGCCACCTCCGACCACACCCTCTACGGCGACACGCTGGGGCCCGAGGGCTCGAGCGCCGGGACCTACCTCGGGATGGAGGAGGCGAACGCCGAGGAAATGGTCCGCGGCTTCACCGACGGAGTCCAGGGATGCAAGCTCAACCTCTGATCGAGGCGAGCGACCTCGCGGCCGGTTACGACGGCAGGCCGGCGATCTCCGGCGTCACCTTCTCCCTGCACCGGGGCGAGCGGATGGCCCTGCTCGGACCCAACGGCGGCGGCAAGACGACGCTGCTGCGGGCGCTGCTCGGAGAGCTGGCGCCGCTGTCCGGCGAGCTCGCCGTCGGGGCCCGCTGCGCCACCGTCCCCCAGACCGAGCGCTCGCAGCTCGACTATCCCGTCTCCGCCCTCGACGTCGCCGCGATGGGAGCGCTCTCGCGGCTGGCCTGGTGGCGGCGGCCCGGTCGCCGCGAGCGTGAGGCGGCGCTGGCGGCGCTCCGCCGGGTCGGCCTCGACGACCTCGCCGGGGAGACCTTCGGCAAGCTCTCCGGCGGCCAGCGCCAGCGCGTCCTGATCGCCCGCAGCCTCGTCCAGGAGGCCGAGATCCTGCTCCTCGACGAGCCCTTCTCCGGCCTCGACCGAACGAGCTCGGAGCGGCTCGAAGCTCTGATCGGGGATCTGGCCGGCGAAGGACGGGCGCTGATGATCGCCACCCACGACCTCGAGCAGGCCCGCCGCTCCGACACCGTCCTCTGCCTCAACCGCGGCCAGATCGCGGTCGGCACCCCGGAGGAGGCGCTCAGCCTCGAGGTCCTCGAAGCCACCTACGGCGGCACGATCGTCGAGCTCCCCGGCGCGGGGGGCCGCGCGATCCTCCCACCCCACCATCACCACCACTAGCGATGCTCGAGCCCCTGCAAGACGAGTTCATGCGGCGCGCGATCGCCGAGATGACCCTGATCGGCATCGCCGCCGGCGCCCTCGGCTGCTGGGTGGTCCTCTACCGGCTCTCCTATGCGGCCGAGTCGCTGGCGCACTCGATCTTCCCCGGGCTCGTCCTCGCGGCGATCGCGGGGGTGCCGTTGCTGGCGGGCGGGGCGCCGGCGATCGTCGTCGCGGCGCTGGCGATCGCGCTCGCCGCGCGGGTGCCCGGGGTGAGCCGGGAGGTCGCGGTCGGGGTCGTCGTCACCACCCTCTTCGGCCTCGGCGCCCTGCTCGCCCTCTCCCCCGACTCCCCGCCCGGGATCGGGGAGGTGCTCTTCGGCGACATCCTCGGTCCCTCCGATGCCGACCTCGCGGCGGCGGCCGCGCTCGCCGCCGCGGTGGCGCTCGCGCTCGCGCTCCTGCACGGGCGCCTGCTCGCCGGCGGCTTCGACCGCGCCGCCGCGCGCTCGCTCGGCGCCTCGCCGGCGCGGACCGAAGCGGCCCTCCTGGTCCTCCTCTCGCTGGCGATCGTCGTCGCCGTCCAGGGTCTCGGCAACCTCCTCGTCGTCGCCGTCTTCGTCGGCCCCGCCGCGGTCGCGCGGCAGCTGAGCGAGCGGATCGGGCCGATGATCGCGATCGCCGTCGCGACCGCGGTCCTCGCCGGGATCGCCGGGCTCTACCTCTCCTACTACGCAGGCACCGCCGGCGGCGCCTCGGTGGCGCTGGCGATCGTCGCCGCCTATCTGCTCTCGCTGCCGGCCGCCCGTCTGCTCTCTGCCCTGCGCGCGGAGCGGGGCCCGGCGGGGGCTACGATCGGCTGATGGGCGCAACCGTCGACAGCCGCTGGTCCGAGTACGCGCTGGGTCGGCTCGCCGAGGCGGGCTACCGTCGCGGCGGCGCCCGCACCGCGGTGGTCGAGACCCTCTCCCGCCACGCCTGCGCGGTGACCGCGCTGGAGCTGGAGGACGAGCTGCGCGAGCGCAAGGTCCGGGTCGGCCGGGCGAGCGTCTACCGGGCTCTCGAGGTGCTCGAGGAGCTGCAGCTGGTGCAGCGCTTCGAGGCGGCGCGCGGGATCGCCGGCTACGAGCGGATCGATCCCAGCGGGCACCATCACCATCACGCGATCTGCCGCCGCTGCGGGCGCATGGAACCCTTCGAGGACCGCGATCTCGAGCAGGCGATCGGCGAGGTCTCCAAGCAGGTCCCGTTCGAGATCGCCGAGCACGACGTGGTCCTGCGCGGGCTCTGCGAACGCTGCGCGAGCTGACGGAGCGGGGATCGAAATCTTCATCGACGTTCATCGATGAATGAGGTAGGCTTGCCGTCGATGACGGACCTGCCGGTGATCAACTGCTGCACCCCGCTCGCCGGCAGCTCGCTCGGCGAGCGGCAGGCCGCCGAGCTGGAGACGGTGCTGAAGGCGCTGGCCGACCGGCAGCGGCTGCGGATCGTCAACATGCTCCTCCGCTCCGGCGGCGAGGCCGTCTGCGTCTGCGAGTTCGAGCCCTTCCTCGGTCTCTCCCAGGCGACCGTCAGCCACCACCTGAAGAAGCTGGTCGAGGCCGGGCTGGTCGAGCGGGAGGGCCGCGGCACCCGCAGCTACTTCGCCCTCGTCCCCGGCGCCCTGGATGCCGTCCGCGAGGTCTTCGCGCCGGCGGCGGCCTGCTGCTGAGGGTCCGATGAGCGGGCGCCCCGACCTTCTCCGCCGTGCCGCCGCCGAGGGGCTCGGCGTCTTCGCGCTCGTCTTCGCCGGCTGCGGCGCGATCGTCACCGAGGCCGAGCATCCAGGCTCCCTCGGGGTGGTCGGCATCGCCCTCGTCTTCGGACTGATCGTGATGGCGATGATCTACGCGACCGGTCACCTCTCCGGCGCCCATCTCAATCCGGCGGTGACGCTGGCCTTCGCCCTCACCCGCCACTTCCCCCGCACCGAGACCGCCGCCTACCTGGTCGCGCAGGTCGCCGGCGCGCTCGCAGCCGCCGCCCTGCTCGCAGCCGTCTGGCCGTCGGAGCCCGCCTCCCTCGGCGCGACCGTGCCCAGCGTCGGCGCCGGCAGCGCCTTCGTCTACGAGGTCGTCCTCACCGCCTTCCTGATGTTCGTGATCATCGCCGTCGCCACCGACACCCGCGCGGTCGGCGCCGCGGCGGCGATCGCGATCGGCGGCACCGTCGGCCTCGACGCCCTCTTCGGCGGCCCGGTCACCGGGGCCTCGATGAACCCCGCCCGCTCGCTCGGCCCGGCGCTCGTCTCCGGCGAGCTCAAGGATCTCTGGATCTACCTGCTGGCGCCGCCCATAGGAGCTGCCCTGGGAGCGCTCGCCTACCAGCTGGTCCGCGGCGGGCAGCCCGACGAGGCGGCGACCGAGGCAGCCTGATGTCCCGCGCCCTCTTCGTCTGCCTCCACAACGCCGGCCGCTCGCAGATGAGCGAGGCGCTCTTCCTCCGCGCCGCCGACGGCCGCCACGAGGCGCGCTCGGCGGGGACGACCCCCGGCGACCGCGTCCACCCGGAGGTGGTCGAGGCGATGTCGGAGTTGGGGATCGACCTCGGCGAGCGGCGCCCGCACCGGCTCTCCCAGGAGGACGCCGAGTGGGCGGACGTGGTGGTGACGATGGGCTGCGGCGACGAGTGCCCCTACATCCCCGGCAAGCGCTACCTCGACTGGGACCTGCCCGATCCGAAGGGGCAGCCGCTGCAGACGGTGCGCGCGACCCGCGATGAGATCGACCGCCGCGTACGAGCCCTGGTCGCCGAGCTGGATGCTGCGAGGCGGGATTGGTGAGTTGACGTCGCTATAGGCACGTCAACTCACCAATCGTGGCCGGCTAAGCCAACAGTTCCGGAAGCTCGGTCATCGAACTGAAGACACGCGCCCCCGCGGCGGCGAGGCGATCGTCGGTCCCTTCCGGCGCGTAGCCGAAGACCCGCATCGGGCGCTTAGGAGAGCCGGAAGCCGGAGAGCAGCCGTTTCTCGGTCTCGCCCTCGACCCTGGCGATCACTTCGACGCGACCGTCGAGCGGGGTGCCGCGGATCTTCGTCGCCAGCAGATCGTCGACCTGGAAGATCCCGGCCGAGTTGTTGAGCTGGATCTCGATCCGGACCGGACGCTCCTCGCCGGCGCTGATCCGGACCTCGTCGACGGCGGCGGCGGAGATCGAGTGGATGCCCTCGTGGCCGAGGTCGAGCGGCAGCCGGGTGCGGCCCTGTGCCATGTCGAGCGCGTCGGCGACGCGGACGACGCCCCCCTCGAGCGTGTAGGGCTCGCCGCGGCGGCGGTGGCCGATGATCGTGTGGAGGATCTCGGAGGCGACCACGGTCCGCTCGGGCTCCTTGTAGACGTCGGCAAGCAGGCGTTGCAGGGCGCCGTTGGCGAGGAAGAGCGAGTAGGCCTCGTGGTCGGCGCGGTGGATCGACATGCCGACGTCGTGGAGGAGGGCGCCGCCCGCCACCACCACCTCAGCGTCGCGATCGCGCATCCCGTGGTCGGCGACCATCGCCGGCTCGACCCCGGCCCGGACCAGCAGCCGCAGCAGCCGCAGGGCGATGTTGAGGACGATCTGCATGTGGACCCAGCTGTGGTCCGACATCCCCAGCCGCTCGGCATGGACCTGGGCCATGTACCACCAGCTCCGCACCTGCTCGTCGCCGTTGACGGCGTCGAGGAAGCTCTCCAGCTTGCGGTTGCCGCGGGTCGGCGCCCGCACCCTCGCTTCGGCGATCGCCTCGGCCGGCGGCTTGCGCTGCGGACCGCCGGCGTCAGGCGCCGGGACCTGCTCCTCGCTCGCTACCGGCTCCTCTGCCATGCGCGCATCGTAGATCCGCCCTCGGCGTTCGTCCTTGGGACGCCTATACCGGCCCAAGGACGAACGCCGCGCGGAGGAGCAGTCGCGTCAGCCGCAGATCGGCCAGGGGCTGGAGCCGGACTGCGCGTAGAGGAGCGCCGCGCGGTAGTCCTGCTCGGCCTCGGGGGCCGCGGCGGGATCGCCGCTGCCGCCAATCGATTCCCAGGTGCCGTAGTCGAACTGGTATTTGCCGCGGTAGCTGCCATCGGAGGAAACCGCGGTCGGGTCGCCGCCGGACTCGCAGGAAGCGATCGATTCCAGCGTCCCCATCGAGACGCCGAGGTCGGCGAAGCGTTCTTCGCTTTCCCGCTCGCGCTCGCGGGCGGCGGCCCGTTCGTCGGCGCGGATCTGGGCCGCGAACACCTTGACGGTGTGTTGGAAGCGGTCGATCGGCTGCTGCAGCGGCGCCAGCGGAGCTACCTCGGCCTGGCCCACGGCGGGCCCACCAGAGGCCGCCTCATCTCCCCCGGCCGCAAAAGCAGCCGCCGGGAAGGCGAGAAGGAGGAACAAGATCGGGGTGAAATGTCTGCGTTTTGTGAGCAAGCGCAAAACCGTGAGGGTTTGCGCTGCATCCATGTGTGCCACTCCTCACACAAGCCGAAGGCTTGTAACACACCTCACTAGCTCAGGCGGGACCGGCCTCGCCCTGGGAGGACGCTGATTGCAAACTTGTGACCGCTGACCCGCAGGTCAGACGGGAGCAGCCCTATCGGCTGCGGACCACATAGGTCGGTACGTCCGGCCCCAGGGGCTCCACGATGTCGTATTCCCCCAGCAAAGAAACGTCCCCGGGCGGAGCGGCCTCAGGCGGAAGCGCAAACGGAGCGGCACCGCTCTGGTAGACGCGAATGGACGGCCGGAGCGAAGAAATCTCGACCGTTCCACCGCTGACCGGCCCTCCGATCAGCTGAACGCGAAAGTTGGGATTGAAACCGGGATTACGCTCAGGCTCATCCATAGAAAAGAGGCTAGAAGCTCGACCGGACGGGATAGGCTGCGCGAATGTCCGTCTCGCCCTTTCCGCAGAACGTTATTGCGGTTATCTGGGACTTCGACAAGACCCTGATCCCCGGCTACATGCAGAAACCGCTCTTTGCGCGGTTCTCGGTCGACGAATCCGTTTTCTGGCAGGAGGTTCAAGGGCTCGCGGGCTATTACGGTGCGCTCGGACATCCCTTGGTGGCCGGCGACACGATCTACCTGAGCCACATCCTCAGCTATGTCAGGGCCGGAAAGTTCGAGGGCTTGAACAATGCCACCCTGCGAGAGGTCGGAGAGGATCTTGAGTTCTATCCCGGCGTTCCGGACATCATGGATCGGCTGCGGACCCTGATCACCTCTTCTGAGCGCTTCAAGCGCCACGAGATCGACGTTGAGCACTACGTGGTTTCGACGGGGCTTCGCCAGATCGTCTTGGGGAGCTCTGTCGCCGAGAAGCTCGCCGGCGTCTGGGCCTGCGAGTTTCTCGAGTCCACCGCCCCCCCGGGATATCTGGAGATGGGCAAGCCGGCTCCGGACAGCAATCCGCAGCTGGCGGAGATCGGCTATTCCATCGACAACACGACGAAGACCCGCGCCGTTTTCGAGATCAACAAGGGCGTCAACAAACACCCCGAGTTCTCCGTCAACCAAAAGATGGACGAAGAGGATCGAAGAATTCCATTCGCGAACATGATCTACATCGCAGATGGGCCCAGCGACGTGCCGGTCTTCTCAATCGTCAATCGTTCCGGTGGACGGACGCTGGGTGTCTACAACCCGGCTTCAAAGAAGGAATTCCAGCAAGTCGCGGATCTACAGGAAGAGGGACGGATACAGGGGATGGGACCGGCGGACTACCGGACCGGAACGCAGACGGCCTTCTGGCTTGAACGGGCAGTCGAAAGGGTCGCCTCCAGGATCAGCGACCGACGCGAGCAGACGCTCCGCGAACGGGTCGGGACGTCACCGACCCACTTCGTCGAGAAGGAGGAGGGCCGGCCGGGCAGAGACGGCGGCGGCACTGTGGCCGGGGATTCGTAAGGCCCCTTGTCCACCCTATGAGGGGGAAGGAAAACCGCTGCGGGCTGATCCCTGGGACTAGACCGCTTTGGCAATCACCAGGCGCAGGTCCGGAAGCGTCCGGAACGACTTGATCTCGGCGGCTCCGTAGCCGCTCTCCTTCATCCAGCGCGAGACCTCGTCGGTGGTGTAGGTGTCGGCGCCCGAGGTGAGGTGGAAGAAGAGCCCGAGGATCGAGGCGAGGTTGGCGGGCTTGCCGCCCTGGCGGTCGTAGAGGTCGAGGACGCAGAGCGGCGCGCCGGGGCGCAGAACCGCCCGCACCCGCTGGAACAGCGCCCGGATCTGCTCGGGCGAGAGGTGGTGGATGATGTTGAAGCAGAGCGCTCCGTCGTAGTGGCCGTCGTAGTCGGCCTCGAACATGTCGCCGACGATGTGGCGGACGCGGTCGCCCATCCCCGCCTCGGCGACGATCTCCTCCCCCACCCTGGCGCTGCCCGGCAGATCGACGACGGTCGCCCGCAGGCCCTCGTGGCGGCGGCAGAGCGCCATCGAGAACTCGCCGTGGGCGCCGGCGACGTCGAGCACCGAGTGCGCGCCCCGGGCCAGCGGAATCGCCTTCGCCACCTCGGCGCTGGAGAGGCGCGCCAACTGGTACTGGCCGCGGATGTAGGACTTCCAGTAGGGATCGTCCGGCGATTTCGCGTGCAGCTCGACGTGCTTGCCGTCCCGGACCAGGTCTTCCAGGCCCGCGTACCAGTCCCAGTACTCGTAGGTGTCGGCGAGGAAGTCGCCGAGGTAGGTGTCCGAGCGGGGGTCGAGCCAGCGGCGGCCGGCCGCGGTCATCTCGTAGCTGCCGTCCGGGTTCTGCGCGACGTGGCCGAGGGTCGCGATCACGTCGAGGACGCGGACCGTCCCCTGCGCCTGCAGGCCGAGGTGCTCGGCCAGCTCGGCGGGATCGCGCGGCCCCTCGGCGAGCGCGCCGAGGATCCCGGTCCGCTGCGCGACCTGCAGCGAGCGGGCCACCGGCATCGAGTACATCGCCTCGCCGATCGGGGTGGGGACCTTGCCCAGCCGCAGTCCGATCCGCTCCAACAGCCCGTCCGGGATAGCTCCGATCCGCATCGCCCGCACCCTATCCGCGATGATCGACGGATGGGAGACGCGCCGACCTCGCGCCTGCTGCTCGCCTGTCCCGACCGGCCGGGGCTGATCGCCCGCGTCAGCGGCTTCCTCGCCGAGTCGGGGCTGAACATCGTCGACGTCGACCAGCACTCGAGCGCCGAGGGTCGCTTCTTCATGCGGATGGTCTTCGACCAGGCGCTCGCGGGCGAGCGCGAGGGTCTGGAGCGGCGCTTCGCGGAGGAGATCGGCGGGCCGTTCGAGATGGACTACGAGTTCGGGCAGAGCGACCGCGAGCGGCGGCTGGCGGTGATGGTCTCGCGCGAGGACCACTGCCTCTCCGACCTGCTCTGGCGCTGGCGCAACGGCGACCTCGGCGGCGAGCTGGTCGCGGTCATCTCCAACCATCCCGACCACGCCGACCAGGTCGAGGCGGTCGGTCTCCCCTTCCACCACCTCCCCGTCGCGCCGGAGACCAAGCATGAGGTCGAGCACCAGATCCTCGGACTGCTGGACGGAGTCGACCTCCTCGTCCTCGCCCGCTACATGCAGATCCTCAGCGAGGATTTCCTCCGCGAACTGAAGGCCCCGGCGATCAACATCCACCACAGCTTCCTCCCCGCGTTCGTCGGCGCCGACCCCTACCACCGCGCCTACGAGCGCGGCGTCAAGCTGATCGGCGCCACCGCCCACTACGTGACGGCCGAGCTCGACGCCGGCCCGATCATCGCCCAGGACGTGGAGCCGGTCGACCACCGCGACGGGGTCGCCGACATGATCCGCATCGGCCGGGACATCGAGCGCCTCGTCCTCGCCCGCGCCGTCATGGCCCACCTCGACGACCGCGTCCTCCTCGACGGCGACCGCACGATCGTCTTCTAGCGCCCTGCCGACCAAAACTGGCCAGCCAGCCAGTTTTCTGTAACCTGCGCGGCGATGGAGCAGGCGACCCTTCCCCGCCCGAACAGCGCACGCCGCGAGCCCTTCCCGCCGGGATCGCGGGCGCCGGCTATCGCCCAGGCGCTCCGTTACGCGCGCGACCCGCTCGGCTTCCTCTCCGAACACCAGCGCCGCTACGGCGACATCTTCACGATCCGCTTCCCGTACTTCGGCCGCATCGTCTACGTCGCCGGCCCGGACCTCGTCAAAGCGCTGTTCACCGGATCGCCCGCCGACTTCCACGCCGGCGAGGCCAACGCCACCGTGCTGGAGCCGGCGCTCGGCCCCAACTCGGTCCTCACCCTCGACGACGAGCCGCACATGCGCCAGCGCAAGCTGCTGCTGCCGCCCTTCCACGGCGAGCGGATCCAGCGCTACGGCGAGCTGATCGTCGAGATGACCCGCCGCGAGATGGAGAGCTGGCCGGTAGGCGAGCCCTTCGCGATGCGCCCTCACACGCAGCGGATCACCCTGGCGGTGATCATGCGAGCCGTCTTCGGCGTCCACGACGAGCAGCGCCTGGCCCGCTTCGAGGGCCTGATCGACGACTTCGCCCGCCGCGTCGGCGTCATCACCTCCTTCCCCTTCCTGCGCCGCAACTTCGGCCCCGGCAGCCCCTGGCCCCGCTTCGTCCGCTCGCGCGAAGCGCTCGACGAGTTCATCTACGAAGAGATCGGGCTGCGGCGCGCCGAAACCGGCCACTCCGACCGCGACGACGTCCTCTCGCTGCTGCTCGGCGCCCGCGACGAGGACGGCAACCCGATGAGCGACCAGGAACTGCGTGACGAGTTGGTGACCGTGCTCGGAGCCGGCCACGAGACGACTGCGACCGGGCTCGCCTGGGCGGTCGAGCTGCTGAGCCGCAACCCGGCGGTGCTGGAGAAGCTCCGCGACTCGCTCGCCGCCGGCAGCGAGGATTACCTCGCTGCCACGGTCAAGGAGGTGCTGCGGGCCCGGCCGGTGATCGTCGACGTCGCCCGCAAGCTGAAGGCGCCGGCGACGATCGACGGCTACGAGCTGCCGGCCGGGACCTTCGTCCTGGCGGCGATCGCCGCTCTGCACTACCGCGAGGACGTCTTCCCCGACCCCCACGAGTTCCACCCCGAGCGCTTCCTCGAGACCAAGGCCGACAACTACGCCTGGATCCCCTTCGGCGGCGGCATCCGTCGCTGCATCGGCGCCGCCTTCGCCGAATACGAGATGCGGACGATCCTCCGCGAGTTCGTCGAGCGGGCCGAACTCCGCCCCGCCTCGCCGAAGCCGGAAAAGGTCCGCGTCCGCAACATCACCCTGGCCCCGGCCAAGGACACGCGGGTCGTCCTCGAGCGCCGGCTGGCCTAAGTCGGGGCGACCTCGGCTTCGCGCTGAGCTTCCTCCCATTCTTCGTATAGCTCCGCCACCGCAGCCTTCGCCTCTGCGTGGCGCTTGGTCGCCCGCTCGATCCGGCCGGGGCTCGACCAGGCCGCGGGATCGGCCAGCTCGTCCTCCAGCGCCTGCAGCTCGGCCTCGGCCTTCTCGATCCGCTGCTCGAGCTTCGCCGCCTTGCGCGCCGCTTTCTGCGCCGGCTTGGTGGCGCTGTACCTCTTGCCGCCGCCCGAGCTCGGCTTCGCCGCCGCGCTCGCCGCCGAGTCGGTCTCGTCCCGCCGCGCCTGATAGTCGGCCCAGCCACTCGGGTGGCTCTCCAGCCGGCCCGCCTCGCAGACGAGGGTACGACTTCCGACCGCCTCCAGCAGTGCGCGGTCGTGGGAGACGAGCAGCACCGTTCCCTCGAACTCGGTCAGCGCGTCCTCGAGCGCCTCGCGGCTCTCGATGTCGAGGTGGTTGGTCGGCTCATCGAGGACGAGGACGTTGGCGCCGGAGGCGACAAGGATCGCCAGCGAGAGCCGCCGCTGCTCGCCGCCGGAGATGTCGGAGAGCTGCTTCTCGACGTCGCGACCGGAGAAGAGGAAGCCACCGAGCAGGGCCCGGCACTGGTTCTCGTTGAGGCCGGTCTCGCGCTTGGCGGCGTCGAGCACGCTGCCGCTGCCGGCGGCGGTCTCGGCATGCTGGGAGAGGTAGCCGAGCTTGACGTTGTGGCCGCTGCGGACGCTGCCCGAGGCCGGCTCGCGCTGCCCGGCGAGGGTCTCGATCAGGGTCGTCTTGCCGGCCCCGTTCGGCCCGACCAGGACCACGTGTTCGCCGCGCTCGATTTCCAGGTTGGCGCGGTCGAGCAGCACCCGCCCCGGCACCTCCAGAGTCCCGTTGACCAGTTTCAGCACCACCCGCCCCGGCCGCTCCGGCGGCTTGAAGTGAAAGCGCAGGCTGCGGCCGTCGCGCTTTTCGGCCATCGGGCCGTCGCGCTTGGATTTCTCGATCATCTTCACCCGCGACTGCGCCTGGCGCGCCTTCGAGGCCTTGTAGCGGAAGCGCTCGACGAAGCGCTCCATCCGCGCGATCTCCGCCTGCTGGCGCTCGATCGCCTTGCCCAGCGCCATCTCCCGTTTGGCCTGTTCTTCGCGCCAGGCGTGCCAGGGGCCGGCGAAGAAGCGGGCGCGGCCGGCCTCCAGCTCCAGCACCGAGGTGCCGACCGCCTCCAGGAACCAGCGGTCGTGGGCGACGAGGACGACCGCCGAGTCGATGTCGACCAGGTAGCTCTCGAGCCACTCCAGCGAGGGGATGTCGAGATGGTTCGTCGGCTCGTCGAGGAGCAGTAGGTCCGGGCGGGTGGCGAGCGCCCGGGCCAGCGAGGCGCGGGTCAGCTCGCCGCCGGAGAAGGTCGCGAGGCGGCGGTCGGCCTGCTCGGAGTCGAAGCCGAGGCCGCGGAGGACTTCCAGCACCCCGTCGCGCCAGCGGTAGCCGCCGCCGGCTTCGAGCCGCTGCTGGGCGACGGCGTAGGCGCGCATCGTCTCCTCGCTCGCCTCGCCGGACATCTGCCCCTCCAGCCGCTCCAGCTCGGCCTCGGTCTCGAGCATGTCGGTGCGGCCGGCGAAGACGTACTCGCCCAGGGTCGCCTGCGAACCCCGCGGCGGGCGCTGGTCGTGAAGGGCGACCCGGGCGCCCCGCTGCACCGTCAGCGAGCCGGAGTCCGGCGCCAGCTCCCCCGCCAGCACCCGCAGCAGGGTCGACTTGCCGGCGCCGTTTCGCCCGGAGAGCGTCATCCGTTCGCGCGGCTCCAGCTTGAAGCCGACGTCTTCGAAGAGCTGCTTGCCCCCGACGTAGACGTCGAGCGAGGTTGCGGTCGCGATTGCCATGGCAACGACCAAGGTAATGGGCGGCCGGCGTTCGTCCTTTGGACGTGTATGTCGGTAAAAGGACGAACGCCGCGTCTACGCTCTGGCAATGACCGGACCGCTGGGGCATCTGGGCGAACTGGCGAAGGCCCGGGCGACGCGGCGTTCCAGCGAACGCGACGACCGCCAGGCGCTGGGCGAGCTCGAGGCGCGGCCGCTGCAGCTGCCGGCCGGGCTCGAGGTCGAATGGCTCGGCGTCTCCGGCTACCGGCTCAGCTACGAGGGCAAGACGCTGTTCGTCGACCCCTACCTCTCCCGGGTGCCCTTCCGCGACCTCGTCCTGCGCCGCACCGCGTTGCCGGACCCGGCCGCGCTCGACCGCTTCGTCCACGCCCCCGGCGAGGTGGTCGGGGTTCTGGTCGGCCACACCCACTTCGACCACGCCCTCGATGCGCCGGGCCTCGCCCGCCGCTTCGGCTGCAGGGCCTACGGCTCGCGCTCGCTGGTCAACCTGATGGCGCTCCACGGCCAGGCCGAGCGGGCGGTCGAGGTCGAGCCCTACCGGACCTACGAGCTCGGCCCCTTCGAGGTCTCCTTCACCCCCAGCCTGCACTCGAAGCTGCTGCTCGGCCTCGCGGTCCCCTACGACGGCGAACTCTGCTGCGACCACCTCGATTCGCTCTCACCGGGCGCCTACCGCTGCGGCCAGGTCTGGGGGATCTCGATCGCGGTCGCCGGGGTCCGCTTCTACCACCAGGGCAGCGCCAACCTCGCCGACGACGCGGTCCGCGAGCGCGGCGTCGACGTCTTCCTCGCCGGCGTCGCCGGCCGCAGCTTCACCCGCGACTACTGGCAGCGGATCCTGCCCCGGCTGGAACCGCGGGCGGTCGTTCCCACCCACTACGACAACTTCTTCCGGCCGCTGGGAGAGGAGATGGACTTCGTCGCCAACGTCCAGCTGGCGCGGCTGCCGGAGGAGATCGGCGCCGTCAGCCGCGACTTCGAACTGGCGGCGCTGCCGCGCTCGGACCGCGGCTAGCCCAGCTTGGCGGTGTGTCCGGTGCCGCCAGGCGTGCGCGGGGGTTTCGCCAATCCCTCCTAGCCGTCGGTGCCCTCCCGGCCGATCGGAAACTGCATGATCATCACCCGGGTAGGCATCAGCTCCTCGCCGCTCTCACGGCAACGTTCGACGCTGCGGGCGTGGGCCTCCAGCACCCCCTCCAGAGCGGTCTCGAGCACGTCGACGACTTCCTGCCAGCCCTCGCGGTCGAGTTCGACCGGCGATCGGCTCAGGTGGCTGTCGGCCAGCTGGGTGAACTTGCCTTCGACGATCGCCCGCGCGGTGTCCTCGGATATCTGACTGAGGATCGTGGTGATGATCGGGTTGCGAAGCCTCGGCTCGACGGCAAGCCATTCCTCGAGGGTGAAGTACTGCCGCTGCGTCGCCCGATAGATGTGTTCGCGGCGCCCGCCGTGGTGCCGCACGTCGACCAACTCGATCAACCCGACGTCGCGCAGCACTTTGACGTGGTGGCAGACCAGGTTGAGGCTGACGTTGTCCATCCGGCGGTGCATCTTCGCCGGGCTGCTGGGGCCCTCGCTGAGGATGTTGAGGATGTGCGCCCGGATCGGGTGCGACTGCGCCTTGAGAACGCGTTCGTCGATCAGCTGCGGGCGAGCCTGCGTTGCCACGAATTCCTCCCTGGAGACACTTAACGATTTAGATACCGGGACTATTCCAATATTTTTAGGTTTGAGGTCTCCTCCAAGGCTTCTCCTTAAGAGAATTGCTGCATTTTCCGCTTTTTGCAAGCCCACGGTTGTTGAATGCTGGAGAAAATTCCAGTAAACGATAGGACCAAGGGCTCAGGAACCGCTCGCGCTGGCGGGCGTGTTGCCGTTCCCGGATAGGACGAGCGCGCCCTTCGCTCGCGAGCCACCTCCTGAGCCGAGACGTAGATCGGCGAAGGGGGTGATTCAGATGAAGGTCTTCGGTGTCGAGCAGCCGTATCCGGCTACCACCATCAAGAAGGGGGGTTGACCCTTCCGGCGTTCGTCCTCGCGGGATCCTCAGGGCCCGAGAGGACGAACGCCCATCCCACTCAGCGACTTTGGGCTAGCGCTTTGGAACAAGAAACATGAGGATGGTCGAACTTGTCCGAGCGTCCCGCAAAAGAAGAGCCGACACCGGCTGACCTTCTCGAGCCGCAGGTTCGCCAGGCGCTCAGCCACCCCCTGCGCCGGCAGATCGTCCGCACCCTCAACGGCGGCTCGGCCCAGACCACCGGCGAGCTGCGGGAAACCGTGCCCGCCGAGAGCCTCGGCGCCCTCCACTACCACGTGCTGGTCCTCGAGCAGGCCGGCGTGGTCCGCGGTAGCGACCTCTGGAACGACGTCGACGCGCCCACGCGCTCCTACGTCACCGAAGTCTCCAAGGACGCCGCCGTCGCCTCGCTGCTGAAGGCCACCCAGCCGCTGGACGAAGTGCCCGACTCCTAGACCTCGAGCTTCATCACCACCGGACAGTGGTCCGAGGCCTTCGGCTTGTCCTTGCCGACCCCGTCGAAGCGCGGCCCGCTGTATTGCGTCGCCCTGGTCGGCATCCCCTTCCGCATGATTTCCGGGGCGCCCGGGTTGGCCGTCGCCAGCGACTTCGAGAGCAGCATGTAATCGAGCTGCTTGTAGTCGTTGCCCCCGGCGTAATAGTGGGTCCAGCGGTCCTCGGCCGGCAGTCGCTTGACCACGTTCTCGACCTGGTCCCACTCGACCAGCTCGGCGATTCCGCTTTTTCCCTGGTCGTCGCTCTCCAGGTAGTCGTTGAAGTCGCCGAGGATCACGAACTTCTCCTTGCCGGCGTCGGCGCCGAATCGCTCTTCGACGATCTGCTTCACCCCCGCGGCCTGCCGTTCCCGCTTCGGCCGCGTTTCTTCGCGCGTCCTGATCATCGACTTCAGGTGGTTGACGAACAGGGTCAGCGTCGATCCCGGCTCGACTTCGATCAGCACTTCGAGGCAGTCGCGGGAGAAGAGTTCCCTGCCGTGGGGAACCGGGTCGCGGCGGTCCTGGTAGGAGCGCACGTGGACGACCGGCAGTTTGCTCATCACCATTACGTCGATCAGGCGCAGGTCGTTGCCGTCGATGCCGTCGACGAAGTGGTAGGCGGGGAACCCTCCCAGCAGTTGGTTTCGGAAGTGCTTCAGGGTGTCGACGCTCTCCACCTCCTGCATCGCGATCACGTCGGCATCGAGCTCCTTGACCGCCGCGGCGGTGATCCGTTTGTCTTCCTCGCCGAGTTCCTCGAAGTTCTGTTCTTCGACGATCCAGCCGCGTTCGTTCGCCTTCACGGGATCGATCCCCTCCTTGAACTTCCAGCGCGCGAACAGGTTCTCGACGTTGAACGTGGCGAGTCTCAGCGATGCCATATGGCCCTCCTTAAAGGCAAAGAATCCTTTTTCACTTAGGACTTCTTTGCGACCCTAAGAGGGCCACGGAACCTACGCTTGAGTTCCTTGAAGCAGCGGCTTCAAGCCCCGTTTCCGGAGCTTGAAGCGATGGAGGCGCCGAGATTCGAACTCGGATCCGCGGACGCGGTGCGAGGGTGTCTACAGGTTTAGCCGACGCTTGATTCTCGTCTCCCGGGGTCCGCGCCGGCGGGCACTGCGGGAGATAAAGCCCTCTTCGATTTCCCCTGACGGACGGGGCGATCCGACCGGGTGAGCCCGCTTCTGAAGCCGGTGCCCCTTCCCGCGGGCGAGGAAGGACCGACTCTCACAGCGCTTAGCTATCGACTAAGCGGCGAGGGCGAACTCATGGTCCGCACGTATTGGTTTGTGACGGTGTTTTACGAGGCCTCCGTCAACCTCGACCTGCAACCGTTCGCACGAGTCGACCACGTCGAAGCCTGTCGCCCCCGTGCTTGGGAATGCCCTTCGATTGTAGGGGGTAGGACTTGACTGCCCTGTGATGATGATGCCCTTGAACGAACGCAGCTACGACGCGATCGTCCTCGGCGCCGGCCCCTCCGGCGAGGTCTGCGCCGGGCGCCTGGCCGACGGCGGCCTGCGGGTCGCGATCGTCGAGCGAGACCTGATCGGCGGCGAATGCTCCTACTACGCCTGCATGCCCTCGAAGGCGCTGCTGCGACCGGCCGACGTGCTCGCCGAGGCGAAGCGGATCCCCGGCGTGCCCACCGGCCACGGCGCGCTGGAGGCGGAGCTGGTCCTCAGCCGCCGCGACGAGGTGATCCACGACCGCGACGACTCCGGGCAACTGCCGTGGCTGGAAGAACGCGGGATCGAGCTCTTCCGCGGCAGCGCCCGCTTCGACGGCGAGCGGCGGATCGTCGTCGGCGACGACGTCCTCGTCGCCGAGAAGGCGATCGTCGTCGCCACCGGCAGCAAGGCGGCGATGCCCCCGATCGACGGGCTCGACGGGATCGAGGCCTGGAACAACCGCGACGCGACCACCGCCAGCCAGGTACCGGAGAGCATGATCGTCCTCGGCGGCGGGCCGGTCGGCAGCGAGCTCTCGCAGGCCTGGGCGAGCCTCGGCTGCGAGGTGACGCTGGTCGAGGGCGGCGAGCACCTGCTCTCGCGCGAGGAGGCCTTCGCCGGCGAGGAAGTCGCCACGTCCCTGCGGAAGAACTCCGGGGTCGACGTCCGCACCGGCGCCAAAGTCGAGAGCGTCGGCGCGGCCGGCACAGGCGTCGTCGCGAAACTGAGCGGGGGCGAGAAGATCGAGGCAGCCGAGATCCTGATCGCCGTCGGCCGCGTCCCCCACACCGCCGACCTCGACCTCGAAGCCGCCGGGGCGAAGGCGGACGAGCACGGATTCCTCGAGACCGACGAGCGGATGAGGGTCGGCGGGCGCGACTGGCTCTACGCGATCGGCGACGTCAACGGGCGCGCCCTCTTCACCCACATGGGGAAGTACCAGGCCTGGGTGGCGGCGGAGAACCTACTCGGCCGCGAGACCGCAGCCGGCGCCGAAGGCCTCGGCTCCCCCCGCGTCACCTTCACCGATCCCCAGGTCGCCGCCGCGGGCAAGACGCTCGACCAGGCCAGGAAGGCCGGCATCGACGCCCGCGCCGTCGACGTCCCCACCGACGGGTCCCCCGGCGCCAGCTTCCAGGGCAAGGAAACCGGCGGCACCTCCCGGATCGTCGTCGACCAGGAGAAGGGGACGATCGTCGGCGCCACCTTCACCGGCTTCGAGACGGCCGACTTCCTCCAGGCCGCAACGATCGCAATCGTCGCCGAGGTCCCCCTATCCAAACTGCGCCACGCGGTCGCCCCCTACCCGAGCAGAAGCGAGGTCTGGCTAAAGCTGCTCGAGAAGTGGGAACAACTCAAATCAAGCGCCTGAGAAGCCGGGGGGCGGGGCACCTCCTCCGGGCACTCAACATCGAGCCATAGCGAGATGTGCCCGGAGGGGGTACCCCCCTCCCCCGGCCCAACTAGACCGTCGACCGACTCTTCAGTTCGTCGAGCAGATCCTGCGGGAAGCCGGCGACCTGGTCGAGGTCGTCGACCGTCTTGAAGCCCCCCAGCCGCTCGCGGTGCGCCAGAAGGCGGGTCGCCTGCGTCACCGAGAGGTTCTGCTCGCGCAGTTGCTCGAAGGTGATCGTGTTGAGGTTGATACCGCCACCCGAGGAGGCGCCGAATCCAGGCGCCGGCGGCGCCGGCGGAGTCTCGGGCACGGGCGGCGGGGTCGGCGGCGCGAACGACTCCGCGGGCGGTGGCGGCGGGGTCGGCGGCGCGAAGGGCTCCGCGGGAGGCGGGGGCGTCGGCGGCGTGAAGGTCTCGGCCGGCGGGGGCGGGGGCGTGAACGACTCAGCCGGTGGCGGCGGGGTCGGCGGCGCGTATGACTGCGGCTCGGGCGGCGGCGGAACCGCGGCCGGTGGCGGTGGAGGCGCGGGGACTTCGCCCTGCGGCGCCCCACCCTGAACCTGCCGGACCACTGCCTGCTCGGCTTCTTCGGCACGGCGCTCGGCCTCGCGGGCACGCTCTTCGGCTTCGGCGACGCTGCGGCGCATCTCCTCGAGGCGCCGCTCCTCGGCTTCCTCCGTGGCCCGGCGCTGCTCGAGGCGCTGCGCCTCGGCGGTCCGATGCTCGGCCGCTTTGGTCCGCTCCTCGATCTCGCGCAGGCGCTGCTCGGCCTCTTTCATCGCCCGCTCGCGCGCCTGCCGGTCGTCCTCGAGCCGCTGCTCGGCGGTGTGCAGATCCGGCGGGGGGCCGGGCACGGCCGCGGGCGGCTGGGTCGGCTGGGCGTCCTGGATCGGCGGCGCTCCGGGGGGCGGCGGGACCGCGCCCTGATGCTGCAGCTGCGCCGCGCCCTCCATCCGCTGATCGGCCTCGGCGCCGATCCGCTGCGTCTCGGTGCGGACCTCGGCAACCTTGTCGCGGACGCGCTGCTCGGCGGCGGCGGGGTCCCATTCGCCGGGCGCCGGGGTGCCGCCCGGAATCGGCGGCGGTGGGACGGCGGCGAGGCCGCCGGTCTGCGGCTCGGCGGTCGTCGCCTCCTCCCAAGGCGGCAGCTGACCCGAGGGCGGAACCTGGCCCCCGGCCTGCGCCTCGGCGAGCGCCCTTTCGTTGGCGGCGCGGGCGGCGGCCAGCCGCTGCTCGGCAAGGGCGGCCTCGCGCTTCTGCTTGCCGGTGCCGATCTTGATCCCGAAGAACTTCCTCTCTTTCTGCGCTTGTGGGGCGGGAGGTGCGCCGGGAGCCGGGACGGCACCGCCGCCCTTCTGCGCCTTGCGGTTTGCCCGCTCTTCCTTGCGGCGCTGCAGCTCGGCTTTGCGCGACTCGCGCATCTGCGCCCGTTTCTGGCGCTGTTCGTCGCGCTGGCGGCGCTTGCGGTCCTTGGCGCTCTCGCTGGCGGGCGCCGGAACCTGCCCGGGGACAGGTGGCGGCGCGCCCGGGCCGGGCGGCGGCGTCGAAGGCCCGGGAGGGGGAGCGGCCTGGACGGGCGGGGCGGCTTGGGCGGGTGCGCCCGGAACCGCGGCGGGGACGGCGGCCATCTCGGCGGTCGCAGGCGGCACGGCGGCCGGCGGAGCGCCGGCGGGCTGAGCGGCCTGCTTCTGCTCCTTTTCCTTGCTGCGCCGCTGGCTGATCCGGACGAGCAGGAGGAGCAGCAGGATCGCCGCCAGCAGAGCGGCTACGAAGTAGCCGGTGTTGTCGCTGACGTAGTCGCTCGCCTTTTCCGGAAAGGAATCGGCGCCGGCCTGCGCAGGGGCCACCATGAGCACCGCGATGATCCCAGCGAAAGCGGCGGGGAGGCTTTTCCGGTTCCGCATTGCCCTGCATCCTTGCATGTACTTCGAGCTTTTCAACTTCAACGCATCCTTCCCTTGAACTCGCGCTCTACCTCTCTGCGAACGTCACGGTCGGCGATCTCGCGCCGCCGGTCGCGACCCTCCTTGTTTCGCGCCAAAGCCAGCTCCACCTTCGCGCGCGGCCCTTTGAAATAGATCCTGGTTGGGATCAACGTCAGGCCTTTCTGCGCGGTTTTGCCGACCAGACGCTCGATCTCCTCCCTGTGGAGCAGCAATTTGCGCGGCCGGTCGGCCTGATGGGCGTCGACCGCCGCGAACTCGTAAGGCGGGATATGCAGCTTGCGAAGCCAAACCTCGCCTTCCTCGACGACCGCGTAGGCGTCGGTCATCTGCGCCTTGCCGCCGCGCAGCGCCTTCACCTCGGAGCCCTTGAGGGAGATCCCGGCCTCCATCTTCTCGACCCACTCGAATTTGTGGCGGGCGCGCCTGTTGGTGACGACGTCCCCTGAGGCCGGCTCTCTTTTTTTCTTTTGCTTCTTGCTCATTCGGGTTCACCCGCCGGCACCAGCTCGGCTCGGCCGCGCGGCGCATCGACGCCGGCGACCCGGACGGATATCGGATCGCCGAGGTTGATCCTGCCACCCGAGCCGCGCCCGACCAAAGCTACCTCGGCCCGGTCGAGCTCGTAGCGGTCGCCCCCCAGCCGCCGCGCCGGCAGCATGCCCTCGTAGACGTCGCCGAGCTCGCCGCCGAAGGAGACGAACGCGGCCGAGCGGATGACGCCGGAGATCTCGCCCTCGAAGACGGCGTCGAGGCCCCGCTCCCCCAGCTCCCGTTCGAGCAGGAAGGCGGCGCAGACGTCGTCGGCCGCGCGCTCGATCTGGGCCGACTCCCGCTCCCGGGCGGAGGAGTCGGCGGCGGCGTCGCGGCACTGGGCGAGCGTCGGCACCTCCTCCCCCTCCCCCAGCAGGGCCAGCAGCGCCCGGTGGCAGACGAGGTCGGGATAGCGGCGGATCGGCGAGGTGAAGTGACAGTAGGCGGGGCTGCCGAGGCCGGCGTGGCCGATGTTCCGCTCGCTGTAATAGGCCTGCTTGAGGGACCGGAGCACAAGCGAGGTATACGCCTCGCGGCCGTGCCCGCGCCGGGCGGCCTCCCGTCGCGCCAGCCGGCTCGCCTCGGCGGCGAGGCGACCGGCCTCGCTCGGGGCCAACCCCTGCTTCAGCGGCGGGGTCGGCACCCCCAGCGCCGTCAGCTGCTCGAGCAGGCGCTCGATCCGGGCGGCGTCGGGGGGCGGGTGGACGCGGTAGATCGCCGGCGCCCGCTCGCGCTCCAGCAGCTGCGCGACCTGTTCGTTGGTGAGGATCATCAGCCGCTCGATCAGCCGATGGGCCTCGGTCTGCTCGACGCCGTGGGCGGCGACGACGTTGCCGTCGGAGTCGAAGCGGAACTCGGGCTCGAAGGATTCGACGTCGAGGGTGGTGCCGCGACGGTGTTCGCCGAGGCCGGCGGCGACCTTGCGGGCGGCCGGCAGCGGTTCGGCCACCGCCGCCGGCGGGCGCTTCCGCCCCGCGAAGATCTCGTCGAGCTGGTCGTAGTCGAGGCGGGCGTCGGAGCGGATGCGGCTGCGGTAGAAGCGGGTGCGGCGCGGCTCCATCCCCGGCCCCATCTCGATCTCCGTCGTCACCGCTAGCCGCTCGACCCCGGGGGAGAGGCTGCAGGCTTCGCTGGAGAGGGCGTGCGGGAGCATCGGCTCGACGACGCCGGGGACGTAGGTGCTGTTGCCGCGCCGGCGCGCCTCCTGGTCGAGCAGGGAGCCGGGTTTGACGTGGGCGGCGACGTCGGCGATGTGGATCCAGACGCGGGCGCCGTCGCCCTCGATCTGAGCGGAAACGGCGTCGTCGAAGTCGCGCGCGGAGGCCGGGTCGACGGTGAAGGTCGCCAGCGCCGTGAGGTCGCGCCGGGGGGCGCCTTCGCGCTCCGCCCACTTCGCCGCTTCCCGCGCTTCGCCCTCCACCGTCGGCCGGAAACCGCGGAACCCGAGCTCCTCCCGCAACATCTCCTCGACCGTCTCCCGCGCCGTGCGGTGCTCGCGCTCGCGCCGCTGCCGCCGCGGCCGGGCAGTGCGCCGCCTGGACATCAGTTGCCGATCTGGCCGGCGAGGACGCCGAGGGCTCGCTCTTTTGCCTCGTCGACCCCGGTCTGCGGGTCGTCCTGCGCTTCGACGTCGGGGTGGATGCCGCGGCTCTCGGCCAGGTTGACCCCCTTCGGCGTGAAGTACTCGCCGACGGTCAGCTTCAGGGCGCCGCCGTTGGAGAGCGACTGCTCCTCCTGGAAGACGCCCTTGCCGTAGGAGCTGGTGCCGACCACCTCGGCGCCGCCGTCGTCGGCCAGCGCCGCGGCGAGGATCTCCGCCGCCGAGGCGGTGCCGCCGTCGATGAGGACGACCAACGGCAGCGAGGTGAGGCGATCGCCGGTGGTCTTGTGGACGCTCTCGCCCTGGGTGCGCGATCTGGTCGAGACGACGACCTCGTCAGCGGGCAGGAAGAGGCTCGCGGTAAGTACCGCCTCCTCGAGCAGGCCACCGGGGTTGTGGCGGAGGTCGACGACGATTCCCTCGGCGCCTTCCTTCTCGACCTTCTTCACGGCGCCCGCGAGCTGGGCGTGGGCGCCTTCGCTGAAGCTGAGCAGGCGCACGTAGCCGAGCTTGCGTCCGTCGACGGTCTCGACCTTGTGGCTGACGTTGGGCAGCGTCACCTCGGCTCGGGTCAGCGTCAGCCGGCGCAACTTGCCCCCCTTGCCGCCGCGGACGCCGATCGTCACCTCGGTGCCTTCCGGCCCCTTGATCTTCTTCGTCGCCTCGGCGCTGCTGACGCCGGCGAGCGATTCCCCTTCCACGGAGACGATCACGTCGCCGGGTGCGATCCCCGCTTCCTGGGCGGGAGAGCGGGGGAAGACGCTCGCCACCCGCAGCCCCTCCTTCACTTCGACCACGGTCAGCCCGATGCCGGAGAAGTGACCTTCGAGCTGCTCGTTGAAGGCGGTCGAGGCTTCGGGGGAGAAGTATTCGCTGAAGCGGTCCCCGTGGCGCCGGCGCAGCTCCCTCACCATCCCCTGCAGGGAGGCGTTGCCGAGCTCCGTCCTCCCCACCGGCCGGTAGTAGTTGTCCTCGATCGCTTCCGCGGCTTCGGCGGTCAACCCGCCCGGTTCGGCGACGAAGACGTCCCGCAACGGTTCCGGCAGCCTGCGCGGGTGCCCGCCCAGCCAGAGCCCCGCCGCGAACAGGGCGACCAGCGCCACCGCGAAGGCCACGGCCCCGCGTGCTCTCACGCCCGCCTCAGACCTTGAGAAAGCGGCGCAGCGTCACGCCGGAGCCGATCGTCGAGACGATGATCGAAGCGGCGAAGAGGATCGCGACCAGGGCCGGGAAGCCGAGGGTGGTGCTGTTCTGCGCCGCGAGCACGCCGATGTGGTTGCTCAGCGGGTCGACGACCGTGATCTTGCCCAGCCACAGAATCAGTATTGCGAGCAGGCCGCCGACCAGGCCGACGACCACGCCCTCGATCATGAACGGCCAGCGGATGAACCAGCGGGTGGCCCCGACCAGGCGCATCACCTCGACCTCGCGGCGGCGGGTGTAGATCGAGAGCCGGATCGTGTTGCCGACCAGCATCAGCGAGGCGAGGATCAGGAGCGCCGTGATCACCGTGAGGACGATCTTCAGCGCGCTCGTCACCTGCTCGATCTGTTCGGAGGAATGCTGACGATCGAAGGGGTTGCTGATGATCGAGTTGATCGGCTTGCCCTCGGTCCCTTCCGGGAAGACCGCCGCTTCCACCGAGGGCAGGTTGGCAGCGTCGTCGGCCTTGACTTCGAAGCTGTTCGGCAGCGGGTTGGTGTGCAGCTCTTCGACGATCGTCTTGTCCTCGAGTTCGCCCTTCAGGGTCGTCAGGGCCTCGTTCTTGCTGACGAAGCTGACTTCGGCGACGTGCGGGATCCCTTCGAGCTGCTTTTTCAGCGCCGCGATTTCGGCTTTGGTCGCGTCGTCGTAGAGCGCGTACTGCACGTTCAGCTGGTCGCGGACTTCCTCGCTCTTGCCCTGGGCGGTCTGGAAGATCGGGATCAGCATCCCCAGCAGGACGACGGTGACGACGGTGGTAACGATCGCGGCGAGGCTCGGCGCGCCGTTGCGCTTCAGCGCGCGCAGGGCCTCCTGGAAGAAGAAGACGATCCGGCCCATCAGCTCAGGTGGTCGTGGTCGGCGTGGCCGTTGGTCTGGGTGCCACCGTCAGGGGCGACGCCCATCTCGGCCCGCATCCGCAGGCCGAATTCGGTGGTCGACTCCTCGGTGTAGCCGCCGGAGACCTCGTCGCGGACGACGCGGCCCTCGAACAGCTCGACGACGCGGCGCTGCATGTTGTCCACCATCTCGCGGTCGTGGGTGACGACGACGACGGTGGTACCGGCCTTGTTGATCCGGTAGAGCAGCTGCATGATCCCGATCGAGGTGACCGGGTCGAGGTTTCCGCTCGGCTCGTCGGCCAGCAGCAGCGGCGGGTGGTTGACGAAGGCACGGGCGACGGAGACGCGCTGCTGCTCGCCGCCGGAAAGCTCGTCCGGATAGCTGTGGATCTTGGTCGAGAGGCCGACCAGGCGCAGCGTCTGCGGCACCTGCTCGCGGATTTCGGCGCGGCTGGCGCCGATCACCTGGAGGGCATAGGCGACGTTGTCGTAGACGGTGCGGTCCGGCAGCAGCTTGAAGTCCTGGAAGACGGTGCCGATGTTGCGGCGCAGCAGCGGGATTTTCTTCTCCGGCAGCCTGCCGATGTCTTTACCGGCGATCTTGACCGAGCCTTCCGTCGCCTCGAGCTCGCGGATCAGCATCTTGATCAGCGTCGACTTGCCGCAGCCGGTGGGGCCGACGAGGAAGACGAACTCGCCGCGGCCGATCGAGAGGTTGACCCGGTCGAGCGCCATGTGGCCGCCCGGGTAGACCTTGGTCACGTCGTTCAGCTCGATGATCGGCGCGCGGCGCCCACGGGGGCGTCGCGGCTCCTCAGAGCCCTCGTTTCTCTTTCTAAGTCTGGCCATGCGTCGGTGCCTTCTGCGAAGACAGGGTGACTCCTGCGGGGTCTCGACCCCGCAAGATCCCGCCCACGCACCCGAGCTTTCACGATCCGGTAGGCGAAGAGGATCGCGATCGGCACCCCGCTCCCGACGACCCAGACGACGAAGAGCGGCGAGGAGGTGTCGCTGCCGGCGCCGAAGGCGTGGAGGAGGCCGAGCAGGTAGACGGCGATCGTCGCCCGGTGGGCCTGGCGCCAACGGCGGGGGCCGATCCGCCCGCGGAAGTAGAAACTGAGGCCGAGCAGGAGCGCGAGGTAGGCCGCGATGATCCCGAGCCCGACCGAGAAGCGGTGGCTGGCGAGCGCAAACGGCACGGTCACCCCCGCGACCCCGGGCTTCAGCCAGGGGTCGGCGAAGATCGCGAAGCCGTGGACGCCGATCGCAATCAGCGCCGCGATCGCGGTCTGCTCGTGCAGCACCTTCAGGCTACGGGTGAACCCCGGCACGCGGACCGGCTTGCCGGCCATGGTCAGGCCGAGGAAGACCGAGATCGTCACCAGGGCGAAGGCGACCAGGCCCGAGGAGCGGCTGACGATCCACCAGCCTTGGGTCGCCACGGTGTGGGGAACGCCGCCGATCACGAGGAGCTGGTGACGACCGGCGGGATTTCTTCGTATTCGGGTTCCACGTATTCCGGTTCGGGTTCGACGTATTCGACTTCGGGTTCGAGGTATTCGGGTTCGGGTTCCACGTATTCGGTCGCCGGTTCTTCGACTTCTTCCGGTTCGGGGATGGCGGTCCGCGTTTCGGCCGGTGCCGATTCCTGGCGCGCGGACGCCTTCGCCGTTCCGGGCGAGGTGCTTGCGCCGGCGCTCATCTCGAGGGCGAGGACGACGAAAAGGACCGCGAACAGGGAGAGCGAGCCGAGGACGACTGCACGGGGACGAGGAGTAGCCATGCCTTCGAGGGTGCGGCCGCTACCTAAACCCAACCTCAACGACGACGAGGTTTTGCCAAGGCTTTACCTAGGGAAAGACGGTCTCGCCGGTCTCCTGGTCGACGATCGAGATCGCGACGGCGGGGCAGGCTTCGGCGGCCTCCAGAATGAGGCCGTCCGGGCCGGTGCCGATCACGACCGCGGTGTCGTCGAGGCGGAAGACCTGGGGCGCGATCTCGACGCAGTCGCCGTGGGCGCTGCACTCGTCGGGATCGACGAAGGGCACGTAGGTCATGCCGGGACCTCCTCCTGTTCGCGGGCCGCCTGGTGGGCCGCCTCGATTTGCTTGCGAAGCGCGGGGATCGCCCGCGGCCGGCCGGCCGCCAGGCCGGCCACGGGGCTCCCCCCGCGGAGGAAGACAGCCTCGAAGTCGCGGCCGGCCGGGTCGCCCTCGACCGCGACCGCATCGGCCAGGTGGGGGTGGCCCACCGACTGGATGCGGAGGCCGTACTGATCGCTCCAGAAGCTCGGCAACGGTGGCGTCCCCGGCTCCTCGCCGAGCATCGCCTTGGCCGCGGCGGCGCCCTGCCAGGCCGCGGCATCCCAGTGCTCGGTTCGGGCGTGGGCACCGAAGCGGGGGTCGAAGGGAATCGAGGCGTCACCGGCGGCAAAGACGTCTGGCAGCGCCGTGCGGCCATGGACGTCGACCTCCACCCCGCGCTCGCCGAGAGCGCTGCCGCGCAGCCACCCGGTTGCGGGGACGGTGCCGATGCCGGCGACGACGACGTCGCACTCGATCCGGGTCCCGTCGGCGAGCAGCAACCGCTCGACGCGGCCCTCGCCGCGGGCGCCCTCGAGCAGTGCGCCGGTGTGGAGGCGCGCCCCCTCTTCCCGGTGCAGCTCCGCGAACCAGCGACCGAGCTCGGCGCCGAGGATCGGCGCCAGCGGCACCTCCATCGCCTCGACGATGGTCACCTCAGCGCCGAGCCCGAGCGCCGTTGCCGCCACCTCCTGGCCGATGAACCCGGCGCCGACGATCGCCACCCTGACCCCCCGGGCCAGCTCGGCCCTGAGGCGGCGGGCGTCGGCGAGGGTGCGGAGGTAGTGGACGTTCTCGAAGCCCTCCAGGCACGGCAGGCGCCGGGGGGCGCCGCCGCTGGCGATCAGCAGCTTGCCGTAGGGAATCGGCTCGCCGCCGGCGAGGACGACCAGGCGGGCCCCGGGCTCCAGCCCCTCGGCCCGGGTCCCGAGCATCAACTCGACCGCGTTCTCCTCGTACCAGCCGGCGGGCCGGAAGGCGACGCTGTCCTCCCCGGCGCTGCCCGCCAGGACCGCCTTCGACAGCGGCGGCCGGTCGTAGGGCGGCTCGCTCTCAGCGCAGAGAATCCGCACCGGCCCTTCGTAGCCGCGCCGTCGCAGCGTCTCTGCGCAGCGCTGACCGGCAAGGCCGCCGCCGACGATGACAACCCCGTAGTCCCTCATCAGACCTCCTCCATGACCGGGGTCTGGAGGTGCGGCCGCCGGTCGACCGGCAGCGCCCGCTGCGGCCGCTGCCCCCCGGCCGCCCGGGCCTGCTTCTTGGCCCGGGCGGAGAGCACTCGGTAGACGAAGAGACCGCCGATGATCGGCGTCGTCAGGATCACCCACCAGCGGAACCAGACCGCGGAGGCGTCGCTGCCGGCGCCGAGCGCGTGCGTGAGGCCGAGCACGTAGACGACCACCGTGGCCCGGTGCGCCTTGCGCCAGAGCCTGGCGCCGATCCGCCGGCGGGCGTAATAGCTGAGCCCGAGCAGCGCGGCGAGGTAGCCGGCGATGACGCCGAGGCCGGTGAAGGCGGTCTTGAAGCCGAGGGCGAAGGGAACCGCGACGCCGGCGACGCCCGGATGCAGCCAGGGATCGCCGAGCAGGGCGATCCCGTGCACGGCGATCGCGACCAGGCCCGCGAGCGCGGTCTGCTCGTGCAGCGCCAGCAGCTTCTTCGAGAGGCCGGGGCGGCGCATCACCTTGCCGGACATCATCAGCCCGAGAAAGACCGAGGCGGTGACCAGGACCAGCGCGACCAGGCCCGAGGCGCGGCTGGCCAGCCACCAGCCGTGGGACTGGATCGCTTCGGCGGTGCCGGCGGCGTTCATCTGCTCACCTCCGGCAGCCGGATCCGCGGCGCCACCGCGAGCGGCCCGACCAGCTCGACCCGGCCGCTGTCGTGGATCAGCAGGCCACCGCGCTCGGCGAAGATCTCGCGGCCGCGCTCGGGACCGGAAAGCAGTGCCGCCTTCGAGAGGGTCTCCGCCTCAAGAGCGGTGTCGCCGAGGGCGGTGGCGCCGACCAGGCCGGTCCAGGCGGGCTCGCCGCTCGCCGGGTCGAGCAGGTGGTGGGCGAAGCGACCGTCGGCGGCGCGCCAGATCCGCACGTTGATCCCGGAAGTGGCAACCCCGCCGGAGCCGAGGCGCAAAACGTGGGCGCGGCTGCCGGTGATCGGGTGTTCGACGAAGACCTCGTAGGGGCGGACGAGGGCATCGCTGCCGCCGATCCGGATGTCGCCGCCGCAGTCGACGATGAAGCGCGAGTAACCGCGCAGGGTCGCCGCGACCATGTCGGCGGCGAGGCCCTTGCCGGTGCCGCCGGTGTCGAAGCGCAGGCCCGGGGGGCGGACGATCTCGCCCGCCACGTCGTCGACCTCGAAGCCGCGCCAGCGCTGCTCCGGTCGCGGGCTCGCCGGCCGCCGCGCCGGCGCCTCGGCCAGCGCCTCGGCCAGCGGCACGCCCTTGATCCCGGCGCGCGAGGCTACGTAGCCCGCCTCCTCGATCTCCCCGACCAGGGTCGGGTCGACTAGGCCGTCGCTGCGCTCGGCGGCGAAGACGCCCGCCGCGACCGCGCGCCGCATCAGCTCCGAGGCCGGCACCCGTGCGCATCCGTCGGCGTTCAGGCGGCAGAGCTCGCTGTCGGGCTTGAAGCGGGAGAGCGCGGCATCGAAGTCCTCGACGAAGCGCCGCCCCTGCTCGGCCGCGACCGCGGCCGGCGGCACCCCCGGGCCGGGTTCGCCGATCAGCAGGCGCACGTGGCTGCCCATCGCGTCGAAGGTGAGGTCGTGTTCGCTCATGAGGAACTGGTCACCACCGGTTCGGCGCCGGAGGAGTACGACGAGCTGCTGGCGGGGCCGGCACTGACCGTGTTTTCGCCGGGGGACGGAACGACCGTCGTCACCACCCGTCGCTTGATTACCTTGCGCACCTGGACCGTGCGGGCGGTCGCCTGGCTCGCCTGCTGTTCAGCCGAGAAGCGGTAGGCGAGCAGGGCGAAGAGCGCCGCGAAGAGCAGGATCGAGGCCCAGAAGACGACGCTCGCGGACGGGCGTTTAGAGCGGCTCCGCTCAGTCATCGCCGCCGCCCTCGTGCTCCGCCTCGCCGCCGCCGTCGCTCTCCACCTCGCCGCCGCCCCCACCGCCGCCGCTGGTCGCGGTCGTCACCGGAGCGGATTCGCCGCCGCCGCCGCTGGAGCCGGTGGTCACCGGAGCGGATTCGGATCCGGCTTCGCCGCCGCTCGTGCTGGTGGTCACCGGAGCGGATTCGCCTTCGGCGGCTCCGCTGCTGCCGGTGGCGACGTAGGCCCCGCCGGAGGTCGAAGCGGAGGCCGCCGGGTTGACCGGAGCCGCGGCCGGCGGGTGCTTGGGCTTCGCGTGCTTGGTGACGTGGACGGTGCGCCGGATCACCTTGGTGTGGACGACGGGTTTGTCGGCCACCTGCTTGCTCGGCGCCCTGTTCCCTTGGCTCAGGGCGAGGCCACCCAGCCCTCCGAGGAGGACGACGGTGGCTCCGGTCGCGACTTTGGCTTTGGCGTTCTTCACGGTGTTCCCTCTGGTTCGCAGCTTGCGGAGGCAGTCTGCGCCGGCCCCCTCCAAGCGCCGTAAAGCGGCCGGTAAAGCCCTGGCAAAACCTGCCCCGAGCAGCCCTGAATCGCCGAAACAGGCCCTACAGTGGAGTCATGACCAGCCAGTCCCCAGGCGGCCGCATCCTTGTCGTCGAGGACGAGGAATCGATCTCCCAGCCGTTTGCCGAGGCGCTGCGGCGGGCGGGCTTCGAGGCGGTCGTCACCGCCACCGCCGCCGGGGCGATCGCCCTCGCCGACTCCGTGGAACCGGACCTGGTGATGCTCGACCTCGCCCTCCCCGACGGCGACGGCCGCGACGTCTGCCGCGAGTTGCGGCGCCGCTCCGACGTGCCGATCGTGATGCTGACCGCGCGCGGAACCGAGATGGACAAGATCGTCGGCCTCGAGCTCGGCGCCGACGATTATGTGGTCAAGCCCTTCAGCGCCGCCGAGGTGATCTCGCGCATCCGCGCCGTCCTGCGGCGCAGCGCCCCGCGTGAGAACGGCGCCGGCGCCGAGAGCCGAAAGCCGATCGCGGTGGGCGAGCTGGAGCTCGACCCGGCTGCCCGGATCGCCCGCTTCCGCGGCGAGGAGCTGGAGCTCTCGCGCAAGGAGTTCGACCTGCTGGCGGCGCTGATGCGCAACGCCGGCCGCGTCGTCACCCGCGAGGACCTGATGTCGGAGGTCTGGGACACCAACTGGTTCGGCTCGACCAAGACGCTCGACGTCCACATCGGCTGGCTGCGGCGCAAGCTCGACGACGACCCCGCCGACCCGACCTACATCGAGACGGTCCGCGGCGTCGGCTTCCGCTTCGCCGCGCCGGAGGAAGACCAGTAAGCCTCCGCGCGACCCTCCTGCTGGCGCTGGCCTACGTGCTGCTGCTGGCGCTGATCGCCTTCGGCGTGCCACTGGCGCTGAGCCTGCGCGACCGCGTCGACTCCGAGGTCAAGGGCCAGGCGCGCAGCCAGGCCGAGGTTGTCGCTACCAGCGCCACCGAGTTCGTCGACCCACCGCAGCGGGTGCCGCTGCAGCGGATCGCCGAGCGCTCCGCCGAAAGCGTCCGCGGCAGGGTGATCGTCGTCGACGCCCGCGGGAAGCTGCTCGCCGACTCTGCGGGAACTTCGGCCGGCCGCAGCTACGACGACCGCCCCGAGGTGGAAAAAGCCCTGAAAGGAAACGGCGAGCAGATCACCCGCAGCAGCGAAACCCTCGGCGAAGAGATCCTCGCCACCTCGGCCCCGGTCCTCGACCGCAACCGGCCGATCGGCGCGGTGCGGATCACGCAGAGCGTCGAGGCGGTCAACAGGGCGGTGAAGACCTCGATCCTCGACATCGCCGCGCTCGCCGGGGTCGTGCTCCTGCTCGGGATCGTCGCCGGCGCCCTTCTCGCCCAACAGATCGCACGGCCGATCCGCCGGCTCGACGGCGCCGCGCGCCGCGTCGCGGAGGGAAACCTCGACACCACCGTCGCCGTCCAGGGAAGCACCGAGCAGCGCTCGCTGGCCCGGGCCTTCAACGAGATGACGCAGCGGATCAAGCGGCTGCTGCGGGTGCAGCAGGACTTCGTCGCCGACGCCTCCCACCAGCTGCGAACCCCGCTGACGGGGCTGCGGCTGCGGCTGGAGAACCTCGCCGACCGCTCCCGCGGCGACGTCCCGACCGAGCGGGAGCTCGAGGCAGCGATGGGCGAGATCGACCGCCTCTCGCTGATCGTCGACGAGCTGCTGATCCTCAGCCGCGCCGGTGAGCACGAACTTCCGGGCAAGCGTCTCGACCTGCGAGAGGCGGCGAGGCGGGCGGCGGAGCGCTGGCGGGCAAGCGCCGAAGACAGGGACATCGAGCTCGTAGTCGACGCCGGAACCGAGCCCGCCGAGGGTTGGTGCGCCGCACCCGACCTCGAGCGCTCGCTCGACTGCCTGGTCGAGAACGCCCTCGCCTACTCGCCGCGAGGTTCGGCGGTGGGTCTGCGGGCCGCTCCCGGCCGCATCGCCGTCCTCGACGAGGGTCCCGGCCTCGCTGCGGGCGAGGAGGAGGCGGTCTTCGAGCGCTTCAGCCGCGGCAGCGCCGGCCGCCGCGGCGTGGCGGGAACCGGCCTCGGGCTGGCGATCGCCCGCGAGCTGACCCGGCAGTGGGGCGGTGACGTCCGCCTGCGCAACCGCAGCGGGGGCGGGCTCGCCGCGACGATCGAACTGACCCCGACGGAGGTGCCCTCGTGAGCTTCTCGGCAACCGCAAAATGGACCCTGCTCGCCCTGCTCGGGCTGGCGATCGCTATCGGGATCGCGATCGCCGCCGCCAACCTGACCAGCCGGCAGATCGGGATCGCCTCCGAATCGGTCTCGGCCGGCGACGCCCTTGCACCGGCGCTGAACGTTCCGGGCGAAGGCAAGCCACAGGGCGAAAGTGGCGATCGGTCGGGGAAGCCGGGAAAAGGTGGAACGACGACGATCCCCTCCCCACCGTCGACGACCACGACCGAAGAACCCCTGCCGCCTGAAGAAACCACCGGCCCGGACGATCACGGCGGCGAAGGCGGGGGCTCCGACTCAGACGGAGACGACGACTGAGCTGCTCAGCCACCGCCGCCACCGGGAGGCGGCGGGTCGGTCGCGTAGAGGCTGGTGATCGCGGCGACCAGTTGCTTCTTCTCCGTCGAGGAGAGCTTCGCCGAGCGGTGGATCAGGGTGTACTGCAGGGGCGGCATCTCGCCGCTGGAGATCTTCTCGGCCACCTCTCCGGCGTCGGGCTGGGGCTTGTCCCATTCGGAGAAGTCGAGGATGCCGCGGCCGTCTTCGACATCATGCGTGACCAGCCAGGAGACGGGCGCGACGTTCGAGTACCAGCGCCACTTCGTCAGGTTGCTGTGGCAGTCGTAACAGCCCGCTTCGGCGATCTGCTGACCCGGCCCGGCCGGCCATTTCGCCGCCCGGGTGACCGGCGGGTTGCTGTGGGCGTGGCCGTAGGGGACGAGCTGGATCAGCATCACCAGGGCAACGATCCCGAGGCCGGACCACTTCAGCATTCGACTCGATGGCGGCCACCAGCGCCGCGTCTCATTGGTGGCCGGAGGCACTGGTCAGAGTCTGGCGTCGCCGGGCAAAGAGCGCGTAAAGACGCTGGAAAGAAACGTGAAAGCTCGGCTCAGGCGGCGACCGGCTCCCCCGCGGAGGGGGCGGGCAACGGCTCGGCAAGCGGCTGCGCGCTCACTTCGGTGACCGGCAGGTCGTGCACCCGCCGCAACCGCGCCGGCAAGCGCACCGCCAGCCAGCCTGAGATCGTCCTCGGCAGGGTCGAGACGACGACCTCGTCGAACTCGCGCGCATGGAGGACGTCGCCGACCGCAGCAAAGGGATCCGGGTCGCCGACGATCACCTCCTCGAGCTCGAGACCGGAGCGGCGAAAGTGGCCACCGGCGCGTTCGGCGCGAAGCGCCGCCTCCGACCAGCCGGCTTTCATGTTCGCTGCCCAGGCGAGCCCGTGCGGAACCGCCGGCACCAGCAGGGTGAAGCTGGTCGGCGCCGCGGCGGCCCGCCTGCACAGCGCCTCGATCAGGTCGTGTGAGTCGGCGGTCCGGTTGGCGACCACCAGGACCTTCTGCTTGGTCGAAGTCATGCTCAGTCCTCCTCTGCGAAGTCGGTTCCGGCCCCGCCACCGCTGACACGGGTGACGATCGGCGGCCGCGTCTGGTGCTGCGCGCCGGTTTCGGCCACCGGCACCGTCGCGGCGCCGCTCGCGCCGGTGACGACCGAGGCCGCACCGGAAGTGCTCGCCACCTGCGTCGCTGCAGGCGGTCCGGGATTGGTCCCCAGCGCAACCCCCCCGAGTGCGGCCAGGCCGACGGCGGTAGCCCCGGCTGCGATCTTTGCTCTGCGGTTGGTCATGCTCGTTCCTTTCAGGGGGTACGAGCACAGCTTGCTCCCGGTTCGGCAAAGGAATCGAAAAGCCGCCTAAAAGGCTGATGAAAAGTTCGGCTAGCCGATCGCGACCATGCGCTCGATCGGCACCCGCGCCCGCTCGGCGATCTCCGCCGGGACGCTGACCTCGCCGCTCAGGTCGCGGAGGCAGTCGCGCAGTTTCGGCAGGGTGATCATCTTCATGTATTTGCAGACGGCCATCCGGTTGGCCTCGATCAGGTTCGCCTGCGGGGCCGCCTGCTGCAGCGGATAGAGCATCCCGTTCTCGGTGGCGACGATGAACTCGCCGTCGGGATGAGCTTCGACGTGGCGCTGCATCCCCGAGGTCGAGAGCATGTGGACCCCCTCGGGGTCGATGTCGCCGGCGGCGATGTACTCCATCGCCTGGGTCGAGCAGCCGCACTCGGGGTGGATCAGGAACTCGGCGTCCGGGTGTTCGGAACGGGTGCGGGCGATGTCGAGCGGCTTGATCCCGGCGTGGACGTGGCACTCGCCGTCCCAGATGTGGAAGCGGCCGCGGCGCTCCGGTTCTTCGACCAGGCCGGTCTCCCGCTCGACGAAGGCGCCCAGCCACATGTCGGGACCGAAGAGGATCTCGGTCTCCGGGCCATGCTCGGCCCAGATGTGCCGGACCACGTCGACGGCGTTGGAGGAGGTGACGCAGTAGTCGGTCTCCGCCTTCACCTCGGCGGAGGTGTTGACGTACATGACGACGAGGGCATCCGGGTATTGCGCCTTCCAAGTCCTTAGTTGAGCGGCGTCGATCGAGTCGGCGAGCGAGCAGCCGGCGTCGAGGTCGGGGATGAGGACGGTCTTCTGCGGCGAGAGGATCGAGGCGGTCTCGGCCATGAAGTGGACGCCGCAGAAGGCGATCACCTCGGCGTCGGTCTCGGCCGCCTGGCGCGAGAGGCCGAGCGAGTCGCCGCGGTAGTTGGCGATGTCCTGGATCTCGGGCAGCTCGTAGTTATGGGCGAGGATGACCGCATTCCGCTGCTCCGCGAGCGCGCGAACCTCGTCGCTGATCTCAGCGATCTGCTCCGGGCTCAGCTCCGGTGCGAGCGTAGGTTGGATAGTCGGGAGCTCCTGCATGAGCCCTTCCTTCCTGATGTTCGCCGGCGGGACTGGGTCCGGACCGGTCGAATGAACGTAGAGGAAGTCTAGAGGAGCCGGTGTGCGGTCGCCGAGGCGCTTTAGTAGACCAGTGGTTCACTAAGGCGCCTTGGACTTCTGCGTAGCCTTTCGGCGATGCCCGAGCTGCCCGAGGTAGAGATCATTGCCCGGCGTCTCGACGCCGCGCTTGCGGGCGCCGAGGTGGAATCGGCGCTGGCGCCGGGGATGAACGTGATGAAGACCTTCGACCCGCCGCTGGAAGCGCTGGTGGGGCGCCGGCTGACCGGCGTCCGACGGGTCGGAAAGATGCCGGTCGTCGAGTTCGGCGACCTGGCGCTGCTGATCCACCTGATGTCGGCGGGGCGCCTGCGGACCTTCGACAAACGCGCCTCGCCCAAAGACAAAGCCTCGCGTGTGTTGATCAGGCTCGGCGACGGGCGCGAGCTGCGGCTGCGCGAGTTCGGGACCAAGCAGCGGGCCTGGGCGAAGCTGCTGCCGGCGGAGGCGGTCGCCACCGACGAGATGGTGGCGAGCCTCGGACCCGAAGCCTGGCCCCCTCCCCCACTCGAGGCCTTCGCGGCGGCGATCGACCAGCCGCGCCACCTGCACCCGCTGCTGCGCCACCAGAAAGACATCGCCGGGATCGGCCGCTCCTGGGTAGACGAGATCCTCTGGGAGGCCCACCTCTCCCCCTTCAAGAAAGGGTCGGAACTGGACCCCGAGGAGGTAGAGCAGCTGCATACAGCGCTACATGTCCTAGGCGATGCAATCGACCACTACGAGCAAACGATCGGACCAGAAGTACCGGACAAAGTGCCGATGCCTCTCAAGATCCACAAGCACGAGGGCGAGCCCTGCCCGCGCTGCGGCACGACGATCGAGGCCGTCTACTTCTCCGAACACCAGATGAACTACTGCCCGCAGGAGCAGACGGGCGGCAAGATCCTCAAAGATCGTCGCCTCTCAAAACTCCTGAAGTAGGCGTTGAGGGGACCCGGGGGTGGGGGTCGGCGGACAACAGCGGGGAGGGTCCGGCGACCCCCACCCCCGGGTCCTGTGACGGCTAGGAAAGTTCGAGCAGCATCGAGAAGTCGAGCGTCGCCGCCGAGTGGGTCAGGGCCCCGATGGAGATGAACTCGACGCCGGTCTCGGCGATCTCCCGAACGTTCTCCAGGTTGACGCCACCGGAGGCCTCGAGCGAGACGCCGTCGACGCCGCCCGAATTCTCGTCGCGCAGGGCGACCGCTTCGCGCAGCAGGTCAGGGCCCATGTTGTCGAGCAGGAGGCGGTCCACCCCCATGCCGATCGCGTAGGCGGCCTCGTCGAGATTGCGGACCTCTACCTCGATCGCCTTCTCCGGCTGCGCGTTCCGCGCCGCGTAAACCGCCTTCGCCAGCCCGCCGGCCGCGGCGATGTGGTTCTCCTTGATCAGGATCGCGTCGTAGAGGCCCATGCGGTGGTTGATGCCGCCGCCGGCCGCGACCGCCGCCTTCTCCAGCGCCCGCAGCCCCGGCGTCGTCTTGCGGGTGTCGAGGATCGTGGTGCCGGTCCCGACCACCGCCTCGGCGTAGCAGGCGGTCAGCGTCGCGACGCCGGAGAGGTGGCCGAGGAAGTTGATCGCGGTCCGCTCGGCGGCCAGCAGGCCGCGGGCGCTGCCGCTCGCGATCAGGACATCGGCCGGTACGTCCTCGCGCCACTGCCCCTCGACGACGAGGTTGTCGATGTCCTCGACCCCGCACTGGCGCATCGCCTCGGCGACGACGGCGAGCCCGTAGACGACGCCGGGCTGTTTCTGCACGATCCGCGCCCGCCCCCGCGCCTCCTCGGGCACCGTCGCCTCGGAGGTGATGTCTCCCTCACCCAGATCCTCGGCGAGCGTCCGCCCGACCAGCTCCTCGATTTCCTCCGCTAGCTCGATCATCGGCTGACCCTATATCTCACGTTCTCGGTCTCCGGCACGTTTAATCCCACAGAGTGACCGCGCTGCCGCCGTTTCAAACCGTCCTGGACGAGCATTCCGCCGCCGTGATGGCGATCTTGCGCGGCGCGGTCGGCAGGGACGGCGCCGAGGACTGCTTCCAGGAGACGTTCCTGGCGGCGCTGCGCGCGTACCCGCGGCTCGCCGACGCACGCAACCTGCGCGGCTGGCTGCTGACGATCGCCCATCGCAAGGCAATCGACCACCACCGCGCCAACGGCCGGCGGCCGACGCCGATGGCCGAGGTCCCCGAGATCGCCGTCGAGGACGGGATCGGGGCGCCCGACGAGGAACTCTGGACCGCCGTCGGCGCCCTGCCGCCGAAACAGCGGGCCGCGGTCGCGCTCCGCTACGGCAGCGATCTCCCGCACGCGGAGATCGCCGCCGCCCTCGGCTGTTCTCCCGAGGCCGCCCGGCGCAGCCTCCACGAGGGACTCAAACGACTGCGAAAGGAGCTGGCATGAACTCTGCAACCAAGACCGCGATCGAGGGGCTGACCGTTCGGGCCGCGAAGAGGGCCTGCTCGACGTCGCCTATGCCACCGCCGACTCGCCCTTCGGGACGCTGCTGCTGGCGCAGACCAGGCGCGGGCTGGTGCGGGTCGGGCTACCCAACCAGGACAGCGACGAGCTCCTCGCCGACCTCGCCGCACGCGTCTCGCCCCGGGTGCTGGAGGCGCCGGCCGAGCTCGACGAGGTCCGCCGCGAGCTCGATCTCTACTTCCAAGGCAAGCTCGACCACTTCGACCTGCCCCTCGACTGGCGGCTCAGCGGCGGCTTCCGGCAGCGGGTCCTGAGGGCGATCGACCGCATCCCCTACGGCCAGACCCGCAGCTACACCGAGATGGCGCGCAAAGCCGGCAACGAGCGCGCGGTCCGCGCCGCCGGCAGCGCCTGCGGCAGCAACCCGATCCCGCTCGTCGTCCCCTGCCACCGGGTCCTGCGGACCGGTGGCGCCCTCGGCGGCTACGGGGGCGGCCTGCCGATGAAGGAAGCGCTGCTGGAGCTGGAGGGAGTCCTGGACGGTAGGTCCGGTACCTAAAGGAACCTCGCTCCGCCTCCGATGAGAGGGTCGATGCGAAAGCTGCCCCTCTCCCTCCTTCTCGTGCTCCTCGCGCTTCTCGGCGCGGCGGTTCCGGCCCAGGCGCTGGGCCCGCCCCACCCCGCCGCCGCCGGCCTCGGCGACAACCCGGCCGAGGAAGCAGAAGAAAACGAAGACGGCGAAGAAGGCGAAAGCGAAGAAGAGGGCTGCACGATCGAAGACGAGGAAGACGTGCAGCTCTGCGCCGAAATCGCCACCGAAGAACGGGAATCCGAAGAAGCCGAAGAGTGCGTCCTCGAAGACGCGACCGCCAGGGTCTCGGCCAACCCCGGCAACGACACCGTCGCCCTCACCGTCCGCTACCAGGCCGATGCCCCCACTTCGGTTGCGATCGACGCCCGCCTCCGCGGCAACAAGGGCAGCGTCCACCTCGGCGCCGAGCACGTGCACTTCCGCCGCACCGGCACCTTCCGCGACACCTTCTTCCTCGGGGAGAAGCGGATGGACCGCGTCCTCGTCGCGCGCGAGTTCGAGCTCGAACTACAGGCGGTCAACACCCCGCGCTACTGCCGGATCGAACTCAACGGAGCACTTCACCGAGCCAAGCGCTCGCTTCGCGCAGGTGCGCGGGGTCGATCTGGTGACCCAGCTCCGACTCGCGGTAGGTGACGTCAAGGCCACCCTCGGCGAGCAGCGCCTTGGCCCGTTCGGCGAACTCGACACCGATAACGGGGTCGTTGCGGCCGTGGCTGATGAAGACCGCGGTCTCGGTGCGGTCGGCGAGCGCCGGCTGCCAGCCCTCGACGGTGGGGACGAAGCCGCTGAAGGCGAGGATGCCCGCCGGCGCCGGGCGCTCGGCGCCGAGGCCCGTCGCGTAGCTCATCACCGCGCCCATCGAGAAGCCGCCGAGCACCGTCCGCTCGGGGCCGATCCCACTCTCCTCCCAGAGCGCGTCGTGGAGCTCGGCCAGGGCCGCCCGCGCCGCCTCGAAGGTCTCCGGGTCCGGATAGCCGACCCTGGGGACCAGGTACCAGTGGTAGCCGGGTGAGCCCGGCAGCTGCAGCGGCGCCCGCGGCGTCACCACCCGCAGCCGCTGCTCCGGGTCGAGGAAGTCGGCGAGCCGGATCAGGTCGCGCTCGTCGGTGCCGCGGCCGTGGTGGAGTACCAGCAGCCCCTCCGCCTCCCCCGCGGCGGCCCGCTCGAGCTGGAAGAGCGAGGCCATCTAGCTCGCCGAGGCGGCGGCGGTCTTGTTCAGGTAGTCGCGGATGAACTCGTCGATGTCGCCGTCGAGGACCCGCTGCACGTCGCCGACCTCGTGCTCGGTCCGGTGGTCCTTGACCATCGTGTACGGGTGCATCACGTAGCTGCGGATCTGCGAGCCCCAGGCGACGTCTTTGACCTCGCCGCGCGCCTTAGCCAGCTCTTCGGAGCGTTTGCGCTCCTCCAGCTCGATCAGCTTCGAGCGCAGCAGCTGCATCGCCACCGCCTTGTTCTGGGTCTGGGAGCGCTCGTTCTGGCACTGGACGACGACGCCGGTCGGGAGGTGGGTAATGCGCACGGCCGAGTCGGTCTTGTTGACGTGCTGGCCGCCGGCGCCGGAAGCGCGGTAGGTGTCGATCCGCAGGTCTCCCTCGTCGATCTCGACCTCGACGCTGTCCTCGACCACCGGGCCGACGTCGACCTGGGCGAAGCTGGTGTGGCGGCGCGCGGAGGAGTCGAAGGGCGAGATCCGGACCAGGCGGTGAACTCCGCGCTCGGCGGCGAAGAGGCCGTAGGCGTTCTCGCCGCGGGCGATGAAGGTGGCCGACTTCAACCCCGCCTCCTCCCCCGGCGAGGCCTCGACCATCTCGACGTCGAAGTGGCGGCGTTCGGCCCAGCGCAGGTACATCCGCAGCAGGATCTCCGCCCAGTCCTGAGAGTCGGTGCCGCCGGCGCCGGCGTGCACGGTGACGACCGCATCGCCGGCGTCGTACTCGCCGCTGAACAGCCGCGCCTCCTCGAGCTCGGCGAGACGCAACTCGACGGAGCCGAGCTGGGAGTCCAGCTCGGCCGCCATCTCCTCGTCTTCGGCGGCCATCTCGGCGAGGTCACCGAGGTCGGCGACATCGCCCTCCAGGCCGCGGAACAACTCCAGCCGCTTCTGGGCGCGGGCGTGGGCGGCCGAGGTGCGAGCGGCAACCTCCTGGTCGTCCCAGAAACCCGGCTTGCCCATCTCCTCCTCTAGGCGATCTGCTTCGGCCTCGAGCGCAGCGGGGTCAAAGGTAGTCCGAGAGCAGGGACAGCTGCTCGCGGACAGCGGCCAGGCGGGGCGCTACGGATTGACTCTGCGCGGCGTCGGCCATGGGTGAAGGTTATAGGCGAGGCCTGTTCGGTAGGGAGGGACGGGTGTCCCTCCAGCGACAGTCTTTGCAGTCCGACTCATCACCGAGTCCGCAAAAACGGCTCTCGAGGGACCGTTCTCGCGGACTCGGTGAATCAGGAGATATCAGAGCTCGCTTGTTGGGAGGGTGTCGGTGGGGGTCCCTGGGTGCTTGGCACGGAGACCGAGTGTTGCGTTTTGCGGCGACAGCTGTCCCCGATCCAGCTCGGCGGAGGTGCTCCCAGCGACCCCACCGGCACCCTCCCCACCAACTCGCGCCTAAGCGTCAGGAACGCGCGCCGTGATGATCCAGGTCGAGGCGGGGGCGAAGATGCCGTCGGGCTGCTCGAACTCGGCGATCGCGGCCCGGATCTTGGCGGCTATCTCGGGGCGGATCTCGTCGACGCGGTCGCCCCAGAGGCGGAGGATCTCCCCCGCCGGGCCCAGGGCCATGCCGAACTCGACCGCCTGGTCGAGGTCGGCGCCCACCTTCATCGGCAGGTCGCAGCGTCGCAGTCCGATCTCCTCGAAGCCGGCGATCTTCAGCTGCTCGGTGACGGTGTCGGCGTTGGCCATCGAGAAGGGACCCGGGCCGCAGGTCGGTTCGTCGGTCTCCTCGGGGTGCTCGAGGTACTCGTCGACGATCTCCTCGGCACGCCGCACCCACTCGTTGTCGTCCTTGCGCCGCCAGACGACGGCGGTGAAGCGCCCGCCCGGCTTCAGCGCCGCGTGGACGTTGCGCAGGGCGGCGACGGGGTTGGCGAAGAACATGATGCCCATGCGCGAGAAGGCGTAGTCGAACTCCTGTGGCAACTGCAGCGTCTGCACGTCGGCGAGCCGGAACTCGACGTTGTCGAGGCCGGCTTCGTCGGCCTCCTGGCGAGCGGTCTCGATGAACGGAGCGGAGACGTCGACTCCCAGCGCCGAGCCCCCGGGCCCGACCAGCTCGGCCAGCCGCTGCGTGGTGTCGCCGAACCCGCAGCCGATGTCGATGGCCCGCTCTCCCGGCCTCGGCGGGTTCGACGCCATCGCCACCTCGCCGTGAGCACCGAGGCCACCGGTCGTCAGGTCGCGGTATTTGAGGAAGACGTCGAAGAGCGGCCCGCTCCAGGCCTCCGTGGCCTCGACGTTGTCGGGAGCAACAGAGCTCATCGCGACCATCGTAGGGCCGGAAGGCGCATCAGCCAAGGGGCGGGGCGAAATGGCCGACGCGCAGCGCCTCGTCGCGGTCGTCGAACGGCCGCCAGCTGCGGATCTTGTGGTCGCGCAGCTCGAAGAACCAGGCCATGAAGTCGATTCCGGCCACGCTTTCGTCCTCTTCCCAGTTCCAGCGGCGCAGGATCAATGCCACCGCCCGGCCGCCACCGCCCTCGGTCCCATCCTCGTAGAGTTCCTCCAGCTCGATCGTCTGCTGCACGCCGCCCGGTGGGCGCGTCGCCCAGACCCGCGCCGCCTCGACACCCTTCCGCAGTCCCCGGCTCGCGTGCAGCTCCACCTCCGGGTCGAGCACGGCGACGAACGCATCCAGGTCCCGCTCGTTGAACGCCCGGATGAACTCTCTTACTGGGTCACGCACGGCCGTGAAAAGCAAGCAGGTCGGTGGACGCAGGGAGCGAGGTGAGGGGAGCGCACTAGTTAGTGCGTGACCCGATCCGAGCGACCGAGGACGCCGAGATGCGCCGCTTTGCAGCGGCCGCGCCGGAGGTTCTCAAGCTCCATGGCACTTCTTGAACTTTTTCCCGCTACCGCACCAGCAGGGATCGTTGCGGCCGATGTTCTCGTGCTCGCCCTTGACCACCGTCTCGACCACCTCGCCGCCGTTGGCCGGACCTGCCGCCTGGGCGGCGGCGACGTCGGAGGCGGCCGCGCCGCTGGTCGCGACCACTTCCCGCAGCGCCGAGGGCTGGTTCTCCAGGGTGCCACCCGAGTAGGCCAGGGCGCCGGCCTCGCCACCACCGTTGCCGGCCGCCGCCACCTGATCGGGCTGGATTTCGATTTCGGCCCGGAAGACCAGTTTCGAGAACTCGTCCCAGATCGAGTGCAACAGCTCTTCGAACATCGAGAAGCCCTCGTTTTTGTAGGCGACGAGGGGGTCGATCTGGGCGAAGCCGCGGAGATGGATGCCTTCCCGCAGGTAGTCCATGTCGAAGAGGTGTTCGCGCCAGCGGTTGTCGATCACCTGCAGCAGGATCGAGCGCTCCAGATAGCGCATCAGCTCCTCGCCGAGCTGCTCTTCGCGCTCGTCGTAGGCGCTCATCGCATCGTCGTCGAGGGCGTCCTTGAGCTGCTCGCGGTCGACCGTCTCGGGGGCGAGGCTGGAAACCTCGATCGAGACCGGCCAGATCTGCCGCAGCTGGGTCTCCAGCTCCTCCAGGTCCCAGTCCTCGAGGATGTCGCCGGCGGTGTACTCGTCGGTTAGCCGCTCGATCACGCCCTCGAGTTCGTCGCGGGCGTTCTCGGAGATGTCGCGGCCTTCGAGGATCTCGCGGCGGTATTTGTAGATCACGCGCCGCTGCTCGTTCATCACGTCGTCGTACTCGAGGACGCGTTTGCGGATCAGGAAGTTCTGCTCCTCGACCTTCTTCTGGGCGTTCTCGACGGTTTTCGTCAGCATCTTCGCTTCCAGCGGGACTTCGCCGCCGTCGTCGTCGACGGGTCCGAGTTTGTCGAGGATTTTGTAGATGCGGTCGCCGGCGAAGAGGCGGATCACGTCGTCTTCGGCGGAGAGGAAGAAGCGCGACTCACCGGGGTCGCCCTGGCGGCCGGAGCGGCCGCGCAGCTGGTTGTCGATCCGCCGCGACTCGTGGCGCTCGGTGCCGCAGATGAAGAGGCCGCCGAGCTCGCGGACTTCCTCGGCCTCGGCCTTGCAGCGCGGCTCGAGCTCGGTCGCCTTCTCCGCCAGCGCCTCCTCGTAGTCCTCGCTCTCGTGCGTGATCCCCTGCTTTTTCAGCTCCGCGATCGCGAGGTGCTCGGGGTCGCCGCCGAGCTTGATGTCGACGCCGCGGCCCGCCATGTTGGTCGCGATCATCACCGCGCCCTTGCGGCCGGCCTGGGCGATCAGCTCACCCTCTCGTTCGGCGTGCTCGGGCTTCGCGTTGAGGACCGCATGTTTGATCCCGTCGCGCTTCAGCGCCTCGGAGATCATCTCCGAGACCTCGACCGAGACGGTTCCGACCAGGACCGGCTGGCCCTTCTCGTGGCGGCTGACGATTTCGTCGAGCAGCGCTTTCCACTTGCCGTCTTTGGTCTTGAAGATCTGGTCGTTCTGGTCGAGCCGGACCATCGGTCTTGTTGGTCGGGATCTCGACGACCGGCATTTTGTAGATCTTCATGAACTCGGTCGCCTCGGTGAGGGCGGTGCCGGTCATGCCGGAAAGCTTGTCGTAGAGCCGGAAGTAGTTCTGCAGGGTGATCGTCGCCAGGGTCTGGTTCTCCTCGCGGATCGCCACACCCTCCTTCGCCTCGACCGCCTGGTGCAGGCCCTCGGACCAGCGCCGGCCCTCGAGGATGCGGCCGGTGAACTCGTCGATGATCATCACCTCGCCGTCGATCACCGCGTAGTCGTCGTCCTTTTTGTAGAGCGACTCCGCCTTCAGCGACTGGACGAGGTGGTTGACGAGGCTGCCGTGCTCGCCGAGGTAGAGGTTGTCGACGCCGACGAACTCCTCGGCTTTCTTCACCCCCTGCTCGGTCGGCGCGACGGTCTTGTGCTTCTCGTCGTACTCGTAGTCGTACTCGGCCTCGTGAGGTCTCGCGGGACTCGCCCAGCGATTTCAGTTTCTGTTTCGCCGGCACCCCGACCATCTGTTTGGCCAGGCGGGCGAAGGTGTAATAGGTCTGGGCCGCCTGTTCGGGCTGGCCGGAGATGATCAGCGGCGTCCGCGCCTCGTCGATGAGGATGTTGTCGACCTCGTCCACGATCGCGAAGTTGTGGTCGCGCTGCACGCAGTGCTCGAGCGCGTCGGCCATGTTGTCGCGCAGGTAGTCGAAGCCGAACTCGGAGTTGGTCCCGTAGGTGACGTCGAGCGCGTACTTGCGCTGGCGGGTGGCGTGGTCGTCGCCGTCCTGGAGCGCGTCGACGGTGACCCCGAGCGCGTCGTAGATCGGCTTCATCCATTCGGCGTCGCGGCGGGCGAGGTAGTCGTTGACGGTGACGACGTGGACGCTGTCGCCGGCGAGCGTGTTGAGGAAGACGGGCAGGGTTGCGGTCAGGGTCTTCCCCTCGCCGGTCTTCATCTCGGAGATGCCGCCGTCGTGGAGGACCATGCCGCCGATCAACTGGACGTCGTAGTGCCGCTGACCGGTGGTCCGCCGCGATGCCTCGCGACAGAGCGCGAACGCCTCCGGCAGCAGATCCTCGAGCGAAGTGCCGTTGCGGGCACGCTCGCGCAGGGAGTCTGCCTCGCTGCGGATCTCCTTGTCGGTGAGCGCTTCCATCTCCGGCTCGAAGCGGTTAATCGCCTCCGCGCGCTTCTGGTAGGACTTGAATTTCCGTCCCTCTCCCGCCCGCAGTGCCTTCGTTACGAGGTCCATCGCTGGCATTGGTCAAGAGTAGCGGTGCCGACTTAAATTCCCCTTGCTCCCTTCCGGCTCGGGTACTACCCTCGTGACGGAACCCACAAGGAGGCACTCATGCGGATAGAGATTCGGGGCCGGAACGTCGAGATGACGGATGACCTGCGTGAGATGGTGCGGAAACGCTTCCAGCGGCTGGGCCAGCAGGTCTCGCCGCTCGCGACCCTGGAGGTGGTGCTCTCCGAGGAGCGCAACCCGCGGGTCGCCGACAGCCAGGTGGCGGAGGCGACGTTCCACTTGAAGGGAGTGACGCTGCACGCACGCGAGTGCAGCCCCGAGATGAGCCACTCGGTCCACGAGCTGGCCGAGGACATGAACCGCCAAGTCAAGAAACACCGAGAACTGCGTCGCAAGCGCCGCCGCACGCGGCAGCTTGTCGACCAGATGCGAGGCCGCCCGGCCGAGGCACGGCCGTAGGGCCGCGGAGAGCCAACTAGAGGCGCCGGGCAAAGGTCACCGCCACCACACGGGACGCCCCCACGGCCCGAAGCGCGCGAGCGCAGGCCGTGAGGGTGGCCCCGGTGGTGAGGACGTCGTCGACGAGAAGGACGCTGCGTGGCGCCGGTCCGGTGCTGTGGATGCGGGGTGGATGGCCGATCCGCTCGGCTCGCCGGCGTCCGACCTGCCGCCCTCCCCCGCGCCGCTCCAGGCAGCGCGAGAGCGGTGCTTCCAGGTGCGCAGCCAGCGCCGCCGCCAGCTCGCCCGCGGGATCGAAGCCGCGACGGCGCAGCCGGACCGGCGCCGGTGGCACCGGGACGATCGTCCCGCTCAGCATGTGCGCCGGCGCCAGCCACTCGATCCGCTCCGCCATCAGGTCGGCGACGGGCAGCAGACGCCGGAACTTCAGCGCCCCGACCAGGTTCCGCGCAACCCCCTCATAGGAGGCCGAGGACCAGACCTTGTCCAGCCCCGCCGGCCCGTTGCCGAAAAACGGCTCCGCATCCCCCAACCGCCGCGCGCACCGCGTGCAAACCACCGACTCCGATCGACAGGAACGCCCGCAGGAAGCACAAAGCGCCGGCACCAGCGCCACCCCGATAGTTGGCAAAAGCTCCACCCCACGACCCTGTCGAGCAGCAGCGCACATGTGGCGCGCAGAAAGTCATTTCTTCGTGCCAACTTCATCGCGAGACAGAGGCGTGGCGGTAGAGGGTCCGGTCACCCTCCTCCAACACATTTTCCAAGACAGCTAGATCGCGAGACCGCAAAAAAGGCTCTTGAGGGACCATTTTTGCGGTCTCGATGAATCAGCGAGCTGCCAGAGCTCGCTTGCCGGGAGGTGTTGGTGGGGTCCCTGGGTACTTGGCATGGAGCCGCGCCAAAGCGGTCCGAGGCGCCAGCAAAAAGCAGTCAGTTCACGCGGCGGAGGTGCTCCCAGGGACCCCCACCGACACCCTCCCTACCGCAGCGCTTCGTCCCTCAGGCGTCCGGGCGAGCCCCGGCGATAGCGCCGATCAGGACCTGGCGCGCCGGGATCTCGGCACCGGGTAGGGCGATGACCTCTTTGAGCCGCGCCCCGTCGCCGACCTTGACCTTGTCACCGATCACCGTCGGGCCGTCGATGCGGACGTCGTCGCCGATCTCGCAGCCGGCGCTGAGCAGGACCGGACCGACGAGGTCGGGCTCGCCCTCCATCCGCTCGCCGCTGCGATAGCCGTCAACCAGCTCCCCCTCGCGGTCGACCCGGACCGCGCCGGTGAGAGCGTCGAGGTTCCCCTCGCGCAGCTCCTCGAGGTTGCCGATGTCGTTCCAGTAGGCGTCGATCTCGTGCGAGTAGAAGGGCACGTCGCCCTCGAGCAGGCGCGGGAAGACGTCCATCGCCCAGTCGGCAAAGCCCGGCGGGTCGCCCTCCCCGGCCGCTTTGCTGCTGCCAGGCTCGGGGAAGAAGTCGAAGATCTCCTTGCGGAACATGTAGATGCCGCAGTTCGCGAGGGCGGAGAGCGCTTCGGAAGGGTCGGGCTTCTCCTGGAATCCCTGGATCCTGCCGTCCGAGCCGACGATCGCGACCCCGAACTGACTCGTGTCCTGCACCCGCTTCATCGCCAGCGTCGCAATCCCGTCGTGAGACTCGTGGAACTCCCGCATCGCCGCCAGGTCGATATCGGTGAGCGCGTCGCCGGAGATGACGAGGAAGGACTCGCCGAGGAACTCGGCCGCGTTGCGGACCCCGCCCGAGGTCCCCAGCAGCGCCTCCTCGCGACTGTAGGTGAGCGCAACGCCGGCCGCCGACCCGTCTCCGAAGTAGCCCTCGATCAGCTCCGGGAACCAGTGGAGATTGGCGATCGTCTCGGTAAAACCGTGGCGGGCGAGCAAGCGCAGGATGTGCTCCATCACCGGCTTGTCGAGGACCGGCACCATCGGCTTCGGCATCTCATAGGTGATCGGCCGCAGCCGCGTCCCCAGTCCCGCCGCCAGCACCATCGCCCTCATCCCGCCATCCCCTCCTTCAGCCGGTTCAGCGCCTCTATCTGCTCGGGATCGACGCCGATCGCCCGGGCGACTCTCCAGCGAGACGAGATCGCCGAGCAGCGTCGACCAGAGCAGGCGCTCGACCCGCGTCTCGCCGACCGTCTCCACCCGCACCACTTTGGCGCCACTCTCCTCCACGATCCCCGGCGGTGAGCTCGAAGCGACGGCGCTCGCGTGGGTGCTGATCGCAGTCTTCGAGGAAGACCGCCGCCATCCCGGCGGCCGCCTCGCCTGCCCAGCCGCAGATCTCGTTGTGGTCGGCCTCCGGCAGCTCGGAGTCGAAGGCGGGCAACTTTGCGTTCTCGTTGATCTGGCGTCTTCCAGCGCCGCGCCACGGGGGCGGTCAGATCGCGCCGTAGATGACGGTCGGGGCGCCGCCGAGGGAGGCGGCGATCTCGGCCGCCTTCGCCTTCACCGTCAGCGCCTCACGCTCGAGGAAGGCGGCGCCGGCGTCGATCTCGGTGCGGATCCCCGGCGCCGCCCCGGCCAGCGCCGCCGCCTCGGCCGCGGTGACGAACATGTAGGCGACGGCGACCCGCGGCTGGTAGATCCCCGGCGGGGCCACGACCGGCACGCCGGCCTCACGCGCCCGATCGACCAGGGCGCCGCCGGTGCTGACGACGAGGCGCCGCGCCCCCAGCGCCTCGGCGGCCTCGAAGCAGGCCAGCGTCTCCTCGGTGTTGCCCGAGTAGCTGGAGCAGAGGACCGTCCACTCCGGGGTCGCCCAGCTCGGCAGCTCGTAGCCGCGGACCGAGACCAGCGGCTTGGTCAGACGGTCGCCGATCGCGGCGGCGGCGAGGTCGCCGCCGATCGCCGATCCGCCCATCCCGCAGACCATCAGGCCGGCGGCTTCGGCCGGCTCCAGCCGCGCGGTTTCGATCCGCCAGACCGCGTCCCGCAGCTGGTCGGGCAGGGCGAGGACGTCGTCGATCATCGCGCTCATCAGAGACACCTAGGCGTGGACTCTTTCATCTCGGCCGACGACCGCGTTTCTCAGGAGCGGGCGCCCGACTCGACCTCGGCACCGGGAGCGAGGATCGACCTCTCGACCTGGGCGTCGCGGCCGACCGTGCAGCCGTCGAGCAGGACCGAGTCCCCGACCTCGGCGCCGGCCTCGACCCGGCAACCGGCGGAGACGACCGCCCGCGGGCCGACCGAGGCTTCCTCGTCGATTGCCGCGTCGGCGGCGATCAGCATGCCGGCGGTGGTCGGCTCGACCTGCGTCTCCACCCGGCCCTCGAGGATGTCCCAGCTCGCCTGCAGGTAGCGCTCGGGGGTGCCGATGTCCATCCAGTAGCCGTCGAGCAGGAGCCCGTGGAGGCCGTCGCCGACCAGCCGCGGAAAGACTTCGCGCTCGATCGAGACTGCCGCGCCGGCCGGCACCAGGTCGAGGACCGAGCGCTCGAGCACGTAGACGCCGGCGTTGATCTCCCCGGGCACCGGCTCCCCGGTCTTCTCGCGGAACTCGAGCACCGCCCCCCGCCGGTCGCAGCTGACGAGGCCGTAAGCGGCCGAATCCGCGACCGGGTGCAGCGCGATCGTCGCCTCGGCTCCGCGCTCCTCATGGGCCCGGAGCAGCGCGGAGAGGTCGAGGTCGGCGAGGACGTCGCCGTTGAGGGCGAGGAAGCGGTCCTCGAGCCGCTCGCCGAGGCGCTCGGCGGCGAAGCGGATCGCGCCCGCGGTTCCCAGCGGCTCCGGCTCGGCGAAGTAGGTGATCGTGACGCCGGCCCGCTCCTCCTCGCCGGCCAGCGCCTCGCGCAGGACGTCGGGGAGGAAGCCGCAGGCGAGGACTACCTCGGTGACCCCGTGGGCAGCGAGCCACTCGATCGCGTAGGCGAGGAAGGGGCGATCGACCAGCGTCACCGCCGGCTTCGGGATGTCGCTGGTCAGCGGCCGCAGCCGCGTCCCCTCACCGCCGACGAGAACTATCGCCTGCACTAGGAAGCGGGTGCCGGCCTCGGCGCGCTGACCTGGCGGCCTATGCCCTCGTACTCGAATCCCGCCGCCGCCAGAGCCTCGGGGTCGAGGAAGTTGCGCCCGTCGACGAGCAGCGGCCGCGCCATCCGCTCGGCGGCGGCGCCCCAGTCGAGCTCGGCGAACTCGCGCCACTCGGTGACCAGGACCGCGGCGTCGGCACCCTCGAGCGCCTCCATCGCCGAGGTCGCCATCTCGACCGAACCGAGCAGGGCGCCGGCGCGCTCGGCGGCGACCGGGTCGTAGCCGACGACTTCGGCGCCCTCGCCCTGGAGCCGTGCGGCCAGGACCAGGCTCGAAGCCTCGCGCATGTCGTCGGTGTCGGGCTTGAAGGCGAGGCCGAGCAGCGCCACCCGTTTGCCGATCAGCGAGCCCAGGTGCTTCTCCAGCTTGTTGACCACCCGCCGCTTCTGCAGCTCGTTCACCTCGATCACGGCGGTCAGCAGCTGGAAGTGGTAGCCGGTGTTCCCGGCCAGCATCTTCAGGGCGCTGACGTCCTTGGGGAAACAGCTGCCGCCGTAGCCGATGCCGGCCCGCAGGAAAGCGCTTCCGATCCGCTCGTCCAGGCCCATTCCCCGGGCCACCTGGCCGACGTCGGCGCCGACCTCCTCGCAGACGTTGGCGATCTCGTTGATGAAGGAGATCTTCGTCGCCAGGAAGGCGTTGGAAGCGAGCTTGATCATCTCGGCGCTGGCGACGTCGGTACGGAGGATCTCGCCCGCCGAGCGGCTGGTAGAGCGCTTCGACGGCATCGGCGCTTTTCTCGTCGCCGGTGTCGGCGCCGACGACGACGCGGTCGGGGTGCATGAAGTCCTTGACCGCGGTCCCCTCCTTGAGGAACTCGGGGCAGGAGACGTAAGGAGAGGTTGGGCATGTCGCGCCGGATCGACTCGCCGGTGCCCGCGGGGACCGTGCTCTTCATGATCGAGGACGTGGTCGCCGTCTTCGGGGAGGCCCTGGACGACCGCCCGCACCCGCGAGAGGTCGGCGTCGCCGGAGTAGGTCGGCGGCGTGTCGACGCAGACGAAGAGCAGGCGCGCGCCCTCGAGCAACTCGCCCATGTCGGTCGTGAAGGTCATCCGCTCGGCGTTGCGGCGCAGCAGGTCCTCCAGTTCGGGCTCGTGGATCGCCACCTCGCCGCGGGAGAGCGAGTCGACCTTCTCCTGGACGATGTCGCGCGCGACAACGCGGTGACCGAGCTCGGCGAAGCAGGCCGCCGTGACCAGACCGACCCAGCCCACACCGATGACGCCGACTGGCTGCAGCTGCTCACTCATGGGTTTCTCCTACCCTTCTTCTTCGGCTTCTTCTTCGCGGAATGATCACATCCGCCGACCGCGCCATTCCGATCATCTGATCGTTGGTCAGCGTCCGCAGCAGGTCATTCGATACCCAGTAGACGTTCTCCCCCCGCCGCCAGGCGACGATTTTGACATTTTCGCCGTCGACGTAGATGTCGTAGTCGCGCCCGTTGATCTCCTTGGTCAGGCTCGGGTCGGTCGAGGATCGGCGGGTCCGACCAGCCGCGAATCCCCTGCACGCCGAAGTAATGGGTGCCGTCTGACATTTCCGCGACCATCACCATCCGATAGGCGAGGTGGCGGTTCCCGTCTTCGTCCTTGAGGTTGTAGACGTAAGGGTCGACGACCTTTTCGTAGGGGTCGGTTTCGACGAAGCGGGTGTCTTCCGGCAGCCGGGTCGGGTAGTAGATCGGGAAGAAGCCGCGGGCGCGGCGAGCGGCGATCTTCCCCTCCGCTTCGCCGGCTTCGCGGGCCGGCACGAGCCCGTCGCTGCCGGGCTTGGCGACTTCGACCTTCGGCTTCTTCGGCTTCTGGTGCTTCTTCGGTTTCTGCTTCTTGTGGTGCTTCTTGCCGGCTTCGGCTTCTTCGCGGCTCTGTCGCTGGGCCGCTTTCGCTTCCTGGGTGGTCTCGCCGCCGAGGAATTCCTGCACCGCGGCTTCGACCGCGCCCGGCGTCGTGTAGACGAAACTGGGACCGAGTTCGGCCGGGAAGTTGACCTCGTTGATCGTCGAGTTGCGCGAGGCGCCGAGCAGTTTGAGCACTTCCAGCAGGGTCTTGCCGTCGCTGATGTCGGAGGTCGTGTAATCGGTGAAGGCCTCGACCAGTTCGCCCTGGTCGAAGACGAGGTCCTGGACCGAGATGCGTGAACGGGCGGCGCTGAGGAAGTCCTGCTGACGGGCAGAACGGACGATGTCGGTGTCGGTGTGGCGGTAGCGGACGTAGTCCAGCGCCTGCTTGCCGCACATCAGCTGGTAGCCGGGCTGGACGTTGATTTCGGCGTACTGTTCGGCGGATTCGGCGTTCGAGTGGTAGTAGCGGCGGTCGATGTCGACGTAGACGCAGCCGATCGCGTAGACCCCCTGGGCGAAGCCGAGGAAGTCGACGTTGACGACGTGGTTGATCGGCAGGTCGGTCAGGTCCTTGACGGTCTGCAGGGTCAGCTTGGTGCCGCCGTAGGCATACGCTTCGTTGAACTTGCCGGTTCCGTAGCCGGGAATTTCGACTTTCAGGTCGCGCGGGATCGACATCATCGAGATCAGATCCTTGTCGGGATCGAGCCGGACCAGCATCGTCGTGTCCGAGCGACCCGGGTCTTCGGCTTCGTTGGCGCGCTTGTCGGAGCCGATCACGAGGAAGGTCTGGGCGCCGCCATCGCCGGCGTCGGCGAGGAACTTGTTCAGCCGCTTCTGCAGCTTGTCGTTTTTCGGCTGGATCGCGTTGGCGATGCTGTCGAGATAGAGCAGCGTCGCCGTCGCGGTCGTCGCCGCCGACACGGCGACGATCAGCACCGAGGCGAGGAGGAACCGCCACCAGAAGCGCTTCGGCTTCGGCGCTTCGCTCGCCGTTGCCGCTCGGCGGCGGCTTCTTCGGCGCCCAACCCGGGCCCAGGGACTCAGTCATCGAGCCGGTCCGGGATCGCCCGCAGGAACGACTCCAGCGCCTGACGGTAGGTCTCCAGCGAGGAGACCGAGACCCACTCGGACGGGCCGTGGTGCCCGGCGCCGACCGGGCCGAACTCGACCGCCGGCACCCCCACCCGCAGGAAGGAGACGGCGTCGGAGGCGCCGTCGCGGCCGACGCTCATCGGCTCGCCGTCGTGGTGCTCGGTCGCCGAGGTGCGCAGCGCCTGGACGTAGGCCGAGTCGCGGTCGACGGTCGCCGGCGGCCGGGTCAGCAGCGCCTGCACCTCGATCCCCTGCAGCTCGCGCACCTGGGCGAGGATCTCCTGCGGGTCCTGGTCGGGGAGGTAGCGGATGTCGACGTCGATCACGCATCGGTCGGGCACCTTGTTGAGAGCGTCGCCGCCGACGATCCTCCCCAGATTGATCGACGGCCGGTCGAAGAGCTCAGAGCTGTGCCGGGCAAACGGTAGCGACTCGATACTGCGGAAAACGTCGATCGCGTTGAGGACGGCGTTGTCGCCGAGCCAGGGGGTGGCGCCGTGGGCGGCGGTGCCGCCGACCTCGAGGCGCAGCGCCAGCACCCCCTTGGCCTCGATCCCGATGTGAAGATCGGTCGGCTCACCGGTGATCGCGAAGTCGCCGACGAAGCCGCTGTCGACGAGGTGGTCGGAGCCGCGCTCGGACTCCTCCTCGGACTCCTCGTCGCCGACGATCCCGAGCCGCACCCGGATCTGGTCCTGGTCGCGCATCGCCGCCGTCACCATCAGCATCGCCGCGACCGCGCCCTTCATGTCGTAGGCGCCGCGCCCGATCAGCCGATCGCCGGCGGTCTCAGGCACGAACTGCCCGGCGTGCCCGGGTACCACGTCGATGTGCCCATGCAGAACCACGGTCGGGGCGTCTGCGGGCCCAACCTCGGCCATGACCACGGGTAGTCCCCGCACCTCATCGGCCCGCGTCTCGATCCCCCGAGCTTCCAACCAACCCTGGACGAATCCAGCCGCCTCGGAAATCGCATCCGGCTCACAGGTCTCGAAGCTGATCAGCCGCTTGGCAAGGACGACGAGCTCGTCGCTCATGCCACACCTCGAGCCGGGGTTCCGTGGTTCCTTAGTCCTGACATAGCGGACAAAGGAACCACAGGACGGCCGATCCGTAGCCTCGGGGAGTTCCGTGGTTCCTTAGTCCTGACATAGCGGACAAAGGAACCACAACTCGGGGAGCGCTCGTCGGAGAGACCCGCTGCGGCCCGGGTCGGATGCCCCTCACGCCCCGGCGATCGAGAGGAACGCTTCGGCGCGGTCGCGGTCTTTCTGCGCCCGGTTCTGCTCGGCGCTGCCGTCCTCGGACTCCGAGAGCCGCTGCTCGGCGTCGGCGAGCTGCTCTTTCAGCTTCCCGGTGTCGAGGTCCTCGGGCGGGATCGCCTCCTCGAGCAGGAGCCGGGCCCGGTTGCCGTAGACCTGCAGCCAGCCGTGGGCCTGCGCGTAGCGTTTCGTCTCCGAGTCGGAGACGTGCAGGCGGAGCTCGGTCGGCCGCAGCGCCGCCAGCACCGGCGCGTGGTTGGCGAGAATGCCGATTTCGCCGACCTCGGTCCGGGTCGAGACCTGGCGCGCTTCGCCGCTCCAGACCTCGCCCTCCGGGGTCAGGACCTCGACGTCGACCATGTGCTCCGCAGCCACAGGCTTCCCTTACGCGGCCGCGGCGGACTTGGCGTTCTCGAGGACCTGGTCGATCGAGCCCTGCATGTAGAAGGCGCCCTCGGAGAGGTCGTCGTGCTCGCCGTCGAGGATCTCGCGGAAGCCGCGGACCGTCTCGGCCACCGGCACGTACTCGCCGTTGCGACCGGTGAACTGTTCGGCGACGAAGAACGGCTGCGAGAGGAAGCGCTCGATCTTGCGGGCGCGGGAGACCGTCTGGCGGTCCTCGTCGGAGAGCTCGTCGATCCCGAGGATGGCGATGATGTCCTGCAGCTCCTTGTAGCGCTGCAGCACCTCCTGGACCTCGGTCGCGGTGCGGTAGTGCTCCTCGCCGACGACGTCGGGCTTGAGGATCGTCGAGGTCGAGTCGAGCGGATCGACCGCCGGGTAGATCCCTTTCTCGGAGATCGACCGCGACAGCGCCGTGGTCGCGTTGAGGTGGGCGAACACCGAGGCCGGAGCCGGGTCGGTGTAGTCGTCGGCCGGGACGTAGACCGCCTGGATCGAGGTGACCGAGCCGCGGTCGGTCGAGGTGATCCGCTCCTGCAGACCGCCCATCTCGGTCTCCAGCGTCGGCTGGTAGCCGACCGCCGAAGGCATCCGCCCGAGCAGCGCCGAGACCTCGGAGCCCGCCTGGACGAAGCGGAAGATGTTGTCGATGAACAGGAGCACGTCCTGGCCGCCCTGCTCGCGGTAGTACTCGGCCATCGTCAGCCCGGAGAGGGCGACGCGCAGACGCGCGCCCGGGGGCTCGTTCATCTGGCCGAAGACGAGCATGGTCTTGTCGATCACGCCCGACTCTTTCATCTCCAGCCAGAGGTCGTTGCCCTCTCGCGAGCGCTCGCCGACGCCGACGAAGGCGGAGAGGCCGGAGTGCTCCTCGGCGATGTTGCGGATCAGCTCCTGGATCAGCACGGTCTTGCCGACGCCGGCGCCGCCGAACAGCCCGACCTTGCCGCCTTTGGCGTAGGGGGCGAGGAGGTCGATGACCTTGATCCCGGTCTCGAGGATCTCCTGCGTCGGGGTCAGGTCGGAGGCCTTCGGGGCGGGGCGGTGGATCGGCCAGCGCTCCTCGGCCTCGACCTCGGGGCCGTTGTCGATCGGCTCGCCGAGCAGGTTGAAGATGCGGCCGAGGGTCGAGTCGCCGACCGGGACCGTGATCGGGCCGCCGGTGTCGGTGACGACGGCGCCGCGCTTTATGCCATCGGTCGCGTCCATCGCGACCGCGCGGACGCGATCGTCGCCGAGGTGCTGCTGCACCTCGCAGACGAGGACGGCCGATTCGCCGTCGTTGTCGCCGCCGCTGGTCTCGATCGTCACCGCCGAGTAGATCTCCGGCAGCTGGTCGGGGAAGACGGCGTCGATGACCACTCCGGTGACCTGCTCGACGCGCCCTACGTTGCTTCCGTTTCCGTTGCTCTCAGCCATGGGTTCCTTTGCTCGTCTTTGAAGTGCCGTTGGTGATCCCGGTCCCGTCGTCTAGCCGAGCGCCTCGGCGCCGCCGACGACCTCCAAGATCTCCTGCGTGATTTCCGCCTGACGAGCCCGGTTCATCTCCAGGGTCAGGTCGCCGATCATCGTCTCCGCGTTCTCCGCCGCGCTCCGCATCGCCGTCATCCGCGCCCCCAGCTCCGAGGCCGCCGACTCCAGCAGCGCCCGGTAGACCGAGATCGTCACGTACTCGGGGATCAGCCGCGCCAGCAGCTCCTCGGGGTCGGGCTCGTAGACCCACTCCGAGCGGCTCTGCGCCTTCTCCGCCTCGGTTTCCTCTTCTTCGGAGGCGGCCTCCTCGCCGGCGCCCTCGCCGATCACCTCGGCCTGCTGCAGCGGCAGCAGGGTCTGGCGCCAGACGTGCTGGGTGAGGGGCGAAACGAAGCGGTTGTAGATCAGCTCGACCCGGTCGAGATCCTGGTCGACGTAGCGGGCGGTCAGCGCCTCGCCGATTTCGCGGGCGTCGGCGAAGGCGGGGCGGTCGGTGAAGCCGACGTAGGAGTCGGTCACCTCCTGCTTGCGGAAGGTGAGGGCGGAGACGCCCTTGCGGCCGACCACGGCGAAGGCGGGCTCAGCGCCCTCCTCCCGGACTTTGGCCGCCGTCCGCATGCCCTCGCGGATGATGTTGGAATTGAAGGCGCCGGCGAGGCCGCGATCGCCGGTGACGAGGACGATCCCGACGCGGTTGACGTTCTCGCGCTCTTCGAGGACCGGGACCCGCGGTATGCCGCCGGCCTGGGCGGCGGCGCGGCGGGTCAGCTTGCGCATCCCCTCGGCGTAGGGCCGCATGTCGGCGATCCGCTGTTCGGCCCGCCGCAGGCGCGCCGCCGCAACCATCTCCATCGCCCGCGTGATCTTGTTGATGTTCTTGACCGACGCGATGCGGTTCTTGACTTCCTTCTGCGATGCCATGGGGGATCAGCTCCCGGGCGCTAGGCCGGGGTCGCCGCCTCCTCGTCATCGCTGCTCTCGGACTCGGACTCGGTCCGGGCGGGAGCCTCGCGCTCCTCTTTGGAGTGGACGCGGTCGGACTCGCCGGCCTCGAGCGGCATCGCCGTGCTCGTCGAAGTCGGGGCCGAAGTCGTCGACGAAGTCGGCGATCGCCTTGCCCAGCGCCTTCTCGTCGTCCTCCTCGAGCTTGCCGGTCTCTTCGATCCGGCTCAGCAGCTCGGACTCCTCGGAGTGCAGGCGGACCCGCAGGTCGGCGAGGAACTCGCCGACGCGCTCGACTTTGATCCGGTCGAGGTAGCCGCCGGTGCCCGAGTAGATCGAGGCGACCTGGTCGCCGACCGAGAGCGGTTCGCGCTCTTTCTGTTTCAGCAGCTCGACCAGCCGTTCGCCGCGCGTAAGCGCTTTCTGGGTCTCGGCATCGAGCTCGGAGCCGAACTGGGCGAAGGCCTCGAGGTCGCGGTACTGGGAGAGGTCGAGGCGCAGTTTTCCGGCGACCTTCTTCATCGCCTTGGTCTGCGCGTTACCGCCGACCCGGGAGACCGAGATGCCGACGTTGATCGCCGGCCGGACCCCGGAGAAGAAGAGGTCGGACTCGAGGAAGATCTGGCCGTCGGTGATCGAGATCACGTTGGTCGGGATGTAGGCGGAGACGTCGGAGGCCTGGGTCTCGATGATCGGCAGCGCCGTCAGCGAGCCGCCGCCGAGCTCGTCGTTCAGCTTCACCGCCCGCTCCAGGAGCCGCGAGTGCAGGTAGAAGACGTCGCCCGGGTAGGCCTCGCGACCCGGCGGGCGCCGCAGCAGCAGCGACATCTGCCGGTAGGCGGAGGCGTGTTTGGTGAGGTCGTCGTAGACGCAGAGCGCGGCTTTGCCGTTGTAGAGGAAGTGCTCGCCCATCGCGCAGCCGGCGTAGGGGGCGATGTACTTGATCGGCGCCGCCTCGTCGGCGGGGGCGGCGACGATGATCGTGTTCTCCATCGCGCCGTTTTCCTCCAGCGTCTCTTTCAGCTGGACCACCGTGGACATCCGCTGCCCGATCGCGACGTAGATGCAGATCAGGTCCTTGTCCTTGTTGTTGATGATCGTGTCGATCGCGATCGCGGTCTTGCCGGTCTGGCGATCGCCGATGATCAGCTCTCGCTGGCCACGGCCGATCGGGATCATCCCGTCGATCGACATCAGCCCGGTCTGGACGGGTTCCTCGACCGGCTGGCGCTGGACGACGCCGGGGGCTTTGAACTCGGCCGGGCGGGTCTCGGTGGTGGCGATGTCGCCGCGGTCGTCGAGCGGACGGCCGAGCGGGTCGACCATGCGGCCGAGCAGCGCCTCGCCGACGGGGATCTCGAGCAGCTTGCCGGTCCGCTTGACCGTGTCGCCCTCGACGATCTGGTCCCACTCGCCGAACAGCACGGCGCCGACGTTGTCGGCCTCGAGGTTCAGCGCCAGGCCGGTGACCCCGTGCGGCAGCTCGAGCATCTCCAGCGCCATGCAGTTGTCGAGCCCGTGGATGCGGGCGATGCCGTCGGCGACGGACAGGACCGTGCCCACCTCGGTGAGGTCGGCGGAACCGGTCTCCAGTCCCTCGATCCGCTCTCGCAGGATGCTTGCGATCTCGTCGGGCTTGATCTCCATCGGGTGCTCTCTGCCTCCTTACGCCGCGGTGGCGACGCTCTTTCGAAGTTTCTCCAGGCGACTGCGGATGCTCGCGTCCAGGACCATGTTGCCGACCTGCAGGACGATGCCGCCGAGGATGTCGGAGTCGACCGCGCTCGAGAGGTCGACCTCCTCCCCGGTCTGACGTTCGACCTCCTGGCCGATTTTCTCGACCACCGCCGAGTCCAGCTCGACGGCGCTGGTGACGGTGACGTCGATACGGCGGTTCTCGTGCTTCCAGAGCTCGTCGAGCTCGCGCCGGATGCGGAAGATCTCCGGCATCCGGTGCTTGTCGACGAGCAGCTCGAGGAAGTTGATCAGCTCGGGCTCGGCGCCACGTGATGGCGCGCTTCAGCCCCTCTTTCTTCTCCTCCGAGGAGAGGTAAGGACTGAAGAAGAAGACCTGCAGCTCGTGATTGCGGTCGACGGCATCGGTGAACTCGCCGAGCTGTTGCTGCAGCGAGTTCAGCTTGCCTTTGTCGCGGCCCACCTCGAAGAGGGCCTCCGCGTATACGCGAGCTGCGTCGGCCATCTAGTTCTTCTCCGCTCCCGAGAGGGTCGAGAAGTCGACCTCGCTGAGCGCCTCCTCGACGAGGCGCTTCTGGTCCTCGGCGGTCAGCGATTTGCGGGTCACCCGCTCGGTTGCGAGCACGGTGAGGTCGGCGACCTCCTGGCGGATCTGGTCAAGCGAGCGCCGCGTCTCCGCTTCGATGTCGCGTTTGGCGGCCTCGACCAGCTCCTCGCGTTTCTCCTTGCCGGCCACCGTCGCCTCGGCTTCGGCGGTCTCGGCGGCCTTGCGGGCGCGGGCCATGATGTCGTCTGCCTGCTCCCGCGCCTCGGCGAGGCGGGCGCGGTACTCGGACAGCAGCTCGTCCGATTCCTTGCGCTGCCGTTCGGCGGCATCGATCGACTCGGCGATCGTCGCGGCGCGTTTGTCGAGCGCTTCCTGAATTTTCGGGAAGGCGACCTTGCTCAACACCCACATCGTGATCAGGAACAGGACCAGCGTCCAGATCATCAGGCCCAGACCCGGGCTGACCAGGAAGCTGCCGCCGCTTTCCTCGCCGTGCTCCGCCGCCTCTGCGGCGAGCGGGACTATGTAACCGAGCAGCTCCATCCGACCTAGGCGAGGAAGAAGGCGATCAGACCGAAGATGAAGGTGTAGAAGGCGACCGCCTCGGTCAGCGCGAAGCCGAGCCAGCGGATGCTTTCCAGCTCGCTTTTCATCTCCGGCTGGCGGGCGACCGACTCGATCTCCTTACCGAAGATGAAGCCGACGCCGATACCGGCGCCGATCGAACCAAGCCCGGCACCGACGCCGAGGGCGATCGCTTTGCCGGCGCTTTCCACGCCTTCGTCTGCTTACCTCAGCGACGGGCAACAAGGTGGGATCCATTTGAGAGTTGACTCCTTTTCTAGTGAGAGGCGGAGGTCGCTCCGCCGATGTAGATAGCGCTAAGCGTCGAGAAGATGAATGCCTGCAGGGTCGCGACCAGCCCGACCTCGAAGATGAAGAAGGCGAAGGCGAGCGGGAACGTCAGCGCCCCGAGGGCGGCGATTCCCAGCAGCACCGCCAGCCCGCCGCCCATGAAGAGCAGCAGCAGGTGGCCGGCGAGGATGTTGGCGAAGAGACGAACGGAGAGGCGAGATCAGCCGCACGAAGTGGGAGATCACCTCGATCACGAAGATCGCGGCCTTGCCGACCGGGTGCATGTCCTCCAGACCCGGGGGCAGCCAGCTCTTGAAGTAGGGCAGCGACGCCCTTGGCCCGGATCCCCTCGACGTGGTAGCTGAGCCAGACGACGAGGGTGAGGACGAGCGGGATCGCGATGTTGGCGGTGGCGGCGTAGATCGCGAAGGAGGGGATCTCGAGGCCGCCGACCGAGAACGGTGTGCTCGGTGTTGGTCGGCAGCGGCAGGAAGCCGAGCATGTTCGAGAACCAGATCCAGAAGAAGAGGGCGCCGATGAAGGGGAACCACTTGCGCGCCAACTCGCCGTGGAGGCTGCCGCCGGTGATCGTGTTCTTGGTCAGGTCGTAGGCGACCTCGACCGCGGTCTGGACCCGGTTCGGCTTCTGCACCATCCGCCGCGCGATCCAGGTCATCGTCAAGATCGTCAGGGCGCTGGCGAGGACCAGGTAGAGGACCGCCTTGTTGATGCTGAAGTCGATGCCCGCGAGTTCGATCGTGACCCACGGTTCGAGTTTGAACTCGTTCTGCGGCTTGAAGGCTTCGTTCTTGCCGTCGTTGCCGAAGATCAGCAGCAGCAGGATCGAGACGGCAAAGTAGGCGCCGAAGCCGATCAGGACCTTCGCTTTGGTGCTGAGACCGCCCGTCTTCGGGGTCGCTCGCCCTGCGCGCGCCGCCGCGCCTGAACCGTCGCCGACTCCATGCCTAGGCCCCCTGCCCTTCGGGCTGCTCGAAGAGATGCGCGAGGCCCTGGGCGGCGAAGGAGATCGTGAACAGGGCGAGCAGCAGGATCGCGGAGGCGAGGCCCGACTCCCGTTCGGCGATGCCGACGAGAAGGACGCGGTGGCCATCAGCCAGACGCGGCCGAGGGTGCTGCCGGCGACGATCCCCATCGCCTTCTGCCGGTTGCCGGCGGCCAAGCTCCTGCTTCATCCGCCGCTGGGCGAGCATCTGAATTCCGCGCTGCAGGAGCCAGACGGCGGCCGCCACGGCGTAGCCGAGCAGGGGCAGATCGCCGATCAGGAAAACGGCGAGCGCGATGAGCAGCGCGAGTAGATCGACGTACTTGGGAGGAGACATAAAGTCAGAAAAAGAGGAAATACGCCCAGCTCGAGGCAGAGAGGGCGCAGGGGCGACTATATCCAAAAGGGGCCGGGAATGGCTTTGTGAAGCCACTTCGTGAGGGTTGCCACTACCTTCAAAACAGCTTTTGGAGAGAGTGCGTTGGGTGGCCCACCCCAGACACATCTCGCCAATGGCTCGATGTTGAGTGTCTGGGGCAGGCCACCCAACGCACTCGTCAATACGTAGCGACTGACGATGTGGCTACAAGGGCAGGTTGCTGTCGCAGCGCGGTGTCCCACCGCCGGCCGCTATTCGATCGCCTCGAACTCGCCCGTCTCCGGGTCGACGGCGGGGAAGGTGCCGGTCTCCAGCTCCTCCTCGACCGCGCGCTCGACCTCGTCGGGCTCGGGCTCGGGGGCGCCCACCTGGCGGCGGAGGGTGACCAGCTGGCGCAGGCGGGTCTGGCGCAGCTTGAGGATCTCCAGGACCTCGACCAGGTAGACGCTGGCGGCGAGGGCGAGGATGCCGAAGAGGGCGATCACCGCGGTCCAGAGCGGGTCGAAGTTGCCGTGGTCGTCGCTGTAGGGGACGAAGCGCAGGGCCAGGGCAAGCAGCGCCATGACGGCGGTCCAGCCATAGAGGTAGAGCAGCGTGCGCCGCTGCGAGAAGCCGATGTCGGCCATCCGGTGGTGGAAGTGCCAGCGGTCGGCTTTGTAGATCGGCCGGCCGTATTTGAGCCGCTTGGCGACGACGAAGCCGGTGTCGAGGATCGGCACCGCGAGGATGATCAGCGGCAGGAAGAGGGCGATCACCGCGTTCGTCTTCAGCGCCCCCTGCACCGCCACCGCCCCCAGCAGGTAGCCGAGCAGGTTGGAGCCGGTGTCGCCCATGAAGGTGCTGGCCGGCGGGAAGCCCCAGCGCAGGAAGCCGAGCGCGGCGCCGGCGGTAAGCGCGGCGAGGACGCCGGCGGCGGTGCGGTCGAGCGAGAGGGCGATCGTCGCCAGGGTGACGCCGGAGATCACCGCGACGCCGGCGGCGAGACCGTCGACGCCGTCGATCAGGTTGATCACGTTGATCACGGCGACGATCGCGATCACGGTGCCGACGTCGCCGAGGTGGATGACCCCTCCGCCGGGCAGGGTCAGCAGGTCGACGGTTCCCGGCGTGAGGCGGCCGAAGAAGGGGAAGGTGAAGTTGTCGACGGTGACGCCGGCGGAGACGGGGATGACGACCGACGACGATCTGGCCGAGCAGCTTCGGCGCCGCCGGCAGGTCGAAGACGTCGTCGAGGACGCCGATCCAGGCGATCGCCACCGCGCCGATCAGGATCGCGTGGCTTTCGGTGTCGCTCGGGCAGGAAGAGCAGGCCGGCGACGACGGCGCCGCCGAGGATCCCGAGGCCGCCGAGCTTCGCGCGTCGGCACGAGGTGCAGCGAGCGCTCGCTCGGGTAGTCGATCGCCCCGACCCGCACCGCCAGCCACTTCGTCAGCGGCACCAGCAGCAGGGCGAGGACGCCGGCGACGAGGAAGGCGAGGAGGGCGTCGGGTCAGTGGGCATAGCGGTCGAACCAGAGGGTAAGCGCCATCAGGCCCCAGATCTGGCGGCTGAGGTCCTCGCGGCCGGAGCAGTGGCGGTCGAGCATCGGGGTCACCGCGGCCGGGTCGAGCAGGCCCTGGCGCTCGAGCGCCCCCGGCGCCAGCACCTCGCGGGCGAACGGCTCCAGCGGCCCGCGCAGCCAGGCGGCGAGCGGGATCGAGAAGCCCTGCTTGCGACCGTGGACGATCTCCTTCGGCAGCAGCGGCGCCAGCGCCCGGCGCAGCAGCCGCTTCTTCTGGAAGCCGCGGACCTTCATCCGTCGCGGCAGCGAGAAGGCGAACTCGGCGACCTTCTGGTCGAGGAAGGGCACCCGCAGCTCCAGCGAGTGGGCCATGCTGAGCCGGTCGGTCTTGACCAGCAGGTCGTCGACCATGTAGATGCCGAGGTCGACGTCCTGCATCCGCGCCAGCGGCGTCGGCGCCGTCGGTCTCGGCGTAGCGCTCGCGGTAGAGGTCGAGTGGGTCCCAGCCGGAGGGCGCCTCGCCCGCCAGCCCGGTCCGCGTCTGGGCCGAGAAGATCTCCTTCCAGCCGTGGTGGCGCTCCAGCGGCGGCAGTGCCGCGGCGCGGGCGAAGCGCTTGGCTTTGTAGTCGAAGCCGACGCGGTCGTGGCGGCTCGGCAGCGCCTCGGCCAGCGGCCGGGCGAGCGGCGCCAGGCGGCCCACCCGGCGGGCGAGGAGGTCGGCGACGTAGGTGTAATAGCCGCCGAAGAGCTCGTCGCCGCCCTCGCCCGAGATCGCCGTCTTGACGTGCGCCGGCGGCGAGCTGGGAGACGAGGTAGGTGGGCAGCGCCGAGGAGTCGCCGAAGGGCTCGTCGAAGGCCTCGACCAGCTTCGGCAGCAGCTCGACCGCGTCGGGGCGGACGACCAGCTCGTGGTGGTCGGTGCCGTAGCGCTCGGCGACCAGGCGGGCGCGGGAGAGCTCGTCGAAGCCCTCCTCCTCGAAGCCGATCGAGAAGGTCCGCAGGGGCTCGCCGAGGTGGGCGCCGGCGAGGGCAGCGAGGCCGCCGGAGTCGACGCCGCCGGAGAGCAGGACGCCGACCGGGACGTCGGCGACGAGGTGGGCGCGGACGCTGTCGTCGAGGACCTCGCGCAGCTCGGCGGCAAGCTCGGCCTCGGAGCCGCGGCGTGGCTCGCCGCCGGGGACGGCGCCGGCCCGCGCGTAGCGGCGCAGCTCGACCTCTCCCCCCTCCCAGGTCAGCAGGTGGCCGGGGGGCAGCTTGCGGGCCTCGGCGAAGATCGTCAGCGGCGCCGGGATCGAGTTGAAGGCGAGGTAGGCGGAGACCGCCCTGGGGTCGATCTCGCGCGAGAAGCCCGGCTGCTCGAGCATCGCCTTCAGCTCCGAGGCGAAGGAGAGGCCGCCGTCCGTCGTGGCGGTAATACAGCGGCTTGATCCCGAAGCGGTCGCGGGCCAGCAGCAGCCGCCGGCGGCGCTTGTCCCAGAGGGCGATCGCGAACATCCCCCGCAGCCGCTCGACGAACGCCTCGCCCCACTCCTCGTAGCCGTGGACAAGGACCTCGGTGTCGCAGTCGGTGGCGAAGCGGTGGCCCTGCCCCTCGAGCTCCCGCTTCAGCTCGCGGTAGTTGTAGATCTCGCCGTTCTGGACGACCACCGCACGTGCCGTCCTCGTTGGCGATCGGCTGGTGGCCGTGGTCGAGGTCGATGATCGAGAGCCGCCGCGCCGCCAGCGCCACCGGCCCCTCGCGGAAGAGCCCCTCGTCGTCGGGCCCCCGGTGCACGAGCCGCCCGCTCATCCGCGCCACCGCCTCGCAGGTCCGGGCCACGCTCTCGCTCAGCGGCGACGACGCCGCAGATACCGCACATGGCGCGGCAGTCTCGCAGGGGACTAGGCGCTTTAGTTGACCAGGAGGACGCTAAAGCGCCCCGCAGCGCTGAGAGTCTCCCCGGGGGAGGTTGAAGCTTCGTGAGGAATCCGGTGCGGCCAGCTGCTTGATCGCCTACGAGCGGCCAGATCTCTTCGGTTGCAAGGAGAGTCGCTATCGGCTCATCGAGGTCCCCGAACCTGCCGAGATGCTGGACGCATTGGCCGCCGTCTTGGGCGTCTCGATCGTGGTGAGCAAAACTCGCCAGCTCTTCATTTTCGAAGGCGTGAGAATTCACCTCGACCGGGTCGAGGGCTTAGGTGACCTCATCGAGTTCGAGGGAATCGCCGCCGATGGTGGTGATCCGAGTGTCTTCGCGGAGCTGCTGAATGATCTGCGACGGTCCTTCGGGATCCGGGAAACCGATCTCATGCCCGTGAGCTATTCGGATTTGCTCCGCTCTGATTCTCGCGCCTGATCCTCAAGTAGTCGGCTGCCCCCGCCCCAGCACCTTGGCGACCGTCGCCAGCAGGACCTGGAAGTAGAGCGGGACCGAGCGGTCGGCGATGTACTCCATGTCGTGGGCGAGCTTGTCGGCCCAGGTCTCCTCGCGGGTGATCCTGGTCTGGGCGAAGCCGGTGACCCCGGGGCGGACGACGAGACGCTGCCAGTACTGGGGGATCTCGCGGCAGAGCTCGGCGTAGAAGGTGGGGCGGATCGGGCGCGGGCCGACGATCGACATGTCGCCGCGCAGCACGTTCCAGAGCTGCGGCACCTCGTCGAGGTGGGTTTTGCGCAGGACGCCGCCGATCCGGGTCCGCTCCTCCTCGGTGCGGCGGGTCAGCTCCTCGCCGTAGATAGGGGCCGAGCCGGGTTTCGGCGTCCGGCTTCAGGGTGCGGAACTTGTACATCCAGAAGAGATGGCCGGCCTTGCCGACGCGGGCGCCGCGGTAGAGGAGCGGGCGGCCGGAGTCGAGCAGGATCACCAGCGCGATCAGCCCCAGAAGCGGCGAGAGGACGAGCAGGATCGAGGCCGAGATGAGGATGTCGAGCGCCCGCAGGACCGGGTCGATCGGCCGCGGGTCGCCCTCCGCCGCGGGCGCGACGAGTTCTTCGAGGCCGGGCTCGGCCTCGGGAAGCTCGCTCAGGAGGGCGTTACGGGATGAGGCTCTTCGCGCAATGGTTGGGCTCCGACGGTACCGAGGATGGTCTCGACCAGAAAGGACGGGATCGCGGCGTGTCGGCGTCGCCTCGGCGGTCCGCTTCTCCAGCTCCAGCGCCCGCGGGTCGGTCAGCGGCCGCAGCCGGCCGGAGCGGATCAGCGCTTCGTCGACGCCGCCGAGGCGGCCGCCGTAGGTGGTGTAGACGGGGGTCCCGAGTGCGGCGGCCTCGCGGTTCATCGTGCCGCCGGCGGAGAGGACGAGGTCGGCGAGGGCGACCAGGCTCTGGGCCTCGACGGCGCCCGGCGGGACGATCACCGAGGGCAGCTCGCAGGCCGGTGATGAACTCGCGCTGGGCCTCGGTGCGCGGCAGGACCACCGCGTGGACCCCCTCGTCGCGGCCGAGCCGGTCGAGGACCTTGGGGAAGAGCGGGTTCGACTTGCGGTGGTAGAGCGAGACGTCGGGCGGCGGGCGGACGATGACGACGACCCGCTCGGTCTCGACCCCGAGCCGGACCAGCGCCTCGGGGTCGGGCTCGAAGTCGTAGAGGTAGTACTCCTCCTTCAGGCCGGGATAGGGGAAGTACTTCTCCTCGGTGACGCCGAAGCGGCGCAGGCGGTCCAGCGGCACCGTGTCCGGGAACATCACCCGCCGCGCCAGCCGGCAGCCGATCCGGTGCTGGGTGACCGCGTACTCGTAGTCGTGCATGTTGGCCTCGGGGACGCCGAGCGTCTTGGCGGCGATCGCGAGGTCGTTGGAGCCGTGGGCGAGGGCGAGGTCGAAGCCGCGGCCGCGGCCGAACCGCAGCATCCCGGCTGCTGCGGGAGGCGAGGCTGGCGGCCTTGCGCAGCCGCGAGGCGCCGCCGTGGCGGCCGATCGGCGTGTGCTCCAGCCCGTGCAGCGTCGAGCAGCTGCTGGGTCTGGGCGTAGTCGCGCGAGGTGATCTCGACCTCGTGCCCTTCCGCCCGCAGCGGCTCGATGATCGGCCGCAGCACGAGCACATGCGCCGGGGCGCTCATGTCCACCCAGACCTTCAAGGGCTTAGACCGCGCGGCGAGATCGGCGTAGAGCGGGAAGCGGTCCATCAGGGCGCCGGTGCGGGCTCGCGAGGTCCTCCTTCGAGGACTCGAAGTCGGGACCGAGGGCGGTGACGATCACCTCGGCGATCTCGGTCATCTCCTCCTCGCCCATGCCGCGCGTGGTCAGCGCCGGAGTGCCGATCCGCAGGCCGGAGGGGTTCATCGGCGGCCGCGGGTCGAAGGGGATCGCGTTGCGGTTGACCGTGATCCCGACCGCATCGAGACGGTCCTCCCCGGTCTGGCCGTCGAGGCCGGTCGGGGTGAGGTCGACGAGGACGAGGTGGACGTCGGTGCCGCCGGTGAGCACCGGGACGCCGCCGGCTTCCAGGCCGGCTGCCAAGCGCCTTGGCGTTGGCGATCGTCTGCCGCTGGCGCTGGCGGAACTCCTCGCTGGCGGCGATCTGGAAGGCGACCGCCTTGGCGGCGACGGTGTGCATCAGCGGGCCGCCCTGCTGGCCGGGGAAGACCGCCTTGTCGATCGCTTTCGCGTGCTCCTCGCGGCAGAGGATCATGCCGCTGCGCGGGCCGCAGAGGGTCTTGTGGATCGTCGTCGTGACGACGTCTGCGTGCTCGACCGGGTTCGGGTGCTCGCCGGCGGCGACGAGGCCGGCGAAGTGGGCCATGTCGACCATCAGCTTCGCCCCGACCGAGTCGGCGATCTCGCGGAAGGCGGCGAAGTCGAGCTGGCGCGGGTAGGCCGACCAGCCGGTGACGATCAGCGCCGGCCTGTGCTCCTGCGCCAGGCGCTCGACCTCGTCCATGTCGACGAGGAAGTCCTCGCGGCCCACGTGGTAGGGCACCGGGTTGTAGAGCGTGCCGCTGACGTTGATCTTCATCCCGTGGCTGAGGTGGCCGCCGTGGTCGAGAGCGAGGCCGAGGAAGGTGTCGCCCGGTTCGAGCAGCGCCATGTAGACGGCGTTGTTGGCCTGGGCGCCGGCAGTGGGCCTGGACGTTGGCGTGCTCGGCGCCGAACAGGCTCTTGGCCCGCTCGATCGCCAGTTCCTCGGCGACGTCGACCTCCTCGCAGCCGCCGTAGTAGCGGCGGCCGGGGTAGCCCTCGGCGTACTTGTTGGTCAGCACCGAGCCGACCGCTTCCAGCACCGCCTGGGGGACGAAGTTCTCCGAGGCGATCATCTCCAGCGTCCGCTGCTGGCGCCGCAGCTCGGCGTCGAGGACGCCGGCGATCTCGGGATCGACCTCGGCGAGCGGCGCGCTCTGGAAGTTGTCTGGCAGCTCGGCCATCGTCGGCCGACCATAGCAACGGGCATCGGGATAGTCTGGGGCCGGTGAGAGCCCGCATTTCTGCTCGCTCGCGCTGGCCCTGCTTCTGGCCTCGGCACTACCCGCCGCCGCCTCCGCCGCGGTCGAGAACCCGTGCGAAGGCGCCGAAGCGCGGTTCCTCCTCTGCCCCAACCTGCGGATCGCGCCGCCGAGCGAAATCTACGCCCAGAAGGTCGGCGGCCACGTGCTGCTGCGGGCGACCAGCGACGTGCGCAGCCGCGGCACGGGACCGATGGAGCTGCACGGCCGTCGCGACGGCCCGCGCTCGATGAAGATCAACCAGCGGATCTACAAGAAGGGCGGCGGCCACATCACCCTGCCGAGCGGGCGAAGCTGCACTTCACCTACGTCGGGACCTACTTCGGCGGCTCCTACTGGAAGGTCCACCAGCTGGCCAACTTCGAGCTGCGCCGGGTCGTGCCCCGACGGCGCCGTCGGCGACGTCGTCCGCACCAGCCCCAAGCTCAACTACTGCCTGCGCGACCTCACCCACACCCGCCCCGGCCGCCGCTCGCCAAGCCACTGGGTCTACCCGGGCTGCAACCAGAACCCCTTCCAGGACCGGGTCAGGCTCGGCACCTCGGTCGGCTGGTCGGACATCTACCCCGCCGCCTACCACCAGCAGTGGATCGACGTCGCCGGCCTGCGCGGCTGCTTCGCCTACCGGATGATCGTCGACCCGCAGGAACACCTCTTCGAGTCGAACGAGAACGACAACACCTCCCAGCGCCTGGTCCGCCTGCCCTACCGCGGCGAGCCCGGCTGCTGAGCCTAGGTCTTCGTCGCCGGTTTTTCCTCCGGCTTCTTGCCCGCCATCCTCAGGTTCGAGATCTTGCCGAGGGCGTCGAACCAGAACGGAGCCCCGAGCGAGACGGCGGCGATCGTGATCAGCCAGCCGGCGAGCGCCAGCAGCCACTCTTCGGTCGAGCTCGGGCGGTTCTTCTCTTCGGTCCAGAAGATCGGCAGGCTGAGGGCGGCGAGATCGTCGACCGTCGCTTCGGCGTCCTTACCGGCCTGCTTGAGGTCGGCCGCTCCCTGCGATTCACCCTCTTTGGCCGTCGCTTCTTCTTCCCCGGCCCGCGCTTCCGCCTGGGCGACGACGTTGGCGAGCACCTTCGGTTCCGCCGAGAGCTGATCGGCGATCCGCAGCGTGCTGACGTTGAGCACGAGGACGAGCGCCACGGCGACGGCGATCGTCACCAGCTGCGATTTCCGCTTGTACCAGCCGCCGACCCGCTTCATCGACTCGTCGAACCACTTTTCGAGCTCGGGCACCTCGGGAATGGCGTCTCCGCTCGGGAGCACCTTGAGCTGGGTGGCGAGGCTCTGCTCGACGGGCCTCTCGTTGCCGTCCACTTTGACTTTCGGATGGGCGTCCGGAGCGGAAATCTTGAGCACGTCGCGAAGGGCGAGGGCGAAGCTCTCCGGCGCGATGTAGGACGGATCTCGATTCCGATCGGGCTGCAGGTCGGTCCGGACCAGAGGGTGGGCCAGGATCTGCTTCATCACCTCGCTGTCTCCGAGCATGCCTGCGAGCCCCTTGCGCAGGTTCTTCGCGCGTAGGTTGAGGATGCCGGCGATCCACTCCGTCAGGTGAGACGAGACCAGGCTGAGAAGGAAGAAGACGAATGCGAGAGCGATCGCGATTTCGATCGCTGGACCGCCGAGATCGAGAGACACTTGCCATACCTCCGCAGGTAGCCGACTGGTGCGGAGAACCTAAGAGGATACTTGAGTATTAGCAACTACACCTAGCTATTTTTCAGCCTATCCGAGGCCGACCGAGGCGAGCTTGCTCGCCAGGTCGCCCGGCGAGAGGGCGCCGTCGCGGAGGATCCTCCAGGTGCCGTCTTCCTCGATCGACGGCGAGGTCGACCACGGTCGACGGCAGGCCCGGCAGCTCGCCGCCGTCGATCGCCAGGTCGGCGCCGTCGCGGATCGATGTCGGAACGTCCTCGAAGCGAGCCGGTGCCGGCTCGCCGCTGAGGTTGGCCGAGGTCTGGAAGACCGGGCACATCGTCCCCGCCAGCGGACCGCCTATCAGGCGGATGCCCGAGCCGTTCGGGGTCCTGGCCGGCAGGCGAGCGGGTAGCGTCGCTGCGGATTGGCGAAGACCAGCGTGACCGGACCGGGCATCAGGGCGCTGACGGCAGCTTTGGTCCGCGGGCCGAGGCTCGGAGACCAGCTCACGGATCGCCAGCGGCGAGAAGTACATGACCGCCGAAGGCTTGCCGTCGTCGCGGCCCTTGAGCCGGTGGATCCTGGCGATCGCCCCGGCGTCGAGCGGGTCGCAGGCGAGCCCGTAGAGGCCGTCGGAGGGGAAGACGGCGACGCCGCCGCGGGCGACCGTCCGCTCCAGCGCCTTGCGCGCCACCTCGGCCTCGCCGCTGCGCAGCTGTACGAGCTCGGTCACGTCGCTCCCCCTCCCTGCCCGAGGACGACTCGCTCGATCCCGGCCAGGTCGCGCCGCGTCTCGATCGTCTCGAAACCGGCCTCGCGCATCAGCGCCGCCACCGCTTCGGCCTGCCCCTCCCCCACCTCGACGGCGAGCGCTCCCGTCATTTGTTCCGCATAGCGGCGCAAATGACGCGAGCACACCCGGGATGAAGGCGCGGTAGGCGTCGAGGCCGTCGGGGCCGGCGAGGAGCGCCTCGCGCGGCTCCCACCGGGTGACCTCAGGCTGCAGGGCGGGCCAGTCGCGCTCGGCGACGTAGGGGAGGTTGGCGAGGACGAGGTCGAAGCGCTGCCGCCCTCGTCATCCGGCAGGGTGCCCTCGACGAAACGCACCCGATCGGCCAGCCCGAGCCGCTCGGCGTTGGCACGGGCGACTTCCAGCGCTGCCGGCCGAAGTGTCGGTCGCGGTCACCGCGCAGCCCGGCAGCTCGTCGGCGACCGCCAGTGCGATCGCGCCGGAGCCGGTGCCGACGTCGAGCACGCTCGCCGGCCCCAGCTCCAGCGCCAGCTCGACCAGCAGCTCGGTCTCCGGCCGCGGCACCAGCACCCGCCGGTCGACCGTCAGCTCGATGTGGCGGAACCCTTTGCGGCCGAGGATGTAGGCGACCGGCTCGCGCCGCAGCCGCCGCCGCACCATCTCCCCGAACAGCCGCGCCGCCGGCGCCGGAACCTCCGCCCCGCTCTCGGCGACCAGCGCAGCCCGCCCGCACCCCATCGCCTCACCCAGCAGCAGTTCGGCATCCAGCCGCGGCTCGTCGACTCCCGCCGCCGCCAGCGCGTCGATGGCCGCGGCAAGCGCGTCGCGAACGGTCGCGGCCGTCATCGTCGCCACCGGGCTCAAGCGGCCGAGGCGGCGGCCTCGAGGCGCTGGCGCTTCTCCTCCGCCGACAAAGCGTCGGTGAACTCGCCGAGCTGCGCCGGCCAGCACGCCCTCGAGGTTGTGGGAGGTGTGCTTGATCCGGTGGTCGGTGACCCGCCCCTGGGGGAAGTTGTAGGTGCGGATCTTCTCCGAGCGCTCGCCGCTGCCGACCTGGGCCTTGCGCTCGGAGGCGATCTTCGCCTGCTGCTCGGCCAGCTCGCGCTCGTACAGCCGCGCCCGCAGCACCCGCATCGCCCGGTCCTTGTTCTGAAGCTGGGACTTCTCGTCCTGCATCGAGACGACGATCCCGGTCGGTTTGTGGGTGATCCGCACCGCCGAGTCGGTGGTGTTGACCGACTGGCCGCCTGGGCCCGAGGAGCGGTAGACGTCGATCTGCAGGTCGTTCTGGTCGACCTCGACCTCGACCTCCTCGGCCTCGGGCAGCACCGCCACCGTCGCGGTCGAGGTGTGGATCCGTCCCTGCGACTCGGTCTCCGGCACCCGCTGCACGCGGTGGGTGCCCGCCCTCGAACTTGAAGACCGAGTAGGCGCCCTCGCCCTTGACCTCGAAGGTGACGTCCTTGAAGCCGCCCGAGTCCGAGCCCGACTGCGAGAGCACCTCGGTCGAGAAGCCGCGTCTCGTCGGCGTAGCGGGTGAGCATCTTGTAGAGGTCGCCGGCGAACAGCGCCGCCTCGTCGCCGCCGGTGCCGGCCCGGATCTCGACGATCACGTTCTTGGCGTCGTTTGGGTCGCGCTCGACCATCGCCAGCCGGATCTCCTCTTCCAGCGCCTCCAACTGCCCCGGCGCCTCGTCGACCACCCGCCGCATCTCCTCGTCCTCGCCCTCGGCAAGCAGCTCGCGAGCACCCTCGAGGTCGTCGCGAAGCGTCCGCCACCGCCCCGCCAGCTCACTCGCCGGCTGCAGCTCCCGGTATTCGCGCCCGACCTCGGCATACCGTGCCCGATCCGAGATCACCTCCGGATCAGACATCTGCGCCTCCAAGTCAGCGAAGCGACTCTCTATCTGCTGCACCAGCGACTCGATCATGGGCACAACATAGCTACGGCGCGACTGCTCAGGGCGGGGGTGGGGTCCCCTCTCAGGACACTCAACATCGAGCCATAGCGAGATGTGTCCGGAGAGGGGACCCCACCCCCGCCCCCCTAAGCCACAATCTCGATATGCGGCTTTTTAGCCGCCTCCTCAGGAGTCTCCCGAGCAAGCACCGCGTTCAGAGAGGCGATCGCCACCGCCAGCTGCTCTTCGTCAGGCTCGCGGGTGGTCAGGTTCTGCAGCATCAGCCCCGGCCACATCACCGCCCGCACCCAGCGTTTGCGCCGGTTCTTCCCGGCCCACTTGATCACCTCGTAGGAGAGGCCGGCGATCAGCGGGATGCCGAGGATGCGCGAGGCGAGCAGCCAGTACCAGGCCGGCAGCCCGATCGGCGCGAAGACGAAGATCGCCAGGACCATCACGATCAAGCAGGAAGCTGGTGCCGCAGCGCGGGTGCAGGCGCGAGTAGAGCTTCGCCCGCGCCGGCACGAGTTCGTCTTCGGCCTCGTAGCAGGAGATCGTCTTGTGCTCGGCGCCGTGGTACTCGAAGACGCGCCGCAGGTCCGGCATTTTGCTGATCGCGAGCGATGTAGCCGATGAAGATCGCGGTCCGCAGGACCCCCTCGACCAGCCAGAACAGCAGCGAGGAGCCGAGCTGGTCCTTGATCAGGCTGGTGAGCCCGACCGGGACGACGAAGAAGAGGCCGATCGCCAGCAGCATCGAGAGCGCGATCGTCAAGCCCCAGACCCAGCCGCCGATCTCTTCTTTCTCGCCCTCCTCGTCCTCCTCCATCTGCGCGTTGGCGGAGATCGCCAGCGCCTTGAAGCCGATCTTCAGCGACTCGCCGAGGGCGACGACGCCGCGGATCACCGGCAGGCGCCAGATCCGGTGCCGCTGCGCCCAGGGGACGAGCGGCTCGGACTCGACCTCGATCTGCCCCTCGGGGGTGCGAACGGCGACCGCCCAGACCGAGATTCCGCGCATCATCACGCCCTCGAGCACCGCCTGGCCGCCGACCGGCGCGTCGCGTTTGGCGACCAGCGCCCCGTCGGGCATGCGCAGAGGATCCCCTCCGTTGACGGAGGGGTTTTCGTGGGATGCCAGTGCCGAGCCCGAGGGCGGGCTCACGCGCTACTTCCCGGCCCGGTGCTTGGCGGCGCGGCGCTGGAAGCGCTCGACTCGGCCGCCGGTGTCGACCAGCTTCTGCTTGCCCGTGTAGAAGGGGTGGCACTCGGAGCAGAGCTCTACATGCAAGTCCTCTTTCGTGGAGCGCGTGTAGAACTGGTTGCCGCACGAGCAGTGCACGTTGGCAAGCGTGTAATTGGGGTGGATTGCTGCCTTCATCTCCGCCTAGTCTAGAGAACCGCGCAAGTCATGCCGATAGGTCACTGTGCGGAAAGCAGCAGGAGCCATTCTCTTCGTCGGCGCAACCTTGGTCATCCTCTACGACTGGGTCGGTATCGGCGGCCCCGGTCTCGACGTAGCGATCAACAGCGTCGTCTATGACGCCGTCGTCGTCTGCGCCGGCCTGGCCTGCCTGACGCGGGCTCTGCGGGGCGGCCCCGAACGCGGCGCCTGGATCGCGATCTCGGCCTCGATCCTCGCCTGGGGAGCGGGCGAGATCTGGTGGACCCTCTACATCGAAGGCAACGCGAACGCGCCCTACCCGTCCCCCGCCGATCTCGGCTACCTCGCCTTCTATCCGCTCGCGATCCTCGGGCTCTATCTGCTGGTCCGCGCCCGCACCGGCGAACTCGACCGCCGGCTCTGGATGGACGGGGCGATCGCCGCTCTCGGCACCGCCGCTCTCGGCGCCGCCCTGCTGTTCGAATTCGTCGCCGACCGCGCCGAACGGCACGACGATCGAAGTCGCCACGACCCTCGCCTACCCGTTCGGCGACGTGCTCGCTGATCTCGCTGATCGTCGGCGTCATCGCCCTCACCCGCTGGCGGCCGGGCCGGACCTGGACCCTGCTCCTCGCCGGCCTGGCGGTGATGGCGGTGGCGGACGTCGCCTTCACCCTGCAGGGCTACGGCGCCCTCCCCGGCGGAGACTGGATCGAACCGATCTACCTGATCTCGGCCGTCCTGCTCGGCGCCGAGGCCTGGCAGCCGGAAGCCGACCGGATCAACCCCGACGCCCGCTTCGACGGCTGGCGGGAAATGATCGTGCCGGGGATCGTCGCGGGGCGATGATCGTCCTCGGCATCCTCCAGTACCTGCACAGCTCCAGCGCCCTGACCACGCTGCTCTGGTCGGTGACGATGCTGGCGGTGATCGGGCGGCTGGCGCTCAGCCTGCGCGAGAACACGCGGCTGCTGGAACAGGTCCGCACCGACCGGCTGACCGGCCTCGGCAGCCAGGCGCGGCTGCAGATGGACCTCGAGGCAGCGCGAACGGGCACCCAGCGCGCCGCTGACCGTGATCCTGCTCGACCTCAACGGCTTCAAGCGCTACAACGACACCTTCGGCCACCCGGCCGGGGACAAGATGCTGGGGCTGCTCGGTAGACGGCTGGGGGCGGCGGTGGGGCCGGAGGCGACCGGCTACCGGCTCGGCGGCGACGAGTTCCTCGTCCTCGTCGAGGGCGGCATCGTCGGCCGCGGCATCGAGGCGCGCGACGCGCTCGCCGTCCGCGCCGCCGAAGCGCTCACCTCCCGCGGCAGGGGCTTCGACCTCAGCGCCGCCTGGGGGGTCGCCTCGGTGCCGGAGGAGTCCGACTCGCCGGCCGAGGCGATGCAGCTGGCCGACGTGCGGATGTACGCGCAGAAGGAGTCGCGGCGCCTGGCCGGGACGCTAAGCCCGCTCGACCGCGAAGCTCTCGAGCAGAGCCACTAGGACCTCGGTCACCTCGGCCCGGCTCTGGGGCCGGTCGTCGCGGGCGATCAGCATCGCCGCCTCGTCGAGCGCCCCCATCAACAGGTGCGCCAGGGGCTTCACCGGCAGCTCGCGGATCTCCCCCGCCTCGATCGCCGCCGCCAGGCTCGCTTCGATCAGCCCGAGGCCGTTGGCGGCGCCGATCTCACGCCAGCGCTTCCAGCCGAGCACCGCCGGGGCGTCGTGGAGGGCGACCTGGCGCAACTCCGGCTCGGCGCACTCGTCGAGGAACGCCTCCACCCCGGCTTTCATCGCCTCCAGCGGGCTGTGCAGCTCGGAGCCGAGGACGACCCGGGCGACCCGCTCGGTCGATTCCGCCTCGATCCGTTCGTAGACCGCCTGCAGCAGGCTCGCCTTGTCGCCGAACTGGTGGTAAAGGGCGCCCCGGGTGACACCGGCGGTGCGGACGATCTCCTCGGTGCCGACGTGCTCGTAGCCGCGGTCGGTGAAGAGCCTTCGCGCGGCGGCAATCAGCGCCTCACGCGTGGCCTGGGTCCGCTCGGCCTGAGTACGTCGCTCTGGATTAACGTTCATACAGTCTGTATGTTAGTAATGTGGACAACAGCTAAAAGAAGGGACCCATCGTGACGGACGCAGCGCAAGGAAATACAGCTTCCCCAGGGACCGATCCGCTACCGCGAGGCGGGCGAGGGCAAGCCGATCGTCTTCGTCCACGGCTACCTCGTCGACGGGCGCCTCTGGGACGGGGTCGTCGACAACCTCTCCGACCGCTTCCGCTGCATCGCCCCGGACTGGCCGACTGGCCGCACACCGGGCGGCGATGAGCCCGGACGCCGACCTCTCCCCTCCGGGCATCGCCCGCCTGATCGCCGACTTCCTCGCCAAGCTCGAGCTCGAGGACGTGACGATCGTCGGCAACGACTCCGGCGGGGCGATGTCGCAGGTTCTGGTCACCACCCACCCCGATCGGATCGGCCGCCTGGTGCTGACCAACTGCGACACCCACGAGAACTTCCCGCCGGGAATGTTCAAGGCGATGCCGCCGCTGGCGAAGCTGCCGGGCGGGATGTTCGTTCTCGCGGCGCCGTTCCGGATCGAAGCGCTGGCCCGTCGCGCCTTCGCCCCCTTCGCGAAGACGAAGATCCCGGACGAGCTGGTCGCCTCCTGGATGGAGCCCGCGAAGACCGACTCGAAGGTGCTGCGCGACGCCGCCAAGGTCACCGCGGGGATGAACAAGCGCTACACGCTGGAGGCGGCCGAAAAGCTGCGCGGCTCGCAGCTACCGATCCTGCTGGCCTGGGCGCCCGGCGACAAGTACTTCCCGATCAGCTACGCGGAACGACTCGCGAACGAAGCTCGGGCAACGCCAAGCTGGTGCGGATCGAGGACGCCAAGACCTTCGTCGCCCTCGACCAGCCGGCGCGCCTGGCCGAAGAGATCGCCGAGTTTGCGGGTTCGTCCTGAGCGAGGGAACGAACAAACGTTCCCAAACAATCGCAAACTGCATATTTTTCGTCCGACGGGCCGGGGGAAACTTCACCAACCCCTACAGGAGGACGGACTCGATGTCCAAGCAGATCTTCGACCAGGATCGCCCCCGCAGCACGATGGCCCAGCGCCTCGACGAAGCGTTCGCGGGTTGCGACGAGTGGACGGTGATCGCGGCCCCCCGTCGCCGCAGCACCCTCGACTTCTCCCCCACCGCATCCCGCGCCGCACAGATCTTCGACGGCGCGGCGCTGCTGCGGACCGAGGAAGCCGAAGCGGCTTAGCTCAGGTCTCCTGGTACAGCGGGCCGTCGCCGCCCTCGGGCAGCGTCAAACGTCCGCCCTTGGCGGTGATCGCGCCGCACTGCACGCAGTTGGAGGCGGTGACGTGGACATCGACCTCGGCGGCGCCGCTCTCCAGTTGGTCCTCGGGGATCTCGTAGACCTGGGCCGGGCACATCGAGACCCAGGTCTGGGCGATCTCGCGGGGAACGTGGGTCTGGATGCGGACGTGGTTCGGAGCGTCGTCGCGGGTGGCGTTGCCGGAGAGGAAGACGGAGTCGAGCTTGTTGAAGGTCAGCTCGTTGTCGGCCTTCGGGTAGCTGTCCGCCGCCTTGCCGACTCGGAACCGGCGATCTCGGCGTTGTCCTCGATCTTCCAGTGGCCGCCGGGGAAGGCGCCTTTGGTCGCGACCATCGCGCTGCCGATCGCGCCGCCGAAGATCAGCCCCTTGGTCAGCGGCTGCTTCATGTTGCGCGAGCTGGTAGAGGTCCTTCTCGATCACCGAACCGCGGATCTTCTCGTCGTAGCTTTCGAAGTTGACCGAGTCGATGTCCTTCTTCAGCGACTCGACGATCGCTTCCGCCGCGTACATCCCGGCGTGCATCGCGTAGTGGACGCCCGCGAGTTCGGCGATGTTGACCATCCCGGCGGCGTCGCCGGCCATCAGCATGCCCGGCACCGAGAAGCGCTTCGGCAGCGCCCAGTAGCCGCCCGAGGGGATCGTCTTCGCGCCCCAGCCGACCCGCTTGCCGCCCTCGATGATCTTCTTGATGAAGGGGTGGGTCTTGAACTCGCTGCAGGGCGTCGTGGACCGAGAAGGTGGCGTCGGTCGTGTCGAGGCCGACGACGAGCCCGAAGCAGACCTTGTCCTCCCCCATCGGGTAGATGAAGCTGCCGCCCGCCTCCTTGAAGCGCGGCGCTCCAGCGCAGCGGCCAGCCAAGCGTGTGGATCACCCGGTCGAGCGGCTTGGGGACCTCCCAGATCTCCTTCACCCCGAGCTCCCAGGCCTGCGGGTCGGAGCCCTCGCGCATATCGAAGTAGTCCATAGGCCGCGTAGGTGAGGTGGCCGATCGTGCCCTCGGCGAGCACAGTCGCCTTGGCGACGACGTCGGAGCCGGGCTCGAAGTTGCCGAGCTCCTGGCCCTCCTTGCCGCGGCCGCGGTCGCCGGAGCGGACGCCCTTGACGATCCGGTCCTCGACCAGCAGCTGGGTCGCGGCGGTCTCGGTGAGGATGTAGACGCCCGCCTCTTCGGCTTTCTCGGCGAGGAAGCGGCCGAGTTTGGAGACCGACATCGTGTAGGTCCCCTCTTTGCGGAAGTTGGGCGGCGGCGGCTTCAGCGGGAAGGCTTTGCTCTTGGTGAGGAAGTACGTCGCGTCCTTCGTCACCTCCTGGTAGACCGGCGGCCACTCGGCCGGCGGCAGGTCGGGGAAGAGCCGTTCCATCGCCGAGGGGTCGACGTTGGCGCCGGAGAGCAGGTGCGCGCCGGCGACTTTGCCCTTCTCGATCACCGCGACCGGGACTTCGCCCAGCTTCTCGGTCAGCTCCGGCTCGTCCTCGAGCAGCTGCATGAGTTTGTTGGCACAGGCGAGCCCGGCGGGCCCGCCGCCGACGATTGCGACTCCTACCTCGATTCGATCCTCGGGCGCGTCGGTCAGCGGACCGATGACGTCGTCGGAGTCGAACGGAGGCGGGAACTCACTTGGTGCGACGGCGGGCATGGAGGCTCCTTTCAGCCCTTCTTGGCTTTGATCGCCTCGGTCAGCTTGGGGACGATCTTGTGCAGATCGCCGACCACGCCGAGGTCCGAGAACTCGAAGATCGGCGCGTTCGGGTCCTTGTTGATCGCCAGGATGTTCTCCGAATTCTGCATCCCGACCTTGTGCTGGATCGCCCCGGAGACGCCGGCGGCGAGGTACAGCTTCGGCGCCACCGTCTTCCCGGTCTGGCCGATCTGGGCCGCGTAGGGGTACCAGCCGGCGTCGACGACCGCGCGGGTCGCGGCGACGGCGCCGCCCATCGACTCGGCGAGTTCCTCGCAGAGGCCGAAGCCCTCTTTGGCGCCGAGACCGCGGCCGCCGCCGACGAGGATGTCGGCGTCCTCGATGTTGACGTCGGCGCCGCGCTGCTCGCCGCGCTGGACCAGCTTCGCCTTGGTCGACCACTCGGAGAGCTCGACGTCGACGTCGACGACCTCAGCCGTGCCGCCGGACTCCTTGGCGTCGAAGGCGTTGAGGCGGCCGATGATGATGCCGGGCTCGGAGACGTAGCCGACGTCGGCGATCTCGGAGTCCTGCAGGATCGGCCGCTCGACGACCAGCTTGCCGCCGTCGACCTTGACCGCGGTGACCTCCATCGTCACGCCGGCGCCGAGGCGGGCGGTGAGGCCGGCCCCGATCTCGAAGCCGAGCAGACCGCCGCCGAAGAGGGCGTAGGAGAAGCCCTCGTCCTGGATGACCTTGGCCATCGCGTCGACGATCGGCTGGGCCAGGCCCTCGGGCACGCTCTTGGCCCGGTAGACCTTGGCGGCGCCGTAGTTGCCGAGCGAGGCGCAGGCGTCGTCGGCGATATCGCCGACGACGATCGCAGCGGCCTCGCCGCCGACTTCGCCCGCCAGCTTGGCGGCCTCGGAGATCGCGCCGAGCGAGTTCTTGTTGAAGTTGCCCTCGTCGTCGTGGAGGGCGTAAACCAGGATGCCTGCCATCTAGATCAGCTTCCTCTCGTCGAGCCACGCGACGATCTTTTCGACCGTCTCGTTGGTGTCCTCGTCCTCGATGATCTCGCCCGCTTCCTTCGCCGGCGGCGGGTTCAGGGCGAGGACCTTGGTCTTCGAACCGCCCTCGCCGACCTGGCCGGCGTCGATGCCGACGTCGCCGGTCGCCTTCGAGTCGAGCGGTTTCTTTTTCGCGCCCATGATCGCTTTCAGGCTCGGGTAGCGCGGCTCGTTGATCGCGTCGCCGACGCTGATCACGGCCGGCAGTTCGATCTCGACGGTGTCGTAGCCGTACTCGGCCTGGCGCTCGCAGCGCAGCTTGCCGTCGGTGACGTCGATCTGGATCACCTGGGTCAGCGAGGGCATCTTCAGGTGGTCGGCGACGACGGCGCCGATCGTGTAGCACTCGCCGTCGTCCGACTGCTGGCCCAGCAGGACCAGGTCGGGGCTCTCCGACTCGAGCACCTTGGCCAGCGAGTAGCCGGTGGCGCAGACGTCGGAGCCGGCCAGCGCGTCGTCGGAGAGGTGGACCGAGCGGTCGGCGCCGAGGGCGACGGCCTTGTGCAGGGCGCGGACAGCCGAGACCGGCCCCATCGTCACCGCCACGACCTCCTCGACCGGGATCGCGCCACCCTCCTTGATCTGCATCGCCGCCTCGAGGGCGTGCGTGTCGAAGGGGTTGAGATTTTTCTCGCCGCTGCGGTCCAACCGCATCGTGTTCGGGTCGATGCGCTTCTGGACAGCGGCGTCCGGGACCTCCTTGACCAGGACGCAGATCTTCAAAACAAAGCCTCCTTGGGGATCGATTCTCAGGTCTTCGCGGGCGGCGGATCGCGCTTCACCGGGCCATTCGCGGGGCGCGATCTTAACGCTTGCGGCGGTTGACTGACGAGTCAATCAGGATGATACCCGGATCGGACGGACCTATGCACCGATCCGTGTCGAAATGTCACGCGACGGCGTGACCAGCCGTTTCGGCTCAGCCTTCGGCGTGGCGGGCGGTCGCCCGCTCCTGGATGAACTCGACGATGTCGTCGGTTCCGGCGCCGGGCGTGAAGACCTCGGCGACCCCGAGCTCCTTCAGCTCGGGGATGTCGTCGGCCGGGATCGTGCCGCCGACGGTGACGAGGACGTCGTCGACCCCCTGGGCCTTGAGCAGCTCGACCACTTTCGGGACCAGCGTCATGTGGGCGCCGGAGAGGATCGAGAGGCCGACCGCGTCGGCGTCCTCCTGGATCACCGTCTCGGCGATCTGCTCGGGCGTCTGGTGCAGCCCGGTGTAGATCACCTCCATGCCGGCGTCGCGCAGGGCGCGGGCGATGATCTTGGCGCCGCGGTCGTGCCCGTCGAGGCCGGGCTTGGCGACGACGACGCGGATCTTGCGTGCGGTTGCGGTGCTCCATCCGGCGGAACGCCTAGTGATCCGCGAAGCTAACGGCGGGCGTAGAGGCGGCGGGGAGGTGGCTTGCGGCGGGTCGCCACCCGCCTCGCGCCGAAGCCGGCGACGGTCGCCAGCAGGGTCACCGCGATGGCGACGAGGCGGCGGCCGAGGCGCTCGAAGTGGAGCGTCTGCCAGCCCTCCTCGCGGGCGATCGCCGCCAGCGGCGGATCGGGGTTGACGGCCACGGGGTTGCCGACCGCGCGCAGCATCGGCAGGTCGGAGAGCGAGTCGGAATAGGCGTAGGACTCGGCCGAGCTCGATCTGGTGGCGGTCGGCGAATTCCTCCATCGCCGTCACCTTGCCCTCGCCGTAGACGAAGGGACCGTCGAGGCGGCCGGTGAAGTTGCCCTCGCCGTCGACCTCGTAGCGGGTGCCGATGCCGCCGTCCATGCCGAGGACGTGGGCGAGCTGCTCGACGACGCCGTTGCCGGCGGCGCTGACGATGAAGGTCGGCCGGCCGGCGTCCTGGTGGGCGTAGACCTCCTCCAGCATCTGCGGGAAGACCCGCGGCAGGATCGCCGCCATCACTTCCGGCCCCATCCGGTCGATCGTCTTCTCGGGCAGGCCGCGGATCAGCTCGCGCGCCACCTTCAGCACCTCGGCGGTGCGCTCGTCGGTGGTGCCGCGAAGGCGGTAGCGCAGGTGCTCGAACCCCCAGCTGGCGAGCTGACGTCGGCCGACGATCCCCTGCTTGGCGGCGATGCGGGCGAACTGCATCCCGCTCGACCCCGCCATCAGGGTCTTGTCGAGATCGAAGAAGGCGGCAGCCCGCGGCAGCCACTTCGCTCGCGGGCTGCTCGCTCAAAGGGATCAGCCCCCGTTGACCTCGATGACGATCGCGTCGCCCTGGCCGCCACCGCTAGCAGATCGCGGCGACGCCGAGGCCGCCGCCGCGACGGCGCAGCTCGTGGACGAGGGCGCCGACGATGCGGGCGCCGGAGGCGCCGATCGGGTGGCCGAGGGCGATCGCGCCGCCGTTGACGTTGACCTTCTCCTCGTCGACGCCGAGCATCCGCACCGAGTTGAGGGCGACCGAGGCGAAGGCCTCGTTGATCTCCCAGAGGTCGACCTCATCGGCGCTCTTGCCGATCTTCTCCAGCGCCTGCTTGGCGGCGTTGGCCGGCGTTTTCGCCAGGTAGGGGAAGTCGTCGGCGACGGTGCCGTAGGAGAGGATCCGCGCCAGCGGGGCCTTGCCTTCCTTCTCGGCCCACTCCTCGGAGGCGACGACGATCGCGCCGGCGCCGTCGTTGACACCGGGGGCGTTGCCCGCGGTGTGGGTGGCGTCGGGGCCGCCGATCGCCCTTCAGTCCGGCCAGCGTCTCCAGGGTGGTGTCCGGGCGGATCGCCTCGTCGGCCTCGACCGTCGTCTCCCCCTTGCGGGACTTGACGGTGACGCCGACGATCTCGTCGGCGAGGCGGCCGGCTTCGGTCGCCTCGTTGGCGAGGCGGTGCGAGCGCTCGGCGAAGCGGTCCATGTCGACGCGGGTGATCTCGAGCTCGTTGGAGACCTCGCTCGCCTCGTTGATCATCTGCTTCTCGGTGAACGGGTTGGTGAGCCCGTCGTGGGTCATCGCGTCGAGCGCCTTGACGTCGCCCATCCGGAAGCCGAAGCGGGCGCCGGGCAGCAGGTAGGGCGCCTGGCTCATCGACTCCATGCCGCCGGTGACGGCGACGTTCGAGTCGCCGGCGCGGATCGCCTGGTCGGCGAGCCCGAGCGAGCGCATGCCCGAGGCGCAGACCTTGTTGATCGTCTCCGAGGGGACCTCCTTCGGGATCCCACCCTTGATCTGGGCCTGGCGCGAGGGGATCTGTCCCTGGCCGGCCTGCAGGACCTGGCCGAAGACGACCTGCTCGACCTGCTCGGGCGCGACGCCGGAGCGGTCGAGTGCGGCCTCGATCACGGTGCCGCCGAGGTCGGTGGCGTCGAGGGAGGAGAGACCGCCGCCCATCTTTCCGAATGGGGTGCGCGCGGTTCCGAGAATCACTGAGCTGGGCATCTACTGCCTTTCCTTTCCGAAGTTCGCTGGCCTGGCCCCTGTCCGCCAGGTCCAGCGGGTGACGATACCGACAGGGCAGCACCACGTAAACTCGCGGCCGATGAAGGTCGAGGTGAAGCAGGCGGAGCTGGCCGATTGCGGCGCCGAGCTGCTCGCGGTCGGGCTGTTCGAGGGCGCCGAGCTGCCGCCGGAGATCGCGGGCGCTGCCGGCGCCGACGGACGCTCAATCGAGCTTCAAGAAGCTCTCGCTGCTGCGCCCGGACGGCTTCCCGCCGGTGCTCGTCGTGGGGCTGGCGAGCGCGCGACGAGCTCGACGCCGAGAAGCTGCGGGTCGCCGCCGCGCGTCGCCGCCAAGGAGGCGGCGCGGCTGGAGGCCGGCTCGCTCGCCTGGGCGCTGCCCGAGAGCGACGACGCCGGCCGCGGCCGCCGAGGCGCTCGTCACCGGGACGATCCTCGCCGCCTACCGCTTCGACCGCTTCAAGTCCGGCGACGGCGACGATGCGCCGCGGCTGGAGTCGCTGACCCTGCTGGCGCCCGACGAGCTGGCCGAGCGCCGCCGAGACCGCGCGGATCGCCGCCGAGGCCCAGAACCGGGCCCGCGACCTGCAGCTGACCCCCGCCAACGTCGCCACCCCCGACCTTCCTCGCCGAACGCGCCGAGGAGATCGCCGCCGGCTCCGAGGCGCTCTCCACCGAGACCCTCGGTCGCGCCGAGCTCGAGGCGAAGGGCATGGGCGGCATCCTCGCCGTCAGCCAGGGCGGGCCGCAGGAGCCGAAGCTGGTCGTCCTCCGCTACAGCGGCGGCGGCAACGGCCCGACCCTGGCCCTGGTCGGCAAGGGAGTCACCTTCGACACCGGCGGCATCTCGCTCAAGCCCGGCGGCGGGCATGCAGGAGATGAAGATGGACATGTCCGGCGCCGCCGCGGTGCTGGAGGCGATCGCCGCGATCGCCGAGCTGGGGCTGCCGATCGACCTGATCGCCCTCGTCCCGACCACCGAGAACATGCCTTCCGGCACGGCGATCAAGCCCGGCGACGTCATCACCCAGTACAACGGCAAGACGGTCGAGGTCAACAACACCGACGCCGAGGGCCGGCTGATCCTCGCCGACGCCCTCGCCTACGCGGTCGAGCTCGGCGCCGAGCGGGTCGTCGACATCGCCACCCTGACCGGCGCAGTCGAGATCGCTCTCGGCTCCACCTACGCCGGCCTGATCGCCAACGACGACGAGCTCGCCGCCGCGGTCACCAGCGCCGGCGAGGCGACCGGCGAGCTGCTCTGGCGGCTGCCGCTGCACCCCGAGTACAAGGAGCTGATGAAGGGCACGGTCGCCGACCTCTCCAACCTCGGCAAGAAGCGCAAGGCGGGGACGATCACCGCCGCCTCCTTCCTCGAGGAGTTCGTCGGCGAGACGCCCTGGGCGCACCTCGACATCGCCGGCACCGCCTGGGACATCGGCCGCGAGTACGTCGGCAACGACGCCAACGGCTTCGGCGTGCGGCTTCTGGTCGAGCTCGCGCGCCACTCGCGCCTCCAGGCCTCACCGCCGAGGATCATGCAGGTGGCGATCCCGTGGGCGAGCAGCTTGCCGCTGTCGGCCGCGGTCAGGTTCGCCTCCGACGGTGGCCTGCTTGCGGCCGCGGTAGAGGACGGTCGCCTCGCAGAGGACGCGGCCGGTGTCGCGGGTGATCGGCCGCACGAACTTCGCCTCCAGCCCGAGCGAGGTGTAGCCGACTCCGGCCGGGAGCGTCGTGTGGACGGCGCAGCCGAGCGCGCGAGTCGAGCAGGGTCGCGGCGTAGCCGCCGTGGACGACGCCGATCGGGTTGTAGTGCTCCTCGCCGGGTTCGCCCTCGAAGATCACCCTCCCCTCCTCCAGCTCGACCGGCCGCAGCCGCATCGTCACCGCGATCGGCGGGCGGCGGCATCGTGCCGGTGACGACCGCGGTCATGTACTCCATCCCGGTCATCGTCGCCCCGGCCGCCGCGGTCGGGACCGGGTCCTGCCAGACGAGGGTGCGGGTGCGGGAGCTGCTCCGGGTCGGTGGCGGCGAAGGCCTCCGCGACCTCCGCCGCGCGTCCCCTCCGGCGCCGTAACCACGCCGTTGTCGCTCACCTGACCTCCAGCCTGCTGGACGTCCGGCGCTGCGGCGGGGCGCGGGCGGCTGCGCCGGGTAGTGCAGGTCGGCGCTGATCTCCGCCTCGCTGATCGCGATCCGCGGGCCCTTGGGGCGCCGGTGGTGCCTGTGTCGTGGAATCAGCCTCATCTGAGGGCCTCCAATCGAGCTTGGTTGCATCAAGCAACTCTGGACGGCCGCAGCCTACCGCAGTCAGTTGCGTGATGCAACCAAGTGTGCGAAGCTTCACACGTGCTGCATCGCGACTACCCCGCTCTCGACTGCTCGGTTGCCAAGGCGCTTGGAGGTGATCGGCGAGCGCTGGTCGCTCCTGATCGTCCGCTCGGTGATGCACGGCAACCGCCGCTTCGGCGAGATGCAGGAGTCCCTCGGGATCGCCCGCAACGTCCTCTCGGCGCGGCTGCAGCGGCTGGTCGACGAGGAGATCCTCGAGCGGCGCGCCTACCAGGAAAGCCCGCCCCGCTACGAGTACTTCCTGACCCAGAAGGGCCTCGACCTCTGGCCGGCGCTGATCGCCCTGCTCAACTGGGGCGACCGCTACTCCCCCAGCCCCGAGGGCCCGCGCCGCCTGATCGTCCACAAGGAGTGCGGCGGCACCGTCAGCGAGCGCGGCATCTGCGAAAGCTGCGGCAAGCTGCTGACCGCGCGGGACGCGAAGCAGGTGCCCGGGCCGGGGGCAAAGTCCGAGTCGGAGGCGCTCACCACCGCGGTCTAGGGCTCTTCCTCTTCCCGCTGCCGAATCTCGTCGGCGAGGACGATGTACTCCTCCACCATGTTCCGGTCCTTTGGTCGGTTGGCTGCCCGCTTCATCGCGATCAGGTGGTCGAGCGACGCCACCCGCACCGGGAGCCCGAACATCATCCTTCTCCTCGGAGCCCGCCGCCAGTTCCTCGTAGCGGCGAATTCCCGCAACATCGGCGAGCACGTCGAGGTCGCCGAAGGGCGTCACGAAGGTGAAGTTGGCTCCGTTTTCGATCGTCCGCTCGTCGAGCTGGAAGGGGAAGTCTGCCGGCGCCCCGCGCAAGCGAACGCCGATTTCCGCCAGCGCAGAGACCAATCGCTTTACGTTCGCCTTGTCTCGTGCGTACGCGACGTCGAGGTCGATAGCTTGGATAGCTCGAACCCCGAGCGATTCCCGCCATCCCCCCGATCACCACGAAGCTGACGCCGTGGCTGATCAGCGGACCCAGCAGGCCGCGCAGATCTGGAGCTTTAGGGGGCAGGGTCTGCATCAGCGCATCCCAACCCTTTCTCTTCGGCAACGGACTCATCTCGATCACCTGATCGGCGAAAGCAGCGCCATAGTCCAAGCGCTCTCCCTCGTTCATCTGCAACCTCTCGGTGACAAGCGTGCGGTCGATCCCGGCATCCCGCGGCTCGACCGCGAACACCAGGTCCTCGCCCATCAGCCGCAGCAGCTCCGCCAGCGTGCGGACCGTTGGCGACCCCCTTTCCTGCTCGATTCTCGAGATCGCCGATTGGGTCGTGCCGGCACGAATAGCCAGGCGCTTCTGGCTGAGTCCATGTCGGATTCGAGCTTCGCGAAGCAACCGTCCGGGTTCAAGGGTCATAGCGTATAAGCGATTATCGCATAAATACGATGACCGGACATCAGCTAGTTTTCAAATGACAAGCGGGCGACTAGGAGGCGTAATGGCGACGGCGGCTGGAGCTTCAGGTCAAGGACAGGATCTTCATCGGCGGCGAGTGGGTCGAGCCCGGGGGCGCCGAGCCGATCGAGGTGGTGAACCCGACCACCGAGGAGGTGATCGGGACGATCCCCGGCTGCTCGCCGGAGGACGCCGACCGCGCCGTCGCCGCCGCCCGCGACGCCTTCGAGAGCTGGTCGCAGACCTCCCGCGAGGAGCGCGCCGGCTACATCGCCGCGATCGCCGAGGGCCTGCAGCGGCCGCGCCGAGGAGATCGCCGCGACGATCACCCAGGAGCTGGGGATGCCGCTGAAGCTGAGCGCGATCATCCAGGTCGGCCTCCCCACCTCGCAGTTCGCCTCGATGCCGAAGCTGATGCAGGAAGTCGCCTGGGAGGAGGAGATCGGCAACTCGCGGGTGCTGCGCGAGCCGGTCGGCGTCCTCGGCGCGATCACGCCCTGGAACTACCCGCTGAACCAGATCGCCGCCAAGGTCGCCCCCGCCCTCGCCGCCGGCTGCACGGTCGTCTTGAAGCCGAGCGAGGTGACGCCGCTGAACGCCTTCCTGCTCGCCGAGGTGGTCGAGGCCGCCGGCCTGCCCGCCGGCGTCTTCAACCTCGTCACCGGCGCTCGGCCCGGTGGTCGGCGAGGCGATCGCCGCCCACCCCGGCGTCGACATGGTCTCCTTCACCGGCTCGACCCGCGCCGGGCGCCGGGTCTCCGAGCTCGCCTCGGAGACGGTGAAGCCGGTGGCGATGGAGCTCGGCGGCAAGTCGCCGAACGTGATCCTCGACGACGCCGACCTCGAGAAGGCGGTCCCCGACGGGGTCGCCAAGTGCTTCCTCAACAGCGGCCAGACCTGCAGCGCCCTGACCCGGATGCTGGTCCCGCGCCAGCGCCTGGCCGAGGCCGAGGAGCTGGCGAAGGCGACGGCCGAGAGCTTCACCCCGGGCGACCCGTTCGACTCCTCGACCCGGCTCGGGCCGCTCGTCTCCGACGTCCAGCGCGAGCGCGTCCGCGGCTACATCGAGAAAGGGGTCGAGGAGGGCGCGCGGCTGATCACCGGCGGCGCCGAGCCGCCCGAGGGCCTCGAGCGCGGCTACTTCGTCCGCCCCACCGTCTTCTCCGAGGTCGAGGCCGAGATGACGATCGGCCAGGAGGAGATCTTCGGCCCGGTGCTGGCGATCCAGCCCTACGAGGGCGAGGACGACGCGATCCGGATCGCCAACTCGACTCCCTACGGGCTCGCCGGCGGCGTCTGGTCGGCGGACGGCGAGCGCGCGATCGCCGTCGCCCGCCGCATCCGCACCGGCCAGATCGAGATCAACGGCGGCGCCTTCAACCCGCTCGCCCCCTTCGGCGGCTACGGCCAGTCCGGCCACGGGCGCGAGAACGGCCGCTACGGGATCGAGGAGCTGCTGCAGGTCAAGAGCCTGCAGCTGTAACTAGCTTTCGTCGCTCGCTTCCAAGTACCGATCGGTGAAGGCTTCCTTCGCCGGGACCTTGATTTCGAACAATCCGTGGTCGTACATCCACGAATTGAGGCGTTCTGCCCACCCGAGGCTCATGTTGCCGCTGCGCGACAGCAATGGAAGGGTTGCCTTCAGTCCCGCCAGCCACTTCACCGCGTTCTTCTCCGGTTCCGAGCGTTCCGCCGCGATTGCCCGAGCGGTGGCGACAGGATGCTCGATGGCCGCCGCGGTCCCGCGATCCAAAGCCGCCATGAAGCGATCGAGGCTCTCCTTGCTCGGCAAGCGGTAGGAATTAGCCAGGAGAACGGCCTGTTCGAAAGGAGGTATGCCCAAGTTCTGTAGGCGGGTGATCTCCGGCCTGAGACCTCTAGCCCGCAGTTCGGTTCCCTCGACGTTCCAAGAGCCCCCGAAGATTGCGTCGACCCGGCCGGTAGCAAGAGCCGCCACCGAGGTGTATGGAAGGGACCTGACCTTTACGTCCGCGAGCTTGAGCCCCGCGCGCGAGAGGACGATGCCGAGAAATTTTTCCTGAAACCCGAAACCGGGAATCGCAATCGTCTTCCCCTTCAGGTCGGCGACGGCATCGATCCCGGACCCGTCGAGCCATATCAGCGCCTCGGTCGGCGCCTGGACAACGCTCCTTATTGCAACGACGGAGGAACCCAATATGGCCTGCGCCACCGGAGCGACGATCAGATCGACGCCTCCCCCATCGAGATAGGAAACGGCATTGGGCAGGCTGAAGGGCTGGCCGAGCGTGACGCTGATGCCCGCTTCCCTGAAGAACCCCTGTCGGTTGGCCATCACCAACGCGGCGGTTTCCGGCCCGGGAGCAGCATCGAGCGCGAAGTGGGTGAGGCCCTCGCGCTGCGCGTCGGCCTCCCCGGTTTCCGAGCCGCTGCTGCACCCAGCCAGGCAAAGCAATGCGACCCCGGCCAGAAATACGCAGGAAAATTTCACCGCTGGGTACTTTAGTTGCTCTCCCCGGGAACGGCGAGAACCTCTGCAGCTGTCACGGGGTACTCAGGAGCCGAAGGGCGTAGCAGTCAGGTTGCCGTCTTTGCGAGACGCCACCGCGGGGGCTCGCCCCACTTTCTCGCCGATCCCGAAGTGGGCGCAGATCGTCAACTCGTGCTCGCGCCGCAGGGGACGGGACGGGTCGACGACGGGGGCGCTGCGGATCGCGTCGCCGTCCTGGGCCACCCAGACCCCGAAGGGCGCCCCGGCGCAGTTGGAGAACGGGACCGCGACGACGCGGGCGCGGCGACGGCGGCCGAGGCGGGCGATCAGCCAGGCCGGCTCGCCGCTGTCGGCGTCCACGTAGAAACCTTGCACCTGACCGACGGACGAGCCGCCAAGCTCGGCGAGCTCGGTGCCGATCCACCCCATCGCCTCCGCGGCCGGCACCTGGCGGGCCTCAGCCATCGGCGTGCTTCTCCAGCAACTCGCTCGCGGCCGTCGCCGGGTCGAGCTCCCGCCGCACCACACGGTCGAGCAGCTCCGCCGTCGCCGGATCCTCGGAAACGGTCCGCTCGAGGCGGCGGCGCATCCGCGAGGCGGCGATCCCGAGGACCTCGCTGCGGAGGTTGCGGGCGCGGCGCTCGGCCAGCGTCCCCGCCCCCTCGATGAACTCGCGGTGCTCCTTGATCTTCGTCGCCAGCTCCTCGATCCCCTCGCCGCGGGCGGCCTCGGTCCGCAGGATCGGCACCTTCCAGCCTTCGGGGTCCTGAGAGAGGGCAAGCACGCCGCGCACCTCGCGGACCATCGTGTCGGTCATCGGGTGGTCGGCCTTGTTGACGACGATCACATCGGGGATCTCCATCACCCCCGCCTTCAGCGCCTGGATCGAGTCGCCCGACCCGGGCATCAACGCCAGCACGATCGTGTCGGCGTGGTCGACGATGTCGATCTCCGCCTGGCCGACGCCGACGGTCTCGATGAGGACGTCGTCTTTGCCGGCCGCATCCATGATCAACGCCACCTGCAGGGCAGCCTCGCTGAGACCGCCGAGGGCGCCGCGCGAGGCCATCGAGCGGATGAAGACGCCGGGATCGAGGAAGTGGTCGGTAAGCCGGATCCGATCGCCGAGCAAGGCGCCGCGGGTGAACGGGCTCGACGGGTCGATCGAGAGCACCGCGACCTCGCGCTCGGCTTTGCGCAGCTCACCGGTGAGGGCGCCGATCAGGGTGCTCTTGCCGACCCCGGGCGGTCCGGTGAAGCCGATGATCCGCGCCTTTCCGGTCCGAGGGTAGACCTCGCGCACGAGATCCCAGCCGGCGGGGTCGTCTGACTCGATCAGCGTGATCGCCCGCGCCAGCGCCCGCTTTTCGCCGCCCAGCAGACGCTCGGCGAGCGGTGCGGTTTTGGCGACGTCGGTCAAGGCCGGGCCAGTCTAAAGAGGTCTAGAGTTGCCGCGCCGTGCTCCGCTTCCTGGCCCGCAACCGGATGCTGACCCCGCGCTACGCGCGGCTCCTCTGGCGCTACCTGTGGCGCCGCCTGCTGACCCCGGCCGGCCGGCGCTGGCACTCCGAAGGACCCTTTTTCCTCGGCAGGGACCTGGAACTGAAGATCGAGCCCCGCGGGGAGATCCGGTTCGGCCGCTTCGTCTGGATCGGCGACGGGACCAAGATCCGCTGTCACGAGGGCGTCGTCGAGATCGGCGCCAAGACCGTGATGGGCCAGGAGTGCACGATCTCCGCCTACCAACAGGTGCGGATCGGCGAGGAGTGCGTGATCGCCGACCGGGCGATGTTCATCGACTTCGACCACGGCGATCGTCGAGGTCGAGCGACCGATCCGCTCGCAGGGCATCTACAAGCGCGACGTCGAGGTCGGCAACAACGTCTGGATCGGCTACGGGGCCTGCATCCTGCGCGGCGTCAGCGTCGGCGACAACTCGGTCATCGGCACCAACTCGGTCGTCACCAAGGACGTGCCGGCCAACGCCGTCGTCGGCGGCATCCCGGCGCGGATCATCCGCATGCGCGAGGCGCCGCGGGAGCTGCACTGGGAGCGGCCGGTCGAACCGGACCCGCAGGCGTGGACGACGATGCAAGAAGTCGATCAGGGCTGACGCCTATTGTCTGGCTGACAATGAGTATCCAGCGACAAGCTCCCTGCATGGCTCCCGACGGAAGGATTCGATCGCAGGAGGTCGCGACCAAATTCGGCCGCAACCTCTACCGCTGCAGGCGCCGAGCGGCGATGTCGCAGGAAGAGCTCGGAGCGCTCGCTTCGCTGCACCGAACCGAGATCGGGATGCTCGAGCAAGGCACCCGTCTCGCGCGCGTCGACACGCTGATGAAGCTCGCCGGCGCCCTCTCGGTCTCGCCGCTGGAGCTCCTCGACGGCATCCACTGGGTCCCCGGCAACAGCCCCGAGGGCAGCTTCAGCATCACCGACCGCAGCCTCGCCCGCCGCCGCAGAGACAGCTGCTGAGCTTCAGGCGGTCTTGGCGCCGGCCAGGTCGACGTAGACGGCCGCGGTCTGCTCGGCGACGTCGCCCCAGTCGAAGCGGCGCAGGTGCTCGTAGGCTTCGGCGACCAGGCGGCGGCCGAGCTCGTCGTCGGAGAGAACGCGGATCGCGACCTCAGCCAGGGCTTCCGGGTCGTGGGCGCGGAAGCGCAACCCGGCCTCCTCGTGGGGGACGACCTCGCGCAGGCCGCCGGTGTCGGCGACGATGCAGGGGCAGCCCGAGGCCATCGCCTCCAGCGCGACGAGGCCGAAGGGCTCGTAGATCGAGGGCACCACGGTGAGGTCCGCGATCCGGTAGAGCGAGTGGAGGACGTCGTCGCCGATCCAGCCGAGAAAGGTGCCGTGCTCCATCAGGCCCAGCTCCTGCGCCTGGCGCTTCAGTTCCGCCTCGTGGGTCCCGGATCCGGCGACCAGGAACCGCGTCCCCGGCGCCTCTTCGATCACCCGCGGCATCGCCTCGAGCGCCAACTGGAACCCCTTCTCGTAGACGAGGCGGCCGATCAGCAGGACCAGCTTCTCGTCCGCTGTGGCGAACTCGGAACGCAGACGCGCCAGCTCCTCTGCCGGCTGTGCCGGTAGGTCGTCGGGATCGATCCCGTTCGGGATCACGCTGATCCGCCGCTCCTCGACGCCGAAGATGTCGGCAACCTGTTCGCGCATGTAATGGGAGCAGGCGATGACGCGATCGGAGCGGTTGGTGATCCAGCGCTCGACCCCGTGGATGTAGGTCTGCGGGTGCTTGTCGACCCAGCCTTGGTGGCGCCCGTACTCGGTCGCGTGGATCGTCGTCACCAGCGGCGCGTCGAAGCGCTTGGCGAGGTGGTCGCAGGCGTTGGCGACGAGCCAGTCGTGACCGTGGACCAGGTCGAAGCTGTAGCGGTCGCCGAGCTCGACCCCCGCGGCCAGCATGTCGGAGTTCATCCGTTCGATCCAGGCGACGAACTCGCCGAGGTCGGTCGGGCGCTTGGGCTCGCGGATGCGGTGGATGATCACCCCGGCGCGGCGCTCGGTAGCGGGCGACTCCTCTCCCCCGCGGGTGAGCACGTGGACCTCGACCTCGCGATCGACGAGCGCCTCGGAGAGCTTGCGCACGTGACGAGCGAGGCCGCCCTCGATGAGTGGCGGGTACTCCCAGGAGAGGATCAGGACGCGGATCAAGTTCGGTGGCTGGTCAGGGCTCCAGCAGGGGAGCGATGCTGAGGTCCGGGGCGAGAGATCGCATACACGGGTCGGTGGCGCGGTCGCAGTCTATGGCCTCCAACATCGCCCGTGAGTGGTCGGTGGCCCGCTGGTAGGCGTAATCGCCGGCCTGGCCCCGCTGGTCGAGGAAGGCCCAGTCGCTCGACTGCAGGGCGAGGAGCTCGCGGCTCGCGCGCCGCAGACGGTCGCCACGCAGGCCGCCGGAGATCGCCCGCAGCAGTCGCAGCTCCGCCCGCCGCGCCCCCCAGGCAAGGTCGGCCACGGCGGGCGAATCCCACGTGTGCAGGTCCTTGTCCTCCCCCCAGGTCGAAGCCCGCAGCGGGCGCTCGAGCGGCTCGTGCTCGGCCAGCGCCTGGGGCACGGTCACCAGCCGCACCCCGGCCGCCTCGGCCCCGTCGAGCACCGTCCGCAGCCAGACCGGGCCCTCCGACCACCAGTGCCCGAGAAGCTCGGTGTCGATCGCGAAGACGAGGAGTCCGCGGCGAGCGCGGCGCGCAGCGTAATCGCCCAGGCGCGCGGCCACGGCGGCGAGAAACTCCTCACCCTGTCGACGCGCCGCCGCCTCGGCCGCGGCCGGGTCGTAGGCGCCGCCGCCGACCTTCCAGATCCGGATCCCCCGCAGCGATTTGCCCGCGAACTGGGCATGGGCCGGATCGGAGGGGTAGCCCTCGAGCGACCAGAGCCAGGAGATCGCCTCCCAGTCGATCGGCAGCGCTACCGGCCCCGCCCCGGTCTGGACCGGGGCGAGCGCGTCCAGAGGATCGGCGTGGGAGCTCTGGTCAACGCAGAACCAGCGCACGCCGTGCTCGGCCAGCCGCCACTCGAGTCCGGGCTCGTAAGCGCACTCGGGCAGCCAGAAGCCACCGTCCCAGCCGAAGCGGCGGCGGTGGGAGCGGATCCCGGCGTCGAGCTGCAGGCGCAGCCCCGGTCGCGTCGCCACCAGCGGCAGCACCGCGTGGGTCGCGGCCGACGTGGCGAGGGCGATCCGCCCCTCCGCCGCTGCTTGCCGGAAGGGCGCGAGCGGATCGCCGCCGGCCGCGTCGAACAGCTCGAGGGCGCGGCCGTAGCGGTGCCGCTCGCCCTCGCAGGCAGCGCGGCACTCCTCCGGCACCTGGTCGAGGTCGGCTTCGGCGGCGCCGATCCGCCACTCGAGCAGGAAGCGTCTAAGTCGTTCGGCGGCAGCCGCGTCCTCCAACTGGTCGGCCAAAACCGGCGTCACCGTCATCGTCAGGTCGCGCGCCACCTCCAGCACCGGCAGGTAGGAGCGGATCACCGCGTCGAACAGCCACTCCTCGCCGAAGGGATAGGTGCCGAAGCCCTCGACGTAGGGCATGTGGCTGTGCAGGACGATCGCCAGGTCCCCGGCGGCCCCCTCGCGGCTCATCAATCCGAGTGGCAGACCGCGAGGAAGTCGAGGGCGCGCGTCGAGGTTCCCCTGTCGCAGGCGGAAGTCCGAAGCGGAGATCGCGGGGGTGAAGCGATCGTAGAAGGGCTTGGTCAGGCGCAGGCGCTTGTGGACGCTGTCCCAGCCGAGCCTGATCGCCAGCTCGTGCGCCCGCAGCTTGCGCGCGTGGAAGAGACCGAACATCTCGACCCGCGGGAAGTGGGCCTCGCAGAGCGACCGGAACTCCTCGGCCCGGTACTCCTTCACGTGCCAGGGATTGTCGGACTTCTCCGCCCCCGGAGGCGCCAGCGTCAGCAGGTTCGGAGTCGAGACGAAGGCGACCCCGCCCGGGGCGAGCATCGACTTGAAGTGCTCGAGGATCGCGCCAGGGTCCTGGACGTGCTCGATCGTCTGCAGGAAGACGACGGCGTCGCAGGGCTCGGCGAAGCTCTCGACCAGGTCGCGCTCGAAGCGCAGGTTCGGGCGCCGGTAGCGAAGCCGCGCGTGCTCGTGGGCGTCGGGGTTGGCGTCGACGCCGACGACGCTCGCGGCGGTGCCGGCGAGAACGTCGGAGCCGTAGCCCTCGCCGCAGGCCATGTCGACCACGCGCATTGCCCCGCACCCGCTCGGCGATCCACTCGTAGACGACCAGGTGGCGGCGGAACCAGTAGTTCTCCTCCGGCACGTCGGGCAGCGTCCGCTCGCCGGTCAGCGGCAGCGGCGGCACCCCAGGTGGCTGGTTCAGCTGCAGGTAGTGACGCTCCACAGGCCGGACGCTATTAGAGTTCCGCGCCATGCCAGCCTCCCCCACCGCCACCCATGACCACATCAAGGACGTCAACACCCGCTACCACGACGCCGCCGCCGAGGAGTACGACGCCAAGTGGGGCATCGACTTCGGTGAGATCGGCCAGCGCCAGGTCCGCCTGAAGCTGGTCAAGGCGCTGGGAGGACTCAAGGGTCGCTCCTTCGGCGACGCGCTGGAGATCGGCTCCGGCACCGGCTACTTCTCGCTCAACCTGGTCCAGCTCGGGGTGATCGAGCGGCTCACCGCCACCGACATCTCGCCCGGGATGCTGAAGCGGCTGGCGGCGACGGCGGATGCGCTCGGGCTCGAGGACGTGACGACCGTCGAGACCGAGGCCGAGACGCTGCCCTTCGAGGACGAAAGTTTCGACCTCGTCCTCGGCCATGCCGTCCTCCATCACATCCCCGACCTCGACAAGGCCTTCGCCGAATTCCGCCGCGTCCTGCGGCCGGGCGGGATGATCGCCTTCGCCGGCGAGCCCTCCCGCTACGGAGACCAACTCGCGGCCCTGCCGAAGCGCGTCGGCCTCACCGTGGCGCCGCTCTGGCGGCGGGCGATCGGGGCCGCGGAGCGCACCACTCCCGAGGCCGAGCAGTCCGAGGGGCACTCGCTGGAGGGCGAGGTCGACGTCCACGCCTTCGCCCCCGCCGACCTGCGGCGCCTGCTGCGCGAGGCCGGCTTCGAGCAGCGCCACGTCGGCGGCGAGGAGCTGCTCTCCAACGCCTGGGGCTGGGGCCTGCGCACGGTCGAGTCGAGCGCCGAGCCCGAATCGATCTCCTTCGGCTGGCGCCGCTTCGCCTTCAACAGCTACATCGCCCTGCAGAAGGTCGACACCAGGGTGCTCGAGCCCTACCTGCCGGCCGAGCTCTTCTACAACCTCCTGGTCTCGGCGCGCAAGCCGCTCTAGCCATTGCGGTAGGGAGGGACGGGCTTTGAAGTCCGACTCATCACCGAGTCCGCAAAAACGTCTCTCGAGGGACCGTTCTCGCGGACTCGGTGAATCAGGAGCTATCAGAGCTCGCTCGCTACTGCTTCTCCTTCTCAGCGAGTCTGGCGCGGAACAGCTTTACCTTCGAGTCGATCCCCTTCAGCCGGCGCTCGCCGATGTAGGTGTAGGTGAACCCGTCACCTGCCGCCTCTTTGACCGCGGCGTCGACGACGACGCTGCCGGGGCGGGCGACGCCGGTGATGCGGCTGGCGAGGTTCACCGGGCGGCCGTAGTAGTCACCGGACTGGGGCAGGACGGAGCCGCAGGAGAGGCCGGCTCGCAACCAGGGGAACTGGTCGCCTTCGGCCTCGGCGGCGGCGATCAGCTGCAGGGCCGCCCGCAGCATCGGCTCCGCTTCGGCGGAGACGAACATCACCGCGTCGCCGATCGTCTTCACCAGGCGCACCGGCGGCTCGGCGACAGCGATCGCCATCTCCTCGAGCCGGCCCGCGACCAGGCCGAGCTCCTCGGCCGGGATCTCCTCGCCGAGGCGGGTGAACTCGACCAGGTCGGCGAAGCAGACGGTGAGGTTGGCGGTGCCGCCGATCGCGCCCGAAGCGAGGTCGGCGTGGCCGATCACGTCGCGGCGGATCTGCTCCAGCATGTTGGCCTGCAGGGCGTGGAAGACGGTTGGGCCGACCAGCGGCATCATCGCCTCGGCCGCTGCGGCGAATCGAAGGGCGACGTCGCGCTCGCTGTCGCCGGGACGGGTCAGGGTGCGGATCACCAGCTCGCGATTGGCCTCGGCGATCCGCGAGGCCCCCATCCCGATCGTCCGCGCCACCTGCAGCATCCCCTCCTCCGGAAGGCCGGCATCGAGGAAGGCCTTCATCCGCCGCGCCGCTTCGAGGTCGGCCTCGGTGCCGCGCGGCTCATCTGGATCGGTGTAGGGGACGCCGAGGGCGGCGCTGAAGCGGCGCAACTGCTCGAGGTCGATGCCGACGATCTCGGCGATCTCCCGGGCCGTATAGCGGCGCCCCGTCCCGGCCAGGGCGCGCTCGACCGGCAGTAGGGCAAGGCGGCCGGCGGCGACGGCGCTTTTCAGCTCCTCCAGCGAGACCCCCTCGGCGGCGAGCTGCTCGAGCAGAGCGAGGCGTGCTTGGCGCGCCTCTCCCTCGAGGTCGTCCAGCAGCCCCTCCCCCTCGAAATCGATCTCAGCGCCCGCCGCCACTGTCACTCAGCGTATGCGACGGCGCCGCCGCGACGGGGGTCGCCGCCGCCGCCGAGCTCGCCGCTGGCAGGGTCGCGCGAGACTGCCTGTACGCCGCCGAAGAAGAGGTTGAGCGAGGGCCAGCGCGCCACCGCCCGCCCTGCCTGCTCGAGCCGGTCGAGGGCGTCGGGGTCGATCCCCTTCTCCGCCTGGATCGTCCCCTGCTCGAAGTGCAGCCGCGGCGCCTCGACCGCGGCCTGCAACCGGGTAGCCCTGCTCGACCGCCCGCACCACCGTCTGCAGGATCGCCGAGCGGATCCGGTTGGAGCCGGCGCTGCCGAGGGCGAGGACGATCTCGCCGTCGCGCAGGACCACGGTCGGCGCCATCATCGAGGGGACGCGCAGCCCGGGCGCGATCAGGTGAAAACCGGCCGGATTGAGGTCCTCCTCGCCGAGCATGTTGTTGAGGATCACCCCGGTCCCGGGGACGAGCACCCCCGAGCCGGAGCCGTTGGAGCAGGTGACGCTGGCACAGTTGCCGGCCCCGTCGAGGACCGAGATGTGCGTGGTCGAGCCGAGCAGGTCGGCGGCGGCGAGGTCGAGCCCGATCGGGTCGAGGAAGCCGGCCTCCATCCCCTCCTCGTAGAGGGACTCGGCAAAAGCGAGGTCGCGGCGCGAGTTCGCCCCTTCCATCGCCGCCACCAGCTGCTCGGGGCCGCTATGGGGACCGAAGCGCTCGAGCAGGCCGAGGGTGTAGGCGATCAGGATCCCACCCGAGGACGGCGGCGGGTTGGTCAGTACTTCGGTGCCGCGAAAGGGGGTGTCGATCGGCTTGCGCTCGATCGCCCGGTAGGAGGCGAGGTCACCGGGGCCGACCAGGCCGCCGTGCTCGACCACGAAGTCGGCGATCGTCGCTGCCACCTCCCCGCGGTAGAAGGGCGCCGCGCCCTCGGCGCCGTAGCGTTCCAGCGCCTCGGCCAGCTCCGGGAAGCGGAAGACGTCACCCTCTCCCAGGTGCCGGCCCTGCGGCGCGTAGAGCTCCCGGGTCCCCGGCATCAGGTCGTGGATCGGGGAGAGGATGTCCAGGATGTAGGCCTGGCCGCGGTTGACCGGGGCCCCCTCGCGGGCGAACCGGACCCCGGGTCCCACCAGCTCGGAAAGCGGCCGCGTCCCGAAGCGCTCGAGCGCGTGGGCGAGGCCGGCGGCGGTCCCGGGGACGCCGCAGGAAGCCGGCCCGACGTAGAACGTCTGCGTCGTCTCGGCATCGAAGCGGACCGGCACCGGGACCAGCTCGGCGCCGCGATCGATCCCGTCCTGACCGGGGGCGGCAACGAAGAAGTCGATCAACGTCGTCTCGCCGCCCTCGTGGACCATCATGTGGCCGCCGGCGCCGAAACCGGTCAGCGGGCTCTCGACGGCGAAGGAGGCGAGCACCGCGCAGACCGCGGCATCGACCGCATTGCCGCCGTCGCGCAGGACCGCGGCGCCGGCCTCGGCGGTCAGCGGGTGCCCGGCTGCGACGACCCCCCTCATCGCACTCTCCACACCAGGGGACCCGGGTAGCGGTCACTCCCGCAGGCGAGGTGGTGGTTGGGCGAGCGAAAACCAAGCATGGCAAGGACGCAGTCTGCCTGAATAGCAGGGCTATTCAGGCAGATGAGGACGAAGCCAGGCGCCGGGTTGCAGCCGCCCATCCGCCGCCGCAGCCAAGGGAGGGGCCGCTACCCGGGTAAGAACTCGGGGACGTCGATGCCGAGCTCGCGGTCGCCGGAGCGGCCGCGGCGCGGCTCGTCTTTGGTGCGGCGGATCGTCGGCTCGGCGGAGCGGCGGGGGGCCTGCGGGCGACCGTCGAAACGGGTGGCGACGACGGTGACCCAGATCTGGTCGGAGAGCTCCTCGTCGACGTTGGCGCCGAAGATGATGTTGGCGTCCGGGTGGGCGGCCTCACCGACCACCTTGGCTGCCTCGGAAACCTCGACCAGCGAGAGGTCGGAGCCGCCGGTAATCGAAAGCAGGATCGCGCGGGCGCCCTCCATCGAGGTCTCCAGCAGCGGCGAGGAGATCGCTTTTTCGGCGGCGAGGACGGCGCGCTCGTCGCCGTAGGCCATCCCGATTCCGAGCAGCGCACGGCCCGCGTCGGACATGATCGTCCGCACGTCGGCGAAGTCGAGGTTGATCACGGCGGGCAGGGTGACGAGGTCGGAAATCCCCTGGACGCCCTGGCGAAGGACGTCGTCGGCGACCTTGAACGCCTCGACCATCGAGGTCTGCTGGTCGAGCACGTCGAGCAGGCGGTCGTTGGGGACGACGATCAGGGTGTCGACCTCGGAGGCCAGTTCCTCGATCCCCTTGTCGGCCTGGTTGCCGCGGCGGCTGCCCTCGAAGCTGAACGGCTTGGTGACGATGCCGACGGTGAGCGCGCCGACCTCGCGGGCGAGGCGGGCGACGACCGGCGCGGCGCCAGAGCCGGTGCCGCCGCCGGCACCGGCGGCGACGAAGACCATGTCGGAGCCCTTCAGCAGACGCTTGATCTTGTCCTGCTCCTCGAAGGCCGAGCGGTGGCCGACCTCCGGGTCGGCGCCGGCGCCGAGGCCGCGAGTCTGCTGGTCGCCGATGTGGACGGTGACGTCGGCGACGCAGAGCTGCAGGGACTGAAGGTCGGTGTTGACGGCCATGAACTCGACTCCGGGGATGCGGGCGTCGACCATGCGGTTGACCGCGTTGACGCCGGCCCCGCCGACGCCGACGACTTTGATCACCGGCTGGTGCGGCTCGCCGCTTCCGGGCGGCTCGTAAGCCGGCTCCTCGCGCCCGTAACGCGGGTTTTCCGGCGTGAACTGCTCCCGCCGCGGAGCGGGTTCCTCGCTGAAGACCCTCTTCAACCGCTCAGGCGCCGACTCGGTGGAACCTTCGATTTCCTGGTCATACAGAGCTGGTGCCTCATCCTGCTGAAGCGGAATCTCCGCCTGAGGTGCGTCCTCAGCGGTATCTGCCGCGGGTGGCGTCGAAGGGGGGACCGTCTCCTGCGCCGTTGCAGGAGACGGTGGGTCCCCTGCGGCGGCAGGACCCGCGGGCCCGGCGCCCTCGTCCTGCACTTTCTTGGCCTCCGCCGGATCGTCGCGCCCGTACCTCGGCGCCTCCGGCGGATCGACCGGCGCGTCCTCGCTCGTGGACCGGAACAGGTCGGACAGCGGCCCCTCGCGCATGCTTGCGCGCTTGTTACGCCGAGCCATGGGACAGAACCTCCTTCGCCAGCTCCCGGTAGTAGTTCGCTGCGCTCGAGTTTGAATCGTACTTGAGCACGGAGGACCCTTTTACAGGCGCCTCGGCGAATTTGATCGCCTTCTTGATCCGGGACTGGAAAACGAGGTCGCCGAAGTTCTCCTCGAGGATCTCCACCGCCTCCTTGGCGTGGATCGTCCGCGAGTCGAGCATCGTCGGCAGGATCCCCTCGATCCGCACGTCGGGATTGAGGTTCTCCTGGATCATCCGCAGCGTGTTCTGGAGCTGGACCAGGCCGCGCATCGAGAGGTACTCGCACTGGACCGGGACGATCACCTTGTTCGCCGCGGTAAGGGCGTTGATCGTCAGCAGGCCGAGGCTCGGCGGAGTGTCGATGCAGACGAAGTCGTAGTCGCCCTCGACCTCTTTCAGCGCTTTCTCCAGCGAGCGCTCGCGGCCGATCTTGGTGCTCATCGCGATCTCGGCGCCGGCCAGGTCGATCGAGGCGACGGCGATGTCGATCTCCCGCTTGACGATGATCTCGGAGATCGGCATGTCGTTGACGAGCACGTCGTAGAGGCTTTTCTCGACCTTGTCGGGGTCGATCCCCTGGCTCATCGTCAGGTTCCCCTGCGGGTCGAGGTCGATGCAGAGCACCCGATAGCCGGACTCGGCGAAGGCAACGGCCAGGTTCAGGGTCGTGGTCGTCTTCGCGACCCCGCCCTTCTGGTTGGCGAAGGCGATCACTTCAGCCGTCTTCACCGGCTCCCCCGCAGCGGTCTCTTTCTCGGCCAGGAAGTCGAGTCGAGTGGGCGCGATCAGATCGACAGCCTTCATCCGCGCATCCCCACCCTCCACATCCTCGGACGGCTCCAACTCAACCGCCACCTCGGACGGCTCAGGCTCAGCGGCATCTGCCGCGGGTGACGTCGTAGGGGGGACCGTCTCCTGCGCAGTTGCAGGAGACGGTGGGTCCCCTGCGGCGGCAGGACCCGCGGGCCGAGGCGCATCGTCCCTGACCGAATCACCATTACGCTCAGGCACAGCCTCTTCCATCTCCTGCAGCTCGTCGACGATCTCGGGCTCCTCGCGAATCTCGACGGGAGCTGGCTTCGGCTTCTTGCGGCTTAGAAATCCCATTGCGCGGATATTCGTATGGAACCCGGTTTTTCCTGCCGACCCCCGAAATTGCTAGGAATCAGCCAATCCCCGACCTCCTCGACAAGCGACTCGTAATCGTCACCGGCAAGGGTGGCGTCGGCAAGACGACGGTCGCCGTCGCGCTCGGCCTGCGTGCCGCGAGCGAAGGCAAGCGGACGATCGTCTGCGAGGTCGCCTCCCAGGAGAACGCCTCGCGGATGTTCGAGCACACCGCGGTCGGCTTCCACGAGGTGGAGATGGAGGAGAACCTCTGGTCGATCTCGATCGACCCGGACGAGTCGATGCGCGAGTACGTGCTGCTGCAGCTGAAGGTGCGGGCGATGCGGGACATGCTCTTCCGCAGCCGCATCTTCAACTACCTCGCCGCGGCGACCCCGGGGCTGAAGGAGCTGGTCACGATCGGCAAGATCTGGGAGCTGGCGCAGCTCAACCGCAAGGTGAAGAAGGGCCGCAAATACGACCTCGTGATCGTCGACGCGCCGGCGACCGGGCACGGTGTCGGATTCCTGCAGACGCCGCGCACCTTCGCCTCGATCGCCCGCGTCGGCCCGATCCACTCCCAGGCCCAGCAGCTCGACCGCTTCATCACCGACCACGAGAACACGGGCACCGCGATCGTCGCCCTGCCGGAGGAGATGCCGGTAAACGAGTCGATGGCGCTGGAGAAAGACCTGCGCGACGAGGTCGGGGTCGCGGTCGACCGCGTCTACCTCAACGGCCTCTACCCGGAGCGCTTCAAAAAGGAAGAGGCCGAGAAGCTCTCACAGCTGGCCGAGACCGAGAACGGGGCCACCCGGGCGGCGGCGCGGGCGGCCCTCTCGGAGTTCGGCCGCGCCCGCTCCCAGCGCCAGCAGCTCGCACGGCTGAAGCGGGGAGTCGAGGCGCCGGTCAAAAGCCTCCCCTTCCTCTTCGAGCCCGAGCTCGACGTCGAGGCTGCGCGCAAGCTGGCGGGGAGGCTCTCCTGATGGCCTCGGTGGGAGAAGTCCTCGACGGCAAATCGATCTGCATCTGCGCCGGCTCCGGTGGGGTCGGCAAGACGACGACCTCGGCGGCGATTGCGACCGGGATGGCGGCGCAGGGGATGAAGGTCTGCGTGCTGACGATCGACCCGGCGAAACGGCTGGCCGACTCGCTCGGCCTCGCCGAGCTGGGCAACGAGGCCCGCCGCGTCGATCCAGCCCTCTTCGAGGAGCAGGGGGTCGAGATGAAGGGTGAGCTGTGGGCGATGATGCTCGACGCGAAAGCGACCTTCGACGAGCTGATCGCCCGCCAGGCGCCCGACGAGGAGTCCCGTGACCGGGTCCTGAACAACCGCATCTACCAGCAGATCTCCAGCGCCCTGGCCGGCTCGCAGGAGTACATGGCGATGGAGAAGCTGTTCGAGCTCCACACCGAAGGCGGCTTCGACCTGCTCGTCCTCGACACGCCGCCGACCCGTAACGCGCTCGACTTCCTCGAGGCGCCGAAACGGCTGACCCAGTTCATCGAGGGCAAATCGCTGCGCGTCTTCATGAAGCCGACCGGCCTCGCCGCCAAGGTCACCGGGCGTGGCGTCTCGGTGATGCTCAGCGTCTTCAAGAAAATTGTCGGCTTCGACCTGATCGCCGACCTGGCCGAGTTCTTCAACGCCTTCAGCGGCATGGTCGACGGCTTTCAGGCGCGGGCCAAGCGCGTCAACAAACTCCTCGCCGACCCGGAGACCTGCTTTCTCGTCGTCTGCGGCCCCCAGGGCGAGCCGATCGACGAGGCGGTCTACTTTCACCGCAAACTGGTCGAGGCGAAACTGCCCTTCGGCGGCGTCATCGTCAACAAGGTCCACTACCCCGCCGACGAGCTCGGGGCCGAGGTCGACGACCTACCGGCGGCCCTGGCCGAGAAGCTCGGAGACGCCAAGCTGGCCAAGCGCGTAGCCGACAACTTCGCCGACTACCAGGCCCTGGCCGAGCGCGACGCCCGCAACATCGACCACCTCGCGGGCGAGCTCCGCACCAGCTGCGTGATCCGCGTCCCCTACCTGGACGAAGACGTCCACGATCTCCGCGGCCTCACCGAGATCGACCGCTACCTCTTCGCGACGGCCGAGGAGCGGGTCGAGATCGCGGCTGGGCGGGCTTAGCCGGCGCGGTTGCGCGAGTACTCGAACTCGAGGTGGCTGACCTCCCAGTCGGCGTCCTCGGGGACCGGGAAGAGGTGGCGGACGCGGGGGGTGTCGACTTTCTCCCGATGCTGGATGTCGCGGTCGGAATCAGCCGGCCACTGGATCGTGTCGCCGCCGCGGGGGTCGGAGACCTCCTCGAGCCAGGGGGTGGCCGTGATCCTGATCTCGTCTTCGGCCGGGACCGGCTCCATGATGCGGGTCTCCTGCTCCACGTACTCCTCCTCCGTTAGTTCGTCGACGGGCAGCTGAAGTTCGGCTGAAAGGTCAGGCTCGAGGGCCTCGATGGAGATCTCCTCGTCCTCGGGCTCGGGGACGAGGGCGGGCTCTTCGGTGAGCTCCTCTTCAGCCTCCGGCGCCTCTTCGACCGAGACGCTGATCTGGGCGTCGCCTTCGGCCAGGCCGCTGACGATCAAGGTCTCGTCGGCGACGGCGCTGAGGTCGTTTCCGAGTTCGCCGAGCGCGGCTTCGCGCAGCAGGCGGCGGGTCCCTTCCTCCATCCAGGTCGCAAGCTCCACGGCGCGGTCCACGGGGCGGCCGTTCATCATCGCCCGCTCCAGCTCGAGCACCTGCTCGACCCTTTCGCCGGCCTCGATCCGGTCCATCTCCTCGTCGGCGATCAGGGCCGCGGCGCGCAGCGGCAGCGAAGCTCCGACCGGGCCGTGCCCCTCGAGCACTGCCCGCATAGCGAGCAGGTGGTCGCTCAGGCCCTCGAGCGCGGTCGCGCGGTCGCAACCCATCTCAAATCGCCCGACCGACCAGGTGAGGGCGTTATCGGGGTCAGGGCGGGCCTCCAGCGCCGCGCAGAAGCCGACCAGCTCCTCGGCCTCGGCCTCGCTGAGCCGGTAGCCGCCGGGGCGGGGCGCCGGGGCGCCGGTGGCGATCCGCCGCCAGCAGCCCTCGCCGGTCGGGGCGAACGCGTAGGGCCCCAAGCCGATGCCGCCGCCCTTGAACATCCTCATCACGCTGATCAGCTCACGGAGCTGCTGCAAGGCCGTTTCGGCGCCGCCTTCGGTGTCCTGGTCGGCGACGGCGAGGTACTGCGGCTCCCAGGCAGCGCGGCCCATGCCCTCGCTGCGCATCGCCTCGACGGGGGCCTCGATCGAGTCGGCGCGGACGATCCGCATGCCGTGCGGCAGTTGCAGCCGCTGCATCGAGATCCGCAGGCCGACGATCGGGACAATCAGCACGTCGGCGTCGTCGGCGCCGCGTGCTTCGGCGTCGAGCGTCGACAGCGCCGCCTCGAGGCGCTCGCGGTCGATCGCAAAGCCGACAGAGCCCTCCCAGAGCTCGGAGAAGAAGGTGACCAGCATCAGCTCGGCGCGGGCGCCGGGGTCGGCGGGGACCGCCTCGCCGCGCATCTCCAGATAGGAGGCGGCGACCCCGGCTTCGACCGTGGCCTCACGGGCGGCGGAAAAGCTCGGCAGCGAACGCAGCTCCTCGGCGTGGTCGGCCACGTAGCGGCCGGTCATCGGCACGTAGCTGTAGAAGGCGGATTCGTCGCCGGCGTCAGCGGCAACGTCGAACGGGATCTCCTCCCCCATCGCCACCAGCGAGCTCAGCCGCGAGGCGGTCTCGGTGGCAAGGCGCTTGATCGACTCGTTGAGGAGGAAGTCCCGCACGCCTCAGGCTTCCGCCTGGGCATGAACCCTCCTGCGTGTGCACAATCCCTTGCAGGCGACCTACGGGCTTCGGACGGTCCGGGGAGCCAGGTGCACCCGTCGGCCGCTCTTGTAGACGATGCTCCCAAGGACTTCGGCAGACTTCCCAGGATTGACTTCTACCGGCAAGGCAATTTTGCCTCGCGCTTTCACGTTGCTGATGGTTTGAGAGACAGGGGGAATCCCGCCATCGCCAAGTTCGTTGACGCTGATCCTCAAACGCGGCCAAAATCCTTCGCCATCTGCCCCGGGAACCCGATATTCGACTTGGGGCTGCCGCCCATGGAAAGTGACTGAGGACATGCTGCCGTAAGCCGTGGATTCAGCCGAACGCATTTCGTACGGTTCTTCCAATTCTTCTTCTTCCAAAGTTCGACTGCATTCGTCTGCGCCGGCGGCGTAACCAGCCGGATCCGACCACGAGCCATGGAAGGCAGGCCCAGTCGGGCTCTCCGAGTTGAGTCCGCCGCCTCGCGAGTTACCCCAGTGACCGGGCCAAGCCAGCCAACTGGGAGGGGAGTCTTGAAGTATGACCAAGCCTGGCTGAACAGCTGGGCCATTTCCATCCGCATAATCCACAATCACTCCGCCGTCGAAACTGCCGGACATTCGATAGTTGGCATGCGAATCCACGGCAACGTAGACGACGGGTCCCCCTTCCTCCGTCAACTCAACGTCCCCGATGTAGCAGTTGGAAGGACTCTCGTGTTGAGAGAAAATCACCTCTAGGGGTCGATTGTTCGCATCAAGTCCTACCAGAACGGACTCCCAATCACCCTCATGAGTGCCAACCCCAGCGAAACTCTTCGGGTTGTAGTAGTACCAATACCAGTACTCAAGCCACCGCATTCCAGATCCGTCAGTGATAGCCTGGCCATACGCGGCTTCGGCATAGCCCGCTTCCTCCAAGAGGTGAGCATCCCTGACGTATTCATTGGACTCATCCAGCCAGTCGTCAGCGTCCGCGGCGCCATATTCAGCAGGATAACTTGAACCCAAGGCATTGAGGCTGAGGGGAAACATGGAGTAGAACCCTTCTGGCCTTGATTCAGTGACCGGGCTGCTTCCATCAAACAACATATTCGAATAGGTGCCAAGAGCACCTTTGTGTTGGAGCCCTTCTTCGTCCCCCCAATTGTCGGTAATCTCTGCAGCGCTATCGGCAAGATAATTCTCTTCACTGTCGAGCTTAAGCATCGGCTCGTATCTGTGCAGCAGGCAAGGTGATGACGAGGCGAGTTCGTTCGTGCCCGGACACAAACGAGGCAGTTCCTGAAGTACAACTGCAGGCTGCCATTCCACATTCGACGTCACTTGATCACCGCAGCCGGTCGGCTTGGGGCCATTTGCGCAGCCCCAGTCATTACGGGGCGCCGAAAGTTTCCCTTCGCCTTCGTAGCGAAGGCCAAATTCATTACCGCGAAAGCGATTCCCTTCGATTGCCGGATGCCCGGAGAGCTGCACCCGGATAGCGTCAGCAGAACTCCTGCGGAAGGTCGAATTGGTGACCGTGGGTGAGACGCCTTTGATATTGAGCATTGCTCCGCCGGATCCGCCAAACGCGACTTCGACGAAGTTCAGAACAGAAGCTCCACTGCCTGATTCGAGTCTAATCCCGCCCCATTCACCACTTTCTGCCTGAGCCGCCCCGGTAAGGGCAACCGGACGACTCGCGGTCCCTTCTGCACGGAGCGTTCCGAATACCGTCAGCAGGGGATTGCGAATGTAAACACCTGGCTGGAGACTTAAGGTGACCCCAGACGGCACAGTGACCGCACCAATAAACTTGGCGGGTGCATTTCCTAGGCTCCAGGTCTGGGAGTGCCCAACAGTGCCAGAAATCTGGATTTCATCCGCCGTGTTCCCTTCCAGCGTGTTCCCGGTGATGTCGCCGGGGATATCCGGGCCTTTGTAAAGGAGCGCCGTATTGGTGGTGCCTTTGACGGTGTTGCCGCCGAGGGTTTTCCCGAAGACCGCTCCGGTGCCGTTGTTTTCGACGATGATGCCGTTGAGACCGCCTTCGACGTAATTGCCGTGGATGTTGACTTCGCCGGTCTGGGTGCTGGCGGTCTTGTAGTAGATCCCGTGAGTACCGCTGTTCAAGATGCGGTTGTTGGCGATCTCCGGAGATCCGCCTTCTGCGACCTTGATCGCGTAACCGTGGTTGTCCTGAAAGGTCGAGTTCTCGATCGTCGGCGATGAGCCGTAGATCCCGATGGCGCCGGTGTTGCAGCCACCGCCATGTCTGACTTCGGCGTGGTTAATCACCGACGCGCTGCTCCCCGGCGAGAACCAGATCACGCACCATTCGCTGCCCGGTTCTTCTTTGGCCCCGGCGAAGACGATCGGTTCTTCGGCGGTCCCTTCGGCTTTGAGGGTTCCTTTGACGGTCATGCCGGGGTTCAGCATCAAAACCCCTTTGGTGATGGTCAAAGTGGCCCCGCTCACGACGGTAACCGAGCCTTCGAACTGGATCGGACTACCGCCGTTGTTCCAGGTCTCTGAATGGGCGACCGTGCCTCCGAGGAAGATGATGTTCGATTTGTTCCCTTCCAGCGTGTTCCCGGTGATGTCGCCGGGGATATCCGGGCCTTTGTAAAGGAGCGCCGTATTGGTGGTGCCTTTGACGGTGTTGCCGCCGAGGGTTTTCCCGAAGACCGCTCCGGTGCCGTTGTTTTCGACGATGATGCCGTTGAGACCGCCTTCGACGTAATTGCCGTGGATGTTGACTTCGCCGGTCTGGGTGCTGGCGGTCTTGTAGTAGATCCCGTGAGTACCGCTGTTCAAGATGCGGTTGTTGGCGATCTCCGGAGATCCGCCTTCTGCGACCTTGATCGCGTAACCGTGGTTGTCCTGAAAGGTCGAGTTCTCGATCGTCGGCGATGAGCCGTAGATCCCGATGGCGCCGGTGTTGCAGCCACCGCCATGTCTGACTTCGGCGTGGTTAATCACCGACGCGCTGCTCCCCGGCGAGAACCAGATCACGCACCATTCGCTGCCCGGTTCTTCTTTGGCCCCGGCGAAGACGATCGGTTCTTCGGCGGTCCCTTCGGCTTTGAGGGTTCCTTTGACGGTCATGCCGGGGTTCAGCATCAAAACCCCTTTGGTGATGGTCAAAGTGGCCCCGCTCACGACGGTAACCGAGCCTTCGAACTGGATCGGACTACCGCCGTTGTTCCAGGTCTCTGAATGGGCGACCGTGCCTCCGAGGAAGATGATGTTCGATTTGTTCCCTTCCAGCGTGTTCCCGGTGATGTCGCCGGGGATATCCGGGCCTTTGTAAAGGAGCGCCGTATTGGTGGTGCCTTTGACGGTGTTGCCGCCGAGGGTTTTCCCGAAGACCGCTCCGGTGCCGTTGTTTTCGACGATGATGCCGTTGAGACCGCCTTCGACGTAATTGCCGTGGATGTTGACTTCGCCGGTCTGGGTGCTGGCGGTCTTGTAGTAGATCCCGTGAGTACCGCTGTTCAAGATGCGGTTGTTGGCGATCTCCGGAGATCCGCCTTCTGCGACCTTGATCGCGTAACCGTGGTTGTCCTGAAAGGTCGAGTTCTCGATCGTCGGCGATGAGCCGTAGATCCCGATGGCGCCGGTGTTGCAGCCACCGCCATGTCTGACTTCGGCGTGGTTAATCACCGACGCGCTGCTCCCCGGCGAGAACCAGATCACGCACCATTCGCTGCCCGGTTCTTCTTTGGCCCCGGCGAAGACGATCGGTTCTTCGGCGGTCCCTTCGGCTTTGAGGGTTCCTTTGACGGTCATGCCGGGGTTGATGAATTTAACCCCCGGTTCGACGGTGACCGTTACCCCCGCTTCGATCGTGGTCGAACCCGTATATGGGCTCCCGATGCGGGTGAGCGTCGTGCTTGCGGTGATCGTGGCTGGGAGAACCGTCCCCTGGGCTGAGCTCACGACGACGAGCCCGCCGGCGAGTAAGGCGAGGACGATCAGCCAGTACCGCCACCGCATCCCAATACTTCCTCCCGCCACAATCTCCATGAGCTCCTCCTGTTGAAATTGGGAGGGGCCTCGGCTGTGACGCCTCCTAGCTGAGATCTTTACTGTTCAGCCAGGAGTTGTACATCCTTAATTTTCTAGAGCGGGCAAATTTTCCGGTGGCGATTCTTGCACCGGCATACGCCTTCAACAGCAGGAAGGCGGGGCCCTTAGACGGCAGCCGGCTCTTGCGTGGCTGCCTCTCCAAGCAGCCAGCGCATCCCGTAGCTGCGCATGTCCTCGACCAGCGGCACCAGCGCCTTGCCCTTGGCAGTCAGCGCGTACTCGACCCGCGGCGGCACCTCGGGGTAGGTGTGGCGCTCGACGACGCCCTCCTCCTCCAGCGCCCGCAGCCGCAGCGACAGGGTGCGGGGGCTGATCCCCTCCAGCGAGCGCTCGAGCTCGCAGAAGCGGGCGCTGCCCTCGGCAAGGTCGCGGATCAACAGCAGCGTCCACTTGCCGCAGACGACTTCGGCGGTCCTACAGACGGGGCAGGTGGAGTTGCTCTCGGCACTCATGATCGAAGCGAGACGGGCGATCAGACCAATCTCACTTCAGGAAGTGTAGCGCCATGGCTTCACTTACTGAAGCAATGGCCGAAGCCACTCCTATTCAGGAGGATTGACCGGAACCCCGGTGACGTTGAGGAAATTGATCTTGTAGCGGACGTCGTTTTCGCCGTAGACGAAGGTGACGGGAAAGCCTTTTTCGAGGGCGATCAGCTGGCAGGTACCGGTGCCGGAGATGCACTCGCTTTCGCCGTAGATCGCGGTGACTTCGGGGGAGACGAGGAACAGGGGCCGCCGTGGTTCTTTGGCGCCCAGCCCGAGGTAGGTGACGACGGGAGTCTTTTCCCCCGGCAGCGCCGACGGTGCCTTGACGTCCTTGTGGAGCTTCGGGCCGATCTTTTCGGAGCTCCCGTCGGGCTTGGTCCGGATCTTGGTGATCTGAAGGTCGACGACGTAGGTGATCAGAGAGGCGCCGTCGGGGACCCCGTTGCCGTCGGCGTCCTGGCTGCCGGAGGAGCCGCCCGTCGAGGATGGCACCCCCGAACCACCCGACGAGACTCCTTCCGAGCTTTCGGTGGTGGTGGTGCTGGTTTCATTCAGTTCCGAGCCCTTCAGCACAGGACCGGTGTGCTGCTGCTTGAAGGGGTTTGCGGGACTGCGGCGGCGCAGGCGCTCCTTGTAGTTGCGGAGCCCAGGCGCGGAATTGACCACCGTCAGGGTCTTCTCGGCGGCAGGCTGAGAGCCCGGGTTCGTCGTCACCGGAACCGGTGGCGGCGTCTTTTCGGGTTCGTCCTTGAGCAGGATCGGTGCGGCGACGATCGCGACCAGGATCAGCAGGATCACGGGAAGGAGTCGGCGATCGCGGATGTCGAAATAGAGATCCGCGAGGAACGGGGGGACCTTCGTCTCGCCGCCCTTGAACTTCGGCATCTTCAGCTCCGGGCCGATCCGCTTCACGGCGTCCCTCCGATCGTGGTCGAGACCTGGGTGGTCGACGGTTCAGGGCTGGACGGCGTAGCGCCGGCGGTCACGCCCTGTTCGGGCGGGACGAGGAAGGTGGTGACGGTGAATTCGGCTTCCAGGGCAGGGAACTTCTTGCTCGTGTCTTCGGTCAGGGTGAAGCCGTTGATCGTGATCAGGCGGCCCGTGACCTCGACCTTTTCGTTGTTCGACTGGACCAGCGAGTCGAGCCCGTGGATGAAGTCGGCGACGTTGAAGAAGTTGCCTTTGAAGGTGAGGGTGTAGGGCATCACGGCAAGGCCCGCGGGACCGATGGCTGCGCCGATCGGCATGGTCGAGGCGGCGACCTCGGTCGGCGGGACGTAGGAGGTGGGCTGGCCCGGTTCGGGAGCCGCCGCCGGTTCCGGCGCTTCGGATTCGCCCCCAGTGGCGGGGTTGAGCACGAAGGTCTCGAATCGCACCCCGGCGCTCCTGGCGTTGCGACTCAGCTGAACGATCAGCGAGGCCGTGTCGTCGTCGGCCGGAGCGGCCTTGCCGAGCACGATCAGGTCGCGGTAGGCGCTTGGGAAGGTCTTCTGCGCGGCCAGGCCCTGCTGCACTTCCGAACGGTGCATGAGCAGGTGTTCTTCCTGCTTGGCGACCTGCTTGTCGAGTTTGCTGACTTCTTCCTTCTTCGGGCTGAGAAGCAACATCCAGAACGCGATCGCGAGGGCGACGACGGCGAGCATGGCGACGACGATGCGATTGCTGGAGCTCATTCTCATTCGCCTTCCGTCGATTCGGTTTCGGTGGAAGTCGTTTCCGCGTTTTCGGTCGCGGTCGCCGGGGCCTCGCCTTCGCCTTCGGCGGTGATCGGGACAGGCGCGGCGTCGAAAGCAACGACGATGCTGAACTTGGCGATGTTCTTGCGGGTCCTGCATTCGCTTCCGCCTTCGGATTCCCCACCGCCCGATGAGACTTCTCCTTCAGCCTTCGGGGGGAGTTCCGAGGAGGCCACGGCGACGCGGGTGACGCCGTCGATGTCCTTCAGCGCGGTGACGAAGCGGGCGACCGACTCCTGGCCGACGGTGCAACCTTCGAGCTCCATCGAGGGGCCCACGATCGAGTCGCTCAACCCGCTGTTACCACCCGATTCCGCGCCCGATGCCGAGGCGTTGAGTTCGGTCAGCCAGACGTCGGCGGGCAGGACCAGTGAGAGTTCGCGGATCACGCGCTCCCAGTCGAAACGGCTGTCCGCCAGGCTGGCGACCGTGGCCAGACGCTGTTCGTGCAGGGTCTGGAACTGCACGTAGGGGGTTAGGCGCCGAGCCTGACGCGTGGCGGCGGCGTTTTCGCGCTTCAGCTGCGCAACTTCGCCTTCCCGTTCGGTGACCTGGTTGCCGGTCGTGACCAGCAAGGCGACACCGGCGAGGACGGCGACGAGGGCGCCGACGAGGATGTAGGGGATCGGCCCGGTGCGCATCGGCGCGCGAGCGCCCTGGCGCATCTCCGTCGGGGTGAGATCGATCGGACGCATGCTCAGCTCTCCAGGCCCAAGCCCATCGGCAGGACCAAGCGGGCCGCCGTGACGTCGTCGAGCCCGCCCAGCGCCGCCGGGCGAGGCGCGGAGATCGGCAACCCGACCTGGGCTTCCATCGCAGGGGCCAAGCCTCTGATCGCACTCCCCGAGCCGCAGAGCACGACGCGCGAAACCGGGACGGCGCTCTCGAGCGCCCGGTAGTAGTCGAGCGAGAGCCGCAGCTCGTCGACCAAGCCGGCGACCCCCTCTTCGTTCGCGCGCCGAGCGGCGGCGACCGTCTCGGGGTCTCCTTGGATTTCGGCCACCGGCACCTCCAGCCCCACGTGGAGCAACCACTGCTCAGCGTGTTCGGGGCTGAGCGCTCGCTCGGTCGAGAGGCGGGCGATGATCGCCTCCATCCCGATTCCCGAGACGCGGGTGAAGAGACAGGAGCGGCCACGGGCAACCGCGAGGTTCATCACGTCGCCGACGTTGCAGTAGAGGATCGACTCCTGCGGGGCGGGAGCGCCGTCCTCAGACTGAACGGGCCCGGCAGCCAGCGGCGCCAGGGCCCGGATCATCCCGAAGGCCGAGAGATCGATCCCGGCGGGCTCGAGGCCCGCCCGGCGCAGCGGCTCCAGAAAGGAGGCCACCATCTCGCGGCGTGCCGCGACTACGACGACGTCGACCTGGGGGGCGGCGCCCTCCTCGGCCGGCACGCCTCCGACCACCTGGTGCTGGAGCACTGCCTGGTCGAGGGGCATAGGGATGTGCTCCTGGGCCTGGAAGCGAATCGCCGCCTCCATCTCCTTCGGGTCCTCGATCAGCGGGCAGACGAAGGGTGCGGACGATCACCCGCTGGTTGCCGATCCCGAGGCGGACCTGCTTGGGGAGCCTGTGCCGCGAGTAGAGCTGCTTGATCGCGGCGGTCAGACCGCTGGGGTCGATCACCTCGCCCTCGTGGAACACGCCGGACTGGAGGGGCTGCACGGCCGATGCGGCGAGCTGCGTGCTGCCGTTCACCGAGACATCGGCGACGGCGACGCTGCCCGCCTCAATGCTGAGGCCGGCGAGGTGGCCACCGGGCTTCTTGCGCCGCAGCGAGCCAAGGGAGCCCAGGGAGGGCTTAGGAAGTTTGATCGGTTTCGTCAGTTGCATGGGAATGGCGTCAGCTCCGACTTGGAGCGCATTCCCTGAATCGGCAGATTCCGCCGAAAACTTTCGCGTTGCAACTACTTGAAACTAGGAGAAGGTTGAGAGATAGAGATCAACCAGCTGATCTCCCGCCAGCAAGCCGACCACGCCGCCCAATGCAAGAAACGGCCCAAACGGGATCGCCTGCTTGCGGGCCGCCGCACCCTGCCGGGCAATCATCGCCAAACCGACGACCGAGCCCACCAGCAGCGCGACGAGCACGGCCGGGGCGACGTTGCGCCCCAGGTAGAGGCCCATTACGGCGGTGAGCTTGACGTCGCCGAGACCCATGCCTTTGGGATAGGCGAGGACGACGAGGAAAAGGATCCCCCCGGCGGCGGCGGCTGCGATCACCCGCTCGGGCAGGCTCGCAGGATCGCCGACCGCGGCGATCGCGACCCCGAGCACGGCCGCGACCAGGAGGATCTTGTTGGGGATCACCCGCCGCTCGAGGTCGGTGAGCGTCACCGCGAGCAGCGTCGAGACGAAGACCAACCCGAGGACGACTTCCGTCGGGTCGTCCCAGAGGACCGCGACGGTTGCCGTCCAGAGGAGCCGCGAGGGTCAGCTCGGTCAGGGGATAGCGCGCCGAGATTCGCTCACCGCAGCAACGACTGTGGCCGCGCAGGAGAACCCAGGAGATCACCGGGACGTTGTCGTAGGCGGCGATCTGGGCGCCGCAGCGCGGGCAGTGAGAACGCCCGCCGGCGACCGATTCCCCGCGCGGCACCCGATATGCGACGACGGTCAGGAAGCTGCCGAAGAGAAGCCCCCCGACGAAGGCGAGAACCAGCGCTGCGGCCAAGGCTCAGCCCCCGTCGATCGGCGTGCTCGTGTCGACCTCGATCCGGGTCGGAGCTTGCGGATGGTCGTACATGAAGGAGAGAGCGTCAGCCGGAGTCGATTGTCTTTCGACGCTGAAAGCGACGCCGAGACGGTCGCCCGCCGGGATCGTATAAGGCGCACCGCTGAAGGTCATCGTCAGGATTTTGGCTTTCAGTTCGGTCGTCCAGATCGGCGATTCGAGATAGGTCCAATAGGGCGTGCCGCCGAGCGTGTTGGTCAGCATCGTGTCGGTCGCGACCGGCGGTGAACCGGTTTCGTGGCGTTTGAAGAGGTAGATGCAGAGTTTTCCCGAAGACTGGGCTTTATTGATCGACTGGGTAAAGACTTCAAGCGTCACTTTGCTGTTGAGGACGAAGCCTTCGGCCATCGGATCGGTCACCCAGCGGTGCACCTGCGACTCGGGGTTGGTCGTCCCGGTCGGCGTGTAGTGGCATCCGTTGGTGTCGTCTTTGCGGATCTGGACCCCGATGCCGGTGTCGGGAGAGGTGTCGAGGTAGGTGTCGTTGGCGTAGTCGTACTTGAGCGGGTTGTTCAGGTCTTCGGGATCTGGGTCTGGCGGGCTGCCGAGCACCAAAGCGTCCGGCGCGCCTTTGGTGGTGCCGGTCTGCGGGCCGCTTGCGCAGGTGCCGAGGGTGTTGTGGAGCAGGTGATTTGCGGTCGGTTCCTGCCGTGGTGGTCGATCCCGAGGCGGAGCAGGGCGTATCGGTGAAGAAGAACTGCTGGGCGGTGATCACGTTCCCGTTCTCGCCCGGCAGCGGGTCGCTTTCTTTGTTGTCGGTCGGGCTGACGAAGTTGGACTGCACTTCGACGTAACCCCGTTCCGCGGCCTGGTTCGGCGGGGTGTTGAGGCGCACCGCGACGACGATCTGTTTGTAGTCCTGTTTGCCGGGACAGCTCGTTTCCGAGCATTTTTCGTCGTTGCGCCAGACGATGTAGCGGTAGACCCTGCCGCTGACGTCGCCGCTGGTGAAGGCGGTCGGGCCGGGGTTGACCGTACCCCCGGCGACGTGGCCGCCCCCGTAGAGGCTGCCGCCGTTGACGACGAGGTTGCGGTAGTTGCCGAGCGGCTGACGGGCGAGCGCGAAGGTCCCGTTCAAGACCCGTTTATTGGGGCTATTGACATTGGTAGATGAGGATGGGGCGGCGGTGAGGGCAAGGTTTTTGTCTTCCATGCTTCGCAGCAGCTCGAGTTCCTGTTCGGCGTACTCGAGCGCGACCTGGCTGGCCTCCGCTCGCTGCGCGTTGCGAGTCGCAGCCGACATCAGGGTGAAGGTGGTCATCGCCGCGATCGAGACGATCAGGATCGCGACCAGCACCTCGATGATCGTGAACCCTGCCTCCTTCTGCTCTCGCCAGGCCATCTCAGTACCCCAGGGTGGCGTTGCGCAGGCTCGCCCCGCTCGAGATCACGAGCGGAGATCCGGCGTCGGTGGGGTCCGGCAACTGCAGGGTGGCTTTGACGTAGGTCGCGTTCGCGACGCTGGGAACGTAGGTGAAGATCTGGTTGCTCGCGAGTCCCGCTGAAGACCGGGGTGGCGATCCCGATGGTGGTCGCAGGGCTCGTCTCCTTGCGGGAACAGGCGGTCGTCGAGCATTCGTAGGTGATCCGGCATTTGATCGCCGAACTGCTCGATGGCAGGGCCCCGGCTCCCCCGCAGCTGCTGTGGCGGACGTACCCTTCGAAGGAGATTTTGCTGGCGGTCCCTTCTTTGACCGCGATGCCGTTGCGGAGTTCGTGGGTGAGACGCTCGAGCATCCATCGGGCGGAGCGTGATGTTCTGCGATTCCTTGCTGATTTTCGGCTGCTCGCGGACGGCGCTGATCACCAGCGAGGCGACCGCGCCCATCACGATGACCCCCATCGTCAGGGCGACCAGCAGCTCGACCAGCGTGAAACCTCCCTCCCCACGCTGCCTCGCGCAGCCGCGCGATCATCGGCGCCGCACCACCTTGAAGGCACGCTTCAGCGGGCGGGCGGCGGGCGTGCCGACGGCATTGACCGCCTTGACCGCGAACACGTGCCGTCCGAGCTGCTGCTTCTTGAGCTTGATCGGCGAGCGTGCAGCCCTTCCACGGCTTCTTGTCGACGCGGCAGAAGTAGCTGGTGCCGGGCTGCCCGGTCAGATCGGCGAAACGGAAGACGGGCCGCCGCAACCGGGTCTTGAACGCGGGGCCGAAGGTGATCTTCAGCTGCGGCACGACGTACTCGATCCCGCCCTTGCCGCCGCCGGTGGCGGTGCCTTTCCCGCCTTTGCCGCCGGTTCCCCCGGAAGTGCCGGTGGCTCCCCCGCCACCCGCGGGGGTCCCCCCTCCTCCGGAACCGCCACCGGTGCCTTCTTCCACCGGCGGTGGTGGGTCTTCCTGCTTGTAGGAGATCGCCGCCGAGCAGGCCGAGACCACGCCTTCGGCTTCGGCGGTCGCCCGGTAGCTGGTGGTCGAGCCGGGGGCGACCGGGGCGCTCACCGTCAGACCCGGGGCTCGCGAGCTGGGCCGCGGTCCCCTGCGCAACCGGTTCGCCCGAGCAATCCGAGGTCTTGTAGACCTTGACCAGCGATTCGGCAGCCGCCTGGCCGACGATCGCCGGCGTGGTCGACTGGTTCGGGGACGCGGGGGTGGTTCGTTCCAGGGTCGGCGGCGGCGGTCCGATCACCAGGTCCGGTGAGTTCTTGACCGAGACGAGGAGCGTGCCGGTGGTGCTCCAGCCGTAGACATCCTGCTCGCCCGCGAAATCGTCGTCGACGGCGAGGCGCTCCTGGGTGGTGAAGAACGCCCGCGAGCCGTCGGCGGCGATACCCCGGAGGCCGGCCGAGAAGGCGCCGTTGCCCCCGATCTGACCGCCGCTGATGAGGATCGTTTCGCTCCGCCGGCGCGGAGGTAGACGTCCGGGCTCGAGTCCTGGTCCGCAGCAACGATCTGCTCGGCGGTGGAGAAGAAGACCCGCGAGGCGTCGTCGGAGGCAACAGCGAAGCTGGCCGCGAGTTCGCCGCCGGCCTGGGGGCCGGTGGAGAGCAACGTGGTGACGCCGCCGGCGCGCTTGTAGACATCCTGAGAGGCATCTTCGTCGTCCGCGGTCAGCTGCTCTTCGCTGGTGAAGATGGCCACCGAGCCGCCCGAGTGCGAAGAGGACTCGAAAGACGCCGGGTATGCGAGGGTGCCCCTGCCTTCCTCGCCGAGCGAAACCAGCGCCGTAGTCCCCCCCGAGCGCTGATAGACGTCTTGGGAGGAGTCGATGTCTTCGGAGACCAGCGACTCACTGGTCTCGAAGTAGACGGTCGCGCCGTCCGGAGACGAGCCGGCGTAGGTGACATTGGGGGCGCCGTTGCCCCCGGTCGAGGCCAGGCTCGGGCTGCCGCCCGCCCAGTCGTAGAGGTCCTGCGAGGTAGTCGGTATCGCCGCCCGCGATCCGTTCCCGCGACTCGAAGAAGACGTGGGAGCCGTCGGCAGAGGCGCCGCCATATGAGGGTTCGCAACTCTCGCCGACCGGAAGCCCCGCCGGGCAGGTGCCGGAGACCGAAACCAGACTGGTGGCGCCGGCGCCGAGGTCGCGAGCGTAGATGTCTTCTTCACCCGAATCGGAATCGGCGGTGGCCAGCTTCTCGTCGGTGGTGAAGAAGGCGCGGTCTCCGGCTTCGTCGGTACCCCAGAACTGAGAGTCGAGGCTTTCGCTCGACGCAGGTCCCGCAGCTCGCATCGGCCACGGAAACCAGATGGGTCGTTTCCGCGGCGATGTCGCGGACATAGATGTCGAAGCCGCCGTCCTGATCGACCCCGTCGAGGATCTCTTTCGAGCCGAAGAAGACGACGCCGCCTTCGGGCGCCACTCCGCCGGGAAGGAAGCTGGCATCGAACGCGCCGTTGCCGCAACCCTGGCCGGCGCAGGCAGTACTCCCTTGCGAGACGAGGACCGTCCTGTTTTCGCTCAGGTTGCGCGCGTAGATGTCTTCCCTGTGATCGGAGTCAGCCGCGACCATCGGCTCGTTGGTGGAGAAGAAGATTTCAGTCCCGTCGCTCGACATCCCGTCGTAGATGGCGGGCTGGGCGTCATTGCCGCCCGCCGGGCCGATCGATACCTCCCGCGTCAGGTATTCGCCGAGCCCGGTGTCGAACGAGCGCACATAGACGTCGAGTTCCTGGTCCGTGTCACCGGGGACCATCTGCTCTTTGCTGCTGAAGACGGCGATTGAGCCGTCCGCCGAGTTGCCGTCGTAGAAGGCGGGCGCCGCCACAGCGCTCGAAGCCGTGATTCCGAGCGCGACGACGATCGGTACGACCAGCAGCCACTGATTAGTGGCTGCTCTGATTGGGATCAGGCATTGGAGGCGCGGCATCGCCTTCAGGTATCGGCTGGAATTGGGCATCCGTTTAGGGAAATCGCTGTGCCTCGTCAAAAAAGCGCGAGGGGCGGACCCTTGGTCCGCCCCTCGCAAACTTCATGATTCGTTAGACCGAAATGGCCGTGAACGGAGGGCTATTAGCCGCCCCAGCCTTCTTCGCCTTCCGGACAACCGCCAACACCTTCTTCGGTGCAGGGGAATTCGAGTTCGCCCCCGTTGTTGACGATTTCGAACTGCTGGGTGGTTTTACTGCCTTCAACCGCGATCGTGTAGCCAGCGCCGCCTTCCGCGACTTCGACCGTGAACGTGGCATTGCTGAGCGTCGGCTCAATGTTTTCCAGGGCTTCTTCGTCAGCACCGGTGTAGCTGCCGCTGTTGTCGGTCGAGTACGTCTCCATCGCGACCTGCGCGGAGTGCGCGTACTCCTTGGCCTTCGCGTCGCCGGCCTTGTCTTTCTGGTTGAAGAACGCCGGCAGCGCGATCGCGGCCAGGATTCCGAGGATGAGCATGACGACGAGGAGCTCGATCAGCGTGAAGCCCGCCTCGCTGTCGCCATTGAGCCGGGCGCCTACTTTGGCCCGGAGATTCTGGAGAAACATTAGTGACCTCCTATGGTCCTAATCGTTTGCGCCAGAGCCCCGTCGCATGAAGCCACGTGGTGTCTGTCGACCCCGGTGGTAGCCCGGCCAACTCCCTCAAGGGAGCCCCGACGGCTTTGCGCCCCCGCCTCACAGCGGGTTTGCCTTTGGCACCGAAGCACTGGCAGATTCATCACAGGGCCTTCATCGGCCGCACCCCGGGAGACTTGATCCCTGAAATTGGGGTGGCGTTCGGCGAAAACTCGGTTTCGCTGGACGCCCCGTCCAGAAGGACGCACCGAAAACCGATTACGGGTCAGCGGATCTTTTCGTAGATGCTGAACAGCGGCAGGTACATCGAGATCACGATGAACCCGACCATGCCGCCGACGAAGCAGATCATCACCGGCTCGATCAGCGCGGTCAGCGCCTTCACCTTGGCGTCGACCTCGGCCTCGTAGAAGTCGGCGATTTTGGAGAGCATCGTCTCCAGCTGACCCGTCTCCTCGCCGACCGCGACCATGTGGCCGACCATCGGCGGGAAGATCGCGTGCCGTTCGATCGGCGCCGGCCAGGGAGCCGCCGGTCTTGACCGATTTGTAGACGTCCTCCATCGCTTTCTCGACGACGACGTTGCCGGCGGTTTCACCCGTCAGTTTGATCGACTGCAGCATCGGCACGCCGGAGGAGACCGAACCGGAGAAGGTGCGCGACCAGCGGGCCAGCGCGACCTTCTGGATCACGTCGCCGATTTTGAACGGCAGGCGAAGGATGAAGCGGTCCCACTGGTCTTTGCCGCGCTCGGTCTTCTTCCACCGGAAGAAGAGCCCAGAAGCCGAGGACGATGCCCGGCAGGAGGATGAACCAGTAGTCCGGTGAGAACGTTCCGAGACGCTGACGCAGAGCTGGGTCGGCAGCGGCAGCCCGCTGGCTTCGTCCGGATGTTCTTCGCCGAGTTCTTTGAAGATGTTGGCGAAGACCGGGATCACGAACATCACGATCGCGACCAGGACGACGACCGCGAAGCCGAAGACCAGCGCCGGGTACATCATCGCCGATTTGACCTGACGGCTGCAGGGCATCGGTTTTCTCCACCTGGAAGGCGATCCGGTCGAGGGCCTCCTCGAGACGACCCGACTGCTCGCCCGAGCGGACCATCGCCCGGAAGAGGCGGTCGAAGACCCGGGGGTGACGCTCCATCGCCTGCTCCAGCGTGCTGCCCGCTTCGACGTCGGCGCGCATGCCCGGCGACCGCCTCTTTGATCTCCTCGTCCTTGGTCTGCTCCTCGAGCGTGTGAAGGGTGCGCAGCATCGGCATCCCGGAAGCGACCAGGGTGGCGAACTGGCGCGAGAACACCGCCAGCTCGCGCATGTCGACGCTCTTCCAGCGCCGGAAGACGTCCTCGATCTTGATGCGGGTTGCTCTTTTCGCTGACGTCGAGGACGATCAGCCCGCGCTGGCGCAGCTGCTCGGAGACCTGCGCCTTCGAGTCCGCTTCGAGCTCGCCGGCCGTCGCCGTGCCGGCGACGTCCATCGCCCGGAAGGTGAAGGTGGTGGCGCTGGCCACGGCCTAGCCCCCCGAGACGTAGGAGGGCGGCTGGCGGCCTGGCGCCTGCGTCGCCGTGCCGTAGGCCGGGGGCGGCCGGCATCACGGCGCCGTCGCCGCCGAGCACGCGTTTGAGCTCCTCCGGGCACCGAGGAGCGCTGTTCGGCCAGCGAGCGGCTGATCTTGCCGGCCCGGACGAGGCGCGCCAGGTCGGCGTCCATGGTCTGCATCCCGATCGCGCCGGAGGTCTGCACCGCGGCGTAGATCTGGTGGGTCTTGCCCTCGCGGATCAGGTTGCGGATCGCCGGCGTCGGCACCAGGACCTCGGTGGCGACCACCCGGCCCATCCCGTCGGCCGTCGGCAGCAGCTGCTGGGTGACGATTCCCTGCAGCGCGATCGAGAGCTGGGCCCGCACCTGCCCCTGCTGCTGGGGCGGGAAGACGTCGATGATCCGGTCGACCGTCTGTGCGGTCGACTGGGTGTGCAGGGTGGCGAAGACGAGGTGGCCGGTCTCGGCCGCGGTCAGCGCCGTGGCGATCGTCTCCAGGTCCCTCATCTCGCCGACCAGGATCACGTCGGGGTCCTCTCGCAGGGCGGCCTTCAGGCCGAGCGCGAAGTCGTCGGCGTCGGAGCCGATCTCACGCTGGTTGACGATCGACTTTTTGTGGTGGTGGAGGAACTCGATCGGGTCCTCGATCGTGAGGATGTGGTCCTGGCGCTCGCGGTTGATCACGTCGATCATCGCCGCCAGGGTCGTGCTCTTGCCCGAGCCGGTCGGGCCGGTGACGAGGACGAAGCCGCGCGGTTTCTGGGTCAGCTCGCGCAGCACCTGGGGAACCCCGAGCGAGTCCAGCGCCGGGATGTCCTGCGGGATCAGGCGGAAGGCGGCGCTGACCGCGCCGCGCTGGAAGAAGCAGTTGACGCGGAAGCGGGCGACGCCCGGGATCGCGTAGGCGAAGTCGAGCTGTTTCTGCATCTCGAAGCGTTTGCGCTGGTCGTCGTTGAGGATGCTGTAGACGACCTCGCGGGTGTCCTGGGTGCCGAGGACGGGGAAGCCGTCCATCGGCGTGATCTTGCCCTTGTCGCGGATCGCCGGCGGGAAGCCGGCGGTCAGGTGCACGTCCGAGGCCCGCGCCTCGACCATGCGGCGCAGCACCTCCGAGAAATCGAAGTCCATGGGTCTAGATCGACCCCTGGCGCGGAATTCTTAAGCGGTGACACGAAGCACCTCCTCGAGGCTGGTGAGCCCGCGCCCGCACCTTCTCGAGCCCGTCCTCGCGCAGCGTGCACATCCCCTCTTCGCGCGCCGCGGTGGCGATCTCCGCCTCGGGCGCGTGGGCGACGGCCATCTCCTTGATCCGCTCGCTCAGCGCCATCACCGAGTAGAGGCCGACCCGGCCTTTGTAGCCGCTCTGGTTGCAGCGGCCGCAGCCGACCGGCTCGTAGGCCTCGAGCTCGGCGGCGACCCGCAGGCCGGCCTCCTCCAGCGCCTGGATCGGGATCACGGCGCGGCGCTTGCAGTGGCTGCAGAGCTTGCGCGCCAGCCGCTGGGCGACGACGCAGTCGACCGCCGAGGCGATCAGGAAGGACTCGATCCCCATCTTGGTCAGGCGGGTGATCGCGCCGGGAGCGTCGTTGGTGTGCAGGGTCGAGAGCATCATGTGCCCGGTCAGCGCCGCCTCGATCGCGATCCGCGCCGTCTCGCCGTCGCGGATCTCGCCGACCATCACGATGTCGGGGTCGGCGCGGAGGATCGAGCGCAGCCCGGTGGCGAAGTCGAGGCCGGCCTTGCGGTTGACGTTGATCTGGTTGATGCCGTTGATCTGGTACTCGACCGGGTCCTCGATCGTGATGATCTTCCGCTCGACGTGGTTGAGGTCGCCGAGCGCCGCGTAGAGGGTGGTGCTCTTACCGGAGCCGGTCGGGCCGGTGACGAGGACGGCGCCGTAGGCCTGCTGGAACGACTGCTCGAAGCGCTCGCGAGCCGGTCCCTCCATCCCGAGGTCGTCGAGCGAGCGCTGGGCGTTGTCCTTGTCGAGGATGCGGATCGTCGCTCCCTCCCCCTTCTGGGTCGGGAGGCGTGGTGATACGGAGATCGACCCGGCGGTTCTCGACCGAGACGCTGACGCGGCCGTCCTGGGGCACGCGTTTCTCGGCGATGTTGAGGTCGCTCATGATCTTCACCCGCGAGATCACCGCGTTGACCATCCGCTTCGGCACGTGGGCCGCCTCGCGCAGGACGCCGTCGACCCGGAAGCGCACCCGCATTTCGTCGTCGCCGGGCTCGAAGTGGATGTCGGAGGCGCCCTCCCCCACCGCCTGGCCGAGGACGCTGTAGACGAGCTTGATCACCGGCGCGTCTTCGGCGCCGACCTGCATGTCGGCGACTTCGGCGAGCTGGTCCTCGGCCTCGTCCTCTTCGTCGGTCGCCTCGGTGACGGCGCTCTGCAGCGTGTTGAGCCTGCCCGAGCAGCGCCTCGACGTCCTCCTCGGCGGCGACCGCGACCCGGCAGTCGAGCCCGGTCGCGATCTGGATGTCGTCGATCGCGAGGACGTTGGTCGGGTCCGACATCGCCACCAGCAGCGTCTCCTTGTCGACGAAGCCGACCGGGATCGCGTGGTAGCGGCGGGCGGTGTTTACCGAGACGAGGTTCGCCGCCGCCATGTCGACCTGGTAGGCGGTGAGGTCGACGTGGTCGAGCCCGTAGCGCTCGGCGACGGCGCGGGAGAACTGGTCGGCGCTGATCGCGCCCTGCTCGAGCAGCAGTCGCTCCGGCGGACGGCCGGCCGTGCGGGCTTCTTCGATCGCCTGGCGGGCGCGGTCGTCGCCGACGTAGCCGAGGTCGACGATGACGTCGGTGACGAAACCGCTGGAGCGGCCGCGGGTCTGCGGCGGGGTCAGGCCGGGAGTGCCGGCGGGTTCTGGCTCGAGAGCGGGCGCGGTGGAATCGCCGGAGGTCGGGACCGGCCGCAGGTGGCTCGGGAAGTCCCTGGAGTCCATGCTCACGGGTGGTAGGGGAGGGTCCCGTCGTGGTATCGGGCGTCGACCACGGCCTGCACGACGCTCTGCGCGCTCTGGAAGCCGTAGTGGACCGAGGCCGGGTCGTAGCCGTGGCTGAGGTTCTTGGGCCTGATCACGACGAGGGCGGGAACCCGGCTCAGATCGACTCCCTGGGCGATCGAGACGTAGCGGACGAGCTGGTGGGTGGGCACGACGAAGGTGGCGACGCCGCCGATCGCGTCGAGCTTGCCGACGGCTTCGGTCACCAGCTTGTCGTCGATGCCGCCGTCGCGGACGAAGAGGATCGCCACGGTCTCGCCGGCGTCGACGGCGTCGACGACCGCCGGCGGCGGAGGCGGCGCGGCTCCGGGCCCGGAGCCCGGGGCCGGCAGGCGCAGCGGCTGCTGGCCGGCTTCGAGTTCGGTGGCGACAGCGGCGACCGCGGCATCGGCGGCGGCGGAGCCGCCTTCTTCTTCTTCTTCAGAGCCACCGCCCATTTTCCCGAGCAGGAAGACAGCGGCGACCACCAGCAGGACGCCGACGAGGGCGATCTGCGCCATCGGGTTTTCGTTCAGCTTCTCTCTCATGGTTCGCCTAATGTCCCTTCGACCGCGGGCAGCCGAAGCTTGAGCGCCGCCAGGAGTCGCCCGCGGCGCGGCTCAGCAGTTGGCGTTCGGGGGCGAAGCGGTGGCGCCGGTGCACTCGACGTAGCGGGTGCGCTGGAAGCGGCCGGCGTAGGTGATGTCCGGGTTCTTTGATGTTCGGGTCCGATCTTGAAGAACGGGGTTCCCGTGCATGTTGATGCGACTTGCCGGCGATCATGCCCGATCCATTCGGCGTTGCCGCCGATGTCGATCGCGCTCTGCGGCGCGTAGAGCATCATGTGGTTGGTCCCCGAGTTGGCGCCGATGCTGACCGCGCCGTTGCCGAGCAGATAGATGTCGGGGATTTCGTAGAGGCCCTGTTTCGGGTTGTAGCCGCTCGATACGATGTTGCCGTTGCCGCTGATGTTGACCTGGGTCGCCCCGGAGGCGAGGCCGCAGTGTTCCGGGGTGTCGACGAAGATCCGCACGTGAGCCTGGGCGGACATGTAGACCGTCCCCGGCCCGATGTCTAGCTTGCAGACGAAGTAGTCGCCGCCGTTCATCGTCAGCGTTCCGCTGCTGCCCGACGTTGATCGTCTTGGTCGATCGCGGCTCCAGGGATTGCTCTTGGTCCAGGTGTCGACTTTGTCCGATGATACGGCCCGCTGGTGCATTTCTGCGCCAGTAGGCAGTTCGCGTTTTCGGTGGCGATGTTGGCCGGCGGGACGATGGCGGGCAGTTCGCGGTTTTCTTCGGTTTTCACTTCCCCGAGCAGCTCGGCGTCGGAGCGTCTTTGCCGACGCCGTGGCGCTCGTCGCCGCAGATGCGTCCCGGAGCCGCCGCTCTGGACGATGTTGCCGTTGGTGCCGATGTCGGCTTCGATTTTGATGTTGCCGTTGACGGTGATTTTGTCCTGGCCGACGAATTTCTCGTCGGCGAAGACGCCTTTGCCGTTCGACGTGCATCATCGCGACGTTGACCCGGCGTTTGACGGTGCCCGAGGCGCCGACCGAGACGACGTTCAGCGGTGTGCCGGTGCCGGCGTAGGCGCTGACCGCGTAGCTGTAGGTGGCGCCGCCGACCGATTCGGTCGCGGTGCGCAGGGCACCAGCCGCTGACCGCGGTCTGGTATTCGCCGTTGGCGCCGATGCAGGGATGGGCGGTCGTCAGACTCGGCAGGTAGCGATTGAGCCGCAGCAGGGCGATGTTCGCCCCGGCGTCGGCGGCGGCGATCGCTTCCTTGGAGTCGTGGTCGCGCTTGGTCCCCTGCTGGACGTCGACGGTCGACATCACCGCGACGCTGGAGATCGCGAAGGTCGCGACCAGGGCCATCAGCGCGGTCGGCACGGCGATCCCGCGCTCGTCTCGGCGCAGGTCGCGGATCAGCCGGATGAAGCGGTCGAACGCAATCACCGGGACTGCCATCGGCCCCGACCCGCGCTTCCTTGAGCCGACTCGATGCCGGCGTTCTCCGTCACTGGACACCCGCCCTAATCAGTTGCGGGTGCGAGCTGCTCGATGCCGCTCGCCCGCTGGCCGCCCGCCGCCAGCATCAGTTTGAAGTCGTGCGGGTTGGAGGCGAACTCGAGGGCGACCGACTCGGCGACCTTGCCCTCCATCACGTAGTGCATCAGGGACTGGTCGAAGGTGCGCATCCCGTAGTACTCGCCCTCGGCGATCACTTCGGTGATCTTGCCGGTCTCCTCCGGGTTCATGATCAGATCCTGGACCCGGCCGGTGACGACGAGGATCTCCGAGGCCGGGACGCGACCGTCGCCGGTGACGTCGGGAACGAGGCGCTGGGCGATCGCCCCCCTCAGGGTCGCCGAGAGCATCACCCGCGCCTGGTGCTGCTGGTGGGGCGGGAAGAAGTCGACGATGCGGTTGATCGTCTCGGTCGCGTCCAGGGTGTGGACGGTCGAGAGCACGAGGTGGCCGGTCTCGGCCGCGGACAGCGCGGTGCGGACGGTCTCCTCGTCGCGCATCTCGCCGATCAGGATCACGTCGGGGTCCTGGCGCAGGACGCGGCGCATCGCGCGGGCGAAGCTCTCGGTGTCGGAGCCGACTTCGCGCTGGTTGATGATCGAGTTTTTGTCCGGGTGCAGGTACTCGATCGGGTCCTCGAGGGTGACGATGTGATCGGTCCGGTTGCGGTTGATGTGGTCGATCATCGCCGCCAGCGTCGTGCTCTTGCCCGAGCCGGTGGTGCCGGTGACGAGGATGATCCCGCGCTGCTCTTCGGCCAGTTTGGTCACCACCGGCGGCAGGCCGAGCTCCTCGACCGAGCGGATGTCGAAGGGGATCGCGCGGCAGACGATCGAGATCGAGCCGCGCTGTTTGAAGGCGTTGACGCGAAACCGCGAGAGGCCCTTGATCGCGTAGGAGAAGTCGGCCTCGCCGCATTCCTCGAACTCGGTCAGCGACCGCACCTCGGCGATGTCGTGGAACGCCTTTTCGGTGTCCTCCGGCGTCAGCGGCTGGAAGCCCTCGAAGGGCGCCAGCTCGCCGTGCAGGCGCGCAGTCGGCGGGACCCCGACCTTGACATGCAGGTCTGAGCCCCCCCGCTCGATGAGCATCCGCAGCGCTGAATCGATGTCGAACATCCCGGCCTGTATCGGCCGGGATGCCCGATCACTTAATCGGGTCCCAGCGCCCGAAGTGCCCGACGCAAGGCCGCCGGCACAGAATTCGCTCGCTGGACGGTCTCACCTCACGCGACCTCGCGCAGCTTCTGCGCCTCGCCGAGGCTCTGGAGCTTTTTCAGGCTCTGGTTCTCGATCTGGCGGATCCGCTCGCGGGTGACGTTGAAGGTGCGGCCGACCTCGTCCAGGGTCCGCGGGTGCTCGCCGCCGAGCCCGTAACGGAGCTCGAGCACGCGGCGCTCGCGGTAGGAGAGGTTCTCGAGCGCCTCTTTCAGCGCCTCTTTGGTCAGCAGGTCCGCGGCCCGGTCGAACGGGCTCTCGGCCTTCTCGTCGGCGATGAACTGGCCGAACTCCGACTCCTCCTCGTCGCCGACCGGCTTCTCGAGCGAGACCGGGGCCTGGGCGGAGCGCTTGATCGAGTCGACCTCCTCGGGATCGATCCCCGTTACCTCGGCGATCTCCTCCGGGGTGGGCTCGCGGCCCAGCTCGGTGACCAGCTTGCGCTCGGCGCGGCCGATCTTGTTCAGCTTCTCGACGACGTGGACCGGGATCCGGATCGTCCGCGCCTTGTCGGCGAGCGCACGGGCGATCGCCTGGCGGATCCACCAGGTCGCGTAGGTGGAGAACTTGAACCCCTTGCGGTAGTCGAACTTCTCCGCCGCGCGGACCAGGCCCAGCGTCCCCTCCTGGATCAGGTCGAGGAAGGGCAGGCCCTGGTTGCGGTAATTTTTCGCGATCGAGACGACCAGCCGCAGGTTCGACTCGACCATTTTCTGCTTCGCGTCGAGGTCGCCGCGCTCGATCCGTTTGGCGAGTTCGACCTCCTCCTGCGCGGTCAGCAGGCGGACTTTGCCGATGTCCTTGAGGAACAACTGCAAGGAGTCCGTGGTCATGTCCGGTTTCAGGTCGAGCGCCTGTTTCTGGCGCCGGCGACCTTTTTTGCCGGTGTCCGCGGGAAGCGCTTCGGCGGCGGCTTTCTGAGCCGGGTCCATGTCCTCGACGAGCTCGATCCCCGACTTCTCGAGGTGGCCGTAGAGGTCCTCGACGTCAGACTCGTCGAGATCGACCTCGGAGACCGCCGAGGCGATGTCGCCGAAGGTGAGCACGCCGAGCTGCTGCCCGCGATTGATGAGGTTTTTGACCTCGTCCAGTTCCTGAAGCTCTGCTACCAGCATCCGTTCTTACTCGTTCCCTTGCGCTCGATGTTTAGTCCTGGCGATGAAATACCGTCGCAACCCGAAAGTCGCGCCGGACCGACAAAAAGCGGACCGAGAGGCTGGTCCGCGAAGTAGCGTCTACATCGTCATTGTGCCCTGGTGGGCGGCGTCTGAATCAAGTCAAACGCCTGTTCGCATGGTACTCGCTTCAGTTTGTGAAGTCAATGCCCAGACTCCCCGCGCCATCCGACCCCCTGGCTCCGCGCCTTCTGGCAGCGTGCCTACACCGAGAACGTCACCGGCCTCTCGGCGATGGTCGCCTACAACCTGATGCTGGCGGTCTTCCCCTTCGCCCTGCTGGTCCTCTTCGTCTTCGGCCAGGTGCTGAAGATCGGCGGCGTCGAGAGCAGCGTCCTCGCCGACCTCCAGCGCCTCTTCCCCAATACCGAGCAGCAGACGCTGACCGACGCCCTGAGCCGGATCGAGAGCAACACGGCGACGATCGGGATCGCCGCCTTCGCCGGCTCCCTCTGGATCGGCGCCTCCTTCTGGGGGGCGATGGACACCGCCTTCTGCCGCATCTACCACGTCGAGTGCCGCGGCTGGGTCGAACAGAAGCGCTTCTCCTTCGCGATGCTGGTCGTCGTCCTCCTCTTCATCGCCGCCAGCATCTTCGTGCCGACCCTGGAGAGCGCCGTCGTCTACAGCACCGACCGGCTTCCGCTCGGGCTCTCCGACATCAAGGCGATCGACACGATCCTGTTGCTGGGCGCCGCGCTGCTGGTCACCTTCGGGATCTGCTGCGTGATCTTCTGGGCGGTGCCGAAAGGGCACATGCCGTGGCGCGCGGTCTGGCCGGGAGCGCTCTTCGTCACCGTCGGCGCCGGCCTCGCCAACTGGCTCTTTCCGATCTACCTCTCCAACGTGTCCAGTCTCTCGCGTTTCGGCTCGACCCTCGGTTTCATCCTCATCGCCCTGCTCTGGTTCTACGTGCTTGAGCCTGGCTCTGATGGTGGGCGCGGTGATCAACTCGCTTCGCTTCGAGTACCACGACACCGGCGAACTGCCCTACACCACTGGCCCGCGCGGACCCTGTAAGGGCTGCGACGAGGAGTCTGCAACCGTGCCTCGGAGCTTCTTCGACTACTTAAGAACTCTATTTTATTCTTCAGTGCGGTAAATACGCCTGCGACTGGACCGGGAGTCCAGCCGCGAGCTAGGGTGGAACAATCCGCATTGATGCAAAAACATCGGAGTTCTGAAACCGGGATCACCGTGCTGCGGCCGACCACGCCCCCCGACATCGGCAACCAGGCGCAGCGGGCGCGAATTCATCGACGCGATCATCGAGAGCTGCGCGGAGAAGACCTACGCGGCGACGACGATCGCCGACATCGTCGGCCGTGCCCGGATCTCCCGCACCACCTTCTACAAGCACTTCGACGACAAGCGGGCCTGCTTCGACGCCGCGGTCGCCTACTGCCTCTCCGAGCTGCAGCGAGCGGCCGCCGCCGCCCACTCGGGCCGGCGACACGCCGGGCGACGCTACCCGCAAGGCCGCGACCGCGGTCCTCGACGCGCTGGCCGAGCGGCCCGGGCCTCGCCCAGCTCATCAGCGGCGACGCGATGGCCGTCGATCCGGCGGTGATCGAGCGCTATCGCCGGGCGACCATTCCCGCCCTGGAAGCGCTCTGGAGCGGGGACGGCGTCTACCGCGGACCCGCACCTGGACCCGCGGCTGGCATTCGGCCAGGCCCAGGTACTCCTCCTCAACCAGATCGCGAACGGCAGAACCGACCGCCTGCCCGAGCTGCTGCCGGAGATCGTCTACCTGGCGGTCAGCCCCTACGGCGGCCACGAGGAGGCGCTCGAGCAGTCGAACCTGGCAGGTAGCGACGAGATCGTCGGCGTCGTGAAACGGTGACCGCAGGACCCGGAGGACCTGCGCCGTTGGCGACTTCCACGCGGGCGGCACGGGCTGCCGCGGGAGATCGTCGAGCGCTCGCAGCGCGAGCGACTGCTCGCCGCCGTCGTCCGTGTCACCGTCGCAAAGGGATACGACGTCGACCACCGTCGCCGACATCCTCGGCGAGGCCGGCGTCGGGCGCGAGAGCTTCTACGAAATCTTCGACGACAAGCTCGACTGCATGCTCGCCGCCCACAAGATCCTCGCTCAACGACCTCGAGGAGCGGGTCCGCGGCGCACCTACACGGCGCCGGGGCCGTGGCCGGCGCGGATGCGCGAAGGGCTGGCAGCGACGCTCGGCTGGTTTGCCGCCGACCCCGAGGCCGCCCGCTTCACCTTCGTCGAGCTGAGCACGGTCGGTCCCGCCTTCCGCTCGACCTTCCAGACCGAGTACGCCCGCTTCACCAAACTTCTCGACGACGGTCTCCCCGACGACGGCCCCTCGCCCGGCGCTGACCCAGGCCACGCAGCTCGCGGTCGGGGCGATCCTGGCCCGGATCTACGAGGAGGTCGTCCTCGGCCGGGCGGCGGAGCTTCCCCGGCTGCTGCCGGACCTCACCTACAACCTGCTCGTCCCCTTCGTCGGCGAAGAGGCTGCCGAGGCGGAGCGGTGCGAGGCGGTCAGGTCCTCATCAGGGTGACGTGCATCGCGCGGACCAGCTGTTCCGCCAGTGGCGTGCCGCCGCCGAACTGAAGTTCATCGATGGCGCCCTCTTTGATCGCCGAGAGCCAGCCCGCCGCGGTGCCGCTCGCGTAGCTGGCGCTTTTGTCGCCGATCCCGGGCGCACAGGTGACGACCCTCCCATGCTCCACCTCGACCTGGACCCCCGACTCGCTGCTCAGGCCCAGGTCGGCCTCGACCTGGAGTTGACAGACGCCGCTGCTGTCTTCAGCCAGATCCACCAGCGGAGTCGCCAGCAGGAACGCGCCCTCGACGTCGGCTCGGGTGACCGGCGCTGCCCGCTCGCGCATGTGCACCCGCTCGCAGCGGGCCGCCGCCGCTAGCGGGCGCACGCCTCGCCTGGCCCACTCGGTCAGGGCGTAAGGCGTTCCGGAGCCGTTGCCCGGCTGCGCCACGATCAGACCCGCCATCCTCATGCTCGATAGCCGGCGCTCGAGCGCCGGATAGCTGAACTCGGTGATCTCGCGGTCGAGTTCGGTCAGCGACATCGGTCGGGCGGCAAGGGTGCTGACCAGGCGCGATCCCCAACCGTCGACAAAGGCCTTGACGATCCCCTTCGCCGCCCCCGAGTCGAGGAAGATCGGATGGGCCGGGGCGCGCTCGAGCCAGGCGCCCAGGGATCCGGCAACCCCGACCAGCTCCTCCCCCATCGGGGTCAGCCCGTTCTCTATCGCATACGGCATCCGCTGGGTCGGCCGTTTTTCCAGGGCGCCCATCTCCCCGAGCATCCCGAGATGCCCCCGCAGGGTCGTCTGCGCGGGCAGGCCGGTCGCCTGTCGCAGTTCCGCCAGGCGCATCGGCCGCTCCGAAAGAGCACGGAGGATGGACACATTCAAGGGCGTCGACAGGAGCGCTAGCGTGCGCTCCCCCGAGCGGTGTTCGGTATCGGGCTTTACCTCGACTGGCGCTGCCTGGGGAATGACCACCTGGTCTCCTCTCAACCCTTAGGCTATCAGCAGTTCTTACTTTGGTACAGATAGTTCTACTGAAGAACGCGGTGGTCTTCAACTGCTGAGCGCAGGGAGCGGTTCAGGGGCGTGCGCCGAACCGCGGGGAAGAGCTCCATTCCGGAGGGATCGCCGACCACGGTCTCGGTCGCGAGCCCCTCGATCAAAGGCCTTGCCACGCCTGCGTCGACTGGCGTCACCAACCCGACCCAGAGCGAGGAGAGAGTCGGGGTCAGCAGCGGCACCGTGATCCGGATCGGGGGCCGCCGGCCCTGGACCCGGGCCAACTCGTCGATCATGCCCCCGTAGGTGGTGACGTCGGGGCCGCCGATTTCGATCTCCCGGTCGACCGGCAAGATCGAGGTCCGCGGCCGCGGCCAGGTAGGCGATCGCGTCGGCGACCGCGATCGGCTGCGTGCGCGTGGTGACCCAGCGCGGGGTGACCATCAGCGGCAGCCGTCGCACCAGGTAGAAGGCGGTGCGGAACGACTCGCTGCCGGCGCCGATCACCGCCGCCGCGCGGAAGTAGCTGACGGGAACGTCACCGGCTCGCAGCGTCTGCGCCGTCTCGTGGCGGCTGTCGAGGTGCTTCGACCCCTCCCCCAGCCCGCCCAGGTAGACGATCCGCTCGACGCCGGCGGCGGTCGCCGCGGCTGCGAAGTTCTCCGCCCCCTGCTGGTCGCGATCGGCGAAGTCGCCGTCTGCGCCCCGACCCATCGAGTGGACCAGGTAATAGGCGACCTCGACTCCCTCCAGCGCGTCGCCGAGCGTCTCGGGCTCGAGCACGTCGGCGCCGCCGCACCTCGCAGCCGGCCGCGCTTCAAGTCCTCAGCCCGCTCCGGGTGACGGGCCAGCGCCCGGACCTCGCTGCCCTTCCTCGTTCAGTCGCCTGCAGAGCAGGCCACCGATGTAACCGGTGGAGCCGGCGACGGCGATCACGCCGTCCAGCTACCCGCGTGACGCGGAAATCAGCCGTAGCGCTCGCCGATTATCTCCCTCAGCTTGCTGCGGTCGTGGCGAGCGTGGACGCGGCGGACGGTGCCCGAGCGGGAGCGCATCACCAGCGACTCGGTGGTGGCGCCGGGGCCGCGGTAGCGGACGCCCTGGAGGACGTCGCCGTCGGTGACGCCGGTGGCGGAGAAGAAGACGTCGTCGCCGGAGCAGAGGTCGTCGGCGGTGAGGACCCGGTCGAGGTCGTAGCCGGCGTCGAGCGCCGCCGAGCGCTCCTCGTCGTTGCGGGGCCAGAGGCGGCCGATCAGCTGCCCGCCCATCGACTTCAGGGCGGCGGCCGAGATCACGCCCTCGGGCGTGCCGCCGATCCCCCAGAGCAGGTCGACCGGCGATCGTTCGCTGACCGCAAGCAGTGCCGCGGAGACGTCGCCGTCGGTGATCAGGCGGATGCGGCCGCCGGCCTCGCGGACTTCGCGCATCGCCTCCTCGTGGCGCGGGCGGTCGAGCATGACGACGGTCACGTCGCCGACCGACCCGCCCTTGCGCTCGGCGATCAGCTTCAGGGTCTCCGGCAGCGGCCGGTCGAGGTCGAGCAGGTCGGCGATCTCCTCAGCGCCCGCCATCTTTTCCATGTAGACGCAGGGGCCGGGGTCGAACATCGTGCCGCGCTCGGCGAGGGCGATGACGGCGATCGCGCTCGGCATTCCCAGGGCGCAGAGGCGGGTCCCCTCCAGCGGGTCGACGGCGATGTCGACGATCGGCGGCGAGCCGTCGCCGATCCGCTCGCCGTTGTAGAGCATCGGCGCCTCGTCCTTCTCCCCCTCGCCGATTACCACGGTGCCGTCCATCGAGACCGAGTCGAGGACGTGCCGCATCGCGTCGACGGCGGCCTGGTCGGCGGCGATCTTGTCGCCGCGGCCGACCCAGCGGGCCGAGGCGAGCGCGGCGGCCTCGGTGACGCGGACCAGCTCGAGGGCGAGGTTGCGGTCGGGCTTGGCGGCCCCCGAAGCGGCGGCGGCCTCCTGTGGATCGGACCCCATGTGCGCTGGAGGCTAACCGAACAGACGTCGAGGACGTATCAACGAGTGCCGTCCCTAAAGACGGGGCGGCCCCAGGGCCGATAAGGCACACTCATGGGGGGAGCAGAGCTGCAGCGCCTCGGCCGCGAGCTGAGCGCCCGCACCGAGGACGTGGTGGCGCGGATGATGCGGCGCTCGGCGGAATCGACGCAGACACTCGACCAGGTCGTCGAAGACAGCTTCGAGGACGTCGGCACCGTCTCCACCGTCGCCGTCGCCCGCTGGATGGCGGGCGAGGGCGAAGCGGTGGCCCGCGAGGTCGGGCAGGAGTCGTGGCGGATCTTCGCCCAGCTCGCCTCCCAGCGTGAGGCGGCGCTCAACGAGGTGACGAAACGTTGCCTGCGCTGGCGCGACGCCACCCTGGAGGTGCTCGACGAGGGCGCGACCGACCTCGACGCTCGCCGGCGAGACCCTGGCGACGGCGCGCGGGATGGTCCAACGCAGCCTCGACGTCACCCTGGTGCGGATGTGCCAGTCCTTCGAGGACGAGCGCCAGCGCGCCCAGGACGAACTGACCAATCGCGAGAAGGAACTCGTCTTCCTCGCCACCCACGACGCGCTCACCGGGCTGCCGAACCGGACCCTGATCCTCGACCGGATCGAGCAGACCCTGACCCGGGCCCGCCACAACCAGGAGCCGGTGGCCGCGCTTGTTCGTCGACCTCGACAACTTCAAGGCGATCAACGACTCGCTCGGCCACGGAACCGGCGACGAACTGCTCTGCGCCGTTGCCGAACGGCTGGAGGGCGTGATCCGGGAGACCGACGCCCTCGGCCGGATGGGCGGCGACGAGTTCGTCGTCGTCGCCGACGGGCTCTCGCTGGCGGCCGGGCCGGAGCTGATCGCCGAGCGCCTCCTGGCAGCGTTCTCCGAGCCCTTCGTGCTCGGAGAGGAAGGCGAGTCCCTGGTGCACGTGAAGGCGAGCATCGGCATCGCCACCGGCGACCGGACCTCGGCCGAAGAGCTGCTGCGCGACGCCGACATCGCCATGTACCGGTCGAAGTGGAGCGGCAAGGGCCGCTTCCTCGTCTTCGAATCGGGGATGGAGGACGAGGTCCAGTCCCGCCTGGAGACCGAGATGGACCTGCAGAGCGCCCTCGACGACGGCGAGTTCTTCCTCCTCTACCAGCCGACCTTCGACCTGCAGACGATGACGCCGACCGGCGTCGAGGCCCTGATCCGCTGGCGCCGTCCCGGCCGCGGCGTGGTCGAGCCGGAGGACTTCATCCCGTTGCTCGAGGAGTCGAAGCTGATCGTCGACGTCGGCGCCTGGGTCCTGAAGGAGGCCTGCATGCAGGCGGCGGACTGGCAGCTGGAGGGGAGACCCCTGGAGCTCTCGGTCAACGTCTCGGCGCTGCAGCTCGACACCGACGACCTGATCGACGACGTCAAGGATGCCCTGGAGCTGAGCGGCCTGGAGCCGGAGACGCTGACGATCGAGATCACCGAGACGGCCCTGATGACCAATGCCGAGGAAACGGCGCGGCGGCTGCGCGAGCTCAAGGACCTGGGGATCAAGATCGCCGTCGACGACTTCGGCACCGGCTACTCCTCGCTCTCCCACCTGCGCCAGTTCCCGGTCGACGTCCTGAAGATCGACCGCTCCTTCGTCTCCCAACTGGCCGAGGGCGGCGAGGGCGAGATCCTCCTCCACACCCTCGTGCAGCTCGGCAAAGCGCTGGAGATCGAGACCACGGCGGAGGGCATAGAGCGCCCGCAGGACCTCTCGCTGATCCGCGAAAAACAGTGCGACAACGGGCAGGGATTCCTCTTCACCCGGCCGCTCAGCCCCCAGGACGCGGAGTCCTTCTTCAGCCAGTGGTCGCCGAGCCGGCGCTTCGAGCTGCGCAACGAGCGCCCGGGCGACGATAGGGTCCCGGTGGATGGATCGCTGGGGCCTGACGCTGCCACTCCCTGGACTGACGCTCGCTGACCACGAGGACCTGGTCCGGCGCGCCGAGGCGGTCGGCTACACCGACCTCTGGACGGGAGAGACCGCCGGGCCCGACGGCTTCACGCCCCTGGCGCTGAGCGCCGCCTGGACCGAGCGGGCGCGGCTGGGAACCGGGATCGTCGGCGTCTTCCAGCGCGGGCCGGCGTTGCTGGCCCAGCAGGCGGCGGCGCTCGCCGACGCCTCCGAGGGCAGGTTCGTACTCGGGATCGGCTCCTCCTCGGACCGCATCGTCGAAGGCTGGAACGGGATCCCCTTCGAGCGGCCGCTGAGCAAGGTACGGGAGACGCTCGACTTCCTCGGCCCGGCACTCGCGGGAGAGCGGACCGAGACCGGGTTCAAGCTCGAACAGAAGCCGGCGCACCGGGTGCCGATCGTCCTCGCCGCGCTGCGGGGGAAGATGCTGGAGCTGGCGGTCGAGCGCGCCGACGGCGCCTTCACCAACTTCCTGCCGCTGGCGGGCCTGCCGAAAGTCACCGCCCAGCTACAGGGCGCGCCTGAGGGCTTCGAGCTGCTCTGTCGCTTCTTCTGCATCCCCGGCGAGCGCGAGCAGGTCGAGCCGCTCGCCCGTTTCATGTTCTCCTCCTACATCACCGTCCCGGTCTACGCGAACTTCTACCGCTGGCTCGGCTACGGCGAGCAGATCGCGCCGATGGTCGAGGCATGGGAGGCGGGCGACCGCCAGGCCGCCGCGGCGGCGGCGCCGTGGGAGCTGATCGAGGAGATGTTCATCTTCGGAGCGCCCGAGCAGATGAAGGAGCGCCTGGACGCCTTCGTCGCGGGAGGCATCACCCTCCCGATTCTCACCCCGATCGTTACGCCGGACAAGCTGGCAGAGACGATCGACGCTTTGGCGCCGTAGTTCGGGACAGCCTTCAGTAGGGAGGGTGTCGGTGGGGGTCCCTGGGAGCACCTCCGCCGAGTCGGGTCGGGGACAGCTGGCGCCTCACGCCGCAACGCTCGGTCTCCGTGCCAAGTACCCAGGGACCCCCACCGACACCCTCCCAACAAGCGAGCTCAAGCAGCTCCTGAATCAACGAGACCGCAAGAATGGTCCCTCAAGAGCCTTTTTTGCGGTCTCGCGTTTCAGTCGGCCTGGAAAACGTGTTGGAGGAGGGTGACCGGACCCTTCCCGCCTATTCCGCCTGCAGCTTCGTCGCCTCTTCTGCCAGTTTGGCGTAGGCGTCGGGACGCCTGGTGGTGAGGAAGGGGAAGAGCTCCAGCCAGTCTCGGCGCTGGTCGAGGTCGAGGTCGGCGACCAGGACTGCTGGTTCGTCGCGGGGGGCCTGGGCGAGGACGCGGCCGTAGGGGTCGGAGATGAAGGAGGAGCCGTAGAAGGTGAGGGGGGGCTCGGCGCCGATGCGGTTGACGGCGACCATGAAGACGCCGTTGGCGATCCCGTTGCCGACGATCACGTGCTGCCAGAGCGGCTGGGTGTCGAACTCCGGGTGGTCGGGCTCGGAGCCGATCGCGGTCGGGTAGACGAGGACGTCGGCGCCCTCGAGGCTGTAGGCGCGGGCGACCTCGGGGAACCACTGGTCCCAGCAGGTCGGCAGGCCGAGGTTGACCTCGCCGAGGCCGACGAGCGGGAAGGCGTCGGCGCCGCCGGGACCGGGACGGAAGTAGCGGTCCTCGTGGTAGCCGGCGGTGACCGGGATGTGGAGCTTGCGGGTGCGGGCGACCAGTTCGCCGCTCGGGCGAGACGACGATCGCGGTGTTGTAGCCGAGGCCGTCGTCGCCCTCGGCGCGCTCGTAGAGCGAGGCGTGAACGTGGATGCCGTTCGTCGTCCGCCATCCGGGCGGCGAACTCGAAGGTGCGGCCGCCCGGCAGCTCCTCCGGCTCGGCGCCGGCCGCCTCCGGGCCGGCGGGGTCGACGGCGAAGTAGCGGCTCAGGGTCAGCTCCTGCAGGCAGACCAGCTCGCGCGCCCTCCGCGGCGGCGATGCCGGACGGCCTGCCGCCAGCGCCGCCTCGTGCTCGTCGGGATCGGGGTGCCAGCGGTGCTGCACGGCGGCGATCCGGAACGGCGGCCGGCTCGGCGGGCGGGTGCGGGCCGGCGAGGCGGGGGGCTTCTCGGCGCGGATCAGGCGGATCTCGTCCACTGGTTCAAGATAGAGGGCGGTGACCGCCACGCTCAAATCGACGCCGGCGGAGGACGGCTTCCGGATGCCCGGCGAGTTCGAGCCCCACGCCGGCTGCTGGATGGCCTGGCCCGAGCGCCCGGACAACTGGCGCCTCGGGCGCGAAGCCGGCGCAGGCGGCCTACGCCGCGGTGGCGGCGGCGATCGCCGGGTCCGAGCCGGTGACGATGGCGGTCTCCGATGCCCAGTTCGAGCACTGCCGGGCGCTGCTGCCCGCCGCCGTGCGGGTGGTCGAGATCTCCACCGACGACGCCTGGATCCGCGACCACGGCCCGACCTTCGTCGTCGACGCCGGAGGGCGCCGTGGCGTCGACTGGCGCTTCAACGCCTGGGGTGGCACCGACGGCGGCCTCTACTTCCCCTGGGACCGCGACGAGCGGGTCGGCAGCGAAGGTGCTCGAGGTCGAAGGTGACGGCCGCTACCGGGCGCCGATCGTGCTCGAGGGCGGCTGCGATCCACGTCGACGGCGAGGGCACGGTGCTGACCACCGAAGAGTGCCTGCTCAACCCGAACCGCAATCCCGGAGCTCATCGCGCGAGCAGATCGAGCGGGTCCTGCTCGACTACCTCGGGGCCGAGAAGGTGGTCTGGCTCGGCGCGCGGCGTCGTTCGAGGACGAGACCGACGGCCACGTCGACAACCTCGCCTGCTTCGCCGCGCCCGGGGATCGTGCTGCTGACCTGGACCGACGACGAGAGCGACCCCCAGCACGGGATCTCCCGCGACGCCCGCGAGCGCCTCGAAGCCGCGGCCGACGCCCGCGGGCGCCCCCTCGAGGTCGCGCTCCTCCCCTCCCCCGGGCCGCTGCAGATCTCCGCCGAGGAGGCCGCCGGCGTCGATGCCGGCGAGGGCACCCAGCCGCGCCGCGCCGGCGACCGCATGGCCGCCTCCTACGTCAACTTCTACCTCGGCAACTCGCGGATCGTCTTCCCGCTGCTCGACCCGCGCCACGACGAGGAGGCGGCGGCGGTCCTGCGCCGCACCTTCCCCGACCGCGAGGTGGTCGGCGTTCCGGCGCGCGAGATCCTCCTCGGCGGCGGCAACATCCACTGCATCACCCAGCAGGTGCCGGCCGTCCCGGCGGATGGCTAAGCGACGCGGGCGAGGCTGAGTGCGTAGTCGCCGGCCGGGTCGGTGAACCAGCCGCGCAGCTCGAGCCCGGAGCCGGCGTAGGCGGCAGCGATGCGTTCACGCGTGAACTTGGTTGAGATCTCGGTACGCATCTCCTCGAGCGCGGCGAAATGGATCTCCAGGTCCAGCTCGTCGATGCGCACGTCCTGGGCAACGAGGGAGCGCAGCCGGATGTCCATCCGCTCCGCCTCCTCGTCGTAACGGGCGACGTGCTCGAAGGCGTCGAGGTCGAAATCAGCCCCGAGCTGGTCGTTGAGGACCGCGAGTACGTTTTTGTTGAACTCGGCGGTAACGCCGGCTGCGTCGTTGTAGGCGGCCTCGAGCCGAGCTGTGTCCTTGATCAGGTCGGTTCCGAGGAGGAGATGGTCCTCCGGTCCGAGCAGGGCAGCGATCCGCTCGAGGAAAGCGTGGCGCTCGCGCGGGTAGAGGTTGCCGATCGTGCCGCCGAGGAAGGCGATCATGCGCGTGCCGGAGCCGTGCGGAACCCGCTCCAGGTGCTGCTCGAAGTCGCAGACCATCCCGTGCACGTTCAGCCCCGGGTACTCGTCGACGAGCTCGGACGCGGTCCGCTCGGTGATCTCCTCGGAGATGTCGACCGGGACGTAGGTGTCGAGGCTGCCGCAGTCGCGCATCGCGCTCAGCAGGTGGCGGGTCTTCGCCGCCGAGCCGGAGCCGAGCTCGATCAGCGTCGCGGGGCACGCCGGCGGCGGCGTGGATCTCGCCTGAGCGGGTTGTGAGGATCTCCCGCTCGGCCCGCGTCGGGTAGTACTCGGGCAGCTCGGTGATCTGCTCGAACAGCAGCGAGCCGCGCTCGTCGTAGAAGTATTTCGGCGCCACCTCCTTCGGATAGGCGCAGAGGCCCGCGCGAACGTCGCGCGCCATCTTCGCCGCCGCGTCGGCGTCGAGGTGGACGTCGATCGCGATCGTCATGCGTCCCTCGCGCAACGGATGCCGGAGAAGATCTGGCTGCGCTGCGGCAGGTCCCAGTTGCGGAAGCTCGGCCGGGCGACACGTGGGTGGGTCGCCCAGGAGCCACCGCGTAGGACCTTGTAGGAGTCGCCGAAGAAGACCTCCGAGTACTCGCGGTAGGGGAAGGCCTCGAAGCCGGGATAGGCGAAGAAGTCACGACGAGGTCCATTCCCAGCCGTGGCCGAGGCCGTCGAGGCGCTCGCGGGCCGACTCCCACTCGAACTCGGTCGGCAGGCGCTTGCCGGCCCAACGGGCGTAGGCGTCGGCCTGATCCCAGGAGACGTGGAGCTACGGGGGCGTCGGTGTCGATCGGCTCGCGGCGGCCACGAGCGCTGTCGAGCCACCGGTCCTCCTGGCGCTGCCAGTAGAGCGGCGGCTCGGCGCCGGTGTCCTCCATGAAGGAGATGTACGCGCCATTCGTGACCGGGGTTCGATCGATCTCGAAGGCCGCGAGCTCGACCGTGTGCCGAGGCCGCTCGTTGTCGTAGGCGAAGCCGCGCCCGGGGGCGCCGATTTCGTACTCGCCCGCCTCGATCGCGACCATCTCGACCTGCACCGGACGAACTTGTCCCCGCGTATGCGGGGAGAACTGCGTCCGCTCGACGGCCGCCGGCAGCTCGTAGCCGTCGACCAGCTGCAGCAGCTGCAGCATCGTCTCGTTGTGCTGCAGCTCGTGGGCGAGCAGCATCTCGTAGACGAACCCGTCCCGCAGCAGCGGGTCCTCGACGTCTGGACCGATCTCCACACCGTCGAGTACGTCGAGAGTGCGCTCGCGGACGTCGGCCAGATAGGAGCGCAGCTCGGCGTCGCGCAGGATCGGCAGCTCGCCGCGGATCTTGCGCGGGTTCTCGATCGCGTCGTAGAAGCGACCGAGGTCGCCGTGCAGCGGCTCCCGCCCGCCGATCGTCTGCACCAGCCAGAGCTCCTCGAAGTTGGCGATGTGCCCGAGGTCCCAGGCAAGCGGGCTGAGGATCGGCGAGTAGACGGTGTTCAGCTGCTCGTCGTCGAGCGGCTCGACCAGCGCCAGGGTCCGCTCTCGCGCCTCCGACAGCGCCTCCGCGATCGTTGCCTTCGACTTGGGGAAAACGTCGGCCGGGATGAAGCACCTTACACACCTACCCATTACTGATGTGTGAACGATCTAGCTCGTTCCCTCGGCCTCGGGATCGAGCCAGACCTGCTTCAGCCAGGGCGGTGAGACCGCGAAGCTCGACCGCCGGCTGCTGCGATCGGCTCGAGCGGGACGAGATGGACGCTTGGCGCCTGGGGTGAAGCGGTCGATACCGGTGAATGCGAAGGCGTTGCCGGCGTGGCTGCCGCCGGAGACGAGTAGAAGGTGGGTCGCCGGCCCCCAGCCGTCGTGGGCGGCGATGCCGGCGTCGGAGGTCCAGTTGTCGGAATTCCGCACGTAGTTGTAGCCGTGATGGGAGGAGGCGCGCTCGGACGACGGTGCCGTCGGAGTCGATCCGGAACTGGACGCTCTCCCAGTCGTCGTGGTGGTAGCCCTTCTTTCCCGCGATCGGCACCCCGCGGAGCGTCGCCGAATCGGCGTAATAGGTCCAGTACTGGACGTAGAGGTTGCCGGCGCGATCGCCGGAGCAGTCGGCGCCTCGCGACTTGCGATCTGCTCCGCCGCAGCGTCGCGGCAATCGACCACGTGGACGAACGACGGTGACCGGCAGGCCCGCGTCCGTGTGATCGACCATCGCTTCGCCGGATGCGTCGCCGCACTCGCTGCTGCGACAGCGGCGGAAGTCGACCGGCACCGCCCGCGACCCGCTGCTCGAAGGCGAGCACCGGCATCTGCTGCCGCACCAGCCTGCCGACCTCGCTCCCGTAGGCGGCGATCAGCACCGGCTCGTCGCCGCAGCCGTCGGCCAGCGAGGCCGCGCAGAGGATCCGGTCGGCGAGCGCCCGCGCCAGCGGCGCCCCCGGCACCCGTCACCCCGGCCAGCGACCAGGGCAAGCATCGTCACCGAGACGAGCGTCACCAGCCCGACCCACTCGACCGTCCCCTGTCCCCGCTCCGATCCCATGAGCCGAAGCTAAGGAGCGAAGCTCCTACGCGTGGGTGCCTAGAGTGCCGGCTTCGTGTCGAATTCGAGAGGCCTTCGAGGAATAACCCTGTTCGCCCTCTTCCTCTGCCTCGGGGGCAGCGCCGGGGCGACGGCAGCGGGGCACCAGGCGATCGGCCACTCGGTGCGGGCCGGCCGATCGCTCTCTATGCGCGCGGCGCGTCGAGCGCGGCGCTGAAGGTCCTGGTGGTCGGCGACATCCACGGCAACGAGACGGCGGGGATGCGGATCACGCGCCGCCTGATCGGCGTCGGCGCCCCCGGCGGGCGTCGAGCTCCTCGTCGTGCCGACGCTCAACCCCGACGGTGTCGCCGCCGGCACCCGCGGCAACGCCCACGGGGTCGACCTCAACCGCAACTTCCCCTTCCGCTGGCGCCCGCTCGTCGGGGGCGAATACTCCGGCACCGGTCCGCTCTCCGAGCCCGAGTCCCGCGCCGCCCACCGGCTCATCCTCCGCGAAAAGCCCGACCTGACGATCTGGTTCCACCAGCCCTTCGGCCTGGTCGACCAGCCGGAAGGCAACCCCTTCGCCGCCCGCCGCTTCTCGCAGCTGATCGCCCTCCCCCTCGTCGCCTCCGCGGCCCCTACCCCGGCAGCGCCTCCCGCTGGCAGAACCACACCTTCCCCGACAGCACCGCCTTCGTAGTCGAGCTGCCGCGGACCGTCAAAAGCACCCTGATTCGACGCGGAGCCCTGGCAGTCCGAGAGCTAGCCAAGGAACTGGCTACCCCCGTCATTGGTGATTCGAAAATTTCGGGCCTGTCCCGGGGAGCGATGGTGGGTGGCTGGCGCGCGCCGGACCAAGCGATGCAAGGACACAGGGAGCCCGAATAGCAGCGCTATTTGGGCGACCGAGGACGCCGCAGCGCGCCGGTCCGCCGCCGCCAGGCGCCCGCCAGCGCGAGCCGGGCCAGGCCTTTAAAGATTCCCGATCTCGGCGGCGATTTCCGCCGCCGCCGCTTTGGCGTCGGCGAAGAGCATCGAGGTGTTCGGTTCGTAGAAGAGGTCGTTGTCGATGCCGGCGAAGCCGGGGCTGAGCGAGCGCTTGATCACGATCACCTCTTGGGCCTCGGAGACCTCGATGATCGGCATCCCGGCGATCGGCGAGTCGGGATCGTTTTTCGCCGCCGGGTTGGTGACGTCGTTGGCGCCGACGACCACGGCGACGTCGGTGCGCGACATCTCCGGGTTGATCTCCTCCATCTCCTTGAGGTTCTCGTAGGCGACGTCGGCCTCGGCGAGGAGGACGTTCATGTGGCCGGGCATGCGTCCCGCGACCGGGTGGATCGCGTAGTTGACGGTGACCCCGCGCGCTTCCAGCTCGTCGGCGACCTCCTTGATCGCGTGCTGGGCCTGGGCGACGGCGAGGCCGTAGCCGGGGACGATCACGACCGTGTCCGCGTAGGCGAGCTTGATCGCCGCGTCCTGGGCGCCGATCGAGACGTGCGGGCGCTCCTCGCCCGTGCCCCCACCGCCGCCCGCGGGCGCGCCGCCGAAGCCGGAGAAGAGGATGTTGGCGACCGAGCGGTTCATCGCCGTCGCCATCTCCATGGTGAGGATCGTTCCCGAGGAGCCGACCAGGGTGCCGGCGACGATCAGGGCGACGTTGTCGAGCGCGAAGCCGGCGGCCGCGGCGGAGAGGCCGGTGAAGGCGTTCAGCAGCGAGATCACGACCGGCATGTCGGCGCCGCCGATCGGCAGGACGACGAGGTTGCCGAGAATCGCCGCGAGGACGAGCAGGAGGATGAAGAGGCCCTGCGGAGGGCGACTCGTGGTCGACGGCGAGGACGACGCAGATGGTGACGATCGCGATCAGCAGGACGGCGTTGATCACCTGCTGCCCCGGCGCCGCCAGCGGCCGGGTCGGGATCAGGTCCTGGAGCTTGGCGAAGGCGATGTTCGAGCCCCAGAAGGAGACCGAGCCGACGACGCCGGCGAAAATGATCGGGATCAGCGAGTCGAGCGGGAAGTCCTCGCCGATCGAGATCCCGTGGCGGATCTCCGACCAGGCGATCAAGGCGACGGCGCCGCCGCCGACGCCGTTGTAGAGGGCGACCATCTGCGGCATCTCGGTCATCTGCACGCGGATCGAGGCGATCACGCCGACCGCGGTGCCGATCCCGAGGCCGAGGGCAATCAGACCCCAGTTGCCCATCCCGTCGAGCAGCAGGGTGGTGACGACCGCGATCGCCATGCCGACGGCGGCGATCAGGTTGCCGCGCTTGGCCGTGGTCGGGTGGGTGCCCTGTTTGAGCCCGATGATGAACAGCGAGAAGGCGACGATATAGAGCGCGGTGGCGCCGTCGCCACCCGGCTGCAGAACGGCCTCGATCATTTATCCGAGCCCTTCTCGGACCCGGCCGCCCCCGGACGCGAAGCGGAGGAGGCGGACGGCCTTGGCTTGCGGGCGAACATGCCGAGCATCCGGTCGGTGACCATGAAGCCGCCGACGATGTTGATCGCGCCGAAGGCGACCGCGATCGTGCCGATCACGTACTCGAGCCCGTCGTCGGCGAAGCCGAGGACGATCAGGCCGCCGAGCATGACGATGCCGTGGATCGCGTTGGTCTGCGACATCAGCGGCGTGTGCAGGGTGGTCGGCACCTTCGAGATCACCTCGAAGCCGACGAAGACGGCGAGGACGAAGATCGTGATCTCGGTCATCAGGCTCATGGCTACTTCGCTGCCCTCTCGTTCTTGATCTCGCCGCCCTGGGTGATGCAGGCGGCGGCGATGATGTCGTCCTCGAAGTCGACCTTGACCTCACCCTCCTCGGTGACGATCAGGCCGAGCAGGTTCTCGAGGTTCTTGGCGTAGAGCTGGGAGGCCGGCGCCGGCATCTCCGAGGGGAGGTTGCGCGAGCCGATCACCTTGACGCCGCCCTCGACAACGGTCTGGCCCGGCTGGGTCAGCTCGCAGTTGCCGCCGGTCTCAGCGGCGAGGTCGACGATCACCGAGCCGGGGGCCATGTTGCGGACCGCCTCGGCGGTGACCAGCAGCGGCGCCGGGCGGCCGGGGATCGCCGCGGTGGTGACGATGATGTCCTGTTTCGCCGCGTTCTCGGCGAGGGCGTCGCGCACCTGCGCGTTCTCCTCGTCGGTCAGGGGCCGGGCGTAGCCGCCCTCGCCCTCGGCGTCGGGGATGAAGTCCAGTTCCAGCGGCCGGCCGCCGAGCGAGGCGATCTGCTCCCAGGCGGCGCGGCGGATGTCGAAGCCGGTGACGATCGCGCCGAGGCGCTTGGCGGTGGCGACCGCCTGCAGGCCGGCGACGCCGGCGCCGAGGACGAGGACCTTGGCCGGCGGCACGGTGCCGGCGGCGGTGGTCATCATCCCGAAGAAGCGGCCCGACTCGCGCGCCCCGATCAGGGTCGCCGCGTAGCCGGCGGCGGCGGCCTGCGAGGAGAGGGCGTCCATCGCCTGGGCGCGCGTAGTCCGCGGGATCGCCTCCATCGCAAACGCGGTGACGCCGGCGCCGGCGAGAGCTTTGTTGGTCTCAGCCGCGACCCAGGGGTTGAGGTGGGAGATCAGCAGCTGGTTGCCGTTCAGCTTCGAGATGTCCCCGGCGCTGGGAACGGCGACGTGGAGGACGATGTCGGCCCCCCAGGCGGCCTCGGCGGCGCCGACGGTGGCCCCGGCCTCCTGGTAGGCGGCGTCGGTGTGCCCGGCGGCCTCGCCGGCACCGGACTCGACGACGACGTCGACCTTCTCGTTCTTCTTCAGCGATTTGACGACGTCGGGTATGAGCGCGACACGGCGCTCCCCCTCAGCGGTCTCTTTCGGCACTCCGATCTTCATGGCGCGGCGCGGAAGGCTATGCGATTGGGCCGGAAAGCGGAGTCTCGCGGCGCTCAGCTGATGACGTAGGCCTGCATCTGGCCCGCACAGCCGGAGGTCGACTCGTTGTCGAAAGCGCTGACAAAGAGGTTAAGCGCCTTGGTCGATCCCGGGACGGCGACGCTGTAGCTGTAGTAGATGCGGTCGTCCTGGTTGGTGAAGGTGCCATTGGTGGGATTACTCGCCGCGATCACCCGATCTTCGGTGCTGTCGAGCGGGAAGCCGGCGGAGGAGCTGAAGCCGCCCTCGAGGGCGTTCGCGGGAAGGCCGCTGGTCTGGTATCCGAGGGTGACTTCGTCGTCGCTGGGACTGGCGGTGTTGGCCACGCAAACGATGTTGTAAGTGCCGAACCCCTGGATTTTGAGCGAGAGGGTGCCCGTGAAGGAGTCGCTCGAGGTGCTCTGCACCTTGGCGACGCTGTTCGGGTCGAAGCCGACCAGCGATTTGGCCGTGTCGGCGGCGCCCGCATGGTCGGCGTTGCCGGCGCTGTCGGCCCGCCCGGCGGTATCCGCGTGCGCCGCCGAGGGAACCTTGCCGAGGGTTGAGCTCTTGACTTTGTCGCCGGTCACTGCCCCTTTGGCGATATCGGAGTTCTTCACCGCTTCTTTGGCGATCTGCTTCGACTTGACCGAGTTCTTCGGCAGCGAGAGCGCGATCGCGGTGGCGCCGCCGGTCAGCGCCAGCAGGACCGCCACCGTCGACATCACGTTGGCGTAGGTGAATCTGGCGCGTAGTCGCTCGAGGCGCATCGCTCAGCCGCTGACCGAGGCGTGCAGCTGGCCGATGCAGCCAGACGTGCCTTCGTCGTCGAACCCGCCGCCGTCGATTTCAAGCGTTTTGGCGCTGCCGATAACTCCCAGCGTGTAATGCACGTAGAGGCGGCGGCCCTGGGTCCCGTATTCGCCGCTGGCGCCTTCGGGATTGTCGTCGATCGGGAAGACTTCGGGCGGTAGATCGAGCGGGAATTCGTTGGCGACGAGAATTCCGGATTCGATCGAGTTCTGGTTCTGGACGGAGATGTTGAAGGCGACGGTGTCGTCTTCGTTCGACGGCGAATTCTGGTGACAGCGAAGCCAGAAACGGCCGAAGCCGTTGACTTTGACTTCCAGGTTTTCGTTGAACGGTCCGGTGACGTTCTGCGCTTGGACGACGTTGGCCGGGGAGATCTGGCTCCCTCCCGGACCGCCGAGCGCATCGGCGACCGAGGCGTGGGCCGCGTTGGTCGCGCTGCCCGCCGAGCCGGCGGTATCGGCCGAATCGGCGTGGCCCGCCAGCGGCACCTTGCCCAGGGTCGACTCCTTGACTTTGTCGCCGGTTGCGGCGTCCTTGGCGAGTTTCGAGGTCTTCACCGCTTCTTTGGCGATCTGCTTCGCCTTGACCGAGTTCTTCGGCAGCGTGATGGCGGCGATCGCGGCGCCGCCGCCGACGGCGATGACCAGGGCGATCGTCGCGACGACGTTGGCGTAGGTGAGCTTTGGCCTCGGAATTCGACTCACGTTCGTAACCCTAACCAGAAACGCCCGCCAGCGCAGCAAGTCGCTCCAGGGTGTGCTCCTGCTCGGAGCGCTCGACGTGGACGGGTGAGCAGATCAGGCGGTCGATGCCGGCGCCGCGGAAGCGCTCGATCCGCTCCGCGACCTCGGCCTCGGTGCCGACCAGGGAAGTCGCCTCGACGATCTCGTCCGGCATCGCCTCGAAGGCGCCGGCGCGGTCGCCGTCCTGGAAGCGCTGCTGGACCTCGTCGGCGACCCCGCCGAAGCCGAAGCGGTGGGCGAGGTCGACGTAGAAGTTGGTTTTGCGGCTGCCCATGCCGCCGAAGTAGAGGACGAGGCCGGCCTTGACGACGTTCTTGGCCGCCTCGAGATCGCCGTCGATCGCCACCTGCAGCGAGGGGCTGACCTCGAGGTCGGAGCGCTGCCGGCCGCCCTTGGCGAAGCCCGCCTCCAGGTGCTCTCCCCAGGTCTCCTCGAAGGCGTCGACGCTGAAGAAGATCGGGATCCAGCCGTCGCAGATCTCCGCCGCCATCTCCACCGATTTCCGCCCGATCGCGCCGACGAAGACGGGGATCTCGTTGCGCAGCGGGTGGAAGTTCAGCTTCAGCGGCTTACCCTCCCCGCCGGGCAGCGGCAGCGTGTAGTGCTCGCCCTGATGGTTGACCGGGCCCTCGCGGGCGATGATCTCCCGCACCACTTCGATGTACTCGCGGGTGCGCCCCCACGGCTTCGCGTATGGGACTCCGTACCAGCCCTCGGACACCTGCGGGCCGGAGGGGCCGAAGCCGAAGAGGAAGCGGCCGCCGCTCAGTTTGTCGATCGTCGCCCCGGCCATCGCCGCCGCTGCGGGCGGGCGCGCCGGCACCTGCATGATCGCGGCGCCGAGGTTGATCTTCTCGGTCTTGGCCGCCAGCCAGGCGAGGACGCTGACGACGTCGGAGCCGTAGGACTCGGCCGCCCAGACGGACTCGTAGCCGAGCCCCTCGGCGGCGCGGACGATCTCCGCCGCCTCGTCGCCGGCGGGACCGATCCCCCAGTAGCCGAGGTTGAGTCCGAGCTTCAGGCCCATCGCTCCCGCACCCTATTGAATAGAGGGCGAGATGGGTACCGGCCGACCCAGCATGGATCAGGGACTCTCCAGCAAGGAGGCGGCAGCACGCCTGCGCAAGCTCGGGCCACCGCCGGAGAACTCCTCGCGCTCGATGGCGAGCATCGTCGCCGCCAACGTCTTCACGCTCTTCAACGCGATCATCGGCGGTTTCTTCGTCCTCGACCTCGGGCTCGGGCTGTATGCGGACTCGCTCTTCGGCCTGATCGCCGTCGTCAACTCCAGCATCGGCATCTACCAGGAGAAGAAGGCGAAGGAAACGCTCGACGAAATCGCCGTCCTCGTCGCCCCCCACGCGCGGGTGCTCCGCGACGGCGCCGAGGTCGAGCTGACCGCGACCGAGGTCGTGCCCGGCGACGTGATCGCGGTCGGACCGGGCGACCAGCTCGTCGCCGACGGCGAGGTCTCCGGATCGCGCGGGCTGACGATGGACGAGTCGCTGCTGACCGGCGAGTCCGACGGGATCCGCAAGGGCGAGGGCGACCGGGTCCTCTCCGGCTCCTTCTGCGTCTCGGGCTCCGGCAGCTACGTGGTCGACGCCGTGCGCGAGGAGAGCTACGCCGGCCGCATCGCCGGCGAGGCGAAGACCTTCCGCCACCCGCCCTCGCCGCTGCAGGAGGAGGTGAACCGGGTGATCCTCGCCGCCACCTACATCATGCTGCCGCTGGCCGCCGCCCTCGTCCTCAGCTTCGAGGTCCGCAACGTCGGCCTCGAGGAAGCGGCGCAGACGGCGACCGCCGGGCTCGTGACCCTGATCCCCGAGGGCCTGGTGCTGCTGATGAGCGTCACCTTCGCGGTCGCGGCCATGCACCTGGCCAAACGGAACACGCTGGTCCAGCAGATGAGCGCGACCGAGAGCCTCGCCGCGGTCGACACGATCTGCGTCGACAAGACCGGGACGCTTACGGCCGGCGAGCTGCGGATGACCGGGGTCGAGTACGCCGACGGGGTCGATCCCAAGTCCGGGGCGGCGGCACTGGGGCGCTTCGCGGCCAGCGCCGGCGACCGCAACCAGACCCTGGAGACGATCGCCGGGGAGTTCCCCGGGCAAGCCGGGGAGGGTGCGCGGAGAGGTGCCCGTTCTCCTCGGAGTGGAAGTGGAGCGGTGTCTCGCTCGACGGCGGCTCCGACGGTGCGACCTACGTGCTCGGGGCGCCCGACGTCCTCGCCGAGTCCGGGGCTCTGACCCTGCCGCCGCGGCTCGCCGAGAAGCTGAAGGAGGAGACGGCCGCGGGGCGCCGGGTCGTCGCCTTCGGCCAGAGCGGCGAGCCGCTGCCCGACGACCCCGCCGCAGGCCCGGCGCCGCGGCTGACGCCGCTGGCGCTGGTCGTGCTCGAGGAGACGCTGCGGCCCGACGCCGCCGAGACGATCGCCTACATGCGCGAGGAGGAAGTCGACCTGAAGCTGATCTCCGGCGACGCCGCCGCGACCGTGACCGCGGTCGCCTACGCGGTCGGCGTGCCGCAGGACGCCGGAGTGATCGAGGGGCCGGACCTACCCGAAGACGACGAGGGCCTGGCGAGGGCCGCGACCTCGAACACGATCTTCTGCCGGATCAAGCCCGAGCAGAAGAAAGCGCTGGTCGGGGCGCTGGTCGCCGCCGGTCGCTACGTGGCGATGATCGGCGACGGGGTCAACGACGTGCCCGGCGCTGAAGCGGGCGCGGATGGCGGTGGCGATGGGCTCGGGGACCCAGGTGACCAAAGGCGTCGCCGACGTCGTCCTGCTGAAAGACCAGTTCGAGCGCCTGCCGGAGGCGATCGGCGAGGGGCGGCGGATCGCCCGCAACATCCACCGCCTCGGCCGCCTCTACATGACGAAGACGGTCTACGCGGCGACCCTGATCCTGCTCGTCGCGGTCCCCGGCTTCGTCTTTCCCTTCCTGCCGCGGCACCTGACCGTGGCGGCGCTGCTGACGATCGGGATCCCCTCCTTCGCGCTGGCTCTGATGCCCTCGGAGGGGCCGCTCTACCGCGGCCGCCTGCTGCGGGCGCTGGCCGCCTTCGCGGTCCCGGCGGGCGTCTGCCACGGCGCTCGGCCTCGATCCTCTCCTTCTTCCTCGTCGACACCGTCGCCGGCGGGACCCTGGCGGAGGGACGGACGGCGGCGACCTCGACCCTGATCGCGCTCGGGCTCGCCTTCATACTCCTGCTCGAGCGCGGCCCCGGCCGCGAGCACATCGCGATCCAGAGCAACATGCTGGCGATGGTGCTGGGCCTCGGCGGCGCCTACGCCGGCATCCTCGCCCTCCCCTTCCTGCGCGACTTCTTCGAACTGGTTCTGCTCGGCCCGGCCGAATGGTTCCTCGCTCTTCCTCGCCGTCGCGATCGGCCTGACGATCGCCAGCGTGATGTGGAAATTGCCGCAGATCGAACGGCTCGAAATGCCCGAGGAACGGGTTCCTGAACCGACTACGCCGGGGGCAGGACGAACTGAGAGACGATCAGGTTTGCGGCGAGGCGCGGCTCTGAGCCTTCGCGGCGGCGCTCGATCCGGACCTCGATCACGACCGTGCTCTTGCCGACGTGGAGGGGCTCGGCCTTGGCCTCGATCTCGTCGCCGAGGATGCCGGCGGCGAAGACGTTCAGCTTCAGCTCGATCGTCGTGAAGTTGTGGCCCGGCGGGATGCAGCGGAAGGTCGACCAGGCGGCGACGGTGTCGCCGAGCGCGGTCCAGACGCCGCCGTGGACGAAGCCGCCCGGGTGCAGGTGGCGCTTGTCGACGACGATCAGGCCGCGGGCGTGGGTGTCCTCGACCTCGAGCGGATCGATCCCGAGATCGCCCGGGAAGCTGCCCGGGAGGAAGGCCCGGACCGACTCCGGGGTGATCATCGAGCTCGGGTGCGGGGCGTCGCTCATCGCGCGGCAGCCTAATCGGGATCGAGGCCGAAGCCCTCGAGCCCGTGGTCGCCGTAGGGCTCGTCGCGCTCGCGCACCGCCTCGCGGAAGCCCGACTCGGCGGCGCGGCGGACGAAGCCGTGGCCCTCCTCGGTGTGGCGGGCGATGCCGTCGAAGAAGGTGCCGAGGACCTGGGTCTGGGTCAGCCCCTGGGCGTGGACGGTCTGGTTGACCAGCAGCTTCATCATCACCAGCTGGTTGACCGGCATCCGCGCGACCCGCTCCAGCAGGCGCTCGAAGCGCTCGTCGAGCTGCTCGGCCGGGCGCGGCCTCGGTCGCCAGGCCCCACTCCGCCGCCTCGGCGCCGGTCAGCGAGTCGCCGGTCAGCAGCAGGCGCTTGGCCCGCATCGGCCCGAGCCGGCTCGCCCACATCGCAGTCGTCGGCGAGCCCCAGACCCGGGCGGGCGGGTAGCCGATCTTCGCGTCCGTCGGCGATTACCAGCAGGTCCGAGCAGAGCGCCATGTCGGTGCCGCCGGCGACGCAGTAGCCGTGGACCTTGCAGAGCACCGGCTTCTCGGAGTGGAAGAGGCTCATGAAGCCGCGCACGTTGCGCGACATGAACTGGTAGTCGGTGACCGGGTCCCAGTTCGTCTCCGGGGCGTGGTTGGCGCCGATCACCGCCGGGTCGAGCGGCGAGCCGGCTGGCGCCGAGCCACCCTCCCCCAGCTCGCTCATGTCGCCCTCGGCCGAGGCGACGAGGTCGTAGCCGCCGCAGAAGCCGGTGCCGTTGCCGGCGAGAGCGATCGCGTGGACCTCGGGGTCGAGGTTGGCCCGCTCGACGCACTCGGCGAGCTCGACCGGCATCTGCGGCGTGATCCCGTTGCCGCGCTCGGGGCGGTTCAGCGTGATCCGCGCGATTCGGCCCTCGATCTCGTAGAGAAGCGTCTCCACGAGCCGACCCTAACCCTTGCTGAGGTCAGCTGACCAAGCAGTTCGGACGCATGGAGGCCGCGTGCTCGCACGCAAGCGACCAGGACGCCGAAATGCGCCGCGTCAGTGGCCTCAGTCCGCTCGACGAGCATTGCCTTGCCCTGCCCGCCGGCGACGCACATCGTCTCCAGGCCGACCTGCTTGTCGTCGGTCTCGAGCACGTTCAGCAGGGTGCCCATGATCCGGGCGCCGGTCATCCCGAAGGGGTGGCCGAGGGCGATCGCGCCGCCGTGGGTGTTGAGCTTGTCTTCGTCGATCCCGCATTCGGCCATGATCGGGATCACCTGGGCGGCGAAGGCCTCGTTCAGCTCGACCCGGTCGACGTCGCCGATCGACATCCCGGCGCGGTCGAGGACCTTCTTGATCGCGCCGATCGGGGCGACGCCCATCAGCTCCGGCTCGTTGCCGTGGGTGGCGGCGGTGATGATCCGGGCGCGCGGGGTGAGGCCCAGCTCCTTGGCCTTGGTGTCGCTCATCAGCAGCACCGCGGCGGCGCCGTCGTTGAGCGGGCAGGAGTTGCCGGCGGTGACGCCGCCGCCGCCTCGAAGGCCTCCGGCAGTTCGGAGAGCTTCTCCAGGGTCGAGGAGGCGCGGGGGCCGTCGTCCTTGGCTGACCTCGGTGCCGTCCTCGAGCTTGACCGGGACGATCTCGCGGTCGAAGAAGCCGTCCTCCTGCGAGCGGACCGCCAGTTCCTGCGAGCGCTGCGCGAACTTGTCCATGTCGGCGCGGCTGACCTCGTACTTCTTGGCGACGTTGACGGCGGTGATGCCCATGTCGATGTAGGCGTTGGGCTGGCCGTTCTCGCCGATCAGGTTGGGGTTGCGGTCGGCGGCGCCGGCGGGCTCGGTGCGCTCGTTGAAGCGGCTCACCCACTCGACCCCGACGGCGAGGTAGGCGTCGCCCTCGCCGGCCTTGATCGCGTTGCCGGCGTGGCGGATCGCGTCGAGGCTGGAGGAGCAGTAGCGGGAGACGGTGACCCCGTTGACCTCCTGCGGCAGCTTCTCGCTGAGCAGGGAGATGATCCGGCCGATGTTGAAGGCCTCGAGGCCCTGCGGCATGCCGACGCCGCAGAAGACGTCTTCGATCAGGGCCGGGTCGACCTCGGGGTTGCGCTCGAGCAGCTGGTCGACCACGAAGGCGCCCATCTCCTCGGGGCGCAGCTGGGCCAGCGAGCCCTTGAAGGCACGGCCGATCGGCGTGCGGATGGTGTCGACGATGACTGCTTCGGGCATTCCTTATCTCCTTGAAGGCTTGGGAAGGGCTTGCGACTGCGGCAGGCAGGGTAGTTGACGGGCGATCGTCGGACGTTTCGTGCGAATTCGCACAAAGTTTGGCGGCAGCGTCCTGGACCTGCGTTACATTCGCCTCAATCCACCTCGCGCGGAACGCGAGATTTGCCGCTCAGCGGCAACGAAAGGAGGGCCCCTTCATGCCTGAGGGTTACTGCGTCAAAGAGCGTAAGAAGGTCGAGATCAAAGACGCCAAACAGGTGACGATGAAGAACGGTCGCCCGGCGATCCAGGGTGTCTGCCCGGACTGCGGGACGAAGATCTTCAAGATCGGAAAACTCGAATAGGGCCCTCTCCCGAGGGGAATTTGAACCCGGCAGTGCCGGGGAGCGTATGCCGGGTCGGATGATCCAGTTGGGAACTTCGACCCGAGGCGCGCTCAGCCGCGAACGCGACGTCCGCGAGGCCTACGCCGCCCACTCCGGCGAGCTGTATGGCTTCGCGGTTCGTTCGCTCGGCGACTCCGGGCTCGCCGAAGAGGCGGTCCAGGAGACCTTCGTCCGCGCCTGGCGCGCGGGCGACCGCTTCGACCCGAAGATCGGCTCGCTGCGGACCTGGCTGTTCGCGATCCTCCGCAACGTCGTCATCGACCTCGGCCGGGCGCGGGCGGTGCGGCCCGGCGTCGCCGAGGGCGGGATCGAGCCCTCGGTCGAGCCGCTCGACGAGGCGCTGCTCGCCTGGCAGGTCGAGGAGGCGATGCGGCGGATCGGCGACGACCACCGCCGGGTGCTGGTCGAGACCTACTACCGCGGCCGGCCCTACGCCGAGGTGGCGGAGGAGCTCGGGGTGCCGGAGGGCACCGTGAAGAGCCGCGTCTACTACGGGCTGCGGGCGCTGCGGGTCGTGCTCGAGGAGATGGGCTATGAAGACTAGGAACGACTGCCGCGAATGGCGCGAGCTGCTCGGGCGCCTACGCGCTCGGGCACCTGGAGGGCGACGAGCGGGCCGGGCTGGAGGCGCACCTCGAGGGCTGCGCCCGAGTGCCGCGACGAGCTCGCCGCGCTGGCGCCGGTCGCGCGGATGCTCCCCCTCGCCGACCCGGCGCGGTTCGAGCCGGCGCCGCAGCCGCCGCCGGAGCTGGGGCGGCGGATCGCGGCGACGATCGAGGGCGAGCGCGAGCGGACGCAGCAGCGCCGGCGGCGGCGCCTCTTCGGCGGCTTCGCCCTCGGCGGGGCGGCGGCGGCCGCGGCGGCGGCGGTGCTGCTCCTCTTCGTCTTCGGCGGCGACGGCAGCGCGGACGCCGAGCCAGCAGGTCGAGGTTCGCCGCGCTTCCCGACGGGCATCAGCATCGACGCGACGCTGGAGCCCCATGCCTACGGCACCGAGATCCACATGTACGTGCACGGGGTGCCGCTCGGGGACGCTCTGCCGCGTCTGGCTGCGCGGGCCGCACGGGGCCTCGCTATCCCGGCCGGCACCTTCCGCTACCGCTGGGGCGACGACTCCGACGCGGTGCTCAGCTCGGCGCTCGACCTCTCGCGGACGCGGGCGGTCGTGCGTCGACACCGGCAAGCGCACCTTCGTCGCACCGGTCGAATCCACCGGGCGCGACGTGCAACGATCCGAACAAGGAGGAAGCGACGTGAAGCAGGATCACCTACGCGCTCGCGCTGCTCGGCGTGCTGGCGCTGGTGATCGCCGGCTGCGGCGGCGGCGACAGCAGCCAGCGGCGGCGCCTACGGCGGCAAGGCGGCGGCGAGCAGCCGAGCGAAGCGAGCTCGAGTGGCCGCTACGGCAGCGGCGGCGGCGAAGAGCGCCGCGAGCGCCGAAGGCGGCGACGGCGTCGTCTCGCGCGGCCAAGGTCGGCGACCTGGGCACGGTCCTCGTCGACTCCGAAGGCCTCACCCTCTACGACTTCCACAAGGACAAGGGCGGCGAACTCGTCCTGCTACGGCGCCTGCGCCGGCGCCTGGCCCCCGCTCCTGACCGAAGGCGAACCGCAGGCCGAAGGCGGCGCCCAGGCGAGCCATGCTCGGCACGACCAAGCGCAAGGACGGCACCGTCCAGGTCACCTACGCCGGCTGGCCCGCTCTACACCTACGTCGGCGACAAGAGCCCGGGCGAAGCCAACGGCAACGACTTCTCGCCAGTTCGGCGCCGAGTGGTACGCCCTGCAGCCGAACGGCGAAGAGCCCGGGGACTGAGCCGCCAGCGCTCAGACGAGCTCGCCACTGTTCCGTGGTCCAGTCCTCTGGAGCCGACTAAGGAACCGCGGAACGCCGAGCGGGGGAGAGATTCGGTCCCGCGGTTCCTTAGTGGTGCCATGTCGCGACAAAGGAACCGCGGAACGGAGGAGAGTCGGCGAACAGCGGCAGTCGCAGATCTGGCGACGGCCCAAGGTGGAGTCGTCTCGCTCGATCAGCTCGGAGATCGGGGGTATCCACGATCAGGTCGCCGCGGAGCGTGCCCAGGCGAGGGACCTTGCACCGCATCCACCGCGGCGTCTACGCGGTCGGCCATCGCTCGGTGTCTCGGCACGACGCATCCTGCGGGCGGCGCTGCTGGCCTGTGGCGATGGCGCGGTGATCTCCCATGGGACCGCGGCGGCGTTCCATGGGCTCTGGGACGAGGCTGCCGCGGCTGATCGACGTCACCGTCCCGGTCGAGGCTGGGCGCAAGATCGACGGGATCCGGTGCCGGCGCTGCCGCTATCCGGCGCCGGAGGAGATCGAGAGTCACCACGGGGTGGCCGTGCACGACCGTCGCCCGCACGCTGGTCGACCTCGCCGGGAATGCGCTGGGCGCTGCCGGCGCTGAAGAAGACGGTCGGGCGCGCCGCGATCCGCAGGAAGCTCGACCTCCAGGCGCTCGACCTCGCCATCCACAACGCGAAGCGGCGGCGGGGCTGCGGACGCTGGAGCTCGCGCTCGTCGCCTACCGGCACCAAGGACGGCAAGCGTCCCGGACGTGCGCAGCGACTTCGAGACGCTGGTCCTGCCGCGAGCTCATCGAGCGGGGCTTCGCCCGGCCCGGCTGCAACGCCTCGGCTGCACATCGACGGAGAGCGCCTGCATCGTCGACTTCCTCTGGGAGGAGCAGCGCGTGGTCGTCGAAACCGACGGCCGCGAGACCCACGAGACGCCGGACGGCGTTCCAGAGCGATCGGCGTCGCGACCAGTTCCTCGCCTCGGCCGGCTACCGGGTGTTGCGCGTGACCTGGCACCAGATCCACGGCGAACGCGACGCGGTCCTGGCCGGATCGGCCGCGCGCTCAGTCTTCGGCGACGCCGCTGAGCTTGGCGCGCTTGCGGTAGGCGAGCGAGGGCGGGACGAGCTCGCGGATCTCGGCGAGGAGGCGGGCGGAGAGCTCGCCGGGGTCCTCGTCGGGGCGGGGCTGGCCGCTGACCGGGTCGAAGAAGCGGAGGCGGATGCGGGGGCGGCGGGGGAAGCCGGTGAGGTCGGAGGTGCCCTCGATCGCGACCAGGGTGACGTGGGCCTCCGGCACCTCCAGCGCCAGGCGGCCGACGCCGCTGCGGGCGCGCAGGACCTTGCCCCTGGAGCGGGTGCCCTCCGGGAAGACGCCGATGCAGGCGCCCGCGCGCAGGGTCTCGATCGCCTTCGCCAGCGCCTCCTTGTCGCCCTTGCCGCGCTCGATCGGGATCTGCCCCATGCCGTTGAGGATCGGCGCCAGGCCGCGCACGTCCCAGAGCTCCGATTTGGCCAGGGCGCGGATCTGGCGCCGCTTGCGGGCAGCGATGCCGACCATCACCGGGTCCCAGTGGCTGTCGTGGTTGCCGAGGATCAGCAGCGGGCCCTGCTCGGGCAGCGCCTCCAGGCCCTCGACCTGCAGCCGGCCCCAGCCGGGCGACCGGCCGGTTGACGGCCATCGCCACGGCGTAGGTGCGGGTCCGCTCGCGCATCGAGACGGGAGTTCTACGCGTCCGACCCGTGACCTCAGGCGGCAGACCGAGCTGCAAAGCAATCGGACAGGGAAGCATGGCCGACAGCCACGCACCGCGGCGGCATCGAAGTCGAAGCCCTCGTGCGCGAGTTCAAGAACGGGCCGCGCGCGGTCGACGGCATCGACCTCGAGGTCGCCCAGGGCGAGATCTACGGCTTCCTCGGCCCCAACGGCGCCGGCAAGTCGACCACGGTCCTGATGCTGACCACCCTGCTGCCGCCCACCGCCGGCACCGCCCGGGTCGGCGGCTTCGACGTCGTCACCGAAGGGCCGCAGGTGCGCGCGACGATCGGCGCCGCCCTGCAGGAGGCGGCGCTCGACCCGCTGCTGACCGGCCGCGAGCACATGCGCCTGCAGACCGCCCTGCACGGCCTCGGCAAGGCCGAGCGCGAAGAGCGCGGCGACGAGCTGCTGGAGCGGGTCGGCCTCTCCGAGGCGGCCGACCGCAAGGTCGGCGGCTACTCGGGCGGGATGAAACGCCGGCTCGACCTCGCCCTCGCCCTCGCCCACCGGCCCCGCATCCTCTTCCTCGACGAGCCGACCACCGGCCTCGACATCCAGAGCCGCACCGCGCTCTGGGAAGAGGTCGCCCGGCTCGCCGCCGAGGACGGCGTCACCGTCTTCCTCACCACCCAGTACCTGGAGGAGGCCGACGCGCTCGCCAACCGGGTCGGGATCATCGACCACGGCCAGATCGTCGCCGAGGGCACGCCGGCGGAGCTGAAGGCCGAAATCGGCCGCCCGACGGTCGAGGCGATCCCGCGCGACCGAGGCCGAGCGCGAGCGGATGGCGGCGGTGCTCGCCCGCTTCGGCGAGCAGGCCGGCTCCTCCCCGCGCGGCGTCGCCGTCCGCCTCGACGGCGGCGAGTCGCAGCTGGCCGAGGTGGTGCGGGCGCTCGACGCCGAGGGGATCGCGATCGAGCACCTGCAGCTGCACGCGCCCTCGCTCGACGACGTCTTCCTCGCCAAGACCGGCCGCTCGCTCGAGGGCGCCGACGGAGGCCGAGGAGGCGGAGGACGCGGCGAGGCCGAGGCGGTCGGCCCGGCGTGAGCGGCAGCCTCCGCACCCAGGTCGGCCAGCTCGCCCGCCGCTCGGTCCTGCGCACCCTGCGCCAGCCGGCGCAGATCGTCCCCGCGCTCGATCTTCCCGCTGTTCCTGCTCGCGGTCAACTCGGGCGGGCTCAAAGACGCGACCAACCTGCCCGGCTTCCCGACCGACTCCTACCTCACCTTCGTCCTCGCCGTCCCCTTCATCCAGGGCGCCCTCTTCTCGGTGATGAACTCCGGCACCGACCTCGCCCGCGACATCGAGACCGGCTTCCTCAACCGCCTGGCGCTGACCCCGCTGCGCGGCGCGGCGCTGCTCAGCGGCCTGCTCGCCGGCGCGTTCGTGCTCGGCGCTCGTCCAGGCGGTCGTCTACCTCGCGCGTCGGGCTGCTCGCCGGCGCCGAACTCGCCGCCGGCGCCGGCGGGCGCCCTGGTGCATCGTCGCCCTCTCGGTCACGATCACCGTCGCCTTCGGCACGATCGGCCTCTTCGCCGCCCTGCGCATCGGCTCCGGCGAGGCGGTCCAGGGCCTCTTCCCGGTCTTCTTCGTCTTCCTCTTCCTCTCCTCGATGGCGCTGCCGCTCGACCTGATGACCAGACCGACTGGTTCCACGCGATCGCCAGCGTCAACCCGGTCTCCTACCTGCTGGAGGCGTTCCGCTCGCTGCTGATCGAAGGCTGGAACCTCGGCGAGCTGGCGCTCGGCTTCGGCGATCGCGGTGGCGATCTGCGCGATCGGGATGGTGGCCGCGAGCAGCGCCCTGAAGACGAGGCTGGTGCGGACGTGAGCGACGCCGCCGCGACCCGCCGGCCTCCGCCACGGTCGCCCGCGCGGTCGCCTGGCGCAGCATCCACAACTTCCTCACCAACCCGGCCTTCCTGGTCCCGTCGCTGCTCTTCCCGCTCTTCTTCTTCGTCTCCTTCGCCGGCGGCCTCTCGGCGATCGGCGAACGTCCCCGGCTTCGACTTCCCCAGCGGCTACACCGCCTTCCAGTTCGTCTTCGTGCTGCTGCAGTCGGCGGCCTTCGGCGGCGTCTTCACCGGCTTCGCGATCGCCCGCGACTTCGAGACCGGCTTCGGCCGCCGCTACATGCTCGCCGCCGGCCACCGCAGCGGCATCGTCGCCGGCTACGCGCTGGCCGCGCTCTGTCCGCGCCTTCGTCACCTGGACGGTGCTGACCGCGGTCGCGCTGATCGCCGGGATGGAGATCGACGGCAGCGCCGGCGAACTCGTCGGCCTCTACGCGCTCGCGGTCCTCGTCAACGTCGCGGCGACGATGTGGGCGGCCGGGCGTGGCGATGCGGGTCCGCTCGATCCAGGGCGGGCCGCTGATGCAGTTCCCGGTCTTCCTGATCCTCTTCCTCGCCCCCGTCTACGTCCCCCTCGACCTGCTCAGCGGCTGGATCCACGCGGTCGCCTCGGTCAACCCGGTCACCGCCCTGCTCGAGGCCGGCCGAGGCTTCATCTCCGGCGACCCGGCCGTCGTCGGCCTCGCCTTCGCGATCGGCATCGCCCTCTCGGTCCTCTTCGCCCTCTGGGCCCGCGGCGGCCTGCGCCGCGCCGAAGCCGCCGGCTGAGCCGTGTCGCCGGGCCGAGGGGGTGACCTCCCCGGACACTCAACATCGAGCCATAGCGAGATGTGTCCGGAGCGGGTCACCCCCTCGCCCCTCCCATCACCGGTTCGACCATCTAAGTGATGAAAGTCACGCCGCTGTAACACCGACGCGGCGAACCTCCATCTTCTTGGCTCTCTGCGGCGAAACCCGGCACCCTCTGGCCCTGCAGACCTGACGATCTAAAGTGTCATTTGTGACGCAGAGACCGCTAGAGCTGATCCTTGCCCGCAACCTGATGTCGGCGCTCTCGACGCCGGCCTTCCTGGTCGACGAGGGCGGCGCTGCTCGTCTTCTACAACGAGGCCGCCGGGATGCTGCTCGGCAAACGCTTCGAGGAGCTGGGCACGGTCGGCGCCGCAGGAGTGGGGCTCGCTGTTCGGGCCCTTCGACGAGAGCGGCGAGCCGATCCCCTACGACGAGCTGCCGCTGGTCACGCGCGGTCCGCAGCCGGCCGCCCGGCCCACGCCGAGCTGACGGTCCGCTCGACCGACGGCACCGAGCACGAGGTCGAGGTCTCGGCCTTCCCGATCCTCACCGCGCACGGCTCGCAGGGCGCGATCGCCATCTTCTGGCCGGCGGCTACAAACGGCAACGGAGCGCGGCCGGCGTGAAGGTCAAGCTCTGGGGAACGCGCGGCTCGATCCCGGCCCCCGGGCCGGAGACGATCCGCTACGGCGGCAACACCTCCTGCGTCGGCGTCACCCTCTCCGACGGCTCGATGCTGGCGCTCGACGCCGGCACCGGCATCCGCAGCCTCGGCCTCGCCCAGCCCGACGAGCCGGCCCGGCTGCACATCCTCCTCACCCACCTCCACCTCGACCACATCCAGGGCCTCGTCTTCTTCGCCCCCGCCTTCCGCCCGCAGACCGAGATCGTGATCTGGGGCCCGGCCTCGCCCGAGGCCTCGCTGCGCGACCGCATCGCCCGCTACATCTCCGCCCCGCTCTCGCCGGTCGAGGTGCGCGAGCTGCCCTGCGACGTCTCCTTCCGCCACTGCCCGGAGAGCGAGTGGGAGATCGGCTCGGCCCGGATCCGCGCCGCCTCGGTCTCCCACCGCGGCCCGACCCTCGGCTACCGGATCGACGACGGCGACTCCTCCCTCACCTACATCCCCGACCACGAGCCGGCGCTCGGCGCCGACCTCGACGCAGCTCGAGGAGGACTGGATCTCCGGCTTCGCCCTCGCCCGCGACACCTCGCTGCTGATCCACGACGGCCAGTACACCGACGCCGAGTACCCCGACCACGTCGGCTGGGGCCACTCGGCCACCTCGCCACGCGCTCACCTTCGCGCGCCGCACCGGCGCCGAGCGCACCGTCCTCTTCCACCACGACCCGCTGCACTCCGACGACTTGCTCGACCGCCTCGGCGCCGAAGCGCGCGAGCGCTGGGTCGAGCTCGGCGGCGATCCCGGCGCGATCGAGCTGGGCGCCGAGCGGGCCGAGTACGAGCTGCCGGCGCGGGCGCCGCAGCGCCGAGCGCCGCCGCCTGCGCTAGGCTCCGCAGCTGCGTGTCCGCCGTGCCGACCGCAGGATCGAGGCAGCCGCCGAGCGCTCGCCGCTGGTGCGGAGCCGCGCTGGAGAAGGCGCGCGCCGCCCACGCCGGCCAGGTCCGCAACGGCAGCGGCGGCATGCCCTACATCGAGCACCCGATCGCGGTCGCCGCGCGGCTCGACGAGCACGGCTACGCGACGAGGTGCTGGCGGCGGCGCTGCTGCACGACGTGGTCGAGGACTGCGAGACGACGCTCGACGAGCTGCGCGGAGCAGTTCGGCGAAGAGGTCGCCGGCCTGGTCGGCGGCGCTCACCGACGACGAATCGATCGAGTCCTACCGCGAGCGCAAGGACGAGCACCGGCGAACGGGTCGCGGCGGCCGACGGCGAGGCGCTGGCGATCTACGGCGCCGACAAGCTGACCAACGTCAGCACCCTGCGCGCGCGCCTACGAAGCCGAAGGCGAGGCGGTCGCGCGAGGAGTTCAAGGTGCCGCTCGAGCTGAAGACCGAGATCTGGGAAGCCGACCTGGCGCTGCTGCGCGAGAAGGCGCCGGAGCTGCCCTTCCTCGACGAGCTCGACGCGGAGCTCACTCGCTTTCGGGCTCGCCTAGCAGGCTCCTGCGCCGCCGGTAGCCTGAGCCGCCGCTGCAGCGGCAGCGCGAACCAGAAGAAGCCGAAGGCGAGGGCCGCGAGGCCGCGGTGACGACCGTCGCCGTGGTGCCGAAGAGGACGTCGGTGATCAGCATGATCGCGCCGGTCATCGCCAGCGCCAGGAAGACGAGGCCGGCGATCGAGAAGCGGTTGGCGAAGAAGACGAGCCGGTGCTTCTGCTGGTAGCGGAAGGTGACCCGGTGGTAGGCGGAGGGCGAGATCAGCAGCACCGCGGCGATCGCGGTGCAGCAGCAGGGTCCCGAAGTAGACGCTCCTTCTGGAAGCTCGGTGATCTTCGCGAAGTCCTGCTGGAACGGGACCGCGAGCAGGAAGGCGAAGAGGACCTGGACGCCCGGCAGGGCGACGCGCAGCTCCTGCAGCAGCTCGCCGAGGTTGCGGTCGAGGCGTTCCTCCTCGGTCTCGTCCCGGCCCGAGTCGCGTCCCGACTGATCCTTCTCGGTCGAGGTCCGTTCTCCATTGCAGCACCATATGCGAAGCGAGACGGCCGTCGTGCTCTTCAACCGCGACCTCCGGGTCCACGACCACCCGGCCCTGGCGGCGGCCGCGCGGGCCGAGCGCGACGGTGCCGCTGTTCGTCTTCGACGAGCGACTGCTGCGGCTCGCGCTTCGCGGCGCCGAACCGGGTCGCCTTCATGCGCGAGGCGCTGCGCGACCTCGACGAGGCGCTGAAGCGGGCCGGCGGGCGGCTCTTCGTGCGCCGCGGCGATCCGGTGCGGGAGGCGATCGCGGTGGCGCGCGAGTGCGGCGCCGGCGCAGCTCCACGTCAGCGCCGACTGGAGCGCCTACGCGCGCGGCGCGCGAGGAGCGGCTGGCGCGCGGCCTGCGCGGAGGAGCGGATCGAGTTCCCCGCCCACCCCGGGGTGACGGTCGTGCCGCCGGGCGCCGTGACGCCGGGCGGCGGCGATCACTTCAAGGTCTTCACCCCCTACCACCGCGCCTGGAGCGGGCTGCCCTGGCGCGCAGAGCGCACGGCGCCGCCGCGCAAGCTCGCGGTGCCGAGCGGGCTGCAGGCCGGGCGGCTGCCGGCGCTGGCGAACGCTGACCGACGGCGCGCCCTCGCCGCGGCGGCAGCCCGGCGGCGAGAGCGAGGGCCGGAAGCTGATGCGCGCCTTCCTGCGCGACGGGCTCGGCGGCTACGACGAGCGGCCACGACGACCTCCCCGGCGACGCGCACCTCCCGGCTCAGCGCCCACCTCCGCTGGGGCTGCGTCTCGCCGCTGGAGCTGGCGCGCGAGGCGGGCGAGCGGCGGGGCGGGGCGGCCTTCGTGCGCCAGCTCTGCTGGCGCGACTTCCACCACCAGGTGCTGGCCGCGACCCCGTCCCTCCCCCGCCGCGACTACCGGCCGCGCGGCGACCGCTGGTCGCGCTCGCGAGCGGGCGCTGGAGGCCTGGCGCGAGGGGCGGACCGGCTACCCGCTGGTCGACGCGGCGATGCGCCAGCTGGCCGAGGAGGGCTTCATGCACAACCGGGCGCGGATGACCGTCGCCTCCTTCCTCTGCAAGGACCTCTACGTCGACTGGCGGGCCGGCGCCTGGCACTTCTGGGACCTGCTCTGCGACGGCGAGATCGCCAACAACGCCGGCAACTGGCAGTGGGTCGCGGGGACCGGCAACGACACCCGGCCCAACCGCGTCCTCAACCCCGTGCGCCAGGCCGAGCGCTTCGACCCCGACGGCCACTACGTGCGCCGCTACCTGCCGGAGCTGGAGTCGGTCCGCGGCAAGGCGATCTTGCGCCCCTGGCGGATGGAAGGGTTCGAGCGCCTCGACTACCCGCCGCCGATCGTCGACCACGACGAGGCCGCGGCGGCGTTCAAGGCGCACCGCGAGACTGGTGCGGTGAGCTTTGACGTGTTGTGTACTACGAGCTCAACACACCGATTTGGGCGCATAGGATCGGCGCGATGGGACGACTGGCGGTGATCCTCGGCAGCAACGCCCTCGGGCCGGGCGGCGAGGAGATCGCGGCGGCGGCGGCCGAGCACGGGGCGGCGATCGTCGCAGCGCCACGGCAGCGCCGACGGCACCTTCGTCCTCCCCCACGCGATCGACCACGACGCGAACCTGCGGCCGCTGCTCGAGCAGGGCTGCGACCGGGTGCTGGCGATCGGCTCGGTCGGCTCGCTGCAGCCCGAGGAGCTCGGCGTCGGCACCCTCGTCTGCCCCGACGACTTCATCGCCCTCAACCTCGGCGACTCGATCTTCGCCGACGCGCGCGCCCACTCGGCGCCCGGCTTCGCCCCGCGCTGGCGCGGCGAAGTGATCGCGGCCTGGAGCGAGGGCGGCCAGGCGCCGCGCGACGGCGGCGTCTACTGGCAGGCGCGCGGGCCGCGCTTCGAGACGCCGGCCGAGATCCGGCTGATGGCCGCGCACGCCGACGTGGTCGGGATGACGATCGCCTCCGAGTGCGTCGTCGCCGGCGAGCTCGGCCTCGACTACGCCGCCCTCTGCGTCGTCGACAACCTCGCCAACGGCCTCGGCGAGGGCGAGGTCAGCATCGCCGCGATGGAAGCCGACCGCGTCGCCAACGCCGAGCGCCTGCGCGACGGACTGGCGGCAGTGCTGCCGCGCCTGGGGGCGGTGGGCTGATGGTTCCGTGGTTCTTTAGTCGTCTATACCCGGACAAAGGAACCACGGGATGGCGCTGACGGTTACGAACGCGCTCCTGGACGGGGGGCGGGTCGGGGTGCGCTGCGCGGGCGGGACGATCGAGGCGATCGGCGCCGAGGTCGTGGCCGAGCCCGGCGACGAGACGATCGACGCCGGCGGCGCCCACCTGGTGCCGCCGCTGGTCAACGGCCACACCCACGCGGCGATGACGCTCTTCCGCGGCTCCGGCGGCGACCTGCCGCTGATGCCGTGGCTGGAAGAGAAGATCTGGCCGGTCGAGGCGAAGCTCGACGACGAGGACGTCTACTGGGGCGCCCGGCTCGCCTGCGCCGAGATGATGCGCAGCGGCACCACCCGCTTCTGGGACATGTACTGGCATCCGGCGGCGACCGCCCGCGCGGTCGCCGACGCCGGCGTCCGCGCGACGATCGGCGCCCCGCTCTTCGACCTCCACGGCAGTCCCGAGCAGTTGCGCGAATCCGCCCACCGCGGCCTCGAGCAGCTCGAGGGCTCCGGCCCGAACGTCACCCCCGCCCTCGCCCCCCACGCGATCTACACCGTCAGCGAAGAGTCGCTGCGCTGGATCGGCGAGCTCAGCGCCGAGCGCGACCTGCCGGTCCAGATCCACCTCTCCGAGACCGAGAAAGAGGTCCAGGACTGCATCGCCGAGCACGGCGAGCGGCCGGCCTTCTACCTCGACCGACTGGGGATGCTGGGCGAGCGCACCGTGCTCGCCCACGGCGTCTGGCTCGACCCGGACGAGCTGGCGCTGATCGCCGAGCGCGGCGCCACCGTCGTCACCAACCCGGTGGCGAACATGAAGCTCGCCGTCGGCGGCGTCTTCCCCCATCCGGCGGCGCGAGCCGCCGGGGTGCGCGGTCGGCCTCGGCACCGACGGCGCCGGCTCCAACGACTCGCTCGACCTGCTCGCCGACCTGAAGACCTTCGCCCTGGTCCAGAAGCACGCCGCCGCCGACCCGACCGCGATCGAGGCCGCCGAGGCCTGGGCGGTCGCCACCGGCGCCCGCGCCCCGCTGCTCGGTGCGTCGCCGCTGGAGCCCGGCGCCGCTGCCGACTTCCTCCTCCTCCGCCCCCGCTCCCCCGAGCTGGCGATCGGCGAGCTGGCCGCCGACCTCGTCTACGCCGCCTCCGGCGCGATCGTCGACACCACCGTCGTCGCCGGCCAGGTGCTGATGCGGGGCGGCGAGATCGACGAATTGGAGGAAATCGTGGTTCGCGCCGCCGAACAAGGGGAAAGACTGGGGCTATGAGCGAGCAGACGGCCTCCTCGGTCCGCTACGAGGAAACGACCAAGCGCTACGGCAACTCGCCCACCCCGGCGGTCGACCGCCTCTCGCTCGAGGTGCCGGCGGGCGAGATCTGCGTCCTCGTCGGCCCCTCCGGCTGCGGCAAGACGACGGCGATGCGGATGGTCAACCGCACGGTCGAGATCAGCGAGGGCGACGTCTTCGTCGGCGAGCAATCGGTCCGCGACCGCGAGCCCGCCCAGCTGCGGCGGGAGATCGGCTACGTGATCCAGCAGATCGGCCTCTTCCCCCACCGCACGATCAGCCAGAACATCGGCGCGGTGCCGCAGCTCCTCGGCTGGAAGAAGGAGCGGATCCGCGAGCGCAGCGCCGAACTGCTGGAGTTGATCGGCCTCGACCCCGAGCTCGGCGACCGCTATCCCGCCCAGCTCTCCGGCGGACAGCAGCAGCGCGTCGGCGTCGCCCGCGCCCTCGCCGCCGACCCGCTGGTGATGCTGATGGACGAGCCCTTCGGGGCGATCGACCCGATCAACCGCGAGCGCCTGCAGAACGAGTTCCTCCGCCTGCAGGCGGAGATCCAGCAAGACCGTCCTCTTCGTCACCCACGACATCGACGAGGCGATCAAGATGGGCGACCGGATCGCGGTCATGCGCGAGGGCGGCCGGGTCGAGCAGTACGCGACCCCGGCGGAGCTCCTGATGGCGCCCGCGAACGAGTTCGTCGAGGACTTCGTCGGCGCCGACCGGGCGCTGAAGCGGCTGGCCCTGATGCGGGTCTCCGACATCGACCTCTGGGAGGCGCCGCTGGCGCACGTCGGCCAGGCGACCGGCGAGGTGCGGGCGAAGCTGGCCTCGCCGGACGTCGAGGTGCCCTACCCGCTGCTGGTCGACGACGAGCGCCGCCCGCTCGGCTGGCTGAGCGAGCGCGACCTCGCCGCCGCGGTCGTCCCCAGCCGGCCGGACTCCCCGCTCGGCCCGGTGCTCGAGCTCGACGACGTGATGCGAGACGCCCTCGCCGACCTCCTCCAGCACGAGACCCAGTACGCGCCGGTGGTGGACCACCAGCGGCGGATCGTCGGCGTCCTCTCGGTCGAGATCATCTCCGAGTTCCTCGCCTCGCCGGAGGCCAAGAGCGACGAGCTGCCTGCGGTGGAGCGTCCGCATGGTTAGCCCCACGGTGCTCGCGGCGGGCGGGCAGGTCGGAGAAGACTTCTTCAAAGAACGCAGCTCTGGATCGCTGCCCTGCCAGGCGAACGAAACCCACCTCTTCTGCTTCGACTGGGCGAAGGAAAACATCGACCGCTACGGGACGCCGACCCTGCAGCACCTGGAACTCGTCCTCCTCTCGGTCGCTATCGGCTTCGTCATCGCCTTCGCTCTGGCGCTGATCGCCCACCGCACCCGCTGGCTGCAGCCGCCGCTTCTAGCCGCTACCGGAATCCTCTACACGATCCCCAGCATCGCCTTCTTCTTTCTACTGCTGCCGGTGACCGGCTTCGGCAGGGACACGGCGATCATCGTCCTCTCCGCCTACACCCTGCAGATCATCTACCGCAACACCATGCTGGGCCTCGACAACGTCCCCAGCTCGGTCAAGGACGCCGCCCGCGGAATGGGGCTGACGAACCGCCAGATTCTCTGGAAGGTCGAACTGCCGCTGGCGACGCCGGAGATCATCGCCGGCCTGCGAGTCGCCACCGCCAGCACGATCGCGATCACCACCCTGGTGGTCCTGATCAGTGCCGGCGGACTGGGGACCGAGATGTATGGCTCGAACTTCAACTTCCCGACCGCGATCCTCATCGCCGTCGCGATCATCGCCTTGATGGTGCTCGTCTTCGATCTCCTGCTGTTGACCACCCAACGGCTGCTCACTCCCTGGCGGAAGGTGAGGCCGAGGTGAGCGCATCCCTCGTCGTTGCCTCCTTTTCCGGTGCCGTCGAATTCATCTTCGCCCCCCAGGAATCGAACGTCACCGGCGGCAAGAAGGTCGGCGGCTTCGACAAGACGATGGAACTGTTGGTCGGCCACATCGAGGTGACGATTCTCGCGCTCGCGCTCGCGCTTTTCATCGGGTTGCCGCTCGGGCTCTACCTTGGCCACAAGGGCAAGGGCGAACTGCTTGCCGTCGGCATCGGCAACGCCGGGCGAGCGGTCCCGGAGTTGGCGGTGATCGCGCTGGTGGCGACCCTGATCGGGATCGGCATGCGAAACGTGGCGCCTGCCCTGGCGCTACTCGGCATCGCCCCGATCCTGGTCAACGCCTACGTCGGTGTGCGCCAGGTCGATCCTGCTGCCATCGACGCCGCCCGGGGAATGGGCATGAGCGAGCTCAGCATCATCGGCAGGGTCGAGTTGCCGCTGGCGATCCCGACGGTGATGGGCGGCATCCGCGGGGCGGCGATCGTCATCGTCGCGACCGCGACCATCGCTCCGCTGGCGGGAGTGGAAACGCTCGGCGACTTCATCCTCAACCGCAATGTCTACGGCGAAGACGGGCTGCTCGCCGGGGCGCTCCTCGTCGCCCTTCTCGCGATGACGATCGAGAGTTTGCTGGCCCTTCTGCAGCGTCGCCTTACTTCCGACGGGCTGAAGGTAAAGACTGCGTGAACGTGACTCATCCAAACCACCCCAAGAGGAGGCATTAAGTGAGGACCGACCAGACGAGAGTGCGGGTGCTGCTTGCGGCACTGGCGGCGCTCGCGCTGACCCTCGGTGTCGCCGCCTGCGGCAGCAGCAGCGACAGCACCACTTCCGGTTCGACCGAAAGCGGCGGCGAAGCGGGGGCGATCCAGTCCAACCCCGAAAACGGCAGCGTCAACCTGACGATCGGCTCGAAGAACTTCCCCGAACAGGAAATTCTCGGGGAAATCTACGCCCAGGCGCTGACCGCGGCGGGCTACAAGGTGAAGAGCGCGCTCAACCTCGGCTCCGAAACCGTCGCACTGAAAGCTGTGAAGAGCGGGCAGATCTCCGGCTACCCGGAGTACGCGAGCACCGCCCTCACCTCGTTCTTCGGCCTCGAACCCGAAGAAGTGCCCTCCGACGCCACCGAAGCGTGGGAAAAGGCGAACGAAGAATTCGAAAAGGAAGGCCTCGAGGCTTTCGAACCGACGCCGTTCGCCAGCGCCAACGCGGTCGGGACGACGAAAGAGACCGCCGAAAAATATGACCTGGAAACGGTCTCCGACCTCGAAGGCGTCTCCGAAGAACTGTCCCTCTACGGGTCTCCCGAGTGCCGCCAGCGGATCGACTGCCTGGCCGGGCTCGAAAAACTGTACGGGCTGAAGTTCAAGTCGTTCACCCCGGTCGACATCGGCCTCCGCTACACGGTGCTGGAAAAGGGTCAGGCGGATCTCTCGATCCTCTTTACCACCGACCCGCAGCTCTCGGCCGAGAGCGACAAGTTCATCATCCTCGAAGACGACAAGAAGGTCTTCCCCGCCGGGAACGTCATCTTCGTGACGACGAAGAAGGTCGCCGAAGAAGCCGGGCCCGACTACGAAAAGACGATCCTGCAGGTGCAGGAAGGCCTCGACCTGAACGTCGTCCAGGAGCTCGACGCCCGGGTCGAACTCGAAAAGGAAACGCCGAAGCAGGCCGCAACGGCCTACCTCGAATCGGCCGGCTACATCGGTTCGTAATTCGAAGCGCTTCCCGGGGAGGGTGCCTATGCCCCTCCCCGGGATATTGCTTGCCGCTTTGGTGGGGAGGGTGTCGGTGGGGGTCCCTGGGAGCACCTCCGCCGCGTGAACTGACTGCCTCTGGCTGGCGCCTCAAAGCGCTTTGGCGCGGCTCCATGCCAAGTACCCAGGGACCCCCACCGACACCCTCCAGCGAGCGAGCCCGGTTAGATCGCCGATTTATCGAGACCGCAAAAACGGTTCCCCAGGAGCCATTTTTGCGGTCTCGTGATCCAGTCGTGTCTGGAAAGCGTGTTGAACGGAGGCCCGGTCGTCGCCTGAGCGAATGTGCGCGAAGCGGCGAAATGCAATCTGATTCATGCCCGCCATAGGCGGGCAGCACCATCGGGAGCAGCCCCGACATAGGGGCGCGACTAATTCGCTCAGGTGATGACCGGGCCTCCCTACGCCACGGCGTGTTCGGCAGTCGAGGATTCGGAGTGGCGGGATTTGATGTGGGCGAAGCTGATGTGGGCCGCCCAGGCGGCGGCGAGGCCTGAGACGCCGGCGAGGAGGAGGGCTATGCGGGGGTCGTAGGACTGGGCGAGCCAGCCGGTCAGGGGAGCGCCGATCGGGGTTGAGCCGAGGAAGACGACGGAGTAGAGGGCCATTACGCGGCCGCGCATCTCCGGGGTCACCGCCAACTGCAGAGTCGAGTTGATGGTTGCCGCGAAAGTGACGGCGGCGGCACCGAGGAGCGCCAGCATCACGATCTCCAGCGCCAGGCTCGGCATCGCCGCCGCGAGCAGAGCCGAGACGCCGAAGGCGAGCGCCCCGCCGGCGATCAACCGCGGCCCGGTGCGGCCACGATGGCCGTTGACGAGGGCGCCCGCGATCGAGCCGACCGCCATCGCCGAGACGAGGGCGGCGTAGGTCATCGCCCCCGATTCGAAGCTGAACTTGGCGAGCAGCGGCAGCACCACCTGGAAGTTGAAGCCGAGCGTCCCGACCAGGCCCATCAGCGCCAGCGGCACCATCAGCTCCGGGGTCCGCAGGACGTAGCGGAGGCCGGCGCGGATCGCCCCCGGCTCTCGCGCGGCCACCGGCGCGGCATGGAGCCGGTTCGGGTCCATGCCGCGGAGGGCGAGGATCATCGCCACGAAGGTGAGTGCGTTGAGGGCGAAGCAGGGGACGACGCCGACCGTCGCGATCAGCACACCCGCGAGCGCCGGGCCGACGATCCGCGCCGCCTGGACGATGACGCTGTTGAGGCTGACCGCGTTGACGACCCGGTCGGGGCCGACCATCTCGTAGACGAAGCTCTGGCGGGTCGGGTTGTCGATCGCGTTGAGCGAGCCGAAGGCGAAGACCGCGAGGTAGACCATCCACGGGGTCGCCACCCCGGTCGCGGTGACGGTGAAGAGGCCGACCGCGGGGATCATCATCAGCGCCTGCGTCGTCATCAGCAGCCGCCGCTTCGGGATCCGGTCGGCGAGCAGCCCTCCCCAGGCGCCGATCAGCAGCATCGGCAGGAACTGCAGAGCGGTGGTGAGGCCGACGGCGAGGCCGCTGTCGGTCAGGGTAAGGATGACCCACACCGCGGCCACGGTCTGCATCCAGGTCCCGGAGAGAGAGATCAGCTGGCCGGCGAAGTAGCGGCGGTAGTTGCGGACCTCCAGCGAGTTGAACGAGTGACGGAGGGCGGTGCTCACCCTCGGTCGCCCTCCCGCATCCGCTCGAGGATCTCGGCCGCCCGCTCGAGCGTCTCGACCTCCTCGTCCGTGAGGTCGCGCATCCGCCGCGCCAGGTAGGCGTTCTTGCGGCCGCGCAGCCGTCGCAACCGCTCCCGGCCGGCGCCGTTGACGCTGACCAGGGAGCTGCGCCCGTCCTGCGGGTCGGAGGCACGGTCGATCAGCCCCTCCCTTTCGAGGCAGGCGAGGGTGCGGGTAATCGTCGGCCGTTTGACCCGCTCGATCGCGGCGATCTCGCTCGGGGTCAGCGGCCCGTGTCGCTCGATCGTCGCCAGGGCGGCGACCGAGGTCGGAGTAAGGCCGGAGGTCTCCGCCGCCGCCTCCTGGCGCAGGCGGCGTGCGGTGCGGACGATCGCCGTGCGCAGGTGCGCGGCGCGCTCGCTGAGGGGGATGGGCTTGGCCTGCATCGACATTGATTAGCTCTGGTAATTAGTTTAGCAAACTATCCCTCCTCCTCTTCCCGCCGACGTTCGGCGGCGACCATCTCGATCGCCTCCAGCATCTTCTGGTGATAGGCGACGCCCGCCTGCAGGGTGCGGACCGAGCGGCCGAAGCCCTCGCCGACACGGGCCAGCTGGAGATAGGCCCGCAGCTCGCCGAGCTTTTCCCGATGCCAACCGACGCGCGCGTCGTGCAGGCCGCCGGGATCCGCCCCGGCGAATACTTTGAGCATCGCTTCGTCGCGCAGCTGCGGCGGAGCGGCGGTCGGCTCTCCCGCCCAGTCAGCCAGCGCCTCGCGGCCGAGGTCGGTCAGCGAGTAGACGCGGCGGCGCCGTCCCCCCTCTTCCTGGCGGGCGGAGAGATAGCCGGCAGCGGCAAGGCGGACCGGCTCCTCGTAGGCAGTGGTGTGGGGAACCGGCCAGAAGTTCTGGATCGAGCTCTCCATCGCGCCCTTGATGGCGTAGGAAGTCATCTCGCCGAACTCCTCGAGCATCGCGAGGAGCGCGTAGGAGGTACCGGTGAGCTTGATCGAGTTGCTATTCATAATTCGAAGCGTATAGTACGGAACGTACGATAGCCAGCAGACGACGGGAGGCCGACCATGCCCCAGACCGATTCCCCAGACGCCACCGCGGCCGCCCCATACGACGCAGTCGTCGTTGGCGCCAGCCTCGCCGGCTGCGCCGCCGCCATCCAGCTCGGTCGCGCCGGTCACCGGGTCGCGCTGATTGAGAAGCAGCCCGACCCCCAGGCCTACAAGCGCACCTGTTCGCACTTCATCCAGGCCTCCGGCGTACCGGCGATCGAAAGGCTGGGGCTACTGGAGCCGATCGAGGCGGCGGGGGCGACGCGGCCCCGGGTGCACGCCTGGACCAGGTGGGGCTGGGTCGAAGCGCCGCCCGAGCAGGCCGGGCGCGGGATCAACCTTCGCCGCGAGGTGCTCGACCCGATGGTCCGCTCCACGGCTGGCGCGACGCCGGGCGTCGAGCTGATGCTGGGCTGGAGCGCCGAGCGGCTGCTGCGCGAGAACGGGGCATTCGCCGGCGTCGCCGTCGGCAACCCGGCAGGCGAGGAGCGCGAGATCCGCGCCCGCCTCACGATCGGCGCCGACGGCCGCGACTCCCGCATCGCCGAGCTCAGCGAGGTTCCGGTCAAGACCTCCCCCAACGCCAGGTTCGCCTACGGCGCCTACTTCGAAGGGGCCACGCCGGCGCACGCGCCCGATGCGACGGCCTGGTTCCTCGACCCGCAATGGGCGGCAGCTTTCCCGACCGACACCGACCTCACCTTCTACGCAGCGATGCCGACCAAGGACCGCCTGCCCGAGTTCAAGCGGGACCCCGAGGGCGCCCTGGTCAAGTTCCTCGCCGACGTCCCCGATCCACCGCCGATCCGCGAGGGTCGCAGGGTCGGGCCGGTGCTGGGAAAGATCGACATGACCAACCGGATGCGGCGCCCCACCGCACCCGGCCTGGCCCTGGTCGGCGATGCCGCGCTCGCCGCCGACCCGCTGTTCGGCGTCGGTTGCGGCTGGGCCTTCCAGTCGGCGGAGTGGCTGAGCGACGCGATCCTCCCCGCGCTTGCAGGCGAGCAATCACTGGAGAAGGGGCTCGACCGCTACCGCCGCCGCCACGCCAGGGGGCTCCGCGGACACATCTTCTTCATGCACGACTACTCGAAGGGGCGCCGCTTCAACCTGCCGGAACGGATGATGTTCGCCGCCGCCGCCCGCGATTCCAGGTCGGCGACGATCCTCGACTCCTACGCCACGCGTCAGATCGGCCCGGCCCAGATGCTCCCCCGGATGGTGCCGCGCGCGGTCGCAGTCAATACCCGCCACGCCCTGGCCCGATGAGCGCCGCCGTAGAACGCGCGACCCTGCTCGCCGGCGGCACCCGCACCCGGCTCGTCCAGGCGGGGCCGGCCGAGGCGGCCGAGGCCGTCGTCTTCGTCCACGGCAACCCCGGCTCGGCCGACGACTGGGTGCGGCTGGCCGGCGCCGCGGGAGCCGCCGGCCACCGCGCGGTCGCCTTCGACCTGCCCGACTTCGGCGAGACGATCGCCCCGGACGGCTTCGAGCACACCCCCTTCGGCTACGCGGAGTTCGTCGCCGAGGCGCTGCAGGAACTGGGGATCGAGCGCGCCCACCTCGTCCTCCACGACTTCGGCGGCCCGATCGGGCTGATCTGGGCGATGGCCCACCCCGACGCCCTCAGCGCGATCACCCTGATCGACACCGGGGTCCTCCCTGGCTACACCTGGCACAGCCTGGCCCGGATCTGGCGGACGCCGGTGCTCGGCGAGCTCTTCCAGGCGATCACCAACCGCCGCGGCTACCGCTTCGCGCTCAACCGCAACGAGCCGCGCGGGCTGCCGCGCGAGTTCGTCGAAGCGATGTACGACCACTACGACCGGCGGACGCGGCGGGCGGTGCTGAAGCTCTACCGGGCCACGCCGGACCCCGGCGGCATGTCCGAGAACCTGATCGGGATCTTCGCCCCGCGGGACGTCCCGGCGCTGGTCATCTGGGGCGAAGACGACGCCTACCTGCCTTCCTCCTACGCCCCCGAGCAGGTCCGGGCCTTCCCATCCGCCGATGTCCACGTGCTTCCGGCGAGCGGCCACTGGCCCTTCGCCGACGCGCCGGAGACCGTCGAACGCCTGCTCGTCGAATTCCTCGGGCGGGTCGCGGCGCCTGCCCCGGAGCCGAGCCAGGCCTCCTAAGCCGCGAAGCGCGCTTCGGAGCGGGCCTTGGCCTTGGCGGCCTCGACCTCGCGATCCCTCGGCGGCGCCGTGGTGACGAGCCGGTCGAGCAGCTGACGGGTCGTCTCGGCAACCGCCGCAACGGCCTCGTCGAAAGCCTCGACGTTGGCCTGTGAGGGCTTGGTCGAACCGCTGACCTTGCGCACGTACTGCAGCGCCGAGGCCTGGATCTCCTCATCGGTGGCGGGTGGATCGAAATTGTGGAGGGTTCTGATGTTCCGGCACATGCCTCGATAATTAGCACGATTCGAGAAGAGGCGGCGGGGGCAGTGTGAAATCCTCACCCGAGTCATGGAGATCGCCCGATGACCGACGCCGCCGCCGCCCGCGACAAGCGCTGGATCGCCCTGATCCTGCTCTGCTCGGCCCAGTTCGTGGTCGTCCTCGACGCCTCGATCGTCAACGTCGCCCTGCCGACGATCGGCGACGCGCTGGACTTCACCGAGAGCAGCCTGCCCTGGGTGGTCAACGCCTACGTCCTCACCTTCGGCGGCTTCCTCCTTCTCGGCGGCCGGCTCGCCGACCTGCTCGGCCGCCGTCGCGTCTTCATGTTCGGCCTCGTGCTCTTCGCGCTGGCCTCGCTCGCGGGCGGGCTGGCGAGCACCTCGGGTCAGCTGGTCGCCGCCCGCGCCGTCCAGGGCCTCGGTGCCGCGATCCTCTCCCCCGCTGCGCTTTCGATCGTCGCCACCACCTTTCGCGACGGCGCCGAGCGCAACAAAGCGCTGGGTATCTGGGGCGCGGTCGCCGGCTCCGGCGGCGCCGCCGGCGTCCTCCTCGGCGGCGTGCTGACCGAATACCTCGGCTGGGAGTGGGTGCTCTGGGTCAATGTCCCGATCGGGATCGCCGCCGCCGCGCTGAGCCCGAGCCTGATCGCCGAATCGCGCAACGAGGGCGAGGAGCGGAACTTCGACGTCGCCGGCGCGGTGACGATCACCCTCGGCCTCTCGGCCCTGGTCTTCGCCCTGCTCGACGCCGAAGACGCCGGCTGGGGCTCGGCGCAGACGATCGGCACGCTCGCCGCCTCGGCCATCCTGCTGATCGCCTTCGTCGCGATCGAGCGCCGCTCGCGCGCCCCGCTCGTCCCCTTCTCGATCTTCCGGGTGCGGACGATCACCGGCGCCAACGTGGTCGGGATCCTGGTCGGCGCCTCGCTCTTCTCGATGTTCTTCTTCATCTCGCTGTACATGCAGCAGGTGCTCGGCTACAGCGCGATCAAGGCCGGCCTCTCCTACCTGCCGCTGGCGCTCGCGATCATGCTCTCGGCCGGGGTCGCCTCGAGCCTGGTGACCAGGGTCGGGTTCAAGCCGATCCTCGCCGCCGGCATGGCCTTCATCGCCATCGGCCTCGTCTGGTTCTCCCAGATCTCCGTCCACGGCAGCTTCCTCGCCGACATCCTCGGCCCCTCGCTCTTCGCCGCCGTCGGCCTCGGCTTCGCCTTCGTCCCGGTCACGATCGCCGCCGTCTCCGGCGTCGAAGACCGCGAGCAGGGCCTCGCCAGCGGCCTCATCAACACCTCCCAGCAGGTCGGCGGCGCCCTCGGCCTCGCCGTCCTCGCCGCGATCGCCAACTCCAAGATCGGCACCTCACACGACCCGGCCGTCCTCACCGACGGCTTCTCCTCCGCCTTCCTGGTCGGCGCCGGCTTCGCCGTGCTCGGCCTGGTCGCCACCCTCCTCCTGATCCGTACCTCGGACAGCAAGGCGCACGTGGAGCTGGGGGCGGAACCGGCGACGGAAACGAGTTCGTAGGTTGCTTTCGTGCTGAAGTGACACGGAAGTGTCATTTCTTTGAATCGATTCAGTAACGCCTATTGAAGTAGCGAAATGCGTCCCTAGGATCGGCCGCCGGAGGGTGAAGGAGGCAGGTGCTTCCAGGCGGGTGACAACCGCTCTGCTCGACTAACCAACGGGTCCGGTTCGATTCCGGCGCCCTCCGCAGCAATACCGCGACGAACGGGTCGAGGATGGGACGAGTCCGTGCTAACTTGAGGGCGCGGTTGTCAGCCGTCTGTGGGGTGGTTCCCCGCTTCACCAGACTCGACCCGCCTCGCGGCGGGTCTTGTCGTTCCTGGGGCCAGGACACGCCCTCGCGCCGTCGAATCAGTCGCGGTGGAGCCGAAGGCGCCTGAACGACCCGTCCGCTTCGAACCGGGGATGAACGCACGCAGCATTCGCGTCCGCGAAAAGCTGAACACGCCGATGCTGATCGCGGCGGCGCTGACGGTGCCGATGGTTGCGATCACCGAGTCGAAGCCGGGCGGGACGCTGGAATCGGTGGCGGTCTTCCTCAACTGGGGGACCTGGATCGCGTTCCTGGTCGAGCTGGTGGTGATGCTTGCAGTGGTCCCCGACCGCAAGGCGTGGCTGCGGCAGCACCCACTCGACGTGGTGATCGTCGTGCTGACCCCGCCGGTGCTGCCCGCCGGGTTGCAGAGCCTGCGGGCGCTGCGCCTGCTGCGGCTCCTGCGCCTGCTGCGGCTGGCGCAGCTCTCGCGCGAGGTCTTCTCGCTCGAGGGGGTGCGCTACGCGCTGATGCTCTCGCTGCTGACCGTGGTCGCCGGCGGCGCCGTCTTCAACGCCTTCGAGCGCGAACAGCACCTCAACTTCTGGGAAGGCAGTTACTGGGCGCTGACGACGATGACCACGCTCGGCTCGAACATCTACCCGACGACGACCGGCGGCCAGATCGTCTCCACCGTGATCCTCCTGATCGGGATCGGCTTCGTCGCCCTGCTCACCGGCTCCTTCGCCCAGCGTTTCCTCGCGCCGGAAATCGCCGAGATCGAGGAGGAGATGGAGGAGGAGAGCCTCACGCGCCGAGGCGCTGGCGCTGCGCGAACTGAAGAGCGTCCAGGAGCAGTTGCAGGCGCTCGAGGTCGCGATCGAGCAGATGGCGAAGGCGCGCTAGTCGCCCTTCGCCTGCTCCTCGGCGATCTTCGACTCCAGCTCCTTCATCACGTCGGGGTCGCGCAGGGTGGTGACGTCGCCCAGGGCGCGGCCCTCGGCGATGTCGCGCAGGAGCCGGCGCATGATCTTGCCGGAGCGCGTCTTCGGCAGGTCGTCGGCCCAGACGATCCGCTTCGGGCGGGCGAACTTGCCGATCCGCTCGGCGACGGTGGCGCGGATGCCTTCGACCAGCTCGTCGCTTTCGTCCTTCTCGCCGCGGAGGGTGACGAAGGCGCAGATCGCCTGCCCGGTGTCCTCGTCGGATTCGCCGATCACCGCCGCCTCGGCGACGTCGGGGTGGGCGACGATCGCCGACTCGACCTCGGCGGTCGAGAGCCGGTGGCCGGAGACGTTGACGACGTCGTCGATCCGCCCGATCACCCAGAAGTAGCCGTCGGAGTCGCGGCGGGCGGCGTCGCCGACCAGGTAGCGCTCCACCCCGAAGCGGGCGAAGTAGGTCTCGACGAAGCGGTCGTCCTCCTTGTAGAGGCCGCGCAGCATCGAGGGCCAGGGGCGCTCCAGCACCAGCAGGCCCTGCCCTTCGGAGATCGGCTCGCCCTCGCGCTCGTCGACCACCGAGGCCTCGACCCCGGGGAACGGCGTCGTCGCCGAGCCCGGCTTGGTCGCGGTGATCCCCGGCAGCGGCGAGATCATGATCGCGCCGGTCTCCGTCTGCCACCAGGTGTCGACGATCGGGCAGCGGCCGCCGCCGATCACCTCGTGGTACCAGAGCCATGCCTTGGGGTTGATCGGCTCGCCGACCGAGCCCAGCAGGCGCAGCGAGGAGAGGTCGTGCTCGGCCGGGAATCTCCGCGCCCCACTTGATGAAGGTGCGGATCGCCGTCGGCGCCGCGTAGAGGATCGTCGCCTTGTAGCGCTCGACCAGCTCCCACCAGATCCCCTTGTGCGGGTAGTCGGGCGCCCCCTCCCACATCACGCTGGTCGCGCCGTTGGAGAGCGGGCCGTAGACGATGTAGGAGTGGCCGGTGACCCAGCCGACGTCGGCGGCGCACCAGTAGACGTCGGTCTCGGGCTTGAGGTCGAAGACGTAGCGATGGGTCGCGGTGACCCCGGTCATGTAGCCGCCGGTGGTGTGCAGGATCCCCTTCGGCTTCGCGGTCGAGCCGGAGGTGTAGAGGATGTAGAGCGGGTGCTCGGCCTCCATCGGCTCGGCCGGGCACTCCGGGTCGGCCGCCGCCACGACCTCGTCGTAGAAGACGTCGCGGCCCTCGCGCATCGGGCAGTCGATGCCGGTGTGGCGGACGACGACGATCGTCTGCAGGGCATGGTGGTTCGCCATGTGCTCGTCGACCGCGGGCTTGATCGGCGCCGTCTTTCCCTTGCGGCGGGCGCCGTCGACGGTGACCAGCGCCTTCGCCTGGGAGAAGTCCATCCGCTCGGCGACCGACTCGGCGCTGAAGCCGCCGAAGACGACGTTGTGGGGGGCGCCGATGCGGGCGCAGGCGAGCATCGCGACGACGACCTCGGGGATCATCGGCAGGTAGATCCCGACCACGTCGCCCTTCTCGCACGCCGAGGTCCTTGAGCGCGTTGGCGAAGCGCTGGACGTCGCGGTGCAGGTCGGCGTAGGTGACGTCGCGCTCCTCCCCCTCCTCCCCGCGCCAGTGGAAGGCGACGCGATCGCCGATGCCGGCCTCGACGTGGCGGTCGAGGCACTGCGCCGAGGCATTCAGCCGCCCGTCGGCGAACCACTTATAGAAAGGCGGGTTGGAGTCGTCGAGCCCTTCGCTCGGCTCGACGTCCCAGTCGAGCAGCTCCTTCGCCTGCGCCAGCCACCAGGCCTCGGGGTCGGCGGCCGCCTCCTCGTAGACCTTCGGGTCCGACCAGAGCGCGTTCGCGCGGAACTCCTCCGGCGGGTCGAAGCGTCTCGACCGCGAGCATCTCCTCCAGCCTCTGCTCAAGTCCCATTGTCCGAAAAACCTACCCCAGGGCGCGCCTGACCAAGCAGTTCAAGGACGCAGGGAGGGAAGTGTGCTCTGCACACGACCGACCGAGGACGCCGAAATGCGCCGTGTCAGGCGCACCCTGGGCGCGAGGGACCGAGGACGCCGATTTGCGCCGCGTCAGGCGCGCTCAGAGGCCCGCGGGGTGCCTTGCGATGAAACCTTCGGGCGAGTCGACCCAGGGGTCGTGCCAGCGGGGGCCGGGGCCGCCGACGGTGTCGAAGGCGATGCCCGCGACGACCATCCAGGCGTGGCCGGAGTTGGCGTAGACCGTGATCCACTGGCCGGGCCCGGGTTCGCCCCAGGTCTCCAGGCCGGTCGAGTCGAGCGGGCTTTCGAGCAGGCCGGCGCCGTGCAGGGCGTAGCTGACGGCACCGGAGCAGTCGTAGCCGGAGGATTCGAAGGAGCCGTGGCCGCCGCCCCAGATGTAGGGGGTGGTGGCGATCGCGTTGCCGGCGGAGATCGCGTCCTTGACCGCCTGCGGCGCCGAGGCCGGGGCGCTGGCTTCGCTTTCGCTCAGCACCTGCGCTTCCTGGCCGGGGTTGAGCGGCGCCGGGAGCTGGCCGTGGTCGCGTCGCCGCCTTCGGAGGCGACCTGTTCGGAGATCGCCGAGAGGTTGTCGCTGAGCGCTTCTTCGCGCGACGGCCAGCGCGTCGAGCGCTTCCTGGCGTTCGGCCTGTTCGGCCTTCAGTTCGTGGAAACGGGCCGCGGCCGCCTGGCTGGCGGCGGCGACTTCCCGCTCCTTGGTGGCGACCGCGTCGCGCACTGTCTTCGATCTCGGCGCGCTGCTCGTCGAGCCGCTCGACCGCCGAGCGGACTTGGTCGCGGAGGTCCTTGACCCGCTTGACGACGGCGTCGTCGTAGGCCTGGATCTGGCGCAGGTATTCGGTCTGCGCCGCCATCTCCGATCCAGTCTTCGGATTCGAGGATCGCGTTGAGGACGTCGGGCGATCCGGACTCGTAGATCGCGACCAGCCGGTCGCCGAGCACCGCCATCGAGCGATTTCGCGAGCTTCGCCCGCACCCGCTCCAGGTGGGCTTCTTCGGCTTCCAGCGCCGCCGTCGCCCGCTTCAGCTCCGCTTCCTTTTCGGCCAGTTCGGCCTCGACCGCTTCCTGTTCCTGGCGCAGCTTCGAGACTTCGCCGAGCTTGGCGTCGATCGCCCGGTTCTGTTCGGCGATCGTCGCGGTCAGGTCGCTGCTCTGGGCGCGGACCCCTTCCAGCTTGTCCCGCGTCGCTTCGAGTTTTTCCTGCGGGTCGGCCGGGGCGGTTTCAGCCCAGGAGGCGGCCAGCACGCAGAGTGCGGCAAGGAGAAGCGCGGCGAAGACCAGAACCCGCTGCCGCGCTGGGCGCGTAGAAGAGGAAAACAGCACGGCGGCGCAGGCTAGCGAAGCGCCTGCGCCGCCTTACAAGGGGTCGATAACCCGCAACTTCCCTTGCAGTTGCGGTTAGGAGTCCGGGCCGCTTTCGGCCTCCGCCCCCTCTAGGCGAGCAGTTTCGCCTTCGCCTGGTCGTACTCCTCGGCCGAGAGCGCGCCTTTGTCTTTCAGCTCGGCCAGTTTGTGCAGTTCGTCGGCCGGAGAGGCACTTCCCGCCTGCTCGCGGACGTATTCGTCGAAATGCTTTTTCGCGTCGGCCTGGGCTTTGATCGTTCGGTCACGCATGCCCTCGCCGCGCGCGATCAGGTAGATCAACGCCGTCAGGAAGGGGATGAAGACCAGGAAGAGCACCCAGGCCGCCTTCGCCCAGCCCGATAGCTCGTGGTCGCGGAAGAGGTCGGTGAGGATCGTGATCAGGATCCAGATCCAGATCACGAAGAAGAAGACCTCCAGCGCGATGAGGAGAAGTTCGCCGAAGCTGATGTCGGCGACTGGGAGTGGCAACAAGTTGTTTCCTTTCTTAGATAAAGAGCCCTTACGGGTTCCCCATTGTCATCACAAACAGCGCAATTGCAACCGACGTGGCCAGGTTGAGGCTGGAAACGCCCTCACGCATCGGGATCGAGACCCGCGCCTCGGCACGCTCGAAGACGTCGCTGCTGAGCCCGTGGCGCTCGGTGCCGAAGGCGAGGACGGCGCGCGCCGGCAGGCGCTCGGGCGCGAGCTCATCCCCGTCCGGGTCGATCGCCAGCAGCGGCCGGTCGCTCGCCGGCAGCGCCTCGACCGCGGCGACCGGGAGGGCGAACTGGAGGCCGGCGGCGCCGCGGACGGCGTCGGGGTGCCAGGGGTCGTTCTCGCCGGTGGTGATCAACGCCGCGGCGCCGGCGGCGGCGGCGACCCGGATGCAGGCGCCGATGTTCCCCATGTTGCGCGGCTGCTCGAGCAGCACCGCCGGCGCCGGACCGGGTGCGGCGAGGGCCGCGTCGAGGTCGACGCGGGGCCGACGGGCGATCGCGGCGACGCCGGTGTGCGGAACCAGCGGCACCAGGTCCGCCAGCGTCTCCCTGTCGACCGCCTCGACGCGCTCGGCGAGCTGCCCGCTCAGGTCCGGGGCGAGGTCGGCTGCCATCGCCTCCAGCGAGGCGGGTTCGACCGCAACCGTCTCGACCAGCTCGGCCCCGAACCGCAGCGCGTGCTTGAGGGCGTGGAAGCCCTCGACGACGGTCAGCTCCGGGTCGCGGCGCGCGGTGCGGAAGCGCACCGCGCGTTCGTGCTCTGCGCGGCCCATCGGCGAATCATGACTGGCTCAGCCGGAGGCCGGCGTGGATCAGCCGGCCAGCTGCGCCTGCGCCAGCTGGTTGCGGCCGCCGGCCTTGGCCAGGTAGAGCGCGTCGTCGGCCCGCCGCAGTAGGTCGTCGATGCTCTCGGACCCGTCCCAGCAGGCGAGCCCGGCCGAGCAGGTCTGGCCCATCGGTGTCTTCGTCCGCAGCCGCTCGACGATCTCCGCCGCCATCTCGGGCTCGGTGTCGGGGAGGAGGACGAGGAACTCCTCGCCGCCGAAGCGGACCAGGGTGTCCTCGCCCCGCAGCGCCTCGTCCCACTCGCGGGCGCAGGCGCGCAGCACCTCGTCGCCGGCCAGGTGGCCATTGGCGTCGTTGAAGCGCTTGAAGTGGTCGATGTCGATGATCGCCAGGCTGAGCGGCGAGGAGCCGCGACGGGCGCGGGACATCTCCCGCGGCAGCGCCTCCTGCAGGACCCGCCGGTTGGGGAGGCCGGTGAGGGCGTCGTGGCGGGCCAGGTCCTGGACCTCGCCGAGCAGCTTCTCGCGTTCGCCCTCGATCAGCTTCAGCTGGGTCACATCGGTCGAGCGGGCGTAGACGAGGCCCTCGTCCTTGGCCATGGTCGAGCTGGTGCGCAGCCAGTGCCAACTGCCGTCCTTGGCCCGGACCCGCGTCTCCAGGCTCGCCGAGGACCCCGTCCGATAGAGGCTGAGCGCCTCGGCCAGAGCCTGCTCGTGGTCGTCGGGGTGGGTGAGGTCGAGCAGGCGCGTCCCCTGCAGCTCTTCGGCCGAGTAGCCGAGGTGGCGCGTCCAGGCGTCGTTCACCTCGCGACAGCGGCCTTTGGTGTCCATCGTGCAGAGCATGTCCTGGGAGAGGTCGAAGAAGCGGCGGGCGCGCTGGTCGGCCCGGGCCTGGGCGCTGACGACTGCCGTGATCAACAGCATCACCACGGTCAGGGAGACGGCCGTGAAGAGCCAGCGGGTCAGCGGCGAGTACCCGGCCGTGCTTTCGACGAAGATCAGTACCACCGCGTAGACCGCGAGCAGCCACGCGAGGTGGACGACGGCGACGCGCCGGGAGAAGAAGTAGGACGAGATCAGCGTCGCCCAGACCCAGATCGTCCCGTACTGGCCGACCGCCGACCCCGCCTCGTAGGTCAGCATGCCGGTGACGGCGACGGTGGCGGCGATTAGCGCGTGGATCCCCGCTCGGGGGATGCGGCCGACGAAGGCCATAGCGACCATCCCGACCAGCGCCATCGCCGCGGCGGTGAGCAGGAGGGCGGTCTCGTTACCGCCGCTCGGATGCGGCAGCGCCATGGAGAGGAAGACGAGGCCGGCGCCGGCGATCGGGAGCGCCGCGGCGGCCCGCGCATCCCAATTGGATGAGGATCCTTTCCCTACCCGATTTTTAGGAGCCGACATGCCTGGGACATCGGCAAACGTTGGTGTTTCCTTTAGTCCCGCACCACCTGGAACTGGCTCATCAGACCGTGGTCCTCGTGGTCCAGCATGTGGCAGTGGACGACGAACTTGCCGGTGTAGTCGGAGAAGTGACCGGCAAGGAGAATTTTTTCATTCGGGTAGAGGAAGAACGTCTCCTTGAGACAGTCTTCCCAGGGTGGCGGCGGCTTGCCGTTGCGCTCGAGCAGGTACCAGTCGGTGTGGTGCAGGTGCATCACGTGGGCGACGTTGGTCTTGTTGACGATCTCCCAGGTCTCGGTCGTGTTCAGCTTCGGGAAGGCCTCGGAGTGGGCGGGGTTGAAGGTGCGGCCGTTGATCCGCCAGGTCGTCTTGAAGAAGCCGCCGATCGTGATCTCCCAGCGCTTGTCCGGCTTGCGCGCGGCCTTGCGGGTCCAGGCCGGCAGCGGCCGCAGGTGGCGGGGGACGTGGGCCCGATCCGGAACGCGGTTGCTGCCGACCCGGAACTGCATCAGCGCGCCGCCGTAGGTGTGGGCGCCGACGGGGTTGCGGCCGGAGTGCCGCTTGCTGCTGCGCAGCTCGACGACCTCACCCGCCATCGGCGCGAAGTCGACGATCACCTCGACCCGCTCCGCCGGGCCGAGGAGGATCTCGCGGCGGCGGACCGGCTTCGGCATCAGCCCGCTCTCGGTCGCGATCTGGAGCATCGGCGCGCCGTTGGAGAACTGCAGGTAGTAGCTGCGGAAGGCGGAGACGTTGAGCAGGCGCAGCCGGTAGCGGAGCGGCTGCACCGGGTGGTGGGGCATGTAGGCGCCGTTGACGAGGACGCTCTCGCCGAGGATGCCGTCGGCCGGCGGGCGCTGGCCGGCGAACGGGTCGGTCAGCTGGTTGTTGCGGTCGAAGGTGCGGTCGCAGATCATCAGCGGCAGGTCGCGGTCGCCGGTGGGCAGCGACAGCGAGTCCTCGAAGGAGTCCTCGACGATGAACATCCCCGCCAGCCCCTTCCAGGTGTGGGGAGCGGTGCGATCGAGGCGGTGGTCGTGGTACCACTGGAAGGAGGCGCGTTCGGGACGCCCGTCCTCCATCAGGTCGTAGACGTAGGTTTTGCGCCCACCGGGCTCGAGCAGGAGGTCGTTCCCCTGCTCCCGGGCCGAGAGGCCCTGCGGGATGCTGCAGTAGAAGGAGGTCGGCTGGCGCTCGGTGAGGCCGCCGGGCTGGCCGTCGAACTGGGTACGGCTGTGGGCGCCGTGGAGGTGGATCGAGAGCTCCCCCACCTTCTCCGGCAGTTCGTGGTGGAAGGTGAGGCGGGTCCGCTGCCCGGCGCGGCGGCGGATCGTCGGCCCGGGGAAGCAGCCGCCGAAGGTCCAGAGCCTGGTCTTGCGGCCGGGGAGGATCTGCTGCTCGGCCTCACGGATCCCGATGCGGATGTGGTCCTCACGCAGGACCGGCGGGATCGGCAGGCGGGCGCGAAACGGAACCGCCGCCAGGGCGGGTGCCGGCTCGGCGCTCAGCGGCAAGAGGCCGCCGCCCCCGCCCCGCAGGGGCAGGAGCGCGGCCAAGGTGCCGCCGCCGAGGGCGCCGAGCAGAGCCCGGCGCCCGAAGCGGGGCGGAACTGAGGACTGCCCAGCCGTAGCTAGCCGACCGCGACGGGCAACGGCGCTACCGGCGCTACCACGTTCACCTTGCCCTGCATCCAGGGGTGCACGGCGCACATGTAGTAGAGCGTGGTGCCGGCTTCAGCGGTCACTTCCTGGGCGAAGTGGCCGCCCTTCGTTTCACCGCTGAACCAGGAGTCGCCCTTCTTGCTGGTGGAGCCCATCGTGCTCCAACCGGCGGGGCCGGCCTTGGCCGGGTTCTTGGTGATCTTTTCGGTTTTCGGGTTGAACCCGTGCCAGGTCGCGATCGAGAGGCAGATGTGCTTCGGCGTGAAGCAGTTCTTCCGCGCGCTCGGCGTCTTCGGCTGCGAGCCCTTGGTGACCAGCGAGAAGGTGTGCGGGCCGACCTGTTTCGGGTTCGTCTTGTTGACGATTTCCAGCTGGTCGCCGACGGTCACCGATTCCGGGCCGACGAACTTGAGCTTGCCCTTGGTCAGCTCCATCGAGATGACGTCGGTCGTGCCGGTCGGAGTCGCGGCGGCGGCGAGGCCCGGAGCGGCGAGGACGAGCGCGGTCGCCGAAACCGCGAGAGCCAGGCCCCCTAGACGGGCGCGGCGTGAAAGCTTGCTGTGCAAAGCGTGCCTTTCTCTGGTGTGGAATCTGAACGGCCGGGGCGGTTCCCCGAAGCCGCCGGAGCACGGTAGTACGCGGGCCGGGCGAGTTCAACGGGGGAGCGAGCCGCTACCTGATTTTCGGCGATATCCACCCTCGGTAACCTTGACGGCGCGCGGTGCCAACGTTTCTCCACACCTGCTACCGGATCGGCGAGATCGACCGCTCGATCGCCTTTTACGAGAAGCTCGGCTTCGAGGAGGTTCGGCGGATGCCGATCGGCGAGGAGGCAGTCAACGTCTTCATGGCGATGCCCGGCGAGGACCCGCGCCTCGAGCTCACCTACAACCACGGGGTCACGGAGTACGACCACGGCACCGGCTACAACCACATCGCCCTCGGCGTCGAGGACCTCGACGGCACCCTCGAGCGCCTCGCCGCCCTCGGCATCGAGCCCGACAAGCCCCCTTACCGCCCCGGCGGCCGCACCGAGGGCCACCGCATCTGCTTCGTCAGGGACCCTGACGGGTACCGGATCGAGCTGATCGGCGAGTAGGCGCCTAGGAGCTCCAGTCGAACCGCTCCGCAAACTCCTCGAAGCAACGGGGACACACCCAGCGGCCGCTGTCAGGGCCCGACGTGTACCCCGAGGTCAATATCTCCGGGTCGCTCTCGACGGCTCGCCGGCTCGGGCCGGTCGCCTCCGGGTCCATGAACTTCGCCCAGCAGAAGATGCAGTGGTCGTGATCCCAGGTGGGCCTGGGTGCCCGGTACGGCCTCAGCTCGAGCGTCGTGCCGGGAGGGAAGATGCGGTCCTGCCCGGTCTGCCCCCAGTGATCGGGCTTACGTGACATCCGCCGACGATTCTCCCATCCGCCAATCCAACCCTGAGGCCTGGGCTCGGCGGCACGTGCATATCTCCTGGACTCACAGCGGCAAACACGCAGCGACGTACATCGCCCAGATCAGGGTCGACGACCTCGTCTTCGAGGCGCGCGCATACGGTCTGATCGTCAAGGGGGACAATCTTCGACGAGACGCTACCGACGCTGTCGTGCGCGACTATTTGGAGTTCGTCGACCGAGCGGCAACAGCAGAATGAACGAGAGACCGGGGCTCAACCCGCGGGCTGCCGAGGAAGCCCGCTCGGCGAAGCGGAAATGGCAGGCCTTCAGGATCGCGATGTGGGGGGTTGGCGTCCTCAGCGCCGTCCTGCTCGTGATCGGGATGTTCTGGCCTGGCGCGCTCGGGCTATTGGGGGCGTCGGCGATTTGGATCGCCTGGGACAGTTGGGCCCGCCGGGAACAGGGCCGCTTCGACGCTCTTGCCCGCCGGCGACGGGGTGAATGACCCCTCCGAGATTTGGTGCCCTATAGGGGCCCGAAGTTCGGAGTCGCCGATCAGCCAGGGCTGACGCCGCCGCCAGTAGGCGGAGAGGGCGTCGGCGTCGGGGTGGGTGCCGGGGCGGGTTCGGGTTCAGGGGTGGGTTCGGGGTCGGGCGTGTTTTCTTCGCCGCCTTCGTCGCCGCCCTTGCCTTTGCCCTTGTCTTCGGATTCTTCTTCTTCGCCTTCGTAGCTTTCTTCTTCTTCGTAGCTGTTGTAGCCGCTCGAAGAGGTGTGTTCGCTGTCGAGGCCTTCGAGGTCGGGGGCGGAGCCGGTTTCGAATTCGGGGCAGTCGCCTTCGACCGCTTCGGACATGTAATTGGCCCAGATCGGGCCGGCGGTGGGACCGCCGAAGCCGGTGTATTCGCGCGAGGTCGGGTGGCCGACCCAGACGGCGGTCGAGAAGAGCGGCGTGAAGCCGACGAACCAGGCGTCGGAGAGCTCCTCCGAGGTGCCGGTCTTGCCGGCCGCGTCGGTGCAGCCCATCGAGGTGTAGCCGGCGCCGGTGCCCTGGGTGATCACGCCCTCGAGGATGCGGGTCACTTCGTAGGCCTGGCCCTCGGTGAGGACGCGTTCGCCGGAGTCCTTCTCGAAGTCGTCGACCTTGCCGTCGGGGAACTCGACTTTGCTGACCGCGGTCGGGTCGTGGTGGATGCCGCCGCTGGCGAGGGTCGCGTAGGCGTCGGCCATTTCCAGCGGGGTGACGCCGATCCCGAGGCCGCCGATCCCCTCGGCCGGGACCGACTGCAGCGGCGATTCGATCCCCATTTCCTGCGCCGTCTGCGTCACGTTTTCGGGGCCGACGTCGAGGTCGAGCTGGGCGAAGACGACGTTGACCGAGGCCCAGGTGGCGCTTTCGAGGTCGTAGGTCCCGCCCCCCTCGCCCTCGGAGTTGTTGACGGTCCAGGTGCCGCCGCCGGGGATCTCCAGGGTCTTCGGCGAGGTGCCGTCGTAGTAGGTGCTGGCCGGATCGATCCCCTCCTTCACCGCCGTGGTGAGGACGAAGGTCTTGAACGACGACCCCGGCTGGCGGCGCGCCTGCCAGGCGTAGTTGAACTGGCTTTCGTCGGCGAAGCCTTCGGTCGAGGCGAGGGCGACGATCGCTCCGTTCTTCGGGTTCACCGAGGCAAGGCCGGCGACGGGGCCGCCTTCGGGGTAACAGACGGAGCAGTAGTTTTCGACCGCGTATTCGGCCTTCGCCTGAAGATCGGGGTCGATCGTCGTGTAGGCCTTCAGCCCGCCTTTGCGGACGGTGTTGATCCCGTACTCCTCGATCAGTTCGTTCTGGACGAGGTCGAAGAGGAACGGGTCCTTGATCACCTGGTACTTGTCGCCGGGGTTGAGGCCGAGGCCGCGGGTTTTCGCCTCGCGGTATTCGTCGCCGGTGATTTTGTCCTGTTCGTTCATCACCAGCAGCACCTCGTTGCGCCGCTTCAGCGCCGCCTTCGGGTCGAGGAAGGGGTTGTATTCGGAGGGCGCCTGCGGGAGACCGGCGAGGAGCGCCGCCTCGGTCAGGTTGAGGTTCTTGGCCGGCTTGGAGAAGTAGGTCTGGGAGGCGGCCTCGGCGCCGACCGCAGTCTGCCCTTCCACCGTCCCGTACGGGGCGCTGTTGAGGTACTGGGTGAGGATCCAGTTCTTGTCGTGGGCTTCCTCGAGCTCGACCGCGAGCGAGGCTTCGATCAGCTTTCGCTTCAGCGTGTTTTCCGGGTTGTGGATGTAGAGGTTGCGGACCAGCTGCTGGGTGATCGTCGAGGCGCCCTGGACCGCGGCGCCCGCCTGCAGGTCCTTCCAGGCGGCGCGGGCGATGCCTTCGTAGTCGAGGGCGCCGTGCTCGAAGAAGTTCTTGTCCTCGATCGCGATCGTCGCGTCGCGGAGGACCTGCGGCTGCGCCTTTTCCGGCAGAGGCTGGCGCACGTTTTCGGAGCGGATGAAGCCGATCAGGCTGCCGTCGGCGGCGTAGATCGCCGAGGAGCGCCCCTTCTGGACCGGCTTCAGCGTGTCCAGCGCCGGCGCCGAGTTGTAGACGTTGATCGCCCAGGCGGCCGCGATCCCACCGGCGATCGCCACAAGGGCAGCGAGAATTCCCAACGGGATCGCGATCTTGTGCCAGATGGGATGGTGCGGCTTGCGACGCCGCCTGCGGACCCGCGTGGCCATTCGAAGCGGATTGTAGGGAGCCCTGGGCTTCGGCCGTGGGGGTAGGGGCGACCTCGCAAGCCCGCTTGCCGTCCCGATAGGCTCGCGCCCGGCAGGTTCTCGTTCTAGGGAGGAAGGCAAAGTGAAACTGGTAATCGGGATCGTTCGCCCCGAGCAGGCGAACCAGGTTCTGGAGGCGCTCTACCGGGCCGAGGTCCGGGGTTTCTCGATGAGTCGCGTCCAGGGCCACGGCGGGGAGATGGACCGGGTCGAGACCTACCGCGGGACGACCGTGCAGATGGGCCTCTCGGAGAAGGTCAGGTTCGAGGTCGCGGTCTCCGACAACTTCGTCGAGAAGACCGTGCAGGCGCTCTGCGAGGGCGGCCGCACCGGCGAAGTCGGCGACGGCAAGATCTTCGTGGTGCCGCTCGATCACGCGGTGCGGATCCGCACCGGGGACAGCGACGAGGGCGCCGTGACGCCGGTGGGCAAATGAGCGCCGGGATCGACACCGGGGACACCGCCTGGATGCTGATCGCGACCGCCCTGGTATTGATGATGACGCCGGCGCTGGGCCTCTTCTACGCCGGGCTGGTGCGCTCGAAGAACACCCTCAACACCTTCATGATGAGCATCGCCGCGATCGCGGTGGCGACCGTCACCTGGGCGGCCGTCGGCTACTCGCTCGCTTTCGACGGCGGCGGCGACCTGATCGGCGGCCTCGGCAACGCGTTCATGAGCGGCGTCGACTTCGCCCCCCGCGAAGGGACGGCGATCCCCGAGCTGGTCTTCTTCGCCTTCCAGGCGACCTTCTGCATCATCACCACGGCGCTGATCTCCGGGGCGGTGGTCGAGCGGATGCGGTTCGCGCCGTTCCTGGTCTTCTCGGCGATCTGGTCGGTGGCGGTCTACGCCGTCCTCGCCCACTGGGCCTTCGGCGGCGGCTGGCTCATCTCCGGCGGCACGCTTGACTTCGCCGGCGGCGTCCCGGTCGAGATGGCCTCCGGCTTCTCGGCCCTGGCGGCGGCGCTGGTGGTCGGGGCGCGGAAGGACTACGGCCGCCAGGCACTCCTCCCCCACAACGCCGTCTACGTCCTCCTGGGGGCGGGCCTGCTCTGGTTCGGCTGGTTCGGCTTCAACGGCGGCAGCGGCTTCTCGACCGGCGAGAACAGCGTCCTCGCCTTCACCAACACGCTGCTCTGCCCCGCCGCGACCCTGGTCGTCTGGTTCATCCTCGACCTCGCCCGCGGGCGCAAGGTGACGGCGATCGGCGCCGCCACCGCGATCATCGTCGGCTGCGTTCTCATCACCCCGGCGGGCGGCTACGTCAGCCCCGGCTGGGCGATGCTGCTCGGCGCCCTCGGCGCCTTCCCCAGCTACGGGATCATCGTCTGGCGGACGCGGACCCGGGTCGACGAGACCCTCGACGTCCTCGCCGCCCACGGCACGGCCGGCTTCATCGGCATCCTCTTCATCGGCTTCTTCGCCCAGGAGACCTGGAACGGGACCTCCGACGGGCTCCTCTACGGCAACGCCGGACAACTGCTCGACCAGGTGCTGGCGGCGCTGGCGGCGCCGGTCTATGCCTTCACGATGACCTTCATCCTGCTGAAGGCGATCGGCGCGGTGATGCCGCTGCGGGCGAGCGATCGCGAGGAGGCCATGGGCATGGACGTGGTCCAGCACGGCGAGGAGGCCTACGTGACCGGCGAGGGGGCGATTTTGCTGCTTCCGGATGACAACGAGAAGGTCGCGGTGCCGGTCGCCGATCCTGGGTGATTGATAGGGGGTCGGGGGTAGCTCCTCCAGACACATCTCGCTTATGGCTCGCTGTTGAGTGTCTGGAGGAGCCACCCCCGACCCCCTTACGACAGGATGGGCGGCATGGGTGAGTGCCTGCGGGCCTTGACTACCGCCGGGTCCGCGGAGGAAGCGGGGCGGATTGGTGAGGTCTTGGTGGAGCCGCGGTTGGCGTCTTGTGTGCAGGTTTGGGGCCGATCGAGGAGAACGTCGGCGGTGCCTGAATCGACGATTGGTGAGTTGATATGCCTATAGCAACGTCAACTCACCAATCGCTTAGGCGCGGAGGCGGTAGCCGCGGCTGAAGAGGCGGAGGTTGACGAGGAAGAGGGCTGCGGTCGCCCCGGTCAGGGCCAGCAGGGAAAGCCAGATATTGACTTCGGTGAAGCCGACGAAGCCGTAGCGGACGAGGTTGATCATGTAGAAGATCGGGTCGAAGCGGGTCAGCGTCTCCCAGGGCTGCGGCAGCAGCGAGGCCGAGTAGAAGACGCCGCCGAGGAAGATCAGCGGCTGCAGGACGAAGGTCTGGGCGAAGGCGACGTCGTCGAACTGTTCGGCGCGGACGCCGATCAGGACGCCGAGCTGGCTGAAGAAGAAGCCGACGAGGAAGAGGGACGGAACGAGGACGAGGACGTGCTCGACCGGGAGGCCGACGAGGACGACCGAGACGACGAAGGTCAGCGCCGCCACGATCAGGCCGCGCATGAAGCCGCCGAGCGAGAAGGCGAGCAGGAGCTCAGCCGGGGAGGCGGGCGAGGAGAGCTGATCCTGGATCGCCCCCTGGAACTTCTGCTGGAGGATCGAGGAGGAGTTATTGGAGAAGGCGTTGGTCGCCCAGGCCATCATGATCAGGCCGGGGATGACGAAGAGGACGTAGTCGATCCCGTGCAGATGCTTGATCCGCGACCCCAGGGCCGCCCCGAAGATCGTGATGTAGAGGAACGTTTCCAGCAGCGGCGCGCCGATCGTCTGCTTCTTGATCTTCATGAAGCGGTTGACCTCGCGGCGCCAGAGCGTCGCCAGGCGGATCTGCGCCGTGCTCACGCCTCCACCTCCGGCGAGGTCTCGATGTGCGAGCGGGAAAGCTCCTTGCGGCCGACCAGGGCGAGGTAGGCGTCCTCGAGGTTGGGGACGTCGAAGCGCTCGGCCAGCTCGTCGCTCGACCCCTCGGCGACGATCTGCCCCTCGGCGATGAAGGCGATCCGGTCGCAGAGCTGCTCGGCCTCCTCCAGGTAATGCGTGGTGAGCAGGATCGTGGTCCCCTCCTGGTTGATTTTCTGGACGTAGTGCCAGAGCTCGAGGCGCAGCTCGACGTCGACCCCGGCCGTCGGCTCGTCGAGGATCAGCAGGCGCGGCCGGTGCATCATCGCCCGGGCCAGGATCAGCCGCCGTTTCATCCCGCCCGAGAGGGTGCGGGTGCGTTCGTCGCGCTTCTCGGTCAGGGAGAAGGTCTCCAGCAGCTCCTTGGTGCGCTCGTGGCGTTCGCGGCGCGGCATCCCGAAGTAGCCGGCGTGGTAGTCGAGCGTCTCCTCGACGGTGAGGAACCAGTCGAGGTTCGCCTCCTGCGGGGCGAGGCCGACCGCCTGCCGCGCCTCCGCGTAGTGGTCGATCGCGTCGTTGCCGAAGATCTCGATCGAGCCGCCGGTCGGCTGCGCGAGGCCCGTCGTGCAGTGGATCAGCGTCGACTTGCCGGCGCCGTTGGGGCCGAGCAGCCCGAAGAGCTCGCCCTCCGCGATCTCGATCGAGACGCCGCGCAGCGCCTCCACCCCGGTCGGGTAGCGCTTCTCCAGGTCGGTGATGTCGAGAGCCTTCATGCGGGGGACGACTCTAGCCACCCGCGGCGTTCGTCCTTTGTAGGCCTATAGGGGTCCAAAGGACGAACGCCGAGCTGCTGGTGTCATATAAGTGCAACGTGCCAATGCCCGCGCCGCTGCTTGCCGTCGATGCGCCCTCGATGCTCTTCCGCGCCTTCTACGCGCTGCCGAGCAAGATCGTCGGGGCCGACGGGCGGCCGGTCAACGCGCTGCTGGGAACGGCGAACCTGATCCTGCGCGAGGTCGAAGTGCACCAGCCACGCGCCGTGGTCCTCTGCTTCGGCCCCGACGCCGCCGCCTACCGGACCGAGCTCTACCCCGCCTACCACGCCGAGCGCGAGGAGGCGATGCCCGACGAGCTGCCGCACCAGTTCGCTGACTCGGGTGAGTTCTTCGAGGCTTTCGGGTGGACGGTGAGCACCGCCGAGGACCTCGAGGCCGACGACCTGCTCGGCAGCTACGCGAACCTCGAGGCCGAGGCCGGCGGCAGGGCGCTGCTGCTGACCGGCGATCGCGACATGTACCAGTGCGCAAGCGAGAACGTGACCGTCCTCTACGTCCGCACCGGGGGCGGCAAAGGCGCCGAAGAGGTCGGCCCCGCGGAGGTGCGCGAGCGCTACGGGATCGACCCCGGGCTGGTGCCCGACTTCATCGCCCTGCGCGGCGACCCCGCCGACGGGCTGCCGGGTGCCAAGGGCGTCGGGCCGAAGACCGCGGCGGAGCTGCTGCGCGAGCACGGCTCCCTGGAGGCGATCCTCGACAACGCGATCCGCGAGCGGCGCCCGGCGCTGCGCGGCGCCCTGATCGAGGGCCGCGAGGACCTGCTCAAGTTCAAGGACATCGCGACGCTGCGCGACGCAAAGGTCAAGCGCCCCACGGACCGCGCCACGGATTGGGCGGGTGCCGCCGAGGCGGCTCGGGCCGGGGGATGAAAAGGCTCGCGGAGCGGTTGGAGGCGAACGATCCCTCCTAGGCGCCTTTCTCAACCAGGGGTTTCGAAAAGCGCCACGCCCAGCCCCCAGGCCGAGACCACGGCCCAGACGCCCTCGAGCAGGACGAAGCCCCACTGCGAGGCGGCAACCGCGAGCACCGCGAGGATCGCCGAGCCGACGAGGTTGAGCGCAAGGTAGAGGCGCGAGTCCGGGCGCATGCGGTCGAACTGGACCGCGGCGAAGGCGGCGAGGATCAGCAGAGCGCCGACGATCTGGATCACCTGGTCCACGCGAGCGAGCCTATTGAGCGGTACCTTCGCGCGGTGGATCCCGCCTCCCTCCCCCTCTTCGAACAGCGCCAGCTGCGCAAGCGCTGGCGCTATGTCGGCCTCTTCGCCGATGAGCTGATGCTCTGCGCAGCGCGGGCCGAGGTCGGGCCGCTGACGCAGTCGTTCTGGGTCCTGCTCGACCGGGGGTCGGGACAGCAGTGGCATCACACCGCTCAGCTCCCCGGCAGCAAGGAGGTGACGATGGAAGGGCCGCGCCTGGAGATCGACGGGCCGGGCCTGCGCGCCTCCCTGCGGCTAGGCGAGATCGCGCCGATCGAGGTCGCCTGCCCCAGCGGCCGTGCCACCGCCTGGACCCGCAAGCGGGTCGGGATGCCGATCGAGGGGACGGTCGAGGTGCCGGGCCGGCGTTGGGAGGTCGCGGGCCGCGGGGTCGACGACGAGTCAGCCGGTCACCACCGGCGCCACACCAACTGGCACTGGTCGGCCGGGGTCGGCACCGCCGCCGACGGGCGCGCAGTCGCCTGGAACCTCGTCACCGGCATCAACGACCCGCCGAGCGGCAGCGAGCGGGCGATCTGGATCGACGGCGAGCCGGCCGAGCCGCCCCCGGTCTCCTTCGACGCCGCCGACGCAATCGAGCTGGACGGCGGCGAGACCCTTCGCTTCTCGGGGGAGTCGGAACACGTCCACCACGACAACTACCTGCTGATCCGCTCCGACTACCGCCACCGCTTCGGCCGCTTCTCCGGCTCGCTCGGCGGTCTCGAGCTGGCCCAGGGACTCGGGGTGATGGAGGAGCACGATGCCCGCTGGTGATCGGACCTCCCCGCAGGTCAGGATTCGAGTTCGGCGAAACTGGGAATCCCGGCCGAATCGAGGTTCTCTCTGAGCTGCGGCGACATCGCCGCCTCACTGCCGCGGGCCTGAAGAGCGGTTCTGCCGTTCGCCTGCCAGCATGGCATCTGAGTCGCCCACAGTTCGCGCGGGGGGATCGGCCGTATGTATTCAGACGTCGGAGCGTAGGTCGCGACGACCTCCGGAAATTCTCCTTTCCGAAGCAAATACTGAGTCGTGTACGGCAGTTCGGGGGCGGCGATCAGGGCGTTGCCCATATGAAGAGGGGTGCTCTCGCCGTCGTGAACCAGCGACAGCGACAGTTCGAAGAGGAAAAGTCCGGGCAGCTCGCCGTCGGGTTCGGTCGAGGCGACTCCCACCTGGACCTGGAATCGATCGGCGCCGTCCCTGCCTATCTGCTGGTGGAGAGGGACTTCGATCACGTCCCCCGCTTCGGCATCGGCCGGGATTTCGGTTCCGTACCGTTCGGAGATCGGGAGCGCACCCTGGGTAAAGCAGAGAGGCAGCGGGTAGACGCGCAAAATTTCGATCTTGGCGCGACTGATGACGGCTCGGCCGCGACCGCCGTTATGGACGAGAAGCTCCACGGCAGGCTTATGGGGCGGGAGACCGTTGCGGGCGATCAGATCGATCCTTTCGAGCTGCGGCTCCCGCGAGCCTTCGGCGGCGGTGGGAGTGCTGCCGCCGGAGAACAGTGCGATGGCGATCGCGGTGAGGACGCCGACGGGCACGCTGATGATGCTGGCCCATGCGGCGTACCAGGCAACCGAGTGGCCTTGCGGCTGCTCACTCTCCGAAGCGCCCGTCCCGGCGGTCTCCCGCCCTCCAGACTTCTGTTTCGGCTGCGAAGGTTTCGGCTGCGGAGCCTGCTCGTCGTCCGGCGACGGTCCCTTGTCCGCTTGACTGTCTTTGTTCTGGTCCATCTTCCTCTGCCCTATCGACGCACCGCCGCGTCAACTGAAGGACGGGGAGAGAGCCTCAGGTCCGGTACTCCGGGTTCGGGAAGTCGAAGCGGCAGCCCGCCTCCCACTCCTGCGGCTGGTTGCCGTGGGCGGGGATGCCGCCGGCGTCCTTGAGGATCCGCGCCAGGTGCATCAGGTTCCAGGCGGCGAAGGTGGTGTTGCGGTTGGTGAAGTCGTTGTCCGGGCCGCCCGAGTCCTCGTCGAGGTAGGACGGTCCGGGGCCCGCCTCGCCGATCCAGCCCGAGTCGGCCTGGGGCGGGATCGTGTAGCCGAGGTGCTGCAGCGAGTAGAGGACGTTCATCGCGCAGTGCTTGATCCCGTCCTCGTTGCCGGTGACGATGCAGCCGCCGACGCGGCCGTAATAGGCCCACTGGCCTTCGTCGTTCAGCAGGTGCGAGTTGCCGTAGAGGCGCTCGATCACGTGGGTCGCGACCGAGGACTTCTCCCCCAGCCAGATCGGCATCCCGAGGACGAGGATGTCGGCGGCCATCACCCGCTCGTAGATCGCCGGCCACTCGTCCGTCGACCAGCCGTGTTCGGTCATGTCGGGCCAGACGCCGATCGCGATCTCGTGGTCGATCGCGCGGATGCAGTCGACCTCGACCCCCTGCGCGCGCATCACCGCCATCGACTTGTCCATCAGGCCCTGCGTGTTGGAGACCTCGGGGCTGCGCTTCAGCGTGCAGTTGATGAAGAGCGCCTTGAGGTCGGAGTAATCGGGCATCGGTTCCTTTCGGTTACCAGGTGTCGATGAAGCGGTGGGCGCCGGGCGGGCGGGCCGCGCCCGCCGCGGTCAGGGTGGCGGCGATCAGGCCGCGGGTATCGGCCGGGTCGATCACGTCGTCGAGCTCGAACAGCGCCGCCGCGTTCAGCGCCTTCGCGTTCTCTTCGGCCTGGGCGGTGAGGTCGCGGACGCGCTGCTCGCGCTCGGCCTCGTCGGGGATCGCCTCGAGCTCCTTGCGCAGGGCCAGCCGCACCGCCCCCTCCAGCCCCATCGGCCCGAGGTGGGCGCTCGGCCAGGCGACCGTCAGCAGCGGCTCGTGGAGGCTGCCGCCGACCATCGCCTGGGCGCCGAGGCCGTAGCCGCGCCGCAGGACGACCGCGATCAGCGGCACCCGCAGCGCCGCCCCGGCGACGAGCAGGCGCGAGGCGTGGCGGACGAGGCCGGTCGCCTCGGCCTCGGTCCCGACCATGTAGCCGGGGGTGTCGACGAGGGAGACGACCGGGAGGCCGAAGGCGTCGCAGAGCTGCAGCAGCCGGGCCGCCTTGTCGGAGGCGTCGCTGGTGAGGGCGCCGGCGGTGTGGCGGGTGTCGTTGGCGATGACCCCCAGCGGCCGGCCCTCGATCCGCGCCAGCGCCGTCACCATCTCCGGCGCGAAGCGCTCGCGCAGGAAGGTGACCGAGGCCTCGTCGCAGAGGGTCTCGACTATCGGCCGCGGATCGTAGGCGCGGCGCTTGCGCTCGGGGATGGCGTCGCGCAGCTGCGCCTGGTCGGGCTCGGAGCCGGGGGCGGTCGGTCCCTGGAAGTAGGCGAGCAGTTTCTTCGCCACCGCCGTCGCCTCGGCCTCGTCGGCGACGGCGACGTCGACGACCCCGTTCGGCGCCTGCATCTCGATCGGCCCGACGGCGTCGGGGTGGATCTCGCCGAGGCCGCCACCGGCGATCATCGCCGGCCCTCCCATCCCCAGCGAGCTCGTATCGGTGGCGACGATCAGGTCGGCGCAGCCTGCGAGCACGGCGTTGCCGGCGAAGCAGCGGCCGTGGACGACGGCGATCCGCGGCACCAGTCCGGAGAGCTTCGCCCAGAGCGCGAAGGCGCGCGTGTCGAGGGCGGAGACGACCGGATAGTCGGTGTCGCCGGGCCGCCCTCCCCCGCCCTCGGCGTAGAAGACGACCGGCAGCCGCATCCGCTCGATCAGCTCGAAGAGGCGGTCCTTCTTGCGGTGGCCGAGGGCGCCCTGGGTGCCGGCCAGCACCGTGTAGTCGTAGGAGAGGACGGCGCAGGCGGCGCGCTCGGGCTCGAAGAGCTCGCCGTTGACGCGGGCCGTGCCGCCGAGCAGGCCGTCGGCGGGGGTGCGGGCGATCAGCTCGGAGAGCTCGCGGCGCCCGCGCTGGGCGGCGATCGCGTAGCGGCCGTACTCGACGAAGGAGCCGGCGTCGACCAGGTCCTCGACGTTCTCGCGGGCGGTGCGCCCGCCGGCGGCGTGGCGCTTGGAGACGGCGTCGGGCCGCGCCCCGTCCTCGGTCAGCGCGCGGCGGGCCAGCAGTTCCGCCAGGTCGTCTCGCTCCCCCTCGGTCACGCGGGGATCCTCTCAGCCGTCGAGCTGCTTGGCGAGGCGGCGCAGCGCCTTGGCGTTGATCCGCTTGGCGAAAGCGCGGGTCAGGAAGGGGGCGAGCCGCTCGGAACGGGGCAGCTCGAGGAACTCGAGCTCGAACTCGATCCGGGTGCCGCCGCCCTCCTCACTCAGCCGGTAGGCGCCGCGGGTCCTGCGCTTGCCGCCGGAAGAGACCGCCTCCTCGACCAGCAGCCGCGGCGACTCGCGCTCGACGACCTCGAACTCGAACCAGTCCTGCGAGCCGGGCGCCTTGGCGAGGGCCTCGGCTTTCGCGCCCACTCCACTGGCCGGCCCGGAGAACTTCCACTTCTCCAGGTAGTGGTCGAGGAAGGCCTCGTGGTTGGCGAGCGTGTCGAGATGCTCGAAGACCTGCACCGGGGGCGTGGCGACGTCGGTGGAGACGGTGACCGGCTTCATCGAGCCGAGATCCTAGTCGCGGACTGCCCGCCCTAGCCGCGGATCGCCTTGCCGACGAGGTGCTTCAGGCGCGTTTTGTCACGTTTCGTGAGGTTGCCCGGCCGGCCCTGCGTCTTCTTCACCAGGTTCCAGAACTCGGTCTGCTCGCGCTGGGTGAGGTTCTTCTCGATCAGGTCGCGGCCCTTCTTCAGCAGCCACAGGGTCACCACCCAGACTTTCGCCCACGGCACCCGCTTCCAGACGTGGGGTGCGGCTTTGCGGGCCAGCCAGAAGGGCATCAGGCGGGACGGTCTATTCGACCACTTCGACGGTGCCGTGCATCGTCGGGTGGATTTCGCAGAAGTAGGTGAACGTGCCCGGTTCCTTGAAGGTCTCCGAGCCGATCTTGCCTTTCTCGATCGTGCCGGTGTCGAAGCTGCCGTCGTCGGCCGTCGCGGTGTGGGGCGCGGTGTCCTGGTTCTGCCAGATCACCTTGCCGCCCACCTGGACCACAACCGGGTCTGGTTGGTAGGTGAATTCGACGATGTCGACTTTTTCCGACTTCGCCGCTTCGCCGCTGGGGGCGGGTTCGCTCTCCGTCGATTCCGTTTCTTCGGCGCTCGTTTCTTCGCTCGCCGGCGGCGCGGTTTCCGCTTCAGAGGTGGAATCGGAGCCGCTGCCCCCGCAAGCGGCAAGGCCGAGGGAGAGGGCGACCAGGGCAGCGAGGAGCAGCGGCTTCAATCCCATGTAGGTGCTCCTTACCCGTCGAGCGGCAGTCGAATCAGTCATCGCCCTGGTCCTAATACGCTGCCGCCGTGGTCACCGGATCACGAGGACGATGGCTCGCGGTCGCGGTCTGGCTGCTGATCGGCGCTGCCGGGCTGGTCGCCCACGCCCATATCGACGACGTCACCGCTGCCGGGCAGAGCAGCTTTCTGCCGGCCGATTCGGAATCGACTCGGGCCCTCGACGCGCTCCGGCACGTTTCGGGCGGCGGTGAAGACGTGCCGGTGGTGATCGTCTTCGAACGCCCTGGCGGGCTCACCGGGGAAGACCTGAAGGCGATCGGCCGCGACGGCGACGGCCTCGGCAAGCTCGAGATCACCGGCGCGACGCCGATCGTCGATCCCTTCTCCGGCGAATACCGCAACCAGCTGACCAGGGTGGCCCGGCTCGCCAACGGGATCGGCCCGGTCTCCCGCGACCGCGAAGCGGCGCTGCTGGTCCTGGCGATCGACGCCGGGAACCGCGGCGCGGTGGTCAAAGGGGTCGGGCAGATCCGCCGCTACCTGCGGGCGCACGAACGAGCGGGCCTGCACGTCTACGTGACCGGGCCCGGCGGCATCGCCGCCGACCTCGAGAGGATCGCGGAAGACGCCGGCCGCACCCTCCTCTTCGCCACCCTCGGGCTCGTCCTCCTCCTCCTGCTGCTCGTCTACCGGGCGCCGATCCTGGCCCTGCTGCCGCTGCTCGTCGTCGGCCTCGCCTACCTCGTCGCGATCGGCATCGCCTACCTGCTCATAAAGGCGGGCTGGATCACCGTCAACGCCGAGGGCACCATGCTCCTCCTGGTCCTCGTCTTCGGCGCCGGGACGGATTACTCGCTGCTGCTCGTGCACCGGTACCGGGAAGAGCTGGGCGCTGTAGGGGGTCCGGGGGGTCCCCTCCGTCACAAAGATGGGGAGGTTCCTCCGGGGACCCCCCGGACCCCCCTCGATCGCGCTCTCAGGGAGACGCGCCCAGCGCTCCTCGCGAGCGGTGGGACCGTGATCGCGGCGATGCTGGTCCTGCTCGTCGCGAACCTTGAGTCAACTCACTGGCTGGGACCCGTCCTCGCCATCGGCATCGCAGTGATGCTGCTGGCCTCCTTCACCCTGCTGCCGGCGCTGCTCTCCATCCTCGGCGACCGAGCCTTCTGGCCCGCCAACCTCGCCGGCGCGGGGCAGGGGGGTCCCCGGAGGAACCTCCCAATTCGTGACGGAGGGGACCCCCCTGCCCCGCCCCCCACCATCTGGCACCGAGCGGCCAACCTAGTCCGCCGGCACTCCACCCGAATCACCGTCAGCGTCCTAGCCCTGCTCGCCGTCCTCTGCCTCGGCAACCTGACGCACCACGAGACCCTCGGGTTCGGCCAGGGGGTGACGCGGGCGACCAACTCGAGCCGCGGCACCGAAGCGCTGGAACGGCACTTCCCGGCCGGCCTCGGCGCGCCGCTGACGGCGGTCGTCAAGGCCGAGCAGGCGCCGGCGGTCGCGCGCGAGATGGAACGCCTCGAATCGGTTCAGCTGGTGCTGCCGACGCCGGTCCCCGGCGACGCGGCAAAGGCGGTGATCCTCCTCGTCCTCCACGACGACCCCTACGGCAGCGAGGCCGAAGGCGCGGTGGAAGAGATCCGCGAACGGCTGCACGCCGTCGCCCCGAGCGGGTTGCTCGGCGGCGTCCCGGTCGAGAACCTCGACGTCGAGGAAGCCAACGCGCGGGACACGAAGCTGATCGTGCCGCTGGTGCTGCTCGTGATCGGCCTGATCCTGATCGGCGTCCTGCGGGCGCTGGTCGCGCCCGCTTACCTGATCGCGACCGTGCTCGCTTCATTTGCGGCAACGCTCGGCCTCGCCACCTTCGCCTTCACCGAGGTCTTCCAGACCGGAGGGCTCGCCTTCAACCTCGAGCTGATGGCCTTCGTCTTCCTCGTCGCCCTGGGGGTCGACTACAACATCTTCCTGATGACGCGGGCCCGCGAGGAGGCGGCGATCCACGGGACCCGTGATGGCGTCCTCGCCGCCCTCACCAGCACCGGCGGGGTCATCACCGGCGCCGGCCTGATCCTCGCCGGCACCTTCGCCACCCTGACCCTGCTGCCGCTCGAGGAGCTGGTCCAGATCGGCGCCACCGTCGCCGTCGGCGTCCTCCTCGACACCTTCGTCGTCCGCGCCCTGCTGATCCCGGCGATCACCTACCGGCTCGGCGACCGTGCCTGGTGGCCGGGCCGGGCAGAGAAGACCGAACGCTAGAAGCCGGGGCTGCGCTTCATCTTCTTGCGCTCGTGCGGGTGGGCGCCGCCCTTCTTCTCCAGCGTCTCGCAGGCTTCCTTGACGTCGTCGGCGAGGCGGTCGACCTGGGCCCGGCTCAGCGTCTCCTTGACCAGCGCCCGCATGATCTTCACGTCTTCGGCTTCGGGCGGCAGCGTGTAGGCGGGGAGCATCCAGCCGCGCTCGGCCGAGAGCTGCCAGGAGACGTCGAACTCGTCGTAGTCGTGCTCGCCGGCGAGCTTGAAGGCGACCAGCGGCAGCTGCTCCTTGTCAGCGCCGATCAGCTCGAAGTTGCCGTTTTCCTCCAGCTTCTGCGCCAGCGCCTTCGCGTTCTGCTGCATCGCCCCCATCACGTGCGCGTAGCCCTCGTGGCCGAGGCGGACGAAGTTGTAGTACTGGGCGAGCACCATCGAGGCGCCGGTGGAGAAGTTGAGGGTGAAGGTCGCGTCGGTCTTGCCCAGGTAGTTCTCGTAGAAGACGAGGTCCTCGGCCAGGTCTGACTTCTCGCGGAAGACGAGCCAGCCGATCCCCGGGTAGACGAGCCCGAACTTGTGGCCGGAGACGTTGATCGAGCGCACCTGCTCGAGGCGGAAGTCCCACTCCGAGTGCGGGTAGAGGAAGGGCCAGACGAAGCCGCCGCTGGCGGCGTCGACGTGCAGCGGCACGTCGAGCCCCTGCTCGTCCTTGATCCGCAGCAGCAGGTCGTTGATCCCGGAGATGTCGTCGGCGTGGCCGGTGAAGGTCGTGCCGAGGACGGCGGCGACGCCGATCGTGTTCTCGTCGACGTGGGGCTCGACGTCCTCCGGCCCGATCACGTACTTGTTCTCCTGCAGGCGGACGATCCGCGGTTCGACGTCGAAGTAGCGGCAGAACTTTTCCCAGACCACGTGGACGTCGCCGCCGAAGACGAGGTTCGGCTTGTCGACCGGCTTGCCCGCCGCTTCGCGCCGCTCCTTCCATTTCCACTTCAGCGAGAGCGCCCCGAGCATGATCGCCTCCGAGGAGCCCTGGGTGCGGCAGCCGGTCGTCTCCCCCGGCGCGTGGTAGAGGTCGGCGAGCATGCGGATGCAGCGCTGCTCGATCTCGGCCGAGATCGGGTACTCGGCGTGGTCGATGAAGTTGCGGTGCAGGTTCTCGGAGACGATCCGCTGCGCCTCCGGCTCCATCCAGGTGGTGACGAAGGTGGCGAGGTTGCGCCAGGGGTCTCCCTCCAGCACCAGTTCCTCGTCGACGAGCCGCATCGCGTCGAGCGCCGGCATGCCGGTCGCGGGGAACTCCTTGGCAGGGGCGTCTTCGGTGAGGAAGCGACTGCCGTAGAGCTTGGCGACGTCCTCGGGGTTCGTCTTGTCCATGGCGCGAGCCTAACCTAGGGTGAAGGCGTGGATGTGAAGCTCACCCACATCGGCGGGCCCACGGTGCTGATCGAGTTCGCCGGCTGGCGGCTGCTCACCGACCCGACCTTCGACCCCGCCGGCGGCCGGTACCGCTTCGGCTGGGGCACGGGCTCGGAGAAGCTGGCCGGGCCGTCGATCGCCGCCGGGGAGTTGGGGTCGATCGACGCGGTCCTGCTCAGCCACGACCATCACGACGACAACCTCGACGCCGCCGGCCGGGCCCTGCTGCCGAGCGCCGGGACCGTGATCACGACCGAGGCGGGCGCGCGGCGGCTCGGCGGCAACGCCCGCGGCCTCGCCCCCTGGGCGAGCACCGAGCTGAGCGCCGAGGGCAAACCGCGGATCGAGGTCACCGCCACCCCCTGCCGCCACGGCCCGCCGCTGAGCCGGCCGCTGGTCGGCGACGTCATCGGCTTCGCCCTTACCTGGGAGGGACAGGATCACGGCGCGCTGTGGATCTCCGGCGACACCGTCCTCTACGACGGCGTCCGTGAGGTCGCCGACCGGGTCGAGGTCGGAACCGCGCTCGTCCACCTCGGCGGTGTCCGCTTCCCGGTCACCGGGCCGCTGCGCTACACGATGACCGCCGCCGAGGCGATCGAGCTGCTGGAAGCGCTGCAGCCCGAGACCGCGATCCCGATCCACTACGAGGGCTGGCGCCACTTCCGCCAGGGCCGCGAGCAGGTCGAGGCCGAACTGGCGAAGGCGCCGGCCGACCTGCGCGAACGGGTCCGCTGGCTGCCGCTCGGCGGCGCCGCCGGGATCGGCGTCTGAGCGGGCGCCCGGAGTGTCTGGCCGACCGCAACGGCCACCCGCTATGTTCACCTGGCAGATCAGATTTCTTTCCCAAACGAGAGGTGACGGTCGATGAACGATGTGAGCGAGATGGGGCCGGTCGATTACATCCTGGTCGAGTGGCCCGGGCGCCAGCCGAACGGTGAGGTCGCCCCCCACCTGGTCGACCTCGTCGACCGCGGCCTGATCAGGATCCTCGACCTCGCATTCGTCACCAAGGACGAGGACGGCACGGTCTCGGGTATCGAGCTCGCCGACCTCGGTGACGGCGCTGCGGAGCTCGAGATCTTCGAGGGCGCCTCCTCGGGCCTGCTCTCCGACGACGACCTGACCGAGGCCGCCGCCGCGCTGGAGCCCGGTACCGCGGCCGCAGTGCTCGTCTTCGAGAACACCTGGGCCGCCCCCTTCGCCGCCGCGGTCCGCCGCTCCGGTGGGCAGCTCGTCGCCAGCGGCCGCATCCCCGTCCAAGCCATCCTCGCCGCGCTCGACGCGGCCGAGTCGAACTAGATAGGAGAAGCAGATGCCAGGACTACTTCGAGGTGTCGCCCGCACTGCGGTCATCGCCGGTACCGCCACCTCCGTCAGCAACCGCGTCTCCAAACGCCAGGGGAGCGCTGGGCGCAGCAGGAAGAACAGCAGCAGCAGCAGGCCGCCGCGCCGCCACCCGCTCCAGCCGCCCCGGCCGCGAGCTCGCCGATCGAGCAGCTGAAGGAACTCGGCGAGCTGAAAGCGCAGGGCATCCTCACCGAGGAGGAGTTCGCCGCGCAGAAGGCGAAGCTGCTCGGCTCCTAGCCGAGGCGCTCTCCCTAGTAGGAGAGCGAGTAGAAGATGTGAGCGACGTCGGGTGCTTCGACCACCCGCGTCTGCTCCAGCTTTACGCTCGACGGGATCCCGTCGAGCAGGCGGACGCCGTCGCCGAGGATCAGCGGCACCTGGTTGACCAGCATCTCGTCGAGCAGGCCGGCGCGGATCAGCTCCTGGATCGTCTCGCCGCCGCCGCCGACCGAGACGTCCGCGTCGCCGGCCGCCTCGCGGGCCAGCTCGACGGCGCGCTCGGGGCCCTCGGTGACGAAGTGGAAGGTGGTCTCGCCGAGGGTCAGCGGCTCGCGCTGGTGGTGGGTGAGGACGAAGACCGGGACGCCGAAGGGCGGCTCGTCTCCCCACCAGCCGTCCCAGAGCGGCTCGGTCCAGGGCCCGCGCACGGGGCCGAACATGTTGCGCCCCATGACCACCGCGCCGGTGCCGCCGAAAGCCTCTTCCACGATCGGCGTCGAGGCGTTGACCTCGCCACCCTCCCTGCCATGCGGCTCGACGCCAGGCGGCGAGCTTTATGACCCAGTCGTGCAGCGCCATCCCGCCTTCGCCGAGCGGGTGCTCCTCGCTCTGGTTCGGGCCGGCCAGATAGCCGTCGGCGGAGACCGAGATCTGACACTTGACCTTGCCCATCAGCGGCGCTCCTCAGCCTCCTCGACGGTCAGCTCGGCGCAGGGGTTGGCGATCAACCTCGCGTCGGGGATCGGGTCGCCGCTGCGGACCGAGATGCCGTAGGTGCCGGCGGCAAGGCGCTCTTCGGCGCGCTCGACTTCGGCCAGGCGGTTCTTCAACTGGGTAAGGATCCCTGAGTCGAGCTCGTCCTGGTAGAGGCCCTCGGAGTCGAAGTCCCCCGGCTCCTGGCGCTCGTCGCCCTCTTCGGGCCCTCCCCGCTCAGCGGCGGTGATGTCGCCTTCGACCCGTTTGCGCTCCTCGGCGAGGAGATGGCGTGCCTGCTCTTGGTCCATCTGACAACCGTACCCCTTGACGCGGAAACCATCGGCGCTATCCTGGTAGAGGACTAACTACAGAAAGTGGACTTGGTTATGACTTATCGGCTGATACCGCTCGACGAGGCAATCGTCTTCCCGACCGTCACCGCGACCCTGCCGATCGACGTCGGCGACGAGGAGCGCGTCTTCCTGATGCCGCGCCGCGACGGCGAGTTCGGCCGCGTCGGCGTCGTCGCCGAGGTGATCGAGACCGGGCTCTCGCGCCGCGGCCGCCCCGTCGCCACCGTCGTCGGACTGCACCGCGGGCTGATCGCCGGCGCCGCCGAGCCGGGCGAGGGCGACGACGCTGCGGGTCGAGGTCCAGGAGATCCGCGACGGCCATCCTGACGACGAGCACACCCGCGAGCTGGCGACCGAATACCGCGCCGTGGTCGAGGAGATCCTCGAGCACCGCGGCGACGACGGCCGCATCGCCGCCTTCCTGCGCTCGATCGACGAGCCCGGCGCGCTGGCCGACACCTCCGGCCTCTCCCCCGACATCCCCAACGAGGGCAAGCTGCGCCTGCTGGAGGCGATCGACGTCACCGCCCGCCTCGAGCTCGCGGTCGAGCTGCAGCGCGAGCGGCTGACCGAGCTGCAGGTGCGGTCGCAAGATCCGCGACGACGTCGAGTCCGGCGCCCAGAAACAGCAGCGCGAGTACTTCCTGCGCAAACAGATGGAGTCGATCCGCAAGGAGCTGGGCGAGGACGAGGCCGACCTGATCGGCGAGTACGAGCGCAAGATCGCCGAGGCCGAGATGCCGGAGGCGGTCGCCGAGCAGGCCGAGAAGGAGCTGCGGCGGCTCGAGCGCCAGGGCGAGCAGTCGCCGGAGAGCTCGATGATCCGCAGCTACCTCGACTGGCTGATCGCGGTGCCGTGGAGCAAACGCTCCGAGGAGCGGCTCGACCCGGCCCACACCCGCGAGGTGCTGGACGCCGACCACGCCGGCCTCGAGGACGTGAAGAAGCGGATCACCGAGTTCATCGCCGTCCGCAAGCTGCGCGAGGAGCGCGGGATCGAGGAGGACGACCGCGCCAACGGCGCGATCCTCACCCTGGTCGGGCCTCCCGGCACCGGCAAGACCTCGATCGGCGAGTCGATCGCGGGCGCCCTCGGGCGCGAGTTCGTCCGCATCAGCCTCGGCGGCATCCGCGACGAGGCCGAGATCCGCGGCCACCGCCGCACCTACATCGGCGCGATGCCGGGCCGGATCGTCCGCGCCCTGCGCGACGCCAAGACGATGAACCCGGTGATCCTCCTCGACGAGGTCGACAAGGTCGGCGCCGACTGGCGCGGCGACCCCTCGGCGGCCCTGCTCGAGGTGCTCGACCCGGCCCAGAACGACACCTTCCGCGACCACTACCTCGACGTCGAGGTCGACCTCTCCGAGGTCGTCTTCATCGCCACCGCGAACCTGGTCGACACGATCCCGGCGCCGCTGCTGGACCGGATGGAGATCATCGCCTTCGACGGCTACACGACCGAGGAGAAGCTGGCGATCGCCCGCGGCTACCTGCTGCCACGGCAGCTGAAGCGCAACGGGCTGCGTGCCGGAGGAGATCGAGGTCTCCGACGAGGTGCTGCGCCAGGTGATCTCCGAGTACACCCGCGAGGCGGGCGTGCGGCGGCTGGAGCGCGAGATCGGCAAGCTCGTCCGCGTCGCGGCGACGAAGATCGCCGCCGGCGAGGCCGAGGGCACGGTCGCGATCGACACCGAGGCGCTGCGCGAGGCGCTCGGGCGCCAGAAGTTCTTCCAGGAGTCGGTCGAGCGGACCGCGATCCCCGGCGTCTCCACCGGCCTCGCCGTGACCGGCGCCGGCGGCGACATCCTCTTCATCGAGGCGACCGCGATGGACGGCGACAAGGGCCTGGTCCTGACCGGCCAGCTCGGCGACGTGATGAAGGAGTCGGCGCGGATCGCCCTCTCCTACGTGCGGGCGCACCGCGAGGAGCTCGGCATCGACGCCGAGCCGCTTCCAGCGCGAGTTCCACCTCCACGTCCCCGCCGGGGCGATCCCCAAGGACGGCCCCAGCGCCGGCACGGCGATGACCACGGCGCTGGTCAGCCTGCTGACCGGGCGGCCGGTGAAGCACACGGTCGGGATGACCGGCGAGGTCACCCTGCAGGGCCGGGTGCTGCCGATCGGCGGCCTCAAGCAGAAGGTGCTGGCGGCGCACGCCGCCGGGCTGACCGAGGTGATCCTGCCCGAGCGCAACCGCGGCGACCTCGACGAGGTGCCGGAGGAGGTGCGCGAGCAGATGAACTTCCACCCGGTGATGAGCATCGACGAGGTGCTGGCGCTGGCGCTGGAGCCGGCAGGCGTGCGCGGGGGTCCTGAGAAGGGCCATGAGGCAGTGGCGGCGTAGAGGCGGTCATGTCCCCCCGCTGCCGCAACTGCTCCCCGGTGCCGCCCGAACTGCGCGCCGCCGCGGGGCTGCTCGAGCGCCGCTGGACGATGGCGACGATCTACGCCTGCTCCAGCGGCGCCGCCCGCTTCAACGAGTTCCGCCAGTCCCTCCCCGGCGTCTCCCCCACCACCCTCTCCGAGCGGCTCGAGCAGCTCGAGGCGGCGGGGATCGTCGAGCGCCACCTCGTCCCCGGCCGCCCGCCCCACACCGAGTACGTGCTGACGCCGCGGGGCGAGCAGCTAGCGCTAGCCGTCGCCGGCCTGCTGCGGCACTAGGGCAAGCGGGGGGGCAGGTCGTCTGCAGCCGGGGCCGCGGGGCGCTGGCGATCGATGTCCACCAGGCGGAAGTAGAGGACCGAGGCGATCAGGGCGGCGATCGGCGCAGCGACGGTCTGGGCGAGGACCCTGAAGACGAGATCCATGATCTCCCCGTCGACGATCGAGGTGGCCAGCGCGCTCAGGCCGAGGCCGGCAATGGCCCCGACCAGGAAGCCGACCATCACCGCTCCCAGCACCGGCCAGCCATTGCCCCGCACCAGTTGGCGCGAGCGACCGAGGGCGTCGGTGACCCTGCGGCGCTCGATAACGACCACCGGCGCCACGACCGCCCACACCGTCAGCAGATAAACGCCGGGCACGATCAGGAGGACGAGGCCGCCGCCGATCCCGATCGCGGTCAGGAAGCTGGCCCCGAGCAATGGCCAGAACACCGGCAGCACCGAGCGCATCAGGTCGGTAGCCGAGGAGTCCCCGCGGCCGCGCCGGACTTCGTTGACGAGCCCGACAACCGTTCCCTGGTAGAGAGTACCGACGGTGAGGCTGACGACGATCCCGACCCAGAACAGGGACAGCACGTCGATGGTCAGCGCTTCGACGATCGCCGAGAAGAGGAATAGCCAAAAAGCCACCGGAAGAAGCACCCCGGCCTTCTCCCGGTAGATCGCGAACGTCTGGCGAAGCGTCTCTCCCACACTCACTTTGCCCTCCATCGCGCCGCATTCTTACCGCTGCATCGGCGCTATTCCCAAATGCCCCGAATTGGTGGGAGTATTGGTTTCACGATGGAGAGTTCGGAGCAGTCGGGGCGCCAGGTCGAGGAAGAGCGCTTCCGGCGGCTGATCGACGTCGGCAGCAACCTGCTCTCCGAGCTCGACCTGGAGGCGGTGCTGAAGTCGGTGGCGGAAGCGGCTCGGGAGCTGACCGGAGCTCGCTACGCGGCGCTCGGCGTGCTCGACCGCGAGCGCCGCGAACTCGAACGCTTCATCAACGTCGGCATCGACGAGGAGACCCGGCGCGACATCGGCAACCTGCCGCGGGGCCGCGGTGTCCTCGGCGAGCTGATCCGGGAGCCGGCGCCGCTGCGCCTGCACGACGTCAACGCGCATCCGCACGCCTACGGCTTCCCCCCCGGCCACCCGCCGATGAACTCCTTCCTCGGGGTCCCGATCGCGGTCCGCGGCGAGACCTACGGCAACCTCTACATGACCGAGAAACAGGGCGCCGAGGACTTCGACGAGGCCGACGAAGAGGCGGCCGTGACCCTCGCCAGCTGGGCCGGGATCGCGATCGAGAACGCCCGCCTCTACACCAGCCTCTCCGAACGCGAGGCCGAGGTCGAGCAGGCGCTGCGCCGGGCCGAGACCTCGGTCGACATCGCCCGCACCGTCGGCGGCGAGACCGACGTCGAGCGCGTCCTCGACCTGATCGTCAAGCGGGCGCGGGCGCTGGTCGACGCCCGCGCGCTGCTGGTCCTCCTGCGCCGCGACGACCGCCTCTTCGTCGCCGCCCGCGCCGGCCAGGTCAGCGACGAGGTCCGCGACCTCGAGGTGCCGCTGGACGACGACGTCGTCGCGGCGGCGATGGAGGACCGGGTCTCGCAGCGGCTCGAGCGCGGCTCGCCGCCCTCGAAGGCGCGCCTGCGCGAGCGCCTCGGCGCCGAGGCGGCGCTGGTGGTGCCGCTGCTCTTCCGCGGCCGCGCCGTCGGCGCCCTCGTAGCCCTCGACCGCGAAGCCGGCGGCGTCGAGTTCGACCAGGAGGACCTGCGGCTGCTGCAGTCCTTCGCCGCCAGCGCCGCGACCGCGGTGGCGACGGCGCAGACGGTCGAGTCGGATCGCCTGCGCCAGCAGGTCGAGTCGGCCGAGAAGGAGCGTGAGCGCTGGGCCCGCGAGCTCCACGACGAAGCCCTGCAAGGGCTGGCGGCGATCCGGATCAACCTCGCAACCGCCCTGCAGAGCGAAGCCGACGATCGGGTGGAGCGGATCGAACGCGCGGCCGAGGAGACGTTGGCGAGCCTGGCGGACCAGATCAACGAGCTCAACCGCCTGATCAACGACCTGCGCCCGGCGGCGCTCGAGCGACTTGGGCTCGCCGGGGCGCTGCAAGCACTGGCAGAGGAGATGCTCGGCCCGCGCCGACGTCGAGGTCGAGGCGAAGATCGAGATCGCCGCCGAGAAGAGCGGCGAGGAGCCGAGCCGCGACGAGGAGCGGATCGTCTACCGGCTGGTGCAGGAGGCGCTGACCAACATCGTCAAGCACGCCAACGCCTCCCACGTCGAGCTCAGTGCCGAGGAGCTCGAGAGCGAGGTGAGGATCCTCGTCCGCGACGACGGCGAGGGCTTCGACCCCGAAACGGCATCCGGCGGCCGTGGCCTGACCGGGATGCGCGAGCGGATCGAGCTCTTCGGCGGCGAGATCGAGGTCAGCTCGAAGCCCGGCGAGGGGACCGAGATCTCAGCCCGCGTGCCGCTGGGCGAGCGCTGACCGCGGGGGATGATGTCGGTGGGGGTCCCTGGGAGCACCTCCGCTGAGTGGGTCGTGGATTGGCTAACGCCTCGAACGGAGTTGGCTCAGCTCCATGCCAAGTACCCAGGGACCCTCACCGACATCATCCGAATCACCGAGCTCCCGCATCTCGTGGTTCCTTAGTCCGCATATACAGGACTAAAGAACCACGGAACTTCAGAGCGTGTTGAAGAGGGGGCGGGGGTGTCCCTTCTGGACACTCAGCACGAGGCGGGCCGGCAGCGACCGGGGCGACAGCGGCAGAACGATCTCCGCCGAGCTGCGCCGGGAAGGGACACCCCCGCCCCCTCCCCCCAACTACGCCCCGTCGCGCTTGGGGTCGATGACCCCGTTGGCGATCGCGAAGCGGACCAGCTCCGGACGCGTCTGCAGCTCCAGCTTCTCGAGCAGCTTCGCCCGGTTGACCTCTACCGCACGCACGCTCAGGTAGAGCTTCTCGCCGATCTCGCGGTTGGTGTGGCCGAGGGCGAGCAGCCGCAGCAGCTCGCGCTCGCGCTCGTTCAGCGCCTCGATCGGGTCGACCCCGAGCTGCGCAACCCGGCCGCCCAGTTCGGGGTCGATGTAGGAGCCGCCCTCGGCGGCGGCGCGGATCGCCGCGGTCAGCTGGCGCTCGGCCGCCTGCTTGAGGACGTAGCCGGAGGCGCCGGCGCGCAGAAGCTCGCGGGCCCGGCGCGGGTCGCTCTGCATGGTGAGGACGACGATCGCCGTGTCCGGCGCCTCCTCGCGGAGGGTGAGGATGTCGCTCGCCGGTTCGGCACCCGGCATCTGCAGGTCGAGGACGAGGACCCCCGGACGGCGGTCGCGAACCAGCTTCTGCGCCGCCGCGGCGTCGGCTGCCTCGCCGATCACCCTGATCCCGACCTCTGCCTCGAGCATCGCCCGCAAGCCGCTGCGAATCACGTTGTGGTCGTCGGCAAGGACGACGCTGATCTCGCTCTCGCCGCTCTCCGTCACGGTCTCGTGAGTGTCGCACGGCTGCTGGCGTGTCGGAACTCCGCAAGCCGACGTGTGGCTTTGGGCCGATGGGGGATCGCCGCCGTGGCGCGATCCTGAAGCCATGAGAGTCCTGCTGGCGCTAGGGGGCAACGCCCTTCTCCGCCGCGGCGAATCGGCCACGGCCCGAAACCAAGAATGCAACGTCAAGGCGGCCGCGTTCGAGCTGGCCGCGATCGCCGGCGAGCACGAGCTGATCGTCAGCCACGGCAACGGGCCGCGGGTCGGGCACATGCTGGAGTTGGCGCTGCGCAACGAGCTGCCCGACCGCGACGTGGTCAGCGTCCTCACCGAGGTGGTCGTCGCCGGCGACGACCCGGCCTTTCGCCACCCGAGGAAGCCGATCGGCCCCATCTACAACTTCGACCGGGCGCAGCGGCTCCGCCGCGACCGCGGCTGGAGACTCGGGCGGGACGGTGACGGCTTCCGTCGCCTCATCCCCTCGCCCGAGCCGCACGCGATCGCGGAGATCCGCAGCCTGCGGGTGCTTGTCGACGCCGGCGCCCTGGTGATCTGCGCCGACGGCGGCATCCCGATCGCCCTCGACGGGCTCGGCACCATGCACGGCGTCGAGGCGGCCGTCGACGAGGACCTGACCGCGGTGCTGCTGGCCCGCCGTCTCGACGCCGATCTACTGGTGATGCTGACCGACGTCGACTCGGTCCACAGCGACCGGAGCACGAAGGTGGACGCCGCCTGCCGTTTCGCCGAGGCGACCGGCCGCCGCGCCGCGGTCGGCGCCCTCACCGACGCGGCTCGGGTAGTGCGGGGCGAGGCGGGGACGCAGATAGGGGAAGGCGCCGGCGAGCCGGCCATCGCCGCAGCTCGTCAGCTCCCCAGACGATGAACGGGAACGGCACCACCAGCAACAGGTAGTTCCAGGGCAGCGCCGCCGTCCCCAGCAGGTCCTGGAAGACCGGAGCGGTGAGGCGCGGACCGCGCAGCCCTCGCGCCGGCAGGGGACGGCGCGAGGGCTTGAGCGGGTGCATCGGTGCTCCTCATCGGAGCCCTTTCTTCATCGCGACGACCACGCCCTCGTGGATGGGAGCCGGTCGGCCGGGGGGTCGCGAGAAGTTCAAGGGGGTAATCGTCTCCCGGAGGCGACCGCGGGACATCCGGGTTAGCCCCCACCCGGCAATGCGGCGGTGCCGCAACTCGTTACGCTCGCTGCGTGAGCCCTGCGCAGGAGGAGGGGAAGATCACCGTCGCTCTGGTCGACGACCACGCCATCGTGCGGGGGGCGCTCAAGGCCCTGCTCGAGGGGCAGAGCGACCTCGAGGTGATCGGTGAGGCCGGCGACGTCGCCTCGGGGCGGGCGGTCGTGGCCGAGCTGCAGCCGCGGGTGCTGGTCCTCGACGTCAACCTCCCGGACGGCCTCGCGGTCGACTCATTGCCGGAGCTGCGCGAGGCCTCGCCCGGGACGGAGGTCGTCCTGCTGACGATGGAGCGCGACCTCACCCTCGCCCGCCGGGCCATCGACGCCGGCGCCAAGGGCTATCTGTTCAAGGACTCTGCCCACCTCGAGCTGATCGAGGCGGTGCGCGCCGCCGCTGACGGAAAGCAGCACCTCGCCCCCGCCGTCGCCGCCGGGCTCAAGGACGACGGCGATGACGAGCGCCCCATCCTCTCGCCCCGCGAGACCGACGTCCTGCGACTGATGGCCCTTGGGCACACCAATCGCGAGATCGGCGAGCAGCTCTCCCTCAGCGTCCGCACCGTCGAGACCCACCGCGCGCACATCCAGCAGAAGCTGGGGCTGAGCAGCAGGCCGGAGCTGACGCGGTACGCGCTGACGCACGGGTTGATCGATACGTAGTTGGTTCGATGCGTGGTTGTTGGGAGGGGACGGGGGTGCCCCTTCTGGACGCAGTTCGGCGGAGATCGTTCTGCCGGCTGACGCCCCGGTCGCCGCTCGCCGCCTCATGCTGAGTGTCCAGAAGGGGCACCCCCGTCCCCTCTTCGACACGTTGCGTGGTTCCTTTCGGTCGCTCACCGTCCGAAAGGAACCACGGAAGCGTCGCGATAGAGAGAAGCCGTTCCGTGGTTCTTTAGTCGTGTATAGGCGGACAAAGGAACCACGGAACGGTCACGCCCAGGTGCGGGGCCAGGACTTCGGGGGTGGTGGTGAGGTGATGCGGATTCTTGCGTCGGCGGCTATGGCGCCTTCGGGGGTTGCCAGGACCGGGTTGAGGTCTAGCTCGACGATCTCGTGGTGGGTGTCGGCGAGGGCGCCGACGCGGAGGACAAGGTCTTCGAGCGCCGCCAGGTCGGCGGGCTCGGCGCCACGGAAGCCGGTCAGGAGGGGGAGGGTCTGGAGGGAGCGGATCATCGCTGCGGCGTCTTCGGTCGTCAGCGGGCAGACGCGGAGGGCGACGTCGCCGAGCAGCTCGACCGCGGTGCCGCCGGCGCCGCAGGCGACGACCGGGCCGAAGACCGGGTCGGTGGCGACCCCGACCAGGAGCTCGGTCCCGCCCTCGACCATCCGCTGGACCAGGAAGGACTCCGGCTGCAGGCCCTGATCGCCCAGGGACGCTTCCATCTCCCGCGCCGCCCGCTCGACCGCCTCGGCGCCGACGAGGCCGACGGCGACCGCCCCGAGCTCGGACTTGTGGAGGATGCCGGCCCCGTGCGCCTTCAGCGCTACCCGGCCGCCGAGCTCCGCTGCGGCGGCGCCGGACGCTCCCGTGGTCGGCACCACCCGGGCCTCCGGCGTCGCGATCCCGTAGCAATCGAGGACCCCTTCGCACTCCTGCGCCGAGAGCCACTCGCGGCCCTCCGCGAGGGCTTCGGCGATCGTCGCCGCCACCTCGTCCCGGCGCGTACCGCTCGGCTCGGCGGGCTCGACCACCGGCTGCCCTCGCCACTCGGCGTAGGCGGCGGCCTTGCCGAGCGCCCGCGCCGCCCCCTCCGCCTGCAGGTGGGTGGGGACGCCGGCCGCGGCGGCCAGCGGCGCCCGCTCGCCGGTCGTGATGAAGACCGCCTGCACCGGGATCGGCCGCGGCAGCTCGGCGACCGCCGCAGCGATCGCCGCCGCCACCTCCTCCGCAGTCGTCGCCAGCGGTCGGATGAAGATGACGATGAGGGCGTCGATCCCCTCCCAGCGCGCCAGCTCGACGATCGCCCGCCGGTACTCCTCCGCCCCGGCGGCGGCGATCAGGTCGACCGGGTTCCCCAGCCCGGCCTCGGCGGCGGTGAACTCGGCGAGCCGCTCGCGCACCTGCGGCGGGGTCTCGGGGACCTCGAGCCCGGCGGCGTCGCAGGCGTCGGCGCACATGATCCCCGGCCCGCCCGCGTTGGTGACGATCCCCACCCGCCGGCCGGCCGGCAGCGGCTGCTCGGAAAACAGCGAGGCGAGGTCGAGGAGCTCGTCGAGGGTCTCCGTCCGCACCACGCCGGCCTGCGAGAAGAGGGCGTCGACCGTGCGGTCCGAAGCGGCGAGGAGGGCGCCGGTGTGGGAGCCGGCGGCGCGGGCCCCGGCGGCCGAGCGGCCGCTCTTGACGGCGACGATCGGCAGCGTCTTCCCGGCTCGCCGCGCCACCCGCGCGAAACGCCGCGGGTCGCTGAAGGACTCGATGTAGAGGAGGGCGACGTCGGTGCGGCCGTCCTCCTCCCAGTACTCGAGGAAGTCGTTGCCGGTGACGTCGGCGCGGTTGCCGATCGAGGCGAAGGAGGAGACGCCGAGCCGGCGCTCGTGGGCGAACTCGGCGAGCGCCAGCCCGAGCGCCCCGCTCTGGCTGACGAAGCCGACCCGTCCCGGCGGCGGCGAGTGCGGGATGAAGGTGGCGTCGAGGCGAGCGCCGGGGGCCGTGTTGAGGACGCCGAGGCAGTTGGGGCCGACCAGCCGCATCCCGTGCTCGCGGCAGACGGCGAGCAGTTCGCGCTCCCGGCGCGCGCCCTCCTCGCCGGTCTCCGAGAACCCGGCGGAGAGGACGACCAGCGCCCGCGCCCCCTTCGCCGCCGCTTCGGAGGCCGTGGCCACGACCGCGGCCGCGGGCACCGCGATCACCGCCAGCTCGACCTCTCCCGGCACCTCCTCGAGGCGGGGGAAGGCCGGCAGGCCCGCCAGCGACTCCGCCTTCGGGTTGACGGGATAGAGCGGCCCCTCGTAGCCGGCCTCGACGAGGTTGCGGAGGACTTCGGCACCGACGCTTCCAGGCCGGCGCGAAGCGCCGACCAGCGCTACCGAGCGTGGCTCCAGCACCGAGCGCACCGCCGCCTGAGCGGCGACCCGATCGCGGTCCTCGAAGCGCTCGCGGGCGGCGGCCGAGAACGCGGTCGGCATCTCCACCCGCAGCACCCCCGGTTCGGCGGCGGTCTCGGTCGGCAGACCGCTCTCGCGGAACATCTCGATCATCCGGTGGTTCTGCGGCAGCACGTTGGCGACGAAGGCGGCGTAGCCGTGCTCGGCGGCCACCTCGGCCAGATGGGCGAGGAGAATCGTCCCCAGGCCCTTGCCCTGCATCTGCTCGGCGACCGCGAAGGCGACCTCGGCCCGGGCTTCGGGGCCGCCGACGTAGATGCCGTGGCCGACGAGCCTCCCGTCCCGCGTCGCCACGAGCCCGTAGCGCCCGGCGTAGTCGACGTCGGCGAGCAGCGCCGCCGCGCGCTCGAGGTCGATCGCCCCGGAGAAGAAGCGAAATGCGCGCGACTCGAGGCTGAGGGACTCGAAGAACTGCCGCAGCGCCTCCGCGTCCTCGGCCCGCGCCGGCCGAAGGTGGACGGTGGAGCCGTCGTGCAGGACCACGTCGGCTTCGCGATGGGCGGGGTAGCCGCTGCTCACCCCGCGATCGTAGACCGGCGTTCGTCCTTTATCGGCCCATCCTCGTAAAGGACGAACGCCGAGCGGGTTACAGTGGCGCCGATGCTCTATTTCAGCCATCCGGCCTGCCTGGAGCACGATCCGCGGGAGGGGCTGTACGGGCACCCCGAGCAGCCGGGGCGGCTGCGGGCGATCGAAGGGGCGCTGGCGGCGCGGGACTGGCTGGGATGGGAGCGACGGCAGGCGCCCGCCGCGGCCGTCGAGGAACTCGAGCTCGTCCACCCGGCCGCGCACGTCGAGCGGATCGGCGAGCTCTGCCGCGCCGGCGGCGGCGCGATCGACGCCGACACCTACGCCGGCGAGGCCTCCTGGGAGGCGGCGCTGCGCTCGGCCGGGGCGGCGGCCGCGATGACCCGGGCCCTGCTCGCGGGCGAGGCGAAGACGGGCTTCGCCGCCGGCCGCCCGCCCGGCCACCACGCCGAACCGGAACGGGCGATGGGCTTCTGCCTCTTCGACAACGTCGCCGTGGCGGCGGCCCTGGCGATCGCCGAGCTGGGGGTCGAGCGGGTCTTCATCCTCGACTGGGACGTCCACCACGGCAACGGCACCGCCGAGATCTTCCGCCGCCGCGCCGACGTCCTCTTCGCCAGCATCCACCAGGGCGGGATCTTCCCCGGCACCGGCGCCCTCGGCGACGCCGGCTCGGGGCCCGGCGAGGGGTACACCATCAACCTCCCCGTCCCCGCCGGCAGCGAAGAGGACGTCTGGCTCTCCCTGCTCGAGCACGTCGCCCTCCCCGCCGCCGCCGAGTTCGAACCGCAGCTGGTCCTGGTCTCGGCCGGCTTCGACGCCCACCGCGACGACCCGCTCGCCGAGTGCCGGCTGGAGACCTCCACGTTCGCCCAGATGGCCTGCCAGGTACGCGACGCGGCCGCGGGGTGGGGTGCGCCGGTCGGCGCCGTGCTCGAGGGTGGCTACGACCTCGAGGCGCTCGCCGACTCCGTCGTCGCGACGATGGCTGCTCTCGGCGGCGAGGGCGAGGCGGTCTCGGCGGCGCCGGAGCCGCTCCTCACCTCACGCGCCGCCTCCCACGTCTCCCACTACTGGAGCCTCTGATGAGGCGGACCTCCCGAGGGAGCGTCTAGATGGCAGACCCGAAATTTGTGCAGATCCCGGTGCACGACCTCGAGCGCTTCAGGCCGCTCCTCGGCGAGCGCTTCTCCGAGATCGAAGCGGTCGCCGCCTGGGCCCGCGAGGGGTTCGCCGGGCGGGCGATCTGGCACGTCAGCTCGACCGCCCGCGGCGGCGGCGTCGCCGAGCTGCTGAGCACCCTGCTGCCCTACGCGCGCGACGCCGGCGTCGACGTCCGCTGGGTGGTCCTGCGCGAGGGGCCGGAGTTCTTCGCCGTCACCAAGCGGCTCCACAACCATCTCCACGGCGACCCGGGAGACGGCGGCGACCTCGACCAGAGCGCGCGCCGCGTCTACGAGGAGGTCTCGGAGGCAAACGTCGAGGCGCTCGGGCCGTTGATGCAAAAGGACGACATCGTCTACCTCCACGACCCCCAGACCGCCGGCATGGTGAGGCCGCTGTGCGAACGCGGCCTCCGGGTCGTCTGGCGCTGCCACGTCGGCGTCGACCGCCCGAACGACATCGTCCACGGGGCCTGGGATTTCCTCCGGCCCTGCATCGAGCCGGCCGAGGCCTACATCTTCTCCCGCCGCCGGTACATCTGGGCGGGCCTCGACGAGGAGAAGGTCTGGATCATGCCGCCGGTGATCGACCCCTTCTCGCCGAAGAACCAGGAGCTGGAGCCCGGCGTCGGCGCGGCGATCCTGAGGGAGATCGGGTTGGTCCCCGACGGGCTCGAGGCGCCGCCGGTCTTCGAACGCGCCGACGGCACCCCGGGACGGGTCGAGCGCGAGGCGACGATCCTGCAGACCGAACGGGTCCCCGACGGAGCCAAGCTGGTCGCCCAGGTCTCCCGCTGGGACCGGCTCAAGGACCCGCGCGGGCTGCTGGAGATGCTGGAGCGACACCTCCCCGATCCCGAGTTGCACCTCGTCCTCGCCGGCCCCGATGCCGGCGGCGTCACCGACGATCCCGAGGGCGCCGCCGTCTACGAGGAGGTCGCCGAGACCTGGCGCCGCCTCCCGGACGAAGTCCGCCGCCGCGCCCACCTGGTCAGCCTGCCGATGCACGACGTCGAAGAAAACGGGGCGATGGTCAACGCGATCCAGCGCCGCGCCGACGTCGTCGTCCAGAAGAGCATCGCCGAGGGCTTCGGCCTCACCGTCGCCGAGGCGATGTGGAAGCGGCGGCCGGTGGTCGGCAGCTGCGTCGGCGGGATCCAGGACCAGATCGCCGACGGCGAGACGGGGTGCCTGGTCGAAGACCCCCATGACCTCGCCGGCTTCGCGCGTGCGATCGAGGGCGTCCTCGCCGACCCGGAGCGGGCGCGGGAGATGGGCGAGGCGGGACGGCAGCGGGTGATCGACCGCTACCTGGCGGTCCACCGCCTGCGCGAATACGTCGACCTGCTCGCCGCCCTGATCAGCTAAGCGAACGCCGTTGTCCCCGGTATGCGGGGACAACGGCGCTTTGGTCATCCAACCGGGCTGATCACCGCGCGGCCGTCGAGGTGGCCCGCGCGCATCTTCTCGTAGGCCTGCGGCGCTTCGTCCAGGGTGAAGTGCTCGACGTGGGCGTGGATCTTGCCTTCCCGGGCGAGGTCCAGGCACTCCATCAGCTCGACCGCGGTCCCCCAGTAGGGGATGCAGAGCTCCGCCTCGAAGGGCACGGCGCCGAAGGCGAACTCGAATTTGCCGCCGGCCAGGCCGACGATCGTCAGGTCGCTCTCGAATTTCGCAATCGCCGCCGAAAGCGCCAACGAATCGTCGGAGCCGACCATGTCGACGACCAGCTCGGCGCCGCGTCCCCTGGTGATCTCGCGGATTGCCTCGGCGGCCAGGTCACCGGCCTTGACGGCCTCGTCGGCACCCACCTCCCGCGCCAGCTGCAGGTGCTCGTCGGAGATGTCGACGGCGACGATCCGCGCCGGGCTCAGCGCCCGCAGGATCTGGACGCCCATGTGGCCGAGGCCGCCGACGCCGATCACGACCGCGGTCGACCCCGGAACCAGCAGGTGCAGCGAGCGCTTGATCGCGTGGTAGGGAGTCAGCGCGGCGTCGGAGAGCGGCGCCGCCTCGCGCGGGTCGAGATCGCCGAGCGGCAGCAGCAGCCGCGGGTGCGGGACCAGCATGTACTCGGCCATGCCGCCGTCGCGCCCGAGGCCGCCGCCGAAGGCGCCGATCTCAGCCTGGTGCTCGCAGTAGTTCTCGGCCGAGAGCCGGCAGGCGCGGCAGCGGCCGCAGCCCCAGGGCCCGTAGACGGCGACCGCTTCGCCGACGTCGACGCCTTCGACCCCGGCGCCCACCGCCTCGACCCAGCCGGCGTTCTCGTGACCGAGCGTGAAGGGGACGTCGAACCCCATCGTCCCCGGCGGCCATTCCATCAGGTGCAGGTCGGAGTGGCAGGCGCCGGCGCCGCCGATCTTGACCAGGACCTGGCCCGGCCCCGGTTCGGGGACTTCGACGTCGTGCAACTCGGCGGGGTGCTGCCATTCGGTCAGCTGGTAGGCCTTCATCGGGGGGCTCCTTCAGTTCGTGCTTTTTCCAGCAGCAGTCGCTGCTCGGCGGCGGCGACGAGGTGGCGGGCGCGGTCGACCGCGTCGATGTTGACCGAGATCGCGTCGATCCCGGCCCGCACCAGCAGCTCGGCGTACTCGGGATAGACGGAGGGCGCCTGGCCGCAGATCGAGGTCTGCAGGCCGAGCTCGTGCGCGCGCGTCGAGCAGGCTGGGCGATGTACTCGGTGACGGCGGCGGTCGCGCTCGTCGAAGACCTCGGCGACGCAGCTCGGAGTCGCGGTCGGCGCCGAGCAGCAGCTGCGTGAGGTCGTTGGAGCCGATCGAGATCCCGGCGACGCCGAGCTCGGCGTAGCGCGGCAGGTGGAAGAGCACCGAGGGCACCTCGGCCATCACCCAGAGCTCGAACCCGCGGCCGCGACGAGCAGGCCGGCGCGGTCGAACATGCTCGCGGCAGGCGGCGACTTCGCGCGGGGTGCGGACGAAGGGGAGCATCACGTGCAGGTTCGTCGTGGCCGGCGTCCCAGACCCGCGCCAGATCGCCTCCAGCTCCAGCTCGCAGCAGGTCGGGCTCGTGCATGTAGCGCAGGGCGCCGCGATAGCCGATCATCGGGTTCGCCTCCTCGGGCTCGAAGCGCTCGCCGCCCTCGAGGCCGCGGAACTCGTTGGTGCGGAAGTCGATCGTCCGGTAGGTGATCGGCCGCGGCGCGAAGGCGGCGGCGAAGCTGGTCCAGCGAGGCCGCCATCCGCTCGACGAACTCGCTCGCCCTTCGCCGCGCTCGAGCAGCAGCCCGCGGGTGGACGCCCGTCGAGCGCCTCGACCACCATCAGCTCCGCCCGCAGCAGGCCGACGCCGTCGACGTCGAGCGCGGCGACGCGCTCGAGCTGCGAGGGCTCGGAGAGGTTGACGAGGATCCGCGTCGCCGGTCACCGGCGCGCGTCGCGGCGGTCGTCGACCGGCGGCGGCCGACGCCGGACGCCGGTGCGCGGCTCGGCGCGGCGGCGCCCTCGCTGACGACGCCGGCGCCGGCGTCGACGGTGACCATCTCGCCGTCGCGCAGCGTCGTCGGTCGCCTCGCCGGTGCCGACCACGCAGGGGATGCCGAGCTCGCGCGAGACGATCGCCGCGTGGCAGGTCATGCCGCCGGAGTCGGTGACGATCGCCGCCGCGCGGCGCATCAGCGGCACCCAGTCGGGCGCGGTCATGTGGGTGACGAGGACCTCGCCCGTCCTGCAGCTCGACCGCGTGCTCGCGAGCGCGGAGACGACCCGCACCGCGCCGCTGGCGTCGCCGGGGGCGGCGCCGAGCCCGCGCACGAGCTCCTCGCCGCGCTCGCCGCGCGGCCGCCGTCCCGGCGCCGCCGCCGGCGGTGGTGACCGGCCGCGACTGCAGCATCCAGACGGCGCCGTCGGCGTCGAAGGCCCACTCGGTGTCCTGGGGCGAGCCGTAGTGGCGCTCGATCCGCACGCCCAGCTCCGCCACCGTCGCGCACCTCGTCGTCGCTCAGCACCGGCCGCTCGGCCCTCGGCCTCGCCGAGCTCGCGCGTCTCGGTCCCGCCGCCGGGGAGCGAGATCGATCGCGAGCTCCTTGCGGCGCACCTCGCGCCGCTCGATCGCCAGTCCGTCCTTGTCGACCACGTAGCGATCGGGCGAGACCGAGCCGGAGACGACCGCCTCGCCGAGCCCGAAGGCGCCCTCGATCACCAGCCGGTCGCGGGCGCCGCTGGCGGGATCGATCGTGAACATCACCCCGGACCGGGTCGACTGGATCTGGCGCTGGACGACCACGGCGATGTCCATGTCGGCCTGGCCGAAGCCGCGCTTGGCGCGGTAGTAGATCGTGCGGGCGCCGAACAGCGAGGACCAGCAGGCGCGGACGGCGCTCGAGCAGCGCCTCGCCGCCGCAGACGTTCAGCAGCGTCTCGTTCATCCCGGCGAAAGACGCCGACTCGCTGTCCTCGGCGGTTGCCGAGGAGCGCACGGCCACCGGCGCTTCGCCGTCCTCGCCGACCAGCTCGTCGTAGGCGCCGCGGATCCGCTGCGCCAGCCACTCGGGAATCGGCTCGCGCCTCGATCGTCCGCCCGCACCTCGGCCGAGGCGCGCTCCAGGGCGGCGGTGTCGTCGACGTCGAGGTCGCGCGAGGCGCGCGGCGATCCGGCCGCGCAGGCCGGTGTCCTCGCAGAAGGCGGCGTAGGCGGGCGCCCCGACGACGAAGCCGGGCGGCACCGGCAGCCCGGCGGCGGTCAGCTCGCCGAGGTTGGCGCCCTTGCCGCCGGCGAAGTCGACGTCGTCGCGGCCGAGGCGATCAAAGGGGAGGACCGAGTCGACGAGCGTGGTCATGGCCGCGGCACCACCAGCACCGGGCACGGCGCCTTGTGCATGAGCTGGGTCGAGACGGAGCCGAGGAAGACGCGCGCCAGCGGCCCGTAGCCGCGCGAGCCGGCGACGAGGAGATCGGCGCCGACCTCCTCGCAGGCTTCGGTGAGCACCTGACCGGGGACGCCGCCGAGGGCGCGCCCGGTCGCCGCCAGCCGCTCGTCGACCGACTTCACCGCCCGGGTCACGATCGGACCCGCCTCGGGCGGGATCGCGGGCGTGTAGCCGGCGGCGCCGGGGACGACCGCAACCGGGGCGGCGACCGTGAAGACGACGATCGTGGCGCGGCAGGCGAGGGCGATCGCTTCGGCCCGCTTCAGCGCCGCTTTCGCTTCCGGCGTGTCGTCGTAGGCGACGGCGATCGAACGGAAGGGCCCGTGCTCCTCGGCGGCATAGCCGCGGGGAGCGGCCAGCACCTCGCAGGGCGCTCCGTGCAGGAGCCCGTCGGCGACGCTGCCGATCAGGGTCCGCCCGATCGGCCCCCGGTGCGGCGAGCCGACGACGATCGTGTCGACGCCCTCCCGCTCGGCGAGGTCGTTGATGACCCCGGCGGGGGTACCGCCGCCGAAAGCGCGGGTCTCCACGTCGAGGCCGCCGAGCCGCTCCCGCGCCTGGTCGAACAACGGCTGCGCCCGCTCGGCTTCCTCCTCCTCGAGCATCTGGTAGGGGATCGGCAGCGGCCCGTAGGGCAGGACGGCGGCGACCAGGACGCCCGCCTCCATCGCTTCGGCCACGACCCGCGCCAGCTCGAGGGCGTCGCGCCCGCCGTCGCTGCCGTCGTAGCCGACCAGAACCCTCATACACCCAACCTATGAGTCGCCCGCCGACCTCCCATCCGCAGAACCCCACAGCCTTCCGCTCGGCCTCTCCCCCGGCCGCAAGCCGCCCAGCAGCACTCCCATCGGCCCGGGCATCGGACGCACCCTGCGGGAAACCCGCAGCCGATCTGGCGGTCCTACCCGGATGAGCCGCCACCCCCCTCCCTGGACACTTTCGAGCATGAGCAAGGGCGGAGCCGCAAAGGTCTTGATCGCCGGCGGCGGCGTCGGCGCCCTGGAGACGGCGATCGCCCTCCACGACCTCGTCGGGGAGAGGGCAAGGGTCGAGATCTGCGCCGGCCGCGGCGACTTCGTCTACCGGCCTTTCGCGGTGGGAGAGCCGTATGGCGCCTCCCGCGTCATCCGCTACGGACTCGAGCGTCTTTCGGACCTCTGCGGGGCCGAGTTCAGGCTCGAGAACATCGCCGCGGTCGACCCGGCCCTGCACCTCGCGACCAGCCACGACGGCGCCGAGATCCCCTACGACTACCTCGTCGTCGCCTGCGGCTCACGGCTGCTCTGGTCGATCCCGGGGGCGACCACCTTCTGGGGGGTCCCCGACGAAGGCGAGATGCGGGAGGTGGTCTCGCGCCTGCGGGAAGGCCGCCTGCGGCGGCTGGTCTTCACGATGCCCGGCGGCCACGGCTGGGCGCTCCCCGCCTACGAGCTCGCCCTCTTCGCGGCGACCGAACTCGAGCGCTCCGGCAACGGCGGCACCCGGCTGACGATCGTCACGCCCGAAGACGCGCCGCTGCAGATCTTCGGCCGCCGCGCCGCCGAGCAGGTCGCCGAGCTGCTCGCCCAGCACGGCATCGAGGTGCTCACCGGCACCCACCCGGTCAGATACGACAACGGCGCCCTGGCCGTCGTTCCCGGCGGCGAGATCGAAGCCGACGCCGTCGTCAGCCTGCCCCGGCTCGAGGGTCGCCACATCGAGGGACTGCCCTACGACCCGGAGGGCTTCATCCCCGTCGACGACCACGCCCGCGTCGCCGGCCTCGCCGATGTCTTCGCCGTCGGCGACGTCACCAACTTTCCCGTCAAGCAGGGCGGGATCGCCACCCAGCAGGCCGACGTCGCCGCGGAAGCGATCGCGCTGGAGCTCGGCGCCGAGGTCGAGGCCAACCCGCTCGACCCGGTCTTGCGGGGAGTCCTCTGGACGGGATCGAAGCCCCGCTACCTGTTCGGCTGGCTCGGCGGCGGCCACGGCGAAACCTCGATCGCCAGCGAGCGCCCGCCCTGGCCGATCGACAACCCGAGCAAGCTGATCGGGCGCTACCTGACGCCCTTCCTCTCGCAGTTGGAAGCGACGGCTAGCCGGCCCGCCCCTTCTTCAACCGCAGGCTGAAGTCGCGGCTGTTCGGCAGCCCCCCGCGGGGTATGAAGGTGACGGTCAGCCTCACCCGCACGCTGCCCCGACGATCGAGCAGGTTGCGCGCCCGGCGCTTCGGCAGGACCCGCAACACCACCCTTCCGGCCTCCTCCGCCTGGCGCTGCTGGGGCACGACTCCGTCCACCGCGACGGTTCCCGGCCCCGGTATCTCGACGGCGAGCGCCGCGATGCCGCGGGCACGATCGAGGCGGACGCCGACGACCCGAAACGAGTTGTCCGGCGCCACGGCGGAGCCGCCGGCGCCACCACCCGAGCCGCCGGCGCCGCCTGAACCGGCCTGCTCGCCGCCTCCGCCGTCGCCACCCGACTCGGGTGGCGGTGGAGGCGGCGGTGGTGGGGGCGGAGGAGGCGGAGGCTTCGGGACGCTGTTGATCTGGATCGCGTCGCCGGCGCCGGCGGAGCGCCGCCAGCTCATCGCCAGAGTCCCGTCCTCGCCCCAGGCCAACGACGGGTCGCCGGCGCTGCGATCCGAGGCAGAGAGCGTCCCGGTGGCCCCCGGCGTCCCGGCGCCGTCGAGGTCGCGTCGCTGTACCGACCACCGGTCGCCGTCGTAGCGGCTCCAGAGCACGGTCGCGGCGCCGGCAGGCGAGATCGCGATCTGTGGGTCGGCGGCGTCGCGGCCCGCGGCCGAGAGGTTGAGGGGGCCGAGCACCGCCGCTCCCGCCGGGCTGAGCCGCCGCGCCTGGACGACGAAGCTGGTGCCGTCGAAGCGGTCCCAGACGATCGTCGCCGCGCCGGCGGAGTCGACCGCCAACTGCGGCTCAGCGGCGCTGCGGCCGGCGGCAGAGAGATCGACCGGGCTTGCGCCGGGGGCGCCGGCGGCGGTGATCCGCTGCCCCTGGATCACCCAGTTGGAGCCGTCGAAGCGGTTCCAGACAACCGTCGCGGTCCCGTCGGGAGCGATCGCCACCCGCGGCTGGATCGCGCTCTCGCCGGCACTCGAGAGGTCGACACCTGCCGCCAGGGTCCCGTCGGCCTCGACCCGCCGCTCCTGGACGATCGAGTCTTCGCCGTCGAACCGGCTCCAGACGACGGTGGCGATACCGTCGGCGGTAACGGCGACGCGCGGTTCGACGGCGTCGCCGCCTGCTTCGGAGAGCCGCTGCGCGGAGCCTTCGGAGGTCCCGTCGGGAGCGATCCGCCGCACCTGGACCAGGTAGTGGAAGCCGTCCCAGCGCTGCCAGACGACCGTCGCCTCGCCGTCGGCAGCGACGTCGAGTTGAGGCGTCGCCGCGTCCTGGCCCGATCCCGAGAGCGTCCGCGTCGCTTCCTCGGGCGTACCGTCGGGCGCCAGCCGGCGCTCTTGGACACGGAAGTTCGCGCCGTCCCAGCGCACCCAGGCGACGACCGCGGTCCCGTCGGGCGCCACCCCCACCTGCGGGGCGAGGGCATCTCCCCCCGCAGCCGACAACTGCTGCACCGGGCCCCGGTTCCCGTTCGCCGCAATCCGCCGGGAGAAGACCCCCCACTCGCTGCCGCTGCGAGCGCTCCAGACGACCGTGGCGGTCCCCTCGGCGCCGACGTCGAGGTCGGCGCCGGAGACCATTTCCGCGACCGGGGAGAGGTCTTCGGGGCGGGTCGGATCGCCGGCCGCGGCGGCCGGGGGCGGGACCTTGGTCAGGTTCGGCAGCGAGACCGGACCGGAAACGAAGAGGCTACTCTGGATCGTCTTGCGGAACTCCTGCTGGGCGGGAGCGGAGCTCTCGATCGGCCAGTCGGAGCGTTTTTCACCCTTCTTGAAATTCCAGTTGAACCAGAGGTAGGCCCCGATCTCAGGGTGGTGCGGCAGGTAGGTCGTCAGCATTTCCCTGATCCAGTCGGTCTTGTTGCCGCCGAACTCGCTGGAGGCGTTCTCGACGATCGCGACCGGCTTCGACGGCGCCACTTCGCGGATGATCTTCAGCGTCGGCGTGATCGTCTGCTCGGGGGTGATCCATTTGTCCGGCTGGGCGGGATTGCGGCCCCAGTTGTAGGAGTCGAGCCCGACCCAGTCGACGTAGCCGTCGCCGGGGTAGTACTCGGTCGGGTCGGACGCGGGGTCGTACCAGATGCTGTTCACGACCCAGGTCCAGGTGACGTTGGTCGCCCCCTGCCCGACGACGAGGTCGTGGAAGCGGCGCCAGGCCGCGACGAAGTACGGGCTGCGCCCCCAGGGGTACCAACCGCCGTTCATCTCCCACCAGGGCGCAAACAAGAAGGGGTGGCCGAAAGCCTTCGCTTCCTGCGCCCATTTCTTGATCGCCGCGTCCTGGCCACCGCCGGCGACTTCTTCGAGGCTGGTGCCGGTCAACCCCATCGTCATCAGCGGAATCGCGCCGCGGGCCACGGTGCCTTCCGCCTCGACTTTGTCCCAGGTCGCCCAATCCTGCCCTTGGTTGAGAACGGCGACCTTGCGGCCGGCGTGGCGCTCGAACAGATCCCAGGCCGCGGTGTTGCGCGGGGCGTTGCCGGTCTGGCCGTAGCTTTCGCCGCTGATCGTCGCCCCGAAGTACATCGACCCGAGCGCGGCGCTCGGCGCCAGAAGCAGCGCTATTGCGCACAGGCAACCGATTGCCGCGCGGACAAAACCCCCCTGGACCATTGTTCGATGCTGGCGAACATATGGCGGTTCGTCAAGTCCGGGATCAGCGCAGGAATGCGGGAAAACACGGATGCCCGAATTTCGGCCGCGAGAGAAGGTTGGAACAGGCCCCCGAACCGGAGAGACGATGAGCCAAACCTTCGAATGCCCCCGCTGCCACTCCGACGTCGAAACGAGCGGCAGCGGTTGGCAGAGCCGCTCCTGCGCCCAGTGCGGCGCCCCCATGGTCCTGGCCTCCCGGCCGGCCCAGATCCTCGTTCGCCGCTACCTCAACCGCGACCGCCCCGCCCCCCTGGGCGCCCCGCCCTCGCGAGGGCAACCGGGCTGAGCCCCTTCACGGTCGTTTTTCCGCAGCTTTCCCTCTACCCGCTTCCGAGTTGCCCGGCGAGGGGGAGTCAGCCGGCACGGCTTCAGGCGCCTGCGCCGGAGGCTGGGCTTGGTGAGCCTGGGGCGGCGCTTCCGGCGCCACCCCCCGGGGAGGGTTTTCCGGCGGTCCCTTCGGAGGCGGATGCGATTCCGACTGCGGTGCTTGAGCCGGCTGCGACGGGGGCGAATCGGGTTCGGACTTCTTTTCGCCGCTGCTCGGTTCATGCGTTTCGAGCTTCTTTTCTGCCGCCGTTTCCTGGCCGCCCGCGGCGGCGTCGGAATGCTTCTCGTGACCCTGCCCGGTTGCGTGGTCGCCCGGGGGCACCGGCGCGTGCAGTTCCGCCTGGGCCCCTTCGTGCCACTGAGACCTGCCGTTGCCGTGGGCCGACCCGTTTTCGAGCCCGCGGGGTGAGGCCTGCGGGCCGCCCCCGGCGTTCTCGCCGACCGAACCTGGAGCCCTGCCGGCGCCGACGTGGCCGGCGCGCAGCTGGATCGCAGCGTGACCGGGCGAGCCGCCCGGCCCGACGGCGCCCCCTCGCGGTTCCGCCTTGGTCGCCCTGGCGCCGTTCTCGCCGGGAAGACCGAGGTGGATGACGCCGGTGCGATCGGCAGCGGTGACGCCGACCGCCGCGACAACCGCCACCGTCGCGACGCCTTTGGCCGCGGCCGAGGTGGCGATCGTTTTCGCGGCTCCGCCGCCGAGCGCGGCCGCGAGGCCACCCCCGCTCGCTCCCGAGCCGCCGACCAGGCCCTGCACCATGCCGGCGGCGGCCGCCGCCGGCAGCGGCGAGAGCGCGGCCAGGTCCCGGCGCCGCCCCTTGATTTCGTCGCGGAAGTGCCGGCAGCCGGCGCAGGAGCGCAGGTGCGCACGGACGTCACGGCGGCGGGTGATCCGGCCGTCGCCGTCGGAGAGGGCTCTGGTCACCTCGTCGCAGGTCATCTCACGCCCCTCCTCCATCTGCCTGAGGCTCAACCGTGCCTCGTAGAGCGTCTGGCGGGCGACGGCAGGTGACGTGCCGAGGGCGCTGCCGATCTCCTCGAACTCGAGCCCGGCCAGCTCCCGCATCACCAGGACCTCGCGCTGGCGGTCGGGGAGCTGGTGCAGATCCGCGATCAACCGGCGCAGCCGTTCGCGCGTTTCCGCGTCCTCGGCCAACCCATGGCCCGGCGCCATCCGCTCGACGTCCAGCGGCCTCGTCTCCCGCCGCCGTCGCAGCAGGTCGATCGACTCGTTGTGGGCGATCCGGTAGAGCCAGGGCTTCAGCTCGATCTTCCGCTCCTCGCCGGGCAGCGCCCGCAGCACCTTGATCATCGTGTTCTGGAGGGCGTCCTGCGCATCCTCGGGATTGCCGACGATCGCCAGGCAGAAGCGATAAAGACTCTGGTGGTAGCGCCGGAAGATCGCGGTGAACGCTCTCTCGTCCCCCCCGACGGCTCGCTGGGTCAGTCGCTCGTCGGAGAGCAGGCGGCTGAGTCCGGCCGGGGCGGCAGCTTCGCTCATCAGACAATCTTCCCATCGTGGGCCGTCCGATCAAGGGTAGGGGTGGGTCGACACCTCATAAACGGACCGTCCCCGGCCGTGTCAGTGCTTTTCCGGAAATCTCCCCGAGCAGAGACCTGTCGGATCGATAAACCAGCCCTTCTGTTAGGGAAATCGATCTAAAGCGGGGCGAGTTTCGCCTCCTGCTCCTCCGGCTCCCCGGCCGGATCTGAAAATCTGCGCATTGGGTAGGTGAGGGCCATGCCCGAGCTCCTCTTAGGCCCCCTCGTCCGCTACGTCTCCGAGACCGAGGCCACCGTCTGGGTCGAGACCAGCGAGGCCTGCGAGGTGGAGGTGCTCGGCCACCGCGAGCCGACCTTCCGGGTCGAGGGCCACCACTACGCGCTCGTCTGCATCGACGGCCTGGAGCCCGCCTCGCGCAACGAGTACGAGGTGCGGCTGGACGGCGAGGTCCACTGGCCGCAACCCGGCTCCGGCCTGCCGCCGAGCGCGATCCGCACGATCGACGCCGAGAAGGACCTCGACATCTGCTTCGGCTCCTGTCGCGTCGCCGTTCCCCACGAGGCCCCCTTCACCGAACCGAAAGACGAGACCGAAGCGGGGCACGAGGTCGACGCCCTCCGGGTTCTGGCGAAGCAGATGGCCGCCGGCGATCGCGACGACTGGCCCGAGCAACTGTTCCTGCTCGGCGACCAGGTCTACGTCGACGAGGGCTCGCCGAAGACGCGGAAGCGGATCAAGGAACGCCGCGGCACCGAGACGCCGCCCTTCGACGAGGTGACCGACTTCGAGGAGTACACCTGGCTCTACCGGGAGAGTTGGGAGGAGCCGCTGATCCGCTGGCTTTTCTCCTGCGTCTCGGTCTCGATGCTCTGGGACGACCACGATATGAGCGACGACTGGAACATCTCCCGCGGCTGGCTGCTGGAGATGCAGCAGAAGTCCTGGTGGCACCGGCGCGTCACCGGCTGCGTCTCCAGCTACTGGATCTACCAGCACATCGGCAACCTCTCGCCGCGAGAGCTGGGCGAAAACGACCTCTACCAGCGGCTGCGCGGCAACCAGACCGGCGAGGAGGAGCTGTTCTCCTGGGCGCACCGCATCCAGTCGAGCGGCGACGGCACCCGCTGGAGCTTCTGCCGTGACTTCGGCCGCACCCGGGCGATCTTCATCGACGCCCGCGCGGCGCGGGTGCTCGAGGACGGCTGCCGGCAGATGGTCGACGACGAAGAGTGGGATTGGATCGTCGGGCACACCGAGGGTGATTTCGACCACCTGCTCGTCTGCACCACGATTCCCTGGCTCCTCTCCCCCGCCTTCGACCGGCTCGAGGCCTGGAACGAGCGGTTGGTCGAGGGCGGCGCCTGGGGGAAGCTGCCTGCCTGGGTCAGCGAGAAGATCCGGCGCGAAGTCGACTTCGACCACTGGGCCGCCTTCGGCGAATCGTTTGCCAAACTGCGCGACCTCCTCTATGAGGTCGCCGGCGGAAAGCGCGGCAAGGCGCCCGCATCTGTCGTTGTCCTCTCCGGCGACGTCCACCACGCCTACCTCGCCGAGGTCGCTTACCCGCGCTCGGCCGACGGCGGCGCGGCGCAACGGGCGCCGGTCTACCAGGCGGTCTGCTCCCCCTATCGCAATCCGCTCGACGAAAAAGAGCGGCGGGTGGTGCGCTGGGGGTTCGGCAAACCGCTCACCGCCTTCGCGCGGCTCCTGGCCAGGGCCGCCGCAACTCCAGACCCGGGGATCCGCTGGCGAACCCTCGACGGCCCCTTCTTCGACAACCAGGTGGCGACCCTGGAAATCGACGGCCGTCGGATCTTGATGCGCCTCGACAAGACCGTCCCCGGCGAAGACGGCGCCGACGCGCTCGAAGAGACCTTCTCGCGCCGCCTCGCCTGAACGGTCCTCAGGCCGAGGCGGTGGCCGCCACCGGCAGCCTCGCTTCCCGACGCCGCTCCAAGACGGTCCACCCCGCCATCACCGCGCCGGCGTAGACCCAGCCGAGGGCGACGTCGAAGAAGTAGTGCTCACCGGTCGCCATCAGGGTCAGGCCCATCAGCAGCGGATAGAGCAGCAGCAGCGGTCGCAGGCGGCGGCGCACCCGGCCCCAGAGGAACAGCGCCACCAGCGTCACCATGGCGGTATGCAGAGAGGGGACCGCGGCGACGAGGTTGCTGCCCGCCTGGCCCTTGGAGAAGAGCGAGGCGGTGCCGACGCTGACCACTTCCCAGCCCTTGCCGGTGGTGCGGTGGACTTCGCCGATCAGCCCCATTTCCCCCGCCAGCCAGGGCGGCGCCGCCGGGAAGAGGATGTAGGTCGCGAGCCCGGCCAGCGCCAGCGTCACCAGCCGCCGCGTGAAGCGCTGGAAGGCGAGCCGGTCGCGGGCCCAGAGCCAGCCCGCGAGGACGAAGGGGACGATGAAGTAGGAGGTGTAGACGAAGGTGAAGAGGACGTCCCACCAGTGGACGACCCCCGGCTCGTAGAGGCGGTCCTGCAGCCACTCGGTCGGCGTTTCGCCGAAGAAGACGAAGCTGTCGAAGTCGATCATCGTGTGGTAGTGGACGCCGATTCCCCACGAGTCCGCGGCCCCTCGGGTCAGGTCGTAGGCCCAGAGCACGGCGACGATCGGCAGCCAGTCGAGCACCAGCTGCAGGATTTCCCGCGGCGGCCGCCCGATCGAGACGCAGGCGAGGGCGCCGCAGGTCCAGAGAATGACCAGCTCGCGTTGGACCGGAATCCCGTAGGCCGCGGTCCAGAGGATGAGGCCGACGAAGTAGAGGCCGAGGGCCCAGGGCCGCAGCGGCGCCAGCGAGGCAAATCGGAGGTCCGCCGCCTGCTCGGTCCTGGTCTCCACATATTCACCACTGGCCATAGCCGCACATGCTATGGCCGGGGGCGACGGCGCCGCCCGCCGTCGAGAAGCAGTTCGCCTACTTGAACTCGAAGCTGGTCAGGTCCTGGCCGTAGATCGGGCTGACCACAAGCTTGTCGAGGTCGATCGAGTCGGCGACGAAGGTGCCGAGGACGAGGGTTCCGAACGGCGCCCAGGGAGCCTGCTTCATCACCGTGCGGTCGAGCGCCGCGTATTCGCGTTCCTGCTGTGGCCCGAGCTGCTCGCGACCGAGCTCGCGCGTCTTCGCGTTGACCGCGGGGTCGTCGAACTGGGCCCAGTTGGTGTTGCCGGCGGGGAGGATGCTTTCGCCCGTCAGCTGCGGCGCGAAGTAGTCGTTCGGGTGCGGGTAGTCGAGCAGCCAGTTGGCGAAGCCGGTATCGAGGTCCGGGGTGCTCGAATTGCCGATCACGGTGAAGTAGTTGGAGCCGTCCACCTGTTTGAGGTTGACGTCGAAGCCGAGGCTCTCCAGCACCTGCTGGTAGTACTCGCCGGCTTCGTTGGTCGGCGGCAGGTTGAGCGACCAGAGGGTGATTTCGCGGTCGCTCGGGTCGGCTTCCGCGATCAGCTTCTTGGCCTTGGCGAGGTTGTGCGGGTAGGGGTCGAACTTCTTATACCCCGGCATCTGCGGCGGCAGGACCTGCTGGGTCGCCTCGAGGGTGCCCGCGTAGATCCGTTCCAGCGCCTCGGGGTCGACCGCGTAGTTCACCGCCCGCCGCACCCTGACGTCGTCGAAGGGCGGCGCCTGCGTGTTCATCCAGAAGTAATAGACGCTGATCTGCGGTTCCTCGCGGAACTGCGTCCCTTCGAAGCGGTCCTTGATCTCCGCGTAGCGTTGCGGCGGCGGTGGGTTCTTCATCCAGTCGACCTTGCCCTTTTCGACGTCGTCGACCTGGGTGATCGGGTTGCTGTGGACTTCGAGCTCGATCTTGTCGACGTGGCCGTCGGGAAGCTGAGGCATCGCTTCGCCGTTTGCCGCCCAGGCGGGGTTGCGTTCGTATTCCCAGCTGCGCCCGGGTCTGACCTTGGTGATCACATAGGGTCCGGTCGCCGGCGGTGGATTCGGGGTCTGGTCTTCGGCCGGGGTGCCGGGCGGCAGCAGTGCGGCGAACTGAAGCCCGAGGACGTAGCTGAAGACGCCGCTCGGTTCGACCAGGCGGATGACGATCTTGCCGCTGCGGTCGTCGCTGGAGATCCCCTCGATCGCACCCTTCTTGGTCTTCGCAAACCGTTCGGCGCCGACGATGCCGGTGTAGAAGGAGGAGCCGGGCGAGTTGAGCCGGAAGAGGCGCTCGATCGCGAAGCCGAAGTCGGAGGCCCGCACCGGCGTCCCGTCGGAGTATTCGAGCCCCGGCCGCAGGAACAAGGTGTAGCGGCGGCCGCCCTGGTCGATCTTCGGCAGTGCCTTGGCGAGGCCCGGGATCAGCTCGGTACCTGCCTTGCCGCTCTTCGGCGCGTAGGTGAGGAGCGGGATGTAGCTGTCGTGGAGCGCCGTCGCCCCTTCGAGGGTGAACGAGAGGCCCGGATCCAGGGCATCGGGAAACGAGAGGTAGGTGCCGCGCAGGACCCTGCCCTGATCCGATTTGCCCGCCGAGCCGCAGCCCACCAAAGCGGCGCAGAGCAGGAAAGTCATCGCAATACGACCGGTCGATGCCTGAAAAACCTTCACGGCGTGACAACCCCCTTCGTCCCCTCGACGGCGGGCACCACGATAAACCGCCGGAGCGGACCGAGGCGGCCCGATCCCGACGGTCACGAGTTCTATCAAGGAATTGGCGGAACCTTGTTACTTAAATTTTCTTATATAAATCAGATATGAAGGTCCTGTGCAGCTTCGCGGTCGCGGTCGGGCTGTTGCTCGCCACCGGCTGTGGGGGGGCGGGGGAAGCCGACACGGCCGGGGGGAAGGCTCAGCCCGTCGAGAAGAAGGCGAAGACCGGGACGGAAGAAAAGGGGAAGTCGGGAAAGGGTCTGCGGCTGCTCGAAATAACGATCGACGGCTACCCGAACGCCGACTACGCCGGCCTCTACCTGGGGGACCGGCTGGGCTACTTTGCCGACGTCGGGCTCAAACTCCACGTCCACACGCCGATCGAACCGAAACGGCCCGTCCTCTACGTGGCCGCAGAGGTGGTCGAGCTCGGCGTCTCCCACCAGCCGGAAGTGGCGCTGGCGCAGGCCAGGGGCGCCCCGATCGTCGCGGTCGGGTCGTGGCTTACGCACTCGACCACCTCCCTGATCTGGCTCGACCGGGACCACATCAAGGGCATCGCCGACCTCAAAGGCAAGACCATCGCCACCGAAGGCCTCGAATACCAGGAACGCCTCTTGGAAACGATCCTGGCCCGGGCAAACCTGAGCCTGGACGACGTCAAGGTCGTCAGACCCAGGTACCTGATGATCCCGGCGCTGAAGAACGGCAAGGTGGATGCGGCAATCGGGGGCTCCTGGAACGTCGAGGGGCTGCAGCTACGCGGGGAAGGCCTCGATCCGGTGGTCGTTCCCGTGACCAAGCTCGGGGTGCCGGACTATGAAGAGCTGGTGCTGATCGCGCGCAAGGATCAGCTGCCGCAGAACGAAGGAATGGTTCGCGACTTCATCTCCGGCCTGACCCGGGGCACCCGGGCGGCGGCCTCGCACCCGGCCGCCGCGGTGAGGGCAATAAGGGACGCATATCCCGAACACGACCTCAAGTGGACCGCCAAAGGGGTCGCCCTCACGCTGCCGATCCTCTCCCGCACCCAGCGGATGGACAGGGCTCGGTGGCGGAGCTTCACCGCGTGGATGGAAGACAGCGGCCTGATCGAAGAACCTCTGCCCGTTTCCGGGCTGCTCACGAACGCCTACGCGCCCTGAGTCTCGGCAACTTCCCCTCCCGTCAAACCGGGATGGACGCCCTTGCCGATCGCCTGCTGGTCGACCATCTTCTGCAGCAGCTTCGTCAACCGGGCGCGGTCCGTCTCGCTCATGCCGCGGGTCAGTTCCTCCTCGTGGGCCTCGGCGATCTCGCGCCCGCGGGCGAGCGAGCTGCGGCCCTTGCGGGTCAGATACAGGGCGCGCACCCGGCGATCGCCGGGGTCGGGACGGCGCTCGACCAGGCCGCGCTGCTCGAGCTCGTCGACGAGCGCGACCATGCGGCTGGCGGGCACCTGGATCGCCGCCCCGATCGCCTGCTGAGACTGTCCTTCGGCGGCGTCGACCAGGTTGAGGACCCGGAACAGCGGCGGGTTGAGGTCGACCTCGGCGATGCGCTCGGCGAACTGCCGCGAGGCGTGGATGCCGACCTGCGAGAGCAGGAAGGCAAGCGTCGAGGGGGCGCGGTCGCCGTCGATGGATGGGCCGGTCATGGGAGGAAAAGCCTACCCGGTGCTTTCTGATATGAATAGTTTCCCTCGTAAACCTTTCTGCTCAGTAACCAGTCTTTAACGCGAAAGGACCGTCATGACCCGCAGTCTCGCCCGCCTCGCCGACATCGCCTACCGCCGCCGCGGCCGCATGGTCCTCGCCTGGATCGTCGCCACGGTCGTCCTCATCGGGCTCGGCACGATCCTTCGCCGGCGAGTACGAAGCCGACTACAACACCCCCGGCTCGGAGTCGAAGGCCGCGAGCGACCTGACCGAACGCGAGTTCGGCGGCTACTCGGGCCAGGAAATCTACGTCGTCTGGAAGGACCCGAACGGGGGCCGACGAGCCCGGCCGCGAAGCGGCAGATGAACGCCTTCTTCGCGCGAAGCCGAAGAGAGTCGAGAACGTCGAGAAGCGGGCGCCGATCCGCGTCTCCGACGACGGCACGATCGCGACCACCACGCTGCCGCTCACCGTCCCCGGCTGGGAGGTCAAGAAGGAGCAGGGCGAAGAGCTGATCGACGCGGCCGAAGCGAACAGCGGCGACGGCCTCGAGATCAAGCTCGGCGGCGAACCGATCTACACCGCCCAGGAACAGACCAGCCCCGAGGGGCATCGGCTTCCTCGGCGCCGCGATCGTCCTCCTGATCGCCTTCGGCTCGCTGGTCGCCGCCGGCCTGCCGCTGGTCGATCGCCCTCGTCGGGCTCGGCATCTCCTCCGGCGGCCTGATCGTGCTGCTCGCCAACGTCATCGACGTCCCCAACTGGACCACCGCGGTCTCCGGCCTGATCGGGATCGGCGTCGGGATCGACTACGCGCTGCTCGTGCTGACCCGCTTCCGCTCGGCGCTGAAGGCCGGCAAGGACCGCCACGACGCGGTCGTCGAGGCGGTCACCACCGCCGGGCGCAGCGTGATCATCGCCGGCTGCACCGTCGTCATCGCCGTCCTCGGCCTCTTCCTCACCGGCCTCCCCTACATGTACGGGGTGGCGATCTCGGCCTCGCTTCGCCGTGCTGGTCGTGATGCTCGCCTCGATCACCCTGCTGCCGGCGCTGCTCGCCTACCTCGGGCCGCGGGTCGACCGTCTGCGGATCCCGTTCCTCGGCCGCCGCCTCGACGTCCCGAAGGAGACGGCGACTCCCCGGCCGCCCGCTGGAGCCACGCGGTGCAGCGGCGGCCGTGGACGGCGGCGATCGTCGCCACCGCGATCCTGCTGGCGCTGGCGGCGCCGGCGCTCGGCATGCGGCTCGGCTTCCCCGACGCCGGCAACGACCAGCCGAGGACACGATGACCCGCCAGGCCTACGACCTGATCAGCGAGGGCTTCGGCCCCGGCGCCAACGGCCCGCTGGTGATCGCCGCCGAACTGCCCGCCGCCGGCAGCGAAGCGGCGATCGACACGCCTCGCCACGGCGCTGCGCGGCGAGGAAGGGCGTCGCCTACGTGCCGCCGCCGCACGCTTCAACTCGGACGGCACCGCGGCGATCATCACCGTCATCCCCACCACCTCGCCGCAGGACGAGGCGACCTCCGAACTGGTCGACCACCTGCGCGGCACCGTGATCCCGGATGCGCTCGGCGACTCCGGCGTCGATCGCCCAGGTCGGCGGCGTCAACGCGGCCCTCGAGGACCAGAGCGCCTACATCACCGACCGCATCCCGCTGTTCATCGCCGGCGTCGTCGGCCTCTCGTTCCTGCTCCTGCTGGTCGCCTTCCACTCGCCGTTGATCTCGCTCAAGGCGGCGATCATGAACCTGCTCTCGGTCAGCGCCGCCTACGGGGTGATGACCCTGGTCGCGCAGGGCGGCGCGGTCGGCGAACTGATCGGGATCGACCACGAAGTCCCGATCGCGCCGTTCATGCCGGTGATGATGTTCGCGATCCTCTTCGGGCTCTCGATGGACTACGAGGTCTTCCTGATCTCGCGGATCCGCGAGGAGTACCTGAAGGACGGCGACACCCGCCGGGCGGTCGCCGACGGCCTCGCCAAGACGGCCCGGGTGATCACCGCGGCGGCGGCGATCATGGTCGTCGTCTTCCTCGCCTTCGTCGCCTCGCCCGAAGTCTTCCTCAAGCTCTTCGGCATCGGGCTCGCGGCGGCGATCTTCCTCGACGCCACCCTGGTCCGGATGGTCCTGGTGCCGGCGGTGATGCAGCTGCTCGGCCCCCGCAACTGGTGGATCCCCGACTGGCTCGAGCGGATCCTGCCGCGGATCGACGTCGAGCGCGCGGCGGAAAGCCGACCGTAGCTACGGCCGCGTGTAGGTCTTGAGGTCTCCCGCCGACAGCTTGGGGTCGACGACGATCGTCCCTTCCATCCCTTCGGCGCGGTGGATGGCGCAATAGAAGACGTACTTTTTCCCTGCGAACAGGGATGAGCGCAGCCAGAGCGCCTTGCCTTTGGTGTCGCGGGTGATCGGCGTGTCGATCGACCCGCCCCCCACTTCTTCGATCACCAGGTTGTGCTGTTCGCCCGTGGTGTTTTCGAAGCCGAAGTTCGCGTTACCCGGCGGGGAGACGATCTTCGAGACCGTGAAGGCGGGCTTGTCGCCGGCGGCGACGGGGACGTCGACCACCCATTGGCCAACCTGGGCTCGAACCCCGTTCTGAAGTTCGTCCAGCCGCTTCACCGTCACCGTATTTCCTTCCGGGGTGTCGCCTTCGGCGTCGCCACCGCAGCCGGACAGCACCGCCGCGACAAGTACCACCGTCAGGATCGCTCCGATATGGGTAAAGCGAGCTTGCATAGTCAACAGAACCTAACGTACCAAGATAGAGCCCGGTTTGCGGGCCCCTATCGTGTCGGCATGAGCAGCTCCTCGCCCCCGCTCTCGATCCTCGACCTCGCCGCGGTCGGGCACGGAGGAGACGGTCGCCGAGAGCTTCGCCGGCAGCGTCGAGCTGGCGCGGATCGCCGAGCGCAGCGGCTACCGGCGCATCTGGTACGCCGAGCACCACAACATCTCCTCGATCGCCTCCTCGGCCACCGCCGTCCTGATCGCCCACATCGCCGCCCACACCGAGACGATCCGCCTCGGCGCCGGCGGCGTCATGCTGCCCAACCACTCGCCGCTGGTGATCGCCGAGCAGTTCGGGACGCTGGAGACGCTGCATCCCGGCCGCATCGACCTCGGGCTCGGGCGGGCGCCCGGCACCGACCAGCGGACCTGGATGGCGCTGCGGCGCGACCCGCATGCGAGTGAGCGCTTCCCCGCAGGACGTCCTCGAGCTGCAGAAGTTCCTCGGCGACGAGAGCCCCGCTGCCCGGGATCAAGGCGATCCCCGGCCAGGGCACCGACGTCCCCCTCTACATCCTCGGCTCCTCCCTCTTCGGCGCCGAGCTCGCGGCCGAACTCGGGCTCCCCTATGCCTTCGCATCCCACTTCGCCCCGCGCTTCCTGCACGAGGCGATCGCCGTCTACCGCGAGCAGTTCAAGCCCTCGCGCGCAGCTAGCCGAGCCGTACGTAATCGCCGGCGTCGGCGTGATCGCCGCCGAGACCGAAGAGAGCGCCGCCGCCCAGCTCGAAGCCGCCCGCCGCATCCGCGCCCGCGCCCTCTTCGGCCGCGGCCGCAAGCTCTCCGACGAGGACATCACCGCCCTGCTCGCATCCCCCCAGGCCGCCGCCGTCGACGAGATGCTCGCCTACACCGCCGTCGGGCTCGCCGACGAAGCCGGCGCCTATCTGCGGAGCTTCGCCGCCGAGACCGAGCGCCGACGAGCTGATGACCGTCCACTACGCCGACTCGGTGGCGAACCGGCTGCGCTCGGTCGAGCTGCTGGCCGGCGCCCTCGATCCTGCCGACGGCCCGGCTCGCTAACGGGATTCGTTCAGCGCCACCGCTTCGCGGATCAGCGCCTTCAGCGCCTCCCCGTCGATCTCCTCACCCTCGTGGATGTCGATGGCGCGCCTGGTGTTGCCCTCGAGGCTGGAGTTGAAGAGCCCGGATGGGTCATCGAGCGACGCGCCCTTGGCGAAGGTCATCTTCACGACTTCCTTGTAGGTCTCGCCGGTACAGATGATCCCGGCGTGCTCCCAAACCGGCGTCCCTTTCCATTTCCACTCCTCGACGACCTCGGGGTCGGCCTCCTTGACGAGAGCGCGGACCCGGGCGAGCGTCTCACCCCGCCAGTCGTCCAGTTCCTCGATCCGCGCATCGATCAGCTGAGAGGGCGAATCGCCGCTGTTCTTCGTCATGGTCTCGTCGCTTTCGTCAGAGGTGAGAGGTCTGCGATACGGGACCCATTTCTACAACGGAGCGCTACCCGGCGAAGATCTGCTGCTACCGTGGATCACGTCGGGTTTGGCCACTTCGCCACCCGAGAGGTTCCGTTTCCTCCTCGTGCTTCATTGGCGCCTTGGGGTCGCAGGATCTCCCAAAGACGTTCAATTCAGGAGCTCACAACATCACTACCTTTGCCGATCTCGGCACCTCCAAGCCGGTGGTCGACGCCCTGCGGGCGCGCTCGATCACCCAGCCGTTCCCCGTTCAAGAGATGGTCGTCCGCGATGCGCTCGCGGGTCGCGACCTCCTCGTCCAGTCCCCGACCGGGTCGGGCAAGACCCTCGCCTTCGGTATCCCATTGGTCGATCTGATCGAGCCCGAGGGCAGCGGCCCGCAGGCCCTGGTCCTCGCCCCCACCCGGGAGCTGGCCAGCCAGATCGTCGACCGAGCTGGCGGCGCTGACGAAGGCGCGCGGCCTGCAGATCGCCGCCGTCTACGGCGGCGTCGGCATGGGCCCCCAGATCGCCGCCGCGTCGCCGCGCCGACATCCTCGTCGCCACCCCCGGTCGCCTCGAGGACCTGATCGGCCGCGGCGCCGTCTCCCTCGAGCGGATCCGCGTCCTCGTCCTCGACGAGGCCGACCGCATGCTCGACATGGGCTTCCGTCCCGCCGTCGACCGGATCGTCGCGCTGACGCCGCGTGACCGCCAGACGCTGTTCTTCTCGGCGACGCTGGAGGGCGCCGCCGGCAAGGTCGCCGCCGCCTACACCCGCGACGCCCGCTCCCACACCCACGCCGAGCCCGAGCACGAGGAGGCCGAACGATCGAGCACCACTTCCTGCCGGTCGACTCGCAGGGCGCCAAGCTCGACCACCTCGTCGCCCACGTCTGCCGAGGAGGGCGCCGGTCGCTCGCTCGTCTTCGTCCGCACCAAGCGCGGTGCCGACCGGCTGGTCAAGCGGCTGCGCGAGTCGCCAGGTCGACGCCGTCGCGATGCACGGCGACAAAAGCCAGGGCCAGCGCGAACGGGCCCTGGCCCGCTTCGAGCGCGGCGAGGTGATGACCCTGGTCGCGACCGACGTCGCCGCCCGCGGCATCGACATCCCCGACGTCGAACGGGTGATCAACTACGACGCCCCCGACGACCGCGAGTCCTACGTGCACCGGGTCGGCCGCACCGGTCGCGCCGGCCGCACCGGGACCGGGATCAGCTTCGTCCTCGCCGATCAGGCCGAGGAGATGCGCCGGATCAGCGCCACCCTGGGCCTCGAAAGCGAACTGGCCACCCCGGCGACCGGGCGCACCCCGCGTCCGCGGGACGACCAGCCCCGACGCCGCCGTCGCCGTCGCAACAAGCGCCGCAGTACCGGGGCACCGGCATGAGCGCGCCGGCGGCCGACGCCGTCGGTGGAGCTGCGCTCGCTGTGGCGTCTCGGTCGGACGGATCGACGGCGCGCCGACGTAGCCATGCCCGACCACCTGGACCCGGCTCGGGGAGCGAGATCTTCTGCCTCACCTGCAGCCGCGCCCTGGCAGCGGACAGGGCGACCGAGTCGGCCGCCGCCGACAGCTCCCGCGAGGAGCTGGTCCGGATCCGGCGCACGGCGCTGATCGAGTTCGAGATCGACCGCCGCCCCGACGCACCCAACCGGGCCATCGCGCAGGCCTGCCGCACCTCGACCGGCGGTCGCGGTCCGCGGCGGTCCGCGACAACTGCTGACGGAGCCTGGACCGTGGAGATCGGGATCGGCCTCGCTGCAGCTGTCGCGCTGATGACGAACCTCGCCTCGCTCCTCAAGCACCGCGGCTGCCAGCACGCGCAGCCGGTCTCCATCGGCCGGCCGATGGCCGGTCTCCGCACTCTCGCCGCCTCACCCTGGTTCGCCGCCGGCTGGGGCCTCGCCGCCGTCGCCTGGATGGTCCACGTCGCCGCGCTCTCGCTGGCCCCGCTCTCCGTCGTGCAAGCCGTGCTCGCCGGCGGCGCGGTGACCCTGGCGGTGCTCTCGCAACGCCTCTTCGGCGACCGGGTCGAGCGGCGGCAGTGGCTGGCGCTCTTCCTCGGCGGCGCCGGCCTGGCGCTGCTGGCGGCCACCCTGCCGAACCTGCACGGCTGCCGACTCCAGCTTTTCCCTCGGCGGCGATCGTCAGCTTCGAGGGTGGCCTGGTCCTGCTCGCGGCCGGGATCGCGCTCGGCCACCGCGCCGAGCGCCTCGCGGCGCGACGCGGCGTGCTGCTCGCGGTCCTTGCCGGGCTGCTCTTCGCGCTGACGGGGATCGCGATCAAGGCCCTCACCGCCGGCAGCGGCGGCTGGCCGCTGATCGCCTCGCTTCTCGTCCTCACCCTCGGCTGCGGCGCGCTCGCCCAGTACACGGTCGTCGCCGCCCTTCAGCGCGGCGGCGCGATCGAGACGATCGGGTTGATGGGAATCGTCGGCAACGCGATCCAGATCGTCGCCGGGATCCTCGTCTTCGGCGATCCCCTCTCCCCCAGCCCGCTGGGGATAACGCTCCAGGTCACCGCGCTGCGCGATGGTCTGCTTCTCGGCGCTGCTGCTTCCCTCAACTTCGAGGGATCACTCTCCCGCCGCCGGCGGAGCGGTCGCGTCGGCGCCGCCTTCGCCCAGTTTCTCGCGGGCGATGTAGTCCTCGGCCAGCAGCAGGTTCTCGCTCGAGCGCTCGACCACGTTGAGCAGATCCCCCATCAGCGCGACCTCCTCGACCTGCTCCTTGACGAACCACTGCAGGAACTGCTCGGCGCGGTAGTCCTTCAACTCGCGGGCGAGCTCGAAGAGGGCGAAGATCTCGCTGCTGACGCGGCGCTCCTGCTCGAGGGCCATGCGCACGGGGTCGCTGCCGGTGGCGAAGGTGGTCTGCTGGGCGTTGACGTCCGGGATCCGCACCGGCTCGCCGACGTCGAGCAGGTACCGGATCATCATCATCGCGTGCTCGCGCTCCTCCAGCGCCTGCCGGTAGAAGAAGGCGGCGAGGCGGGGCAGGGTCTCGGCGTCGTAGTAGACGGCGGCCGCCACGTACTGCTGCGAGGCGGCGAACTCGTTGGCGATCTGCTCGTTGAGGGCGTCGGCGAAGGACTTGTCGGACATCTCGGCTCCTTGGTTCGGTCGGCATCATCAACCTAGACGACAGGTCCTGAACAGCGAGCGAAGGAGAAACAACGTGGGCAGACTGATAGCGACGGCGCAGGCCACCATCGACGGCGTGATCGACCCGGTCGGCGAGTGGGTGCAGCCGGACGGAGACCACGGGCAGGACTCATTCGAGCGCCAGGCGAGGTCCGGCGGGATGGTCCTGGGCCGCAAGACCTACGAGGGCCTGGCGGCATACTGGCCGAGCAAAACGGGCAAATGGGCGGACATGGTCAACGCGATCCCGAAGTACGTCGGATCCCAGACCCTGTCCGGCGCGCTCGAGTGGAACGCGACCCTGCTCAAGGGCGACCTCGAGGACTCGATCCCGAGGCTGAAGGACGAGGTCGACGGCGACCTCTTCATGCACGGCAGCGGCGAATTCGCCTACGCCCTCGCCGAGAAGGGCCTGGTCGACGTCTTCGAGATCTACCTCAACCCGCTCGTCTGGGGCGGCGGCAACCTCCACGTCCTCGGCGACCGGGGAACCGTGCGGATGCAGCTCGAGGACGTCAAGCGGTTCGATTCCGGAGTAGTCCTCATCACTTACCTGCCGGCGTCCTGACCGCGGGCGGGGCCGCCGCGGCGGGCGGCGAGCTGATGAGATGCCGCGGATGACCAGTCGAAAGACCTGGATCTGGCTCGCCGTATGGCTGCTGACCCGGGCCCTGATCGTCGCCGAGGTCGGGTTCTGGGCGACCCCGCACCCGCACTTCCAGGACGTCAGCCACTACGAGACCTGGTCGCACACCCTCGCCTCCGAAGGCGCCTTTCCGGGCGGCGAGGCGTGGCAGTACCCGCCCGGCGCCGGCCTGCTGATGCTGATCCCCCGGCTGGTCCCCGCCGGCTACGGCGAGGCGTTCGTCGGCCTGATGCTGCTGGTCGACCTCGTGGGCCTGGTGCTGCTGGCGCGACTCGCCCGCCGCTCGGGCAACGACACCGGCGTCTGGGTCTGGCTGCTCGGGATGCCGCTGCTCGGGACCTTCGCCGTCCTGCGCTTCGACCTGGTTCCCACCGTGATCGCGATCGGTGCCCTTCTCGTCATCCACCGTCGCCCGCGGTGGTTCGGCGTGCTGGCGGGGGTGGGAGCGGCGATCAAGCTCTGGCCGATCCTGGTCCTGTTCGGCGAGTGGGACCGGCGGCGCCTGCTCAGGGCCGTCCTCGCCGCCGTGGCGGCGATCGCGCTGGTGTTCGCGGTCTCGGCAATCGCCTTCGGCAACCCCGCCGAGTTCCTCTCGCACGGCGGGGACCGCGGTCTGCAGGAGGAAGCGGTCGCCACGATCCCCTGGCAGCTGGAACAGATCGTCAGCGGCGACCCCTACCCCCGGGAGATCCGCTTCGGCGCCTGGGAGGTCGCCACCCCGACCGCCGACACCGTCGCGACCCTGCTCCGGTGGCTGACCATCGTCGCCCTGGCGGCCGCGGCGCTCTGGTGGCGGCAACGGGGGCGGGCGATCCGAGCCGGCCGCGAGGACCTGGCCGAGGCCGCGGTGAGCCGCGACTTCATCTTCACCCTCGTCCTCCTCGTCGTCCTCACCAGCCCTGTCCTGAGCACCCAGTACATGGTCTGGCTGCTCGGCCTGGCGGCCGTCGTCCTCAGCGCCGGCTCCCCCCGCCTCCGCCGCCCGGCCTGGATCGTGGTCGGCGCCACCGCCCTTTCGACGGCCACGTTCAAATCCCCGGAACTGACCCTGCTCCGCGACCTTGCCCTGCTCGGCGCGACCGTCGACGCTGCGGCGGCGATGGTCCAGGCGCTCCGGCTGTCACCCCCCTCTGATCTGTGCGGATCGCGGCCCCAGGGGGTGCCGTAGGATCGGGCCGTGCCGTTCACGCTCAGGAACCTCAAGGACCTGGAGGACGTCGGGTCCAACTTCGACGGCCCGCCGGACCTGGAGTTCCGCCTGGCGACCAAGGCCCTCGAGCTCGAGCAGTGCGGCCTCGGCTACCAGCGCATCCCGCCCGACTGTCGCTTTCCGTATGGCCACACGCACAGGACGCAGGAGGAGCTGTACGTGGTCCTGCGCGGGAGCGGGCGGATGAAGCTCGACGACGAGATCGTCGAGCTGACCGAATGGGACGCGGTGCGCGTCCCGCCCGGCGTGTGGAGGGGCTACGAGGCCGGCCCGGAGGGCCTGGAGATCTTCGTCATCGGCGCACCCAACCTCGGTCAGGACCCGCGCGACGACGTCGAGGGCAAGCGCGACTGGTGGACCGACTAGCGCTGCGTCTGTCGAAAAACTTCGGCCGGCTCCGCTCACAGGCAAGGGGCCACAACAGGGGCCCCACGAGACAAGGAGAGTGACCACCATGCCGAAGTACCTGCTCCTCAAGCACTACAGCGGCGGCCCGGAGCCGCACCATCCCTTCCCGCCGCTGGACCAGTGGGCGCCCGAGGACGTCGAGGCGCACATGGCCTTCCTGCGGGAGGTAAGGGCAAAGCTGCAGGAGACCGGCGAGTACGTCGACGGCCAGGCGCTGACGCAGGCGCAGACCTGGGTCCGCTACGGCGGGCCGGACGCCGCGCCGGTCACCACCGACGGGCCGCTGCCCGAGACCAGCGACCTGGTCGCGGGCTGGTACATGGTCGACGTCGACTCGCGCGAGCGCGCGATCGAGATCGCCGCGCACATCTCCTCCGAGCCCGGCCCCGGCGGCGGACCGCTACACGAGTGGATCGACGTCCGCGAGGTGATGTCGAAATCGTCCTCCGAGGACTGACCGCTGGTGGTCGGCGGGCCGGTGTCGGGGTGGGACGAGGGTGAGCTGCGCGCCCTCGTCCCCCACGTGCTCGCGAGCCTGGTCCGCCGGGGCGAGGACTTCGATGCCGCCGAGGACGCGCTACAGGAGGCACTGCTCGAGGCACTGCGGGTGTGGCCCGAGCACCCGCCGCGCGACCCCCACGCCTGGCTGGCGACGGTCGCGACCCGGCGGCTCGTCGACGCCCGCCGCAGCGAGGTGGCCCGCCACCGGCGCGAGGAGGTGACCTACGCCGAACCGGCCCCAGCCGCCACCGAAGAGGGCGACGACACCCTCTTCCTGCTCTTCTGCTGCTGCCACCCGGACCTCTCGCCGTCCTCCCAGGTGGCGCTGACCCTGCGCGCCGTCGGCGGCCTCACCACCCGGGAGATAGCCGACGCCTTCTACGTGCCGGAGGCGACGATGGCGCAGCGGATCAGCCGCGCCAAGCGGACCCTGCGGGGGCGCCCCCTGGACCACCCCGGTGACCTCGCCGTCGTGCTGCGCGTCCTCTACCTCGTCTATACGGCCGGGCACGCCGGCCGGGTGGACCTGGCCGGCGAGGCGATCCGACTCGCCCGCCAACTCACGCTTGCCACCGAGGAGCCGGAGGCGCGCGGGCTACTGGCGTTGATGCTGCTCAACCACGCCCGGCTACCGGCGCGACTCGACTCGGAGGGCCGGATCGTCACCCTCGACCGGCAGGATCGCGCCCTCTGGGACACTCGCGAGATCGCCGAAGGCGTGCGGGTCCTGCAGTCGGCGCTGGCGCTGCAGACCGAGGCACGGCCGCCGGGCCGCTACCAACTCCAGGCGGCGATCGCCGCCCTGCACGACGACGCAGCGAGCCCGGAAGAGACCGATTGGCCGCAGATCCTCTCCTGGTACGACGACCTCGTCGCCCTCACCGACGACCCGGCGCGCCAGGACCCCGCCGCCGTCCTCGGCCGCGCCGTCGCAGTCGGCCACGTCCTCGGCGCCGAATCCGGGCTGCGGGAGACCGGGCAACTGCGGGAGCTGCTCGCCGACCGCCACCGCTGGCACGCGGTCCGCGGCCACCTCCATGAGCTGAACGGAGACCTCCCCGCCGCCGCGGAGGCCTACGCCGAGGCCGCCCGCCGGGCCACCGACGTCGCCGAGCGCGACCACCTGGTCCGCCAGGCCGCCCGCGTCCGGGCCGGCTAGCCGCGCGGCCGGGTCGGGCTACGCTTGCCCGCGATGGGGCGCGAGACGAATTCCTCCTCGGCGCGCCTGCCCGAAAGCTTCGACGTACTCCGCACGCGCGAGTTCCGGCTGCTGTTCAGCGGGCAGGCAGTGTCCGCCCTGGGCGACCGCATGGCCCTCGTCGCGCTCGCCTTCGCGGTGCTGGAGACGGGCGGTTCGACCTCAGACGTCGGGCTCGTGCTGGCCGCGGGGGCGTTCCCCCTGGTGGCGACCGTGCTGGCGGGCGGCGTGGTCGCCGACCGGGCCCCACGCCGCGCCGTAATGGTGGTCGCGGACCTGGCGCGGGTCGCGAGCCAGGGGGCGATGGCAGCCCTCCTCATAGCGGGGGCGGCGGAGGTGTGGATGCTCGCGCTGGCGGCCGGGGTGACCGGCGCGGCCACCGGGTTCTTCAGCCCGGCGTCGACCGGCCTGCTGCCCGAGCTCGTCCTCGCTGAGCAGCTGCAGCCGGCGAACGGCCTGCGCGCAAGCGCCGTCTCGACGGGCGAAATCCTCGGCCCGGCCCTTGGCGGTGTGTTGGTCGCCGCCGCCGGCGCCGGCTGGGCGATCGCGATCGACGCCGGGACGTTCGCGGTCAGCGCCGCCTGCCTGGCAACGCTGCGCGTACCGCCGCGGGCCTCGGCGCAACGAAGCTCCTTCCTCGCCGACCTGCGTGAGGGCTGGGTCGCCTTTCGGTCACGCAGGTGGGTGTGGACCTTCGTCGCCTACTTCGCGCTCGTCAACCTGCTCTGGGGCGCGTGGGGCGTGCTCGGGCCGGTCGTCGCCGACCGAGACCTCGGCGGCGCGGCCGCGTGGGGCACGATCCTCGCGGCGGTAGGGGTCGGCGCCCTCGCCGGCAGCCTGCTCGCGACGCGGGTCGAACCGCACCGGCCGCTGCTGCTCGCCGCCCTCGCCGATGGGCTCTTCGCGCTGCCGTTGGCCTTCATGGCCGCGGCCACCTCGGTGCCGCTGATCGCCTGCGGCGCGGCCCTGTCCGGCGCCGGAATGGCCCTCGCGATCACCCTCTGGGAGTCGACGCTCCAGCGCCACGTCCCCGGCGAGTCGCTGTCCCGGGTCAGCTCCTACGACTGGTTCGGCTCGCTCGCCTTCTACCCCTTGGGACTCGCAGTCTGGGGCCCGATCGCGACGGTCATCGGGGTCAGCGTCTCGCTGTGGCTGGCCTTCGGGCTCGCCGTCCTTCTCACCCTCGCGCTCCTCAGCGTGCCCGACGTCCGCCACTTAGCTGCCTCCCCACCGTCGAGCTGACGCCTCCCCGTCACGCTGCTGGTGACAGTCACCGGGGGCGAGCGATTCGGTCGGGTGGGCCGGCAGCCCTCAACCGCGGAAGGTGCGCGTCTGACAGACGGCTCGGCCGCGCAGCGCTTTCTTCGGAGCGCAGGTGACCGCAGTGACCGAGTACGGCGTCCGCCAGACGATCTTGCCGGCGACGAAGACGCCGAAGACGGTGACCGTGCCGCGATAGCGGCTGCCGACCGTTTTCCAGTGGACCCGGCACTCCTGCTTGTGGACGTTGATCTCGTCGCAGGCGATCTCGTAGTCGCGCCTCCCCGCGAACCGGGCGCCGAGATGGCGGCGCAACGCCGCCGTCGCCTTGGCGCGGGCCACGCCGGCGGTGATTCGCGGCCGTCCTTGGCGGGAGGTCGAGTCAGCCGGGGGCGGCGGCGCGGGCGGGGTGGGTGGGGAGGCGGGTGGATTCGCGGCGATGATCGCCGCCGCCCAGGAAGCGAGGATGTCCGCCCGGGCGAAGAACGACGGTGCTTCCGGCGAGCAGACCGCGGTGCCGAAGGAGGCGATGCCGATCTGCAGCGGTTCGTCCATCGTCCCTGGAGCGGTCATCAAGAGCGGGCCGCCGGAGTCGCCGTGGCAGGTCGTGTAGCGGTGTTCGAGCGTGTCCTGGGCGCAGATCTGCTGCGACGGGTCGTGCTGACCGAAATGCGCGATGCAGTAGCTGTCGCTCTGGACACTGCCGCTGCCGGTCCGGAGCACATCGCCCGCGTCGGGGATGCCGCTTTCCCCCCATCCCACAAAGGCGACCGGCGTCCCGGCGCTCCAGACCTTCGAGGTCGCCAGCCGCACCGGCGGGGACGAAATCGGCCGAGCGAGGACGAGGGCCGCTGCGTCGCCGGCCACCGGGGCCGGGAACGGCGGTTCGACCCGGAAATTCGGCGCGACGGCGAAGCTGGTGACGGTGGAGACCGTGCGCGGTTCCGCCAGGTAGTGGACATTGCCGGTCACCACTCTGAAGTGAGCCGGATCGACGGCGGTTTGGTAGTCGTCCCTGAGCACGCAGTGAGCGGCGGTCAGAACCACATTGGCGGCGATCACCGAACCGGTGCAGGCCCGATTGTCGACGCTGTCGCTGTAGGAGATGAAAGCCAGAAAGGGAAACGTCCCGGCCCCGGCTTCATCGCCGTTGATCACGGCGGTCGACCCTTCCCCAGCCGCACCCGTGGGGGCGATGACCGCCGCAAGCAAAGCGATCACGATCACCACCGCGGTTTTTCCCCGACGACGCATGGACGTCCCTGCCAGTGTACGGCGGGCCCGAGGGTGACCGGGCAGCAAGGCGACGCGGCCCGCGCGTACTGCAGCTGGATGACCTCTATCCGCGCCGGCGGTAGTGCAGGTACACGGTCGCACCGAACGTGCGGGTCTCGACCAGTTCGAGGTCGATGTGCACGTCCGGCGGGAAGTACGGCGTACCGCCACCGACCACGATCGGGATGACGAACAGCTCGAACTCGTCGATCAGCCCACGCCGCATGCATTCCGCCGCAAGGCCGGCGCCGCCGACCGCGATACTCCGATCCCCGAGCGCGGCGATCTCCTCCTCGAGCGATCCCGTGGCCAGGCGGTTGCTGCCCTCGACGCTCGTCAGCGTGGTCGAGAACACGATCTTCTCGAGCGGGCGCCAGATCTCGGCGAACTCCGCCATCACCGGGTCGGAGAACTCCTCGGTGTCCCACACGAGCATCGTCTCGTAGAGACGCCGGCCGAGCAGCTGGGCGTCGACCGCGGCGACCCGCTCGTTGTGGAACCGATGCAGTTCCTCGCTGGGCACCGCCCAGTCGAAGCTTCCGTCCGGTCCGGCAACGTAGCCATCGACCGACAGGCTCATGGAATAGGAGATCACGAGGACATAGTGAACCGCGTCGAGCCGACGAAGGCCCCTACCGTGCGGTAGCCCACCGGGCGCAGCCCCCTGTCATTGAAAGCGACGAGCGGTCACGGATCTAACGGGCCTCGGCGATGCGCACGCCTCATACCGCCGAGGCCGCTGCGATCCGGTCGCCCAGGCGATCCTTGGCGTGAGGCCACTCAGAGCGGAGGATGGAATAGTGAACGCTGTCGCGCCAGCTACCGTCGCGTCGTCGCATCTCGTGGCGGTGCACGCCCTCCTTGCTCGCGCCAAGCCGCTCGATTGCCCTCCGCGAGCGCTCATTTCGGATGTCCGTGCGGAAGGCCACACGCTCGAGCTCAAGGGTCTCGAACGCGTGCGCCATCAGCAATAGCTTCGCCTCCGCGTTCCGGCTCGTCCCCCAGGCGGAGCGGCTGAGCCAGGTCGAGCCGATTTCAACATGGGCGTTGTGCGCGTCGAAGTCCCAAAAGGAAGTCGAGCCGATCACCGAACCCTCCGCAGCATTCAGGACTGCGAATGGGAATCGTCGATCGGCAGCCCGGTCCGCCAGAGCATCCCTGATCCACGCCTCAGCCTGAACGATGTCCGCAGGGCGCGGATAGGGGAGCCAGGCAAAGACCTCATCCCCATCGGCAGCAGCAAGAAGCCCAGCAGCATGGTCGAGGCGCAGAGGCTCGATGGAGACAAGCTTGCCGCCAAGCTCGACAGGCGCCATCGGGTGCATGCCCCAATCCTCTCAGGAGTGCCCAGAAGGAAGTTGGCCACACTCCTGTCCGGAGCCTCTTCCTATAGCGGGCAGGATTCGAACCTGCGACCTTCGGGTTATGGGCCCGAACTTGTAGGTCGGCTGGGCTACGTGGAGCTAGGTTTCAAGCGGATCTCGGGAGATCGAACTACGTGGAGATCGGCTGGAATCTGTGGGGCTTCTTGCCCCATTTTTGCCCCAGCGGCAGCCGTACACGACCCAACCAACGATCATGAATCGGTCGTCGTCCTTGTCCGCCGACCCGTCTGAATCTTCATCGCGCTGCGGGAGCAGCAACGGGCCGGCAGATGGGGAGTAATCACAAACACTCCAGTTCATTAGCTTAAGGAAAATCGATTAATCGTCCGCTAACGACCTATATCGATTGACAGCCGGCCTTCCACTCCTGTAGGCCTTTAAATAGCTAATCGATGACTTGGACCGCAACCCGACAGCAGGCCCGATGCCGACCTTGAGGACTGAAATGAGAGGCACCCCGCCACTGGGGCGCAGGCGATCAGCCTTCGCGATTGTTGCCGCTGCCACCCTGAGCCTGTGGACGCTCGGGCTCTCGCTGCCCGCGGCCAGTCACGCGGCACCCTCCTGTGAAGTTGGTCCCAAGTTGAATGCTGCAACCGAGACGATAGTTGGAACGGACTGCTCCGACCTCATCGTTGTCTCATCTAAAGAAGTCGAAACGGTCATCGGCGGGGCCGGTGACGACGTCATCTTCGTCAACGGCGATGTGTCTGAAGTCAACGGAGGGTCCGGCGAAGACCACATTTATGGCGAGTTGCTGAACTCCAATCGGACCATCGACAGTCTTGAAGCGCATGGGTTCGTTGACAAGGGCTCGCCGGTCTACCGCGTCGCTGCGACGAAGGCCGCTAGGGCGAGCGCGTCGAAGCACAGCAACCGAGCAACGGCCAGCACGGTCCAATATGGCGGAACTGGAAACCAAGTCCTTGTTGGTGGACCCAGTGAAGACTGGATCTACGGGCAGCGCGGCAACGACACGCTTTGGGGTGACGCAACGCTCCATGGGGAAAACAGCAACGACCTCCTGTCAGGAGGTCCGGGCGACGACTACCTTTACGGCGAGAATGGCTGGGACATCTTGGAGGGGGGCTACGGCACTGACTACCTCGACGGCGGCGATGGAAACGACATGGTCCGCGGCGATGGCTCCGGCGATACGATCGAAGACACCGGGCCAAGTGGCGATACGGACACTCTGAGCTACTCGACCGCAACGGCGCCGGGCTTCGTCGGCGCTCTGCCCTTTGAAGTTGGCGGCTTCCCAGCCGAATGGGCGGAGCGAGGCGTCTATGTCCGCCTGGACGCGAGCCCGTGTAGCGGTGAAGGCGGCTATGAGGCGTGCAACGGAGAAGCGGCCTACGGCGGGGGCTACGACCAAGTTACGAGCTGGGAGTTCGAGAACGTAATCGGCTCGCCCTTCGCCGACGTCATCATCGGCAATGCCTCAGCAAACCGCATTGATGGTGGCGGCGGCGCCGACGCCATCTACGGGTCAGAAGGGGCCGATGTGATTGTCGGAGGCGCCGATGGCGACTACATCGAAGGCGGTGGCGGCTCGGATACTGCATTCGGACTCGGGGGCACCGACAACTGCATCTCCGAGTCCAAGTCGGAATGCGAGGGCGAAGCGGCAGAAGTGCATGTCCGCAATTCAGAAAAGATCAGCGTGGGATTGATGCAGAACACGATCTCCCCTCAGGTCCGCTCCGTTCAGGTCTATGCAGTCGGCAGCAATGGGCACGACAGCGTCCATGGCGTCTATTGGTGGGACAGCTTCACCAGCCACTTCTATGTTTCATTTGAACTCGAAGGATCCTCGGCTGAATTCGACACCAGCTCCGGTGCGCAAACGCCGGGCTGCACCTACTACACCAACGTCGTGAATTGCCAGGTTCCAGCCGGCGCCCTTGTCGATTCGATCCAAATGTCCGGTCTTCCGTGGGATGACGGCCTCAACATCTACGGAGGCGGCATCGGCGAATACACGTCTACCGTCCTGACCGGTGGGACGGGGTCGGACGTTCTCTGGGGTAGCCAGAGCACGGAAGACGTGCTCATCGACGGCGACAGCTCAGGGAATGACTGGATGTATGGGGCCAACTGGGATGATGTCCTCGTCAATAACGCGGGTGCGGACACCTTGCAAGGCGGCGAAGGAAACGACCTGCTGATCTCCAATACGGTCTGTGACGGCGACGGCCTGTATGGCGCTACGACGGAAGCTGGAGACGGGGCTGGCAAGAACAGCGCCTCTTGGGCAAAGCTCCCGGCTACGACCGCGGTAGCAGCCAGTCTCGAATCGCATTGGGCCGGCAACTTCTATAGCGGTGGGCCAACGTGCACCTTCGGAAGCATGGCCTGGTTGAGCGAAATTGATGACCTCGAGGGGTCCAACCAGGCCGATGTTCTAATAGGGAACGGTAGCCCTAACGGGATCTTGGGCCGTCTCGGCAACGATTCTCTGCAAGGTCGAGCAGGTGTTGACGTAATGCAGGCCGGATCGACTGGAAATGCGGAAGGCGCGGATTATGTCGAAGGAGGCTCTCCAAACCCGCCCCTAGGCAGTGACTCGTGCGAAACGGATGCCTCCGATACGGTCGTATCCTGCCCGTAAGGTTGGCGGTTGTAACCCTGGAGTTGGCTCGGGAGTAATTCCGAAAAGAGGTTCGCTACAACTGGCGATCCTCCCTTTCTTGGCGAGCAGGCAATCACTCCGCCCCGGAGGCGTTAGCGACCCTCGGTTTCCCACAAGGACGGTCCGATTATGAGCCCGAACCTTGCACTCGGCTGGACTACGTGGGGCTAGGTTTCAAGCCGAAATTCGCGAGATCAAACTACGTGGAGATCGGCTGGAATCTGTGGGGCATGTTGCCCCATTTGTTGCCCCAGCGAAGTCGCTCGATACACCCGGCCCGCTGTGAAGCCATCGCTCGGCTCATCCATGTTCCTGGGAGTCGGTGAAGTAACCGATCTTCAGCCAGTAGGCCATTAGCTGAGCGATCGACGCGCCACGGATAGGCCCTAGCTCTCGTGAACCTCGGCGACTGAGACGGCGAAGCCAAAGGCTCGAAGACGCTCGGCGGCGGCCCTGAGGCCGATGACGCTGAAGAAGGGCAGAGTGAGCGGCGTCTTGCGGTCGCTGCGGGTGATCACGGCGAACGTGATCTCGTGGTCGCGGGCGTCCGCGCCGGTAGCCGGCAACTTACCTACCCAGCTGATGTCGGCTTTTCTAACAACCTTGCGGGCCTTGTCGCGGAACTCGTCGTCGAGCAGTAGGCGCTCGGCGCTGTTGACACCTTGAGTGAAGAGATGGCTGAGGGTCGAAGAGCTGCCACGTTGCTTGACGTGGATCAGGCCGCCATCGGCAGTGAGGACATCGCAGACCTCCATCTTGTCGTGCCCCCGCTCGAAAATGAACTTCTTGTCCAAGCAGAGACCGCCGATGGCCTTCGCAGCCTTGAGGTTGTAATCGTCCTCATCAGTGCCAGCGTCGGCATCGGGCAGGCCCTCGAAGCGGGGTAGCTTTTCGACTTCAGCTTCGACTCGCTTGCGGTAGTCGTTCTCGACCCGGAACCAGTCCCCGGTCGAGAGAACATAGAGGCCATCCTCGAGCTCAACTTGGTAAACGAGGCAGCTGCGAATCGGCCAGTCATTTGCCGGTGCGCCATCAGAGGCGCGAATCGCAATCAGGCGGTCATCCTTGAGCAGCTGCAGGTCGATCTCCTCGTCCTCGCGGGCGTCGAGGTATGCCGAGATGCGCGGGTCGGCATCGAGCTCGGCCTCTGGATCGCTGCGATTGAAGCGGAAACCGTCGATGCCCTGCCAATCGAGCGTTTCGGGCGCCGCCAAGTGGATGTCGTCGATCTCGCGATCTTCGAGTGCCTCGACCAGCAGCTCATTCAATTCTTCCTTGCGCGCCTTGCTCTTGACCGGGCGCAAATGATCGATGAAGTCGAAGTTCTCCTTGTAGGCGTCATCTTCGTAGGCGCCGAGCAGGCGCTCGCAGAGAGTCGGCAAGTCCGGCACTTGGTCACGGGTGTGGATTCCAAGCGAGTCGGCGCCGGTCAAGCGGTGGGCCAGGGTCTCGTCTTTTGGCTTGCCGGTCACCGCTCGGAGCAGGTCGCGGCTCACATCGAGGCCGAAGGCACCAAAAGAGGACTCATGGCTGAGGTCGAGGCGTGAGTGGACGGTAGTGTCGTCGATCGTTTTCGCATCGACACTCTTCAGCTGATCTGGGGCGACCGTGTTGAGGACGACCTTGAGGCCGAAGTCCTGCACGTAGGAATCGGGTTCGATGAGGTGACGGCCGCCGCCGAAAGTAATGGCGAAGATCCGCCCGGCGGCTTCGAGGAGAAGGACCGCGGCGGCGGATGAGGTGTTTAGCCCAGCGAGATCGCCGCTGACATGGGGGGAGAGGTATTTCGCCCAAGGCGGCGGGTGCGGTGGCTTTGAGGCTGCAAAGAGGCTGTGGCGGCGTTTGTCGATTCCGGGGACCCGGTAGCCGGTCAAGGCATCCCGGTCACGCCATGCGTCGTCGCGCCCCAACTCTTCTTTCAGCAGGGAAACGGTGAGCTTTTCGCGTCGAGGCTTGCGTGCCAACTCTCAGCGTCCAGGACAGGTGGGCGGAGCTAGCACTCGGGCAGGGAGAGGAGGTTGTTCTGAGTCGAGCCGTCGGCTTCAGTGGTCAGGTAGTCGTTGCCGTTGTGCTGGCGGACGATCAGGTAGACGCTGCCGGCGGCAGAGGAAACGTAATAGGCGGTCGGGTCAGCCTTGACGTTGGCGATGCCTTCGGCCTGGGTGACTTTCCAGCCGCTGCCGCCAATATGGCTAATCCGTTCGTGGGGGTCGTAGTGGTCGCCGCGCTTGTTGATGCAGGTCACCTGTCGTGACATAGCTGATCCCTCCCTGCCAGTTGAAACTGGTCTGTGTACGGTGCCGTAAAGGTATCGCTTGGTCTACGAGTTTGGCCTCCGGCTGGCTGCGAGCCACCTCATCGGGCGGTCAAAGGGACTGAGTCAATCGGATCGCTAGTGGAATTAAGGCCAGAGACGCCTGAGGCCCTCCGCATAGACGCCGTAGATATACGGGCCTGACTTGCGGGCCTGGCGGAGGATTCGATGGCGGTTTGAAACGAATCGCTTGGTCTGCTCTGCACCACGCAGGTTGCGGTTGGTCAGACAGAAGACGCGAACGGCGGCCTCGGTGAGAGCGTCGCGCTCGGCGGGGCGGCGGCGGATCGCGTCGTCCTTGGTGAGGACGATCCAGTCGTTCTTGCCGGCATCTCGCAGCCAAGCCTCGTCAGCGAGAAGCTGGGCGCGCTTCTCGCCGTAGATGTCGGCCATCGAATGGACCGTGAGCCCGGCGTCGCGAAGGCCCTCGACGATGCTCTTGCCAAGGCTGCGATCAACGAAGAACTCGGCCGGCTTCTCTTTCGGACGAGACATCGCCGCGAGCTATAGGGCGCGGCGTCCTCGGCCCACGGCTCAGGCTGCCGTCCGGGTCGCGAGCCGAATCACGTCCTCGACCTCATCGGGAGGGACACTGAAGTCCGTTGCGATCTCGGCGACGGAGTCGCCAGCTTGGAAGCGGTCGACGAGATCCTCTACGCGAGCGCCGCCGTGGGCGACGATCGGGAGGCCAAATGCGACCCTCGGGTCGACGACCACTTTCGCGTTGCCGTAAGTCGGCAGTCGCACGGAGTCCGCCCAGCCGTCGCCTCCGTAATGGATGCGCTTCAGATAGTCATTCACAACCCCGGAGAATTGGCGTTGCTGGGTACGGACGACAACCAGATCCATCACCTCGCGCTCGCCACGCTTGTTCGCGTAGTCGAAGAGAACCTCGGCCCCGTCGGTGTATAGGCGCTTGGAGGCCAGTGCATGATCGACGCCGATCTCCTTTTCCAAGACCTCTACGGCGGGTCGAATCCGCTGCAACGGCACCCCGGCTCGCCTGAAGCTCGACAGCACGAAGGCCTCGGCAAAGCCGATGAAGGGCACCGTCGCCTCCCGGCCGTGTGGCGGAAAGCAGGTGATCAGCGGATGCTTGGCTTCCGGCGGTCGCGCCCAGCGCTGGATGTTCGACTTCGGGACGTCGAGATAGCCAGCCGTCTCGCGCAGCGTGAAGATCGCGCGGGCGAGCCGGGGATCGTCTGCCCCGAGCTGCGTCTTCTGTCTCGCGTGAGTCTTGATCAGAGCCTTCCTTCGAAACTCCGGTTTTCCGCTGCTTTCGATCGTAGCGACGACTGCGGTCAGCCCTGTTGGGCAGGGCCCAAAACGACCTCACTCCATCAAACAGTCGCGCGTTTTCCTTCCGAGCGCTCGTTGCACCGGTCTAATGGCAGAGTTCAGTATGGTCCCGCGAACTTTGGGCACTCCAGACAAATTGCGGCAAATCGCCTGAGCGCTTGTCGATCCAGGACGAGATATTCCAGTGGGTCAAAGGCCGCGAGGCGTGGCAACAGGAGTTATTCCTACGTGCCGCCGCTACCCCCGAGCTCGACCAGAAGGACATCGAGGAGGTCGTCTCGATCCTGCTCGGAGAGGAAGTCGAGGGCGCCGGGCCTCGAGTAGTCACTCGCGATGACCTACCCGACGCCCATGGTGCCAACCAGCCGATGGTGGTTCACCGGCTCGCCGACCTCCAGAACGTCAATGCCATCGCCGCCGGCGAAACTCTCCCCTTCGCCCCGGCGGGGCTGAACGTCATCTATGGGCGAAACGGTGCCGGCAAGACCGGTTACTCGAGGGTCTTCAAGCACGCCGGCCGCACGCTCTACCGGGAGACGGTGCTCAGCAACGTCACCGACGAGGACGCAGGCTCTCCGCGCGCCACGATGGCGATCGAGATCGGTGGCGTCCGCACAGACGAAACCGTGGCGCTCGACGAGGTCGCGCCGGCGCTCCTGGCCCGCATCTGCGTCGCCGATGCCAAGGCCGGCGAGCGCTACCTCACCCACGACAGCGAGGTCGACTACGCCCCCGAAAGCCTCAAGAGCCTCAGTCGCCTCGCCGAGGCGATGCGGGCCGTGGAAGCCGAGCTCAACCGCCGTCTCGCGCTGGTGCGGCCGGCGGAGATCGACCTCGCGCCCTTCGGCGCCGATACCGCCGCCGCCCGCTTCCTCGCCGATCTCAGCGCTACCGATACCCCGGCCGACCTGGCCAAGCTCTCCACCTTGAGCGATGAGGAGCAGGCCGAGCGCGAGCAGCTACGTCGTAAGCTCGGCGAGATCGACGCCCAGCAGGCCCCTCAGTTGCGGCGCGCGGCCGAGGGAGAGGCCCGCGCGGCCGCGAGTCTGCAGACCGCACTCGCTGCAGTCGCAACGAAGCTCTCCGGCGAGCAGGTCCTCGCAGCCGCCAAGGAGGCGGAAACGTTGCGGGCGACCGCCGATGCAGCGGCGGTTGCCGCCCGCCGCTTCGAGGGTGAGCCGCTCGGCGGCGTCGGCAGTGACCCCTGGAAGATGTTGTGGAGTGCAGCCCGTGCCTACGCGCTCCACCTCGAAGAGCAGCTGCCCCCCGACCACGATCCAGCCCACTGCCTGCTCTGCATGCAGGAGCTCGACGCGGCCGCCCGCGCGCGGTTAGCGGGGTTCGACGATTTCGTCAGGGACGACATCAGCACCCGCCTGCGCGCGGCCGAGCTTGCCGTCGCAACCCGTCGTGAGGACCTTCCCGATTTGGCTGCCCTGCGAGCCACTCACGCCGAGGCGCTGCAGCGCCTCGGCTCCGAGGAGGGACAGGCGGGAGAGCCGGTCTCCGGCTGGCTGATGGGCGCCGAAGCGATAGTTGACCGGCTTCGCCGCGGCGATTACGAGGGGTTGAGCGGCGTAGAGGCTCCGCCTGCCGAGCTCGAGGCCTGGATCGCAGACCGCCGCGCCGATGCCGCCGCTCACGCCGCGCTCGAGCGACCAGAGGATCAAAAGGGGATCAAGGCCACCCTGGCCGAGCTCGACGGGCGCCAGGCGCTGAGCGAGCGCTCCGCCGCGATCCTCGCCCGTCTCGACGGCCTTAAGAAGGTCGCCGCCATCGAGGCCGCCAAAGAGAAGACCCGGACCGGCGAAGTCAGTCGCAAGATCACCAAGTTCTCCGGCGCTCTGGTCGAGTCGGACTTGCAGGCGGCGCTCGAAGGCCAGCTCGCGGCGCTTGACTTCCGGGGGCTCGAGGTCGAGCCGAAGGCGCGGACCAAGGCTGGCGCCCCGATGATGGGGCTCAAGTTCAAGACGATCGACGGCGCCCCGCTCACGGCCGTGCTGAGCCAGGGGGAGCAGCGGCGCCTTGCCCTGGCGGCTTTCCTGGCCGAGATGGAGGTGTTGCCGGGCGGCAGCCCAGTCGTCTTCGACGACCCTGTCACCTCGATCGACCAGGAGGGCCGCCGCCACATCGCCAGGACGATCGCCCGCCTCGCGGCCGACCGTCAGGTGATCGTCTTCACCCACGAGATGTCCTTCGCGCACGAGTTGCAGCGCCAAGCCGGCACCGACGTCCCGCTCAGCATCCAGCACGTCGTCCGCATCGGCGACTCGGCCGGGAACGTCCGGCCGAGCCTGCCCTGGGAGGGCCTCGCGTCCTCGAAGCGCAAGGGTCCGTTGGGCGAGAGTCTCGCGGCGGTGCGTGAGGCGTACGAGACCGGCGACCCCGACATCTACACCGGACCCGTCCACGAGTTCTGCCGGATGCTGCGCGAGGCCTTCGAGCGCACTGTCGAGGACCGAATCCTCGCGGGCGTCATCACCCGGCGCGAAGACGCGATCCACACCAAAAAGATGGAACGGATCCACTGCACGGAGGAGATCTGCGCGATGGTCGACCGCGGCGTGAGCGAGAACTCGGCCTGGGTCCATGATCGCCCAGCCGGCGATGGAACCGTGATTCCGACGGTCGCTGAGCTCCAACAAGGCCTCGACCTCTACATCGAATTGCACGGCAAGCTCGGAGAGGCAGATGCCGCCAGGGAAGCCGATCGCAAGGCCAAGAAGAAGCCCAAGGCCAATCTCGCGGCTGTCGCTCCGGCCCCCGAGGTCGAAGTCCCCGGCGAGCAGGCGACCCTGGCGGTCGTTCCCGACGAGGACTCCCGCGAGCCCGCTTAGATTTGGCCAGGCGCGTCTACACCGCTGCGGCGAGATCCCTCTCGATCTCTTTCTCTATAGATATCTCCTCAGGATTCCGGCTATCCACAGAGACTTGACATAGGACATAGGAGCAATACATGGGAAGCCTGCCTTCCTGTGCCACGCCCCCGGCTGTTCAAGCAGCGCGGGGGCACTTTTGCGTTTTCGGCGGCGAACGTAGGTGGATGGGAGGCCCCGCGCAAGGGCAGGAATCAACCTCTCTCAGACCTCACCTTGCCCCAGGGACCATTTTGAACCCCTTTGTCTACGCTCCCAGAAACGCGAAAACCCCGCATTTGCGGGGCTTTCGTCCTATAGCGGGGGCAGGATTCGAACCTGCGACCTTCGGGTTATGAGCCCGACGAGCTACCTGGCTGCTCCACCCCGCGGCGGACTGTCGATGGTAGCAATCTAAGCGCGCTGGTGATGGCGGTTTTCGCCCGTGTCCTGGGGTTTGCGCAGAGGGCTTCGCGGGGCGATCGGGCTCTAGAGTGGCCGGATGCCTGCCGGGGGAACGAGGGTCGCGGTGATCGACGTGGGGACGAACTCGACGCGGCTGCTGGTGGCGGACGTGGCCGAGGGGCGGGTCTCGCCGCTGGACCGGCGCAGCACGGTGACGCGGCTCGGGCGGGGCGTCGACCTCTCGGGACTCCTGGCCAGCGAGGCGATCGAGGACGTCTGCGCGGCGATCGGTGGCTACGTCGGGATCCTCGAGGAGCTCGGGGCCGAGAGCGTCGACGTGATCGCCACCAGCGCCGTCCGCGACGCCGACAACGGCAGCGCCTTCATCGCCGAGCTGCGCGAGCGTTTTGCCCTCTCGGCCCGGGTGCTCGACGGCTCCGAGGAGGCACGGCTGACCTACCTCGGCGCCACCTCGGAGTCACTGCCGAGCGAGCCGACGCTGGTGGTCGACATCGGCGGCGGCTCGACCGAGCTCATCGTCGGCAGCGGCAGCGAGATCTCCTTCCACGACTCCCTGCAGGCCGGCGTCGTCCGCCACACGGAGCGCCACATCGCCGGCGATCCGCCGACGGCCCTCGAGCTGGAAGAGCTCGCCGCAGACGTCCGCGGCCTGATCGACGCGGCGGTCGGCCCCGGCGTCGAGGCACGGCACGGCATCGCCGTCGCCGGCACTCCGACCTCCCTGGCGGCAATCGAACTGGGGCTCGAGCCCTACGACCCCTCGCGCGTTCACGGACACACGCTCGCCCTGCCCTCGATCCAGCGCATGCTCTCGCGCCTCGCCTCGGTGCCGCTGGCAGAGCGGGTCGAGATCCCCGGCCTTCATCCCGACCGGGCACCGACCATCGTCGCCGGCGTCGTCATCCTCATCGAGACGATGCGAACGTTCGGGCTCGAGGAGATCAGCGTCTCCGAGCACGACATCCTCTACGGAACGGCGATCGTCGCCGCGCAGCGAAGGTAGCGGCTTTCCAAAAGTCAAAACCCCTCGCCGTACTAGGTGGACAGCGTGTCTTGTCCGAAAAGGACAGAATGGTCAGTGATCCCTCAGAAGTACGAAAAACCGTTATTTCGTTTACCCGATATTCAGTAAGCCCGGTACATACCCGGTAGAAGTGAAGGACTCATGGGTACATACTGGATGAACCGGGGACGAGGTGGGGCTTGCTCCATCTTGCACCTCGGCATATAGGGCTTAGGCGATTTGCCGCATCATGGCGCCTCCCGCCGTCTGGGCCCACCTAAATAAAGGTCCCTGAAGACGTACCCCTGCCCGTCCTGAGGGGCCGACCTGAATCGGTCGTCAGAAATGACGGCCGATTCTTGTTTTTGCACTCTTCAAGCCAGATTCGACTTGCGCGGGTAGGCGACCTCGGGATCGGTGAGGACGTTGACGAGCGTGGGGCGGCCGGAGGCGAAGGCGCGCTCCAAGGCCGGCTTCAGCTCGCCTGGCTCACGGACGAGGATCCCGTCGCAGCCAAGCGATTCCACGAGCTCGTCGTAGCGCGTCCCGGGCCGCAATTCGGCGGCCACCGAGTAGCCGTAGAGGAACTTCATCGGGTGGTGCTCGAGCGCCCAGATCCCGTTGTTGCCCATCACCCCGACGACACCCAGACCGTGACGCGACATCGTGTCAAACTCGAGACCGGCGAACCCGAAGGCGCCGTCGCCCAGCAGCAGGCAGACCTGCCGGTCCGGATGGGCGACCTTGGCGCCGATCGCCTGCCCCGGCCCGGCGCCCAGGCAGCCGAAGGGCCCGGGGTCCATCCAGCAGCCGGGCTCGAAGGTTTCCACGAAGCGTCCGGCGTAGGAGACGAAGTCGCCGCCGTCGCCGACGACGATCGCGTCGCGGTCGAGGACTTCGCCGAGCTCCTTGTATACGCGGACCGGGTGCAGCGGCGAGCGCCCGTCGTTCAGCTCCTCCTGCTCGGCCGCCCGCTTCTCGGCCTCCACGTTCCGCAGTTGCTCGAGCCAGGGCCGCGTCCGTGGCTGGGCCCCCGGTCGCCTCGCGCAGCGCTGCCAGGGTCGCGCTGACGTCGCCGACGAGGTCGACATCGGGAGCGCGGTTGGCGACGAGCGCGTTCGGGGCGACGTCGAGGCGGACGATCTTCGTCTCCTCGCCGAAGCTGCCGCCGAATCCGAGCCGGAAGTCCATCGGCACGCCGACCACGAGAGCCACATCGGCGCCCTGCAGCGCAGTGCCCCGAGCCCGGCTGAAGGCAAGCTCGTGGTCGGCAGGCAGGCAGCCGCGGCCGAGCCCGTTGAGGAAGACCGGGATCCCCAGCGCCTCGGCCAGCGCCCGCAGCTCCTCCTCGCCGCGCCCCCAGTAGAGGCCGGTGCCGGCCATGATCGCCGGCCGCTCGGCACCCGCCAGCAGCGCCGCCGCCTCTTCGACTCCGGCGGCCGGCTCGGCCGCCGCCGGCTGCGGCGTGGCGGGAATGTCCACCTCGGCCTCGGTGAAGACGACGTCGAGGGGATAGTCGACGAAGGTCGGCCCGCTCGGCGCCGCCGCGGCGCCGTCGAGGGCGGCGGCGGTAACCGCCGCGATCCGAGCCGGGTCCCTGACCGTCTCGGCCGACTTGACCAGCGGCGAGACGAAGGGCAGGTGGTCGATCTCCTGCAGCGAGCCCGAGCCCCAGCGCATCTCCGGCGCGCGCCCGCCGAGGACGCAGATCGGCGAGAAGTTCGCCTGGGCGCCGGCGATCGCGCTGATCCCGTTGGTGACCCCGGGCCCGGCGGTCAGCGCCGCCACGCCGACGTTGCGGGTCGCCTTCGCGAACCCCTCGGCGGCGAAGGCCGCGGTCTGCTCGTGACGGACGTCGACGAGGCCGATCCCCTCCTCTTTGCAGCCGTCGTAGATCGAGAAGAGGTGGCCCCCGGAAAGCGTGAACAAGTGCTCGACCCCGCGCGAGCGCAGCGCCATCGCGACCAGCCTTCCCCCGTGCTCAGCCATGGCGTCAGCCTATTGGCTGGGCGGCCGCATCGGGGGTACCATCGCCGAGCCCGGGTGGCGAAACTGGCAAAAGCAGCGGCCTTAAAAGCCGCCGCCCCCACGGGGGCTTGCGGGTTCGAGTCCCGCCCCGGGCACTTCTCGGCAGATTCCCTGCAGTTTGCGGGTTTCGCGCCAGCATAAAGGGGGACTAAAAGTTCATAGAAGGCGCAACTTAACCCCTGTTACCGTGTCCTTAGTCTCTGGAACCGTCCTTCCACCACCGGGAGAGCTCTTGGAGGCATCAGCCCTAACTCACGCCAGTCGCCGCGGCCTTCTCGCCCTCCGCTCGCCGCTGCTCAAGCTGCAGGGCGACGAGAAGCTGATCGCGATGGCGCGCAGCGGCAACCCCGGCGCCTTCGAGACGATCGTCGACCGCTACCAGGGCCGGCTGCTCGGCTTCTGCCGCCAGATGCTGGGCTCGACCGAGGACGCCGAAGACGTCCTGCAGGAGGTCTTCGTCAACGCCTACCGCGCGATGCTCGCCGACGAACGCGAGATCAACCTCCGCCCCTGGCTCTACCGGATCGCCCGCAACCGCTCCCTCAACCACCTGCGCAAACCGAAGGCCGACGCGCAGGAATCGATGGACATGGTGCCCGAGGTCGACGCCGCCTCAACCGCCGAGCGCGTCCACAACCGCGAGGAGTTCCGCCAGATCCTCAGCGACGTCAACAAGCTTCCCGAGACCCAGCGCTCGGCCCTGCTGCTGCGCGAGATGGACGCCCTCTCCTACGAGGAAATCGCCGCGGCGATGGACACCACGGTGCCCTCGGTCAAGTCGCTGCTGGTGCGGGCGCGGATCTCCCTCGCCGAGGCGAGCCAGGCCCGCCTGCTCACCTGCGGCGAGGTCCGGGTCGAGCTCTCCGAAGCGGCCGAGGGCCTGCGCAAGGCCTCAGCGCCGGTCCGCCGCCACGTCCGCGAGTGCGAGGAGTGCGCCGACTTCCGCAGCCAGATCCGCTCGACCGACAAGGCGCTGGCGGCGCTCTCGCCGGTCGGGCCGCTGCTGGCCTTCAAAGGCTTCATCCTCTCCAAGCTCGGTCTCGGCGGCGCCGGTGGAGCCGGCGCCGGAGCGGGCAGCGTCGGTGCCACGGGTGCCGGAGCCGGAGCGGTCGGCAGCGTCGGCGCCGCGGCGGCGATCGGCGGCAGCTCGGCGGCGAGCGGCCTGGGCGCTCTCGGCGGCGCGATCGGGACCAAGGCCGTGGCCGGCGTCGTCACTGCCGCCGTCCTCACCGCCGGCGCGGTCGAGGTCAAGCAGACGACCCCGCCGGTCGACCACGCTTCGAAGGCGCCCGCGCTGGTGAAGGCGCCGCCTACCGAATCCCTGTCCGGCGCCGAAGCCGCTCCGATCGTCGCCCACGCCAACCAAACGACCGTCGAGACGGGCGCCCCGATCGAAGCGCCGCCGGTCCCGGCCCCCACCGCCACGACCGAAGAGGAACCGGCCCCCGTTCCCGTCGCCGAGGAAGAAGGCCACGAAGCGGCCGGCGAGTCGACGAGCAGCGAGGAAGTGACGGTCGGCACCGCGGAGGGAAGCATCACCGCCGCCGTACCTTCCGACGAAGTCGCTGGAGCCCACGGCGGCAGCGGCACCGTCGTCGTCACCACCAGCCCACCTCCACCGCCGCCCAGCGGCGAATCGACTCCGCCGGCGAGCGAACCGGCACCGCCGCCGAGCGACGAAGTGGCGCCCCCGGTCCTCCCGGAACCGGCACCGCCGAGCAGCGAAGCGGAATAGCCGCTACCCGAGGCCGATTACTTTGAGCCGGCGCATCAGGCAGGTGCCGGCGAACTGCCGAGTTTCCTCGAGCGAGTAGCCGAAGAGCTCGAAGTCCTCGCCCGCGTCCTCCGCCCACGGCGGCTGCAGAACGCCGTCGGCGACCGGGAGGGCCTCCTCCAGAGTCCGCTGGATCGCCTCCTTGTAGCGATCGTCCTCGCGTGCCTTCTCGCGCAGGAAGACCGAGCCGAAGGCGACGTGGCGGTGCTCGTCGCGGGCGACGTTTGAGAACCCCTCGACGAACGCCGGCAGCGTCCCTTCGCGTTCGTTGAAGTCCATGATGAAGTGCTGCCCGGTCAGGGCCAGCATTCCCTCGATCACCATGTGGTACAGCGTCACCGCCTCGACCAGCGCCTCGGTGTCCTCCGGCTCGGTCGAGAGGCGATCGGTCCGTTCCTTCAACATCCCGTCGAAGAGGTCGTTGAACTTGGTGTTGAGGTGGGCCGAGGTCTCCTCGAGCATCGCCCCCAGCTCGTCTGACTCCAGCACCCCGACCTCGCGGTAGAAGCGCTCGAAGAAGCGCACGTGGCGCGCCTCGTCGGCGATCTGGGTGCAGAGGAAGATTTTCTGGTCCTCGGTCGGCGCCGCCCGCATGATCGGGCCAAGCTCCTCGGCCACCTTCTGCTCGCCGATGAAGAAGGAGGAGAGCCCGTACATGCGCTGGAAGCGCTCCTCCTCGCCGATCCGCTCGTGCCAGTCTTCGCGGTCGCGGCCGAAGTCGAGTTCCTGCGTCTGCCACTGCTGCCGCTCCCAGAGGTCATACAGCTCGGCGTAGCTGAGCAGCTTGATCTCCGAGGTGCGGTCGGCCGCCTCGTTCAGCGCCGGGTCCGCCGTCGCCTGGAAGTCGGAGCGCTCGGTCCGCGACTGCGTGCCCATCAGACGGTGTGGGTCTGGCCCGGATCGAGGACGACGACCTGGGAGGAGGTCTTCGACTCGACCTCGGACTTGAAGGCATCGGTGTCGGTCTCGATCGCGGGGAAGGTGTCGAAGTGGATAGGGATCACCGTCCCGGCGCCGACGAATTCGCAGGCGACGACGCCGTCGTGGCGGTCCATCGTGTAGTGGCCGCCGATCGGCAGCAGGGCGACGTCGACCGGGTTGCGTTCGGCGATCAGCTTCATGTCGCTGAAGAGGCAGGTGTCGCCGGCGTGGTAGACGGTCACCCCGCCGATGTTGATCAGGAGGCCGGTGGCGGTCCCGATCGCGGTCCCGTGCTCGGCGCTGAACAGGGCCTCTTCGTGCCCGGGCAGGGTGCTCGTGTGCCAGGCCGGGACGAGCTTGATCCAGCCCCAGTCGAAGGAGACGGTGCCGCCGAGGTTGGGGTCGCTGAGCGCCTCGATCCCCCTGGCTTTCAACCATTCCGCCAGCTCGACGATGGCAACGCAGTGGGCGCCGGTGCGCTTGGCGACCGGGACGGCGTCGGCCATGTGATCGGCGTGGCCGTGGGTGATCGCGATGTGGGTCGGCTCGACTTCCTCGGCGGTGGCCACCGCGGCCGGGTTGTTCGGCTTCAGGAACGGGTCGACGAGGACGGTCGTCTCCCCCTCGCTCAGCTCGAAGCAGGAATGCCCGTGGTACTTGATCTCCATCAGCTCTCTCCTCCCGGATCTGCGGTTTCGGTCCTGTTGGTCGCCAGCTCTTCCTTCAGTGCCCAGCCGACGGCGACTCCAACCATCATCCCCATCCTCGCCTCCTCGGCGAGCAGGGCCCGGACGGCGGCGACCCGCTCGTCGGGGTCGGGAGCCGTCGCGGCCTTCAGGGTCTCGTTTTCGTGTGGCTCGCCGAACCAGCCGCCCTCGGCCAGCGCCGCCGCCAAGACCTTCTGCAGCTGCGGCGCCGCTCTGGCGACGATCCGCTCGGCTTCGGAGAAACGCTCCGGGGCAAGCAGCCGCTCGATCGCGGCTTCGAGCTCACTCTCGTCGGGCACGATCTTCAGCCTAGTCGGCCCGATTGAAGGCGGTGGCGGCCAGGCCGGCCAATGCGCCGACTGCGCCGCCGAGGAGGCCGGCGAGGAAGTTGGCGCTCGGCGCGAACAACGGCAGCGCCAGCAGCGTCGCCGCGGCAACCGCCACCCCGATGACGTCGTACTCCTCGCCGATCGCCCCCCGCGCCTCGTGGCGGCGGAGCACGAACCAGGCGCAGAGCGCTCCCAGGGCCATGCCGTTGCCGCCGGCGATGTAGGTGAGCCCTTCGTCGCCGGCCGCGGCGGCGGCGGCGAGGGCGCCGAGCGCTCCGCAGGCGACCAGCAGGACCAACGTCGGCACGCTCCCCAGCCGCCGCTCGACCCCGGTCGAGAAGATCGCCAGGGCGACGCCGACGACGAAGAGGAAGCCGACATCGCCGTAGGCGAAGGGAGCGGTGAAGTAACGCCACCATTCTTCCTGGAACGGGACCAAGACGCCGCCGAAGCTGTCGAGCCGGTAGCCGGTCGCCTTCTGCAGCACCAGCAGGATCGCCGAGCCGAGGATCACCGCGATCGTCGCGTAGGGCCGATCGCCGGAGATGCTGAGGCTCCCCGCCCGGCCGCGGAATCCGGCGCCGGCGCCGGCGCGGCTGCTGCGCCTCGAGCCCGTCGCCGCGCCGCTCCAGCTTCGGTGCCCGCTTGCGCAACCGAGCCCCGCAGTAGGGGCACTCGGTTACGTAGGGACTGACCTCCGAGCCGCAGTTCTTGCAGATGACGCTGAGCTCAGTCTCGCTCATCTTTCGAGGATACCCACCGCCGCTCGATTCCCAATTGGAGTGCGATACTGCCTAGGCAACCATCTTCGAGGAGGAACACACGTGGAGCTGAAGAGTCTGACCGAGCAGAAATCGCTGCTGGAGGTCCTGCCGCCGGGTAAACGGGCCCGCCTGCACCGCCTTCTGTTCGAGTTCGGCCCGGGCAACGGAACCCTGATGCTGCTGCCGATCGACCAGGGAATCGAGCACGGCCCGCGGGACTTCTTCCCCAACCCCGCCTCCAAGGACCCCGACTACCAGTTCCGGCTCGCCGCCGAGGCCGGGTACTCGGCCCTCGCCTGCCAGATCGGGATGGCCGAGAAGTACTACCCCGACTACGCCGGCCGGGTGCCGCTGATTCTCAAGGTCAACGGCAAGACCGACCTCCCCTCCTCCTCGAAGGCCTTCTCGAGCTGCAACGCCGGCGTCGAGGACGGTGTCCGCCTCGGCGCCGACGCGATCGGCTACACGCTCTACGTCGGCTCCCCGCGCCAGGACGAGGACCTCGCCCAGCTGCGCCGCGTGCGCGAGGAATGCGACCGCTTCGGGATGCCGCTCGTCGTCTGGTCCTACCCGCGCGGCGAAGCGGTCGAGGCCAAGGGCGGCCAGAACTCCTTCTACGCGATCGATTACGCCGCCCGGATGGCGATGGAGATGGGCGCCGACGTGGTCAAGCTCAACATGCCGAAGATCGACTCCGCCAAGGACAAGGACGCCCCGGCGCCCTACAACGAGATGGAGGTCGACCAGACCGAGGCGATCCGTCAGTGCGTCGAATCGGCGGGTCGCGCCCTGGTCGTCCTCTCCGGCGGCTCCAAGACCGACGACGAGACCGTGCTGACCAACACCCGCGAGGTGATGGAGGCCGGCGGCTCCGGCGTCATCTTCGGCCGCAACGTCTGGCAGCGCGAGTGGAACGAGGCGATCGAGATCGTCGGCCAGATCAAGGAGACGCTGCTGGCCAACGTCAGGCGCACGCCGTAGGCGCCTGCAAATCGGCGCATCTCGGGGTCTCGGTCCCCCGACCTGCTTGATTTTCGGCGCCTGCCCGGGGGGAGAATTCATTCCCCCGGGCTTGAAGCGCTATGAGATCCACCGGTAGCGCATTACTTCTGATCGTTGTCGCAATCGTCCTCTTGCGACCCTGGGAAGATCTCGACTTCGGAGACGAGCCGCCGCCGAGCGCCTGGGCCTACGTGACCCGGGTGGTCGACGGCGACACGGTCGAGGTGCGGCTGGACGGGCAGATCGAGGACGTCCGCTACATCGGCGTCGACACCCCCGAGACGGTGAAGCCGGACACGCCGGTGCAGTGCTTCGGCCCGCAGGCCTCCGGGTTCAACCACCGGCTGCTCGAGGGCCGGCGGGTGCGGCTGGTCTTCGGGGTCGAGCGCCGCGACGTCTACGGGCGGCTGCTCGCCTACGTCTACCTCGGCGCCGGCGGGCGCTTCGTCAACGCCGAGCTGGTCCGCAGGGGCCTGGCGCGGACGCTGACGATCGCCCCCAACGACCGCTTCGCTCCGCGCTTCAAACGGCTTGAGATAGCGGCAGCGCGGGCCGGCCGAGGGCTCTGGGGCAGCTGCTGAAATGTGAGCGAATCGTGAGGCGTGCAAGATCTTTTGCTACGGTGCCCGCTGGCCCCTGGGGCCCTTCCTTATGAGAATGCGACAGAGCATCTCCCAGTTCGAGACGGCGTTCGAGCAGGAGACCTACCTCGAGCGCCGCCGCCGCGAGCAGCTGCGCCGCCGCGCGGCCAACCGTTCGCGGGCGCGGAAAATCAACCGCGTCGAGCAGGAGGGGAAGGTCCGCTTCAGCGTTCTCGCCGTCTGCCTCACCGTCACCGTCGTCGTCGTGGTGGTGGCGATGTTCGAGGCCCTCGCCTTCCTGATGGCCTGAGCCCCCTGCCTGGCCGCGAACCGATGCCCACCTTCAATAGACTCGCGCGCCGATGCCCCGACGCTCACTGAAGCCGCAGCTGAACCAGATCCGTGCCTGGGTTCACCAGGGCCGCACCGACGCCTGGATCGCCCACCAGCTCGAAGTCAGCGCCACCGAGCTGCGCGAGTTCCGCAAGCAGTACGACCTCTCGGCCGACGACGAGAACGCCGGCTCGAGCGAAATCGACCTGCGCGACGAGATCGAAGCGGAGATCGAGGCGGCCACCGAGGCTGAGGAGGCCGAACAGGTCGAGGGCGACGAGGAGGATGACGACGAGGAGCGTGAGGACCGCGAGGAGCGGGCCGAGGGCGCCCCCGGCTCCGGCCGCCGCCGTCGTCGTCGCCGTGGGCGCCGCGGCGGTCGTAGCCGCCGCAAAGAGCTCGAGGCGACCTTCGACCATGGCGAAACCGACGGCTACGGCCTCTGGCTCGATGCCGCCGTCAAAGACAACCCCGTCTACACCGAGCACTGGGCCGGCAAGCGCGACGTCACCGTCCGCATCGAGGCCGACCAGATCGTCATCCGCCGGGCGGGCGAGCCGCAGGGCTCCAGCGGCAACGGCTCGGACGAGTCCGACGACTCGGACGAGTAGCTAGACGGGCAACTGCCTTCCGCCGGCGAAGTCGGTGGCGCCGCGGAGATAGAGCCAGAAGGCAGCGTCGGCGAGCGCTTGCGCCTCTCCCTCGATCGCCGGGGCCACGTCTATCGCCACCTGCTGGACCCAGTCGGTGCCCTGGCCGTAGAGGTCGGCGAGCTCGGCGGCGCTGAAGGTGGGTCCGATCCGGCGCCGCAACTGCTCGCGGATCGCATCGACGACGCGGTCCGCCATCCGCCTGGTGCGGGGGTCGTCGATCGCCTGCAACGCCCGCCGTCCCTCCTCCCACTGGAAGAGCGCGTTCTCGAGGGGATAGGTCACGGCGGCGAGATTACCCAGGCGCCGAGGCCGGCGATCAGGCGGCGGGCGTCTGCGGGACTTCCCGCAGGGGCGCGTTGGCAACGCCGCACCCGTTCGGATCCAGATCGCCTCCGACCTTCCACACGGTTACCGGGCCGCTGCGAAGGACCGGGCTGACGGCGTCCTCCCCCCGCAGCCAGCGGGCCTCGGGGGAGGTGACGGGATCTCCCGGGTGGACGAAGTTGAGGAAGGGCGCCGTCACCAGGTAGTCGAGGTCGGCTTCGTTGACGGCGGCGCGGAACCCGGCGCAGGTGGGGATCGCGTTGAAGGCGCCGTGGGGTCCGTCGGCGCCGAGGTAGCGAACGCGGTTGGTGAGATCGGTGCCGTAGAAGCCATAGCCGGCGAAGCCGGCGCTGGTGCCGGCGAGGCCGATGCGGGCGTCTTCGATGCCGCGGGCCCAGCGATAGACGCTGTCCAGGTGCATGCCCGGGATGCGCTCGTCGGCGGAACCGTCGTTGGCGAAGCGGTTATCCAGGTAGTGGCGCTGGAGCGGATAGCCGATCGCGACCAGCAGGAGGGTCAACGCGGCAGCGGCACTCGCGAGCGCTGCGACGCCGGTCCCGCGACCGCGGAGGTAGATCAACAGCGCCGGCAGCAGCACCGCGAGGACGACCAGGAGGAAGGCGAAGACGCGCGCCTCGTCGTGGAGAGCTTCGTCGGGGCGGTCGGTGACGAGGAAGACCACGACCAGAACGCCGGCCAGCGCCCACTGTCGCCTCTCCCCATCGAACAGGCGGTCGACCGGCAGCAGGACGATCCCGGCGAGCAGAGCCGGGATCACGTAGCGGATGTTGATCCCGAAGCCGACCGGTTCACCCTCCGCACCGGCAGCGCTGAGCGGGGTGAAGAGGTAGGCGAGGATGCCGAAGATGGCGACGGCGCCGACCCAACGGACGATCCGGTCGCGGCCACGGAGGATCGCGAGGAGCGCCGCCAGGGCCGCTCCGAGGACGACCAGCGGCCAGAGGGTCCCGAAGGCCTCGTGCATACCGGGCCCGAAGTAATCGCGCCAGACCCCGGTGTCGGTCGCGTAATGGACGATGTTGAAGTCGGGTCGCCCCTCCTGCAGGCGCTCCGGGTGGGGCAGCGAGATCGGCCCCAGCGAGTGCACCTCGGGAATCGGGTTGCCGGCGACAACCAGGTTGCGCAGGTACCAGAACGCCCCACCGGCGAGCGCGGCCACGAACCACCACCCCGCCGCCGCCCATCGCCTCCCCACCGGCGCCAGCACCACCACCGCCACCGTGAGAGCCGCTGCCATCGCCAGTGCCGTAACCCGCGTCCCAGCAGCCAGCCCTGCCGCGAGCCCAGCCGTCGCCAGAGCCCACCGCTCCATTCCGTGGTTCTTTAGTCGGCTAATAGACGACAAAGGAACCACGGAACGATGGGCCTGCGCCCAGGCCTCGACCAGGATCGCGATCGCGGCAAGTAGGAGCGCGGCGGCGGCCAGGTCATTCTTGGCAGCGCCGGGATCCCTGACCACCAGCGTGTGGCACTCGAGCAGGATCGCCGCCGCGACCACCGCCACCGCCCCGCGCCCATAGGGCCGCCCGACGCAATACGCAGCCAGGAACGCCACGGCCAACCATCCGAAGTTGAGGAACAGGCTGAGCGTGTCCCTTCCCGTCAGCAGGATTCCCACCGCGTGCAGCAGCTCCGAATTCTGCGGGTAGAACCAGTTCGTGAAGACCGTCTCCACGTGATGCATCCCGACCACGGAGTGCGTCTGCACCATGTCGAGCCGCGAACGGCAGGTGGTACCAGAGGCTGTCGAAGTTGAAGACCCCCCGGTCCAAGGCGTGCTTCGTAGTTACGGCGTAGCTGAAGACCGTGGCGGCGATCACCAGGGCATCAGAGCGAGGGACCATGGGCTCTGCCGGCGGGTCCTGTCGCCGATTGGGTCCCACCATCCCTGCGCTGCAGTGGCTGCTCGGGATGGTCCCCCAATCCGCGCCACCCCCCGGCAGGAATCGGATACCGTCCCTGCAACCAAGACCGATGCCACTATCAGAGCCCCGGCGTAGAAGAGGCCGAAGGTCCCGAGCAACTCCGAGAGCCAGATCAGGAGTGCGATGCCGACTATCGGACTCAACCAGGCGGGCCGGGGCTCCCTCCCAGGTCGGCGAGCAGCCGCTGGCGCAGCCTGTAAGCGCTGAAGCCCAGGGGGACCACGACCAGCGCCAGCTGTGACGAGCCCCAAGCAGGTAGCCGCCGAGGTCAACCATGCGAAGTCCCCTGGTGGTGCGCTACCCGCCGAGGTCGCCGCGGATCGACGACCGGCGTCTCGCCTTCGGCGACCATCCCCTGGGCGCGCGCCTCGCGCTGGACGACGAGCGGGTCGTCGGCGGACTGGATGCGGTTGTGGAGGCGCCGGTTTTCCTTCAGCAGACCGTGCAGCTTCGCTTTGGCCGTCGGTCGTCGCCGGTGTAGGTCTTGACGAAGTCGATCGACGGGTGCGAGGTAGGAGTAGAGCACCGCGACGAGGACGAGCGTCAGGGCGACCCGGCCGACGCGGTCCCACTTGATCCGGCTCGGCCCCGCTGCGTGCCGCGGGGCGGCGTTTGCGGGACGGCGGACGCCGGTGAGCCGACCTGCGAGCGTCCGGCCTGCGCGCGCGATGCCATACCCGGAGCTACGCGGCCGGGTCCCGCTTTCCTGCATCTAGGCGGGCTGCTGGACGAATGCCTGCAGGCCGGGGAACTGCGCCGCGTCGCCCAGCTCCTCCTCGATCCGCAGCAGCCGGTTGTACTTGGCGACGCGGTCCGAGCGCGACGGCGCCCCGGTCTTGATCTGCCCGGCGCCGGTGGCGACCGCGAGGTCGGCGATCGTCGTGTCCTCGGTCTCGCCCGAGCGGTGGGAGATGACCGCCGTGTAGCCGGCCTCGCGGGCGATGCGGATCGCCTCCAGGGTCTCGCTCAGGGTGCCGATCTGGTTGACCTTGACCAGGATCGAGTTGCCGACGCCGAGCTCGATGCCGCGGCGCAGCCGCTCCGGGTTGGTGACGAAGAGGTCGTCGCCGACCAGCTGCACCCGCTCGCCGAGACGCTCGGTCAGCAGCTTCCAGCCGTCCCAGTCCTCCTCGTCCATCCCGTCCTCGATCGAGACGATCGGGTAGCGGGAGCAGGCGTCCTCCCAGTAGGCGGCCATCTCCTCGGAGGAGAGCGTGCGGCCCTCGTGCTCGAGGTTGTAGGAGCCGCCCTCGAAGACCTCGCTGGTGGCCGGGTCGAGGGCGATGAAGACGTCCTTGCCGGGCTCGTAGCCGGCAGCCTCGACGCCCGGCCAGCACCGCCTGCAGCGCCGCCTCGTTGGAGTCGAGGTCGGGCGCGAAGCCGCCCTCGTCGCCGCCCGCGGTCGAGAGGCCCTGCGAGGAGAGCGACTTCTTCAGCGCGTGGAAGACCTCGGCGCCGACCCGCAGGCACTCGGAGAAGCTCTCGGCGCCGGCCGGGACGATCATGAACTCCTGGAAGTCGACCGAGTTGTCGGCGTGGGCGCCGCCGTTGAGCACGTTCATCATCGGCACCGGCAGCAGCTCGGCTCGCCGCCGCCGTAGAGCTCGGCCAGATAGCGGTAGAGCGGCTGCTCGCGAGTCGGCGGCGGCGGCCTTGGCGGCGGCCAGCGAGACGCCCAGCAGCGCGTTGGCGCCGAGCCGACCCTTGTTCGGGGTGCCGTCGAGCTCGATCATCGTCCGGTCGAGCGCGCCCTGCTCGGCCGCCCGCGCCCCGGTCAGGGCGGCGGCGATCTCGCCGTTGACGTTGGCGACGGCGCGGCCGACGCCCTTGCCGGCCCAGCGCTCGCCGCCGTCGCGCAGCTCGACCGCCTCGAACTCGCCCGGTCGAGGCGCCCGAGGGAACCGCCGCGAGGCCACGTGCGCCCGACTCCAGCACGACCTCCACCTCGACGGTGGGGTTGCCGCGCGAGTCGAGGATCTGGCGCGCGTGGATCGAGGCAATCGTGCTCACGGGCGCGCCAGTCTAATCAGCGGCTCCGGCGGCTTGCGGTGCGCTATTCGCCGGTTTCGGCGGGAGGCGCTTCGCCTTCGGGCGCTGCGCCGGGCGGCAGTTCCGTGGCATTCTTCGCCGCCGGCCGAGGCTTCGGGCAGCGGCCGCTGCGGGAACGGTTCGCCTTTCGGTTTCGTCTCCGTGACCGAGCCCGGGCAGCGCCGGGGAGATCGGCGTCACCGGCGAGGGGCATTCGGTCGGCCGGCGTTTTCGGATCGGCTTCGTAGCAGGCGGGCGAGCGCGTTGGCCGGGTGCCCGTCGCCCTTGAAGTTGGAGCACTGTTCGATCACGAAGCCGTCGGCGCAGACGGTGCGCTGCGTCCACTTGGTCTGCGCAGTCGGTGACGAATTCGGAGAAGAATTCCTGCTGTGTTTCCTGGCCCAGGGTCGATCTCGATCTGGGCTTTCACTTCGTCCAGGGTTTTGACTTTTTCCGGATTCAGTTTCACGACTTCGACCAGGACGTAGTTGCTCTGGAACTTCACCGGGCCGCTCAGTTCACCGGTGGCGGCTGATCGAAGATCGCCGCTTTCAGCGGGCCTTTGAGGAATTCTTCGGTGATCCCTTCCTGCAGGCCGCCTTTGCTTTTGCTGGTCGGATCGATCGAGTACTTCGGCGGCGACCTTTTTCCAGCTCGCCGGCGAGCTGTCTTCTTCGAGCGCCTTCTTCGCCGCTTCGACTTCGGCCTTGTCTTTGTTGATGACGACGCGGACGTCGCGGCTGTCTTTGGTCGTGAACTGGGTTTCCTTTTCGGCTTCGTAGTAGCTCGCGATTTCCGATTCCGAGGGCGGCGGCGCTTCGGCGCTGACGGCTTCCTGGATCTTGGTGCTCAGCTGCTGCAGGCGGACGCGGAGGTCGACGTCTTCCTGGGTGAACTTCGATTCTTCGAGGAATTTCGCGTAGGCCTTCGCGGTGGGGAAGTTCTGTTTTTTGATCGCCGCGAGTTCGTCTTCGACCTGTTTTTCGGTGACCGAGATGCCCAGTTCTTCGGCCTCGCCTTCGATCCAGGCACGATTCGAGGAGTTCGCCCATCGCGCTCGTCTTCAGTTCTTCGTATTTGTCGCTGCCGGGCTCCGGCGATCTTTTTCAGTTTCGCCTTCGGCGGCTTTCTGGACGATCGAGCGTTTCAGGTCCCGTTCGCTGATCTGACCGATTTCGGCCGGGCACGTCCTGGACGAGGGCGACGTCGCCCGAGGGAACGCTGGGAGAGCCGATGCCCTGCGCGACGGCGAAGCCGACGAAGAGGGCGACGAGGAGGCGCGCCGAATACGATCAGCGCGAAGCGCCGGCGACCCGCCGACTTGTCGTCCCGACCCCCGGACCTACCTCTCTGACCTGCTTTCGCTCCCACGAAGCGGGCAGCATAGTCAAAACCGTTCGCTTAGGCAGCCTTTAGGCGCCCGCGGGCGCCGCGACCTGCCGCGCCTCCCGCAGACCTTCTGCCATCGCCAGCACGGCCTCGAGCCGCTCCTGGGGGTCGCCGGCCACCCGGAGCGCCGCGGTCTGCTCTCGCCATTCGTAGAGCGCCCCCTCCACCTGCTCGGCCAGAACGCCGGCCGCCTCGGAGTCGAGCTCGACGCCGGTGACGCTGAGCCGGCCGCCTCGGAACTCGACGCTGCGTGCGCCCGCCAGCCCCAGCTCGATCCGCGCCTGTTGCAGCTTCAGCAGGTTCTCCGCCTGCGGCGGGAGCGGCCCGAAGCGATCGACGAGCTCGTCGCGGATCGCCCGCAGCTGACCCGGCTCGCGGGCGGCGACGATGCGGCGATGGATGTCGATCTTCGCCGCCTCGAAGGGAACGAAGGTCGCCGGTAGGTAGGCGTCGACGGGAACGTCGAGGCGGACCGGCTCGGGCCTCTCCTCTGGCTCCTCACCCTCGGGCCCCGCGGCCTCGGCGACGGCTTCGTCGATCATCTGGCAGTAGAGCTCGAAGCCGACCGCGGCGACGTGCCCGGACTGCTCGTCGCCGAGCAGGTTGCCGGCGCCGCGGATGTCGAGATCGCGCATCGCGATCCGAAAGCCGGAGCCGAGCTCGGTGTGGTCGGCGAGGGTCGAGAGCCGCGCCGCCGCCTCCTCGGTCAGCGCTTCGGCGGAGGGATAGAGGAGATAGGCGAAGGCTCGCTCGCGAGAGCGGCCGACGCGGCCGCGGATCTGGTAGGCCTGCGAGAGCCCGAGCTGATCGGCGCGCTCGACGATCAAGGTGTTCGCGGTCGGGATGTCGAGGCCGGACTCGATGATCGTCGTCGTCACCAGGACGTCGGCCTCGCCGCGAAGAAAGGTCAGCATCGTCTCCTCGAGCGCGTGCTCGTCCATCTGCCCGTGGGCTTCGAGGCAGCGCGCCCCCGGCACCAGCGCCCGCAACCGCTCGGTCGTCTCCGGCAGCGAGTCGATCCGGTTGTGGAGGACGAAGGCCTGGCCCTTGCGCTCGATCTCGCGCCGGACCGCCTTGCTGACGAGGTCCTCGTCGTAGGGGCCGACGTAGGTGCGGACGGGGCGGCGGCCCTCGGGCGGGGTCTCGATCACCGAGATGTCGCGGAGGCCGGCGAGGCTCATCTGCAGGGTGCGGGGGATCGGCGTCGCCGACAGCGCAAGGACGTCGACTTTCAGCTTCAGCTGCCGCAGCAGCTCCTTCTGCTTGACCCCGAAGCGCTGCTCCTCGTCGACGACGACGAGGCCGAGGTCCTTGGCGCGGACGTCTCGCGAGAGCAGCCGATGGGTGCCGATGAGGATGTCCACCTTGCCGGCCTCGAAGTCTTTGAGGACCGCTTTGACCTCCGCCGCCGGGCGCAACCGCGAGACCCCCTCGACCCGGAAAGGGAGGTCGTGGAGGCGCTCGCGGAAGGTGCCGTAGTGCTGCTGGGCGAGGATCGTCGTCGGCACCAGGACCATCACCTGCTTGCCGTCAGAAGCCGCCTTGACCGCGGCCCGCAACGCCACCTCGGTCTTGCCGAAGCCGACGTCGCCGCAGACCAGCCGGTCCATCGGCCGCTCCGATTCCATGTCCCCCTTGACCGCCTCGATCGCTTCCAGCTGGTCGGCGGTCTCGCGGTAGGGGAAGGCCGTCTCCATCGCAATCTGCCATTCGCCGTCGGGCGGGAAGCCGTGGCCCTTGCGGGCGCGGCGCTCGGCGTAGAGGTTCAGCAGCTCGCCGGCGAGGGCGCCGGCGGCTTTCCGCGCCCGCGCCTTCAGGTTCTGCCAGCGTTTGCCGCCCAGTGCCGAGAGCGTCGGTTCGCCGCCGGCGCCGACGTAGCGGCTCAGCTTCGCCAGCTGGTCGGTGGGGACGAAGACGCGGTCCTCGCCCTTGTATTCGAGGTAGAGGTAGTCGCGGGTGACGCCGCCGACCTCGCGCGTCTCGAAGCCGGCGAAGCGGGCGACGCCGTGGTCCTCGTGGACGACGTAGTCGCCGACCCGCAGTTCGCTGAAGGCGAGGCGGCCGCGGCCGGCGCCGGGCGCCGGCTCCTCGCTGCGGCGGCGGTGGACGAGGCGGCGGAAGGGATAGACCGCGAGTTTCAGCTCGGGGCTGACGAAGCCCTCGCGCAGGCGCGCCTCGGCGAAGGAGAGGCCGGGGTCCGGCGAGAGCCGGCCGCCTTCGAGCAGGCGGGCGTCGAGGCGGTCGAGGCCGTACCGGGCCCGCTCCGCCTCGCCGCGGCTGTCGAAGGCGACGACCGTGCGGTAGCCGGAGCGGACGAGTTTCTGCAGCTCGCCCTCGGCCTCCTTGATGCTGCGGGCCGGCGACTCGGCGCGGGCGGCGCGGAAGGCGTCCTCGTCCTCCTCGCCGGCGCTGGTCACCGAAAGCGCCGCGCGCTCCCCCAGCGGCTCGGCGACGTCGACGTAAAGGTGCTGGGCGTCGTCGGCGTGCATCGCCGTCGTCACGTCCTCCCAGTGGTCGCGCAGCGCCGGCTCGATCTCCTCGGCGCCGACGAGGACGACGGCGGTCGGGTCGGGGACCAGCTCGAGAGGAGCCCGGAAGTGCTCCAGCGGCAGCGCTTCGGCCAGGTTGGGGGACTCGGCCCCCTCCTCTTCGGCGGCCATCGCCGCCAGCTCGGCGAGCTCGCGGTGCTCGGCGTCGAGCTCGGCGGCCGGGGCCAGCTCGACCTTCTCGGCCTCGCCGAGCGAGCGCTGGGTGAAGGTCGAGAACCAGCGCATCGACTCGACCTCGTCGCCGAAGAGCTCGATCCGCACCGCCCGCTCCTCGGTCGCCGGGTAGACGTCGAGGATGCCGCCGCGAACCGCAAACTGGCCGCGCTCCTCGACCTGCTCGACGCGCTCGTAGCCGGCGGCGACGAGGTCGTCGGCGGCGCCGTCCAGTTCGATCTCCTCGCCGCGGGTGATGACGAACCCGGCCGGCCGCAGCGAGGCGTCCGGCACCGCCTCGGCCAGCGCCGGAGCGGAGGCGACGACGATCGCGTCGGCTTCGGCGCCGAGGGCGTCGAGCGCGTCGATCCGCAGGCCGACGAGATGCGGCGGCGGCGAGACGTGGGAGGCATAGCCGGTCCCGCGCGAGGGATAGAGGCGCACCCGCCGCGGCGCCAGGTAGGCGCGCAGGTCGGTGGCGAGGTCGCGGGCGGAGCGGTCGTCGGCCCCGACCAGCAGCACCGGACGGTCGGCGAGGCCGCGCTCGTCCTCGAGCAGCGTCGACAGCAGCAGCGCCCGCAGCATCGTCGAAGCGCGGACCGCCACCTTCTCGCCCCCCTCGCTCGCGGCACGGACACGGGCCGCGAGCGCGTGGACGCGCTCGTTCTCGGCGGCGATGTCGATCAGGGGACGCAGGCTCATGGCAGCGAAAACGCCCGGATCGGCCGATCCGGCGCGCGGCGACCGATTCTAGATGGCGGCTCAGGTCGCGCCGAGAGGGTGCGCCGGGTACGGGAAGCCGGGCGGCAGCGGCAGGCCGCCGTCGACCCATTTCCGCATCGCGGTGTCGCAGATCGCGTAGCCCCAGTTGATCAGCAGCTCCTGGGTCGCGGCGTCGAGCCGCGCCAGCCGGGTCGCGACCTTGGCCAGTTTCAGCGTCTCTTCGTAGGGGGCTTCGAGGCTGCTCGGCAGCCCGAAGTTGGCGATGTCGCTGCGAATCCCCCAGTAGGCGCCGAAGCGGTGCAGGGAGGAGTCCCCAGGGGCGCCGAAGCCCTCGATCGTCTGCTGTTTGCGCAGGCTCCGCACCTGGTTGTCGATCACGTTGGTCACCCGGATCATCTGCCCCGCCCAGTCGCGCCAGCGGTAGCCCCGGAATGGCCCGAACCTGCCGCCGTCGGGTTCCATCGCGCCGCCGCCGTCGCTGACCAGGACGGTCTTGCAGGTCTTCCAGGCCGTCTCGAGGCCGAGGTTGTCGTAGACGCCGCCGTCAGCGAGGGTGGGACGGGTGGTGAAGGGTGGCACCTGCAGGTCTTCGCCGCTGCCGGGGACGAACTGGTCCTCCCGGAACCGCATCCGCGCCGGGGCGAGGATCGGCGGAAAGGCCGAGGAGGCGGCGACCGCGTCGGCGAGGCCGATCGTCGGTTCGGCGATCATCCCGACCCGGTAGTCGGCGGCGTAGGGACGGGAGAAGCGCCAGAGCACGCCCGACTGCAGGTTGGTCGAGTTGATGACGAAGCGGGGTCCTTCCTCGTCGCTGGGCAGATCCTGCAAGGTCGTCGAGCCGAACAGGTGGCGGCGGTAGGCGGCGACGAGGCGGGCGTTGATCGTCGTTCCCGGCGTCAGCAGACCGGCGAGGACGGCGGGCACGTCGACCGTGCTGGCGGCGAGCGAACGGATCGGCGCCACCACCTCGGCCTCGAGGTTGGCGGCGACGGGATGGCCATCGGGGCCACTTCCGCTGAACTCGAGCCGGCTCCAGCGCTGACCCAGAACCGCCGCCGCGATCGAGCCGCCGGAGACGCTGGAGACCCGCGTCAGCCGCTTCAGGTAGCCGAGCTCGTTCAGCCGCCAGAGGGCGCCGACGTGGAAAAGCATCGCCCGGTAGCCGCCGCCCGAGAGACAGAGCCCGATTCCCGACTCCGGCGTGCCCCGTTCCTCGTCGGCCGGGATCCAGCGAACCGGCGAGCGCGGGTCGGCTTTCTCACGGGTTGGCTTTAGGCGTGGATCGGTCATCGGCAGCCCCACCCGGGGCGTCGGCAGTCTCGCCCGCCGACATCTTTAAGTCAAAGACAGTCGAGTTCTCAGCGGTCTGACGAAGGCAGGCCCGGGCCGCTGCGCTGCCACTCGACCTGGCCGCGGCCCTCGGCGGCGGAGCGGCCGACGACGTCGTCCCACTCGTGCAGCATCCGCTTCAGCTGGGCGACCGCCTCGGGCGGGTGGGCAGCCACCTCGGCGGCGAGCTCCAGCGCCGCCTGCTCGGTGCCGGCGGCCGGGGCGACGCGGTTGACGAGGCCGAGGCGGAGCGCCTCGTCGGCGCCGACCGTGCGCGAGCTGAGCAGCAGGTACTTGGCGGCGGCCAGGCCGCAGAGGGTGACGAGGCGCGCCGGCCCGACGGGGACGCCGAGGGCGGCGCCGGGGAAGCGCATCCGCAGGTTGGCGCCGCCGACCCGCATGTCGCAGGCGACGGCGATCTCGGCGCCACCGCCGACGACGTCGCCGTGGCAGGCGGCGACCGTCGGCTTCGGGAAATCGACCACCTGGTCGTAGAGGTCGGCGAAGAGCTGCATGCGCCGGACCTTGCCCTCCTCGTCGAGCTGCTCCCGCACGTCGGCCCCCGCCGAGAGGCCGAGGTGGTCGGCGGAGCTGACCAGCAGCACACGCACGGACTCGTCGCCGCGGGCGACCGCCAGGTGCTCCAACAGCTCGAGCAGCATCTGGGTGTTGATCGCGTTGCGCGCCTGCGCCCGCTCCAGGCGAACCACCGCTATGCCCCGCTCGTCGACCGCGTAGCTGGTGACCGCGTTCTCCGAGGTGCCGTTCTCTGCGCTCATGCCCCGGACGCTATTCGTTCGACCAGCCGCTCGGTCTCCTCGGCGGCGCCGCCGATCAGCCCCTCGACCTCGGCCTTCGGCTCGCTGAAGCGGCCGAGGACATGGCGGGAGACGATCTCCGGATCGGTCGAGTCCGGCCGCCCCACCCCGACCCGCACCCGCCAGAACTCCGCGTCGCCGAAGCCGCGCTTGAGGCTCTTGAGGCCGTTGTGGCCGGCGAGTCCGCCGCCGATCCTGGTCTGGATCTCGCCGAAGGGGAGGTCGATCTCGTCGTGGACGACGACGACATGGTCGAGCGGGACCTTGAGCGAGCCGCGAGCCGGCCCGGCCGAGGTGCCGGATTCGTTCATGTAGGTGCGCGGCTGCAGCAGCGCCACCCGGGGCCCACCGGGCGCGATCCGCCCTTCGGAGATCACCCCGTTGAACTTCTGCTTCGGCTTCGGCAGCTGCCAGCGCTCGGCCAGCTCGCTTGCGACCGCGAAGCCGACGTTGTGGCGGGTGCGTTCGTACTCGGGCCCGGGGTTGCCGAGGCCGACGATGAGGATGCGGTCGCCCTGCTCGCCGCCGTCGCGGCGGCGGAACAGCGACAGGAGCTACTCGCCCTCGCCCTCGCCTGAGTCGCCCTCGCCGGAGTCGCCGCCCTCGGCGCCCTCCTCGCCCTCGCCGACCAACTCGGCCTCCTCCTCGACCTCCGTCGTGACTTCTTCGACGCGCGGCGGCGAGAGGGTGACGATGGTCACCTCCTCGGGGTCGTCGGCGACGAAGGTGACGCCGTCCGGCGCGGTGACGATGGTGAGCTGCAGGGTGTCGTTGATCTCCATCGCGGAGACGTCGACGACGATGTTGTCGGGAATGTCGGTGGGCAGCGCTTCGACGGTGATCTCGCGGGTAACGTGCTCGAGCACGCCGCCGGCCTTGACGCCGGGCGCGGTCTCGACGCCTTCCAGCTCCAGCGCCACCTCGGCCTGGATCTTCTCGTCGAGGCGCACCTGCTGCAGGTCGATGTGCTGGAGGCTGCCGCGCACCGGGTGCAGCTGTTCTTCCTTGATCACGACCGGGATCGATTTGCCGCCGTCGATCTCGAGGTCGAAGAGGGCCGATCCCTCGCCGGTGATGACGCGGACGTCGCGTTCGCTCACCTGGAACGGCTTCGCCTCCGAGCCGCCCGAGTAGACGACGCCCGGGACGAGGCCCTCGCTGCGCATGCGGCGCGAGGCGCGCGAGCCGAAGTCGGCGCGGGGTGCGGCTTTGAGAGTTGAGCGGGAGCTCGCCATCGGACGGGAGAGGATAGAGAAAGCGGACGCAGGGGGCATGTCCCGGTGGCGCCTGTGGCAACCTAGGCCCCGATGGCAGACGATTCGAAGATCCCCAAAGGGCGGATCCGCCGCTCCGCCAAGCTCGGTTCGGTCGTCGGCGTGCAGGGTGCGCGTTACGCCGGGACCAAAGCAGCCAACGTCGGCCGCTCCGAGGAACAGAGCAAAGGCGCACTCGAGCAGCGCCACCTGGAGACGGCGATGAAGATGGTCGGGGCCCTGGGCGAGATGAAGGGCGCGGCGATGAAGCTCGGGCAGTTCGCCTCCTTCATCGACACCGAGTTCATCCCCGAGGAGTACCGCGACATCTACCAGGAGCAGCTGGCGAAGCTGCGCACCGACGCCCCCTCGATGCCCTGGGAGAAGGTCGAGAAGGTGCTCGACGAAGAGTACGACGGCGAACCGCTGTCCGAGCTCTTCGCCGAGTTCGAGACCGAGGCGTTCGCCGCCGCCTCGATCGGCCAGGTCCACCGCGCCGAGCTGCTCGACGGCCGCGCGGTCGCGGTGAAGATCCAGTACCCGGGGATCGCCGAGGCACTCGACGCCGACCTCCGCAACGCCGGCACGATCGTCCGCCTCGCCCGCGTCCTCGCCCCCGGCCTCGACGCGAAGGCGATCGCGGAGGAGATCCGCGAGCGGGTGATGGAGGAGCTCGACTACGAGTACGAGGCCCAGAACCAGCGCTCCTTCGCCCGCGCCTACCGCGAACATCCCTTCATCTACGTGCCCGAAGTGGTGACGCGGCTGTCGCGGCGCCGGGTGCTCGTCACCGAGCTGGTCGAAGGGAAGGGCTTCGAGGAAATCAAGGAACTGCCCCACGAGGAGCGCAGCCGCTTCGGCGAGATCGTCTTCCGCGGCAGCCTCGGCTCGATGTTCCACCTGCAGCACTTCAACGCCGACCCCCACCCCGGCAACTACATCCTCCTCGACGACGGGCGCGTCGCCTTCCTCGACTTCGGGATGACCAAGAAGCTCGACCAGGAGCAGCTGCTGCTGGAGCAGCGCGCTTTCGACGCCGCCTCCCGCAACGACCCCGAGGCCTTCCGCCAGGCCCTGCACGACCTCGGCTTCATCAAGAACCCCTCCAAGCTCGACGCCGAACGGCTGATGGAGCACATGGGGGCGGTCGGCGGCTGGTACATCGAGGACCGCGAGATCGAGATCACCCCGAAGCGGGTGATGAAGATCATCGAGTCGACCAACGACCCCCGCTCGGAGTACTACGACCTGATGCGGCGCGAGTCGATCCCCGCCGAGGAGCTGATGGGGCGGCGGATGGAAATCGGCGTCGTCGCCGTCCTCGGCCAGCTGCGGGCGAAGCGGAACTGGCACCGGATCTTCCGCGAGTGGGTCTATGCAGACCCGCCGGCGACCGAACTCGGCCAGCTCGAGTGGGACTATTTCGAGGAGCGCGGGGTCAAGCGGACGCCCGGCCTCGCCGAAACCCTCTGAGTCCCGTAACCAAGGAGGAACGATGCGCAGGATCAAACGCGGTTGGGTGCTGACCAAGAAGAGCTGGGCGCTCTTGAACGGGCACCGCGAGCTGATCCGCTTCCCGCTCTACGGGGCGGTTGCGACGACGCTGTTGGCGATCGTCTTCCTCGGCCCCGGCTTGTACCTCTGGGCCGAAGACCAGCCGGCCGGGGCGATCCCGATCATCGTCATCGGCGTCTACGTGCTCAGCTTCGTCGGCTTCTACTTCAGCGTCGGCCTCGCCGCCTGCGCCGACATGATCTTCCGCGGCCAGGAGGCGACGGTGAGCGACGGGCTCGCCGTCTCGCGCAGCCGCATCGCCCAGATCAGCGGCTGGGCCGCGGTCTCGGCCGCGATCAGCCTGGTCATGAGCGTGCTCGAAAACCAGGGCGGCGCGCTCGGCACCATCGCTGCCCGCCTCGTGGGCATGGCCTGGACCCTGGTCACCTTCCTGGCGGTGCCGGTGATCGCGATCGAGGGCACCGGCCCGTTCGAGACGATCAAGCGCTCGGCCTCGCTCTTCCGCGAGCGCTGGGGCCAACAGATAACCGGCAACATCGCGATCGGCGCCGCGGTCTTCCTGATTGGCGTCCTGCCAGCGGTCCTCCTCATCGTCGGCGGCATCGCCGTCTGGGCCTCCGCTGCCTTCCTCGGGGCGCTGCTGGTCATCGTCGGGGCGCTGGTCCTGGCGATCTCCCTGCTCGTCTCCCGCGCCCTCAGCGGCATCTTCGGCGTCGCCCTCTACCGCTACGCACTCGACGGGCAGGTGGTCGGCGGCTTCACCCAGGAGGACCTCGAGTCGGCGGTGAAGATGAAGCGCGGCCGCCGCGGGACCTCGCCGCCCGGGGCCACCCCGGGCACCGTCTGAGCACGATTGGCGAGTTAGCTCGCCTATAGCGAGGTTAATTCGCCAATCGCTGGAACAGGCGCGGGTCGTTGGAGCAGATGCCGTGGACGCCGGCGGCGGCGAGCTTTTCCATCCGCCCCGGGTCGTCGACCGTCCAGGCGATCAACTCGACTTCGGCGAGGTCGCAGATCCGTGCCAGGCGCGGGGACACCAGCGGGTGGTAGACCCACATCGCCTCGACCCCGAACTGCGGCAGCTTCTCCGCCGCGAGGCCCGGAAGACGGTGCCGCATCGCCACCAAGGCCGCCAGCATCGGAGCCTTGGCCCAGCGCTTCGAGGTCCAGTCCTTGGTCACTTTGGGATAGGTCCAGCCGCGCCGCAGCGCCGGTTGCAGTTCGAGGATCCGGCGCAGCGTGTGCATCTCCATCGTCGAGATCATCGCCCGCTCGACCAGGCCCCTCTCCTGTAGCGCCTCGACCAGCTCCTCCTCCCGTCCCGGCAGCTTGACGTCGAGGTCGATCTCGACCTGGTCCAGCGGCGGCTCGAGGAAAGCGTCGAGCGCCTCGGTCAGCTTCAGCGGCGTCCGCCGCTCCGCGTCCTCCCAATCGTGGGCGATCACCAGCGGGTGCCGCTGCTCCATCGGCAGGTGCGCATCCGCCAGCCAGAGCACGTCCATCTCGATCGTGTCGACGCCGGAATCGACCGCGGCGCGGAAGCTCTCGAGCGTGTTGCCGGGCACGATCGCGTCGGCCCCCTTGTGGCCGACGAGGCGGAGCTTGCGGTCGGCGCTCAACAGCCGATCCCGCTCTTGGCGAGCAGCGCGATCGCGGCCACCGCGAGGTACACCCAGGCGGCGCCGAACAGGTAGATCGGCAGGAGGACGCCGACGTCGTCGGCACCGAGCCGCAGCAGAACCGCACCGAGCAGCGCGACGAAGGCGATGCTCGTGAGGATGAAGCCGCCGACGGCAAGGCCCGCCGCGGCACTCTCCTGGGCAGCCCCGTAGACCGTCGCCGCGCCGAGGACGAACACCCCGAGGGCGAGGATCCAACCGTCCCGCCTGCCGAAGCCGTTGGCGCGCCCGATCAGCACCAGTCGCAGCACCCCCGCGGCAACCGCGATCGCGGCGGCGATCACGGTGAGGGCCAGGAGCACCGCTTCGGGGCCGTCCTGGTCGGCATTTTCGCCCCCGCAATCGACGCTGGGCACCTGCACCGCCGCGGCGAATATCACGAACAGGAGGAGGAGCGAGCCCGCGATCCAGGGCAGGAGCTGGTCCGGCAGCCGTCGCTCCATCGCCGGCGGCGCCGCTAGAACAGCTGGTTCTCGCCGGCGAAGATCTCGGAGACCGAGTCGTCGGTGAAGATGCGGCGGATCGAGTCGGCGAAGGTGCCGGCGGTGGAGAGGACGGTGATGTTGTCCGGGGCGCCAGGGCGCAGCGGCATCGTGTCGGTGACGACGATCTGCTCGATCGCCGAGTTTTCCAGCCGTTCGTAGGCGGAACCGGAGAAGACGCCGTGGGTGGCACAGGCGATGACCCGCGCCGCGCCCTCATCGAGCACGGTCTGGGCGGCGGCGCAGAGGGTGCCGGCGGTGGCGATCATGTCGTCGACGAGGACCGCGGTCTTGCCCTTGACGTCGCCGACCACGTAGCCGATCTCGGCGACCGCCTGGGCCGGGCGCTCCTTCTCCATCACCGCCCACTGGGTACCGATCCGGCGGGCGAAGTTGCGCGCGGTCTTGACCCGGCCGGCGTCGGGGCTGACGATCACCAGCTCGTCGTTCAGTTCCTGGTCGATGAACCACTGGGTCAGCATCGGCATCGCCGTCATGTGGTCGACCGGGACGTGGAAGAAGCCCTGGACCTGGCCGGCGTGGAGATCCATGGTGAGGACGCGGTCGACACCGACGCCCTCGAGGCACTTGGCGACGATCCGGGCGGAGATCGGCTCGCGCGGGGCCGACTTCTTGTCCTGGCGCGCGTACCCGTACCAGGGCAGCACGGCGATGATCCGGTGCGCGGAGGCGCCCTGGGCGGCATCGATCATCGTCAGCAGCTCCATCAGGGCGTCGTTCGGGGTCATCCCTTCCGCCTCATTGGCGCAGGTCGACTGGACGAGGAAGACGTCGGCACCGCGGATCGACTCCTCGTAGCGGCAGTAGACCTCGCCGTCGGCGAAGGTCTTCAGCGTCACCTGGCCGAGGTCGAGGCCGAGCTTGCCGGCGACCTTGGCGGCGAGGTCCATCGAGCAGCGACCGCCGAAGACCATCATCTTCTTCGTGTAGTCGTGGTCGATGCCGGTGCCCACCTGCGGGCGCTCCTCGATCATGCTCACGCGTCTTTGTCCTCTCGCATCTCGGCCGCCTTGCGAGCGGCGTATCCGTCGATGTTCCGTTGCGCGTTCTCACTGACGGCGAGAGCCCCCTCGGGCACGTCGTCCTTGATCACTGCGCCAGCGCCAGTGTAGGCGGAGTCGCCGACTTCTACCGGTGCGATCAGCATCGTGTCAACGCCGATGCGGACGTTGCGGCCGATCACGGTGCGGTTCTTGCGGAAACCGTCGTAGTTGGCGGTGATCGCGCCGGCGCCGAGATTGCTGCCGGGGCCGATCTCGGCGTCGCCGACGTAGGCGAGGTGGGGCACCTTGGTGCCCTCTCCCAACTGCGAGTTCTTGATCTCGACGAAGGTGCCGGCCTTGGCGCCGTCCTCGAGCACCGCGCCCGGGCGCAGGTAGGCAAAGGGCCCGACCGAGCAACCGGTGTGGACGTCGCACTCGACCAGGTAGGAGTGGAGCACCTTCGAGCCGGCGCCGACCGAGCAGTCGATCAGGGTGCTGAGCGGACCGACGACGGCGCCCTCGGCGATCCGGGTCTCGCCGCGCAGCGTGGTCCCGGGCTCGATGCGGACGTCGGCGGCGATCTCGACACCGGCGTCGACCCAGGTCGAGGCGGGGTCGACGATGGTGGCGCCCGCCAGCATGTGCGCCTCGAGCAGTCGGCGGCGGCCCTCGGTCTCGACTGCGGCGAGGTCGACGCGGTTGTTGATCCCCATCGTCACCGCCGGGTCGTCGGCGAGGTGGGCGAAGACGCGCTCGCCCAGCGAGAGCATCTGCGGGAAGACGTCGGGCAGGTAGTACTCGCCCTGGGCGTTGTCGTTGGCGATCAGGTGCAGCGCGGCGATCAGCGCGGCGGCGTCGAAGGCGTAGGTGCCGGCGTTGATCTCGCGGATCTCCAGCTGCCAGTCCTCGGCGTCGCCGTCGGCTTTCGCCTCGACCACCCGCTCGACGTCGCCCGAGGCGGAGCGGACGACGCGGCCGTAGGCGCCGGGGTCCTCGAGCTCGATCGTCAGCATCGTCGCCGCCGCCTCGGAGGATTCGTGCGTGGCCAGCAGCGCGGCGATCGTCTCGCTCGAGATCAGCGGCACGTCGCCGGAGAGGACGAGGACGGTCTCGGCGCCGCTCTCCTCGATCAGCGGCAGGGCGGCGCGGATCGCACCGCCGGTTCCGTCGGCAACCGGCTGCTCGATGGTCTCGACGCCCTCGGGGAGGCCGACGGAGAGGTCGCGGCCCGGCGAGACAATCGCCGCCACCCGGCCGGCCCCGGCCTCGCGCGCAGCGACGATCGGCCAGGCCACCATCGGCCGGCCGCAGACGGGATGCAGCATCTTCGGCGTCGAGGAACGCATGCGCGTGCCCTCGCCCGCCGCCATGACGAGAACCAGGGGGGAGCTCACTCCCGCAGGATATTTCGCCGCGACGGTGGGGGTCGCTTCAGGGGGCGCGCGACAGGTCGCGCCCAAGCAGGGCGACCGAGGTCAGCGTCCAGCCGGCGAAGATCAGGTCGATGCCGACGAGGAGGCCGATCGCCCAGTCGGCCGAGTCCGGCCACTTGGCGAGGATGAGGATCCCGACCAGGAGCCCGGCAATGCCGCTCAGACCGAGCAGGCCGGCGTTGGGCTGACCGCGAGCAATAAAGGCGATAGTGGTCCGGGTCAGGCCCATGAAGAGGAAGTAGATACCGAGGACCAGGGTCAGCGTCAGGGTCCCGTTGTGGGGTTCGACGATCAGCCAGAGGCCGACGACCACGGTCAGGATCGCCCAGATCATCCGCAGCACCAAGGTCCCGATCGAGTGAGCCGAGAAGGCCCCGGCGACCATCACGATGCCGACGAACAGCAGCAGCCAGCCGATGAAGATCGCCGTCCCGACCGAGGCCACCGCCGGCACCAATATGGCGATGCAGCCGAGGACGATCGCGGCGACGCCGACGACCATCAGCGCCTTCCAGCTGCGGCTCAGCCCCTCGCGGACTTCAGGATCAAGCGATGCTCCTCCGATCTCCATGGCGAAGACAGTAGGTCGCCCGGCGGACGCTTCCGACCGCCGCCCGAGGGCCGCCGCTCCGCCTACACCTTGCGGTAGCGGGCGTCGACGATCGAGTAGAGCCCGAACCCGATCAGCCCGGCGGCGACGAGCCCCAGCAGCGCGGGGCCGTAGGAGGCGTGCGCGAGTTCGCGCAGGGCGCCGTCGAGACCGATCGCCTGCTTCGGGTTGTAGTCGACCGCGGCTTTGATCAACCCGTAGCCGATCAGCGCGAAGATGACTGCCCGGGCGACGATCCCGAAGACGCCGAGGGCGGTGTAGGCCTTCTCGACCCCCTCGCTCATTTCGCCCGTCTTGGCGTCCTCGAGGAACTTCCTGGCGAGGCCCTTGTAGCCCTGGTAGACGGCGACCCCGAGCAGGATCGCCCCGGCGATGCCGACGAGGACGGTGCCGCCGGTCCAGTCGAGAACGCCACCGGTCGTCTGCTTCGGCGAACTCGAGCCGCCGGCGGAGGAGGTGAGGATCTGGATCGCGGTGATGCAGAGGATCCCGTAGGCGATGCCGCTGTCCAGAGCCGAGAAGCGCTCGAAGGTGCTGTCCTCCTGTTCGGCGCCGTGGCCGACGGCCGCGCGGATCAGCCTCCAAAGGGCGTAGCCCCCGAGCCCGATCGCGACCAGGACGAGCAGCAGCTCGCCGAACGACTGGTGGGCGATCGTCTGCAGCGCGCCTTCCTGGTTGGTCGCCTTGCCGCCGTCGCCGAGAGCGAGCTTCAGCGCCAGCACGCCGATGATTCCGTAAACCACGCCGCGGGCGACAAGGCCCGCCCGCGCCAGCCAGCCGAGCGTCTTCGCGTGCGCGAGTTCGTGCCCCCCCTGCTTCGCCTTGGTCCCCAGATCCCCGGAACCCATCCCCACGTCGGTCTTCATCTCGCTGCACTCCCTTTCTGTGCCGCGCCCGGGACGCACACCGTGATCGCCCCGGGTTCGACCTTGACCTTGAATGACTTGACCTTCTTGCGGTCGCCCCCGTCGAGCTCGTAGCGGACCTTGCGGTCGAGCTTGACGCGCACCTTGCGCCCCTGGGTGACGCGGACGAAGGGGGATTTCTGCGCGTCGCCGAGGGCGGTGCGCGCGGCGGCCCGGACCAGCTTCACCGGGCCCTCGGAGGTGAGCACGCCGACGTCGAGCAGGCCGTCGTCGGGGCGGGCGTCGGCGAAGACCTCGATGCCGCCGAACAGTTCGCCGAGGTTGCCGACGAGGATGCAGCTGGCGGGGCCCTTGTACCAGCGGGTGCCGTCGATCTCGATCTTCGCTTCGAAGCCCGGGGCGTTGAGCTTTGCGGCCCCGCTGAGAACGTAGGCCGCCCGGCCGAGGCGTTCCTTGCGATCGTCGGCTCCCTTGATCATCGCCGCGTCGAACCCGGCCCCGGCCATCACGCCGAAGCGCTCCCCGTCGAAGCGACCGACGTCCAGCCGACGGCGATCGCCGTGCAGCGCGACCTGGACCGCCTGGGCGATGTCCCGTTCGATGCCGAGGTTGGTGGCGAACAGGTTCGAGGTCCCCGCGGGGGCGATCGCCAGCGGGACCTGGGCGTCCTCGAGCGCGTTGACGCAGCGCCGCACCATCCCGTCCCCGCCCCAGGCGAGGATCAGCTCGGCGCCGTCCTCCAGGGCCCGCTTGACCGCGGCCGGCGCCCGCTTGCTCTTCGGCACCTCGGTCCAGAGCGGGTCGGCGACGCCCGCTTCGGCAAGCGTGCGGCGCAACTCCGGAAGCCCGCCTCCGAACGTTTTGCCGGCATGTGCGACGACCGCGACCTTCATCGGCTCGTGCGCCTCTCCGCGGCTGCGCCGGCGGCGCGGCAGGCGAACAGCAGCACCAGGATCGCCCCGATGCCGATCAGGATGCCGCCGGCGACGTCGAGCGGATGGTGCATCCCCTCGTACATGCGCGAGAGCGCGACGAACGTGGTCAGGAGGATCGCGGCGGTCCAGGCCAGCGCCTTCTTCAGGCTGCTGGTGAAGCGGGTGGTGAGGAGCAGGACGAGGCCGGAGTAGACCGCGACGGAGGCGGCGGTGTGACCCGAGGGGTAGCTGGCGTCGACCGGCAGGTCTTCCAGGCGGTGGACCGACGGGCGGTCGCGCGGCACCGCGAGCGAGGTGACGCGGTAGGTGGCCGACTCGACCGCCAGCACGAAGACCGCGAACGCCGCGATCAGCCAGCGGCGGAGGAAGGCGCAGACGAGCGCGACGAGGCCGACGACGATCGGTAGGACCGGGGCGCCGCCGACCTGCGAACCGACTTCGGCGATCGTGGTGAGCGTGCCGGTGCGGTGCGCGGCAAAGGTGTCGTTGACGCTCTCGTCGGTTCCTTCAAGGCCGAGGCCGCCGCCGGGGAGCAGCACGTGCACGACCAGCAGCGCCAGGAGGATCGAGACGCCGGCGAGCAGTAGGAAGCCCGTCAGCAGCGCGAGGAAGAAGACGAGGGCGGGATGGCGGGAGTCGAACCTGGCCGCGAAGCGCTCGGCCGGCCCGCCTGGACGCGCCTCGAAGATCGGCACGGCGTGGCGGTCGTCGGACCGCTCTCCTGCAGGCGCAGACGCCACGCGTGATCTCTCCTCGACCGTCACGCGGTGGCTATTACCCAGGCGCGCCCCTACTATGCATCGGTTCTTCTAACCAATCGCTGCTCACGATTGACTTCAGCGGGTAATTCCTCCCTTCTGATGCCATTTCTCCTCCTCCTACTGATCGCCGTGCTCGCGGGGCTCGGGGCTGCCTTCCTCACGCGCCGCTATCCCGGCGGTGAAGCCGCGCCGGCCGTCGTCGAGGTGGCGCGCGAGGCCGGCGAACATGCCACCGGGGCGGCGGGACGGCGCGCGGCGCGGGCGGCGCGGCTCGACCCGGAGAAGGCCACCGGGCTCGCGCTCACCCTGGCGCTCGTGGTGGTCATCGCAGGTGGCGTGGTGCTGGCGTTACTGGCGGTCGTCGTGCGCAGCACCGACGTGCTCGCAAGCCTCGACAGCAGCGTCGCCGAGTGGGGCGACAACCACGCGAGCGCCTGGTCGCACGACGCCCTCACTCTCGTCACGCAGCTCGGGGAGACGTGGATGGTGGTCCTCGTCGCGATCGTGGTGGCGGGCGTCGAGATCGCACGCACGCGCAGCCGCTGGGTCGTGCCATTCCTGATCGCGGTGATCCTCGGAGACAAGCTCCTGACCGAGGCGATCAAGCAGCTCGTCGATCGCGCCCGCCCGACCCTCGAGTCTGTCGCCGCGACCCTCGGGCCCTCCTTCCCCAGCGGCCACACCTCCACCGCCGCCGCCGCCTGGGCGGCCTTCGCGCTCGTCGCCGGGCGCTGGTGGGGCCGTCCGAGCCTGGCCGGCGCTCGCCGGCACCGCCGTCGGCATCGCGGTCGGGGTCGCGGCCAGCCGCGTCCTCCTCGACGTGCATTGGCTGACCGACGTGCTCGGCGGCCTCGCCCTCGGCTGGGCCTGGTTCGCGATCTGCGCGATCGCCTTCGGCGGCCGCCTCCTCAGCTTCGGCGCCGCCGCTCAGGCCGCGGGCCGCGGCGCGGCGGAAGCCTCTGAGGAGGAGCCCGAAGTGGCAGCCTCCCGTTCCCGCTCGTAGAACCTCACCCACTTGCGGACGGCGTTATCGGAGACGCCATATTTGCGACCAACGGCGCAGTAGTTGGTTTCCTTGATCTCGGTGAGGAGTTGCTCGTAGGACGGGCGCTTGACTCGCCGATAGTCCGGGATTGATCTCCCGCGCAGCTTCGATCGATCCCAGCGGGTTCCGCACTCACGAGAGCAATAGCGCTGCTCGGGCCGACCTGGAAAGAAGGATCGGCCACAGCGGCGACAAGATCTCTTTGATTTCGGTACTCGGTTCTTTCGACCGCAGTGCGTGTCCAAGGTCGCTGCACAGTTCGGACACACGATTTGGAGGTTGCCGATCCGATTGTCATCGCGAACACCGTTGATGTGGTCGAGGATCATGGCCATGCGCCTTCCACGCCAGTTCTCGTCCTGTCCGCACTGCTCGCACCGCGGCTCCTTTAGACCCTCCTTGAACAAGCGCCGCTTCAAGTTCTGTCGGGAGCAATTGGAGTTCTCCACCAATAGTTCTTCCAGGGGGCGTTTCTTGGTTCGAAAATTGGCTTTCGCGCACCCGCGCAGGATCGAAGTGATCCGTCGAGATTTCCCATAGCTCAGCGTACTTCTTGAGCACACGCCAACCGCCGCCAGTGGGGCAGAGGTCGAGCTTTCGGAGGCTTTCCGCCCAGGAATAAGAGGTTGAGATGGCGTCTCGCGCCTGTTCCTCCGAGTAGCTCAGCGGCCGTCCTGCCATGGCCAACATCATCTCAGATGGCACAGACAGAACACTTCTACTGGGGGGCTCGGACTCGAACCGAGATACCTAGCTTCAAAGGCTAGGGGCTTAACCGCGTTAGCCGACCCCCCAAGGGTCCGGCCAAGGTTAAATGCGACCTACTCCTCCGTCCGCCCGCGCCACCTTGCCGCCCTTGGCGCCCGGCTCCATCGCCGGGCCGCGCGGGGAGGCGATGCCGAGGACGCGCATCGCCTTCAGGCCCAGCCCGAACTTCTCGCGGCCTTCGGTCGCCGCTGACGTCGTGGCCGCAGAGCTCGCGGACGCGCTCGAGGCGGTAGCGGATCGTGTGGCGGTGGGTGAAGAGCTGTTTGGCGGTGGCGGCGACGTTGCCGTCGTTGTCGAGGTAGGCCTCGACGGTGGCGACGAGCTCGGTCTCGTACTGGTCGTCGTAGGCGACCAGCGGCTCGATCGTCTCCGCGTAGAAGCGTTCGAGCTCGGCCGGGTCCTCGCTCATCGCCGGCAGCAGCAGCCGGTAGGCGCCGGTGTCCTCGAAGGCGAGCATCGGGCGACCCTCGGCCTCGCCGACGTTGACCGCCAGATGCGCCTCGCTACCGGCGCGGTAGAGGTCGACCGGGTCGGCGCAGCGGCGGCTGCGGCCGACCGTGAGGTGGAAGCCGGAGAGACTGTCGTCGAGCTCGCGCGCGAGCCCCGCGGCGGCGCGGGCGAGCCGCTCGTCGTCCTCGGCCGGGACGATCGCCGACGATCTCCGCCGCGGCCTCGCCGCCGTCGCTGGCCGCCAGCGAGCCGGGGGCCAGCGCCCGCAGAGCCCGCTGCGCGAGGACCAGGACGCGCTCCCGCCACTCGCCCGCTCTGCGCCGCCCGCGGCGCGGCCCGCAGGACGACGACGCCGGCGCCGCGGTCGAGGTCCGCGCCGAGCTCGGAAGCCTGGGCGACGATGTCCCGCCGGTCGGTGACCTCACGCCGCAGCACCGCCCGCACGAAGGCGCCCGCCGCCTCCTCGCTCTCCCACTCGGGCGAGCGCGAGCGCTCGAGCTCCAGCGCCAGCAGCGTCGTGACCATCCGCGCGATCACCGGGTCGGGCGCTGCCTTCGCCCGATAGCGCAGCTCACCGACCGTGGTGTCGGCCACCCGCAGCTCCACCGCGATCACCCCCTCGCCGCCGGAGAGCAGCTTCTGCTCCTGGTCCGAGGAGGCCCCGGCGACGGCGAGGACGGCGCTGGAGCGGTCGATCAAGGCGACGCTGGCGTCGAGCAGACGCGCCGCCGCGCGGGCGACCGCGGGCAGGCCGGCGCCGGACTCGACCGCTTCGGAGAGCGCCTCGAGGAGGCCGGCGCGCTCGCTGCTGGTGGAACTGGGCATCCGGTCATTATCCCGACCGTGGTCCGCCACGCCGTTTGACGGGAAACGTGGATCTAGACGCGCACCCAGGGCGCGTCAGACCGCCAATCCCTCCTAGATCCCGAGGAGGTTGGTGATGTCCGTGTAGTAGTAGACGATCGCCAGCCCGATGACGACGCCGCCGATCACCAGCGCGGCGAGCACGAAGAGCGAGAGGAACCCTGCCGCAGCCTTCTCCCAGAGACGCCCGTAGGCGCTCAGCGCCGGCGCCAGGATCAGGGTCACGAAGATGACCAGGCAGACGGCCGCGGCGATCCCGTAGAGCAGGTATTGGTGACCGAGGTCGGTCAGCGCGTAGACGAGTCACTGCTCTGGATTTTGGCGCACTTGCGAGACGACCAGCCCGACGGCGGCGCAGAGCGAGAAGGCGGCCGCCCCGAGCGCCCAGCCGGCGCTGACGTCGCTGAGGTAGTGGACCTTGAGGTAGACGCGCGAGAGCCCGACCAGCGCGGTGAGCGACGATCCCGGTGACGACGACCGCCGTCGCCCGCGCCATCCCCGGCCGCAGGCGCAGGACGATCGTCACCGCCAGCCAGAGGTAGATGACCGAGTGGGCGGCGTGGCCACTGGGGAACGAGGAGCCGGAGCTGGAGGTGAGCGGATCCGGCGGTCGAGGCCGGTCGACCGCATCCTTGACCTCGACGATGCCGACCTGGGTGATCGTCATCCCCGCCAAGCAGGACCCAGAACTCGGTCCAGCGCCGCCGCCAGGCCAGCAGGGCGGCGCCGACCAGCGCCAGGGCCCAGGTGAGGGCCCCGGAGCCGAAGAAGGCTGATCACCTTGGCGATGCTGGTGAGGGCGCCGGTCTGGAGTGAATTCGACGAGTTCGATCGCGGTTTCGTCGCCGGGCGTCGGGCCCGGGGTCGTCGCCGACGATCACCGTGTAGGCGACGAAGACGAAGAGCGAGACCGCCAGGGCCGCCATCAGCGAGGTGAATTCGAGGCCGAAGGTGCCGCCCGGGGTGACCCGGTCCCAGAGGAAGCGCAGCTCGCGCCGGCGGGCGAGGTCGACCAGCCGGCGGGTGGCGCCGTGCGCCTCCATCCAGCGGACGATCGCTTCGCGGTTCTCCTGCTCCCGCAGGCGGCGGACGACCCAGACCGTGGCGGCGACGACGACGATCAGCGTCGCCAGCAGGAAGGCGCCGCGGGCCGCGTAGTGGCCGGCGGTCTCGATGCTGCGGCTGAAGAAGTAGCCGATGAGAATGTGCAGCGAGGCCCAGAGCCCGGTGCCGAGGATGCTGTAGGGGACGAAGGCGCGATAGCCCATCCCGGAGCTGCCGGCGATGAAGGGAGCGAAGGCGCGAACGAGGCTGATCCAGCGACCGATGAAGATCGTCTTGCCGCCGTGGCGGCCGAAGTAGTCCTCGACTTTCTCGAAGCGCTCGTGGCTGATCCCGACCCGCGGACCGTGCTTGATCACGAACTCGCGGCCGAACCGGCGGCCGAGGAAGAAGCTGGTCGTGTCGCCGAGCCAGGCGGCGAACCAGGCGACCGCGATCAGCAGGTAGATGCTGATCGCGCCCTGGCCGGCGACGGCGCCGCCGAGCAGCATCACCGTCTCGCCGGGGACGACGAGGCCGATGAAGGCGCCGGTCTCGGCGAAGGCGAAGAAGCCGACCAGCAGGTAGGTCCAGGCGCCGAGCGTCTCGGAGATGTCTTCCAGCAGGCTCTGCAGGTCGAGGTGCCCGAGCTGGCGGCTGATGAAGTAGTAGATCGCGCCGACGACGAGGACCGCGGCGCCGATTTTCAGGCGTTTGCGCCCGCTTCCGCTCTCGCCGTCGCCCTCGCCCGGCAGCCTCATGGCGCCAGTCTCGCGCGCCCGGCGGCGCAGACGATCGCTTCCTCGACGCCGAGGGATTCGGCCGCGGCCTGGGCCGCGGCGAGGTCCGCGAAGAGCCCGACCGCGGTCGGGCCGGAGCCGCTGAGGATCGCCTGCGCCGCCCCGGCGGCGCGCAGCGCCGCCAGCGCCTCGCCGATGTCCGGCCGCAACGAGAGCGCCGCCGGTTCGAGGTCGTTGACGAGCAGGTCGGGATAGGAGAGCGGCGAGGCGCCGGCGCCGGCCACCTCGCTGCAGCTGCGCCGCCAGATGCGTCCAGCTCCGCGGCGCCCCGCCCGAGCCCGAGCCGGTCGGCCGCGGCGAAGACGGCAGCGGTGCTGAGGCCGCCGCCGCCCGGGAGCAGGACCGCGGCGTGCTCGACCGGCTCCGGCAGCGGCTCGATCCGCTCGCCGGCCCCGCGGACCAGCGCCAGCGACGGACGCAGCTGCGAGGGGACGTCGGCGCCGAGTTCGGCCGCCAGCCGCGGCAGCTCGGCGACCTCGCCCGCGGCCAGGCGCAGCACCGCCGCCGCGTCGCCGCTGCCACCGCCGAGGCCGGCGGCGACCGGCACCCGCTTCTCGATCTCGAACCGCAGCGGCTCGCGCTCCCAGCCGCGCTCGCGCAGACCCGCCAGCGCCCGCGCCGCCAGGTTCTCGCCCTCGACCCCCGGGCAGACGACCTCGTCGCGCTCGGCCGAGGAGACCTCGATCAGGTCGGCCAACGCCAGCGGCTCGAACAGCGAGCAGAGCTCGTGCAGGCCGTCCTCGCGGCGGCCGCCGAGGTAGAGGCAGAGATTGAGCTTGGCGGGGGCGTGGACCAGCATCAGGCGCGCAGCTTCGCGGAGAGGGCGGCGAACTGCTCCGGCGCCAGCGCCTCGGCGCGGGCGTCCTCGGGCAGGCCGAGCTCGGCGAGGGCCGCGCGGGCCGGTCCGAGGCTGCCCGCCTCGGCGTGCTCCAGCGAGCGCGCCAGCGACTTGCGCCGGTGGGCGAAGGCGGCCCGGATCAGCTTCCGGGTCGCCGCGTCGGCGCCGGGTCCGGTGCGGCGCAGCCGCAGGATCGCCGAGTCGACCCGCGGCCGCGGCTTGAAGACGGCCGGGTCGACCGCCCGCACCAGCTCCACCTCGCAGGCCAGCTGGGCGACCGCGCTCGGCGACCCGTAGGTGCGGCTGCCCGGGCCGGCCCGCAGCCGGTCGGCGATCTCGCGCTGGACCATCACCGTCCAGCGCCGCAGCGTCGGCAGCTCCTCGATCGTCCGCAGGATCAGCGGCGTCGCCACCGAGTAGGGCAGGTTGGCGACCATCGCGCTCGGCGGCGGCGCAAACGCCGCGAGGTCGAGCTTCATCGCGTCTCCCCAGTGCAGCCGGACGTTCGGCAGCGCCGCGATCGGCGCCAGCGCCGGCTCGCAGGCCGCGGTCGATCTCGACCGTGTGAAGTTGGGTCGCGACAGCGGCGAGCCGCTCGCTCAACACCCCTTCCCCGGCGCCGACCTCGAGCACGACGTCATCGGGCCCGAGCTCGGCGTCGCGGACGATCGCGTCGAGCAGGTTGGGATCGGCGAGGAAGTTCTGCCCGAGGCGGACCATTAGACCATCTCGCTACCAGCCGAACAACGCCCGGGCGTTGGCCTCCACCGTGCGCTCCAGATCCTCGTAGGAGACGCCGCGCACCGCGGCGATCTCGCGGGCCGTCTCGACCACGTAGGCGGGCTGGTTGCGCTTGCCGCGCAGAGGCTGCGGCGCCAGATAGGGAGCGTCGGTCTCGACCAGGATCAGGTCCTCCGGCACCTTCGCCGCCGCGAACAGCAGCTCCTTGGCGCTCGGGTAGGTGGCGTTGCCGGCGAACGAGCAGTACCAGCCGCGCTCGGCCGCGTCCCCGACCCGGTGCGGAGCCGAGAAGCAGTGGAGGATCACCGGCGCGTCGCCGGCCTGGGCGTCGAGGGTCGCGAAGATCTCGTCGGTCGCGGCGGTCTCGCCCTCGGGGTCGCGGGCGTGGATCACGATCGGCAAGCCGAGCTCGCGGGCGATCTCGATCTGGGCGGCGAAGGCCCGGCGCTGGTCCTCCGGCGCGGCGCTGTCGCGGTAGAAGTCGAGCCCGGTCTCGCCGATCGCCCGCACCTTCTCGTGGCCGCCCAGCCGGCGGATTTCCTCCGCCGCTGCGTCGTCGAAGCCGGTGGCGTCGTTGGGGTGTCGCCCGACCGCCGCGAAGACCGCCTCGTGGCGCTCGGCGCTCGCCACCGCGACCGGGTTCGACTCCGCCCCCATCCCGATCGTCAGCATCCGCTCGACGCCGGCCTCGGCGGCCGCGGCGACGAGCTCGTCCTCGCTGCCGTCGCAGAGGAACAGATGGGTGTGGGAGTCGATCATCTGGCCGGCTCAGCCTATCCTCGGGCGATCGCCGCCCGCCTCCGCTCGACGCTCCTCCTCGCGCTGCTCGGCCTCGGCGCGCACGGCCCCGCGGCCGTGGCCGCGGGGCCGGGCATCTCCCCCGCCGTGGCGCTGCGCTCCTCGCACGTCTTCCTCGTCGTGCTCGAGAACCGCGAGTACGACGAAGTGATCGGCAACCCGCAGGCTCCCTACCTCAACCACCTTGCCCAGCGCGGCGCCGTCGCCGTCAACTACTTCGGGGTCACGCACCCCTCACTGCCCAACTACCTCGCCCTCCTCGGCGGCGACACCTTCGGGATCACCGAAAACTGCACCGAGTGCCTCGTCTACGGGCCCAACCTGGCAACCCAGCTCTCCCGCGCCGGCATCGCCTGGCGCGCCTATATGGAGAGCCTGCCCTATCCCTGCTTCACCGCCACCACCCCGGGCCTCTACGCCAAACGCCACAACCCCTTCGTCTACTTCCCTTCGATCACGGCCCTGCCGAGCCGCTGCCGGAACGTGATGGCGGAGCAGCAGCTGCCATCGGACCTGGAGGCCGGCCGCCTGCCGAGCTTCGGCTGGCTGACCCCCGACCTCTGCCACGACGGCCACGACTGCGGCCTCGGCGCCGTCGATTACCACCTCTCCACCCTGCTTCCCGGCGTCATCCGCCGGCTCGGCCCGCGCGGCCTGCTGATCGTCACCTTCGACGAGGGCACGAGCGACAGCGGCTGCTGCGGCTCCCCCGGCGGCGGCCGGATCGCGACGATCCTGGTCGGACCGCACGTGCCCCGCGGCAGCGAGATCCTCCAACCCGCCGACCACTACTCGCTGCTGGCCGGTCTCGAGGACCGCTTCGGCCTCGCCCGCCTGCGTCGCGCGCAGCTCGCGCAACCGCTGGCCCCGGCGCTGTTCAGGCCCACGGACTAGCCTTCCCCCGATGCCGGACCCCGCCGACTACTACCGCGAGATCTACCTGCGGGGACTGGGCGGCGAGACGCCGCCGGTACCGGTCCCCGTCGCCGACCTCGAGCAGCGGGCGATGGCGGCGATGGACCCGAAAGCGGCCAACTACGTCGGGGCCGGCGCGGGGTCCGAGGAGACGATGCGCGCCAACGCCGAGGCTTTCAAACGCCGCCGGATCGTGCCGCGGATGCTGCGCGACGTCAGCGATCGCGACCTCTCGACGACGGTGCTGGGGACGGCGATGCCGGCGCCATTGCTGCTGGCCCCGATCGGGGTGCAGAAAGTGGTCCACGAAGACGGCGAGCTGGCGACCGCGCGGGCCGCCGCCGCAGTCGGCGTGCCGATGATCGCCAGCACCGCCTCGCACTTCTCGCTCGAGGAGATCGCCGAGGCGGGCGGCGAGGCGCCGCGCTGGTTCCAGCTCTACTGGCCCAACGACCCGGCGCTCGCGCGCAGCATGGTCGAGCGGGCCGAGCGGGCCGGCTACGGCGCGATCGTCCTCACCGTCGACACCTTCATCCCCGGCTGGAAGCCGCGGGACCTGCAGCAGGCTTGGCTGCCCTTCCTCAACGGCATGGGCGTCGCCAACTACTTCCAGGACCCGGTCTTCCGCGCCGGCCTCGAGAAGACGCCCGAGGAGGACGTCGGCGCCGCCACCGGGCACTTCCTCGGCGTCCAGGCCAACCCGGCGCTCAACTGGGACGACCTCTCCCAACTGCGCGAGATGACCTCGCTGCCGATCGCGATCAAGGGGATCCAGCACCCCGACGACGCCCGCGAGGCGGCGCGGCGCGGCCTCGACGGCATCGTCGTCTCCAACCACGGCGGCCGCCAGGTCGACGGTGCGATCCCCTCCCTCGACGCCCTGCCCGCGATCGCCGAGGCAGCGGGCGACGGCCTCGCCGTTCTCTTCGACAGCGGCATTCGCGGCGGCGCCGACGTCCTCAAGGCGCTCGCCCTCGGCGCCGACGCCGTCTGCCTCGGCCGCCCATATATCTGGGGCCTCGCGCTGGACGGCCAGGCCGGGGTCGAAGCGGTCCTGAAGATGGTCCTCGCCGAGCTCGACCTGACGATGGCCCTCTGCGGCCTCACCCGTCCCGAGGAGGTCGGGGCGGAGCTACTCGCCTAGCGGTGTTCCTTATCCTCGCTATGCGGGGATAAGGAACACCGCTATTCGATCTTCGGGAAGAGCGGCGACACCCGCTCGACCTTCTGGCCGCCCTCGCGGGATCCCAGCTCGGCCAGCTCCCGCCCCTCTTCGGCCAGGGCCGCCAACAGGGTCTCGCTGGTCTGCGGCAGATAGGGGACGAGCAGGAGCGTCGTCACCCGCAGCCCCTCGACGAGGTTGTAGAGGACTTCGTCGAGGCGCTCGGGGTCGGCCTCGTCCTTGGCCAGGACCCACGGTTGGGTTTCCTCGACGTAGCGGTTGAGGCGACGGACCAGGACCCAGACGACGTCGAGCGCCTGTGAGAGCTCGGCCCGGTCGAGCAGCTCGCTGAAGCGCCCGACCGCGCCTTCGAAGTCCTCGGCGAGGGTGGCGTCGACCTGGGCGACCGGCACGGTGCCGTCGCGGTAGCGCTCGACCATCGCCAGCACGCGGCTGGCGAGGTTGCCGTAGTCGTTGGCGAGCTCGGTCTCGTAGCGCTGCTCGAAACCCGCGGTGGAGATCGCGCCGTCCTGGCCGAAGCTGACCTCGCGGAAGAGGTAGAAGCGCAACGCGTCGGCGCCGAAGCGCTCGATCACCGCGAAGGGGTCGAGGACGTTGCCGAGGCTCTTCGACATCTTTTTCTCGCCCATCAGCAGGAAGCCGTGGATCACCATCCGCCGCGGCGGCTCGATCTCGGCGGCGAGGCAGAGCGCGGGCCAGATCACCGCGTGGAACTTGAGGATGTCCTTCGCCATCACGTGCAGGTCGGCGGGCCAGTAGCGGTCGGTCAGGTCCTCCCCCTCGCGGGCGAAGGCGAGCGCCGTGACGTAGTTGAGGAGAGCGTCGAACCAGACGTACATCCGCTGCTCGGGGTCCCACGGCAGTGGCAGGCCCCATTTCAGGCTGGGACGCGAGAGCGAGACGTCTTCCAGCCCGCCCTTGATGAACGAGAGCGCCTCGTTGCGGCGGAAGTCCGGCACGACGAAGTCCGGCCGCTCCTCATACAGGCCTTCGAGCTGGGCCTGGAAGGCGGAGAGCTTGAAGAAGTAGTTCTCCTCGCGTTCGCGCTCCAGCGGAATCTCGTGGATCGGGCAGGTGTTGCCGGGCCCCAGCTCGCGCTCGGTTTTGAAGTCGGCGCAACGGGGGCAGTACCAGCCTTCGTAGACCCCCTTGGTCACCCAGCCGTTGTCGTAGACCCGCTGCATGATCTCGGCGACCCGTTCCGTGTGCCGCGGATCGCTGGTGCGGATGAAGAAATCGTTGGTCGCGTCGATCGTCGGCATCAGCCCTTCGAACTTCGCCGCGTTCGTGTCGGCCAGCTCCTGCGGCGTCACCCCCGCCTTCTTCGCCGCGTTCTCGACCGGCTCCCCGTGCTCGTCGGTGCCGGTGAGGAAGAAGACGTCGTCGCCCCGCTGGCGATGGTGCCGAGCCAGGATGTCGGCAGCCATCGTCGAGTAGGCATGCCCGAGATGCGGCTCGGCGTTGACGTAGTAGATCGGGGTGGTGACGTAGAAGCTGTCCGTGCTCATCTGGGTGCGGACGCTAACGGTTCCGTGCGGCCAGTCATCCCGACGATCTGAGAGCCTGCCGCGGTGGCGCTGCTGGCGGCCAAGATTCTCCTCGCTCCGCTGTGCGTGGTCGCCGTCTCCCTCGCCGGTCGCCGCTGGGGCGTGGCGGTCGCCGGGGTGCTCGGCGGGCTGCCCGTCGTCGCGGGCCCGATCCTGCTGGTCGTGACCCTCCTCCACGGCCGTAGCTTCGGCGCCGATGCTGCGGCCGGCACCCTGCTCGGGCTCGCTGCCCTGACCGCCTTCGTCGTCGTCTACGGCCGGCGCGCGACGTCGGCTGGGCCGATGGTCAGCGTGCTCTGCGGCTGGGCGGCGTTCCTGGGCGGCATCGCCCTGCTCAGTCCCGTCCAACCGCCGCCGGAGTTGTCTCTGATCCTCGTCGCCGCCGGCTTCGCGCTCGGCCTACGGCTGCTGCCGTCCGTGCCGTCGTCACCGCCTGCCTTCGCCGCGCCGCCCTGGTGGGACCTCCCCGCCCGCGCCCTCGCCGCGCTCGGTCTCGTGCTCACCCTGACCGCCGTCTCCGGCGCACTCGGTCCCCACCTCAGCGGCCTGCTGGCGCCGTTCCCGATCATCACCAGCGTCCTCGCCGTCTTCACCCACGCCCACGGCGGCGCCGTCCAGGTCGACGTCCTACTGCGCAACTTCCTCGTCGGCTTCTACGGCTTCGCCGCCTTCTGCTTCGTGCTCGCGATCGCCCTGCCCGGAGTGGCGACCGCCACTGCCTTCGGCCTCGCCACCGTAGCGGCGCTAGCCGTCCAGGCGGCGATCTTCTACTTGCGCGCCTCGCGACCCGTCAGCGCTTTGTAGAGGTCGTTCGCGCGCGTCCCGGTCAGCGCGGCGACGACGCTCGCCGCGGCTCGCGGCCGCGCTCCCGACTGCACCAGGTGCCGCAGGGCGTCGACGGCGAAGCCGACGTCTTTGTCGTGCTCGGTCGAGGCGGCGGGGCCGATGACGAGGACGATCTCGCCTTTGACGTCGCCGCGGAAGCGGCGGGCGAGCTCGGCGAGGGAGCCGCGGGCGACCTCCTCGTGGACCTTGGTCAGCTCGCGGCAGACGGCGGCCTCGCGGTCGGGCGCGAGGGAGGCGAGGGCGGCGAGGGACTCGCCCACCCGGCGCGGAGACTCGAAGGCGATCACGGTCTCGGTCGAGCGCAGGACGCGCTCCATCTCCCCCGCTCGCCGCGGCAGAAAGCCCTCGAAGCGCCAGCGGTCGGTCGGCAGGCCGGAGACGACGAGGGCAACCGGTATCACCGAGGGGCCCGGCAGCACGGTCACCTCCAACCCCCGGTCGATGCAGCGGCGGATCAGCTTGAAGCCGGGGTCGGAGATCGCCGGCATGCCGGCGTCGGAGACGAGGGCGACGACATCGCCGCGCTCGATCCGCTGCGCCAGCTCCAGCGCCCGGGCGCTTTCGTTGCCCTCGTGGAAAGAGACGAGCCGCGGCGCCGGCCGGATCCCCAGCTTGTCCAGCAGCGAGCCGGTGCGGCGGGTGTCCTCGCAGGCGATGAAGTCGGAGCTGACCAGCGCCTCGCGGACACGCGGGGTGACGTCGTCGAGGTTGCCGATCGGGGTGGGGCAGACGACGAGGCAGCCCGGCATCAGGCGCTCACCCTGGCGACCTCGCTGCGGGCCATCGCCGCGGCGCCGATCATGCCGGCGTCGTTGCCGAGCGTCGCCTCGAGAATCGGCGTCTTGTTCATCGGGTTCAAGGCCCGTTCGCGCACTTCGCGCCGCGCCGGCTCGAGCAGCAGATCGCCGGCGGCGATCACCCCGCCGCCGACGACGATCGCGTTCGGCTGGAAGATGTTGGCGAGGCTGGCGCAGGCGACACCGAGCCGGCTGCCGATCAGCTCGAAGACGCCGACCGCGGTTTCGTCGCCGGCGAGCGCGCACTCGGTGACGGCGCGGCCGTCGACCTCCTCGCCTTCGGCGAGCAGCTTCCCCAGCGCCGAGTCGGGGGAGCTTTCCGCCGCCGCCCGTCCCTCCCGTCCCAGCGCCGTACCCGAGGCCAGCGCCTCGACGCAGCCATGGTTCGGGCAGTTGCCCTGGCAAGGCGGCCCGTCGGCCTGGATCACGATGTGGCCGAGCTCGGCCCCCGCCCCGGTCGAACCGCGGTAGATCTCGCCGTCCAGGACAAGGCCGCCACCGATTCCGGTGCCGACGGTCAGCATCACCATGTGGGGCATCCCCTGGGCGGCGCCGTAGAGGTACTCGGCGAGGGCGGCGACGTTGCCGTCGTTGTCGACGAAGACCGGCAGGCCGACCCGCTCGCTGACGATGTCGCGGATCGCCAGATCGGCGAGCGGCAGGTTGACGGCGGAGACGGCGATGCCGTTCTCATGGTCGATAGTCGCCGGGATGCCGAGGCCGACCGCGGTCGCATTCGGGCCGCGCGTCCCGCGCCTCTTCTATCTCCCGGACCAGCAGTTCGACCAGCTCGTCCTCGGTCTGGCCGGTCGAAGCCTCGCGCTGTTCGTAAAGGGGATCGGTGCCGGCCTCGGAAAGAACCCCGATGAGCATCTTCGTGCCCCCGAGATCGACCCCGATCGTCTCGCCGCCGCTCACGAGCGGCAGGAGGCTGGGAGGCGGATGACCGAATACATCGCCATGATTTCTAGCCTTTCATGACCCCCGACGGCGAGCAGCGGCCGCCCGAGCCGCCCGAATACAACGTCTACCGCTCCCGCAAGGGGCTGATTTCCCGCCTGAAAGGCGCGGATCTCTCATCCCTGCGCGACCGTGCAAGGTTGCCTTCACGCAAGCCGCGCAAAGAGCGTGAGCCGCGGCGTCCCGGCTCCCCACGGGCGCCGTTCAACGTCAAGCGACTGTTGAAATGGGTCGGCCTCGCCGCCCTCGGCTGGATCCTGATCAGCCTCATCGCCTTCGGCATCTCCGCCCAGCTGCAGTCGTTCAAGCTCTCCGGCGAAGCACGCGATGCCCTGCACGGGAACCCCTTCCTGCTCTTCAAGCCGCAGACGATCCTCATCCTCGGCACCGACGCGCGGCCCCCCGGCAGCAGCGACGGCAACACTTCCGAGGAGTGCTTCGAACAGCAGTCGAAGGGCGAGAAGCCGCATAAGCCTTGCTACGAAGGCGAATTTCGCGCCGACACCCTGATGCTGGTCCGGGCCGGAGGCGGCACCTTCCGCAAACTCTCGATCCCCCGCGACGCCTACGCCGAGATCCCTGGCAATGCGCCCACGAAGATCAACGCCGCCTTCGCCTACGGCGGTGCCGCCCTGCAGATCAAGACGATCGAACAGTTCCTCGGGATCCAGATCGACCACGTAGCGATCGTCGACTTCACCGGCTTCGAAGACCTGATCGACGCGGTCGGCGGGGTCAAGGTCGACGTTCCGGTGAAGCTCTGCGCCGACATCTCCGGCGGCGCCGGCGGCGGCCAGGGCGGGGTCACCCTGCGCCTCCACAAGGGTGAGAACACCCTCGACGGCGAAAAGGCGCTCGCCTACTCGCGGGTCCGCCACGTCAGCGAATGCCCCGGCCCCGGCAAGAGCGTCTACTCGCTCGGCGGCTATGACGACCTCGACCGCGAGCGCGCCCAGCAGGAAGTGATCAACGGGATCAAGGACCGCCTCACCGACCCCCTCCGCCTCCCCTACAACTTCGTCCACGGGCCGATCATCGGCTGGGACGCGCCGAAGGCGTTCGTCAGCGACATGGGCTTCTTCACGATGCCGCAGCTGATCCTCGCCGCCGGGATCGGCGGCAGCGCCCCGGCGGAAGTCCTCTGCGGCAGGGACCCGACCGAATGCGGCGTAGGCCCCGAAAGCTCGATCGAAGTCCCCGAGTCTGTCCGCAAGAAGGCCGTCGACAAGTTCCTCAACGGGTGAGCCCGCCGCGACTGGAGAGTTAGCGTTGCTATAGCGAGGTCAACTCTCCAGTCGTCAGTCGCCGGTCTGTTTGGTTCCCACCAAGGCGGTGACGATCAGGGCGGTGAAGCCGGCGGCGAGCGAGCCGGCGGTGTTCTTCAGGTCGGCGGTGGAGGAGGAGCCGTCGGCGAGGACTTCGACCGCGATCCACTCGCCGAGGCCGAGGGCGAGGAGCACCATCAGCGCGTAGAGCCTTGCCGCTCTCGTGTACCAGCGAGCGAGGCTTCGCGTTTCAGCGGCGTTGAAATCAAGCTCCGGAGGAAACTCCGGCATCGACTGCCCCTGCGTGAAGTAACGCTGCTCGATCGCCAAGGCGAGCAACAGCACCGGAAGGATCTGGGAGATCGCTTCGTAATACTCCTTCTCCGCGACCCCGTCGACAAGCAGCGCCGCAAAGCCGTAGGCGACGACCGGCAGGAGGATCGCGCTCAGCGCCAACAGGGTCCTACCCAGCCAAAAAAGTCGCCTCGCGCGCTCGAGGTTCTCCGGGATCACGCCCGCAGCGTTCCAACCGCGGCGGACGCAGAGTCGTTCAGTCCGCGGTCGACGCAGCCGGCTTCGAGTCCGGCTTCGACTCGCTCTTGCCGGAGGAGGAATCCGACTTCGAATCGCTGGAGCCCGCGTCGCCCGAGTCCCCGCCCGAATCCGAGCCGCCGTTGCCGCCGCCCCGCTTCGTCCCGTAGTCGGTGTTGTGGAAACCCGAGCCCTTGAAGTGGATCGCCGGCGCGCTCAGCACCCGCGAAGCCGGCGCGCCGCACTCCTGGCACTCGCGCAGCGGCTCGTCGGTCATCTTCTGGATCACATCGAAGACGTGGCCGTTCTCGCACTTGTACTCGTAGATGGGCATGGGGCTGCGGGATTATCGCAGCCGCTACCGTTCCCGCCATGGCGACCGAGCAGGGAACCCGACCGACCGAGGTGACGATGGAGGAGATCGTCGCGCTGTGCAAACGGCGTGGCTTCGTCTTCCCCTCCTCGGAGATCTACGGCGGCCTCGGCTCGACCTACGACTACGGCCACTACGGCGTTCTGCTGAAGAACAACGTCAAGGCGGAGTGGTGGCGGGCGATGCTGCAGGAGCGCGACGACATCGTCGCCCTGGACTCGGCGATCCTCCAGCACCCGAAAGTCTGGGAGGCCTCCGGCCACCTCGCCGGCTTCACCGACCCGCTCGTCCAGTGCCTCGGCAAGTGCAAGCGGCGCTGGCGCGAGGACCATCTGCGCGAGGCGGTCGAGGCCGAGGGCGGCAACCCGAACGCGGAGCTGCGCTGCCCCGAGTGCGGCGGCGAGCTCTCCGAGCCGCGCCAGTTCAACCTGATGTTCGAAACCCACGTCGGCCCCGTCGCCGAGGAGGGCTCGACCGTCTACCTGCGCCCGGAGACGGCCCAGGGCATCTTCATCAACTTCAAGAACGTGATGGCGTTCGCGCGTAAGAAGCCGCCGTTCGGGATCGCCCAGGTCGGCAAGTCCTTCCGCAACGAGATCACCCCCGGCAACTTCATCTTCCGCACCCGCGAGTTCGAGCAGATGGAGATGGAGTTCTTCGTCCCGCCCGCCGACGCGCAGAAGTGGCACCAGCACTGGATGGACGAGCGCGAGCGCTGGTACACCGAGCTCGGCATCCGCCCCGACCACCTGCGGGTCCGCGCCCACGGTGAGGACGAGCTCTCCCACTACTCCTCGGCGACCAGCGACATCGAGTACCTCTTCCCGATCGGCTGGTCGGAGCTGGAGGGGATCGCCGACCGCGGCGACTTCGACCTCACCCAGCACGCCAAATTCTCCGGCGAGAAGCTCGAGTACTTCGACCAGCAGACCAAAGAGCGCTACGTCCCGCACGTGATCGAGCCCGCCGCCGGCGCCGACCGCGCCACCCTCGCCTTCCTCGTCGACTCCTACGAGGTCGAGGAGGTGGAGGGCCGCCAGCGCACCGTCCTCCGTCTGCACCCGCGCCTGGCCCCGGTCAAGGTCGCCGTCCTCCCCCTCGTCTCCAAGGAGGGGATGCCGGAGAAGGCGCGCGAGATCTTCGCCGACCTCCGCCGCCGCCTCCCCGCCGAGTTCGACGAGGGCGGCTCGATCGGCAAGCGCTACCGCCGCCAGGACGAGATCGGCACCCCCTGGGGCATCACCGTCGACCACCAGACGATGGACGACGACACCGTCACCCTCCGCGACCGCGACTCCCTCGAGCAGGTCCGGGTCCCGATCGAGGGCCTCGGCGACGAGCTGGTCGGGCGCCTGGAAGCACCCTGGCGCTCACCAAAGCTGAGTGACTAAGCGGGAATCCGTTGACGACGTCGAATCCGGCGTTAGGTTCAACCGAGCCCGTCCACCCCTTTGAACGGAGAGCCATGGCCTACGAGATGAAGATTCGCGGCACCGAGCATGAGGTGAAGGTCCGCAACCCCTGGGCCGTCGCCCTGCTGCCGATCATCACCCTCGGCATCTACCACCTCGTCTGGTGGTACAAGATCAACAAGGAGCTGAAAGCCTACGGCGAGGCCAAAGGCTATGACCTCGGCCAGAACCCGACCAACTCGGTCCTGGCGCTCTTTCCCGGTGGGATCATCGTCATTCCGGCCTTGGTCACCTACTGGCGCGGCACCAAGCGGGTCATGGGTGCCGCGAAGGTAACCGGCCAGGAGCCGGTCAGCGGCTGGATCTCGATCATCCTCTACCTGCTGCTCTCCCCCGGCTTCTGGGCATACCTGCAGGTCTCCCTCAACCACGTCTGGGAGCAAGAGGCCGAGCCGCTGCCCGGCCAGGCCGCCCCACCCGCTCCCAGCGACGAGATGCCGCCCCGGCTCGACGACCAGCCTTAAAGGTCGCGAGTCGCTCCATAAGGCTTCAGTCGCTGGCCGACGGGCGGTCCGGCATCCAGACGCGACGCAGTGGAATTGCCTGCTTGGCTTCGTCTGGGAGCTGGGGATAGTGCGTGAGGATCAGGTCGAGCAGCTCCTCCGGACCGATTAGGCGCATCTTGGGCATCCCGGCAGCCGCCTGGCGGGCCGGCGCCGTGTAGCCGCCGACGGCGATGAAGACCCCCAGCTCGGCGTCGGCAAGCGTCCCGTTCAGCGCCTGGACATCGCTGGAGCCGATTGCCCCGCTGCCTGACTTGCACTGGATCTTCAGCAGCGGTCTCTCCACACCAAGTGGATCTTTGGTAGCGACGATGTCGATGCCTCCATCCGCGCCGGGAGGGCTGACCCGAGCCGAGTAACCGAGCGCCTCGAACAGCCAGCCGCAGAAGCCGGCGAAGTCATGGCCCTTGAGGGTCGTGTTGAACTCCTTGAGGATGAAGTCGCCGGTGAGTTCGCTGATCCTTTCCACATCCGGCTCGTCTTCCGACACCGGTTCCAGCTCGGGGACCCTTGGCTGCTCGGCGACGACCTCGGGGGTGGGAACGGTGTCGTCGCCCAAGGCTGCCAGCAACTCCGCCTTGTGCTCCTTGATGGTGTAGACCGAAAGAGCAGAGCCGACCTCGTAGAGACAGCCGCTGCTGAACCGGTCGCGGGGGATCTCGGTCTTCAGCCACTCGATCGGGCGACGGTTCGGGTATCGGCCCCACACCTCCGGCTGGTAGGCGTAATCGCCGACTATCCGGCCGATGTTGATCGTGCGATCCGCCTTGCGGGAGTAGACGACGAGCTCGCCGACCTGCATGACGTGACGGAAGCGCAGCAGCTGCCCCGCAGCGTTGGCGACCCAGGCCTCGCTGCGGTCCGGGAATGACTCGCGCAGTCGGGACTTGAAGGCCTCCCGGTCGTTCGGAACGTCGGTGAGATCACCGGCGTCCGGCCAGCCGACCGCAACCGTCCCGGCCGCGACGAGCTCGTAGGCCCCTCGGTGGTGAAGTCCCCAAAGCAGCTCGGCCACGGAGAAAAACCTATAGGTCAGGAGGAGAGGAAGTGTTGAACCGCAAGCGCGTCCTCCTCCAGCTTCGCCGTGTCGCGCTTCGTCACCTTGCCGAGGTGCTCGATCGTCACCCTGCCGCCGGCGAGCCTCCAGCGGGCCACGGCGCGTCCCTTGACCAGCGCGAACGGCCGGAAGAGGCCGTTGTTGGTGACCAGGATCTTGTGGGGGCCGACGACTTCCTCGCGCGAGGTCCAGCCGAGCAGCAGCGGGTCGTAAGCGCCCAGCAGTCGAGGCGGCGGCAGGGGCTCCGCGGGGCCGCGCCTGGCGAGGTCGACCAACCCGTCGTCGCGCTGCTCGAGCTCGCCCGCGATCGCCGCCAGCCCGGCGCGGGCATCGCGCAGCGGCAACCCCGCCCAGCGGGCGAGGTCGCGATCGTCGGCCGGGCCATGGCCGACCAGGTAGCGGCGTGCCAACTCCGCCAGCGCCCGCTCGCGGTCGACGGGCTTCTGCTCGCCGAGCCAGTCGCGGACGAGGACGTAGGCGTGGTCCTTGCCGACCATCGGGCCGCGCACCGCGATTCCCCGTACCGCCGCCAGGAAGAGGAGGTGGATCAGCGCCTGCCCGGCGGTCGGCACCTCTGCCCGATCCAGTCGTTCGCGCAACTGCAGACGCGTCTGGGGTCCCTCCTCGGCCAGCGCCTCCTCGATGATCCGGATCGCCCGCTCCGTGTCCCTCTCGCTCACCCCCTCTTGGCGCAGCCGCCGGGTGGCCGAGGTCCGCAGAGGCGGCGTCGTCAGCGCCTGCAGCCACGGGTAGTCCTCACTGCGGACGAGGTGCAGCGTCCCCCGGTTCAACCAGGTGATCAACAGCGAGCGCTCTTCGCTCAGCGCCCGGTCGACATCGGCGGCACCTACCCCCGCGGTCCGAGCCCGCACGGCCAGCCGCGCCCCGCGCGGATCCTGGCCCTGCACGGCGAGCAGCCGCTCCGCCACCGCCTCCGGAGAGCGCAGCGGCTCACCCGAGAGGGCCTGGGCGGTGAGTCGTTCGGCGATCGGGGAGCGCAGCACGGGCCGACGGTGCCGCGCCGGTCCGCTATTCGACCGCTTCGAGGTCGATGACGAAGATCAGCGTTTCGTTCGGCGGGATCGCCGGCGGAGCACCGGCCGTGCCGTAGCCCAGTTCCGGCGGAATGATCAGTTCGCGGCGGCCGCCGACTTTCATCCCTTCGACCCCCTGATCCCATCCCGGGATCACTTCGCCGGCGCCGAGGGTGAACGTGAACGGTTCCCCGCGGTCCCAGGAGGCGTCGAATTCTTTTCCGGTCTTGTAGTTGACGCCGACGTACTGGACGGTTACCGCATCGCCCGATTTGGCGGTCGCGCCGGTCCCTTCTTCGAGGTCGTTGACGACCAGTTCCTGCGGCGGCGCCCCGCTCGGCGCCTTCACCTGCGGCTTCGTCTTCTTCTGACCGGGTTCGGCCTGCTTGGGGGCCGTGCTTTCTTCGCCGGTGGACGAAGACGACGTCGTGGAATCGCCGCCGCCGCAGCCGGCGAGGAGCAGCAGGGCCAGGGCTCCAATGATCAAGACAAGTCTGCGCATCGCCGGCATCCTAATGCGAAACCGCCACGAACGACCTCACCGCCTGCGTTTCGGCAGCTCGGCGGCCTCTTTCGCGTCGATCTTCAGGACCACCCCGCGCTCGTAGATCGCCTCGACCTCGGGGGCGTCGACGAAGCGATGGCCGCCCGGCCCGCGGCTGGTGTCGAAGATGATCCCGTCGAACATGTTCGCCTCCGGCGCCGCGAGCACCCTCGTCACCTGGCCCAGCTTCTCGCCCTCGCTGGAGAAGACGGGGATCCCACGCTGCGCCACCAGATAGGAGACGGGGTGGCCGAGATCCTCCATCGGCCCGAGCCTAGCGAACCGGGTTCCACCGATCCCTCCTAGACTGGCGCCGGGGAACCACTGTCACGGGAGAGGAAATCGATGGGCCTGAATCTCGCTTCGATCGTCACCGAGAGCGCCGCCGCCGAACCGGCGGCCGTCGCCGTCCGCCTCGGCGAGCTCGAGCTCACCTACGCCGAACTCGACGACCGCAGCGCCCGCCTCGCCGCGCTTCTGCGCGAGCAGGGCGTGCAGCAAGGCGACCGGGTCGGGCTGATGCTCCCCAACGTCCTCGAGTTCCCGATCGCCTATTACGGGATCCTCCGGGCCGGCGGCGTCGTGGTGCCGATGAACGTGCTGCTGAAGCGGCGTGAGATCGCCTTCTACCTCGAGGATTCGGGCGCGAAGCTGCTGCTCGCCTGGCATGCCTTCGGCGACGACGCACGCGAGGGGGCGGCCGATGCCGATGCCGAGCTGATCGAGGTCGAGCCCCAGTCCTTCGCCGAGCTGCTCGGCGACCGGGAGCCGGACAGCAAGCTCGCCGAGACCGACGAGGAAGACACCGCGGTGATCCTCTACACGTCGGGCACCACGGGCAAGCCGAAGGGGGCCGAGCTCACCCACTTCAACCTCCACCGCAACGCCGAGATCGCCTCCGAGACGACCTGCATGATCAAGCGCGGCGACGTCGTCCTCGGCTCACTGCCGCTCTTTCACTCCTTCGGCCAGACGGTCAGCATGAACGCCTCGCTGCGGGTCGGCGCGACGCTGACGTTGCTGCCGAAATTCGACCCCGGCGAGGCGCTGGAGATCATGCAGAGCGACGGCGTCACCCACTTCTACGGGGTACCGACGATGTACGGGGCGCTGCTCCACCACCCCGGCCGCGAGGACGTCGACACCTCCTCGCTGCGGATCTGCATCACCGGCGGCGCCTCGATGCCGGTCGAGGTGCTGCGCGGGTTCGAGGAGGCGTTCGATTGCGAACTGCTCGAGGGCTACGGCCTCTCGGAGACCTCGCCGGTCGCCAGCACCAACCACCCGGGGCGACCGCGCAAGCCGGGCTCGATCGGCACGCCGCTGCGCGAAGTCGAGATGAAGGTCGTCGACGAGGACGACGAGGAGGTGCCGCAGGGCGAGGTCGGCGAGATCGTAATCCGCGGCCACAACGTGATGAAGGGCTACTGGCAGCGCCCCGAAGCGACCGAGGAGGCGATGCGCGGGGGCTGGTTCCACAGCGGCGACATGGCCCGCGTCGACGAGGAGGGCTACTTCTTCATCGTCGACCGCAAGAAGGACCTGATCATCCGCGGCGGCTACAACGTCTACCCGCGCGAGGTCGAGGAGGTCCTCTACGAGCACCCGAAGATCCGCGAAGCCGCGGTCCTCGGCGTCCCCCACGACCAGTGGGGCGAGGAGATCGGCGCCGCCGTCGTCCTCCACGAGGGCGAGGAACTGGCCCCGGAGGAAGTCAGCGAGTACGTGAAGGAGCGGATCGCCGCCTACAAGTACCCGCGCCTGGTCTGGTTCATGGACGACCTCCCGAAGGGCCCGACCGGAAAGATCCTCAAGCGCGAGATCGAGGCGCCGTCACCCGCGCGGCCTGGCGCGCCTGACTGATCTCTGATTTACTCAGGCGCTCCCGAGTACTTGACCAGTCTGCTCGGGACCACCCACAGCAGCGCGCTTTAGGGAGGCGCCTGCGCTCAATCACATAGGAGAGAAAATGGTCAGCAGACGACTGACGGCGATCGCGTGCGCAATCGCCCTCTGCATCACCGGTACCGCGTTGGCGCCAGCCGGCGCGAGCGCTCAGGACCCGATCCTGTTCGTCCACGGCTACGTCGAGAGCGCCTCGCTCTGGAACACGATGATCGCCAACTTCGAAAAAGACGGCTATCCGAAATCGTTCCTCAGCGCCTACAGCTACAACACCTCACAGTCGAACAAAGTCGACGCCGAAGAAGTGAAATCGCACGTCGAATCGCTGCTCAAAAGCACCGGCGCGACGAAGGTCGACATCATCGCCCACTCGATGGGCAGCCTCAACAGCCGCTGGTACATCAAGTTCCTCGGCGGGGAAGCGAAGGTCGACGACTGGGTCTCCCTCGGCGGCCCGAACCACGGGACCGAAACCGCGAACTTCTGCTTCAGCACCTCGTGCGTGGAGATGCGGGTCGGCTCTAAATTCCTCTCGGAACTGAATGCCGGCGATGAGACCCCGGGCGCCGTCAACTACGGCACCTGGTGGTCGCCCTGCGACGAAATCATCAACCCGGATTCGAGCGTCGCCCTCACCGGCGCGACGAACACGAAAACGGCGTGCATCTCGCACACCGCGTTGACGACGGACAAAACGGTCTACGAACAGGTCCGCGAATTCGTCAAATAGGCAGACTGTGAAACAGCGGGGCCCTGCCACGACCCGGGCCTCGCTGTTTCCTGGCTAGCTGGCCAGGATCGCGGTAGTCTCCACAAGGCCCGACCGCGACACCAAAAGGAGACAGGATGAGCGTCGCTTCCCAGCGCCTGATGGACAACATCACCTACGAGGATCTGTATCACCGCTGGGAGCAGGGCAACTGGAGCGCCTACGACCTCGACTTCTCCCAGGACCGCGAGGGCTGGGAGGCGCTGAGCGACATCCAGCGGCGCTCGGCGATGTGGATCTACTCGATGTTCTATTACGGCGAGGACCGGGTCGCCGACACCCTCGCCCCCTACGTCACCGCCGCCCCGACCGAGGAGATGTCCTACTTCCTCGCCACCCAGCAGGTCGACGAGGTCCGCCACTCGATCTTCTTCCACCGCTTCTTCAAGGAGGTGATCGGGGTCGGCGGCGACTCGATCCAGCAGACCCTCTCCTCCACCCTGCCGCAGCTGAACTGGGGCTACCGCGGCATCTTCGACCGCCTCGACGTGATGGCCGAGGAACTGCGCAAGGACCGCTCGGTGGCGAAGTTCTGCCAGGCGATCACCCTCTACCACCTGATCGTCGAGGGCAGCCTCGCCCAGCCCGGCCAGCACTTCATCGAGGACTTCTTCGCCTCCGAGGAGACGATGCCGGGCTTCACCGCCGGGATGGAGAACGTCTCCCGCGACGAGCAGCGCCACATCGGCTTCGGCGTCAAGGTCCTCTCCGAGCTGCTCAACGAGCCGACCCCGGGCTGGCAGGAAAACCGCGAGGCGGTGACCGAGCTGCTGCGCGAAGTCCTTCCCTACGGGCCCGCCGTCTTCTCGCCGCCGAACATGGACCGTTCCTACACCGAGTGCTACGGCTTCACCCTCGAGGACATCTACGCCTTCGGGATGAAACTGATCCGCCAGAGGTGGCGGACGATCGGCTTCCCGACCGAGGAGTTTCCCCCCGGCGTCTTCCCCTTCCCGCCAGACGACGACGAGAAGGGCCTCGCGGAGCGCCAGGTGAAGATGATGATGGCCGGCGTGATCGGCTCTCCCGAAGGGCCACCACCGAGCAAGGACCCCGAGATCCAGCGCCTCTACTTCGACCTGATCAGTCGCGTCGCCGACCCGGCCGCGGCCAACGGCTCGCCGTTCGTCGTGCAGTGGCGGTTCACCGACGCCGAGCCGTGGCACCTGGTCCTCGACAACGGCTCGACCCGCGCCGAGGCCGGCGAAGCCCCGAACGCCAACGTCACGATCGAGACCAGCTGGGATGACTGGATCGCCGCCGGCAAACCGGACGCCAACCAGCTGAAGATGGTGCTGCAGCGGCGGCTCCGCCCCCGCGGCAAGGTCCGCGACCTGGCGCGCTTCCGCAAGGTCTTCAACTAGCTGCGCTCAGCGGACGGTCACCTCAGGAGATCGGCGGGCGACTGTCCGCCCAGGGCCGCTCGGCCTCGATCTGGGCGGCGAGCGAGAGCAGGGTCGCCTCCTCGCCGCGGCGGCCGATCACCTGGATCGAGAGCGGCATCCCCTCGGCGGAGAAGCCGGCGGGTACCGCCATCGCCGGGTTGCCCAGATGGTTCCAGGGGACGCAGTAGGGATAGAAGCGGCTCATCCCGAGCACGGTCTGCAGGGCCCCCTTGCCCTCCCAGCGCCGGATCGGCAGCGCGGTCCCGCCCATCACCGGCATCAGGAGGACGTCGTAGTCGTCGAAGATCGCGTTGACGCGGGCGGCGTCGGCGGCGCGTCCGGAGGTGCGGGCCTTCTCGTAGAGGCTGCGAGGGAGGATCGAGCCGAGCCGCCCGAAGCCGCGGGTACGGCTTTCGAGCTGCTCGGGGTGCGGCACTTCCTTGACGGTGTCCGCCACCCCGCCGAGGAAGCGAGCGGTGATGTTGTTGCCGATGTTTCCCCAGGCGGGATCGCGCTGGGCGAGCTCGTGCCCGAGCCCACTCAGCAGCTCGACGGCCTCGGCCACGGCGCCCTTGGCATCGTCGTCGACGGTCGGCGGCGCCGCTGCGCGGGGCGGCAAGGTCGACCAGGCGATCTTGAGCCGGCCGGGTGGCGTCTTGGCGGCCTCGACGAAGGGGCGCTCGGGGAGCGGCGGAGCCTCGGGCTCGCGTGAGCCCCCGGAGACGACGTCGAGCCAGAGAGCGGTGTCGAGAACCGAGCGGCTGAGGCAGCCTTCGACCGCCAGGCCTCCCCAGCCTTCGAGGTTCGGGTCCAGCGGGACCCGGCCGCGCGACGGCTTCAGGCCGAAGAGGCCGTTGCAGGCGGCCGGGATCCGGATCGATCCGGCCCCGTCGCCCGCCGAGGCGATCGGCACCAGTCCAGCCGCAACTGCGGAGCCCGAACCCCCGCTCGAACCGCCGGGGGTGCGCTGCGGGTTCCAGGGGTTGCGGGTGACGCCGTAGGTGGCGGACTCGGTAAAGCCGCAGATCGCCATCTCGGGCAGCAGGGTCAGGCCGACGACGATCGCTCCCGCCTCGCGCAGCCGCCGCACCATCTCGCAGTCCGCCTTCGCCGGCTCGCTGAAGCCGTCGGTGCCGTGGGTGTTGACCTCGCCGGCGACGTCGACTTCGTCCTTGATCGCCACCGGCACCCCCAGCAGCGGCCGCTCCTCACCCGCCTTGATCCGCGCCTCGGCCTGCTCGGCTTCCAACATCGCCTTCTCGGCGAAGACCTTGCGAAACGCGTTCAGCTCAGGATCGAGACGATCAATCCGGTCGAGACTGAGCTGCACCAGCTCCTTGGGAGAAACCTCCCCCGCCCGCACCATCTCCGCCTGCCGAGCCGCACCGGCGAAAGCAATCTCATCCCCACTCATAGGCCCATGCTATTGGCCATGCAGCCAAGCCTGTCGCAGAGGGGCGGGTGCCCCTCTCCAGACACTCAACATCGAGCCATAGCGAGATGTGTCTGGGGAGGGGCACCCGCCCCCTCCCTACCGCTACGCCTTCGCCGGCTCGGCCTCCGGCTCGCCACCCTCGAAGCTGAAGTCGGGGACGAGCCGGTCCAGCCAACTGGGGAACCACCAGTTCCACCCGCCCATCAGCTTCATCGCCGCGGGGACGAGGATGAGGCGGACGAGGGTGGCGTCGAGGGCGATCGCGACCGCGCAGCCAACGCCCAACTCCTTGATCGAGGGAACCCCGGTGAGGACGAAGACGGCGAAGACCGAGGTCATGATCAGCGCCGCCGAGGAGATCGTGCGGGCGCTGGTCGAGAGACCCTCGGCGACGGCGAGTTCGTTGTCGCCGTGGACCATGTAGCGCTCGCGGATCCGCGACATCAGGAAGACCTCGTAGTCCATCGAGAGGCCGAAGACGATGGCGAAGATCAGCGGGATGTTGATCGTGTCCAGCGCCCCCTGGCTTTCGAAGCCGAGGAAGCCGTCGAGCCAACCCCACTGGAAGATCGCGACGAGGACGCCGAAGGCGGCGCCGATCGAGAGCAGGTTCATCAGTACCGCCTTCAGCGGCAGGATCAGCGAGCGCAGCATCACCATCAAGACGACGAAGCTGAGCGAGAGGACGAAGAGGATGATCTTCCACATCGAGCCGGCGACCTGGTGGCGGACGTCGTCGCCGCGGGCGGTCTCGCCGCCGACGTTGACTTCGGCCTGCTGCGCCAGGGCCGAGGCCGGGACGACGGTGTCGCGCAGCCGGCCGACCAGCGCCACCGCCGCGTCGGACTCGCTCGGGGCGCTCGGGGTCGCCTGGATCAAGGCGGCGTCACCGGCGTAGACCGGCCGGCCCACGGCGCTGACCCCCGAGGTGCCCGCGACTTCGCGGGCGAATGCGGCGACAGCGGCCTTATCGACGCTGCCGTCGAAGCCGGCGACGATCTGCACCGGGTCGGTGCCGCCGTTCAGTTGCTGGGAGGCGATTTCGTTGCCCACCCGGACGTCGCTGTCCTTCGGGAACTGCGCTACCGCTTCGGTCCCGGTCTCGAGCGAGAGCAGCGGACTCGCCAGGAAGAGCAGCACCGCCGAGACGCCGATCACCGCGGTCCACGGCCGTGCCATCACCCGCACCGTCCAGGCGCGCCAGAAGCGGTTTTTCTCGGTCGCGACCTGCTGGGCGGTCTTCCGCCGGTAGAAGCGGCGCCGGAAGAAGTCCTCGACCTTGCCGACAATCCCGCCCGGAAGGACGCGGTCGCCGAGCATCGCGATCAGCGCCGGCAAGAGCGTCGTCGCGGTGAGAATCGAGACGGCGACGACGGTCATCGCCCCCAGTGCCATCGAGCGCAGCGCCTGGTTGTCGACCATCCACAGCCCGGCGAGGGAGATGATCACCGCCAGGCCGGAGAAGCTGACGGCGAGGCCCGAGGTCGAGAGCGAGAGCGCCCGTGCCTCGGCCGGCTCGTGCCCCGCTTCGCGCTCCTCGCGGTAGCGGGCGAGGATGAAGAGCGAGTAGTCGACGGCGACGCCGATCCCGATCATCGAGGCCATGTTGGTGACGAAGACCGAGGTCTCGATCTGCAGCGAGAAGAAGTAGATCAGCGCCCCGGTCACCAGCACGCTGACGAAGCCCAGCGCCAGCGGCAGCGCCGCCGCAGCAAGCGAGCCGAAGACGACGAGGAGGATGATCGCGACGATCGGGAACCCGGTTCCCTCGGCCTTGGCCAGGTCTTCCTTGGAGATTTCCTGCATCCCCGCCCAGATCGTCGGCTGGCCGACCAGGTAAGGGGTGACGCCGGCGTCGGCGGTGCCCGGGTCGAGGTCTTCGCGCAGCGTCGCGGCGGGGTCGATCAGCTCATCGGAGGAGAGGTCGCTGCGCAACGGCACCAGCACCACGTCGGAGCCCTGCTGCAGTTGCCGCCGCGCCTGCACCGCTGCGGAAGCCGGCAGGGTGACGTCGTCGAGGCTCGCAACCTCCTTCCGCAGCCGGGTGACGGCCTGGCTCCGCTCGCCGGCGGTCGCATCCGCATCCGCCTTCAGCACCACGCTGATCCCATCGGCCTGCGAGCCGAATTCGTCCTGCAGCGATTCGCTCACCTTCATCGACTGGCTGCCGGGGACGTCAAAGCCGCCGCCGGTCAGGTGGTCGGTCTGTTTCGAGGCGAACGGCAGAGCGAGGAGGACGATCAAGACCCAGGCGGCGACAACCCAGCGGCGCCTCCGTCCCAGGAACCCCGCCAGTGCCCTCATTCCGTCTTTCATGACCATCTCCCTCGTCGCGTGCTCTTCGGCTCCGCAGAGCCTCCCGCGGCCACGGGACCCGAGTCTGTGAGCCGCATCACTACGTGAGGGCCGTCACGCCTATCCCTTCTCTGTAGAAGCGATTTACGCCCAGCGCCCCGCCTAGCTTCCCGGCCTGCAAATGACAAGCGGCCGGGGCACCGCGTGAACGGCCCCCGGCCTGGCACCGAAAGGCGGACCTTCCGATGCAATTACAGGCTACGGCAGCCCAGATGACGGCTTCTTTGAGGAAGCGGTCCTGCGACACGTCCTCGACTGGCAACCGACGATCCTCCGGTTGGAGGACTTGATCCGCGAAGTCAGCCCCGACCCCCGCGAGTTCGCCCACCGAGACGCGGTGGCGCGAGCGGTGCGGGACCTGGCAAAGGTCGGACTGCTCCATCAACAGGGTGAGTGCGTCCTTCCGACCCCGGCGACCGTCTACGTGCGGGGGTGGGACTTTTGAGGGGCGATCCGCAGGCGGTTGGCGAGCAGTTCGGCCGCAACCTCGCGGAGGCTCGCGGCTGGGAGGGGCTTTCCCAGAAGCAGCTTGCCCAGCGCATCGCAAAGAGGCAGGCCGATGTGGCGCGCTGGGAGCTTGGAGAGCGGATTCCCCGACTGGATTACGTCGTGAAGCTCGCCGATGCGGTTGGAGTCCAGGTCCGCGACCTGCTCTACGGAATCGAGTAGGCGATGCCCTCCGAACACATCACGTTCACGACCATTGCCCAGCGGTTCGCGTGGAACCTGCGGATCGCCCGGAAGCGGGCCGATCTGACGCAGCGTGCGCTGGCAGCGCGGATGGGCAGGGATCAGAGCCGGATCGCGGAGTGGGAGAGCGCCAAGTGCCTCCCCCGCACCGTGGCGATTGTCCAGCTCGCAGAAGCGCTGGAGATAGAGCCGGGGGAGTTGCTCCGGGAAACCAAGGGACTCGCCGGTTAGCCTGTCTGTGTGGCTGACGAGCGCCGTAAGCAGAAGACCGAGAAGGGCCTAGAGATTCCGGTCCCGACCAAGGGGGAGTTCGACGCCGCTATGCGGAAGGTCGCTCCCCCAGTAGGTCGTAAACGCCCTGCCGGGAAAGACCGGCCTCAGAAGCAATCCGAGTGATGGAGACGCCCGCCTTGCGGGCGTCTCTGATGTAGGCGCGCAGCTCGTCGGTCGCCTCCCGTTTGGCCTCGTCGGCTTTGGCGCGCTTGCGCGCCGCCGCTTTGATCTTGCGGATCACGGCTGCCTCGCTCATTGGTTCGCCGCTTCCTTGACGAGGGCATGGAACATCGAGCGCTGGCCCGAGTAGCGGTGGTTGTAGCGCCACGCGTACTCGTCCAGGTAGGACTGGAGCCATTTCTTGGAGACGAACTTGTAGGTCCCGCGCATCCCGGTCTTGAGGTTGCCGAAAAAGCCCTCAATCGTGTTCGTGTAGATGTCGCCCTCGACGTAAGAGCCAGCGGAGTGGTTGATCACCCGGTGCCCCACGTACTCCCGCTTGAGCGGTCGGTAGGACATCCAATCGTCCGTGTAGAGGATGGATTCCGGGTTGACGTTCGCCCGCACGGCGTCACTTAATGGTTCGCCGTGCCGCGACGGGATTACGCGCGCACGGACGCGCCCACCCCGCTCGACCATGCCCAGAACGGTGGGCTTGGCTTCCCGAAAGGCAACGGACTCCTGGCGGGTCTTGAACTTGCGCCGGGGCTTGCCTCCCCAGGAGGTCTCGTCTACCTCGACCTTGCCGCGCAGACTAGGTGCCGGCTCGCCCTCGGCCATCAGATGGTTCCTGATCTTGTTGAACATGCGCCAGGCGGTCTTGTAGTGGACCCCAAGCTCCCGCTCTAGCTGCTTGGCAGATATGCCGCAGCGAGTGCTCGTCATCAGGTACATGGCGTGGAACCAAAGCCGCAGCGAGGTTGAGGAGCGGTGGAAGATCGTCCCGGCCGTGGGGTGCAGGTGGTGGCCGCAGGCCGTGCAGGTCCACGACTGCCGCTGCTGCTTGGTCGTGTAGCGCTTGAAGACCTTGACCGCATCGCATTTCGGGCAATGGGCGTGTTCGCCATCGGGCGCGTGGCGGGTACGCCACAGGTGCTCCAGGCAGGCGGCGTCATCGGGGAACTCGGCAAGGAATTCCGTCACGGCGTAGTCGGAGGTCGAGGACTTCGCTCGCTGCGGGTTGTGGCGGTTGGCCGGTGGCACGGATGTAAAGCTACTTGACATACTTACCCTTGTCAAGTCGGTTTACACTTAAGCTTTAACAGCTACCCGCCGAGCGTCTATTGCCTGTTCGAGGCCCGGTAGATCAACTCGGAGATCGGCGTCAGGCAACCTCTGCAACGAACCCCGGAGACGGTTGCAATGCCCCTGGATCAGTTCGGGAAGGCTCGGTGCTGAATGGGGTTCGGAGATGATGTGGCGCTCTGCTTGTCCGAGGACGGCTTCGATGAAGTCCCCGGTTGAATTCCACCAATCCGCCGCCCGCCTCCTTAGCTCATTCTCGCGTAAGCCAAGTTCCCAGAGCATTTCCCCTTCGTTGATGGCCTGGCCGATCTCCTCGCCGATCATTCGTCGTACCTCAAGCGAAGGTTCGGACGCAGTGGTTTTTCGGAGGTCGTGATAGGTGAGGAACGCAGCCAGCAGCACCCCGCCGCCGAACACCGCCCAAAAGAGCCAAAGGGGCAACTGAACCGCCTTTCCAGTGGCCCGCTGAAATAGTTCGAGAACGCCAAGGACCAAGCCGGGCACCAGCGCCTGGAAGTGACGTAATAGCCCCTTGCCGAACGTCAGCGCTGACTCCCCCATGACTCCGAGCCTAGTGACTGCGGGCTATGTTCCGCCGATGCAGCGAATCGCGAGGGGGGTGAGCCGTAGGAGTGCCTTGTCTGTTCTGCAAAGAGGAGTTCGATGAGGAGCAGGGGCGTAAGCGGACGCGAGAGCACGTCTTCGCCGAATGGATGACGCCCTACCTCAAAAGTCCCGAGGGACCGGGGACGGTGGTTAGGTGGATGAGCACGGCTGAGAATCGTCGCGAAGATCCGCATAGGTACCCGGCGTACCCGGCTCAACAGGCGGTTCAAGGGGTATGCGCGAGATGTAATAGCGGGTGGCTCAGCCAGATCCAGGAAGCTGCGAAACCACCGTTGCTCAGCGCGCTCAAACGCGTGCGGCGCAGAGCGTTCGGGGACTCGGCCCAGGAGGCGATGGCTATTTGGGCCTATCGAGCGGCTCTAATGATCGGCAGCAAGGCTGGGAATGCGCAGATTCCGCCGGAGCACCTTCACGAGTTCTATGAGACTCGAAGGCCACCCGACGCCTGCCGGATTTGGATGCTCGCTACCGGCCACCCGAAATACACCTACATCGAGCATCGCCTACTCGCCATCAGAGCCAGGCCCGAGGACGAGCCGCCACCCAGCGCGAACGGTTTCGCAACGCTGATCGCGGTCGGGCACGTCGGCTTCTACGTCGTTCGGTGGACGGAGACCAAGCCACGCGGCGGCATCGGCCGCATCTTCGATCATTTCGATAACGCCCTCTTCCAGGTCGTCCCCGGCCGGGGGCCGTTTACCTGGCCGCCCAAAAGGATCTTGAACCACGCGGGGCTCGATCAGCTTGCGGAGGTTATGGGCATTTGGGAACGGCGGCCATAGCTCGCCCAATAGGTCAGTCCTCGCTTCTACATAGAAGGGATAGGCGTGAGGGCCGTCACGCCTATCCCTTCTATGTAGAAGCAACTTCCGGCTGGCGCCTGCCTGGCGAGCGCGGAATTGAGGGCGCGCTATTCGCGCGACGGCGGCTTGAGGTGGAGCGCATACGTCTCGCCATCGATGACGAGGTACTTGGGATCGGGCCGCCCCCCAACTGCCCATTTTCGCAATAGGAACTACAGCTAGGCCAGGTCCGGTCGCGGCGGCGATTCAAAGCCCAACATCGCCATCGTCGTGGGCACCACCTTGTCGCCTGAGACCGCAAGCCTGCCCTGCGCGTCTTTGCGGATCTGTTCGCAGTCTTCGAAGCAGGTGGCGAGTCTGGCCAGCATTTCCTCCCAGCCGCGCTCGTCTAGATCCATCGCCCTCCAGGTCAGATGCCGGTCGGTGCGGGCGTCGAAGGTGCCTTTGCGGAGCGCGCCGTCGGTGCGGGCGACGAGCCCCTGCCAGGAGGCCCGCGACAAAGCACTGCGCTGCTCGGCTGGGAGGGCGTCGAACTCCGCGTCTGAGAAAAAGACGCGGCTGCAGCCGCCGTAGACATGCTCGGTAGCACCCCGCCGCTGGATCGTTTCCACGATCTTGATGCACCCCGCGCTCTCCAGCTCGCGGAAGTGGTAGGAGATCCGCGAGAGCGCTTTCTGCTTGTCCTCTATGTCGGGAGCGAAACCGGCGTTGATGAATGCCACCGGGGACATCGGGTGCTCGTTGACGACTTCCAAGATGCGGACCCGGATCGGGTGAGACAGCGGGGAGCAGGTCGTCTCTCTCGCCTGTTTGCTCGGCTTCGTTCCCTTCAAGTCGCAGCCCTCCGTAGCACTCAAGCTTTTATATACCGAGCGACCCTAGCCCATCAACTTCGTTGCAGGGACAATGCGTCCCTAGGATTTTTTGGTCGGTGGCGATTTTTTACTGAGTCGCGTCTTATTGGTCCCTCCTGTTCACGAGACGAAAGGAGGGACCGGCCATGAAGCTCGCCTCAACTGACGCGACTATCCCGAGCGCTGCCATTCACAAGGGCAACTAAGCGCTGAGGAAGCGGCTGGGCGCTACGCAGAGGATGGACCGCGGGCGTCCGGCCGCCCCGAAGCCTTAGCCGGCCGGGAGGGGGCCGTAGAAGCGGGGGGCCGTCACGCCCAAGACGTACCCTGGGCCGATGATCGTCGACTGCGCGGCCTACGAGGGGGGAAGGCGACGGGAAGGCACGCTCTCCATCGAGAATGTCGGCGAGGCAGCCGCCGAAGAGGGCGCCTTCGTCTGGATCGGCGTTGCCGAGCCCAGCGAGGAGGAGTTCCAGGCGGTCGCGGCCGAGTTCGGGTTGCACGAGCTGGCTGTCGAGGACGCGGTGCGGGCGCATCAGCGGCCGAAGGTGGAGGAGTACGGCGAGACGATCCACGTCGTCGTCAAGACGGCCCGCTATGTAGATCCGGATGAGGTGATCGAAGTCGGCGAGATCTCGGTCTTCGTCGCCCCCGCCTTCGTGATCACGGTCCGCCACGGCAACGCCGACCTCGGCGCCGTCCGCAAGCGCCTGGAGAGCAGGCCCGACCTGATGGAAAAGGGCCCTGGCGCGGTGCTCTACGGGATCGTCGACCACGTCGTCGACCGCTACATCGAAGCCGCCCACGGCTTCGACGAGGACGTTCGCGAAGTCGAGCTCCAGGTCTTCGGCGAAGCCCAGAACCCGACCGAGCGGATCTACAAGCTCGAGCGCGAGGTGCTCGAGTTCCAGGCCGCCGCGGCGCCGCTGGGCGAAGCGCTGGAAGAACTCTGCAGCGGCAACTTCCCGATGATCCCGCAGACGCTGCACGAGTACTTCCGCGACGTCGAAGACCACCTGCGGCGGGTGACGGCGAGGATCGAGAACTTCCGCCAGCTCCTCGACAGCGCCCTGGAAGCGAACCTGACCCAGGTCTCGATGCGCCAGAACGAAGACATGCGGAAGATCTCCGCCTGGGTCGCGATCGCCGTGGTGCCGACGATGATCGCCGGGATCTACGGGATGAACTTCGAACACATGCCGGAGCTCGAATGGACCCTCGGCTACCCGGCCGTGCTCGCCCTGATCCTCACCGTCTGCCTCGCCCTCTACTGGCGCTTCAAGCGCGCCGGCTGGCTCTAAACGCCGGCGAGCCGGGGGCTACTCGGAGTCGAGGAGGTAGCGGGCCGAGGCGGCCCCGACGGCAAAGGCGCCGGTGCTGTCCCGGGTCGGATCCGAGAGCGCCTGCAAGGCGAATCCGTCGCCGAGCGCGAAGAGGTAGGAGACGACGTCCTCGGCCGCGAAGCGCAGCTTCAAGACGCCCTCCTCCTCCTTGCTGTGGAGGACCTCGGCGACGTGGGAGCGGGTCTTCTCGAACAGCTGACCGACCTCGCGCTGGATGTCGGGGTTGCGGCGGCCGGCGCTGAAGAGCTCGTAGAGGAGGAGAAAGAAGCCGGGTTCGTTCTCGATCATGTCGGTGAGGCTGGCGACGAGCGCGTCGAGGACGTCGTCGACCGTCTTCGCCGGCGCCAGCCGATCGTCGAGCCGTTGCATCCGCAACTCGGTGTCGCGGCGGACGACCTCGACCAGGAGCCGCTCCTTGGTCCCGAAGTAATAGTGGAGGAGGCCGCGGCTGACGCCCGCCTCACGGGCGACGTGCTCGAAGGTGGAGCCGGCGGCGCCGCGCCGGGCGACGGAATCGCGCATCGCGTTGACGATGCGCTGCGCCTTGTCGCCGCTGAGCTCCCGTTCTTTGGTCGCAGCCTCCATCCAGGGCCTAGCTTAGGCCTTGCTTAGGACCCGTTGATGGAGGTGGTGCTCGTGTACTCGAACTCCTCTTCGGCTCCGAACAGCGCATCGAGCACTGCCTTGCGGGCGCCCTCGCTGACCGCCAGGGCGATCACCGCGCCGACGATGGCGATCAGCAGCAGTTTGCCGATGCCGCCCTTGCGCTTCGGCCTGCTGCGCAGGCTCTCGGATGCTTCCTGCAGGCTCTCGGCAGCCTTGCGGAGGTCCTTCTGGACCTTCTTGTCGCTGGTCACGGCCTTGACCGTGCCCTTGCCGTTACCGGTAGCCCGCCCGTAAGCGCTCTTCGCCGATTCGAAGGCGTCCTTGAGGCTCTCGCGCAGCTCTTCGTCCTCGATCAAGCGCTGCACGTAGGGGTTTTCGCGGGCGGTCTCGTAAATGTCGCCGGCGCGGGCGGTCGTCGTCTTGCTCATGCCATCTCCTCGCTGGTTTCCGTAGCGAACACCAGGATAACTCTCTATCCCTTACCCGCGGGGTTCAGGGACCAACACCGTCCAGGAGCACGCCGTTATTTCGAAAATTCGTCTGGGCGTGGCGCAGCCCGCGCAGGCGCAGCGGCGCCAGCCCGGGACCGTCGACGCGGTAGCGACGGATGAAGAGTGGGCCGACGGCTTCGCTGCCGGTTTCGCGGAAGCCGGGTCCGAGCAGGCGCCGCGGCGGGGGCGGCGCCTCGCCCATCGAGACGAAGGCGATTTCGCGCACCAGCCAGTCGTAGCCTTCCGAGGCCTTCAGCTGGATCGCCCCGGTCGAGAGGTAGAAGCGCAGCGGCGCCTCGCCGAGGACCCAGGTCACCGTCGCCCGCGGACCCTCGGGTTCGCCGAGGTGGTCGGCCACCGCCCGCCAGTCGGGCCGCTGCAGCTCGGGCGAGGTCCCCGCGTGGATGGAGAAGGCGAGGAAGTAGACGGCGAGAACGGCGGCGATCGCGGTGCCGAGGCGGCGGGCGCGCTCGGCGCTGAGCGCGACGGCGACCGCGATCAGGAGCGGGACCAGGGCCGGCAGCAGGTTGCGGGCGAGGACGAAGTCCTTGCCGGCGGAGAAGATCGCCAGCAGCAGCGGGATGCCGATCGCAGCGCCGGCAACAGCGAGTGGGACGAAGGCGGCGCGGCGCTCGGAGCGGCCGCCCCGCGCCAGCAGGAGGACGAAGGCGGCCCCGACCAGCGCCAGCGGGACCAGGGCCGGCTGCCACTGCTCGGTGCGGCCGATGATGTCGCCGGTCTCGCCGACCATGAAGGTGATCCCGGCTTCGGCGACCCGGTGGCCGAGGCTGAACTTGCCGATCCATTCGGCGTGTCCGTAGGACATCTGGTGGATCGCCAGCGGCGCCAGCAGGAGCACGGCGACGGCGACGATCCAGAGCCCGGAGACGATCGCGCGCCCGCGCCGGCGCGCCAGCAGAGCGACCTCGGCGACGATCGGGAAGACGGCGAAGTAGTGCGTGGCGAGCGCCAGCGCCGAGAAAATTCCCCACCAGGTGAAGTCCCGCCGTCCTCCCCTCCTGCAGGGCGCGCACGCAGTAGAGCAGCGAGAGGGCGCAGAAGAAGCCAGCAACGAGTAGGCGCGCGCCTCCTGCGAGTACCAGAGGAGCATCGGGTTGACGGCGACCAGCGCCGCGGCGATGACTCCGGCGCGGCGCGCCGCGCAGTTCGCGGCCGGTGAGGTAGGCGACCGGGATCGTCGCGACCCCGGCGAGCGCCGAGAGGAAGCGCAGGCCCCACTCGCCGTTGCCGGTCACCTGGGTCCAGAGCCAGGCCAGCGCGTAGTAGAGCGGCGGCGCCGACTCGCGAGAAGCCGACCGCGTCCATCGCGTGGCCGAAGCCGACCCGCAGCACCCGGCTGGCGGTGACGATCTCGTCGTGGTGGTAGGCCTGGTCGCCGAGGGTGGCGAAGCGCAGGACGGCGCCGCAGCGGCGGTCAGCCCCGACCACGATCCAGAAGGACGCGCGAGCGGTTGCGCACTAAGAGAGGGCGACTTCGAGGGCCTCGGAGACCTCGTCGACGTAGACGAACTCCAGGTCGCCGAGCTCGTGCTCGGGGATCTCCTCGACGTCGCCCTCGTTGCGACCCGGGACGATCACCGTCTTGATCCCGGCCCGCTGCGCCGCCAGCGACTTCTCCTTCAGGCCGCCGATCGGCAGCACCTGGCCGGTCAGCGTCACCTCGCCGGTCATCGCCACGTCGTTGCGGACCGGCGCGGCCGCTGATCAGCGAGGAGAGGGCGACGGTCATCGCCACCCCGGCCGAGGGCCCGTCCTTGGGCACCGCGCCGGCCGGCACGTGGATGTGGATGTCGTGCTCGGCGAACCAGTCGTCCTCCAGCTTCGGGGCGATCTCGCCGGTAGTGCCCGCGGACGTAGGAGAGCGCCGCCTGCGCCGACTCCTTCATCACCTCGCCGAGCTGGCCGGTGATCGTCAGCTTGCCCGAGCCCGGCATCGAGGTCGCCTCGATGAAGAGGACGTCGCCGCCGGTCGGCGTCCAGGCGAGCCCGGTGGCGACCCCGGGGTCCTTGGTCCGGCGCCGCTGCTCGGCGAAGACGCGGCGGCGGCCGAGCAGCTCGCGCGCTTTCTTGCCGGAGACCTGCACCTTGCCCTTGGCCTTGCCCTCGGCGACCTTGCGGGCGACTTTGCGGCAGACGGTGCCGATCTGGCGCTCGAGGTTGCGGACCCCGGCCTCGCGGGTGTACTCCTCGACGATCGCCGTCAGCGCCGCGTCGGCGAACTCGATCTGCGAGGGCTTCAGCCCGTTGGCCTCGATCTGGCGGCGGACCAGGTAGCGGCGGGCGATGTGGCGCTTCTCCTCCAGCGTGTAGCCGGCGAGCTCGATCGTCTCCATCCGGTCGAGCAGCGGCCCCGGGATCGTGTCGAGGACGTTGGCGGTGGCGATGAAGACGACGTCGGAGAGGTCGAACTCGAGGTCGAGGTAGTGGTCGCGGAAGCTGTCGTTCTGGGCCGGGTCGAGCACCTCGAGCATCGCCGAGGCGGGGTCGCCGCGGAAGTCGGCGCCCATCTTGTCGATCTCGTCGATCATGAAGACGGGGTTGCGGGAGCCGGCGTCGCGCAGGGCGCGGACGATCGTCCCCGGCATCGCGCCGATGTAGGTGCGGCGGTGGCCGCGGATCTCCGCCTCGTCGCGGACGCCGCCGACCGAGATCCGCTCGAACTCGCGCCCCAGCGCCCTGGCGATCGATTTGCCGAGGCTGGTCTTGCCGACGCCGGGCGGGCCGACGAAGCAGAGGATCGGGCCCGGCGAGTCGGGGTTGAGCTTGCGCACCGCCAGGTACTCGAGGATCCGGTCCTTGACCTTCTCGAGGTCGTAGTGGTCGGCGTCGAGGACCTTGCGGGCGTGCTCGATGTCGAGGTTGTCCTCGGTCTCCTGCGACCAGGGCAGCTCGACCAGCCACTCCAGGTAGGTGCGGATGACGCCGTGCTCGGCCGCGGCCGGGCGGCAGCTTCTCCAGCCGCGAGAGCTCGCGCTCGGCGGCTTTGAGGGCGTGCTCGGGCAGTTCGGCCGCCTCGATTTTCTCGCGCAGTTCGTTGGCTTCGGCCTGCTGCTCGTCCTCCTCGCCGAGCTCGTCCTGGATCGCTTTCAGCTGCTGGCGGAGGAAGAACTCGCGCTGGCCCTTGTCGATCTCCGACTGCACCTGGGTCTGGATCTGGGTGCCGAGCTGGACCACCTCGAGCTCGCGGGCGAGGATCCGCGAGAGGTGGCGCAGCCGCTTGGCGACGTCGACCTCCTCGAGCAGCTTCTGCTTCTCCTCGGTGTCGATCCGCAGCGCGCCGGCGATCAGGTGGGCGAGCGCCGCCGGGTCGTCGATGTTGGCGACCGCCAGCTGCAGCTCCTCGGGCAGGTAGGGGATCTGCTCGACGATCTCCGAGAAGGTGCGCTGGACGTTGCGGCTCAGCGCCTCCAGCTCCGGCGCTCGGCTCGATCACGTCGGGCAGCTCGGCGATCCGGGCGACCATGTAGGGCTGCTCGGCGACGAAGTCGCCGAGCTCGACCCGCTGCATCCCCTGGACGAGGATCCGCAGCGAGCCGTCGGGGACCTTGACCATGCGGGCGACGACGCCGACGACGCCGACGTCGTAGAGGTCCTCCGGCCCGGGCTCCTCGTTCTCGGGGTCGCGGGAGGCGACCATCACCAGCATCCGGTTGGCGCCGAGGACGTCGTCGACCAGCTGGATCGAGCGCTCCTGGCCGACCGCCAGCGGGGTCAGCGTCTCCGGGAAGGCGACCGTGTCGCGCAGCGGCAGGACCGGCAGCGCCTCGGGCAGCGGCTGGTTGGCGAGGATCGCGTCCTCGGCGTCGAGCGGCGAGTCGACCACTTCGAGGACCGGTGCGCCCTCCATCACCTGCGGCCTATCGGAACCCGGCGGGTGGTCTCGTCGGGATCGCGCAGCGGCAGCTCGATCCGCAGGATGCCGTCCTCGTAGGTGGCGCTGGCGCGCTCGGCGTCGACCTCGACCTGCAGCTCGACCACGCGGCGGAAGTGGCCCGAGGGGATCTCGATCTGCTGGTAGACGCGGCCCTCGGTCTCCTGCACGCTGGCGCTCGCCGACGATCGCCAGGTGGCGGCCGCTGACCTCGATCCCGACCTCGCTGCAGCTCGACCCCGGCGAGGTCGACCTTGACGATCGCCCGCTGCGGTTCGCCGCAGTAGTAGACGTCGACGTTGGGCGAGAAGCCGCTGGAGCGGCGGCTGACGTAGCGGGTGCGGCTCCAGTCGACGAAGAGGTCGCGTCTGGGGCATCGGCAAAACATAGTGCGCTCCGGCCCGGCGGGTCCTGTCGCGGCGGCCACCCGCGGGAGGGACGTCTCAGGCGGGGCGGGAGGCCCAGCGGGGGGCGCGCATCAGCAGCACCGGCTGGCGGGGCGGGACGAGGCCCTCGGGGCGGTTCGGCCGGAAGGTGGTGCAGGCCTCGTTCAGCTCCAGGGCGCAGAGGAGGTTCTTGCGGAAATAGCAGTCCTCACAGGTCGGTGGCTTTGGCTTGCGCGGCACGGCGGGCATGTTTGCACCGGCGCCGGGTAATGCGCGGGCGGCGATTCCGCAAATCGCTACCTCTTTGAAACAGCTTCGTCACAGCTTCCCTGCGTCTTGCGGGAACGCGGGCGGGCGGCGCTAGTATCGAGGGCGATGGAGGGTCATTCCCGCAGCGAGAAGCTCTCCGCTTCTCCGCCACTTTTCAAGAGCGACTTCCTCAACTTCTTCTCCCGCGTCCACCCGGCGGTGCCGGCGATCGATCTTCGTGCCGGTCGTGGTGGCGATGGAGTGGATCGGGGTCGATCGCGGCTACGCCGCCTGGCAGCTGGCGCTGCTGACGCTGGCCGGGGTCGGCGGTCTGGACGCTGACCGAGTACTGGCTGCACCGGCTCGTCTTCCACTGGGAGCCCGACAACGCCTTCGGCCGCCGCATGCACTTCATCATCCACGGCATCCACCACGACCATCCCAACGACAAGATGCGGCTGGTGATGCCGCCGTCGGTCTCGATCCCGCTGGCGGCGCTCTTCTTCGGCGGCCTTCTGGCTGATCCTCGGCGACGCCGCCTTCCCGCTCTTCGGCGGCTTCCTCCTCGGCTACCTCGTTCTACGACTACACGCACTACTACGTGCACCACTTCGTGCCCAAGTCCGACTTCGGCAAGCAGCTGCGCGAACACCACATGCGCCACCACTTCCAGGATCACCGCTACGGCTACGGCGTCTCCTCGCCGCTCTGGGACCACGTCTTCCGGACGTTGCCGAGGAAGCGCAGCAAATAGCAGGGCCTAGCGCTGCGGTAACGTCAGCCTAGGGGCGCAGTGCCGCGAGTGATCGGCTGACCAAATAAAGTGTCACAGTGTGTGTGACTCTGGCAGACTGGTCCCAGGAGTAACTCTTAACTTTGGATGGAAAGGAACCAGATGCCCCCCACCACCAACTACCTGGACGTAGCCCGCGAGCCCTGGAGAGGAGCATCTCGCGAGCTCGACGAGGAGCGATCAAGCGGCGCGAGCGGCCCTGGCCGCGCTCGGTGGCAAAGCCACCCGCCGCGGCCCCGGTCGTCCGCGTGGCAGCGCCAACACGAAAGCCGCCGCCGGGGCGCCGCGCCGTCGCCGTAAACGTCGTGGCGGCACCCGCGCCGACCAGGCGGTGAAACTGATCGAGGGGCAGCCCGGCATCAGCGCCTCCGACGTCGCCAAGCAGATGAAAATCAAGCCGAACTACCTCTACCGGGTCCTCGGCGACCTCGAGAAAGAGGGACGGGTCAAAAAGGACGGCCGCCAGTACTACCCGGCGCGGCTGAGCCGGTACCACCGTTACTTCAACGAAAGAGGCCGGCTGATATGCCGGCCTCTTTGCTTTCGCGCCAGTCTTAACTGGAGCCGCCGCATCTAGATCAGCCGAGCTGGCTGACCGCGTCGCGCTCCTCCTGCAGCTCCATCACGCTGGCGTCGATCCGCTCGCGTGAGAAGTCGGGCACGTCGAGGCCCTGGACGATGCTCCACTCGCCGCCGCTGCAGGTGCAGGGGACGCCGCAGACGATCCCCTCGCCGATCCCGTAGGAGCCGTCGGCCGGCACCGCCATCGAGACCCAGTCGCCGTCCGGCGTACCGAGCACCCAGTCGTGGACGTGGTCGATCGCCGCGTTGGCGGCCGAGGCGGCGCTGGAGGCGCCGCGGGCGTCGATGATCTCGGCGCCGCGCTTGGCCACCCGCGGGATGAACTCGTCGGCGATCCAGGCCTCGTCGTCGACCGCGTCCCAGGCGCTGCCGCCGTCGACCTTGGCGTTGACCAGGTCGGGGTACTGGGTGGCGGAGTGGTTGCCCCAGGCGGTCATGTTGGTGACCGCGGAGACCGGCTTGCCGAGCTTGTTGGCGAGCTGGGAGATCGCCCGGTTGTGGTCGAGCCGCATCATCGCCGTGAAGCGCTCGCGCGGCACGTCGGGGGCGTTCGACATCGCGATCAGGCAGTTGGTGTTGGCCGGGTTGCCGACCACCAGCACCTTGACGTCGTCGGCGGCGCCGGCGTTGATCGCTTCGCCCTGCGGCTTGAAGATGCCGCCGTTGGCCTCGAGCAGGTCGGAGCGCTCCATGCCCGGGCCGCGCGGGCGGGCGCCGACCAGCAGGCCGATGTTGCAGCCGTCGAAGGCCTGCTTGGGGTCGTCGGTGATGTCGATCCGGCTGCAGCAGCGGGAAGGCGCAGTCGTCGAGCTCCATCGCCGTGCCCTCGGCGGCCTTGATCGCGGCGGGGATCTCCAGCAGGCTGAGCTCGACCGGGGTGTCGGGGCCGAGCATCTGGCCGCTGGCGATGCGGAACAGCAGCGCGTAGCCGATCTGGCCGGCGGCGCCGGTGACGGTGACCTTGACGGGGAGGTGCTCACTGAAATCCTCTCCTCGGAGTTGGGGGTTTGGAAGGTGGAAGCCGTTAGGCCATCGCGCGCTGGAGGTTCTCGTCGATCGAGGCGAGGAACTCCTGCGTGGTCTGGAACTCCTGGTCGCCGCCGACGAGCAGCGCCAGGTCTTTGGTCATCTTGCCGCTCTCGACCGTCTCGATGCAGACGCGCTCGAGCGTCTCCGCGAACTGCGAGACCTCGGGGGTGCTCGTCCATCCGGCCGCGGGCGGCGAGCCCGCGGGTCCAGGCGAAGATCGAGGCGATCGGGTTGGTCGAAGTCGGCTTGCCCTCCTGGTGCTGGCGGTAGTGGCGGGTGACGGTGCCGTGCGCGGCCTCGGCCTCGACCGTCTTGCCGTCGGCGCTCATCAGCACGCTGGTCATCAGGCCGAGCGAGCCGAAGCCCTGGGCGACGGTGTCGGACTGGACGTCGCCGTCGTAGTTCTTGCAGGCCCAGACGTAGCCGCCCTCCCACTTCAGCGCGGCGGCGACCATGTCGTCGATCAGGCGGTGTTCGTAGGTGATGCCGGCGGCCTCGAAGTCGGCTCTTGAACTCGGCCTCGTAGACCTCGGCGAAGAGGTCCTTGAAGCGGCCGTCGTAGCGCTTGAGGATCGTGTTCTTGGTCGACATGTAGACCGGGTAGCCGCGGTCGAGGCCGTAGCGCATCGAGGCGCGGGCGAAGTCGCGGATCGAGTCGTCGAGGTTGTACATCGCCATCGCGATGCCGCCGCCGGGGAAGTCGTAGACGTCGAGCTCGACCGGCTCGGAGCCGTCCTTGGGCGTGTAGGTGAGGGTCAGCGTCCCCTCGCCCGGGCACCACCAGGTCGGTGGCCCGGTACTGGTCGCCGAAGGCGTGGCGGCCGATCACGATCGGCTTCGTCCAGCCCGGCACCAGCCGCGGCACGTTGGAGATCACGATCGGCTCGCGGAAGATGACGCCGCCGAGGATGTTGCGGATCGTCCCGTTCGGCGAGCGGTACATCTCCTTCAGGCCGAACTCCTCGACCCGCGCCTCGTCGGGGGTGATCGTCGCGCACTTGACGCCGACCCCGTGCCGCTTGATCGCGTTGGCGGCGTCGACCGTGATCTGGTCGTCGCTCGCGTCGCGGCTCTCGATCCCGAGGTCGTAGTACTCGAGCTCGACGTCGAGGTAGGGCAGGATCAGCTGCTCTTTGATGAACGACCAGATGATCCGGGTCATCTCGTCGCCGTCGAGCTCGACGACCGGGTTCTTGACCTTGATCTTGGTCACGGGCGGGCGATGCTATCGAGCCCGGCGACCTCGGCTCGCGCCGGCGCGGACGCGCCGGAAGTGCCACAATCGGGACCGATGGCAACCGCGGAGCGCACCAGCCTTCGGCAACCACGAGGTCGTCAACCAGCCGCCGCCGCTCGTCGACTACAACGTCTTCGAGGCGACACGGTCGCTGGTCGAGGCGGTGCGCCGCGAGGGCGCCGAGTGGGCCGAGCGAGCGGATCGCCGCCGTCGGCGAGTACGCCGGCAGCGGCGCGGCCCAGGAGCTGGGCCGGCTCGCCAACGAGAACGGGCCGAAGCTGCGCACCCACGACCGCTACGGCAACCGGGTCGACGAGGTCGAGTTCCACCCCGCCTGGCACGAGCTGCTGGGCGTCGCGGTCGGCTACGAGCTGCACTCCTCGCCCTGGAAGGACCCGCGGCCGGGCGCCCACGTCGCCCGCGGCGCCGCCTTCATGTGCATGTCGCAGGCCGAGGCCGGGATCGGCTGCCCGATCTCGATGACCTACTCGGTGATCCCGGCGCTGCGCACGCAGCCCGAGCTGGCCGCCGAGTGGGAGCCGCGCTTCCTCTCCGCCGCCTACGACCCGGCGCAACGCCCCCGCCGCACGGCAAGACCGGCGCCCTCGCCGGGATGGGGATGACCGAGAAGCAGGGCGGCACCGACGTCCGCGCCAACACCACCGTCGCCCGGCCGGTGAACGGCGGCGGGCCCGGCGCCGAGTACGAGCTGACCGGCCACAAGTGGTTCATGTCGGCGCCGCATGTGCGACGCCTTCCTCGTCCTCGCCCAGGCCGACGGCGGCATCTCCTGCTTCCTCTTCCCGCGCTGGACGCCCGACGGCGAGCGCAACCGCTTCCGCCTGCAGCGGCTGCAAGGACAAGCTCGGCAACCGCTCCAACGCCTCCAGCGAGGTCGAGTTCGACGCCGCCTCGGCCTGGCTGGTCGGCGAGGAGGGCGCCGGGGTGCGGACGATCATCGAGATGGTCAACCACACCCGCCTCGACTGCGTGATCGGCGGCGCCACCGGGATGCGCGCCGGGGTCGCCCAGGCGATCCACCACGCCTCCCACCGCTCGGTCTTCGGCCGCGAGCTGGTCGAGCAGCCGCTGATGCGGAACGTCCTCGCCGACCTCGCGATCGAGTCGGAGGCGGCGACGATCTCGGCGCTGCGGCTGGCCCGCGCCTACGACGAAGCGATCGCCGGCGACGAGGAGGCAGCGCAGCTGAAGCGGATCGCCAACGCCGTCCTCAAGTACTGGATCTGCAAGCGGGCGCCGACGCACGCCGGCGAGTCGCTCGAGTGCCTCGGCGGCAACGGCTACGTCGAGGAGTCGGGGATGCCGCGCCTCTTCCGCGAGAGCCCGCTGAACTCGATCTGGGAGGGCTCCGGCAACGTCCAGTGCCTCGACGTCCTGCGGGCGATGGTCAAGAGCCCGGCCTCGCTCGAGGCCTTCTTCGCCGAGGTCGCCGAGGGCGCCGCCGCCGAGCCGCGCCTGGCAGGCCTTCGCCGGCTCGCTGCGCGACGAGCTGCCCGGCGACCTCGAGACGATCGAGGCCCGCGCCCGCCGCGTCGTCGAGCGCATGGCCCTCGCCCTCCAGGCCTCCCTCCTGGTCCGCTACGGCGACGAAGCCGTCGCCGACGCCTTCTGCGCCTCCCGCCTCTCCGGCGACTGGGGCCAGGCCTTCGGCACGCTCCCGGCCGGCACCGACTTCGGCCGCATCATCGAGCGCCACCGCGCGGTCTAGCGCCTCTACTCACTTCGCCAGAGCCCGGACCCGAGCTGCTCCCGGCGCTGGTCGAGTAGCCGCGCGACCCGTTGCATCACCCGGCGCGGTTCGCGTTCGAAGCGGGGGCCGGTGACGCGGGTCAGCTCGATTCCGGCGAGCTTCAGATCCTCGTCGCGGCGACGGTCCTCCTCGAAGGATTCGTGCCCACCATGGGTCTCGTACACGTCGAGTTCGACCGCGAACCGCAGCTCGGGCCAGTAGACGTCGAGCTCGTAGCCGGCAACGTTGAGGTTCGTGGCGAGCGAGGGCAACCCCATCTGCTCGACCAGCGCAACGAATTCACGCTCGAGCTCGGAGCGGGTAAGGCGCGGCGGTCTCGTAGATGGCGAGGGCGCGACTCGAGCGGCGCGGCTCCTCGATGGCCCTGGTTGCGGGAGAGGACAGAGCGGAAGTCAGCAAGGTCGAAAACCCGCAGCTCCTCGGAGCGGCGGATGAGGCGACGGAGGGTTCGGAACCGGACTCCGGCCGCAAGATCGAGCGCGGTTCGGGCGACGGAAGTGACGGGAATTCCCTCCTCCAGGATGCGGTCGGCATCGATCAGGGTCCGCGAGTGGTGGATGCGAATCGAGCCGCGCCGCTTGCGGGGTAGGGGCGTCGTCACATGGATCGGGATGGGTCGAGTGGAGACGAGACCGAGAAGCCACCCGGCCGAGTAGTGACTCAGCAGCGAGCGCGGTCCCGAAGCCAATACCGCAGCGAGACACCGCCCGTGCAGCGAGAGGTTGGTATGGCCGACGGCGAAGACGCCTTGGTGAAGACGATGCAGCTGACCGGCGATCACCGCCCTTTCGACGGACGAATGCGAATAGCCAAGCCGCTTCAGCTGCCGAATCGAGACCACACCATGCTGCCGGTCGGCTAACGCCGCAAGTTGACTGTCCCCGTGGCAGAGGTTTTCCATCCATAAGAGGGAAAAGCTCTGCCGCCGGGGGATTTCTCCCCCCGGCTCAGGCCGAATCCCCTTTCTCGCCGGAGACGACCCGGACTATGCGGGGGTTTGCGCAGAGTCCCGCAGGGCTCGGCCGACCTGCTCGATGGTGATCACGCCGGAGAGGCGGCCGTCGGCGTCGACCGCCATCAGCGCCCCGAGGCGGCGCAGGTTCTGGTTGGCGAGCAGCGAGTCGAGCGGGGTGTCGTCGCGGATGAAGAGGCCGATGTCGTGGTCGACGTATGTCGGCGACGTGGGAGTTGGCGCGGGAGATCTCCGGGACCTCGTCGGCGCGGTCGCGCTCGATCAGGCCGAGGAAGCGGTGGGCGGCGTCGACGACCGGGAACCAGGGCCAGCGGTAGCGGAGGAAGTACTCGTCGAGCGCCTGCTCGACGCTGAGGTCGCCGGGGATCGTCGACCGGCTCGCGGTCCATCACGTCGGCGACGCGGACGTCGCCGATCCGGCTGGTCAGCGCCGTCTGCATCGCGGCGCCGCGGGCGGAGCCGTTGATCACCATCCCGATCAGGGCGAGCCAGACGCCGCTGAAGATGTAGCCGGCGAAGGCCAGGGCGATGCCGCCGGCGATGAAGAGGTAGCCGAAGACGCGGCCGAGGTTGGCGGCGAAGCGGGTCGCCGCGTTGCGGTCCCCGGTCCGCCACCAGGCGAGCGCCCGGGCGACGCGGCCGCCGTCCATCGGGTAGGCCGGCAGCAGGTTGAAGACGAGGATCAGGAGGTTGATCGAGACCAGCCAGGCGACCAGCGCGATCAGGCCGGAGACGCCGGAGCGGCGTTTCGAGCAGGACCGCCTCCTCGAACCCGGTCCAGCCCGCGGCGGCGATCCCGACGACGCCGAGGACGATCGCGATCGCCGGCGGTCACCGCCGGCCCGGCCAGCGCCACCTTCAGCTCGGTCGCCGGCGATGTCGGCTTCGCGGTCCATCCGCGCCATGCCGCCGAAGATCCAGAGCTGGATGCTGGAGATGCCGATCCCGTTGCGCATCGCGACGATCGCGTGGCCGAACTCGTGCAGGAGGATCGAGCCGAAGAAGCCGACGGCGCTGAGCAAGCGCGAGCAGGAACGGCGTGCTGAGCCGGATTCGCCCAGCAGCCGCTTCGAAGTTGTCGATCATCCAGATGATGACCAGGAAGAGGACGATGAACCAGGACCAGTCGACGGTGATCTTGATCCCGCGGAAGTGGAAGAGCGTGATCGAGCCGCCGCCGAGCATCTGCCCATGGTAAGCGGCTAGCGTCCCGGGCCGATGGCAAGCGAAGCTGCATTGGCTGCGCGAGCGGCTCGAGGAACTGGAGCGGATCGAGCGTCCGTCGGCCTCCGAGGGCGAGCGCCGGGCGGCCGAGTGGCTGGTCGCGCAGTTCGCCGAGCTCGGCGCCGAGGCCCGGATCGAGGCCGAGGACGCCCACGGCACCTACTGGTGGCCGCTCGGGATCGGCGCCGCGCTCGGCGCGCTCGGCGCCGTCGCCGCGCTGCGCGGCCGGCGCGCTGCTCGGCGCGCTGCTGGGAGCCGCTCGGCGCGGCCGGGATCGCCGACGACTTCCCGCCCGGCCAGCGTCGGCTGCGCCGCGCTCCTGCCCAGGCGCACCACCTACAACGTCGTCTGCGAGCTCGGCGACCCCGAGGCCGAGCGCACCGTCGTCCTCATCGCCCACCACGACGCCGCCCACTCCGGCCTCGTCTTCCACCCGGCCATCCCCGAGCTCGCCGACCGCCTCGGCCTGATCGAGAAGCACCGACACCAGCCCGCCGCTGATGGCGCCGGTGATCGGCGGGCCGGTGCTGGCCGCGCTCGGCGCCGCTCAGCGGCGCGCAGGGCGCTGAGCAAGCTCGGCCTCGTCCTCGGCCTCGGCTCGGTCGCGGCGATGGCCGAGATCGGCCTGCGCAAGTCGGTCCCCGGGCGCCAACGACAACGGCACCGCGGTCGTCGCCCTGCTCGCGCTCGCCCGCCGCTTCCTCGCCGACCCGCCCCAGGGGGTCCGGGTGATCCTGCTCTCGACCGGCTCGGAGGAGTCGCTTCAGCGAGGGGATGAAAGCCTTCGGCGAGCGCCACTTCGCCGAGCTGCCGCGCGAGAGCACCTTCTTCCTCTGCCTGGAGTCGATCGGCGCCACCGCACCTGCTGGCCCTGCGGGCGAGGGCTTCCTGAAGATGCGCGACTACCCGCCCCGCGCGCTGGCCTTCGTCGAACGGCGTCGCCGAGGAGCTCGGCATCTGGCTCTATCCCAACCTGCGCCTCACAACGGCACCGACGGCCTCGAGTCGCGGGTCGCCGGCTACGAAACCGTCGCCCTCTGCAGCTGCACCGACCTCAAGCAGCCGGGCCACTACCACTGGCCCAACGACCTCGCCGAGCAACGTCAACTTCGACACCGTCCGACGAGCGATCGCCCTCTCCGACGAAGCCGTCCGCCGGCTCGGAGAACGCTGGCTGTAGGGGGAGGTGGGGGTGCCCCTCTCCAGGCACTCAACATCGAGCCATAGCGAGATGTGCCTGGGCGGGGCACCCCCACCTCCCCCACTACCAACGTGACGAATTACAAAGTGACGAATCCCGACTACGTGATCGGGATTTCGCGCTATAGCATCCGCGCCCGTGCCATCCCATGACGTTCTCGTAATCGGGGCCGGGCTCGCCGGCCAGCGGGCCGCTCTCGCCGCCGCCGAGGAAGGCGTGTCGGTCGGGATCATCAGCAAGGTCCACCCGGTCCGCTCCCATTCCAACGCCGCCCAGGGCGGCATCAACGCGGCGCTGAACCCCGGCGACTCCTGGGAGTCCCACGCCTTCGACACGATCAAGGGCTCCGACTACCTCGGCGACCAGGACGCGATCGAAATCATGACCCGCGAGGCGCCGGAGGAAATCCTCCACCTCGAGCACCTCGGCGTCACCTTCCACCGCAACGAGGAAGGCAAGCTCGGCACCCGCGCCTTCGGCGGCGCCTCCGCCGCCCGCACCTACTACGTCGCCGACATCACCGGCCAGGCGATCATGCACGTGCTCTACGAGCAGCTGATGAAGTACTCCGAGCAGATCGCCCGCTACGAGGAGTGGTTCTGCACGCTCGCTGGCGATCGACGAGAACGGCGAGTGCTGCGGCGTCGTCACCCGCAACGTCGCCGACGGCTCGATGGAGCTCTTCCAGGCGAAGTCGGTGATCCTCGCCTGCGGCGGCAACGGCCAGGTCTGGCAGCCGACCACCAACGCCCTGATCTGCACCGGCGACGGCATCGCGATGGCCTACCGGGTCGGCGCCAAGCTGATGGACATGGAGATGATCCAGTACCACCCGACGACGCTGGCGGGCAAGGGCTTCCTGATCACCGAGGGCGCCCGCGGCGAGGGCGCCCACCTGCTCAACGCCAACGGCGAACGCTTCATGGAGAAGTACGCGCCGAACAAGATGGAGCTGGCCTCGCGCGACGTCGTCTCCCGCGCCGAGCAGACCGAGATCAACGAGGGCCGCGGCTTCCCCGACGGCACCGTCGCCCTCGACATCACCGTGGTGCCGAAAAAGCGCGTCCACGAGGCGCTGCGCGAGATCGTCCTCGTCGGCCGCGACTTCGCCGGCGTCGACATCACCCGCGAACCGATCCACATCAAGCCGGGCAACCACTACACGATGGGCGGGGTCAAGACCGACGTCGACGGCCGCACCGACATCCCCGGCCTCTACTCGGCCGGCGAGACCGCCTGCGTCTCGGTCCACGGCGGCAACCGGCTCGGCGCCAACTCGCTGCTGGACACGCTGATCTTCGGCAAGCGCTCCGGCCGCGACGCCGCCGCCCGCGCCAAGCGGATCGACGGCGCTCGCGGCCCTCGCGCAAGGTGCTCGAGGACGAGGAGGCGATGATCGCCGACATCAACTCGCGCGAGAAGGGCTCCGGCCGCCGCGTCTCCGAGATCAAGCTCGAGCTGGGCCAGACGATGGACGGCAAGGTCGCCGTCTTCCGCGACGAGGCCGGGATCACACGAAGCGCTGGAGATCGTCAAGCGCCTCAAGGAGGAGGCGAAGACCGCCTACATCGACGACCACGGCAGCGTCTTCAACCAGGACCTGCTTGGCGCGATCGAGCTCGGGTACATGCTCGACAACGCCGAGTGCACCTGCGTCGCCGCGCTGGAGCGCAAGGAGAGCCGCGGCGCCCAGTACCGCACCGACTTCCCGGAGCGAAACGACGAGGAGTGGCTCAAACACATCGACCTCGAGCAGACCGACGACGGGCCCGAGATCTCCTACTCCGAGGTCACCATCACCCAGTGGGAACCGGAAGAGAGGACCTACTGATGGCCGAGTACACGATCAAAGTCCGCGGTTCCAGCCCGAGAGCGGCGAGGGGCCCTACTGGGAGGAGTTCAACGTCGACCTCGAGCCCTCGCTCTCGGTCCTCGACGGCCTGCTGCAGGCGAAGGACCGCGAGGACGGCTCGCTCGCCGTGCGCTGCTCCTGCCGCGCCGCGATCTGCGGCTCCTGCGGGATGAAGATCAACGGCCAGTCCGGGCTCGGCTGCAAGACCCAGATCGGCGAGGCGCAGGAGCTGGCCGACAAGATGGCGAGCGCCGTCGGCGGCGCAGCGTCGACAACGCCCCGATCGTGATCGAGCCGATGGGCAACATGCCGGTGATCAAGGACCTGATCACCGACATGGAGTCGACCCACTGGACCAAGATCCGCCGCGTCACCCCCTGGCTCCTCCCGCACGGCGAGCCGCCCGAGCGCGAGTACATCGTCGAGCCGGAATCGATGATCGACATCACCCAGTCGATGGCCTGCATCCAGTGCGGCGCCTGCGTCTCCTCCTGCCTCTCGATGGAAGCCGACCCCGACTTCATCGGCCCGGCGGCGCTGGCCAAGGCCTACCGCTTCGTCGGCGACCCGCGCGACGCCGAGACCCACGAGCGCCTGCACGACCTGGCCGACGACCCGCACGGGATCTACGACTGCACCCACTGCTTCAGCTGCGTCGACGCCTGCCCCAAGGACGTGGCGCCGATGGACCAGATCATGCGCCTGCGCCGCAAGGCCGGCGAAGAGGGGATCGAAGACCCCAACAGCGGCCACGACCACGAGATGGCCTTCGTCAAGATCATCGAGAAGAAGGGCACCCTGGACGAGTCCCTGCTGCTGCAGGAGTCCTTCGCGCCCGGCGTCAAAGGCAAGCTGAAACCGAGCAAACGGGCGATCAAGGAAATGCTCGGCTCGCTGCCGACCGCGATCCGCGGGATCAAAACCGGCAAGATGCGCTCGCTGCCGAAGCTGATCCCCGGCGTCCACCACAAGCTGCCCGGCGACGCCCAGGACGAGGTCAAGGCGATCTACAAGCACGCCGAGGAGCACAACGAGGAATTCAACCTGTACATCAAGGGCGACGAGGGCGAGCTGGCCGAGCTCGAGGCCGAGGACGCCGTCAAGGAGACCGCCGCGCCCGACCAGCGAGGAGGCTTCACAGTGAGCGAGAAGATCAAAGTCGCCTACTGGCCCGGCTGCGTCTCGCGCGGCTTCACGCCGGAGCTGCACGGCTCGATGGCGCTGGTCGCCGAGAAGCTCGGGATCGAGCTGGTCGACCCTCGACCGCGCCAACTGCTGCGGCGCCGGCGTCATCGCCGAGCACAACCAGGAGCTGGCCGACACGCTCAACGCCCGCACCTTCGCGCTCGCCCAGCAGACCGGGCTCTCGATGATGAACATCTGCTCGACCTGCCAGGGCGCCCAGTCGGAGTGCCAGCAGCGGCTCGACGCCGACTCGGCCTACCGCGCCCACGTCAACGAGGCGCTCTCGGGCCAGGGCCTGTCCTACGAGAAGGACAAGAACGGCTTCACCAACAAGAACTTCCTCTGGCTGCTGGTCGAGGACTACGGCCTCGACCGCCTCAAGGAGCAGGTCATGCGCCCGCTCAGCGGCCTCCGGGTCGGCCCCTTCTACGGCTGCTACATCGTCCGGCCCAAGGAGCGGCTCGGCTACGGCGAGTACCCCGACCGCGACATCTACCTGGAGAAGGTGATCGAGGCCCTCGGCGGCGAGGTCGTCGAGTACGACGGCGCCCGCAAGTGCTGCGGCTTCCCGGTGATCACGATGAACCGCGAGACCTCGCTGCGCCAGGCCGGCACCCACGTCGGCGACGCGATCGACGCCGGCGCCGACTGCCTCGTCACCCCCTGCCCGCTCTGCCACCTGAACCTCGACATGCAGCAGCCGGAGGCGGCCAAGGTCGTCAACCGCGACCTCGGCCTCGCCGTCCTCCACCTGCCGCAGCTCGTCGGCCTCGCCCTCGGCGCCGAGCCGAAGGAGCTGGGGATGAGCAAGCACATCGCCTCGACCGGCTGGGTCGAGGAGCGCCTCACCGCAGGCGCCGCGGCTTAGCCGAAGATGATCTGAGCAGCAAACGCGAGCATCACGCTCGACATCGAGACGATCAGCGTCTGCTGCAGCCGGTCGAACTTGGCGTCGAACGCTGGCATCAAGAGAGTTCGAAGCGCGCATCCATTTTCGATTCGAGCCTGCTCGATCCGGCCCGCCAAGTCATCTAGACGGGCGTCGGTCCATTGGGCGCGGCTGCTCTCCATGGAAGGAACTCTAGCAGACAATGTCGTTCACGTAATGCCTACAGTTCCGCAAATTTTCTGTGACGTTTGGATAGCCTGACGTCAGGTGAGCCGGGAAGACTGGTCGGCACACGTCTAGTCGACCCCTGAACCAGCCTTGGACCTCGACCCCAGCCCTCCCCCTCGCCGCCGCCGACACCGCCGCGGTCCTCACCGACCTCTTCGTCGTCCTGCTCGCCGCCAAGCTCGGCGATGAGGTCTTCAAGTGGATCGGCCAGCCGGCGATCGTCGGCGAGATCCTCGGCGGTGTCCTGGTCGGGCCCTCGGTCCTCGGCCTGGTCGAGGTCAGCGAGGTGCTGCGGGTCTTCTCCGAGCTCGGCGTCGTCTTCCTGCTCTTCTGGGTCGGGCCTGGAGACGCGGCTCTCGGAGATGCGGGCGGTCGGGCAGGATCGCGGTGACGGTCGGCAGCGCCGGCGTCGTCGTCCCCTTCCTGGCCGGGATCGGGTTCGGCCTGGCGCTCGGCGAAGAGCACCGACACCAGCGTCTTCCTCGGTGCCGCGCTGGCGGCGACCAGCGCCGGGATCACCTCGGCGACCTTCCTCGACCTCGGCATCGCGAGAACGCCGGGCGGCCCGCACCGTCCTCGGCGCCGCCGTCGTCGACGACATCCTCGCCCTGATCCTGCTCTCGGTCGCGGTCGGGATGGCGGCCGACGGCGGCGTCGACGCGGGCAAGATCGCCCTCGCCCTGGCGGTCGCGGTCGCCTTCGTCGCCTTCGTCGCGCTGGGTGGCACGCGGCTGCTGCAGAGCCGGCCGCAGCTGCTGGAGGCCCCGCGCTTCGCCGACTCGCCGCTGCTGCCGGCGGTGATCCTCTGCCTCGGGCTTGCCGCCTTCGCCGCCCAGATCGGGCTGGCGGCGCTGATCGGCGCCTTCCTCGCCGGGATGATCGTCGCCGAGACCAAAGACCAGACCTCGATCGAGGAAGAAGTGCAAGCCCCTCTACGCCTTCTTCCCGCCCTTCTTCTTCGCCTTCATCGGGATCGAGCTCAGACCTCGACTCCCTGTTCAGACGGCCACGCCCTGCTGCTGGCTGGCGGCTGATCACGACGCTCGCGGTCGGCGACCAAGCTGATCCCCGCCTACCTGGCGGCGCGCGGCCTCGGCCGCGACGAAGCGACGATCGTCGGCGTCGGCATGGTCCCGCGCGGCGAGGTCGGGATCGTCGTCGCCTCGATCGGCGCGGCCGAGGGAGTTGTCGACGCCGAGCTGTTCGCGGTCGTGGTCGGGATGTCGATGCTGACGACGCTGGTGGCGCCCTTCGCGCTGCGGCGGCTCAGCCGCGACCGAGCAGACTCCGCTCGACGAGCAGCTCCGCGAGCTGCACCGTGTTCGTAGCGGCGCCCTTGCGCAGGTTGTCGGAGACGACCCAGATGTCGAGCGCGCGCTCGTTGCCGGGGTCGCGGCGGATGCGGCCGACGAAGACGTCGTCCTTGCCGGCGGCGTCGATCGCCATCGGGTAGCGGCCGGCGGCGGGGTCGTCGACGACGGTCACGCCCGGCGCCGCGGCGAGCAGCTCGCGGGCGCTGCTCGGGCTCGAGCGGCTCGCGGGTCTCGACGTTGACCGCCTCGGAGTGGCCGGTCACGACCGGGACCCGGACGCAGGTGGCGCTGACCCTGATCCCGTCGTCGCCGAGGATCTTGCGGGTCTCGTTGATCAGCTTGCGCTCCTCGTCGGTGTGGTCGTCGCCGTCGGGGAAGCTGCCGGCCTGGGCGAGCACGTTGAAGGCGATCTGGTGCGGGTAGATCTGCGGCGCCGGGACGTCGTAGCCGCCGACCACGGCGCGTGCCTGCGCGCGCAGCTCGTCGATCGCCGCCTTGCCGGTGCCGGAGACGGCCTGGTAGGTGGAGATCACCAGGCGCTCGATCCCGGCCTGCGTCGTAGAGCGGTTTCAGGGCGACGACCATCTGCATCGTCGAGCAGTTCGGGTTGGCGACGATCCCCTTGTGGCCCTCGAGGGCGTCGGGGTTGACCTCGGCGACGACCAGCGGCACGTCGTCGTGCATGCGCCAGTAGCTGGTGTTGTCGACCACGGTCGCGCCCGGCCTCGACCAGCTTCGGGGTCCACTCGGCGCTGACCGAGCCGCCGGCCGAGGAGAGGACGAGGTCGAGGCCCTGGATCGACTCGTCGCTGACGGCCTGGACGGTCAGCACCTTGCTGCCGAACTCGATCGTCTTGCCGGCCGAGCGCTCCGAGGCGAGCGGCCGCACCTCGGCGACCGGGAAGTCGCGGGTCGGCGAGCAGCTCGAGGATCGTCGTCCCGACCAGCCCGGTCGCGCCCAGCACTCCGACTCTGTATCCGTCGCTCGCCATCGCTCCGATATGACGGGCCTCAGCCGGCGACCGTCGGCCGGTGGCCGGGGCCGGTCGGGTCCTCGGGTCGGATCGCGTCGTCGCCCAGCTCGAAGGCCTTGTGGAGGGCGTTGACCGCGTCGCTGACGCGGTCGGCGGCGATGACGCACGAGATCTTGATCGGCGAGGTGGAGATCATCTCGATGTTGATCCGCTCCTCGCCGAGCACCTCGAAGACCTTGGCGGCGACGCCCGGGTGCGAGCGCATGCCGGCGCCGACGATCGAGACCTTGCCGATCTGCTCGTCGGTGCGGACCTTGAGCGAGACGTCGCCGAGCGCGGCGATCGTGTCCTTCGCGGTCGGCAGGTCGGCGCGGTCGACGGTGAAGGAGAGGTCGGCGAGCTGGTCGTCGCCGACCGGCTCGTTCTGGATGATCACGTCGACGTTGACGTTGGCCTCGGCCAGGGCGCCGAAGATGCGGCCGGCGACGCCGGGCTCGTCGCGGAGCGCCGGTCAGGGTCACGCGGGCCTCGGCGTCGGAGTGGGTGACTGCGGTTACGAAGGGGTTGCTCCATGGTCTCTTCCTCTGAGACGACGAGGGTACCGGGACCGTCCTCGAAGCTGCTGCGGCAGTGGATGCGGACGCCGTGGTTGCGCGCGTACTCGACCGAGCGCAGCTGCAGGACCCCGGCGCCCGGAAGCCGACATCTCGAGCATCTCCTCGAAGGAGACGCGGGCGAGCTTGCGGGCGTCGGGGACGATCCGCGGGTCGGCGCTGTAGACGCCGGCGACATCGGTGTAGATCTCGCAGACGCTGGCGCCGAGCGCCGCGGCGAGAGCGACGGCGGTGGTGTCGGAGCCGCCGCGGCCGAGGGTGGTGACGTCGCGGCTGTCGGTGGAGACGCCCTGGAAGCCGGCGACGAGGACGATCCGGTCCTGCTCCAGCGCCTCGGAGATGCGGTCGGCGCGGACGTCGATGATCCGCGCCTTGGTGTGGGAGGAGTCGGTGACGATGCCGGCCTGCGAGCCGGTCAGCGAGATCGCCTCGTGGCCCATGTCGTGGATCGCCATCGCCGCAGAGCGCGCAGGAGATCCGCTCCCCGGTCGAGAGCAGCATGTCCATCTCCCGCGCCACCGGGCGCTCGGAGATCTCGTGCGCCTGAGCGACCAGTTCGTCGGTCGTCTTGCCGCGGGCGGAGAGCACGGCGACGACGCGGTTGCCCGGCCTCGCGGGCGGCGACGATCCGCGCCGCGGCGCGCTTGATCTGCTCGGCGCCGGCGACCGAGGTGCCGCCGAACTTCATCACGACGATGTCTGACCCGCTCTCCACTCATGAAGAACCTGAGGATAGTCACCGCGCCGAGTCGGGGAAGTGAGCAGATAAAGACTCCAGACGGCTTGCCGATAAGGACCGGAATGGAGCCCCGGACCAGCCAGCTGCCGATCGCCCGCTCGGCCGCGGGCGACTCGCCGCAGAGCGAGCGCCTGCTGGTCGCCAGCCGTCTCGCCAGCACCCTCTCCGCCGCCCACGAGCCGGAGGAGGTGGCCGCGGAGGCGGTGCGCCAGCTACACGAGCACTTCGACTACTACCTCGCCGTGGTCCAGCGGCTCGACCCCGACGGCTACCTGCGGGTGGTCACCGGCGCCGGGCCGCTGGCGGAGACCGACGACTTCCTCGAGCGCGAGCAGCCGGTCGAGATCGGCGTCAACGGCCGCGTCGCCCGCAGCGGCCGGGCCGCGATGGTCAACGACACCCGATGCTCGACTCCGACTACCTGGCCCGCAACCCGCAGACCGACCCGGGCTCGGAGCTCTCGCTGCCGATCCCGGTCGCCGGCGCGACCTGGGGCGTGATCAACCTCGAGCAGCAGGAACAGGGCGCGTTCGGCGACGAGGACCTGCTGCTGGCGCACATCGTCGCCACCCAGGTCGGCGAGGCGATCTACCGCTGCCAGCTGGTCGGCGAACTCGAGGGCGCCTTCCTGACCACGATCGGCGTCCTCGCCGACGCGGTCGAGCTGCAGGACGCCTACACCGGCGACCACTCCAACGAGGTCGCCGACCTGGCGGTGCGGTCGGGCGAGCGGCTGGGCATGAGCGGCGTCGAGCTGGAACGCCTGCGCTACGGGGCCCTGCTGCACGACGTCGGCAAGATCGGCATCCCCGGCGAGCTGCTGCGCAAGCCGGGCCCGCTGACGCCGTCGAGCGGGAGCGGATGGACGAGCACACCGCGATCGGGGCCCGGATGCTGGAGCGGATCCCCTTCCTCGCCCCGGTCGCGCCCCTGGTCCGCTCAGCCCACGAGCGCTACGACGGCGGCGGCTACCCGGACGGCCTCGCCGGGGGCGAGATCCCGCGCGGGGCGATGGTCATCGCCACCTGCGACGCCTTCCACGCGATGACCTCGGACCGCAGCTACCGGCTGGCGATGCCGCAGGAGCAGGCGATCGAGCGAGCTGCGGAAGCACGCCGGGGCCCAGTTCGACCCCGAGGTCGCCGAGGCCCTGATCGCCGAGCTCGGCTGAGCTACTCGGCCGAGCCGCCCAGGTTCCCGAGCATCGCCTGTTCGGCCATCCGGATCAGCCCGAGGCCGCTGTGCGGCCGCATGTCGCTGCTCCGCACCCGCACGTGCGAGCCGTGCGGACCGACCACCTCGACGATCGTGCAGACGTCGCCGATTTCGCAGTCGTCGCCGTAATCGTTCTCGATCGCCTCCATCTGTTCGGCCACGACCCGGCCGACCTTGCTCTGGTCAAGCGACATCTGGCGCCCCTTCCTCTCGTTGGTCGTCAAGCACGATCTAATTCCGCCAGGCTTCGGCCCGGCGCTTCTGCGCCGCCTTCCGTTCCTTGCGGCTACCAAAAAGGGCCATCATGGATTCGGCGAGGCTTGCTGCATCCGTGTTCTTGACTTTGTCCATTCGTTGCCTTGCTTCCTCGTAGCAGGCGCCATCCTCGCGGTCACCGATGACGCAGACGGTCGCCACCTCCTCGCGCTCGTCCACGCGAAAGACGATGCGCCAGTCGCGATTGCCAAGGGTGATCTTCCGCCAGCCCACCAAGTCGCGGCCCAGCGGCTCCCCAGCCCTGGGGCCCTTCTGCTCGATCTCCAGGAGCTTGGCGAAGAATGACTTCAGTTTCCCGCTCTCGGCGTGTTTGGCCAAATCGGCGATTGCGTCGTCAATCAACTCCACACGCACGGACATCGACCCTAGTCTCCTGCCAGTTCCTCGCGCGTAAAGCCAAAGCGGTCGAGGACGTCGTCCAGTGAGTGCCGGCGCTCGTCAGCGGTCAGTAGGCGGGTAAGCGCCAGGGAAACGTCGAGTAGACGCTCCTCGAGCTCCTCGGCCCGCTGCAAGGCATCGATGCCGATCACTGCCGCGACCGGTTTGCCATTGCGGATCACAACCCGTTGCTCGCCTTGCTCTGCAGCCTTGACGAGACCGGAGATTCCAATCTTGTTGGCCTCGCTGACCGAAATCAGATCCTTGGTGTCAACCTTGGGCATCTATTAATCCTGGGTAGAATCCTATGAAGAAGCTGACCTAGGTTAGCAGCCCGCGACAGGCCAGAGGAAAGATCCAAGGGTGACCACGATCACACTTACCGATATATCGATGCGATATATAGTCGGGCCAGATGGAGCAGCTGAGCGCCACCGCCTACGTGATCCTCGGGTTCGTCCGCAACGAACCGCGGTCGGGGTACGAGATCAAGGCCGTCGTCGACAAGTCGACGCGGTTCTTCTGGGCGGCCAGCTACGGGCAGATCTATCCGGAGCTGAAGCGACTCTCCGAAGCGGGGCTGATCGTCGGGTCCGACGTCCCCACCGGCGGCCGCAAACGGACCGTCTACGAGATCACCGCCGACGGCGAGGAGGAGCTGCGGGCCTGGCTGCGGCAGGAGCCGGAGACCTTCGAGATGCGCGACGAAGGGCTGCTGAAGCTCTTCTTCGCCGACGCCCTCCCGCGTGAGGAGGCGCTGGAGATCCTGCGCTCGATGCAGCGCCCGGCGCCGCGCCGTCAACGAGCAGCTGCAGGAACTGAAGGAGATCAAAGGCGAGCTCGACGACCCCTTCCCGATGATCGTCCTGCGAGGGAGGGCTCGAGTTCACCGAGTGGTTCGCAGATTGGTGCGAGCGGATGGAGGCCCAGCTCCTCGATGCCGCTCTCGACGAAAGGAGCAGTTGATGTTCGATTCCCTGGCGCGGCTCGCAAACGGCAAGGCCAAGCGGGTGGGCCTGCTCGCAATCGTCTTCTTCCTCCTCGCCGGCGCGATCGGCGGCTCCGTCGCCGATCGCCTCGACCCCTACGGCGCCGACGATCCCGCCACCGAGACGGTGCAGGCGGAGGAACACCTGCAGGACGCCGGGCTGCGGGTGCCGGCCGTGATCGCGGTGGTCGAAGACGCTCCGGTCGCCCAGCCCGCGACCCGACAGCGGGTCGAGACGCTGGAAAAGCGAAGTCGCGCGATCGCCCCGACGTAGCCTCGGTCAGCGGCTACTACGACACCCGCTCCCGCGCCTTCGTCTCGCGGGACGGCCGTTCGACCTATTTCGCGGTCGCGCTGAAGCCGACCGAGGACAAGGAACTCCAGGACGCCGGGCGCCGAGATCGCCGACCAGCTGAGCGCGCACCCCGGGGTCGTCGTCGGCGGCTTCGCGGTCGCCCAGGAGCAGGTCAACAAGCAGGTCGAGGAAGACCTGAGAAAGGCCGAGATGCTGGCCTTCCCGCTGCTCTTCCTGCTCTCGCTGCTCTTCTTCCGCAGCCTCGTCGCCTCGGTCCTGCCGCTGATGATCGGCGGTCTGGCGATCGTCGGCACCTTCCTGATCCTGCGGGTCGCCAGCGAATTCGGCTCGATCTCGATCTTCGCCCTCAACCTGACGACGGCGCTCGGGCTCGGGCTGGCGATCGACTACAGCCTCTTCATCGTCTCCCGCTACCGCGAGGAGATCGCCAAGAGCGGACCCGGGCTGGAGGCGATGCGGCGGGTGATGGCGACGGCCGGGCGCACGGTCTTCTTCTCCTCGCTGACCGTCTCGGCCGCGCTCGCCTCGCTGCTCGTCTTCCCGCAGCGCTTCCTCTACTCGATGGGCCTCGGCGGCGCACTGGTGGCGCTGTTCGCGGCGCTGATCTCGCTGACCGTCCTGCCCGCGGTGCTGACCCTGCTCGGCACCCGGGTCAACGCCGGCGCGCCGAAGTTCCTGCAGCGGCGCGCCGAGGCCGACGCGCGGCCAGCGGAGGAGGGCTTCTGGTACCGGCTCTCGCGCTTCGTCATGCGGCGACCGATCCCGGTGGCGACGCTGAGCGCGCTCTTCCTGATCGTCCTCGGCCTGCCCTTCTTTGCGATCAAGTTCAACACCGTCGACCCGACCGTGCTGCCCGACTCGGCGAGCGCGCGCCAGGCCTACGACACGGTCAGCAGCGAGTTCCCGCCCTACCACGACACCCCGATCTGGATCGACGTCGAAGGCGGCGGCCCGAAAGCCGCAGCGCAGCTCGCGAGCGCGGTGCGCGGAGTCGAAGGCGTCGCCGAGGTGGCGCCGCCGCAGCGACTGGCGCCGGGCGTGACCGCGCTCCAGGTCGTCTCGGCCAACCCGTTCGCCTCCGAGGCGAGCCAGACCACCGTCAACGCGATCCGCGACCTGCCGCCACCGGCGGGGACGACCGTGCTGGTCGGCGGCGCCACCGCCGACTTCGTCGACTTCCAGTCGAGCCTCGACGCAGCACCTGCCGATCGCGCTGGCGATCGTGATCGCGGCGACCCTGCTGATCCTCTTCCTGATGACCGGCTCGGTGGTGCTGCCGATCAAGTCGCTGATCATGAACTTCCTCAACCTCAGCGCCGTCTTCGGCCTGCTGGTGCTGATCTTCCAGGACGGGCGGCTTCGAGAGCTTCCTCGACTACTCCAGCCCCGGAGCGATCGAGCAGACGATGCCGATCCTGCTCTTCGCCGTCGCCTTCGGGCTCTCCACCGACTACGCGGTCTTCCTGCTCAGCCGGATCAAGGAGGCGCGCGACGACGGCGCTTCGGAATCGGAGTCGGTGGCGATCGGGCTCGAGCGGACGGGACGGATCGTCACCGCCGCGGCGCTCCTGTTCGCGGTCGCGATGGGGGCCTTCGCGACCTCCGAAATCATCTTCATCAAGGAGAACGGCGTCGGCACGGCGCTGGCGGTGCTGATCGACGCCACCATCATCCGCGCCCTCCTGGTACCGGCGCTGATGGAGCTGCTCGGCAAATGGAACTGGTGGGCCCCGGCGCCCTTGCGCAGACTGCACGAACGCTGGGGGATCTCCGAGACGGAGCCCGCCCCCGGCGGCGCTAGCTGAGGCTCACCTCGACCGACCCTCTCGCGCCACCGGCTGCGAGACGATCTCGCCGCCAGACGCGTCGAGCCCGACGAGGCGCTGGGGACCCCGGGCCCGGTCGAGAACGGCGACGAAGCCGCCGTTGCGAACCCGAACCTCCGCCGGCGGGCCCTGGGCGTACTCGGCCCTGACCGCAACGATGCCGGCGTCGACGAGGCCGAACCAGGCCGACCGTCCGACCGGCCCACGCAGAACCCAGGGCGCCTTTTCAAGGTCGGTCCGCCATTCGCGCGGGGTGCGGCACTCACCCACATGATGGCCGTAGTCAAAGCAGATCCACCCCCGCTGACGATAGGCGTACAGGTGCTCGGTACCGGAGGCCGCCACCACCGAAACTTCGTCCGGGGCGTTGAAGCCGGGGCTGGGCTGGAGCCAGCTCGGCAGCTGGTCCCCGGCGAGCTCCCGCCCCGGCGCCTTGCCGCCGTGGAAGAACGACTCCAGCGCAGGGTCCAGCAACCCCGTTCCGGCGCTCGCGATCGCGCCGCCCAGAAGCAGGCAGGCGAGGGCGGTGGCGAGGGGCGCCCAACGGCGCTTGACGGGGCCCTGGTCGGCGGCGGCCGTTACCGCGGCTCGGATCCGCGCCGGGTCCGCACGCAGGAGCTCGATGCCTTCGACGTGGTTGCGAAGAGCTCCGTCCACCGATTCCCGATTCATCGAATCGCCTCCTTCGTCAGTTGACCTACCGTGGCTTCCTTCCCAGCGCTGTGCTCTTCCGCCTCGGCCTGCTCTCTGAGGCGGGCCAGGGATCTGCTCAGCAACGACCTGACAGTTCCCCGGCGCGCGCGGATCGCGGCGGCGATCTCCCTGTCGTTGAGTCCGTACACGTAGTGAAGACCCAGGACCAGCCGCTGGCGTTCGCTCAGATCCGCCAGGGCCCGGGCCAGCCAGTCACGCTCGCCGAGGCTCTGGGGGAACGTCGCGTCCATCTGCAGTTGCTGCTCGACGGCCTCGTATGGCTGCCAGCTGTATCGCCGGCGTCGCTTCGCGGCACGCTTGATCTCGCCACCGCAGATCCGATAGGTCCAGGCGTCGAACCGATCCGCCTCGCGCAGCTTCGGCAGCCCACGGAGGACCCGGATCGCAACCTCTTGCCCCACGTCTTGGGCCAGGTTCGGATCTCCCAGCGAGAAGGTTGCCAGCCGCAATCCCGCCATGTAGGCACGCTCGGCAATCCACTCCCTTGCACCGCTGTCACCTCTCGAGGCGCGGAGAACCTGCGCCGCGACTTCGTCCCTGCCTGCTTCCGTCAAGGCTTCCTTCCGGTCGACTGCGTGAATGACCCCGGCCCGGGGCCAGGTGTTGCACGCAGGCGGGAAGGCTCAGGCGAAAGCCTGGGAGGCGCGGCGCCGCAGGTCGGCGTTGAGCATGCCGGTGACTTCGCTCGGCTTGCTGCCGGCGGAGGGGACGGCGGCGCCGATCAAGCCGTCGGCGCGGAAGCCGTAGAGCGGGGCGACGAAGCCGAGCTCGCGGATCTTGCGGACCAGCTTGACGGCGCTCTGGGTGTCGGCGCCGGGGCCGCAGACGACGATCGCCGTCGGGTCGAGGGCACCGAGGGCGCGGCCGAGGCGGTCGTCGCCGAGCTCGTTGGAGAGCACGAGGACGCGGAAGCCGGCGCGGCGCAGGGCGAGGTCGAGGGCCTGGGTGTAGACCTCCTCGGCGTCCTGGCCGTGGCTGGAGTCGAGCAGCAGGATGCCGGCGGGCCGGGCGGCGGCGGAGGCGAGGCGGCGGGCGCCGTGCAGCCAGCCGGTCGCCCAGCGGGCGGCGAACTCGAGCTCTGCCTCGCGCTCGGGGTCGGCGGCAAGCTTGTCGATCGCCGGCAGCAGCAGCTCCTCGACCGTCCGCTCCAAGCGAACGCAGGGCAAGGCTCTCCTCGACGGCGCGGTCGGCGGCGCCCTCGTCGAAGCTCTCGAAGGCGGTGAAGAGGCTGCCATCATCGGCCGGCGCGGCCTGGCGCTGGCGCGCCAACTCGATCGCCGAAGAGATGTTGCCGGTCTCCCCCAGCGCGTCGCGCAGCGCCTGCAGCTCCACCAACTCGTAGTTGCGGTGGTTGCCGACGGTCCGCTTCGGCGTCGGGTAGCCATAGCGCCGCTCCCAGCTGCGCAGGGTGTTGGGGCTTACGCCCAGGACTTCGGCGGCGGCGTTGGTTCGGATTCCTGGCATTTGGATAAGAAGATCGGACGGGTGACTGCGCGTTAGTTCGACACCCGGCGAGGATTCTCCCACCCGATTCCCGGGTTTACACCGGTTATGGACAGATTTCGCAGAAACTGTTAGCGATCTTGCAAGGCACCGACGCCCACGGGCTGGCCCACCGCGCGGGCGCGCCACATCGCCGCGTCGGCCTTGTGCAGAAGTTCTTCGGCGTCGGCGCCGTGGTCCGGACAGGCGACGACTCCCGCTGAGATGCAGATCCGCAGGCCGCCGGCGCGCTCGAGGTCGTCGAGCTGGCCGAGCAGGCGCTCGCACATCTGCACCCCTTCGACCGTGCCGATGTTGGGGGCGAGGACGCAGATCGCGTCCTCTTCGAGACGGAAGGCTTCGTCGACGATGCGGATGCTGTCGCGCAGCGCCGCGCCGACGATCGAGAGAACCGTCTCCTGGCCGCCGGCGACGTCGCCGGGACGGGTGCCGGGACCGGAGGCATCGAAGACAGCCAACCCGAACGGATGCCCGTAGCGGCGGTTGGTCTCCAACAGCTGCTCCAGCCGCCGCCGCATGTGACCGGGCCGGTAGAGGCTGGGCAGTTCTTCCAGTTGCTCCTCGACCGGAGCCGCATTCCCGTTGGACGCCCTGCGCAGCCTCTATCGCCGCCGCAGTGACCGACCCGAACTCTCCCGCCAGCCGCTGCGCGGCAAGAACGAACTGCTCTCCATTGGTCCCAATCTCCTCGTGCAAGCTGCCTAGAGAGATCGGCGTGCAGCTCGGACACCTTGAGGGCAAGTCGGGCCGCGGCGGCGAGGCGTCTTCGCGGCGGCGGCCGGGTCTGGACTGGTCAGGCACGGCATGACCTTCGCGAAAGCGGCGGACGCTGGATTCTCAGAATCCCGCTATTTGCGGGAGGACGACCGTCCAGGACGGATATCTAGTCGCGCTTATTCCAGGCTTCTCCGGCCGGCGAACGCCTTTCCGAGCGTCACCTCGTCGGCGTGCTCGAGGTCGGCCCCGACCGGCAGCCCGCTGGCCAGCCGCGTCACCGTCACCTGACCGCGCAGCATCTCGGCGATGTGGAGGGCGGTCGCCTCGCCGGTGGTCGTCGGGTTGGTCGCCAGCACCACCTCGTCGATTCCGCCGCGCTCGACCCGCCGCTGCAGCTCGCCGATCTTCAGGTCTTCGGCGTCGACGCCGTCGATCGGCGAGAGCGCGCCGCCGAGCACGTGGTAGAGGCCGCGGTATTCATGGGTGCGCTCGATCGGGATCACGTCGGCGGGCTCCTCGACCACGCAGATCGTCGTCCGGTCGCGATTCTGGTCGGCGCAGATCCGGCAGAGCGGACCCTCGGCGAGGTTGAAGCACTCCTCGCAGAGGCCGACCTTCTCCTTCACTTCGCGGATCGCGTCGCCGAGCGCGAACGCCTCTTCGTCGGGCGCGCGCAGCAGGTGGAAGGCGAGCCGCTGCGCGGTCCGCTGGCCGATCCCCGGCAACCGCGAGAGCTCGGCGACGAGGCGCGCGAGCGGTGCCGGGCCCTCGCTCAACCGAGCATGCCCCCGAGGCCGCCGAGGTCGCCGCCGGCGATGCCGCCCATCTTCGAGCTGGCCAGCTCCTGGGCGGCGCGCAGGCCCTCGTTGACGGCGGCCTGCACCATCTCCTGGCAGCAGCTCGGCCTCCTCGGGGTCGATCGCCTCGGGGTCGATGACGATCTCGCGCAGGGTCAGGTCGCCGCCCATCTTCACCTTGACCATGCCGCCGCCGGCGCTGGCCTCGACCACCTCGTCCTTCAGTTTCTCCTGGGCCGCCAGCATCTCGGCCTGCATCTGCTGGGCCTGTTTCATCAGGGCGTTGACGTCGAAGCCCCCGGGTCCGCCTCCTCGTGCCACCTAACTGACCTCCTCCGCGTCGAACTCGCTCTTCAGCCGCTCCAGCAGCTCGTCCTCGTCGACCCCGTCGCTCCCCGGCGCCGGCGTATCCGGCGGCGCCTCTCCGTCGAGCAGGACATAGGTGGGTCGCAGCGCCGACCCCCGCGACGGCCGCAAGCGCCGCCGCCACCGTGTCCCGGCGCTCGGGCTCGTCGGCCTTCCGCTTGTTGAAGGTCATGCTCCGGCGGAAAGCCGACCTGCAGCCCCTCGTCGCCGAAGCTGACCGGGCGGGCGCCCTCGAAGGTCGCGGCCAAGGCGGGTGCGGTCTCCGAGAGCTTGCTGCAGGACGGCGGGCCAGACCCTGTTGAATTTCCTCTAGGGACAAATCTTGCTGGCCGGCGGGTCCTGTCTCCGGACCACGGCCCCCTCCGCCAACTCGGCGAGGGTCCCGCATCGTCGCCACCCGCCGGAGGGGCCGCTTCGGCGCTCTTCCTCTTCGGCCGGAGGCGGATCGTCTTGCTGCGGGGCGTCTGCCGTGGGTGACGTCGTAGGGGCGGACCACCTCCTGCGCAGTTGCAGGAGGTGGTGGGTCCCCTGCGGCGGCAGGACCCGCGGGTCGAGCGCCCGGGCCTTGCCCCTGCTCCAAGCGCTCGATGCGCCGGAGCAGCCCCTCGGTCGTCGGGATCAAGATCAGGTCGCGCAGCCTTCAGGAGCGCGATCTCGACCGCCATCCGGGCATCGTCCCCCTCGCGGACCGCGGTCAGCGCCGCCGGCCAGCTCGTCGATCGTGCGGATCAGGGTGGCGGGCCGGATCGCCTGCGGCCTGCGCCTGCAGTGCGGCCGGAGTCGGTGGCGGTGACGACGAAGGTGGTCGGCACCTCGCCGGTCGTCTGGACGATCAGCAGGTGGCGCAGGTGGGCGAGCAGGTCGCGGGCGAACTGCGAGGGGTCGCGGCCCGAGCGGGCCATCCTCTCGACCCCGAGCAGGACCGCCTTCGGGTCCTCGGCGACGACCGCGTCGACCGCCTCGAAGAGCAGCTCGGCGTCGGCGGCGCCGAGCATCTCCAGCACCTCGTCGAGTTCGACCGTGGCTGCCGCCGAAGGCGACCAGCTGGTCGAGGGTGCCGAGCGCGTCGCGGAAGCTGCCGGAGGCCGAGCGGGCGATCATCGCCGCCGCCCCCTCGTCGACCTCGATCGACTCGGCGGCGGCGACCCGGTTCAGCACCTCGGAGATCTGCTCCAGCGAGGGGCGCTGGAAGTCGAAGCGCTGGCAGCGGTCGGCGATCGTCGCCATCACCTTGTGGGACTCGGTGGTGGCGAGGACGAAGACGGTGTTCGGCGGCGGCTCCTCGAGCGTCTTCAGGAAGGCGTTCCAGGCCTCTTTGGTCAGCATGTGCGCCTCGTCGAGGATGTAGACCTTCCAGTGGCCGCCGGCGGGCGCGTAGGCGACCCGCTCGCGCAGGTCGCGGACGTCGTCGACCGAGCGGTTCGAGGCGGCGTCCATCTCGATCACGTCGATCGAGGTGCCGGCGGCGATCGTCACGCAGGACTCGCATTCGCCGCAGGGGGTGACGGTCGGCCCGCCGCGCTCGCAGTTGAGCGAGCGGGCGAGGATCTTCGCCATCGAGGTCTTGCCGGTGCCGCGCGAGCCGACGAAGAGGTAGGCGTGGTGGACCTTGCCCTGCTCGACCGCGTTGCGCAGGGTGCGGACGACGTGCTGTCTGGCCCGACGACCTCGTCGAAGGAGCCCGGGCGGTGGCGTCGGTAGAGGGAGGTCGACTCGGCTCATCGGGGCTCTGGCCAGTGTATCCACGGGCCTGACACCGCGCCCTCGGGCGGGTCGGCACCGATACCGTGCCGCCGCGTGCCGAACGAGGGTCTCGCAACTGGCTGACGCCCGCCGCCTGGGTCGCCGCGGTGACCGGCGGTGCTGCTGCTCGTCTTCCCGGTCGGCTTCCCCAACTACGACACGATCTACGCCCTCGTCTGGGGGCGGGAACTGGCGCACGGCGATGAGCCCCGACTACGGCGCCGCGCTGCCGCCGACGCCGCACCCGCTGACCGACCTGCTCGGGCCTGGTGACGACGCCGCTCGGCGACGGCGCGATCACGGTGACGATGATCGTCGCCTACGTCTCGCTGGGCCTGATCGGCTACTTCGTCTACCGGCTCGGCGCGATCTGGTTCGACCGCTGGATCGGCGCCGTCGCCGCCGCGATCGTCCTCACCCGCGCGCCCTTCCTCTCCAACGGCCTGCGCGCCTACATCGACCTCCCCTACATCGCCCTCTGCCTCGGCGCGCTCACTGGTCGAGGCCAAGCGCCCCCGCGCCGGCTGGCCGGTCCTCGCGCTGCTCGTCCCCGCCGGCCTGCTGCGCCCCGAGGCCTGGCTCTTCGCCGTCGCCTATCTGGCGTCTAGCTGGCCTCTCGACCTGTCGAGGCGAGGGCCGAGCGGCCGTATTTGACGCCGGCCTCGAGTGGCGCTGCGAGCGGGGGCGCCGTCGAGCTCGCCTGGCTCGCGCCTGGCCGCCGCCGGGCCGATCCTCTGGGTCGCTGTTCGACGCGATCACCACCGGCGAAGCCCGCTCTACTCGCTGACCGGGACCCAGGAAACGGTCGAAACGCTGGAACGACAGACCGGGCCGGTCGACCTCGTCCTCTACGGGCCGCGCCGCCTCGGCGAAGTGCTGCAGTGGCCGGGGATGGTCGGCGCCCTCGGCGGCGTCGTCCTCGGCTTCGCCTTCCTGCGCCGCCGCTCGGCGCTCGGGATCGCCGCCGCGGCCCTCGCGCTCGGCGCCTTCGCGCTGCTCGCCTGCGGCGGCCTGGCGATCATCGCCCGCTACACGATGCTCGCCGCCGCGATCCTGGCGATCTTCGTCGCCGCTCGGCCTGCTCGGCTGGCGGCTGCTGGAGCCCGGCCATCCCTGGCGGCGGCGCTGGCAGGTCTTCGCCGGCGCTGGTCGCGCTGATGTTCCTGGTCTGGCTGCCGAACCAGTGGGACCTCGACTCCCGCGTCGACACCGACCTCACCAACCAGGCCCGGATCGAGAACGACCTCACCGACCTGGTCGACGCCGGCGCCTTCGAGCCGCTCTGCGGCAAGATCGCGGTCCCCAACCACCGCGCCGTCCCCCGCCTCGCCTTCGGCCTCGACGTGAAGCCGACCCGAGATCGTCAGCGCCAGCGAGGAAGGGATCCCCGGAGCGCGGCTACTTCGTCGCCCCGGCGAGCCCCTTCGTGATCCACAACTTCATCCTCGACCCCAACGACACGACCGATTTCTCGCTGCCGCCGCCGGCGGGCTTCAAGCGCGTCGCCGAGCAACGAGTCCTGGCGGTCTACCGCCGCTGCTAGCCGCTGTGCTCGACCGCCTCCGACCGCCGCGTGGGTCTCGGCGGCGAGGTCGGGGTCGGCGAGCTCGACCCGCGGCGGCAGCTCGACGTGGAGGTCGTTCGGAGGGGTCGATCCGCACCCGCAGACCGCGCGCAGCGCGAGTCGAGGACGTGGCCGCCGCGGCTGCGGTCGGCGCTGACGAAGTGCAGGTGGTAGCCGGCGACCTCGATCCCCTCGACGTAGGTGGGGAAGCGGAAGCCGAGCATCGTCCCCTCGACGTCGGCGAGCTCGAAGACGTGCTGGTCGGCGACGACCTCGGTCAGCGGCCGGTAGGGCGGCTCCTGGCGCGGGACCGAGCGGGCGCGGACCAGCTCGAAGCGGCCGTCGAGGCGGATCGCGCAGGAGGAGGCGCCGGCCGGGAACAAGCGCGTCGAGGCGGGCGAGCAGCTCCTCGTGGCCGAGCTCCTCGGTCGAGAGCCGCACGTCGACGGTCGGCTCGAAACGGGTGACGACGGCGAACGGGGTTCGCTCGCCGCGGGCCGATCCGGCTCAGGTTCGCCCGTCGACGTCGGCGCGGAAGAACTCGCCGTCGAGCGCGATCATCTCGCCGTCGAGATGGTTCAGCGTCCCCAGGCCGAGGTCGCCGTGCTCGGCCAGCTCGGCGAAGCTGAGGTCGCCGTCGAAGGCGCCGTCGAGCAGGGCCCCGATCGTCGAGGCCTGGAAGAGGACGTGCGGATCGCGCTCGCGCGTGCAGGTCGGCCCGCCGCATCGACTCGACGTGCAGCGATCGGATCCAGCGCTCGTCCAGCATCGGCGGCAGTCTGCCAGGCCGGCCGAGCGGCTCGCCGCCGGCTGACCCTCGAAGAACAAAAGGTCCAGTCGTGAAACCATCAGACCGATGGCGGCAATCGAGCTCCGCGACGTAGTCAAGACCTTCGGCCCGATCACCGCGGTCGACGGTCTCGACCTCGAGGTGCCGGAGGGCATCTGCCTCGGCCTGCTCGGGCCCAACGGGGCCGGCAAGTCGACGACGATGCGGCTGCTGACCGGGCAGGCGATCGCCGACTCCGGCGAGCTCCGCGTCCTCGGCTACGAGCTGCCGGCGCAGTCGAAGCCCGCCCGCGCGGAAATGGGCGTCGTCCCCCAGCTCGACAACCTCGACGTCGACGTCACCGTCGAAGACAACCTCGCCGTCTACGCGCGCCTCTACCGGGTCCCGGACGTCGGCGCCGCCGTCGACCGCTGCCTCGACCTGGCCCGCCTGCGCGACCGCCGCCGCGACGCGGTCGACAAACTCTCCGGCGGGATGCGGCGGCGCCTGCTGCTCGCCCGCGGCCTCGTCCACGAACCGCGCCTGGTCCTGCTCGACGAGCCGACCGTCGGTCTCGACCCGCAGATCCGGACCGAGCTCTGGACGCTGATCGGCGACCTGAAATCGCGCGGGACGACGATCCTGATGTCGACCCACTACATCGAGGAGGCCGAGCGGCTCGCCGACGAGGTGGCGGTCATGCACCAGCGGCAAGATCATCAGCCGCGGCCGACCCGCCGACCTGATCGCCGCAGCACGCCGGCCGCCAGACCGCCGAGGTCTACGCGCCGCCGCAGCGGCTGACCGAACTGCGCGCCAGCGCCGAGGCGGCGGGGCTGCGGGTGCGGCCGGCGGGTCCGGCGATCGCGATCGTCGGCTCCGAGCGGGCAGGCGACGGCGCCGTCCCCGAGGACGCGGTGGTGCGGGCGGCGACCCTCGAGGACGTCTTCGTCCTGCTGACCGGCGAGGAGGCCGAGTGAACAGCCCCGCTACTGATTCCGTGGTTCCTTCCGGACCCTCAGCGACCGAAAGGAACCGCAAGATGCGGCGGCTGGAACCGGCGGCGATCGCCGGGGTGATGAGCCGCGAGGTCGCCAACTTCCGCACCTACTGGCGCGGTACCACCTTCTCCAGCGTGCTCGAACCGCTGGTCTACCTGCTCGCCTTCGGCCTCGGCCTCAGCGCCACCCTGGTCGACGAAGTCGACGGCGATCCCCTACATCCAGTTCGTCGGCACCGGGATGGTGGCGACGGCGGTGATCTTCTCCAGCGCCCTGCCGGCGATGTTCGGCACCTTCGTCAAGCACCGCTTCCAGAACACCTACGAAGCGATCCTGGCGGCGCCGGTCGACGTCGAAGAGCTGGTCAGCGCCGAGATGCTCTGGATCGCCACCCGCTCGGCCGTCTACGGCTGCGTGCCGCTCGTCGTCACCTTCTTCTGGGGGCTCGACCCCGAGCCGGGGATGCTGCTGATCCCGCTCTTCGCCTTCGTCACCGCGCTCGGCTTCGCCGGCTTCGGGGTGGCGATGGCGGCGACCGTGGCGAAGATCGACCAGTTCAACTACGTGACGGCGCTGTTCGTGACGCCGCTCTTCCTCGTCGCCGGCACCTTCTTCCCGATCGAAGGGCTGCCCGAGGGCTTCCAGATCGTGGCGCAGGTCAACCCGCTGCACCAACTGGTCGAACTGGTCCGCGGCGGCGCCTTCGGCTTCGAGTGGCAGTGACATCGCTGCGCTTCGCCTTCCTCGTCGCCTTCGCCGTCCTCACCTGGCGTGTCGCGATCCACCAGATGCGCAAGCGCCTGATCGATTGAGCGACATAATGGACCGTGCACCCGCCCTTCGAAACGAGGTCACCGGGCGTGTTCGTCGTTTTATGGCTCGGGCCGGGCTCGCCTGCGGCACCCGCGGCATCCGCTTAAGGCTGCTTCCTTCCGGACCTGACCTGATTCGCGTGCCCACGTCGCGCAGGACCCGGCCGTCAACGCCGCCGCGACGCACTGACCCCGACGGCCAGTCCCTCGGAACGGTATTCGGCCCCGCTAAGCGGATTTCGGGTTACAAGGCACCGCTGATTCCCCGCCTAGCACGGTCCGCTGGTGATCCTACCCTGCCGACCATAGGATGACGCCCTTGCCCGCCCTGCCGACCGCCGCGATCCAAGTCGACTCCGGCTCCTTCTTCGCGATCGTGGCCGTCTCCGCGATCGCCGCGATCACCGTCGCGATGGTGCCGAAACGATTCGCGCCGCCGGTCGTGGTGATCGAGCTGATGATGGGGATCCTGATCGGCCCGGAAATCCTCGACCTCGCCCACAGCGACGACTTCGTCGAATTCTTCGCCAACCTCGGCCTCGGGATGCTCTTCTTCTTCGCCGGCTACGAGATCGACTTCGAGCGGATCAAGGGCATGCCGATGCGAGCTCGGCGCCCTTGGTTGGCTGCTCTCGGTGATCCTCGCCTACGGCCTCGGCGGGCTGCTCGCCGCCGCCGGCATCGTCGTCTCCTTCCTCTACACCGGCTCGGCGATGGCGACGACCGCGATCGGCACGCTGATCCCGATCCTGCGCGACAACGGCGAGCTGAAGACCCGCTTCGGCACCCACCTGCTGGCGGCCGGCGGGCGCCGGCGAGTTCGGCCCGATCCTGCTGGTCACCCTCGTCCTCTCGACCACCAACCCCTTTCGCGAGGCGGCGATCCTGCTCGCTCTTCGTCGCCCTCGCCCTCGCCCTGGCGCTGGTCTCGGTCCGCTACGCCTGGCGCGGCTGGCCGGCGCTGGAACGGACCTTCGAGTCGAGCAGCCAGCTGGCGGTGCGGGTCACCGTCGTCCTCGTCTTCGGCCTCGTCCTGCTGGCCGGCAAGCTCGGCCTCGACATCCTCCTCGGCGGCTTCGTCGCGGGGATGATCACCCGCCTCGCGCTGAAGGGGCACGAGCTGCAGGTCTTCGAGTCGAAGCTGACCGCGGTGGGCTTCGGCTTCTTCGTGCCGTTCTTCTTCGTCACCAGCGGCATCGAGTTCGACCTCGCCGCGCTCGGCTCGGCGGAAGCGATCGCCAAGCTCGTCCTCTTCCTCGGCCTCTTCCTCGTCGTCCGCGGCGTGCCCGGCGCTGCTCCTCTACCGCGCACGTGCTGGTCGCCCGCGACCGGATGGCGCTCGCCTTCTACTGCGCCGACCGAGCTCCCCCTCGTCGTCGCGATCACGACGATCGCGATCGACGCCGGGAGAGATGCGCACCTCGACCGCCGCCGGCCTGGTCGGCGCGGCGATGCTCTCGACCCTGATCTTCCCCTTCGTCGGGATGGCTCTGCGCAAGGGCGCCGAGGCGGAGGGCGACAAGGAAGAGCCACCAGCGTCCTCCGGAGAAATCGCCCCGGCCGCCGTATGATTCTGAGCCTCCCGGGCGCGTAGCTCAGTGGGAGAGCGCTCGCTTCACACGCGAGAGGTCGCTGGTTCGAAACCAGCCGTGCCCATGGCAGTAGCGCTAGTCGCCATTCACCAGCGCTCCGCCGGTCGAATCATCAAAGCCGTTATCCGTTTGGTGGATCACCACAATCCCCTGTTCGCTGAGCAACTCGCACAGATCGGGGCGAGGCTCAGAGGGAAAGAGGGCAGCCACGTTCTTTACCTCACCAGGTCGGAATAAACGGCGGTAGTCGCAGAGCTGGCCAATCGCCATCCGGATGGCGTTGCGCTCAACAGTCCCCTTGGCCTCGACAAGGGTGCCGGTGGTGACATCAAAGAGATCGGTGATGATCGGGCGAGCCTCCCCTGAAGGAAGGAGGCGCTGGCGGTTGACGGTATGGCCAAGTGCAACCAGATGCTTCTCCAGGGCCAGGACCAGCTTCTGCTCCCGCCGCTCGGCCTCAAATGGCTCGCGACTTGGATTGACATAGGCCTTCTCGGTCTCCTGCTGCTCGATCGGAACGTCCTCCCGGGTCGGGCCAGAGAGAACCTCATCCAACTTCGAGCTTGGCTCAGGAGGTTCAAAATCGATCGGTCTCAGGCGAAACACGAAGACCTGCCGTAAAGGCCCATTTCCCGTCTCCGGAGCATCCGCCCGCTCGAACGGTTCTGCATCGTCCAGTTCGAACTCGCCCTCGTAGGTCACCACCCCACGGGCACCCTGAAAGACCCGCAACGCCCGACCGTCAGCCTTGTGATTCAGGATCGTCGCATTGCCCGATTTCATCTCTTGGTCGCCGTGCTGACCTTCTCCCGTGTAATGCAGGCATCCATCTGCCCGCCATTCGTCGTAGTAGCCGTGTTGATGGCCGGTTTTTGGGTCGTAAAAGATGAAGACGTTGGGACTCTGCGCCGAAGGACTAATTCCGCCTTGACGCCGGCCGCCAAAGCGCTGGTGAAGCTCCACGCGAGAAAGACTCTGATTGGGCTCTAAATCCCACATTGCTTGAGGTGAATCCTACGATGCATCGAATACGCATCCTCGAACGCCAGTAGCGGATCGACCTCCAATTTCGACTACCGGCGTGACGCCGTCGCGCGGGAGATGGCAGGCGCACGTAGGTCGTCGGCTTTGCCCGGATGCCGCGGTCCCGGTTGCCGCGGAGACTGGGGCCATGGAGTCGGCAACTGCCAGCGGTTCGATGAGCAGCCTGCGGGATGCCTTCGTTCCCGACCGCCGGGTGCGTCTGGCCAGCGACGTTGCCGGGACCTGCGCCTTGCTGCTGCTGGTGGGCCTCCTGGGCGCCGCCTTCACCTGGTGGGGGCGCTCCGACCTCTTCGACCTCGCCAGCAACTCGCTCGAGGCGGTCAAGATCGACACTGGCTTCCTCGCCGGGCCGGTCCTGATCCTCGTTGCGCTGCCGTTAGTCCTCGGCCGCCGCCGCCAATTAGCGCTACGGGAGCACTACAAGGCGCGCCTGGCGATCGCGGCGTTGCTCTGGGTGGCGGGCCTCGTGGCTTTTCTGACGAGAATGGCGAGCCTCGACAGCACCTATTCGCCGGAGGCCGGCTTCTACATCGCCGGTGGCCTGATGCTCCTGGGCTTCGTCTCCACTCTGGCTATGTGGCCAGCGAACCTCCCCGTCGTCAAGATCGATCGCAACGGAACGGTGCGCGAGCGCTAGACGTATCACGACTCGCAAAAGGCTTATGCGCCTTGGCGATCTTTTCGTAGTCGCCATCCTGGGTACCACCGGAAGCCCGTGCTCGTTCGAACCTCGGGGGCAGGGCTTCAACGGTGACGCGCACTTTGGGCTAATTCCGAGGCGCCTTTGTCGCGATTCTCAGCTATCGGCGTCTTAGGGCTGCTGCAGCACCGCGATCACATTCCCGGAGGGGTCCTCGAACCAGGCGATCTGCGGACCCGGGGCGCGGACGATGCCCTTCTCGTCGTGGTCAAATCCTTCATAGCGTCGGAAGCCGATGCCCCGCTCGAACAAGCCGTCGACCGCCACGTCAATGTCCTCGACCTCGAAGTTGAGGATCGTGTAGCTCGCCGGGGTCATCGCGGCGTTGAGGTACATCAGCACGTCGTCGCCGTTCAGTTTCAGGACCGCCACCCCGAACTCCTCGCTTAGCACCTCGATCCGTAGGCCCAGGGCCCCCTCGTAGAACTTCCGCGCCGCATCCATGTCCTTCACCGCGAAACCGCTGGTTGCCTTGCTCTCACCAAGCATCACCGTGCTCCTCTCGCTCGTCGTGCCTTTCACCCATTAGACCGCCCGGGACGGGAAAAGTCATCGCTCATTCCTCGGCCGGCGGGCGGCGGCCGCGCTTTTTCTCGCCGATCTGCCGCTTCTGTTCGAGCCGGCGCCGGCGCGCGGCGCGGGTCGGCCTCGTCGGCCGGCGCTTGCGACTCACCCGCAGGCCGGCGGCGATCTTCGCCGCCAGGCGCTCGAGCGCCAGCTCCCGATTGCGCGCCTGGCCGCGGGCATCCTGGGCAACGGCGGTGACGACGGGTCCGAGCCGCTCCAGCAGCCGCGCCCGCTGCGTGTCGTCCAGACTCGCCGAGGCCTCGACGTCGAAGACCGCTTCGACCCGCGAGGCGGTGACGTTCGCGTGCTGACCGCCCGGCCCCGACGAACGGCTGGTGCGGAGCTCGATCTCGCTCAGCGGCAGCGAAAGCCGCTCGTCGATCCGCAACCTCTCGGCCATGTCCCGCTCCCTATCCGGCCAGCTCGGGGATGTGGCGCTCGAGGTGCTCGGCGATCGTCTGCCGCACCCACCGCTGCGTCTCCGAGTCGGCCATCCGGTAGCGGCCGAGCAGCATCTTCTGGTCCTCGAGCGGCAGTCCGGCGATTTCCCAGCGCACCGCGAGCCGCTCGAAGAGCACCTCGGAGCGACGCCGCCAGGCGTCGTCCTGGGAAGTGGCCGAGCCCGCCGGCGCCTCCCCCACCTTGGCGATCGTGCCGGCGCTCAGCTCCTGGCGCAAGGTGAGGACGTTGCCCTCGGGATCGACGTAGTCGACCGTCGGCGCTTTCTCCCGCTCCCGCCGCTGCTTTCTCCGCTTCGCCACGCCGACCCGGCTAGCCGAGGGAATCGATCTTGCCCGCGAGCTCGAAGTCGTTCGCGGTCAGCCCGCCTTCGGAGTGGGTGGAGATCGTCACGGTCACGGTATCCCAGGAGATCGCCAGGTCCGGATGGTGGTTCATCTCCTCGGCCGGCCCGACGAGCCTGTCGACGAAGCGGATGCTGCCGACGAAGTCCTGGCACTGAAAGCACTTCTCGATCGCGGCGCCCTTGCGCTCCCAGCCGGGGAGCGCCGCCAGCTTCTCTTCGATCTCGGCGTCACTGAGGAGGGCCACGCGCTTATGCTGGCAGGCAGCCGATGACGACGCAAACCCGAGAGAAGCCGACCCTCTGGCAGATCGAGATCTCGCACTACAACGAAAAGGCGCGCTGGGCGCTCGAGTACAAGGGAGTCGACCACGTCCGCCGCTCGACCTTGCCGGGGATGCACATCCCGGTGGCGCTGGTCCTTACGCGGGGAGGTCAGCCGACGCTGCCGGTGCTGCAGATGGACGGTCGCGCGATCGGCGACTCGACCGAGATCATCGCCGCGCTCGAGGCGAGGTATCCCGACCCGCCGCTCTACCCGATCGACGCCGAGGAGCGCACCCGCGCGATCGAGCTGGAGGACTGGTTCGACGAGAATCTCGGCCCCCACACTCGCCTGCTTCCCTTCTATGAGCTGATCCAGGAGCCGGACGTCTTCGCCGAGGTCGCCGCCGAATCGGTGCCCGGACCACTCGGAAAGGCAAAGCCCGTCGTCGGCGCCTACGCCCGCGCCTACACCAGCATCCGCTGGAACGCCAACAGCGAGGCAGACGCCGAGCTCGCGCGGGAGGCGATCGTCGTCGCCTTCGACAAGCTCGAGGCCGAGCTGGAGCAGGGAGAGGGCGAGTTCCTGGTCGGCGACAGCCTCTCCGTCGCCGACATCACCGCCGCCTCGCTCTTCTACCCCGTGGTGGTACCGCCGGAGGGGCCGCTGAGCCCCGAGCTGCCGCGCCCGCCCGCCCTCGAGCGCTTCCGCCAGAGCCTCAGCGACCGCCGCGGCTTCAAGTGGGTGCAGGAGACTTTCCGCAAGCACCGTCACCGCAACTAAAAAGATTTTCAGAGAAGTCACTCTTCTCAGACAAAGTGTTGCATTTGGTTCGCTAGGCTGCTATTCCATGCAGACCATGGCCCCGCCCGAAGACGCACTCGCCGAGCGCCTAGCGAGGCTCGACGAACGGTTCGACCGGACCGACGAACGAATCGCGGATGTCAAGAGGGATGTGGCCGAAGTGGCCAAAGGCACCAGCCGGCGATTCGATGAAATCAATCGCCGAATCGGCGAGGTGGATCGGCGGGTCACGGAGACATCGGCGGCAACCAACCAGCGGCTTGACGACGTCAAGGCTGATGTATCCGGAGTCAGAGCGGAGATATCGGAGGTCAGGGCGGAGGTATCGGAGGTCAGGGCGGAGGTAACCAAACTCAGGTCGGGGTTGGACTCTCTTCACGCCGGAATCCATCGCGGGAGCATCGCCATTTGGGTCGCGTCCGCGGGCATCATCGCCGCGATCCTCGCCAAAGGCGCCTGAGTCAGCCCCCGATCGGAGCTCTGGGGTTCGCGCCCCAGAAGATCACCGTCCCGAGCATGCCGAGGATGTGGACGGCGACGATGTTGAAGACCATCGACTTCGCCGTCGCGGTACCGACGCCGACCGGACCGCCGGAGGCGGTGTAGCCGTAGTAGCAGCCGACCAACACGATCACGGTCGACATCACCATCCCCTTGATCAGACTGAAGATCAGGTCGGGCGGGCTCTGGTACATCCAGAAGATCAGCAGGTAGCCGCCGGAGGAGACGTCGCCGACCTGGTTGACCACCGAGAGGTAGCTGGCGGCGTAGATGATCACGATCCCGATCAGATAGAGGAAGGGGAGTGCGATCCAGGCCCCGAGCAGTCGGGTCGCGCAGAGAAAGGTCACCGGCTGGATGCCCATCACCTCGAGCGCGTCGATCTCGTCGGAGATCCGCATCGCGCCGATCTCGGCGACGATCCCGGTCCCGACCTTGGCGGCGAGGATGTAGCCGAAGGCGTAGGGCAGCCCCTCGCGGAGGTCACAGTAGGCCGAGAAGAGACCGGCCAGCGAGGGGGCGCCGATCGAGCGGTTGAAGTACGCGCCCTGGAGGCCGCACTGGAGGCCGAGGATGAAGCAGAAGGCCCAGATGATCAACGCCGAGCCGAAGATCAGGATGCCCGCCTGCCTCAGTCCCTCACCGAAGAATTTGAAAACCCGGCCGGAGTAGACCAAGCCCGCGACCCTGACGCCGAAGCGGGCGATGTCGCCGAAGGAATCGAGCCAGCCGCGGGGGATGTCGAGCCAGCCGATCACCGGACCGCCTGGAGGTCGGGATTGGTGGCGAGCAGGATCGAGCTGACCACGAACTGGAAGAAGAAGACCGCGACGAGCGAGATCACGACGGCCTGGTTGACGGCACGGCCGACCCCGGCGGCCCCGCCCGATGCCGACATGCCTTTGTAGGAGCAGACGATGGCGACGATCGCCCCGAACATCGTGCACATCATCACCGAGGACCAGAGGTCGGTGATCGTGGCGTTGGTGAAGAGCGTCGCGAAGAAGCCGCCGAGAGGCTGGTTGTAGAGGAGCTCGGCGGCGATCCCGGCGAAGAGCCCCATGACGATCGCGAAGATGTCGAGCAGGGCGGTGACCACCATCAGCGCCAGGAAGCGGGGCACGACCAGGTTCTTGACAGGGTCGACGCCGAGCACCTGCAGGGCGTCGAGCTCCTCGCGGATCTTGCGGGCGCCGAGGTCGGCGGTGATCGCGGTGCCCGCCACTCCCGACACCACAACCGCCGTGACCAGTGGGGCAATCCAGCGAATCGCGATGACGACGAAGAAGCCGCCGAGCCGGTCGAGGGCACCGAACAACGAGAGCACCCCGGCGGCCTGCAAACCGGGCGCGCCCAGATTGAGGGCGAAGGTGGAGACGAGGAGCGGAAACCAGGAGAGTTTCAAGACGAAGAGGAACTGCCAGACCAGCTCCTCCCCGTAGGGGTAGGGCGACCGCACCGCCGAGATCAGCGTCTTGACGGTGAGGATCATCATCACCCCCACCTCCTCGAACGCGTTCTTGACGGGCAGCAGCCCGCGGCTCAGCGTTCCGCTCGCCACCGGCTCATCGCCCTGCCGAGGGGGCCGCGGCCGCTCGCCTGCCGCCGCACCTCCTGCTCCGTCTCCCGCTGTGCCTCCGCCAGCTGCGCGATCAGAGTGTCCCGCGTCTGCTCCAGCTCCTCGACTCCGGCGACATGGGCGACCGCCCGCTTCGGGGCGGTCGCCATGCCTGCCTTGAGGTGGCTGGTGTAACTGGCGAGCTCGGCCTCGAGGCGGGCGATCTGCCGCCGCAGCTCCTGCCGCACCTCGAGCGTTTCGCTCTCCTCGGAGAAACTCGCGCAGGCGATCGCGACGATCGCCAGATCGCGCGCGCCCAACCCTGCCTCGCTCGCCCGCCGCAGCGCGTCGGCGGCGATCTCCTCCAGCTGCGGAGACGACTCGACCTCCTCGGCGACGAAGGTGCCCTGGCCGTGCCGGGTGACGACGAGGCCATCTTGCTCCAAACCCTCGTACACAGCCCGCACCGTGCCGACGTTGACCCCCGCCCACTCGGCGAGCTGACGGAAGCTCGGCAGCCTCTCTCCGGCGCCAAGCTCACCGGTCCGGATCAGCGCTCGCAGCCGCCAGCCCAACTGCAACCCGACCGGGAGCTCATCGCTCGGATCAATCCGAAAAGGGTTCGCGAGCTGTGTCACTCCTTCGCACAGTAGCCACGGTGGCTGTGCGAGTCAACTGATACAGCAGTTCGTTAGGGGGTGAGGACGATCTTCAGCGCTTCGCGCCGGTCGTAGATCCCGTAGGCCTCGGCGGCTTGGTCGAGGGACATGTGGTGGGTCACGAGCGGGCTGGGGTCGAGCTTTCCCGCCTCCATCAACCCGAGGACCCGGTCGACGTGTGCGATCACGTTGGCGAGGCCGAGGCGTAACTGCAGGCCCTTCAGCCAGGCGAGGCCGAGCGGGACCTCGCCCTTACCGGCGTAGGCGCCGATCCCGGAGACGGTGCCGGCGTCGCGAGCGAGGCTCACGGCCAGGGCCAACGGTCCCGGGTCGCCGACCGCGTCGACGACGACGTCCACTCCCAGGCCGTCGGTGGCGGCGCGGACAGCCTTCTTCGGGTCCTGCTCGGTCAGATGCAGCGGGGTGGCGCCGAACCGCTCCGCCATCGCCAACCGTTCGGAGACGGTGTCGATCGCGAAGACCCCGACCGCGCCGGCGGCGATCGCCGCCTGGACCGCGCACAGACCGACCGGTCCCAACCCCAGGACCGCCACCGTGTCCCCCGCCTTCATCTCGGCGTGGGCGATCGCGTGGTAGCCGGTACCCATCACGTCGCCGGCGAAGAGGGCGACCTCGGCGGACATCCCCTCCGGGACCCGCCGCAGGGTCAGGTTCGCCCGCGGGACCAGGAGCAGCTCCGCCTGTGCACCCTGGAGGTTGCCGAGGTTGGCGCCGTGGCCGAAGGTCTGGCCGCTGCGGCAACGGTGATAGTCGCCGCGAAGACAGGAGGCGCAGGTGGCGCAGGCGGTGTGGAAAGTGCCGAGGACCCGATCCCCCACCGCGACCCTGCCGACCTCATCGCCGGCGACGACGACGGTGCCGACGAACTCATGACCGATCGTGAAGCCGGGCTCGACCGGCACCCGGCCGTGGTAGATGTGGAGATCGGAGCCGCAGATCCCGCTTGCCTCGACCCGGACGAGGGCGTCGTCGGGCGCGGCGATCTCGGGATCGGGCTTCTCCTCGATCCGCACCTCCCCCGCTGCCTGGAAAGTGACCGCACGCATGCCGCGCAACGCTACCGCACGCATTTGTCCCCGGTATGCGGGGACAACTGCGGCCGAGGCTAGTTGACGCCCGCGACCTGGAAGCGGCTCTGCTCGCCGCCGGGGCTGGCCGTCTCTTCGATCCGCGCCTCCAGCGCCAGCTCTTTCTCGAAGTCGGCCGCCTCGCCGTGCTGGAAGGAGACGTCCTGGCCCTCGAGCAACTCGATGAAGATCTCGACGAAGCGGGCGTCGAGCTGTTTGCCGGCGACCCGGCGCAGCTCGACGATCGCGTCGTAGCTCGACATCGGGGTCCGGTAGGAGTCGCGGGCGGTCATCACGTCATAGGTGTCGGCGACGGAGATGATCCGGGCCAGCTCGGGGATTTCGTCCCCGGCAAGACCCCGCGGATAGCCTTTGCCGTCGATCCGCTCATGGTGGGCGAGGATGATCTCCGCCACCGGCCCATAGCCGTCGAGCGAAGAGACGACGCGAGCACCCTGCTGCGGATGGCGCTTGATCAGCATCCAGTCCTCGTCCGTCAGCGGCACGTTGGCCTTGAGGATGCGGTCGGGGAGGATGAACTTGCCGATGTCGTGCAGGAGGGCGGCGATGTGAACGAGCTCCTCCTCGCGGCGCGAGTAGCCGGCGCGCTGGGCGATCGCCCGCGAGTAGCGGGCGACGGCGGCGCTGTGGCGGGCGGTCATCTGGTCTCGCAGGTCGAGCGTGCGCAGCATCGCGCTCAACATCCCGACCTGGAAGCTGGCCAGCTGGCGGCTGCGCAACTCGAGCTCCTCGGCCCTCTGCTGGGAGACGAGCAGGGCGCCGAGCAGATACTGGAAGGTGACGAGAACGACGCCGAACAAGGCGACCCCGGCGAGACCGACCTGGACATACAAGTAAGCAACCCCGCAAGCCATCAGCGCTGCCGCGAGCTCGGACGGCAGCAGCGGGATCAGCGCCGTTCTTACCTTGGCGAAGAACGAGGCTGCGATCCAGGTAGCAGGAGTAAGAGGCGATCATCGTGAAGTTGATCGCGAGGGCGACGAGGAAGACCCCGAAGATCAGCGCGTAAAAGGCGGCGCCGTCCTGGCTGATCTGCGCCGAGCGGACGATCTCGTGGAAGGCGAAGCCGCTGACGAGCGGGAACGTGGCGTAGGTGAGCACGTTGTTCAGCAGGTAATGGCCCGCGTCGCGCCAGCGCAGCCAGCCGGCGAGGATCGTTGCGACGCCGATCAGCGCCGCCGGGGTACCCCCGAGGAAGACCATCGCCAGGACCAGAGCCAGGAAGCTGCCCGAGATTTTCACCTTCGAGGTGGTGCTGATCGCGGTGAGGTCGCTGAAGACGGAGAAGCCGAGCAGGATGAATAGAAGCGGCAGATCCCATTCTGCTTCGGGGGCGATCCAGACCGCGACGGCCGCGGCCACCAGCAGCGCCACGACCATGCTGCCGATCGCTAGTGGGGTGGGACGTGCCTTGTCCATTGGTTTCGTCTGGTCAACCGGGGGGAGTTTTTGGCAGGTATACGCCTACCAATTCACGAACGCATTCTTTTTCCCTGCGAAAGCTCTGACGAGGTTTCGCTTATCGGGAACTCCAAAGTTAGACCGGTTACTAGACAATCGGCAAGACCTTTAGCCGCATGGCCAAATTCGCCCAAATCCCGATTTCCCGCCCGCGTCTGGTCCGAAGCGACCGGAAAGCATGGGCGGATGCCCGTAAAAACGACGAAGGGCGCCCCCATCCGAGGCGCCCTTCAAAAAGTTTTATGCAGGCTCTCGATCAAGGTGGCCTGCGGGGAAATGCTAGTGACGGTAGCCCATGTTTCTTGCCCCTTCCGTAGTCGTTGAAGCCCGCAACGTTGTGCGCTGCATCGTGGAAACTGCTCAATTGCTGGTCACTTTGTAGCACAGGTTGGCGGAAACTTGTGCATCTGCAGGAAAAGTTGTGCAGAAATGCAGTAGGACCCATGGCCACCCATGCCTAGCCCACGCCTAACCGCCCCCCTCAGCAGGCCCTTGTTCCGGCGCTTGGCCGCGTCGTACGCGATCAACGAGCTCGGCGACTGGATGGGGATCATCGCCCTGTCGGTGCTGGTCTTCGACAGCACCGACAGCGCCCTGGCGACGGCTGCGCTCTTTCTCGGAACCCGGTTTCTGCCCGCCCTCTTCGCCCCGATCCTGGTCGCTCAGGCAGAGAAGCCGCCGCCGCGATATGCCTTGCCGGTCATCTATTGCGGCGAGGCGGCGGCTTTTTGCGGCCTTGCCCTGCTCGCCGGCAACTTCTCACTTGCGCCCGTCATCGCCCTCGCCGCCGTCGATGGGGCCCTCGCCCTCGCCGGCCGCGCCCTGACGAGAGCTGTGGTGGCAACGGCGCTCGAGCCGAGCGGAGAACTCCGCGCCGGCAACGCCCTCCTCAACGTGGCCTTCACCGGCGGCGCCGCGATCGGCCCCGCCCTCGCCGGCCTGGTCGTCGCCGGCTTCGGCGTCCAGTCGGCGCTGCTACTGGACGCCGTGTCCTTCTACCTGATCGCCTGCATCCTCTTCGGTGCAGGCAAGATGCCGCAGGCCGAGCCGGAACCAGGCCGGATGCGCGACAGGGTCCGCGCCGGGATCGCCTACATCCGCGGCCAGACCGTCCTACGGCGGCTGCTGACTGCGCAGGGCGTCGCCTTCGTCTTCTTCGCCGCCGTCCTGCCGGTCGAGGTCGTCTACGTCAAGGAGACGCTGGGCTCGAACGACACCGGCTACGGGTTGATGCTCGCAAGCTGGGGGCTGGGAATGGTGGCCGGCAGCCTCCTCTTTGCCCGGCTGCGCCAGGCCTCGCTCGCCTATCTCCTGTTCTTCAGCACGCTTGCTGTCGGGGCCGGGTACCTCGGCCTGGCCGTTGCGCCGACGCTGGCAGTCGCCTGCCTTGCCTCTGTCGCCGGCGGCGCCGGCAACGGGATCCAGTGGGTGACGGCGATCAGCGCCGTCCAGGAACTGACCGTGGAAACGATGCAGGCGCGGGTGATGAGCGTGCTCGAGTCGGTCGGCGCCGCGATGCCCGGGATCGGTTTTGCTTTAGGCGGCCTGATTGCCGTCGTGTTAAGCCCGCGGATGACGTTTCTTGTCGCGGGGGTGGGGGTAATCGCCATCGTCGTCGTTATGGCACCGCTGCTGGGAGGGAATCGGCTGAAGCGCGACGAAATGGCTTCAGAGCCGTCGCTTGACGGGCGTGACGACGTTGTGGTGGAGTTGATCCCAGGGTTACGAAAGCCCGGCAATCCCGATTCGGAGGGAATATTTTGAAAAAGCTAGGTGCGGTCATCGCGGTTCTCGTTCTGGCAGCGCTCGCAACGATCGGACTTGCGTCCTGCGGGGGCGGCAGCGACACGTCTAGCGGTGGCGGCAAGCAGGGCGGCACCCTCAACGCCACCTACGCCTCATTTCCGGATTACATGGATCCGGCGCTCTCCTATACGGCGGAAGGCTGGACGGCGATGGCCGACGTTTACGTCCCGCTGCTCACCTACAAGCACGCCAACGGCGAGGAAGGCAGCGAGGTAATCCCGGGGCTGGCCAAAGAACTGCCGAAGATCACGAACGGCGGCAAGACCTACACCCTCTTCCTCCGTCCCGGCCTCAAATACTCCGATGGCACTCCGGTCAAAGCTTCCGACTTCCCGTTCGCGGTCGAACGGATGATCACTCTCAACTCCGGCGGCTCCCCCTTCTACCTCTCGATCGAAGGCGCGGAAAAGTTCGCCGAAACGAAACAGGGCCCGATCCCCGGGATCAAGGCCAACGACAAGACCGGTGAAATCGTCGTCAACCTGGAAGGCCCTCGAGGCACCTTCACCAACGAGCTCGGGCTGATGTTCGTGGCGCCGCTGCCCCAGGACACCCCGATCGAAGACCTCTCGGCCGATCCGCCCCCCGGCACCGGCCCCTACATGATCACCAAGTCGCAGCCGGGCAAGGGCTGGGAATACGAGCGCAACCCCTACTGGGCGAAAGCCAACAGCAAGGCGATGCCCGACCTGCCCACCGGCAATGTGGACGGGGCCAAGATCACGGTCATCCGCAACCCGCAGTCGCAGGTCGACGACATCGAACAGGGCACCTACGACTGGATGCAGAACCCGCCGCCCTCGTCCCGCTACGCGGAAGTAAAAGAAAAATTCGAAGGCACCCAGTTCCGGGTCGAGCCGACGATCAGCACCTATTACTTCTGGATGAACACCCAGGAGCCGCCGTTCGACGACGTCAAGGTGCGGCAGGCGGTCAACTACGCGGTTGACGCGAAAGCGCTGGAAAGGATCTACGCCGGCCAGATCGCCGCGACCCAGCAGATCCTGCCACCGGGAATGCCGGGCTACGAACAGTTCGAGCTCTATCCGCACAGCATGGACAAAGCCGAAGAACTGATGAAAGAAGCCAACCCGTCGGACATGGACATCACCGTCTGGACCGACACCGAAAGTCCGAACAACGAAGCGGGCGAATACTTCAACGAGATCCTCAAGGAACTCGGCTTCAACACGAAGCTGAAAATCATCAACGCCGACAACTACTTCACGGTGATCGGCAACGCGACCACGCCGGGGCTCGACGCCGGCTGGTCGGACTGGTTCCAGGACTACCCGCACCCGAACGACTTCTTCCAGCCGCTGCTGGCCGGGGAGAGCATCCTCCCGACCAACAATGGGAACTTCGCCAAATTCGACGATCCCGCGGTCAACAAGAAGATCAAGGAACTGGGGAAGAACAGCTCGGACCAAACCAGGAAGCCGCTTACAAGGAACTGGACAAAGAAGTGATGGAAGAAGCTCCCTGGGCTCCCTACGGAACGCGGACGCTGTCGACCTTCGTCTCCGACGCGATCGACCTCGAAAGCGTGATCTTCAATCCCACCTTCGGTCACTACCTGAGCAGCTTCGAATTCAAGTAGCGCGCGAGGGGTAGAAGAAGCTCGTGTCTACCGAGCCGAGCGCAGAGCGAGGGCCCTGGTCCCTCGCTCTGCGGCGGTTCCTGCGCAACCGCCTCGCGGTCGCCTTCCTCGGTCTGTTCGTACTCATCGTCGTCTTCGTGATGGCGGCGCCGCTGTGGGCTAACCACGTCGCCGACACCGGGCCGAACGAGGAGCACACGGTCGAACAGATCACCGTGAACGGCGAAAAGAAGGACGTCGTCACGGTCGAAGGCAAGCCGATCGGACCGCAGTGGTTCGGGGCCGGCGGCAAGTTCTTCCTCGGCGCCGACAGCCGTCTCGGCCGCGACGAGATGGTGCGGTTGATGTACGGGGGGCGGACCTCGCTGCAGATCGGGATCACCGCAGCCCTGATCGCGACGATCGTCGCCGTCATCCTCGCGCTGCTGGCCGGCTACTTCCGCGGCTGGGTCGACGGCCTGATCGCGCGAACGCTCGACGTGATCTGGTCGCTGCCGGTCTTCCTGATCGGCCTCTCGCTGGGAATCGCCCTCGCCGTCGGCGGCCTCAAGCTCGGCCCGCTGGAAATTCAGAGCGGCTCGAACTGGAACCCGATCTTCGTCATCAGCGTCTTCACCGTCCCCTACATCGCGCGGCCGATCCGCGGCCAGGTCCTGGCCCTGAGCGAGAAAGAGTTCGTCGAGGCCGCGATCGCACAGGGCGCCGGCCCGGTGCGGGTGATGTTCAGCGAGATCCTCCCCAACCTCGCCTCGACGATCATCGTCTTTTTCACCCTGATGATCGCCAACAGCATGCTCTTCGAGGCCGGGCTCTCCTTCCTCGGCGCCGGCGTGCAGCCGCCCAACTCCTCCTGGGGGACGATGATCACCGTCGGGGTCGAGCTGCTCAACATCCAGCCGCTGCTGGCGATCCTCCCCGGCCTGATGATCATGCTGACGGTGCTGTCGCTGAACATCGTCGGCGACGCGCTGCGCGACGCGCTCGACCCGCGCGGCAAGGCGAGGATGGACGCCGCGCTCGAGTTCGAGGCGCACGGCGGCGTCGCCGCCGGCGACCCAGCCGGGGGCGGTCGTCTAGATGACCCGGTTCGTCGTCAGGCGCCTGGTCGCGATGATCGGCGTCCTCTTCGCGGTCTCGGTGATCGTCTTCGTCGTCTTCATGGTGTTGCCGAAGCAGAACCCCGCGCAGACCCTGGCCGGGAAGAACGCGACTCCCGTCCTGGTCAAGAGCATCGAAGAAGAATGGGGCTTCGACGACTCGCTGGTGGTCCAGTACGGGACGATGATGAAGAAGGTCTTCACCGGCGAGCTGACCTCCTACAAACCGCGGATCCCGGTCGACGATCAGATCAAGGAAGGGATGCCTGCGACCTTCTCGCTGACGATCGGGGCCTCGATCATCTGGCTCTTCTTCGGCCTCCTGCTCGGCTACCTCTCGGCGATCCGGGCCGGCGGTTGGCTCGACCGCATCCTCACCGGGGTCTCGATCGCCGGCATCTCGATCCCGGTCTTCCTCCTGGCCCCCGTCCTCCTCTACTTCCTCACCTACAAGATCGAACTCTTCCCAAATGCCCAGTACGTGGACTTCACCGAAGACCCCTACGAGTGGGCGCGCCACCTGATTCTGCCCTGGTTCACTCTGGCGCTGCTCTCGATCGGGTTCTACAGCCGCGTCCTGCGCTCGAACATGCTCGACGTGATGAACGAGGACTACGTCCGCACCGCCCGGGCCAAGGGCTTGAGCGAGCGGCAGGTGATGACCCGGCACGTGCTGCGCAACTCGCTGATCCCGGTCATCACCCTCTTCGGGCTCGATTTCGGCGCCACCATCGCCGGCACCGCGATCATCACCGAAGTGCTCTTCTCCCTCGACGGCATCGGCCTCTACGCAGCCGAAGCCGTGAAGAAATTCGAACTTCCCCCGATCATGGGCGTCGCCCTGTACGGCGCCTTCTTCGTCGTCTTCGTCAACGCCCTGGTCGACATCGCCTACGCCTACCTGGACCCGCGGGTACGGCTCGGGGAGAGTGTTTCCGAGTGAGCGCCGCGCCGCTGCTATCCGTCAACGACCTCCGGGTCGGCTTCGCCACCGAAGAGGGCGTCGTCCAGGCCGTCGACGGGGTCAGCTTCGATCTGCGGCCGGGCGAAGTTGTGGCGATCGTCGGCGAGTCCGGCTCCGGCAAGAGCGTCACCGCGCAGACGATCATCGGCCTCACCCGCGCCAGCAACGCCAGGATCGAGGGGTCGGTGAAGCTGGACGGGCAGGAGCTGACCGAGCGCCGGCGACGCCGAGATGCGGCGGCTGCGCGGCGAGCAGGTGGCGATGATCTTCCAGGACCCGATGACCTCCTTCAACCCGGTCTACCGGCTCGGCGACCAGATCGTCGAGGCGATCCGGGCCCACCGACCGGGCACCTCGAAGGCGCAGGGCCACGACCGCGTGGTGGAGTTGTTCGAGGCCGTCGGGATTCCGAACGCCGCCGGGCGCGTGGACGACTATCCGCACGAGTTCTCGGGCGGGATGCGCCAGCGGGCGATGATCGCGATGGCGCTGGCCCTGGAGCCGGAGGTGCTGATCGCCGACGAGCCGACGACGGCGCTCGACGTGACGATCCAGGCGCAAATCCTCGATCTGCTCGAGCAGCTGAACCGCGAGCGCAACCTGGCGACGATCCTGATCACCCACGACCTCGGCGTCGTCGCCGAGGTCGCCGACCGGGTGCTGGTCATGTACGCCGGCAAAGTGGTCGAGGAAGGCACGCTCGACGAGATCTTCTACGACCCCCAGCACCCCTACACCTGGGGCCTGCTCGGGTCGCTGACGCGAATCGACCGCCCGCGCCCGCACCGGCTGCCGCAGATCGCCGGCTCGCCCCCCTCGCTGCTGGACCTGCCTGAGGGCTGCCCCTTCCGGCCCCGCTGCCCCCACGAGTTCTCCAAGTGCACCGAATACCCCGGCCTGGAGGCGCGCAGCGGCGAGGCGCCCGACCATCGCGACCGCTGCTGGCTCTCTCCGGAGGAGAAGCGGGCGAAGCGGACGGTCGAAGGCCAGATCGGGCTGGAAGCGCCGCGGGAGGCGCGGCAGGCATGAGCGAGGCGGCGAACCGCGGCGAACCGCTGCTCGAGGTCGACGACCTCGTCAAGCACTTCCCGATCAAGCGCGGGATCCTGATCGACCGCGAGGTCGATCAGGTGCGGGCCGTCGACGGGATCAGCTTCCGGATCGAGCGCGGCGAGACCCTCGGGCTCGTCGGCGAGTCCGGCAGCGGCAAGTCGACCGCCTGCCGCGCCGTGCTGCAGCTGATCAAGCCGACCTCGGGGTCGATCAAGTTCGAGGGGCGGGAGATCTCCGGCCTCGGGCGGCGCGAGATGCGGCCGCTGCGGCGGGACATGCAGATGATCTTCCAGGATCCCTACGCCTCGCTGAACCCGCGCAAACGGGTGGGCCAGATCGTCGGCGATCCGCTCAAGCGCCAGGGCATCGCCTCCGGCTCGGAGCTGCGCAGGCAGGTGCAGGAGTTGCTGGAGCGGGTCGGGCTCTCGAGCGAGCACTACAACCGCTTCCCGCACGAGTTCTCCGGCGGCCAGCGTCAGCGGATCGGCATCGCCCGCGCGATCTCCCTGAAACCGAAACTGGTGATCTGCGACGAGCCGGTCTCGGCGCTCGACGTCTCGATCCAGGCGCAGATCGTCAACCTCCTCGACGACCTCCAGGACGAGTTCGGCCTCGCCTACCTCTTCGTCGCCCACGACATCGGGGTCGTCCGCCATATCTCCGACCGCATCGCAGTGATGAACACGGGCAAGATCGTCGAGCAGGGAAGCGCCGACCAGGTCTGCGAGCACCCGAAGGACGACTACACGAAGAAACTGCTGGCGGCGGTGCCGATTCCGGATCCCAGAGAGAGTCGCGACAGGGTTCGAGGCGGGTAGTGGGAGAGGGAGTCGGTCTCCCTCCCCAGCCACATCTCGCTATGGCTCGATGTTGAGTGTCTGGAGAGGGGGACCGACTCCCTCTTCCGACAGTTTTCGTAGGGTCGGGGTAGATGGGTTTGCCTCTTTCGCCTCCGATCAAGCCTCAGCTTGCGCTTACGCGCAAAGTGCTGCCGGAGGGCGAGGATTGGGCTTATGAGCCGAAGCTGGACGGGTTCCGGGCGATCGTCTTCGTCGACGGCGAGGACTTCTACATCCAGTCGCGCGGGGGCAAACCGTTCAACCGCTACTTCCCGGAGCTGAGCTTCGCGCCGGGGCGCTGGGTCCTCGACGGCGAGCTGGTGATCCGCGACGCCGACGGCAATCTCGAATTCGACTCGATGCAGGAACGGATCCACCCGGCCCGGTCGCGGATCGAGATGCTCGCTGAGGAGATCCCGGCCAGCTACATCGCCTTCGACCTCCTGGCCGAAGGCGATGAGGACCTCTGCGAACGGCCGCTGCGTGACCGGCGCGAACGACTCGAGGCGATCGCCCAGAAGGCAGGGCTCGAGCTGACGATGCTGAGCAGCGACGCCGATCGGGCCGAGAGGTGGCTGAACAGCATCGAGGGGGTGATGGCCAAGGACCTGACCGCCCCCTACGTCCCCGGCAAGCGGAAGGGAATGGCGAAGGTAAAGCGCGAGCGGACGATCGACTGCGTGGTGATGGGATGGCGGCCGGGCAAAGAGGAGGGCACCGTCGGCTCGCTGATCCTCGGCCTCTACGACGAGCGGCACGCTGCGCACGGTCGGTCACATCTCCGGCTTCTCGAAAGCGGCGAAACAGAGCATGCGCGCAATGCTGGCGCCCCTGGAGACGGGCGAGAGCGGCAGCGCGGAGCCGAGCCGGTGGACCGGTGGGCGCGAGCTGGAGTGGGTCGAGCTGCGGCCGGAGCTGGTGATCGAGGTCGGCTACGACCACGCGGCGAGCGGGCGGATACGGCATGGGGCTCGGTTTCATCGGTTCCGGGACGACAAAGAGCCGGCGGAGTGTCGGTTCGAGCAGTTGGATGAAGGAAGCTAGAAGAGGCGGGGTTGGCGGGCGGGTCCTGTCGCCGCAGGGGACCCACCCCCTCCTGCAACTGCGCAGGAGGGGGTCCCCCCTACGACGCCACCCACCCGAGAGGCCGGTTGTCTAGACGCCCTTCCTCTGCCCCAGCCTTTGATGGCTCTCGTGGCGTGCTTGCGCTGCTCGGGGCGCATGTAGGCGCGGTCGCGGTAGAGGGCCTCGTAGCGGGGGAGGAGGTCGGGGCGTTTTTCCTGCAGCCAGGCGAAGAAGACGTCCTTTACCTCGTCGCGGAGGTGGAGGGCTACGCCGCCCAGGAAGGTGGCGCCGGCGGCTTTGGCTCGTTCGACGATCGGGCGGACCTGGTCGGGGTCGTCGTTGATGCCGGGCATCAGCGGGGCGATGAGGACGCCGGAGTCGATGCCGCGGCGGCGCAGCTCGGCGACCGCGTCGAGGCGGGCGGCGGGGCTCGGCGTGTGCGGCTCGGTGGCTCGCCAGGCGTCCTCGTCCAGGGTCGGCACCGAGAGGTTGACCGAGACCGGAAGCTTCCTCGCCATCCGCTGGAGGATCTCGACGTCGCGCATCACCAGCGGCGACTTGGTGAGGATCGAGACCGGCGTCTCCGCCGCCTCCAGCGCCTCGAGGATCTCGGGCATCATCCGGTAGCGGCTCTCGACCCACTGATATGGATCGGTGTTCGTCCCCAGCGCCACCAGCTCCCGCTTCCAGCCCGGCCGCGCCAGCTCGGCCCGCACCAGCTCCGGCACGTTGACCTTGACCACGATCTCGCGCTCGAAGTCCCGGCCGGCGTCGAGATCGAGGTATTTATGAGTCCGGCGAGCGAAGCAGAAAGTGCAGGCATGGGTGCAGCCTCTGTACTGGTTGACCGTCCAGCTGAACCCGTACCGGCTCCCGGGAACGTGGTTGAGTGCCGAACGGGCGCGGACCTCGTGGAAGTTGATCCCCATCGCCTCCGGAGCGTCGAAGGTGCGGACGACCGTGCCATCGCCCACCCCCGGTAGGCGGAGGTCATTCTCAACCCGCTGCTCGTCCCATCTCATACGAACATATGTTCGTATATTTGTCGGACGGAGCGACTACAGCTAGAGGCTGGAGCCCGTCTCTTCCCGCTGGTAAGTCGCCAGCTGATCCAGCGCTTTGCCGCGAGCTTTGGAGCGCAGGGGCGGCAGCAGCGCCACCAGGTGACCGCTCGGCCCGAGCGCCTGCTTCGCCCACTTGCGGAAGTCGAACTCGTCGACGTGGTCGGCGATCCGGCCGTCGGCGGCGAAGCGGAAGCGGGCCTGGATGTCGTTGACCACCGGCCGTCCGGTGGAAAAGGTGTAGCGGGCGATCCAGTGGGCGCTGCCGTTCTCCTCACCGGCCTCGTGCTCGCGCAGCTCGACCTTCAGGTCGTTGGCTCGGGCGGTCAGCATCCGCCACATGGCGCCGACCTCCTCGCCCTCGAGGTCGCCGAAGGCGGGGTCGCGGAAGTGCGCGCCCGGTGCGTAGCAGGCGGTCATCGCAGCGCCGTTGCACTGCCCGAACGCTTCGTAGAGGCGCTCGATCGTCGCCCGGTTGTCCTCGGCGGACATGCGCCCACCTTACGCGCTAGCCGGCGGGAAGCTCTCCCCGGATCGCGTAGCGGAGGACGTCGACGACCTGCTCCGCCGTGCGCGCGGTCGCCTGGGCCGCGCGGTCGACCTCCTTCAGGGCGTGATCGAGCTCCTCGTCATGGAGGGTGACGATCGGCTTACCGAGGGCGGCGGCGTAGCCGGCGTCGAAGGCCGCGTTCCACTGCCGGTATCTGTCGCCGAAGCGGACGACGACGATGTCGGCGTCGCGGATCAGGGTCTGGGTTCGGATCGCGTTGACACCGGCGCCTTTGTGGTCGCGCCAGAACGGCTCGCTCTCCTGGCCCAGCGTCCCGGTGCCGGCGTCGTCGGACGCGGCGTGATCGGTGACCGGCGCCGAGAAGGAGACCGGCAGGCCGGCCTCACGGACACCCGCCTCGATCTGCTCGCGCCAGTCGCTGTGAATCTCCCCCGAGAGATAGACGTTCCAGGTCCGCTCCGCCATGGACGAATCCTAGAGGCTATGCTTTTTGACGTGAACGTAAGAAAGAGATTGGGCGGGGTCGAGGCGGGACACGAGCACTACAAGTGGTGGGCCCTCTCCTGCACCAGCCTCGGGATGCTGCTGGTGGCGACGAACTCGGGGACCCTGATCATCGCCCTCCCCGACCTCGAGCGGGCGCTTGGAACCAGCCTCCTCGAACTGGTCTGGGTGATCCTCGCCTACATGATCTCCTCGACGGTGCTGGTCCTCACCGCGGGGCGGCTGTCCGATCTCTTTGGGCGCAAGACGGCCTTCGTCGGCGCCTTCGCGATCTTCGGCCTCGCCTCGCTCGGCGCCGGCTTCGCCGCCGACGGCACCCAGCTGATCCTCTGGCGGATCGTGCAGGGAATCGGCGGCGCCTTCATCTTCGCCAACGGCCCGGCCCTCGTCACCGATGCGTTTCCGCGCGAGCAACTCGGGCTGGCGATGGGAACGAACACGATGGTCGCCGCGATCGGGCTCGTCATCGGCCCGGTTCTCGGCGGCGCCCTGGTCGCGATCTCCTGGCAGTGGGTGTTCTGGTTCAACGTGCCGCTGGCGCTAGCCGGCGGCACCTGGGGCGCCCTCGTCCTCCACGAGCTGTCCAGCCGCGACAGCGTCCGCGGCCTCGACCTCGCCGGCACCGTCACCTTCGTCCTCGGCCTCACCGGGCTCGTCTACGGGATCTCGCGCGGCGGCATCTCCGGCTGGAACGACGCGATCGTGATCGGCTCGCTGATCGCCGCGGCTGTGCTGCTGCCTCTCTTCGTCGCGATCGAGCACCGCGGCTCCGCGCCGATGCTCGACCTCTCGATCTTCCGCAACCGCCTCTTCGCCGCGGCCACCGGGGCGGCGTTCATCAACGGGCTCTCGCGTTTCGCCCTGATGTTCATCTTCGTCTTCTACTACCAGGGAGCCCAGGGGGACGATCCGATCACCGCCGGGATCAAGCTCGCGCCGATGGCGATCGGGATGCTCGTCTCCTCCCCCCTTGCCGGCGTCTGGGCCGATCGCCACGGCTCCCGCACGCTCTCGGCGGCCGGCATGCTGGTCACGGCCCTGGGCCTGGCGCTGATGACGACCCTTCAGGCCGACTCCCCCTACTGGCAGGGGATGATCTGGCTGCTGCTCGTCGGGATCGGCTCCGGGATGTTCAACTCGCCCAACACCGCGGCGATGATGGGGACCGTGCCGGTCGAGCGGCGCGGGGTCGCCGCCGGAGCGCGGACGATGCTGCAGAACACCGGCGCTGTGATCTCGATCGCCTTCGTGCTCGCGATCGTCACCAACTCGATCCCGAAAGACGTCCTCTTCGCGATCTTCTCGGGCCTTGCCGCCGGTCTCTCGGCTCAGCAGCTCGACCCCTTCATCCACAACATGCACGAGGCGCTCTGGGTCTTGTGCGCGACCTCGGTGGTCGGCGCCGGGGTCTCCCTCCTGCGCCCCAAGCACGTTGCATCCCCGGCCGAGCCGTGCGAGCCGGCGACGGCGATCGAGGAGGCAATCGCCGAGGAGGTGCGGGCGGTCCCATGAGCGAGGAGCTGCGCATCGGCGAGGTCGCCAGGCTCGCCGGGACCACCCCGCGGACGATCCGCTACTACGAGGAGATCGGCCTCCTCCCGGCGGCCGGCGGCCGGGCGCCGGGCGCCCACCGCACCTATGCCCAGGCCGACGTCGAGCGCCTGACCGAGCTGCTGCGATTGAAGGACCTGCTCGGCCTCTCGCTGGAGGAGCTGAAAGAGCTGGTCGAAGCCGAGGGCGCGCGCGCCGAGCTGCGGCGCGAGTGGCAGGGCGGCGTCGAGGACCCGGTCCGCCGCCGCCAGATCCTCGAACAGTCCCTCACCTACATCGCCCGTCGGCTAGACCTGGTGCGCCGCCGACGCGAGGAGATCAAGAAACTGGAAGACGAGCTGACCGCCCGGCGCAAGCGAGCGCGGTCGCTGCTGCGGGAGGCAGAGGGCAATCCGGCAAAGCGCTAGTGGTAGGGAGGGACGGGTGTCCCTGACCTCCCTGGGTTCCTCGCCGGCGCGCAACATCTCTCACTGAGGAGCTAGTGCGAGGAACAGGACGCCGGTCGGCCAGGGGACACCCGTCCCTCCCAGCGACAGTCTTTGAAGTTCGGCTCATCAACGAGTCCGCAAAAACGGCTCTCCAGGGACCGTTCTCGCGGACTCGGTGAATCAGGAGCTATCAGAGCTCGCTTGTCGGGAGGGTGTCGGTGGGGGTCCCTGGGTACTTGGCATGGAGCCGCGCCAAAGCGGTCCGAGGTGCCAGCCAATGGCAATCAGTTGACGCGGCGGAGGTGCTCCCAGGGACCCCCCGATAACCGTCACCCTCTTGAAACGACTTAGGAGGAGGAGTCCACCGGGACCGAGACGCCCGCCGTCTGCTCCTCGAAGTGCTTGCTCAGCATCGTCACCTGGCCCTGGTAGTTGGAGCCGAGGTCGGCGCCGTAGAGGCGCTCGGCCGGCTCCGACATCCACTCGAGGCCGAGCTTACAGACCGGCTGGCGGTGCTCGACCATGAAGGAGACGTCGCGGGCGCGAACCTCGAGCGCCGCGCGGCTACCGTGGCGACCACCGACGGGGTCGTATCCGAAGCCCGGATCGAAGAAGCCCGCGTAGTGCGTGCGGAGCTCGCCCGCGGTCGGGTCGTAGGCCATCATCTCGGCAGCTATCTGCGGCGGGATGCAGACCCCCTCGGCCGACAGCAGCAGGTAAAAGATCTCCGGCTCCAGCACGACCCTGCCACCGGCCTCGGGATAGACCGGATCCCAATAATCGGTCCAGCGGTAGGCGCGAATCCGGGAGAGGTCGACCGGCAGGCTGTTCTTCTTCGCCCGGTAACCGACCACCCGATCGGTCGGCCCCGAGAGATCGAGGCTGAGGAAGAGTCCATCGGATACCGCCAGCTCGGAATCGCGCAGAGCGTGCGAATCGAGGTAGAGGAGCGGGAACTCGTCCTGCAGCTCGCGTATTTCGGCGTCGGAGAGGCGAACGTCGCCGCGGGCAAGCCGCAGCTGGTTCAGCGAGAGACCGGTTTTCACCTGGATCGCGAAGGACCGCGGCACGATCTCGAGGTACAGCTTGCCGTGGTATCCGGCCCTGATGTCGTCGAAACGGTGGTGGCGGTCGGTGATCACCCGGGTGAAGACGTCGAGCCGGCCCGTCGAGCTCTTCGGGTTTGCCTTCGCCCGGACGTCATCCGGCAGGCTCAGCTCCTCGATCAAGGGAACGAGGTAGGGACGATCCCGCTCCAGCACGGCCCCGTCGCGGAGGTCGATGCGCTGGAAGGCCAGGTCTTCGGTCTTCTCCTCGACGGTGGAATCCACATCGGGGAGAAACGAACAGCGCAGGGCCCAGGCAAAGTCACCCAGACGCAGGTCGATGCTCGCAGGCTGTACCGCTTCGGGTCGGATCCGGTATTCGCCCGAGCTCACCCACTCTGCCTCGATCGCCTTGTTCAGCGTCTGGGAGGGGAGGACACCGCGCCTCGGTTCGCTCATCCCGAGGAGACTATTCGCCGAGCCTCGTCCGCGCCCAGGTAGGCGGCGAGCACGAACTCGAGGATCTCCGGAAAAAGCTGACCCAATTCCTCGGCTTCCCCCGCGAGCACCCGACGCCCGAGCATCGAAGCGATTCCCCCGATCACGGCTTCGTCGGTCGCCTCCGGCACCTCCGCGCCATCCACGCCGGGATGGGCGCCCTGGCGCATCAGGTCGACGAAGGATTCGACCGCGATCTGATAGCGGTCATAGACCCCACGCCCTGCCCGCAGCCCTTCGACGAGGACAAGGCTCGCGAGGGCCGGGTTGCTATCGAAGAGCTTCAGGAGCGCCTCGATCGCTCCTCCGACGCGTCCCGACCACTCCGGCCCCTCGCTCTCGCAGGTACCGAGCAACTCCTGACGGATCTGCTCGATCGCCATGTCGTAGGCGGCGACGAAGCAGTCGTCCTTGCTTTCGAAGTGCTTGTAGAAGTCGCTCTTGGAGACCCCGGCGCGCCGGCCGATCTGTGACACGGTGGTCTTTTGGTACCCCACCTCGTAGAGGGCCTGCGTGAGGCCGGCGATCAGGCGTCCGCGCTGGTTGCGCGCAACGAACTCCGGGGACAACCCGTGCCGTCCCCGCGGCAGTCGCTCCATGCTCGCATCGGAGTCCATCGCGGTAATGAAGTCTGGCAGCGTACTGTCACTTTCGCCTCCCGGTGTCCTCCGCATTTCCTACACCGAGGTACGGCGATAGGACGAATTGGGAGAGTTCCGGCAGAAGCTCGGGCGCCCTCGCGGCTTCACCTTTGCGGATCTGGAGCTGCAGGATCCACGCGATCCCGCCGACCAGCGACTCCTCGGTCGTATCCGGCAGATCCGTTTCTCTCGGAGCCCACTTCTCGAGCAATTCGACGAACTGATGCACTCCGGCGTCGTAAAGACGGGCTGAGCTCGGCGTTGCCGAGATGGCCTCGACCATGCACATCCGGGAGGCCGCCGGGTGCCGGGCGACGTAGCCGAGCAGCGCCTCCAACCCGGCGACGATTCCATCGTCGGATTCCCCGGTGCTCCGCTCGCACGCCTCTTCCACCACAAGCCGCATTTCCGTCAACGCCGAGGTGATCGCAGAGAGGAAGAGGTCCTCCTTGCCGTCGAAGTTGTCGTACAGGGTCTTGCGGGCAACGGCGGCGCGACGCACGATGTCGGCGATCTTCGTCGTTTCGTATCCCTGCTCGGCGGTGAGCTCGGCGATGGCGTCCATCATCCGGCGGCGCTTGTGGCCGGCAACGAACTCACGCGGGAGCTCCGGGCGCGTCGCGCTCATCGCGCGGGGCCTCCGGTCGAAGCATCGAGCTCCCCCGCGCCGCCGGAAGCGCCCCTTGGCCCGCCCGGGCGGCATATATTCTGGTACCGTGATAAAACTTCCATTGTTTCTAATAGATATTTTTGAGTACCACGGTGTCCTACGGTCGAATCCAGCTCAGCCAAGAGACCCTCCTCACGGCGATCGGTGACGATTGGCCTCCCGAGCAGGTCGAGGTCGCCCTCGAACTGCTTGCCAACAGCACCGGCAAATTCCCGTCCGGCGTACGCAAGCTTCCCCCTGACCTGATCCGAGCGATCCAACGGGAGCGCTTGATCGTAGCGATGCTGAACGCTGCGGCCGAGCTCGGCTATCTCGAAACCAACGTCCAGGACGTGATCGACCGCGCCGGTGTCTCCCGGCCGACCTTCTACGAACACTTCTCCAACAAAGAAGATTGCTTCCTTGCGGCCTTCGACACGAGCGCCGAGCGGCTGCGCAGGAAGATCGATGCGGCCGCTCGCAGGGGCGGCGAAAACTGGCGCGACCGCATCCGCTTCAGCCTCGAAGAGCTGCTCAGCTTTGCCAGCAACGAACCGAAGACCGCGCGGACGATGGTGGTCGAGGCGCGGGCGGCCAGCGCAGTGGCGGTCAGGCGACGTGTCGAACTCATGGACGAGTTCGCCGACTGCCTGCAATCGCAAGCCGAGAACCTTCTTCCAGACCACGGCTCCCAGCCCCGTTTGACGGCTTCCGGGATCGTCGGTGGCATCGAATCGCTTCTCTATTCCCGCCTCTGCAAACAGGAGTACGACCAACTCGAGTCGCTTCTTCCCTCGTTGATGTATTTCGTAATCCTTCCCTATGAGGGACATGCGGCGGCGGCCGAGGCCCTGGCGGTCAAATGAATCCAGAATACTAAACTGGACATATTGTACAGCTGACGGAGCAAGGCCTCATTTACAGTCGGTACCCGATGCGTTCCCCTCCAATCGCCCGCCTGGCCCTGGGATACCTCTTCGTCGCGGCCGCCCTGATCGGGCTGACCGCATCGTTTGCCCCGCGCGGCTTCTACGACGACTTCCCCTTCGTCGCCCACTGGGTCGATCTCCTGCCGCCATATAACGAGCACCTCGTCACCGACGTCGGCGGGCTCTATCTCGGCTTCGCCGTTCTCTTCGCCTGGGCCGGATGGACGCTGGAGCGCACGCTCGTCCGCGGCGTCTGCGTAGCCTGGCTGCTCACCGCCGGTCTCCACCTGGTCTTCCATGCCGGCCATCTCGACGGGTTCGGGACTACCGACGCGGTCGCAGAGATCGCCTCGCTGGCCCTGCTGCTCGTACCGCCGCCGCTGGCACTCTGGGCCATTTCCCCCGGCTCCCGCCGTAGAGAAGCGCCACAAGCCTAGAATCAACATCCCGTTGCTCCTGGAGGGGTGCCGGAGTGGTTGAACGGGGCAGTCTCGAAAACTGTTGGCGTCGCAAGGCGCTCGTGGGTTCGAATCCCACCCCCTCCGCTTAAGAGACAGCGCCGGAATGCCGAATAGACCGTGTGGCCAGTGGCGAGCAGACCCGCGCCGGGCGGTTTTTCGACCGCCATCCGAAGCTGTTGCGCGCGCTTGCGCTCGCGGCCCTCGTCTGGGGTCTCGGCTATCTCACCTGGCGCGTCGGCTGGAGCGCTGAAGGCGCCAACCCGCTCGCCTTCGCAATGTTGCTGGCGACCGAGATCTACGGGATCTACGCGCTCGCAATCCTGACCTGGTTCTCCTGGTCGCGACCGGCCGTGAAGCGCCCGGCGACGACGCCGGGTCGAAGCGTCGACGTCTACGTCTGCACCTACGACGAGCCGGTGGAGGTGGTGATGGCGACGCTTGCCGGTTGCCGGGCGCTCACCTACCCCCATACGACCTATCTCCTCGACGACGGGCGACGGCAGGAGATGCGCGAGCTCGCCGAGCTTGCCGGTGCCGAGTACCTGACCCGGGAAGACAACGCTCACGCGAAGGCGGGGAACCTCAACGCAGCCCTCCCACGAACCGAGGGCGACCTCGTCTTCGTCCTCGATGCCGACCACGTGCCGATGCCCGACGGCCTCGACGCCCTGGTCGGCTACTTCGACGACGAGCGGATGGCAATCGTGCAGACGCCCGCACGACTTCTTCAACCACGACTCGGTCCAGCACTACGTCGTCGGGCGCCACGAGCAGTCGCTCTTCTACCGCGTCATCTGCCCGGGAAAGGACCGGCACGGCGCTGCCTACTGGTGCGGCTCGGCAGCGCTGATCAACCGCCACGCACTGCTGGAAATCGGCGGCGTCGCCACCGAGACGATCGCCGAGGACTTCCACACGACGATCCGCCTCCAGCGCTACGGGTGGCGCAGCCGCTACCACGACGAGGTGCTCGTCCAGGGACTGGCCCCACACGACCTCGACGGCTATCTGCTGCAGCGCGATCGCTGGGCCCGCGGCAACCTCGCCGTCTTCACCCTGCCCGAGTCACCCCTGCGGGCGTAAATCGCTGAGCCCCCTGCAGCGCCTCTCCTACCTCGCCAGCCTGCTCGCCTACCTGGCGCCGCCGATGCGACTGCTGCTCCTCCTCACCCTCGGCCTCGTGCTCTGGACCGGCGAGCTGCCGATGAAGATCAGCATCACGGCGCTCGCGGCACTATGGGTGCCCTATCTGGCCGCTCAACCTCGGCGCCGGCGCCGCACTCGCCCGGGGGTACATGCGGATCCCGGAGTCGGTCCACTACGAGCAGTTGACCATGGAGATCTACCTGCGGGCCCTGCGCTGCGCCGTCGTGCCGGCCAAGACCGCCTTCAAAGTCACGCCCAAGCAGGGCCGCGACGGCGGCGGCCTCGCCGCCGTGCGCAAGCTCCGCCTTGTCCTGTTCTGCACGGTCCTCCTGGCCGTCGGGACGCTGCTGCGGCTGCTCGACCTGGCCGGCGTCGGCCCCCTTCCCGACCTGCCGGGGATCGCCGCCTTCGTCGTTCCCCTGCTCGGGCTCTTCGAGTTGCGACGCCTGCTGGCGACGACCCTGGCCGTCGGAAGGCGGCGCCAACGCCGGCTGGTCTACCGCTTCGAGGGCGACGCCGAGGCGAACGTCTACTCCCCCGACAGCCACACCGAGGCCCGGCTGGTCGACGCCTCCGCCGCCGGGCTGGGGCTGGTTGCCGCGGCCCCGCTCGAGATCGGCAGCCGGCCCGCGGTGCTGCTGGGCCTGACCGACGCCGCCGGCGGGCGACACGAGGTCGCCGCCAAAGTCGAGGTTAGGACCTGCCGCGAGACCGAGGGCCGGTTCCTCGTCGGCGCCACGATCGTCGAAATCGACCCCGAGGCGAGGCTGCGCCTGATGGAGTGGTGCTACGTCGTCTGCAGCCACGAGCGGCTGCGCGGGCACCGGCCGGCCTCCCCGCTGCCCGAGTCCGAGGCGATCGTCGTCTCCCTCGACGACTTCCGGAGCGGGCCGGTCCCGGCGCGACCCTCGATCCCGGCGCTGCGCCAAGCCTGACTCGCTAGCCTTTCCTACACGGCGGTATTTGATCTCGCCGTCGGGGAATGGAGAGGACCGGCATCATCGGCCAAGAAATGCCGGCCCTCCCGCGCTGCAACGAAGCGTCAGAGAGTGCTTCATTACAACGCTGAGTATAGAGTCGGCCTCAAACCGATCGAGTTGTACTTCCCCAAAAATCCACCCATTCCCGAAGCGGAGAGGGTGGGATTCGAACCCACGAGGCGGGTTAACCCCGCCCACGCGATTTCCAATCGCGCTCCTTAAGCCACTCGGACACCTCTCCGGGTTCCGACAGGGTATTGGCTGCTCTAGCCCCGGCGGCTCGCGAAGAACTCGCGCAGCAAGCGCCGCGCACTCAGCCTCGCGGACGCCGGCGACGACTTCGGGGCGGTGATTGAGGGCCGGCTCGCGCGAGGACGTCGAGGACGCTGCCGGCGGCGCCGGCCTTCGGGTCGCGGGTGCCGAAGACGACCTGCGGGACGCGGGCGAGGACGATCGCCCCGGCGCACATCGCGCAGGGCTCGAGGGTGACGTAGAGCGTCGTCCCCGGCAGCCGCCAGCCGCCGAGCACCTCGGCCGCGGCCCGGATCGCCAGCACCTCCGCGTGGGCGGTGGGGTCGCGGCGCAGCTCGCGCTCGTTGCCGGCCCGCGCCAGCACCTCGCCGTCGCGGACGATTGCCGCACCGATCGGCACGTCGCCGTGACCCTCGGCCCTGCGCGCCTCCTCCAAGGCGATCTCCATGCCGGCATCGAAGTTGCCCGCGTTCACGATGCGGGAGTATGTCCGCCGGCAACTTCCGCGGCAACGCGGTGTTGATGGAGCACCTGGCCGGCCGCGGGGTTCGGCAGGCACTCCGAGACCCGATGAAACGACTTCTTCGCATCCTCCCGCCTCTGGCGCTGATCGCGGCCCTGTCCGCGAGCGTCTGCCCTGCCGGCGCCGATCAGGGGATCGCGCAGGCGCGGAGGTTCGCCCCGCGTCAGCTGCTGGTCAAATTCGAGGGGGAGCGCAGTGGCCGCAGCGCTGAAGCTGCCTTCCGGCGCAGGGGTCGAGCGCGCCGCCGCGGCGTTGAGAGGCAATGCGAACGTCGTCTACGCCGAGCCGGACTACGTAGCCACGGCCTCCGCGACCACTGTCGAGCCGTTCGATCCGGACGACTCCGGAGGGCTGGAAACGGCCTCCGAATCATCCGCCGGCAGCGGCGGCTGGGCCTTCAAGCAGTGGAACTTCCTCTCGCCACGCAGCTCCAGCACCGGCTCGCTCCCGATCTCCCCGGGCGGAATCGACGCCGTCGGCGCCTGGAGGAACCTGATCGAAGTAGGTCGGCCGGGGGCCTCTGGCATCGTCGTCGCGGTCCTCGACAGCGGCATCGCCTACCGCTCCTTCGGGACCAGGTTCCGCCGCAGCCCCGACTTCGCCCCCGGCCAGTTCGTGCCAGGGTACGACTTCGTCGCCCACGATCGCTTCCCGCTCGACGAAAGCGGTCACGGCACCCACGTCGCCGGCACGATCGCCGAGAAGACCGACAACGGGGTCGGCGTTACCGGTCTCGCCTACAACGCGACAGCTGATGCCGGTCCGGGTTCTCGCCCGCAACGGAGAAGGCTTTGCGTCCTCGAATCGCCAAGGGGATCCGCTTCGCGATCGCCCACAAGGCCCAGGTGATCAACATGAGCTTCAACTTCGAATGCGGCGAGCGGGTCCCGATGGTGGACGAAGCACTGCGCGACGCCTACCAGCACGGCATCGTCACCGTCGCCTCAGCCGGCAACCTCGGCGCCGACGAATGCGTGGCCGCGCCGGCGACCGGGCCGCGGGTGATCGGGTCAGCGGCACCACCGAGGGCGGGCTGTCTGGGTAGCTACTCGCTCGCCGGCGCCGGGATCGACCTCGTCGCCCCCGGCGGCGGGGAACCGCAGAGCCGCTGTCCTTCGGTTGCGGCACGACCGATCTACCAGGTGACGCTGCGGCCCGACACGACCGACGAATTCGCCATCCCCGCCAACTACATCGGCACCTCGATGGCCGCCGCGCACGTCTCCGGCGTCGCCGCGATGGTGCTCGCCAGCGGCGGTCGTCAACCCCGCGCTGCCGCCGGCGCAAGCAGGTCGACATGGTGCGCAAGCAGCTACGCCACACCGCCCGCGACCTCGGCCTTCCGCGCGCCCAGCAGGGCGCCGGACTGGTCGACGCGGCCGGGCGACGGGGACGTTCCCGCGGTTCTACCCGCCGGCGAAGTAGCTTCCGCTCAGGTCGTGCGGACGATGATGACGCTGCAGGGCGCGTGGTGGGAGACGTTGTTGGGAACGCTGCCGAGCAGGTAGCGGCGCGCGCCCGTCATCCCCTTGTTGCCGACGACGATCAGGTCGGCCTTGGTTTCTTCGGCGACGTTGAGGATCGCGTCGGCCGGGTCGGCCTCGACCGCGTGGGTCTGGACCTCGATCCCAGCCGCTTTCGCCTCGGCGGCGGCGGCGTCGAGGACGAGGTTGATGTCCTCGCGCGGCCCGAGCTCGTACTGGACGTCGGCGGGCGCTTCCTGCGCCTCGGCCCCGGAGCGACGGGCGGACGAGCTGCTGTAGGCGCTGACGATGCCGAGCTCGGCGCCGGTCAGCTTCGCCAGCTCGATCGCCTGCGTCACCGCCTGCGTAGCCGTATCGGAACCATCGGTCCCAACCACGATGCGAGTGAACACGCCGTCCTCCTTGATCGTCCTGCACGCGCCTGAACGCGCCCGATACTAAACGCTCTAGCGCTGTTCCTTCGCCGGCAGGCCGCGGAAGCCGTCGCCGAGGATTTCGGTCGGCGTCGTCGAAGGCGATAGATCGCGATCACCATCGCCGCGAAGAGGCAGACGACGAGAACCACCATCCCCGCTTTCCAGATCCAGGGCACGGGGGAACCCTAGAGGCTCGGATCACGATCTCGGGGCTCCGCGTTAAGGTGGGCGGCATGGCACTGGAGAAGGTCGCGGACGGCGTCTGGCTCCTGCGGGGGGACTTCCGCGGGGCGATGAACATCTACTTCCTCGAGGACGGCGACGGCGTCGTCCAGTTCGACGCCGGCACCAAGTCGATGCGGAAGAAGGCGAAGGCGGCGGCCGAGGAGCTCGGCGGGCTGAAGCGGGTGGTCCTCGGCCACGCCCACGCCGACCACCGCGGCACCGCTCCCTACATGGACGTGCCGGTCCTCTGCCACCCCGACGAAAAGGCCGACGCCGAAAGCGACGCCGCGATCGCCCCCTACATGGACCTCTCGCAGCTGCCGGTCGCCTGGGTGCGCTGGCTCTACCCGTTCCTGCTGCGGCGCTGGGACGGCGGCGCGGTGCGGATCGCCGACACGGTGATCGAAGGCGACGAGGTCGCCGGCTTCGAGGTCATCCACTTCCCCGGTCACGCGCCGGGGCTGATCGGGCTCTGGCGCGAGAGCGACCGCGTGGCGCTGGTCTCCGACGTCGTCTACCTGGTCGACTCGGCGCGGCTGAAACCGCTGCCGGAGGGCGAGGCGAGCGTCCCCCACCCGGCCTGGGCCTGGGACCACGCGAAGGCGAAGGAGTCGGTGCGGCGGCTGGCGGCGCTGGAACCGCGCGTCGTCGGCGCCGGCCACGAGCATCCGCTGCGGGGCGAGAACCTGCGGGAGACGCTCGAAGCGGCCGCCGAGAAGTACTGAAAGCGCCCGCTGCCCTTAAGTTCCAGCGCCTGATGATCGGGACCTACGCCTCGGCGGCGTTGATCTGCGCCGTCTCGCTGCTGGTCGGCCGCGCCGTCCTCTCCCTCGCCGGCGGCGGGAGTGGTAGCTGGCTCGAGCCGGCGGTCGGGTTCGGCGCCGTGCTGACGCGTGACCGGCCTGCTGGCGCGGGCGCCGGGCCACGGGACCTCGGCGACCCTGGGCGTGGTGGCGCTGGTCGCTGCTGCCGCGGCGCTGGTGATCTGGCCCGGCGTTCGTCCTTGGACGGACATACCGGCCAAGGACGAACGCCGGAGGCGTTTGGCGGGAAGGGCTGCCGGTGGCGATCGTCGTCCTCGTCGTGCTCTCGATCCCGTTCGCGGTCAGCGGCCGCTGGGGGCTGCTCGGCGTCGGCTTCAACAACGACCTCGGCCTCCACCTCGCCTGGGCCGAGTGGCTGCGCAGCGGCTTCGGCCCGGCTGCCGACCCGGGCTACCCGCTGGGCCCGCACGGGCTGGCGGTGGCAACCGCGACGGTGCCGGGGATCGGCCTCGGCCAGGCCTTCCTCGGCGAGATCATCGCGATCGGCGTGATGACCGGCCTGACCGCGCTGGGCGCCCTGCGCGGCATGAGCCCCGGGCCGCCGCACCCTCGCCGCCGCAATGGTCGCCATCCCCTACCTCGCAGCCTCCTACTTACGCCCAGGCCGCCTTCAAGGAGACCGCCGAGGCCCTCCTGGTCCTCGCCTTCGCGATCTGGCTCACCACCCTCGATGCCCCGAGCAATGGCCGGGCAGGGGGTCCGTCGCCAGACACTCAACATCGAGCGCGGCGAGATGTGTCTGGGGACGGACCCGCCGGCTGCTGCTCTGGCTCCTCCCACCCCTGGCACTGGCCGGCGGCATCTTCTTCGCCTACTCGCTTCGCCGGGATCGCCTGGCCGGTGGCGATCCTCGCCCTCTGGAGCCTGACCCTGCCCGAGGTGCGGCAGGCGCTGCGGCCCGCGCGCGCTACTGCGCTTCCTGCTGCGGCCCGCGACCCTGGTCGCGATCGCCGTCCTCGCCGGCCTGGCGGTCCTGGTCACGGTCGTCGGCCCCTTCGGCTTCGCCAGCAGCTTCAAGAAGGTGGCCGGCAGCAACACCTACGGCCCCGTCTCCCCGCTCGAGGCGCTGGGAGTCTGGCCCGCCTCCAACTACCGCCTCGACGCCGCCGGCGGCGCCCGCTACCCCGGCCTCGCAGGAGCAATCGCAATCCTCGCCCTGCTCGCCGGCGTCGCCTGGTGGGTAAGGCGCCGCGAAGCAACCATCCCCATCGCACTCGGCGCCGGCGCGCTGCTCTACCTCGTCTCCCTGCCCTCCAGCGGCGACTACTCCCAAGCCAAGGCCCTGATGATCATCGCCCCCCTGGCGATGCTCGTAATCGTCCGCCCCCTACTCGAAGAATTCCCCCGCCTCGTAGGCCGGGGCAGGGGGGAACCGTCGCCAGACACTCAACATCGAGCGCGGCGAGATGTGTCTGGGGAGGGTCCCCCCTGCCCCGGCCCCTCAAGCAAGCCGCCTGGACCCTCCTAGCCGTCGCCTTCATCGGCGGCGCGGTCTACTCCAGCTTCCTAGCCCTGCGAGACGCGCCCGTAGGTCCCCCCGGCCACGGCTCGGAGCTCCAAGCCTTCCTGCCGATCCTCCACGGCCAGCCGGTCCTCTACGCGGGCCAGGACCGCTACGCCGCCTACGACCTGCTCGGCGCCGACACCCACGTGCCGCTGGTCGAGTTCCCCGACGACGTCGTCTCGCCCAACCCGAGAAGCCGTTCGACACCGGCGACGCCTACAGCCCGATCGACTTCGACTCCTTCTCGCGCGGCACGCTCGACCGCTTCCCGTACGTGATCACCAGCCGCGCCGCCTGGAACAGCAAGCCGCCGCCGAACTTCAAGCGGATCGCCGCCACCGCCTCCTACGTGCTCTGGAAGCAGACCGGCGCAGACGCCGGAGGACCGCCACGTCCTGCTCGAGGGCACCGAGGCCGGCGCCTTCGCGGGCTGCGCCGCGCCCGAGATCCGGATCCTCCTCGCCAACCCCGGCCGCGCCTCCCTCTTCCCCGGCGCCGTGATCGGCCGCAAAGACGGCTGGGACGAGGGCAGCGTCCTCGGAGACCGGCGTACCGAGACCTCGCAGTCGCTGCGCCTGCCCGCGGGCAACTGGAACCTCTCGCTGCAGTACTTCTCCCCCTTCGACCTGACGCTCTCGGCTCCCGGCTTCGAGGAAGAGCTGACGGCCGCGCTCGACGGTCAGCGCCCGAACACGATCAGCCTCGGCAACAACGGCCAGTTCTGGCCCGCCGGCCGCTATCGAGAGCAAGGGCGGGAAGGTCGCGCTTCACCGTCGAGGCCGCCGACGCCAGCACCCTGCAGAGCCTGACCGGCTACGACGGCAAGGCCTACGTCGGCGAGCTGGTCGCGGTCCCGGCCGAGCCGCACCGCACGGTGCCGCTCGGCCAGGCCTGCAACGGCTGGCTCGACTGGTACGAAGCCGACGAAGCGCCCTGACCGGCGCATTTCGGCGTCCTCGGTCGCTTGCGTGCAGAGCACGCGGCGCTCCCTGCGTCCTTGAACTGCTTGGTCAGGCCGCTTCAGACAGTTTTCCGGCTTGGCGCTCGGGACTGACCCGGACCACGTCCCAGACCAGACCGACTTTCTCCAAACCGTCGATGACCAGGGCCGAGATGTCGACCTGGTACCAGCGCAGGCCGTGGGTGGCCGAGGTCGGGAAGGCGTGGTGGCTGTTGTGGAAGGCCTCGCCGAGGGTCGGGATCGCGATCAGCGCCAGGTTGCGCGAGTGGTCGGTGGTCTCGAATTCGCGGCGGCCGAAGGTGTGGCAGAGCGAGTTGATGCTGTAGGTGAAGTGGTGGAGGACGAAGACCCGGACCAGGCCGCCCCAGAGAAGGCCGGTGAGGCCGGCGAAGAGGGTGCCGCCGATGATCCAGCCGAGTGCGAACGGGAGCAGCAGGCCGGCGATCGCCCAGTCAGATGAAGGTGCGGTCGACCCAGCTGATCACCGGGTCCTTGATCAGGTCCGGCGCGAAGCGCTCCTTGTTGCCGCGCTGGGTGTGGATGAAGAGCCAGCCCATGTGGGCGTGGAAGAGGCCCTGCATGGCGCCCTTCCAGCCGCCGCCGTGGTCGACGTGGGGGCTGTGCGGGTCGCCCTCTTCGTCGGAGAAGGTGTGGTGCTTGCGGTGGTCGGCGACCCAGGAGATGACCGGGCCCTCGATCGCCGCCGAGCCGAGGATCCCGAGCAGGCCGTGCAGCCAGGGCTTCGTCTTGAAGGCGCGGTGGGTGAGGTGGCGGTGGAAGCCGACGGTGATCCCGATCCCGGTGAAGAAGTACATGCCGAGAAAGAGGAAGACGTCGCTCCAGTGCAGGGCGCTCCCCCACACCTGCCAGGCGGCGAAGCCGAGGGCGAGGAAGGGGACGAGCGTGACCAGGCCGGTGATGATCCGGTCCCTGGTCTCGTTCGCGACGGGCTGGATGTCTGAGGGCAGCGGACCTACGGTCGTCATCGGCGCGATGATACGGGCCGAAGCCGAAGGGCCTAGTTGCCACGGATCGGAGTCTGTAGGGTGCCCTCGCAGTGCCTTTCGCAAACACCGCACCGCTGCGACGGGAGATCGAGACCCGCCTCCCGGAGCGCCCGTTCACGATCGAGTTCTGGGACGGCACGAGAGTGCCCTCGACCTCCGAGGACGGGCCCGTCTTCAGCGTCCGCTCGCCGCGGGCGATCGCCCACGCGCTGCGGGCTCCGGGCCAGCTCGGCCTCGGCCGTGCCTACGTCAGCGGCGAGCTCGAGGTCGACGACATCGACACAGGTGATCCGGGTGCTCGACGGCTGGCAGCCGCCCTCGCTCGACGGTGCCGACCAACGGGCGCTGATGCTGGCCGCGGTGCGGGCGATGGGGATCGTCAAGCCGCCGCCGCGGCCAGAGGCCGAGCTGCGGCCGAGCGGCAAGCGCCACAGCAAGGAGCGCGACGCCCGCGCCGTCCGCCACCACTACGACGTCTCCAACGAGTTCTTCGAGCTCTTCCTCGGCCCGACGATGGTCTACAGCTGCGCGATCTGGCGCGACGGCGAGAAGAAGACGCTGGAGGAGGCGCAGGAGGAGAAGCTCGACACCGTCGCCCGCAAGCTGGACATCAAGGAGGGCGAGCGCATCCTCGACGTCGGCTGCGGCTGGGGCGGCTTCCCGCTCTGGGCGGCGACGAAGTACGGCGCCAGCGTCGTCGGCATCACCCTCTCGCCCCCGCAGGCCGAGAAAGCGCGGCAGCGGGCCGAGGAGGCGGGCGTCGCCGACCGGGTCGACATCCGCGTGATGGACTACCGCGACCTGCCTTCGCTAGGCGAGAAGTTCGACGCGATCGCCAGCATCGGCATGGTCGAGCACGTCGGCTCGGCCAACATCGACCTCTACGCGCGAGACCCTGGCCAGCCTGCTCGACTCCGGCGGCCGCCTGCTCAACCACGGCGATCACCCGCCTGCGCCACACCGACCCCGAGGCCGGCGACTTCTCCGAGCGCTACGTCTTCCCCGACGCGGCGCCGCTGCACCTCTCGCGCAACCTGCTGGCGCTGGAACGGGCCGGCTTCGTCATCCACCACGTCGAGGACTTCGGTCCCGACTACGCGGAGACGCTGAAGCACTGGGCGCAGAACCTCGACGCCAACCGGGCCGAGGGCGACGCGGCTCGCCGGGGCCGAACGGATGCGCGTCTGGCGCCTCTACCTGCGGATGGCGCGCAACGGCTTCGAGAACGGCTTTCTCAACATCTACCAAGCACGTTGTTCAAAGCCCTGACGCAGCTCCGCTAGGTGCGTCAGACTGGGAAGCCTTCGCTGACGTTCTCTATCGACCAGTCGGCGCCGGCGTCGGTGAGTTCGTCGACGGCGTAGGAGCCGGTGGCGACGCCGACGACGCGGATGCCGGCGCCGTGGCCGGCCCTGATGTCGCGGGGGGTGTCGCCGACGGCGATCGTCTGCGCCTTCGTCGAGTGGGTGCCCGGAGACCTCGCTCGCCGCGCTCCAGCGCCTTCTTGGTCAGCTCGGTGCGGTCGCGCGAGTCCGAGCCGTAGCCGCCGAAGGTGAAGAAGCGGTTGAGGTCGCCGCGGGCGAGCTTGATCTGGGCGGCCGCCTCGATGTTGCCGGTGACGACCCCGAGCAGGATTCCCTGCCTTGACCAGGCGCGGAAGTAGCTCCTCGATCCCCTCGATCACGAAGTAGCCCTCCGATTCGGCGACGGCGTCGGCGAGGTGGCCGAGGTAGCAGCCGATCGCCTCGGCCCGCTCGCGTCGCTGCCCGTCCGGCCGAGCACCTCGCGGAAGACGATCTCGGCGATTTCGGGATCGGTCATCCCCGCGTGCGTGTGTTCCGTCGATGTTCGCTTCGACCCCGTAGAGCTCGAGAAAGGCGCGCTGCCAGGCGACCGCCCCGGCCCCCCCGGTGTGCAGAAGGGTGCCGTCGATGTCGAAGAGGATCGCCTTGATCACGGGCGGCAGGCTATCTGCGCCTGTCGGCGGTTCCGTGGTTCCTTGTCGGCCCCGGGACGACTGAAAGGAACCACGGAACTCAGTGCTCGCCCTCGAGCAGGTCCTTCTGCGCCAGCGTGTAGAGGAGCCCGAGCGAGGGCAGGACGACCACGGCGGCGACGGCGAAGACGATGAAGACGATCGTCATCGTCGCGTCGGGGGCGGCGGCCTGGTCGATGCGGAGGCTGGTCGGCAGCAGGTAGGGGAACTGGGCGACGCCCCAGCCCCAGATCACGGCGATCACGGCGCCGGCGGCGAGCGGGCGCAGGAGCCGGCGGCCGCCGCGCAGCAGGACGGCGAGCAGGGCGACGCCGCAGAGCAGCGAGACGACCACCAGCGGCAGGCCCTCGGCGGTGAGGCGGTCGAAGACGTAGCGGGCTTCGGAGTGCAGCGCGACGAGGCCGGCGAGCGCGAAGGCGCCGGCGACCACGGCCGCGCCCAGCGCCCGGCGTTCGAAGTAGTGCTCCATCTCGTCGTCGCCGCCGCGGCGCGCGTCGCCGACGAGGAAGACGGCGGCGAGGTAGGCGCCGGTGGCGACGAACATCGCCCCGATCAGCAGCGGCAGCGGCTGCGATCCAGCTCGAGAAGGCGTCGCCGTTGCCCTCGGCGGGGACGTTGCCGGCGGCGATCGCCCCGACCACCGCGCCCATGAAGAACGGGGTCAGGACCGAGGAGATCGCGAAGGTCGCCCCCATCGCCCGCCGCTCGCGCAGGCCGACGATCGACTTGCGGAAGGCGAAGCCGGCGCCGCGCAGGACGATCCCCAGCGCCGCCAGGGCGATCGGCACGTACAGCGTCGTGAAGATCGCGCTGAAGGCCGGCGGGAAGGCGGTCCAGAGGACGACGAGGACGAAGATCAGCCAGACGTGGTTGGCCTCCCAGACGGGGGTCAGCGAGCGCTGGATCACCTCGCGCGGGCGCTGCCCGCGCTCGTCCCAGCCGGCGATGAGGTCCCAGAAGCCGCCGCCGAAGTCGGCGCCGCCGAAGAGCGCGTAGAAGGTCGCCCCGACCCAGAGGATCGCCGCCGCGGCGTCGGCCTTGCTCACGGCACCTCCTCGGCATGCGGCGCGTAGGGGCCCTCGACGCTCTCGGCGCCCTGCTCGCGCCAGCGGCGCGACATCGAGCGCAGGACGAGGATCGCGCCGGTCCCGAGGCCCGCGTAGAGGAGCAGCACCAGGCCGAAGGTGAACCAGATCCCGTCCGCCTCGGTCACCGCTTCGGAGGTCCGCATGTAGCCCTGGACGATCCACGGCTGGCGGCCGACCTCGGTGACGATCCAGCCGCACCACAGCGCCAGGATCGCCGCCGCGCCGGAGACCGCGACCGCGCGCAGGAACCACGGCGTCCGCGGGATGTCCCGCCGTCTCCACCAGACGAAGGCGAACCAGGCGCCGAGGCCGAGCAGCGCCGTGCCGATCCCGACCATCGCGTCGAAGGAGAGGTGGAGGAAGGTGTTGGCCGGCGGCTCTTCGTCGTCGGGGATGTCGTTCAGCCCGGTCACCTCGGTGTCGGTGCTGAAGCCGACGAGGAAGGAGTCGAGGCCGGGGATCCCGATCGCCCCCTTGACCCCGTCGGAGGTGCAGACGCCGCCGAGGTACTCGGTCTGGTCGTCGCCGGTCTTCTGGATGCACTCCATCGCCGCGAACTTGGCCGGCTGGTGGTCGGCGACTTCGCGCGCCGCGGTGTCGCCGACGAAGAGCTGGACCGGGGTGGCGATGCAGGCGATCGTCAGCGGGATCACCAGGCCCAGCTTGTGCAGGCGGTCGCGGCGGCCTTTCAGCATCCCGACCGCGTAGATCGAGGCGACGAGGAAGCCGACGACCATGTAGGCGGCGAGGATCATGTGCGGGGCCTCGTAGCCGGTCGCCGGGTTGAAGAGCACCTTCAGCGGCTCGACGTCGATGACCTTGCCGGCGGCGTCGAGGGTGAACCCCTGCGGCTGGTTCATCCAGGAGTTGGCGGCGACGACCGAGAAGGCGCCGCCGATCCCGGTGATGACCATCGGCACCCCGGACCAGAAGTGCGCCCAGGGGCTGAGTCGCTTCCAGCCGTAGATGTAGATCGCGAGGAAGATCGCCTCGACGAAGAAGAAGATCCCCTCGATCGCGAAGGCGACCCCGAAGGCGGCCCCGAAGCGGTCCATGAACTGCGGCCAGAGGAGGCCGAACTCGAAGCTGAGCACGGTGCCGGTGACGGCGCCGACGGCGAAGGTGACCGCCATCGCCTTCGACCAGCGCCGGGCCAGCTCCATCGCGCTCGTCGTCGCCCTTCTTCAGGCCGATGTAGTTGGCGACCAGGATCGTCGCCGGCAGCGCCACCCCGAGGCAGGAGAGGACGATGTGGAAGCCGAGGGTGAACGCCATCTGCTCCCGGGCGGCGAGCAGGTTCGACTCCGACGCTGCCAGCGGCAGCAGGTCGAGTGGCGGCATGTGCCGGAGGCTAGCGCCGCGGGCGGGCGGCGACAGTGAACCTGCTCACGCCCTCCGCTGGGAGCGGTAGCGCCGGATCAGCGCGTTGGTGGAACTGTCGTGGCGCAGCTCCGGCTCGGCCTCGGACTCGAGCTCGGGGATGATCGCCACGGCCAGGACCTTGCCGAGCTCGACCCCCCACTGGTCGAAGGAGTCGATCCCCCAGATCGCCCCCTGGGTGAAGACGCTGTGCTCGTAGAGGGCGACCAGCGTGCCCAGCGTCGCCGGCGTCAGCCGCTCGGCGAGGATCGTGTTCGAGGGCCGGTTGCCCTCCATCACCCGGTGCGGGACGACCGCCTCGGCCGTCCCCTCCGCGCGCACCTGCTCCGGCGTTTTGCCGAAGGCGAGCGCTTCGCCCTGGGCGAAGACGTTCGACATCAGGATGTCGTGGTGGTCGCCGAGCGGGTTGAGCGAGTTGGCGAAGCCGATGAAGTCGCAGGGGATCAGCCGCGTCCCCTGGTGGATCAGCTGGTAGAAGCTGTGCTGGCCGTTGGTCCCCGGCTCGCCCCAGTAGACGGCGCCGGTGTCGTAGTCGACGTGGGCCCCGTCGAGGGTGACGTGCTTGCCGTTCGACTCCATCGTCAGCTGCTGCAGGTAGGCGGGGAAGCGGTGCAGGTACTGGTCGTAGGGCAGGACCGCCTGCGTCTCGGCGCCGAAGAAGTCCGTGTACCAGACCGCCAGCAGGCCCATGATCATCGGCAGGTTGGCGCCGGTCGGGGCCTCGCGGAAGTGCTCGTCCATCGCGTGGAAGCCGGCCAGCATCTCCTCGAAGCGGGCCGGGCCGATCGCCAGCATCGTCGAGAGCCCGATCGCCGAATCCATCGAGTAGCGGCCGCCGACCCACTCCCAGAAGCCGAACATGTTCTCGGTGTCGATCCCGAACTTCGAGACCTCCTCGGCGTTGGTCGAGACGGCGACGAAGTGCTTGGCGACGGCGTCCTCGTCGCCGCCCAGCCGCGCCAGCAACCACTCGCGGGCGGTTCTTGCGTTGGTCATCGTCTCCAGCGTGGTGAAGGTCTTCGAGGAGATGACGAAGAGCGTCTCCTCGGGGTCGAGGTCGCGGGTCTTCTCGGCGAAGTCGGTGCCGTCGACGTTGGAGACGAAGCGGCAGGTCGATCTCGCGCTTCGGCGTAGTGCTTCAGCGCCTCGTAGGCCATCACCGGGCCGAGGTCGGAGCCGCCGATGCCGATGTTGACGACGGCGCGGATCGGCTTGCCGGTGTGGCCGCGCCACTCGCCCGAGCGCACCCGCTCGCAGAAGGCCGCCATCCGGTCGAGCGTCTCGTGCACCTCCTTGACGACGTCGACGCCGTCGACGACGAGCGAGCGGTTGCGCGGCATCCGCAGGGCCACGTGGAGCACGGCGCGGTCCTCGGAGACGTTGATGTGCTCGCCGGCGAACATCGCTTCGCGGCGCTCGACGACGCCGCGCTGCTGCGCCAGCGCGCCGAGCAGCAGCAGCGTCTCGTCGGTGATCCGGTTCTTCGAGAAGTCGAGGTAGAGGCCGGCGCCCTCGGCCCGACAGCCGCTCGCCGCGGTCGGGGTCGGCGGCGAAGAGCTCGCGCAGGTGGGTACCGCGGATCTGCTCGTAATGCGACTGCAGCTCGGCCCAGGCAGGCGCCTCCCGCAGCGCACTCATAGCTGTTCCCTTTCGTTGTCGGACCCCGAAAAGGAACAGGTCACCCGGCCGCGACCCCGCTCTGGGACTCGATCGCCTTCAGCAGCTCTTCCCAGGCCTTGTTGAAGCTCTCTTTGCCCTCCACCTGGAGGCGCGTCGCCAGCGCGGCGACGTCGATCCCGGCCTCGGTCGAACTCGGCCAGCACCTGCTCGGCGTTGCCGCCGTCGGGCGGGAAGAGGTCGGTGACCTCGCCGTGGTCGGCGAAGGCGTGCAGGGTCGGCTCCGGCATCGTGTTGACCGTGAAGGGCGAGGCGAAGGCCTCGATGTAGAGGGTGTCGGAGGCGTCGGGGTCCTTGGTCCCGGTGCTGGCCCAGAGCAGCCGCTGCGGGCGCGCGCCCTCGTTCATCAGGCGTCGCATCCGGTCGGATTCCAGCAGCTCGTTGTAGGCGCGGAAGGCGCGGCCGCCGACCGCGATCCCGAGCCGGTTGACCAGCTCGTCCGGCACCTCCTCGGCGACGGCGACGTCCCAGCGGCTGATGAAGAGCGAGGCGACCGAGGCGACGTTGGGGTCGAGCCCGGCCTCGATCCGCCGCTCGAGCCCGCGCATGTAGGCCTCGGCGGCGCCGAGGTACTGCTTGTCGTCGAAGAGCAGGGTGACGTTGATCGGGACGCCGGCGAAGATCGACTCCTCGATCGCCTCGCGGCCGGCCTCGGTGCCGGGGATCTTGATGAAGATGTTGTCGCGCTCGCCCTTGGCGTGGAGCGCCTTCGCCTCCTCGATCGTCGCCGCGGCGTCGTCGGCGATCAGCGGCGAGACCTCGAGCGAGACGAAGCCGTCGACGCCGGCGGTGCGGTGGTGGACCTCGGCGAAGAGGTCGGCGGCGTCGCGCAGGTCGGCGAGCGCCAGCTCGAAGAAGATCCGCTCCTGGTCGTTGGCGCCGACGCCCTCGCCGGCGGCCGCCTTCGGGCGCCAGCTCGGCGATCTGCTCGTTGTAGGCGTCGCCGCCGGAGATCGCCTTGTCGAAGATCGACGGGTTCGAGGTCAGGCCGGTGACCGAGAGGTCGCGGATGTAGCCCTCGAGCACCCCTTCGCGCAGCATCGGCCGGGTGATGTTGTCGAGCCAGAGGCTCTGGCCCAGTTCGTGCAGACGCTCAGTCGGCTTCATCGGGCGCCTCCTTAAGTCGTGGGGTTTGCGGCCGCCCTCTGGGCGACCTCGCGCGCCACCTTGGTGACGTTGTCGACGGTGAACCCGAACTCCGCCTCGACGTCCGCGAACGGCGCCGACTGCCCGAAGGTGGTCATCCCCATGATGGCACCCTCGCTTCCGGTCCATTTCTCCCAGCCGAGCGGCGAGGCCTCCTCGATCGCGAGCCGGGCGGTGACGTCCGGCGGCAGCACCTCGTCGCGGTAGGACTGGTCCTGCTTTTCGAAGATCTCCCAGCAGGGGAGGCTGACCACGCGGCTGGCGGATCCCGTCGGCCGCGAGGCGCTCGTGGGCGCCGAGAGCGAGCTGGACCTCGCTGCCGGTGGCGATCAGGATCAGCTCCGGGTCGCCGTCCTCGGGGTCGGCGAGGACGTAGCCGCCGCGCTGCACCCCCTCGGCCGAGGCGTATCTGGAGCGGTCGAAGACCGGCACGTTCTGCCGGGTCATCACCATCGCGACCGGACGGTGGGTGCGGTTGAGCGCGATCTTCCAGGCCTCGGTCACCTCGTTGGCGTCGGCGGGGCGGATCACGTCCAGCTCCGGCATCGCCCGCAGGCCGGCAAGCTGCTCGACCGGCTGATGGGTCGGGCCGTCCTCGCCGAGGCCGATCGAGTCGTGGGTGAAGAGGTGGATGACCGGCAGCTCCATCTGCGCCGAGAGGCGGATCGCGGCCTTGGCCGTAGTCGGAGAAGGTCAGGTAGGTCGACCAGAGCGGGCGCAGCTTCGCCGTCGACATCCCGCTGCAGGCGGCGGCGGCGGCGTGTTCGCGGATCCCGAAGTGGACCTGGCGGCCGTCGTAGCTGCCCGGCTCGTACTGGTCGGCGTCGCTGAGCCGGACCGAGGTCGAGTCGGTCAGGTCGCAGGAGCCGGCGATCAGCCACGGCACCTTCGCGGCGATCGCGTTCTGGACCTTGTTCGAGGCCTTGCGGGTCGCGACCCCCTTCTCTTCGTCGGCCTCGAAGCTCGGCAGGTCGGCGTCCCAGCCGTCGGGCAGCCCGCGCCGCTGCATCATCTCCAGCTCGGCTGCCTTCTCGGGGTTGGCGCCCTTGAAGGAGCCGAACTTCTCGACCCAGGCGGCGTGGGCCTCGGCGCCGCGCCGGCCGATCACCTCGTCGAAGCGCTCGCGGACGCCGTCGGGGACGAGGAACTTGGCGTCCTTGGGCCAGCCGTAGGCCTCCTTGGTCAGTTCGATCTCCTCTTCGCCGAGCGGTTCGCCGTGGGCGGACTCGGTGTCCTGCTTGTTCGGCGAGCCCCAGCCGATGTGGCTGTCGACGACGATCAGGGTCGGACGGCCGGTCTCGGCCTTGAACTCGTTGAAGGCTTTGCCCAGCAGGCCGAGATCGTTGGCGTCGCCGACCCGCAGCACGTTCCAGCCGTAGCCCTCGAAGCGGCTGAGAACGTCGTCGACGAAGGCCAGCGCGGTGTCGCCGTCGATCGAGATGTGGTTGTTGTCGAAGATCCAGCAGAGGTTGTCGAGCTTCAGGTGCCCGGCCAGCGAGGCGGCTTCGTGCGAGATCCCCTCCTGCAGGCAGCCGTCGCCCGCCAGCGCGTAGACGTCGAAGTCGAAGAGCTCGGCGCCGTAGGTCGCGCCCAGCCACTTCGAGGCCATCGCCATCCCGATCGAGGTGGCGACGCCCTGGCCGAGCGGGCCGGTGGTCGTCTCGACCCCGGTCGTCCAGCGGTACTCGGGGTGGCCCGGGGTGCGCGACTTCAGCTGGCGGAAGTTTTCGATCTCCTGCAGCGAGCAGGCCGGCTCGTCGGTGACGTCGTAGTCCTCGTCGACCTTGCGGACCCCGGCGAGGAAGATCATCGAGTAGAGCAGCATCGAGGCGTGGCCGGCCGAGAGCACGAAGCGGTCGCGGTTCGGCCAGATCGGGTTCGGCCGGGTCGTAGCGCAGGTGGTTCTGCCAGAGCTCGTAGGCGACGGGAGCCAGCGACATCGGCGTCCCCGGGTGACCCGAGTTCGCCTTCTGGACGGCGTCCATCGAGAGGGTGCGGATCGTGTTTATGGCGAGCTGATCGATGTCCTGAGTCATGGGGGCCGATCCTAGTGGCCCTGCGCCATCCCCCGCCTCAGGGTCGGCAAAGCGGGGCGCCGATGGTAGGCCTCTTCTCTTTCGAGGTTCTCAACAACAGATATTTAACTGTTGCTTATTGGGGTGTACAGATATTAAAATGTCGAAAAGTGAAGCGGATACACAATTACTCTCCCCGCACCGTTGAGGCGGCCTCCCTGCTCGGCGACCGCATTCGCATGGGCCGACGCGAACGACGTTGGAGCATGGTGGAGCTCGCCGAGCGGATCGGAATCGGGGTAGTGACGATGCGGAAGATCGAGCGGGGCGATCCCAGTGTCGGGCTTGGTCTTGCCTTTGAGGCGGCGAGCCTGACCGGAGTCGCACTTTTCCACGAGGAGGCCGCTCGCCTCTCCTTGGAAAGGGCGCGTGTGGAAGACCGTCTTGCCCTCTTGCCCCGCCGAGTTCGGAAGTTGTCGGTCGACGACGACTTCTAATCCGCGGCAGCCACCGGAGTGAACGCTTCCGATCTTGACCACACCAGGGCGGGGTGAATATCGGAAGCGTCGTCCAATTAGGGCTCGATCCGGGTGACGGTCCCGTCTCCGTTATTTGCGACCCAAACCGCGTCGCCGCCGACCGCGACGGCGCCCGGTTCGGGGCCGACCTGGATCGGCGCGCCCTCGACGTCGCCGCTCTCGAGGTCGATCTTCCGTACCGCGTCGTCGGAGCGATCGGCGACCCAGACGGCACTGGTGCCGGCGTCGATCCCGCCCGGGTGGCCGCCGACTTCGATCGAGTCGACGACGGCGCGCAGCGACGGGTCGACCTTTGACACCGTCCCCGAGCGGCTGTTGGCGACCCAGACGAAGCCGCCGGCGACGGTGACCCCGGCGGGGCCGCGGCCGACACGGATCGGCTCGCCCGCAGTGAGGGTGGCGGGGTCGATGCGGCGGACCACTCCGGCGTCGGCGACCGCGACCCAGAGCCCGTGGTCGCCCCATGCGAGCCGCAGGCCCGGCGCCTGCGGGGGCAGGCCCGCCCGATAGAGGCCGGCGCCTTCGGCGTTGACGGCGCTGATTCCGCGACCGCCGAGGTCGGCGAGCCAGACGCGCTGCCCGCCGAGGGCGAGGGGCCCGGGTTCGCCGGGGATCGGGACTTCGCGGAGGACCCGGCCACTGCGGGGATCGAGGCGGAGCAGCAGGCTCTGCCCGGGGTTCGTCACCCAGGTCCAGTTGCGACCGACGGCGACGCCGGAGACACCCTCGCCGATCCGGCGGGGCTTGCCGACCACCTCACCCGTTTCGGGATCGAGCCGGGTCAGCGTCCCATCCTTTTCGCTCGTCACCCAGACGGCCTGCGCCCCGGCGTCGAGGCGCAGCGGCGGCGTCCCGATCGCGATCGGCGCCGAGACCTGCGGTCCCTCGTTCGCCGAGCAGGAGGAAGAGGACGGCGGCGACCATCGCCGCGACGAAGACCGCCGCGCCGCCGAGGAGCCAGGCGGTCGCCCTCCCCCCGAGGCGCCCGAAGAGGCCCTGCGAGGGGTTGGGGACGGTGGTGTGCTCGCTCTGGTCGCGGGAGAGGACGGCGGTCGGCCGCAGCTCCGAGCCTTCCGCGGAGCGGGCGGCGGCGATCAAGGCGCCGGCGGTCGCGTAACGTGCCGCCGGGTCTTTGGCGACGGCGCGGCGGATCGCCGCCTCCATCCCCTGCGGCAGTTCCGGCTCGGTGTCCTCCTCCCCACGCTGGAAGGGAGCGATCCCGGTCAGCGCCTCGTAGAGGACGCAGCCGAGCGAATAGACGTCGGCGGCTGGGCCGATCGAGTCCCCGCGCCACTGCTCCGGCGACATGTACTGGGCCGTGCCGACGACCGAGGCGCTCGAGGCGGCGCCGCTCTCGTCGACGGCTTTGGCGAGGCCGAAGTCCGAGAGGTAGGCGCGGTCGCCTTCGACGAGGATGTTGTGCGGCTTGACGTCGCGGTGGACGACGCCGGCAGCGTGAGCGGCATCAAGGGCGTCGGCCACCTGGGCGAGGAGGTTGATCGCGCGGTGCGGCGGCAGCGGGCCCTCGCGCTCGATCAGCCCCCGTAGGTCGCCGCCCTTGACCAGACGCATCGCGACGATCAACTCGCCGTCGACCTCGCGCGAGTCGTAGACCGGGACCACCGCCGGATGGTCGAGCCGGGCCGCCAGCCGCGACTCGCGTAGGAAGCGCTCCCGGAAGCCGGGTCTATCGACGAGCTCCCGGGCGATCACCTTCAGCGCCACCGGCCGCTCGAGGCCGAGGTGGGTGGCCCGGTAGACGACGCCCATGCCACCGCGCGCGATCAGCTCTTCGACCCGGTAGCCGGCGATCTCGGCGCCAATAGAGAAATCCCCCACCCGGCCGTTATATCGCCGGATGGGGGACGGACACCGCCTCGACCTGTTCCTTTTCCGGCTCTGACACCAGAAAGGAACAGGTGGATTTGGGGTTAGCGGCGCTGCGGCACCGGCTGCCAATCCATCACCGGGCCGAGCACGGTCCCTTCGCCTTCGTCGAAGTCATGACCGGAGGCGAGCTGGGTCTGACGCCGGGTCTCGACGTCGATCGAGACCAGCTGCTGCTGCTCTTCGACCGAGACGAAGGCGGCGACGCGCCGGCCGTCGGAGGAGAAGACGGAGCTCGTCTTCGACTGATCCGGCAACTCGCTCAGCTTGCGCGCTTTCGTGCGGCCGATCTTCTTCTCCCAGAGGCCCTGGTCGCGACGGAAGATCAGCAGCTTGCCGTTCGGCGACACGTCTTCGACGTAGGCGGAGCCGACTCCGGCCACCTGGGCCTTGGCCCGCGAGCCGTCGCGGAGCATCGTGTAGATATCGGCGTAAGCGGCCGGTCCCGGACTGCTCTCGCCGCGGCTGTAGACAATGCCGCCGGCGAAGTAGCGGGGGGCGAACTCGTCGATGCCGCTGGTCCGGGTCAGGCGGATGAGGCCGGACCCGTTCGGGCGGATCGAGTAGAGGTCGTCGTCGGGGTTGGCGCCGGCAGCGGTGCGGACGAAGACGATCGCCTTGCCGTCGGGCGAGAAGGCGACTTCGCGGTCGTTACCGCTGCTGGCCAGCGCCCGCAGGCCACCGCCGGTGGCACCTACCGTGTAGAGGTTGGAGCTGCCGCCCAGCGCTCCCCGCCGCTCGAAGACGACGTAGCGCCCGTTGGGGGCGATCTTCGGCAGCGAGTCGACCTCCGGGCCGCTGGTCAGCTGCCGCTGGCCCGAGCCGTCGGGCCGGACCGAGTAGATGTCGCCGCCGCGGGCGAAGGCGATCGTGCGCCCGTCCGGCGAGAAGTTCGGTTCGGTGTCGGTGGGGTCTTCGGTCAGCTGGTTCAGCCGCCCGTCCTTGACGGCGAAGAGCCCGCCTTTGACTTCGTCCCCGACTTTCGAGGATTTCGAGAAGACGACCGCGCCCGTGTTGGACGCCGCCGAAGCCGCTGCCGGGACTACGAGGGCGAGCAGCGCGGACAGTGCGATCAGGGTCTTCTTGAACATCGGATGCTCCTTTCGAGCAGTGAGTGAGTTGATGCACCCATGCTCGGGGCCAGAGCCGTGCCGGCCAATGACAGCGACGCCACCGACCGGGCCACAGGTGGCCCGGTGGGGGTCACATCGCGGAAACGAGGGCTATGGTCTGGCGATGCTCCAAGACAGGCGCAACGGCATGGTGGGATATCGGTTTGAGACGCTTGACCCCAAGAGCGTCAACGCGTTCATAACCACGCGCGCGGGAGGTCTCAGCGCTGGTCCCTACCGGTCCCTCAATCTCGGGCTTCGAGTTGGCGACGATCCAGAGACTGTGCTGGACAACCGTCGGCGAGTGTTCCACGCTTTCGATGCGGACCTAAGTCGCTCAGTGTGGTGCCGGCAGATACACGCTGACGGGGTTGTCATCGTGGACGACGCCGATGCTGGGCGCGGAGCATCGACGGAGGAAAACATCGTTCCCGACGCTGACGCTCTCGTCACGAAGGTCCCCAACCTTCCATTGTGCGTGACGCTGGCCGACTGCGTTCCAGTCCTAGTTCATGACCCACGACTGGGTGTGTTGGGGCTAGCCCATGCAGGATGGGGGGGCACCGTGTCGCGGATTGCCTCGCGCACTGTTGCAGTCATGAAAGAGCGGTTTGGCTGCGAGCCCGAAGGCCTCGTTGCGGCGGTCGGTCCCTCTATCGGACCTCAGCGGTACGAAGTAGGGCCTGAGGTGGTGGATCGAGCCAGCGAAGCCTTCGGTGATCGCGCGCCTGACCTCTTAGCGGCACTTCCGGATCCCGGCAAGTCCCTTTTCGACCTTTGGACCGCGAACCGGATAGACCTGGAATCGGCAGGGATTCTCTCGTCGAACATCGAGGTCGCTGAGATGTCGACCGACGAGCGACTTGACGAGTTCTATTCCCATCGAATGGAGGGAACGACCGGGCGGTTCATTTCCGCAGCTTCGCTTCAGCCGCAGCAATAACCGTGACGAGATCGTCGTCTGGAAGGCGCAGCAATTCATCAGGGGTGTCGGCAAAGCACTCGAACTGCTGCACCCCACCCCGGTCGCCATCGAAGAAAACGAGGTCGATCTCCTCCCTGTCATCCGGAGTGGTACGGAGCAGCCCGACCCTGCGACCGCAGTGTTTGTGATGACAGCGGTGATAGGCGAGCGACGCGTTGTAAAGGATTGGAATTCGCCTGCCGACGCGGAGTTTTCGCTGGCCATCCTTTGCAGCGTTTTTCTGAGCGAGATAGGGATTCAGCAGCGCCCCCACGCGCATGATGGGAAGGTGGTATTGCTGTAGCGCGCTACGCAGCTCCAAGCCGTCAACCACGTACTGCGCGATGTCATTAAAGGCGTTGATCACCTGCTCGGCCAACGCGATGTCGTCCTCGGATAGCTCTCCGATCTCGTCCCAGGTATCGACTTTCCCTTTCTTCAAGGCGTCTGGCTCTACCTGGCCTATGGCCGCGACGAGAGAGGTATGCACGGGGAACTCCCGGAAGATGAGGCGTCGAGCATCCTGCGATTCCTTGAAACGTTCCTGAAACAGCATGGTCGCCTGCGCACGCAGGGACTGGACCTGCATACGCAGTGCCTGAACCTGGGAATGCCTTTCATGGTTGCCGAGCCGCAGTTGATATCCGACGAATCCGAGACCCGCGAGAGTTCCGGCCGCGCCGATGACTCCAGCAAGACTTCCCCAGTCCGATAGGGACATCACCTACCCGAACCGCATCTGCCGGACCTGCTGGATCGCAGCCTCGGCCTTCTCGATGCCACGATCCCTGGCACGCCCCAGCGCCTCTTCGGCGCCCTGAAGGTCGCGGCATTCCGCGAGTGTGACCCCAAGATTGAACGCTCCGTTCCCGTCGCCGCCGGCGTCTGCCCGTTTATAAGCCTCGAACGCGCCATCGCGATCGCCCCGCTCGTCGAGCATCGCTCCGAGAAAGCCGGCGGCGCTTGCGGCTCCCGCCTGGTCGCCTTCGCGTGCCAGCGCCTCGGCGGCCTCCATGTCCCCCATTTCCATGTAGGTGCCCGCGGCCCGCATCCAGGCGTCGTCCTGTTTGCGCTCCGCGGCCCGCCTGAACGCGGCTACGGCTTCGGGCAGCCTGCCCTGCCCTTTCAGATGCCAGGCAAGGTGCCAGGCGCCAGACGCGCTGCCTTCCTCGTCGGCGCGCCGCGTGCCGGCCTCGATCGCCCCCGGTTCGCAGTTTTGCTCCATGCCGTCGAGGACCGCGACGTGAACGATTACGTCCGTCTCGTTTCTCCAGATGAACTTGTCGTGGGCGTGACACAAGAGGGAAATTGCCCGCGCCACATCGTCGTGGGGAGCGTCTTGGCGTTGGAACATGAGAGCGGCCCAGTCGCCAACCGCCCGCTCACTGCCACGATCGACACAGCGGCGAAACGCGGGCTCGGCTCCTGCCAAGTCCCCTTTTTCGCGAAGCAGCCTGCCGAGGTTGCCAGCGCCGTTCAGGCTTCCCGCTTCGTCGGCCCGTCGCCAGGCGCTCTCCGCGGCAGACTGGTCTTTGCGGAAGTCCTCCAAAAGGGCGCCGAGTTTGAGTGCCCCGCGGATGTCACCGGTCTGCTCTACCCGGGCGAAGAGAGCTTCGGCCTCATCGAGACCATCCACCTCGCCCATCAGATACTCCCCAAGTGCCAGCAAGGCATCCGGATCGCCCCCCTCAGCTGCTCTCCGAAGCTCTGACTCGTCCGTCGCTGATTCCATGCTCATTCCACCTCCGAGGTCAATGAGAGCCGCAAGCTACTTCAACTACTCAGGAGTAAGTCGGACGGGGTCAGCGCGGTCGGTCGAGCCCTAGCTCGATCACGCGCGCCGCGATCTGGCGGGGGCGGTCGCGGCCGGCGTCGCCGGGGACGTCGAGTTTGGCGGCGAGGGCATCGAGGCGGCGCTGGGCGGTGCGCTCGGAGACGTGCAGCTCGGCGGCGATCTCGGCGCGGGTGGCGGGGCGGCCGGCGAAGGCGCCCTCGCTGCGGTAGGGGGCGACGAGGGCGGCGGCGGTCGCCCGCTCCTCCTCGCTCAGCGCCACCGCGGGCTCGGCGGCGGCGACCGTCGCCCCGACCGGCGTCACCGTTCCGGTCTTCACTTCCAGCCGGTAGCCGCCGACGATCAGGGTGTCGCCGTCGCGCAGGCGCCGCGGCCGGTCGAGCGGCTCGCCGTTCAGCGCCGTGCCGTTGCGGCTGTCGAGGTCGGTCGCCATCAGGACGTCGCCGCGGCGCTCGATCTCGAGGTGGTTCCAGGAGACCGCCTCGTCGTCGAGGACGACCTCGGCCTCGGGCGAGCGCCCGACCACGGTTCGCTCAGCGCTCAACGCAACAGAGTGAGGCGGCTCACCACTGGCTGAGATCCAGAGGCGTGGTTCCATCGCGCCGAGGATAGATAGATGGACGGCCCTTCCCGCGGGTGGCGACGATCGGGAGGACTCCCCGGTAGGGGAGCCCCCGATTCGGAGACAGGACCCGCGGGCCGAGCGGCCGGTCCCTAAGACCTAGTACCGGTAGTGATCTGGCTTGAAGGGTCCCTCGACCGGCACGCCGAGGTAGGCGGACTGCTCGGGGCTCAGCTCGGTCAGCTCGACGCCGAGCGCCGCCAGATGCAGGCGGGCGACCTTCTCGTCGAGGTGCTTGGGCAGGACGTAGACCGCCGGCTCGCCGCCGTATTTGTCCTCGCGCTTGCCGAAGAGCTCGATCTGGGCGATCACCTGGTTGGTGAACGAGTTCGACATCACGAAGCTCGGGTGCCCGGTGGCGTTGCCGAGGTTCAGCAGCCGGCCTTCGGAGAGGACGATGATCGCGTTGCCGCCGGGGAACTTCCACTCGTCGACCTGCGGCTTGATCTCGATCCGCTCGGCGTCGGACTCTTCCAGCGCCGCCATCTCGATCTCGTTGTCGAAGTGGCCGATGTTGCCGACGATCGCGTTGTGCTTCATCCGCCGCATGTGGTCGAGGGTGATGATGTCCTTGTTGCCGGTGGCGGTGACGAAGATGTCGGCGGTCTCGACGACTTCGTCGAGCGTCCGCACCTCGTAGCCCTCCATCGCCGCCTGCAGGGCGCAGATCGGGTCGATCTCGGTGACGATCACGCGCGCGCCCTGGCCGCGCAGCGAGGAGGCGCAGCCCTTGCCGACGTCGCCGTAGCCGCAGATCGACGGCGACCTTGCCGCCGATCATCACGTCGGTGCCGCGGTTGATCCCGTCGACCAGCGAGTGGCGGCAGCCGTAGAGGTTGTCGAACTTCGACTTGGTGACCGAGTCGTTGACGTTGATCGCCGGGAAGAGCAGGTCGCCGGTCTCGGCCAGCTGGTAGAGCCGGTGGACGCCGGTCGTCGTCTCCTCGGTGACGCCCTTGATGTCGGCGGCGATCCTGGTCCAGCGCTGCGGGTCCTCCTCGAGGCGAGCGCTGCAGCGTCTGCAGGACGATCTTGAACTCCTCCGATTCGGCCGAGGCCGGGTCGGGGACCGAGCCGGCCTTCTCGAACTCGACGCCCTTGTGGACGAGCAGGGTCGCGTCGCCGCCGTCGTCGAGGATCATGTTCGGGCCCTCGCCGTCGGGCCAGTTCAGCGCCTGCTCGGTGCACCACCAGTACTCCTCCAGGGTCTCGCCTTTCCAGGCGTAGACGGGGATGCCGGCGGCGGCGATCGCCGCGGCGGCGTGGTCCTGGGTGCTGAAGATGTTGCAGCTGGCCCAGCGCACCTCGGCGCCGAGCGCGACCAGGGTCTCGATCAGGACCGCGGTCTGGATCGTCATGTGGAGCGAGCCGGTGATCCGCGCGCCTTTCAGCGGCTGCGAGGCGCCGAACTCCTCGCGGGTCTGCATCAGGCCGGGCATCTCGACCTCGGCGAGGGAGATCTCCTTGCGGCCGAAATCGGCGAGGCCGATGTCGGCGACCTTGTAGTCCTGGGTGTCGGTTGCGGTTGCCGTGCTTGAAGTCATTGGAGCAAGGTAGCGTGCCGGTCGTGAGCGCGGCGGACACGGAGAAGCGGCTCGCGGCAGAGGCCGCCGCGGAGCTGGTCGAGAGCGGGATGACGGTCGGTCTGGGCACCGGTTCGACGGTCGCCCACCTGCTGCCGGCGATCGCCCGTCGCGGGCTCGACGGCATCCGCTGCGTCGCCACCTCGGTCGCGACCGAGGAACAGGCGCGCGAGCTGGGAATTCCGGTCGAGGACTTCGACAGCCTCGACCCGCCTCGACATCGCGATCGACGGCACCGACGAGGTGACCCCCGACGGCTGGCTGATCAAGGGCGGCGGCGGCGCCCACCTGCGCGAGAAGATCGTCGCCGCGGCGGCCGAGCGCTTCGTCGTCATCGCCGACTCGAGCAAGCCGGTCGACGCGCTGCGCGGTCCGGTGCCGCTGGAGCTGTTCGGCTTCGGCGCCGCCTCGACCCTGGAGCGGCTCGGCTCCGAGGTCGAGCTGCGAGACGCGCCGCGCAGCCCCGACGGCGGCGTCATCGCCGACTACCGCGGCGGCGGTCTCGACGATCCGGCGGCGCTGGCGGCGCGGCTGCGAGGCCGACCCCGGCGTTGCCGCCCACGGTCTCTTCCCCCCGGATATGGTGAGCGAGGTGTTCGTCGCCAGGGGAGACGCCGTGGACCGCGCCACTTTCTGAGCCAAAGGAGCTTCTCGATGACCGACTTCAGCGGGCTGGCGATCGCCGGCCGCCTCGCCACTCCCGACGACTCCGACTGGGACCAGGCGCGAGCGGCCTGGAACCTCGTCGCCGACCAGCGCCCGAGCGCCGTCGCCTTCGTCGAGAGCGGCGACGACATCGCCGCTGCCGTCCGCTTCGCCGCCGAGAACGGGCTGCGCGTCTCCGGCCAGGGGACCGGCCACGGCGCCGTCGCCCTCGGGCTCGCTCGAGGACGCGATCCTGATCAAGACCGAGCGGATGCGCGGGATCGAGGTCGACGCCGGGGCGCAGACCGCGCGGGTCGAGGCCGGCGTGCTCTCGGTCGAGCTGACCGAAGCCGCCCAGCAGCACGGGCTCAGCTCGCTGCCCGGCTCCTCCCCCGACGTCGGCGTCACCGGCTATCAACCTCGGCGGCGGCCTCAGCTGGTTCGGCCGCCGGTACGGGTTCGCCTGCAACCGGGTGCGGGCGATCGAGCTGGTCACCGCCGACGGCGAGACGCGCACGGTCGACGCCGAGAACGACCCCGACCTCTTCTGGGCGCTACGCGGCGGCGGCGGCAACTACGCGGTGGTCGTGGCGCTGCATATCGACCTGGTCCCGGTCGCCGATGCCTACGCCGGCGCTTTCCTCTTCCCCGGCGCGGTCGGCGCCGAGGCGGTCCGCATCTGGCGCGACTGGGCCGCCGGGGTCGGCGAGAACGTCACCTCGGTCGTCCGCTTCCTGCGTCCGCCCGACGTCCCCGACGTCCCGGAGCCGCTGCGGGGCACGCCGCTGCTGACGATCGACGGTGCCTGCATCGGCAGCCGCGAGGAGGGCGAAGCCGCCTTCACGCCGCTGCTGGAGATCGGCGAGCCGATCATGAACACCTTCGACCAGGTACCGCCGGCGGCCCTCTGCCGGATCCACATGGACCCCGAGCAGCCGGTCCCCGGACTCGGCCACCACCGCGTCCTCCGCGAGCTCCCCGACGAGGCGATCGACGTCTTCGCTTCGATGTCGGGACCGGACTCCGGTACCCCGATGCTGCTGACCGAGATCCGCCAGACTGGGCGGCGCCCTCGGGCGGCCGGCCGAGAACGGCGGTGCCCTCTCCCACCTCGACGCGGAATTCGCAATGTTCGGGATCGGGATGCCGATGACGCCGGAGCTGGGACAGGCGATCGAGGCCCACCACGACCGCCTGCACGAGGCGATGGAGCCGTGGGCGGCCGACGGCGGCTACTTCAACTTCGCCGAGCGCCCCTGCGACGCCGACGCGATCCTCCCGCCCGAGGTCTGCGCCCGCCTCGCCGAGGTGAAGCGCAGGTAGGACCCCGACCGCCGCATCGTCGGCAGTCACGCGGTCTCGCTGGACCCCGCCGCCTAGCCGGGTCGTCGACCGGCGGCGATCTCTGCCAGCTTGCGGCAGGAGGGATCGTCCTTGCCGACAAGATCTGTGACCACTTCGAGAGCTGATTCGACGTCCTTCGGGGTGGCCGCTGCAACCTCTTCGATGTCGCCCCAGTCTCGGCCGCGGGCGAAGAAGGCCTTGAAGACGACCAGGGAGGCGCAGTCGAGAACAGGGACCTGCGCGCCCTGTAAATCGACCCAGGTCACACCGTTGGCGACCTCCTCGTGCAGAGGGAGGTTGTTGAGGAAGATGTCGACCGGCACCCCATCCCAGAACAACCGGGTCTGCCCATCCCGCTTCGCCTGCTCGATGTCGGCTTCCTCCACCCGGACCCCCTCGGGCAACGCGGCGAGGACTTCGGCAGCTCGCGCCGCATCGACGAAGACGTTGAGGTCGAGGTCGCGGGTCCCGCGCGGCTCCTCCACGCAATAGGCGAGGGCGATGGCGCCGCCGAAGGCATGCGGGAGCGAGCGTGCTTTCAGAGCCCCATGGATCGCCAAGAGCTTTTCGACGAGCTCGGCGTTCATGCCGTGGTGGGTTTCGCGAGCCGAGCCTTCAACGGCGGGTATGCCATTTCCGCCCGTGGGCGGTAGGGCAGCGCCTCGGCTAGGCCCAGAACCTGGTTGAGGATGTAGCTGGCGCGCTGGGGATCGACCGGCGGCCTCCGCTCCTCGAACTCCAACCTCACCCCGGCGGCGCCGGCGATTCGAAGCACGGCATCGGCCCCGGGCTCGCGTTTCCCGCGCATATAGGCGTTCAAGACCGAGCGCGGCATGCCGGCGCGGCGCGCAAGCTCAGCCTGGCTAAGACCGCTTTTCCTGAGGATGTCAGCAACGAGAGACGCGGCAGACATACCGAAATGTTAGCGGAAGTGATTACAGCTGTGTTCGCTGATCCGCTTACAAGTTCTCTATGCCTGCGCAGCAGCAGCTTCGTCGGCCACCACGATCATGTTCTCGTTGCGGACGCGGCCGGCGGGGATCGACTCGTCGCCGGCCAGCAGTTTCTGCAGCGGCTCGACCTTGTCGGGCCCGGTTACGAGCCAGACGATGCGGCGGGCTTCCTCGATCGCGGGGTAGGTGAGGGTCATGCGCGGGTGGCCCTGGTACTCGCCGGTGATTGCGACGCGGCGGTCGGTGACCTCGAGGACCGGGTCGCCGGGTACGAGCGAGGCGGTGTGGCCGTCGGGGCCGAGTCCGAGGTGGATGAGGTCGAAGCGGTCGGGCAGCGAGGATTCGTATTCGCGGGCCGCGGCTTCGAGGTCGCGCTGGGTCACCGGCATCGGCCGCAGCGCCGCCTGATGGTCCATCGAGAGGCCGAGGACCATGTGGGTGAGGTTGCGGTCGGGGCTGCCGGGGGAGGCGACGCGCTCGTCGACCTGGAAGAGCTCGGCCTTGTCCCAGGGCATCTCCTCGAGTTCGCCGAGGATCGCCAGCATCGCCCAGGGCGAGCGGCCACCACTCATCGCGAGGGTGAAGTGGTTGCGCTCCTCCTCCGCTTCGCCCCCGGCGGCGGCGATCAGCTCGGCGGCGCGGCGCGAGGCCGCCTTTTCGTCGCCGGCGACCTCGAGCTCGATCGGCACGGGCTCAGCTCGCCTTCTCGTCGTGGCCGCCGAACTGCTTTCGCATCGCCGAGAGGACCTTGTCGCCGAAGTCGCCGAGGCCGCGCGAGTAGAAGCGCTCCTGCAGGGCGGTGGTCAGCACCGGCGTCGGCACGCCCTCGTCGATCGCCGCGATCGCCGTCCAGCGGCCCTCGCCGGAGTCGGAGACGCGGCCGGCGAAGTCGGCCAGGTCCGGGGATTCCCGCATCGCCGCCGCGGTCAGGTCGAGGAGCCAGGAACCGATCACGCTGCCGCGCCGCCAGACCTCGGCGACCTCCGGCAGGTCGAGGTCGTACTGGTAGTACTCGGGGTGGTCGAGCGGCGCCGTCTCGGCGTCGGCCTCGCGCTGGACCTTGCCGGCGTTGGCGTTCTTCAGCACGTTCAGGCCCTCGGCGTAGGCGGCCATGATCCCGTACTCGATCCCGTTGTGGACCATCTTCACGAAGTGGCCGGCCCCGTTCGGGCCGCAGTGCAGGTAGCCGTTCTCCGAGGGGGAGGGATCGCCATCGCGGCCCGGGGTGCGCTCGGCCTCCCCGACCCCCGGCGCGAGGCTGGCGAAGATCGGGTCGAGCCGCTCCACCGCCGCGTCGGGGCCGCCGATCATCAGGCAGTAGCCGCGCTCGAGCCCGAAGACGCCGCCGCTGGTGCCGCAGTCGACGTAGTCGATCCCCTTCTCGCCGACCTTCGCGGCGCGCCGGATGTCGTCGCGGTAGTAGGAGTTGCCGCCGTCGACGATCGCGTCGCCGGACTCCAGCACCGTCGCCACGGCCTCGACCGTCTGCTCGGTGATCTCGCCGGCCGGGACCATCACCCAGACCGAGCGCGGCGGGCTCAGCTTCGCCGCCATCTCCTCCAGCGAGGCGGCGCCGGTGGCGCCCTCGCCTTCCAGCCCGGAGACCGCGTCGGGGTTGACGTCGTAGGCGACGATCTTGTGACCGTCGCGCATCAGACGCCGGGCCATGTTCGCTCCCATTCGACCTAGGCCGACGATTCCGAGTTCCATTCACGACCTCCGCGGGGTGGCGATGCAGGGACGAGCGGACGATAGCCTGCCGGTCGATGGGCAAGGGCGCCGCCAACCACGCCGACCAGGCCGCCGACGTCCTGGCGATCTTCGGGATCAGCGGCGACCTGGCGAAGAAAATGACCTTCCGGGCGCTCTACCGGCTGGAGGAGCGGGGCAAGCTCGACTGCCCGATCGTCGGCGTCGCCATCGACGAGTGGGACGACGAGCGGTTGCGCGAGCACGCCCGCGACGCGATCGGCGCGACCGTCGGCGACCCCGACGAGGACGTCTTCGGCCGACTGGCCGCTCGACTCGCCTACGTCCAGGGCGACTACGCGGACGCCGACACCTTCAAGCGGGTCGGCGAAGCGCTCGGCGACGCGAAGCAGCCGGTCTTTTACCTGGAGATTCCGCCTTCGCTCTTCGCCACCGTCGTCCAGGGTCTCGGCAAGGCCGGGATGACCGAGAACGCCCACGTCGTGATCGAGAAGCCGTTCGGGCACGACCTCGAATCGGCACGGCAGCTCAACTCCGAACTGTGTTCGGTGCTGCGCGAGGAGCAGATCCTGCGGATCGACCACTACCTCGGCAAGGAGCCGGTCCTCGACATCACCTACCTGCGCTTCGCCAACACGCTGCTGGAGCCGGTCTGGAACCGCGAGCACGTCTCCCACGTGCAGATGACGATCTCCGAGGACTTCGGGGTCGACGATCGGGGCCGCTTCTACGACGCCGTCGGGGCGATGCGCGACGTGATCCAGAACCATGCCCTGCAGGTGCTGGGGATCATCGGCATGGAGCCGCCGACCGGCAACGACCGCGACAGCGTCCGCGACAAGAAGCTCGAGTTCTTCAAGGCGATGCGTGCCGCCGACCCGAAGCGCTACGTGCGCGGCCAGTACGACGGCTTCCTCGAGGTCACCGACGTGGCGGCGGACTCGACCACCGAGACCTTCGCCGCGGTCGAGCTCGAGGTCGACAACTGGCGCTGGTCGGGGGTGCCGTTCTTCGTCCGCGCCGGCAAGTGCCTGCCGGTGAAGGTGAGTGAGGTGAGCGTCTTCTTCAAGCGACCGCCGCGGCTCGGGGTCGGTCGCGGGAAGACGCCGGAACCGAACCAGCTGACGATCCGGATCGAGCCCGAACCGGGCGCGCGGATCCGTCTCTACGCGAAGGAAGCGGGCCAGGAGGCGTTCCAGGCAGCCGACCTCGAGGTGCTGTTCGAGCGGGTGAAGGGGGAGGACCCCGAGCCCTACGAGCGCCTGCTCGGCGACGCGATCGCCGGCGAGCATCAGCTGTTCACCCGCCAGAGCGCGATCGAAGAGACCTGGCGGGTGGTGCAGCCCCTGCTCGACGAACCGGGCCCGGTTCACCTCTACGAGCAGGGGACGTGGGGGCCGGAAGAGGCCGAGAAGCTGGTCCACGGGATGGGCCAGTGGGCCCAGCCCTGGCTGCCTGAGTAAGCGCGATCGCAACAAGCGAATAGGGATGAGGGCGCTCGACCGCCGGAGACTTGCCTAGGCTGACTGGCCTGATGCTCGAAGCCGGGGAGAAAGCTGATGCGTTGCTGCGGGAGCTCGGTTACGCCGAGTGGCGGGACGGACAGCGCGAGGCCGTGATCGCTGCTCTTGAGGGGCGCGACAGCCTCATCGTCATGCCCACCGGCGGCGGGAAGAGCCTCTGCTACCAGCTGCCGGGGCTCGCGTCTGAGCAGCTGACGATCGTGGTCAGTCCGCTGATCGCACTGATGCGGGACCAGTGGGGGAAGCTGAGCGCCGGCGGGCATCCCGTCGCGATGATCACCTCGGGGATGGAAGACTGGGAGGTCTCCGAGGCGCTGGAGATGGTGAGAGGGGAGGCGCGGATCGTCTACTGCGCGCCGGAGCGGTTCGCCTCGAGCGTCTTCCTCGAAGCGCTCGCCTGCCGCGAGGTGGGCCTGGTCGCGGTCGACGAGGCGCACTGCGTCTCCGAGTGGGGGCATGACTTCCGGCCCGACTACCTGCGGTTGCCCGAGGTGGTCGAGAAGCTGGGACGGCCGACGGTGATGGCCTGCACGGCGACGGCGACGGTGCCGGTGGCGCGGGAGATCGCCTCCCGCTTCGGGATGCGGGACCCGCTCCAGGTCCGCTCCGGCTTCGACCGGCCCAACCTCTCCTTCGACGTCGTCGCGCTCGAGGGGAACGGATCGAAGGCGCGCCGACAGGCGGTGCTCGAGGCCGGGCTGCGCGACCCGGCGAACCTGCCTGCGATCGTCTACTGCGGAACCCGCAAGCAGACCGAAGAGGTCGCCGGGGAACTGCGCGACGAGGGGATTGCGGCGGTGGCCTACCACGCCGGCCTCGAACCCGGACACCGGACGGCGATCCAAGACCGATTCATGGCCACCGAGAGCGGCGTCATCTGCGCCACCAACGCCTTCGGGATGGGGGTCGACAAGGCCGACGTGCGGTCGGTCTGGCACGTCACCATCCCGACCAGCGTCGAGGCCTACTACCAGGAGGCCGGGCGCGCCGGACGCGACGGCCTCCCCTCGCGGGCGGTGATGCTGGCGCTGAAAGCCGACCTCGGCCGCCTCGTCCGCTTCAACGAACAGCGCGCCGGCGACCCCGACCTGGCGATCGCCCGCGAGCGCGGCTGGCGCGCCTACCACGCGATCAAAGCGTTCATCTACGGCACCGATTGCCGCCGCCGGGCCCTCCTCGACCACTTCTCCGACCGCACCGCAGGCGCCCCACTGGAGCGCTGCTGCGACGTCTGCGACATGCTCGACTGGCTGCCGGACCCGGAGACGATCGCGGTCCGCAAGCCCAGCCGCGCCAAGGCGGCGGCCGCTCCCGCCCCCGACCTCTCCCCCGCCGACGCCCCCCTCTTCGAGGGGCTGAAAGCGTGGCGACTGCAAGCCGCCGTCGGCAAGCCGGCCTTCACCGTTGCCAGCAACAAAACCCTGACCGCGATCGCCGCGGCGCGCCCGCAGAGCGCGGACGCTCTGCTCGCGATCAGCGGCGTCGGCCCTGCCTTCATCGAGAAGTTCGCGCCGGAAGTGCTCGAGATCGTCACCGAGCACTCCCAACCGCCTCGCCGCCTGACGCGCAACCCAGGTTGCACTCCGCCCGCCGCAGTGCATGGGGCCTGTGCCGGCGCGCTTGCCACCATGGAGCGCTCGGTGCCCGGCCCGCTGAAGTTCCGAGCCGCAATCGCGGTTGCCCTCGCCAGCGTTCTCACTGCTGGGCCTGCTCGCTGCGCCCGCCGGCGCCTTCAGCCCGCTCCTCCCGCCCGGCAAGAAGGTCTACTGGGGCGTCTCCGACACCGGCGACCCGGCCGACTTCGGCACCTTCTCCGACGCCCTCGACAAGCACCCGGCGGTGATCCAGTCCTTCCGCACCTGGGGGACCGACTTCGACGAGGTGATCACGCCGCTGGCAGATCGCCCGGGCGCGGCCGATGATCCACCTCACCACCGCCGACAACAACGACGGCGCCGAGCTGATCACCCCGGCCCAGATCGCCGCCGGGGCCGGCGACCGCTACCTCGTCCGCCTCAACAAGCTCTTCTACGAAAAGGGGATGCGCGCCTACGTGCGGCCGCTCGGCGAGCCCAACCGCTGCCTCAACGTCTACGCCGCCTACGACTGCGCCGGCGCCTCGCGCGGACCCGAGCACAGCCCGCGCGCCTACAAACAGGCCTTCCGCCGCATCTACGTCGTCGTCCACGGCGGCGGCAAGGCCCGGGCGATCAACCGCCGCCTCGCCGAAGCCGGGCTGCCGCCGCTGACCGTCAGCCGTCCGCGGCGCTGCCGAAGGCCCCGGTGGCGATCGTCTGGAGCCCGCTGCCCGCCGGCTCGCCGACCATCCCCCGAGAACCGGCCGAAACACTTCTACCCCGGCTCGCGCTGGGTCGACTGGGCAGGCACCGACTTCTACGCCGGCTACCCGGAATGGAAGGCGCTGACCGGCCTCTACCGGCGCTTCTCCGGCAAGCCGTTCGCGATCACCGAGTGGGCGGTCGAAAGCGGCGACGACCCGAGCTTCGTCAACAAGCTCTTCGCCTGGGTGAAAAGCCACCGCCGAACTGCAGGATGCTCGTCTACTACCAGGACTTCGGCGACGCCAACAGCTACCGGATCCAGAACTACGGATCTAGCCTCGACGTCCTCCGCGCCCGCCTCCACTCGGGCTTTTCCCTGCCTATGCGCGGGGTGCGCCTCACCTACCGCCGCCACCCCCCGGTGGGGTTGGAGCGCCGTGATCGAGGAGTAGCCGGTCAGGTAGATGCGGCGGCCGTCGGAGATCACCGGCGTGTAGGTCCCCTTCGGGTAGCGGAAGACGCGCTTGCCGCTCCTCATCATGAAGCCGCTCGTCGTTTTGTTGGTGAACTCGGCGACGTAGACGATGTCGCCGATCGCCGAGAGCGAGCCGACCACCTGGCCGCCGGCCGAGCGGCTCCAGCGGAGGCTGCCGTCCTTGGCGTCGAGCGCGTAGACGTTGCCGTCGAAGGAGCCGATGAAGACGGTCGGCGGGCTGTGCCTGGTGTTGGCGACGGTCGGGCCGGAGTAGGCGTAGCCGCCGGTCGAGTAGGACCAGGCGAGCGTCGCCGTCGGTGGTGTCGTAGCTGTAGACGCGGCTGTCGTTGTTGCCGGCGTAGACGCGGCCGTAGGCGACCGCCGGGGTCGAGTAGAAGGCGCCGGAGCCGCCGAAGCCGGGGCCGAGCGAGCCGCTCTGCCAGACCAGCTCGCCGGTCTTGGCGTCGACCGCGTTCATGTAGCCGCCGTAGTCGCCGACGAAGAGCTTGCCGTCGGAGTAGGCGGGCGCGGACTTGATCGGCCCGCCGAGCGGGGTCGACCAGCGAACCTGCCCTTTGCCGGTGCTGAGCGCGAACAGTTCGCCGTTCTCGCAGCCGAAGTAGACGGTGCGGTCGATCACCACCGGCGAGGACTCGGCCCGCCCCGGCAGGTTCCGTTTCCAGATCATCCTGCCGGTCTTCGCGTCGAGCTTGACGATGTGGCCGGGGACGAGGTTGACGATGTAGAGGCGGTGGCGGTAATAGGCCGGCGAGGAGGCGTTGAGGCGGCCGATCCGCCGTTTCCAGAGCTCTTTGCCGGTGTCGGCGTCGAGCGCGTAGGCGTAGCCGCTGTTGTTGACGAAGTAGAGCTTGCCGCCGACGTAGATCGGCGGGAACTCGAGCAGCGGCCGGTCGGTGAAGCGCCAGAGTTTGTCGAAGGGCGGCTTCACCCCCTTCACCGGCAGGTAGCGGGTGCGGGCCGGGTTGAGCCCGAAGAACGGCCAGTTGACCGTCTTCGGCTCCTTCGGCGGCGGCGGCTTCTGCGGCTTGAAGTGGCTGATCGCCTCCTGGTTGTGGACGTCCCCCGGGCGCTTCAGCTCCTCGTAGGCGACGATCGCGCCGCTGACCGCGATCGCCGCGGCAGCAGCGACGCACCAGCGGTGCCAGCAGTGCTCGGTTGCGCAGCAGCGATGCGTCGGAGGCGGCAGTTCGAGGAAGCCGCCCTCACGCGCATCGCGCGGCGCGGCGCTCTGACTCTTTCGCGACCCCGCCGATCAGATCCCTGATCGCTTTCTTCAGGATCGCCATGAAGACGCGGCGCCGGCGAGCGGGATCGTCGGGGTCGTCTTCACCGCGTAGGTGACCTCGGTGCCGCCGTCCGCTCGGCGATCAGCTCGACGGTGCCGACGTGGTCGCGCACCGGCAGCCCGGAGAGCAACTTGTAGGAGAAGCGGCTGGGCGCGCTCGTAGGCGATCACCTCCTCGCGCATCGGCGGCCCGACCGCGGTCAGCGCGCGGATCGCCCCGAGCCCGTTCGGGCGCCGGCTCGCCCTCGCGCTCGAGCACCGCCTTGCGCAGGGGCGTGATCTCGGTGTAGCGGCGGTGGTCGGTGAGGACGTCGAAGACGGTCTCGGGCGGGGCGGCCACCTGGCGCACGTATCGTGAAGCTCGCCATCGCCGGACAGGCTACGTCAGTCGCCAGCGCTTCGGGTCGGTGCCCTCGACCGCCGCGACCTCGCCGGCGATCGCCAGGTGGTCGAGGCAGGAGAGGACGATCTGCAGGACCCAGCCGCTGGCCGGGGTGTTGACGCATCTCGGGGCCGATGATCTCGGCGACGATCTCGAAGGCGGTCCGCTCGCCGCCGGCGAGCGCCGCCCGCACCTTGCCGAGCAGCTCGTCGACCTGGCGGCGGGACTCGGCGATCTTCGCCTCGGGGTCGCGGAAGGTGCGGCCGTGGCCGGGCAGGCACGAGTTCGACCTCGAGCGCCCTCGACCGTCGTCGAGGCTGGAGAGGAATTCGCCGACCGGATCGGGGCTGTGGCCGTAGTCGAAGAAGAGGACGGTGCGGCCGAGCAGGTGGTCGCCGGAGATCAGCAGCTTGCGCTCGGGCTGGTGGAGGACGACGTGCGAGGGGGCGTGGCCGGGCGTCTCGTGGACCTGCCAGGTGCCGAGGTCGGTCTCGACCTCGACCCCGGGGACGAGCTCGCGGTCGGGCTCCTTGAGGATGTCGATCCCGGTTTCGTCGTCGTCTTCGCGGGCCTCGCGGTAGCGCTCCAGCGACGTCGGCGGCACGCCGCTCTGGCGGGCGACCTCGATCCGCGCCTCGAGCGCCGCCGCCGGGTCGTCGGCCAGCAGCCGCACGTGCTCCCAGCGCGGGTGCATCCAGAGCTCGCAGCCGGCCGCCTCGACGATCGAGCCGGCGAGGCCGTAGTGGTCGGTGTGGGAGTGGGTGCAGACGACGAGGCGGACGTCCTCGACCCCGAAGCCGGCCTGGGCCAGAGCCAGGTCGAGCTGCCGCAGCCGCCCCTTGCCGCCCATCCCGGTGTCGAACATGACGATGCCGCCGTCGTGCTGCGACCGCCCAGGCGTTGCCGTGCGGCACCCCGGGCCAGGGCAGCGACAGCCGCAGCCGCCAGATCCCGGGCAGGATCCGTTCGGTCCGCGGCGCCTCGGCTTTGCCCACACTGGCCACGCGGCCAATCCTTTCAGAGCCTGGCGGGCGCCGGACACTTCGCGGGGCGTCGTCCTCGGTCGGCCAAATAGCGCTGCTATTCGGCCTCCCTGCGTCCTACCCCCGCTCGGTCCGGCACCCGCCAGGACGCTCGAACTCCTGCATCACTCCGGCAACCGCGAAGCAGGCGGCGCCGGTGAAGGTGGCCCAGTTGGCGATCCCGACCGCGAGCTCGTCGCCGGTCGCGGGACGGACGAAGGCGGCGATCGCGGCGACCATGAAGAGGACCGAGCCGAGCCTGGTTGACGACGACGATCCACCAGCCGAGGTCGGCGCGCGCGCCCGCGCGGGCGGTCGCGGTGCATCTCGGTCAGGGCGAGGTGGCCGGAGACGAGGAAGAGGACGCAGCCGATGAATTCCGGCGACCAGACGTCAGCGGTGGATCTGGGCGGTGGTGAGGTCGCCGAGCAGCGCCACGGCCAGGCTGGCGCCGAAGTAGAGCGTGCCGACGAAGAGGGCGACGGCGCTGCCCCAGTCGAGCCGACCGGGCTCGGTCGACCACCAGCGCCACTGCGCCGCCCGCACCACCCCGTCGGGATCAGCCCCCCGCGGCGCGTTGGCAACCTGCAGCACCGAGGCGTAGCCGCCGGTCGTGAAGAAGACGCCACCGACCATGAAGACCGCGGCCGCCAACCGCGGCCCACCGACATGAGCCTGCGCCAACAGCGCCCCGATCGAGAACAGCGACCCGCCAACAACGAACGCGGTCGCCGCAACAGCATTGATCCGAGACAGCCGCCGGGCGGTCGCCTCATCCGCCTGCCCCTTCCTCTCTCCCCCCGCAACGAGCAATCCCCGCTTGCGCAAAACCCGCCGATCGAGATCCACTGCCCCAGGTTATTCAGCGGATCAAAGGTAGGGGGCGGGGTACCTCCTCCAGGCACTCAACATCGAGCCATTGGCGAGATGTGCCTGGAGGGGGTACCCGCCCCCTTCCCCTATCCAGCGTTAAACGTCCCGGGATCCGGCCCGGTCCGCTCGCCCGCATCGAGTCGCTCGAGCGCCGCCATGTCGTCCTCGCTCAGCTCGAAGTCAAAGACCTCGAAGTTCTCGCGAATCCGCTCCGGAGTCGACGATTTCGGGATGACGACGTTGCCGAGCTGGATGTGCCAGCGGAGGATCACCTGCGCCGGCGTGCGGTCGTGGTGGGCGGCGACGGTTTCGATCGTCCCGTCCTCGAGCAGCCCGCCCTGGGCCAGCGGGCTCCAGGCCTCGGTGGCGACGTCGTGGTCGGCGTGCCAGGCGCGCAGCTCGGCCTGCTGGAGGGCGCGGGTGCAGCTCGATCTGGTTGACCGTCGGCTGCTGCTCGGCCTCTGCCTGCAGGCGCTCGAGGTCCTCGACGCGGAAGTTGGAGACGCCGATCGAGCGGGCGCCACCTTCCTCCTGGATCCGTTCGAAGGCGCGCCAGGTGTCGAGGAAGAGGTCCTTGCCGGGCAGCGGCCAGTGGATCAGGTAGAGGTCGACGTGGCCGGTGCCGAGCCGCTCGAGGCTCTTCTCGAAGGCGCGCAGGGTCGAGTCGTATCCCTGCTCGGAGTTCCAGAGCTTGGTGGTGACGAAGACGTCCTCGCGGCGCACGCCCGCCGGCGGCGATCGCCGCCCCCACCTCGGCCTCGTTGCGGTAAGCGGCGGCGGTGTCGACGTGGCGGTAACCGGCCCTCAATGCCTCCTCGACCTTCTCCTGGGTCTCCTCGGGCGGGATCTGGAAGACGCCGAACCCCAGCTGCGGGATCTCGACGCCGTCGTGCAGGGTTAAGACAGGGCTATCGGTCGAAGTGGTCATCTGGCTCTCTCGGTCGGGGATTTGCGTTGCGACTACCCGAGATGCCGGGCAACTGAACGGGCTTGCGCGATGCGACTCGACGCCCCGTAGTATCGTTCGTTCGAACGAACGATGAATTCGCCCGCTCGAAAACCAGGAGGGGATTCGGCCCGTGACCGCATCCTCGACGCGACCTTCGCGTTGATCGCCGAGGGGGGCATCGGCTCGATCAGCAACAGGCGGGTGGCTGCCGCCGCCGCCGTCTCGCTCGGCTCTCTGACCTATCACTTCCCGAACCAGCAGGATCTGTTGCGGGAGGGCCTCCGTCGATACATACGGGGGGAGATCGGCAGGATCGAAGCGATCGCGAAGGACCTTCGCGATCGCCGGCTCGAGCCCGAGCAGCTCGGAACCGAGATCGAGCGGTTCAGCACGCTGGCCGCGAGGCGCCCCGAATTCCTCGTCGAGATGGAGTTGCACCTGTACGCCGCCCGCGACGACGAACTCCAGAAGGCATCGCAGGAATGCTTCGACGCCTACGAGGAACTGGCCGAGGCGGCGATGGGGGCCCTCGGGGTTCCGGAACCGGAGCGGCACAGCGCCCACGTGGTCAACTTGATGATGGGAGTCGGGCTGCGGCAGCTCGGCACCGGCAGACAGGACGGAAACGGACTGGGTGATGCACTGCAGACGATCGCCCAAGGAGCAATCGTCCGAGGCCGCGAATCCGCCCCAGCCGGAAACCGATAGAGCGACTCAGTGAAAAAAAGGGAGGGAAACATGACTCGTTTCAGGAAGCGCGGTGCACTCATTCCCGCCGTGGCGCTCGGCTTGGTGGTGGCGGTGGCCGGAACCGCGGCCGCGATCGTGCTCCGGGCCGGCGACATCGTCATCCACGCGGAAGGCGGCTTTTCGCCGACGACGCTGCCAAAACACCGGAACGCACCGATCACCCTGCACGGGGGCGGGGAACTCTCGACCGTCTCCGGAGATCTCCCCCCGATCTTGAAAACGCTCTCGATCGAATACGACCGGCATGGCTCGGTTGAGACCCGGGGGCTACCGGTCTGCACCGCCGGGAAGCTCCAATCGACCGATGTGAAGGCCGCCCGCCGCGCCTGCCCGGGGGCGATCGTCGGCAAGGGCGCCGGTCGGGCAATCGTCGCCTTCCCCGAACAGCGCCCGATCCCCATCAGCTCGCCGATCACCCTCTTCAACGGGCCCCGTATAAAGGGTCGCCCGAGCGTGCTCGCCCACGCCTTTACGACCGTTCCCGTGCCGGCGACCTTCGTGATCCCGATCGTCATCCAGCGCATCCACAACGGGGTCTACGGATACCGAACCGAAGCGACCATCCCGAAGATCGCCGGCGGCAGCGGCATTCCGATCGCCGGGCACCTGAAAATCGGCCGTCGCTGGACTTACAAAGGACACCGCTACAGCTACATCAACGCCCGCTGCGAAACCGGTCGACTGCAGGCGCGCGGCGAATTCGAGTTCGACGACGGCACCTTCCTCGCCGGAACCTTCGTCCGCTCCTGCAAGGCGCGAGGTTAGCCCCGGCTCGACTGCCGGTTCGGGCTAGCTGGTGGCCAGGCCGATGGCGAGCAGCGGGAACGCGCTCATAACGCCCAGGTAGGCGCCGATCGCGGCGCCGCTGGCGAGGCTCGCGGTGCGCGAGCGGGCACCGGCGATTGCGCCGACGAGAACGAAGGCGGCGGCGATTCCGAATCCGAGCCAGAAGATCTGCGGCATCAGCGCCGCGAGAATACCCGAAACCGGGGGAGGAATCGCCGCTCGAACGGCAAAGGCGGCGACATGAACCAGTCACCGGCCCAGAACAGCAAGCTGATCCTGGCGGCGATGATCTTCGCCGTCTCGATGACCTTCATCGACCAGACGATCGTCGCGATCGCGATCCCGACGATCCAGGACGATCTCTCGCTCTCGGCCACGGGCGTGCAGTGGATCATCAACGGCTATCTGCTCTCGCTCTCGGCCCTGTTCGCCTTCGGCGGGAGACTCGCCGACATCGCCGGCCACCGCCGCATGGTCGTCCTCGGCGTGGTGATCTTCGCCACCGCCTCCGCCCTCTGCGGCGCTACCCCGACCGGCTCGCTCGACGAGTCCTGGCTGATTATCTTCCGCGTAATTCAGGGGGCAGGCGCGGCGATCATGTTCCCGGCGGCGCTGGCGATCGTCCTGGGCGCCTTCCCGGTGCACGAACGCGGCAAGGCGATGGCGATCTTCTTCGCGATCGCCGGCGGTCTCACCGCGATCGGCCCGCTGGCCGGCGGCTACCTGGTCGAGATCACCTGGCGGGCGATCTTCTGGATCAACATCCCGGTCGCGATCATCGCCCTGGTTCTGATCTGGAAGTCGAAGCCGGCCGACGAGAAGCACCCGGCGCCGCTCGACTACAACGGCACCGCGCTGATCACCTTCGGCATGGGGCTGACCGTCCTCGGCCTGCAGCAGTCCAGCGTCTGGGGCTGGGCCAGCCTCGCCACCTGGGCCTGCATCGCGATCGGGCTCGTCGTCCTTGCCGTCTTCGTCCGCTACGAGCTGCGGACCGAGAACCCGCTGTTGCGGCTCGAGGTCTTCAAGGATCGCGCCTTCGCGGTGGACAACGTCATCCTCTTCCTGCTGATGATCCCGTTCGTGCCGCTGTTCTTCTTCGCCAGCATGTACGCGCAGATCTCGCTCGGCGAAAGCGCCTCGGAAACCGGGCTCTACCTGCTGATCTTCTTCGCCGGCTTCGCCACCGCCTCGCAGCGCGGCGGCCGCCTGCTCGACAAGGTCGGCGCCCGCAGCGCAGTCGTCCCCGGCTGCGCGATCGCCGCCGTCGGCTTCTACCTCTGGGGCAACTCGATGACCGAACTGTCGGTGAGCGACCAGTGGTACTACATCGTCATCGCCGGTATCGGCGTCGGGCTCGTCCTCAGCCCTGCCAACACCGATGCCCTGAATCGGGTCTCTCGCGACCGCTACGGCGAGGCGACCGGGATCACCCAGACCGTGCGGAACTTCGGCTCCAGCCTCGGCCTCGCCGTCCTCGGCTCGATCCTGATTCTCGAGAACCGCTCCAACCTGGAAGCGACCGCCGACAAGAACGGGATCCCGAAGGAAGTCGGCAGCCAGATCGCCGACACGATCAGCCAGGGCTCGGGTACCGGCGAAGTGCCGGCACACCTGCCGCCCAAGGTCCAGAACGTCGTCGACGCCATCCCCCACGACTTCGCCCTCGCCTCGCGCACCGTCTTCTACGCGATGGCCGCAGTGATGGCGGTCGCCTTCGTCATCGCCCTGGCGCGGATGCCCGCCGGCAAGGTAGAAGAAGAGGTGTGAGGCTCCGCCTTCTCGTCCTCCCGGCCCTCGCCGTGCCGGGCTCGGGCGCAGCCGCGAGCCCGGCGCCGAGCAGCTAACTTGCAGCCCGTGAAGATCCTCGCCTTCAGCGACCTCCATTGCGACCTCGAGCAGGCAGCGAAGCTGGTCGCGATGTCCGACGAGGCAGACGTCGTGATCGGCGCCGGCGACTTCGCCTCCGTGCACGAGGGCCTGCGGGGGACGATCGGGGCCCTCTCCGCGATCGCCAAGCCGACCGTCCTCGTCCCCGGCAACAACGAGACCGTGGACGCGTTGCGCGAGGCCGCCGCCGAGTGGAGCGCCGCCACCGTCCTCCACGGCGAGGGAACGGCGATCGAGGGCACCGAGTTTTTCGGCCTCGGCGCCGGCATCCCGGTCACGCCCTGGGACTGGAGCTTCGACCTCGACGACGAAGCAGCCACCGAGATGCTCGCCGACTGCCCCGAAGGCGCCGTCCTCGTCCTCCACTCACCGCCGAAGGACCACTGCGACTCCGCCGGTGGCGACGGCAACTTCGGCAGCCCGGCGCTGCTGCGGGCGATCGAAGAGAAGCGCCCCCGCCTCGCCGTCTGCGGCCACATCCACGAGTCCTGGGGCTGCGAGAGCGAAATCGGCGAGACGCCGGTCCGCAACCTCGGCCCCAAGGGCACCTGGCTCGAGGTCTTCAGCCAAGTGAAGGCTATCGGGTTCTTCGGTCGGCCGATGCCTTCTGGCGGCGCTCGAACCAGATGCAGACGCCGAACACGGACCTCGGCAGGCAACTCGAGGCCTCGCAACTGGGGGCGCGGATGTGGCGGCTGGAGCCGGGCAAAGCCTCGACCAGGCACCGGCATTTCACCCAGGAGGAGCTCTACGTGCTGCTCGAGGGTGAGGGACGGGTGCGGATCGGCGAGGAGGTGCTGACCCTGGCGCCGCTGGACGCGCTGCTGGTCGAGCCCGACACCGACCGCCAGCTCTTCAACGACACCGAGGCCGACCAGCTCTGGCTCGTCGTCGGGGCGCCGCGGGAAGAGATAACCAGCACGCTGGAGATGAGCGAGGAGCAGCTGCGCCACATGTATCCGGAAGGGCCGAAAGCCCTGCCGCCTGAGCTCGGTGGAGGCCTGGCCGACTATCCCGTCGAGGACTAGAGCGCCAGCGAGACGGGCTCTTCGAGCAGCTGTCTGATCCGGGCGAGGAATTCGGCGCCCTCGGCGCCGTAGAGGATGCGGTGGTCGCAGGAGAGCGTCGCTTTCATCAGTTGCGCGGGAACGACCTCGCCGTTACGGACCGCCGGGACCTCGCGGATCGCGCCGACGGCGAGGATCGCCGCCTGGCCCATGTTGATGACGGCGTCGAACTCGTCGATCCCGAACATCCCCAGGTTGCTGACGGTGAAGGTGCCGCCTGAGAGCTCCGGCGGCGTTACCGAGCCGTCGCGGACTTTGGCGGCGACGGCGCGGGTGTCGGCGGCGATCTGGCGCAATCCCTTGCGGTCGGCGTCGAAGACGGTCGGGACGACCAGGGCTTCGGGAGCGGCGACTGCGACGCCGACGTTGACCCGCGAGTAGAACTCGAAGCGACCGTCGCGGTAGGCGCCGTTGGCTTTCGGGAACTCGCGCAGGGCGATCGCGCAGGCCTTGACGACCATGTCGTTGACCGACGGCACCACGTCGCCCTCCGCCGCGGCGGCTTTGAACCCCGCTCGCGCCTCGACCGCCTTGCCCATGTCGATCTCGATCGTCAGGTAGAAGTGCGGCGCCGTCGCCTTCGACTCCGCCATCCGCCGGGCGATGGTCTGCTGAAGTTTGTTCAGGTCCTGGGTTTGGACGGTGCCCTTTGCAGTTTCGGGTGAGGGACCGGGGGATTGGCCGGCGGGTCCTGCCGCTGCAGGGGACCCACCCCCCCTTCCGGTAGCTAAAGCTTCCTCAGGGGGGGTCCCCCCTACAGCGTCACCCACCGGAGAGGCCGCCTCCTCGACATCGTGCTTGACGATCCGCCCCCCAGGCCCAGAACCGTGGAGGTCGTGCAGATCCAGGCCCTTGTCTCGGGCCAGGCGCCTCGCAAGCGGCGAAGCTTTCACCCGCTCGCCATCAACATGCGGCTCGTGCTCTGCCCCAGCGGCTTGAACCTCGGAGCCCTGTTTCTCGGCTTCTGCCGTGGGTGACGTCGTAGGGGGGACCCTCTCCTGCGCAGTTGCAGGAGAGGGTGGGTCCCCTGCGGCGGCAGGACCCGCGGGCCGAGCGCCTTGTCCCTCATCCGAATCGGGCCGCCCATTCGTAGCCCCGATCGTCGCAATAGGCGATCCGATCGGCAGCGTCTCGCCCTCCTGGGCCAGGATCTCGGTCAGCGTCCCGGCGACGTCGGCTTCGTAGGCCATGTTCGCCTTGTCGGTCTCGATTTCGACCAGCTCGTCGCCGATCGCGACCTCGTCCCCGACCTGTTTCAGCCAGGTGAGGATCGTCCCCTCCTCCATCGAGTCGGAAAGGCGCGGCATCACCACCTCACTCATGGGGCAGCTCCATGCCTACAGATTGCCACTTCGGCCCGGCGGCGCTCAGCCGCGGGTGAAGATGGCCCCGGCGAGGAGCGACGACGCCGCCTGGCGCAGCACGTCGGCGCGGATTTCTCCCATCACCGCTTCCTCGCGCGCCTGCAGCGCTCCGACGGTCGCGATCGGTTCGACGTCGGTCCGCGGTTCCGACGGCGCGCTCGCCACCGCGTCGCCGTAGGCGAGGCAGCCCTGCACCCCCTGGGCGATCAGCTGGGCGCGGTAGTCGGCGCCCTCTTCGATCGGGTGCAGATTGTCGGCCTGCATCAGGTCCGGTCGGGTGGCGACGGTCCCCGCCCAGTCGGGCACCTGCGTCCCCGGGCGCGAGGCGGCGAATTCGGCCACCACCCGGTTCTTGCCGGTGTTGTCGACGCCGTTGACCGTGAAGCCGTGGATCGTCGGCACGACCATGCAGCGGTCGCCGACGGTTTCCGCCACCTTCGCCAGGTTGCCGGCGAGGATCTCGGGATATTCGGGGTTGTCGTTGGTGCCGGCGTCGAAGACGATCACGTCGTCGGACGGTTCGTAGCTTTCCTGGAAGAGGTCGAAGATCTGGTAGCTGTTGTAGCCGCCGACCGCGTTGACCGTCAGTTCGACGCCGGGGAGGTAACGGCTCAGATAGGGAGAGGTCAGCTCCTCGAGGCTGTCGCCTACCACCAGCACGTGAGGGCGCGCCTGCGCCGCGGGCGCGCAGAGACAGATCAAAAGCGCTGCCAGCACCGCCGTCCCGAAGCCGCTCGATCCACCGCACGGGAGGGTTTTACACGACGTCCCCCTCCTAAACTGCCGCGCGTGTTCGCCGCTCGGCTCCCGCTCGTCGGCTCGCCCTCCTCGCCGCGCTGCTGCTCGGCGGCTGCGGAGGCGGTGGCTCAGACCAAACCGGCGCGCCCGGCGGCCAAGACGGTCGTTTCCAGAGTTCGAGCCCCGATAGGGGCCAAAGGGCTGGAAACGACGCGGGGGGATCCGCAAAGAGCGTGCATGCGGAAGATCCGGTCCCGGCCGGCGATCTCTGCCAGAGCCAGCTCGGCAGCTTCGTCGGCTCGATGGACGGGCTGCGGCGGCGGCTTGCCGTCGGCATCACCTACGACCAGTACGTCGCCGAGGTGCGCGGCATCCGCTCCACCTACGGAAAGATCCCCGTCCACAAGCTGCAGGCCGACTGCCTCGGCCTCGTCGCCACGCCCGGCGAGAAGGCCTTCAACCGCTACATCGAAGGCGCCAACGACTGGGGCGAATGCGTCTCCGAACTCGGTTGCGGCACGACCGAAATCGAACCGCTGCTGCAGCGCCGGTGGCGGATCGCCTCCCATTTCCTCTCCGAAGCGCAGGACGGACTGCGGGCAATCGCCTGACTGAAAAGCGCGAGAGCCGCCCGAGGGCGGCTCTCGCCTGGTGCAAAGGAACGATCGCGAGAACTGCGGCCGGATGGGACAAAGTCCGGCCTCCCTACGCTCGCCGGTGCCCGGGGTGGATTCCGCCGGGCGCCCAAACCAGTGCGGCGCCTAGCGGCCCTGCACCTCCAGAGTCCCTCCAAGCATGTGACTCAAAATAGGACCACCTCCTTTCTCTGGTGATCCGATTGAAGCAAATGCGGACGTCGGTCTCTACACCGCGGACATTGCGGCCGCGGCGAGCGGTCCTCCAAGATGCGCCGATGGCGGGCAAACGGGTCGACGATCGTCTTCTTTCCGGAGGGGGCGTTCGGGCCGACCAACAACTGCGTCGGGATCGGCGCCGTCCTGCGCGAGCGCGGGCACCGGGTCGTCTTCATCGTCGAGGAGTCCTTCGCCGGCACGCTCGAGGCCCAGGGGTTCGAGGAGCGGCTGATGCGCTGACGCCGCCGCCGGAGACCGAGGAAGCGCCGGGGCAGTTCTGGAAGGACTTCATCCGCGACACCGCCCCGGTCTTCCGCAAGTCGACCACCGAGCAGCTGGCCGAGTTCATCGCCCCCACCTTCGAGGCTCTGGTCGACGGCGCCCGCTACGTCGACGACCGCCTGCTCGAGATCATCGACGAGCTGCAGCCCGACCTGGTGGTCGAGGACAACGTCGTCAGCTTTCCGGCGCTGCTCTCCGAGCGGCCGGCCCTGGGCGCGGATCGCCTCCTGCAACCCGGCGGAGATCAAGGACCCCGGGGTCCCGCCGACCTTCTCCGGCCTGCCGAGCGCCGACCGCAGCGGCTGGGAGCCGTTCCGGGAGGCCTATCGCGACGCCCACCGCGAGCTGCACGCCTCCTTCAGCGAGTTCTGCCAGCGAGCGCGGGGCGCCACCGCTGCCGGCCGACGACTTCATCCACGAGAGCGAGTGGCTGAACCTCTACCTCTATCCCGACGAGGTCGACTACCCGCGCGCCCAGCCCCTCGGGCCGACCTGGCACAACCTGCAGACGAGCGTGCGGACGACCGACCCGGCCTGGGAGCTGCCGCGGGCGCTGCGAGAACGCGAGGGGCCCGCTCGTCTACCTCAGCCTCGGCTCCCTCGGCTCGGCCGACGTCGAGCTGATGCGGAAGCTGGTCGCCGAGCTGGCGGGGGAGCCGTACCGGATCGTCGTCTCCAAGGGTCCCCAGCACGCCGAATTCGAGCTCGCCGAGAACATGGTCGGCGAGGAGTTCCTGCCGCAGACCGAAGTCCTCCCCAAGGTCGACCTGGTGATCACGCACGGAGGCAACAACACCGTCACCGAGTGCCTGCACTTCGGCAAGCCGATGGTGGTGCTGCCGATCTTCTGGGACCAGCACGACAACGCCCAGCGGATCGACGAGACCGGCTACGGCGTTCGCCTCGACACCTACCGCCACAGCGGTGAGCAGCTGACCGGCGCGATCGACCGCCTGCTCGCCGACAGCGAGTTGCGCGCCCGCCTCGCCGCCACCTCGGAGCGACTGCGCGGAGCCCGCGGGACCGAGCGCGCCGCCGATCTGATCGAGGCGACCGTGCGCGAGACCGCCGGCAGCTGAGGATCAGGTAGCCAGCTCTTCCGGCAGCGCGTCGCCGAGGATGTCCTTGCCGCGGCGGCTCTGCCACCGGCGCCAGACCTCGAAACCGAACCCGACCGCCATCGCAGCGGCGAAGGAGGCGGCAAGCGGCAGCCAGAGGCTTTCGTTGAAGGTCTCGCCACCGAGGTAGCCGAGCATCGAGACGTAGAGCGCCCAGAGCGAGGCCGCCACCGCGTCGGCGACGACGAACTGGCGGTAGGGCATCTCCAGCGTGCCGGCGGCGAAGGTCGTCGCGGTGCGACCGCCGGGAATGAAACGGCCGACGCCGATCAGGATCGCCCCGCGCCGGCGCAGCGCCTGCTCGGCCCAGGCCAGCCGCGCCTGCCCCTTCTCGCCGTCGAAGAGCCGGTCGGCGATCGGGTCGCCGATGCTGCGGCCGAGGAGATAACAGAGATTGTCGCCGACAAAGGCGCCGAGGGCGACGACCGGGACGATTACCCAGATCAGCAGGTCACCCTGTGCCGCCAGCACCGAGGCGGTGATCACGAGCGTCTCCGAGGGAATCAGCGGAAAGAGGACGTCCGTCGCCGCGGCGAAGCCGAGCACCGGGTAGGTGACGACGCTGTGCGAGACCTCCTGGGTGAGCCAGTCGAACACGCGCCTCCGATACCCGGATCGGCTTGGTTTACCAATCGTCAGGCGGGTAATTAAGAGGCCATGTCAACCGTACTGATCATCGCCATAGTCGTAATCGCAGCCATTCTGCTGGTCCTTGCTCTGAGAGCGGCGCGCAAGCGCCGCGCCGAACGCGAACTGGAACGCCGGCGCCTCAGCGAACAGGCCGGCGGCCATCGCAACGAGGCCGAGGTCCACGCCGGCAAGGCGCAGGAGCACGAGCAGGCCGCCCAGGAAGCGGCCGAGCGCGCCGAGCGGGAGCGCCAGATCGCCGAGCGCCACGGCAGTAAAGCCGACGACCTAGAGCAGAAGCTCTAGGTCGATCCACAAAAAGGAAAATATGGTCATCGGAGCCGTCATCGCAATCTGTGAGAAGGCGCCGTTCCAGGGCCTTACGGTGCAGCGTCCGCCCCACCCAAGGCAGCCGTGAGTTCGCGGCGGGAACGGATGTCGAGCTTGTTATAGGCGGCGCTGAGGTGCGCCTCGACGGTCTTCACCGTGACGAACAGCGATTGGGCGATCTGGCGATTGGTCATCCCCGACGCGGCCAGGTCTGCCACCCGTCGCTCGCTCGGCGTCAGCGACTCCGCACCGATCGGGGTGTAGCGGCGGACGCTCTCGCCGGTCGCCTCGAGCTCGGCGTGGGCGCGCTTGGCGATCCTCCTCGCGCCGCAGCGGCGGGCGAGCTCGAAGGCCTCCCGCAGGGGTGGACGGGCCTCGGCCCTGGCGCCTTGTCGGCGCTTCGCTTCGCCGAGCGCGAGCAGCGCGTGGGCGCGCTCGATCAGCCGGGGAGAGCCCTCGGTCACGGCTGCCGCCTCCTCCAATAACTCGATCGCCTCATCCCCCTGCCGTGCGGCGGCGACGCCACGGAGGATGTGGCAGAGCGTTCCCGGGGTTCCCCATTGCCGGGCATACGGCAAGCTCGAATCGGCCAGCTCTCGGGCTTTCCTTCCCTGGCCGCAGGCGACAAGCGCCTGCGCGGTGAAGGGCATCACCATCAGTTCGGGGCCGGGCCCGAACCCCCTCCGATCCGCCCCCGACGAAATCGCGGAGAAGTCCTCGAGCGCCGCCTCGAGTTCACCGCGCTCGAACCGCAGGTGCCCTCTCCCCAGCATCGTCATGTAGAACATCGGGCTGTCGGGCATCTGACCGTCGGCGACGCCGAGGGCCTGGAGTTCCCGATCCGCGGCCTCCAGCTCGTCACGCTCGACCAGCACCTCGACAAAGGTCCCCACAAACATCAGCACGTAGGGGGCGATGCCCGCCATACGGGCCAACTCCACCGCTTGGCGAATATCCACCTCCGCTGCCTCCAGGTCACCGACAGCCCACGACGCAATTCCCTGGAGGTACAGCCCACGCGCGATGCCGGGAGTGTCGTCGCGCTCTCGCGCGATCGCGAGCGCGCGATCCGCTGCCTCCCGCACGGCATCGGTCTCATCGACAGTTACGAGAGTCATGACCGCAAAGAGGGAGCCGATCGGCTCCGACTCCTCGGCGAAGATCGCGCCATCGTTGCCGAGGGCCCGCTTCGCCGCCGCGGCGGCGCCCTCGGCGTCGCCCTCGACCACCTTGGCGCGGGCTTCGACCGCCGCGGCTTGCCGACCACCGGGACTATCGGGGTCGATCTGGTCGACGTACCCCGAGAGATCCACCTCCGGCACCGACGGGACGACGTTGCCGAGGGTGCGGAGCTGAACCTCGAGCTGAAATGCCATCTCGAGGTCCCCCTCGGCTATCGCCACCTCGACCCCGTCGACCAGCAGGGAGACAGCCTCCTCGAACCGCCCGCCCATCGCCAGCGCCATCGTCAGCGGAACGGCCCAGCGGCTCCGCAAAGACGGATCGCGCTCCAGTTGCGAGGTCACATCGCCCTCGATCTCCCCCCAGACAGCGTGGTCGGCTGCCCTCGGAATTGCTGTGATCAACGGACCCAGCACCGCAGCTCGCAGATCGTCCGGGGGCGGCTCGCGCAACGCCCTCGTCAGGTAGGTGACGGCAGCGCGAGGCGCTCCCTTTGCCAGGGACCTCTCCCCGGCATCGACGAGGGTGTCGACTGCTTCGCGATCCCCTCGCGGCTCGCATGCCAGCAACTGCGCTGCGACAAGTTCGGGCGAGGCGCCGCGACCCCGCAGCAGGGTGGCGGCGCGCGCATGTGTGGGAGCGCCCGACTCGGCGGGGCGATGCGCGTGGATCGCGTTGCGGACGAGCGGGTGTACGAACCGCAGGCCCGGGCCTGAGTCGAGGATCGCGCTCCGGCGGAGGTCGTCGACGGCGCGCTGGACCTCGTCCAACTCGAGACCGGCAAGCTCGGCGACGATCTGGAGGTCGCTGCCGTCGCCGAGGACGACCAAGGACTCCGCGACTTTTCGCGCCTCCGGAGAGAGGCGCTGCAGCCGCGTGGCCACCGTGCGCCCGACGCCCTCGGGAGCCAGCTCCCTGACCTTCTCGGCCTGCGGGGCGAGCGGATCGATCCCCTGCTCGGCGAGCGCCCGGCTGAGCTCGTGCATCAGGAAAGGGTTGCCGCCGCTGACCTCATGGCAGGTGGAGGCGAAGACAGGATCGGGTTGCTGCGCCAGCTCCTGCGCTAGCAGAGCGCCGGTCGCCTCGGGACTAAGCGGTGCGGGATTCTGGCGCTGGACGAAAGGGTCGGTGAAGATCCGTCCCAGGATGGGCGGCGGATCGGGCTCGTCCGGCCGCGCCGTCATCACCAGGAGCACCGGCAGCTCCTCGAGCCGGGGCAACAGGAAGCCGACGAAGTCGAGTGAGCCGGAGTCGGCCCAGTGGGCGTCGTCGATAGCCAGCAGCAGGGGCTTGCGTTCGGCGAGCGCTGCGGTAACCCAGTAGAGGCCGTGGAGGACGGCGAAGGAGTCGTGGTCAAGCTCCGTCTCGGAGTCCAACCCGAGAGCCCGTCGGGCCGGCGCCGCCCCGTCCAGAAGCGCCTCGCGCTCTGCTGCGGACAGAGCGGCCATCGGCCCCTCGAACAGCTGCCGGACGAGGGCGAACGGGAAATCGCGTTCCAGCTCCGTCGCCCTGCCAGAGAGCACGCCGAGCCCCTCCTCCTCCCCCCGGGCGCGCGCCGCACCCAGCAGGCGGGTCTTGCCGAGACCTGCACTCGCCTCGATCGCGATTGCCCGGCCCCGGCCTGTCTTGGCGTCGACAAGCGCCGACCCCATCTCCTCCAGCTCACCCTCGCGCTCCAACAGCTCCGACACCCGCACACCCCCTAGAGATCTCACATTAAACGAGAAACATTAGGGTTGACTTTCGGGTACGACCCGGTGGCGGCCAAGTCGGTAAGCCTGGAGACTCACTCCATGAGGGCAACAGCGATTCCAAAGGGTGAATTACTCCCATCGCCCTTGCCGAAAGGAAATGCCACCGGAAGTTCGAGGGCAGGCGAAGAGCCCGCTGCCACCCCGAAGGCGGGGGTAGGCGCCGCTGAGGCAGCGCCGGTTGCGAATCAGGGTTTCCGGGGCGGGACCCCATCCGGTCCCCCCCGGAAACCCGGCAATTTCTGAAACTGGCCAGCCAGCCAGTAGTATGCGCGAGGCGTGGCCGACCAAGCCGAGATCGCTGCCGGAGGAGGGAACGTCGAGGACGCCCTGGTGCTCGAGCGCGAGCACTGGGAGAGCGGGCCCCCTCTGGAGCTGTTCAAGCGGATGCGCAGCCGGTGCCCCGTCCACTGGACCTCCGAGGTAACGGAGCTGCCGCAGGCGAAGGGGTTCTGGTCGGTGACGCGCGCCGACGACGTCCACACCGTCAGCCGCGACTTCGAGACCTACTCCTCCGAACGGGGCGGCGTGGTCGTCATCGACGAGGTCTTCCCGATCGAGCTGGCGCGGGCGATGTTCATCGGCATGGACCCGCCCAAGCACGACCGCCTCAAGGCGCTCTTCCAGGCCGGCTTCACGCCGAAGCGGATCGCCGCCCACACCGACGCGATCCGCGAGATCGTCGTCGCGGTGCTCGACCGCCTCGAGGGCCGCGAGGAGATCGACCTCGTCACCGACGTCGCGCAGCCCGCCGTCTCCCGCGTGATCGGCAGCTTCATGGGCATCCCGGAGGAGGACGACGCGGCCTGGGCCGAGTTGATGAACATGGCGCTGGCGGCAAACGACCCCGACTACAGCCCCGACGTGGAGAGCGTCGAAGAGACGATCCAGGAGGCGATCCAGCAGGTCTTCGCCCGCTGCGGGGCGATGATCGCCGAGCGCCGCGAGAACCCGACCGACGACCTCACCAGCGTCCTCGTCCACGCTGAAGTCGAAGGGCAGCGGCTGGAGGAACACGAGATCGTGATGGGCTTCTTCCTCCTCGTCGCCGCCGGCAACGACAGCACCAAGGCGACCTACTGCAGCGCCATGCGGGCGCTGATGGAACACCCCGACCAGCGCAAGCTCCTGGTTGACGATCCCGCCTTGATCCCCGGCGCCGTCGAGGAGTCGCTGCGGATGTTCCCCGCCTTCGCCCACTTCCGCCGCACCGCTACCAAGGATGTCGAGCTCGGCGGCCAGGAGATCAAGGAGGGCGACAAGGTGGTCATGTGGTACGCGTCCTCCAACCGCGACGAGAGCCGTTTCGAGGACCCCGACCGCTTCGACGTCCTCCGCAATCCCGACCACCAGGCCTTCGGCGCCGGCGGCCGCCACTTCTGCCTCGGCGCCGCCCTGGCGCGGCTCGAGTTGAAGATCCTGCTCGAGGAGACCCTCGCCCGCTACCCGGAGATGGAGATCGCCGGCGACCCCGTCTACATCGAGTCGGGCTTCCTCAACCAGCTGAAATCGCTGCCGGTCCGCCTCAACGGCTGACCGGCGTCGGGGTCACAATCGGGGCATGCTCGCCCCGCCGATGACCCGGCCGTTGGCGTTCGTTGCCTTCGCCCTTGCCGTCTTCTCCCTCCACGCCGTCGGGGCCGAGGGCAAGGAAACCATTCCCGGCTGCACCGTTGCTCACGACAGCTCCCGCTGGCGGCCCGGCCCGACGACCGAGCCGTGGCAGTGGCAGCTGCAGGGGAAGATCGACACCTCGATCCAGGCCTGCGTCTATGACGTCGACGGCTTCGAAGCCCCGAAGGAGACGGTCGCGGAGCTGCACCGGAAGGGCGCAAAAGTCATCTGTTACCTCGACGTCGGTAGCTGGGAGAGCTACCGGCCCGACAAGGGCCGGTTCCCCCGCTCGGTGATCGGCCACGCCTACGAAGGATTCCCCGATGAGCGCTGGCTCGACGTCTCCCGCTTCCGCCTCTTCGCGAAGCCGCTCGAACGGCGCTTCGAGATCTGCTCCCGGAAGGGCTTCGACGCGGTCGAGCCCGACAACCTCCAGGGCTGGGAACCGGAGAACGACACGGGCTTCGAGATCACCCGCCGGGACCAGCTCCGCTTCAACCGCTGGGTCGCCCGCCAGGTCCACCGCCGCGGGATGTCGGTGGCGCTGAAGAACGACGGCCTTCAGGCCGGGGCCCTCGTCGCCGACTTCGACTTCGCGATCGTCGAGCAGTGCTTCCAGTACGAAGAGTGCGGCCTCTACCGCACCTTCGTCGACCACGGCAAAGCCGTCTTCGAGGCCGAGTACGAACGGCAGCCGAGCGAATACTGCGAGGCAGCGCTCGCTCTGCGCTTCAGCGCCCTGCGCAAGTCCTACGACCTCTTCGCGAGGCCGTGGGAACCCTGCTCTACGGCTGCTCGATCGTCGGGTCCGGGACCTCGTCGACCCGGACGTCGCGCTTGCCGTGGAAGGTAAGTGCCTTCATGACGCTACTCCGAGGGGGACGTCGGGCCGGTCCCAGGTCTCGGCTACGCGCGTGGCCGCCTGGCGCTCCTCGGCGAGGATCTCCTCCGCGGCTGAGACCACGCCCTCGTCGCCGGCCCGGCCGGCGACCCGCTGCAGGAGCTCGTAGGCGGCGATCTCGAGGTGCTCGAAGGCGAAGGCGAAGCCGGCCAGCTTGGTGGTCGAGTCCGGCTGGGCGGCGAAGAAGGCGGAGAGGTTGAGCCCGCCGGTCTTGAGCAGCGTGCCCTTGACGAGCGAAGGCCTGGCGCCCCGCTCCTCCAGCAGCGCCTCGACCCGCGTCTGGTGATCCCGCGTCTCCGCAAGGTGGTCGCGGAAGACAGCCTCCAGGTGCTCATCCTCGACGCGCTCGGCACCGGCCTCCAGCAGCTTTGCCGCCTGCCCCTCGAGGGCGTGCACATCCCGCAGGTAGGCGAGCAGCACGGACTCGAGCTGATCCTCCTCCATGCCGGTCAGGGAGACCTCGACCGCGTTGTCGAAGGACTCCTCCAGGCGCTCGGCCATCCGGCTCTCCTCCGCGGCGATGTCGGCCGCCATCCGCGCCGTCTCATCGTCGCCGGAGCGCTCGGCCAGCCGCTTCAGTAGTTCGTAGGCGGCGAACTCCATGTGCTCGTAGGAGTAGGCATGCATCGCCAGCTTCCCCGGCGTGTCGGGTTGGGCGGCGGCGAAGGCGGCCATCGCCCAACCGCCGCCGGCGCCGGCCGCGTCCTTCAGCTTCGACGGCTTGCCGCCGAGCTCTTCCAGCCGCTCGCGCACGCGCCGCTCCTGGTCTTCGGTCTCGATCAGATGCCGATCGAAGGCCCGGCAGAGGCGCTCGTCGCCGGCGATGCTCAGCGCCGGCCGCAGCTGCGCCAGCGCCTGCAGCTCGATCGAGTGGACGTCGGCGAGGTAGGCGACCAGCTGCTCGTCGCGGTCGCGCTCCCACTGGCGGGCGCCGACGCCGGTCTTCAGGTCGGCGAGCCGAGCGCCGCCGCTGTCAGCCTCCAGCGGCGGCGTCTCGGCACCGCGTCCGTCGTGCATCCCCCCCAGCAACTCTTCAAGTGCCTCGACGGCGCTGCGGCGCGGCTCCCAGCCGAGCTCCTCGCGCGCCTTCTCCGAGGACATCAGCGGCACGTTGCGCGCCATGTCCAGCCAGCCCGGCGGCGTCGGCTGCAGGCGCAGGCGCCAGCTCAGATCGGCCAGGCGACGCACCATCCGGGCCGGCACCGGGAAGCTGCGCGAGCCGATCCGCTCGGCCATCTCCTCGGGACTGAGCGGCGGCTCGGCGGCGATGTTGAAGGCGCCGCTCGTGTCCGCGAGGACGGCCCGCAGGTAGGCCTGGCCGACGTCATCTGAATGAACGGCCTGAAAGCGCAGGCGGTCGATTCGGGGTAGCGCCGGCAGCAGACCACGGCGGAGGAGGAAGTCGGGTAGGAACGGCCCGACGAAGAGGCGACGGATCTCGGTCGCCGCCTCATCCTTGAAGATCAGGGCAGGGCGCAGCCGCACGACCCGCGTCTCGGGGTTGCCGGCTTCGAAGCGGTCGAGCTCGCGCTCCACCGCGACCTTGTGGAGCGAGTAGAAGGAGGTCGGGGTTCCCTCGGTGGGCCAGTCCTCGTCGACCTCGCGGTCCTTGGGGCCGCGCGAGTAGGCGCCGACCGAGGAGGCATGGACCAGTCTCGGCACGCCCGCCGCGGCGACGGTCTCGAAGACGCGCCGGCTGCCGTCGACGTTGATCCGCTCCAGCGTCTCCGCGTCGCGCGAGGGCTGGATCGCCCAGGCAAGGTGGATGACGGCATCGGCGCCCGCGAAGATCTCGCCAAGGTCGGCGCTGAGAATGTCGGCCTCGACCCAGGTGGTCTTCGGCGGCGCCCACGTCGGTTCGCGACGGGCGAGGCCGACGATCTCGCCGATCTCCCCGGAGGCGCCGAGGGCTTTGACCGTGCTGGTGCCGACGTTGCCCGTCGCACCGGTGACTACTACCTTCATCTCCACGCGCCTTCCGTAAGTACAGGGGTCGGAGCTTGCGAGGAGTGAGCGAGAAACGCTCCCCTGGGCCTCTTCGGCCTGTGTACCCGAGGAAGTCAGTGCAAAAACTTTTTGGACTCAGCTACAGAGCCAGAGTTGCGGCCTTGAGGTGAAGTGCCTCCAGGCGCCTCAGCTGCGCGGTCGCCAGCTCGGCCAAGGCGCCGAGGTCGACGCCCGACAGGTCGGCGCCATGGGTGTGCTCGAGCGCCCGCCACAACCGGCGCTTGCCGGCGACGCCGAGCTGCAGCAACTCCAGCTCGTCGAGGCGGCTGAGCGGCGAGTAGCCCCGCAGCTGCCCGTTCAGCTTCAGTCTCCCCAGCCGCTCGCCGACAACGGCAGCCAGCGGTTTGATCCTGCTCTCACCCACCCCGAGCTGGCCCATCACCGCCTTCAGCGTCTCCCGCTCGGCTTCGATCTCGGCGCAGACCTCGGCCAGGACCGGGCCGAACTCCGGGTCGTCCTCGTTGCTGTCCCGCAGTCGCCGGGCCAGCTGCATCCCGGCGGTCGAACCGGCCAGGTGGTCGTTGAGGTAGATCTCGAGGCGATTGCCCACGCGCTGCCGGTACCCCCGCCACCGTCTTGCGAATCTGGGGCTAGCCGCGGACCACGATCCGCTCGCCGACCTCGACCACGCTCTCCCAGCGGACGCCCCGGGCCCTGGCCCCCGGACCGCGCAGCCGCTTCAGCAGCGCGCCGCGCCCGACCAGGATCTCGTCGACGACGACGCACTCTTCCGCCCGGTGCGCCGATGTCGAGGAAGCCGCCGAGCGCGGCGATGATCCCCAGCGCGATCTTGAGGATCGGCTTCACGCCTTCTCCCCGGTGAGGCGTTCGACCAGCGCGTCCGCACGGTCCCCCAGCTCGCCCATTTCCCTTTCCACCCGGGCGCCGCGGCGCTCGTCGCCGGGGAAGGTCTGAAGTTCGGAGAAGAGGTCGGCCAGTTCGCCGGCGAGCCGCACCGCGGCGTCCCGCTCTCCCCCGACCTCGGCTTCGGGTTCGGCGTCGGCGAGCTTTTCGGCCTCGTGCTCGGCCTCGCCGCCGAGGGTCTCCGCCATCACCCGGGCGTAGGTGGTCTTGGTCGCGTCGCGGGCGACCCCGTTGGCGACGAGTTCACCCTGGGCCGCCAGCGCGCTCAGGGATTCGACCCCCCGGTTCAGCTCGCCGCGGTTGAGCTCGCCGCAGCCGGCGAAGAGGACGAGGGAGACGCCGAGTGCCACCGATGCTGCAATGACCCCTGGGCGGCGCCTCCTGCTGTTCATGCCCTACTTGGCGCTACGACTCTTCGTAGGGGTCTTTCTCGCCGGCCAGTTTAAGCGAGCCGTCCTTGACCTCGGCGAAGTGGCGCTCCTGGATCGGCAGCGCCCACTCGACCAGCTCGGAGATCTCGGTCTCCTGCGCGGACTCGTTGAGCTTGCCGAGCACGGCCCAGTGCCCGACCTCGCCGGCCTCGGCCATCGTCAGGAACTCGAAGCCGTCGAGCCCGTCGGACTCGCCGCCGAGGTAGGTCGACATCATCTCGGTCGCCTCGGTTTTCGTCTCCTGGGCCTTTTCGAGGATCGCGGTCTTCTTGCCGTCACGGGCGTCGGCCACGTCGATGCAGCGGCGCTCCGTCTCCTCGGCCTCCTCACGCATCTGCTTGAGGCTGGTGACGATTTCCCCGTCCTCGACCATGCTTTCGACTTTTTCGGTCGCTCCCTGCGCGGCCTGGGCTAAACCCAGAACCTCGGCGAGCTTCTCCTCCAGCGTCGTCAACTCGGCCATTTCAAGCCTCCTTTCGGTTGAGTACAAACGCTGGTTTCCTACCCACGTCCGTCGAGGGCCGAAACCGAACCCGGAGGGCTAACGCTTCTGCAGGGCGAGACGCCCGAGGGCGGCGCGGTCCTTGCGCAGCTCGCCGATCGACCTGAACACCTCGGCCGCCCCCGCCTCGCGCAGCTCGGCCTCGGAGAATCCCCCGGTAAGCACCGCCAGAGTCGGGACGTCCGCCGCCCTGGCTGCCTTCACGTCCCAGGTCGAGTCGCCGACCATCACCGCGGGGGCCCCGGCACCCTTTTCGAGGGCTACCTGCACGAGGTCGGGGTGGGGCTTGGTGCGCTCGACGTCGGCGGACGTCGTCCAGCCCGCGACCAGGTCGCGGGCGTCGAGCAGGTCGAGGTAGCGCTCCACCTCCTCGGCCTTCGCCGAGCTGGCGAGGATCGTCTCGAAGCCGTCCTCGCGCAGCTCCCGCAGGAGCTCGGAGGCTCCGTGCATCGCCTGCACTTCGCCGATCAGCTCGCCGTAGGCGTCGCCCTCGGCCTCGCGGATCGCGTCGCCGTCGGCCCGCTCCCCCTTCTCGCCGACCAGGGCCGCGACGATCTGGTCGCCGCCCATGCCGATGTGGCGGTGTATCTCCCAGACCTGGACCGCATAGCCGTGCCCGCGCAATGCCCGGTGCCAGGCGATCGCGTGCTGGTAGTTGGTGTCGACCAGGGTGCCGTCGACATCCATGACGACGGTGGTCGTCTCGCTCGGGGACACGGGCCGCTGCTACCCGCCGCCGAGTCAGGCCCAAACGGGCCTAACCCGGGCGGTCGGTTCGGACCGCGGCCAGAGGGGGTAGCGAAGATTGCAACCCGACGAAAGGACATGGATCAAGATGGGAATTCTCGACAAGCTCACCGGTAGAGCCAAGCAAGCGGCCGGAGACCTCACCGATGACGCCGGCCTCCGCCGCCAGGGCAAACGCGAGGAGCGCAAGGGCGAGAAGAAGGAAGAGCTGGACCACGCCCAGAACAAGGCCGACGAGAAGGCCGAAGAGGTGGCTGACCTCGAGCGCAAGACCTGAGCTGAGCGACGACTCGATCGTCCCCGCCGGCGAGGTGGGGTATCGCCGGCCCCGACGCCGCGCCGCCAGATGGCGGTTGGTCGTGTACCCGAGCGGGAACCGGCACAGAAGTGTCGGTAAAAAGCCGCTGGGACCGGGGCCGGCGCCCCTCTCCGCTGTACCCGCGGCGGCATAAACCGAAGCCGCTCTCGGTGACACCAAGCCGAAGTGAACGCGCCCGAGAGGATTTGAACCTGTGACCTTCGGTTTCGTAGGACGGGAGAGCGTGGCTTAACGATGCGGCATCGCGGCTGCGATGCGACCGCAATGCGACCCGCGACCGGGAATCAAGGCGAATATCGGGCGAGGACGCAACCTTCGCCGAGGATTCGGTGAAGGAAGCTGCCGGGAACATCGCGCCATTGGTCGGCCTCCCGCCTCCGATAGATCACCAGATCAACTGCCACGCCGAGCCCCCTCAACTCCTTGCGGAGTCGTCCGTACTCCACTCCGCGCCGGTCGAAGTCGGGCTCGATGATGAGCAGATCCAAATCGCTATCCGGACGCGACTCGCCCCTGGCCCGCGAGCCGAAGAGAATTAGGTCGGCGTCCGGAGCGGCAGCCCTGAGTCGCCGCTCCGCCTCTTCGATTAAAGCCTCCCCGGCCCGATCCATTGCAGCGGCAACGCGCCTAGAGCTTTTCAGCGTCGGCCAAAACCGAGTTCCGTAGGTACGGAGAAAGGCTCGCCTCGGTCAAGACATTGACCTTCTTGCCAAGCGCCTCGCTCAAGTCCTCCTCCAAGGCCACCAGGTCGAAGAGGGTCCGCCCTCGCTCCATGGCCACAAGGACAAGGGGACGACCGGTCGATCTGAGAGCCCGCACGTTGTGTCCCCCGTAGGCGGCAGCAATGCTCTTGGTTGCCGCCAAGTCATTCTCAGACAAAACATCCCGCACGGGTGCTAGCTTAACTCAGGTGATCCCGGCGGAAGACAGCGGCGAGCCCGAGATGGCAGAACTGCCGGAGAGCTGGAAGAGGTTGGGGGACGGAACTTTGGCCCCAAACTGGGTTGCTGCGCTCCAGGAGGCGCGCCACTCTGAGGCTCGCGCGATCAACGAGGGCAGTAGATCTGAGACGGTCCCTCTCCCCCCAGGTTGGGGAGAGATGGCGTCAGGCGAACCCATGCCCGATGTCGCGGCAGCGGTCCGCCGCTCGCGGGAATCTCATTAGGTCAGGTCAAATCCATAGAGGCGATCCGCATCTTCCGGCGAACACGCGGGGACCGGACGTTCATGGGCATCTAGTCTCAGATGATGGCGCCAAGGCAAATCAGCACTCAAGTGGGCCGACCCTTGGGGTCGGCATAATCCGGCGATCATGGCGACCCGAGTCGAGGTCTCGCCTGGCCTACTGACGTGGGCCTCTGAGCGCTCCGGTGTCGATCCGCAGGATCTTGGGGAGAAGTTTCCGAAGCTTGAGGCCTGGACTAGCGGAGAGACCAGGCCGACCCTTAAGCAGCTAGAGAAGTTTGCGAGGGCAACCCATACGCCCTTTGGATTCCTGCTGCTAAGAGAGCCACCCGATGAGCGCTTGCCGGTGCCCGACTTTCGCACGATTCCCAAAGGCGGATCGTCGCGCCCAAGCCCGAATCTGCTGGACACGATCTTCCTCTGCGAGCAACGCCAGGAGTGGTATCGCAGCTACATGCAGTCCATTGGAGGAGAGCCCCTCTCCTCCGTTGGTTCGCTTGATCTCCAAGTGGATGTCGCTAAAGCCGCCAAGAAAATGCAGGGGCAGTTGAACTTTGACCTCGACTCCCGCCGTGAAATGTCGAGCTGGTCGGAGGCGCTTCGGGAGTTTGCAGAACGCGCTGAGGATGCAGGCGTTCTAGTGATGATCAATGGCGTCGTTGGGAGCAATACCCACCGAAAGCTGGACCCTGAAGAGTTCCGAGGATTTGCCCTCGTTGACAGCCTGGCCCCCATTGTGTTCATCAACGGAGCAGATAGCAAGGCTGCCCAGATCTTCACGCTGGCACATGAGCTTGCCCATGTATGGCTTGGCGCACCAGCGCTTTCCAATCTTCGCCTGGACATAAAACCCAACCAAGAGGTTGAGCGCTGGTGCAACGCGGTTGCAGCCGAGCTCCTTGTGCCGATGGACGCTCTACGAGCGCAGTACTCGGAGGACGTTCCACTTGGTGAGGAGGTCACCCGCCTTGCCCGGCTGTATCGCGTCAGCACCCTTGTCGTGCTGCGACGAGTCTTTGACGCCGGCTATCTCAGCTGGGAGAAATATCGAAAGGCATTTGCAGCGGAGATCTCTCGAATCGGAGAGAAGAAACGCTCGACCGGCGGCGACTTCTACAAGACGCAGCCGGTTCGAGCCAGCAAGCGTTTTGCTCGCGCGATAGTCGTTGACACGCTTGAAGGCCGGACCTTGCATCGCGATGCGTTCCAGCTCCTGGGAATCCGAAAGCACGAGACGTTTGCCGAGCTAGGCGACCGCTTGGGAGTCACTTGATGTACCTCCTCGACGCCAACGTCTTCATCCAGGCTAAGAACCTTCACTACGGGTTCGACTTCTGTCCTGCTTTCTGGGAATGGCTCGTCAAGCAGCATGAAGCCGAAACGGTTTTCAGCGTCGAGAAAGTTCTCGATGAGCTGAAGGCGGGTGCTGATCCTCTTTCCGAATGGGCAGAGGCTCGTCCAGACTTCTTCGTCAAGCCCAATGAAGCGGTCGTCCCTAGCCTCCAAGCCGTTAGCAACTGGGCGGTAGTGGGTCAGTTTGAATTCGCGCCCATAGCGCCTTGATCTGCCACTAGGTGTAGATGCCAGTCACGTTGTTCCCGGTGAGCTCCCGTAGCCGCTGAATCGGCGGCCGGTGGCCGAGGGCGCCGTGTCGTCGCCTGTAGTTGTAGCGCTCCAGCCAGCCAGAGAGGGCCGCGACCCTCTCTGGCGAGGAGCCGTAGACGGCGGCGTATGCCCACTCACGGAGCATCGTGCGGATGAAGCGCTCGGCCTTGCCGTTGGTCTGGGGCCGGTAGGGCCGGGTGCGGAGGTGCTTGATTCCCATCGCCCTGCAGGCGAGGGCGTGGGCGGCGGAGCAATAGGCGGGACCGTTGTCTGTCATCAGGCCCTCGACCGCGACTCCGTGGGAGCGGTAATAGGCGACGGCCCGGCGCAGGAAGCCGACGACGGTCCTGGTCTTCTCGTCGGGTAAGACCTCGACGTAGGCGAGGCGGGTGGCGTCGTCGACGCAGACGTGGACCCGCTCCCAGCCGACCGTCCGCTTTTCGTGCCCACGAGGGCCCCGCTTGGGGTTGTAGTGCCTCTTGCCGGTCACTCGATGGCCGGCGCCCCCCTCGATCCGGCCGAGCTTCTTGACGTCGATGTGGATCAGCTCGCCGGGCCGAGAGCGCTCATAGCGGCGGACCGGCTCCGCCGGCTCCAGGCGGGAGAGCCTGCCGAGGCCGATCCGCTTCAAAACCGCTGAGACGGTCGAGGTGGCCATCTCCAGGGTCTCGGCGATCTCCGGGCCGGTCAACCGCACCCGCCGCAGGGCGGCGATCGCCTCGACCCGCTCCGGCGCGGTGGCGTTGTGGACGCGCCTGGGGGCGGAGCTGCGATCGAGCAGGCCGGCCTCGCCCTCGTCCCGGTAGCGCCTGACCCATTTGCCGGCGGTCCTCGCGCTCACTCCGGCGGCCTCGGCCGCCTCCGTGAGCGCGAAGCCCTCCTCGAGCACGCGCACGACCAGGCGCTTGCGTCCCTTCGGGCCGAGGGGCGCGTTAGCGTGGAGCTTCATCCGGTTCCTCCTTGTTGCTGGGGCTTCGACACCGCCAACCTCCAAGGAGGTCCGGATGAACAACGTGCTTAGGAACTACAGCTAGGTTCCCCCGTCCCGACGAAATAGCGGCGGGGGCGCTGGTGGAACAGCCCCCCGCCTGGCACCGAAAGGCGGAACCTTCCGATGCAGGCACAGGGTATTTCAGCGCCGTACGAAGACGACGATCTTTACGAGCAGGCGGTTCTAAGGCGCATCCTCGCCGCCCAGCCGACGATCCTGCGGCTGTGCGATCTGATCAGGGAAGTCGGCTGTCGAGACGCAGTGGAACGGGCAGTGAGGGAACTGGTCAAGGTCGGTCTGCTCCACCGCCAGGGCGAGTGCGTCCTGCCGACCCCGGCAGCGGTCTACGTGAGGGGGTGGGAGCTTTGACCACGCAGGCCGTAGCGGCGCAGTTCGGCCGCAACCTCGCCGAGGCTCGAGACTGGGAGGGGCTTTCTCAGAAGCAGCTTGCCCATCGCATCGCAAAGAGGCAGTCCGACGTGGCTCGCTGGGAGCTTGGCGAGCGGTGCCCCCGGCTGGATTACGTCGTGAGGCTCGCTGATGCCCTCGGGGTCCAGGTCCGCGATCTGCTCTACGGGATTGAGTGAGTGGCGAGGAGGCCGAAACACCACAGGCGACCCCAGCACTGGCCTGCCCACCGCATCCCCCTCCAGCGAGCGGTCATGTCCCTGGCGCTGGAGGTTTATCCCCATTGGCGCACGATCCCCGAACTGGCGCGCGAGATTGGCGGCAGTGGGGCGCTGACGCGGGCAGTCTTGGAGTTGATCAAGCTCGGCCTGCTCGAAAGCTACGGCTCGGCAGTGCGGCCGACCAAACCCGTCGCCGCCCTTGAGCGGCTGCGACTCCCGTGACGCCTTCCACCCCCGCTACGCTCTGAGCAATGGCGAAGCAGTCAAAGAAGCCCGCTGATCTCAACCGCCTCGCCGCCGCCATCGTCGGCGAGGCGACCGACGAGACGCCGCAGGAGGTCGAAAGCCAGCAAGCTAGCGCTGGCCGCGTCGGAGGGCGCAAGGGTGGCACTGAGCGAGCCAAGCGCCTGACCCCTGAACGGCGCTCGGAAATAGCGCGGGCAGCGGCGAATGCCCGCTGGAGAAAAGGCTAGGCGGCTCCAAAGCTCGCGTTCTGAACCACCGCGACGCCATTCTGATTCTCAACTAGCTTCACCGCCACGGTGGCTGACATCGTCAACATGCAGGCATGATGGGCGGTGAGAAACGCATTTTGTTCTTTGTCGTCTTTCTCTAGAGCCTGGACCTTCAGCCCCACCTTCTTGGCAGCCTCGAAGTCGATGTGTCGAGCATGAGACAAGGTCAATAGCGGGTCTCCTAGCTCCTGAACTACTTGTTCGGCCTTTTCTTTGGCTTTCGGACTCCCTTTGAACATGCCCGTTTCAAGCCATTCTTGGACCACGGTCTCAGACCATTTGATGGCCTTTTCGCACTCGCCGATCAGGGTGGGTGGATACTTGCCGATGATCTGCTGCCAGAGAGGGGCCGTCGCGGGTTTCGTTTCAATGTCAACGGTCGCCCGCTTGAACTCCTGAACGATTCCATGAGCTGGGCGCCCTCCAAGCTGAGGGTCGATAGGGCCGAGACTTGAATGCAGGCCCATCACGATTTGCTTGCACGAGCAGGCGATCATCGTCCCGGCCGACATCGCGAGCTGGGGAACAACGGCGCGTACGTCGGTGCCGAACATGGACCGCAGGTAGCGGACCAGAGACTCGGCAGCCGCAATATCCCCGCCTGGCGTATGCAGAACGAGGTCAAGACCCTTGCTCCGATCCAGCCCGTGAATGACGGACATGAACGAGTTCTTGTCTCCGTCGTTGACGAGGAAGGGTTCTGGATACTGCTCGACCATTGCTCCCTTGTCGAGCCACCCCGAGTAGTAGACAATGGTGTTGCGTCCCGTCTTGCTGCTGAGCGCTTTCAGATATTTACGGCGAACAAGATCGTGCGTGCTTCCGGCAGCCTGAACCTCGGTTAGGAGGTCGTTCCAGCTCGGCACGCGGCTAGTTCTGCTTCAGCGGGGCGGTGGCCCCAGAAATCGGGAAGAAAATCATCTGAGGGTGTGCAGGCTCTGACTCGCCGGCCTGAGCCGGAGCAGCAGGAGCTGCACCGCCTCCAAGGCGAAGCAGGATTGCTTGCGGATTCGGATCTTTCATATGTGTGAACCCTCCTTCAGCCCACGCGGGCCTGCGCTGACTTGGGTCAGTATCTCACGGGATCGGACGGAGAGCTATCTCCTGGGATTTTCCGTCCGGTCGCTCAAGCAAAATAGTCAGTATGAACAGGCTAAGCACCGAGAAGCGCGCCCAGATCATCGGCTGCCTGGTCGAGGGCAACAGCATCCGCGCCACGGTGCGGATGACCGGAGCGGCCAAGAACACGATCACGAAACTGCTGGCCGATCTCGGGGAAGTCTGCGCCGAGTACCAGGACGGCGTCTTTCAAAACCTCCCCTGCTCGGTGATCGAGGCCGACGAGATTTGGAGCTACTGCTACGCCAAGGCCAAGAACGTCCCGGAGGAATACAAGGGCACCCCGGGCTACGGGGACGTGTGGACCTTTACCGCGATCTGCGCCGACACGAAGCTGGTCCCGAGTTGGCTGGTCGGCGAGAGGACCATGTACGACGCGACCTACTTCCTCGAAGACCTGGCGGGTCGGATGGCGGAGCGCATCCAGCTTTCGACTGATGGGCACCCGATGTACGAATCCTCGGTGCGGCAGGCGTTCGGGGTCGACGTGGACTGGGCGGTCATCCAGAAGAACTACGCCTCGGACCCCAACCAGGGCGGCAAATACAGCCCGCCGGTCTGCACTGGAACCAAGCGCCGAGCGATGAAGGGCGACCCCGACCCGGATCGAATCTCAACCAGCTACGTGGAGCGGCAGAACCTGACCATGCGTATGGGGATGCGTCGCTTCACGCGGCTCACGAACGGCTTCAGCCGCAAGGTGGAGAACCTCGCCCACGCAGTCTCTCTGCATTTCATGCACTACAACTTCGCGCGCCCGCACCGGACGCTGAAGGAGCGGTATCCGCGCACGCCTGCGATGGCGGCGGGGGTTGCTGATCACATCTGGTCGCTAGAAGAGATTGCGGCGCTGCTCGATTGAGCGACTAGATTCCCGATGGTGTCTGACGAGTTCAAGAACTCCGGGCGGTACTTCGCCGAGGGCGAGTATGTATCGCTGCCGATCACGATCCCCAATACCGATTGGACTATCGAGGGATGGTTCATCTGGCTTGAGGGAGCCGGGCCGCTGATCGAGGCTGAAAACGGGGACTGGCATATCGCTCAGGGGGTAGACGGCCGCTGTGGCTACCGAATCGGCGGAGTGGATCGGATCGCCCCCATTGAGACCGCAGCGATGCACGAGGCTTGGATCTATCTAGTCCTGGCGAAGGAAGGACCTGCGGCCATCCTTTACTTCAACGGCGAGCCGCTAGACGAATGGGACGCCGCCCCTGCCGACGCGACCCTTTCGACGTGCGCGGCCATGAAGAGTGCCGTTGGATTCGCGGCCGACATTGCCGTCTATGAACGTGGGCTCACTGCCGCCGAGATCGGCCAGCATTGGGAGTTGGGCAAAGCTCGGGTCTGAAGAGAGCCAGTAGGCCACTGGCTGATCCTTGACGATCTGTTCCCCATAGGAAACCTCTGATCTCGACAACGGGGCCCCGTTCGATAGGCAGGGAGCAAGTAGCCGTTTAGGCTGGCGCAGGACCACAAGGATTACGGCAAGGAGGACGCGATGGCAACCGATGAGGGCGTGGTCGGTCGTATGGCCGCCGAGGTAATGGAGCTGCTCGAAGCCAACTACGGCGAGGCGGCTGAGATCACGGCGGCGCTACTCATAGTCAATGTAGACACGGGCAACGGAGCGGAAACGCTGCACATCAAGCCATCCCCGAATCTCGCGCGCTACGAAGGAATCGGGTTGGTCGAGTGGGCGAAGCACAACTTCCTCGCGGGCAGCGTCTGACCCGGCCTGAGGCGGCGGTTCAAACTGACCCACTACCAACTGGGCAGCCGAAGCGGGCTATGACCCCGCAGCGGTGACTACCTTCCTCCAAGTCGGTGACTACTACCTCGTAGCTCATGCCCACGCCCATAACTTCACCGTCGTTACGCATGAGGTTCCCGCCAACTCATCGAAGAAGATCAAGATCCCAAATGCCTGTATCGAGCTTGGAATCAAGTGCATGAGTCCCTACGAGATGCTCAAGGTTGAGCGGGCAAGGTTCGTCCTCGGTTCTTGAAGGCAGGCGGCCTGCGTCGTTCCGCAGTTCGGTCCCCGACACTGCGCGGACGACGAACGCGCCCGACAGGATTTGAACCTGTGACCTTCGGTTTCGTAGACCGACGCTCTATCCAGCTGAGCTACGGGCGCGAGGGGCCGGGTGGTGCCGGCGAGGGACGAGCTTAAAGGATGGGCTCTGGTTCTAGCTGGATCAGGCTTGGTTTTGGGCGAGCCGGGCGTCGAGGGTGATCTCGGGCACTCCGGCCAGGGCGCGGGAGACGACGCAACCGTCCTTGGCTTTCTCGGCGTAGGAGCGGAAGGCGTCCTCGTCGAGGCCGGGGACCGAACCCGCTACGTCGAGGTCGATCTTGGCGATGGTCGGGAGGCCGTCGAGGATGCGGAGGTGGACCCGGGCCTTCGCTTTGATCGCCTCGGGCGGGTGCTCGGCTTCGGTGAGGACGAGGCTGAGGGCCATCGCGAAGCAGCCGGCGTGCGCGGCGCCGATCAGCTCCTCGGGGTTGGTCCCCTCGCCCTCCTCGAAGCGGGAGCTGAAGGAGTAGTTGCCCTCGAAGACGCCCTCGCCCACCCTGACCGTGCCGCTGCCTCCTTTGAGATCGCCCTTCCACTCGGCGCTGCCGTTCCTCGTCGCCATGGTCCTCGCTCCCTTCATTCGGGTTTACGAGGGCACTGCTACCCGGTTTGCGCAGTCGAATCCTCCGCCGCGTAGGCGGCAAGCAGCTTCTCCTCGCCCTCCTTGTCGGGGAAGCGGGTGGCGACGAGGAGGGCGCCGAGGGCGATCGCGACGATCCCCGCCACGTAGGCCCAGGCGTCCCCCTGCAGGAAGGCGCCCCGGGCCCCTTCGATAATCGATTCGGCGTAGCCCGGGTGCTGTTCGGCCACCGCCGCGGCACTGGAGAAGGACTTCGTCAGCTCGCTTTCAACGCTGGTCGAGACCGAGTGGGGCGCCGTCGCGACCGCCGAAGCCGCCGCCGCTGCGTAGCCGGCGGTGAGCAGGGCGCCGAGGATCGACTGCATGATCGCGCCGCCGAGGTCGCGCTGCAGGTCGGCGGTCGCCGAGGCCATCCCCGCCCGGCGCACCGGCACCGAGGCGGTCAGGGAGTGCGAAGCCGGGGTGCCGGCGAAGCCGACGCCGATGCCGATCAGCACGTAGCCGAGGCCGACGTGCCAGTACTGGGCGTTCTCGTCCCAGAGCAGCAGCATCACCAGGAAGCCGGCGAGGCAGAAGACGTAGCCCAGCAGGAGGGTGAAGCGGGCGCCGCGCGCCTCGACCAGCTTCGCCGAGCGGGGCGCAACGACGACCATCGCCACCGCCGCCGGGATGATCGCCAGGCCGGCGTCGAGGGTCGAGTACTCGAGCACGTTCTGCAGGTACTGCTGGCCGATGAACATCGCTGCCATCAGCGAGCCGAAGACGATGATCCCGGCGCAGGCGGCGACCCAGAAGATCCGCCGGCCGGCGACCTCGAGGTCGAAGAGCGGCGAGGGCGCGCGGCGCTGCCGCAGGACGAAGGCGACGATCGCGGCGAGGGCGACGATCCCGAGCCCGGCGGCCGCCGCGCCCGCCCCCGGGACCGGCGCGAAGTTGATCGCCAGGACCAGGGCCGCGACCATCAGCACCGAGAGGATGCCGCCGAGGTTGTCGACCCGGGCGGAGGTCTCGTTGACGTGGGCGGGGACGAAGCGCCAGGCGAGGTAGAGGGCGGCGACGGCGAGCGGCAGGGTGACGAAGAAGACCGAGTCCCAGTCGAAGTGCTCCAACAGCGCGCCGGAGACCAGCGGCCCGAGGGCCGAGATCCCTCCTCCCAGCGCCGACCACAGGGCGATCGACCTGGTCCGCTCGGGCCCGCTCCACAGCGCGGTGATCAGCGCCAGCGTGGTCGGGAAGGCCATCCCCGCGGCGAGTCCGCCGAGGAGGCGGGCGAAGAAGAGGACCGTGATCGAGGGCGCGAAGCCGGCGAGGAGCGAGGCCGGGATCGCCAGCGCCGTACCCGCCAGCAGCATCTGCTTGCGGCCGTGGGCGTCGCCGAGAGCGCCGAGGTAGAGGACCGAGGCGGCGAGCCCGAGCGAGTAGCCGACGGCGACGAGGTCGAGCCCCGTCTGACTGGCGTCGAAGGCCTTGCCGATGTCCGGCAGGGCGACGTTGGCGACGGCGAGGTTGAGGTTGGCGACCGCGGCGACGGCGATCAGCGCCGTGAGGACGAGTTTCGCCTGCGGCGGAGCGGACGAGCTCGAGGCGGACGCCGGGGCGGAAGCGGTCGAGTCCATCGATCCAAACCCTATCCCCCACCCCAAGCGCATAGGCTGCGACCGTGACCAAGTGGGCGGTACTCGGGGTCCTGGCGGCGGCGCAGTTCCTGATGGTCCTCGATCAGGCGGTGATGAACGTCGCGATCAGCCAGCTGGTCGAAGACTTCGACACCACGGTGACGACGATCCAGTCGGTGATCGCGCTCTACGCGCTGGTGATGGCCGGGCTGATGCTGACCGGCGGCAAGCTCGGCGACATCTTCGGCCGCCGCCGCATCTTCGCGATCGGGCTCGTCATCTACGCGATCGGCTCCGGGCTGACGGCCGCCTCCTGGAGCGTCCCCTCGCTGATGCTCGGCTGGTCGATCCTCGAGGGGATCGGCGCCGCGATGGTCCTGCCGGCGATGGTCGCGCTGGTCGCCGGCTCCTACCGCGGCAGCGACCGCGCGGTCGCCTACGGCGTCCTCGGCGGCGTCGCCGGGGCCGGGATCGCCGTCGGCCCGATCCTCGGCGGCTGGGTCACCACCGACTTCAGCTGGCGCTACGTCTTCGTCGGCGAGGTCGTCGTCGCGGCCGGCATCCTCATCGGCACCCGCCTGATGGCCGAGCCCGAGCGCGCGCCGGGCAAGCCGAGCCTCGACTGGGTCGGCAGCGTCCTCTCCGCCTCCGGCCTCGCGGTCCTCGTCTTCGGCGTCCTGCAGGCGAGCAACTGGGGCTGGCTCCGCCCGCACAACTCGCCGATCACCCCCTTCGGCTTCTCGCTGACGCCGTTCGTCCTCGCCGCCGCCGGCCTGCTCCTCGCCGGCTTCGTCTCCTGGGAGCGCCGCCGCGAGGCCCGCGGCGAAGAACCGCTGCTGCATCTCGATCTGCTGAAGATCCCGCCGCTACGAGGCGGCGTCTCGATGCTCCTCGCCCAGAACCTCGTCCTGATGGGGATCTTCTTCACGATCCCGCTCTACCTGCAGATCGTCCAGGGCCTGGATGCGCTGGAAACCGGGATCCGCATGCTGCCGACCTCGGTCGGCCTCTTCGTCAGCGCCCTCGTCGGCTCGGCGCTGGCCTCGCGCTTCGCACCGAGGCTGCTGGTCCGCGTCGGCCTCGCCCTCGTCTTCGTCGCCTCCCTGCTGCTGATGGGGACGATCGAGCCGGAACTCGACAACACCCCGTTCCTGATCGCGATGGGCGTGCTCGGCGTCGGCATGGGGCTGGTCGTCTCGCAGCTAGGCAACGTCGTCCAGTCGGCGATCGGCGACGAGCAGCGAAGCGAAGCCGGCGGCCTCCAGAACACCGCCCAGCAGCTCGGCTCCTCGCTCGGCACGGCGCTGCTGGGGGCGATCGTGATCACCGGCCTCGCCACCGCCTTCACCGCCAACATCGCCGACGACCCGCAGGTCTCCGATCGGGTCGAACAGCAGGTCGAGGTGCAGCTCAGCGCCGGTGGCAGCTTCGTGGCCTCCGACGAAGTCCGCGAAGCAGCCGAGGACGAACACATCCCCCCGCGGGAAACCGACGCACTCGTCTCCCACTACGAAGACGCCCAGCTGGAAGCGCTGAAGCTCGCCTTCCTCGTCGCCGCCCTGCTCGTCCTCGCGTCCTTCTGGTCGACGCGGCGCCTGCCGGCGGAACGGCTTATCGCTTGAGGGCCGAGCGCTTCAGCCTTTGAGCCGCACGTGCCAGTGGACGGTCGCGGTGGCGACCCGCCGGCCGTCCCTGTCGGTCAGCTCGACTTCGCAGGGGAACTCGACCTTGCCCTCCTCGTCGAGCGTCGCGAGCGCCGCGGCGGCGTCGATGCCGAGCGTGGCCTTCGCCGTGATCGCCCCGTGGGCGATCTTTTCGTAGTCGATCTCGGCCGACTTGGCGAGTGGCGTGACGTCGCCCATGCGGACCGCGAAGGCGCCGACGAAGGCGGCCCCGGACGCCGTCTCGGCGGCGGTGAAGAGGGCGCCGGCATGCTGGGAGCCGACGTGGTTGTTGAGCTCGGGCCGGCGCGGCAGGACCACGGTCGCCTCGCCGGCGCTGACCTCGGTGATCTCGAGGCCGAGGTGCGCGGCGAAGGGCACGGCCATCGCCAGCCCCTTGGCGATCGCGTCGAAGTCGACGTTCGGCATTCCGGGAACCCCTGGCATCGGCGGAACCTTATCCAGGGCTCAGCGGCCGTGGAACTCGGCGTGGCCGGGGCCGCCGTGCTCGAGGAAGGTGCGGACGGCGTTCTGCAGGTCCTCGGTCGCGAAGAGCTCGGCGGCTTCGGTCCGCACCGCCTCGTCCGCGGCCGGGATCCCGCCTGCGCGGAAGCGGCGGAGGATGTGCTTGGTCATCGCGTGCGCCTTGGTCGGGCCGTCGGCCAGCTCCTGCGCCAGCTTGCGCGAGGCCGCCTCGAAGTCATGGTCCTCGAAGAGCAGGTTGACGACGCCCCAGCGCTCCATCTCCTCGGCGCCGAAGATCCCCCCGGAGATGACGAAGTGACGGGCGCGGCCGCTACCGGCGCGCTCGGCGAGTCGCTGCGTCCCGCCCATCGAGGGCGTCAGCCCGACCACTTTCTCGACCAGACCGAACTTCGCCTTCGGCGAGGCGACGATCAGGTCGCAGGCGAGCGCCAGCTCGAAGGCGGCGGTCAGGGTCAGCGCGTGGGCGGCGAAGACGACCGGGGCCGGCAGCGTTTCGACCTTGTCGATCATCTCCAGCAGCTCGGTCCATAGCGCGCTCCCCTGCTCTGGGGTCAACCCGGCGAAGACGTGGACGTCGACCCCGCCGGAGACGGCCCGACCCTCGGCGCGGATCAGCAGTGCCCGCGGCGGCGTCGCGGCGACCTCGTCGACCGCCGCCCGCAGGTCGCTCATCATCCGCTGGTCGAAGAGGTTGAGCGGCGGGCTGTCGAGGGTGATGACCGCCAGGCCGCCGTCGCGCTCCAGTCTCGCCGCCGGGTTCGGGTTCATAGCTCCGGCACCCTATGGACCTCGAACAGGTTCGTGCCCAGTTCCTGCCCGTCGAGGCCGGCGGTGATCGCGACCAGCGTCACCCGGCTCGGCGATCCCGTGCTCGGCGGCAAGACCGGCGCAGTGGCCGAGCAGGCTGCGCAGCTCGGTCCCGAAGTCGCTCTGCACGGCGGTGACGCCGAATAGCAGGCTGACCCGGCGCACCGTCTCTATATAAGGGGAGACGGCGAGCACCGGCACGTCGGGCCGGTGGGCGGAGACGAGGCGCGCGGTGCGGCCGCTGTTGGTCGGCACCACCAGCGCCTTGAGGCCGAGCCGGTAGACGGCGCCGACGGCGCCCTGGGCGACCGAGTCGGCGACGTCCTGGGTCGCCTGGTCGGTGCGGGTGAAGAGCCACTCGCCATAGGGCAGGTCGGGCTCGGTGGCGCGGGCGATCCGGTCCATCACTTCCACCGCCTCGACCGGGTTCTGGCCGACCGCGGTCTCCTCGGAGAGCATCACCGCGTCGGTGCCGTCGTAGATCGCGTTGGCGACGTCGGTCACCTCGGCCCGGGTCGGGCGCCGCGCGTGCACCATCGAGGCCAGCATCTGGGTGGCCGTGATCGCCGGTTTCGAGCGTTGGCCGGCGAGGCGGATCAGCCGCTTCTGCTCGACCGGCATCCGCTCCAGCGGGATTTCGATCCCGAGGTCGCCGCGGGCGACCATGATCCCGCCGTTGGCGACGCGGACGATCTCCTCGGCGTGCTCGGCCGCCTCCTGCTTCTCGATCTTGGCGACCAGGGGGATGCGGGAGCCGAGCTCCTTCAGCCGTGCGGCGACCGGCTCCAGGTCGGCGGCGGTGGAGACGAAGGAGACGGCGAGCAGGTCGATGCCGTTCCTGACCGCGAACTCGACCCAGTCGAGGTCGGTCCCGGTCGTCGCCGGCAGGTCGACGCCGCCGGGGATGTTCATCCCCTTGTGGGAGGAGAGGGTGCCGCCGACCTCGACCTCGGCGCCGACACCCTCGCTCTGCTTGTCGCCGACCCGCAGCCGGATTGCGCCGTCGGCGAGGTAGACGAGTTGGTCCTGGCGCAGATCGGAGACGCCCGACCACTGCACCGGGATCGTGTCGCCGTCCCCCTCGACCTCGTCCGGGGTGAGGGTCACGTGCATTCCGGTCTCGAGCTCGGCGACGTCGCCGCGCAGCGAGCCGATCCGCAGCTTCGGCCCCGGCAGATCGCCGAGGATCGCCACCTCGCGCCCGACCCGCTCGGCCGCGGCGCGGATGTCGGCGATCGTCTCCGCCTGCCGCTCGGGCCCGGCGTGCGAGAAGTTGAGGCGGAAGACGTCGGCCCCCGCCGCGACCAGCCGCTCGAGCACGGCCGGCTCCCAGCTCGCCGGGCCGACCGTGGCGATGATCTTGGTACGGCGCCCGAGGTGGGCATCCGCGGCTGCGCTCTCGCGGGACATGAGATGACTGTAGAGGTAGGCAGCCGTACGGGCGGAGAACGGTTGGGTGGCCCGCGGCACCCTGCAAACAGGAGGGTTCACTGCCCAGATCTCAACTGAACGTTCGGAAAATCCTAAGAGATCGTCGCCGGGCCGGACAAACGGGAGAGCCGGGTTCCTAGGCTCGGCCCCGTGCGTAGCTCCGACAAAGCCCGGCGGGTATCGCTCGCCCTCGTCCTGGCGCTTCTGGGATGCAGCTTCCTCCTCTCCGCCCCCGGCTCCTCCGCGGGCCAGAACTCCGACAGCAAGGCCGCGAAGCAGAACGCCGCCGCGGCCAAGCGCCTGCACCGGCAGCGCGAGCACATGGAACGGCAGCGAGCGCGGATCAAGAAGAACCGCGAGCGCCTCAAAGCCCAGAGAGGAGCCCTGCGCCGAAAGCTGCAGGCAGAGACGGCCGAGGTAAAAGCACAGACAAAGGTGGACCCTGCACACGCGTGCGATTGCGAAGGCGAAGAAGGCACAGCCGACAACAGCCAGACCGATATCTGGGCCGGCTTCTTTCCCTGGGCGAGCGAGGGGGGCTTCTCCGACAACCTGTTAGCCGGTCTCGGCTTGGCGGCACTTGGCGCTATCGGCGCCCTGATCCTGATCTTCGTCTTCCTCGGCTCCTATCTCCCCTCGATGGGCGGAAAGGCCGAGTACATGGCGCTCCAGGTCGAGATCTCGGCCTTGACCAAGCGCCGTGATCAGATGCTCGCGTCGCGGGAAGGATTCGTCCGCAACGGCACCGACCTCGGTACGGAACGACGCCAGGAAGCGACGAAGCTGACCGAGGACCTGGGCGCGGTGATCAAGTCCAAGGAAGACGAAGCTTCGCGCAAGTACCGGCAGGTGCTGTGGCTCGGGATCCCCATCTACGTCGTCGTCGGCGGGGTCCTGGCCGTGCTGCTGGCGACCAACGCCCTGCAGGCGCTGCTGATCGGATTCGCCTGGACCTCGATCGCCGACCGCATGGGCCTCCGGCGGGAGGAGAGCGAGAAAGAATCGGTCAAGGAGGAAAACGTCGCCAAGTTCGAGGGATTCGTCGACGAAAAGGACCGCAAGATCACCGACCTCGAAGCCGAGCTCAAAGCGGTAAAGCAAGGCGTCACCGAGGCCACGCTGTCGGCTGCAAGAATCAAGGGGAGCAAATGAGCGATTTCGCAGAGAAACTCTCGGTGCTGCTGCGGCAGTTGGAGGCGGGCGACATCAGCCCGGAGCAGTTCGAAGCCCGGAGCGCGGAATTGATCGACACGGTGGGACAGCCGCAGGAGGCCGAGCACGACTCCGTCAAACGCGAAGAAATCGAGACGGCTGCCAAGATGCTGCGCGAGCTCTAGCCGAGCCCGCGCCACAGCGGAGAGGGAGGGATTCGAACCCTCGAGAGAGCTTGCGCCCCCTACTCGCTTAGCAGGCGAGTGCCTTCAGCCACTCGGCCACCTCTCCTAGCGCTGCCTCGATTGTAGGAACTAACCGCTTACGGCGGGGATAGGCTGGCGCCGTGTCCGCCCTTCCCCAGTCGCACGAGCGCTACGAGCGGGTCTTCGCCGAGGTCGAGGCGCCGTTCGCCTTCGTCGACCTCGAGGCGATGTGGGCGAAACGCCGCTTCGATGCTCGAGCGGTCTCAGGGCAAGAACGTCCGCGTCGCCTCGAAGTCGGTCCGCTGCCGGGCCCTGCTGGAGGCGATCCTCGCTCGCGACCCGCGCTTCCGGGGGCTGATGACCTACACCCTGCCGGAGACCCTCTGGCTCGCCGAGCAGGGGTTCGAGGACCTGCTGCTCGCCTACCCGACCGCCGACGTCGGCGCGCTCGAAGAGCTGGCGCTGCGCTCGGCGGCGAACCCGGAGGGGGCGCCGATCGTGATGGTCGACTGCGTCGAGCACCTGGAGATGATCGAGTCGGTGCTGGGAACCGGAGCGGCGCCGCTGCGGGTCTGCATCGACGTCGACGCCAGTTGGTGGTGGCTCGGCGGCCGGGTCAAGATCGGCCCCAAGCGCTCGCCGATCCACTCGGTCGAGCAGGCGGTGGCGCTGGCGCGGGAGATCGAGAAGCGGCCGCAGATCGAACTCGACGCGCTGATGGCTTACGAGGGGCAGATCTCCGGGGTCGGCGACCTGCCCCCGGGCCATCGCCTGCGCGGCGCCGCGATCCGCTTCATGCAGCGGCGCTCGGCCTCGGAAATCGCCGAGCGGCGGGGGGCGATCGTCACCGCGCTGAGCGAGTTCGTCGAGCTGGAGGTCGTCAACGGCGGCGGCACCGGCAGCCTCGAACTGACCGCAGCGGAGGAGGCGGTGACCGAGGTGACCGCCGGCTCGGGCTTCTACGCGCCGGTCCTCTTCGACCACTACAGCCGCTTCAGCCTCACCCCGGCCGCAGCCTTCGCCCTCCCGGTCACGCGCAAGCCCTCGGAGTGGGTGGCGACGGCGCTCGGCGGCGGCTACCTCGCCTCCGGTCCCGGCAACCCCGGTCGCCTGCCCGACCCGTGGCTGCCCGAGGGTCTGCGCTTCGACGAGGAGGAGGGCGCCGGCGAGGTGCAGACGCCGCTGCTCGGCAAGCCGGCCGGCTCCCTCGGCGTCGGCGACCGCGTCTACCTGCGCCACGCCAAAGCCGGCGAGCTCTGCGAGCGCTTCGACACGCTCCTTCTCGTCGAAGGCGACGCGATCGTCGACGAGGTCCCCACCTACCGCGGCGACGGCAAGGCCTTCCTCTAGGCGGCTGCAAACCTGCGCCCGGCGGCGTCCTCGGTCGCTTGTGTGCAAAGCACACGGCGCTCCCTGCGTCCTTGCCGGGCTTGGTTTTCGCTCGCCTAGGACCCTAAGACGCGCTCCGTGTACTCGTTGGCGAAGGTGCGGCCGGGGTCGAGCAGTATCGCGGGCGCGCTGGAACTCCTCCCAGGCCGGGTAGCGCGGCGCCAGGGTCGCGGCGGTCTGGAAGTGGCGCTTGCCCCAGTGGGGGCGGCCGCCGTAGTCGTCCATGATCGCCTCGACCGCCTCGAAGTAGGGGCGCCACTCCATCCCCCGGTACTGGTGCACCGCGACGTAAGCGGTGTCGCGTTCGTGCGAGGGACTGAGCAAGGCGTCGTCGCCGGCGGCGACCCGCATCTCGATCGGGAAGAAGACCGGGAACTCGTTCGAGCGCACCCACTCGATCACCCGCCGCGCCGCCTCGGGCCCGTGCTCGCGCGGAACCCCGTACTCCATCTCGGTGAAGCGCACCCGCCGCTCGTTGACGAAGACGCGGTCGCTGCGGTCGCTGGTGCGGCTGCCCGAGGCGAGGCGGCCGGCGAGGCGCGAGAGCGCCGGGATCGTCCTCGGCAGCGCCTTGCCGGTTCCCGCCAGCAACCCGAGGGCCCAGTTCTCGAGGACGACGTCGTTGAGGTAGGCGGCGGCGCGCCCGCGTGGCCGCGGCGGCTCGGCGGTGCGGTTGCGCTCGAGCACCAGCGCCGAGTCGTCGTAGGGGAAGGTGAAGAGCTCGAAGTGCTCGATGCTCATCCGCCCGCTCGTCGAAGGCGTCGAGGACCCTCTCGCGCGGGTGCGGCGAGTCGACCCGCAGCAGGGTGAATGCCGGGACGCAGCGCAGGGTCACCGCCGCGATCGCGCCCAGCGCCCCGACCCCGACCCGCGCCGCCCGCAGCAGCTCCGGGTTGGTCGCCGCGCTGAGGTGGCGGACGCTGCCGTCGGCGAGGACCAGCTCCATCCCCTCGACCTGGGCCGAGATGTTGCGCAGCCGGGCGCCGGTCCCGTGGGTGCCGGTGGAAATCGCGCCGGAGATCGTCTGGCGGTCGATGTCGCCGAGGTTCTCCATCGCCAGCCCGAGCCGGGCGAGCTCCTCGTTCAGCTCGGCGAGCACCGTCCCGCCGCCGACCTTGACCAGGCCGGCTCTGCGGATCGGCGTCGATCACCCCGGCCAGCGCCTCGATGTCGGATCATCGTCCCCTCGGTCAGCGCCGCTTCGGTGAACGAGTGACCGGAGCCCGGCGACGCGCACCCTCTGGCCGGCTCCCGCGGCAGAGGCGATCGCCTCTGCCAGCTCCTCGCGATTCGCGGGCCGGACGATCCGCGCCGGACGGCAGCGCTGGTCGCCGGCCCAGTTGGCCCACTCCGTCACCGCGCTCCGGCTCCCCTCGCCATCGTCCGACCCTAGTCGGATTGGCGATACCCGCGTGTGCGACTGGCGGGCGCGGGGGTTTCGCCAATCCCGACTTAACTCGCGGCGGCGTGCGGGTCTGTGCTCGGTTGCAGCGCCCGGAAGGCGTAGAAGACGGTGAAGACGAGCAGCAGCGATATCGCCAGGCTCGGCGCCGCGTTGCCGGTGAGGCTGGCGACGACGCCGCCGCCGATGCCGCCGATCACCTGTCCCGAGGCCCAAGCCATGTTGGAGAGGCCGGCGGCAAACCCTTGGTGCAGGTTGCTTTCCTCGGCGACGTCGGAGATGAGCGTGAGGGCGGGAGCGAAGCAGAGGCCGGCCCCGAGCGAGGTGAGGATCAGCCCGGCCAGCACCTCCTCCAGAGAGGGCACCACCGCGAGGGCCACCATCGCGAAGGCGCAGATCGAGAGACCGACCACGTACGGTAGCCGCCGGCCGACCCGATCGGACATGCGCCCGGCGAGCGGAGCCAGCATCGCCTCGAGGCCGGCGCCGGCGATGAACCCGGCGGCGATCACCCCGTGGCTGCCGCCGAGGAAGTCGATCCGCAGCGGCACCAGCACCTCGATCGCCCCGAACATGACCGAGGGAACGGCGACGAAGGCAGCCGCCTCGAGCACCGGCCTGCTCACCAGCGTCGCCATCACCTCGCTCAGGTCCTGCTCTTCGGGCGCGGCGGTCTCCGGCAGGCGCCAGGCGCCGATCGAAAGCAGGATCGTGATCACCAGGACCGAGCTGAAGACGATCTCGGTCCCGATCGAACCGGCGATTGCGCCGAGCGCCGGGCCGAGCAGGGCACCGGCGACCGCGGTCCCCAAAGCGGTGCCGATGACCGAGCCGCGGTTCTCCTCCGGCGCGGCGGTGATCAGCCAGGTCAGCGCCCCCGACCAGATCAGCGCTCCGGCGATCCCCTGGACGAACCGAGCCCCGTCGAGGAGGAGGATCTGGTTGGCGAAACCGAAGACGACGCTGGAGCAGCCGAGCAGGAGCAGGCCGGCGACCACCGTGCGCTTCGGCCCCGTCCGGCTGGCGACGAAGCCCGCGGGCAGCGAACCGGCCAACGTCCCCGCCGCGTAGGCGGCCGAGAGAATTCCGGCTTCCGCCTTGGTGAGACCGAGTTCGTCGACGTACTGCGGCAGGAGCGGCGCGATCGCCGCAAAGAAAGCGACGTCGAAAAAGATCATCGCCGAGGCGAGGAAGAGAAGCCGGCGCATGCCCGCATACAATCAGTGAGGAAGTCTGAGCGCTCGGGGAGGGGTGGCAGAGCGGTTGAATGCGGCGGCCTTGAAAGCCGTTAGGCCGCGTAAGCGGTCTCGTGGGTTCGAATCCCACCCCCTCCGCTTCCCGCCGTGCAGCGGCAGGAATGCGGCCCGGCCGGACGAACGACCAAGCCATGGAGAAGGCCGACAGGCGCGCCCGCGGCCGGGAGGAGGTCTGGCGAGGGCGGGTGGAGAGGATGCGTGACGCGTTCGGGCTCGTCCTGGCGCTGGTCCTGATCACCTATGTGCTCACCTCGTTGCTGAGCAACCACGGCTGGTCGGCCGTCGTGCTCGTCCTGGCGACCAGCACCACCTCGGTTGTCGCCCTGACCAGCTCCCATGTCAAGGCGCGGTTCGTCCGGGCCTCACTCTGGCTATCAGCGCTGACGGTTGCCCTGGCGGTGATTTCCGCCGCAACCGACGACCGCACCTTCCTCAACCTCGCCTCGCTGATCCAGATCTGCCTCCTCGCGGTGGCGATGGCGGCGGTGCTGTGGCGCGTGGTATCGAGCGCCGAGGTCGGCTCCCGCACCATCCTCGGCGCGATCAGCGTCTACACCGTCCTCGGGATCCTCTTCACCTTCGCCTACGGGACGATCGACCGCATCCAGGGCGGCCGGTTCTTCGAAGAGGTCGCCCATCCCAGCGGCAGTGACTTCATCTTCTTCAGCTACACGACGCTGACCACGACCGGATACGGCAACCTCGTCCCCGCCGCCCAGCCGGGACGGATGATCGCCGGCCTGGAGATGATGCTCGGCCAGATCTTCCTCGTCACCCTGGTCGCGGGGCTGGTCAGCCTCTGGCGACCCGGTGAGGCGCTGCGTCAGCGCCGCCAGCGGCGCGAAGCGAGCTAGCCCTCGTCGAGCTCGACCCGTTCGATCGTCTGCGCCTCGAGCGGCTTGTCGCCGGCGTCGGTCGGGACCGACTCGATCGAGTCGACCACGTCCATGCCGTCGATCACCTCGCCGAAGACGGTGTGCTTGCCGTCGAGCCACGGCGCCGCGCCGGTGGTGACGATGAAGAACTGGGAGCCGTTGGTGTTCGGCCCCGCATTTGCCATGGCCAGCGCGCCGCGCACGATCTTGTGGTCGTTGATCTCGTCCTCGAAGGTGTAACCGGGGCCGCCCCGGCCGCTGCCTTCCGGGCAGCCGCCCTGGATCATGAAGTCCGGGATCACCCGGTGGAAGACGAGCTGGTCGTAGAACCCGTCGGCCGAGAGCTTGCGGAAGTTCTCGACGGTTTTCGGCGCGTCCTCGTCGTGAAGCTCGAGCACGATCGCCCCGGCGCTGGTGTGAAGGGTCGCTTGCGACATGGCCCGAACCCTAGCTTCCCTGGACGCGGACCGTGACCGGGGGCGAGGACCCGGGGGCATACGGCCAGTGCTCCTCCGCCAGCGCCGTCGCCCGCAGCCGGATCGCCGCCCGCCCGCTGACGTAGCGGAACCGATAATGGGCGCGGAAGCGGCCGTGATGGTCGCTGCGGGCGACGAGGACCGGCCGCCAGCGGTGGGTCGCCTCCTCCAGGTACTGGATGGCGACGAGCTTGCCCCGGCGTGGAATCGGCGCCCCCGCGCTCTTCACCTTGCCGCTGAGAATCACGGCTTGGCCGGTGCGCAGCCGCCTTGGAAGGATCCGCAGCGTGACTCCCGATCGGACGCGCAGCTCCAACCCGGCTCGCTGCGCCTCCTCGAGGCCCTCGGCGCCGGCGAAGGCGACGGTCACGCGGCGGGACGGCCCCGGGGGTAGGCGCAACTCGAACCCGCCCTGCTCCCCGGTCCGCACCGCTTCCACCCAATTCGGCAGGAGCGCTCCCCGCGAGGGACGGGCGATTATCCGTAGCCGGCGGTCGCCGAGGCCGGCGCCGTCGGCGTCGGTCAGCCGGCCGCTGAGGAGGGCGGGTGCCCCGAAGGGAACGGTGAGCAAGTCACCGCGGCCGTGACCGCCGCGGAGCCGGGCGAAGATCCTCGCCTTCGCCCTCGGCAGGGGCTTTGCCTTGGCCACGGGCGGGGGCGGCACCCGGCGGATTGCCATCTGGGTGCCGTCGGCGCGCAACGTGGTCGAGGCGGTGTTGCCGGCGGCATCGGCTGCGTCGGCGCGGAAGACGAACGTCCCGACGCCGAGGTCCGGCAGCGGGGCGAGGAGGTCAGCTGCGCCGCCCGTGCCGGGAACGAGCTTGGTGGGCAGCTCGATCCAGCGCTCGGCGTCGACCGGCCGGTAGAGGATCTGGCCGGAGGCAGCGCCCGAGTGTTCATCTGCAATCGTCGCCTTCACCCGCCCTTCTTCGCTCTCGGTGGAGAACGCCAGCTGGGGGCGGATGTCGTCGAAGCGCAGCGGCACCGTCACCGCCGAGGGCGGCGCCTCGTTCTCCGCCTCGTCACGAAGCCAGAGCTGAAGCGAGTAGGAGCCGGCGCCGGGCACACTGAGGTCGTCGAGGGTGCGCCGATTGCGGCCCACGGCGAACCTGACGCCGGTGTCGAAGCCGAGCCCGCCGGAGAGCCGCCACACGGCTCCGCCGATCGGGCTTGCCGGCCCCTGGTCCGGGTTCTCCCAGGCGAGGTCGAAATCGTCGGTGCGCCGCCATCCCTCGCCGCCGGCGAGCACGAGTGCTCGCGGGTGTGCCGGGGGGTTGTTGTCGACGAGGAACTGGTGGGTGCCGGTGCAGGCGCCGTTGCCGGCGAAATCGGCGGTGCAGTGGACGACCGTGTGGGGGCCGTCGCTGAGGGTGGCGGTGTTGACCCAGTGGGTGGTGGACTCGTTGGTCTTGCAGGGACGCATCTGGGTCGCCCGCCATTCGCCACCGACCGAGACCTTGGCGCAGTCGTACTCGTTGATCGTCACCCGGCTGCCGTCGACGAAGGTCTCGCCGAAACGGATGCCCGAGCCGCCGTCGACCCCGCCGACGACCACGTGCTGGTTCCCCCGGCGCCAGCCGCCGGCGACCAATTCGCCGCCGGTCAGAAGCGCCGCCGGCTGGATGTCGTCCTCGACGGTGAGCGTCAGCGCCCGCAGCCCCGACCAGGACTCCTGGTCCAGCGAGCACCACTTGTCCTCGGCCTCGGGCGCAGAGAAGTCGGTCCTCGAAGCCCGGGATCGGCGAGTTGAAACCGATGCTGAACTCGCGCAGCGCGGTGTCGGTGGTGGCGGCGCTGAGCGAGGGGTTCGAACTGTCCCTGCCAGTTGACGCCGCCGAGCCGCTGCTCGAAACCGTCGTGCAGAGCGTGCCACCAGGTGCCGCGGACGGCGGTGATCCCGGCCGTTCCCGGCGGCGCCTGCCAGTGCCAGCGGGCGAAACGGGTGCCGGAGACGGTTCCCTGCCCTCGCGGGTGAAGCTCTTCAGGTGGACGCCGTCGAAGGGGTCGCTGCCCGCGGGCGGGACGCAGTAGCCGTCGGAGCGGAACTTGGCGCCGCCGGTGGTGTCGGCCCAGTCGGCGTCGGCGCCGACGTACCAGCCGCACTGGGCGACCGTGTACTTGGCCGCCTCCGCCTTCGAAGCGACCAGCAGCAGCACGCTCAGCGCCAGCAAAACGCCCAACGCCACCGTCCTTCCCACTGCAAGTCTCGTGCCCGACATCGGTCCTCCTTCGCTCGACTGCGTACTGGGGACCAAGGGCCGGGGGCGCCGAATCTCTCCCCCCTCGACGGCTTCCGGGCTCGGCGGCTTTGCGAGAATCGGGTCAATGCCACTTCCAACCGACGACCAGATAACCGAGAAGCTGCGCGCCGTCATCGACCCCGAGCTGCGGCGCTCGATCGTCGAGCTGGGCATGGTCCGCTCGATCGAGGTCAAGGAGGACGGTCGGGTCGAGGTCGTCGTCTCGCTGACCACCGCCGGCTGCCCGATCCGCTCCCACTTCGAACAGGCCGTCGCCCAGCAGGTCTCCCAGCTCGAAGGCGTGACCGCCGTCGCGCGTCGGCTTCGACGTCCTCTCCGACGAGGAGAAAGGCAACCTGCAGCAGACGCTCGGCCGCAACAAGCTGCCGCAGGGCGCGCTGGCGAAGGTGAAGAACGTGATCTGCGTCTCCTCCGGCAAGGGCGGCGTCGGCAAGTCGACGATGACCGCCAACCTGGCCGCGGCGCTGACCGCCGAAGGCCACTCCGCCGGGCGCGCTCGACTGCGACGTCTACGGCTACTCGATCCCGCGCATGCTCGGCGTCAACCACAAACCGGAGGTCAACGCGCGAGCGCAAGATCCTGCCGCTGGACTCGCCCAGCGGCGTCAAGGTGATGTCGATCGGCTTCTTCGTCGAGGACAACTCGGCGGTCGTCTGGCGCGGCCCGATGCTGCACAAGGCGATCCAGCAGTTCCTCGAGGACGTCGCCTGGGAAGAGCTCGAGTACCTGCTGCTCGACCTGCCGCCGGGGACCGGCGACGTCTCGATGACCCTCGCCCAGCTGCTGCCGCAGGCCAAATTCCTCGTCGTCACCACGCCGCAGCCGGCGGCGCAGTCGGTCGCCCAGCGCGGCGCCGAGATGGCGAAGAAGTTCGACCTCGAGATCCTCGGCGTGATCGAGAACATGTCCGGCTTCACCACGCCCGACGGCGAGCGCTTCACGATCTTCGGCGAGGGCGGCGGCCAGCTGCTCTCCGACGAGCTCGACGTGCCGCTGCTCGGCAAGGTGCCGCTCTCGGAGCCGCTGCGCGAGCACGCCGACAACGGCTCGCCGCTGGTCATCGACGACCCCGACGCGCCCGCCTCGCAGGCGATCCGCCAGGCGGCCCGCGGGATCGTCGCCGCGACGCCGCAGGAGCTGCCGGTGCTGCAGTCGACGCCGAGCCCGGCCGAAGCGCCGCCGGTCAGCGGCACGCCGCTGCCAGTCGTCCAGTAGCCGCTCCCGGCATCCGCTGAGTGACGCAGCGCACACTCAGGCACCGAAACTTCCGCCATCCTCCAACGTTAGGATTTGCACACAAACGCCTAATCCCCGGCTCAAAAGAGCCGGGGAGCGGGGGACCCAGGTTTCTGGGGCTAACCCACCTTTCGGTGGGGGCGCAGGCTCCTTCAGCGCCAGCCCGACAGCTAACCCCGCCGGCCGACGAAGGAGGAGTGAATGACGAACGCCCCTCGGGCGGCCAGGAAAACGCCCGCCCTTTGCATCTCCATAGCTGTGCTGGCCATGGTCGCGATCGCGCGCGTCTTCGCGGCTCCGGCTCAGGCGGAAACCCCGCGGTGGGGTCTCCTCGACCGACGCCGGAAGCCGTCGACAACCGAACCGACCGCGCCTGCCGGCAAGGCGATCCTGGTCAACGGCCGGGCGATCCCGCCCGGCCGATGCACCGCCCGCGGTCAAAAAGGTGATCGCGGCGGCAAACAAGATCCGCACCAAGCCCTACATCTACGGCGGCGGCCACGGCCGCTGGTGGGACGCCGGCTACGACTGCTCCGGCGCGGTCAGCTTCGCCCTCCACGGCGGCAGCCTGATCACCACCCCGATGCCCTCCGGCTCCGCTCGAGCGCCTGGGGCAGCGCCGGCAGGGGCCGCTGGATCACGGTCTACGCCAACGGCGGCCACGCCTACGCAGTAATAGCCGGCCTCCGCTGGGACACCGCAGGCAACACCAGCGGCACCGGCCCCCGCTGGCACAAATCCCTAAGAGCCGCAGCGAGTGGCCCCTTCATCGCCCGCCACCCCGACGGGTACTAGCAGCTACCAGGCGACTCAAAACCGATCAGCAGGGAGGGGCGGGAGCTCCCTCTCCAGACACTCAACAGCGAGCCATAGGCGAGATGTGTCTGGGGAGGGGCTCCCGCCCCTCCCCTACAACTAAGCCGCCTGATTCTTGAAGTAATTCGCGTTGATCTCAGCGTATTTGGCCCACTCCGCCGGAAGCTGATCCTCGGCAAAGCAAGCGTCAACCGGGCAAGCCTCGACGCAAGCGTCGCAGTCGATGCACTCGTCCGGGTCGATGTAGAGCTGCTCGACGTTGTCGTAGTCGGGCTCGTCCGGAGTCGGGTGGATGCAGTCGACCGGGCAGACCTCGACGCACGAGTTGTCCTTCTGGCCTATGCATGGCTCGGCGATGACGTAGGTCATTCGGGCAGTTCTCCTAGCTCGTATTTCCGGGTGCCTGCCGGGGGCCCCGGCCAAGCGCGAGCGCACATTTTAGGGATGATGCGGACATGCTGCTGCTGACGGGGGCAACGGGAAGCATCGGATCGCGGCTGCTGCCGCTGCTGCTCGAGCGCGGCGAGGAGGTGCGCTGCCTGGTGCGAGAGCCGCGGCGGCTGGGCGCGCGGCGGGTCGACGTGCAGATCGCGCTCGGCGACCTCGGCGAGATGTCGGACCCCTACCTGGTGCGCCAGGCGCTGCGCGGGGTCGACCGGGTGATCCACCTGGCGGCCTCGATCCGCGACCAGCCGCCGAAGCGGATCGAGGAGCTGAACGGGCTGGCGACGGTGCGGCTGCTGCGGGCGGCGGAGCGCAGCGGCGTCGAGAGCTTCCACTTCTTCAGCGCCCTCGACGCGCAGGCGGCGCAGCGGACGCGGTTCTTCCGCGCCAAGTGGCTGGCCGAGCAGGCGGTGCTGACTCCTCGCCGCTGCGGACGACCGTCTTCGCCCCCTCGATCGTCTACGACCACAGCGACCCCTGGATCACCCTGCTGCGGCGCTTCTCCTTCCTGCCGGTGCTGCCGGTCTCGGGCGAGGGCAGCGCGTCCTTCCAGCCGATCTGGGCGGCCGACGTGGCCCGCTGCGTGGTCGGCGCCCTGGAGCGCGAACGCGACGGCGGGGAGCGGACACGGCGCTACGAGCTGGCCGGGCCGGAGACGATCACCTACGACCAGATGTCCGACCTGGTCAGCCGCGTCGCCGGCCGGCCGCGGCCGCTGGTCCACCTGCCGCTGCCGTTCGTGCGGGCGGGGCTGATCGCGCTCCGCAACCTCTTCGGCGAGGCCGTGTTCGCTACCTGGGAGGAGGCCGAGCTGATGGAGGTCTCGATGGTCAGCGAGCGAGGGCCGGCCGACGCGCAGGCACTCGGCGTCGAACCGCGAAGGATGAGCGATGTACTGGAGGGCGCCTAAGACCGCTGCGATCGGCGCTGACGGCTGCTCGTCGCCGCCGTCGCCGCTGCCGCGCTCTGCTCGCTCCCGCCCAGGCGGCGGCGCTCTCGCTGGTGCCGCCGAAGCCGGACGTCTTCCTCGGGGTCAGCGACCGCGGCACGACCGACCGAATTCAACGAATTCGCCGAACTGACCGGCAAGCACCCGGCGCTGCTGCAGACCTTCCATCCCTGGGGCAACAGCCTCAACGAGGCCTACGAACGCTGGCGGGAAACGGCGACGCGGCCGATCCTCGCGCATCTCGACCGCCGACGACCAGACCCTGGCCGAGCTGATCACGCCGCAGCAGATCGCCCTCGGCTACGGCGACGACTACCTGCTGCAGCTGAACCAGTTCTTCGCCGACACGCGGCCTGCCCGCCTACATCCGGCCGCTGGGCGAGCCGAACCGCTGCCTCAACGCCTGGTCGGCGGTCAACTGCGACGGCTCCCAGAAAGGCGGCGAACACACGACCGGCTGGTACAAGCAGGCCTTCCGCCGCATCGTCGCGATCGTCCGCGGCGGCCAGAGCCTGGAAGGGATCAACGCGACCCTGGCCGAAATCGGGCTGCCGCCGGTGAGCCGGACCAAAGGGCCGCCGCCGACGCGAACTGCCGGCGGCGCCGGTGAGCATCGTCTGGAGCCCGCTGCCGGGCGGCTCGCCGCGGGTCAAAGGCAACTTCCCCGGCAACTACTGGCCGGGACGGCGCTGGGTCGACTGGGTCGGCACCGACTTCTACTCCCAATATCCCGTCTGGGAAGACCTCAACCGCTTCTACGCCGGCAAGCAGTGGAAGGGCAAGCCGGTGGCGATGACCGAGTGGGCGGTCTCCGGCGAAGACGAACCCCGCTGGGTCAAGCAGACGATCGCCTGGACCGTCAGGCACCCCCGCGTGCGGATGCTCGTCTACTACCAGGGCTTCGGCCCCGGCAACCCCTACGACCTCCGCCTCTACCCCCGCACCACCAACACCCTGCGCCTGAAGATCCGCCGCCCCAACTTCCTCGAAACCGCCGAATACAACGCCGGCCTCCTCCCCCCGCTGCCGCCCAAGCCGCGGAAAAAATAGAGAGGAAAGCCGCGGTTCCTTAGTCAGTCTCTAGACGACTGAGGAACCGCGGAACGAAGAGGCCCGGTTTCCCGGGCCTCTCGAAACACTCGCCTGTCAGCGCCGGTGTGGCGCAGCGGGCTTGTTACATCATGCCGCCCATGCCGCCCATGTCGGGCATGGCGCCGCCGCCGCCGCCGTTCTCTTCCGGCGGTTCGGCGATGATCGCCTCGGTCACGAGGATGTTCTTCGCGATCGAGGCGGCGTTCTCCAGGGCGGAGCGGGTGACCTTGGTCGGGTCGATGACGCCGGCCTTGATCAGGTCGCCGTACTCGCCGGTCGCCGCGTTCAGGCCTTCGCCCTCCTTCAGCTCCCGCACCTTGTTGACCACGACCGAGCCCTCGAGGCCCGAGTTCTCGGCGATCTGCCGCACCGGCTCCTCGAGCGAGCGGTGGATGATGCGGGCACCGGTGACCTCGTCCGGCTCGTCGAGCTTGTCCGGGTCGAGACCGGCCTGGGCGTTCAGCAGGGCAACGCCACCACCCGGCACGACGCCCTCCTCGAGAGCGGCGCGGGTCGCCTGCAGCGCGTCCTCGACGCGGTGCTTTTTCTCCTTCATCTCGGTCTCGGTGGCGGCGCCGACCTTGACGACGGCAACCCCTCCGGCGAGCTTGGCGAGGCGCTCCTGGAGCTTCTCGCGGTCGAAGTCGGAGTCGGTGTTCTCGACCTCCGATTTGATCTGCTTGATCCGGCCCTTGATGTCCTCGGCGTCACCGGCACCGTCGATGATCGTGGTGGTGTCCTTGGAGACGACGACGGTCCGAGCCTGACCGAGCTGGGCGAGCTGGGTGTTCTCCAGTTTCAGGCCCATCTCCTCGGTGATCACCTCGCCGCCGGTGAGGATCGCGATGTCCTCGAGCATCCGCTTGCGGCGGTCGCCGAAGCCGGGGGCTTTGACGGCCACACCGGTGAAGGTGCCGCGGAGCTTGTTCACGACCAGGGTCGCGAGGCACTCGCCCTCGACGTCCTCGGCCACGATCAGCAGCGGTTTGCCGCCCTGCATCACCTGCTCGAGCACCGGCAGGATGTCCCGCACGGAGCCGATTTTCTGGTTGGCGATGAGGATGTAGGGGTCTTTCAGCACCGCCTCCATGCGGTCCTGATCGGTGACCATGTACGGCGAGATGTAGCCCTTGTCGAACTGCATCCCCTCGGTGAACTCGAGCTCCATCCCGAAGGTCTGGCCCTCCTCGACGTTCACCACGCCGTCTTTGCCGACCTTCTCGATCGCGTCGGCGATCACGTTGCCGATCTCGTCGTCGCCGGCGGAGATGGCGGCGACACGGGCGATCTGGTCTTTGCCCGCGACCTCTTTGCTCTGCTTGTTGCGCAGGTTGTCGACGACCTCCTCGACAGCCTTCTCGATCCCGCGGCGCAGGGCCAGCGGGTTGGCGCCGGCGGCCACGTTCTTCAGGCCCTGGCGGACGATCGTCTGGGCCAGCAGGGTGGCGGTGGTGGTGCCGTCACCGGCGACGTCGTTGGTCGCGGTCGCGACCTCGCGGACGAGCTGGGCGCCCTGGTTCTCGAAGACGTCCTCGACCTCGACCTCGCGGGCGATGGTGACGCCGTCGTTGGTGATCGTCGGCGCGCCGAACTTTTTGTCGAGCACGACGTAACGACCTTTCGGGCCGAGGGTGACCTTGACGGCGTTGGCGACGGAATCGACGCCGGCCTGCAGGGCCCCTCTGGCCTCCTCTGCGTACTTCAGCTCCTTGTGAGCCATCTGTATCTAGTCCTCCTTGGTTACGTAAAGTCCGGTGGGCGCTAGCCGACCTTGGCCAGCGACGTCCGACTCGCGAAGCACGAGCAGCTCGTCGCCCTCGACGGTCACCTCGGTGCCGCCGTATTTGGAGTAGAGGACCTCGTCCCCCTCCGCGACGTCGAGCGGGCGGCGGCTGCCGTCCTCCTGGATCGCGCCGTCGCCGACGGCCACGACCTGACCCTTCTGCGGCTTCTCTTTGGCCGTGTCCGGGAGGACGATGCCGCTGGCGGTCGTCGCCTCCTCCTCGATCGCCTTGACGATCAGCCGGTCCCCGAGGGGCTTCAGCTTCATCCGTGAACCTCCGTTATCGGTCTGGGTGGTGAAAGTTGAGAAACGTCGCTCCAGAGCCAGATCTCCGCTCCGGTGACGCTTGGCACTCTCGGGGGGAGAGTGCCAACACCAGGAAAGATAGCGAAGCCTCAGTCGATCGCCAAGAGGCGGCAGCCGAGCAGCTCGGCAATCCCCTCGCCGCCGCGGCGCATCACCCAGTCGTGGTTCCACTCGAAGGCCGGCCGCAGCAAGCGGCGCGAGCAGGTTCATCCAGGCCTTGGTGGTCCGCACGTTCCACTCGTAGAGGACGGCGGTGACCCCGTCCTGCTCGTAGAGGCGCCAGCGGCCGATGCCCTCGAGCTCGCCGACGGCGTGCCCCTCCATCAGGGTCGGGTGCTCGACCCGGGTCGTCGTCACCTCGAAGGAGACCCGGTAGGGCAGGAGGCTCTTCCAGACCATCCGCGAGACGCTGCCGAGGCCGGTGGCGTTGTCCCCCGGGCGCAGCTCGTTCGCCTCCTCCACCCCGCGCCACCAAGACGGCCAGCGCTCCTGATCGTGGATCGCCTCCCAGACCGGCTCGCGCGGGGACTCGAGCAACCAGGTGGTGAGGAAGGCGTATTCGGCCACGACTCAGTTGTGGTGCGGGGTCTCTCCGTTGCCGAGGTGCGCGCGCGGCGGCTCGACGATCTGCGAGAAGCGGATCACAGTGACGACGTCGCTGGCGGCGACCGGGCGGCTGTAGATCTGTTCGAGGAAGTTGATCTCGTCCTCGAGCCGGCGGAACTCCGGGTTGTCGTGCTCGATGTCGCGCCGCGCAAGCTCGTCGACCCGCTTGACCTCGACGTCGTCGATCACCGCGGTGAAGATCTTCTCCCGCGGGCTGTGGCGGAAGCCGACCGTGATCCAGACGACCTGACCGCGCTCGTACTTGTTGCTCTTGTCGCCGAGCCGGATCGTCGCGCTCTTGCGACCGCGCTTGAGCTGGTCGATGAAGACCGCGGAGTAGAAGTTCAAAACGTAGATCCCGCCCTTCATGCGCAGCGAGCGTATAGGAGAGCGGTCGCGTGCGGGAACTGGACGTTCGTCCTAGGCAACTGGACGAGTTTTGGGTGTTTTTCGGCGGCGCTGGAGGTTCCGGACCCGGGGACCGATGTGCTCAGGGATGCCGACCAATCTCGACGCCTTCCGACGCCACGCCCTTTTCCTCATCGCGGCCCTCGCGCTACTGCTCTTCTTCGCCGCCCAGGCGCAGGCGATGAAGTGCGACGGCAAGAAGGTGACGATCAAGGGGACCGCCGGCAACGACCACATCGTCGGCAAAAAGGCCAGCGACGTCATCTACGGAGGCGGTGGCGACGACGTCATCACGGGTGGCCCGAACGGCAACGACACGATCTGCGGCGGTCCCGGCAACGATTCGATCGACGGGGGCCGCGGCTTCGACTCCCTGCACGGCGACGGTGGCAACGACCATCTCCAGGGCGACACCGGCTCCGACAGCATCGACGGCGGCGAGGGCGACGACGAGCTCTCCGGCTCCAAGGGGGCCGACGGCCTCCACGGCGGCGGCGGCGATGACGTCCTGGTCGGCTACAAGGGCCCCGACAAGATCGACGGCGGCGCCGGCGACGACTACGTCGACGGCCAGCAGGGCAGCGACAAGATCGACGGCGACGGCGGCGACGACAAACTCCTCGGCGACAAGGGCAACGACAAGATCGACGGCGGCCCCGGTTCGGATCACATCGAAGGCGGCCCCGGAGACGACAGCGACCTGCAGGGCGGCGGCGACTCAGACGAAGTCTTCGGCGGCGCCGGCACCGACCACGCCGACGGCGGGCCCGGCGACGGCGACATCGTCCGCGGCGACGCCGGCACCGACGACCTGCTCGGCGGCGAAGGCGGCGGCGACATCGTCTCCTACGCCAGCGCCACCCGCAGCGGCGTCATCGTCAACCTTGCTGCCAACCAGGCCAAAGGCGACGGCCACGACAGCCTCGGCGGTTTCGAGGACGTGGTCGGCTCCCCGCAGGGCGACGAAATCACCGGCAACGGCCAGTCGAACCGGATCGACGGCGGCGTCGGCAATGACGATCTGCAGAGCGGCGGTGGCGGTGGCCAGGCTTTCGGCGGACCCGGCACCGACTCCTGCGAGGGCTTCACCAGCGAAACCTCCTGCGGGCCCGAAGAATCGCCGCCCCCGAGCCTCGCCTACGGGATCCTCAACCAGGGCCTCGACGGCTCCAGCCTGATCGTCCAAGGCAGCCCCCAGAGCGACGACATCCGCATCTCCCGCGGTAACGGCGTCTGGATCGTCTCCTCGACGATCCCGATCTTCGCCGGCGACGGGTGCGAAACCCCGCCCTCCAACGGCAGCGCGATGATCTGCCCCGATTCCGGCGCGGTGCCGCTGATCGTCGTCACCGGCGGCAACGGCAACGACACGATCGTCGTCGACCCGAGCGTCCCGGCCGGCGCCAAAGTGCGGATCAACGGCAACGCCGACGACGACACCCTGGTCGGCGGCAACGGCGACGACGTGCTGGAAGCGGGCGAGAACTACAACGACCCGGACAACGGGCATGACCGCCTCGAAGGCAACGGCGGCTCAGACGTCCTCTATGCCGATCCCGGCGGCGACACCCTGCTCGGCGGCAGCGGCAACGACCTCCTCGTCAACTCGGTCCCCACCTGCCAGGGCCACGTCTACGACGGCGGCAGCGGCGAGGACACGGTCTCCTACGCCCGCTCGAAAGACAATCTGCGGGTGACCCTCGGCGGTAGCGGCGGCCCCCCCGGCTGTGGCAACGTCGACAAAGTCCTCGGCGACAACGAGAGCCTCGAGGGATCCGACGGCCCCGACGTGCTGGTCGGCGACAACGGCGACAACAGCATCATGGGTCACATCGGCAAGGACACCCTGATCGGCAAAGGCGGCAGCGACTTCATCGAAGCGCTCGACGGCCAGCGCGACAAGATCGACTGCGGCGGCGGTGGCGACGACATCGTCAAGGACCCCATCGACGTGGCTTCGAGCTGCTGAGTTCGGCCCTGCCGCAGCTCGTCAGTCGCTGAATCCCTCCGCCCCGATCAACGGCACGAACCGGCAGGGTCCGATCGGCTCGCGCTCGAAGCGCTCGTCGTGGCGACGCAGGAGCGTCAGCATGTCCGCCTCCTCCGAAGCGAGTGGGACGACCAGCCGGCCGTCGCCGACGAGCTGGTCGAGGAGCGTGGCGGGCGGTGCCGGCGCGGTCGCGTGGCAGGCGATGGCGTCGTACGGCGCCCGCTCCGGAACGCCGAGGCTGCCGTCGCCGACGACCAGCTCGACGTTGCCGATCCCGAGTGAGCGGAGCACCGCGGCGGCGGCGCGGGAGAGCGCCTCGTGGCGCTCGACGCTGACGACGTGGTCGGCCAGGCGGGCGAGGACCGCCGCCGAGTAACCCGAGCCGGTCCCAATCTCGAGCACCAGCTCGGAGCCGGTCAGGCGCAGGGCCTGGCAGATCGCGGCGACGATCCAGGGCTGGGAGATCGTCTGCTCTTCGGCGATCGGCAGGGCCGAATCGGCGTAGGCGCGGTGGCGCATGCGGGCCGGAACGAATTCCTCCCGCGGCACCTCTGCCATCGCCGCCAGCACCCGCTCGTCCTCGATCCCCCGCTCCCGCAACTGGCGCTCGACCATGCGCCTGCGGGCGGCGGAGAAGTCACTCACGGCAGCGCGTTCTGCAGGAAGCCCGGCGCGAAGGACCACTTCTGGAAGCGGTCGCGCAGGTACTCGAGGTGTTCGTCCCACTGCGCTGAAGTGAGGGCTGTCGGGCCGAAGGATTCGATCTTCTCGCCCTGCTTCGAAAACCCCCAGCTGAAGCCGAGGATTGCGCGGGCCTCTTTGCGCATCTCCAGCAGCCTTCCCCCCAGGCCGCAGAGAAAGGTGTGAGCGTGGAAGTCCCAGTTCGGCAGGTAGGTGTGGGGCAGATCGAACATCGTCGGCGAATAGCCGAAGAAGGCGAACGGGTGGGGAACGTCGCCCAGGGGTTCGAACAGGTCGATCCGGAAGCCGGGATCGCGATCGTCTGTGTCGACCACCTGGACCCAGCCGAGCATGTCCCCGTAGCCAAGCGCCGGCGGCTCGATTGTCGCCCGGCAGTAGGGGAAGCCGCGGGCGACCTCCTCGCAGCCGTATCTGGCCGGGTCGTCGTTGGTGCCGATCTCCACCCGCACGACGCCGTCGACCTCGTTCCACCGGTACGGGAGCTGCAGACTTGTCGGTGGGGGCGGCAAGATCCGGGCTCTCACGGGAATCAGTAGATGTAGTTGCGGAGCTTGGCCGGCTCCAGGACAGTGACGCGGCCGCGGCCGGAGCGAACCACCCCGGCGCGCTCGAGCTCGGCCAGGAAGCGGCTGACCGACTCACGCGAGGTGCCGGCGAGCTGGGCGAGGTCGGTCTGGTTCATCTGGATCGTGACCTCTTCATCCGGGTTCTCCTCGCCGTCCTGGGCCTCGCGGCTGAGCTGGGCGAGGATGCCGGCGACGCGGCTCGGCACCGTCTGGAAGGACTGGCGGGAGAGGCGGACGTTCGCGGCGCGAAGCCGGCGGACGAGGCCGGCGACCAGCTTCAGCGAGATCTCGGGGTGGCGCGCGAGCAGGGCGCGGACGTCGTTGGCGGGCAGCGCGAGCAGCTCGCCCTCGCTCAGGGCCTCGGCGCTGGCCGATCGCTTGTCGCCGTCGAGCATCGCCAGCTCGCCGAAGATCTCACCCGGGCCGAGGGTGGCGAGGGTGATCGCGCGGCCGTCGGAGTGTTCGCGGGTGACCCGGAAGCTGCCCTCCTTGACGATGTAGCAGGCGTCGGAATCGTCGCCCTCGTGGAAGACGCGCGTCCCGGCCGGAAAGGTTCGCGGCACGGCGACGTGGGAGAAGCGCTCCAGCTCCCCCTCCTCCAAGTCGGCGAAGAGCGTGACGCTCTTCAGCAGCTCGACCGCGCTCTGATCTGCCTCCGCCACCGCAGCGATTATGGCAATGGTCTGGTCGGGCGGCCAAACCGAGCGCCGCTAGCGACGTCTCAGCCACTCCGCCAGGAGGGGATCGAGCAGATAGGGGTGCCCGTTCTCGTCCTCCCCGACGAGCTGCTGGTCGGTCACAAGGCGCAGGAGGGCATCGCGGAGGCTCGAGCGAGGGATCAGTGTACGGGAAATCCGTACATGCCTGCACGGATTTCCCGTATGACTAAGCCGAGGCGGTCAGTTTGCGCGGTCCGCGGCTGAAGCCGGCGCCGACCAGAGCCTCCTCGTGGCCGGAGCCGATCACCGGCTCGCCGTCGAGTTTCTCGACCGCCAGTTTCGGCAGGTGACCGTCGCTGACGGCCTCGGCCAGGGCGCGCATCGCCTCCTCCAGATCGGGGCCTTCGAGCGCCTTCAGGCGCAGCAGGCCGCGGCCGCCGCGCTCGACGAAGACGATCGGCTCGCCGTCGCGCAGCAGCAGGTGGGCGCCGGGGGCGCGTCCCGGGCGGCGGCCTCCCTCGAGCTTCGGCCACGGCAGCGAAGCGCCGTAGGGGTTGGCGGGATCGGTGGCGGCGAGGACGAGATAGGAGCCGTCGGCTTCGGGTAGGGAGCGGAGGCGCTCGACTGCACCGGGGAGGGCGAACTGAGCGCCGCCGAGGCCCTCGACGAAGTAGCCGCGGCGGGCGGTGCCGAGCAGCTCGAGGTTGCCGAGCTCCCCGTAGAGGGTCGAGAAGCCGCCGGGGATGCCCTCGGCGAGGACGGTCTCGCGGGTGACGATCCCGTAGCGCTCGAGCATCAGCTCGGCCGTGGCGCGGAGCTTGGCGCCGGGGCCGGGGGCGTTGGCGAAGAGAGGCGCGGTCAGCGACCAGCGGCCCTGGACGGCGGCGCCGGTGGTCGAGCGGCGGCGGGCAAAGCGGCGGCCGGGGCGTTCCGACGGCGGCACGGCGCGCAGGCGCGGCGCCCGCAGCGGCGCGAAGGCGTCGTTGGTCACCTCGCCGCTCCAGACCAGGTCCCAGAGCGCGTTGTGGATGTCCTCGGCCGGGTGGTCGAGCTCGACGACGAGGTCGAGCCAGAAGGAGGGGCCGGCGGCGAGCCGCTCGCGGATCGCGTCGTGGACCTCGCCCTGCGGCGACTCCAGCTTCGCGTTGGCCGGAGGCGGGCCGGCGAGGCGGACGTCCTCGCGGAAGTAGAGGGCGACGCGGCCGTCGTTGCGGCCGAGAGCGCCGGCGCCGATCCAGACCAGCTCGCCGCTGGTGCAGATCTCGTCGAGCCAGTTCTGCGAGTAGGCGCCGAGCCGGCGCGGCAGCACGTCTTGCTCCCAGACTTTCGGCGTCAACGCCACCCCCTGCAGCGGTACGAGCGCCTCGCGCAGGCGGTCGAGCCCGGCGCCGGTGCGGCGGAAGGCGTCGACGTTCTGCCAGCTCGGCAGGAAGCGGGCGAGCTCCCGCGTGTCGGCCGCCTCGACCTCCTTGCGCAGGCGGGCGAGGCTGGCGCGGCGGACCCGGCGCAGGACTTCGGAGTCGCACCACTCGCGCTCGGTGCCGCCCGGCAGCAGCTCACCGCGGACCATCGCTCCTTCGGCCTCGAGCTCGCGCAGGGCGGGCAGCGGGTCGACGCCGTAGCGCGCCGCCAGCTGCGCGGTCGGGAAGGGCCCGTGGGTGCGGGCGTAGCGGCGGACCAGGGCGCGCATCGCGTCGGGGTGCTCCTCGAGGAAGGTCTCCGGCAGGCCGGGAGGCTCGGGGACGCCGAGCGCGTCGCGGTAGAGGCCGGCGTCCTCGGCGGCGATGTAGCGCTCCTCACCGGCGACGCGGACCTTGGCGACGCGCCGCTCGGCGACCAGTTTCTCCAGCATCGATTTGGCCGAGTAGCCCTCGGCGACACGGGCCTCGCACTCCTCCGCGGTGAGGTCGCCGAGGTTCCGCAGCAGCTGCTGGAGGGCGTCGCGGTCGCCGGCGCGGCCGGCCTCGGTGCGGTGCTGGAGCTGCTCTTCGACTTCTTCCAGCGCCTCGGGGTCGATCAGCTCGCGCAGCTCCTCCTGGCCGAGCAGCTCGCGCAGCAGGTCGCGGTCCAGGGCCAGCGCCGCCGCCCGCCGCTCGGCGTTCGGCGTGTCCCCCTCGTACATGTAGGTGGCGACGTAGTCGAACAGCAGCGATGAGGCGAACGGCGAGGCGGTCGGCGTCTCCACCTCGACCAGGCTGAGCGCCCGCGAGTGCAGCTTGCCGAGCAGGTCGGCGAGGGCGGGCAGGTCGAGGACGTCCTGCAGGCACTCGCGGTAGGTCTCGAGGATGACCGGAAAGCGGGGAAAGTCCCGCGCCACTTCGAGGAGGCTCTGGCTCTTCAGCCGCTGCTGCCAGAGAGGGGTGCGTTTGCCGGGATAGGCACGCGGGATCAGCAGCGAACGGGAGGCGTTCTCGCGGAAGCGGGCGCCGAACAGGGCGCTGCCGGAGAGCTCGGAGACGATCAGGTCCTCGATTTCGTCGGGATCGATCAAGACCATGTCGGCCGAGGGCGGCTCGTCGGCGTCGGGGAGGTGGATGACGATCCCATCGTCGGACCAGATCGCGTCGGCCTCGAGGTCGCGCTCGGCGCGGATCTTGGCGGCCAGCGCCAGACCCCAGGCGGAGTGAACGCGGCCACCGTAGGGCGAGAGGATGCAGAGGCGCCAGTCGCCGATCTCGTCGCGGAAGCGCTCGACGACGATCGTCTCGTCGGAGGGGACGACCCGGGTCGCCTGCTGCTGCTCGCGCAGGTAGCTGACGAGGTTGCCGGCGGCGCGCTCGTCGAGGTCGTACTCCTTGGCCAGCTCGGCCGGGTCGCGGTTGACCGCCTCGCGGGCGAAGGCGCCGATCGCCCGCCCCAGCTCGGCGGGGCGGCCGATCCCGTCGCCCTTCCAGAAGGGGACCGCGCCGGGGGCGCCCGGGGCCGGGGTGACGATCACCCGGTCGCGGGTGATTTCCTCGATCCGCCAGGTGCTGGAGCCGAGCAGGAAGGTCTGGCCGGCGCGGGCCTCGTAGACCATCTCCTCGTCGAGCTCGCCGACCCGGCGGCCGTCGGGGAGGTGAACGCCGTAGAGGCCGCGGTCGGGGATCGTGCCGGCGTTGGTGACGACCAGCTGGCGGGCGCCTTTGCGGCCGTGGATCGTGCCTTCGGTGCGGTCCCAGACGATCCGCGGCCGCAGCTCGGCGAAGCGGTCGGAGGGATAACGGCCGTCGAGCATGTCGAGGACGTTCTCCAGCTGTTCGCGCGAGAGGTCGTGAAAGGACTGGGTGGAGGTGACCAGGCGCTCGACCTCGTCGACCTCCCACTCTTTGTGCGCCGCCAGCGAGACGAGATGCTGGGCGAGGACGTCGAGCGGGTTCTGCGGGATCGTCGTCTCCTCGATCTGCGCCTCGCGCATGCGGCGGGCGACGACCGCGCACTCGAGCAGGTCGCCGCGGTATTTGGGAAAGATCCTCCCTTTGGAGACTTCGCCCATGCGGTGCCCGGCGCGGCCGATCCGCTGCAGGCCCCGGGTCACGGACTTCGGCGACTCGACCTGGATCACGAGGTCGACGGCGCCCATGTCGATCCCGAGCTCCAGCGAGGAGGTGGCGACGAGGCAAGGGAGTTCGCCTGACTTGAGCATCTCCTCGACCACCGAGCGCTCCTCGTGAGAAAGCGAGCCGTGGTGGGCTCGGGCGATCTCGACGTACTCGTGTTGGGGGGACTCAGGGGGGTCCTCTCCGGACAACAGCTTGGGAGGGTCCGGAGAGGACCCCCCTGAATCCCCACCCGGTCCGGATGAGTGGCCCGCTTGCTCGGTAGCGGGGAGCTCCTGTTCGCCTTCGCCGTTCGCAAGCTCGTTGAGTCTCTTTGCCAAGCGCTCGGCTGCCCGTCGGTTGTTGACAAAGATCATCGTCGAGGTGTGTTCCTGGACCAGCTCCAGGAGCTTGGGATAGATCGCCGGCCAGATCGACCTCACATGGGCGCTGGGCTCCACTTCGGTCGGAGGCGGGCCGTCCTCACTGGGATAAGCAGGCGCCCCCGGGTCGGCCATGTCCTCGACCGGAACCACGATCTCCAGGTCCAGAGCCTTCTTCTGCCCCGCATCAACGATCCGGCACTCCCGCTTAGGCCCGACGAGGAACTGCCCGATCCGCTCAAGAGGACGCTGGGTAGCGGACAAGCCGATCCGCTGGATGGAGGGGTCAGGGGGGTCCTCTCCGGACCCTCCCCGGCTGTTGTCCGGAGAGGACCCCCCTGACCCCTCCTCACCAACCAGCCAATCGAGCCTCTCCAGCGTCAAGGCCAGATGCGACCCCCGCTTGGTCTGCGCCACAGCATGAATCTCGTCGACGATGACCGCTTCGACCCCGGTGAGGATCTCCCGCACGTTGGAGCTCAGCATCAGGTAGAGCGACTCCGGCGTCGTGATCAGGATGTCCGGCGGCGTTTTCGCCATCGCCCGCCGTTCTTTCTGCGAGGTGTCGCCGGTTCGCAGGCCGACGGCGATCTCGGCGCCGATCCCGCGCAGGGGCGCCCGCAGGTTGCGCTCGATGTCGTAGGAGAGCGCTTTCAGCGGCGAGACGTAGACGAGCTTGACGCCCGTCCCCAGGTCCGGAGCCCGCGCCAGCTTGTCGATCCCCCAGAGGAAGCTGGCGAGCGTCTTTCCCGAGCCGGTCGGGGCGCAGATCAGCGTGTGCTCACCGCTGGAGATCGCCTCCCAGCCGCCGGTCTGCGCCGGCGTCGGCCCCTCGAAGGAGGCCTCGAACCAGCGCCGGGTCGCGGCGCTGAACGGCGCCAGCGGATCAGGTTTCTTACTCGGTTTCGCCTTCGTAGCCAACCGACTGATCTTACGCAGACCGGCCGGTTGGCTCTAACCGATTACGGACGTCCGCCGGTGAACTTGACGTATTCGAACCAGGACTTCTTCGGTGAGAAGCCGGGGCCGAAGAGGCCGGAGCCGTCGCAGAAGTTGCAGACGCCCGAGGCGTCGTCGACCGAGAACCAGTAGACGCGCTGGATCCGCCACTTCGCCTGCTTGGACTCGAGCAGCCGGAACGACCCCTTCAGTTCCCGCGCCTGGCCGGCCGGGCCCTTGGCGAACGAGTTGGTGCCGTCGGACTTGGGCGGGCCGGAGCTCCAGCCGATCTCGGTGATCCAGAGGCCCTTGCGGCCGTCGCCGTTCGCGGTCAGCACCTTGCGGACTTCTTCGATCTCCGGCGTCAGGTACTGCCAGGTGCCGGTATAGGGGTGCAACGAGACGCCCGTGAACTTCGACTTGATCCCCGGATTCGACTTGTACATCTGTTCGAGGAAGTAGCTGGCGAAGTAGTTGACGTTGGTGGCGTTGACGACCTTCTTCTTGCCCTTGACGACGCGCACGTAGCGACCGCCCTTCGGCTGCGAAAAGAGCCCGGCGAGGATCACCTGGGCGCCGGGGTCGACCGACTTCAGGGCGCTGTTCGAGAGCTTGACGAGCTTCCCGTAATCGGCCGGGTTGGGCTTGGCGACGAAGTATTTGAAGTTCGGCTCGTTCCAGATCTGCCAGGCGCGGACCGGCCTTGACGGTACCCCGGGATGCGAGGACCAGAAGGTGCCATCGGGGCCGTAGCGGGCCACCGCTTCGGAGAGCAGGACCTTCCAGGCCGCAGCGGCCGCGCCCTTGACCGGCAGGCGGGCCGCCGCTTTGGTGCCGCCGCCACCGGGCACGGCGGCGGTCGGGACCGCCCAGGTGGGGGCGCCGCTGATCGTCGGCAGCACGTCGATGCCGGCGCGCGCCGCCTTTTCGACGACGTCGTCGACGCCGCTCCAGTTGATCTGACCGCCGCTCTGCGGCTGCAGGTCTGCCCAACCGAGGGGGACGCGGACGCTTTCGACCCCGCCCCTGCCGAGCCGCTGGAACTGTTCGCTGCTGAGCGTCGACTGCGGCACCACGCCCCAGAACTTCGCGGGCGCCGCCTGGGCGGTGGCGGCGAGGGCCGCCACCGTCACGAGTGCCAGCGTCAGCGCGAGCGCAACCGTCTTCTTCGTCATTTGAAGCATCGCTTTTACCTCCGGGTCAGCTCGCGTCGGGCGAGTACCGGCCACCGCTGCCGCGGCGCTGGCGGTAGAGCACCGCACCGACGGAAATCGCCGCCAGGACGGCAATCGCGATCAGGATCGGGACCAGGGGCGACGAGGATCCGTCACCCGCGGTGGTGGTCGTCGCCAAGGGCTTGGCACCCTGCACGCCTCCGCCCGGCTGCTGGTTTGCGACCTTGGTGTTCTCGCCACCTTTACCCTGGGCTTCTCCGCCTCCTCCGGGAGTGCTTGGATTTCCCGTGGACCCACCCTGTGATTCCGAACCTTCACCCGGCTGCCCAGAGCCCCCGCCGGGGGATTCCCCCGATGCATGCGCTTTGGGAGAACTTTCGCCCGAATCGGGGTTCTTGTGCTTAGGCGGAGCCTTGGTTTCGCCCGGAAGCGTCGTTTCCGGGGTTTCATAGACGGTTTCAGCCTGAGCGAGAGCCGGAAGGCACGCAGATGCCAGCAGAGCAAGCACTGAAACGAGCACAACGACAGGTCGCCCCAGGCCCGGGCCGTGGGGATGGGGGGTCCGAAGCATGGCGCGCAAGGTTAGAGGAATCAGCGGCGTTGATCGCTCCGCTGCTTTTGCTCCTCGGACTGGCCCTGGCGGGTGGGGGCTTCGGATTGAGCGATCGTCATGCCGCCGGGCTGGCCGTATGGTTGATCGTGGTCGCTCTGCTGGTCCTCGGCGCCGCAGGCCGCGCCCTGCTCGCAGGCCCTTTCTATCGGGCGACTGGATTGATCGGTGCACTGGCGCTCCTGTCCGCATTTTCGTCCTTTTGGTCCGGATCGATCGAGCTAAGCGTCACCGAGGCGGACCGGGTGCTTGTCTACCTCGGGGTCTTCATAGCCGCCTTCCTGATCGCCCAAACCGGCCAAAGGCGCGAACGTTTCGGTGAAGGGATCGCAATTGCGCTGATTGCGATCGCGCTCCTGGCCCTCGCCTCGCGCCTGCTGCCGGACCTGATCACCGTTTCCCAGGGCTCCGAAGCGGGGGCGCGGCTCAGCTATCCGCTCGGCTACTGGAACGGAGACGCCGTCCTCTTCGGGATCGGGATGGGGATGGGGTTGTGGCTGAGCCGGCGCTCGGCAAGCGCGTTTCTGCGCTGGGCCGCGGTCGCCTCGTTGCCGGCCGTCCTGCTGGCGCTCTACTTCACCTACTCGCGCGGCGGCCTGCTGGCGGCGGCGATCGCCTGCGGCTGCCTGATTGCGCTCTCCCACGATCGCCTCTGGTTGCTCGCGACCCTCGCCGCCGGCGCCCTCGGGGCAGTGCCTGCGCTGCTGGCGGTCCAGGGATACAACAGCCTCTCCGAGAACCTCGACGACGCCCACATCGCCGCCCAGGGACACAAAGTGGCGGCGATCCTCCTCGCCGGCTCGCTGCTGGCGATGGTGCTGTTCGCCGGGCTGGGCCGGCTCGAGCGGCGCCAGGGCCGTTTCACCGACCGCGCCCTCGCGGTCTCCCGCAATCCGCGGCTGCTGCAAGGAATCGCCCTGGCCGCGGCACTGGTCGCCCTCGCGGCGGCGCTCGCCGTCGGCGGCCGCGCCTGGGACCGGTTCACCAGCCCCGACCTGCAGCCGCCCAGCAGCTCCGCCAGCCACATCACCGACCTTTCGGGAAGCGGCCGCAACGAGTTCTGGCGGGTCGCGGTCGACTCTCTTGAGGAAGAGCCGGTGCTTGGCCACGGCGCCGGCAATTTCCGCTTCTCCTGGTACCTGCTGCGGCACAACTCGGAGCCGAACACCGACGCCCACTCGCTCTACCTGCAGGCGTTCTCCGAGCTGGGGGTGGTCGGCGGGCTGCTCGTCCTTGCCCTGGTGGGAGTGCTGCTGTGGACGGGATTCGGCGCCTGGCGCGCGGCCGGGGAGCCGCGGCGAGACCTCTACGCGGCGCTGCTCGGCGCCTGCCTCGCCTTCGCGGTCTGTTCGGCGATCGACTGGTTCTGGCAGATCGCGGTGCTGGGCTCGATCTTCTTCGCCGCCGCCGGAGTCCTCGTCGCCGCCCGCTGCCGGCAGCTGACCCGCCTCCGCGCGACCGGCAACGGCCACGAGGACCGCCGCCGCTTCGGCCTCTCCGTCGTCGGTCTTGCCGTCGCCTGGATCGCGATGCTGGCCCTGGTGGGACCGCTCCTGGTCGATCGCGAGATCGACTCCAGCAACTCGGCGGTGGCGGCGGGCAACCTCCCCAGTGCCGTCAGCCACGCCGAAAACGCGCGCAAGATCGAGCCCTGGGCGACCTCGCCCTACAAGCAGCTCGGCCTCCTGGCCGAGCGCGAAGGCAACTACGCCCTCGCGGTCGACCGGCTCGAGCAGGCGATCGACCGCGAAGACGACAACTGGCTCCTCTATTACCTGCGGGCGCGGGTCCAGCACCTGGCCGGCGAAGCGGCCGCGGCACGGGAGGACCTGGCGGAAGCCCGTCGCCTGAACCCCGAAGAAAAGTGCCTCGAAGGTGGTTTCGAAGGGTGCGGATGAGATGAACTGGACCTCGCACACCAGGCAGAGCGAACCGAAGCCGGCGCAGCGGCCGGCCGAGACCGAGCCCATCCCCGGTCCCGGCGCCCAGGAGTCGCGCCGCCGCGGTGCGCTGCTGCGGCGCCTGCTCGCCTTCGCCGACTGGCTGGTCTTGATCGCCTGCCTCTTCGCGGTCACCGCCGCCAGCGCCACGACCGACATCGGCACGCTCTTCTGGGCGACGTTGTTCAGCCCCTCCTGGATCCTCGTGCTGAAGCTCAACGGCCTCTACGACAACGACCACCGCCGGATCCGCCACAGCACCCTCGACGAGCTGCCGGCGCTGGTCTCGGCCAACGTCGTCGGCGTCCTCGTCCTCGACGGCCTCCTCGCCCTCAGCCCGGTCGGCCCGCTCTCGCCCGCCAGCGCGATCGCGGTCGGCGTCGGCAGCCTCGCCGGCAGCTTTCTCCTCCGCGGCGTCCTCCGCTACCTCTGGCACCGGCTGACGCCGGCCGGGACCGGGATCGTGATCGGCTCACCCGCCGCGGTCGACGTCGTCGCCCGCCGCGTCTCCATCCACCCGGAGACCCGCCTGGCGCTGGTCGGCTACCTCTCCACCGAGCCCGAGCCGGCCGCCGCCGAGCTGCCGCGCCTGGGCTCGATCGGGGACCTCGCCCGCACCGCGGGCGAGCACGCGATCGAGCGCGTGGTGGTGACCGAAGGCGAGATGAGCGAGCCGGCGACCGAGCGGCTGATCGAGGACTGCAAGGCGGCGGGGCTGGCGCTGACCTTCCTTCCGCAGCACTACGGCCTGCTCGGACCGGGCGTCGAGCTGAACCGCCTGGCCGAGCTGCCGGTGCTCGACTTCCGCTTCAGCGACCCGCCGCGCTCGACGATGGCGATGAAGCGGACGATGGACGTCGTCGTCTCCGCCACCGTGCTGCTTGTCATGTCCCCGTTCCTGGCGCTGATCGCGCTGGCGATCCTGTTCGACAGCGGCCGCCCGGTCCTCTTCCGCCAGCGTCGCGCCGGCGAGGGCGGCAAGCCGTTCACGATGGTGAAGTTCCGGACGATGGTCGCCGACGCCGAGCAGCGGCTGCCCGAGCTGATCGACGTCGCCAGCCTCGACGAGCCGGCCTTCAAGATCCGCGACGACCCGCGCGTGACCAGGGTCGGCCGCTTCCTGCGGCGGACCAGCCTCGACGAGCTGCCGCAGCTGTTCAACGTCCTGCGCGGGGACATGTCGCTGGTCGGGCCGCGGCCGGAGGAGCTGGCGATCGTCGCCCTCTACGATGAGCGCCAGCGCGGCAGGCTGGCGGTCAAGCCCGGGGTTACGGGGCCGATGCAGGTCTACGGGCGCAGCGACCTCACCTTCGAGGAGCGCCTGGCGATGGAGCGCGACTACCTCGACAACCTCTCGCTGCTTACCGACCTGGCGATCCTGCTGCGCACCCCGCGGGCGATCGTCCGCGGCGACGGCGCCTACTGACTCCGATGGCAACCGAGGCACCGCTGGTGGCGATCTGCATGGCCACCTTCGACCCCGACCCGCTGCTGCTGGAGCGCCAGATCGGCTCGATCCGGGCGCAGACCCACGGCGAGTGGGTCTGCCTGATCAGCGACGACGGCTCCGAGCCGGAGCGCTTCGAGCTCTTGCGGGCGTTGACCGCCGGGGACGAGCGGTTCACGCTTTCGCGCGGGGAGGAGCGGCTCGGCTTCTACGCCAACTTCGAGCGGGCGCTGCGGATGGTGCCGCCGGCCGCCGGCCTCGTCGCCCTCGCCGACCAGGACGACCGCTGGTACCCGGAGAAGCTCGCGGTCCTGGTCGAATCCCTCGGAGACGCCCAGCTCGCCTACAGCGACATGCGGATCGTCGACGAGTCCGGCGCCGTCGTCTCCGACACCTTCTGGCGCGACCGGCGCAACAACTACACCGACCTCGCCTCGCTGCTCCTCGCCAACACTGTCACCGGCGCGGCCTCGCTCTTCCGTCGCGAGCTGCTCGAGCTGGTGCTGCCGTTCCCCGAGCCGGTCGGGGACCCCTTTCACGACCAGTGGATCGCCGCGACGGCGCTCGCCACCGGGCGCATCGCCTACGTCAAGAGGCCGCTCTACGACTACGTTCAGCACGGAGGTGCCGCCCGCGGACACGCGGCTGCGATGAGGACGTATGACCCGGGTCGACTCGTCGACTGGCGGCGGCCGCGGGCGAGCTGGTCGCGGATCTCGGCGCATGCGCAGCGAAACTACGCAAGGAACGCGCGACGGATCGCCCTCTCCGCGCGGGAGATCGAGGCGCGGACCGGGGGCGGGCTTGAGCCTGGCAAGGCGCGGGCGCTGCGGCGACTGGCGCGCCTGGACGGCTCGAAGCCGCCCGCCGGCTGGCTGGCGCTGCGCTCGCTGCGGCGGCTCGGCGGCCGCAACGAGACGATGGGGATCGAGCTCTCGCTGCTGGCGGCGGTCCTCTGGGGGCGCTGATGCGGACCGTCCTCCACGTCCTCCCCCACCCCGGAGGGGGAGCGGAGACCTACATCGACCTCCTGGAAGAGCTCGACGGGTACGAGCACCAGCGGGTCGCGCTCAGCGTCACCCGCTCGCGGCTGCGCGGGGTCCCCTCGGTGCTGGGGCGGCGGCGCGCGCTCCGGCGCCTCGCCCGCGAGGCCGACCTCGTCCACGTCCACGGCGACATGGCGGCGATGCTCGTCGCCCCTGGCCTGCGCGACCGGCCGCTGGTGATCACCACGCACGGCCTGCACCGTCTGCGGCGCTCGACCGGCCTCGCCGGCCGGCTCGTGCGCCGGCGCCTGCGGGCCGCCGTGGCAGCCTCGGCGATGACGATCTGCATCGCCGGCGACGAGCGCGACGACCTCGCCGCAGCGCTGCCTTCCTCCCTGCACAGCCGGCTTGTCGTGGTCGCCAACGGGGTGGCGGTGGCTGAGCCCGCCGAGCCGGCGCAGCGCCGGCAGGCGCGCGAGTCGCTGGGGCTGGCCGAGGGCGACGTGGTCGCTCTCTTCGTCGGCCAACTGGAACAGCGGAAGGACCCGCTCGGCGCAATCGCCGCGGTCGAGGCGGCGCGGGCAGCGCGGCGCCGAGCTCGTCCTGCTGGTCGCCGGCGGCGGCCCGCTCGAGCAGGAGGTCGCCGCCCACGAGGGTGCGGCGGTGCGGGCGCTCGGACATCGGAACGGCCTCGAGGACCTCTACACGGCGGCCGATCTCTTCCTCCTCCCGTCCCATCGCGAGGGGATGTCGTTCGCGCTGCTGGAGGCGATGGCACACGGGCTGGCACCTGTCGTCGCCGACGGCACCGGCAACGCCGAGACCGTGGGAGCAGCGGGCGTGGTCTTCCCGGCTGGAGACCTCGAGGCGATGGCGACACGGCTCTGCGATCTGGCCGCCGACCCGGGCGCGCGTGCCGAGCTCGGCGCCGCGGCCGGGAGCGGATCGCCACCGAGCTCAGCCTCGAGCGGTTCCTCGACGGGACGCGGGAGCAGTACGAGGCCGCGATCGCCGCGGCCGCGGCTCAGGGCGCCTGACCGCGCCGCTCGCGCAGCGTCCGTTTCAGCGGCGCCGGCAGCGCATAGGAGAGCGCCGGGCGCAGCAAGCCGCCGGCGCCGCGCAGGGTCCGACGGCGGCGCAGGGCGCGCCCCCGGATCGCGATCCCCTCGGCGAGCTGCGCGCGCTCGGCCCGAGCGGCGACGTTGCCGCCGTCCATCACCCGCGTGCAGAGCTCTTCGTCGAGGGCGAGGAGCCGGTGCCGCTCGGCGATCCGCAGCCAGAGGTCGTACTCGGTCGCGTAGCGGTAGCGCGGGTCGTAGCCGCCCAGCGCCAGCACCACCTCCCGGCGAAAGGCTGCCGAGCCGTTGGGGATCGGGTTGAAGCGCATCAGCACCGGGCCGACGTCGCCGGCGGCAAAGCTCGTCCGCGGCCGCAGCTCGCGACCGCCCGCATCGACCTCGCGCATCCGCGAGCCGACGACGGCGACGCCAGAGCTCTCGGCAAGGACAGCCAGCTCTCGCTCGAGCCGGTTCGGCGCCGAGTAGTCGTCGGCGTCCTGGATCGCGACGACGGGCGCGGCGGCGACCTCGAGCCCGGCGTTCAGCGAGCGCGCGATCCCCAGGTTCCGCTCCAGCCGCATCACCCGCCCCCGAGGGTCCGAGCCGATCGCCTCCTCCGCGGCAGCGGCCGAGCCGTCGCGGGAGCCGTCGTCGATCACGATCAACTCGAGGTCCTTCTCCGTCTGCGCCAGGATCGACTCGACCGCCCGTGCGACCGTGCGCTCGTTTTCGTAGGCGCCGATGAGCACCGTGACGGTGGGCGAAGCGGGGACCATGGCATAAGGTTATACTGTGGCGGTATGACTCAGCGTGTCGGAGCAAAGGGTCAGGTGGTGATCCCGAAGGAACTTCGGGATCACGCGGGCCTGGGGCCGGGAGCCGACGTCGACTTCGAAGCCCTCGATGACGGCATCGTCATCCGCAAGGCAGGCCGCCCCTCCTCCCTCCGTGGCCGGTTCGCCAAGAGTGGGATGGCATCGCGCCTGCTCGAGGACCGCCGCAACGAGCCGCGTTAGGGCCGCCGATGAAACGGTGCCTTGATTCCTGGGCTGTGCTCGCCTGGCTGGACGGAGAGGAACCGGCAGCCGCTGCCGTCGAGAGGGCAATCAAACGGGAACGGCCCGGGATGAGCTGGATCAACCTGGTCGAGGTTCATTACCGCACGATCTATGACCACGGCCGACAGGAAGCGGAGCAGGTGTTGGCCGAGTTGCGCCCACTCGTCACGGAGAACCTTCCTGGGATAGCGACGATGAAGTCAGCTTCGGCGCTGAAGGCCGAGCATCCGATCGCTCTGGCCGACTGCTTCGCCATCGCCTTGGCCGCCGAGGAGGAAGCCTCGCTGCTGACCGGCGATCCCGAGATCATCGACAGGGCGGAGCAGCTGCCCTGCAAGGTCGTCGACCTTCGCGCCGCCGCCTGATCTCCGCCTGATCTACGCTGGCGCGCATGAGCAGCGCAGCTCCCTGGGCCGGTCGGCCGGTCGCGATCGTCCATGACTGGTTCCAGGGCTTCCACGGCGCCGAGCGGGTGGTCGAGGTGCTGGCCGACGACGTGCTGGCCGAGGCAGAGCCGGGTCGACGTCTTCACCTTCCACGCCGAACGGGAGCTGCTGCCGTCGCGCCTGGCCGACCGGATCGTGCGCGAGTCGCGGCCCTCGCGGCTGCCCGGGCTGCGCCAGGTCGGGCACGACCCGGGCCGCTGGCGCTACCTCCTCCCCTACATGCCCCGTTACTTCCGCTCGCTCGACCTCAGCGGGTACGACCTCGTCGTCGTCTCCTCGCACTCCTGCGCGATCAACGCCTCGCCGCCGCCCGGCACCCCCTGCGTCTGTTACTGCCACACGCCGATGCGCTACGCCTGGCTGACCGACACCGAGCGCGGACGTCTCGGCGGCGTTCGCGGCGCAGGTCGCTGCGAGGGCTCTCGGGATGGCTGCGCAAGCAGGACCGCGCCGCCGCCCAGCGGCCCGACCGCCTGGTCGCCAACTCGACCGCGGTGCGCGACCGCATCCGCCGCTTCTACGACCGCGACGCGGACGTCGTCCACCCCCCGGTCGAGGTCGAGAGGCTGCGCGCAGAGGAGGGCGCGGGGCGGGACAGCTTCCTCTGGGTCGGGCGGCTCGTCCCCTACAAGCAGCCGCTGCTGGTCGCCGAGGCCTTCCGCGGCCTCCCCCAGCGCCTGACGATGGTCGGGATCGGCCCCCAGGAAGAGGAGCTGCGCGAGCGCCTGCCGGAGAACGTCGAGCTGCGCGGGTGGATCTCCCGCGAGGAGCTCGAGCAGCTCTACCGTGAGGCGGCCGGCTTCCTCCACGTCGGCGAAGAGGACTTCGGGATCACGATGGTCGAGGCGCTGGCCGCCGGGGCGCCGGTGATCGCCCAGAACGCCGGCGGCGCCCGCGACATCGTCCGCGACGGCCTTGACGGCGTCCTCATCGACGAGCCGGACCTCGAATCCCTGCGGAGAGCGGTCGAGCGGGTCGCCGAGGCCGACTGGGACCGCCGGCGGCTCGCCGAGCGGGCCGCCGAGTTCTCCCGCCCCCACTTCGTCGCCGCGATGCGGAAACTGGTCGCCGAGACGATGACCGGGGGCGACGAGCCGCATCCCTACACTGCCGCCCGATGAGCGAGCGCTGCACCCAGGTCCTCGTCGAGGTGGGCGAGACGATCGAGCGCCTGCTGCGCGGCGTCGCCGGCGAGCACCGCGACCCGACCCTGCTCGACGTCGGCTGCTGGGACGGCGAGTTGAGCGAGCGCTGCGGCAGTGTCCTGGGAGCCCGGCGGACGCTCGGCATCGAGGTCTACGAGAAGCCGGCCACAGCGGCCGAACGGAGGGGGCTCGAGGTCGCCCGCGTCGACCTCGAAACCGGCCGCTTTCCTTGGCAGGATGGCAGCGTCGACGTCGTCGTCTGCAACCAGGTCCTCGAGCACCTGAAGAACATCTGGCTGCCGATGAACGAGATCCACCGGGTGCTGCGGCCCGGCGGCCACGCCGTCCTCTCGGTGCCGAACCTGGCCGGCCTCCACAACCGCGTCCTCCTCGCCCTCGGCCGCCAGCCGACCTCGATCCGCGTCCTCGGCCCGCACGTCCGCGGCTACGCCTTCCGCGAGTTCCGCGACCTCGTCGCCCTCGACGGCGCCTACGAGATCGAGCGCGCCCTCACCGCCGGCTTCTACCCGCTGCCGGCGGCCTGGAGCCGCCCCTTCTCAGCGCTCTGGACCGGCGCCGGCCACACGACGGTCGTCCTCGCCCGCAAGACCGACCGCCCTCCACCCTGGCTCCGGTACATCGAGGGCGAAGTCGAGGGCGGGATGCAGACCTTCTACGGCTAGAAGGGCAGCTCGTCGGCGATCTCGGCGAGCGTTGGTGCGGTCTTGTCGCGCTCGGAGAGAAGGGGCTCGGAGACCTGCCAGTCGACGCCGACGCCGGGGTCGTCCCAGGCGATCCCCTTCTCGGTCGCCGGGTCGTAGTAGCTGGACACCTGGTAGGCGACGTCGGCTTCCTCGGAGAGGACGGCGAAGCCGTGGCCGAAGCCGACCGGGACGAAGAGCTGGCGGTGCCTGACGTCGTCGAGGCGGTGCGCCTCCCACTGCCCGTGGGTGGGTGAGCCGCGGCGCAGGTCGACGGCGACGTCGAGGATCTCGCCGCGGGCGCAGCGGACCAGCTTCGCCTGGCCCGGCTCGGTCTGGAAGTGGATGCCCCGCAGCGTCCCCCGGCGCGAGCGCGAGTGGTTGTGCTGGACGAACTCGACATCGACGCCGAGCCCCCGCCAGGCATCGCGACTGTAGGACTCGACCATGAAGCCGCGCTCGTCGCCGTGGACCTGCGGCTCGATCAGGACGACCCCGTCGAGCTTCGTCTCCAGACTCTCCGCCATCAGCCGAGGCTCTTCCCGTATTGCTTTTCGTAGTACTCGCGGTACTCGCCGGAGCGGATAGGGCCCCACCACTCCTCGTTCTCGCGGTACCAGTCGACCGTCTTCTCCAGACCCTCGGCGAAGTGCACCTGCGCCTCCCAGCCGAGCTCGCGCTTCAGCTTCTCCGAGGAGAGCGAGTAGCGACGGTCGTGGCCGGGGCGGTCCTTGACGTACTCGATCAGCGACTCGTCGCCGCCGGTCAGCTCGATCACCCGCTTGACGACGTCGATGTTCTCGCACTCGTCGGGGCCGCCGACGTTGTAGGCCTCGCCCGCCACGCCCTTGGTCAGGACCGTGTGGATGCCGCTGCAGAAGTCCTCGACGTAGAGCCAGTTGCGGACTTGCCGTCCATCCCCGTACACCGGCAGCGGGTCACGGTGCAAAGCGTTCAAGGTGATGAGGGGAATCAGCTTCTCCGGGTATTGGCGCGGGCCGTAGTTATTGGAGCCGCGGACGATCGAAGCGTCGATCCCGTAGGTGTGAAAGTGGGCGGAGACGAGCAGGTCGCCGGCCGCCTTGGTCGCCGAGTAGGGCGAGGAGGGGTCGAGCGGCGAGGTCTCGGTGAAGGAGCCGGACTCGATCGAGCCGTAGACCTCGTCGGTCGAGACCTGCAGGTAGCGCTCCACCCCGAGCTCGCGGGCCGCGTCCAGCAGCGTCCCGGTGCCGATTACATGGGTGCGGGCGAAGGCGTCCTGATCGTCGATCGAGCGGTCGACGTGGGACTCGGCGGCGAAGTTGACGACCGCGTCGGCTCCCTCCATCGCCTCGCGGACGACCGCCGGGTCCTCGATCGCGCCCTCGATCAGCTCGGTTCCCTCGGGCAGGTTCTCGCGCCGCCCGGCATAGGTGAGCTTGTCGAGGACGACGACGTCGTGCTCGTCGCCGACCAACCGCACGTAGGTGGAGCCGATGAAGCCGGCGGCGCCGGTGACCAGGAGTCTCATTCGCTTGCCTCCGCTTTTCGTTGGGCGAGATAGCCGGCCAGCCCGTCCTGCCAGCTGGGCAGCCGGATCGCGTGCTCGCGCTGGCTGACCAGGGCCGAGAAGGCCGGCCGTGGCGCCGCGGCGCCGAATTCGTCGCTGGTGATCGAGAGCACCCTGCACTCAACGTTTGCCTGCTCGAAGATCTCGCGCGCGAACTCGTACCAGGAGCACTGCCCGGCCGCGGCCATGTGGTGGATCCCGAACTCGATCCCCTCGATCAGGCGGACGATGCCGTAGGCGAGGTGCCAGGTGTAGGTGGGCGAGCCGACTTGGTCGCGGACGACCGTGACCTCGCTCTGGGCCTCGGAGAGCCGCAGCATCGTGTCGACGAAGTTGCGGCCGCCGAGCCCGTAGAGCCCGGCCGAGCGGACGATGAAATGGCGCTTGTTGGCGGCCGCGACCGCCTCCTCCCCGGCCAGCTTGGTGCGGCCGTAGGCCGAGAGCGGCGCCGGCTGGTCGCTCTCCACGTAGGGCGCGTTCTTGACGCCGTCGAAGACGTAATCGGTGGAGACGTGGAGGATCCGGGCTTCGACCTTCGCCGCGGCGGCGGCGACGTTCCCGGCGCCGGCGCCGTTGATCGCGAAGGCGGCCTCCTCGGCGGTCTCGGCGCCGTCGACGTCGGTCCAGGCGGCGCAGTTGATGACGACGTCGGGGCGCTCGAGGTCGAACCTGCGGTCGAGCGTCGCCGGATTGGTGACGTCGAGCTCGGCGCGGCCGTAGCCGACGACGTCGTGGCCGGCGTTGCCGGCGGCCAGAAGGACGTCGCGGCCCAGCATCCCGGCGGCTCCGGTGACGAGCAGCTTCATTTCGTGCGGGGTGGCGTTTGCACCGGCAGCAGGCTAGCTATCCAGAAACGGGCACGACGGGCAGGCCGGCTTCCGATGCCCGCTCAACGAAGCGTCTGTCACCGCTGATCACGGTTCCACCCAGCTGCACGGCCAAGGCCGCATAAACCGCGTCGTAGGCAGTCAGGGAGTGGGCAATCGCCAGGGAGAGGGCCGGGAGAGCAAGGTGCGCATCAAGGGGGTGGCGGTCGAGGTCGTCGAGGTTCGAGAGAGCCCCGATCGCCGCCATCGCCGAGTCGCGGTCCAGCTCATTGCGACCGACGAGCTTCCAGAAGGCATTGGCGCACTCGATCAGGATCAGGTCGGGGGCGTGGAGATCATGGCCGTCTTCACGGGCTCGGAGCAGGGCCGAGCGAGCCGGTTTCGACATCGGCTCCTCCACGTAAAGCGCCACCATGACGCTGGCATCGACGACAACTGCGGCCACGCGACTACCGGTCGCGGTCCTCGCGGATCAACTCGGCGGCGCTGGGAGAGTCGCTGGAGAGAACGTGCTCGGCCCGGATCCGATCGGCATCGCGAAGGAATTGCTCCAGCGAGGTCCCCGAACGAGGCGAAAGACTGCGACGCAGTCGCTCTATGGCCTCCGCGCCGATCGAGCGCCGGGCTGATTTCGCCTCACCGCGCAGCCGCTCGTAGAGCTCTGGCGGGACGTCTCTGACATAGAGCGTGGGCATTGCTTGCAAAATGCTAGCAAGCGTCCTCGACTCACGATGGCGCTCAGACGAGTTTGATCTCGGACCGGTCGCCGACGAGAAGCTGAAGGGTCTGCGGCATTCCCTCGCTGCGGGTCAGCTTCACTTCCTTGCCGAGCAGGCTCGCCTCCATCCGCGTGCCGAGGTCCTCGACCACCGAGCCGGCGAGGACGATCGAGTTCTCGACTTCGGAGCGGCGGACGTGGACGTCGTCGCCGATCGAGGTGTAGGGGCCGATGTAGGCATCTTCGATGCGGGCGCCGGCGCCGATCACGGCGGGGCCGCGGACGACCGCGCGCTCCAGCTTCGCGCCTGGCCCGATCACAACCCGGCCCTCGACCTTGGAGCCCTCGTCGACGTCGCCCTCGATCGCGGTGACCAGCTCCTCGAGGACGAGGCGGTTGGCCTCGAGCATGTCGGCGAGCTGGCCGGTGTCCTTCCACCAGCCGCGGACGACCTCGGAGCGGACGGTGCGACTGTCGTCGATCAGCTTCTGGATCGCCTCGGTGATCTCGAGCTCGCCGCGCCAGGAGGGCTCCAGCGATCTAGCCGCGTCGAAGATCAGGTTCTGGAAGAGGTAGACGCCGACCAGCGCCAGGTTCGAGGGCGGGTCCTTCGGCTTCTCGATCAGGCGCACGATGTGCTCTTCGCCGTCGAGCTCGGCGACTCCGTAGGACTGCGGGTCGTCGACAGGGGTGAGCAGGATCAGCGCATCGGGTTCGTGCTCCGTAAACGTGGAGACGAGGCCGCGGAGCCCGTCGCGGAGGAGGTTGTCCCCCAGGTACATGACGAAGGGCGAGGTGCCGATGAACTCCTCCGCGGTGAGGACCGCGTGGGCGAGCCCGGCGGGCGCGTCCTGGACGATGTAGGTGATCTCGGCGCCGAACCGCGAGCCGTCGCCGGCCGCCTCGCGGATCTCATCGCCGGTCTCCGGGGCGATGATGATCCCGATCTCCTTGACGCCAGCGTCGACCAGGGCCTCGATCCCGTAGAAGAGCACGGGTTTGTTGGCCACAGGCACCAGCTGCTTGGCCGAGGTGTGGGTGATCGGGCGCAGGCGGGTGCCGGCGCCGCCGGAGAGGATCAGTCCCTTCAAGGGCTCCATTCGAGGCAGGAACCCTACTGCGCGGCGAAAAGAGCGGGGGCAGGAACCCAAAGGTTGCCGATTCGCGCCCTAACGGCCCAATGATTTTCATTAGCGAAAAAGGAGTCCGAGGAGATAGTCTTTGCGCCAATGCGGCGGCGGGCGTTGATTACCGGGATCACCGGCCAAGACGGCAGCTACCTGGCTGAACTCCTGCTTGAGAAGGGCTACGAGGTACACGGCTTGGTCCGGCGCCTCTCGAGCGAGAACCACCACCGCCTCGAAGGTTTCCGCGACCGGATCTCGCTTCACACCGGCGACCTACTGGACCAGCGATCGCTCGGCGACGTGATCCGCGAGTGCGAGCCGGACGAGATCTACAACCTCGCGGCGATGTCCTTCGTCGGCGCATCCTGGAACCAGCCGACGCTGACGGCCGAGTTCACCGGCCTCGGAGTCACCCGGATGCTCGAGGCGATGCGCGAAGCGCGGCCGGACGCCCGCTTCTATCAGGCCTCCTCGAGCGAGATGTTCGGCAAAGTCAGGGAAACCCCGCAGAACGAGCTGACGCCGTTCTACCCGCGCAGCCCCTACGGCGTCGCCAAGGTCTACGCGCACTTCATCACCGTCAACTACCGCGAGAGCTACGGCCTCTACACCTGCTCCGGGATCCTGTTCAACCACGAGAGCCCCCGCCGCAGCCTCGAGTTCGTCACCCGCAAGATCACCCACGGCGCCGCGGCGATCAAGCTGGGGATGAAGACTGAGCTGGCGCTGGGGAACCTCGATGCCCGCCGCGACTGGGGCTATGCGCCCGACTACGTCGAGGCAATGTGGCGGATGCTGCAGCGCGACGAGCCCGAGGACTACGTGATCGGAACCGGCACCGACCACTCCGTCGGCGATCTCGTCAAGGCCGCCTTTGCCTGCCTCGATCTCGATCCCGCCGAGTACATCCGCGAGGACCCCCGCTTCATGCGCCCAGCCGAGGTCGATCTGCTGATTGCCGACCACAGCAAGGCGCGTGAGGAGCTGGGCTGGGAGCCCAGCGTCAATTTTGAGCAGCTGGTGAAGCTGATGGTCGAGGCCGACATCGCGCAGCTTCGCGAGGGCAGCCCGGTCTCAGCCGCCTAGCCGGCGGCACTCACTCGCCGGGGGCGACGGCGACTAGTGCGTACTCGCCGGCGCTGGTCCGGTCCCGCCCCCAGTCGCCGCTCCCCTCCGGGGCGAAGACGTCCCCGGCCGCGTAGCCCGAGAGCTGGCAGAGCGCCAGCAGCGTCTCGGGGAAGAGGGGCTGGACGTGGGTGGGGTCGACCCAGAACGTCTTCAAAGCGGCGGGCGAATGGGGGTTCACCGTCTCGACCACGAGCAGGCCCCCGGGCCGCAGGCGCGAGAGGGAGAGCTCGAGGAAGCGCTTCAGGTGGGCAGGCTCGAGGTGCTCGGCGACCTGGGCGCTGAAGACGGCGCCGAGGGAACCGGCAGGGACGGCCTCGAGGAAGTCGACCAGGTCCCCCTGCTCGATCTGCTCATGCCCCTTCTCGCGACAGCGCGCAACCATCTCGGGGTCGAGATCAACCGCCCGGTGCTCGATCCCCCGCCCGACAAGGAGATCGAGGAACTCACCCCTGCCGCAGCCGGCGTCCAGCACGGGAGCGTGGGCGGCGACCAGCTCCAGGTAGCCCCGCTGACGGTCGCGGATCATCTCCTCGCTACCGCGGAAGATGTCCTCGAAGCCTCTGTAGCCGTTCCCCGACGCAACGCCGGCGCGGAAGCCGAGAGTCGCGCCGAGCGCAGGGTGCGTGCGCGGGCCGAGGCGCTTGTCCGCCATGAACGGCTCCGCCTGGCTGGCGGCGACCAGCTCGTTCGCGGCAGCCGTGGTCCCGCCCAGTTCATCCAGCGCCTCCTCGGTCGAGGCCGCCCAGGCGTTCAGTTCTTCGCGGTTCCTCTCGTCGCGTTCGCGCGCGTCGCGCGCGGCGGCAGCCTGCAGCTCGAGCGTCTCGGCCACCAGATCCCGCAGCTCATCCAGGGAAGCGGCGGCGGCCGCGTTGACGCGCTGTTGGTAGGACACGTAGGGGCGCAGGGCGCGGAAGTAGAGGCTCTTGACCTTGGCCCGCAGACGACTGGCCCCCGGCGGTGGCGGCGGCTCGGCGAGCTCGAGCAGCGACTCCAGGTGGTCCCGGCTCCTCCCGCCAACCCCCCCGGCCGCTGCCGAGCTCGCCTCGCGGCGCAATCGGGCGGCCAAGCGTTCGTGCCTCACCTCATCCACCCGCATCACCACCGACTCGCGAGCAGCCGCCACCGAGTGCGTGCGCCGGATCTCGGCGGCCGCTCGCCGACCCCGCTTGCCGGCGAGGTCCGGCTCGTCGAAGACCTGCCGCATCAGGGAAGCAGCGTGGGCGAGGTCTGGCTCGGCCCATTCCCCTACCGGCGGATATGGGGGTGCATCGTCGCCGATCGGCACCATCGTGTGGCGGACAAGGAAGCTGTTCTCCTCGGTCATGAAGTCGAGGTTGCCCGAGTAAGCGGTGGCGATCACCGGACGGCCGTAGTACATCGCCTCGGCCATCGTCAACCCCAATCCCTCGGAGCGATGAAGGGAGACGTAGCAGTCGCAGCCGGCGATCATCGCGTTCTTCGCCGCGGGCGTGACCGTCTCCTCGATCAGGTGGATTTCGGGGCGGCCGGCGACGGCCGCGGCTAGCTGCCGCCGCTCGGCCGGGAATTCCTCGGCCGAGACAGACTTGATCACCAGCGAGGGGCCGGCGCCGGGCTCGAAGGCCTCGCAGAAGGCGGAGACGACCCCGAGCGGGTTCTTGCGGCGAAAGACGCTGCGGTAGTCGTAGACAAAGAGGAAGCAGAAGCCCTCGGGCATCCCCAGCTGCGCCCGGCTCATCTCGGCGGGCGGCGCCGGCTCGATCGGCAGGCGAATGGTGCGCACCGGCACCGGCGAGACCGGGCGCACCGCATCGGCGATGTGCTCGGTAGCGACCCAGACCTCGTCGACCGAGTCAAAGGCAGGGTGCAGGTGCTCCGGGAAGGCCGAGACCTCCCAGAACCAGAGCCCGGCAGAGTGACGATCGCCGAAGAACCTCCCCCCCGCCGCCGCGGCAACTGCGGGCAGCATGTCCGCGTTGACGCAGATCAGGTTGAAGTCATAGGGATAGTCCTCCGCCCGCAACCGGCCTAACGCCGCCGGCAGCTTGGTCGCATCGGTCGGGATGTCGATCGGCTTCATGGCGATGCCTCCCGCTTCGAGCGCCGAATGGATCTGGCGCGCCGCCTCCCCGACCCCGCGTTTGGAGTTCAGGTATCCGACCAGGTTCACCCCATCCTGCAAGGCAACCGGTGACACCGGACGGGCCGGGACCTGGACGAGCCCGGCGGCGATCTCTTCCTGGCTCGCGTGGTTGTGCATCCACTGCGCGAACGCGGGCGCGTCCTCTCCTTCCACGTCGGGAAAGGCCGACCGCAGGTCGGGGCGGAATTTCCACAGCGTCTTCCAGTAGCGGCTGAGGGAGCCGTTGGGCGTACCTCCGTCCTCGGTCCGGTTGAGGAGGCGGACAAATCGCTCTGCTCCTCCCTCGGTGAAGACCGAGGCCTCGATCGCCCGATCCTCAGCGGCCACCCGATGGAGGTGCCGGAGCGACCGGCTCAACTCGAGGCCGTTGGCCATCGTCTTCCAGCCGTAGGACCAGCGCCGGGCCTCTTCGAAGCCTTGGTCGAGCAACTCCCTGGCGTACTCGGAACAGATTTCGGCGAGGACCGGATCGGCGTTGACCTCGACTCTGTCCTGATGCTTGCTCAGCCGGGCGGGGTACCGCGGATCGAAACCGCTGAAGTGGAAGAAGCGGAGCGGTCGGCCGTCGACGTAGTAGCCGTCGGCGCCCTCTTCGAGCCGTCGCGAGGGCAGATTCCAGTAGGCGATGTTGTAGCCCGGATCGCGGAGGACGTCGATGCCCTCCCAGAGCCCGGGGGCCAGGTCGATCCAGCGCTGGTCGACAAAGCGACCCGCGGCCGGGTCGACGACGCAATGGCTCTCCAGGCGCTCGGACCACCACTCCAGCAGCGCCGTCGTCGTCTCCCCTGCCGCAACCGCGATGAACCCGAGGTTGTAGGTGCCGGCGATGAGGATGTCCTCTTCGCTCGGCTTGCGACCGTCGCGTGGCAGGGGCGCGGTGAAGTGCGGGGTGAGGACGACGCCGTGCCGGTGCGCCCGCTGCTCGATCTCCTCCAGCGAGGAGTAGACGCGGATGTCGGGATCGAGGTAGGTGACGGCGTCCACGCCAGAGCGGTCAAGTAGATGCGCCAACAACCAGGGCTTGACGGCGGTGGAGAACTCGAGCACGTCATAGGAGGCGGCCATCCGCTCGGCATCGGGGAGGCCGATCTCGTCGAGGCGAAGAACCTCGAACGGCTCTTGGCTGCCGTCGATGATGCCGTCGATGTCGTCGACGACGACCACGCTGCAGACGCCTTCAGGATGGGCCGCCCGGAACGAATCCGCGAGCACGCGAGCGTGGGCCACGTAGTTCTTCGCGACAACGGTGCAGATATTCACTTGGCGCCTCCCTTCCGGCACAGCGGCAGCGGCAGGGCCCTGCCGCCCTGGACGAACGAAGGCGTACCCTAGTAGAGCGTTCGGTAATCAGCGTTTACTCAAAACCGAATTGCGTTTGGCTCCGAGTTGCGACCCGGCTCAATAAGGTGGCTCCGTGCGCGCCTTGGGAGGAACCTCGATCAGGCGACTTCGAGGTGGGCTCGATCGCTCCCTGTTTCTCTCTGCGCAGCCTGACAGCCTCCGCTTCAGCGGCTGGGAAGGCGTGCTGGTCCTCGTCTGCTTCCTCGTCCTCGCGATGGCGCTGCAGTTCCTCCGTGCGGGCCCCGACGACTCGATCAAAGCCCTCTTCGCCGAGGATGGGCCGGTCTATCTGAACGGGGCTCTGACCCACGGATTTCTCGGCTCCTTCACCACCACCTATGCCGAATATCTAGTCGTCATCCCCCGCATGATCGGCGAGGCGGCGACGATTCCGCCGCTGCGATACGCGCCGGAGGTGATGAACCTCAGCGCCGTCCTCCTCGTCGCCGTCAGCGCCCTTGTGGTCTGGGTCGCCAGCGCCGGGTTGATCCGCAGCGTCTACCTGCGGGCGGTGCTGGTGACGCTGGTCCTGGTGCCCCCGGCGGCGGGGCTGGAGACCGTCGTCTCGGCGACCAACGTCCCCTGGTACACGAGCTTCGCCGTCTTCTGGCTGCTGCTCTGGCGAGCGGAGACCACCTGGGGCGCGGCACTCGGCGCGCTTTTTGTCCTTGCGAGCGGCCTCAGCAGCCCGGTCTTCTTCTTCTTCCTGCCACTGGCGGTGCTACGAGCGATCGCAGTCCGCGACGTCCGCGACGGGCTGATCGTCGGTGCGTACGCCGTTGCCCTCGCGATCCAGTTGCCGGTGACGCTGGCCGTCAACGAATCCGATCCGCTGTGGACGACCAACATCCTCACGACCTTCCTCCAGCGCGTCGTCAGCGGCTCCGCAATCGGACTCGAACTGAGCAGCGAAGCATGGGTGGACTGGGGGTGGCCCTTCCTCATCGCGATCAGCGTCGTCGTCGCCGCCGTTCTCGTCGCGCTGGCCATCCGGGCGACCACGGGCCGGCTCTTCGCCCTGATCGCGGTCGCCACCGCCGTGGTGATGTTCCTCGCCTCCGGCTACCAACGATCGCTCGGCGACGTGATGGTCTGGCCTCTCGACACCTCGAACACGCTCGGCGGCCGCTACGCGATGATCCCGGCGCTGCTCCTCGCCAGCGCTGCGCTCGTGCTCGTCGACTCCCGCAGCCGCTCGGGCCGGGGGCGCCCCTGGGCCGCAGTCGCAACCGCGGCCGTGCTCCTCCTCGCCATCGTCACCTCCTTCGGCGGCAACGCCAACCGGGAGATGCCCTCCTGGTCGGGAAGCGTCCGCGGCGCCGCCACCCTCTGTCACAACCGGAACATCTCCGAGGCGACCGTGTTCGTCACCCCGGAAGGCTGGTCGATGGCGATCGCCTGCGAGCACTTAGAGTCCGAATACGCGGCGCCCTCGCCGTAGCCACCAAACGACGCCATGGCCGCCGACACCACCCCGCTTGCGATCCAAGTCGAGGACCTTCACAAGTCCTTCCGCATCCCGACCCAGCGCGTCGACTCGCTGAAAGAGCGGGTCGTCCACCCCTTTGCGGGCCGGGACTACCGCGAGTTGCGGGCGCTGGACGGGATCTCGTTCGAGATCGGCCAGGGTGAGTTCTTCGGCATCGTCGGCCGCAACGGCTCGGGCAAGAGCACCCTGCTGAAACTGTTGGCGAGCATCTACCGCGCCGATGCGGGCACGATCCGGATGGCGGGGCGGATGGCGCCGTTCATCGAGCTCGGGGTCGGCTTCAACCCGGAGCTGACCGCGCGCGAAAACGTCGTCCTCAACGGGGTGATGATCGGGCTGACCCCGGCCGAGATGCGGCGCAGGCTCGACGCGGTGATCGAGTTCGCCGAGCTGACCGAATTCGCCGACCTGAAGCTGAAGAACTACTCCTCCGGAATGCTGGTCCGGCTCGCCTTCTCGGTGATGATGGAGGCCGACGCCGACATCCTCCTGATCGACGAGGTGCTGGCGGTCGGCGATGCCGCCTTCCAGCAGAAATGCGACGACGCCTTCCAGGAGATGAAAACGGCGGGCAAGACGATCATCCTCGTCACCCACGAGATGACCACGGTCGAGCGCTACTGCCACCGGGCGATGCTGATCGACAGCGGCCGCATCCAGCACCTCGGCGACCCCGGTGACGTCGGCCGCCATTACCTGCAGCTGAACTTCGAGCGGGGCACCGAAGAGGGGGCCGCGCCGACCACCGGCCCCACCGACGAGGTGAAGATGGTCAACGCCTGGCTCGAGGACGCCGACGGCAAACGGATCGAGAATGTCAGCGGCGATCAGGACATCCGGATCAGGGTCGAATTGGAAGCGCTGGAGGAGTTGGACGGAGTCGGGATCGGATTCATCGTTTCCAACGCCGACGGCATCGGCGTCTTCCAGTTCGGGGTGGCGGTCGAGGAAGACGGCGATCCGGCGCCGCTTCGTCCCGGCACCCGTTTCACCGCCAAGGCCGACGTCGAGAACCTGCTCACCCAGGGCCACTACTTCGTCCACTGCGGCGTCAACCGGGCCAACGGCCGCGGGGTGACCCTCTACGTCCACAACGCGATCGACTTCGTCGTCTACGCCGGGATCGACACCCCGAGCGGCATCGTCACCCTGCCCGTCGAGACCGGCGCCGACCTGGACCGCGAGGCCGAGCGATGAGCGAGCCCGTCGTCAGCCGGCCCGTCGCCCAGCCGCTGCGCGAGGTGCACGGGCCCTCGGCCCTGGGCGGCGGCCGGCGGCGCTTCTTCGACCTGCTCTGGCTGATGTCGGTGACCGAGTTCCGCCGCACCTACTTCGGCACCGTCTTCGGATACCTCTGGTCGCTGGTGCGGCCGCTGATGCTGTTCGGGGTCCTGCTCTTCGTCTTCACCCAGGTCTTCAAAGTCGGCAGCGAACTCGACAACTACCCGGTCCTGCTGCTGCTGGGGATCGTCCAGTTCACCTTCTTCCAGGAAGCCACCGCGAGCGCCGTCGCCTCGGTCGTCGTCCAGGAGGGCGTCGTCCGCAAGACCCAGTTCCCGCGCCTGGTGATCCCGCTCGCGACGGTGCTCACCGCCTTCTTCAACTTCCTCCTCAACCTCGTGATCGTGGTCGTCTTCATCCTCGCCTGGGGCGTCGACCCGATGCTGACCTGGCTGCTCTTCCCATTCGCGCTGGCGGCGCTGTTCGTCCTCACCGCCGCCGTCAGCATGATCCTCTCGGTCCTCTACGTCCGCTTCCGCGACGTCGCGATCATCTGGACCGTCGCCGCCCAGGTCCTGTTCTACGGCACTCCGATCCTCTACCCGCTCGGCGCTGTCGGTGCCCAGGAACACTTCGTCAGCGAAACGATCGAACGGCTGCTGATGCTGAACCCGCTGGCGGTCATCTTCGAGCAGGTCCGCGTCTGGGTGCTGGAACCGAGCGCGCCCACCGCCGTCGAGGCGGCCGGGGGTTGGCTTTACCTCCTGCCCGCCCTGGTGATCTACGTCGGTCTCTGCGCCTTCGCGGTCTGGATCTTCAACCGCGAAGCGCCGCGGATCGCCGAGGAGCTCTAGGCCCGGGTCCGCTAGCGGCAGACGCGAGCGCCCTGCGGCGCCTCGACGTGCAGGTACCAGGGGTTGGGCGCTTCGTCGCGCGGGACCCGCACGATCGTCGTCGATCCGCCTTCGGCCTCGGCGATGCTGACCGGGTATTCGCCGGTCTGGAAACGGCGCATCGAGATCGTCCCTGCGGGGCCCTGTGGAACTTCGACCCTCGTCGTCCCCGGGTCGATCTTCACCTCTTGCGGCTGGCCGTCCCGAACCGCGATGCAGTTCTCGGTCCCGCTCGGGTAGTAGACGCCGAGCCGCACCCGCGCCGTAAGCGGCAGCGCGCCCGCGAGCACAAGGTCGGCCTGGCGGCGCGCTTCAGGGGCCGCGGCTTCCAGTTCGGCCAGCGAGTAGGCGGGTGAGCCGTATTCGTCGACCGCTTCGAAGTACTTGCCGGCGCTGATGTCGACGAGGCCAGCGATGCCGGCGACCTCGGGGGACATCTGGAAGCTCGGGTCGACGGTGCGGCGGGCGATCTCGAGGGCCTTGGTGTCGGTCCGGGTAAAGACGCTCTGGTGGTCGAAGAAGTCACCGCCGTTCTCGAGCACGGCCACGTTGGGACCGATCACCAGCGCCGTCACCACCGCCCCGACGATCACCCCGCGCCTGCCGATCCGCTCACCCGCAAGCAGGTTCGCGCCCAGCATCAGGAGGAAGATGCAGCTTGCGTACTGGTAGCGACTGGAGACCGCATCGCGCCCCGGCATCTGGTTGAAGGCGGTGAGGAACCAGTTGGCCCCCGCGGCCGCTGCAGCCGGCCAGAAGCGGGGGTCGATACCGGGCTTGCGGCGCTTGTAGTAGACGAGCCCGACCACCAGCAGGGCCAACAGCACCGCCCCCCAGATCTTTTCCGTCATCCCGTCGATCGGGTTGGTGCCGAGGCCGAAGAGGTTGCCGACCCCGACCGCCATTGCTTCGGCGACGTAGCGGGGGGAGGCGAGGACGTTGCGGGCCGAGAGGTGCGATTCGGCGTCGTGTCCCCAGCCGAGGTACCAGAGCGCGTAGAGCGCCACCGGCACGAGGAAGACGTAGGCGCGCGACCAGCGGCGCTCACGCGGAGACTGCAGGACGACGACCAGCGCCGCCACGGCGAAGGGAATACCGAGGGTGGAGTAGCCGAAGGAGAGGACCAGGAAGAGGCAGGCGAGGAGATCGCCCAGGCGGTCGTCGCGTTCCAGCGCCAGCAGCATCGCCAGGCCGAAGAGGACGGAGCCGATCAGGCTCACCTCGAAGGGCCAGAGCAGGAGCTCCCAGGCGGGACCGAGACAAAGGATGAGTACGGCCCCGAACAGCGCCGGCCAGGATCCCACGCGACGGCTGAGGTAGACGAAGAGCAGGGTCGCGGTGGTGAGCAGACTTACTACGAGGAGGAAGATTTCCGGCTTCGCCGTGTCCATCCCGAAGAGGCGGAGGAAGAGCTGCTCGAATAGGACCGGGATGACGACGATGTGCTCGTTGTGGGGCCTGAGGATCGAGTCGGCGCTGAATGCGCGCCTGTTCATCAGGAACTCCCAGGTGTCCTGGAGGAAGGTGTAGTGCCAGGTCAGGGTCAGCACCATCGCCGCCGCCACCATGAGGGCAGCGGCGAGCAGGAGCAGTGGGGGATTGCGGAGCGGTCTCGCCATTGCGCGGCGGGAGTGTATTGGGGCGATCAGGCGATTCAGGGGTCGCGCAGAGGCCGCAGCATGAGGAACGCGATGCCGGCGAGGGCGGCGGCGGCGAGGAAGCCGGCGAAGACCGAGTACGAGGTGCCGGGGAGCGGACCGACCGCGAGTCGACGATCGACGCGCAGGCGCCGGCGCCGCAGGCGGCGAGCAGAGGCACGGCGAGGCTGCGTTGATGGATCACCGCCTTCGAGTCGGTGCCGCCGAACATCAGCAGCGCCCAGACGAGGCAGGCGAGGGCGCTGAACGCGAGACCGAAGACGGCGAAGCTCCAGTCGGGTCCGCGAGGCCGCCGTCCGCGCAGCCAGGCGACGGCCATCGCCGGCGGCCCGATCAGGAGCAGCCCGAGGAACGGCAGGAGGTCGTAGAAGCGCGGCCGGCGCAGGGCGATAATCGCCCGACCTGGGTTGCCTTCGCCGACCTCGTCGACCGCTTTGTGGATGGCCCGGTCGACGTCCCCCTGCCCGACCATCTGGGTCAGGTTGCCCCACTTGTTCGCGGTCGTGCCGCCGACCCCCTCACCTCGGTAGGAGTCGACGATCGTCTCAAGGGCACCGCGGTCGTCGATCTCGAGCGAGCCACCCAGCTGCCACTTGACCAGCCGGTCCCCGGGCGGGTCCGCGTAGCGTTGATAGGCGCTCCAGGGCGCCAGCAGGACGACCCCGACCGCAACGGCGACCCCGAGCCACGGCAGGCTGGGCAGCCCGCGCCAGGCCGCGGCTGCAAGCAGCGGCAGGACGAAGAAGGCGCTGGAGCCGTGGGCGAGGAAAGCCAGACCACAGAGGGCGGCGAAGAGAGCCCCCCCGCTGCCGGCCGCTGCCGCAGCTCTTCCCAGTCGTCGGAAGGACCAGTGGAGGCCCGAATCGTCCCAGCCGAAAGGCCGCTGGGCCAGCACGTAGCCGATCTGAACGGTGGGCGGTCGTTGGAGAGCCAGTCGCCGAACGGCGCAGGCGTCCCTTGGTGGCCGTGGAGGTAGACGTAATCGGCGAAGAAACCAGGGATGTCGTTGTCCGAGGGCAGCCGATGGGAGCAACGGATGCTCGCCGTGGTCAGCGGCTCACCGGTGCCGCCGAAGAAGAAGGAGTTGATTTCCCCGATCGTCGGGGACGCGTAATAGAGCCAGAAGCAGAGGATCGCGGTGCCCCCCGAGGCGGCGAGCCCGATCCCGAGCAGGAACGGGCCGCCATCCGAAGGCAGTTCATATCCCAGATACACTGCGAGCGAGGTGTCCGAGCATTCGAGCTCCATCAGCCAGGCCCCGCAGGAGGCCAGGAGCATTGACTACGGGCGGTACTACTACCGCCACGATTGCGGCATCCCGTATGAGCGCAACGAGCACTGGCTCGGCTTCTTCGGGGCGATGGCCGACGCGATCGTCCGCGACCTGCGCCCGACCACCGTCCTCGACGCCGGCTGCGCCATGGGCTTCCTCGTCGAGGCGCTGCGCGAGCGCGGGGTCGAGGCCTGGGGGATCGACGTCTCCGAGCACGCGATCTCCGAGGTCCACGAGTCGGTCCGCGAGTACTGCCGAGTCGGCTCGCTGACCGAGCCGCTGCCGCGCCGCTACGACCTCGTCGTCTGCGTCGAGGTGCTGGAGCACATCCCCGCCGCCGAGGCGAACGCAGCGGTGACGAACATCTGCGCGGCCACCGACCGGCTGCTTCTCTCGACCACCCCCGACGACTTCAGCGAGGCGACGCACCTCAACGTGCAGCCGCCGGAGGTGTGGTCGGCAGCCGTCGCCCAGAACGGGCTGCTCCGCGACACCGACCACGATGTCTCCTACATCACCCCCTGGGCCGGCCTCTACACCCGCAGCGAGGAGGCGCTGCCGGAGATGGTCCGGCGCTACGACCGCAGTTGGTGGCGGCTGCGCCGGGAGACCGACCAGCTTCGAGATTCGCTGCTCGCCGCCCACGGCAGACTGGCCGAACTCGAGGACCAGCCGGGCGAGAGCCGCCCCGAGATGCAGGCCGAGATCGACCGCCGGCAGGAAGAGATCCTGAAGCTGCGCGACCTGCTGATCGGCAAGGACGCCGAGCTGGGGGCGGCGAAGGGCAAGGTTGCGATGTACGAAGACGGCAGGGAACGGCTCGAGAACGTGAAGGCGCGGTTCGGCTCGGTTCCCGGCGTCGGCATGCTCCTCCACCTCTTCCTCCGCCTCGTCGGTCGCGGATAGGTCCCGTGGCGGCGCCGCGCTTCTCGATCCTCACCCCTGTCTACGAAACCCCGGCCGGGGTCCTACGGAAGATGCTCGCCTCCGTGGAGACCCAGGACTACGGGAACTGGGAGCTCTGCCTCTTCGACGACGCCTCGGCCGAGCCGCACGTGCGCGAGATCCTCAGCGCGGCGGCCGCCCGCGATCCCCGCATCCGGGTCGAGTTCGCCGAGCGAAACAGCGGCATCGTCGGCGCCTCCAACGGCGCCCTGGCGATGGCCCGCGGCGAGTTCGTCGCCCTCCTCGACCACGACGACCTCCTCCACCCCGATGCCCTCGCCTATGTCTCCGCGGCGCTCGACGGCGCCCCGGATGCCGACTACGTCTACACCGACGAAGACAAGATCAGCGCCTCCGGGCACCACCGCGACCCATTCTTCAAGCCCGACTGGTCGCCCGAGCGGATGCGGACGCAGATGTACACCTGCCACCTCAGCGTCCTCCGCCGATCGCTGGTCGAAGAGGTCGGCGGCTTCGACCCCGAGTTCGAGGGCTCCCAGGACTGGGACCTCGTCCTCAAGGTGACCGAGCGGGCGCGGCGGGTCCTCCACGTGCCGCGGATCCTCTACCACTGGCGGATGCTCGAGACCTCAGCCGCAGCCGGCGGCGAGGCGGCCAAGCCCTATGCATTCGAGGCGGGCCGACGGGCGGTACAGGCGCACTGCGACAGGATCGGCCTCGAGGCCGAGGTTGGGCGCGACCCCCTCGACCCGGGCATCCTCCATCTTCAACCGCGGCTGCAGAGCGAACCGCTCGTCAGCATCGTCATCCCTACCGCCGGCCAGCGCCGCGACGTCCGCTTCGAGGAGGTGGTCCTCGTGGTCCACTGCGTCCGCAGCATTGTCGAGGACTCGAGCTACAAGAACCTCGAGATCGTCGTCGTCTACGGCGAAGCCACGCCCCCGGAGGTACTGGAGGAGCTGCGCGAGATCGCCGGCGAGCGGCTGCGCCTCGTCCCCTACGAAGGCGAGTTCAACTTCTCACGCAAGATCAACCTCGGTGCCGTGCGCAGCCGCGGCGAGCACCTGCTGCTGCTGAACGACGACATCGAGGTGCGAACGCGGGACTGGATCGAGCGGATGGTCATGTACTCCGCGCAGGAGGGCGTCGGCGCCGTCGGCGGCAAGCTGCTCTGGGGCGACCGGCGGCTGCAGCACGTCGGGGTCGGCTTCGACGGCGGCCTCCCGGGCCACTACCACCGCGGCTTCGCCGAGGACTACAAGGGCTACTCGAACTTCACCCTGATCGCCCGCAACTGCCTCGCCGTCACCGGCGCCTGCCTGATGACCCGTCGATCGGCGTTTGACCGCCTCGGCGGCCTCTCGACGACCTTCCCCGTCAACTTCAACGACATCGACTACTGCCTCAAGGCCTACAAAGAGGGCCTGCGGATCGTCTACGACCCGGACCTGATCATGTACCACTTCGAGTCCTCCAGCCGCGACCCGGAGGTGAGGGAATGGGAGCTCAACCTGCTCGAAGACCGCTGGTCGGCGATGACCGCCTCCGACCCCTTCGGCAACCCCGGCCTCACCCACGGCCTGCCACGGGTCTCCTCCTACGTCTCCTGGGCCAAGCGGCGCCCGGGGCCCCTCTGGAGGCGTCAGCGCAGCCGCTTCGAAGCGGCCCGGTAGTCGCCGCGGCTGAGCGTCATCTCCAGCCAGACGTAGAGGACGATGAAGAGGTAGCGGCTGCCCATCTCTTTCATCGCCAGCTTCGCCTCGCCGCTGGTCCGGTTGGTCCAGGAGGTCGGGATCACCTCGTAGCTGTGGCCGCGGACGATCGCCTTCAGCGGCATCTCGACGGTGAGGTTGAAGTGCTTCGAGAGGAGCGGCTGGATCGTCTCGATGACCTCGCGCCGGTAGGCCTTGAAGGCGTTGGTGGTGTCGTTGTAGCGGTGGCGGAAGAGAATGCGGATGAACTGGTTGGCGAGGCGGTTGACGACGTACTTGACGCGGGGGTAGTCGTAGACCTTCGCCCCGGGCATGAAGCGCGAGCCGAAGGCGCAGTCGTAGCCCTGCTCGAGCGCCCGGTAGTAGCGGACCAGGTCCTCGGGGTCGTCGGAGGCGTCCGCCATCACGATCGCCACGGCGTCGCCCTCGAAGACGTCGAGGCCGGCGCGGATCGCGTTGCCGAAGCCGCGTTCGTTGTGGGAGCGGTGGACGCGGATGCGCGGGTTCGACTCCCCGAGGGCAGCGACGACGGCTTCGGTGGAGTCTTCCGAGTCGTCGTCGACGACGACGACCTCGTAATCGATTCCCTCGCGATCGAGGACGGCGGCGACGCCTTCGACCGTCCTGCCGACCGAGCCCTCCTCGTTCTGGGCCGGCATCACCACCGACAGCTTCATCCCCTCTGCCATGAGGCGGCGACGCTACCGGAAGTCGCGAAAATGCAGCGAAGTCGGATCGCAATCCTTTGTTTCTGCGCGCATCCTGTAGCAGCCAAAACGTTACGCTATGCTCATGGCGGTGATGGCACCGATGCCGAGAGAGAAGTGGACCGACGAGCGCCTCGACGACGGCTTCGCGGCCCTCAAAGCTGAGATCGCGGACACGAAAGCCGAGATGCGCGCGGGCTTCGCTCGCATCGACGCCGATATCCGCGAACTGCGGCGGGAGATGAGAGTCGGCTTCTTCGTGATCGTCGCCGCCATCATCGGCAGCAACGCCACCCTTATCGCCAGCAGCGCCCTCTGACGCTCAGGCCGTGGCGCCGACCCAGCGCTCGACGTTCTGCTCGTACATCTCCCGCAGGATCTCCTCGATCCCGTAGCGCAGCTGCCAGTCGGGGTAGTCGGCCTTGAAGGGCTCGAGGTCGGAGATCCACCAGCGGTGATCGCCGATCCGCGGCTCCTCCCCCATCTCCCACTGCAGCTCGCGGCCGGCGATCCGCTCGCAGGCGTCGATCGCCTCCAGCATCGAGCAGTTGGAGAAGCGGCCGCCGCCGATGTTGTAGACGGCGGCCGGGCGCGGCGCCTTGCGGTAGGCGTCGAAGGCGGCGATCAGGTCGGCGCTGTGGATGTTGTCGCGGACCTGCTTGCCCTCGTAGCCGAAGACGGTGTAGGGCGTGCCGGTGGCGGTGCACTTCATCAGGTAGGCGAGGAAGCCGTGCAGCTTGGCGCCGGCGTGCTGGGGCCCGGTCAGGCAGCCGCCGCGGAAGGCGACGGTGGGCATCTCGAAGTAGCGCCCGTACTCCTGCACGAGGAGGTCGGCGGCGCACTTGGAGACGCCGAACAGCGAGTGGGTCGAGGAGTCGATCGACATGCTCGTGTCGATCCCCTTGAAGTACTCGTGGTCCTCGGGCAGCTCCAGCCGCTTCTCCAGATCCTGCAGCGGCAGGCGGTTGGGAGTGTCGCCGTAGACCTTGTTGGTCGAGCAGAAGACGAAGGGAGCGTCGGGGCAGTGTGCCCGCGCCGCCTCGAGCAGGTTGAGGGTGCCGTTGGCGTTGACGCCGAAGTCGGTCTGCGGCTCGCTCGCGGCCCAGTCGTGCGAGGGCTGGGCGGCGGTGTGGACGACGAGCTCGATCGCGCCGGCGTGCCGGCGGAAGATTCCCTCGACCGTCTCGGCGTCGCGGATGTCGGCGTTCTCCCAGCGGAAGGCGCTCGGGTAGGCCTCGACGAGGCGCCGGGTGACGTGCGAGGTCGAGGATTCGGGACCGAAGAAGCGGGCCCGCATGTCGTTCTCGATCCCGACCACGTCGAATCCCTGGGAGACGAAGTGGTCAACCGCCTCGGAGCCGATCAGCCCCCCGGAACCAGTGATGATCGCAACCGGCACTACCTACCCCCTTCCCCCCGCGGGGGCGTCGATTTCAAGAGCCTGGGCGATTCGCTCCTCGTCGGCGGCGATCCACTCGTGGATGTCGGCCAGCACCCGCTCGGCGCTGCGCCGCGGCCGCCACTCATCCAGGCCGAAAAGCCTTGCGCAGTCGGACAGATATATCGGTACGTCCCCCTGGCGCGTCTCCTGCACCGGCGCAATCGGGACCTCGTTCCCGGTCAGGCGCCGGCAGATCTCGGTCGTCTCCCGCAGCGAGAGGCTGCACTCGCGACCGCCGCCGACGTTCACGGTCCGCCCGTCCCAGGCGCCGGGGTCGAGCAGCTGGCGCTCGACCAGGTCGACCAGGTCCTCGACGTGGAGAAGATCTCGCACCTGCTTGCCATGCCCCCCGAAACCGATGTAGCTGAGCGGGTTGCGGAAGTGGTGGGCGAGCATCCAGTGGGTGAATACCCCCTGGTCCACCTTTCCCATCTGCCAGGGGCCGGCGATGACGCCGCAGCGGTCGATCACCGCGGGGACGCCGAGCGTGGCCCGGTACTCCTCGATCAACATCTCGGCGGCGAGCTTGGTGGCGCCGTAGAGGGTGCGGGCGCCCTCGAGCGGGAACTCCTCGGAGATGCCGTTCGGCGAGACGCCGCGGACCTGCTGATCGGCGGCCAGCTCGAAGCGCGTCTCGGTCTCCTCCCGGCTCAGCTCGACCTGCGGTGCAACCGGATAGACCCGGCTGGTCGAGAGGAAGACGACGAAGGCGCCGTCGCGGCGAGCGAGCTCGAGGCAGTTGTAGGCGCCGGTGAGGTTGGTGTGGACGAGGTAGCCGGTGTCGCCGTCGACGCCGCTCATCACCGAGGGCTCGGCCGAGCACTCGATCAGCGCGCTCAGCGGCGGCAGCGCACGCAGGTCGCCGGGCTCGCGCACGTCCCCCTCGACGAACTCGACGCCCGCCTCGCGCAGCCGCGGCAGGTTCAGCTTCGAGCCCTTGCGGTAGAGGTTGTCGAAGGCGACGACCTCCCACTCGGGGTGCCTGGTGGCCAGGGAGACGGCGAGGTTCGAGCCGACGAAGCCGGCGCCGCCGGTGATCAGGAGGCGGTTCTTCAAGGGCGGCGACGCTATCAGCCGTGCGTGCCCGTCCGTTCGCGGATCGGCTCGAAGCCGGGCGGCACGGTCACCCGGCCCTGGCGGCGCATCCGGATCCGGTAGGAGAGGGCGCAGACGTCTTTCAGCATCTGCAGGCCGGCGGAGGCGACGCGCACCCGCGATCGGTCGTCGTGGATGTAGATCACAGGCACCTCGACGATCTTCATCCCGGCCCGATCGGCTCGCAGCAACAGCTCGACGTCGAAGGCGAAGCCGGGACAGATCTGGTCGGCGAACAAGACCCTCGCCAGGGGGGTCGGCAACAGCTTGAAACCGCACTGCGTGTCGTGGAGCTTGAGGCCGGTAAGGATCCGCACCGCGCCGTTGAAGGCCTTGCCGGAGAGCTTCCGGTGCGCGGGCCCGCGGTCGACCTCGGCCCCCGCCACGGCGCGCGAGCCGATCGCGACGTCGGCCCCGTCCCGGATCGCCGCGACAAGCTTGCCCAGCTCCTCCAGCGGGGTCGAGAAGTCGACATCGGCGAGGAGGACGTAGTCCGCCCGTGCCTCGATCGCGCCGGCGGCGACGGCGGCCCCCTTGCCGCGGTTCTCGCGGAACTGGAGGAGCGGCCGCACCAGGGGGTCCTCTTCCACCGTCTCGGCGAGGATCTTCTTGGTGTCGTCGGTGCTGCCGTCGTCGACGATCAGCACCTCGAGCAGCTCCATGCCGGCGTCGGCGACCACAGCCGGAGCCGCCTCCAGGCTGCGCAGGAGCGCGGGAAGCCTGGCTTCCTCGTTGAACGCCGGTATGACCAGTGAAAGCGAAGTCACAATACGAGGCGAGAGGAATTCGACCCGCGGCCGGGCCCCTGCTCTCGGTCAAGATACCGCGGTGGGAAAGGCATGAGTGGACAACTGGATGTCTGGGTTGCCGACCTCCGCTTCCCGGAGGAGGCCGATCTGCCGCCGCAGGACCTTCAGCGCGCCGAGGGGTTCCTGCGCGCCGAGGCCACGGCGCACTGGCTCGCCGCGCGGGGGGCGCTGCGGCGGGTGCTCTCCGAATATCTCGGAGAACCGCCCGCGGCGATCGAGATCGAAGAGGGCGAAAACGGCAAGCCGCAACTGGTGGATGGGGGACTCGAGTTCAACCTCAGTCACTCGGGGGATTTCGCGCTGATCGCCGTTTCGCGGGAAGGGCCGGTGGGGGTCGACGTCGAGAGGATCGTTCCCGGTCGGAATCCGCTGGCCCTCGCCGAACGAGCCCTCGGCGAAGAGGACGTCGCGAGGGTCCGAGATGCGTCCGCGGCGGAACGCGACGCCGTCTTCTACGACTGCTGGGTCCGTCACGAGGCAAAGGCCAAGTGCCTCGGCACCGGCCTCACCGCCCCGATCCCGAACGTGTCGTTGACAGTCGAGGGCCTTGACGTCGCGCCCGGCTACGCGGCAGCCGTCGCGATCAAGGCCCCTGGCCGGTCGCGCTCGGCTTCGGCATCAGGAATTCGAATTCGCCGACGCTCAGCACCGGGCGGAACTCGCTGAAGATGTAGCGGACCAGCGGCCGCTGTTCGACTTCGCGGCCACCGAGCCAGAGGGCTGCCCGGTCTTCGCTGCGGATCACGCAGGGCCGCTCGGTGGCGCGCAGCTCGTCGACGATCCGCTGCTGGGTTTCGCTGTCGAGGGCGACGAGCCAGACGCCGGGGGCCGCCGGAGGCGGTGGTTCGATCCCCGACCACAGGTAGAGGCTGTTGATGTTCGGGTAACCGATGAAGTCGGTGCAGCCGTACCTGTGCAGGGCCGCGACCATGCCCTGGTACATCTGCACCTGATCTTCGGGCAGGTGCAGGTTGCCCGCGCCCAGCAGGTCGAGGCTGGGCTGGTGGCGATAGGCGGAGATCGCGTCGGTGCCTTTCCGCACGACCACGTTGAGGGTCAGTTGGACGGCGACCACGATTGCGGCGACCATCGCGATCGCGCCGAACCTGCGCAGGTCCTCGGCCCCCCGCCGGCTGCTCCAGGCCTTCAGCACCTCGAGGCCGTCCGCCAGGCAGAGGGCGCCGACCGGGACGAAGGTGAGAGCGGCGATTCCGATCTGGCTTCCCGCCACCGGGTAGACCTGGAGGCCCTCGCCGACCGCCAGCGCGGGCAGGAAGATCCGCAGGAACCGCCGATACTGCGACTCGACCGTGCCCGCGGGGGCGAAGGCGGCGACCCAGGCGAGCACCAGCGGCAGCGCCAGCGGGTTTTCCGGCGAGGGCCCGAGCGAGAGCGGGGTAACTCCCGCCACCTGGTAGAGGATCACCAACCCGACAAGGACCCGCAGGCCCCCGCTCCACCAGGTGGGCGCTCCCGGCTCGCGCCCCCGCAGGTAGGCGCAGAGCGCGGCCGCGCCGAACGCCGCCAACGCCCAGTCGACCGCGGTGTCGGGCATGTGGAGGAAGTTCGGGTTGACTTCGCGGACCCGCATCGCCTCGGTGACGACGCCGTCGTAGACGTCGGCGAGCGAGGCGCCGGTGAGGAGAATCGCGACCATGATCGCGACGAAGGCGGCGGCGAACCCGGCCGCCGCTCCGATCAGCCAGCGACCGAGAGCTTCATCCCCCTCCCCCCGTCGCAGCCCCAGCCCGACCGCCGCGATCGCGGCCAGCGAGAGCGCCTCTACCGCGACGAGGTTGCGTACCAGCGGGTCGCCGAGATCGCGGGCGGCAACGACGGCGGGCATGACGACGACCAGGCCGGCGAGGCCCCAGCGCATCCAGCCCCGACTCCGCAACGGCTCCCAGGTGAGGGCCGCCGCCAGGACCGCGGCGGCGACCGCGTAGGCGCCGAGGTTGAGCTTGGTAAGGATGAGGCCGGCGGCGAGCACCCCGGCCGCGGCCCCCAGCCGCCCCGGCCTGCGGCCGGGGCCGGAGACGGCGAGGAGGGTGATTGCGCCGAGGAGCAGGACGCAGAGAACCTGAGGATGCATCGGCTCGTTGGCGAGCACGAACATGCAGGCGAAGGCGGCGACGGCGCCCGCCACGCCGAGCGCCAGGTACCGGGTCAGGCGCTGGACAGCAAACCCGTAGAGCAGGCTGCTCGCGACCCAGAAGACGACGACGATCGTGCGGCTGGCGTCGTTGGCGACCGCCCATCCGGTCGCGGCGAAGAAGCCGCCGAAGAGCTCGTAGAAGAAGGGCCCGTATGGCGAGTAGACGTCGCTGTAGAGGGTTCCCCCGTGCGCGAACGCCTGCAGCGACACCAGCAGGGTCCCCTCGTCGTCGTAGGCGGCGAAGTTGACGAAGATGTAGAAGTAGGCGGCGGTGACCATCGCCAGCGCCAGCAGCGCGTAGACGACGACCGCGACGAGGCTCGGATCGCGCAGGCTCTCCGACCAGCCGGACTTTCGTCCAGGGGGCGTGGGTGGCGTCTCCCGGTTCAAGCGGAACGGCACGATAGCGGCGCCGAAGGCGAGTACCGGGTCAGCTACCTTGAAGTCGTGCTTCGACTTCCCCTCAAGCTGGCGGTGGGGATCGCCCTATGCCTGCTCGCCACGACCGCCACCGCGCAGGCCCTGACCAAACAGCAGGTCGGCGGCAGCTTCGAGCAGCCGATCTACGTCACCTCTGCCCCCGCCGACCCCGACCGCCTCTTCGTGGTCGAGCGCGAAGGCATGATCGTGACGATCGAAAACGGCGAAGTGAAGCCGTTCGCCGACATCCGCCAGGAGGTCTCCTGCTGCGAAGTGGAGCGGGGGCTGCAGTCGATCGCCCTCTCTCCCGACTTCGCCCAGAGCGGTCGCTTCTTCCTCTTCTACACGGGCGAAGAAGAACCGGGGGCGAAACTCGGCGACCTCCACGTCGCCGAAATGGTCGCCGACGGCGCCACCGCCCCGACGGCAAGCCTCCGCGACGTGATCGCTCCGATCCCCCACTCGCAGAACCCGAACCACAACGGCGGCCAGTTGCAGTTCGGCCCCGACGGCGCCCTCTACGCCTCGACGGGTGACGGCGGTGGCGGCGACGACGAACTCCACAACGCCCAGGATCCCTCCAGCCAACTCGGCAAGCTCCTCCGGATCGTTCCCAGTCCCACCGGACTCGCCACCCCGACCGTCTGGAGCCTCGGCCTCCGCAACCCGTTCCGCTTCTCCTTCGACCGCCAGACCGGTGACCTCTGGATCGGCGATGTCGGCCAGGACAAACGCGAGGAGGTCGACTTCGCGGCCGCACCGGGGATCGGCCAGGGCGCCAACTTCGGCTGGAACTGCTTCGAGGGCTCGCTGCCGGGACCGGCCACCGACCCGGAGTGCGCGACCCCCCCGGCCGGCGGATACGTGAAACCGATCTTCGAATACGGCGACCCCGAACCCGGCTGCGCGGCGGTGATCGGCGGCTACGTCGCCCGCGACCCCGGTCTCAGCGACGTCTTCGGGCGCTACCTCTACGGCGACCTCTGCGTCGGCGACGTCCGCTCTTTCTCCCCCGCCGCGCCGGTCTCCACGGACCGCTACGAGGGCGTCCACGTCGACGAACTCAACTCCTTCGGCGAGGACTCCTGCGGGCGCCTCTACGCGGTCTCCGGGAACGGCCCCGTCTATCGCCTGGTCGGGGCGACGGCCACGACCTGCGGCGCCCCGACGCCGGTCCTCGCTTCCTCCCACGTCGGCCTCCGCGCCGCCACCCGCAAGGTCAAGCGCAACCGCCGCGCCCTGATCTCCGCCTGGGTCAGCCCCTGCAACGGCCGCCACAGCGGCCAGGTGACGCTCTGGCGCGGGCGCCGCAACCTCGGCACCCGCCGGCTCGATCGCGTCTGCTCGGCCCGCTTCCGACCCAGGATCGGGCGGCGTTCCAGCTTCCGCGTCACCGCCAAAGCCGACCAGACCTTCGCCGGCGCGATCTCACGGCGCCTGACGATCCGGCCGCTGCGCCGCCACAGCCACCGCTGAGCGACGCCTCGGTTCCTCGCATACCGTTCCCCCTGTGCCGCCAGCGCCTAACCGGGCCCCCCGCGCCTGCGGCGCCCTCGGGCCCTATGACCGCGACCGCGTCCGGCGGATCGCCGGCCGCCTCGGCTGCCTACCGCGGCCGGTGCACGAGGATCGCGGTTCGATCCTCCTCCTCGACCGTGACCCGATCTGCTGGGGCAACGCCGACCGCCGCGGGATCGGCTGGATCGAGGGCGCGGCCTGGGAGGACAACGCGAAGGTCGAGAGCTGGGAGGAGGCCGCCGGGCGGGGCCTGACCGGGCTCGTCGCCGAAGGCCGCAAGCGCTACCTGCACACCTCCCTCAACGGGCTTGCGCCGCTCTACTGGACCGAGGAGGACGGGGCCGTCTACTTCGCCTCGCGGATCGACCCGCTGGTGAGGACGTCGCCGGGGCCGCTCTCGGTCGACTGGCAGGCGTGGGCAGCGACGATCGCGCTCCGCTACCCCGTCGGCGAACGGACCCCCTTCGCACAGGTCCGCCGGCTGCCGAATTTCGCGACCCTGCGCCGGCGGTTCGGGGGCCGCGCCCGCCCCCGGAGCCACTCATGGCCCTGGGAGGAGATCGAGCCGCGGGCCACCGTCGCCGAGGCGGCCGACAGGCTCGTGGGGGAACTCGAGAACGTCCTTGGTCCGGTAGAGGGGAAGGTGCTCTGCCCGCTCAGCGGTGGCCGGGACTCCCGGATCCTCTTCGTCGCCTTGGCCCGGGAAGGCAGGGTCGCCGGCGCGATCACCACCGCCGACGACGAGGGAGATACGCACGAGGAGGACCTCGCCGCCCCGGTGGCCGCCGCCCTCGGCGTTCCCCACGAGCGGCTGGAGGCGGCGGCGGCCGATTACCCGGCCGACCGGGAAGAGAGGGCGCGGCGGGTCGAGTACCAATTCGTCGACCACGCCTGGCTGGTTCCGGTCGCGCACCGGGTCGAAGGTCTCGCCACCCCCGTCTCTGACGGCTTCGCGATCGACGTCTTCTTCTGCGCCGGGCGGCACTTCTACACCGAGGCAACGCTCGACACCGGCAACGGAGAACGGGCCTCGCGAGCTCTGTTCGACACCCTGCGCCGCTACGGAGTCGGCAACCGCGCCCTCTCCGCGGAGTTCCACGGCCCGGTCGAATCGAGCGCCTGGGAGCAGTTTCGGGCGGCAACCGGCCGCTTCGACGGTCACCCTTCGCAGCCGATCCTCGCGCTCTACGCGACCAGATCGCTGCGCGGCGTCTCCACCTACTCGACGGGCCTGCTCGGAGACGGGGCGACGATGCTGATGCCGGGCGCCGGGCGCGGCGTCGTCGATGCGGCGCTCGAAGCCGACCCACACGACAAGCTCGGAGGTGGCCTCTACGACGCCGTCTTCGAGCGGCTGGGCCCGTCCGCCGGCCTGCTGCCCTCGACCACCGGCGCCGCCCGCCGTGCCCCCCATCTGCCGCGTCGCTGGCGCAGCGATCCGGCCCTGAAGGAGCATCAGCGATCGCTCGCGGATGGTCCGCTGGCGCCGCATATCTCCCCCGACCTGCTCGCCTGGCTCGAGGCCCCCGCCGGGGTCGAGCTCTCAGGCGACCTCCGGCTCGGGATGGAGGCGGTGAGCATGTTCCACGCCTGGTGGCGGCGCTATCGGGACATCCTCGACGAGGTCGACCCGGCGGACCTCCTGGGCTAGCTGTCCCACCCACCCACGGCTAGCGCCGGCGGGCTCGCAACCTCCGGGCCAGCCGCCGCAACGGTGTGGTGAGGCGCCAGCTCGCGCTGTTCTCGTAGAAGCGCCGCACCTCCGCTGCACGTTGCACGTGTTCCTGGGCCGCCCGCTCGGCTCGCGCCTCGGCCTGTTCCAGCATCTTCCGCAAAGCGGCGATCTCGCCGCTGAGGCGGTGGGCCTCCGCCCGCGCCCGCCACTCCAGGCGCGCCAGGCGCGCCATCTCCTGCGCGCCCTCGCGCGGCCGTCCCGAGGGCGCTCCCAGGCCCCGGAACAGCTCGATCAGATCTTGGGCATGGACGTTGGCCCGGTGGTGCGCCATCACCAGGTCGTGGTTGACCGGGCCCATCGCCGGCGCGTATCGGCGCAGGTCCTCGGCGATCCTGTCGGCATCGAGGATCACGCGGCCGCTGCGACCGGCAAGCCCATCCGCCTCGATCGCCGGGTAGCTCTCCGAAGTGATCCAGCCGTCGCCGCCGTTCCAGTCGTAGACGTAGGCCGCCCGCCCGCAGGCCATCGCCTCGAGGATCGAGCGTCCGTAGCCGATGACGATGTCTGCCCTGGCGAGCTCTGCCCGGGTGTCGGCGACCTGTCCATGGTGCCCTCCGACCCGCACCAACTCCAGGTTCGCGGCCTCGCAGGCCCGCTCGAGCAGGGCGAGGCGGTCGCAGTGCGGGGTGTTGCTGAGCAGGAGCGCCCGCCCCGGCACCTCGGGCAGCGGCGCCCGCGAAACAAACCGCTCGGTGTCGATCGGCTGCGTCATCCGCACCACCACGACCTCGGTCGCGAAGCTGCGCATCCTCGCGGCGACCCTCTCGTTCAGCGTCACGACCCTGCCCACCACCCCCGGCAGCTGCGGCGGCGCCTGCAGGTCGAAGGTCTCGCTGTGGGCGACGAACACCTGTGGCGCCTGCGGATAGCGCTCGGCCAGCTGGAGCGAGACACCGGCGTCCTGAGCGAGCACGGCGTCGCACCCCTCGGGGAGGTCCGCCTCCCTAACCACGGCGAGGTTGCGATCTCGAGCCGCCGGCACGCCGTTCGCGCGCTCAGGGGCGTAGATCGTGACCTCGTGGCCGAGCCGGTCGAACTGCTCGGCGACCGTCAGCAGGTAGGACTCGCTGCCCCCGAGCCCGAGGTGGTTGGTAGCAAGGACGAGACGCACGTCTTACAAACTAGCTACATGCGTATTACAACTAGACAGAGTGCCCAGCCTAAGGCCGGGCGCGGCCGCCGGTGAGGGCGACGAAGGCGTGCCAGGCCGGCTTCGGGCGGAACTTCGGCCCGCCGCGGAAGAGACCCACCGAGTCGCAGAAGGTGCAGGAGCCGGGCAGGTCCTTCCAGGAGAACCAGTAGGAGGCCTTGAGGTTGAGGCGGCGGGCGTTTTCGAGCATGTAACCGTAGGAGCCGCGCAGCTGCTCCACCTGGCCGCGGACCCCCTGCTCGAAGGCGACCTGCTCGAAGTCGTTCTGCGAGCCCCAGCCCAGCTCGCCGATGTAGAGGCTGGGCCGGTCGTGGTTTTCCAGCGCGACGTCGTGGAATTCCTCGGTCATTTCCTCCAGCTCTTCGCTGTCGATCGCGTAGGGGTGGAGATCGATGCCGTCGAAGCGGTTGCGCAGGCCCGGGACCGCGTAGAGGCGCTGCAGGAAGGTCGTCGCCGGCATTCCCCGGGCGCCTTTCGCCTTCGGCTCGGCGAAGAGGCCGCCGAGGACGACTTTCGCCCGCGGATCCACCGCTTTGATCGCCTGGCTGGAGATCGTCACCAGCTTCGCGTACTGCGAAGCCGAGACCGGGTAGGCGAAGTAGAAGAAGTTCGGCTCGTTCCAGATCTGCCATTCGCGGATCGGCACCGGCGTCGTGATCGCCGGTTCGTAGTTGACCCCGATTCCGCCGTGCTGGGCCCAGAATTGGCCCCTGGGCCCGTAACGGGCGACGGCGGCGGAAAGGAAGGCGCTCCAGGCCTGGCTCTGCTTCGCGTTGGCGACCGGCAGCGTCGTTTCCTTGCGGGCGACCCAGCGCGGCGGCGAGACGACCGAGGGGAGGACCCGGAGCCCGGCGCGGCTGGCGACTTCCATCATCGCGTCGAAGCCGCTCCAGTCGTAGGGGCCGTTGCGGGTCGGCTGCACGCTCGACCACAGCAGCGGCAGGCGGATGCTTTCGACCCCTCCCGCCCTCATGTAGCGGGTGTCGAGTTCGGTCAGTTCGGTCTGCGGCGCGACCCCGAAGAAGCCCTTCGGCGGACGCGGAAGCGGCTTCGCGGAGCCGGCCTGTCCGCCGAGGACGAGGGTGAGGAGCAGGCAGGCGAGGAGAAGAAGGGCGAGAAGACGTCGTTTCATCGAATCGGAAAAGGTAGCGATCGGCTCGGCTCAGACCGGATCGGCTCAGTAGGTGCCGCCGAGCTTGCGGTGGTCCCAGGTTGCCGTCCGCAGCGGCGGGAAGCTGATCGCCACCCGCTTCGGCGCCTGTGCTTCCAGCGCCGCCCGGGCGTCGCCCTCGACCGAGGAGATCCCCTCCGCGTAGCGCACGGTCAGCTCCTCGGCGAACCCGAGCACGGTCTCGAAGTCGCGGTGGACGACCGCCTCGGATTCGATCATCGCCCCCCGCAGCTCGCCGTACTCGTGGCCGGCCTCGACCAGGACAGTCGCCCGCGGGTCGCGTTCGAGGTTGCGGACCTTCTGCGATTTCGCGTAGGTCCAGATCCAGACAACGCCCTCGCGGGGCACGAACCAGAGCGGCATCGAGTGCGGCCACCCCCGTGGCCCGAGGCTGGAAACCACGGCGATCCGCTCTTCTCCCAGCAGCTCGTGCAGCTCCGCATCGCTGAGCTTGATCTGGTCGCGCCGGCTCACGGCCTCAGCCTACGGGCTGGAAGGAGCGCCGGTAGGCGCTGGGAGTGGTCGAGGTGATACGCCGAAAGTGGTCGCGCAGCGAGGCGGCGGTGCCGAAACCCGAACGCCAGGCGATCTCCTCGATCGGCAGGTCGGACTCCTCGAGCAGCCGCCGCGCCTCCAGCACCCGTTGCGCGAGCAGCCACTGCAGCGGCGTCGTCCCGGTCTCCTCGCGGAAACGACGAGCGAAGGTGCGCGGACTGACGCCCGCATGCCGCGACATCGCCGCGACGTCCAGGGGCTCGGCGAGACGCTCCAGGGCCCAGTGCCGGGTGGGTTCCAGCGAGCCGCCCGCGCTCGGCGCCTGGGGCCGGAAGAACTGCGCCTGGCCGCCGTCGCGGTGCGGCGCCGCGACCATGTGCCGAGCCACGCGCTCGCCGACGGCGGCGCCGAAGTCTCGGCGGATGACGTGGAGGCTGAGGTCGATGCCGGCACTGAGGCCGGCGGAGGTCAGCACCTCGCCTTCGTCGACAAAGAGCGCGTCCGGGTCGACCTCGACCGCCGGAAAGCGCCTCGCCATCTCCCCCGCCCAGGCCCAGTGGGTGGCGGCGCGGCGGCCGTCGAGGGCGCCGGCGTGGGCGAGCGCGAAGGCCCCGGTGCAGACCGACATCAACCGGGCGCCTCGGCTGGCGGCGCTCCGGATCGCCGCCAGCGCCTCCTCCGGCGGCGGCGCAAGCAGGTCGGCATACCCCGGAACGACGACCGTCTCCGCCCGCCGTACCGCGCTCAGTCCCGAATGCGGAATCACCTGGAAGCCATTGGTGGTGCTCACCGGCCCGGCGCCGGCTGAGCAGGTGGTGACCTCGTAGAGCGGCTCGCCGCTCGAGCGGGCCGCGAGCATGAACGCCTGCGCCGGAGCGGTGAGGTCGAAGGCGACAAGCCCGTCGAAGCAGATGACGGCAACCGAGTGCATGGCAGGAATCTAGCGAACATTGGCATTCCTGCCTCTGGAATTTGCGCCCACCGGCGGCCACCATGGGGGCATGGAAATCGCACTGCTGCTCTATGACGGAATGGCCCCGCTCGACGCGATCGGGCCCTACGAAGTGCTGCGCAACGTTCCCGGCTGGGGGGTCCAGACCGTGGCAACCGAGCAGGGGGAGATCCGCGACGAACGCGGCACGATGGGACTGGTGGCCGACAAGGCGCTGGCCCAGGTGACGAACGCCGACATCCTCCTCGTCCCCGGCGGCCGCGGCAACCGGCCACTGCTTGAGGACGAGGCGCTGCTCGGCTGGCTTCGCGAGATCGACCGATCGACGAAATGGACCACCTCGGTCTGCACCGGCTCGCTCTTGCTCGGCGCCGCCGGCCTGCTCGAGGGAAAGCGCGCGACCTCGAACTGGCTCGAGCTCGACGAGTTGCGCGCCTACGGCGCCGATCCCGTCGGCGGCCGCTTCGTCGAGGACGGCAAGATCATCACCGCCGCCGGGGTCACCGCCGGGATCGACATGGCGCTCTACCTGGTCGGCCGCGAGGTCGGGCCCGAGGTCGCGCAGGCGATCCAACTGGGCATCGAGTACGACCCCGACCCGCCCTTCGACTCCGGCTCCCCCGAGAAGGCACCGGCGGAGATCGTCGAGCTGGTCCGCGCCGTCACCAGCGCCGGGTAACGCCGACGAAGGCGTGCCAGGCCGGCTTCGGCTTGAAGCGGGCACCCTGGCGGAAGAGGCCGGAGGAGTCGCAAAAGGAGCAGCTCCCCTGCAGGTCCTTCCAGGTGAACCAGTCGACCTGGCGCAGCCGCAGCCGAGCCCGGTTGGCGAGCAGGTAGGCGTAGGCGCGGCGCAGTTCGCGCGCCTGCCCCCGCAGCCCGACCTCGAAGGCGACGGCGCGGGGGTTGTAGGCCGAGCCCCAGCCGATCTCGGTCACGTAGAGCCCGGAGCGGCGGTCGCCGTGGCGCGCCATCGTCGCCCGCACGCCCTCGACCGCGGCGCTCAGCTCGGCGGTGTCGGCCGCGTAGGGATGAAGTGCGACGGCATCGAAGTTCGCCTTCACCCCAGGCGAGCGGTAGAGCTGGTCGAGGAAGTCGACGGCATCCATCGCCGCCGGCGGACCCTGCTTGGGGTCGGCGAAGAGACCGCCGAGGACGATCTCCGCCCGCGGGTCGGCGCGGCGGATCGCCTGCCGGGTCACCGCCAGGAGGCGGGCGTAGCGTCCCGGCGAGACCGGCTTGGTGAAGTAGAAGAAGTTCTCCTCGTTCCAGACCTGCCAGGCGCGGATCGGCACCCGCGGCAGCGGTTCGTCGCTGCCGGGCCCATGTTCGCGCCAGAACTCGCCGCGGCGGCCGTAGCGTTCGACCGCGGCGCCGACGAACTGCGCCCAGGCCCGCCGCTGCCGGCCATTGTCGACCGGCATCCGGCGCGGGTTGCCGGTCGCCCAGCCCGGCGAGATCGAGAAGATCGGCAGGACTTCGATCCGCTCCTGCGCCGCAGCGGCGACCGTGGCGTCGAAACCGCTCCAGTCGTAGTCGCTGCGCGGTGAGCGCTGCACCCCTGCCCAGGAGAGCGGCATCCGCACCGTTTCCACCCCACCGGCCCGCATCCGCGCCAGGTCGCTGGCACCGATCCCGGTCTGGGGGACGATCCCGAAGAAGCCCTGCGGCACGGCTTGCGCTGCAGCCGGCGTAAGCAGCAACAAGGCCAGGGCTGGGGGCGCGAGGAGAGCCTTCAGCTGGTTCATGCGGCGCATGATCATCTGGGAACCCACGGCGATCCCGGAAGTCGCGTTCTATTTGATCAGCGAGCCTTGGTTACTCGAGGGGATCGTGGGAGGTTCTCTCCGTCCATCAAACCGATCCACGGGAGGCATCGGAATGAGCATGACTCGCCTTACGGCGGTAGCTGCGCAACGAGAGAAAGGCGGCGCCCGCCGGGCCAAACGCAAACCCGCCTCGAAAGAGGAGTCCGGGCAGACCGAACTGCAGGGCTACTTCGATCTGCTGGTCACCGCCATACCCACCGAGCCGCTGGCCCTCTACACGTTCCTGGTCGGCGGCATCGTCGCCACGATCGACGAAAAGGAGAGCCTGAGGCTCTCGATGCGCTGGTGGATCTACGGGGTGATGATCGGCTTCATCGTCTTCTGGCTCGTCGCCTCGTACTGGCGCCGGCCGAAGGCGGAGCGAGACCGCAAGCTCCCCTTTGCCGAGATCGCCGCTGCGGTGGTGGCCTTTGCCACCTGGGGGCTCGTGATGCCGGAATCGCCGCTCAACGCGGAAATCTCCGGTGACGATCAGGTCGTCTGGACGCTGATCATCACCGTGGCCGGAACGGCGATTTTGGGGCTGATCACGGGATCGTTGAAAAAACCCGTGTCAGGCTGATCACCTGAGCGAGGGCACGAGGTTCAAATCCGACCACGGCCCCTCGCCGCACATCGGCTGGGTCCGCCCCTCCAGCCAGTCCGGCTGCAGGTCGTCGTAGTGGGGGCTGGCGGGGTGGCCCGACTGGCCGGTGAACATCTGCCAGCGCGAGCGGTCGGGGTCGGTCGGGTCGGCGATCATCCGCCAGCTCGGCGCCCAGACCGCGTTGTAGGGGTCATTGGGGTCATAGGCGATCTGGCTCACCGTCTCCTGGGCGCCGCCGGCGCGGAGGCGGCGGTTGAGCAGGCGGTCGAACAGCGGGTTGGCGTCGCCGAGCGGGTGCGGGAACTTGAGCTCGTGGACGCGGCCCCAACGCCAGGCCTCCGGCTCCGGGCCGAAGCGGTCGCTGAGGTCGTCGAGGGCTCCCGCGAGGGCTTCGAGCACGAGCCCGTCCCAAGGCCGTCCGACCAGCTCCTCGTCGCCTTCGGCCCACAGCGCCATCAGATGCGAGTGCCAGCGCCAGGGCGAGGTCACGTGCGGCAGGAAGCCGTTGTCGGCGCGGTCGAGCCAGCGCTCGCAGAGGTCGCGGTCGCCGATCGCGGCCCGCGCGACCTCGCGCGCCAGGCGCAGGAGGAAGGCCTGGTAGATCGTCCCGGCGATCGAGTCGGGGTCGAGGTTGCCGTCCCAGCTGCGCAGCCGCTCGAGCGCGCTGCGCTCGCGCTGGCCGCCCGGGTGCAGGCGGGAGAGCCGCGCCACGGCCTCGGCCCCGGGAAGCGAGAAGTTGTCGTTCTGGATCGCCTCGAAGCTCTCGAGGTCGTGCTTCTCGGTCTCCCCGATCATCTGCTCGATCCGCTTGGCGCGGAAGCCGTCGAGCCAGTCGCTGGTGATGTGGTGCGGGTAGTCGTCGCCGACGATCCGGTTGTTGGCGGTGATCACGTAGCCGCACTCGGGGTCGACGACCTCCGGCAGCTCCTCGTAGGGCACCGTTCCCTCCCACTCGAACTCGCCGCTCCAGCCCGGCTTCGGCAGATCGGGACAGCCGCCTCGGCGCCGCGGCAGGCGGCCGATCAGCTTGTAGCCGATCGAGCCCCGGCTGTCTGCCCAGACCATGTTCGAGGCGGGTGAGGTGTGGCCATCGAGCTTCGCCACCAGCTCGGGTCCCGAGGTGATGTCGAGCAGTTGGAAGGCCGCTTCGAAAGCCGTCGATTCGCGCAGCGTCTGGAAGGCCAGCGCCAGCGGCTCTCCCTCGTCGGCGCCCAGCGCCTGGTTGACGATCGGGCCATGGTGGGTCGAGCGCACCTCGAGCACGACCGGCTCGGAACGGCCCTTGACGACGATCTCCTCGCGGGCGAGCTCGAGCGGCCGCCACTCGTCTTCGAACAGGTAGTCGTCACCCTCGATTCTCTCCACGAAGAGGTCCTGGACGTCGGCCATGACGTTGGTGATCGTCCAGCAGACGTCGTTGTTCTGGCCCATGTAGATCCCGGGCATCCCCGGCAGCGAGGCGCCGCGGACGAAGCGCTCGCCGTGGCGCAGCTCGACCTCGTACCAGATGCCCGGCATGCTCGGCGAGAGGTGCGGATCGCCGGCGATCAACGGCGTGCCGGCCTTGGATCGGGCGCCGCTGACCGCCCAGTTATTCGAGCCCGAGGCCTCGGCCGCCAGCCCCAGCGAGCCCCGCACGCGGTCGATCTGCTCGACCAGCGGCATCCCTTCCCCGGTCCAGGCTTCCAGCGATTCGGCGACGACCGGGTTGTCGGCGGGATAGACGGGGTCGAGGCGGGCCGCCAGCTCGGGGCCGAGCTCGCGGACCATGTCGGCCCGCAGGAGCTCCCGCTCCCAGTTGGTCGAGAGGCCGAAGGCGAGCAGCTTGCCGAGGCTGAGGATGTCGACCGGCCGCCAGGGCACCCAGTCCTGGCGCAGGACCTGCATCTCGAAGGGGAGCGCTCGGGCGTCGCGGGCGGCGGCGTTGACGCCGGCGCAGAAGCGCTCGAGCTTCGCCCGCAGCTGGGGCTCCATCGCCGTTTCCTCTGTTTCGGCGATCCGCCGGATCCCCAGCGTCCGCATCAGCTTGTCGACGGCGAGGCCCTCCTCCCCGGCCATCTCGGCGACCCGGCCCTCGACGACCCGCCGGTAGAAGTTCAGCTGCCAGAGGCGGTCCTGGCCGTGGCAGTAGCCCTGGGCGAAGAAGAGGTCCTCGCGGTCGGCGGCATCTATATGGGGGACGCCCCAGCGGTCGCGGCGGACCTGCACCCGATCGCGCAGCTCGGGGATCTCGATCGTCCCCTCGACCTGCGGCAGCGGCCGCCGTGCGAGCCGGTGCCAGAGGACGGCGGCGGCGGAACCGGCCAACCCGGTACCGACCGCACACGCAAGAAGACCAACCCGCGCTGCCCGTCGCATCGGCCCAGAGTACTGGCTGGGCAGCCAGGAGGTCTTTCGTCTGTTCCTTATCGGTCCAGAGGAACGAAAAGGAACAGACGAGCTGGCCGCCGCTACGCCTGCAGGTCGCCCGGCAGCCGGCCCTCGGCCTCGAGCTTTTCGAGGTGGGACTCCATCGCCATCGCCGCCATCGGCAGCAGCTCCATCGGGATGTCGTCCCAGACGGTCGCCAGCAGCTCGGCGCGGGAGCGCTCGCCGGCTTCTAGCGCCTCGAGCAGGCGGCGCTCGCGCATCTGGCGGTGCTCGACGTATTCCGCCAGCTTCGCCTCCGGCTCGGTGACCCAGGGCCCGTGGCCGGGTGCGATCAGCTTGATCTCCTGCGCCTGCAGGAGGGCAAGCGAGTCCATGAAGGCGGCGAGCGAGTTGCCGCCCGGCGGCACGATCGTCGAGCCGAGGCCGAGCACGAGGTCGCCGCTGAAGCAGACACCGGTTTCGGTCAGGAAGCAGACGTGGTCCTCGGCGTGGCCCGGGGTGGCGAGGACGCGGAGGGCGAAGTGCTCCTCGCCGCCGGCGGGCAACACGACCTCGGCCTCGAGCTGGTCGGCCCCGGCGGTGTGGTCGCCGTGGGAGTGGGTGAGGAGGACGAGGCCGATGCCGCCGCGCTCCTCGGCGGCGACGCGGATCGCCTCGAGGTGTCCGGGATCGTCCGAGCCCGGGTCGATCACCACGCAGGGATCGGAGCCGAACAAGTACGTGTTGGTCCCTTCGAGCGTCATCGGCCCCGGGTTGGGGGCGACGATCCTCAGAACCTCGGGGTGACCCGGCGCCTCGCTCATCGACTATCTCCTGACGACGATTGGAGAGTTAATTCGCCCATAGCGAGGCAAACTCGCCAATCGTTCAGTTGGAGGCTGCCTCGACCTCTTTGGCGATCGCCTCGCGCGCGTCCGGCGGCTCGAGGACGACGAGATCGCCGGCGCCACGGAGGATCTCCCGAACCAGCCAGGGCTTGCCGGCGTAGGGCAGCTCGACGACGACGGCGCCGTCGGCCAGCTCCTCCACCACCGTCCGCTCCTCGCGCAGCCAGCGGGCCCGCTCCGGGGAGACCCAGACCCGGGCGACCTCGGCGGTCGGCACCTCGCCGTGGGTCATCCAGCCCTCGACCCCGGCGAACTCCTCGACTTCGGGACGCGGCTCGAACTTCTCCTCGGAGAGGCGCGCCTCCTTGACCCGGTCGAGCTTGAAGTGGCGGACGCCTTCTTTGGTCAGGTCGTAGCACTCGACGTACCAGCCCTCTTTGCCGTTCTCGAGCCGATACGGCTCGACCCGCCGCTCGGTGAACTGGTCCTCGTTCTCCTTGTAGTAGCTGAGCTCGAGGACGCGGCTCTCGGCGATTGCCTGGTTGACGATGCGGGCGACCACGGCGTCGCCTCCCCCGGCGGAGGCGATCTCCAGCCCCTCCTCGGAGGGATCGTGGCCGAGCGCCTTGACGATTTTCCGGCGCGCGCTCTGCAGGTCGGACTGCGGCAGGTGGTCGCCGAAGAGGTCGATCGCCGCCACCAGCGCCTTTGCCTCCAGCGGCAGCAGACGGGCGGGGCGGGCGAAGTTGTCGCCGTAGGGCTGCGAGTCGACCTCGATTTCCTTGCCGATGATTTCCGCGTAGAGGACGTAGGTGCCGCCGCCGAAGTTGACGACGTTGAGCAGCTCGACGTCCTCGCGCAGCTCCTCCTCGGTCAGTTCGAGGCGGTCGCGGAGATCGTTGACGTGCAGCCGCTCGCCCTTTTTCGCCGATTCGATCAGCAGGCCGGCAAGGGTGATCAGGCGGGCGAAGCGCTCGGGGCGGATCGCCGCCTCGCCCCGGCCGTTGGAACGGCTGCGCTTCGGCTGCTCGTCGAGCGGCCGATCGACGACCTCGGCCGGGCTGAAGCCGTTCTCGTGGCGCTTCAGGAGCAGGCCGCGCCGCTTCTCGGCCTCCTCGCGGAGGTCGTCGGGGGCGAGGACCTCGGCGTTCTGGCGCCAGCGCAGGACCCAGGCGATCAGCTCGCGCTCGGAGGCATAGGAGGTCTCGAAGACGCGACCCTTCCCCGGCGCCGCGTCGGACTTCTTCGCGTTGCGGAGCTCGCCGTAGGAGCCGTAGTCGCGCTCGATCAGCCAGGCGATCCGCTCGCGGATGAAGATCTTCGCCGTCCCCTTCGTCTCCCCCAGCTGCCAGTCGGCGCGGCTGCCGTAGTCGCGGCGGTCGAAGTCCTCGGGCGGCGAGAAGTCATGCTCGGCCTTGGAGGCGTAGCCGACCTTGCCCTGGATCCGTGAGAGCCGGAAGACGCGCACCGCGTCGCGCTCGTGGGCGTGGCCGATCAAGTAGAACTGGCCGCCACGGAAGACCAGGTGGAAGGGGTCGACCTTGCGCTTTTCGGTCTCGCCCCGCTCCATCGTGTAGTAGGTGAACTCGATCGTCTTGCGGCGACTGATCGCGGTCTCGATCTTGGAGAGGCGCTGGGAGAGCTCGCGGCCGCCCGCCGAGGCGGTCATCGCCATCTCGACCGGCGCCCGCTCGCCTTCGTGGAGCGGGTTCGGATGGCCCCAGGCGACCTGCTGCAGGGCCAGCCGCAGCGGCTCGGCGTAGGCGAAGCCGCCGTCGGTGAGCAGCATCAGCGCCGTCGAGAGCGCCGCCAGCTCGTCGTCGGAGAAGGAGATCGGGTCGAGGTAGAAGTTCTCCGGCGGCAGCGAGTAGAGCTCGGCCTCGAAGAAGCCCTCGCCCGGCTTCTCGACCCCGAGCTGGATCCCGAGGCTCTCCAGCTCCGCGCGATCGGCGTAGAAACGGCGCGCGAACGCGTCGTCGTTCATGTCGCTGTAGCCCTCCACCTCGCGCTTGATCTCGAGGGCCGAAACCGGCCTCCCCTGAGCCATCAGGAACGAGATCAACGAGAGCTGGCGAATTAGCTTCTCGGTGTCCTTCGCCACTGCCCGGCAGGATAGTCTTCGCGCAGCGCATGGACATCCTGCGAAACCTCTTCGGCAACCTAAGCGCGGGCATTATCCGGCTTTTGGTGACCGTCGGAATCCTCGCCGCGGTCTATTTCTTCTTCGTCAGGCCGGCCCTGGACGCGACCGAGAAGATCAGCCACGAAGTCAACGTCAACGTCCAGAAGGGCTTCGAATCAGCCAACCTGGGCGAAATCAACAAGACGATCGACAACGTCAACCGCCAGGTCGAAATCGAAATCAAGAAGTCCTTCCACGCCTCCAAGCAGCAAGGCGACGCCGACAAGCTGATCCGCTGCATCCAGCGGGCCCATCAGAACGTCAACAAGATCCAGCGCTGCAGCGAACGGTTTCAGTAGCGGCCGTCAACCGAAGACGCCGGTGCCGATCAGACCGGCGATGATCATGCAGGTGCCCGTCCACATGGTCCGATTGAGAGTGAAGTAAGCATCTTCCAGTTTGACGAGGCGCTTGTCGACATCATCGAAGCGCTCACCAAACCGGTCTTCCATCCGCTCAAAGCCTTCCCTCATCTCGGTCTTGAGATCCGCGAACCCCCGGTCGACCTTTTCGTTCAGGTCGTCTATCCGATCATCCGTCCATCTCTCCCTCGGGCTCATCATCACTGCCATGAGCATAGCGTAACTGATTGTCTACAGCAATGCTTTGTCTTCAGGCGGCGCGCTGGGCGAAGAAGGCGCTACCGGAGAGAGCCCGGTCGAAGCCCGACCAGGACTCGCCGGCGGGGAGCTGGCGCTCGAGCCGATCGAAGCTGCCGAGGCGGCCGCCGAGGTTGTCGATCATGTGGACGAGGACGGCCTCGCGGGTGGCGGGAACGACCGGCGAGCCGTGCTCGAGTTGACCGTGGTGGCTGAGGATGATGTGGAGGACGCACTGGGCGAGGTGGGGGTCGAAGTCCGGCAGGTCCTCGATCGCGCGGCGCACGGTGTAGTAGCCGAGCGGAATCTCCCCCTGGAGGCGGCCGGCGTCGGTGAGGTCGATCGCCAGCGGGTCGTCGTTGTAGGCGACGCACTTGCCGATGTCGTGCAGGAGGGCACCGGTGACGGCGACGTCGCGGTCGATGCCCGGGAAGAAGTTGGCCGCGGCGGAAACCGCCTGGGCAACCGAGAGGGTGTGCTCGAGCAACCCGTGGCGGTAGGCCTGGTGGTAGGTCTTTGCCGCCGGCGCGACCCGGAAGCGCTGCCACGTCTCCGTGCCCTCGCCGAAGAAGTGGTCGAGCAGCTCGCGCAGATGCGGGTTCTGGACCGTCGCCAGCAGTTCGCGCAGCCCGCCTTCGAGCTCCTGCGCGGACACTTCCGACTCGGCGGCCAGCTCCTCGGCCTCGAACTCGTGCGGCTCGGCCGCACGCAGGCCGGCGATCTTGATCTTCGCGCCCCAGCGCTCGCTGACCTCGAAGACGCCGCTGACGAAGACCGCGGTGCCGGTGCAGCAGAGGGCATACAGAGCCTCGGCCTCCTCCCAGCACACTGCCTCGGCGGTGCCGGTCGCGTCGCCGACCGAGAGCCGCAGCCAGGGCTCGCCGTTGCGCTTGCGCCGCAGCTCCCGCTCGCGCACCGCGAAGACACCGCTGACGCGCTGCCCGTCCTCGAGGTCGCGGAGGGGGATCCGGACGGCGGGCGGCGGCTCGACAGCCGGCGCGGTCTCGGCGAACGCCTCGATCTGCGTCTGCTCCGTCATCGTTTCTCCAAGGTAGAGACGGGGGCGGACGCGCCGCCCCGACGCCCGTTCTCGAGGCCGAGGAGGCCTACGGGGCGGCGGTCGGGTAGAGGCGCGCCACGGCCCGGTCCCAGTAACTGCCGGCCCGGTCGGCGAGGCGGTCGATGCGCTGTCGCAGGGGCGGCAGCCAGAGGATCAGGGCGGCGGCGCTGCCGAGCAGGGCGCCGGCGAGCACGTCGCTCGGGTAGTGGACGCCGAGGCCGACCCTGCCGACCGCGAGGACGGTGGCAAAGCCGAGGGCGACCAGTCCCCAGCTGCGCTTGCGCAGCAGGATCGCCACCGCAATCGCGAAGGCCGCCGTCGCGTGGTCGCTGGGAAAGCCGGGGTCGGCGGCATGGCCGGCGAAGAGGTGGACCTGGTGCGGTTCGGCGACGAACGGTCGCGCCCGGTCGACGAGTTCGGAGATCACCTTCGCCGCCAGCAGCCCGAGCCCGGCGCTGAGGACCGCGGCGACCGAGGCTCGCCGCAGGTCGGCGAGCCTGCTGCCGCGGGCGGCGATGAAGATCACCGCCAGGGTCGCGACGAAGAGCGCCTCGGAGACGTTGACGTAGAAGAGCAGCGGGTCCTCGACCGCGTCGTGGCGGAAAAGGAAGTCGTTGACGGCATGCAGCAACGAGGGGTCCACCGCCGGCAAGCTGTCACAGCTTCTTTACGCCCAGCTAAAGGACGCGGGCTAGAAGATCTGAAGACCGGCCAGCGTCAGAAAGCCGGTAGTCATGACCCCGGACATCGTGATGAAACCATAGACCATGGTGCGCTGAACCGACTTGACCTCGCCACGCAGCTCGCGGATGTCCACGTCCACGCGCTGGAACCCGGCGACCATCTGATCCTTGAGGTCGTCGAGCCGATCATCGGTCCAGCTTTCCCTCGCCATCGCCTCCATGATGGCAAGTGTAACTCATTGTCTGTGACAAAACCCTCGCAAAGCGCAACGGCAGATTAAGCCGGCGGCGAATCGATCGCGAAGAGGCGCCACTCGCCCGGCGCGCCCTTCAGCTTCTCCACTCCCCGCTCCTCGAACTCCAGGCCCGAGCCGACCACCAGCTCGCGCACGGTGCTGGAGACCAGCACCTCTCCGGCGTCGGCCAGAGCCCCGATGCGAGCGCCGATGTTGACCGCCATGCCGCCGACGTCGTCGCCGATCAGCTCGACCTCGCCGGTGTGGATCCCGGCCCGCATCTTGATCCCGAGCCCGGCCACCTCCTCTCGCACCGCCGAGGCGCAGCGGATCGCCCGCGCCGGGCCGTCGAAGGTGGCGAGGAAGCCGTCCCCCATCGTCTTCACCTCGCGGCCGCGGTGGAGGGCCAGCTGGTGGCGCACGGCGGCGTCGTGGCGCTCGAGCAGCTGCCGCCAACCGCGGTCGCCGAGTTCCGCCGCCTTCTCGGTCGAGCCGACGATGTCAGTGAAGAGAATCGTCGCCAGCGCCCGTTCGGATTCGGCCGCGCCGGGGCTGCCGACGAGGAACTCCTCGGCCTCGTCGAGGACGACGTCGAGGTCGCCGGCGAAGGGCAGGTGGTCCTCACCGGGCAGCTCGACGTAGCGGGCGCCGGGGATCGCCTCGGCAAGGTAGCGGCCCTGCTCGACCGAGATCATCCGATCGCCCTCGCGGTGGATCACCAGGGTCGGCACGTCGACGGCAGGCAGGATCGCCCGCACGTCCATCTCCCGGTAGAGGTCCATCAGCGCGATCGCGCCCGCCGGGCTCGTCCCCTGGCGCAGCAGCCGCGCCCACCAGCGTTCGAACTCGCGGTCGCCGAGCCGACTCGGCGCCCAGATGTCGACCCCGACCGGGCCTCCCCAGTCGCGCCGCACAACCGACCCCCAGCGGTCGAGCTGCTCGTCGCTGATCCCGTGCGGGAAGTCGTCGGTCTCCACCATCCGCGCGAAGGTCCCGAAGAGAACCAGAGCCGACACCCCGCCAGGATAGGTGGCGGCGTAGAGCATCGACATCGGCCCTCCCTCGGAGACACCGAAGAGAGCGGGGCGCTCGAACCCGGCTGCCTCGATCACCGCCTTCAGGTCGTCCATGGACTCCTCCAACGTCGGCGGCCGCCCGGGGCGGTCGGAAAGGCCCTGGCCGCGCTTGTCGAAGACGAGCAGTCGCGAGAATGCGGTTAGCCGGCGGAGGAAGCGGGCGGTGGACGGGTCCTCGGCGAGCAGCTCCACCTGGGAGACGAAACCGGGGACGAGGACCAGGTCGAGCGGCCCGTTCCCGTGCACCTGGTAGGCGATGCTGATGCCGCCTGAGTCGGCGTAGCGGGTCTCGACTTCCATCTCCGGATCGTCTCAGGCGCCGAGTGGCTCGCGCAAGGCGGGAGGGAAGACCTCCCCAGTGGACATCACGGGTTCGACCGGCGAAGCCGTGACCGACACCTATTGCTTCCGAACGCCCGCAGTGGCGAGGGTGGGAATCGAACCCACGACACCACGATTTTCAGTCGTGTGCTCTACCAACTGAGCTACCTCGCCTGGGGCGCAGAACCGCTCGCGCAGCGGGAAGGCTAGCGGGCCTGCGGAGGGCGCGGCTGATTGCATGGGCGCGTGAGTCGGGGCTCGGGCAGCGCTGGGACTGGTCGCGGTCCTCGTGGCGGGGGCGTTGCTGCTCTCGGGCGGGTCGGGAACGGATCCCGAGACGCCGGCCGGGCTGCCGGGGGTGCCGCCGCCGTTTCTCGGAGTGGCGGTGCTGGGAGACGGTGGGCTGACCGCGGCAGTCGACGCCTACGGGGACGTGGTCGACCTGCGGGCACCGGGCCCGGCGGGGCGGGCGCTGATCGAGATCCCGGCGGAGCGACAGGCGGCGGGGACGGTGCCGGCGGACACGGGGATCCAGCCCTGGGTCCGGGTGGGCGACGAGGAACTGCCGGCGTGGCGGGCGGACGAGGTGCGACAGCGCTACCTGCCGGGCACGAATGTTCTGCGGACCGAAGTGCGGTTCGGACCGAGCTGGATCCGTATCGACGAGGCCGCGCGGAGAGGCCGGCTGGCGATCGTGGCCAGGGGTCGCAACGCCTCCAGAGTCCGGCTGCGGATCAACGCCGGCGGTGGGGCCGTAACGCGATCCCCTCGGCTCCTCGGAGAGGCAGCGGCCGCCGACCGGCAGTGGCTGTGGCGCAGTCAGCCCCTCGGGTCTGGCGCCCCGACCTGGGCGCGGGAGATGTACGAGCGCTCGCTGCTCGTTCTCCACGCCCTCACCGATCGCGAGACCGGCGCGGTCGCCGCCGGCGCCCGCGACGGCTGGGCGTACGTCTGGCCGCGGGACGCGTCCGCCGTGGCGATCGGCTACGCGTCCGCCGGCTACCGGGACGAAGCAGAACGGGTCACCCGCTTCCTGCTCGGGCTCGGCCTCGAACGGGCCGCGCGCTTCCACGGCGACGGCAGCCCCGTCCCCGGCCGCCCAGCCCAGGGCGACGCGACCGGCTGGGTCGCCGCCGCCGCGCGGGCGGCCGGGTTGATCGGCAGCGCCCGGCACGCGGCGCGGATCCTCTCCGGCGGAGCTCCTGTCCCCTGGCGCAATCGCGCCGACTACTGGGAGGGTGAGCCCGGTGACTACCTCGGCAACGCGATCGCCTCCGGCGAGATCGGAATAAGGCCCCCATACGGGGCAAAATTGCCGACTCGTTTAGTGCGCGATCCGGGCAACCCCGACTCGGGCCTCGACTCGGCCGCCGCCTGGGCGGTCCGCCCCTTCTCCCAGCCTCGCCTCTACCCGGCTGCCCGCGCCACCATGAATCGCCTCGTTGCCCAGGGCACCCGGTTCGGCATCACGCCCGGCGAAGGCTGGCCGGGCGGAGATGACCCCTGGTCCGCGCCGACCGCCTGGAGCGCCTGGTCGCTCGCAGCCCTCGGCGAGCGACGCCAGGCGCTGCGGCTGATGCAGGCGCTGCGCCGCGCGGCGACCCCGGCCGGCGAGCTCCCCGAGCGCGTCGACGCGCGGACAGGCATCCCCCGCTCGACCACCCCGCTCGCCTGGTCGCACGCCTTCGCGATCCTCGCCCTGCGCCAGCTCTGGCCGAACGACTAACGCAGTTGTCCCCGCATACCGGCACAACTGCTGGGCTCAGATCCGGCCCTGCATCAGCCCCATCAGCTCCAGCGCTCCCGCCTTGTGCAGCGGTTCGTTCAGGTTGCCGCACTTGGGGCTCTGCACGCAGGAGGGACAGCCGGACTCGCAGGGGCACTCGGCGATCAGCCGCTCGGCGTCGCCCAGCAGGCGCTCGAACTCCTCGTAGCCGCGCTTGGTGATCCCGACCCCGCCGGGATGGCCGTCGTAGACGAAGATCGTCGAGCGCCCGGTCTGGAAGTGGACGTTGGTGGAGAGGCCGCCGATGTCCCAGCGGTCGCACATCGCGATCAGCGGCAGGACGGCGATCTGGCTGTGCTCGGTCGCGTGCAGGGAACCGAGCAGCGCCTCGGTCGGCAGCGCCGCGGCGAGCCGGTCCGGCAGCACGTACCAGAGCGCCTGGGTGACGAAGTTCTGCTCGGGCAGCTCGAGGGCGACGATGTCGATCGGCTCCTGGTCGGAGACCGAGACCCGCTGGAAGGCGATCACCTGCTCGGTCACCGAGACCTCGCCGAAGTTGAGCTGCACGCCGGCGACCTCGCGCTGCTCGTGGGTGCGCTCGATGTAGATCTCGGTCTCCTTTTTCGGTCGCGTGTACCAGTCGCCGTCGAAGGCGGAGACGACCGCGCGCCGCTCGCTCGATGTCGAGCCGGTCGACCTCGTAGGAGCGGCCGAGGTGGAGGTAGACGGCGCCGGGATGGATCGTGGTGAAGGCACGCTCGGCCTCGACCACCCCGAGCATCTCGCCCGAGGCGGCCTCGATCACCGCGACCGAGTCGGCCGAGGCCGAGCGCAGCGGGATCCGGTCGGCGACGAACTCGGTGCGGCGCGGCATCAGCTTGCCGCCGACCCCGCGCAGCTCGCCCGCCGCGAGCAGGCGCTCGGCCCGCTCGCGCCATCCGTCCCCGAAGACCTCGTCGTCCTCGTCGGTCAGCGGCAGCTCGTAGGCGGCGGCGATCAGGTGGCGGGCGGCGATCTGCTCGTTGGCGTGGTCGAGGATCGCCGCCTCGACCGGTCGCCCGAGGAACTCCTCCGGGTGGCGGCAGAAGAACTGGTCGAGCGCGTCCTGGCCGGCGACGTAGACGGCGAGGCCGCGGCGGCGGCGTCCCGCCCGCCCCCACATCTGGCGCAGACTGGCGACGGTGCCGGGGAAGGTGACGCAGATCGCCGCATCGAGCTCGCCGACGTCGATCCCCAGCTCCAGCGCGTCGGTGGCGACGACCGCGAGCAGCTCGCCGGAGGAGAGGCGCGCCTCGATCTCCCGCCGCTGCTGGGGCGTGTAGCCGCCGCGGTATGGGGCGATCCGCTTCGCCAGCTCCGGCTTGCCGCGCCGCGCGAGGTTTTCGCTGGCGAAGCGCTGGATCAGCTCGATCCCGCGGCGGCTTTTGAGGAAGCAGATGGTCCGCACGTTGTGGGTGACCAGCTCGGCCAGCAGGTCGGCGGCCTCGGAGAGGGCGGAGCGCCGCGTCCCGGACTTCTCGTCGATCAGCGGCGGGTTCCACATCGCGATCTCGCGGCCGGCGCGCGGGGCGCCGTCGTCGTCGATCAGCTCGAACGGCGTGCCGACCAGACGCTCGGCCAGCTCGACCGGATTGGCGATCGTCGCCGAGGCGAGCAGGAAGCGCGGCTCCGAGCCGTAGGCGCGGGCCAGCCGCCGCAGCCGCCGCAGCACGTTGGCGACGTGGGAGCCGAAGACGCCGCGGTAGGTGTGGGCCTCGTCGACCACCACCCACTCGAGGTTGGCGAGGAAGTCGCCCCAGCTCTTGTGGTTGGGGCAGGACGGCGACGTGGAGCATGTCCGGGTTGGTGAGGACGAGGTTGGTGCGGCGGCGGATCGCCGGTCGCTCCTCTCGCGGCGTGTCGCCGTCGTAGATCGCCTCGCGCAGGTTCGGCGGCCGCAGCCGGGCGAGCTTGCGCGCCTGGTCCTGGGCCAGCGCCTTGGTCGGGTAGAGGTAGAGCGCCCGGTCCTTGGGACGGGCCGCGATCCCGTTCAGGACCGGGCAGGTTGAAGGCGAGGCTCTTGCCCGAGGCGGTGCCGCTGGTGATCACCAGGTTGGACTCGGCGGCGGCCTCGAAGGCGCGCAGCTGGTGGGTGTAGAGGGAGTCGATCCCGACCCGGCCGAGCGCCTCGGCGAGCCCCGGGTCGAGCTCGGCCGGCAGCGGCGCCGGGCGCGAGCGCCGCTCCTCTTCGGAGCTCTCGGCGACGATCCGGCCGTCGCGCCGGGCCGGGTCGATCGGCGATCGCCCAGTCGGAGGCGAGCAGGCTGCCGCCGCGGGCGGCATCATGCCGCGGCCACGATCTCCGCGGCGACCCGCATCGCCTGCAGCGAGGAGCGGTCGTGGATGCGGAGGATGTCGGCGCCCTCGCGGACCGCGAGGGTCACCGCCGCGACCGTCCCCCACTCGCGCTCGCCGGCGGGCAGGCGCTCCTCCCAGGAGCCGGCGAGAACGGCGCCGATGAAGTCCTTGCGCGAGAGCGAGACGTAGAGCGGCAGTCCGAGCGCGCGCAGCTCGCCGAGCCGCCGCAGGATCTCCAGGTCCTGTTCGGGGCTGAGGTCGAAGTCGAGTCCGGGGTCGATGGCGATCTGCTCCTCCGCCACCCCAAGCTCCCGCGCCAGCTCGACTCTCCCCTCGAACCAGGCACGCAGGTGGTCGACGACGTCGCCGTACTCGCGCCAGGGCCGGTCGACCCGCGGCGGCCCCTCGATGTGCATCAGCACGTAGCCGCAGCCCGCTCTCGGCGACGAGCTCGAACATCTCCTCCGACGCCGCCGGAGATGTCGTTGACGACGCGTCGCCCCCGCTGCCAGCGCCCGCCGCGCCACCTCGGCCGAGAAGGTGTCAGCCGAGATCGGCAGACGTTGCGTGGTTCTTTGGTCGTCCCCTGCACGACTAAGGAACCACGCAACTGCTCTGCGAGCCCCTCGACGGCCGGGACCAGCGCCGCGGCCTCGTCCTCGGGCGCCACCGGCGGGCCCGCCTTGGCCGCCACGGCGCCGACGTCGAGCATCTCGAAGCCCGCCTCGGCCAGCGCCAGGCCGTCGGCGACCGCCTGCTCGGGAGTGCCGCTGCGGGCTCCCTCGAACATCGAGTCGACGGTGACGTTGACGATCCCGGCGCCGATCGGCCGCGCCAGGTCGAGGGTCCGGTCCGCAAGCCTCCACACCATTGCCGCTACGGTAGCGACCGCGCCGATGCCGCTCCGCTGCGTCTACACCGATCTCGACGGGACCCTGCTCGGGCGGGGCAGCTCGCTCTTCCGCGACCCCGAGGGCGGCTTCTCGCTGGCGCAGGCGCGGGCGCTCGAGGCCTGCCACCGGGCCGGCGCCGAGGTCGTGATCATGTCCGGCCGCCGCGAGCCGCAGGTGCACGAGGCGGCGCGGCTGATGGGCCAGGCCTCCTACATATACGAGGCCGGCTGCGCCTTCGCGATCGAGGGCGAGACGACGCTGATGACCGGCGAGATGGCGCCGAGCGAGGACGGCACGATCTACGAGCAGATCGAGCAGCGCGGCATCCCGAAGCTGCTCTTCGAGCACTTCGATGGGCGGCTCGAGTACCACTCGCCCTGGCACCACGGCCGCGTCCTCTCCCACCTCTTCCGCGGCAAGGTCGACGTCGAAGAGGCCAACGCCCTGCTGCAACGAGCGCGGCGACGACGACCTGCGCCTGCTCGACAACGGCGCGATCGGCCGGCCGATGCCGACGGTCGAGGGCCGCACCCACGCCTACCACCTGGTCCCCAGGCAGGTCAGCAAGGCGGCGGCGGTCGCCGGCCACGCCCGCGCCCGCGGCTACGACCCGGCCGAGTGCATCGCCGTCGGCGACTCGGTCGAGGACCTCGAGGTGGCAGCCGCGGTCGGGCGCTTCTTCGTCGTCGCCAACGGCCCCGAGCACGACGCCGGCCTGCGGGCCGCGCTCCCGAATTGGGACAATGTCACCGTTACCGAAGGCAGCATGGGCGACGGCTTCTACGAGGCGGTCGTTTCCTCGCTGATGGAACGCCGGTCCTAAAGGAGAGCTTGTGTCGTCTGAGAACGCGACCGTCGCGGAGCAGGAGTACCTGGAGATCATGTTCTGGCTGGAGGAGGCCGGGCTGCCGATGACCGGCGCCAACATCGCCCGCGCGATGCAGCTCTCGCCGCCGACCGTGCACGAGATGATCGGCCGCCTGATCGACGACGGCTACGTCGAGCGCAACGCCGACAAATCGCTCGCCTTCACCGAGTCCGGCCGCGAGCACGCCAGCTACATCGTCCGCCGCCACCGGATGATCGAGCGCTTCCTCACCGACGTCCTCCACATCCCCTGGGACGAGGTCCACGAGGAGGCCGAGCGGATCGAGCACGCGATGAGCCCGGTGCTCGAGGAGCGGATGCGGGCGGCGATCGGCGACGCCACCACCTGCCCCCACGGCCACCCGATCGTCGAGGGCATCCGCGAGCAGGGCTCGCTGCTGGCCGACGTCGAGGTCGGCGCCAGCGTCGTCGTCCTGCGCTTCGAGAACGAGGCCGAGGAGCTGCTGCACTACCTGAAGGCGGCGGGGCTGGACCCGGGCCTGGAGGGCAAGGTCGAGAGCTCCGACGACGAGCGCGTCGTCATCGCCTCCGCCGACGGCAAGCCACGAGGTCAGCCGCAGCGTCGCCGAGACCGTCTCGGTCCGCGCCGACCCGGCGCCGCCGCCGCGCGCCGCGATCCCGGAGCAGCTGGTGCTGTCCAGCGACCGTTACGGCCGCTGACGACTGGCGAGTTAAGCTCGCTATAGGCGCATTAACTCGCCAGTCGACTACTGCGGGACGGCCATGGTCACGATCGGTTCCGAGGTCGGAGCTTCGCTCCCGCCCTGCGGCTCTTCGGTGACCATCACGACGTCGACGCCCGTTCATGTCGGCGATCCGCGTCTCCGCCTGACCGTTGCGGTCGGGGACGAACAGCGCCGGCACCGCTTCGACCTCCCCTTCGCGTTCGACCCAGGCCTCGAGCACCTTGTCAGGGGGCAGCTGGTGCACGCCGGAGAGCTGCAGCGTCCCGCTGTCGCCTTCCTGGACCATCTTCACGTCGATCCCGCCGATCTGGCGTTCGACGGTGGAGGCGCCGTCGCCGCCGTCGAGCCGCCGCTGCCGACCTCGTAGCCGACCACGCCGGCCACCAGCAGGGCGACGACGGCGAAGCCCATCGCCGGTTTCAGCAGCCAGCGCCGCGACCGGGTCGCGGCGGGCCGGGCCTGCGCCTCGCGGACGTCGGCCCGCACCTCGGCCATCAGCGCCTCGCGCAGCGCTCGCGGCGGCTCCTGACGCTCGACCGCCTCCGGCAGCGTCTGCACCGCCGGCTCCAGCCAGCGCATCTCCTCGCGGCAGCGCTCGCAGCCTTCGAGGTGGCGCTCGAACTCGGCCGCCTCGTCGAGCTCCAGCGCGCCCAGCATGTAGGCGGCGAGGTCCTCGCTCCAGCGGTTGTGATCGGTCAGCGCTCATGCCAGTCCCTCCGCGAGCTCGCCGCGGATCTTCTCCAGGCCCGAGTCGCATCCTTCCCTTCACGGTGCCCATCGGCAGCCCGAGGATGCGGGCGATCTCCGAGTGGCTGAAGCCGCCGAAGTAGGCGAGCTCGATCACCTTCGACTGCTCGCCCGGCAGCTTGCCGAGCGCGCCGCGCACCTCGGCCGCGGTCTCGCGCCGCAGCGCCTCCTCGTCGGTCCGCTCCTCCGCCGGGCGCTGCTCCGAGCACCGCGTCGTCGTCGAAGGTCAGCTTCGGCGCTTTGCCGGCGCGGCTGCGGAGGAAGTCGATCGCCCGGTTGCGGACGACGCTGAGCAGCCAGGAGCGGACGCTGCCGCGGGCGGCGTCGAAGCGGGCGCCGCTGCGCCAGACCGAGATGAACGCCTCCTGGGTCACTTCCTCGGCGGCGGCGCGGTCGCCGACGATCCGGTAGGCGAGCGAGTAGGCGGCGCCGCCGTGGCGGTCGTAGAGGACCTCGAACGCCTCGGGGTCCTTGCGGCCGACGAGGGGCATCAGCTCCTCGTCGGCCAGTCGCTCCGCCTTCTCTCGCCGTGACCGCCATCCGCGACCTACACGATGAACGGTTCGACGGCCTTCAGCACCTGCTTTTCGTCGAGCGGGCTGTCGAACGCCGCCGGAGCGGGTTCTTCCTTGTTCTGCAGCCGGATCGCCGCCGCGTGGCGTGCCTCGACCTGGACGATCGCCGCCGGCCGCCGCCAGCACTTCTTTGGACTTGATCATCGGCGCGGCGCCGTTGTAGGCGCTGACGCCGGTGTCCTCGAAGGTCTGCGCCAGCTTGAGGAAGCCGGCGGTGTCGCTGTATTCGAAGTTGAATTTCGGCTCCGCCACCGGCTTGCCGCCGAGCTGCTTCACCGTCGCCGTCAGCGCTTCGACGTGCTGCTGCTCGTCGGAGGCCAGCAGGTCGATAAGGCTCTTCAGTTCGCCGCTCGCCCTCGCCCGGCTCTTCGCTTCTTCGTAGAACGTCGACTCCAGGTACTCGAGGGTGAGGGCGAAGTTGAGGATGCCGACGTCGCCGGATTCCGACATCGCCAGGGCCTTGCGGACGAAGGGGCTGACCATCGCCGCCCCGTAGATCGCCCCGGCCGCGAGCGCGCCCTTGAGGATCACCTCGCTGCGGGAGAGGTCACCGCCCTCGACGTCGACCTCGACGGCCGCGAGCTCGGGAGTGTTCAGCTTCTCGTTCATTGCTCTTCTCCTTCTGTCTCGCGGTTTTCAGCCGACGAGGAACGGTTCGACGGACTTGAGCACGGTCTTCACGTCGGCCGGCTTGGCAAAGGCGCCGTCGGGGGTGATCGACTCGCCCGAGCAGAGTGTTGAGAGCCGCCGCGTGGCGCCCCTCGACGCTGTGGATGGCGAGGGCCGAGGCGAGCACTTCGGGGCTCTGGATGTTCGCCGCCTGGCCGAGGTAGGCGGCGGCGCCGAGGTTCTCGACCGTCCCCGCCAGTTCCAGCACCGACTTGGCGCTCTTCAGCGGGAATTCGGCTTTCGGTTCCGGCGCCGGCTTGCCGCCCAGCTGCTTCACCGCGGCGGTCAGCGCCTGCACGTGTTCGGCCTCCTCGCGCGCCGAACTTGCGGATCGTCTCCAGGTCGGCGCCCTTGAAGAGGCCGCTCTTTATGACGTCGGCGTAGAAGGCGGTCTCCAGGTACTCGAGCGTGAGCGCGTAGTTGAGGATGCCGACGTCGCCCTTGCCGAATTCGGCGGTTTCGCTGCTGCCACCGCCGGATCCCATCGAGGTCGTCGTGGTCGTGCCGCTGTCGTCGCCGCAGGCGGCGAGGAAGGCCGCCACCGCGGTGGAGCTGCCGCCGACCGCGAGGAACCTGCGACGCGATACGGGGTCTGCGAGCTGCTTGATCTCAGCCATTCGGAGGATGCCTCCTGGTCGTTTGCCTGCCCACTCCTACGGGAGCGCGGACGCCGGGTGGATCAGAATCCGTCGATGACGACGGGACGAGCAGCAGCGGGGACGCAGACGCGCGGCGCGGCGCTGCTGGTTCTCGCCTCGATCGTCTCGGTCCAGTGCGGGGCGGCGCTGGCGACGACGCTGTTCGACGAGATCGGCACCGTCCGGGGCGGTCTTCCTGCGCGCCGCCTTCGGCGCCCTGGTCGCTGGTGGCGCTGACCCGCGGCGCGGTGCTGCGGGTGCGCGAGTGGCCGCACCGCGACGTGCTCCTGCTCGGCGGCGCGGTCGCCGCCGTCAACCTCTTCTTCTACGCCGCCCTCGACCGCCTGCCGCTGGGGATCGCGGTCACGCTCGAGTTCGTCGGCCCGCTCGGGGTCGCGATCGTCGCCTCGCACCGGCGCCGCGACCTCGTCTGGGCCCTGCTCGCTGCGATCGGAATCGTCCTCCTCTCCGACGGCACCGGCGGCGAGAGCATCGACGCCCTCGGCGTCGCCCTGGCGCTGACCGCCGGCGCCTTCTGGGGCGCCTACATCGTCCTCAGCGACCGCGTCGGCGACCTCGCGCCGGGGGCGGGCGGGGCGACGATGGCGGCGGTGATCTCGGCCCTGATCGTGGCGCCGTTCGGGCTCGCCCAGGGCGGCGGCGAGATCTTCACCCCCGCGCACCTCGCGATCGGCGCCGCCGTCGGCGTCCTCAGCACCGCCGTCCCCTACGTCTTCGAGATCGAGGCGCTGCGGCGGCTGCCGCGTGCGGTCTTCGGAGTCCTGATGAGCCTCGAGCCGGCGGTCGCGGCGGCGATCGGCTTCATCGCCCTCTCGCAGGATCTGGCAACGCGCGAGCTCGTCGCGATCTCCCTAGTGGTAATCGCCTCGGCGGGAGCACTGAGGCAGCGCCGCCCTACCACCCCGCGACTAGGAGACTAGGCCGGTGACCCAGCGCGCAAACGCTCGAGCGCCGAGGCGATCCGCGAGACGCCCTCGGCGGCGCGGTCCGCCGGCACCGGGGCGAAGGAGAGGCGGAGGCTGTTCTCGCCGCCGTCGATCATGAAGTCGGGGCCGGCGACGAAGGAGACGCCCTCGGCTTTTGCCTCGGCCAGCAGGGCGGCGCGTGTCGGTGCCCTCGGCGAGGTCGAGCCAGAGGAAGTAGCCGCCGTCGGGGACGACGAACTCGGCCTCGGGGATCTGCTCGCCCAGGGCCGCGACGAGCGCGTCGCAGCGCGCCTTCAGCTCGCCTTTGACGAACTCGATGTTGCGGTCGAGCTCGCCGCTGCGGCAGAGCTCGAGGACGATCGACTCGGCCAGCATGTTCGGCGAGATGTAGGTCTCGTTGGCTTTTTTCGCCAGCTTCTTGATCTCCTCGGCGGGGCCGGCCAGGTAGCCGACGCGGACGCCGGGGCTGACCGTCTTCGAGAAGGAGGAGGCGTGGACGACCTTGCCGGCCTGCGTCCATCGAGAGCATCGTCTCCAGCGGCTCGCCCTCGAAGGGCAGCTCGCGGTAGGGGTCGTCCTCGAAGATCCAGAAGTCGTGCTCGGCGGCGAGCTCGACCAGGCGCCGGCGCTTCTCCACGCGAGAGCGTGCAGCCGGCGGGGTTGTGGGCGTTGGGGATGACGTGGGCGAACTTGATCGGCCCCTCGGCGAGCGCCGCTTCCAGCTCACCGAGGTCGAGCCCGTCGGCCTCCAGCGAGCACCGGCACCAGCTCGACCCCGATCTGCTGCAGGAGCAGCAGGGTGCGGTCGTAGGTCGGCTGCTCGACGACGACCCGGTCGCCCGGGCCGAGCAGGTGCTGGAAGAGCATCGCCCCCGCCTCGAGCGAGCCGTTGGCGATCATCACCTGGCGGGGATCGAGGTCTCCGTGCCGCTCGGCGACCCACTGGCAGAGCCCGGGATGGCCGATCCCGACGCCGTAGGAGAGCGCCGTTTCCCAGTCGGAGGCAAGCGCCCGCGCCGCCGCCTCCCGCACCTGCTCGTGGGGAAGAATGTCGGCGCTGGGAGCGCCGCGCGCGAATGAGATCGTGTCGCCTGCCATCGGCACTCGACCCTAGCAACGCGCCAAAGGCCGCGAATCCCCGCCTATACTCGCGCCGCATGGCGGGCTCGTCCGGTTTCCGCGTCGGCACCATCGCACTCGCAGCGGTACTCGCGGTCGCGCTCGGCGTCGTCCTGCTCGGCGACTCCTCGAGTGACGCGGCCGGTGGCTACCGTCCGCCGAAGGTCAACCAGTCGGAGATGGTGCTGCGACTCACCGACCTCCCGCCCGGTTTCGGCAACGGCTACCTCGGCGAGGGTCGAGGAGACGACGGCCTGCTTTGCGAAGCCTTTAGCGACCCCTCCGCCCAACACGGCGCGATGGTCGAGTTCGTGCGCAGGTATCGCCCCAGGGGGTGCATCGCCGCTTACGACAGCCGCTATGAAATCCCCGGGGCGCAGCCCTGGGCGCCGGTCGTCTTCAGCGGTGTGCTGGCGCTCGGCAGCTCCGGCGCCGCCGCGGACGCCTGGGACCTGGTCCCCACGATGCTCGGGCGCCTGATGCCCGGCGCTCCGCGGAAAATGGAGACGAGCACCCGGGTCGGCACCCGGACGCAACTCTTCCACTCGGCGCAGGCCTGGTTCCCGTACCTGATCCGCGGCAAGAAGAAGGCCTCGTTCCTCGCCTGGCGCAGCGGCAACACGATCGCCGTGGTCGTGGCGATGGGCGGGTCCTTCGCCACCAACGACCGCGTCGTCGCCGAACTGGCGCCGCGCCAGCAGATCCACATCCTCGAGCCGACCCCGTACACCGCCACCGAACGCTCCGACGCCGAAGTCGGGCTCGACGATCCGGCGATCGACATCCCGGTCTACTGGCTCGGGCGCACGTTCAGGCCTGGCGGGAACCTGCCGGACAACCGGCTCTTCGCCTCTGGGTTCAGCGAGGAGGCGACCCCGGAAACCCATGATGGGTTCGCGGAAGGCCCATACGCACCCCTGAACGTCCTCTACGCGAACATCCGGCTGGGGATCTGGACGCCCGAGACCTGGGGCGTCTTCACCGCTTCGAAGACCAGCCGCTCGATCACCGCCTGGAAGTGCACGCGGGCGAGGACGATCGCTCTCGCCGAAGGCAGCGCGACGATCTACGGCGGCTACAAAAAGAACTTCAGGCGCTGCCCCAAAGAGCCGCCGAAAGCGTTCACCGCCTGGGTCGACGTCGGTGGCGTGAAGGTTGTCGTCAATGCTCCCCCGGCCCCGGACTTCATCGAAACCGTCAACCCGTATGGGTCCTTCGAGGGCATGGAAGCAATCGTCCGCGGCCTGCGGCTCCGGCCCAAGCCGGCCTACTGAGCCGCCGCTAGAGCGAGCGCAGCATTTCGACGGCGATCGCCGCCGTCTCGGTCGGGCTTTCGCCGACCCGCACGCCCTTTGCTTCGAGCGCGTCTTTCTTCGCCTGGGCGGTGCCCGAGGAGCCGGAGATGATCGCCCCGGCGTGGCCCATCTGCTTGCCGGGCGGGCGCGGTGAAGCCGGCGATGTAGGCGACCACCGGCTTGGAGACCTCGGCGGCGATGAACTCGGCCGCCCGCTCCTCGGCGTCGCCGCCGATCTCGCCGACCATCACGATCAGCTCGGTGTCGGGGTCGGCCTCGTAGAGCTTGAGGATGTCGATGAAGTCGGAGCCGACGATCGGGTCGCCGCCGATGCCGACGATCGAGGAGTTGCCGGTCCCGGCCTGCTTCAGCTCGTTGCCGATCTGGTAGGTCAGCGTGCCGCGACTTGGAGACGACGCCGATCGGGCCCGGGTCGAAGAACTGGGCCGGGATGATGCCGACGTTGGCCTTGCCGGGCGAGAGCACGCCGGGGCAGTTGGGCCCGATCAGCCGCACGCCCGCCTCCTTCGCCTTCCAGTACGTGTTCAGCATGTCGAGGACCGGGATCCCCTCGGTGATCGCGATCACCGTCTCGACGCCGGACTCGATCGCCTCGTCGATCGCCGGCGGCGGCGAAGCGCGCCGGGACGAAGATCATCGAGGTGTTGGCGCCGGCCTCGGTGACCGCCTCCTTGATCGTGTCGAAGACCGGCACGCCCTCGACGTCCTGGCCGCCCTTGCCGGGCGTGACCCCGGCGACGAGGTCGGTCCCGTAGGCCTTGTTGCGCAGGCCGTGGAAGGAGCCCTCGCGGCCGGTCAGGCCGGAGACGGCGAGCTTCGTGCCGCTCGTCGACGATGATGCTCACGAGGCGCCCCCGGCGAGCTCGACGACGCGGCGGGCGGCGTCCAGCATCGTCTTCTCCTGGTGCAGGTTGGGCAGGTCGGCCTCGGCGAGGATCTTCAGCCCCTCCTCGGAGTTGGTGCCGTCGAGGCGGACGACCAGCGGCATCCCGAGGTCGATCTGCTGCGAGGCGGTGACGATCCCGTTGGCGATCTCGTCGCAGCGGGTGATGCCGCCGAAGATGTTGAAGAGGATCGCCGTCACCTTGGCGTCGGACTTGATGACTTCCAGCGCGTTGACGATCGCCTCGGCTTTGGAGCCGCCGCCGGCGTCGAGGAAGTTGGCCGGGGCGCCGCCCGCCTGGGCGACGACGTCGAGCGTCGACATGCAGAGGCCGGCGCCGTTGGCGAGGATGCCGACGTTGCCGTCGAGTTTGACGTAGGTGAGGCCCTTTTCCTTCGCCATCTGCTCCTGCGGGTCGTCGACGGTGTCGGCGATCTCGGCCAGGTCCTGGTGGCGGAAGAGCGCGTTGCCGTCGATCGTCACCTTGGCGTCGAGCGCGACGACCTCGCGGCCGGCGGTGACGATCAGCGGGTTGACCTCGATCAGGGTCGCGTCCTCCTCGCGCGCCACCTCGGCCAGCTTCACCAGCACCTCGGCGGCCTCGTCGAGCGCGTCCTCGGCGAGGCCGGCGTCGGCGACGATCGAGCGCGCCGCGGCGGCGTCGAACTCGCGGGTCGGGTCGATGTGCCGTTTGACCAGCGCGTCGGGGTCCTCGGCGGCGACCGCCTCGATGTCCATCCCGCCCTTGGCGGAGACCATCGCCAGCAGCTTCTTCTCGCCGCGGTCGAGGATGACCGAGGCGTAGTACTCCTCGGCGATGTCGGAGCCGCCCTCGATCCAGACCTGGTCGACGCGGAAGGGGCCCTCGCCGTGCGGGCCGACGATGTCCATGCCGAGGATCGCGTCGGCGTACTCGCGCGCCTCCTCGACGTTCTGGGCGATCTTGATCCCGCCCGCCTTGCCGCGGCCGCCGATCAGCACCTGGGCCTTGATCGCGCAGGGGTAGCCGATCCGCTCCGCCGCGGCGACGGCGTCGTCGACCGTGTCGGCGACCTCGCCGCTCGGCACGGCGATGCCGTGCTTGGCGAACAGCTGCTTGCCCTGATACTCGAGGAGGTCCATAAGTGGAGGAGGCGTCGCGCCTCCGAGGGCGGCGCGCGCGCGCAGACTACCCGAATGACATAATGCCGCGCTCGCCATGGCCCTTCCCAGTCTCAAAAACATCAAATGGGTGACCACCGACTGTTACGGCACCCTCATCGACTGGGAGAAAGGCATCGTCGAGGCCTGCAAGAAAGAGGCGGCCAAAGACGGCTTCAGCTTCGAAGAGGAGCCCTTCCTCGCCCGCTTCATGGAAGTCGCAGGCCGAAATCATGGCCGGCTCCTACGAGCTCTACGCCGAGGTGCTGCGCCGCACGATCGTCAAAGTCGCCGGCGAGCTCGGCTGGGAGGTGGAGCCCTCGCGGGCCCAGTTCCTGCCCAACAGCGTCGCCTACTGGCTGCCCTTCCGCGAGTCCAACGCGGCGATGGACCGGCTCGGCAAGAAGTACGAGATCGGGATCATCTCCAACATCGACGACAAACTGCTGGGGATCTCGCGCCGCCACCTGCGGACCGAACTCGACCTCGTCGTCACCGCCCAGCAGGTGCGCAGCTACAAGCCCGACCCCGTCCACTTCAAAGAGTGCGCGCGGCGGATCGGCGGCAAGAAAGGCTGGCTCCACATCGGCTGCGACTACACGACCGACATCGCCCCGGTGCTGAAAATGAACGTGCCGGTGATCTGGGTCAACCGCCACGGCGAGAAACTGGAAGGGCGCAAAGCCCCCAGCGCGACGGTGAAAAACTTCCGCGAAGCAGTGAAAAAGCTCGGCGCGTCCTGAGCGTCTTCTAGCGTTCAGGCCGCAACTCCGGCGTCAGGCGCCGGTTTCGGGGTAGGTCGCCCCGACGCTACTCGATGCAGATTCGCGCTTCACAAGCCAGGACTTCGCATGGCCCGCAGGGCGCGGCTGATCGCCGCCGCGGCGCTGGTGGCGCTGCTCGGCGAGCCTGGTCTTCGCCGGCGCGGCACGAGCGCCGAGCGCGGCCGAACGCGCTCCGCGCGAAGCAGAAGCCGAGCTTCGTCGTCATCCAGACCGACGACGAGACGCTGGACCAGCTCTACGCCAGCCTCGACGTCGGCGGCGTCGAAGTGCAGGCGATGCCCTACACGCTCTCGCTGATCGCCGACCGCGGGCATCACCTTCAACCGCTACTACGTCCCCTACCCCCTCTGCTGCCCCTCGCGGGTCAGCCTGCTGACCGGCCGCTACGCGCACAACCACAACGTCCGCGGCAACGTGCCGCCGAACGGCGGCTACACCGGCTTCAAAGCGCGCCAGGCCTACACCCACAACCTCGCCACCTGGCTGCAGGGGGCCGGCTACCGGACGATCCACATCGGCAAGTTCCTCAACGGCTACGGCGACGAACCGTTCGACGACGGCAAAGACGTGCCGCCCGGCTGGAGCGCCTGGCACACCGTCCTGCAAGGCCGACACCGACCACTACTTCTACGGCTACACGCTCAACGACAACGGCGTCCTCGACGGTCCCTCGGCGACTCCGGGCAGCTGGGACACGCGCGAATACGGCGAACGCGACGACTTCGGCTGCCCCAACGCGCCGCTCAACGGCAAACCCTGCTTCTACGAGACCGACATCTTCAACCGCATCGCCAACGAAGAGCTGACCGAGACCTCGCCGGAACAGCCCTTCTACCTGCAGATCGACTACACCGCCCCGCACGGCGACTTCCGCCGCCCGGCCGGCCCGGAGCCGGCGACGCGCCACTACGACACCTTCGCCGGCGCCCCCTACCCGCACAGCCGCTCGGAAGGCTTCAACGAGGGCAACGTCAACGACAAGCCGCGCTTCATCCGCGAAGCGCCCTACCTCTCGCCGAACGACATCCACACCTACCGCGTCTACTACCAGAAGGCGCTGGAGTCGCTGCGCTCGATCGACGAAGGCGTCAAGCTGATCGTCGACACGCTCGGCGCCCTGCACCGGCTGCGCAACACCTACATCATCTTCACCTCCGACAACGGCTTCTTCTACGGCGAGCACCGGCTGACCGGCGGCAAGTTCCTCGCCTACGAGCCGGCCACCCACCTGCCGTTCCTGATCCGCGGGCCGGGGATCAAGCCCGGGCACCGCGACCGGCGAGCTGGCGGCGAACATCGACATCGCCCCGACGATCCTCGAACTGGCCGGGCGCCGAAGCCGACAAAAGCATCGACGGGCGCTCGCTCGTCCCCTACATGCACGACCCGGCCCTGCGCATCGCGGCGCCCGATCCTCTTCGAGTCCTTCGTCGAGACCGCCGACGTCGAAGAGAACGGCGGACCGACCGCGCAGCGCGCCCGGCGCAAGGCAGCGAAGCGCCGCGCGCGCCAACCGGCGACGGCGCCAGCGCCTCGATCGTCGCGCCGCCGAAGGACTACGAGGGAATCCGCCTCGGCCCCTACAAGTACATCGAGTGGCCCGACGGCGAGAAAGAGCTCTACGACATCACCAAGGACCCCTACGAGCTCAACAACATCGTCCGCGATCGCCAACCTCTTCCCGATCCGCGCCTTCCTCCACGCCCAGCTGGTCCGCCTCGAGACCTGCGTCGGCCGCACCTGTCAGGAAGTGGCGCCGAAATTCCCGCTGACCCGCGAGCAGCAGCGCAAGGTCGACAAGCAGCGGCGCGAAGAAGAACGGCAGAAAGAAAAGGAACGCGAAGAAAAGCGGCACCACAAGCGCAAAGGGTGATGTGAGGGGGTGGGGAGGGTGACCCCCTCCAGACACCCCTCGCTATGGCTCGGCGTTGAGTGTCTGGAGGGGGTCACCCTCCCCACCCTCGACAGGCGTTTGCTCGGGGAGCCGAGGGCGCGAGCCGCAGAGCTGCTCTCCGAGGTTTCCTCGCTTTGGCGAGGAGAAGTTCGGAGGGGCTACTCGATGACGGCGAGGGTGTCGCCGGTGCCTACTGCGGCGCCCTCGGAGATCGGGAGATCTTCGACTTTGCCGGAGCGGTGGGCGGTGATCTCGTTCTCCATCTTCATCGCCTCGATCACGCAGATCAGGTCGCCCTCGGAGACCTCGGCGCCCTTCTCGACGGCGACTTTGAGGACGGTGCCCTGGAGCGGCGCGGGCAGCGCCTCGCTCGAGGCGCTGGGGCCGCTGCCGCCTTGCGCTCGCGCTTCGGCGGCTTCTTGCCGCCGCCCGCGGCGGGCGCGGCGCGCCGCCCGCGGCGGCCTCGCCGATCACCTTGACGTCGAAGAGCTTGCCGGAGACCTCGACCTTGTAGTCGCGGGTGACGACCTCGCCGCCGTCCTCGGAGGGCTCGGGCGGCTTCGCGTCGGCGGGCGCCGTCGATTTCAGCCACTCGCGGTCCTCCATCAGGTCGCGGCAGGTCTCCCCCTTCGCCCACTGCTCGGTGGCGAGGATCGCCTCGTGGAAGGGGATCAGGGTGGTGAGGCCGCCGGAGTCGTATTCGCCGAGCGCCCGCAGCATCCGCCGCGTCGCCTTCTCGCGGTCGACGTCCCAGACGATCAGCTTGGCCACCATCGGGTCGTACATCGGCGTCACCTCGGAGCCGCCCTCGACGCCGGAGTCGACGCGGACGCCGGGGCCGGAGGGCTCGCGGTAGGAGTCGCCGATCGGGCCCGGGGCGGGGGCGAATTTCTTGTGCGCGGCCTCGGCGTTGATCCGGCACTCGATCGACCAGCCGTTCAGCTCGACGTCCTCCTGGGCGATCGAGAGCGGCTCGCCGGCGGCGACCAGGATCTGCTCGCGGACGATGTCGATGCCGGTGACCATCTCGGTCACGCAGTGCTCGACCTGGACGCGGGTGTTCATCTCGAGGAAGAAGTACTCGTCGCCGACCTGCATGCCCTCGATCGTGCCGGCGCCGCGGTAGCCGACCGCGGCGGCCGCGTCGGTGGCGATCTTGCCGATCCGCTCGCGCATCTCCTCGTCGACGTGCGGGCCCGGGGCCTCCTCGATCACCTTCTGGTGGCGGCGCTGGATCGAGCAGTCGCGCTCGCCGAGGTGGATCACGTTGCCGTGCGAGTCGGCCAGCACCTGGACCTCGACGTGGCGCGGGTCCTCGAGGTAGCGCTCGACGTAGACGCGGTCGTCGGAGAAGAACTTCTCGCCTTCGCGGGCGGAGCCCTCGAAGGCCTCCTGCAGGTCGTCGGGCGTCATCGCCACGCGGAAGCCCTTGCCGCCGCCGCCGCCCGCCGCCTTGCAGGCGACCGGGTAGCCGGCTTCCTCGGCCTGCTTGCGCGCGGCCTCGCAGGTCCGGGGCGACCTCGGTCGAGCCGGGGACGATCGGCACCCCGGCCTCCTCCATGATCTCGCGGGCCTTCGTCTTCGAGCCCATCGCTTCGATCGCCTCCGGCGGCGGCCCGATCCAGGTGATCCCGGCCTCGGCGCAGGCGCGCGCCATGTCGGCGTTCTCGGCGAGGAAGCCGTAGCCGGGATGGATCGCCTTCGGCGCCCGCCTCCTTGGCGGTGTCGATGATCTTCTCGATGTTCGAGGTAGCTCTCGGCCGGGACCGCGGGGCCGATCAGGAAGGCCTCGTCGGCCGCGCGCACGTGGGGGGCGTCGCGATCGATCTCCGAGTAGACGGCGACCGAGACGATGCCCATCTCCTTCAGGGTGCGGGCGACGCGGATGGCGATCTCGCCGCGGTTGGCTATGAGAACCTTCTGGAACACGGCGGCGCAGTCTATTTATTGGTCGTGGGCGGGGGTCGTGAGGTGCCTCCCCAGACACGTCTCGCTATGGCTCGATGTTGAGTGTCTGGGGAGGGGGACACGACCACCGATCCGAGCCGTGGTTAGGGTGCGCGCATGCTTGATCGAGCTGCAGAGTCATTCGACGGTCTCCGATGGGCAGTTGGGGCCGGCCGAGGTGGTCGAGGAAGCTGCCGAAGGCGGGGGTGACCACGCTGGCGCTGACCGACCACGACGCGATTGCGGGGGTGCCCGAGGCCGGGGAGGCGGCGGGGCGGCTTGGGATCGAGCTGGTGCCGGCGATCGAGATGTCCTGCGTGCACGAGTACGCCGAAGACCTGCATATCTGCGGCTACTGGGTCGACCTGGAGAAGATCGCCGCCGGCCTGCGAGCGGGCCCAGCACGAGCGGCGTGACGCGGGCCGGGGAGATCGTCGAGAACCTGCGCGCGCGAGGGCTTCGACCTGCACCTCGAGGACGCGATCCGCGAGGCCGGCGACGCCGACTCGATCGGCCGGCCCCACATCGCCCGCGCCGCCGGCGCGACCGGCGACCTCGGCCCCTTCTTCGAGGAGTACCTGGTGCCCGGCGCCAAGGCCTTCGTCCCGCGCCGCTGGCCGACCGCCGAGCAGGCGATCGAGCTGATCCGCGACGCCGGCGGCGTCGCCGTCATCGCCCACCCCTACTGGGACATCTCCGAGCCCGACCGAGGTCGACGACCTGATCCGCTCGCTCGGCGCCGACGGGGTCGAGACCTTCTACCCGACCCACACCAAGGAGCAGACCGAACACCTGCTCGAGCTCTGCGACGAGCTCGACCTCGTCCCCACCGCCTCCTCCGACTACCACGGCCCGACCCACAAGACCTTCGCCGAGTTCGGCGCCTACGACACCTACGGCCTCGGCGAGCCGCAGGTCCCGCCTAGGCCGTAGCACTGGCGCCAGGTCCCCTTTCCTCCTAAGCTCGATACAGAGGAGGTGATGCGGATGCAGATTGCATCCTGCAATCGGGCCGCTCCGCTGGTTTCAATCGGCAAGTCTGGTTAGGAGAGAGGTGAGGTAGATGCGCATTGCATCCTGCAATCAGGCCGCGCCCGTGGTCTCCGTCCACAAGGTCGGCTGAGCCGACGCCACGATATCTGGGGCCCAGGGGGCTGCTTGCCGCTTGGGCCCTAGGTCGTAGCCTCGCCCTGGTAGCGCAGCCATTCGCCCAGGCCGACCCGGGCTTTCACCCAGCGGACGAACTGCCCGTCGCTGATCGTTCGAGCCTCCACACGGTCCAAGATCGCCACGATGTCGTCGGCGCCCTCATTCGCCCATCCACAGGCGCCAAGGGCGAGCATTTCCCGCATGCACTCGTAGCCCACCTGCTTATTGCCGTACGGGAGGGGGCGGTAGCGAATTATTTCCAGGCAGCAGACAGCTGCCTTCTCGACCGGATCTGGATAGAGCTCGAGAGTGCCTATCCAGGCGAAGGGAGCCGCAAGCGCCGCCTCCGCGAGCGGCTTGCAGATTGCGCGTTCCAACTCGTCGAAGGAGACTTCCAGGAAGAACTCGGAGATCTCCAGCAGATCCTCGAAGGAAAGTCGGCTCCACATACAAATATAAGTATGGCATATCTGCCTTAACCATCGCGCGGTATCTGTCCACGGGTGTAACCGATTGTCATCGCATATCTGCTTTAACATCGCCCACCGGAGATGCCCAGCAAAGCGATGAGCCTACGACTTCCCGAGAGCATGGCGGCGGAACTCGCCGCCGTCGCCCGCACCGACGACGTCCCTGTCTCGGAGGCGATCCGCGAAGCAATCGAGCACCACATCGCCGCCCGCCGCAGCAGCAAGGACTTTCAAAAACGCCTCAAAAAGCGCCTCCAAGAAGACCGCGAAGCCCTGGAACGCCTCGCAGAATGAAAGAGGGGCGGGGAGAGTCCCCGCCCCTCGTAACGCTCGGCCTAACCGAAACTACGCGGCCGCAGTCTCCTTGGCCGGCACGAAGCCCCGCTCTTCGAGGTAGGCCAGCAGCTTCTCGGCCGACTCCTCGGGGCTCTCGCTCTCGGTGTGGCAGACGAACTCCGGGTTCTCCGGGGCCTCGTAGGGGTCGGAGACGCCGGTGAATTCCTTGATCTCGCCGGCGAAGGCTTTCGCGTAGAGACCCTTGACGTCGCGCTCGGCGCAGGTGTCGACCGAAGCCTCGACGTAGACCTCGACGAAGCGGTCGCCCATCAGCTGGCGCGCCTCGTTGCGGATCTCCGCGTAGGGGGAGATCGCCGCGGTGATCACCGGCACGCCGTTGCGGCTGAGCAGGTCGGCGACGAAGGCGATCCGGCGGATGTTGGTGTCGCGGTCCTCCTTCGAGAAGCCGAGGCCCTTGGAGAGGTTTTCGCGGACGACGTCGCCGTCGAGGATCTCCAGCTTCGAGCCGCGCTCGCGCAGGTGTCCCTCGAGAACGCGGGAAATCGTCGTCTTGCCGGCTCCGGAGAGTCCGGTGAACCAGAGGGTGAAGCCCTTCTCATCAGCCATGCTTTGTCAGTCCTCCTTGTAAGCGTCGATCAGGATGTCGGCGACCTCGTCGCGGGAGAACTCGTGCGGCGGCCTTTCGCCGTTGCCGAGCATCTCGCGGACCTTGGTCCCGGAGAGGAAGAGGTGCGCGTCTTGGTCGTGGGGGCAGGTCTTGTTCGAGGCCAGGCCCTCGCACTCGTTGCACCAGAAGGTGTGCTCGAACATCAGCGGCTCGATCCCGAGCTCGTCGATGTCGATCGTGTCGAAGATCTTCTGGGCGTCGTAGGTGCCGTAGTAGTCGCCCGCGCCGGCGTGGTCGCGGCCGACGATGAAGTGCGTCGCGCCGTAGTTGCGGCGGACGATCGCGTGCAGGACCGCCTCGCGCGGGCCGGCGTAGTGCATCTTCGCCGGCTTGACGCCGAGCACGACCCGGTCGTCGGGGTAGTAGTTCTCCATCAGCACCTCGTAGCAGCGCATCCGCACGTCGGCGGGGATGTCGCCGGCCTTGGTCTTGCCGATCAGCGGGTGGATGAAGAGCCCGTCGCAGGTCTCCAGCGCGGCCTTGGTCAGGTACTCGTGGGCGCGGTGGATCGGGTTGCGGGTCTGGAAGGCGACGATCTTCTTCCAGCCACGCGCCTCGAAGTCGGCTTTGTGCTCGGCCGGCGTCTTGTAGCGGCGCATGAAGGCCTCGTCGTGGTCGGGCAGCGCGTCGACCTCGATCGGGCCGGCCAGCATGCGGTTGCCCTCCTCGTAGATCGCGGCGACGCCCGGGTGGGCCTCGTCGGTGGTGCCGTAGACCTGCTCGGCCTCGCGCTTGACGTCGCGCTCCCAGATCTCCTCGACGGTGAGGCGGCCCAGCTTCTTGCCTTCGTCGGAGGAGAGCTCGACGACGTCGCCGACCTCGCACTCGAGGTCGCTCGCCAGGGTGATCGGGATCGGCCAGTAATCGCCGTCGACGGTCCGCATCTCGCTGCAGACGCGCTCCCAGTCGGCGGAGCCCTGGAAGCCGGTCAGCGGCGCAAATCCGCCGTTGCCGATCATCTCGAAGTCCGCCGTGTGGCGCTCGGAAAGGGTCAGGGACAACTCAGCCATCGTCTCGCTCATCTCACCTGTCGGGTCGGGGAAAGGGTCTAAGGAAGGTTAAGGGGCGGCTTGCCGGACGCCGCTAGTTGATCCCGCACTCGGTCTTTGCCAGGCCGGTCCAGCGGCCCGCGCGCAGATCCCCACCCGGTTCGACCGGCTGGGTGCAGTGGGTGCAACCGATCGACGGGTAGCCGTGATCGTGAAGCGGGTTGTACGGGAGGTGGTGCTCACGGATGTAGTTCCAAACGTCGCGCTCGGTCCAGTCCGCAAGGGGGTTCAGCTTCCAGAGGTTGAAGCGCTTGTCCCAGCCGAACTTCGGGGTCTTGGAACGGGTGCTGGAGTCTGCCCGGCGGACGCCGGCGACCCAGCAGTCTACGGAAGAGAGCGCGCGGCGCATCGGCTCGACCTTGCGCATGCCGCAGCAGGAGTCGGGGTCGCGATTCCAGAGCTCCGGCGCCGTGCTCGGCCTCCTGCTCGGCCAGGGTGAGGTTGTGGAAGCGGTCGAACTCGATCCCCAGCGCCTCGGCGAGGCGGTCGCGGGTCTCGTAGGTCTCCGTCGAAGAGGACGTCGGTGTCGAGGTAGAAGAAGCGCGCCTCGGGGTTGACCGTGCTCGCCAGGTGGGCGGTCACCGAGCTCGTTTTCTGGAACGAGCAGGCGATGTAGTGGTCGGCGCCGAAGTTCTCGAACATCCACTCCAGCGCCTCCTGGGCGGTGCGGTCCTCGAGGCTCGGCGGCGATCGCCTCGTGGTCGAGGTCGGCCGGTGTAGGCACGGTGCCGGAGAGCGTGACGGGAGGTGGCTTCATCGGACGGGTGGCGCGATCAGATCGCGCACTCCCCCTCTCCGCGCACGACCTCGTAGGGGCTCGAGCGGTTCCAGTCGATGAACTGCTGCATCGTCTCGAGGCTGAACTCGGCCGGCAGGGTCAGCTCCTTGACCGCCGCTTCGAAGGGCTCGGCGCCGACCCGCTCGGCGAAGGCGTTGAACTCCTCGCCCTCGTTGCGCTCGGCCTCGTAGAGGTGGATCCAGCGCTCGACCGCCTCGGGGACGCGTTTCGCCGGCAGCCGCGATTTCAGCCGCGTGCCGAAGATCACCTCGCCGCCCTCGAAGTTGCCGCCGATGTGCGGGATGTAGGCGGGCATCTGGCGGCCGCCGACCTTCAGCGAGGCGCCGTAGAAGCCGATGTTGGCGATGTGGTGCTGGCTGCAGCCGTTCGGGCAGCCGCTCATTTTGATGTGGATGCGCTTGGTCAGCTCGTCGGTGATCTGCATCGAGGTCGACCCGCTCCTTGATCGCCCGGTTGAGGCCCATCGAGGAGGTGATCCCGAGTTTGCAGCTGTCGGTGCCGGGGCAGCTGACGACGTCGGTGATCTCGCGGGCGCCGGCCTCGTCGAGGCCGAGGGCGCCGAGCCGCTCCCAGACGTCGTAGAGGGACTCGTCGCGGACCCAGCGCAGGACGAAGTTCTGCTGCACGGTGCTGCGGGCGGCGCCGCCGGTGAACTCGCGCATGATCTGGGCGAGGCCGCGGAACTGCTCCGGGGTGAGGTCGCCGCGGGTGACCTTGACCTCGACGGTCGAGAAGCCCTCCTGGCGCTGCGGCTGCGACGTTGCCGGCGAGGAAGCGCTCGAACTCGGTGCGGTCGCCGTTCGGCGAGGACGGCGCGAGCGGTGCCTCGGGGGCGTTGGCCTCCTCGTCGACGCTGAAGCTGAGGCGCTCGACCAGCTCGGGGCCGAATTCGCGCTCGCCGACCCAGTCGCCCTGGAGCTCCTCGTCGACGAGCTCGCGGAAGGCGTCCATGCCGATCTTGTCGACGAGGACCTTGATCCGGGCGCGGGCGCGGTTGACGCGCAGCCAGTCCTGGCGGTCGAAGATGCGGAAGACGGCCTCGGCGACCTTGAGGTAGTCGCCGTTGTCGGCCTCGACGAACTCGTAGAGCGTCGGCGCGACGCGGGCCATGATCGAGGTGCCGCCGCCGACCCGGACCTCGAAGCCCTTGACGCCGTCCCTTTCGACGGAGAGGAAGGCGATGTCGTGGATGCCGCTGATCGCCCGGTCCTCGGCGGAGCCGGTGAAGGAGGTCTTGATCTTGCGCGGCATCAGCTGCGTCGTCGGGTGGCGGACGAAGTAGCGGACGTAGGCGGTGCCGTAGGCGGTCGGGTCGAAGACCTCGTCGGCGGCGACGCCGGCCCAGGGGTCGCCGGTGACGTTGCGGACCGTGTTGCCGCAGCCCTCGCGCGAGGAGAGGCCGGCGTCGGCGATCTCGCGCAGCAGCAGCTCGGTGTCGCGCAGCGGCACGTGGTGGATCTGGATGTTCTGGCGGGTGGTGATGTGGCCCTTGTTCAGCGGCGCGTACTTCTCGACGACGCTGGCGAAGGTGTCCATCTGCTCCGGCGTGACGCCGCCGAAGGGAAGCTTGATCCGGATCATCTGGACGTCGGGCTGGCGCTGCCCGTAGACGCCCTGTTTGAGGCGGAAGCCGATGAACTGGTTCTCTTCCAGCTCGCCGGAGAGGAACTGCTCGGCTTCGTTGTCGAAGTCGTCGAACTCGCGCTCGATGATCGGGATGATGTGGCCGGGGACGTTCTCGTAGGTCTCGGGGTTCTTCAGGGTCCCGACCCGGCCCTTGCCCCGCTGCTCCTTGTTCTCTGCGACGGCTACCTCCATGGGAGGAAAGGTAGCAAACCCGATTGGGATTCAGGTATTTAAATTCCTGACCGGTCTCCCAGGCACGAAATCAGCTTCGGTGCGGTCTTTGAAGACCGGCACTTTGACCCGGGTCAGCTGTGGGAGGGTTTTTTCTGCGCCTGGAGGATCGCCGCGGCTTCGCCTGAATCGGCGACGTAGCCGCCCTCCGGCTCGAGCGGCAGGCCCTCCTCGCCCCAGCCGACGATGCCCTCGCGTCAGCTTGACGGCGTCGTAGCCGGCGTCGGCCGAGGGCGGCGGTCGCCATCGACGAGCGGTTGCCGCCGCGGCAGTAGACGACGACCGGGCGGTCCTTGTCGATCTCGCCGATGCGCTGCGGCAGCTCGGGCAGCGGCACGTGGGTGGCGCCGGCGATCCGGCCGACCTCCCACTCGTGGTCGGCGCGGACGTCGATCAGCTGCGCGCCCTCGTCGACCAGCTTGCGGGCCTCCTCGCGCGAGACCTCGCGCGGCTCCTTCCGCGGCGCGTCCGCCATCAGTCGACCTCCGTTCCCTCGATCAGGAAGGCGACGCGGACGTGGGCGCGGTACTCGTCGAGGTTCTCGCCGCGGATCCCGGTCGAGACGATGTCGACGGCGCGGATGTTGCGCAGCGACCCCTGGGCCTGCTGCAGCGCCTGTTTGGCGGCGTCGTCGGTGGACGTCTTGGAGCTGCCGACCAGCTCGATGATTTTCACGACAGCCATGCGGATCCTCCTCGTAGGTCCTCGATCGTCTCCTTGGCGCTCGACTCCCTCGAGCAGGGCGGCGCGCTGCCAGGCGGGCGCCTGCGGCTGCTCGGGCGCGGGGGCGGCGGCGAACTCCGCCTCGAACTGCGCGATCGCGGCGGCGACGGCCGCGGCCTCGTCCCCTTTTGCGGTCTTCTGCGCCACGGAGCAAGCCTAGTTCAAGCGCGGTGCAGCTCGGCGCGGCGGCGCTCGAGGAAGGTCGCGAGGTTGCGGAGGACCGTCTCCGGTTCGCGCTGAAAGCGCGGCCTGGTGATCCGGATCATCTCGATTCCCAGCAGCTTCAGCTCCTCCTGGCGGAGATGGTCGCGCTCGAAGGCGGCGCGGGTGCCGTGGGTCTCGTAGAGGTCGAGTTCGACCGCGAAGCGAAGGTCCGGCCAGTAGGCGTCGAGCTCGTATCCGTGCGACGTTGAAGTTCATCGAGGGGGCGGGGAGGCCGGCCGCGCGGACGAGGCGCCGGAAGCGCTTCTCGAAGCGGGAGCGGGTGAAGCTCGGGTCGGGCTGGTAGAGGGCGAGCGCCCGGCGCAGGCGCCCGCGACCGCGGTGGCCGCCGGCGCGGTCGAGCACGTCTTCGACCGCGTGCGAGGTCGAGGAGGTCGAGTTCTTCGGCCCGCTCCAGGAGACGGTCCAGCTGATCCGGCCTGGCGCGGATCGCAAGATCGAGCAGCATCCGCGGCACCGACGTGACCGGGATCCCTTCCCGCTCCGCCCGGTCCTCCGGCAGCGAGGATCGACGAGAAGTGAACCCGAAACGCCCGCTTCGCCCGCCGTCGGATCGGCGCCGTGACATCGATCGTTTCCGGCGCATAGCGATAAAGCCCCCACAGGTACGCAGCGGACCCATGGCTAGCCACCGCCGGCCAGACGAGATCGTCGACCTCATTGGCTTCCGCCCCCAGCACGCAGCCCAGCACCGCCTGTGCCAGGTCAAGCCGCCGATGCCCCACCGCGTAGACGCCTTGGTGAACTCGATGTAGTCGCCCAACGCCCGCAGCCTTGGCCGCCGAGCTACGCGAGTACCCGAGTCGAGCAAGCTGCCGCGCCGAAACGACACCGTGCTGCCGAGTCGCAAGGTCCATCAGGGGCCAATGCGGATGCGGCGTTCGTCCTTTGTCGCCCACAGGGCTACTAAGGACGAACGCCGCACTGGTTCTCCCCCGCAGCGGTTACTCCGGCGGGTGGCGACGATCGGGGCCGCCGCCACAGGGCGGCGTCGTATCGGAGACAGGACCCGCCGGCCGAGTGCGCTCGGGGCGTTAGCCGTTGAGGCCGGGGACGGGGGTGCCGTATTTGACGAATGCGCAGTTGTACGGGGCTCGGGTCGAAGGAGTCGGTGATGGCGCGGCCGGCGGGTTTGCCGGTGCCGGGGGTTTCCTTGGTTTCGGTCTTGCCGCCCTTGCCCTTGACCGTCTTCTTCTCCGGCGGGCGTGCCGCGGCCGCACTGGATCGAGAAGTCCTTGACGCCGTCGCGGGCGTCGATCACGTCGTCGCCGCCGTTGCCGTAGAAGCGGTCCTCGCCGGGCTGGCCGAGCATCGCGTTGGGGCCGGCGTCGCCGATCAGGACGTCCCAGTCGAAGGAGCCCTCCATGTCCTCGTTGGTCGGCGAGAGGTGGACGCGAGTCGCAGCCCTTGACCTCGTCGACCCAGGCGGCGTGCTTGGGGAAGGAGATGATCAGGCAGGCCGGGATGGGCCTGGGTCTCGGCGAAGGAGGCGTCGTCGCGGCCGGGGCCGCCGACCAGCGCGCCGCCGGCGCAGCCGCCGCCGGCCGCCAGCAGGTCGCCGCTCCCTTCGCCGTAGAGGATAGGTCGGTCCGGGCAGGCCGCCGACCAGGCCGTCGGCCCCGTCGCCGCCGTAGAGCTTGTCGGCGCCCGGGCCGGCCTCGACCAGGTCGTCCTCGGGCCCGGCTTTGATCGTGTCGTTGCCGAGGCCGCCGGCGAAGCGGACGCTGCCGATCGACTCCAGCGTGCCTTCGACCCGCAGGCTGTCGTTGCCGGGGCCGAGGTCGGCCATCAGCCAGCGGCCGGGGCCGTCGGCGGGGCAGGCGACCTGGTCAGCGGGCCGGCGGCCGGGCGCGAGCAGCCGGGGCCGATCGCGAGCGCCTTTCTTCGCCGTGACCCCGAAGGTCTGGCTCGCTTCGTCGAAGGCGACGACGAACTGGTCGCGACCGCCGCCGCCGACGATCTGCAGCCCGGCTCCGCCGCCGGGCGTCGGGTTCGAGCTGCACGTAGGCCGAGGCTTTCGGCGGCGCTTCCCTGCCGCAGGAGCCGGTACGCCCTTTCGCGCCCTCGCAGCCGTCGCTGCCCTGACCGCCGTCGAGAACGTGTCGCGCCCGCCGCCGCCGACGAGGTGGTCGTCGCCCGGCGCCGCCGTCGATCACGTTCGCCTGCGGGCTGCCGATCAGGGTGTCGCGGAAGGCCGAGCCTTCGACGCTCTCGAAGCCGAAGAGCTTGTCGTGGCCGTCGCCGTAGGCCCGGTGCGCCTTCAGCGAGACCCAGACGCCGCTGCCCTTGCCGCCGGCGCGGGCAGTCGCGAAGGAGGCGATGTCGCCCGGTCCGGCGCCACCCGACATACGGTCGTAGCCGTAATCGCCGTGGACGAGGTCTTCGTCCCCCGGGCCGCCGTTGACGATGTCGATGCCGAGATCGCCGGCCACCTCGTCGCGGGCCCCCGGGCCGCCGAGGATCTTGTCGTCGCCGAGGTTGCCGTTGACCTGGTCCTCGTCGCCGGCGTCGCCGAAGACCTCGTCGTTGCCGCGGCCGCCGTGGATCTCGTCGGTCCCAGACCCACCGCAGATCAGGTCGTTGCCGAGGCTGCCGAAGACGACGTCGTCGCCCTTGCCGGCCCAGATCACGTCGCGCTCCGGCGTCCCCCGCAGGTCGTCGTTGCCGTCGGTGCCGACGATCTCAGCCTGGCGGCCGTGGCAGCGCGGGACGTCGTCTCCTTCGTTGTCGGCCGCGCCGGCGACCGCCGCGAAAGCGGCAGACGCCAGCAGCAACAACAAGATGACCCCCCGGAGACGACTCACGAAGGCCGGATCGTAGACGTCACGCCCGACTAACCCAAGGCCTCCCGCAGCGCCTAAGCGCTGCGGATCAGCTTCTTGTTGACGAACTCGTCGGCGCCGTAGCGGCCGAGCTCGCGGCCGAAGCCAGAGCGCTTGAAGCCGCCGAAGGGCAGCTCCGGACTGTCGGCCCCGACCAGGTTGACGTAGACCATCCCGGCTTCGATCTTGTCGGCGACGCGCTCGGCCTGCGCGGAATCGGTGGTCATCACGTAGGAGCCGAGCCCGAACGGAGTCTGGTTGGCGAGCTCCACCGCCTCCTCCTCGGAGCCGACCTTGTAGACCTGCGCAACGGGACCGAAGAACTCTTCCTGGGAGGTCTCGTCGCCTGGCTCGATCCCGGTGAGGATCGTCGGTTCGAAGAAGTTGCCGTCGCGCTTGCCGCCGACCACGACCTCGGCGCCGTTGTCGACCGCTCGCTTGACCTGGTCCTCGAGCCGATCGGCCGCCGTCTGCGAGGAGAGCGGACCGACGGCGGTGTCCTCCGCGGTCGGGTCACCGGGCTTCGCGTCGCTCAGCTGCTCCTTGAACTTCTCGAGGAAGTCGTCGTAGAGCTCGTCGACGACGATGAACCGCTTGGCCGCGTTGCAGGACTGGCCGGTGTTGTCGAGGCGGGCTTCGGCCGCCGCGGTGACCGCCTCGTCGAGGTCGTCGGTGCCGAGCAGGATGAAGGGGTCCGAGCCGCCGAGCTCGAGCACGACCTTCTTCAGGTTGCGCCCGGCGATCTCGGCGACGGCGGCGCCGGCGCGCTCGGAGCCGGTGACGGAGACGCCGTGGACCCGCGGGTCGGCGATCACCCACTCGATCTGCTCGTTGGTCGCGTAGATGTTCTCGTAGGCGCCCTCGGGGAGTCCGGCGTCGTCGAAGATCTGCTGCATCGCCTCGGCCGATTCCGGGCACTGGGGCGCGTGCTTGAGCAGGATCGTGTTGCCGATCACCAGGTTCGGCCCGGCGAAGCGGGCGACCTGGTAGTAGGGGAAGTTCCAGGGCATGATCCCGAGCAGGACGCCGAAGGGGCTGCGGCGGACGATCGCGGTGCCCTCGCCGCCCATCAGCTCGATCGGCTCGTCGGCCATCAGGCCCTCGGCCTGGTCGGCGTAGAAGCCGTAGATCATCCCGGCGAAGTCGACCTCCATCAGGGCCTGCTCGATCGGCTTGCCCATCTCGCGGACGATGATCTCGGCCAACTGCTCGCGGCGCTCGGAGTGCAGCTCGCCGACCCTGCGCACCAGCGCCGCGCGCTCGGCCACGGTGGTGGAGGCCGGAAAGGTCCGGGAGGCCTCGTCGGCCCGCCCGATCGCGGCACGGAGCCCGTCGTCGCTGATCTCCGGGTACTCCCTGACCGTCTCGCCGGTGGCTGGGTTGACTACGGCGTAAGTGCTCATTCAGCTCCCCCCGTGTGGATGCTCGTTTTCAAGTTCGTCCTACCCCTTTACAGACTGCTCTAGCCCGAGCGCGTCCTCGACGGTCGCGTACTCCATCCCCACTCCCTCGGCAACCGCCGGGTGGGTGACCTTGCCGCCGGCGACGTTGACGCCGAGCCGCAGGCCGGGGTCGCGGCGGATCGCCTCGGCGACGCCGTGGTCGGCGAGCGCCAGCGCGTAGGGCAGGGTCGCGTTGGTGAGGGCATGGGTCGAGGTGATCGGGACCGCGCCCGGCATGTTGGCGACGCAGTAGTGGGTGATCCCGTCGACCTCGAAGGTCGGCTCGCGGTGGGTCGTCGGCCGCGAGGTCTCGAAGCAGCCACCCTGGTCGATCGCGACGTCGACGAGCACCGCTCCCGGCTTCATCAGCGCCAGCTGCTCGCGCCGGATCACGTACGGCGCCCGCGCCCCGTGGACGAGCACGGCGCCGACCACGAGGTCCGCGTTCGGCAGCATCTCCTCGATCGCCAGCGTCGTCGAGTAGACGGTCGAGCAGCGGCCGCCGAAGTCGACTTCGAGCTCGCGCAGGCGGTCGATCGAGCGGTCGTAGACGAAGACGTCGGCTTCCATCCCGATCGCGATGAAGGCGGCGTTCATCCCGACCACGCCGCCGCCGATCACCATCACGTTGGCGGCGGCGACGCCGGGCACCCCTCCCAGCAGAATTCCCCTGCCGCCCATCGGTTTCTCGAGCATGAAGGCGCCGGCCTGGGTCGCGATCTTCCCCGCCACCTCGCTCATCGGCGCCAGCAGCGGCAGGCGGCCGTGCGGGTCCTCGACGGTCTCGTAGGCGATCGCGGTGACGCCGGAGCCGCAGAGCCCGCGGGTCTGCTCGGGGTCTGGGGCGAGGTGCAGGTAGGTGAAGAGAAGCTGGCCCGGCCGCAGCATCTCGATCTCGGTCGCCTGCAGCTCCTTGACGTGGAGGATCATCTCCGCCGCCTCGAAGACCGCGGCCGCGTCGGGAACGATCGAGGCCCCCTGCGCCTCGTAGGAGGCATCGGCGATCGCGCTGCCTTCGCCGGCCCCGGCCTGGACCAGCACTTCGTGCCCGTGCTCGGAGAGTTCGCGCACGCCCGCGGGGGTCACCGCGACGCGGTACTCGTCGGACTTGATCTCGGTCGGGACTCCGATCTTCATGCGGCCAGCTCCCTCGCTCGCAGGGCCAACCAGAACTCGATGCGGTCATGGGCGCGGGACAGGTCGCGGCCCGTCAGCTCTTCCACCTTGCGCATCCGGTAGCGCAGCGTGTGGCGGTGGCAGTAGACCTGTCGAGCGGCCCGCTCCCACTGGCCGTTCTGCTCGATGAAGGCCTCCAGCGAGCGCAGCAACTCGCCGCCGTACTCCTCGTCGCCGCGCTCGATCGGGCCGAGGACGCTGTCGCAGTAGAGGTCGAGCGCATCGTCGTCCTGGATCGAAAGCAGAAGCGTGAAAGCCCCGAGATCTCGCCACGAGGCGACCGCCGGGGCGGTTCCGTTGTCGAAGGCGGTCGCCTCCAGGGCGCAGCGCGCCTCGTGGAAGGAGTGGCGCAGGCGCTCCGGCGGCGCCGGCCGGCTGGCGGCGGCGCGGACCACGCCGCGGTCCCGCCCCAGCTCGTCCCGGACCGCGGTGGCGACGTCGATCGGGTCGCGGTCGGCGCAATCGACGACGGCGCAGAGGAGCTCGCGGCCGCCGGTGCTGTGCGGGGCGACGACGGAGGGGCAGGCGTCGGCGGCCAATGCGGCTTCCAGGGTCGCCTCCGCTCCACCTGGATCGTCGAGGGCGAAGACGAGCACGGCAGCTTCCTCGCCGATCCCGAAGGGCTCGAGCCGGCGCCGCAGCTCGGACCCGTCCATCCGGCCGCCGAGGGCTGCGGCGAGGACGTCGCCGGCCAGCCGCCGCTCGGTCTCCCGGGCGACCCGGCGACGCATCAGCTCCAGCGCCACCACCGCCACCGACTGCTGCAGGATCAAGCGCTCGAAGTCGCCGAGCCCGCCGGAGTCGCGGACGATCACCACCCAGGCCTGCGGCGGCCCGCCGCCGGGGGAGATCACCGGGTGAGCCAGCGCCCGCCCCGCCACCGTCGGGTGGGAGGGGACGAAGGGGTGCCCGTCGCCGGCGTGGGTCAGCGCTTCCTTGCGGATCGCGGCGATCGCCTCAGCCGAGAGCTGACGACGGAAGCCCTTTCCCGCGAGCCGCTCGCCGCGCCCGTCGAGCACCGCGACGGTGCCGCCCACCGCAGAGGCGACGGTGGCGGCGATTTCCTCCAGGCCTCGCTCCTCGAGCACCAGCCGCTCGAGCCGCCGCTGGACGGCGATCCCGCGCTGCAGCACCTCGTACTGCTCGTTGACGAGGCGGGCGAAAGCTTTCTCGGTGATCGCGATGAACGGCACCGAGTAGGGCACCTCGAAGAGCGGGAAGTCCCGCTTCTCGGCCTCGTCGACGAGCGCCTTGGGCAGCGATTTGTGGTTGAACCCGGTGCCGAACCCGAGCCCGGCGAGGTTGCGATCAGCGAGGAGGCGGATGAAGGCCCGTTGCTTGGCGGCGGTATCGAGGGGGATCCCCGTCGTCAACATCAGCTCGCCGCCGGAGAGCCAGGGCGTCGGGTCCTCGAGCTCGGAGATGTGGACCCAGCGCACCGGCGCCGCGGCCGCGTCCGCGCCGGCCGCCGGCTCGAGGTCGAGCTCGTCGAGCAGGCTCTGGACGGTGAGCACCGTTGCTCCTAGTTTCGGCGGAGGTGATCCGCCCGCGCGGATTGGTCGGGGCCCCCGCGGACTATCTGATCCCAGGCCTCCGTCAGCACCGCACGGAGAACGTCGTGGATTTCCTCGAACTGCTCGGTGTCGGAGATCAGCGGCGGCGCCAGCTGGATGACCGGGTCGCCGCGGTCGTCGGCGCGGCAGATCAGCCCGCGCTTGTAGAGCTCGCCGGAGAGGAAGCCGCGAAGGAGCCGCTCGGACTCCTCGTCGTTGAAGCTCTCCTTCGTCTCCTTGTCTTTGACCAGCTCGACCGCGTGGAAGTAGCCGGCGCCGCGGACGTCGCCGACGATCGGCAGGTCGTGCAGCGTCTCCAGCATCCCCCGGAACTCGCTCTCCTTGCGCTGGACGTGGCCGCAGAGGTCCTCGCGCTCGAAGACGTCGAGGTTGGCCATCGCGATCGCGGCCGCGATCGGGTGGCCGGCGAAGGTGAAGCCGTGGGCGAAGGAGGCGTCGCCCTGCATGAACGGCTCGGCGATCCTGTCGGAGGCGATGACGCCGCCCATCGGCGCGTAGGCCGAGGTCAGCGCCTTGGCGACCGTGATCATGTCCGGGACGTAGTCGAAGCGTTCGCAGCCGAAGTAGTGGCCGAGGCGGCCCCAGGCGCAGATCACCTCGTCGGAGATCATCAGCACGTCGTAGGTGTCGCAGATCTCCCGCACCCGCTGGAAGTAGCCGTCGGGCGGGACGAAGCAGCCACCGGCGTTCTGGACCGGCTCGAGGATCACCGCGGCGACGGTCTCCGGGCCCTCGAAGACGATCCGCTCCTCGATCGCGTCCGCCGCCCAGAGCGGGTCGCGGTCCTCGGGCCAGCGGTAGATGTTCGTGTTGGGGACGTGGCAGCCGCCCGGCAGGAGCGGCTCGAACTGGCTGCGCAGCTCGGTGATCCCGGTTGCCGACAGCGCCCCGTAGGAGGTGCCGTGGTAGGCGACCTCACGGGCGATGAACTTGTGCTTCTGGCCTTTGCCGTGCATGCGGTGGTAGTTGCGGGCCAACTTCAGCGCCGACTCGACGGCCTCCGATCCACCGGAGGTGAAGAAGACGCGATTGAGGTCGCCGGGCGCCATCGCGGCGATCCGCGAGGCGAGTTCGATCGCCTTCGGGTGCGCGTAGCTCCAGAGCGTGTAGAAGTCGAGCTCTTCCACCTGGCGCGCGGCCGCCTCGCCGTACTCGGTGCGGCCATGGCCGGCATTGACGCAGAAGAGGCCGGAGAGGCCGTCGAGGTAGCGGTTGCCGTGATCGTCGTAGACGTAGCAGCCGTCGGCCCGGGTGATGATCGGGATCTCGTGATCGGGCCCGTAGCCCCCCATGCGCGAAAAGTGCATCCAGAGGTGGCGGCGGGCCATCTGCTGGAGATCGGTACCTACTGGGGCCTCTGACGCAGTGGCCATTACGCCCTCCTCTCCGGATTACGACGTTATGGACAAAGCTAGAGGCCCAAGACAACAATCGCAAGTGGTCTTTGGGTCAAGGACTGACGAATGACTTGTACATGACGTACAAGCAGGTCCTGTGCTTTTAGGACATTCGCCACTTGCGCGGTCTGCCACCGGGGCTTACCGTCGCAGATAGATAGCCGCGCATCCGGGTAGTGGCTCCCCACCTACAGGAGGCCCGCACAGGACCGATGGACGCCCATGGAGAGACCCCCAGTGTCGAGCTGCGAAGCGTGACCAAACGTTTCGACGACTTCGTCGCGGTCGACGACCTCAGCCTCGAGCTGGGGCAGGGAGAGTTCTTCACCTTGCTCGGGCCGAGTGGCTGCGGCAAGACGACGACGCTGCGGATGATCGCCGGCTTCGAGCGGCCGAGCGCCGGCGAGATCCGGATCGAGGACGAGGATGTCGCCCAGCTGCCGCCGCACAAGCGCCCGACCAACACCGTCTTCCAGAGCTACGCCCTCTTCCCCCATCTCAGCGTCGAGGCCAACGTCGCCTTCGGCCTGAAGCGGAAAAAGGTGGCGAAGGGCGAGATCGCCGAGCGGGTCGAGGCCGAGCTGGAGCGGGTCGGGCTGGCCTCCGAGGCGAACCGCCGTCCCTCGCAGCTCTCCGGCGGCATGCAGCAGCGGGTGGCGCTGGCGCGGGCGCTGGTCAACCTGCCGAAGGTGCTGCTCCTCGACGAGCCGCTCGGGGCGCTCGACCTGAAGCTGCGCAAGGAACTGCAGGTCGAGCTGAAGCGGATCCAGCGCGACGTCGGCATCACCTTCGTCTACGTCACCCACGACCAGGAGGAGGCGTTGACGATGAGCGACCGGATCGCGGTAATGAACCGCGGCCGGGTCGAACAGATCGCCACGCCGGAGGAGGTCTACGACCGACCCTCGACCACCTTCGTCGCCGGTTTCATCGGCGTCTCGAACCTGATGCCCGGAACGGTTACCGGCAGCCAGGAGGTGAAGCTCGACGAGGGCACGACGATCTCGGCGGCGACCGACGGGTTCTCGTCCGGCGACCGCTGCCACGCGGTGGTGCGACCGGAGAAGCTGCGGGTCGAGATGGGCGCAGACGGGGACGGGCACGCCGACCATCCTCGCGTCGAAGGGACCGTCACCAGCTCGCTCTACCTCGGCACCGCGACCCAGATCGCGGTCGACCTCGGCGAGGGCGTGCGGATGACCGTTCTCGTCCCCAATGCCGACGAGGCCGAGCGCCAGCGGCTGCCCGGCGGCGGCGCGCGAGTCGCGCTCAGCTGGGAGCCCGAGCACATGCACCTTGTCCGCGAGTCGCCGAACGGCGCACCCGCGGAAAGCAACGACGGCGCCAGCGCCGACGACCAGTCGAAACTGGAAACGACGCACGGAGGTTGAACCCGATGGTGAGCAGCAACAAGCATCCACGCAGGATCACCGCTCTGCTCGCTGCGCTGGTCGCCCTGGCGGCGCCGGCCCTCGGGCTCGCAGCTTGCGGCGGTGGTAGCAGCATCAACGGTGGCGACACGGAATCCGAAGAAGTGAAACTCGAAAAGAAGGCTTCGGGTGACGTGACGATCTCCAACTGGCCGCTCTACATCGACGAAAAGACCGTGCCCGACTTCGAAAACGAAACCGGGGTCTCGGTCAAATACATCGAAGACGTCAACGCCAACGAAGAGTTCTTCGCGAAGATGGACCCGCTCCTGAAACAAGGGGAATCCGGGGGCCGCAGCCTCTTCGTCGTCACCGACTGGATGGCGAACAAAATGCACGAACTCGGCTACCTGCAGAACTTCGACAAGTCGGCGTTGCCGAACTTCGAAAAGAACCTCGTCTCGAACCTGCGGGAACCGAAGTACGACCCGAACCGTGAATTCAGCGCTCCCTGGCAGAGCGGGATGACCGGGATCATCGTCCGCAAGGACCTCGCGCCCGACGTCAAATCGATCTGCGACCTCTTCGACCCCAAATACAAGGGCAAAGTCGAGATGCTGAACGAATTGCGCGACACGGTGCCGCTGGTGATGAAGTGCCTCGGCATCGATCCCAGCGAAGCCAGCGAAGACGACTGGCTGAAGGCGATCGACAAAATCCAGACCGCCGCCGGCTCGGGGCAGATCCGACGCTTCACCGGCAACGACTACGGCGCCGACCTGACCAGCGGCAACGCGGTCGCCGTGATCGGCTGGTCGGGTGACGCGGTCCAGCTGCAGGCCGACAACCCCAACATCGAATGGCGGATGCCGACCGAGGGCTGCATCCTCTGGTCGGACAACATGGTGATCCCGGTCGGGGCGCCGAACCCGACCGCCGCCGAGGACTTCGTGAACTACGTCTACGACCCGAAGAACCAGGCGCAGATCGAGGCCTACGTCAACTACGTCAGCCCGGTTGAAAACGTGAAACCGATTCTGCTCAAGGAAGAACCGGAAATCGCGAAGAACCAACTGATCTTCCCGAGCAAGTCGTTCACCAAGAACTGCACGATCCAGCCCTCGCCGACCGGCGAAGAAGAACAGAACCTGAACCGCGCCTTCAACGCGGTCCTCAACGGCTGAGCCGATGAGACGCCGGGTCGCTCCCTACTTCCTTCTCGGGCCGGGAGCGGCCTGGCTGCTTCTGTTCTTCGTCGTCCCCCTCTACTACCTGGGGGAACTGTCGCTCAACTCGGGCGTCTTCGGCTCCTACGAATTCAGCTGGCACTGGGAGAACTACTCCGACGCGCTGCAGCTCTACGACAGCCAGTTCGTGCGCTCGTTCACCTACGCCGGCCTGGCGACCCTGTTCGCGCTGCTGCTCGCCTACCCGCTCGCCTACACGATCGCTTTCAAGGCCGGCCGCTGGCGCAACGTCCTCCTCTTCGCGGTGGTCGCCCCGTTCTTCACCACCTACCTGATCCGGACCCTGGCGTGGGAGACGATCCTCTCCGACCAGAGCCCGGTGGTCAGCGTGCTCGACTTCCTCGGGCTGGCGCCCGAAGGGCACGTGCTTGCCACCGCCGGCGCCGTGATCGCCGGCCTCACCTACAACTTCCTCCCCTTCATGGTGCTGCCGATCTACGCCAGCCTCGAGCGGCTCGACGTGCGGCTGATCGAGGCGGGCAAAGACCTCTACGCCTCGGCGGCGCAGACCTTCTTCCGGGTGACCCTGCCGCTCTCGGCGCCGGGGGTCGTGGCCGGGACCCTGCTCACCTTCATCCCGGCCTCGGGCGACTACGTCAACGCCCAGTTCCTGGGCAGCGCCAACAACCAGATGATCGGCAACGTGATCCAGTCGCTCTACCTCAAACAGTCCGACTACCCGGCGGCGGCCGCCCTCTCCTTCGTGCTGATGGCCCTGATCCTGATCCTCGTGATCGTCTACATCCGTTTCGCCGGATCCGAGGCGCTGATGGGTGAGGAGGCGGTCGGATGAGCGGGCGCGGGGGCAACGCCTGGCGCTGGTTGCGAGAGCACGCGGTCTCGATCGTCGGTGTTCTCGTCGTCCTCTACATGCTGATCCCGATCGCCGTCATCTTCGGCTTCTCGTTCAACGATCCCGCCGGCCGCTACAACTTCACCTGGGTCGGCTTCACGCTGGAGCACTGGAAGAACGCCTTCGGGATTCCGGAGCTGAACGAAGCGCTGGTGACGAGCCTGAAACTGGCGGTGCTGGCGACGGTGATCTCGACCGTGATCGGGACGCTGATGGCGCTGGCGCTGGTCCGCTACGAGTTCTTCGGTCGCCGCGCCGCCAACTTCCTGATCGTGATCCCGATGGCGACCCCGGAGGTGGTGATGGGCTCGGCCCTGCTCTCCTTCTTCCTCCTCATCGGCACCTTCTCGCTCGGCTTCGAAACGCTGCTGATCGCCCACGTCATGTTCTGCATCAGCTTCGTCGTCGTCGTCGTCCGCTCGCGCCTGATCGGCTTCGACCGCAACCTCGAGGAGGCAGCGAAGGACCTCGGGGCGAGCGGCTTCGAAACCTTCCGCCTGGTCACCCTGCCGCTGATCATGCCCGGCATCTTCGGCGCCGCCATGCTGGCCTTCGCCCTTTCGATCGACGACTTCGTCATCTCCAACTTCAACTCGGGGACGACGGTCACCTTCCCGCTCTACATCTTCGGCGCCGCCCAGCGCGGCATCCCGGTCGAGGTCAACGTGATCGCGATGATCCTCTTCTTCTTCACCGTCCTGGCGATGGGCTCCGCCACCTGGCAGCAGCGGCGGGCCGAAAAGATGGCAAGCGTCCGGCCCGAACAGGAGGTCGGGGTCGGCGTGCCGGCGGGGGCGCCCGCCGCGAGCTAGCTGTAGTTCCCAACCAGGTTGTTCCCGAGCAGCTCGTTGAGGCGAGCTGCCGGCGGGCGGTGGCCGAGGGAGCCGTGCTTGCGATGGTAGTTGTAGCGATCCAACCAGCCGGAGAGCTGACCCGACCGCTCCGCCGATGAGCCGTAGAGGCGCCCGTAGGCTCACTCACGCAGCATCGTCTGGATGAATCTCTCGGCCTTGCCGTTAGTGCGCGGCCGGTAGGGCCGGGTCCGCAGGTGCTTGACCCCGAGCTCCCGGCAGGTGGCGGCGTGGACTGTGGAGACGTAGGGGGAGCCGTTGTCGGTCATCACCCGCTCGACCTTCACCCCTTGCTCGGCAAACCAGGCCACCGCCCGTCGCAGGAAGGCCGAGGAGGTGGTGCCGCGCTCGTTTGGCAGCACCTCGACGTAGGCAAGGCGGGTGGCGTCGTCGACGCAGACGTGACAGCACTCCCAGCCGTAGCCCGGCTTCCCACTGCGGTTGCCGATCACGCGTTTGCCGGCGACCCCGAAGCGCCCCAGCTTCTTGACGTCGACGTGGATCAGCTCCCCGGGGCGCGAGCGCTCATAGCGATTGGGCGGCTCTGGGGGCTCCAGCCGACTGCGCTTGCCCAGTCCCATCCGCTTGAGCCAGAGCGAGACCGTGGAGAGCGCCAGGCCGAGGACCTCGGCGATCTCCGCCGCCGTCATCCGCAGCTTCCGCAGAGCGATGATCGCTTCGACCACCGGCTCGGGGGTGCGGTGGGGAATCCGCCGCGGGGCCGAGCTGCGGTCAAGCAGCCCGGCCCCTCCCTCCGCTCGCCAGCGGCCGAGCCACTTGCGGGCGCTCCGCTCGCTGATACCGGCGGCCTCGGCCGCCGCCATCAGCGACCAGCTCTCCTCTTCGATCCGATGGACCAACAGCTTGCGGCTGTTCGGGCAGGTGCGGGCGTTAGCGTGGAGCTTCATCCGGGTTCTCCTTGTCGGTGGGTGGCTTCAGCACCCCCAGCCTTCAAGGAGGCCCGGATGAACAACGTTGTTAGGAACTACAGCTAGCGGCCTTCAAAAACCGCGGTAACCCCCTTCCTTCATTTAGGGCTCCGACTAAGAACCGCGTTATTAGCTGCCGCGATTCGGTGCCCTTATTGTCGCCCAAGCACAAACGCTTCAATAGCTGGCTGACAATTGCGTCTTCCGTTACGGAGTTCCTACACGGTTCCTAATGACTACCCGCTGTCGACCATTTAGAGCTGGATTTCCCTTTTCAAGTCTCCTTTGATTACGGGCTTCTCTATTCCTTGTTATTAAAGATCCGGTCGTATAGCTAAATTAAGCGCATGGACCAGTCGGCCTTAAAGGGCAGGGCAGGCAGCTTCGTAACTCAGCCAGAGGGCTACGCCGCCTTCATTCCCAAACCACTCCCACCCAATCCACCCCTGGAACTGGATCCAGAGTTGCTGAAACTGCTCGAGGAAGCGGTGGGGGAGCTCGGGAGGCTGGATGGCGTGGCCAAGGTGATTCCCGATCCAGACTTCTTTGTCTCGATGTATGTGCGCCGGGAGGCGGTGCTCAGCTCTCAGATCGAGGGAACCCAGAGCACGCTCGAGGATTTGCTGGAACTCGAGTTGGAGAGCGATCGCAGGGATCCTTTCTCCGACGCCTACGAAATCGTCAACTACGTCCACGCTATGAACTTCGGGTTGGAGCGAATCCAGACGCTTCCGCTTTCGCTGCGCCTAATCAGGGAAATCCACAAAGAGCTACTCAGAGGCGGGAGAGGGTCAAAGGCGACGCCGGGGGAATTCCGGCGAACGCAGAATTGGATAGGCCCCGAAGGGGCGACGCTCAAACAGGCGACTTTCGTTCCTCCACCTGTCTCGGATATGAAGCGGGCCCTTCATGACTTCGAGAACTATTTGCATGCCGACGGCAGCTACTCGCCGTTGCTCGATGTCGGCTTGGCCCATGCGCAGTTCGAGACGATCCACCCATTCCTTGACGGAAACGGACGAGTGGGCCGCCTTCTCAACATCTTCCTGCTCGTCCACCAAGGAATCCTGAGAGAGCCGCTGCTGTATCTCAGCTACTTCTTCAAGCTACACCGAACGGAGTACTACGACCGCCTGATGGCCGTTCGCCTCGCGGGGGACTGGGAGGGTTGGATGAGATTCTTCCTACGCGGCGTCGTACAAACGGCAAGAGAATCCACGGAAACGGCCGAGCGACTTTTCGAGCTCCGAGAATCGCACCGAAGCCTAATCCTGGACAAGGGCCTGGGCCAAAATGGCCTGCTGCTGCTTTCGAGCCTCTTTCAGCGACCGCTCGTCAATATCAACGTGGTAGCAACTCAACTCGGAACGACCTTCCCGACGGCCAGCCGCCTGGTTTCCGCCTTCGAGGAACTCGACCTTTTGAAGGAGATCACGGGCCAGAAAAGGTCGCGCTTGTTCCGATATGAGCCATACCTCGCCTTATTCGACGATGCCATTGGGGTGGAGGAGGAGACGGTTCAGGCACCTCCTGACGTCACCGGCCCTCAGATGAAATAACGGGTACTAGCTGTAGTTCCTAAGCACGTTGTTCATCCGGACCTCCTTGGAGGTTGGCGGTGTCGAAGCCCCAGCAACAAGGAGGAACCGGATGAAGCTCCACGCTAACGCGCCCCTCGGCCCGAAGGGACGCAAGCGCCTGGTCGTGCGCGTGCTCGAGGAGGGCTTCGCGCTCACGGAGGCGGCCGAGGCCGCCGGAGTGAGCGCGAGGACCGCCGGCAAATGGGTCAGGCGCTACCGGGACGAGGGCGAGGCCGGCCTGCTCGATCGCAGCTCCGCCCCCAGGCGCGTCCACAACGCCACCGCGCCGGAGCGGGTCGAGGCGATCGCCGCCCTGCGGCGGGTGCGGTTGACCGGCCCGGAGATCGCCGAGACCCTGGAGATGGCCACCTCGACCGTCTCAGCGGTTTTGAAGCGGATCGGCCTCGGCAGGCTCTCCCGCCTGGAGCCGGCGGAGCCGGTCCGCCGCTATGAGCGCTCTCGGCCCGGCGAGCTGATCCACATCGACGTCAAGAAGCTCGGCCGGATCGAGGGGGGCGCCGGCCATCGAGTGACCGGCAAGAGGCACTACAACCCCAAGCGGGGCCCTCGTGGGCACGAAAAGCGGACGGTCGGCTGGGAGCGGGTCCACGTCTGCGTCGACGACGCCACCCGCCTCGCCTACGTCGAGGTCTTACCCGACGAGAAGACCAGGACCGTCGTCGGCTTCCTGCGCCGGGCCGTCGCCTATTACCGCTCCCACGGAGTCGCGGTCGAGGGCCTGATGACAGACAACGGTCCCGCCTATTGCTCCGCCGCCCACGCCCTCGCCTGCAGGGCGATGGGAATCAAGCACCTCCGCACCCGGCCCTACCGGCCCCAGACCAACGGCAAGGCCGAGCGCTTCATCCGCACGATGCTCCGTGAGTGGGCATACGCCGCCGTCTACGGCTCCTCGCCAGAGAGGGCCGCGGCCCTCTCTGGCTGGCTGGAGCGCTACAACTACAGGCGACGACACGGCGCCCTCGGCCACCGGCCGCCGATTCAGCGGCTACGGGAGCTCACCGGGAACAACGTGACTGGCATCTACAACTAGCGGCCGATGTGGAAGCCGATCAGCTGCGGCACCTTGGCCACTGCTGAGGAGATGCGACCGGGACGGCGGCCGTCCATCTCCGCCTCCTCCTTCTTGAGGATGCCGAGGCGGATCGCCTCGCCGCCGATCCAGTGGAACGGCTCGGGGGGGACGCGCGGCATCTTCGCGTCGACGAAGGCGAGGTGGGCGTGCTCGTCGTCGCGGCCGAGGGCGAGTGAGGCGAGCGTGCGGCCGACCATGTTCGACGGGCCGACGCCGTTGCCGGTGTAGCCGGCGCCGACCCAGGCTTTGCCTCGCGGCAGCGTGCGGACCGTGGGCAGGTGGGTGGGGGAAGCATCGATCGGCCCGCCCCAGGCATGGGTGATGCGGCGGTCGCGGAGGGCGGGTAAGTAAGCATGGAGATGCTCGGTGGCGGCCGCGATCACCGCCGGGTCGAGCTCCGACCGGCCCTTCGTCCGCGCCCCCATCGCGATCCGGCCGCCGCCCCAGCCGAAGGCGATGCGGCCGTCGCAGGTGGTGCGGAAGTAGTGGAGCAGGGCACGCGAGTCGGTGATGCAGTCGCCGCCGGTCCAGCCGATCTCCTCCAACACGTCGGGAACCGGCTCGGTGAGGACGATGTGGGAGGAGGCGACGGTGAGCCGCCCGCGCAGCGGCCCGCGCCGGCCCCGGGCGGCGCTGCCGATCGCGAGGATGCCCGCGCCGGCCCGGACCAGCCCCCGGGCCGTCCTGGCTTCGACGCCGTCGGCGTGCTCCCGGAACGCGGTGACCGGGGAACCCTCGAAGATCTCTACCCCCGCAGCCAGCAGCTGCGTGCGCAGGCCGAGTGCCAGGCGCGCCGGCTGCACCGTCGCCGAAGTCGGCGAGACGACGCCGGCGCGGAAGACCGGCGACCGGCAGCGCTCGGCGACCCCGGCAGCGCTCAGTGGCTGCAGCATCTCCGGCACCCCGAGCTCCTGGCAGGCCTGCACCGCCCGGCCCCAAGCGCCGTCCTGCGCCGGGGTCGTCGAGACCTGCACGTAGCCGGCGGGCAGAAACCATGCATCGACTCCGTGCTCCCCGCAGAAGCCGCCGATCCGCGCCACCGCCTGCTCGGCCGCCCGCGCCACCTCCAGTGCCGGCGCGTCGCCCCAGCGCTCGCGCATCGAGGCCAGCGAGAACCACATCGCGTTGCAGAAGCCGCCGTTGCGGCCGCTCGGCCCATGCCCGCAGACCGGCTCGGCCTCGAGCAGGACGACCCGCGCCTCGGGCTGCAGCTGCTTTGCGTACCAGGCGCTCCACATTCCCGTGTAGCCGCCGCCGACGACCAGCACGTCTGCCTCGCGGTCGCCGTCCAGCGCCGGGCGGGGCTCGACCTCCCCCGCCTCCTCGATCCAGTAGCCCAGTCGCGTGTGCTCGATCTCTGGATTCTCCAGCAAGCCGGTCGTCAGCCGTGTCTAAAGATCGCCGCCCGATTTGTCCAAGCGCCCCGCAGCCGATGCGTAGACTCGACTCGATGCCTGGAGATGGACAGCAGGACTCCACTCCTTACGTCGACGCGATGCTCGCCTACGCGAAGCGCGACCCCGGACGCTTCCAGGTGCCGGGGCACAAGGGGGGGATCGGCGCCGACCCGGCGATGGTCGAGCTGGTCGGCGAAGCGGGGCTGCGAAACGACATCCCCTCGGTTACCGAAGGGGTCGACGTCGGCCCGGAACCGCCGCCCTTCCAGCAGGCGCAGCAGCTCGCCGCCGAGGCCTGGGGGGCCGGCCGCACCTGGTTCCTCGGCAACGGCGCCTCGCAAGGCAACCACGCCGCCTGCATGGCCCTGGCGCACGGCGGCAACCGGGTCGTCGTCCAGCGCAACGTCCACTCCTCGGTCATCGACGGCCTCGTCCTCAGCGGCATGCGGCCGACCTTCGTCGCCCCCGAGCTGGACCCCGAGCTGGGGATCGCCCACGGACTGACGCCGGACTCGCTCGCCGAGGCGCTCGACGACACGCCGGAGGCGGTGGCGGCGATGGTCGTCTCCCCCACCTATTTCGGCGCCTGCGCCGACGTCGCCGCGATGGTGGAGGTGGCTCACTCCCGCGGGGTGCCGCTGGTGGCCGACGAGGCCTGGGGGGCCCACCTGCATTTCCATCCCGATCTGCCGACCGACGCGCTCGCCTGCGGCGCCGACCTCGTCACCTCCTCGACCCACAAGATCATCGGCAGCCTCACCCAGTCGGCGATGCTGCACCTCGGGCGCGGTGGGCGCATCGACGGGGCCGTCGTCGACCGCTGCGTCAGCCTGGTCGAGACGACCAGCCCCAGCGGTCTCCTCGCCGGCTCGCTCGACGCCGCCCGGCGCCACATGTACGTCCACGGCGAGGAGATGCTGAGCGAGGCGCTGGAGGGACTGGCCAAAACCCGGGAGAAGATCCGGGAAATCCCCGGCCTCGACGTGCTCGACGAGCGGATGGTCGGGCGCCCCGGGGTCGCCGGATGGGACCCGCTCCGGCTCGGGATCGACGTCCGCGGGACGGGTTCCAGCGCCCAGCGGCTGTGGAAAACCGCTTTCCACGTCAGCGGCATCGACCTCGAGCTCTTCTCCGGCAACGTCGTCGTCGCCATCTTCGGCGTCGGCGAGCGGGCAGAGGACAGCGGCGAGCGCTTGGTCGCCGGGCTCCGCAAGGCGGTGGCCGAGCTGGAGGAGACGCCGGGGGCGCCGGACGAGAAGCTGGCGCCGGCGCCGCCCTGGGGCGAGCTGGTGATGACCCCTCGCGAAGCGTTCCTGGGACCGCAGGAGGTGGTTCCGTTCGACGCCGCGGCGGGGCGGGTTGCCGCCGAGGGGCTGGCGGCCTATCCGCCGGGGATTCCGAACGTGCTTCCCGGGGAGCGGCTTACTCCGGAGACGCTTGACTTCATTCGCGAAAGCCTCGACCACGGTGGGTATGTCCGCGGGGGGTCGGATCGGGAGTTGAGGACGCTTCGGGTGGCTCTTTGAGAGCAGTTACCCAACTGCTCTAGGCTCAAACGGTGTCCAGCTTCGATGCCATTGCGGATCTGCCGCTTCAAATTGAGAGTTGTGAGTTCGAGGGGCTTGAGATCGTCGTCGGCTCTTTTGAACGGTTGACGACGATCGTCAAGCTGCGGGGTGGTGGCGAGGAGGGGATCGGGGAGGACGTTGTTTACGACGCGGTCGATCACATCGGTCAGCAGAGCCACGGGCCGCCGGAGGGGCTGGCCGGCAGCTTCACCTTCGCCGAGTTTTCCGAGCGGCTCGATGGGATCGACCTCTTCCCGGCCGGTGAGCCGGAGCGGGGGGAGGTCTCAGTGGACTACCGTCGCTGGGCCTTTGAGTCGGCGGCTCTGGACCTGGCGCTGCGGCAGGCCGGGACGAACCTCGCGGCCGCTCTTGGCCGCGAACCGAAGCCGGTGAACTTCGTCAACTCGATGCGGCTCGCCGGCTGGGAAGAGGGCGAGCGCTCCTCGATCGAGCCGCTGCTCGCGCGGCTGGCCGTCTACCCCACCCTGCGCTTCAAGCTCGACCCCGCCAACGACTGGGACGACGAGCTGATCGAGGCGCTGGCGGAGACGGGTGCGGTCGACTCGCTCGACCTCAAGGGCTTCTACAAAGGGACCCCGGTCGACGTCGAGACCGACCCCGAGCTCTACGCGAAGCTGATCGAAACCTTCCCCGAGGCCTGGCTCGAGGACCCAGATGTAACGCCCGAGACCAGACCTCTCCTAAATCCGGTGTCGGAGCGGGTGACCTGGGACGCGCCGATCCACTCGATCGCCGACATCGAGGCGATGCCCTGGTCGCCGCCGAAGACGGTCAACGTCAAGCCCTCCCGCTTCGGCCCGATCCGCAACCTCTTCGCCGCCTACGACTACTGCGAGGAGCGGGGCATCGGCGCCTACGGAGGCGGCCAGACCGAGCTCGGCCAGGGCCGCGGCCAGATCCAGTACCTCGCCTCGATCTTCCACCCGGACACGCCCAACGACGTCGCTCCCGGTGGCTACAACGATCCCGAGCAGGCGACGAGGCCGGGGCTTCCCAGCAGCCCGCTGGAGCCGGCGATCGAGGAGATCGGCTTCCGCTGGAGGCTGTGACTTCGTCTAAGCCCAAGTGGCGAGGAGCGAATTCCCCACCAGAAGCACCAGCAGCGCGACGCATCCGTAATAGAGCCGATCGACGCGACTCTCGAGCCGGGTCAGATCCTCCCGGGTGGCCATCTTCCCTTCGACCCCCTCGAAGCGCTTGTCCATCCGCGCGAAGCCTTCGCGCATCTCCTTGAAGCCTTCGTCCATGCGCCGGCTCAGTTCGTCGAGCCGGTCGTCGTTCCAGTTCTCCATCGGCCGCTCCATCTTCAGTGCCTCCATGATGACAGGACTGTAGACAGAATGTTTCTACGAGTTACGCGCAGAAGGTAAAGCTTCGGCGACCCGGGTGAGGAGCCTCTGTGACATCAGCCGAGCCAACCGGCTCGTTTGCGCATCGTCTTGATGCGGCGGAACTCGGCGATGTCCTCGCGCAGGGCCGCCGGCGCCGGGGCGGGAAGGAAGCGGGCCGGGAGCGGCGACTCGGCGACCTCGCCCTCGCGGCTGCTGACCCGATAGGCGCGGGCGCCGCGGCGCGCCGTCACCGCCGAGGGGCTTCCCTCTCCCTCCCAGAGGAGGCCGGCGTAGTCGTCGAGCCCGTAGCCGCTGGGCATCCCGTCACCGACCGCATGGAGGTAGGCGGCGCGGCGCTCGGGTTCGTTGTTGTAGTGGACGCAGAGGCTGCCGGCGAGGAGGCCGAGGCCGGCCGCCGCCAGCGGCCGGCCCGAGGACTTGGTGATCCCGGCCTCGAACCAGCACATCGCGCCGGCGCTCTGGCCGGCGAGGACGATCCCCTCTCGCCAGGCGAGGCTGAGGATCGAGGCGATGTCGTGCGCCTCCCAGACCGCCAGCAGGTTGAGCATGCTGCCGCCGCCGACGTAGATCAGGTCCTGGGCAAGCAGGTGGTCGCGCAGCTCCACCGGCCGCCGCCCGAGCCGGAAGAGGGAGATGTCCGAGGGCTCGCAGGAGCGCTCGCCGAAAGCGGAGTAGAAGCCGGCGATCTGGTCGGAGGTGTCGCCGCTGGCGGTCGGAAGGATGCAGATCCGCGGCCGCTCGCCCCCGCGTTCGGAGGCCAGCCTCAAGAGCAGCTCGCAGACCGCCCGGTCGGGCGGCCGGAAGCTGAAATCGTGACCGCCGAGGGCGAGGATCCGCCGTACCGGCGTCGCCGTCTTGGCGCGGACTCCGTCGGCGGCCATCAGGGGGCGGGGGCGGTCGAAAGCGCCTCCGGCAACGGCGCCGCGGGGGCCGCCTCCCGGTCGCCGAGGTAGGTGGTCGCGATCTGCATCTCCACCACGCGAGAGCCGGAGGCGTCGAGGCGATAGCCGCGCGCCTCGGGCCGCGAGGCGACCACCCGGCTCAGTTCCTCGCCGACGAAGTGCAGGGCGGCGCCGTCCTCGGCGGCGTAGCCGCCGTGCATCCCTTCGCGCAGGAAGCGGTGGTAGGCCTCGCCCCGTCTGGCGCCGCGCTCGTAGTGGACGCAGTTGCTGAAGGGCAGCAGTCCCAGGCCGCGCAGCCGCTTCGGCTCGCCATGGAAGCCGGTCACCGCTTCCTCGAACCAGCAGAGCGAGCCGGCCGAGAGGCCGCAGAGGATAACGCCCGATTCCCAGGCCTCGCGCAGGATCGAGTCGATCCCGTGGGCGCGCCAGACCCCGAGCAGGCTGACCACGCTGCCGCCGCCGACGTAGATCAGATCCTGGGAGAGGAGATGGCGTCGCAGGTCGCTCGGCCCCTGCTCGCGGCGGAAGAGCGAGATATGGCTGGCCTCGCAGCGATGGGCCGAGAAGGCGCGGTAGAAGCGGACGATGTAGTGATCGGCGTCGCCGCTCGCCGAGGGCAGGAAACAGACCCGCGGCCGCTCCGCCCTGGTCAGCCCGAGCACGTAGTCGTCGAGCAGCGGGTTTCCCGACTCCATCGAAAAGCCGCCGCCTCCGAAGGCGACGATCTGACGCGCTGCCGTCTCCATGTAGAGATGTTCGCCGCGGGCGTCGCCGCGGTCGTTGTACAGCGGTCCGAAGTTCAGCCGGCCACGCTCGCCCCCGCGTACAGCAGGCGCAGCTTGTTGCGGGCGCGATGCAGGCGCACCTTCACGGTCCCTTCCGGGATGCCGAGGCGACGGGCGATCGTCGCCTGGGTCAGGTCCTCCTCGTATTTCATCTCCAGCAGCCGCCGGTCGCGCTCGTTCAACCCCGCCAGCGCCGCGTGCAGGTCGGCGAGCTCGACCGCGGCCAGGACCCGCTCGTCCTCGGCCCCCTCGCGGACCTCGATTCTTTCTGTCAGGTCGGGGCGGATCCGCGCGTGCTGGCGGAAAGCCTCGTTGCGGACGATCGCCGCCAGCCACTGGTTGCGGCTGCCGGAATCACGCAGGGTCGAGCGCCGCCGCCAGGCCCGAAGCAAGGCGTCCTGAGCTATGTCTTCGGCGTCGCCCGGATTGCTCGCGTAGCGATACGCCATTCGAAGACAGACCCTCTGTGCCTCACCCCACTCCCAGGCGTCGTCGTTCCCGCGACGATGCTCTCTTGGAGTACTGATTGAACGAACCTACATAAGCGGTGCACCAAATTGCCACCTCTGTTTTAGAAACTGTTCAGAGCTTGCGCAGGTCTCTGATTTGTGGCCAGGGAAGAAGGGGGAGAGCGACCGCAGTGGGCGGAGATCGCCTATGAGTCGATCGCTCCCGTCTACGACGATTTCACCGCCCATCACGATTACGACCTCTGGCTCGGCGAACTGATGCCGAAGCTGGAACAGCACGGTATCCCCGGGCGCCGCCTGCTCGACGTCGCCTGCGGGACCGGCAAGAGCTTCATCCCGATGCTGGAGAAAGGCTGGGAGGTGACGGCCTGCGATGTCTCCCCGAAGATGGTCGCGATCGCGCGGGAGAAGGTCGGCGACAGGGCCAAGCTCTCGGTTGCCGACATGCGCAAGCTGCCCGTCTTCGGCGAGTTCGACCTCGTCTTCTGCCTCGACGACGCCGTCAACTACCTGCTCGGCACCGAGGAACTCCGGCAGGCGCTGGTGGGGATGCGCCGCAACCTCGGCCCCGGCGGGCTGCTGATGTTCGACGTCAACACCCTGGAGGCCTACCGCACCTTCTTCGCCGAAGAAGTGGTGGTCGAGCGCGACGGCCGGCGGATGATCTGGAAGGGGCGATCGAGCCCGGATGCCGAATCGGGATCGATCGCCGAGGCGAGCTTCGAGGTCGAGCCGCTGGAGGGGGACGCCGGGCCGGCGATCGCGCCCGAGCTACACCGAGAGCGGCACTTCCCCGAAGCCGAGGTGCTGGCGGCGCTGGAGGGAGCCGGGCTGGAATGCCTGGATGTCTACGGGCACCACCACGACGCGATCCCGAAGCAGCCCCTCCACGAGCTCGACCACACCAAGGGCGTCTACATCGCCCGCGCCGCCGCCGGCTCAAGCAGGCGCTAGCCGCGCGAAGTATCCGAACCAGTTGCCCGAGGTCTCGGTGAGCTCGAGCCCCGCCTCCGCTCCCATCCGCGCGAGGCTGCCGCGGGTGGTGAAGTGGGGGTCGCCGAAGAGCTCGCCGACGACGAGGCGTCCCTCGGGCCGCAGGACGCGGCGGATCTCGCGCAGGGCCGCGATGCCGTTCGGGATCTCACCGAGGACGGCGGTAAGGACGGCGGCGTCGACCGAGCCGTCCTCGTAGGGCAGCCGGGTCGCATCTCCCTGCGTCGGCACCAGGTTCGCCAGCCCGCGCTCCCCGGCCGCGCGCATCACGTGGTCGAGGAATTTCTGCTGCAGATCGAAGAGCTCCAGCGTCCCCGTCGGCGCTACCCATTCGGCCAGCTCGAGGCTGTAGTAGCCGGTGCCGACACCGATCTCGAGCAGCCGCTCACCCGGCTGCGGCCGCAGCACCGAGCGCAGCCGCTCACGGGTGATGATCGGGTGGGGCGCTTCGACCCAGAATCGCTGTCCGTAGGGGCAGGCGGAGGGGTTCTTGCGCCACCAGAGCGCCGCCGCAAGGGTCCCCGCGGCAGCTGCTCCGAGCAGGTGCCGCGCTCTCATCCGGCTCCCTTATCCGCCGAAGCCGACCCGGTGCTCACCGGACTCGACCCGGACGAACTGGACCTTGCCGAGATAGAGGGCGACGGTCCCCTCCTCGGTGTGGAGGTCGTGCCATCCACCCTGCTCGAGGCGCGACCGCAGGTCCTTCAGGTCCGCTTCGCCGAGGCGGGTTGAGATCACCTGGCCGCCCTCGAAGCCGATCTCGACTCTTTGCGCATCCGCCATCAGTGACCTCCTGCGGGTTCGACGATCTCGGTCAGGACCCCGCCGGTGGAGCGGGGGTGGAGGAAGGCGACGCGGCTGTCGCGGATACCGATCCGCGGCTCGGAATCGATCAACCGGATCCCGGCGGCGGCGATCTTCGCGAGGGCGGCGTCGATGTCGTCGACCGCGTAGGCGACGTGGTGCAGTCCGGCCCCGTTCTTGGCCATGTACCTGCCGACGGGGGTGTCGGGGCCGAGCGGGGCCAGCAGCTCGACGTGGCCGTCGCCGACGTCGAGCAGGACCGCCTCGACGCCCTGCGACTCCACCGTCTCACGGTGGGCGAGCTCCATCCCGAAGCTGTCGCGATAGAGCTCGATCGCGGCGTCGATGTCCTCGACGGCGACTCCGATGTGGTCGATCCTTCCGAACACGGCGGCGAAGTCTATGCCTCTAACGCTCGTCTGTTCCTTTCGGTCTGGGGCAACGAAAAGGCACAGACGAATCAGGCCTCGGCCTGGAGGATCTCCTCCAGCGCCGCGACAGCCACCTCGAGCTGCTCGGGCGTCGGCTCCTTCGTCGCCCAGTGGCGCTGGATCTCGCGACCGGGAGTGTGGAAGGCCTCTGCCAGCGGGTCGCCATGGTGACGATCGCTCCAGGCGAACATCTCGACCGCGATCGAGGCGCCGCCGAGGCCGACGCCGGCGCGGGCGGCCGAGCTCGGATTGGCGACCAGCCGCTCGAGCAGGACGGTGCCGCCGGCGGAGAGCAGCATCATCGGCACGATCAGGTTGGAACCGCATCGATCGTGCTCTTTCGGCACCGCGGCAACGTCCTCGACGACCCCACGCTCATAAGCCGCGATCGTCTTGTGCTCGGCGCCGTGGTAGGCGGCGAGGTCGCGATCGCTGAGCGCGACCAGCGCCGGAAGCGCCCCGACCGCCTGCACGATCCCCTCGCGCAATGCGGTGGCGGGGGCGCGCCTGCGCAACAGCGAAGTCACGGCGATCGTCGCCGCCGCGGCGGCGAGAACGCGCAGGTCCTCGAAAGGAAGTCGCGCCGAGTGCAGGCGCCGGCGAGCCAGCGGCAGCACCGCCATCGCCTCGGCCAGTTTTACCGGGCCCCGTAGGCCCGGCATCTTGGCGACGAGGCCAGGAGCCAGCTCGGGCTTTCGCTCCGAGGCGACTTCGATCTCGCCATCGCGCCGGCGAACCGCGGCCGCCCAGTGGGTCGGGCCGTGGATCAACAGCCCGTTGCGCAGGGCCATCCCACCGAGGCGGAGCTTCTCAGGCTTATCGCCGGCCACGAGCCCACGATAGCCGCCACCCTGGTCCGGCAGACAAAGAGGGCGTCGAGCCCAGTCCACTCGACGCCCTCATTCCCCCCTGTTTCAACAACCCCGGCCGGAGCCCCCAGTCCAGGTCTCCGGCCGGGTTGTCGGCTCTCCCTGGCTTAGCTTGGTGAGCCGCTTATCGAAACCCCTTGCGGACCGGGAAGTTGCGCCGCGTTTTACAGGCTGTCTAATTTCTTTCTAAAGGCCGCCAGCCGCTCCCTCAGCTCGCGCTCGAAGCCACGGTCGGTGGGCTCGTAGAAGTGGCTTCCCCGCAGCCCCTCGGGCAGCAAGGGCTGGTCGCTGACGGCGTCCGGCTCGTCGTGGGCGTAGCGGTATCCCTCGCCGCGGCCGAGCTTCTCGGCGCCGGGATAGTGGGCGTCGCGGAGGTAGTCGGGCGGGGTCTGGGCGCCGTTTGCGCGGACCTCCGCCCGCGCCGCCGCCAGCCCTTTGTAGGAGGCGTTCGACTTCGGGGCGAGGGAAAGGTAGACGGCCGCCTGGGCGAGGTTCAGGGCACACTCCGGCAAGCCGACCCGGTCGACCGCCCGCGCCGCGGCGTCGGCGACGAGCAGCGCCTGCGGATCGGCGTTGCCGACGTCCTCTGAGGCGAGGATGACCATGCGGCGGGCGATGAAGCGCGGGTCCTCGCCCCCCTCCAGCATCACCGCCAGGTAGTAGAGCGAGGCATCGACATCGGAGCCCCGCGTCGCCTTGATCCAGGCCGAGACGAAGTCGTAGTGCCGGTCCCCCTGGCGGTCGTAGTCGATCGCCTTGCGCTGCAGCGCGTCTTCGACGGCGGAGACGTCGACCGCATCCGGCTTCGACCCCTCCCCAGGGTGTTCGATGTCGGCTACCCGCTCGACCGCCCGCTCCAGGGCCGAGAGGGCGACCCGGGCGTCGCCGCCGCTGCGCAGCGCCAGCATCTCCAGCGCCGCCTCGGTCACCGGTGGCGGATCGGCGATCCCCCGCTCAGGGTCGCTCAGCGCCCGCCGCAGCAGCTCTCCCACCTGCGCCGGCTCCAACGGGCGCAGCTCGTAGACCTGCGCCCGCGAGAGCAGGGCAGAGTTGACCTCGAAGTAGGGGTTCTCGGTCGTCGCCCCGATCAGGGTCAGCGTCCCGTCCTCGACCGCCGGCAGCAGCGCGTCCTGTTGGGCCTTGTTGAAGCGGTGGATCTCGTCGAGGAAGAGGATCGTCGGCCGCCCGCTCCCCCGCCGCCGCTCCCGCGCCCGCTCGATCACGCTGCGGATCTCCGCTTTGCCGGCGTTCACCGCCGACTCCTCCTCGAAGGCCCCCTGCGCCCCGGCCGCCGCGATCCGCGCCAGCGTCGTCTTCCCCGCCCCGGGCGGCCCGTAGAGGATCGCGCTGTGGGGCTTGCCCGATTCAATCGCACTCCGCAGCGCCGAACCCTCGCCCAGCACGTGCTCCTGCCCGATCATCTCGTCGAGCGTGCGCGGGCGCATGCGTACCGCGAGGGGCGCATCGGCAGGAGGAGCTGGCTCCACCCCACCGCCTTCGCCCGGGTCGAAGAGCTGTTCGGCCACCTTCAGGAGTATGCGGAACGAAACGGAAGTCTCTGGGATCTACCCGGCTAGGCCGAGTCGCGTACGTCGCGCACACCTTGTTTCCGCAGGAAATCCACTACCTGCTCAAGAGATGCATAGCTGCCGACCTTCACCCGATTTGGAACTCCCGCGTGGGCTAATACTTCGTTTGCTTTGGTAGCAGCTACGAATCCGCCCGAAGCTTCCTTTCCAACGTGATGAAGACGCCAGTCCATACTCGGAATCTCGGTGAGCTCCTGCAACCCTCGAGATCGAGCACGCACAGCATGGGGGCGACCCTTCGAAGCCATCATGCTGTCAGCTCCCTGCGGACAGCAGCGAATGGAGTCACAGAGAAGCCGACCGCGCACTGACCGATCCTCAAGGAGGATCTGAGCAACCTTGCGGGGGACGCTTCGCCCGAGCCCCGAGAGATAGACACCTTCGGAGGAAAAACCGTTTCCAGTTTTCTTTCGTGGCTTTCGGCTTCCCATGAATGCTCGCGCCTTCGCCTGCTCGCCGATGCCCATTCCGCACTCGTAGCCGTCCAGTCCAGCCGCCACGAGTGCTGGCCCGAATACTCCTTGGCGCCATGCGATCGTGGGCACTCCGGCACTGCGGATATGCCTCATTCCCAAGATGAGATTGAGGATCTTTCCGTAGCTCTCTGAGCCATCGCCCACTGGAGAAAGCTGGACAGCAATGGTCTGAGGCCCCACCTCTACAGCCGCGGAGGTAAAACGGTCTAATGCCCCCTGCCATCCTGGTCCATGCAGGAAGCCGCGCAACTGAATGCTGAGCAACGGCATGATCGGCAACGCAATTCCATCGGCCCGCAACCGACGGGCGGTTCGCCCGATCGCAGAGATGGTGGCGTCGAACTCTGATGAATCAGGTTTATCAGCGTAAAAATATGGTGGGACTACAACGGTTGCCCCGTTGTTCACTTGGAATTCGACGACTTCCGAAACAAGCTTGTCCAAGATGAAAGGGTTCGCGAGGGCCTGGGGGTCCAGCGCGCTGGCTAGGCCGAAATCCACCTCCTGAACCCATGGATCCTGCTCATCAACCTCGCATTGCAGAAGCGTCGTAAGGGGATCGATGATCAGTGGGGTTCCCGTCTGTGCGGCGAGTTCACCGAATAGCTCTCGTCTCGGGGCGTCTGGCGCGTTGAGAACAAGCCGCGAAATGGGACGAGATCCCAAGCCCACCCGGGGAGAAAGGAGGTCTTCTACCACCTTGTGGTCATTGAGCGACGGGCGAATCAGGAGCTCCGGTCGCGGTCCATGTGAAGAATCCAAGTTCATGCGTGCTATCTTAGCGGAAGTAAAAGCGGAAGTTCAAGAGGAATCTCGTATATCTATTTTGAGGAATTCAGGAGGAATCATTGGGACCAGGGACTTTGGCATCTGACCCCGACGTTCCGGAGCGTGCAGAGGAGCGGCTTTACGCCCGGATCGTTGATGAGGTGAAGGACGGTGGGCTGAGCAGTACGGAGGTCGCTCAGCTAATCGGAGTGGCGGAACGCCAAGTCCGTAACTGGTCGGCTGGGACGAATACTCCAAGCGGTCGCAATAGAGACCGCCTTCTAGAGCTCCATTACGTAGTGGGGCTACTCCGAGAGGTCTACACCCGAGAAGGCGCCGAGATCTGGCTACACGGCCGCAAGAAAAGCCTCGGCGGCAGGCGCCCGATCGACATGTTGGAAAACGACAAATCTGATGTCGTTCTAGACGCGATCGAGCGACTACGCGCAGGAGCAATGTGAAACATCGCGATTTGCTGATCGCCCTAGCGGATCTGGCACCAATTCGGATTCAAGGGCGTTTCGAAAGGCACCTCTCGCTGAAGTGGGAGGAGTTGCAGCCCAGTGCAGCCGGGGGTCGCTGGGGTGCGCCACGTGCCTTCGAGGTCTTGTATCTAGGACGGCCACGCGACAGCGTTGCCGCAGAGGCCTATCGCCACCTTGTAGACGACGAGCTGGACTTCCCGGATATGGCGGCACAGGTGCTCGAGCGACGCATCATCGCCTGCGAGGTAGATGTGCCTGGCATCTTGGACCTTCGCTCAAAGGTAGTACGCGCCGCGATAGGGCTAACCGAGAAAGACCTGACCTCTGAGGTTGGGGACTATGTGCCATGTCAGCGAATAGGTGCTGCGGCTCATCAGCTTCGCGCAAACGGACTTCTTGTTCCAGCCGCTACCGGTCTGGGAGAGACCCTCGCCCTATTCCCGACGAATCTTCCCGCTGAGAATTGGCCTGCTGTTATCGAGAGAGGAATCTGGCACGGCCTTCCGCCGGACCCTCGCCGGCTTCGCGTCGTCGAGCATGAAGGCGAGCAGCGGTCGTCGAGCTGACATCAGCTTGGGGTGCGCGACACCCCCGTAGAATTCCCCCCATGGAGAGCGCAACGGCAGTCCCGACGTCCCTGTCCACCTCGACCCTGGAGTCGTTCAACCCGGCCACCGGCGAGCTGGTCGGCTCGGTTCCGACGATCGTTCCCGAGGAAGTGCAGGGCGTGGTCGACGACGTGGCGCGGATCCAGCCCGCCTGGGCGGAGCTGCCGACCAAGACCCGCGCCGCCTACATGAAGCGCGCCGCCGACGCGCTCCTCGACGACATCGACGAGATCGCCGAGCTGCTGACCAGGGAGCAGGGCAAGCCGCGCGCCGAGTCTTACACGATGGAGCTGCTGCCGACGGTCGACGCGCTGCACTGGTGCGCGAAGGAGGGCCCGAAGATCCTCGCCGACGAGAAGGTGCCGATGACCCAGGCCTTCACGCTCTCCAAGAAAGGCCGCTTCAGCTACGAGCCGATCGGGGTCGTCGGCGTGATCGCGCCCTGGAACTACCCCTGGTCGATCCCCTTCGGCGAGGTCGCGATCGCGCTGATGGCCGGCAACGGGGTGGTCCTCAAGCCGGCGAGCCTCACCCCCCTGCTCGGCGAGCGGATCGCCCGGGTCTTCGAGAAGGGCGGACTGCCCGAGGGGCTGGTCCGGGTCGTCCACGGTGGCGGCCGGATCGGCGACGCGCTCTGCCGCTCCAGCGTCAGCAAGGTCTTCTTCACCGGCTCGGTCGACGTCGGCCGCAAGGTCGGCGAGGTCTGCGCGGGCGAGCTCAAGGGTTCGGTACTCGAGCTCGGCGGCAAGGACCCGATGATCGTCTGCTCCGACGCCGACCTCGCCAACGCCGTCTCCGGCGCCGTCTGGGGAGGCTTTGCCAACGCCGGCCAGACCTGCTCGGGGATCGAGCGCGTCTACGTGATGCGCGACGTCGCCGACCGCTTCGTCGAGGGCGTCGTCCGCGAGACCGAAAAGCTGCGGATCGGCAACCCGATCGAGTGGGACACCGAGATCGGCCCGATGACCTCCGAGGACCAGTACGCGATCGTCGTCGAGCTGATCGAGGACGCAGTTGCCGCCGGCGCGACCAAGCGCTGCGGCGGCCCGGTCGACCCCCCGGGCCTCGCCACCGGCCGCTACATCGCCCCCACCGTCCTCACCGGCGTCACCCACGAGATGCGGATCATGCGCGAGGAGATCTTCGGCCCGGTGCTGCCGATCGTCGTCGTCGACTCCGAGCAGGAGGCGATCGAACTCGCCAACGACTCCGAGTTCGGGCTCGGCGCCTCGGTCTGGACCAAGGACCGCCAGCGCGGCGCCCGGATCGCCCGCCGGATCGAGTCGGGGATGGTCTGGGTCAACGACCACTCCTTCAGCCACGGCGCCTGCCAGTGCGCCTGGGGCGGGGTCAAGGACTCCGGCCTCGGCCGCTCACACTCCAAATTCGGCTTCTACGAGTGCGTCAACATCAAGATGAACGCCTGGGAGCCGGGCCTCACCCGTGACTTCTGGTGGCATCCCTACGACCAGACCCTCGGCGATGCGGTCCGTGCCTCGGCGAAGATCCTCTACGGCAAGGGCGAGGTCCGCACCAAAGCGCTGCGCGAAGGTGCGGCGCCCCTGCTCAAGGTCGGCCGCCGTACCCTGCAGAAGCGTCGCTAACTCACCGAGACCGCAAAAACACGTCTATACGACGTAATTTTGCGGTCTCGCGCGAGGGTCAGATCAGCCGCCGGCGATTTCGACCGTCTTGGAGACGGCGGCGAGGCACTTGTAAATCGGTCCCGCGGTCGCCTGGGTCGAGGGCTTCACTTCGGCGAAGACCTGGGCCGGGATCTTGATGTTTTCGTTCAGTTCTTCAAGATCGGCGCGCCAGTTTCCGTTCGGCTTCGAGACAGCCCGGCTGATCACGCCCTTGCCCTTCTGCTTGAGGACGACGGTCCGTTCGCCGACGCAGTTGGAGTTCTTCGCCTTCACCTTGCCCTGGTAGCCGCTGGCTCCGAGGGTAACTTCGGATTTGACCTTCACGGTCTCCCCGGGGCCGGCGGCGGTCACGGCCGTGGCCACCGGCGCTAGCACCGCGGCTATGACCGCGAGAACGGCGGCCAACTGACTGGTTCTCTTCATCGATCCTCCTTGTGAGGGGCAGTGCGCCCCTGGCGAAATTGCCGCGGCAGCCTACGCGATGAAGCCGCGATCGGACCCGAACGGTGCAGAATCCCCGTCGATGCCCCCCGCGCAGGAGAAGGCCGGACCCGCGATCTCGGTCGCCGGTCTGCGCCGCGACTACGGCGACCGTCCCGCCCTCGACGGCGTCGACCTCGAGCTGCCCGCGGGCGCCTCGCTCGTCGTCCTCGGACCGAACGGGGCGGGGAAGACGACGCTGCTACGAATCCTCGCCACCCTGCTGCGGCCCAGCGGGGGCGAGGTCGCGGTGCTCGGCTGCGCGCTGCCGAACGAAGCCTGGAAGCTGCGCGGCCGGATCGGCTACCTCGGCCACGAGCCGCTCCTGTACCGCGACCTCAGCGGTCGCGAGAACCTGCGCTTCGGTGCGAGCCTGTACGGGATCGAGCGCGCCGAGGCGGAGGCCCGGATCGAGGAGCTGCTCGACGCCGTCGGGATGGACCGACGTGCTGACGAGCGGGTCGCCGAGCTCTCGGCCGGGATGCGCCAGCGCCTCTCGATCTGCCGCTGCGTCCTCCACCGTCCCCAGCTGCTGCTGCTCGATGAGCCGGACTCCAATCTCGATGCCGAGAGCCGCGAGCTGGCGCGCGGGCTGATCGGCCCGGCGCCGGGCCGGACCCGCGTCGTCGTCACCCACGATCCCGACCGCTTCCTGCCCGAGGCCGACCAGGTGCTGCGGCTGGGAATCGGCGAGCGGGCGGTGGTCTCTTGACCCCCTCGCGCACCGCCTTCGCGGCGATCCTCGCCAAGGACCTGCGCTCGGAGCTGCGGACGCTGCAGTCGCTGCCGGCGATGGCGCTCTTCGCCGTCACCACCTTCGTCATCTTCCGCTTCGGCCTCGACCGCACCACCCTCTCCGGCAGCCTCGCCTCCGGCGTCCTCTGGGCGACCCTGCTCTTCGCCGCCGTCCTCGGCATCAACCGCCTCTTCGTCGCCGAGCGCGAGGAGGGCGGCTTCGACGCGATCCGCCTGGCGCCGATCGACCGCAGCGCCCTCTTCGCCGCCAAGGTGGCGGCGCTGCTCGTCTACCTCGGCGCGCTCGAGCTCGTCACCGTGCCGATCTTCGCGATCTTCTTCCTCGACGGCGCCGCCGGCCTCGGACCGCTGGTCGCCGTCCTCCTGCTCGCCGACCTCGGCCTCGCCGCGACCGGCACCTTGATCTCCTCGATGGCGGTCAACTCCCGCGCCCGTGACCTGCTGGTACCGCTGGTATTGCTTCCGCTCTCGGTGCCGCTGATGATCGCCGCCACCGGCGCCACCGAGCCGCTGCTGGCGCTGGGCGGTCCCTCCTACCACCGCTTCGGCACCTGGCTGATGGTCCTCGGCCTATACGATCTGATCTTCGGCCTGGTCGGCTACGCCGTTTTCGACTTCCTCCTCGAGGACTGACCGGGCGTCACGCTTCAACCCCCTCGGAGCATGTACGGCAAAGGACTAAAGCCCCTCTCGATCGCCACGGTGTTCATGGTGGCGCTGTCGCTCTCGCTGGTCTTCTTCTACGCGCCGCTCGACGGCGACCAGGGGTTCATCCAGAAGATCTTCTACCTCCACGTACCGCTGGCGATCGTCGCCCTGGTCGGGTTCATCGCCGGCGGGGTGTTCGCGATCCTCCACCTGCGCTCGAACGACCGCAAATGGGACGCCTACTCCTACGTCGCGATCCACATCTCGGTGATCTTCGGCGTCGCCGTCCTCATCACCGGGGCGATCTGGGCCAAGGCCTCCTGGGGCCACTGGTGGGTCTGGGACGAGCCGACCCTGGTCAGCTTCCTGATCGTCTTCCTCCTCTACGCGACCTATTACCCGTTCCGCTACGCGATCGAAGACCGCGACCGCCAGGCGCGCTACGCCTCCGTCTTCGCCGTCACCGCCGGCGCTTTCGTACCGCTCAACTTCATGGCCGTACGGATGGCCCAGAGCCTCGTTCACCCGCGGACCTTCGCCACCGCCGAAGGCGGGATGCCGGGCGAGATGATGCTGACCTTCCTCTGCTCGCTGGTTGCGATGGGGCTGCTGTGGACGACCCTGGTCAAGTTCGAGCTGACCGCGAAGAGCGCCTCCGGCCAGGTAAAGCGGCTGCGCCGCGCCCTCGACGCGCCGGTCGCCGGCGGCAGCTCGCGGATCGCACCGGAGGTGAGCTGATGGAGATCCTCTTCGGCGCCCCGGCGCTGCCGCTCGACGAGGCCGGCAGGTACGTCGCCGGCGCCTACGTCGTCTTCGTCGTCCTCCTCGTCGTCTATGTCGCGATCATGGCCGCGAAACTGCAGCGGATCGAGCGCGATCTGCGCGAGGTCGCGGCGATCGCCGAGGACCGCCAGGCTGAGGAACGCGAGAAGGTGAGGGCCTGATGGCGGAGCTGCTCGCCCTCGGCGTCTCCCACAAGACCGCGCCGCTCGACCTGCGCGAGCGCCTCTCCCTGACCGAGGGTCGCGCCGTCGGCGCCCTCGCCGAGCTGACCGCGGCGAGCGGGATCCACGAGGCGGCGGCGATCTCGACCTGCAACCGCACCGAGCTCTACCTGATCGTCTCCGACCCGGTCGAGGCCGAGTCGACCGCCCTCAGCGTCCTCACCCGCCAGGCCGAGATCCGCCCGACCGAGCTGCTCGGCCACCTCTACTCGCTGCGGGCGAGCGAGGCCGCCCGGCACCTGCTGCAGGTGGCCGCCGGGCTCGACTCGATGATCCTCGGCGAGGCCGAGATCCAGGGACAGGTCAAACGCGCCTACGAGCTGGCGCTGGTCGAGGGCGCGACCGGGCCGATCCTCAACCGCCTTTTCCGCGGCGCCCTCACCGCCGGCGGCCGCGCCCGCCAGGAGACCGGGATCAGCCAGAAGGGCGTCTCGATCCCCTCCGTCGCCGTCGAGCTGGCGCGCCGCGCGCTCGGCGATCTCTCCGCGAAGCGGGTGCTGGTCGTCGGCGCCGGCGAGACCGCCGAGCTGGTCGCCAAGGCGCTCGTCGCCCGGGGCGTCGCCACCGTCTTCGTCGCCAACCGCCACTACGACCGCGCGATCGGCCTCGCCCAGCGCTTCGACGGCAGCGCCGTGCGCTTTGAGGAGCTGCCCGAGCAGCTGACAGATGCCGACATCGTCGTCTCGGCGACGAACTCCCCGCACCACATCGTCGAGCGCGACGGGCTCGAGCAGGTGATGGAGCAGCGTCCCGAGCGGCCGCTGCTGGCGATTGACCTGGCGGTGCCGCGCGACATCGAGCCGGCCTGCCGCGAGATCGCCGGCGTCGCCGTCCACGACATCGACGACGTCCAGCAGATCGTCGAACGCAACGAGAGCGGCCGCGAGGCCGAGGCGCGGCGGGCGGAGCAGATCGTCGAGGCCGAGCTCGACCGCTTCGAGCGTTGGCTCGCCTCGCTCGAGGTCGTGCCGACGATCAGCGCCCTGCGCGAGCGCGGCGACGAGATCGCGCGCCGGGTCCTGGCCGAGAACGAGGGTCGCTGGGAGAGTCTCAGCGACGCCGACCGCGAGCGCCTGGAGATGCTGACGAAGGCGATCTCCTCCCGCCTGCTGCACGAGCCGACCCTGAGGATCCGCCGCTCGGCGGGTTCCGACGACGCCTACCACTACGTCAGCGCCCTGCGCGAGCTCTTCGGTCTCGACGTCGAGACCGAGCCCGAGGGCGAGGCGCGCCGCGACAACGTCACCGAGCTGCGCCGCCGCAAGGACTGAGCGTGCGGATCGCGACCCGGGGCAGCGCCCTTGCCCTGACCCAGGCGCGCTGGGTCGCCGACCGCCTCGGCGGCGCGGAGCTGGTCGAGGCGAGCTCCGACGGTGAACCGGGGGACAAGTCGCGCTTCGTGCGCGGGGTCGAGCGGGCGCTGCTGGCCGGCGACGCCGAGCTCGGCGTCCACTCGGCGAAGGATCTGCCTGGAGATATGCCGGAGGGCCTGGAAATCGCCGCCGTACCGCGGCGCGAGGACGCCGCCGACGTCTGGATCGGCGCCGGGGGATCTCTGGGCGAGGCGCCCGAGGGAGCGCGGGTCGGAACCGCAAGCCTGCGCCGCCGCGCCCAGCTGCTGGCGGCGCGCCCCGACCTGCGGATCGAGGAGCTGCACGGCAACGTCGACACCCGCCTGCGCAAGCTCGCCGAGGAAGAGCTGGACGCGATCGTCCTCGCCGCCGCCGGCCTGCGCCGGTTGGGTCGAGAGGGGGAGATCGGATTCGCGATCCCGCTCGACCGCATGGTGCCGGCCGCCGGACAGGGCGCCCTGGCGCTGCAGATCCGCGCCGACGATGCCGAGACGCTCGGCGCCGCCTCGGCGATCGGCGACCTGCAGGCGATGCGGGAGCTGACCGCCGAGCGCACTGTCGTCGCCCTGTTGGATGCGACCTGCGCCAGCCCGCTCGGGGCGCACGCCCGGGTCGTGGGGAACCGCATCGAGATCGACGCTTTCGTCGGCCTTCCCGACGGCAGCGAGTGGGTGCGCGACCGCCTCGAGGGGAGCGCCGAAGAGCCGGCGCTCGCCGGCGCGGAGCTGGTTCAGCGCCTGCTCGGCGCCGGCGCTCGCGAGATCCTCGACCGCGCCGAGGCCGCCGCATGACCCCGCCGCCGTTTCAGTTGCTCCTTTTCGTTGCCGAGGCCCGAAAAGGAACAGGCGAATGAGGGCGCGCTCGGGAGTCGTCTACCTCGTCGGCGCCGGACCTGGGGATCCGGGCCTGATGACCGCCCGCGCGCTGGAGCTGATCGCCGCCGCCGACGCGATCTTCTACGACCGTTTGATCCCTCCCGGGGCGCTGGACGGCGCGCGCCCCGACGCGGAGCTCGTCTATGTCGGCAAGCAGCCGGGGGTTCCGTCGGTCCCGCAGGGGGAGATCGGCGAGCGCCTCGCCGAGGCGGCCCGGGCGGGAAAGAGCGTTATCCGTCTCAAGGGGGGTGACCCCTTTGTCTTCGGCAGGGGGGGAGAGGAGGGAGAGGCGCTGCGCGCGGCCGGCATCGAGTTCGAGGTTGTTCCGGGGATCACCGCGGGCGTCGCCGCCACCGCTTACGCCGGCATCCCGGTCACCCACCGCGACGACGCCTCCGCCGTCGCCTTCGTAACCGGCCATGAGGACCCGGCAAAGGACGAGAGCGCGCTCGACTGGGAGGCGCTGGCGCGCTTCCCGGGGACTCTGGTCTTCTACATGGGGGTCAAACGGCTCCGGCAGAACGCCTCGGCGTTGATCGGTGCGGGCCGCGACCCCGAGGAGCCCGCGGCGGCGATCGAACGTGGAACCTGGCCGGGACAGCGCACCGTCGTCGCGACCCTGGGGGCGATCGCCGAGGCTGTCGAGCGTGAGCAGGTGAAGGCACCGGCGCTGATCGTCGTCGGCGAGGTCGCGCGCCGCCGGGAGGAGCTCGGATGGCTCGAGCGACGGCCGCTGCACGGCCGCCGCGTCGTCGTCACCCGGGCCAGAGCCCAGGCCAGCGGACTCGCCGCCACCCTGCGCGGCCTCGGTGCCGAGGTGGTCGAGCTGCCGGCGATCCGGATCGAGCCGCGGATCGACAGCGCCGAAGTGCAGAAGGTCGCCGGGGCGATCGGCGTCTATGAGCTGATCTGCCTCACCAGCCCCAACGGCGTCCGCCTGCTCTTCGAGGCGATGGAAGGCGCCGGCCTCGACGCGCGGGCGCTGGCCGGCGTCACCGTGGCGGCGATCGGCCCGGGAACGGCGCGGGCGCTGGCCGAGCGCGGCGTGCTCGCCGACGTCGTCCCGGAGCGCTTCGTCGCCGAGGGGCTGATCGAGGCCCTGGAGGACCAGGAGGTCTCCGGCGCCCGCGTCCTCGTCGCCCGCGCCGCCGAGGCGCGCGACGTTCTCCCCAAGGCCCTCCGCGACCGCGGCGCCGAGGTCGACGTCCTCGCCCTCTACGAGACCGTCCGCGAGCAACCGGCCGACGAGGAGATCGAAGCGGCCCAGGACGCCGACTACGTCACCTTCACCTCCTCCTCGACCGTCACCAACCTGACCGAGGCCCTCGGCGACCGTTTCCCAACCGGCGCCCGCATCGTCTCGATCGGCCCGATCACCAGCGAGACCATCCGCGCCGCCGGCCTCGAGGTGGACGTCGAGGCCGAGCGCCACGACATCGACGGCCTCCTCGAGGCCCTCCTCCAGGACGCAACGTAGTTCCGTGGTTCCTTAGTCCGGATATACACGACAAAGGAACCACGGAATGACGTTCGGCTTCCCACACCAGCACTTCGCAAGCACCGACTCGACCAACACCCGCGCCCGAGAGCTCGCCGCCGCGGGGGCGCCGCACGGAACCGTCGTCACCGCCGGCGAGCAAACCGCCGGCCGCGGCCGGCAGGGCCGAACCTGGACCGCCCCCCCGAACAAGGCCCTCCTCTACTCCGCCATCGTCCGCCCCCTAGAAGACCACCACACGATGCTCCCCCTAGCCGTCCCCCTAGCCGTCTGCGAGGCAGCAGAGCAGCTCAACCCCAACCTCGACTGCAAGGTCAAGTGGCCGAACGACATCCACGTCGAAGGCCGCAAGCTGGCCGGCGTCCTAATCGAGGCAAGACCCCAAGACGGTTGGGCGGTCATAGGAATCGGCCTGAACCTCACCATCCAAGCCGACGAGTTCCCCGAAGACCTCCGAGCCACGGCCGTCTCGATCTTCAAGTCCGATCAAAGGCACCAGGGGAGGGGGTCCACCGGACCCTCCCCGCTGTTGTCCGCCGGACCCCCTCCCCTGGTCCCGCTCAAAGCAACCGAAGTCTTGAGCCAGCGCCTCGACAGCTGGGTGAATGCCGACTCCGGCGCAGTCCTAGACGAGTGGCGCAAACGCGACGCGCTCCGCGGCCGCGAGATCGCCTGGGAGGGCGGCTCAGGCGTCGCCGACGGCGTCGACGACCGGGGCTACCTCGTCGTCGTCACCCCCGACGGCGACCGCCTCGCCATCGGCGCCGGCGAGGTCCACCTCACCCGCTTTTGACCTGGTCCGCCGCTTCGCGCCGTCGGACCGTTTGCCGTTACGTGACGCCTCGGGGGCGGAGCCGTTGCCGTCCTGTCCCTGTTTGTTCCGTTTCCGTTTGCGGCGGCGCTTGCCGCCTTTGGGGAAGTTCTTCAGCAGCTCACGGGCAACCGCCGATGGTTTCCGCGCCATCCGCATCCGCGCCCCGCGCAGCACCTCCTCACCCTCGGGCGTGTGGGAGACAGCCGCCGCCAGCAGCGCAACCGCGAGGCGACGGTCCTGTTTGCGCGCCGCGTGGACGAGCCGGCGCGCGTTGCGCCCGTGCGCCCGGCCGGAGGAGTTGACCAGCAGCCCGAGCAGGCGCTTGGTCTCCGGCCAGCGCTGCACCGCGTACTCCTCGTGCAGTTCGCGGGTGTAGGAAGAGAGCCGCCAGACCCACGCCTGCGCCTGGTCGCGGCGACCGATCCGCTTGTCGACGAGCGCCTGCAGCAGGGTCTTCGTCCCGGCCCGTTTGTCCTCACGGCTCCAGGTGCCGACGATGTCGATAGCGTCGTCGAAAGCATCGGGGTCGCCGAGGTCCGCGATCTCGGCCAGCGCTTTCAGTCGCAGCTGCGAGTTGCGGTTGCGCTGCACGCAGGTGAGCAGGAACCGCCGGCGCAGCTCCTTGGTCTTGTCGTTCTGCAGCATCGCCCGCGCCCGCCGCCAGCCCTGGGTGTTGACCCTGGCCCCGGCCAACGCCGCCCATGCGTGCTGCTCGGGATAGTCGAGGTTCTCGACCGCGGTCCGCCAGATCTCCCGTTCCAGCACCTCCATTCGCCGCTCCTCGACCTCGGAGACGGGAACGATCCGCCGCTCGACCCGGACCTTGCGCCCGCGCCCGCGCCGAACCGGACCGACGACGATCGCGCCGCCGCGGTAGACGTCGCGGTCGAGCAGGCTGTGCAGGGTGACGATCGTCTCGTCGTGGGTCGTCGCCGGGTGGACGAAGTCGATCACGATCCCCGCCTCCTTGCCCGGCGCCCGGCGGGTGACGCGGCCGACCCGCTGCTGGTAGATCCGCCGCGAGGCGGTCGGCGCCAGGTGCATGCAGATCGTCGCCCGCGGGCTGTTCCAACCCTCGGCGAGGAGCATCGCGTTACAGAGGACGTCGACGGTGCCGCGCTCGAAGCCGGCGAGGATCTCCGCCAGCTCGCGCTTCGGGGTTTCCCCGGAGACGGCCTGGGCGTTGATGCCGGCGTCGCGGAAGGCTTTGGCGACGTTCTTCGCGTGTTGGACCCCGGCGGTGTAGACGACGCCGGGGACATTGCGGAAGCGCGAGCGGTAGAGGTCGGCGATGGCGACGTTGAAGGGCTCCTGGTCGAGCAGCGCAGCGAGCTCCTCCTGGTCGAAGTCCTGGTCGACCTCGCCTTTTCGCAGCGGCACCTTGGCGATCGTCCGCACCCCCGGGCCCGGCGGGATCCGCAGGCACCGCAGCGGCGCGATGACACCGCGCCGCGCCGCCTGGGCGAGGTCGAAGCGCGAAGTCTGGGTCGGGAAGAGGTCGGCGACGTGGCGGGCGATCAAAGCGCCGGTCGCGGTCATGCCGATGTAGACGGGGCCCGGCAGCTCGCGGATGCAGGCGCTGGTTTTCTCCCCCAGCGCGGTGTGCGCCTCGTCGCAGATGACGATCGAGTAGGCGTCGGAGATCTTCTTGTGGTTGCGGACGAACCACTGGTAGGTCTCGACCGTGACCGGGCCGTCGGGGTCGTCGCGGTCGCCGAGCAGCGGCGGCCGCAGCCGCTCCTTGTAGCCGCGGTCGGAGATCTCGCCGATGAACTGGTCGACGAGGTTGCGGCGGTGGGTGAGGATCAGGACGCCGCCGGTCTTGGTCGCCTCGATGAAGCCGACCGCGGCGACCGTCTTGCCGGCGCCGGTCGCGTGCTCGAACCAGAAGCGCCGCTCCGCGCCGGGGTCCTCGGGTGCCTCCTCGACGACCTCCTCGTCCTCGTCGACGGGTCCTTCCTCCCAGTCCTGGGGCTCCTCGTCGACGGCCAGCTCCTCGTCCTCGTCCCCGTCCTCATCGACTGCCTCGCCCTCATCCAACTCCAGCTCGGCCTCGGCGACCGTGCCGTTGCCGTTCTCGGCGCGCTCGTCGGCGGTGCCGGTCTGCTGCTGGCCCATCAGCTCGGCCAGCGTGCCCGAAAGAGCATCGACCTGATGCGGGTTCAGTTCGGCGCCGTCACGCAGCTTCGGCGGTTCGGTGGCGAGGAAGCGCTCCAATCCCAGAAGCAGGGAGAAGTCCCGCCGCCACTGGATCGAGGGGTACTCGGCGCCTTCATCCAGCTCCTTCAGCGCCGCGTCCAGGGCCCGGCGCCGAGCCGTCCCCGGCGCCAGCGCATCCGGCCCCTCGCCGTCGAGCAGGAAGGGCTCGCGCGCGAATGCGGCCGCACGCTCGATGTCGGCGCCTGAGGGAACTGCCGCATCTGCGGCAACGTCGCTGGTCTTGGCCATAGAAGGCTTTCGGGCTTCCGTCCCACCGCCAAGGAAGTGCGGCTGGGACAAGTGAACGAGGCTGCGGGGGCTCGACTGGTAGTCCCCCCCGAGTACTCAATGCGATCCGCGAGCCGCGAACCGAACGTACGTATTGTACCCATGCAGCGGATGAGTGCGCGACTGAGACCACTGCCGGCGCTGGCCGTCCTTGCCCTGGCAATCCTCTTCTCGAGCGGCTGCGGCGGCCCGCAGGGTGGCGACTACGGCGGCTCGCACCCCGATTACAAGCCGCTGGCACAAGCGCCGCCGCCGCTGAACGCCCTCTACAAGCAGGGCAACGAGCTACTCGACGGCGGCACCTCGGCCTATGAAAAGCGGATCGGGCAGATGCACGGCTACCCGGTCGTGGTCAATGTCTGGGCTTCCTGGTGCATCCCCTGCCGGCAGGAGTTCCCGCTCTTGCAGAACCTCTCCGCCCGCTACGGCAAGAAGGTCGCCTTCCTCGGCGTCAACAGCGAAGACTCCAGCGATGCGGCCGCGACCTTCCTCGAAGAGGCCCCGGTGCCCTATCCCAGCTACAGCGACCCCGGCAAAGACATCTACGACCTGATCGGCGGCATCGGCTTTCCCAACACCGCCTTCTACGACCGCTCCGGAAGGCTCGCCTTCGTCCACCCGGGCGCCTACGGCGACGAAGCCGACCTCGAAGCGGACCTGCGGCGCTACGCGCTGGAGAGCGGATAATCCAGGGCGATGGAAGCCTTCATCCTCATCGCGCTGATCGGGGTCGGGCTGCTGCTGGCCGAGCTGCTGCTCCCCACCGGCGGCGTCCTTGCGTTCCTCGGCGTCGCCGGGCTCACCGCCGCCGGGATCGTCGCCTTCGGCTCCGACAGCAACGCCGCCGACTACGCCGGCGGGGCGCTGATCGCGCTCGGGATCCTCTCCGGGGTCACCTTCTACTTCGTCACCCGGAAGGTCTGGGCGGCGCACCGCGACGAGCCGATCCGAACCGGCACCGAGGAGTTGGTCGGCTCCGCGGCCGAGGCCCGCAGCTCGATCGACCCGACGGGCCGCGCCTGGCTCGCGGGGACGATCTGGAGCGCCCGCCTGGCCGATGGTGCGACCCCGGTCCAGGCGGGGGATAGAGTCAAGGTCGAGGCGGTCGACGGGCTGACCCTGGTGGTGAGTCCGGAGCCGCGGACGGCGGTACACACGAACGAAGGAGCCGGTTGATGGAGGCAGTGGCAGGGATTCTCATCGTCCTCGTCTTCTTCGGGCTGATCGCGCTCGGCACCTCGGTCCGGATCCTGCGCGAGTACGAGCGCGGGGTGATCTTCCGGCTCGGCCGGCTGATCGCGCAGAAGGGCCCGGGCCTGATCCTCCTGATCCCCCTGGTCGACCGGATGGTCAAGGTCGATCTGCGGACCGTCACCCTGAACATCCCGCCGCAGGAGGTGATCACCCGCGACAACGTCCCCTGCCGCGTCAACGCCGTCGCCTACTTCCGCGTCGTCGACTCCAACCGGGCCGTGGTCGAGGTCGAGAACTACCTGATCGCGACCTCGCAGATCTCGCAGACCGCCCTGCGCTCGGTTCTCGGCAAGGCCGAGCTCGACCAGCTGCTGGCCGACCGCGAGCGGCTTAACGAAGAGCTGCAGAAGATCATCGACGAGTCGACCGAGCCCTGGGGCGTCAAGGTCACCGCGGTCGAGATCAAGGACGTCGAGATCCCCGAGCAGATGCAGCGGGCGATGGCGCGCCAGGCCGAGGCCGAGCGCGAGCGGCGGGCGAAGATCATCAACTCCGAGGGCGAGTTCCAGGCCGCGCAGAAGCTCACCGATGCCGCCGACATCATCAGCACCAACCCGGCTTCGCTGCAGCTGCGCTACCTGCAGACGCTGCTGGAAATCGGGACCAACCAGAACACCACCGTCGTCTTCCCGCTGCCGATGGACGTGCTCGAGCCGTTCGTCGGCAAAGGTTCGGCGGCCCGCGCCGCGGGCACGGAGCGACCGCCCAGGCCGCCGGCCTCACCGGCCCCGCCCCCGCCGCCCGAGCCTCCGGCAGCCGACGAGCCCGACAAAGGCGACCTCCCCCCCTCCCGCTCCTAGCACGTGGCAGGGGACTCACCGCGCCCGGGCGCTGCGCCGGAGATCCGCATCGACCAGCTGACCGGGCTGAGGACGATCCTCGCCCCGGGCCGAGCTGCCCGTCCCGACAGCTTCTCGCCGCGCTCGAGCGAGCCCAAGGGACCGGACAACTGCCCCTTCTGCGAAGGCCGCGAGGACCGCACCCCGCCCGAGCTCTACGCGACGCGGGCGGGAGGCGGCGAGCCGGACACGCCGGGATGGACGACCCGCGTCGTCCCCAACCTCTACCCGGCCCTGGGAGCGCCGCAAGGCGCCTTAGTGAACCAGGAAGCGACTAACGCGCCTGCGAGCGGGCCCGCCGCCGACGCCGGGGCGTTCGCGAGCGCCGGCGACCCGCTGCTCGCCAGCAAACGCGCCGGGGAACCGGATCTCTTCTCTTCGCTGCCGGCCGAGGGGGCGCACGAGGTGCTGATCAACGTGCCCCAGCACGAGACGGCGATGGCCGAGCTCTCCGACGAGCAGTTCGCCGCCGCGATCGCCACCTGGCGTGAGCGGATGCGCGCCCACCCCGAGGCCTCCTACCTGCAACTGATCGTCAACGAGGGCGGCGGCGCCGGTGCCTCGCTCGAGCACACCCATGCCCAGCTCTACGCGCTCCCTTTCGTCCCCACCGCGGTCGCCCGCGAGCGCGAGCGGGTCGGCGCCTACGGCGAACGCACCGCCGGCGGCGGTCTTCTCAGCGACGTCCTCGTCGAGGAGGTGCGCCGGGGGGACCGGCTGGTGGCGATCGACGACGAGGCGGCGCTGATCTGCCCCTGGGCCTCGCGCTCCCCGTTCGAGCTGCGGGTGATCCCGCGGCGGGAGACGGGGCGCTTCGAGGAGGACGAGGGCGGCGCGGCGATGATCCGCACCGCGATGCGCGCGCTCGCCAACCTCTTCGACGGACCGCCGGAGCTGAACCTCTGGGTCCGCACCGCACCGCGTGGCGCCGAGCAGTTCCACTGGCACGTCGACATCGCCCCGCGGCTGACGATCAAGGCCGGCTTCGAGCTCGGCACCGGCGTCGACATCAACGTCTACCAGCCGGAGCGGGCGGCCGCCGACCTGAAAGAGTGCCTGCGGTGAGACCGGACCCGCGACCGATCCCGCGCTTCGTCGCCGACACCACCCAGGAGGGGATCCCTCACGGGCGCTTCGCCGAGCGTCTGCGGGAGGAGTTCACGAAGGCGGTCGACGGGATCGGAGACCTGCCGGCCGGGGCTGAGGTGCCGGCCGAGGTCGACTGGTTCCCCGAGCGCGCCTGGGGCGGCCGCGTCTGGGTCCCCTGCTCGGCCAGGACCGAGAGCGAGGAGGGGCGCCTGGAGCTCTTCGGCCACGTCTCCTACGCGCAGCCGCCAGGCGGCGAGCCGGGCGACTTCCAGGCGAAGGTCGACTTCACCGACATCCTCGCCGAGGACAACCCCGACTGGCGGATCGACCTCAACGACGATGTGATCGGACGCTGGCGCGGGGAGAACGGCCGCGCCGGCGCGGTGACCCTGGTCTGGGGGCGGCCGCTGGTCCGCGGCGCCGTCGCCGCCACCGCCGTGCTCGAGAGCGAGACGGTCGACCAGGAGCTGGTCTCCCAGGACCGCTTCACGCTTGTCGGTCTCGATGCCCTCGAGGGGTATGGGGACGAGGTCTTCATGGAAGTGAAGCTCTGGAGCCGCCGCGCCGACGAGCTCGCCTCCGAGACGCTCTACGCCTGACCGAGCACCTCGACCGGGAGATCGAAACCCGAGCGCGCCAGCCGCGCGTCGAAGGTGAGTAGCGGTTCCTCGAGCATCAACGCCAAGGCGACGTAGAGCCCGTCGTAGAAGCTGAAGTTGTCGCGCAGACCCCAGGCGATGTGCACCAGCGGTTCGTGCTCCACCCGTTCGATCGGCAGATCGTCGATCTCCCACAGAGCGTCCCCGGCAAGCTCCGCGCTCAGTCGTCCCTCGCGAACATGGCGCCGCAGGGCTTGGCCGATCTCGGCATCGATGAGATGTGGCGCCCAGAGCGTGTGTTCTTCGTCGGCCAGCCGCTCGTCGACCATGCGCGAATGTTTCCCGCCGCCGAGAAATTCAACCAAGACCGATGCGTCTACAACCGGCATCAGTCCCCGCGCATCTCGCGGATGGTGTCAACGATCTGCTCGGTGCTGAGCGGCCATCTTTCGCCGCGATCCCTTCTCCTCGCCGCGATCTCCCGGATCGTCGATTTACGGCTCCGCCGGTCGAGCTCGCGCTTGATGTAGTCGGACAGGGTCATACCCGCCGCTGCCGCGCGCATCTTCAGTTCTCGGTGCAGGTCGTCAGGGACGTTCCTGATCTGGATCATTTTGGACATGTGCAGCACACTATCCCGTGCGCTGGACATGTTGACGGCCGTAGCTGCTCTCATGCGCGAACTAAGCGAGAATTCAGCCGGGCCCCGATAGCTCAGATGGATAGAGCGATCCCCTCCTAAGGGATAGGCCGCTGGTTCGAATCCAGCTCGGGGCATCTACTGCAGGCTTTCGCCCGCCACCCTGCAACTTTTGACCTCTCGGGCTGGTTGTACCGAGAGTGCTGCCCGTGACCCCGACGCGCCGCTCACCCCGCCTGGCACCGATCGGGCTGGTGGTGGCGCTCGCCTCTTTCGCCTGCTTCTCCCTCGCCGCTACGGCGGTGGCCAGGACCGTCCACTTCGACGGGCGGGCGATCCAGGCGCCGGCCGGCTGGAAGGTCCTCCACCTCGCCCAGAACCCCAGGCTCTGCGTCCGGCTCGACCGCCGCGCCGTCTACCTCGGGACGCCCTCCTCCGCCCAGCGCTGCCCCGCCGGGGCGATGGGGCGCCGCCGGGCGATCCTGGTCGAACCGCGTACGGCGGCCAGGCCGTCGCTGCCGGCGACCGCGCCCCGGCGCGCCACCGGCTCGGCCGCCGGCAGCGCCGTCTTCACCGGCCTCGGCTTCGACGCCTGCACCGCCCCCTCCTCGCGCACGATGGCGGCCTGGGAGGACTCGCCCTACCGGGCGATCGGCGTCTACATCGGCGGCGCCAACCGGGCCTGCTCGCAGCCGAACCTGACCGCGAGCTGGGTCGCGGCCCAGACCGAAGCCGGCTGGCACCTGATCCCGACCTACGTCGGCCTGCAGGCCCCGACCAGCAGCTGCTCGACCTGCGCCAAGCTCACCTCCAGCCAGGCCACCGCGCAGGGCACGGCGGCGGCGGTCGACGCGGTCGAAGAAGCCGGGGCGGTGGCGATGGGGCCCGGCAGCCCGATCTACTTCGACATGGAGTCCTACTCGCAGACCTCGGGTGCGACCGCCGCCACCCTCGCCTTCCTCGAGGCCTGGACGAACGAGCTCCACGCGCTCGGCTACGCCTCCGGCGTGTACAGCAGCAGCGCCTCGGGGATCGAGGACCTCGCCGGCCGGCTGGGGACCGGCTACGAACTGCCCGACGACATCTGGATCGCCAACTGGAACGGGGAACAGAACACCTCCGATTCCGTCGTCCCGGCCGGCGCCTGGACTCCGCACCAGCGGATCCACCAGTACCGCGGCGGCCACAACGAGACCTACGGCGGGGTGGCGATCAACATCGACAACAACTACGTCGACGCCGCCACGGTCGGCTCCGCGACCCTGGTCAGCGGCGACAACCCGATCGGCTACCTCGACCTCGCCGGCTCGCCGGCTCCGGGCCAGCTCCGTGTCCGTGGCTGGGCCTTCGACCCGAACGCACCGACCGCTCCGCTGGCGATCCGCCTCACGGTCGGCGGCAAGGAAGGCACCGCCGGCGCCCTCACCTACGAGCTGGGACCGATCGCCACCGGCCCGCGGCGCGACGTCGCCCGCCAGTTCCCGGAAGCCGGCCGCAACCACGGCTTCGACCTCTCCATTCCGACGATCAAGTCAGGCCGCCAGCGCGTCTGCGCCTACGCGCTCGACTTCGAACCCGGCGAAGACCGGCTGCTCGGCTGCAAGGGGGCGACGATCCCGGTCGCGCTCCGGCTCACGGCGCTGAGGGCGGGTGGCAACAAGGTCCGGGTCCGGGTCACCTGCCTCTGGCCGACCGACACCGAATGCCCCGTCCAGGTCCTCCTCCGCTCCCGCTTCCGCGTCCCCGTCTCCCACTACCGCGGCCGCGGTCCCCGCACCCGGCCGGTGAGCAGGCTGATCGGCCGCGGCGCCTTCCGGCTCGGCGGCGGTGCCTCCCAGACCCTGGGCGTGCCGATCACCGCCGGCGGGCGGGCCCTACTGAGGACCCGCGGAGCCCTGAAGACGCACGTCGTCGTCGCGATCCCGGGCGGCCGGCGGACGGCCGTCCTCAACCTGCGCCGCTAGCCAAGGTTTGGACGGCGGCGACATACACCGCCGTCCAAGCATGTTTCTCTAGGCCCCTTTGGTGATGGCGCTCACCGGCAGGGCCCGAATTTCATCGCTCGCTTTCATTGCACACCTCCCTTCGTCGCGTCGGACCTGGTACGCATCCAACAATGGTGGATTTATCTCCTGCGCTGGAGAAATCCACAGCGTTAACCTCAAGGGAGACTCCATTAAGCGACTACGGTCAAACGATCAAAAACACTGCATTTGGAGAGGGCGATGACAACTACGGCGCGGCGCCAGACCTCCGTGAATCGGCTCAAGGCGCTTTCGCATCCCGTCCGAGCCGAAGCGCTCAGATACTTGAACACCCATGGCTCGGGCAGCCCTCGACAGATAGCCGATGCCTTGGGAGAGGACGTCTCGAACGTCAGCTACCACATCCGCCGTCTGGTCGAGCTCGATTGCATAGAGCTCGTGGGGACGGAGCCGGTGCGAGGAACTGTTCGCCACATCTACCGGCCGGTCCACGGGCATCTTGTAGAGCGGTCGGAGTGGGCAGCGATGCCCGAGGAGGCGAAGCTGGCCAATTTAATTCAGTGCGGCGAACCTGTCTTCCAGGATTTCCAGGCAGCCCTCGAGGCTGAGACCATCGGAACCGACGAACATTTCGCCCTCATTCGACTGCCGATGCGCGGCATGGATCGGCAAGGCCTAAAGGAATTGACGGATATCTGCGAACGGGCATATCGCGAAGCCGAGGAGATACCCACGCGGTGCATCGAGCGCAGGATGGATTCCGGCGAGGAGTCGATCAAGGTCTCTTTCAGCCTTCTGGCCTTTGAGGTTCCCCACTTCTAATCCTCAAGACTCACCGCGGCGCTTGCCTCCCAAGGCCTCGCGCAAGCTCGCCACCTCAGCCCGGAGTTCGCCCAGCTCCCGCTCGAGCCGCTCGAGCCGTCCCCCGGGCGAGGGCGAAGGTGGTCGCGGTGCTCCGTCGGTCGGATCCTCGAACGCCTCCGTCGCATTCTCGCCATCCTCACTCAGCACCTGCTCGTAGCGGTCCTCCTTCTGGCCCGGCCGCCGCGGGTGGCGGACCACCAGCTCGCGCTCGAGCAGCCGCTCCAGCGACTGCTGCACGGCCGCCAGATCGGCAAACGGGTGCAGCCGCTCGCTGCCCTGCTTCAGCTCGCCAGGGGTCTGCGGCCCGCGCAGCATCAGCACCGCCAAGAGCGCCAGTTCGTCGTCTGCGACCCCCAGCGCCTCCGGCAACAGGTGGCGGTACTTGCGGGCACGGCTGCCGGCGCCGCTGGCGAGCCGGGTCCAGCCGCGCAGGGCGAGCCGCCGCAGGGCATCGCTGACCGTCGCCTCGTCATAGGAGACGACCGGGTCGCGGTTGGTCGACTGGTTGCAGGCAAGCCGCAGCGCATTGAGCGAGAGCGGGTAGGCGTCCGGCGTCGTCCGCTGCTTCTCGACCAAGCAGCCGACGACCCGGATCTCGACCGCGTCGGGCTCCATCAGCCGCGGTCGGGGCGATCGGGGTAGAGCTCGTCGATCGTCACCAGCGCGCGGTAGGGAGCCTCGGCGGCGGCCTCGATCTTCTCCGCGCCCCCGGCGAGCCGATCGACGACCGCGACGACCCCGGCGACTTCCAACCCCTCCTCGCGCACGCGCTCGATCGCGGTGGCGGTGGAGCCGCCGGTGGTGACCGTGTCCTCGACGACCAGGCAGCGGACGCCGGCCTCGACCGGGCCCTCGACCCAGCGCTGGAGGCCGTGCTCCTTGCGCTGGCTGCGGACGAAGAAGGCGACGAGGTCCTGGCCGGCGGGCACCGCGATTGCCGCGCAGGCGGGTGGGATCGCCGCCGTCGCCGGTCCGCCCACCGCCGTGGCGCCGAGCTCGATGGCGGCGGAGGAGATCAGCTCGCCGGCGGCGCGAAAGCCCGGCGGGCGCATCAGGGTACGGCGGGCGTCGACGTAGTACTGGGCAATCGCCCCGCTCGCCAGCGTCACTTCGCCGAGGATCAGCGAGTGCTCACGCAGCTCCTCGATCAGGGTCTGCTTGGCGGCGTCGAGGTCGGGCACGGCCGGCATCCTACGCGGCGAGGGACTTCGCGAAGCCCTGCCGCCAGCTCGCGTGCTCGGGCTGCCAGCCGAGCTCGCGCTTGGCCTTCGCGTTGGAGGCCCCGCGCATCTCGACCGCGGCCGAGACGAGGTCCTTCCCCGCGACCAGCCGCGCCAGCCAGGCGGGAACCCTGCGCGGCGGCTTTGCCCCGAGCGCCTCGGCGTACAGGGGCAGCCACTCGCACAGCGGCGCCGGCTCGTCGTCGACGATGTTGTAGATGCCGGGAGAGCCGCAGTCGAGGGCAGCGACGTAGGCCGCCGCCGCGTCATCGACCTGGATGAAGGAGAAGGTGCCCTCGCCCTTGCCGATCACCGGATAGCGCCGCTTCCCCACTTCCTCGGCGACCGAGCCGCCGCGGTCGTAATAGGTGCCGGGGCCGTAGAACCAGCCGAAGCGCAGCACCACGCCCTCCAAGCCGCCAGCGTCCAACACCTGCCGCTCGAGCGATATCAATGCCTCGCAGGCGGCGGCGAAGCGCCCGGGGGGATCGCGGAACAGCGGCGCCTCCTCGTCCTTCACCCACTCGCCCTCGGGCTCGTAGAAGAAAGCGACGCTCTCGGCCACGATCCTCCGGGCCCCCGCCGCCTGCGCCGCAGCGACCAGGTTCCGAGTCCCCTCTTCCCGCACCCGGTTGGTAGCCGCCAGGTAGTCGCTCTTTCGGATTGAACCGAGGCGGCAGCGCCGTCAGCGCGTGGACCACGACCTCCGGCCGCGCCGCCACCACCGCTTCCTTTACGGCGTCGGCATCAAAGACGTCGCAGACCACCGCCTCGGCGCCAGCCTCACGAATCTCGCCGGCGCGCTCCTCCCGCCGCGTCATCCCGACCACCTCATGCCCGGCCGCAACGAGCCGGCGAACCGTCGGCCGCCCGATGACTCCGCTTGCGCCTGCAACAAAAACCTTCATCCTGCGCCTCCTTCCAGTCAATCCTCGGCACCAAGATTGCCATCTGGTGAGGGGTCGTGCGCGGGTGATCGCGCCTGGCGAGGGTTTCTGTGACCAAGCAGCTCAAGGACGCAGGGAGCCTGAATAGCAGCGCTATTCAGGCGACCGAGGACGCCGAGATGCGCCGGTCACAGGAAGCCGCAGCCGCGCGAGCACCCGTCGCGCGGCCCCTCACCAGATGAAGATGTCCTCGCCGAAGAAGATCCGGTTGTAGATCTCGGGCTGGTCGGCGATGAAGGTGCGCAGGCAGCCGTGGCTGGCTGGGTAGTCCGGGACCGATTCGTAGCCGTGCACGGCGTAACCGCCGTAGAAGTAGAACGAGTAGTACATCCCGTGCGAGTTGTAGCCCGGTTCCTGGCGGATGAACTCGAAGTGGCCGGTAACCGTCGGGGTCGAGGACTTGCCGGAGGAGATCGGGTAGATCGCGAACGGCTTGTCGCCCTTGGCGAAGACCAGCACCTGCTTGGAGAGCGGCGCCTCGACGTGCTCACCGGCGCCCGGGTGGCGGACCGTGTATTCGCCCTTGCCGGAGAAGACGCTTCTTGACGAGCCCGGCGCCGGCACGCGTGCTGCGGCTCATGTCGTTGACTTTGCGATAGGCGAGGACGCCGCGCCCGGTCTTGCCGCCGAAGCAGCTGCCGGAGTTGGCGATGTAGCCCATCTTCCGCATCGCCTTCTTGAAACCCTCGACGACGTCGCCGCACTGTCCCTGGTGCAGCGACGGGAAGCTCACCTTCCAGCTCTTGCGCACGGTGGCGTCGCCGCCGAGCTCGGCCGTCGCGACGTGCTTCGCCGCGACCGCGTACTTGGCGTTCTCGCGCACCTGGATGTCGGTGCGGAAGGTTCCTTTGCCGCCCGCCTTGCGGACAGGCAGGTTGCGGCTGTAGAGCTCGTGACCGTCGCTGTAGAAGGTGACCTCGACCTTCTGGCCGGCGACGAACGGAGAGAGGGTGCCGCTGACGGGGACCGTCTGCATGATTTCCGCGCGGCCGTTCTTCAGGTGACCGACCTTGATCTTCACCGTCGCCTCGGGAACGGGTGCCGGCTTCGGTGCCGGCTTCGGCTTCGGTGCGCCCACCGCGGTGGCGGGCAGGGCGAGCGCGACGGCGACGGCAAACAGGGACGAGAGGCGGCGATTCACCGGCGGCATCCTACTGAGCGAGCAGGGCGACAGAGTTGTTCAGCATGTGCAGGAGCATCCCCGGCACAATCGAGCCAGTTTGCTCGTAGAGCAGGCAGAAGATGAAGCCGAGAGCGATCAGCGGCGGCACCGCGGTGATCCCGGTGAATGCGTGGAGAAGGCCGAAGACGGTGCCGGCGACAAGCGCCGCCGGGAGCTTCGGCAGCCGCTCCCGCAGACCGCCGAAGAGCAGCCCCCGGAAGCAGAGCTCCTCGGCGAAAGCGGCGCCGAAGACGATCAGCAGGACCTGGATCGGCACCGGCCCGAAGCTTTCGGCGATGTCCTCCTGTTCGGGTTCGACGAGCAACGCCGAGTAGAGCGCAGCGAAGAGGAGGTAGGAGCCGACTGCCGCGGCCATCCACTTGAGGGCCGACGGTGAGAACGACCGCAGTCCCAGTCGCCGCAGGCTCTCCCCCAGCGAGGCGGCGCCGTTGGAGCGGGCGACGAAGAGCGGGACCCCGACCAGGCCCGCCACCAGCCCCAGCTGGGCGATGACGTTGCCGGCGGTCGTAAGTTCGCCGTCCCCTTCGGTGAAGAAGAGCGCGGGAATGCCGAAGACGAGCCCGGCGACGATCGCCGCCACTGCCCCCAGCAAGGCTCCGGACGGGCCCCAGTTGGACGGTGGGAATGCGGGCCGCGCCGTCTCGACGACAGATGGGGTGGCTAGTTTGCCCTCCATGTCGCCAGCAGTCTCACAGGTCTCGCGAACGACCAGAACCCGGCTGCGGATCCTCCGCCGCCTCGCCTTCCTCGCCGTCTTCCTCGTCGTCGCGATGCTGGCGCTGAGTCAGTTCACCGAGCTGCACCGACTGGCGGCGGGCATCCTCGCCTCGACCGCCCTCGTCGTCGCGGTCGTCGGCTTCGCCGCCCAACGGACCCTCGCCAACGTCATCGCCGGTATCCAGATAGCCGTCTCCCAGCCGATCCGGATCGGCGACCGCCTCAGCTTCGAAGAAAGGGAGGGGCGGGTCACCGACATCACCCTCTCCTATACCTACCTCGACCCCGGCGACGGCAGCTCCGTGGTGATCCCCAACCAGCTCCTGACCGAAGGGATCGTCCACAACCACTCGACCGAAGACACCGTCGCCTGACCAGCTAGGGCGAGAGCCAGGGACAGGCTCTAAGTACCCTCTGCTCGATGACCCAGCGCACTCGGCGAGGCCGGCGCCGCCAGGGGGGAATCGGCGCCAAGCTCCTGTTCGTCTTCGGCGGCGTCTTCGTCCTGCTCGCGATTACCGTGATCGCAGTCGCCTCCTGGGTCCTCGACGTCGCCGCCGACGCGCCCTCGCTCCGCACCTGCAAAGCGATCGACAGGGGCGGCAACACCGTCATCTACGCCGCCGACGGGTCGCGGCTCGGCACCGTCGCCTCGCCGCAGGCGCGCTCACTGGTCGCGATCGACCGCATCCCCAGGTCGGTGCAACTGGCGACCGTGGCAATCGAGGACCAGCGCTTCTACGAGCACAACGGGCTCGACTACGAGGGGATCCTGCGGGCGGCGGTCAAGGACCTGGAAGAGGGGGAAGCGGTCGAGGGCGGCTCGACGATCACCCAGCAGCTGGTCCGCAACCTCTGCATCCGCAACCCGAAGCGGAACCTGGAGCGGAAGATCGTCGAGGCTGAGCTCGCGCTCGAGTACGCCGAACGCCACAGCCGCAAGGAAATCCTCGGCTCCTACCTCAATGTCGCCTCTTACGGGACCGTCGAAGGGACGACGGCGGTCGGGGTCGGCGCCGCGGCGAAGATCTTCTTCTCGAAACCGGTCTGGAAGCTGAAGCTGCCCGAAGCGGCGCTGCTGGCGGGGCTGCCGCAGGCGCCCTCCGAATACAACCCGCTGCTGGAGCCGGCAGCGGCGAAAGCGCGGCGCAATCAGGTGCTGGAGAAGATGGCGAAGCTCGGCTACATCAGCGAGGAGCGGTCACGCGCCGCGCAGGCGAGCGGGCTGCGGGTGAACCTCGACGAGAGCTTCTTCGAGCACCGCGAGCCCTACTTCTTCGACTACGTCGAAAACAAGCTGATCGAAAAGTACGGGGCGAACACCGTGCGCCGGGGCGGCCTCGAGGTGCAAACGACGCTCGACCCGGAGCTGCAGCAGGTCGGCCTGGGAGCGATGCGCTCGGCGCTGCCCTACTCGACCGACCCCTCCTCGGCCCTCGTCTCGATCGACCCTCGCAACGGCCACATCCGGGCGATGGTCTCCAGCTCCGACTACGAAGAGAGCAAGTTCAACCTCGCCGCCCAGGGCCACCGCCAACCGGGCTCGACCTTCAAGACGTTCGTCCTGACGACGGCGATCCGCCAGGGCATCGACCCGTACTCGACCTACTACACCTCGAAACCGCTCGACCTCTACCTGCCGCGATGGGGCCACTGGACGGTCCACACGGCCGACGAAGGCTATCTGGGGACCGTCAACCTGCAGCAGGCGACGGTCGCCTCCGACAACACCGTCTTCGCCCAGCTCGACCTCGACGTCGGCCCGGCGGCGGTGGCGGCGACGGCCCACCAGATGGGCATCGTCTCGCCGCTCGACGGGATCCCCGCCGAGGGAATCGGCGGCCTGCGGATCGGCGTCTCGCCGCTGGAGATGTCCAGCGCCTACTCGACCCTCGCCGCCGGCGGCATGCGCCGTAATCCCGTCGCTGTGACCAAGGTCGTCTTCCCCGACGGCCGCGTCGAGCATCCCGAACCGGCGGACCCGCAGCAGGCGGTCTCCCCGGCGGTGGCCTGGCAGGTGACCCGGCTGCTGCACGACAACATCACCGAAGGCACCGGGACCGCCGCCTACACCGGCTGCGCCGGGCAGGCCGGAAAGACCGGGACGACCGACGAATACACCGACGCCTGGTTCGCCGGTTATCAGCCCAACCTGGCGACTGTCGTCTGGGTCGGCTACCCGGAATCGAACGACATCTCGATGTCGAGCGTGCACGGGAGGACCGTCTTCGGCGGCACCTTCCCGGCCGAAATCTGGCACTCGCTCTACACCGGAGCGGGGGTGCCCTGCGAGGAATTCGAAGAACCCGACCAGCAGATCAGCTGGGCGCCGTTCTACGGTCGCTACGCGCGCTCGAGCCCCCGCGACGACACCACCCTCGGCGCCGGTGGAGGGAGCGGCGAAAGCGATTCTCCACCTCCGGGCAGCGCCGCGGTCGGCGGCTATGACCCGAATGCCTACGCGCCCGGCGCCGGGCAGGAACCGTATCCGGCGGCGGCGCCCGCCCCCCAGGGCGTCGGCGGCGGCGCCTCCGCGGGCAGGTAGCGGCCGATCGATCCCGGTCTCGCCTTCGGGCTAATGTGGGCCGGCTTCGCCGGCTACCTCGGGTTCCTGGCGGCAGCCCCGAGGCTGGGGCGACGGCTGGTCTGGGGGACGATCCTCGTCCTCCTCGCGGCCTTCGCGGCCGCCCCGGTCCTCCTCTCCCACGACGTCTACAGCTACGTCGACTACGCGCGGCTCGGCGCCCGCCACGGCCTCGACCCCTACGTCCACCCTCCCCTCGCCGCCCCCGCCGACCCCGCTTACGCCGAGGTCACCTGGACCGAAGCGACCAGCGCCTACGGCCCGCTCTTCACCCTCCTCAGCTATCCCCTGGCCTGGTTGCCGGTGGGGCTCGCCGTCGCCGTGCTGAAGGCGGTCGCGGCGCTCTCGGTCCTCGGCATCGCCGCGACCGTCTCCCGCCTGGCCGCCTGGCGCGGCGCCGATCCGCTGCGCGCCGCCGCCTTCGTCGCCCTCAACCCGCTCGTCCTCGTCCACGTCGTCGGTGGCGCCCACAACGACGGCCTGACGATGCTCCTGGCGACCCTCTCGGTCGCCGCCCTCCTCGGCGCCCGCGAGCTCGCCGGCGGCGCCGCCCTCGTCGCCGCCATCGCCACCAAGGCCTCGGCCGCCTTCCTCGCCCCCTTCGCCCTCCTCGCCCCACTCCAACCGCCGACGGGACGAAAACCGGATACCTCAACCGGAGTTCGTCCCGTCGGCAAATTCCTGGCCGGTGGAGCGATCGCCGCAACGGCTATCGCGGCTGCCGCCTGGCTCGCCTTCGGCTGGGACTGGCTGCACGGATTCGGGCTCGCGGGCGAGAACCAGAGCCGCACCAGCCACATGAGCATCCCGATCACGACGGCGCGCCTCACCGGCCTCGACCCCGGCGCGGTCCGCGCCGGCGCCGCCCTTCTCTTCGCCGCGGCAACCGCCTACCTGCTCGCCTGGACCTGGCGCGGCGGCGACTGGGTCCGCGCCGCGGCGTGGTGCGCGTTCGCCCTCCTGCTCGCGACCTCCTGGCTGCTCCCCTGGTACGTGATCTGGCCGCTGCCGCTGGTCGCGATCTCGCGGGACCGCCCCCTCCAACTCCTGACGCTGGCCCTGACCGCGTATCAGTTGGGGGCGCGCATCCCGCTCTGAGCCTGCCGCTCCGCTTCCTCCAGCTCGACCCGTTCCTCCTCGGGCGAGGGATGGATGATCCCCGTCTGGATGCTCCACCCCTCCCGGCGCCCAAGAGCCGTGACGCCGCCGACGTAGATCAGTTCGGCGAGGGTGAGGACGCCGCGGACGGCGATCGCGATCAGCGAGCCGAGGGCGAAGCTCTTGCTCGGCAGCGCCGCCTTCATGGCCCAGGCGAAGGCGGCGTCCTTGACCCCCAACCCGGCCGGTGCGATCAGCGTCACCAGCGCCGCGACATACCCGATCGCCTGTGCGGAGCCAACCAGCATCACATCATCGAAGGGGATGAAGGTGACCGAGCGGGCGACGCAGTAGAGGCCGAGGGCGATCACCCCCCAGTTCAGCGTGTAGAAGGCAATCAGGGCGAGGATGCCGTGCAGGGGGATGAACACCGGCAGCGGCTCGCGGCCGAACTTGCGCAGAGCCCAGTTGGTCAGCGGCCCGAAGATCCGCGGGTGCAGCACGGCGATCGCGGCGGGGATCAGCAGCAGCACCCCCCACCGCCACGGTTGGCCTTGGAGGTCGGGGTGCTTGATGATGAAGTAGGAGGCGACGATGATCGCCGAGGTGGCCGATACCGCCTGTTCGTAGACGATGCTCGCGATCGTGGTCCGGCGCGGGATTCCGGCCCGTTCCGAGAGCAGCAGGCGTCCCAGCACGTAGAGGACGCTGCCGGGCACGTAGCGGGCGAGCAACGGCTGCCCCCAGGCCACCTGGGCCCGGCCGAACCCGATCCGGTAGCCGAGGAACCGCAGCGTCAGGTCCCAGCCATAGGCGCTGAGGACGAAGAAGACCGGGAGGATGACGATCGCCGGGACCAGCCAGCCGACGTGGAAGTGCACCCCTTCGTTCTTGATCTCCGACCATTGGTCGATGACCGTCAGCACGAGGAAGCCGAAGATCAGCACGGCGAGGCCGATCTGGAGGGCGAGGCGGACTTTGCGGCTGCGGGGCGGCTTCTTCCCGACCCGAGATCCGGCCTCGCCTACGCGATGGAGGAATGGTTGGCGGCTCTCCACGTCCGTGCGCACCTTAGTAGCCACCTGTTTGGAATAGTCGGGTGATGGGCGAGTTCGAGTTATTGGCAAAGCTGCGCGAGCGGCTGCCGAAAGACGGTCCCAAGGTAAAACTCGGCAGCGGCGACGATGCTGCGGTCACCGTTCCGGGCGGAGCAACGGCGACTTCGGTCGACGCGATCGTGGAGGGGGTTCATTTCCGCCGCGGCGAGGCCGAGTGGCGCACCGTGGGGCGCAAGGCGCTCGCCACCGCCCTCTCCGACCTGGCCGCGATGGGCGCCGAAGCGGGTGAGGCATATGTAGTCCTCGGAGCCCCCACCGACCTCGGCGAGGAGGACTTCCTCGCCCTCCTCGACGGCCTGCTCGAGCTCGCCGGGGAGACCGCAACCACCCTTGCCGGCGGTGACGTGACCCGGGCGCCAGCCCTGACGCTGGCGGTCACGGTGGTCGGGCACGCGCCCGCGGTAGAGGACCTCGTGACCCGAGGCGGCGCCGAACCCGGCGACCTCCTCGTCCTCACGGGGGAGATCGGGGCGGCGGCGGCGGGGCGGCTCCTGCTCGAGTTCCCCGACCTGGCCGGTGTCGTGCCCGAGAACACCGCTTCGCACCTGCGCGCTCGACAACTCGATCCGATGCCCCGCCTGCGCAGCGGCCGCGCCCTTGCCCAGGCAGGGGCCGGGGCGATGATCGACCTCAGCGACGGGCTCGCCGGCGATGCCGGCCATCTAGCTCGCGCCGGCGGCGTCGCCTTGCGGATCGACGCCGGTGCCCTTCCTCTGGCGAGCGGGGTTGCCGAGGTCGCCAGGGCGGCCGCGCGCGATCCTCTCGAGCTTGCGGTCTCCGGGGGCGAGGACTACGAGTTGCTCGCGGCGCTGCCCGCGGACAGGCTCGCCGACGCGTGCGATGCGGTCGGCAAGGCTGCCGAAACCACGCTGACCCCGGTCGGCAAGGTCGTGGCGGGAGAGGGCCTTGAGATCAGGCTGCCCGGGGGTGGGCTGCTCGAGACCGGGGGGTTTGACCACCTGGCCGAGCCGTAGCGTGGAACCCGGTCAGCAGCTCGCGAACGCCACGACGGCTGAGCATCGCGATTGCGACCTGTGCGGGGTCCGGCTTGTAGGAACCGGCCTCAACCAGAGATTTAAGTTCGTGGGCTTCCATGGCCTTCGCGGTCATTATCGGCCTCGACACCCAGATCCTTAGTTCTTGGTACTCGCACATGCGTCCAAACCGCGCCTGCGACTACCCTTGAGCCTGTGCCGAACGGTTCCGCGCGCATCCTCTTGGTGGACGACGAGCAGTCGATTCAGACGCTGCTCAGCTACCCGCTGCGCAAGGACGGCTACCACGTAACCTCCGCCCTCGACGGCAACGAAGCCCTGCGGCGCTTCGAGGAAGGGCGCTTCGACCTGGTCATCCTCGACCTGATGCTGCCCCAGCTGAACGGGGTCGAAGTCTGCCGCCAACTGCGCTCGCGCAGCCAGGTCCCGATCATCATGCTGACCGCCAAAGGCAGCGAGACCGACAAGGTCGCCGGCCTCGAGGTCGGAGCCGACGACTACATCACCAAGCCCTTCTCGATGCGGGAGTTCCGCAGCCGCGTCAAAGCCGCGCTACGGCGCTCGCGGATGGGGGGCGAGACGAGCGAGGGCGGGGCGATCGAGTGCGAGGACCTGACGATCGACTTCGATCGCCGCATGGTTACCCTGGACGGCGACGAGGTGAAAGTCACCTACGTCGAGTTCGAGATCCTCGGCGCCCTCGCCCGCTCGCCGGGCCGCGTCCTCACCCGCGAGACCCTGCTCGAGCACGTCTGGGGCGACTCCGACTACCGCGATCCGCGCACCGTCGACGTCCACATCCGCCACCTGCGCGAGAAGCTGGAGCGCGATCCGAAGGAGCCCGATTACCTCTTCACGGTGCGCGGGGTCGGCTACCGCTTCCGAGAGTAACGCCGGTGCGACGGCTCAGGGTTCCCTTCATCGGCGTTCGCATCACGATCACCTGGATCGTGATCGCGGCCGTAGCCGCCGAGGTCATCTACCTCTACACGGTTGCGATCGGCATGGCCGCCATCCACGATGGCTCGGTCAAGGTCCAAATCCTGGTCGGCGGCGCGATCGTGGGCCTGATCGTGACCATGATCGGCCGAAGCTATGTCCGGACCTACACCAACAACATAAAGCGGCTCCAGGAGGCCGCTCGCAAAGTCGCGGACGGGAACTTCGAAACGAAGATCCCCGTCGACTCGGTCGGCCCCCTCAGGCCGCTCGCCCGCACCTTCAACGAGATGCAGCGGCGGCTGGCCGAGCTCGACAGCGCCCGCAAGCAGTTCATCGCCAACGCCTCGCACGAGCTGCGGACGCCGATCTTCAGCCTCGGGGGTTTCGTCGAGCTGCTGGAAGACGAGGACCCGAGCCCCGAGGAGCGGGCCGAGTTCGTGCGGACGATGCGCCAGCAGATCGAGCGGCTGACGAAGCTGACCACCGACCTCCTCGACCTCTCCCAACTCGACGCCGGCGCGGTCGTCATGCGGGCGAGCACCGTCGACCTCACGGGGCTGGCACGGGAGGTGACGAAGGAGTTCGGCGCACGCGCCGAACTCCGCGGCTCGCGATTGCAGCTGCGCACGCCCACGCAATCGGCGGTTGCGCTCGGTGACCCTGATCGGGTCCGGCAGATCATCCGTATCCTGCTTGACAACGCTCTCACCCACACTGCCGAGGGCACCGACGTCACCGTGACCACCTACTCCGCCAAAGGCCGCGCCGAGCTCACCGTCTCCGACAGCGGATCGGGGATTCCGCAACGCGTGCAGAAGCGGATCTTCGAGCGCTTCTACACGGCCGACAAGGCCGGTGGTTCGGGGCTTGGACTGGCGATCGCCTCCGAGCTCGCCCAGCGGATGAACGGGGAGATCACGATCAGCTCCAGCCGCCGCTTCACCGCATTCACGCTGGACCTCCCCCCGGGCGCCCGGGAGGCCTCACCCCAGCGTCCGCTGCGGGCGCCGGTCAAGGCGGGCTCGTGAGGCGAGTCGGGCTGATCCTGGCCCTACTTCTCTCCTTGGGGTTGCTCGCCGGCTGCGGCTCAGGCGACAACGCCGGTGAGGCAGGCCCTGGAGGTGAATCCGCCCAGGTAACGAGGCCGACGGAGCAGCCCCAGGTCGCGATCGAGGCCTCTAGCCCAGGGTTCGACGCCCGCGAAGTGTTCGAACGGGCGGCGCCGGGAGTGGTGACGATCCGCTCGGTCTTCGGCTCCGCCGGAGCAGCCGAAGGCTCGGGCTTCGTCCTCAACACCGACGGCGAAATCGTCACCAACGCCCACGTCGTCACCGACGAATCCAGCGGCGAGCGCAAGCCGGCGGACCAGGTCTACGTCGCCTTCCCGGATCGCAACGTCGTCCCCGCCGAGATCGTCGGCTTCGATCCCTTCGCCGACGTCGCTCTACTGCAGATCGCGCCGAAGGGTCTCGACCTGCATCCGCTCGAGCTCGGCGACGACCACGACCTTCACGTCGGCCAACCGGTCGCCGCGATCGGCAACCCGTTCGGGGAGCAGCAGTCGCTTTCCGTCGGGGTGGTCTCGGCGGCAGACCGTGCGGTCCAGTCGCTGACCCAGTTCGAAATCCTCGGCGCGATCCAGACCGACGCCTCGATCAACCCCGGCAATTCCGGCGGGCCGCTGCTCGACGCGGGCGCTCATGTCGTCGGGATCAACCAGCAGATCGAGACGAACTCGGGCGCCAACGACGGCGTCGGGTTCGCGGTGCCGATCTCGGCCGTGAAGCGCTCGATCGCGCAGCTGCGCGAAGACGGCGAGGCCGAATACGCCTACATCGGCGTCTCCAGCCAGGCGCTCTATCCGCAGCTCTCGCGCAAGCTCGGCCTCGACACCACGTTCGGCGGCCTCGTCTCCGAAGTCGTGGCCGGTGGCCCGGCCGAGGAAGCCGGCATCGCAGGCGGCAACGACAAGCTCCGCTTCCAGGCAGCGCAGTACCAGACCGGCGGCGACGTGATCCTGCAGGTGGACGGCCACGACATCGTCAGCCCCAACGACCTCGGTGAAGTGATCGCCGCCTACCAGCCCGGCGAAGTCGTGACGGTGACGATTCTCCGGGACAACCAGCGCAAAGAGGTCCAGCTGAAACTGGGCAGGCGGCCCGACAGTCCCTCCGGCGGCTGACGCCGGCGGCGGCTGGACATCACGTCGCCGCACATCCGTGTAGAACTCTGGCCTTGCTTCAGGAAGTCGCCCTCGGCCACAAGACCCTCACCGACTACACCCACATCGTCGGCAAAGAGCTGACGGAGCAGATCCGCCGGCTTGCCGAGCCGCTCAAAGGCAAGCGGGTGCTGCACGTCAGCGCCACCGCCTTCGGCGGCGGCGTCTCGGAGATCCTCTACACGCTGGTGCCGCTGATGCGGGACGTTGGTCTCGATGCTCACTGGCACGTGATCTTCGGCAAGGAAGAGTTCTACAACGCCACCAAGCTCCTCCATAACTCGCTGCAGGGCGCCGAGGAGACCCTGAGCGACGAACAGTGGGAGATCTTCGACGAAATCAACCAGATCAACGCCGAGGGCCTGCAGGGCGAGTGGGACGTCGTCATCGTCCACGATCCGCAACCGATCGGCCTGCTCCGCGGCGCGAAAGAGAAGGGCGGCAACTGGATCTGGCGCTGCCACATCGACCTCTCGACGCCGAACCCGGCGCCGATCGCCCGCCTCCTGCCGATGATCGAAGAGTACGACGCAAGCGTCTGGCACATGGAGAAGTACGTTCCCGACGGGATGGGCAAGCACCGCGAGGAGGTGCGGATCGTGCCGCCGGCGATCGACCCGCTCTCGCCGAAGAACATGGCCTTCTCGCCCGAGGACGCCGCCTTCGTCTGCCGCCAGTTCGGCATCGACGTCGACCGGCCGCTGATCACCCAGGTCTCCCGCTTCGACCCGTGGAAGGACCCGATCGGCGTCATCGACGCCTACCGCCAGGTGACCGAGAAGGTGCCGGAGGCGCAGTTGGCGATGGTCGGCTCGATGGCCACCGACGATCCCGAGGGGATGGAGTACTTCCAGAAAACCTTCGAATACGCCGACGGCGACGAGGACATCAAAATCCTCAGCAATCTCAACAACGTCGGCGCGATCGAGGTCAATGCCTTCCAGTCGCAGTCGGACATCTGCCTCCAGAAGTCGATCCGCGAGGGCTTCGGGCTGACGGTCACCGAGGCGCTCTGGAAGGGGCGACCGACGATCGCCGGAAACGTCGGCGGAATCCCGCTGCAGATCGAGGACGGGATCAGCGGCTACCTAGTCGACTCACCCGAGCAATGCGCCGAACGCTGCCTGGAGATCCTCGAGGATCCCGGGCTCGGCAAGCAGCTCGGCCGCGAGGGCAAGGAGCACGCCAGGCGCCAGTTCCTCACCCCGAGACTGCTGCGCGACTGGCTGAAGCTGTTCGACGATCTCGACGGCTAGCGGCCCTGCCGTACCCCGTAGTCTCTTCGGCGTGAGCTCCTCGCCGCTGATCATCGTCTCGAACCGAGGTCCGCTGCAGTTCGACAGCGACGAGAACGGCCGGCGGACGGTCCGTCGCGGCGGCGGCGGCCTCGTAACCGCGCTCTCGGGGCTCGTCTCCCACCGCGAAGCTCTCTGGATCGCCTCGGCGATGACCGACGAGGACGTCGCCGCCTCCGAGGAGGCAGGAGGTCCGATCGAGCAGAAGCTCGACGGAATCGACTACCGGGTGCGCCTGGTCGGCAGCGACCCCGACGCCTACGACGGCTTCTACAACGTGATCGCCAACCCGATCCTCTGGTTCATCCAGCACTACCTCTGGGACATCTCCAACGCGCCGGACATCCGCCAGGAGGAGATCGACGCCTGGGACTACGGCTACCAGGCGGTCAACCAGGACATCGCCGCCGCGGTCCTGGACGAGATCGAGGGGCAGGAGAAGCCGCTGGTGATGCTCCACGACTACCACCTCTATACCGCCCCCGGGATGATCCGCGCCGGACGGCCCGACGCCTTCCTCCACCACTTCGTCCACATCCCCTGGTCGCAGCCGGACAGCTGGCGGATCCTGCCGACGCGAATCCGCGGGGCGATCTACGAGGGCATGCTGGCAAACGACATCATCGGCTTCCACACCCATGCCTACTGCATCAACTTCCTGCGCTGCTGCGACGAGCTGCTGGACGGCGTCGAGGTCGACTACCACGCGGCCGAAGTGCGCCACCCGCGCGGCAGGACGATCGCGCGCGCCTATCCGCTCGGGATCGATGCGCAACGGTTGGAGCGCGCGGCGGCCTCTCCCGAGGTCGCCGAGGCCGAGCGCGAGGTTCTGGAGCGGCGCCGCCAGCACCTGATCATCCGCGTCGACCGCGCCGACCTCTCGAAGAACGTGCTGCGCGGCTTCACCGCTTTCGACACCTTCCTCACCCAGCACCCCGAGTTCCGCGAAAAGGTCACCTTCATCGCTCACCTGCAGCCGTCGCGCCAGGACGTGCCCGCGTACGCCGAGTATCTGGAGCGGATCGAGGCCCTGGTCGCCGTCGTCAACCACCGCCACGGGACCACCGACTGGATGCCGATCGACCTGAAGATCTACGAGAACTTCTACGACGCGGTAGCCCGCTACAAGCACTTCGACCTGCTGATGGTCAACTCGCTCTTCGACGGGATGAACCTGGTCGCCAAGGAGGCGCCGGCGGTCAACACCCGCGATGGGGTGCTGATGCTGTCCGAGAACACCGGCTCCCATCACGAGCTCTTCGACTACGTGCTCTCGGTCAACCCTTTCGACATCCAGGAGCAGGCCGACGCGATCTACCGGGCGTTGACGATGGATCCCGAGCAGAAGCGGCAATGGGCCGAGGGGCTGAGGGAGATCATCTTCTCCCGCAACCCAGGCGACTGGGTAGACGACCAACTGCAGGACATCGAAGCAGCCCGTCAGGCGACTGCCAATCCCTCCTAGCTAGGGGGAGAACCCGCGCCTCTCGCCCGCTTAGGTGGAGGTGCGCGCGGTGCGTTTCAACTGGATCGGGTTGGGCAAGGCGGCGGTAATCGTCGCCGTGGTCCTTTTCGCCCTGCAGGCTCTACCGAGCCTCCTGCGTCCTCCGCCGCCACCGCCGCTGGCCGAGGACGTAGGGCTGCCGCTGGCCGTCCCGCACGCGGAGCCGCCGCCGAGGTTGCGCTTCGAACCGGACGCGATGCGTCCGAAAGGAACCACGGGATTCGCTGCGGTTGACGCGATCGGCAGCAGGTCGTCGCGGCGACCAAAGGGGGAACCACGGTACGGGCCCGTCGAAAGTGCGGCGGCGGCTCCGGCTTCCCCGCCGCCGGTCACTTTCGAACCGCCCCCGGCCCCCGCCCCGCCACCGCCTCCCCCTCCCCCGGCACCTCCCGGCGACGGCTCCGAGGAGTTCGCCCCGCGCTAGAGGTGGGTGCGAGCGGTCGCTGGGCTCTTCCCGCCGCTATAGTCCTTCGCCGTTTTGGCAGCACCACGCGAATACGAGCTGGTCCTGATGCTGGACCCCCAACTTGACGCCCCCGCGCGCGACGCTCTGGCGCAAGATGCGCGTGGGCAGATCGAGGCCAAAGGCAGCCTCAAGCACGAGAACTCCTGGGGCCTGCGGAAGATGGCCTACGAAATCAACCATCGCACCGAGGCGGACTACCGCTGGATGCGATTCGAGGCTCCGAGCGACCTGCTCGATTCGCTCGACCACAATCTGAAGATCGCCGACGGCGTCCTCCGCTTCCGCATCTTCAAGGTCGATCCCGACGCACCGGTGATCGTCCCGCCCGCCGTGACCGCCGCCCCGGGACCGCGCGAGCGCACCGCCGCCGGAGCCCGCGAGGACCGCGGCGACGACGGCGCCCCCGAGTCCGACGACGAGTAGCGCGGCCGGCGCGGCTCGCTGTTTGCGGGAACCCCCGTCCGAAGGGGGCGAATAGAGCCGGGCTCCTCCTTAGACTGGGACACCAGATAAGCGAACGGGTAAGGAGTGAGTGCATTGGCAGCTTCGAACGTGAACGTGGTGGTCGTCACCGGGAATCTGACCCGGGATCCGGAGCTGCGTCATACCGGTGGTGGGACCGCTGTCTGCGACCTGCGGGTCGCGGTCAACAGCCGCCGCAAAGACCAAAGTGGCAACTGGGTGGACAAGGCGAACTACTTCGACGTCACCGTCTGGGGTGCGCAGGGCGAGAACTGCGCCAACTACCTCGCCAAGGGTCGGCCGGTCGCGGTCGAAGGTCGCCTCGACTGGAGCGAGTGGGAGGCCAAAGACGGCAGCGGCAAACGGCAGGCGGTGCGGATCGTCGCCAACACGGTCCAATTCCTCGGTTCCCGTGACGGCGCCGGTGGTGGTGGCAACGGCAACGGCGGCGGGTTCAGTCCGCAGAGCGACGTTCCCGCCGACATGTCCGACTTCAGCGGCGCCCCGTCGGGCGGCGGGGGCGGGGGCGGACAGGAAGACGATATTCCGTTCTGATTCTCACCTGACGAGTCCCAGAGGTCGCCAGGCCAGGACGCAAGGAGCGCCGCGTGCTCCGCACGCAAGCGACTGAGGACGCCGCCTGACGACCTCTGGGACCGTCAGGTCTGTAGCATCTCGCGCCGATGGCTAGAGCAACCGAGACTTCATCTCGTAACGGAGGGCGCCGCGGTGGCAGGCGGGGTGCCGATCGTGCCCGGCCGCGCAAATACACGCGCGTCAACTCCGAGGTCGTCGACTACAAGGACCTGAACCTGCTGCGACGCTTCCTCTCCGACAAGGGGAAGACGCGCGGGCGTCGGGTCACCGGACTTTCCCGCCGTCACCAGCGTCAGCTCTCGGTGGCGGTGAAGCGGGCGCGCGAAATCGCCCTGCTTCCCTACGTCGGAGAGCGCTGATGGCGCAGGCGATCCTGTTGCAGGACGTCGATTCGCTCGGCGAGCGCGGCCACGTCGTCGACGTCGCCCCCGGCTACCTGCGCAACTACCTGGTCCCGCGCAAGTTGGCCCAGCCGGCGACCGCCGGAGCGCTCGAGGAGGCCAAGCGGCGGATGGAGGCGGCCGAAAAGGCAGAGGCCGCCCGGCTCGAGCGCGAAACGGAAGCCGCCGGGCTGCTCTCGAAGACGGTGCTGACGATCCACCAGCGCGCCGGCGAGGACGGCAAGCTGTTCGGGTCCGTCGGGCCGAAAGAGATCGCCGACGCCCTCCGCGAGGCACGCGACCTGCGGGTGGACAAAAAACAGATCCAGCTCGAGCAGCCACTGCGCGAACTCGGCACCTTTATGGTCGAGATTCAGCTCAAAGACGGCACCACTGCCGCCGTCAAGACGATCATCAGCGAGGAGAAGTAGTCCTTCCTCGCCGTCGCAGGGCCGGTTGGGTTCGCTCCGAGCGGGCGACGGTCGGGCTCGCCGGAGTCGCCCTCGCCGCCGCCGGCGCCGTCCTGGTCGGCCAGTTCAGCCGTATGTTCGCGCGGAGGGCGGGCGAGGCCCACGATCCGGAAGCCCTGCTCGAATCGGCGCCCGCCGCGGCGGCCGACACCGTCGGAGTCGCCGTTCGTGGTTATGAAGAGGCTCCCCGCTACGAAACGGTCCTCTTCAATCTGCTCGCGGGCTTCCTCGGCTCGTTCGCCCTGGTGAGGCTGTCGACCTGGGCGATCCGCGACGGCCGCGGCCCCTTCAGGAACGTCAGCGTCGGTGGGCGACACATCCACCACTTCGTTCCCGGCATCCTGATCGCCTTCGGCTCCGGGACCGCGGCCCTGCTTACCGACAACGACGAGCTCGAGCAGTGGCTGGCCGTCCCGATGGGCGCCGGGTTCGGCCTCACCTTCGACGAGGCGGCCCTCCTGCTCGACCTCCGTGACGTCTATTGGAGTCGCGAAGGATTGCTCAGCGTCCAGCTCAGCCTCGGCGCCACGGCGATCCTCAGCATCGCGATCCTCACCCTGCGCATGCTCCGCCGCGGCGAGGTCCGCCAGGAGCAGGAGGGGTTGATCCCGCCGGCGCATCATCACCAGCTGTCTTTCGGAACTGCCGGCGCCTGAGTTCCAGTTCTGCGGGATTTCCGCTGCTGAAGATTTTCTTTCTGCGCGCCACCCGTGCGCTGACCCCTGAACGATCAAGGGGTGCGAACGCTCAACCAGAAGATCGCGATCAAGCTGCTGGAAGAGAAGGGGTGGACACGGGTAAGGGGAGGGAAGCATCAGGTGAAGATGGTCAAAGAAGGGAACAGGCCGATCACTCTTCCGGCCCACCGGGGATGCGACTACTCCCGAGGTTTGAGCGCGGCGATCCTGCGACAAGCGGGTCTAAGATGACTCGCGAGGCTGATCTGAGCGTGGAGATCACGGCGAACATCCGGCTGGAAGATGGCTCCTACTGGGCCGATGTGCCCGCTCTTCCCGGCTGCTTCGCCGCCGGTACGACGCTCGACGAGCTGATCGACTCCCTGCGCGAGGGAATAGAGCTGTATCTGACCGACGAGAGAGGTTCAGGGCCTGAAGGACCCCTACGGCTCACCGCAGCGGTGCTGAGCGACGCTTCTACCTAAATCCCGCTCTTTTCCTGAAGGCCAGATCTCCGCGCGTCGCTAATTGCAGGCAACCCCCCTGCGGCAGTAGTCCATGTCTGGTTTTCTAGCCGTCCGAGGGCGTTGCCAACGTTTTTCGGTTCAAACCTAGGTAGATCCATGCCGCAACCCCCCACCACCCACGTCCCACCCCAGAACATCGAGGCCGAGGAATCGGTGCTCGGCGCGATGCTCGTCTCCGAGTCGGTGCTGACGCGGGTGATCGACGAGGTGAAGCTGCACCGCGAGGACTTCTACCTCGACAAGCACAAGGAGATCTTCGATGCCGTCCACGATCTCTATGCGGCCTCCCAGCCGGTCGACGAGCTCAGTGTCAGCGAGGCGCTGACCCAGCGCAACAAGATCGACGCGGGCGGGGGTCGGCACTACATCTCCGAGCTGGCGGCGAAGGTCCCGGCCGCCGCCAATGCCAAGCATTACGCGGAGATCGTCCAGCAGAACTCGCTGCTGCGACGGCTCCTCGGGGCCGGCCAAGAGATCCAGGGCTGGGTCAACGAGCGCGACGGCGAACCGCGCGAGCTCTCCGAGCGAGCGGAGAAACTGCTCTTCGAAGTCGCCCACAAGGAGCAGGCGAGCGACTTCAAACTCCTCGCCGACATCCTCCACGACGAGGTCGACCGGCTCGAGAAGCTGTCCACCGGCGAGACCGAGCTGACCGGCACCCCCTCCGGCTTCCGCGACGTCGACGCGATCACCGGCGGCTTCCAGCCCGGCAACCTGATCATCGTCGCCGCCCGTCCGGCGATGGGCAAGAGCGCGCTCGTCGCCAACATCGCCGAAAACGTCGCCGTCAAGCGCGGGCTCCCGGTCGCCTTCTTCTCGCTCGAGATGTCCGAGGTCGAGCTGGCGCAGAGGTTCATCGCCTGCCGGGCGCGGATCTCCGGCGACAAACTACGCAAGGGCCAGGTCTCCAAACGCGACTGGCCCAAAGTGCTGCGCGCCTGCAACGAGCTTGAAGAGGCGCCGCTGTGGTTCGACGACTCCTCAGACCTCGGAATCCTCGACCTGCGGGCGAAGGCGCGGCGGCTGCACGCCCAGGAACAGGAGCGCGGCGGCCTCGGCGTCATCATCCTCGACTACATCCAGCTGATGCGCTCCGACGACCACCGCGCCAACAGGGTCGAGCAGGTGGGCCAGATCAGCCGCGGGCTGAAGATCCTCGCCCGCGAGTTGGAGGTGCCGGTGGTGGCGATCTCGCAGCTCTCGCGCGCGCCCGAGCAGCGGACGCCGCCGAAGCCGCAGCTCTCCGACCTGCGCGAGTCCGGGCAGATCGAGCAGGACGCCGACGTCGTCGCCTTCCTCTACCGCGAGGACTACTACCGCGACCCCGAGGAGGAGCCCGACGGCCTCGCCGACCTGATCATCGCCAAGCATAGGAACGGCCCGATCGGGACCAGGAAACTGGTCTTCCTCGACCGCTATCCCAAATTCGCCGACCACGCGCACACCGAACCGCCGATCGAGCAGCCGGCCGGCGAAGCGCCGCCGTTCGAGGACGCCGCCACGGCGGGCCCTGACTTCTGATGCCGGCGATCGCCCGCTCCGAGCCCTTCCGCGAACAGGCCTGCCCGCTCGGCGTCTGCGACGGCTCCGGTTGGATCCTCGGGCCGGAGGACGTCGCGCGGCCGTGCGAGTGCCGCGGCGAGCGGCTCAGCCGCGGCCGCAGCCGCGGTGTCGCTTCGTCGATCCCGGCCCGCTACCGCGGGGTCTCGTTCGACCGCCCGCCGGTCTCAGACATGGCGCGGGACCTGACGGCGCGCCTCGCGGTCCAAGAGGCGCGCAGCTATATCCAGAACCTCGACGAGAACCTGGCCCGGGGGAAGGGGCTTTGGTTCATGGGTGGGACCGGGACCGGGAAGACGACGCTCGGCATGCTGATCGCCTCCGAAGCCCTGAAGGCGGGCAAGACGGTGGGCATCTACTTCACGCCGAAGCTCCTGACCCGGATCCGCCAGACCTACCAGGAAGCCGAGCAGGAGAACGCATACGCCCGATTCTTCGAGCGGGTCACCTCGGTAGACCTCCTCTACATCGACGACCTCGGCTCCGAGCGGCGCACCGACTGGGTCGTCGAGCAGCTCTACGCGGTCGTCAACGAGCGCTACGAGAACCAGCGGCCGATGCTGGTGACCAGCAACGCGGCGGGCGAGATCATCGACGAGGGTCAGCAGCAGCTCGAGGACCAGATCGGCCGTCGCACGATCTCCCGCCTGATCGAGATCTGCGGGGACCCGTTGCCGCTGTTCGGTCCCGACCACCGGTACCGGGCCCGCGCTGCGGGCTGATCAGGCGCAACACGTCCGCCGGGCCGGACCGTCAGAATCCCCCGCGGCATGCCAGGCGTGGTCATAGTCGGCGCCCAGTGGGGCGACGAGGGCAAGGGCAAGGTCGTCGACCTGCTCGCCGAGCGCGCTACCACGATCGTGCGTTTCCAGGGCGGCAACAACGCCGGCCACACGATCGTCCGCGGCGGCGAGGAGTTCAAGTTCCACCTCATCCCCTCGGGGATCCTCCACGCCGACAAGACCTGCGTAATCGGCAACGGCGTCGTCGTCGATCCGCGTGTCCTTCTGGGCGAGATCGACGGGCTGAAACGGGCGGGGGTGAGCGTCAACAACCTGCGCCTCTCCGCCAACGCCCACCTGATCATGCCCTACCACGTGCTGCTCGACTCGGCCGGCGAGACCAAGCTGGGGAAGCTCTCGATCGGCACCACCCGACGCGGAATCGGGCCCTGCTACGCCGACAAGGCCCTGCGGCTGGGGATCCGGGTCCAGGACCTGCTCGACGAGAAGATCCTGCGGACGAAGATCCGCGCCGCGCTGGAGCCCAAGCAGCAGGCGCTGCGCGAACTCTCGGTCCAGCGCCGCAAGCAGCTGAAGGAGGCCGGCGAGGACGCGAAGCCGGGCGACGGCGCCCTCGGCGTCCCCGACCCCCGCCTCGACCTTCACACGATGGTCGAGGAACACATCAACTTCGGCCACCGGCTCGAGCCGCACATCGCCGACACCGCCCGCCTCTGCTGGGAGGCGCTCGACGGCGGCGAGACGGTGATCTTCGAGGGCGCCCAGGCGACGCTGCTGGACCTCGACCACGGCACCTATCCCTTTGTCACCTCGTCCAACCCGATTGCCGGCGCGGCGACCGTGGGTGCCGGCATCGGCCCCAAGGACATCGACGAGGTGTGGGGCATCGCCAAGGCCTACGCCACCCGCGTCGGCGCCGGCCCGTTCCCGACCGAGCTCTTCGACGACGTCGGCGAGCAGATGCTGCAGCGCGGCCACGAGTTCGGGACGACGACCGGGCGGCGCCGTCGCTGCGGCTGGATGGACCTGGTCGCACTCCGCTACGCGGTGCGGATCAACCGCCTCGACGCGCTGGCGATCACCAAGCTCGACGTGCTCAGCGGCATCGGGCCGCTGCGCCTGGCGGTGCGCTACCGCTCGAAGGAGGGCGCTGTTCTCGACACCTTTCCCTACCACCAGTCGATCCTGCACTCGGCCACACCCGAGTACGAAGAGCTGCCCGGCTTCGATCTCGACCTCAGCGCCTGCCGGGAGCCCTCGGACCTGCCCCCGGAGGCGAGCGATTACCTCACCTTCATCTCGGAGTTCGTCGGTGTGCCGATCCGGCTCGTCGGCGTCGGCCCCGACCGCGAGCAGGTCATCTGGCTTGACTCCTGAGCGGGTAGCTCCACACCGTTAGATAAAAAAACCCCACCGGTCGCGGTGCTGGTCTACAGTCTGTCCGTGGCCTCCATTAGACGCTCCGCAAAGTTAAGCGGGCGGCTGCCCCGGGGAAGGCACGGTTTGCCGAGGGAGGCGGTGACCCAGTCCCAGCGCAACCGTATCCACCAGGCGATGATCGAGGTCGTCTCCGAGCGCGGCTATCCGGAAACGCGCGTCGTCGACGTGATCGGAGTCGCCGGCGTCTCCCGCAAGACCTTCTACGAGCTCTTCGACAGCAAGGAGGACTGCTTCCTTGCCACCTATGACGTGCTCCTCGACAATCTCCTGGGGGAGGCGACCAACGCATTTGAGTCGAAGCCCGGGGCGCCCTGGGCCGAGCGCGTCTGCATGGCTCTCGAGGTGCTGCTCGAGCACCTCTCCCAGCACCCGGCGGAGGCGCGATTCGCGATTGTCGAGGTACTGGCGGCCGGGCCGAAGGCGCTCACCCGGCGTGACTCCGCCCTCCGTCAGTTCACCGGCCTCCTCGAGTCGGGGCGCTCTGAGACCTCGGTCGAACTCCCCGGCATCACCTCGATCGCGGTCGCCGGCGGGGTCAACGAGCTCCTCTACAGCGAGATCCTTCACGGAGCCGCCACCCGCCTTCCCAGTCGCCTTCCGGACCTGATGTTCTGGGTCACGCTGCCGTTTCTCGGCGCCGAAGGCGCTACCGCCGAGCGCGAGCGGGTGCGGCTCACGAGAATCCGCTCGTAACCCTCGATCGGCCGCTCCTTTCCGCATACCGGCGGGTTTACGAAAAAGGCGGGGGTGGTAGGTTGACCTGCTGGAGACCAAAAGTTCTGACGGCATCGGACCCGGGACGGGCAGGCCGCAAAGGAGAGATATAGGGATATGCGCAAGTACCTGATGTTGACGATGGCCATTGCGGCGCTGATTGCCGTCAGCGTGGCAGGCATCGCCACCGGGGCCAACAAACCGGTGACGGTCGAAGCCGGCAATCTCGTATTCACCTTCAACGGCGGTTTCAGCCCCACCAAGCTGCCGAAGAAGAAGCTTGCTCCGATCACGCTTACCGCGGAAGGCAAGATCGCGACCAAAGACGGCACCCATCCGCCGGCGCTGACGGAAACGATCGTCGAAACGGACAAGAACGGCGCGATCAACGTCAAGGGTATTCCGGTCTGCAAGTCCGGGCAGCTCCAGTCCCGCGACACCAAGGCGGCTGAAAAGGCGTGCGGGAAGTCGATCATCGGGACCGGCACGACGACCGTAGAGGTTCAGTTCCCCGAACAGAAACCGATTAACGTCAACAGCAAGCTGCTCGTCGTCAACGGCGGCTTCAGCGGCGGCACGACCACCCTCTTCATCCACGCCTACTTCTCGGCGCCGGTGACCGGGGCGATCGTAACCACCCTGAAAATCAAGAAAGTCCACAACGGACGTTACGGGCTGAAAACCGTTGCGACGATCCCGAAAATCGCCGGCGGCAGCGGCTCGGTGAAGTCGTTCAGCCTGAAGATCAACAAGAAGGGCGTCCTGACGGCGAAATGCCCCGATGGCAAGCTGCAGGCGAAGGCCACCGGCAAGTTCTCCGACGGCACCCAGGCAGGGCCGGCGACCATCCTCCGGACCTGCACCGGCACCTGAGGAACAGGGTCTGAGCCGGCCTACAGCCGGCGAGGAATCAAAGGGGCGGCCTTCGGGCCGCCCCTTTTCGTGGCTTGCACTCAGGCGAGAGCCGTAGTACAAATAGGCATACTCGATTAAATCTAGTTATCTAGATTGGCGGTTCATGTCTCTTGGTGGCGACAGCTTGTCGGCTGCGGTTCAGAGCGCGAAGGAGCACGACCTGAAGCCTCTCGCCCAGGAGAGCGCCGAGACCCTGGACCTCGACGACCAGCAGCTGTCAGAGCTCGAGACGTACCTCCACGACGCCTGGTTCTTCGGCATCCGCACGGGGCATGCGGTGATGGTGGAGACGAAGATGGGACAGAGCGACTCGGGCCCGGTCATCCTCGGCATGCAGGACGAGCTCCAGGATCTGATGGAAAGCCTCGCTGCCGACCTCAACACCACCGTCGGCACCACGCTCGCGACCTGGAACTACCTCAGCCAGGCGTGGATTGCCGGCGCCAAGTTCTGGGAAGTGGAGATCGCGGCGCGACTGATCGAATCGCAGACGGGCGGCTTCGACGAGGTGCTACGGCGGCTGGAGGGCTAGGAGGGGTTGGCGAAACTCGCAGGACCAGTAGCCAAGCGGGTTTGCGGATCTAGCGGAAACATGGATACCTCATTTTCAGTGAGGAGCTACCCCACGTCATAGGATCGGTCGAGCAATCGACCAAAGGAGATGCAATGCCGACGGTGCTCAAACTGCGGGCCGCAGGTGGAACGACGACGGACGTTCGGGTGAACGACGACCCGAGCACGATAAGCGCCATGCTTGCGGTGGCATCGAAAGAAGGACAGCCGTTCGTTGTCTTCACGAACGCGGAGACGGGTAAGGAAGAAAGCTTCCAGCCCGGTCGGGTCGTCAGCTTCGCCGCTGAGTAGCGCGCCGGGTCTACCCCTGAGATGAGCCCGTTGCTACCTGCTCATCTGGAAAGAACCGGAAGCAGATGGCCTGCTCGTTACGAATATGAAGCGGTTTGAGTTGCGCCTTCGTGTATTGACCCAAATGCGCCCGTAGTTCCTCCGCAGTTCCCTCAGCAAGAACCCGCTCGATTTCCTTGCGGTCGATCAGAAGGGAATCCGCAATCGCATTTAGGGCATACGGTCGAGCCTGATTCGGATGGTCATCGACCTGCACCGGCACGCCGCACTTGTGCCCATCTGAGGACGTGACCTCGACACGAAACATCACCCCGTGCCGCACCTCTTTCCCGCTGTCTCCCGTCAGGCGTGAGACACAGGCGATGCAGGTGCTGGTATCGAGGGGTGCCAATTTCGAAGGGAGTGCTCGCCACGCTGCCGGAATCGACCGAAGTTGATGCTGACCACACGTTCGCGCCGACGTGCCTCCCGACGCTCAAGCTCCTTGTAAATCTCAAGGAACCTTGGGGCAAGTTTAAGGAACATTTCGTTCTCGTTCTCGCTGATGGTCTCCAAGCCGCTTAGGTAGCTCCAAAGGTCCTCAGCTTTTTCAACGAACTGATCCACGGCCTTCTGGAAATTGGCATCCCCCGCAATCACATCGAAGTCAAGACTGCGAAGGACATGGACTTCATCTTCTTCCCAATGCTCGGCGAAGGAAACGATATGACCGAGCGCCATGACGCACCCGTACTCGGGGGCTGCCTCCGTTAGGGGCTCGGCATGTGCGCGCGGTGCAGAGTCCATGTTTTCGCGATTTAAGCTGGCGCTGAAGCGCCAGCTTAACCAAAGAAAGTGCTAACCAAGCGGGACTATACACGTTCTCGTCGGTTCCCTTAAACCCTCCTGAGTATTGATCTGGAATTTTGGGAGTATCCCCCCGAGTTCTGGGTGTCGAGGAGGCCCATTTTTCGCTTTCCAGAGCGGTTTTCCATCCGATTGGACCTATAGCCTGAGCGGGCAAATCTCAAGAAGAAGCCCCTCGCGACGTTGGAGCGTCCGAGGGGCAGACCAAACGAGGTGTAGCTCGCTTGGCAGCATCGAACTTAGCAGGGTGTGCGGCTTCATCGGCCGTGCTTGAACAGCTCCTCGATTCGCCCGAGATCGGGCGCCCGATCGAGGAGCTTTGAGGCTACCCGCTGGACGGGCCGACCCGGCTACCCAATCCGGACCATGATCGGCATGGCGCTGGCGATGTCAATCTACGCGCTTCCCACGTGGACCAAGGTCGTCGCGCTGGTCGCCGAGCATTGGAAGCACCAGCGCGTTCTTGGCTGCGAGGGAGACCCGCCGAGCAAGTGGGCGGCCTACCGCTTCGCCACGAAGTTGCGCGAGAACGGCGAGGCAGTAGAGAATGCATCGACTCAGTGGTTGAAGAGCTGAAGGCGAAGCTGCCGACCTACGGCCGCGACCTCGCCATCGACGCGAGCGACATGCCAGCATATGCGAACGGGCAGAAGTTCGTCAGCAAGGACAGCACGGTCGAACGCAACTGGCTCACCGATCCCGACGCTTCATGGGGGCACCGCTCGGCGGTCAGCACCCGACGCGGCGGCGGCTTCTTCGGCTACCGCCTCCATGCTGCGGTCTGCACCGCGACCGATCTTCCTGTCGCGTGGACGGTCGAGACCGCGAAGGCCAACGAAACCCGGTTCGCCGCCGACCTGATCGACACAGCGCAGCGCCGGGGCTGCATGGCGGCAACGGCGGCGATGGATAAGGGCTACGACCAGCGCCCCGTCTACGAGCAGTGCGCCGAGCGCGACTGCCTGCCGTTGATCCCTCTTCGGCAGACGCCGGACGTGAAGCGCGGCGACCATCGCCCGCCCGAATGCCAGCACGGCGTCTGGACCTTCGCGGGTGCCGACCGCAAGCGCGGGGCTACGAAGTGGCGCTGCCCGACCGGGGAGTGCAAGCCCGCGTCAACGTGGATCGCCGCCGACCGGCTACACCCGCTGATCCCGCGAGAGACGAAGCGGCTCAAAGCTGGCTACCGCAAGCGGGCGGCAGTCGAGCGCGAGTTCGGCCGACTCAAGAACCAGTGGGGGTTGAAGCCCCTGCGGGTCCGTGGCCTTGATCGCGTTCAACTGCACGCCGACCTGACGGTTCTGACGAAGCTCGCCTGCGCGCTATCGCGTGCGCGAGCCGGGTAGCTACTCGATCCCGTAGAGCAGATCGCGGACCTGCACCCCGAGGGCATCGGCGAGCCTCACGACTTTGTCCAGTCGCGGGCAACGCTCGGCGTACTCCAAGCGGGCGATTTCAGACTGATGCAGCGAGACCCGTTCGGCGAGCTGCTTTTGGGACAGACCATCCCATCCCCGCGCCTCGGCAAGGTTGCGGCCGAACTGCTCGCTGACGCTCTCCCGGTCGCCCCTCAAAGCTCCCACCCCTGCACGTGGACCGCAGCGGGGGTGGGCAGGATGCATTCGCCCTGGCGGTGGAGCAAGCCGACCTTCGTCAGGTCGCGTACGGCCCGCTTCACGCCGTCTCGGTGAGCGAAGTCGCGCGGGTCAATGGCGAGTCGCGGATCAGGTCGCAGAGCCGGAGGATCGTCGGCTGCTCGGTCAGGACATGCCGCAGCACGGCTTCCTCGTAGTCGTCAGCGCTCGCTGACGTAGCCTTGTCGTGCAAGGGAGTTCACGCTCCTTTGTCACGGCCCCGGGAGCGTGCAGACGTTCGCCGGGGCCATTTGTTGTCTGGACCCCGGCGACGCTGAACTACTCAGTGGTCAACGGCAAGCGTTTCGCAAACCGTTTCGCCAATCCCTCCTAGTCGCCGATCCCTCCTAGGGCAACGCCTCGATCCAATCGAGATTGCGGCCGCAAAGGGCCCGGGCTCGCCGGCTCGGCAGCTTCCGGACCGGCGGGCGCTGGTTCTCCGCGGCGCTGATCACCAACGGCCCGATCGGCGCCGGCGGCCCACCGCTGCCGGGTCCGAGGGTCTGCCCGGCGTGGGCGATGACGACCTGGTGCGAGCCGCGGGAAAGCGGAACCTGCCCGAAGTAGAGGAACTGCTTCGCAGCATTCAGTTGCTCGGCGACGGCGCCCACTTCCCTGCTGTCGACGGACACGGATAGGCGGTTGCGGACGCTGCCCTGCAGGTAGAAGCCGTACCGGCCGCTGCGGGGAACGCTCACCTCGAGGGCAAGGCCGCCGGCGCCGTGCGGCACGAGGTCGGGACTCCCCGGTTCCGTCGGCACCCAGCTCGCCGGGTAGTCCGACGCCGTCAGCGAAGCCCCGATGACAGGCCCCATTTCCGCCGCGGCAACCTCACCTCCGGGCCCCGCAAGGCGGGCCATGTCCATGACCTTCGCGCAGGCGGGCACCGCGGCGGGATCTTCGAAGGACCCGAGGGGGTCGTGCTCGACGATCGTTGCGGGCACTCTGGGCCGCTGCCAGACGTCGTAGTAGTCGCCGGAGCGGACCAGCGAATAGACCGAAGGCGGGCGGCTCTGGGCAGGGCTGCGCCGCAGGACCAGCGTCCGATAGCTGAGCAGGGCCGGGAGATCGATCTGGTCGGTGTCCCCCCAGTCTCCCTTTTCGAGTTCACCGCCCTCCCGCAGCGGGATCGGGTGGACGCGGAGCTCGGAGGCGCCCTCGGCATCGGCCTTGCGGAGGAAGTGCCGGACGCCGTAGGGCTGGTATTCGGTCATCAGCGTCGGACCTTCGCCGCTGAACTCCTCCCCGATCGTCTCCAGTTCGCGCAGCTGGTCGTAAGGGGCGAGGCTGACGTCGTGGTAGCCCAGGGCATTGGACCAGAGGACGCCGGCAAGGAGGAGACCGAGGACGGTGAACCCGAGCACGCGCTCCACCCCAAGGGCGAATACGGCAGCTCCCGCCAACGCCAGAAGCAGCACCGAGGGGCTCCCCGAGGCGAGTGCCTTTGCCCCGACCCAGGGTGAGGAGTAGGCGAAGACGGCGAGGCTGCCGACCCCGGTGCCCACGGCGAAGAGCAACGGCTCCCAGGCGCGCCGTCGCCAGCAGAGCAGGGCGCCGACCGCCGCCGCGGCGAGCGCGAGCGCGATCAAGTAGCCGGTGAGGAGGCCGTTTTCGGGATCGAGGCGGAAGTCGCCGCTGGGCCAGATCCCTATGTATTGCGGGAGGTGGAGCGGACCGATCAGATTGCCCAGCTCCGCCTCGCTCGTGAGCCCGCCCTGAGTGGGCGAGAAGACGCCGGCGGCGAAGAGGGCGGGGATCCCGAGCAGGACGACGAGCAGGATCAGCGGCGCTGCCCGCGACAGAAGGGTCCGCCAACCGTCCACACGCCAGAGCCCGAGCGCCGCGAGTCCGAGGATGGGGACGATCCAGACCAGGCCTCCGGAGCCGACCATCGTCAGCAGCGCAGTGGCGGCGAGCGCCGCGGGCACGACACCGCGCCGGCCGAGGCGCCCCTCGGCGGCGGCCGGGGCGAAGGCTGCCAGCGCGGCGAGGGCGAGAGCAACGGCGAGCTCCTTGATCCCGCCCCAGAGGCTGTAGGCAAAGAGGAGGGCCGACTGCGAGGCACCGAAGGCAACCAGGGCGCGCAGCGGCCGCGACTCCAGCAGCGGCTCGGCCAACCGGTATAGGCAGAGCGCGAGGAGACCGGCCATCGTCGCCATGTAGGACTGCACCAGCCAGGCGACGTCGGTGAAGACGAGCCGCGACCCGATCCCCAGCGGCAGGAAGGCACCGACGGGATAGCCCTGGGGAAGGTTGGCCTGAAGGGTCGCGGAGTAGCTCGAGGGGGCGAGCCCGGAGAGGTCGCGCCCGTGCTCGATCACCCGGTCGACGAAGGCCATCCAGGTGGCGGTGTCGTCGAGCTTGATGTAGCCGGTGAAGGTCGGGTGGCCGGAGAGGACAACGGGAGCGGCGTACACGGCGAAGGCGCCGAGGAAGGCCGCGACGGCCCAGCCGTCGACCTGCGCGCGCTCGAGCCTGCGGCCTCCCCTCCCGGTGATGCCGATGACGAGCCCGAGCAAGCCGAGGCCGACGACGACGGGGGTCGCCAAAGGCGCCGTCTCACCGCGCGAGGTAAAGATCCCGGCCACCACGATCACCGTGAGGTAACCGGCCGGGGCGAGCATGACGCCGGGGATGCGGCTGCCGATAAGCCGCTCGACGAGAAGGCCGCATCCGGAGCAGAGGGCGATGAGGAGGAGCGGAAAGAGAACCCAGGAGACGAGCATGCTCATCTTCCCACCGGGCGGATTTCTCCCGCCGCGACCATTCGGCCGGCTCGACCGGGGGCCGGGTCGTAAACCTCGACCTGAATGTCCGTGTTCGGATAAGCCAGGTAGACACTGCCGCGCGAGGAGGAGTTCGGCAGGATCGCCGCCCCGTCCGCGGAGCGCCGCACCGCGACCCCCGCCTGCTTCGCCACCCGGCGCAGCGCGGCGACGGCATCCGGCACCGGATAGGTCCCGACCGTGAGAAACCCGACCCGTGGATCGCCGGCCGGCACCCCGGGCGGCAGGTAGCGCAGATAGACGCTGCCACCTTCCACGTCGGCGGCCTCGATCCGCAGAGGCGGCCTCTCCCCTGCCCAGTACACCGGGTGACCGAGTTCGTCTTCGAGCTCGGTCAGCGCCGCCGGCCCGACTATCCGAGCGGCTTCCGTCGCCGTGGGAGTGTCATTCCCCTTCGGGCCGACAACCGCCAGGACAACCGCAATCGCGACGAGCAGCGTCGACGCAACAATTCCGCCCCCCCTCATGCGGGTATTCTATGGCCGGTATTTTACTCAGTCTCTCTCGCCTAATCAGATAGGCTTCGCATGGGACATGGGGGCAAGAGGGTTGACAGGCTTGGGGATCATGGCGCTGCTGCCGCTCGCCCTGCTGCAGTCCGGGTGTGGATCGAGCGAGGACGGCGACCCGGTCGCGAGCGCGGGACCGGTCATCCACAGCAAGGCGTTTGCCTCCTCCCTGGAAGCCCACCAGAACGGGCTCACCTACGACGTCATCAACCTCTCCACCTGGACGAACCGGCTGCGGAGAATGATCGAGGCGGGCAATCGAAGAAATGCCGTCGACTCCTACCTGCATGCCCGCGGCTGGCTGGGCCAGATCGAACCCGTCCTCGCCGCCATGCCGGCGATCTCGCATCCGCTGTTGGATGCGGACGCCGGGGAGGGTTTCCACCGGATCGAACAGGGCCTGCGGGACGGGCGGCTGCGGGAACTGCGGCCGGTCATGAAGGGGTTCCACCGGAAGATGGAAGCCCTGCGCGTCGGGGTGGAGCATGCGGGTCTCCGGCCCGAGCAGCTACCGGTTCTGGCGGTCGGGTCGCTGCGCTCCCTCGAGCTGGACGCTCCCCACGGCGGAGCCTTTTCGGGCCTGCCGGCGATCAAGGCCGCCGCGAACCTGGAAGGCGTGGCGGCGCTTTCCCTCGCCCTCGCGCCCGCTCTGAAACGGGATCCTCCCCTGGAGGGCGAAATCGAGAAGACCCTCCTCGGGGTCTTCCGGACCCTGCAGGGAATGGAAGGCAGGAGCGGTGACCCCCGGCGATCGGAATCGAACGCACCCGCCACCCGGTTTCCCGAATACGAACGAAACCCCGCGTGGTGGGCGCGCACGCTGGACGGGCAGGTGGGCCGGCTGGCCGGTCTGATCGCGGAGGTTTCCCCCCAGGGGTGATGATGGTGGAAAAGACAGGGGGAATCGAAGAGAAGCTTTCGGGCCTGGCGGCGTTAGTGGTCATCGTGCTCGCCTGCGCCGGGCTCGCCGGCTGTGGTTCGGGTGGAGAATCCGCCGCCGACGCCGCCAAGAGCCCTGCCGCAGCGCGCGAGGCCTACCGGGAATACCTGCTCGAAAGCGTGGAAGCGATGAATGCGGAGAACGCCCGGCTTCGGGAGGAAATCGAAGCGGGCAACATCGACGGGGCCAAGTCCAGCTTCGCCGCCTCCCAGGTTCCGTTCGGCCATCTGAAACCAGCCCTCACCCTCTCCACCGTCGGCGAAGCGCTGCTGTCCCCGCCCGACGGCGCCTACCCCCAGATCGAACGCTCGCTGTGGGGCGGAGGTGTGAGCGGCCGGACGGTAGAGGCCGCGACCGAGGCCGTCGATTCGACCGATCGACTGGAGAAGCAGCTGAGAACCATGGATCTGTCTCCCCCGATCGTCGCCGCGAACGGGCGCCGAACCATCGACGAGATCATCGCCCTGGATCTCGAGCTCGAAGCCAACCCCTACTCCCACCTCGACGTCCTGCTCGCCTCGGCCAACCTCGAAGGCGTCAAAGCCGCCTTCGAATCGATCCGCCCGGCGCTCGCCGCCCGGGACCGCAGTCTGCCCCCGGAGATGGAAAGGGAATTCGAGGCCGCGTTCACCGCCCTCGAAGAGTTCGGCGTTCCCGCCTACAAACCGAAGGGGCCCGATGGCGAGGAGCCCGGGACCGCCTTCGACAGCGGCGACCAACTCACCCCCGAGGACCTGCATCCGGTCCACGCCGCGGGGAAAAAGCTGGCCGCGCTGTTCAACCGGTCACTGAAGACGCTTTTGGCCCAGCAAACCCAAGGAGCTAGGGAGGAATGATGCACAGACCCAGCAGGATCGCCGTATGCCTCGCGGTGGCGGCAGTCTCGCTAGGCCTGCTGGCCGGCGGCTGCGGCGGCGGCGGGTCGACCGCCGACAGCAGGGAAGCCGAAGCCGCCATCGCGGCGTATCGCTCCTACCTGCTCAAGAATGCCGAAAAACTGACTACCTGGACCACGCAGCTCCGGAACAAGTTCAAGCTGGGCATACACGGGGGCGCCCAGTCGCGCTATGCCTCCTCCCAGGTCCCCCTCGGCCACCTCAAGCCCGCGCTGGCCTTCTTCCCAGCCGAGTCGAAGCAACTGCTCGCCCAGCCGGCCGGAGCATTTCCCCAGGTCGAACGCCTCCTCTGGAAAGAGGGAAGAACGGGCCGGAGGGGCGTCGAGGAAGCGGGCCGGGCCCGCGCCGCCGTCCTCCTGCTGCACGAGGGATTCAAGACCGTCCCTCTCCCCCCCGCACGCGTGGTCGCCGATGCTGAGGACACCCTGAAGGAAATCGAAACCGTCGACCTCCGCCTCAAAGCGACTCCCTACGCTCAGATCGACCTGATCCCGACCTCGGCTAACCTCGAAGGCGTCGAAGCCGCCTACGCCGCCGTCCAGCCCCTTGCCGCGGCAGCAGATCCGGACCTGGCGGGGGAAATCGAAAAGGAGTTCAAGGCTGCTTTCTCCGAGGTCGAAGAATTCGGCCCGCCGGCGCACAACCTCGATCAGCCTCGGCCGAGCTCCCCCGGATCCGCCTTCATCACCACGGAAAGCGAACAGGTGCTGCCAGCCGATCTGAAGCCGATCGCCAAGCACGTCGCCGAGCTTCAGCTCCTCTTCAAGCGCCTCGCCTCGACGGTAGACGGTTCATAGCTCCGCTGTCGGCGCGGGGTCCATATGACCCCGCGCCGCAGTGCTCAGGCGTGCCGTTATGCGACTGTGAGGCCGACGTGTGCTCCGGTTGACGCGTCAACGCCTGTGACACGGAATCTGCCTGTGGACAGGCCGCCGGTTGTGGTTGAGCCGGAGTGGGCGCAAGCGAAACCGCTTTCGTGGTATGCAACGTTGCCGATTGTTGTGTTGACGATAACGTCGTGTGTGGTACCGGCACTGCCTGCTGTTTCGTAGTCCACCGGACCGATTGTCTGCGGTGTGACGGTGATCGTGCAGAACGGCGCTGTCACTACGATGCCGGGCTTGCCGGCTTCGCATCCTGTGATGTGCACCATTTCGTTCGAGGTGGCGGCTGTCATGTTGTACTTGCAGCCGTTGGTATCGACCGTGACATTGGCACTGATGAAGCCTGTCGATTGGCATCCCGTTGTCGTCTGGGTCAGCTCTACCTGTGCAACTGTCGCTTCCGACTGCGAACCGCTGAAGGTGTCCGTGGTGCAGTGGATCGTGCCCGAGTCGGTTACGACGGTGTTCGTGCCTTCCTGGGCTCCCGACAGGGTCGTGCTCGTCGCTTCGCTGTGGAATTCGACGGCGGGCGGTAACGGGGTGGGGGCGATACCGACGTGTTTTCCCGTCGACGCGTTAACGCCTGTAACCCGCACCTTGCCGCTGAGTTTCCCCCCGCTTGTGGTTGAGCCCGAATGGGCGCAGGCGAAGCCGCTTTCGTGGTAGGAGATGTTTTCGACTGTCGAGTTGACGATGAGTTCGCGTGTGGTGCCACTGCCTGCTTCTTCGTAGTCGACAGGTCCGAATGTCTGCGGTGTGACGGTGATCGTGCAGAACGGCGCTGTCACTACGATGCCGGGCTTGCCGGCTTCGCATCCTGTGATGTGCACCATTTCGTTCGAGGTGGCGGCTGTCATGTTGTACTTGCAGCCGTTGGTATCGACCGTGACATTGGCACTGATGAAGCCTGTCGATTGGCATCCCGTTGTCGTCTGGGTCAGCTCTACCTGTGCAACTGTCGCTTCCGACTGCGAACCGCTGAAGGTGTCCGTGGTGCAGTGGATCGTGCCCGAGTCGGTTACGACGGTGTTCGTGCCTTCCTGGGCTCCCGACAGGGTCGTGCTCGTCGCTTCGCTGTGGAATTCGACGGCGGGCGCCGACGAAGCGGCAAATCCCATCGTCAGTATCGCGACCAGCGCGAGGGCGAAGACCCTGAGAATGCGAATCATGGCGCGTCCTTTCCTAAGGGACCGGCATTAGCGCTGGCCGCCTTAGGTATACGAAACTGCTGCACTTGCTGGCACGGAGCTAAGCCGGTGGAGGTGGCGATGGGGCGTAAATGAGGATCGAAGACAAGAACGTCCTGCACAGATGCACCAACGGGTTCACGCGTGCGCGGAAGAGTGCCCATTACCTTCTCGCGCCCACGGCGGTTGGTTATTTCGACTTCTTGCCGTTCTTCCCCCCACTGCGCCTTGCAGCAGCGGCCGAAAGTACTTCGCCCTGCCGTCGCCGAACGTCAGCTCCTCTTCAACCGCTTCACCTCGGCGGAGGTTCATGAATCTATGACGCGGGGTCCGTAGGACCCCGCGTCGTAATGCTCAGGCGTACCGTTATTCGACTGTGATGCCGACGTGGGTGCCGCTTGCCGCGTCGACGCCTGTAACACGGAGTTTGCCCGTGTACTGCCCGCCCGTTGTGGTTGAACCGGAGTGAGCGCAAGCGAAACCGCTTTCGTGGTATGCAACGTTACTGATTGTCGAGTTGACAACAACTTCGTGTGTGGTACCGGCGCTGCCTGCTGTTTCGTAGTCGACCGGACCGATTGTCTGCGGTGTGACCGTGATCGTGCAGAACGGCGCTGTCATCACGATGCCGGGCTTACCGGCTTCACAGCCTGTGATGTGGACCATTTCATTTGAGCTGGCGGCTGTCAGGTTGTACTTGCAGCCGTTGGTGTCAATCGTGATGTTGGCTTTGATGAAGCCTGTCGATTGGCATCCTGCTGTCGTCGGTGCCAGCTCGACCGCGGTGGCTGTCGATCCCAACTGCGAACCGCTCAGGGAGTAGGTCGTGCAGTGAAACGTTCCGGAGTCAAGTACGAAGGTGTTCGTCCCTTCCTGGGCTGCCGACAGGCTCGTGTTCGTGGCTCCGCTGTGGAATTCGACGGCTGCCGCTGACGAGGCGGCGATGCCCATCGTCAGCATCGCGACCAGCGAGATGCTGAGAATTTTGAGTTTGCGAATCATGGTGCGTCCTTTTCTGAGGGGCCGGCGTTAGTACCGGCCGCCCCGAGGTATATGAACGGCCGCGCCAGTCAGCAAGAACCGGAGTACCTCTCGGTACCGGTGCAGAACAGGAGCACCGGAGGAAAAGGGAAAGGCCCTGCAGGTTACGAGCGGCGGCTTCACGCGTGCGCCGTAGCGTGCCCACCGCGTTTCAGCGCGCGGCGCCCATCTGCCCGTCGTTCACTTCTTCTTTTTCTTCCCCCCGCACTGTGCCTTCATCAGGGGGCGAAAGTCACTGACCCTGCCGTTCTGGGCGACGAAGCGGGCGGTGGCGCGGTTCTTGTGGGCGCAGATGTTGCGGGAGTTTTCGAAGAGACCCTTGCGCTTGCCACCGCGCATCGAGAGGACGACCTTGGAGATCGGGACGTCGGGGAAGGCTTCGAAGCTGGTGCGGACGCCGCCGCGGACGGAGTCGATGCGCCCGGCCGAGGCGACCTTTATCGGCTGCTCGGCGGGGCCGTAGAGGGTCGGCACCAGGTCCGGGAGTTCGTTGTTCGAGGAGCGCAGGTAAACCGGGCCGCTGAGGGGGTAGTCGAGCAGCGGCGTGGTGACAGTGACGTGGCCGTAGACCGAGGCCTTCGGGCAGGCCTCTGCGGCGAATTGCACGCGGGTGCAGATCGTGCCGATCGATCCCTGGTCGAGGAACTCCGAGTGCGGGAGGGCGACCGAGACGCTCTGAATGTTGGCGCCGCCCTCCGGCATCCGCAGGACCGCGCGCAGGCGCGGGTGGGCGCTCCTGCGGGTGCCGCCGAAGAGCCTCAGGTCGAGCTTGGGCCTGAAGCCCAGGCCGGCGCAGCCGTCGACCTGGAAGCCGTCCTTCAGCTCCGCATCCTTGCCCTCGACCGAGGTGGCGGTGCCGGTGAAGGAGAGCTCGGAGCAGTCGGTCGGATTGAGCGTGAAGCCCGGGCGATCGAGCTTCACCGCGACCCGGCGGACATCGAGTGGGATCCCCTCGAGGATCTCCGGGATCGGGTCGGAGGCGGCGGTGATGCGAGCGGTTTCGGGGTCGAGCCGCAGCGCGGTGCGCACCACCACGGTGCCGAGGTCGAAGGGCCCGGCCACCGCGGGCGTGATAATCGCCATCGAGACCGGACCGCCCTTGTAGGGGGGCGCGAGGTAGATCTGGCCCTGGGTGAAAAAGGGCTTGGGGCCGGCGCCTGCGCCGACGTCGACCGAACCGAGGCGCGATGCCTGTGGGCAGCTCGGGCTTGCAAGCTCCTCGCGGCCGCTGCGGGCCGCTGCGGCCGCGAGGGCGGCCTCCGGGCAATAGGGGATGCCGGCGAGGCGGCCGGTAACGCCGTCCGGGGCGGTGAGCGAGAGCCCTGCGATTTCCTGAGATCCGTCGTCGCGGGCAAGGTTCACGACGAGCGGGCTGAAGGCGCCGGCGGAGGGGTTGGTGGTGCCGGCGTCCAGCGAAGGCTGGTTAGGCAGATCGGCTTTGGTCGAGGAGCAGGAGCCGGCGACCGCGAAGGTGCTCGTGAGCTCGGCGGGCGGGCCCGAGCCGGGAGCCGACCACGGAGTCATCTGGGCGGTAGAGGTGTGGGTGCCGCAGGTCTGCGGGGTGCGCAGCGAGGCGGTCGGGCCGCCGAAGAAGCGCAGCTCGAAGTCTTCGAAGGGCTGCTGGGGAGTGTTGTCGAAGGTGGCGGTGATGCGGCCGGTGGCCGGATCGGGATCGACTCGGCCCGGCAGCTTCAGAACCACACCGGTATCGGGATCGTGGACGGCGATGTAGAGGGCGAGCAGGGTGCCGAAGGGGTTCTGGCCGGGGGTCGCGGTGTAGACGCCGCCCTCGAGCGGGTGGTCCAGCAATGGGGTTTTCACTTCGACCGCGCCGATCTTGGCGGCGTCGGGACAGGCGGCCGGATCGGCGCTGAAGATCGCGGGCGAGACGCCGGGGGCGCTCGTCAGGCCGACCTCCGAGGGCGAGCAGGCCCCGAGGCCGTTGGCCCCGGCGGGATTGACGACGAGCCCTTCGGGCAGGGTAACGACGGTCTTGCGCAGGTCGGCGGTAGCCGGTTCGTCGACCTCCTCGCCCTGAGGGATGTGGACTTTGGCGACCATCCCGGTGGGTGCGTCACCGGTGCCCTCCGTGGGGAGGGCGCTGAAGGACGGCGAGAACGGGACCGCCTCGCAGGCGCTCAGCGCCGGCGAGCTCGACGAGGTCGAGGCGAAGCTGGCCGGGTCGGGCCAGACGTTGAAGCTCATCAGCGCCACCAGCGGGCTCTCGCAACCCGTCGGCAGGCGCAGGAACGGTTTTTCTTCCGCTCCTTCGGCGTCACATGAGCCGAGGCTGAGCGGCTGGCCGTCGAGGCCGTTGTTGAGACAGTGGCCGCGCAGCGTGTCGTGGCTGGGATCGGCGGGGTTGCCCCAGATCACCACCGAGGCGGAGACGACGCGCTTTGCCTGGGAGGTGTTGCGGACCTGGGCGGTAACGCCGTAGTCGGTACCGGTGCGGAGTTCGGTGTCGATATAGAACGGAAGGGTGGAGACGGTGAAACCGAGCTGGGCGGGCATCCCTTTGGACGGCACGAGGTTGTAGAGGGGGACGCCGATCACCGAGCCGTTGCCTTCGACCTGGCGCAGCAGCACGATCCCGACTGCCGAGGCATCGGGGCATTCGTTTTCGGCATGGGCGTCGGCGCGGGTGAAGGTGTCGAATTGGCGCTGGGTGCAGCGGGCCACGGCAAGCGGGTTGCCGGTAAGGCCCGGCGGCAGCTTAACTTCGACGTCCTTGATGTCACCGCCGGCGGGGACGATTTTCAGGTTCGAGCCGGGCGGCGGGGTGGTCGAGTTGGCGGCGAAGGTGGTGACATAGGCATACGGGTGGGTAGCGGCGCCGGTTAGCGGCAGGCCGTCGCGTCCGCGCACTTCGGCTGAGAATTCGGCCAAGCCCTGGGGCACGGATTCGGAGGTGGCCTCGTTCTGGGAGGTCGAAGTGGCCGCGGGGATGCCACCCCCTTCCACCTTCACTTCGTTTTCCAGGCTGCCCGAGGCGCTGGCCGGAACTTCGACGTAGACGATCATCCGCACCGATTCGTTGGGCCCGAGCCTGGCCGGTTCGGATCCCGGCAAGGTAGCGGGAACGGTACAGGTGACCGTTTCCACTTCGCCATTGAGGGCGCTCGAACACTGGGTGGCACCCTTATCGATGAGCAGGCCCCCTTCGCGCAACGGCAGTTCGACTTTTTCGACAGTAAGTCCGGCAGGAAGGGCATCGGTGATCGTCAGCGGGCTGCCATCGGCGCCGGCGGCGCCGATGTTGGTAACGCGGACTTCGTAGAAGCCCTTGCCCCCCGGAACGAAGTGGGTGGGAACCGCCAGGGAGCTGATCTGCCAGCGCGCTTCGCTCGGCTCGCCCTGGGCACTCGGGGCGGCGAGGGCCGCCGAAGCGAGTAGGGCCACAAACAGGGTGAGGGCTGCCTTCTTCATCGGCCTCGACCTCCCTGGCGCCGGCCTCGATGGTGGTTGTTGTGGGTGGATCTGTGTTTCTTCACGCAGCGGCCCTTGCGCCGCACCTTGCCCTTCGGGCAGGGCTTCCTCACGCAGCGACCTTTGCGGAGGATCTTGCCCTTGGGGCAGGTCTTGGTGGGCAGGTTGCCCTGCCCAAGCGGAGGGTTGGAGGCAGGTGAGGTAATGGCGGGCGGTGGCGGTGGCGGTGGCTTGCAGAGCACCTCCCCTTCGTCGCAGACCGGCGGCGTCGGCTGCTCGACCTGCGGTTCGCCGCCGACCCGGACGTCGTAGGCGTCGTACTTTTCGTCTGTATCGATGCCGACGAGCTGAGCCGCGGTGGAGATGAAGGCCTCCTTGCCGTCGGCGGAGGCATCGAGGAGGAAGGACGGGTGGGGCGAGACGCCGTCGGAGAGGAGGTCGATGCAGCCATCGGTCGAAGCCCAGTAGGTGGGCGAGGCGGTAGTGCAGTCCCCGGTTCCGGGGCGCTCGAACTCGTAGACGTCGCGCGTTTGATTGGTGTCCTCTTCGACGAGCGCATCGAAGCTCTCGAACAGGAGACGGTTGCCGGCCGTCGAGAGGAAGCGTGGCTGCGAGAAGGCGGTCTTCCAGGCGATGAGGCCGGGTTGTTCGGAGGAATTTACCCAGGGTTCCTCCGGCCCGACCGGCCGTTGCCCCGTCGGGTTGCACGAGACGCAGGTGAGCTCATCGGCTCCGGCGTCGTAGAAGTAGACCTGGCGGGTCGTTTCGCCAGTGGCCGTCACGATGCTTTCGTAACCGGTCAACGGTTCCACCGAGGTGAAGGCCAAGATGTCGCCGTCAGCGGTAGTGGCGGTGGCTCGGGCCGAGGGGGCGCCGTCCCAAGCCCCCGCGTCGCTGGTGGGCTCGCCGGTGGTCAGGTTGGAGGCAAAGCGGCCGATAAACCGGATTTCCCCCCCCTCGCGCCACAGGTAGAGATTGTTGGCGCCAGATTTGGCTTTCTCGGGGTGCCCCGTATTGGGGTCGATGGCCGCCCCGTCATTTGCAGCCAGAACCCCAGTAGCGACAAAGTAGGCCGTATCCCCCGTCGTCGAGTTACCAACCACACCCTTCACACCGGCGGCGTTCGTCCCGGCAGTCAGATTGACCAGGCGGCTGCCTGGAGGCTGGCTGAAGTCGTAGCGGTAGAGATCATTGGCGTGAGCGTTAGGGGCCGTCAGCAGGCTGGAGGCGGTGAAAAAGACTTTCGAACCGTCGCTGCTGCCCCCCCAAAAGATCCCTGAGCCGCCGGCACCAGGACCACCCTGGGGTTGATCGAGCTGGACGGTTTCAACCCCATTGATGCGGTCATAGAGAGCAGAACCACTGGTCCAAACGGCATGGTTACCATCGGCTGAGATGGCATTGTCGAGGACCCGTTCGGCCTCACAAGCGAACGGCTGCCCGAAGCTCGTACTCCCCGTCGGCGTCGCCGGCGCCCCCCCGGGGAGAATGCTGACGAGCTGGATGCCTTCCGCTGCGCTCCATTCGTAAAGACTCCAGCCGCTCCCCAGCGGCGCGTCATCAGTCAATGCGCCGTTGGCCTTGAAGAACACGCGGGAGAAGTCGGGCGTGAAGCCCTGGATGCCGACGCAGTAGTCGGATTTCGGGATCGCCAGTTGCGGTTCCTCGCTGGTGACCAGGGTGTAGGCACCCGTGGCAAGGTCACGCAGGTAGAGGTTCTTGATCCCGTTGGCAGCACCGCAGCAGAGGGGCGGTTCCTTGCCGATGATCGCCGCCGTGGAGAGATCGGCTGAGAGCGCTTTTACCTGCTGTTCGAGCGCCGCACCCTGCGGGGAGACGTTCGTCGTCGACCATTCTCTGCCGGGGGTGTCTCTGACACCCAGGTAAGCGCTCGAGGGCGGCGCCGCTTCGGCATCGGCGAACGGGGTCGAGGAAGGGTACACGAGCTTGGGCCCCGACTCGGCCGCCTGCATCAGGAAGTTCGAGATGCCGCCCTGGGGGGCTACATCGGCGCTGTTCTTGGCAGCCGGGGAGACCATCTCGTAGCCGCGCCCGTCGGGCAACGGCCCGGTCCCCGCCATGCGGGTGGCAAAGGTGCCTTCTGGGCTTTTCACCGTGATCGAACTCCCGATCGCCACTACGCGGTAGTAATAGTTGGTGCCGGGGTTCAGACCACCAAGTTCCACTTCGCGCAGCACCGGAGAGCTGCCTTCATCTTCAAGCGATTTGCCCGGCGCCGCAGGCACCTGCGCGCAGCTGCTGGTCTGGCAGGGTTCGGTGCCATATTCGAGGTAGTAGGTGGCTGCGACGCCGTTGGGGTTGATTTTCGTCGCAATCCGTGCCGACTCGGTTCCCGCGGAGAGGACGTAGCGTTCGACGATTTTCGGCGGCGACACTTCGCAGCCCGGATTTGAGCCGTAGGCGGTGACGTGACCGCCGAACTCCGTTACATACAGGGCGCCCAAGCCTTTACCCGCAGCACACCGCAGGGTGGTAAGCCCAGATGGATGAATCTGGGCGAAATATTTGTTCTGTGCTTCTTCGGCAGGTGTGGGAATGAGTTTGGCTCCGAGGGGATCGAACTCGACGACCCGCGGTTCAACCGAAGGACTACCGAATCCCGGAGGATCCTGGCCGACGTACAAATTGCCGGCGGGATCAAGGGCGAGCGATCCTGGATCGGTCAAGGAAAAGCTGGCGGGGGTAGCCGGGAACCCGGCCGAGTCGTACTTGAAGACATTCGCTTTGGCAAGGTAGTCGACGTACAGATTCCCCGTTGGATCTATGGCAATGTTCTCGACGAACCCCGTGGCGGGAAGCTGCCCCTTAAGCGTTCCGTCGACTTCGAATTCCTGAATTCGGTCGTTGTCCCCAACATAGACGGTGTCATCGGGGCCAATGGCAATTCTGTGGGGTTCGAACAGCGTCGTCGTGTCGAACTGACCCGGGCCCGTCCCTGCCACGCCACGGCCGCATTCTGCGCCCCCTTCAACTTCGGCAACCGTACACACATTGCTATTGGTGGTTTTGTTCACATCCCCTCCCAGCATGAGCTGGAAGGAACCGGTTGGGCTGAATTTCTGAAGTCTCGCGTATTCGTTTCCGTCTTCTTCGAAGGCATATACATTTCCTGCCGTATCTACGGCGAGGCCCGCTAGCACACCGTGCAGCTGACCGGGCTCGAAGCCGCTTTCCTGTCCGGCGCGACAGACATCGCCCGCTGCGGCCTCGCAGACCTCAAAGTTCGCGCCCCCTTGAACCGTTTCGACCGAAGCGGTTCCAACCAGCGTCGAGTCGGTGATTTTCAACGGCGCGATATCGGTGTCCGTGTACTTGCCGGTGAATTCGATCGTCCAGGGGCCCCCGCCGGGGTTAGGACTCGTGACGGCAACGTCTCCGGGCCCCGGGCTTTCGAGGGCCTCCAAGGCGGCCTGAACGGTCGCCGCCGACGCATCGAAGGCGATCGGACCAGTCTGTTGGACAGTTGAGCCACCATCGCTATAGGGATTGCTGAATACGAGGGCAAAGGTCCCAGACGATGCGGCGAGAGTCAGTTTCTGAATCTCGTTCTGGGGCTCGTTATCCGGACCGGAGGCGACGACTCCCCAGCCCCAGGCTCGGACGAACTCGCCTTCCGAGGTGAACTCGCTGATCCGGTGGTTGCCCGTCTCTCCGATGTAGAGGTGACCAGTGTCGGAGTTCGCTGCGATCGACATCGGCGTTCTCAGCAGCCCGTTCGTCTCCCCAGGTTCCGCGCCGGCTGGAAAGCGCAGGAGTTCTTCGGGCGCATTTGCATTCGCACTCCCGGCCGCGACCAGGAAATACAGCCCCAATGCAGCGCAGACTATAGAGCCCCTAAACGTCATCTCACCCCCGCCTAATCCCTTTCATATCGGTCCTTGTCCCTCAATCGCGTCTTCAGGACCTCGGCAATCACCTTAGGGTACCAGGCTGTTTTCGTCAAGTATGGGGCTGGGTGGCTTCGTAGACCTAAGTGGCGGGGCCGACAAATGTCGGCCCCGCCTCTCCGTCAACCTAATGACGGCTTACAGTCGAGAGCTCAGGTCCTAGGAGACCCAGATCCCGTGATGTTGCTTGGTCGTCGGGTTCTCCGCTGTGACCCTGACTTTGCCGGTGTATTGACCGCCGGTTGTAGTCGAACCGGAGTGAGCGCAGGCGAAGCCGCTTTCGTGGTAAGAGATGTTTGCGGTTGTCGAGTTGACGACAACTTCCCTTGTGGTACCCGAACCGACGTTTTCATAGTCGACCGGACCGATTGTCTGTGGTGTAACCGTGATCGTGCAGAACGGCGCTGTCACGACGATGCCGGGCTTGCCAGCTTCGCATCCTGTGATGTGCACCATTGAACTTGAGCTGATGGTTGTCAGATTGTACTTGCAACCGTTCATGTCAACCGTGACGCTGGCTTTGATGAAGCCTGTCGATTCACAGTTTGTGTAGTGCGGAGCTACCTCTTGTTCGGCCGATGTAGCGCTGCTCGTCGAACCGGTGAAGGTAGCGGTCGTGCAATGAATGGTGCCCGAGTCGGTGATGAAGGTGTTGGTGCCTTCCTGGGCGCCTGTCAGTTCGCTCGGGACTGTTTCGACATGGAATTCGGCCATCGCTGAAGAGGCGGCGATGCCCATCGTCAGCATCGCGACCAGCGCGAGGCCGAGGACCTTGAGATTGCGAATCATCTCTTTCCCTTTCGTTGAGTAGACGCCAGATTGATCTGGCGCGTCCTTTGGACGGGGAAGTCATAACGAGGGTGATCTTGTTTAGTCAAAGACTGCCCAGGCAAATGGCGTTGACGGTCCCCGACGCGGGCCGGCGGTGGCTTATTTACCTGCAAATCGCCTGCGGCAATATGACGCGCTCGCCGAATTGCGCGCTCGCGACCCAGCGCCTACCCAAGCTGGCGTGCGCACGCTTTCGCGCGGGTTGCTCTTGTCCTCCCACCGAGCCGGACTTCCCGAGACGAAAATCCGCGCTAGCCTCCTTGCTTTGTTGGTCTTGAGCAAAGGGAGGAATTATGGGTAAACGGATCATGCTGATCGGAATGGCCTGCGTCATTCTGGGGGTAGCCGCAGGCTGCGGGGGGAGCGATTCGACGGGCACGGAGACGGCATCCGAAGCGCTGTCGCCCGCCGCCTTCGTCACGGAAGCGGAGAAGATCTGCGAAAGCGGGCGCAGTGAATTGTCAAAACGGCTCGCGACCTACCAACGCGAAAATGGGAAGCTGAACCCGAGCGATCCCGGGGTGGCCGTCGTCGCCGCGGTCCTCCTCCCCGTGGAGAAGAAGGCGACGGAACAACTGGAAGCTCTCGGTGCCCCTGAGGAAATAGCCGACCGTTACCAGAAGTACCTGGAGACGAAAAGGGCAAACATGGAGGAGATCGAAAAGCAGAAGCTCTCCACCAACACGGAGCTCTTCGAAGCCTTCGAAGACTCCGACCATATGGCCGTCGCCCTCCAGATCGAAGCCTGTTCGTTCGCCTAGAAACGACCGAGGGGCGGCCGACCGGCCGCCCCTCGCATTGCTACCAGCGAGCAGTAAAAGGGCCTAGCCGGTGACCGCCCAGGTACCGCTGACGGAGCCGAAGCCATTGCCGAATTTGAGGAAGATCAGCTTGGCTCCGACTTTGTCAGCTCCATCGCTTCCGGAACTGATCTGTTTGATCAGAGGCGCTGCGAAAGCGGCACCGCCCGCACTCGCCGTGTAGACGCACAGGTGGCCGGTGGGAGCGGTCGGTTCCGCAACGGTTCCGAAGCAGGTGTCAGCCGGTTCGAACGATTCCGTGGCGGGGTTGAATTCTTGCCCGGCGGAGTTGAGGCCATGGACGTGTGCAGCGTCAAGGGCCGCCGAAAGCTTGATCGGGAAAGACACGAATGAGGCAATTTCCGTGAAGGTTTCGAACTGCCCACTTGCAGCGAACGCGCCCGTCAGGGTCTTCCCCGATTCGAGCGTCGGGCCGAAGGGGCCGGTCGCACCGGTGGTCCCGGTCGCACCAGTGATGCCCGTCGCGCCGGTCGCACCCGTAGCGCCGGTCGCGCCGGTTTTGCCGGTCGGACCGGTAGTACCTGCGGAGCCGGTCGGACCGGTGGCGCCTGCAGCACCCGTCTGCCCGTTGGCGCCGTCTTTGCCCGCCGCACCGGCCGGACCCGCCGGACCGGTTGCGCCGGTCGCGCCGTTCGCGCCGTTCTTCCCGGCGTACTGCTTGGCGATCTTCTTGACTTCCTTCTTCTGCTTTCCGGTGAGGCCGGCAGCGGCGAAGGCAGTGCCGGCCAAGGCGGCGATGAGCGCCACGACGGCGATCACGAGCCCCGCCGTGCCTAGGCGTTCATGGAGCTTGGAGATCATTGATCCCTCCCTGTCGTATTGGTCCTGTAGCGAGGGAGGCCGTCGGCGACACGCGAGCCATTTCCGGCTGACACGGTGGACCCCCATCGAAGCTCCCCGTCCCCAAAATAGTCCTCCCTCGTGGAGTGCTCTGGAAATCCCGTCCAGACGCGCTCGACAACGTAACGGACTGTAAATTGCTTTGTCAAGACAAGGGAAATCGCGAAGTACGGGCTCAGGCGCCCTGCTTCGCCCGCGGCGATGAAAGATGGAGCCCATCGAGAAGGTCCCTTGCGAGTGAGCAGTCGCCCCCGATCTCGAGGCTTTCCACCTGGCCCTCGAGGATCCCGTCCATCCAGGCGCGCGAGGTCCCGGAGACCCAGGCGTCCGCTTCGCCTCCCAGCTTCGAGATGCATGAGACGACCCGCCCTTCCTCCACCGTCACCAGGACTCCAGCGATAGCCGGGGCTCCTTCACGGGCGATCCCCACCTCGACCGCCAGGCGGCAGATGCCGGATGAATCCGGCGCGAGCCGCAGCACCGGAACCGCCAGCAGGAAGGCCGACTCCACCTCGACGCGGCCGACCTGGCTCGTCTCGCTCGGCAGGTGTTCGCGCTCCCAGCGCATCGAGGCGATCAAGGGGATCATCGCCCGCCTCAGCCAGCGGCTGGCACGGTAGGGCGTGCCGCGGCCCCCGGAGGAGGCCGCCTCGACCTGACCCGTGAACCGCATCGCCCCCAGTCGTCGCTCGAGCGACGGGTAGTTCAGGTCCGGGATCACTGCGTTGAGCTCGGTCAGCGAGAGGGGGCGGGCGGCCAGGATCCTGATGATTCCGGACGACCAGCCGTCGACAAGCGCCTTCAGCGCGCTTTTCGCGGCCGCGGCCCCGATCGGTGTTCGTCCGTCGGGCGAATCGTCGAGCCATCGCTGAACGAGTTCGGCCAGGGACAGCAGGTCCCGCCCGGGCGCGCCGAGCGAGTACTCGACCGAGCCGGGGAAGCCGGGGCTCTGCCAGCGATCGAGGACCCCGATCTCGACGAGCTTGCGGAGGTGACCCCGCATCGTGGTCTGGGGCGGCGAGCCCAGTGCACGGCGAAGGTCGTAGAGGGAATGCGGTCCCTCTGCCAGCGTTGTCAGCGCTTGTACGTTCAGCGGCACGGCAAGCAGCGACAGCGCCTTGGATCCAGCTCGCAACCGGTTTCCCCTTTTCCCTCGCGCTTCTCCGATCAGGTCTTTTTGTTTATAACAGGGACCATCCGGATATGTCAATGTATCTTGATCGAAAGGCAGCAATGAGCGCGAGAGAGGAGAATTCGAGCGAGATCACCATGGTCACGCTGGGGCCCGCGGGCACCTGCCATGAGCGCGCCGTCCGCCGCTACATGCACTTTCAGGGTGTAGAGCGGTTCGAGATCGAGTTCATCTCGGACTTCCTCGACGGGCTTGAGAAGATCCGCGGTCGCGAGGACACCTTCCTCGTCCAGTGCAGCGCCCATCCCAAGGTCCATGAGGTGACCGAGCGCTACTGGAAGGAGGTCTTCGTCGTCGACACCTTCATCTACCCGACGAAGCACCTCGTCCTGCTCAGCCGGCGCGAGGTCGAGCGGCCGCGGTCGATCGGAATCGTGCCGGCGACGAAGGGCTATGTCGACCTCTCGCAATGGGACGAAGTCGTCGACGTCATCTCCAAGCCGGTGGTCGGAGAGGGGCTACTTCGCGGCGACTACGACTCCGGGCTCACCCACATGGAGCACGTCGAGGAGCACGCCGACGAGCTGCGCCTCGACCTCGACATCGGCGAAATCGACACGACGTGGGTGGTGTACGGGACGAACAAGCGGTTCGAGGGCGAGGTGATCGGGATCCCGTCGGGGGAGTTGTTCGCCCAACCCGCATGAACGGGCGCGCGGCCGATGCCGCGCGCCCGTAAGTCACTCAGAACTGCTACGGGTAGACCAGATGAACGCTGGTCAGTTCCTGGTCGGTGACCTGTTTGGTCTCGTTGGTCCCAGCGGCGGCCGGCAGGCCGGACTGCGAGTTGACGAGGCCGTTGATGCTGATCGGGATGAACCCGAAGAGCGTCAGGACGCAACCGCTCGCTCCCGGAGCGGAGAACGAATTATCGACCAGGACGCCGTTTAGGCCGACGAGAACCCCGAGTGGCGTGAACGAGAATTCAGGTGCCGTCCCGCTGATCGGAACATTCGGCGGCGGGGGACTGGTGGTCGCGGTCGTCATCGCCAGTTTGATCGGGTTCGAACTCGAGCCCACGTAGCAGTTGTTCCCCAGGACCGAGTTGACCAGATGCACTTTGATCGGCATATTCAGCGTTTCGCCGAAATTCACCGTTCCGGCGGTTTCGGTTACCGCGTACAGAGTCAAAGCTTCGCTGCCGAGAATTTCGAGCAGCCAGGTCAATCCGGTCAGGCCGACGACTCCGCCCGGAACTTTCTGTTTCACCGGGGTGAGAATCGGACCGGTCGGTCCTTTGGCGACGTTCCCACCTGCTTCGACTCCGCCGGCGAGCGTCATCGGGTTGGTAATGGGGACGTCCTTGCTCCCCATCTGGAAATGTCCGCCCTTGACGGTCGCCTTCACACAAACGGTCACCGCCGGGTTTTCGGCTGGGCTCGGGCAGTTGGCGAATTGTCCGTAGCCCGGCGCGGGCGTGGTGGCTTGGGCAGCGGGCGCCATCATGGCGACCACTACCGCGGCAACCAAGCCGGCGATGAGCCTCTTGGTCTCGGATCTCATACTCTCCCTCACTTCCTTGAGACCGCAATTGTTTGCGGTTTGGACTGGTTGATCAACTGGATGAAGGTCCTGTGCCGTTTGCACTAGGAACGGCCACACCACTCGAAGCCGTACTGATGCGCGAGTTGTTCCGCTTCGCGAAATTCGACGCCGGTACCTTCTGCCAAGGATTTGGTCGGATCGGCTTCCACGCCTTCGATGCTCTGTTCGAGCGCGGCGAGGATCTTTTCGGCTTCCTCCGTGCCTTCCTTCGGAAGGGGAAGATCGTTCAGTTCCTGCGACTCCTCCCGGAAGATCGGCATGATCTGATCCACCAGGATTTCTTCCTGGCGGGCTTGCGTCGGGAGGCTCTTGCCACCGGAGAACTGTGCTCGCAGTCGGGTGAGCAGGCGGGTACGTTTCGCGTAATTGGCCTTGCAGATCTGATCGCCCCTCTGGATGTAGATGGCTTTCGCCACGTTCGACCCGTTGGCTGCTTCGGCATCTTCCCGATCGGAACTCCCGCATCCCAGGATGACGACAGGGAGCAGCGCAAGCGCCGCGACTAAAGCCACTATGTGCAGATTTCTCATTGCTGCCGATCCCTACGAATAGATTGCCTCGTACCTGGCTGAATATTCAGCAGTCTAAATGGGAAACGCAGCGGCGTCAAGTACTCCGAGGGTACCGAGGGAAAAATCCTAAAATGCAGTAGCCCGGGAGTGTCCTTAGGGGAGCCACTCCAAAGAGACGTCTTGGAGTGGCTCCCTGTGTGGTCCAGCCCTACACCGTAATCAGGAGCTAAGGGGCCACCAGCGACCAACTGCCGTAGCCACTCACCGTGCCGGCTGCAGTGGATTTGAACACGAGGATCGCGCCGCCACCGGAACTGTTCAGTTTCGAACTTCCGCTCTGAACGACGCCAATGTTGCTTTTCGAGGCTTCATAGATGCATGCCGCGCCGGGCTGCGGTTTACCGGTGCCGGGATTGACCGGGGGTTTCGGATCTGCAGGAGTTCCATTGCAAACAGGCGGAGTAGCAGCGAACACGAAGAGTGGCGCCGACTGAGCAATCGGAACGGAGGTTGAAAGCGGCACCAGGAATTCTTCACCGCCGGCGGCCGCAGTTGCAGGAGGAAGAACGTAGGTGCCTTTCATCACGGCACCGCTTGGAGCAGTGCCGGCTACCCAGGGGCTGCCTTCGGGGCCTTGAGGGCCTTCTTCCCCATTACATATGGATTCTTCGACCCCTGAGCCTTCGACTTCTACCGTGACACCACCTTCGAAGCACCCGCCTTCTCCAGGATTCAGTACTCCGATGACAACGCTCTTGCCATCCGGGCCGGAAGCCCCGGTGTCGCCCTTTGCCCCTTGGTCGCCCTTGGTGCCGGCGGGACCGGTATCGCCCTTCGCACCGGCAGGACCCGGGATTTTCTTCGCCCACTTCTTGGCGATCTTTTCGACTTCGCCCTTCTGCGTGCCGTTCAGCTTCGCAGCGGCAAAGGCCGTGCCCGCTACCGCCGCCACCAAGGCGACGATCGCCACGACCAAGCCGGCACCGCCGAGCTTGTTGTGGATTCGAGAAAACATCTGACCCTCCCTGTTTCTGATTGAACCTTGGACTCCATTCAGAGCAGGCAAGCGGCTTACGAGTTCCCTGTTCCGCACCGCGTACCTCAAGGCACGCGCACCTCGGTCCCCGGTCACTCCCCCTTGTCGCCCGTCCGGATCCCGCCGGACAGAGCGACGCTATCGGAACGCGGGAGTATTTGTCAAGGTAACAGAATGGTTACCGCTTGCCCTTGGCCTTGCCAGACTTCTTCCTGCAGGAGATTCCGAGTGCCTGCCTGGTGTCGTACCGCCTGCCGTTGTGGCCGCTCAGCCTGAGGTCGACGTAACGCTTCTTCACGCAGAGGTTGGCGCTGTTCTGCAAAAGCCCCTTTTTGCCGCCCTTGAGATTCAGGACGATTTTCGAGACGGGTGCGTCCGGGACGTTGACGAAGCGGGTGCGGGTGCGGCCCTTGACAGAATCGACCCAGCCGACAGCGATGACGTGGAAGACGCCGTGTAGATCGGCGACGACGTCGGGAAGTTCCCGTTCCCCGCCGTTCGAGCGGAAGTAAACGGGTCCTTCCAGCGGTTCATCGAGTATCGGGGTGAACGCGCGGGCGTGGCCGAGGATGGAGCCTTTGGGGCAGGCGCCGGCGTTGAACTGAACCCGGGTGCACGGGTTGGAGATGTGGGCGTTGTCGATGAAGAGGGTCGGTGGCAGGGTGACGCTGACCTTGCCGATGTTGGCGTCACCGGGCCGAGGTTTCAGCACTGAGCGCAGTTCAGGGTGCTCGGTACGCCTGGTGCCGCCTTTGAGCGCGATCTTCAGCTTCGGCTTGAATTTAAGCGCTCCGCAGCCCGACGCCTGGTAGCGGGAGTTGCGCTCAGCCGTGACATCCGTACCGGAGAGACTCGCCCGGGTCTGCTCCTCTTCGCAGGAGGTCGGATTGAGCGTGAAGTCGGGGCGATCGGTGTTGATCCGAAGGTCGCGCAGGCGCACAGGAATGCCCTTGAGTATCTGCGGGATCGGATCGGAAGAAGCGCCGTCGATGATCACTTCGGCGCTTTCGGGATCGACGGTCAGCCCCTCGCGCACGACCACGGTGCCGGCGTCGAAGGGGCCCGCCAGCGCCGGGGTGATCGCAACGATCGAAAGCGGGTCACCGGTGAAGGGGCCGGCGAGGTAGATGGAACCGGGTACCCAGGTGAGCTCGGAGCCGACTCCGGCGCCGCCCGTGAGACTGCCCACCCTGGAGTCGGCCGGGCAACTCGGGAAGGCGAGCTCCATGGCCCCGGTCTTCTGCCTCGCAGCCTCGATCGCCGCATCCGAGCAGCGCCCGACACCGACGAGCGTGCCGGTTACCCCGGGAGGCAGAACTGCCGCGAACCGCGTCAGGGTCTGATCGGAATCGTTTCTGGCGAGGCGCATGTAGAACGGCGAGTGGGCGCCGGCGGTGTTGTCGATCGAACCGGCGAGGAAGCTCGGGTCGAACGGCGAGCTCGAGGGGCAGGGGCCGCCGTCGGGGCCGGTGGTGATTTCGAGATCGGAGGTTTTGGTGACGGGGGCGGCCGGATTTGCCCAGGGAGTGAAGGTGGCTTTCACTTCGTAAGTCCCGCAGGCGGGCGGGGTGACCAGCGGGGCACGTTTACCTTCGTTGAAGCGGAAGCGCAGATGGGAGAAGGGGAACTGGGGGATCTCGAAGCCCGGTTCGCCGAAGGTGGTCTTGACCTGACCCGTTTTCGGATCGAGCTCGACGCGCCCCGGCTGCTTGACGATCACGCCGAGTTTTCTGTCTCGGATCACCATGTAGAGGGCGACCATCGATTTGAACGGGTTTTCGTCCTGGGTTGCGACGAAGACTTCGCCGTGCAGAACCGTGTTTTCGAGCAGCGGAGTTTCCACTTCGACCTCACCGACCTTGGAGGCCTGCGGGCATCCGTCGCCCGGTTCGGAGGATGCGGTCTCTTTTTCGAGCTGCGCTTCGCTACACGCCTCGAGGCCGTTGGCGGAGGAGGGGTTGACGGTGAAACCCTCCGGCAGGAGGACTTCGGCCTTCTTGATGTCCGAGCCCGCCGGGCCTTTGCCGAACGAGGTCAGCCCTTCGTCTTCGATGTCGAGATCGAAGCGAAGGCCCGAGGCAGAGCTTGCAGAGGGGGTGGTGGGAGACGCTTCGATCTCGGGGGCAAAGGGGAGATCCTCACAGCCGGAAAGTTCCGAGGACGTCTGCACCGGATATTTGAGCCAGGCCCCCGGATGCTGCCAGGAGTCGGTTTCGAAGGGCGCCTGCATCGGCCCCGTGCAGCTGCGCGGCGCGGTGAGGAACGGTTTTTCCGGGATATCGACCGGGCAGGTGTCGGCCGCGGGGCTGACGACACAGCGGCCGCGTTCTTCGTCGTGCAGGGGAGAACCCGGGTCGCCCCAGACCGAGGCTTTCACCCCGTAGAAACGGATCGCCTGCGAGACGTTCGTGCCGGTTGAGATCAGGTTGTAGGGGGGGTCGGGGTTGACGCCGACGTCGATCGTCACCGGCACCCCGAGGACGGTGAAGCCGACTTTGCCGGCGACGCCGGGGGGAGGATGGAGGTTGTAGAGAGGGACTTTGTAGAACTCTTCTTCTTCGAAGCCCACGACCAACTCGACCTTGCCGATGACCGCCTCATCAGAGCAGATGTTGCTACCCCCGACCATGGTCGTGAAATCGTCGTTCGAGCAGCGTTCGACAGCGGTCGGGTTGCCGACGAGGCCAGGGGGAAAATGGATCGTCAGGTCCTTCACCGCCCCTTCCGGGACGAGACCCAGGTCGGGGTCGACTTCACTGTTGACTTCGAGGCCGGTGGTAACGGCGAAGGGGTGGGCTCCCGCTTCGGTGAGCAGGACGCCGCCCGTTTCTTCGAGCTCGAAGCTGAGGTTCTTGAGGCCGAAGTCGGCCGAGGCGGAGCCCGGCGCGACCACCAAGGAGACCAGGGCGACGGCGAGAATGGCAAACGACCTCTTCATCGGCCCGCCCTCCGGTGCTTGCTGTGTTTGCGGTGCTTCTTGACGCAGCGCTTCTTTTTCTTCGACCACGCCTTGCCCTTCGGGCATTTATGGGTCTTCGGGAGCACGTTTCCAGAGCCCGATTGCTGAGAGCCGGGAGTTACATCGCCTGGTGGCGGTCCCGGGTTCTGACAGCCTTCGTCGTGACAGGGAATCGCCGAAGGAGGCGGCGGCGGGAAGCCGCCGCCTTCGCGGGCGTCGTAGAGGTCGATCAGGCCCGGATCCTGCGCAGCAAGCTTCGAGGCGGTGGTGAAGAAGACGTCCCGGCCGTCGGGCGAGGCGTCGATGAACTCGGCGTCGAGGGTGCTGTCGCCTGAGGAGATCAGGCTGAGACAGCCCTCGTTGGGGGGCGAGTAATCGGGGCTTTGTTCAGTGCACCCGCCGGCACCCGATTCCGACCACTGGTAGACGTCCTGCTTGTCGTTGTTGTCGCGAAGGACCAAACCCTCGTAGCTCTCGAAGATCACCCGTGCACCTTCTTCGGGCAGGACCCGCGGAGCGGTGAACGGGGATTCCCACGGTGGAATCTGGGCGGCGACCCGTACCCCGAGTGGTTCTTCGCCGAACGTCGGTTCGCGCCCGCTCGGGGCGATCCCCGACGGGTGGCAGGAAACGCAGAGGAGCTTCCCTTGCCCGTTGTTCCCGGAGGCGTCGTAGCGGAATACCTCGGCGTCCCGCGCGTTAGTGGCGGCGTCGGTGTTGTCGAAGCCGGTCAACGAAGCCGTGGACATGAAGACAGCAACACGACCGTCAGCGCTGACACGCGCAAGGTGATGGCTGACAGCGACATCAAGAGCCGATACGCCTTCCGCCAACTTGGCATCCACGCTCGTCAGAACCCCGATGAAGTGAAAGCTGTGGGTCGTAACGTCATATCGGTAGAGGTTCGGCTTCCCCGCTTCCGGGGATTTGCCTTCGGCATTAGGGCCGGTCAGCTCTTCCTCGGACGCCAAATAGATAACCGATGCGTCCTCGCTTGCCCCAAGGTATCCCCTCACTTCGTGCGCGATCAAATGAGTGGATTTGTCTTCGAGTCGGTATTCGTAAGCGTCCGCCTGACCGGTAATCATGCTTCCGGTGGAAAATAATGCTTTCGACCCGTCCGGAGTTGCGGTCCAGTAGTTCGATTCCCCACTGGTCCCTGATAGCCCTTCCCCGCCTTCGGAAACCGCCAGAGTCGGGTTTTTCCCACCCACGCGGACGTAGATACGCCCCTTTTCTACTGCCGCCACGGCACCTGCCGTCCAATAAATCCGCGAGCCATCCTGGGAGACTGCGTTGTGCACCTGCGCGGTGTGGGCACTTTCAGCATCATAGGCGTTGCCGATCGAGCACTGGGTCGGATTTACCTGTCCGCTGGGCAACACGCTCACCAGCCGTAGTTTTCCGCCAAAGTACTCGTAACATTGGTTGTTCGTTCCGGTTGCCGCACTCGTCGTCAGCTTCCCAGAGGCCCGGAAGACCGTGTGAGCGCCATCGGCTGACAATCCCTGAAGGCCGACCCTGTAAGCTTTCGGAGTCTGTTCTGATGCCGGTGGAGCGGTCGGCGTCAGCAGTTCGTAGGCATCGGCTTCGTCGCAGATGTCGGTCTTGTATAAGTTCGGGAAGTCTTCCGGCGCCCCGGCTACCAATGGCGGGTCGGTGTCGTGAAACAGCCAAGCGCTGCAGAGATCGCCGCTGAAAGCTCTGAACTGCGTCTCGACCGTCGGCCCCGCTTTTTGGTGAGGAGTGCCCCGAGGAGGCGAGATGGCCTTGGTCGACCATCCTGAATCGCTTCTGGTGGCAAGGTACTGGATGGTCGCCGGCGCCCCTTGTGGGTCGGCGAAGGCACGATAGGAGGAATAGGTGATCCGGTCGCCGCTGAGCGAGCTCTGGTTCAGGGAAGCCCGTTCGTTGCGGCTGTTGAAGAGAGTGAAGATCTCGCCTCCGCCCTTATCGACCGGAGACACCATCTCGTAGGCACGGCAGTTGGGGAGGAAGGCCCCGAAGTCCACACGGAACGGGTCATTTGGACACGGGGGCCTCAGTGGGTCTTTTGAGAAGGTTCTGAAGGTTCCTTCGCCACCTTCAACAGGGCCGCCTCCGGTGCTCTGCGCGACGATGTGGAAGTGGTATTGCGTATCGGGAGCGAGGTTGGGGAGGGTGACCCCGTCACTGATTACGTCCGTATCCACCACCTGGCTGGTAAGCACCTGTTCCCCGGCCGGCTCTCTCGAGGTGCATCCCCCTTCTGAGCATTTGGCAGCCCCGTACTCGACGTAGAAGGACGTATCCGGCCAGAAATGAGGATTGATGGCGCCTCTGACGACGGCCGATTCGGCGGAGACCGAGCTGGCGAACTGCCTGCTGATCGTCGGCTTTTCCAACGGTGGGGGGCAGAGATTCGGATCGGGCGGGGGGCCGTAGGCTGCCAAAGAGGCCGAGAGTGCGAGCAGATCAGATCCTTTGATACCGCAGGCGCTACTGGTGGCAACGCCGATTACACCGGCTCCGAAGGCTTCACTCGGGGAGCTCAGCAAGCTCCCGTCAGGGCCAAAGACTGCCGTTCTTCCAAAGTTATTGCTCGCATAGAGATTGCCGTCGTTATCAACCGCAATACTCACGGGACCTTCCAGCGGAAAGAATTCGGGTGCCGCCAGGTGCCCGAGGGGGTTGATCTTGACGATTTTGTTGACACCTCCTCCGACGGTGATGTAGAGATTGCCATCATTGTCGAGGGTAAGTCCGTGGAATACTTTCCCTGAAAGGAACGAGAGATCCCCTTCGAAGGGGATCTCTCGTTCGAAGCTTCCGTCCGGTTTGAAAACCTGAATGCGATCCTTTTCACCGAGATACACCGAGCCGTCAGAACCAACCGTCAGATTGCTCCCATAGGAGCCGGGCTGGAGCTGGCCGGGACCGGTACCTTCTTCGCCAAATTCGAGTAGGAAATTTCCGGAGCCGTCGAACTTCTCGACCCGATAGTTCACCGGATCGGCGACATAAACGGAGCCATCGGGACTCACCGCGATGCCGCCTCCGATTTTGCGATCGATCTGCCCTTGCCCCGCTCCCGGTTCCCCTGCCTGACACCCGGTGTCTGGGGTACAACTCTGAAGTTCCGGTTTGGGTTCGTCAGCGCGGACTCCCCAGCCCCACGCTCGAACGAATTGGCCCCACGGGTCGAACTCCGACACCCGGTCATTTTCTTCCTCGACCACATATAGGTGGCCGGTGTCCTGGTTTGCTGCTACAGCGCCAGGTCCCTGGAGTTGACCGGCACCAGCGCCCACCCCTCCAAAGGGCCCCCACAAGAGGGGCAGAGGAAGCGTCGCCGCCCCGGTGACCGGCGGTGACGCCGCTGAGGCGACGAGAACCAACAACAGCAAAACAAAGCTGGCGACTTCGAAGCGCCCGGCGATGATGCTTCCGCGTTTCCCTTTCACAATTCCCCCTGCAGCTCAAGATGACACCGCTCGTACCTAAAGCGACACGCTATCAGCTCCGAGTAAGAAGTCAAGTAGCCTCCGCGCCATAGAGGGGACCGGCGATGCGCCGACCCCCTCTGATTGCCGATTGGACGACCTCTCGATCAGCTAAATGTGCAGTCGACCTGGGTCGCGTGGTTCGAGTTGGAGTAGCACTTGACTGTGCTGTTGCCGGTTAGCGTGCCGTCACTGTGTGTGGTGTTGTTGCCACAAGAGCCGCCGGTGCCGGTGTAGTGGATCCCGGACAGTGTGATTTCCAGTGTAATGTCCATCGGGCTCGAACCGGTGACGTTTTTGCCTGTCACGTGACCGCCTGTCGGTGTCTGCGCCGCAATGAACTCCGTGCAGACGCTGGAGCCGAAGAATGTCGGTGTGATTTCGATCTGCTTGCCGACTGGGCAGAAGACGTGGAGCTGCGAGCCACTCCATGTCACCACTCCGGTTGAGATTTGCGTCGGTGTATCGAAATGATAGTCACATTCGTTCATCTTCACATGGGTGCCGGCGAAACCGAAGGCGGTGCAGTTGGTGCCGCCGCCCGAGGTTTCTGTGGGGTAGTTGGCAAACACTGTTAGTGTGTTGACGACGCCCCCGGCTCCAACCGTTCCTTCATTCCGGAAACTCGCTTCGGTGCAGGACACGGTTCCGCCTTCGGACGTGAAGACATGGGCACCCCCGTGCTGATCACCTGTGCTGAATACGGTTCCGCCTTGGGCAATGCCTGAGACTGTGAGCGGGCTCGCCGTGGCGCCCTGCGCCACGAAGGCACCCAGAGCCAGCATCGCCACCATGGCGAGGCCGAACACCTTGTAGTTGCGAATCATCTTTCTCTCCTTGTTCAGTACGCCGCGGCTTCTTGCCGCATGCGGCCCGCGTCAGCGAGCGAGAGAAGGATTAGCCGCCAGCTTTCGGTTGGTCAAGACTTTTGCAACCAGCACGGGGAGATCTCTGGTTGATCGACGACTCGCTCATGAAAAGTCCTGCAACTCAGGTGTGACAGAATCGCGCGTCCGCCTACCGGTGTGCTTCAGCGCGATGAAGGTCGGGGCAGTTGGCGACCTCTTATTGACCGTCCCACTTCGCCGGCTCAATTGAATCTGCAGCCGACTCCAGGCAGCCGCCTTCTCGCGACCACATGCCCTCTTTCCCCTGCGAGCGCGAACTCATGCATCCTAGAACGTAGTTCTGCGGGCGGCGCACGCCGCCCGCAGGTCACAACTTAGTGCGGCAGGCCGACTCAGCTAAATGTGCAGCCGACCTGGGTCGCGTGGTTTGGGTTCGAGTAGCATTTGACTGTGCTGTTGCCCGTCAGCGTAGCGTCGCTGTGTGTGGTGCCGTCGCCGCACACTCCACCGGTGCCGGTGTAGTGGATACCCGAGAGTGTGATTTCCAGTGTGATGTCCATCGGGTTCGACGGGGAGACGTTCTTGCCTGTTACGTGCCCGCTTGTCGGTGTCTGGCCGGCGACGAACGCCGTGCAGACGCTAGAGCCGAGGAATGTTGGTGTGATTTCGACCTGTTTGCCCACCTGGCATAAGAGGTGCAGCTGCGAGCCGCTCCATGTGACAACCCCGGATTGGATTTTCGTCGGTGTATCGAAATGGTAGTCACAGCCGTTCATCTTCACGTGCGCCGGGGTGAAGCCGAAAGCGGTGCAGTTGTTGCCGCCGCCCGCTTTTTCTGTCGGGTAGTTGGCAATTACTGTCATTGTGTTGACGGCGCCTCCGGCTCCGACGGTTCCTTCGGTCCGGAAACTAGCTTCGATGCAGGTCACGGTCCCGTTGGGCGTTTCGAAGACATGCGCATTCCCGTCCTGATCACCTGTGCCGAATACGGTTCCGCCGGAACCAATGTTTTCGACTGTGAGCGGGCTCGCCGTGGCGCACTGCGCCACGAAGGCACCCAGAGCCAGCATCGCTACCATGGCGAGGCCGAACACCTTGTAGTTGCGAATCATCTTTCTCTCCTTGTTAGGTACGCAGCGACTTCCTGCCGCATGCGGTCCGCGTCAGCGAGCAACACAAGGATTAACCGCCACTTCCGGTCGATCAAGACGTGTGAACCAGGACCGGGGAGGTCTGTGGTTGACCGGCGATTCAGCCGCAAAAGTACCTGCAATTCCGCTGTGACAGAGCCGCGCGTCCGCCTATCGGTGTCCTTCAGCTCCATGAAGGTCGGGGCGGTTGCCGACCTCTTATGACCGTCCTACCTGACTGGTTGAGGATTGCGCCCCGTGCTGACACAGTTTCCCCTGCGGGCGCCAGCGCCTTCATCCCCGTCATAGCGCTGCGGGCGGCGCTCGCCGCCCGCAGAAACACAACTTTAGTTCGGATGCCGGCTCAGCTAAATGTGCAGTCGACCTGGGTTGCGTGGTTCGAGTTGGAGTAGCATTTGACTGTGCTGTTGCCCGTCGGCGTGCCGTCGCTGTGTGTAGTGTTGTTGCCGCAACTGCTACCGGTGCCGGCGTGGAGGACGTTGGGGACCTGGATCAGGTTCTGGCCGCCCGGTTTGAGGGGTTCGTCCGGTCGCTTCCTTGAATGAGGGGACAGCGTCTCCACTCCCCCCTCAGGAACTAGCTCGGCTCGTGCGGGATCAACTGAATATGCAGGGAGTCTGAGTGGTGCGCGGTGCATCCAGGTAGCACTTGACTGTGCTGTTGCCGACAAGCACCCCGTCGGTATGTGTCGTGTTGTTACCGCATGAACTGCCGTTTCCTTTGTAATGGATTTCGGTCAGTGCGTATTCCAGTGTAATGTCGGATGGGTTCGACCCCGCGACGTTCTTCCCGATCACATTCCCGTTTGTCGGTGTCTGCGATTCGATGAACTGGGTGCAGACGCTGGTACCGAACACTGTCGGTGTGATTTCGATGGTTTTCCCAGTGGGGCAGACCAGATGGAACTGCGTCGGACCAGACCATCGAACGTCGACGGTGTTGAATTCGCCTGGTGTTGTGAATGTGTAGGTGCATCCGTTGCTCTTGACATGCGTGTTGGCGAACCCGAAGGCAGTGCAGTTGTTGCCGCCGCCCGCCTTTTCTGTGTTGTAGATCGGTTCTACGGTGAGCTCGTTGACCGATCCGCTGGCCACCGCTCCGGAGCCCAGGAAATGCGCTTCCACACAGGTGACGCTTCCGCCAGCCGATTGAAACGTGTGGGTCCCTCCGTCCTGATCGCCTGTGACCCAGAGGGTGCCGGAGGCAACGGTTGTGAGCGGAATTGCCGAGGCACCTTGGGTAATGAGGCCGGTGAGCGCGGCCATGGCCACCAGGGCGGCAACGGACGCTTTGGAAACTCGGGGCATCGTTCTCTCCTTTCGGATTGCCCTCTGCTTTCTGCGCTGTAGCTGGTTTCGCGAGGGCATGGAAGGCTTACCGCTCCTGTCTCGGGTGAGCAACGACGCCGGGGTTTTCCGGGGCTCGGGGCAGGATTCGACTCGCGGGAGCTGTAATCGCCCTGCAAAACTCCTTCGACCGATCCGCGCGTCAGCCCATCGACGCGCTTCAGCCGACTGCTCAGCCCTTCTGCGCAGAGGCGAAGATCTCGAACTGGGCCTCGGTCGGTTCCTTCGGCCGGCCGTTGCCGTGGAAGACGCGGTCGAGGGTCATGCCTACCGAGGTGTAGATGTCGCGGAGCTCGTCGACCTCGTAGAGGCGCTGGCGGAATTCGATCCGTTTGTCGAGGTTCTCGAGGGGCCCGCCGAATTTGAGCGGGATCATCGCGCCTTCCATGTAGCGGTCCTTCTTGTTCCAGCGGTGCTCGACGAGTTCGACCATGGTGGCGCTGGGGATCCAGGAGCGCTGCGGGAGGCGGGCGCGGGCGTAGAGGACGTTGGGGACCTGGATCAGGTTCTGGCCTCCCGGCTTGAGAGCGCGGGAGATGACCTCGAAGGTGCGGTGGTTCTCCTCGTCGGTCTCGAAGTAGCCGACGGCGCCGTCGTTGAGGTTGAGGACGATGTCGAACTCGTCCTCGAAGTCGAGTTGGCGCAGGTCGGCCTGGATGAACGTCGCCTCCAAGCCCTGCTCGGCGGCGTCCCCGTTGGCGATCTCGACCAGTTCGGCGCCGATCTCGACGCCGACAACGGAGAAGCCCTGACGCACCAGCTCCAACGAGTGGCGGCCGGTGCCGCAGGCGAGGTCGAGGATGCGCTCGCCTCCCTGCGGACGCAGCATCGTCAGCGCCCGCTTGATTTCCTGCCCGGTCCGCTCGGTCCAGGCCATCTCCGCGCTCATCCCCGTGAACGCCGTCTCGTACCAGTCCTGCGGAATTTCCTCCTGAAGAACGCTCATCTCCCTCTCCCTCGCTGCGCCGCCGCCGTTTGCACAGGAAAGATTAAAAGATCAAGCGTTGTGCTGCTTCTCCTCGCGGCGGTGCCGCCGCACCAGCGGCGCGACGTAGCCGATCAGGGCCCCGACTCCGACGGCGAGGAGGATGACGACGATCAGGGGCGCCTTGAAGCTGGCGAAGAGGACATCGAAGCTGACCTCCTGCGAGTTCTGCAGGGCGACGATGAGGACGAGGGCGATGAGGGCGCCGACCAGCCAGGCGCGCCAGTTGACGGGCTTCTTCTCCTGCGGGGGCATCGACCGATCCTAGTTCCCCGGATACGAAAGACTTAGACGATGGGCACCGCGCAACGACCCGATCCGACCGAGTCGGTCCGCCACCAGCTGCGGCCGCTGTTCGACCAGATCGTGATCAAGGAGCTGGACACCGACCGGGTGCGGCGCTCCGGCCTCGTGGTGCCGCCGGGCACCCACGAGCCGCCGCCGGAGCAGGGAATCGTGCTGGCCGTCGGTCCGGGCCTCGACTGGTGGGCAGGCGCCGGGGTGGAGATGCCGGTGCAGCCGGGCGACCACGTCGTCTTCCCCTCCAGCGCCGGCGCCTGGGTCGAAGTCGACGAGGAGCGGCTGCTGGTCTGCCGGGTGACGCAGCTCCTCGGCGTGCTCGAGTCGGCGGCGCTCGAACGGGGCTAGCCCCCTACAGGGCCTGGGCCGGGTGGCGGTCCTCGCCGCGCTTGCTGGCGAGCATGCGGGCGTCGGCGGCGCGGACCAGCGCCTCGAGGCTCTCGCCGTCGTCGGGGAAGACCGCCCAGCCGCCGGAGGCGCTCGGGGCGGGGGTGCCGGAGTCCGAGTAGTGGGTGCCGATCGCGTTGCAGACCGCCTCGGCCATCAGGCAGGCGCCTTCGCCGCGGGCGCCGGGGGCGATGACGGCGAACTCGTCGCCGCCGATACGGGCGAGGGTGTCGGAGGAGCGGAGGATCGACTGGGCGCGCTCGGCGACCTGCCGGAGGACGGCGTCCCCCACCGGGTGGCCGTGGTTGTCGTTGATCTCCTTGAAGTGGTCGAGGTCGAAGACCAGCAGCGCCAGCGGGCTGCTGTCGGCCTCACGGCGATCCGCGGGGACGGTCCGGCGGGCCAGCTCGCTCTGCAGGATGACGTCGAACTGGCGCCGGTTGGCGATGCCGGTGAGCGCGTCGCGGTAGGCGATGTCGCGCTGGTGGAGCTCGGCTTCGAGCAGCCTCTCCCGCAGCCCGACCAGCACCCACGTGGCAGAGAGAAAGCCGACCACGAGGGCGAGGTAGCGGGGCAGGAAAGCGTCGCCGATCGCACCGCCGTCGTACAGCAACGGCGTCCCGGCGATGAGGATCAGCTCGATCGAGAGCGGCCAGGCCCATTTGGAGGGGAAGAAGAAGGCGGCGTAGAGGAGCAGGGTGACGAGCAGCGGCTGGACGAAGCTCTCGGCGCCGCCGGTGAGGTAGATCGCGAGGCCGACGACCGGGATCGTGACGACCATCCCGATCGCCAGGAAGCGCATCGACGCCCTGTCCCAGGCAAGCCAGCCGACGGCGGAGGCGAGGCCGTAGACGAAGATCACGGCGCCGAGCGCGAAGACCCATCCCATCCCGGCGTGGTCGGCCCCCGGCAGGTAGCAGCCGGCAACCCCGATCACCGCAGCGAGGATCCAGAGCACCCCGGAGACCCTGCCCATCCGCGCCCGCTCGTCCGGCGCTTCGGCGAAGGCCGGCATCGTCACAGAGGGGCGGGTGGGATTGCGCATGCTTCCCACATCGGCGAAACCCCGCCGGTTCTTAATTCCTGCTGACTACTCGACTATCGAGCCTCGGAGAAAGCGTGCTGCCGCCCATCCTCGGCCCGCTCGGGCTCGCCTTCCTGGGGCACCGGCATCTCCCCGGGCGCCGGCGCCCGCAGCACGAAGACCGCGATCGCGACCGCGGCCGCCGCCAGCCCCGCGCCGATCAGGTAGGCGACGTGGTAGCCGGAGTTGAGCGCCTGCAGATGGCCCTCGCCGCCGGCGAGCAGCGAGTTCGTGCGCTGGGTGGAGAGCGTCGCCAGGACCGCGAGGCCGATCGAGCCGCCCACCTGCATGCTGGTGTTGACCAGGCCCGAGGCAAGACCGGCGTCCTCGGGGGTCGCCCCCGACATCGCCAGGGTCATGATCGCCGGGAAGGACGTGCCGACGCCGATGCCGATCAGCAGGAACGGGGGCAGCAGGTCGGTCAGGTAGTTGCCGTCGACCGGCGTACGGGCGAAGAGCAGCAGGGCGACGACGACCAGGCAGACCCCCGGGATCAGGGTCGTGCGCGGGCCGAAGCGCATGATCAGTTTTTCCGAGAAGCCGAGCGAGAGCGAGCCCATCACCAGGGTGGTCGGCAGGAAGGCGAGGCCGACCTCGAGGGGGCTGTAGCCGAGCACGCGCTGCAGGTAGAGCGCGCCGAGGAAAAACATCCCGAACATGCCGGCGACGAGCAGCGCCTGCAGGACGTTCGAACCCGCGACGTTGCGCGAGCGGAACAGCCGCAGCGGCATCAGCGGGTTGGCGATCCGCGCCTGGCGGAATATGAACAGGGCCAGCAGGATCGCCGAGATCGCGCTGAGGGCGAGGGTGCGGGTGTCGCCCCAGCCCCACTTCTCGATCTGCAGGATCGTGAAGACGCCGAGCATCAGCGAGCTGGTCAACAGCAGCGCCCCCGGGAAGTCGGCGCCCTCGCTGAGCCCGATCCCGTCCGGGTTGGCGACCAGGCGCCTCGCCAGGAAGGCGACGGCGATCCCGATCGGCAGGTTGATGAAGAAGATCCAGTGCCAGCTGATCGCGTCGGTGAGGACGCCGCCGAGGAGCAGGCCGATCGAGCCGCCCGCCGAGGCGACGAACCCGTAGACGCCGATCGCTTTCGCCTGCGAGGCCGGTTCCGGGAACATCGTCACGATCATCCCCAGGATCACCGCCGAGGCGAGCGCGCCGCCGAAGCCCTGGATGAAGCGGGCGCCGACCAGCATCTCCTGACTCTGCGAGGCGGCGCAGAGGAGCGAGGCGGTGGTGAAGATCGTCAGGCCGAAGAGGAAGACCCGCCGCTGGCCCAGCAGGTCGCCCATCCGACCGGCGAGGAGCAGCAGCCCGCCGAAGGGGATCATGTAGGCGTTAATCACCCAGGCGAGGTTGTTCTGGGAGAAGCCGAGGTCGTCCTGGATCGAGGGCAGGGCGACGTTGACGATCGTCGCGTCGAGGACGATCATCAGCATCCCCGCGCAGAGGACGTAGAGGGCTAACCAACGGGTGCGGTCGTGCTCAGTTGCGTTCATGCGAGTAGTGACTCCTGGACTGGGGGAAACTCATCGCCGCCTGCGTCAATCGACGCGGTCCGGCAGGCCGAAGCGCCGGAAGACGGCCTCCACGCGCCTGGGGTCGGCAGCGCGGTCGGGCCATCGAGAATAGCCATCCTCGGTGTCCGCCGGCCGGACGACGAAAGCGGTCACTTCCCTGATCCGGTCGCCCTCGAGTTGGCAACGCCTCACCGCCCGCGGCGGCCGAAGGCGTGACCGGCGGGGGCGACCGCGCGCAGCTCGGCTGCGCGCGGCGCGGGAGGGGTTCGGGGGTCGGGATCGGTGGGCGCGGCCGGCTCCAGCGGCACCAGGTCGGCGACAACCACGTTGACGGTGCCTTCGCGGCGCTCGAGGCGGCCGCGGGCGCGGAGCAGGGGGGCGGTACGGACGAGGGGGCGGCGGCGCTCGTAGACCGGGGGCGGGACGACGAGGTTGACCGCGCCGCGCTCGTCCTCGAGGAGGAGGAAGGTGACGCCGTTGGCGGTCTCGGGGCGCTGGCGGGCGGTGACCAGGCCGGCGATCTCGACCGTCGCGCCGTGGTCGATCCGCTCGAGGTCGGTGCTGCGGACGAGCTTCGGGTCGAGGCCCGGACGGAGCAGCTTCATCGGGTGCTTGTCGACGGTCATCCCGGTCGATCGGTAGTCGGCGATCAGCTTTCCCCACTCACCCAGCGGCTCCAACTCGGGCGGCTGCGGGGGCTCCATCGGCAGCGCCAGTTGCGTGCCGTTGCCGTGTGTCTGCCCGGCGCCCGTGATGCCGACGCGCCAGAGCGCCCCGCGCCGGTCGCTCTCCCCGGCGCCGACGGGGATGCCGTCCAGCGCCCCGGCCCAGGCGAGACGCTCGAGGCCGGGCAGGCCGGCGCCGGAGCGGGAGGCCAGTTCCGCGATCCCCCCGTATGACCCGCCGCGCTCGCGCTCTGAGACCAGCGCCTCCATCTCCTCTTTCTTCACCCCCTTGACGTAGCCAAGCCCGACCCGTACCACGAGGCCGCCGCGCACCTCGTCCTCCTCGCGCGGCGATTCGACGTGGCAGAGGACCCGGCTGCAGTTGGCACACGGCGGCGCCACCCGGATCCCGCGCCGCTGCGCCTCGTGGACGAGCGAATCCGGCGGGTAGAAGCCCATCGGCTGCTCGTTCAGCAGCGAGCAGAGGAACTCGGGCCCGTAGTGGATCCGCAGCCAGGCCGACTGGTAGGCGAGCAGGCCGAAGGCGGCCGAGTGCGCCTTCGGGAAGCCGAAGCCGGAGAAACCCCGGATCTGCCCCCAGACCCGTTCGCCGATCTCCTCGGAGACGCCGTTGGCGGCAGCGCCGGCGAGAAAGCGTCGGCGGTGCTCCTCGATCGCCTCCTCGGAGCGCTTGCGGCTCATCGCCCGCCGCAGCCCCTCCGCCTCGGAGGAGCTGAAGCCCGAGAGCGCCATCGCCACCTCGATCACCTGCTCCTGGAAGACGATCGTCCCCAGCGTCTCCTCCAACACCGGCTCCAGCAGCGGGTGCTCGTAGGGAATTTCGTAGTCGGGGTCTTCGCGGCGGAGGCGGCGCCTCTCTATATAGGGATGGATCGCGCCGCCCTGGATCGGCCCCGGCCGCACCAGCGCCACCTGGACGACGACGTCGTCGATGTCGCGCGGCTGGGTCCGCGGCAGCATCTGCATCTGCGCCCGGCTCTCGATCTGGAAGACGCCGGTGGTCTCGGCGGCGCGGATCGATTCGAAAGTCTGCTCGTCGTCGAGCGGGATCCGCGAGAGGTCGAGTCGCTCGCCGCGGGCGCGGCCGATCTCCTCGACGCAGCGCTCGACCGCCGAGAGCATCCCCAGCCCCAGCAGGTCGATCTTGAGGAAGCCGGCGTCGGCGCACGAGTCCTTGTCCCACTGCACGGTCTGCCGCCCCTTCATCGCCGCCGGCACAACCGGGCAGACGTCGATCAGCGGCCGGGTCGAGATCACCATCCCGCCCGGGTGCTGGGAGGAGTGGCGCGGCAGCCCCATGATCTCCTCGGCGAGCCCGAGCAGGGTCTGCCAGCGCGGCTCCTTCGCCCGCTCCGGCCCCCGCGTCGCGACCAGGTCGCGCTCGATCTCCGACGCCCGCTCGTGGAAGCCGACCGTCTTCGCCACCCGGTCGATCTCGGCCGGGGGCAGGCCGAGCGCCTTGCCGAGGTCGCGGACCGCGCCCTTCGGCCGGTAGGTGGGGAAGGCGGCGACGAGGGCGGAACGATCGACGCCGTAGCGCTCGTGCACGCGCGGGATCAGGACCTCGCGGATGTCGCGCGGAAAGTCGAGGTCGATGTCCGGCATCGAGGTCGTTTCCTCGTTGAGGAAGCGGCCGGAGAAGAGGTCGGCCTCGACCGGGTCGACGTGGGAGAGGCCGGTGAGATAGCAGACGATCGAGCTGACGCTGGAGCCGCGGCCCCGGCCCGGCGGCAGGACGGACCGCGCGGAGTCGGGACCGCGCACCTCGGCGGCGACCTCGCGCGCGAGCTCGAGCAGGTCGCGGTGGAGGAGGAAGAAGCCGGAGAGGCCGAGCTTGCGGATCGTCGCCAGCTCATCCTCTAGCCGCCACTGCGCCTCCAGCAGGCGGGCGTTGCCGGCGTAGCGCTCGCCGAGGAAGTGGTTGCAGACACGGGCCAGCTCGGCGTCGGCGCCGGCGTCCTCGCTGCCGGGATAGCGGTAGCCGAGCTGCTCGGTGAGATCGAAGCGCAGGCGCTCGGCGAGGCGCTCGGTCTCGGCGACCGCCTCCGGGTATTCGACAAAGCGGGCGGCCATCGCGGCGGGTGAAGTGAGGGCGGAGGTTGAGTTGCCGCGGCGATAGGGCTCGGACTCCTCCAGGGTCTCGCAGCGACCGATCGCGACCAGCGCGTCCTGCAGCGGCGCCCTGCGGCGGTCGTGGGCGTGGACGTTGCCGGTGGCAACACAGGGGACGTCGAGTCGCTCGGCGAGCAGCGCCAGCCAGCGGTTGCGAGCCCGGTCGCGGCGCCAGTAGGGACGCTGCAGCTCGATCCGAAAGTGGTCACGCCCGAAGACGCCGAGGAGGCGACGGGCAAGCTTCTCCCCGGCCGCAGTGTCCCCCCGTTCGAATGCCCCGGCAGCGATCCCGTCCCGAGCACAACCCGAAAGGCAAACCAACCCCTCAGCATGCTCCTCAACCTCCTCGAGAGTCGCCCACGCCTGCATCGAGGTCCTCCCCGTGTTGTCCCGCGTATGCGCATGGGCCGCGGTCAGCAACCTGCACAAGTTCCGGTACCCGGCCTCGTCCTCGACCAGCAGAGTGACGTGCACGTCTCTGCCGGGGGGTGGCGTCGTAGGGGGGACAGGACCCGCCGGCCCGATACGCACCGTCAACTCCGTCCCGGTAATAGCCCGGACCCCGAACCCCTTACACGCATGGGCGAACTCCATCGACCCCCAGACGCCGTCGTGGTCGGTGAGGGCGAAGGCGGGATAACCATGGGCGGCCGCGGCGGCGGCCAGCTCCATCGGAGTCGAGGCCCCGTCGAGAAAGGAGAAGGCGGAGTGGGCGTGCAGCTCGACGTACACGGACGCCCTCAGGCCCGTTGCCGGTACCAGCGCCGGGCGCGGGCGGTGCGGAAGACGGTGAGGGCGCGGCCGTCGCGCAGCGCCAGCTCGAAGTAGTGGCGGCGCAGCGGCTTCGGCGTCCACCAGCGGTCCTCGACCAGCCACTCCTCGCGGACGGACTCGACTGTCATCCCGTCGATCGCTTCCGGCGCCCCGCGAGGGTCGGTTCGAACCGCCACCCGCTCGGGGGCGTAGAGACGGCGAAGGCCGGGCATCAGAGCTCGGGGTAGGGGGTCAGCATCGCCCAGCGCTCGGGCACCCGCGAGGCGCTGTCGACGGGAAGGATCTTCAGCAGCGCCTCGGTGCCCTGGACCGCCCGTACCTCCCGCACCGCGGCGCCGAGCCGGCGGCGGCGGGGCTCGGCGCCAGCGATCGAAAGCTCGAGTTGGTCGCGGGCGGGCGGGCCGAGGCCGACCGCCCGCAGACGCAGTGCCGTCGCCGGCCCCGGCAGCTCCTCGAGGCGGGGAGCGAGAACGTTGCGCAGCACCTTCGCCGAGGCGCTGGGGCGCCCGAGTCCCTGCTCGACGCTCCAGCTGCCCCCGGCGACGAGTCGGGCCCCGAGCCGGAGGCCGAGCAAGGTCCTGCCCTTGCGCCGAGGTGCCGCCAGGAGCCGATCGACGAGGAGCTCGAGGGCGCGGTCGAGCTGCCGCCCGGCGGTCCCTTCCGGCAGTTCGATCTCCTCGGAGAGCTCCTCATGCGGGACCCGCGGCCGCAGCGGGCTCTCCTCACCGTGGCAGAGGCGCAGCGCTTCGCCGCCCAGAGGCCCGAAGCGATCGGCGACCTGATCGGCAGAGAGGCGGGCGAACGCATCCAGGGTCTCGATTCCGAGGCGCAGGAGGGCATCGACCAGCTCCTCGGCGTCTCGCCGGGGGCCGTGCAGCCGCGGCTTCAGCGCCGCCACCGGGATCGGTCGCGGCCAGCTCCCCGCCGCCAGGAAGGCGGCGAAGCGGGTGCGGCCGCCGGCCAGCGCCTTCCCCTCGCCCACGGCGCGGCGCGCCGCGCTCAGTACTCCGGCGGTGGAGCCGCCATAGAGACCGCGGAGACCGTCAAGGGCAAAGAATGCCTCCCCCGGCCGCTCCGACTCGACCGCGGCGCCGATCGACTCCAGCGCCCGCACCATCGCCTCGCCCCGCTCCGCCGCTTCGAGAGGGTCGGGAAGATCGGCGCGCCCGGACCGAGGCCCCCCGGCACGATCCGGGCGCGGCGGAGTCGCTAGTCGTTCGTCGATGACGCAGGCGATCTCCATACGAACGTATGTTCGGGTCGCCGGACGCCGATTTCAAGGTCACTTGAGCCCAACTGCAAGCTTCTTAACTTTGGGCGGCGCGAGAGGCGCTCAGGAGGAGTTGGCGACTTTCGCCGCCTCGGAGCTGCCCAGGTAGGGCGTCAGCGTGAACTCGACCAGGTCAGGCAGCAGCGCTTCGAGCTCCTCTGTGCGCTCGGCGAAGATCCGCCGGGAGATCAACGACACCATCCCCCCGACCAGCGCCTCCTCCGTCGTCGGCGAGAGACCGGCGAGGACCTCCTCGGAGCGGCCCGCCCGCCCAGCCTGGAAATAGGGCACGAGACTCTGGATCGCGGCGTCGTAGCGCTCGACCACGACCGGTCCGGCGACCAGTGCCTCGACCATGCTGAGTCGGGCCAGGTGGGGCTCGGCGGTGAGGAAGTCGAGCATCGCCGCGATGCCCGCTCGCACCGCCTGGGGCCACTCGTCCTCCCTGTCGAAGGCCTCTCCGACCCTCTTCTGCAACTCGGCCATGACCGTTTCGTAGGCCGCGACGAAACACTCGTCCTTGCTGCTGAAGTGCTCGTAGAAGGTGCGGCGCGAGACGGCGGCGTGCCGGGTGATGTGCGCGATCGTCGTACCGGCATAGCCGTTTTCGGCGACGGCCTCGGCCAGGCCCGCGATCAGCCGCTCACGCTGGTTGTGGGCGACGAACTCCCGCGGCAGCCCGTGCCGTCCCGGCGGCAGCCGGGCGAGCTCCGGCGGGTACTCGGGTGCATCGACAGATGGGTGCGCTGGATCGCTCAAGAGAACTGACGATACCGATTTGGACAGGTTGGAACCTGATTGACTGATGAGGCGGTTTCTTGATTCACGGCAGCTGTCCGGTGGCGGCCGCCTCGGCGCCCTCGTCGTAGTCGGCGATCGCGATCTCGCGGGCCGCCTCGGCGCCCAGGTAGGGCGTCAAGGCGAACTCGACCAGCTCCGGGAGCAGCTCCGCGATCGCCTCTGGCTGCGAGGCCGTAAGACGCTGGTAGAGGATCCAGAAGACACCACCGATAATCGCCTCCTCCAGTGTCTCCGGCAGATCCGCCCCATGGGGCGAGACATCGCGTCCAAGTTGAAAGAGCGAGACAAATGCCTGTTGAGACTCCTCGTAGTACCTGACCGCGGAGGAGCCGCCGGAGAGTGCCTCGACCATGCAGGTCCGGGCCAGCGCCGGCTCCTCGATCACGTAACCGAGGAATGCACCGAGCCCGGCGCGGACCCGCCAGGGCCATTCGTCGAACGCGGCGGCTGCGGCGACGACGCGCTCCAACGCGGCTGACATCGCGTAATCCTGCGTTGCCAGGAAGCACTCTTCCTTCGAGCTGAAGTTCTCGTAGAAGGTGTTGCGGGCGATCCCCGCGCGCTTGACGACGTCGGCGACCGTTACCGCGCGGTAGCCCTGCCTCGCCGTCTCCTCGGCGAGGGCGGAGATGATCCGGGCGCGCTGGTGCCGGATGATGAACTCGCGTGGGAGCTGCTGCTGCCCCGGAAGTGGACGCGTTGTTGAGTCAGATCCCACGAACGGAACAGTACCGAAGTCCGATCGCGGGGATGCTGAGGGCCGCGACCGGATACCGTTTAGGTACCGAAAGACAGACAAACTGTTTTACCAATCAATCGACCGGGCGGGGACCTTGACCGGAAAGCAGCAGCGCATCCTTCAGGGGATGCTCGAAGCAGTTGGATCCCACGGATACGAGCAGACGACGGTACAGAACGCGATCGATGCCGCGGGCCTCTACAGGCAGGCCTTCTACGACAGCTTCGAGGACAAGGAGGACTGCTACCTGCAGGCCCTGGACTCCGGGGCTGCCTGGATCGAGCTGGCGATGCGAGAGGCGGCCGCCGGCAAGACGACCTGGCGCGGGCGGCTGCGGGGCTCCTTGTCCGGCCTCCTCAACTTCATCGACGAGAACCCGGAGATCGCCCGAGCCCTCCTGGTCGAGGTCCACGCTGCCGGACCGCGGGCGGTGGAGAAGCGGACCGAGGCCCTGGAACGCGCCGCGCGGCTGATGGACATGGCGCGGGAGGAAAGCGGTGACACCGCCCCGGCGATCTCTGCCGAGGCCGTGGTGGCGGGAATCCTGGCCGTCCTCCACACTCGCCTTTCCTCGGACCAGACAACGGGCTTCGGGCGTCTCCTTCCCGAGTTGATGTATCTCGCCGTGCTTCCTTATTTCGGGGCCGAGGCGGCGGCGGCCGAGATGCGGAGCGAGGCCTCTTAGCTCCTCAGACACCCTCGCCGTGGCGGCCCTCGCCGGCGGCGAACCGGGCCGCTCCGCGCGCTGCCACTTCGAGCACCTCGCGACCGAGGCGATGCTCGAGCGCGAGCCCTTCGGCGAGCGGCAGACTTCCTCCCTCGAGCGTGGCCTGCCGGTCGCTCAGCATCGTCTCCTGGGGAAAGGAGGCGATCCGCTCGGCCCACTCCAACGCCTGCTCGAGATGCCGCCCCGGCTCGGTCAGATCGTTGACGAGGCCGATCCGGTGCGCCTCCTCGGCCTCGACGGATCGGCCGCTGAGGATCATCTCCAGGGCCCGGCCGAGGCCGACGACCCGTGGCAGCCGCTGGGTACCGCCGTCGATCAGCGGCACCCCCCAGCGCCGCTCGAAGCAGCCGAAGACGGAGTCGGTCGTCGCAACCCGCAGGTCGCACCAGAGCGCCAGCTCGAGCCCCCCCGCCAAGCACCACCCCTCGATCGCCGCGATCGCCGGCTTCGCCGGAGTGAGCCGCGTGAACCCCATCGGGCCGCCGGGGTCGTCGACGTCGAGGTCGAGCGCCTTCAGGTCGGCACCCGCGCAGAACGCCTCGCCGCCGGCACCGGTGAGGATGAGGACACGAGCCGCGGGGTCGGATTCGAACTCCTCCAGGCCGCGCCGCAAGCCTGCGGCGGTTGCGCCGTCGACGGCGTTGCGGCGCTGCGGCCGGTCGATCGTCAGCACGGCCGCGGCTCCCTGCCGTTCGTAGCGCACCTCGGTGCTCATGGGCGGATCGTGCCACAGCGGGAACGGGAGCGGGCGGGCTAGTCGCTAACGCGGGTCACGGGGTTCGCAGCGACGCCCAGCTCCCAGAGGTGCGCCCCGGTCGCCGGCCTGGGAAGGGCAGGACTCCCAGAGGCCGACCGCAACCGTACGGTCCGGAGCGGACAACGAAAAAGCAACCGAGGATGACGCTCGTGGCCTGCCTCACGCGTAGCCTTCGCGTTCAGAAGCTCGTCGCGCCACCTTCGAGGCTCGTTCCCACTCGGCTTCCGTGGGATCGGTCTCTCTCGGTCGCAAACGCGACGGTACTCCTCGCCCGTTTGCGGCGCTAGGGGTGCCCGCGAAAGCAGTCCGCAAAGAGCGATAAGTTCGCTTCGAGATGACGGGATCTGAGGCGTCCGCGCGGCGCGCGCGGCGCAATGTGGTCCTGACGGCAGCGGTCGCCGGGCTCGCGGATCAAGACCTGACCTGGTCCGCTCCGGTTACCCTGACCGGATGCGGATCGACGAGATCATCGCCGAGCGGAGGCCGACCTTCTCGGTCGAGTTCTTCCCGCCGAAGACGGCGGAGGCGACCGAGCAGCTCTACGAGACGGCGCGGGAGCTGCGGGCGCTCGAGCCCGACTTCGTCTCGGTGACCTACGGCGCCGGGGGGTCGACCCGCGACGGCACGGTCGAGATCACCAAGGCGCTGAAGGACGAGATCGGTTTCGAGACCATGGCCCACCTGAGCTGCGTCGGCGAGACCACCGACGGCCTGGCAGCGACGCTCGACCAGATCGAGGCGGCGGGCATCGAGAACGTCTTCGCCCTGCGCGGCGATCCGCCCCGGGGCCAGGAGGACTTCGCCCAGCCCGAGGGTGGACTGGGCAACGCCGCGGAGCTGGCGGCGTTCATCTCCGCCGGCTGGAGCTTCGGCATCGGCGGCGCCTGCTTTCCCGAGGTGCACCCGGAGGCGCCCGACCTCGAGACCGACCTCCGCTACCTGAAGACGAAGGTCGACTCCGGCGCCGGCTTCCTGATCACCCAGCTCTTCTTCGACAACCAGGTCTACTTCGACTTCGTGCGCGCGGCGCGGGCCCGGGGTATCGAGGTGCCGATCCTCGCCGGCGTGATCCCGGTCGCGAGCTTCGCGCAGACGAAGCGGATCTGCGACCTCTGCGATGCGAGCATCCCGCCGCGGCTGGAAGCCGCCTTCGAGGCCGCCGGGGGCGAGCCGGAGCGGGAGTTCGAGCTCGGGATCGCCTACGCCGCCCAGCAGTGTGCGGAGCTGCTGATCGCCGGTGCGCCGGGAATCCACTTCTACGCCCTCAACCGGGCACCGGCAACTCGGGCGGTGCTGGGGGCACTGAGCGCCTCGCGACCGTGGGAGCGGGTGCGGGGTGACGCCGCGGAAATGCAGCAAGCGGAATAATCTTTGACCATGGGCAAGGGAGAGCGCGAAAGAGAGCGGCTGCGGGAAGAGCGGATCGCGGCCGAAGAAGGCGAAAAGCAGTCGGGGCGCAACCGGTTGCTGATCGGCTATGCCGTTGTCTCGACGGTGGTGATCGCGATCGCCGTCGTCGTCTTCCTGCTGGTCAGCGGCGGCGGCGACAGCAGCAGCGCCGGCGGCAACACCGACGAAGGCGGCGCCCACATCAACCTCGACGAAACGATCGGCAACACCAACGGGGTCCAGCCCGACGAGCGCTCCGGGATCATCCCGCCGGCGCCGAAAGAGACCGATCTCAAAGTCGCAGCGCAGAAAGCCAACTGCGAACTGCGGCTGAAACTGCCGGACGAGGGGCACACCCACCTGCCCGTAGATTCCGAAGAACCCAATTACAAGACCAGCCCTCCGAGCTCCGGGAACCACGTCGAACCGCCCTTCCAGCAGGCCGACGGCGCCTACTCGGATCCGCCCAAGCAGCTCGACGTCGTCCACTCGCTCGAGCACGGGCGGATGGCGATCGAGTACTCGCCCGACCTGCCCGAGCAGGCGCAACTGGAACTGAAGGGCCTCTACGACACGATGTACGGGGCCACGCTGCTCTTCCCTTACGAAGAAATGGTCTATGACGTCGCCGCGGCGACCTGGACCAACCTCCTCGTCTGCAAGGAATACAAGGGAGCGCCGACGCTGGATGCAATCCGCGCCTTCGGCAAGGAAACCTGGGGCAAATACGGCGGCGAGCCGGTCTTCGCCTTCAAATTCGCCGGCCCGACGCCGGCGGAACCCGAAGAAGGCTAGGCGCGGTAGGCGGGGAAGTACCCGCCGGCCTCGTGGCCGCGGCTGAGACGCTCGTACTTCTCGGTGTCGCAGATCACCTCTGAGGTGAGCCAGGTCAGCTGCCGGTTGGCAAAACCGCGCTTGAACTCCTCGAGAGCGTCGCCGGGGGAGATCCCGCCGCCGAGGTTGAGCGGCAGGCGGAGCTCGGCGGCGTGCTCGATCAGGCGGGCGACGACGCTCTTCATCGGCGAGTCGCGCAGATGGGAGTCGGCGCTGCCGCTGAGGTAGTAATGGAGGTAGCCGTCGCTGACGGTTGCGATCGAAGCGGCGGCGAGGGTCCCGCCGGGGGCGGTCGCGAGCGCCAACCAGGTTCGGGGCGACTGGAGGATGCGATCGAAGTAAGGAGCGCCGAAGAAGTAGTGCTCGGCGGCATCGGTGCGGCGCATCGTCTGCTCGTAGACGGCGAGGAAGCCGGCTCGCTGCTCGGCATCGGCTTCGCCCCCGGCCACGAGCTCGAGCCGATAGCCCGCCTCGAGGTTGCGTCGGACCTGACGGCGATCGCTGGGCCGACTCTTCGCCGGCAGCTCCGGGTCGGCGATCTGGACGACGTTGCGCTCGCCGGCGCCGGCGAGCGGCGAGTGCCCGAGGGCGTGACGGATGAAGACGCTGACCAGGCCCGTGGCGCTCCAATCGATCGAGGCGGGGTCGATGGTCGTTCGCCCGTTCCTTTTCGTTGCTATCCCCCCAGAAGGAACAGACGAATGAAAGCCCGGGTAGCCGTAGGGGGAGGTGGCATCGCGTGCATCGGTGCCGGGGACGTCGCGGACGATCAGGGGGGCCGCGAGGTTGCCCTCGTCGCTTTCGATTCGCAGGGTGTGGGTGACTCCCTCCGCCTCCATGAAGGGACGGGAGCGGAAGAATTGGTCATCGACCGCAGCTTCGCCACGGTCCTCGATCAGCGTCGCCTTGGCGAAGGGCGGGTTCACTTCAGGAGATCTGCGGCGGCGGCGCGGAACTCGTCCGGCAGAACCCCCCAGACCTCGCAGTCGTCGGGCGGGCCGTCCTTGCGGGCGAGGTGCGCCCGCATCGTCCCCTCGTGCTTCCAGCCGAGCCCGGCGACGGTCTTCTTCGCCACCTCGTTGCGAGCGGGGATGCGACCGTAGACGCGGTGGGCGCCGTAATCGTCGAAGGCCCTGGCGATCGTCAGCGCCTCGGCGCGGCGGCCGACCCCCTTGCCGCGGACGTCGTCGCCGATCAGAGCGCCGAGCTCCGGAGCGGTTTGGCGGAAGAGCCCGTAGAGGGCGGTGAACCCGACCGGCTCCGCATAGCCCTCGACGACGATCGCGAACTTGCGGTCCTCGCCCGAGTCCTTCATCGCCCGCTGCGTCCAGGCCTCCGCTTGCTCGACGCTGAACTCGTCGCGCTGCTCCATCAGCGTCTGCGTCGCCTGCGGGTTGTTGAACCAGCGGTGGACGGCGGCGGCGTCGCCGGGCTGGAACGGGCGCAGGCTGACGGCGGGACGGTCGGCGCTCATCGAGGAAAACCCTATCCCGCTCAGTCCGGCGCCAGGCCTTGCCCGGTTAGAACGAGCCAGGCCGTTTTGATGAGGATGCGGAGGTCGAGCGCGAGGGACCGGTGGTCGACGTACCAGACGTCGAGCTCGATCCGCTGCTCCCAGGGGATGCCGGCGCGGCCCTGGACCTGGGCCCAGCCGGTGATCCCCGGCAGAACCTCGTGGCGGCGTTTCTGCTGGGGCGTGTAGTCGTCGACCTGCGCTTTGATCGTCGGGCGGGGGCCGACGATCGCCATCTCCCCGCGGAGGACATTGACGAGATTGGGAATCTCGTCGAGGGAGGTACGGCGGAGGAGGCGACCGGGGGCGGTGACCCGTGGATCGTCGCGGTAGACGACCTTGCCGACGCCGACGGGGTCGGAGCCCTGGACCATCGTCCGCAGCTTCCACATCTCGAACTCGCGGCCGACGCGGCCGACGCGGCGCTGGCGGTAGACGATCGGGCCGCGACCGGCCAACCTGATCGCGATCGCCGCGATCAAGAGGATCGGCGAGAGGATCGCCAGGGCGAGGGCGGCGACGAGGATGTCGAAGGCGCGGGGCATCAGCGGGTACCCGCTGCCTTTTCCCAGCGGCCGCCGGCGCCGTGGCGGAGGCGGTCCCAGAGACCGGCGGGGATCGAAGTGGTGGTGAGCACGTAGTAGCGGGCGATGCGGAACGGGCCGATCGGGAGGAAGCGGCCCAGCAGGGCGGCGGCGATCAGACCCAGCTGCAGGGCGAAGGTCAGCGCGTAGAACCAACCGTCACCGAGCAGCACGGCGTTGGCCACGAGCGCGATCAGGTGCAGCAACGGGCTGAGGTAGCGGAGCACCCGGTGGGAGAGGATCTCGAAGGCGAAGAGGGGCGGGTAGCCGCGGGGCGAGAGCATGCCTTCGCCGACGACGATGTCCCAGAGGCCGACCATCATCCGCCGTTTGCGGGCGAACTCGCCGTCCACCGTCGGGACCATCTTCTCCTCGGCGCGGGCGGCTGGAGCGTAGAGGGAGCGGAGGCCTCGCTTAGCGAGGGCGAAGGGGAAGCTGAGGTCGTGGCTGCCGGAGGGTGCGAGCGGAACGTAGGCGCGACGACGCACGGCGTAGATCGCGCCGTTGCCGGCGGTGATGCCGGCGAGGCCTGACTCCATCTCCCGCACCGCCATCTCGTAGCGCCAGTAGGCGCCCTCGAGGTTGTTGCCGCCGGGGTCGAAAAAGCGGACCTGGCCGCAGACGTAGCCGACCTTCGGGTCGGCGAACGGGGCGACGAGCCGGCGCAGCGCGTCGGGTGCCCAGCTGCTGTTGGCATCGGAGAAGGCGAGGACCTCGCCGCTCGCCCGCTCGGCGGCGGCGTTGAGCGCCGCCACCTTGCCGCCGGGCGGCAGCTCGAGGACGAGGTCGGCACCGGCGGCGCGGGCGCGCCCGGCGGTGGCGTCGGAGGAGCCGTCGGAGGCGACGACGACCTGGAGGCGATCGCGCGGGTAGTCGAGCGCCAGCGCATTCGCGACTTTCGCCGCGATCACCTCCTCCTCGTCGTATGCGGGAACGATCAGGGAGACGGCAGGGAGATCGCCTGCTTGCCATGCAGAAGGTCGAGGGTTCGAATCCCTTTCGTCGCCAGAGATCCGATTTCGCATCAGCACCCACAGCACCAGCGGGTAGCCGAGGTGGGTGTAGACGAGGAGACCGGCGCTGAGCCAGAAGAGGATTGCGGCGACGGTGGTCACTTGCGGGCCTCGATCAGCTCGCGGTAGAGGTCGAGGTGGCGGCGGGCGGACTCCTCCCAGGAGAAGGGGCCGGCGGCCGCATGGGTTGCGGCGCGGCTGAGCTCGGCGCGGGCTGCCTCGTCGCCGACCAGCTCCTCGAGGGCGGTGGCGAGGGCGGTGGTGTCGCCGGGCGGGAAAAGGCGCGCCGCTCCCGTCTCCGCCACCTCCGGGAAGCCGCCGACGGAGCTGAGAACCAACGGCCTGCCGAAGGCGAGGGCGGTGTAGAGGACGCCGGAGTGCTCGGCATCGAGGTAGGGGAGGACGACGAGGTCGGCGCGGCGGAAGATCGCCGGGATCTCCGCCTCCTCGACGAAGCGGGTGACGAAGCGGACCCGGCCCCCCGCCTCGGCCGCTCGCCGGCGCAGGGGATCGAGGTCCATCCGCGGGTTGCCGACGATCCAGAGCTCGGCCTCGGCGCCGGGGGCGACGCGCCCGTGGGCCTCGATCAGGTTCTCGATCCCCTTGTACGGACGCAGGAGGCCGAAGGAGAGGATCACCGGCCCCTGGGCTCCCTCGAGCTCGGCGGGCAGCGGCTTCTCCTCGGGGAGATTCGTCAGGTAGTCGAAGGCGCCGTGGGGGATGACGCGGACCGCTCTCGGATCGAGCCCGACCTCGTTGCGCAGACGGGTGGCGCTGTGCTCGGAATGGGCGACGACGGCGTCCATCGAACCGAAGACGCGGCGGGCAGACCGGAGCCGGCGGCGGCTCGGGTCCGGCGGCAGGATGTAGTGGGCGGTCATCACCCGTGGCCGCCGCGGCGGCAGCAGGTGGACGTCGAGGGCCGGGATCGTCAGCCACTGGTAGTGGACGACGTCGGCGTCGAGGGCGCGGCGCAGGCGGAGCATGTCGGGAACGTGCTCGGCGGCCTTGAAGGGGAGGCGGGCGGGAGCGTCGAGGCCGCGGGCGGCGGAGCGCCGGTAGAAGCGCTCGTCGACCCGGTAGCCGTCGGCGGCGGGCACCTGCCCGTGGAGGAAGCGGCTGGTCAGCAGCTCGACCTCTGCCCCGGCGCGGCCAAGCGCCGCCGCCAGTGCGCGGTCGTAGGGCGGCGTGAACGCCGAGGGGTCGACGAGTTGGATCTTCATGTCAACGGGGCTGACTTGTCAGCGATGCTGACAAAAGAACCTGGGATTATCGTCACCGCCTTGCCTCCCACGCTCTCCTACTGCGTCGTGAACACGAACGGCCGCGAGTACCTGCTCGCCTGCCTGGCCGCGATCGAGCGCACGCACCCGGACGGGATCGAGAGCGAGATCCTCGTCCTCGACAACGCTTCCGACGACGGTTCGGCCGAGGCGGTGCGGGGGCTCGGCGGCGACATCCGTCTGTTCGAGCTGGCGCAGCGGACCGGCAAGGCGGAGAACGACTCGACCCTGATGCGCGAGGCTCAGGGCGAGTACTGCCTGCTGCTGAACGAGGACTCCGAGCTGCGGCCGGGAGCGGTGGCGGCGCTGCTCGCGGCGCTCGAGGCGGACCCGAAGGCCGCGGCTGCGACGCCACAGCTGCTCGACTCCGACGGCAACCCCGTGCCCTCCGCCTGGCGCTTCCCCGGCGTCGGCACGGCGGCGATCGGCGCCCTCTTCCTCCACCGCCGGTTCACGGTGCAGAGCGAGGGCAGCGAGACTCGGCGAGTCGACTGGGCGCAGTCGAGCGCGCTGATGGTGCGGCGCGAGGCGGCCGCCGGGGTCGGCTACATGGACCCGGACTTCTTCGTCTACTACGACGAGTGCGACTTCGCCAAGCGGCTCTCAGACGCCGGCCGGCACTCGCTCTTCGTCCCCGAAGCCGAAGCGATCCACCACGACCAGCTCTCGACCGACCTCACCAAGGGCCTGCCGCGGATCGTCGAATTCCACCGCAACCGGGACCTCTACATGCGAAAGCACCACGGCCCGGTCGCGGCGCTAACCGTGCGCCTCCTCACCGCCTGGTCCTACGCGCTGCGGGCACTCGCCGCGACCGTCCTTCCGGGGCGATCGCCGCGAATCATGTGGGCCCACGCCCGGCAGGCGCTGTTCCCCAACCGGGGCACGTCCTTGCGGGACCGAGCGAGTTCTGTGGTTCCTTAGTCGTGTATATCCGGACTAAGGAACCACGGAACTACGTGCGCAAGTCCTCGTCCATGCGCTCTGCCTCGTAGACCTCCGGGATGCTGCCGTCGACCGCGGGCTGAGCTCGCAACGAGGCGACGACGATTCCAGGGTGGCGGAGGTACCCGAGCCAGCGACGCTCTTCCTCGCTGAAGAAGCCGGTAGCGAAGAGCGTCAGCGGGTAGGCCGCGAGCAGGGCGGCGCGAAGCAGCAGGCCCGCCACACCCTCGGTCGGGACCAGCAGTTCGGCGAGGCCGACGAGCGCCGCCACCGTCGCCACCACCCGCAGGAGGCGGCCCCACTCATACGAGACCGGGAAGAGGCGCTGGGTGAAGACGTACATCAGCCCCAGCACCACCAGGTAGGAGGCGACGAGGGCGAGGGCCGCGCCGACGATTTCCAGCTGCGGCACGAGCAGGAGGTTGAGGGCGACGTTGACGGCGAGGGCGGCGATCGCGGCCGGGAGGTTGAACTCGGTGCGGCCGGTGCGGCCGAGGATGACGACGAGGACGAGGTAGAGCGCGTAGAGGGTGACCGCGGCGGCAATCAGGCCGATCACTTCGTAGGAGTCGAAGAATTTCGGCGCCGCCAGGGCGCGGACGATCCAGCGCGAGAACAGCCACATGCCGGCGACGACGAAGGCGCAGCCGGCGACGAAGAGAGTGACGACGGTGGCATAGACACCCCGGGCCTCGTCGTCGTCGCGGATCGAGTAGGCGAGCGGCGGCCAGGCGAGCTGGAAGCCGCGGACGAGGACGTTGATCGCCTGCGCGAACTTGACCCCGATCGAGTAGAGACCCGCCTCGGTGAGGCCGAGAGAGCGGGCGATGATCAGGCGGTCGGCGAAGTTGAGGGCGTAGAGCGAGACCTCGGCCGGCATCGTCGGCAGGCCGAAGCGGAAGAGGCGGCGCAGCAGGCCGGCATCGATTCGCAGTGAGAGGTCGCGCCACCGGAGGGCGATCAGGACGACGACGAAGAGCGCGCCGGTCGCGTAGCTGCCGACGAGGAGGCCGCGCGCTCCCTCTTCGAGGCCGACGACGAGAACGACCGTCAGCGCGATCGCCGCGACGACGTTGAGGATCGTCGTCAGGAAGAAGGCGCGGGCCCGCTCCTCCAGCCGAAACGTGGTCAGCAGGAACTCCCACATCGTCAACACCCACAGCCCCCCGATCGCGATCCGGACGAGTTCCGGCGCCGATCCGCCGAGCTTTTCCGGGTCTGGGAGCAGCAGTTCGGAGAGCGGCCCGGCGAACGGGAGCGCGATCAGAGCCCCCAGGGTCGAGAGCCAGAAGAGCCCGGCGAAGGTGCTGGAGACCACCCGCTTCGGGTCCTCGTCATCGAGGTAGTAGAAGCGCAGGATCGCCTCGATCAAACCGAGGCGGACGATGATGCTGGCGGTGACGACCGCAGCGAAGAGGATCTCGGCAGCTCCATAGTCTGCCCGCGTCAGATACCGCGTGTAGAGCGGCAGCAGCGCAACAGCGATGACCTTGCTGAGGATGCTGGCGGCGGTGTAGGCGGCGCCCGTCGTCGCCAGCCGGCGCAGGTATCCCGACATGCGCTGACCCTACGCGGGGCGGCGGATTACGGGGTCATCCCCCGCCTCCGCATGCGCCAACGACGCCCCGACCGCCAGCAACACCCAGGTGATCGGGTCCTCGAAGAATCCGGCGTAGGCGAGAGTGTGGACGAGTAGCGCGACAAAGGCGGCTAGGACCGCGGCTCGGGCCGCTGGGCCGGCGGGTCCTGTCTCCGGTACGACCCCGCCGCCCGGTGGCGGCGGTCCCGCACCGTCGCCACCCACCGGAGAGGCGGAGAAGAGGCTTCGGCCCAGGGTTCCTAACGCCACAATGACCAAAGCGAAGTAGATGAGCAGCCCAAGGAGGCCCTGCTCGGCTGCCACCGTCACCGGCTCGGTATGGGAAACCGTGACGGGAGCGTCTTTGTTCGCCCGGTGGTCTCTATACGCAGCCTGGAACGAACCGGAGCCGTAGCCTTGGACGGGCTTTTCGGCGAAGAGGTCGAGGCCCCCGGAGACGAGGCTGCCGCGGCCGCTGAGGTCGACGTTGAAGCGGTCCCAGGTGAGCTTTCCGGAGCCGCCGACGAAGAGGACGACGAGAATCGCGCCGACGAGACCGGCGCCGACGGCCGCCAGCGTCCACTTCGGGCTCCAGCGGATTGCCGCCAACACGGCCAGCCCGGCCAGCAAGGCAAGGAAGCTCGACTGGGAGAAGGTCGGGACCAGGCCGATCCAGAGAACCGCGATCAGGCCGGTGAGGAGCCAGAACGTCTCGCGCCTCCGCGCCCAGAGCATCGCCGCGGCGGCGATCGTCGTCACCAGCGCCAGGTAACGCCCGTAGACGTTGGGGTCCCAGAAGACCGAGTTGACGCGGAAGTAGGTGTGGAATTCGTTCGACCTGATGATCTGGTCGTTCCAGAACAGGCTCTGCGCGAGGTACTCGACGCTGCCGACAAGGACGAAGACGCTCGCCTCGGCGCCGATCACGATCAGCGCCCATCGCAGCAGCCGCTGGTCCCAGACGACCTCGCGCAGGAGGCGGTAGGCGACGGTGAACGGGACGAAGAAGAAGCAGATGTTCTGCAGGCCCTTGGAGAAGTCCTCGGAGTAGAGGGCCTGCAGGGCGTAGAGGACCACGACCGCCGCCAGGAGCCAGGCGAGGGGGCGGGGGGCATGGCCGGGTGGCGGGTCGGACCAGTCCCGCAGCGCCGTCGCCACCACCGCCGCGGCGATCACCAGGTAGAGCGGCACCAGCAGGTTGGCGGTGTCGCCACCGGCGTGCAGCGGGACCCGGAACGGAATCGCGAAGACGATCGCCAGCGGCATCAGGATCGGCCAGCGGCGGAACGCATAGGCAAGCGCGCCGATCGTCGCGGCGGCCAGCGCCAGCAGAGCCACGATCCGCTCCTCGTCGTGCCGCAGGTCGACAATCTGGGCGGTGTGCCACTGGTCGCCGAGGATGAGGACCGGGAAGAGCGCCATCGCGGCCACCATCAGCAGCGCCCGCGGCCTGCCCGGCGCCAGCAGGATGGCGCCGGCGCTCGCCCCGGCGGCGATCACCAGGCCGGCGCCGGCGAGGACGTCGCTCAACATCTCGACTTCCCGTCCTTCGGCGCCGGGTGCAGGCTGATCACCCCCGGCGTTACCAGCGTCCGCTCCGTCCCCAGTTTCACCCGCAGCTTGTAGCGGCCGGGAGGCGCCGTGCCGCCGCCGCGCCGGCGGCCGTCCCAGTAGTAGACGTGGAAGGTGTAGCGCTTGAGGAAGGTGTCGCGGTCGAGCGTGATCACGACCCGCCCCCCGGGCTTGATCACCTGGACGGTGCCCCGGTCGCTGATCGTGGTGCGGAATTTGATCCGCATCCGATCGCGGCGGCAATCGCCGTTGGGGGTGAAGCTATGGACCTTCGGTTCGCCCTTGTGGTGCGGGGGAGCGACGAATTCGACCCGGTCGAGGACCAGCGGGTCGCGCTTCACCCGCTGGGAGTAGGCGAAGGCGGCTACCGTGGCGAGAACTAGGAGGGCAAAGACGACGGCGGCTGGGGAGAAGCGTCCCCGCAGGTCATTCAGCCGCTTCGGCATTGTCCTCGCCGACGATCACTGCGACGTCGGCTCCGGCCGAGACGGATTCGATTTCCCCGCTCATCAGCTGCAGCTTCGAGATGCCCAGCGGCTTCGCCACCTTGCGGGCTTCCATCTTGTGCCCGCGCTTGAACATGACGACGCTCTCTTCGAAGCTGGCGCTGCTGTTGGTAACGGCGCCGAGCTGGAAGCCCTTGGCCTCGACCTTGTCGCCATAGACCGCGGCGAGCCCGACCACCGAGGTGCCGTTGAGGACGGTGACTTCGATTTCTCCCGGCTTCACCTTCGCCGCCGCCTGCTTGGAGTTGCCGCCGCCCTTGCCGTCGTCGCCGCCGCTCAACAGGAGGTAGGCGGCGCCGCCGACGATCGCCAGGACGACGACGAAGAGGGCGACCAGAGAGGTCGGCCGCGAGGCGGCCTCACCGAAGCCGGAGAAGCGATCGCGAAGGCGCTCGCCGCGACTCTGCGCAGGCAGCCCTTCCTCGCGCCGGCGGCGGCGCAGCTCGCGGTTGGAGACCGCCTCCTGCTCGGCCGTGCGCGCCTCCTCCAGCGCCCGCAACTCCTCGGCCCGCTGGGCGGCGATCGTCGAGGTCTGCTCCTTGCGCTCGGCATCTCGCTCGGGGGCCGAGCCGGCCCATTCGCGCAGGCGGCGGATGTCACGGCCGTGGGTGAAGGAGAGAAGCGCGAGGACGGCCAGGCCGAGGAACGCGGCCAAGCCGGCGAAGGCGCCGATTTGTTCGATCGCGTGGACCAAAGTGGCTGCGAGAGGCTATTCGTTGGAGACGACCGTCGCAGCGTCGCCACCCGGCGAGGCGATCATCTCGACGACTCGCTCCGCCAGATTTGCCTCGTCGCCGGCCATCACCAGGTGTTCCAGCGAGTTCAGCGTCGACTCGACCCACTCCTGGTCGATTGCCTTCTTCCGCACCGCCCGGTTGATCCGCCGCGCCGCCGTCGGCTGCACGTCCTCGCCGTCGGAGAAGAGCGTCTCGTGCAGCTTCTCGCCCGGTCGTGGCTGCGTGAACTCGACCGCGATGTCCCGCTCGGGCTCGTACCCGGCGAGCCGGATCATGTTGTGTGCGAGGTCGACGATCTTCACCGGCTCGCCCATGTCGAGGACGAAGACCTCGCCCCTGCCGGCACCGATGTCGCCGGTGCGGATCACCAGCTGCACCGCCTCCGGGATCGTCATGAAGTAGCGCGTCATCTCCGGGTGGGTGACGGTCACCGGGCCACCGCGCTCGATCTGGCTGCGGAAGATCGGGACGACGCTGCCGGAGGAGGCGAGGACGTTGCCGAAGCGGACCGAGGCGAAGCGCGTCTCGGGGTATTTCTCCCCCGCCGCCTGCACGATCCACTCGGCCATCGCCTTCGAGGCGCCCATCACCGTCTGCGGGTTGACCGCCTTGTCGGTGGAGATGAGGACGAAGCGCTCGACCTTCGAGGCGGCCGCGGTCTCCGCCGTAACCCGGGTGGCGATCGCGTTGTTGCGGACCGCCTCGAGCGGGTTGGCCTCCATCAGCGGCACGTGCTTGTAGGCGGCGGCGTGGAAGGCGACGTCGGGCTTGAAGCGCTGCATCACCTCGAGCATCCGGTGCGGCTCCTTGCAGTCGGCCAGCACCGACTCGCAGCTGGCGAAGTGGCGCTCCTCGACCATCTCGCGGTCGATCTGGAAGAGGTTGTCCTCGGCGTGGTCGAGCATCACCAGCAGCCGCGGTTTGACCTGGGCGATCTGGCGGCAGAGCTCGGAGCCGATCGAGCCCCCGGCGCCGGTGACGAGGACGATGCGGTCGGCCAGGTAGGCGCCGACGCGATCGATCTCGCGGACGATCGGCTCGCGGCCGAGAACGTCCTCGACCCGCACCTCGCGCAGCTGTTTGTTCAGCTGGACGCCGCCGCGCAGCAACTCGAAGACGGTCGGCAGGGTGCGGACGGCGATCTCGCGGTCGCGGCAGGCGGCGACGATCCGCCCGCGCAGCGTCCCCGGGGCCGAGGGGATGGCGATCACCACCTCGTCGGGGTTGGTCTCGTCGAGGATCCTCTCGATCTGCTTGGTCGAGCCGAGCACCTTGAGGCCGAGCATCCGCATCCCACGCTTGCGGGCGTCGTCGTCGACGAAGCCGATCGCGGTGGCGCCGAGCTTGGGGTTGAGCTGCAGCTCGCGGACCACCATCTGGCCGCCGGAGCCGGCGCCGACGACGAGCACCTCGTGCTTGGGCAGACGGGCGCCGCGGCTGGGGCGTTCGACGATCAGCCGCACGGCGAGGCGGGCGCCGGCGATCAGGATCAAGGTGAGGATGAAGTCGATCACCTCGACCGACCGCGGCAGCGTGTGCGCAAACGGCTTGGCGACGGCGAAGACGATGACGACGAGGGCGCTGGCGACGGCGACGGCGCGGAAGATCAGCATGAAGTCCCGGCCGCTGACGTAGCGCCACCACTTCTGGTAGAGCCCGAGGGCGGCGAAGACGATCAGCTTGCCGGCGACGACGAAGCCGACCGACTGCGCGAACAGCACCTCGTAGCGATGGGGCCAGCCGTGCGGCTGGTCGAGGAAACGCAGCTGGAAGGCGAGGAAATAGGCCAGCGCGACGAGCACGGCGTCGGCCGCGACCTGCAGAACCCGGTTGCGGTAGACGGGGTGGTTCAACCGGCTCATCGAGCTGCTCAGTTTACGACCCCTTGAGGTGAATCCCTACGATGTGCCGCGAATGGGCCCTCTCCTGCTCGCCTCGATCACCGACAAGGTGGTCGAACCGATAATCGAAGTCGCCACCGATTTCATCGGCTCCGCCGGTGAGCTCGGAGTCTTCCTGCTGATGGTCCTCGAGTCGGCCTGCATCCCGGTGCCGAGCGAGGCGATCATGCTCTTCGCCGGGTTCGCCGTCTCCAAAGGGGAAATGACCCTGGTCGGGATCGTCGCCGCGGGCGTGCTGGGCAACCTGGTCGGATCCTGGATCGCCTACGCGGTCGGCTACTACGGCCGCCTCGACCTGCTGGAAAAGAACAAGCTGATCCACGTCAGCCCCAAGCACCTGAAATGGGCCGACGACTGGTTCGCTCGTTACGGCAACGCCACCGTCTTCTTCTCGCGGATGCTGCCGATCATCCGCACCTTCATCTCGCTGCCGGCGGGGGTGGCGAAGATGCCGTTCTGGCGCTTCAGCGCCTACACGCTGCTCGGCTCGATCCCCTGGGTGCTGATGCTGGCCATAGTCGGCGAAAAGGTCGGCGACAACTGGGAAGACTGGCGCCACAGACTCGGCTACCTCGACTACCTCGTCCTGGCGGCGATCGTGATCGGAATCGGCTACTGGCTGCTGAAGCGCCGGCGCCGGGGCGGACCAGGCGGCGATGAACCGGAGAGCCGGCCCGAGGCCGAGCCGGCCGGAACCAGGGGCGCTTGAGCGCAGGCGCGATCCCGGCCCCGCGGGCGGTGGCGCTGGGACTGGTCCAGGGCCCGGCCGAGCTGCTGCCGGTCTCCAGCTCCGCCCACATCGTCCTCGTCCCCTGGCTCGCCGGCTGGGACTGGGAGGAGATCGACCCCGAGCTGCGCAAGAGCTTCGAGGTGGCGCTCCACACCGGCGCCGCGGCGGCGCTGCTGATCGGCCAGCGGCGGGTGATCGCCGAGGAGCTGCGCCAGTTCGACGGCCGCCGGGCGCTCCTGCTCGGGCTCTCCTTCATCCCGGCGGCGGTCGTCGGGTACACGCTCGAGCGGCCGATCGAGAAGCACCTGGGCGGCCCGCGCGCGACCGCCTACGGGCTGATCGCCGGAGCGGCGGCGATGCTGCTCGCCGACCGGCGTCCGCAGCGGCGCGGGCGCGGGGACGCGACGCCGATGGACGGGCTGGCGCTGGGGGTCGCCCAGGCGGCGGCGCTGGCGCCGGGGGTCTCGCGCAACGGCGTCACCCTCGCGGCCGCCCGCTGGCGGCGCTTCTCGCGCGACCAGGCGAACCTGCTCTCGCGCACGATCGCGCTGCCGATCATCGTCGGCGCGACGGCGCTGAAGGGGACCCGGCTCGCCCGTCGCGGCGCCACCCCGGAGCTGCGGCGCTCGCTGGGCATCGGCATCGCCGCCTCCTTCGCCTCCACTCTCGCCTCGCAACGCCTGATCCGCCTGGTCGAGCGCGACCGCGCGCTCTGGCCCTATGCCGCCTACCGGATCGGCCTCGCGGCGGTGGTGCTGCGCAAACTCAATCGTTGAACTCCAAATCTTGGAGAAACTTGGAGTTGACTTGGAAGACCTGCTACAACTCCAAATCTTGGAGAAACTTGGAGTTGACTTGGAGAACGGATGTACGTAGCCCCAGCCCCCTCTGTGGAAGACCTGATCGGCAAGCTCGAGCCCGAGGCGGTGGTCGATGCGCTGCGGGCACCTAGCGATCTTGTTCCCCGAGATCGATACCCCCATTGGGACAAACTGCGGCGCTTGCCCTCACCAAAGGGCTTCTCCAGCGAGCAGTGGTGGCTCAAGATCAAGCTGGCGCGGAGCGAAGAGTTTCGGCAGTTAGCGCTGAAGGACGCGGAGGGGCTCCCCTTCGGCTTCACGCTGCCCGACATCGTCCTGCGTCACCTCCACCACATCGATCAGCGGTGCGCGGGCGAGGTAGCCATGGACGAGGTCGTTACCTCGGAGAAGGAAGCGGGGCGCCGGTTTCTAGTCAACTCTCTGATGGAGGAGGCGATCCGCTCGAGCCAGTTGGAGGGGGCAACCACTTCCCGGGTGATCGCCAAGGAGATGCTTCGCAGTGGGCGGCCGCCGCGGGATAGGAGCGAGCGAATGATCTTCAACCATTACCGGGCGCTCGAATTCATGCGGGATGACATGGGGAACGAGCTGACGCCCTCGTCAATCCTCGAATTGCATCGGATCGTCACCGAGGGGACTCTCAAAGACCCGACTGCAGCCGGGCGCCTGCAACGCCCCGGCGAGCCACGCGTGGCGGTCTTCGACCGCGACGGCGAGGACCCCGTCCACGTGCCGCCTCCAGCCGGGCAGCTTCCGGAGCGCATGGAACTCCTGTGCAAATTCGCTAACGAAGACGACGGCGAGCCGTTCGTGCATCCAGTCTTGAGAGCGATCCTTTTGCACTTCTGGATCGCGTTCGACCACCCCTTCGAAGATGGCAACGGGCGGACCGCGCGGATCCTCTTCTTCTGGGCCATGCAGTCCCGCGGCTACTGGTTGGCCGAATACCTGCCGATTTCGCGGCTCATCCGCGGCGCACCGGGAAAGTACGGACGAGCCTTCATGGAGACGGAGACCGATGGGGGCGACACCACTTACTTCCTCATCCACCAGTTGCAGGTGATCGAGAAGGCGATCGCAGACCTGCATGACTACCTCGAGCGCAAGGTCTCGGAGGTGCGGGATGTAGAGAGGCTGCTACAGGACAACGCCGACCTGAACGGCCGGCAACTTGCTCTTCTGATCGACGCGGTCAGGCGTCCGGCGGCGATCTACTCATTCGACAGCCATGCCTTGAGCCACCGCGTCAGCCACGAGACCGCTCGCTCCGATCTACGTGCCTTGACCGACAGCGAATTTCTTGTTTCCCGACGCAAAGGCCGCAAACACGTCTTCGAACCTGCACCCGACCTGCCGGAGCGGCTGAGAGAATCCCGCACGTGAGCGCGAATGACGCCTACGCGAAGGCTGGAGTCGACCAGGGGGCGGCGGATTCGGCCGTGGCCGGTTTGGTGCGGGCGCTAGGGGCGATCCAGCTCGGCCGTCCCTCGGCGCAGGTGCCGCTGCCCGGGCACTACGCCAGCGTGATCAAGCTCGACGAGCGGACCGGGATCGCCCTCTCCACCGACGGGGTGGGCACGAAGCTGGTCCTTGCCGAGCAGCTCGGCCGCTTCGACACGGTCGGGATCGACTGCGTGGCGATGAACGTCAACGACGTGATCTGCGTCGGCGCCGAGCCGCTGGCGATGCTCGACTACATCGCGATCGAGAAGGCCGACCCGGAGGTCTGCGAGGAAATCGGCGTCGGCCTGGCGCGCGGCGCCGAGAAGGCGGGGATCGAGATCCCCGGCGGCGAGCTCGCCCAGTTGGGGCAGCTGGTCCGCGGCGTCGACGTCTCCGGCGCCTGCTTCGGGACCGTCGCCCTCGATGCGATCGTCGACGGCTCCGCGGTCGAGCCCGGCGACGTCGTCATCGGCCTCCCCTCCACCGGCCTGCACTCCAACGGCTACACCCTCGCCCGCTCGGCCCTGGCCGAGGTGCCGCTGGACGACGACCGCCTCGGGCGCCCGCTCGGCGACGTCCTCCTCGAGCCGACCGAGATCTACGTGAAGCCGATCGTCGAGCTGCTGCGCTCCGAGGTCGACGTCCGCGGCCTCGCCCACATCACCTCCGGCGGAACCAAGAACCTTCTCCGGCTCGCCGCCGAGGTCGGCTATGAGATCGACGCCCCCCTACCGGTGCCGCCGATCTTCGAGCTGATCCAGGAGCTGGGCGGCGTCTCCGACGAGGAGATGCAGGAGGTCTTCAACATGGGCTGCGGCTTCTGCGTCGTGGTTGCGGCAGGGGACGAAGCGGCCGCGTTGGAGCTGTTGCACGGTCACCACTCTGCCGCCAAGCGGATCGGCCAGGCCACCGCCCGCCCCGGAATCGTCTCCTGATCGCTTAGCTCCTTCAAACAAGTCAAGTTTCCTTTTTGGTACGGTCCCGCGCCGTCCGTCCGTCCGGCCGGGAAGAAGCCATGTCACAACCTCGTACGAGAAACGCGGTGGAGATCTCCCATCGCGAACGTGACCTTCAGCTGGGGTTGGAGCATCCAAACTGGCCTGAAGAAGGCTGTCCGTTGGGGGATCCAGGCGAACGGCCCGTGGCCGGCGCGCACCGATGGAAACGGCATCCGGGCCATCTGACGAGGAAGCGAACCGACGGTCACGAGAATCTCTGGGAGGCGCTCCTGCGATTTCCCAATGCCCCCGTCTACGGGCTGCACAAGAGGCCCGCCCGGCAACCGGCGATCGACGGCCGGTCGAATTTCCACACCTTCCGCGTCTTCGGTCGCACGCGGGACCGAGACGAACAGGACCACCAGCTCGGCCAGATCGCCGACGTCTACATCCTCCACAACGGCCTCAACGAGACGAGCGATTTCGACCTTCACTACCGACTTGCCAGCCAACTGCTCGAGAACAGCGAGCGACCGGCCCTCTGCATAGTCCGGCCGTTCCCTTCGCATCTCACCAGGTACCCCTACAGCGACATGTTTGCGGAGAAGCCGCTCGACACGTTTCTCCTCGATTCGGGCGATCTGTTCCGGCAGTTCATGCGATTCATGCTCGAGACCCGCTGGCTTCTATCCATCCTCGTCCCGAGGGTCTCCTACAGCGTGATCACCGGAGGGAAGCTGGTCCAGTGCGAGAGCCGAGCCGACAACCAGGAACTCGCGCAGGCGATCTTCGACGAGTGGAACCTGATGGATGAAGCCTCGCCGGAGGACAGGAGGCGCGCCCGCAAGGAGGGGCGCCAGGACGTCAGCGTCCCGGCAATAAAGGCCACGATCGACCTGCTGCGGCAGCAGCTGTTGTTGTGGAACCCGAGCGCCGACGATCGGATCCCGGCATCTTCGCTCCCAGAGCAGCCGGCGGTCCACATGGTCGGCTATAGCCTCGGCAGCTTCCTGGCTCAGTCCGCCTTCTTCGCATGGCCCTATGCGATCAGCGGCAACGTGACGCTCTTCGGCGGCGGCGAGCTTCGGCGGCTCTCGCCCACTGCCTTCGCCCAACCCGAGGAATGGCAGTCGGTCCTTCACTCGCTGCGCTACGAACTCGACCGGGCGATGACTGGAGACGGAATAAGCCACGAGGACGAGATCGCCCATGCGGAGGGCCCCGTGGTGGGCATCGACAAGGTCGGCCCCCTGGTCCCGGTCAAGCAGCGTGTGCAGGGCATCGACGTGGAGATCTTCGAGTACCTGCGGCGGGTGTTCTACGAGGTGTTCCTCCAGTACTACCAAGGCTCATACAGGACCCGATTGGCCGAGTTCATCCAGCGAATGCTGTTCGTCACCGGCGGCCAGGATCCGATCGTCAGACCCGGGAACGTGCTCGATGCAGCGCCGGCCGAAGGCGTCAACCTGATCAACATCGCCGGAATGTCCCACTTTCCCACCAAGCCTCGGAAACAGCTGCAAAAGGAGCAACGCGACCATTGGCTTGGCCAGTTGGGGCGCATCATCCCGGCCTTCGCCAAGCAGGCGGACGAGCGGCGACTCGACGTGCTCCGCCGCAGCTGGCTCGACGACGACCGCAAGACCCTGCATCCCGATGCACTCGAGGCATATACCGAATACAAGAACCAGCTCGACGAGGTGGGCGAACCTCCCTGGTCGGGCCCTCCGGGCTCCGGGCCACCCCTGTCGGATCGATGGTTCGGGAAAGAGATCGGCCGAATCTGCGAGACGGTGGCGGACGACGCCGGCGGGTGGGTGCTGGTCAGCCGGAACGAAATACCGCCGGTCTTCCAGACCGAGGAGGTGATGAAGCGATACGCGGCAGCGCTGCACCATTCGGAGGACCTCGCGGCTGACGAGTTCTGGCTGGCATCCCAGCGCCGGCAGGTGCTGCTCGAGAACCGGGATCGAGTGACCCTGATGATCACCGAGATCGCCCGGGAAATCGCCTTCGAGGAAGTTCCGTCGGTCTTCCCCTCTCGGAGCGAGACCCCGGGAGTGGCCCATCTCTCGCAGGCGCAGCTCACAGAGGTCGAGGACTACTTCAGGCAGAACTGGGAGAACGCCGAATCGGGCGCGGTGCGGATTCTCTCCAGCGGCGAGTTCCGGCCAGACCAGCTCGGCGAACTGGGAGAGGTCGTCGCGGAACTACAGGGGTTGGACCCCGAGGACCCCGAGACGGAGATCAGCGTTCGTTTCCTCCCCGACGCCTGGATCGGGCTCGACAGGCTGCTGATCGACGAGCTCTTGGAGGATTCCGAGTTCGATGCTGACTCCCGCCGACAAGTGACCGAGGCGACCATCGCTGCCTGGGGAGCGGGACTGGCGGCGGAGCGCAGCGGTCAGGACCCCGAGCGGTCTCCCTGTGAAGAGCGCCTCGAGCGGGCGCTGAAGCTCGGTCGGCTCTCGATCGTCGAGTTCTCGCGCGCAGGATTGAATCCTCGCTATCGCGGGCAGCGAATCACCAAGACGAAACGCGCCGGGGAGCTCTTGATCCACTGGGCGCTTGCCTACGAAGCCGCCGGCGTCGACCCGGAGGAGAAGCCGGCTCCGGTTTGAGCACCGCAAAGGTTGCACGGACGCGTGCTCGGTAACGCTCCCGTAAGCCTTTCGCACCCGATGCGTCGTAACGTTGGCGGCCTAAGTGAGCAACCGCCCCTCGACCAGCTCCCAGATGATCGGCACCGTGCTCTCCGGCCGCTACAAGCTGGAGGCAAAGCTCGGCAGCGGCGGGATGTCGACCGTCTACCTCGCCCGCGACACCACCCTCGACCGCCAGGTCGCGGTCAAGGTGATGCACCGTGAGATGTCCGAGCAGGCCGACCAGTTGGAGCGCTTCCGCCAGGAGGCGCGGGCGGTCGCGAAGCTCTCCCACCCCAACGTCGTCGCCGTGATCGACGCCGGCGAGGACGGCGGCCATCCCTACATCGTCTTCGAATACGTCGAGGGCGAGACGCTGAAGCAGCGGATCAACCGCGTCGGCGCGCTGGACCCGCAGGAGGCGCTCGCCTATGCGATCGAGATCGCCCGCGGCCTCACCGTCGCCCACGCCCGCAACATGGTCCACCGCGACATCAAGCCGCAGAACGTCCTCATCGACTCCGAGGGGCGGGCGAAGCTGACCGACTTCGGGATCTCGCGCCAGCTCGAGCAGGATGGGATGACCGCGACCGGCCGCGTCCTCGGCACCACCGACTACGTCGCCCCCGAGCAGGCGATGGGCCACCCGGTCGACCAGCGCTCCGACATCTACTCGCTCGGCGTCGTCCTCTACGAGATGCTGGTCGGGGCGGTGCCGTTCAGCGCCGACAGCCAGGTCGGGGTGGCGATGAAACACGTCAACGAGGAGCTGCCCGACGTCCAGCAGCGACGTCCCGAACTCTCGGCTGCGGCGGCGATGGTGGTCGAGCGGGCCACCGCCAAGGACCCCGACCAGCGCTACCAGCAGGTGGGCGACCTGATCGACGACCTCTCGACCGCGCTCGAGGTCGAGGCGGCGCGCGCCGGCTCGACGACCGGCGAGGCGACGAGCGTCCTCGAGGCGGTGCCGCCGGCCGAACGAAAGCTCGGCGGCGGCGGCCGGCGCTCCTGGCTGGCGATCGCGCTGGTCGTGCTCGTCGCCGCCGCGGTGCTGCTGGCGGTGCAGCTGATCGGCAGCGGCAACGGGCCCGGCGGTGGCGGCGCCCTCAACGGCAAGTCGACGGTAGCGCTCTCCGAAGCCTCCGACTACGACCCCGAGGGAGATGGCCAGGAGGACCCGGAAACGGTCAGCTTCGCCGTCGACGGCGACCCCAGCACGACCGCCTGGAGCAGCGAGCACTACGACACCGACACCTTCGCCGGCACCAAGTCGGGCGAAAATCCGGGGGTCGGCCTCTACGTCACCGCCAAGTCGACGACGAGGCCCTCGGCGATGATCGTCAAAACGCCGACGCCCGGCTGGGACGCGCAGATCTTCGCCGCGGCCTCGGGGCCGCCGGAAGAACTCTCCGAATGGGGCGAACCGGTCGGCGACGTCGCCGACGCCCAGGAGACCGAGGAAATCGAGCTCCACCTCGGCTCGCCGGCGAAGTACTTCTTGATCTGGTTCAACAAGGCGGCGCCCGCCCGTGACCAGGAGGGTCGCTACCAGGTCGAGATCAGCGATGTGAAGCTGATCGACTGATCTGGCCGGTCGCGGGGTATAGGCGTGACTGTCCTCACGGAACCGTTACATCGATCCGTGTAACATTTGACAATGGCAGAGCGAGGCGCCGTACCAAACGTACCCAGGGCGCGCCAGCGTGCCCTCCACGCCGTCCGCTCGCTGTTCACGCCGCTGCTGCCCGACGACTATCTGGAACTGATCAACCCGCTCTGGTCGACGCAGGAGCTGCGCGGCCGGATCGAGCGGATCGAGCGCGAGACGTCCGACGCGGTGACGGTCCTGATCAAGCCGGGCTATGAGTGGGAGGGCCACCAGCCGGGGCAGTACCTCCGAATCGGGGTCATCGTCGACGGCGTCCACCACTGGCGCGCCTACTCGCTGACCACGGACCCGGGGCGGCCCGACGGCCTGATCGGGATCACCCCGAAACTGGTCGACGCCGGCAAGGTCTCCCCCTTCCTCGTGCACAAGGCCCGCCCCGGCGACATCGTGCGGCTGGGCGGCGTCGAAGGAACCTTCGTCCTGCCCGACCCGCCGCCGCAGCGGCTGCTCTTCATCAGCGCCGGCAGCGGCGTTACCCCGATCATGAGCATGCTGCGCAGCCTCGACCGCGACGGGGCGCTGGACGACGCCGTCCACCTTCACTCCTCGCGCACCGCGGAGGGGGTCATCTTCGGCGAGCAGCTGCGCGAGCTCGACTCGCGCCGAGCCGGCTACCGCCCCCACCTGCAGATCACCGGCGAGGCGGGACGGGTCGCCCCGGCCGACCTCGACCGGCTCTGCCCCGACTGGCGCGAGCGCCACGCCTTCATCTCCGGCCCCGGCGAGATGCTCGACGCGCTCGTCGGGCACTGGCGGGCGGAGGGCGACCCGGAGCTGCTGGCGATGGAGCGCTTCCAGCCGGTGATCGGCGGCGATGCGGTCGCCGGGGAGGGCGGCACGGTCCGCTTCCTCGCCAGCGATATAGAGGCCGAGTGCGGCGGCGGGACGCCGATCCTCGTCGCCGGCGAGGAAGCAGGGGCGGAGCTGCCGTTCGGCTGCCGGATGGGGATCTGCCACACCTGCATCGGCAAGCTCTGCAAGGGGGAAGTGAGGGACCTGCGAACCGGCGAGGTCCACGGGGAAAAGGGAGAAATGGTCCGAACCTGCGTCAACGCACCTGAAGGAGATGTCGCAATTGCCCTCTGAGACGATCGAGAAGAGCCCGCTTGCCCACCTGTGCGAGGAGCAGCTCGACGAGCTGGGGCGCGAGTTCGACGCCATCCGCGACCGCGTCACCGCCGAGCTCGGCGACCGCGATCGCCGCTACATCGAGAGCATGATCGAGATGCAGCGGCGCCTGGCCGTCCTCGGCCGGGTGTTGCTGCTCGCCTCCCGCAACCGCGGCGCCTGGGCAGCCGGGACCACCGCGCTTTCCGCCGCGAAGATCCTCGAGAACATGGAGATCGGGCACAACGTCATGCACGGGCAGTGGGACTGGATGAACGACCCGCGCATCCACTCCTCGACCTGGGACTGGGACACCGCCTCGACCGCCGAGGCCTGGAAGCACTCCCACAACTTCGTCCACCACACCTACACCAACATCCGCGGCAAAGACAAGGACCTCGGCTACGAGATCATGCGGATCGATCCGGAGCAGAGGTGGCATCCGGTCTACCTCGCGCAGCCGATCTACAACCTCGTCCTGGCGGCGCTGTTCGAGTGGGGAGTGGCGCTGCACGACCTCGACTTCGAGGCGATCCGCAAGGGCCACAAGCCGATGCACCAGGTAAAGCGGGAGCTGAAGGGGATCGCCGGCAAGGCGAAAAGCCAGATCGTCAAGGACTACATCGCCTGGCCGCTGGTCAGCGCCCTGGCGGCGACGGCCGTCGACGTGGTGGTGGAGACGCGGCGGCAGCGAAAGCAACCGCGCGGGGTCCTCGGGCGGCTGAAGCGCAAGCGGCAGAGCCGTTGGGCTCCGGTGGTGGAAGCGACGCTGAACAGCGGCGCCAAGACCTTCCGGGCGACCGCCAAGGCCGATGCGACGGCGAACATCGTTCGCAACGTCTGGGCCTACGCGATCATCTTCTGCGGCCACTTCCCCGACCAGACCTACACCTTCTCCCAGAAGGAGGTCGAGAACGAGAGTCGCGGCGGCTGGTACATCCGCCAGCTCACCGGCTCCGCCAACATCGAGGGCGGTCCGCTCTTCCACGTCGCCAGCGGCAACCTCAGCTACCAGGTCGAGCACCACCTCTTCCCCGACCTGCCGAGCACCCGCTACGCCGAGATCGCCCCGCAGGTGAAAGAGGTCTGCGAGCGCTACGGGCTTCCCTACAACAGCGGCCCCTTCGGCCAGCAGCTGGGGATGGTCCAGCGGACGATCCTGCGGCTCGCCTTCCCCGGCGGCAGGCCCCGGCCGAAGCCGGGGCCCTACCGCGCACAGAGCAACGGCAACGGCGCCGGCGCCTGAGCCCTCCGATCAGCCCCCGGCCGTGGGGGCGATCGGGGTGCAGAGGAAGCCGCGCGGGTGGGCGGGGTCGAGCGCGGTGAGGACGTCGGCGCCGACGATGTGGTCGTAGGGCATCGAAAGGTGGTCGCCGAGGTCGAGGATGCACTGGTTCTGGAGCACGATGTTTTTCACGTTCGACCCCGAGAGGAAGGCCGAGGTGTACGGGGTGACGACCTGGTCGAAGCGGGTCTGGATGACCGTGTAGTCGACCCCGGGGACCGTCTCGCCGCCGGAGTTGAGGGCGGTGATGAAGGCCGAGCCCGCCCGTTGCTGCTCGCAGGCGGGACAGAGCGCCCCGGTGAACTGGTTCGCCCCGGGGAAGAAGTTGCTGAGGACGAAGAGGCCGTCGAGGGTGGTGCCGTGGTTGGAGGGGGAGAGCCCGACCAGGGTGTGGACCTCGGCGGCTCCGCCGAGGTTCTTGAGGTAGTAGCGCGGCATCATCCCGCCCTGCGAGTGGCCGACGAGGTCGGCCTCACCGGCGCCGGTCGCGGCCAGGACTTTGTCGACGAAGGTGTTCAGTTCCCCTGCCGAGGCGGGGATGTCGTCGACGCCGTAGACGCCGATCGCACCGCTGCCGCTGTAGTCGCCGTAGTTGAAGGCGAAGACGCAGTAGCCGTTGTTCTTCAGCAGCGGCGAGATCGCCTGCCAGCTGTTCGACATGTCGGCGAAGGTGCCGTGGACGAGGACGACAGGGCGCGGGTGGGCGGCGCCCGGTTTGCAGCTCCAGTCATTGGCGCCGGGTGGGCTCGCGGTCGGGCTGGTGTGGGCGTAACCGAGGACGCCGTTCCAGATCACCGGCAGGTCGGCCTGGGCGCTCCCGGCCTCCAGCCCGAGCATCCCGACAACCACCGCCACCAGCACCAAAATCCTGCGCTTCATCGCAACCTCCCGCTTTCGCCTCGTTCCCCGGTTCCCATTTCCCTACCCAAAAGTTACTATAAGAAAAATTGAGCTTCTTGGGAAGGAGAGTTGTATGAATCAGTCAATCCTGAGCCGCGCTCGAATCGCGTGGCTTCTGCTGCTGGCGGTATCGGGGCTGGCGCTTGCCGCGACCGCGGCCGCGGCGCGGGCCGCTGACTACGTCGCCCTCGGCGACTCCTACGCGGCCGGACCGTTGATCCCGAATCCGCTGCTGCCCCTCGGCTGCCTGAAATCGAGCAACAACTACGCCCACCTGGCCGCGCCGGGAATCGGGCTGACCCTGCGCGACGCCACCTGCAGCGGCGCCAAGACCAACCACATGACCGAACCGCAGAACGTCGAACCGGATGGACCGAACCCGCCTCAGTTCAACTCGCTGAACGCGGAAACGACGGTGGTTTCGCTGACGATCGGCGGCAACGACATCGGCTTCTCCGAAGTCGCCGAAAGCTGCATCACCCTCAATCCCTTCAGCCATCCCTGCCTCGACAAATACGACTCCGGCGGAATCGACCAGCTGAAAGCGCGGATCGAAGCGACGGCGCCGAAGGTGGCGGCGGTCCTGCAGGGGATCCACACCCGCTCTCCGGCGGCGAAGATCTACGTCCTCAACTACCCGGCGATCTTCCCGGAGACGGGGTCCGGCTGCTGGCCGCAGATGCCGATCGGGTTCCAGGACGTGCCCTACCTACGATCGACCGAGCAGCGGTTGAACAGCATGCTGGCGACGCAGGCCGCGGCCAACGGCGCGACCCTGGTCAGCTGGTACCAGGCCAGCATCGGCCACGACGCCTGCAAGGGCAGTTCGACCCGCTGGGTGGAGCCGCTCGTGCCGACCAACGCGGCTGCCCCCATCCATCCCAACAAATCGGGAATGGTGGGCGGCGCGAACGCGCTCCTGGCGGCGGTGAAATAGTCCGAGGATGAGAATCGCCAGCCTCGTCCCCTCCGCGACCGAGATGCTGTTCGCCCTCGGTCTAAGGGGATGGGGCCGGCGTCGACCACGGCTTGGTCAACTCTGCTGCCAGTAGTTTCACGCTCGCCCAGTCAGCCCCGGCCTCGCCGACCGCCATGCACAGCCTCGGGCCGGGACAGGAGACGCCCGCGAACTGGGTGAACGGCTTCGGATCGGGCGAGGGGCGCTGCATCCACCTTTTCCCGTTCCAGCTCATCGCGATCGTCGAACCGGTTTGTCCGGTTGAAACGGTGCCTCCCACGGCCATGCAGGAGCTCTCGGCCAGGCAGAAGACGCTGCGTAGATCCCCGGCCCCCTGGCCGTACGAGGGCGGAGTCTTGACGATCGACCACTTACTCCCGTCCCAGCGCTCAGCGAAGGGGCCGGTCGTTTTGCCGAGCGTGGCGGTGCCGACCGCCATGCACGCGCTCGGCGACGTACAGAAGACGCTCTCGAGGAAGGCCGAGGGCGAGCCCTTTGGGTGCGGGGCGGGGACGATCTTCCATTCCCCGCCGTCCCATTGCTCGACGAGGGGCAGCGACTTGAAGGCGCCGACGGTCACGCAGAAGTCGGACGATGGACAAGAAAGGCCGAGCATTCCATGGATGGGCGTTTCCTTGTCCTTCGGATTCGGCGGCCGTTCCCTATTCCAGCGCCTCCCGTCCCAGCGAGCCGCATAATTGTTGTAAGAGAGGGTCAAGTAGTTCCCCGCAGCCGTGCAGTTCGTCTTGGCGGTGCAGGAGACGTCGTTGAGAAGCATTTCTGACCAGCTCTTCGAGTGCGGCACGGGGAGCGGGTCGACAACCCAGTCGACACTGCCCCGTGCTCCGCGGCGCTGCAGGCTCCAGCTTCCTGGGGGGTTGTCGCCTACCACCATGCACCAGTCGTCCGTCGGGCAGGAGATCGCCCTCAGTTGGGCGCTGATGGTGCCGATCGACTCCCAGCGCCTCCCGTCCCATTCCTCTGCAAAGGCCTTTCCCGTCTGCGACTGATTGCCAACGGCGATACATATGGTCGGCGCAGGGCAGGAGATGTCCTGGAACGACTCACCGCCCGCGGCGGGTTCGGCGCCGAGGTGGACCGACCAGGTGCACGCCGTCACCCGCTTGCAGACGTGGGTGGCGATCGACGCGTTCTCGCTTCCAGACCCCTCGCACCCGAAGATGCCGAGCGTGGCCGAGAAGACCGCGAGCGGGATCAACATTGATGGAAGGACGCGCCGAATCATTTGCCTACCGTGCCGGGGCAGGCAATCAAAGAACTCTTACTAAGTCAATGGGTACTGAGGGGGCTCTCTATTCTCTCTCGGAGCATGAGAATCGCCAGCCTCGTCCCCTCCGCGACCGAGATGCTGTTCGCCCTCGGTCTCGGCGGGGACGTGGTCGGCGTCACCCACGAGTGCGACTTCCCGCCCGCGGCGGCGCAGCTGCCGCACCTGACCCGGACCGTGCTGCCCGCCGGCCTCGGCGCCGGGGAGATCGACGCGGCCGTCAAGGAGGTGGTCGGCGAAGGGCGGGCGCTCTACGCGCTCGACGAGGAGCTGCTCGCCGAGCTCGAACCCGATCTGATCGTCACCCAGGCGGTCTGCGAGGTCTGCGCCGTCTCCTATGAGGACGTCGTCAGCGTCGCGGCGCGGCTGCCGGGTGAGCCCCTGGTGCTGCAGCAGGACCCGGCCACGCTGGGGGACGTCCTCGAGGATGTGACCCGGCTCGGCGAGGCGGCGGGGATCGGCGGGCGGGCAGCGCGGCTGCGAGACGCGCTCGAGGCGCGGTTGCAGGCGGTGCGGACCGCGGTCGAGGGGGCGCCGCAGCCGCGGGTGCTGGCCTTGGAGTGGCTCGACCCGCCCTTCCTCGGCGGCCATTGGGTGCCGGAGATGATCGCGCTCGCCGGAGGCGAGGACGTCGCCGGCGAGCCCGGGCAAAAGTCGCCGCAGGTCGAGTGGGAGCAGCTGCTCGAGCTCGACCCCGATGTCGTCGTCGCGATGCCCTGCGGTTGGTATCTCGACGACTCGCGTGCCCAAGCGCTCGAGCACCGCGAGCGCCTCGACTCGCTCGGCGCGAGGCAGGTCTTCGCCGTCGACGCCGCCTCCACCTTCTCTCGCCCGGGGCCGCGCCTCGTCGACGGGGTGGAGTTGCTCGGCCACCTCTTCCATCCGGAGCGAGTCGAGCCGCCGGCGGGGATCGGCTTCGCCGAGCTGACGGCTCAGATCTCGTCTCGGCAAAGAAGCCCCGGGCATTGAGCGCCCGGGGCTTCTGACGGGAGGAGCTTTAGTTCCTGCCTTCCCTAACAGCCAGGTTCCGCTGCAGGGCAAGCGGTGACGGCAAACGAGCCTCGACCATAGGCTTCGTTTTCTTTGTTGTTCAGGACGAATTCCATCGTCTGACCGCTCTCGGTGTCCACCTGGTTGCCTGCGGAGAAATTGGGCGTCCCGATATTGCCCGTTTCGATCGCGTAGACGCACAGCTCGCCAGGTTCCGCTTTCGGTTCTCCGGCATTGCCCGGGCAGTCGGGGTCGCTCGAGACACCCGGTGCCGGAATCCAGTGTGGAGTGGCTTCTTCTTCCAGTCGCAACCCATAGGTGATCGTCGAGAAGGCGGAGATCACTTCGATATTGGTGAACGACCAAATCCCCGTCTCGGTTTCTCCCGGCGGCAGAACGGCCGTCGTCGGACCGGGAGGTCCTTCCAGGCCGACTTCACCTTCTGGGCCTTCCGGGCCCCGTGCTCCTTCTTTCCCGGTGGCTCCGGCCGGCCCCTGCGGACCCGGTATTCCCTGGGGACCCTGCTTCCCTGCATATTTCTTGGCGATCTTGATGATCTGTTTTTCCTGCTTCTTGGTGAAGACACCGGCAGCGAAAGCGCTGCCGGTGAGCGCAGCTACCAGAGCCACGATCGCCACGATCAAGCCGGCGGAGCCAAGCTTGTTGTGGATTCGAGAGAACATCTAACCCCCCCTGTTTCAGTGCTGCTTGTTTCTGCTCGCTCAGCGAGCAGGTTTTCTTTTGCACGGCAGCTTCAGCTCCGCTCGGAAGGCAGCGCTCTTGCCGTTTTGACCGGTGAACTGCTCGATTGCGCGAGCAGAAGATCTGCAGAGATTGCGGTTGTTCTCGAGCAATCCGCGCTCGTCTCCAAAGAGGTCGATCTGGAACCGTGAGACGGGGGCATCGGGTACGGAGGCGAAGGTGGTTCGGAGCCTCCGCTGCTTCGAGTCGATGAAGCCGACGAGGACGACGTGGATCGGGCCGTGGAGGTCCGCGACCAAGTCGGGGAGTTCCCGTTCGCCACCGTTGGAGCGGAAGTAGACCGGCCCCTTCAGCGGCTCGTCCAGGAGCGGTGAGTAAGCCTTGGCGCGACCGAGGATCGACTTGTTCGGGCAGGCTCGGGCATCGAACTGGACCCGGGTGCATGGGTTGTTGATGTGGGCGTTGTCGATCTGCAGACTCGGGGGCAGGGTGACCCGGGACCAGGCGATATTGGCCCCTCTCTTCGGCATCCGCAGGGTGGCCGAGAGAGCCGGGTTCCGACTCCTCTCCATTCCCCCCTTCAACCCCAGCGAAAGATGGGGATTGAAGGCGAGGTGGGCACACCTGTCAACCTGGAACCGAGACGTCAAGGCCGCCTTGTCCCCTGCGCTCGAACTCGCCGTCCCCGACACCTGCATCGGTTCGCAGCGGGTCGGGTTGATTGCGAAGTTCGGCCGGTCGAGGTCGATGCGGATGTGGCGGTACGAAACCGGTACCCCCTCGACCACCTGGGGGAGCGGATCGGAGATTGCAGTCACCTGCGTGGTCGTCGGATCGACCCGTAAGGCAACGCGGACCACCACGTCGCCGAGGTCGAAGGGCCCGGCCTCGGCAGGAGTGTTCACGACGAGGCTGTATGAAGCCCCCTGATAGGGCCCGGCCAAGTAAACCGCCGTCGGCGACTTCCCAGGTTGCGGGATCCAGAGCGGGTTGCTGCCGAGGCCCGTGGCCACGGTGGTGCGTCCGACCCTGGATGCCTCGGGGCAGGCGCCGCTCGCTGCCTCTGCCTCGGAGCAGAGGGCGACCCCCTTCAGCTTGGCCAATAGGCCTGGGGGCAGGGTCACCTGCAACTGCGAGAGGTTGGGCTCGCCGGATGCCTGGGTCAGTTCGGTAATGAACCTCGAGAAGGCTCCGCCGAGCGGTTCGAGCGCACCGGCCCGGAAATTAGGGGAGAACCCGGGTGCGGTGCAGTTCTGGTCGAAGACCATCGGCACCGTGCCGGCGACATCAGGGCCGCCCGCCCACGGCGTCAACGCGTACTGCGTCTGGTAGGTCCCGCAACTCCGAGGCGTCGAGACAACCCCCCGCGGGCCGTCCTTGAAGCGCAACGTCAGCTCCCGCACCGGCACCTGCGGCGCATCCAGGAAGAGCGAGGTGACCTGTCCGGTCAGCGGGTCGAGCTGGAACTCGCCCGGGATCTTCACGTGCACCCCGAGTTCGTCGGCCACCAACCATGCCCGGAACAAGTGTCCGGGCGCGGACGGGCGCTGGTAAACGGCACCGTGGATCGGGGCGGTGAGCGGCGGCGAGTCGATCACCGCACTAGCGATCTTCGAAGCCAGGGGACAGTTCGCCGGCGGCACAGGGGTGACCTGGTAGCCCACCTCCGCCTCGCTGCAGGCGACGAGGCCGTCGGCGGCGCCAGGGTTGATCGCCATCCCCTCGGGCAGGCGGACCACCGCATTGCGGAGATGCGAGGTTGCACGCCCGTCGAACGCTTCATCCTGCGGAATTGTCAGCGTCGCTACCGCGCCACTCGGCGTCGCAGCCTCTGGCGTGGTCGCGGACAGTGAGAAGCTCGGATCGAACTCGACCGCATCGCAGTCGGTGATCCCCCCCAGCGGCGCCGTCGCACTGTCGAAGCGGTCCGGTTCCTGATAGCTCGCGGCGGCGAAGTGAACCTCGAGCGGTCCGGTGCAGCTGGTCGGGTTGGTCAGGAACGGCTCGGAATCGTGGCCAGCCGACCGCGGCGGAGATTCCTGTTTCATCTCCGACGCTTCTTGTCGGTAAGACGCAGGGTGTCGTGGCTGGAATCGGCCGGCACACCCCACAGAACGGTCCGCTGGCTTATCACGGGGATAAGTGCCGACAGGTCGGTGACCCGCGCGGTGACGCCGTAATCAGAGTTCGATCGCAGGTAAACGTTGATGAAGACGGGAACCGCAGTCACCAGGAAGCCGAACCTGGCCACCTGACGGTCTCCAGCGGGTTCTAGCCTGTAAATCGGGGATTTCATGAACAGCCCAGGTTCTGCGGTCCGCAGTCGCACTTCCGAAATCCCGACCTGAGAGCTGAACGGGCAGCCCGCGCCCCCGTCTTTGGCGCTCACAAACTGGGCATTCGTGCATTGGTCGATCGCGTTCAGGTTCCCGATCAATCCAGGGGGCAGATCCACCACGACATCCTTGAGCGCTCCGTACGGAAGGTGATCGCCATTTTGTAGAGGCGAATTGGGATCGGTTTTGACCACCAAACTCGTGCTGAAGTCCGGATGCGCCCCAGCTTCGTGCGTACTCAGGTCTGCTGCGACCGATTGGATGCCAAATTTCGAAGAGTTGGCAGCGCCGGCGAGAGTGGTAGCGGCCAGCGAGATCGCAACAGCGACGATGCCGGCCCGTCCGAATGAGCGCAACCCGTTCATCGACTCGCCTCCGTACGGCGGTGAGCGCGGTGTCTTTTGTGTTTACAGTGCCTGCGGTTCTTTCGGGCCTTGCAGCGGTGACACTTCTTGCACGGCTTCGCCTGTCCCGATCCGCTCACGAGTTCGGTGCCGATGGAAAAGCCGCCCGGCGCGGCGCCCATCGCACCTTGGCAAGCGTCCCCTTCGCAAGAGGGCTTTGGCGCAGGAACTGGGAATCCGCCGCCGACTCGAGCGTCATAAATCGACTGCACCGAACTTTCGTCCTGCGGAACCAGGCGGTCGATCGTCACGAAGAAGACGTCTCGCCCGTCATCCGACATCCCGTAGAGGAGACTCGGCGACGGGCTGGTGCCGCCAGAGATCAGCCCGGTCGCCCCTTCTTTCCATTCGTAGACGTCATAGGTCCCGTTCGTGTCGCCCTCGGCCAAGGGCTCGCCGCTCATGAAGAAGACGGTGTTCCCGTCGACGGAAACGTTCGTCAGTCGAGCCAAAGCGTTGAGAGCAACCGTCGACCCGATCCGTTCCTGTTGCAGATAGGCATTCGACGAAGCTGGGCCCGCAGGGCACGAGAGGCAATCGAGTTCACCGGCCTCGTCATATCGGTAGATCTCCGTGTGTCCGCCGCTGTCGTAGTCCGTCGCGGCTCCATGGGCCTGGAAGACGAAGACCGACCCGTCCGGAGTCGTGCGCGAGGTTGCCCTTTCCCGTCCGGTTTGGGTGTTCTGCTGCGGTGCGGCGGCCGCCGTCAGCCATTCGGTCAGGTTTTCGTGAACCGAGACGTCTTCTTCAACGTCTTCGGAGGCGACAGTGGCGATGTACTGCGGGGCCTGATCCTCCTCCCAGACGTACAGATTCGGCTCGCCCGGCTGCGCAGCTTTCCCCAAGGGGTTGAATCCCGAGCCGGGTAGAACCTCGTTGCTCGTGAAATAGACGTGCGACCCGTCATCCGAGAAGTTGACCATGGCCGCCTCGGCTCCAACCGTTACCGGGGTGGAGGTATTCGTATCGAGGTCGTACTGGTAGATGCTTCCCCGGATGGGACCGATACCGGTTTCTTTTCGCAGGTAGACCAATTTCCGCCCGTCCGCCGAGATCCCGCCAAAGCGGTAGTCCCCGTTGGTCGTTCCAGTGACGACTGGGACCGTCGAGCCGCCGGTGCGATGGACGTACAGGGTCGAGCCGGTGCTCCTGACGACTTCGAAGGCAACGCTCCTTCCGTCGGTGGATACGCCTCGGAAGAAGGTCGTTTCGTTGCTTGAGTTCGGTGCCAGCCCGCTCGGCAACAGCGACACGACTTCCAGCCCAGAGAGCGTGCGATCGTAGATCGCGTTGACGGCAGGGCTCCCGTCATAGCTGTTTCCTGAGCCCACACCCACGGGCGCCTCTGGCTCGAGTCGCACTTTCGACGTCAGGATGATGTGCGTTCCGCCCGCCGAGATCCACCTGACGTTCGCCCTCTGATCGGTTGCGATGCTGCCTTCCCCGGCCAGCACGTAAGCACCCTCGGGGGTGCGGTAATAGGAGGTTTGTTTCCCTCCGATTACCAGACTGCCTTCGTCGAGTGGGGCGCTACCGGTAAGCAGGGTCGACAACTGGTGGTCTGGGGAAAGGCACAGACCACCGGACGCCAAGGCTTCAGAACCCCAAGTGCTCTTGGATTCCGTCACCCACCCGGAGGGCGTGCGGCGAGACTCATAGATATTGCCCACTCCATTTGACGCCAGACCCTCTAAAGACCCCATCGCCGAGTTGAACGTCACGTTTTCCCCGTCGGGGGTGGCTAGTTTGGTTTCGAAGCAGTCGAAGCCGTCGGTTTGGCCCATAGTCGAACCGACGGGCGTGACAGCCCCGGTGTCGGATGGGGTGACGAGCTCATAGCCGCGGCCGCCAGGCAAAGCCAGAGCGTTCGGAGTCAAGGCAACAAACGCAAGGCCACAGGCCATCGCAATACTCAGGCTGCATCGCTGCCTTCGTGACCCCGCCATAGCCGTTCCTTCCCTGTCCCCTTCGTGTGTTCTCTGCCGGCCCTTGACCCGTTCAGCTTGCCGGTAGCGAGCTGTTCCCCAAAACCGGAGCAGCGACGTTAGGGTGCTCTCTCGACACCGTCAACCGATTGAGACAACTTGTCACTCGGAGACCAGGTGAAGGGGGCCCCTGGCTTCTGACGCCCCTTCGTAAGGTGACAGCGGTCACTCGGTTGATCCTCTCCCTGCCTAGTCGGATTCCACGTCGTGGAGAACGCAAAAGCGGCCACCCCCTCGAAAGGGGGTGGCCGCTTCCAAGATTGGGTGGCGTTTGCCACCCAATCCCTACTAGCTCCTTAGGATGTAGACACCCAGAGAGCCGTCGGGGATCCTTCAACGGCTTTCAGGGTGTAAGTCGCACTCCAGTGCGCAGCGGTACCGCAGCCGAAGCCACCCACGTTGGTGAGGGTCACGCTGGTCGCGGTGACTTGAGCGGGGTTACCTCCGGTAAGCGCGAGGTTCAGACCTGCTTCGGGGGCTTTGTATTCGCATCTGAAGATGCCGCCACAGGTGACGGTGGTGACGGCGGCGCCTTTGACGTTAAGCGTGCCGTTGCCGGTGTCGGTGGTCGGGGTCAGGGTGCCCGTGTAGCCGCTGGTTGTCGTCGCGGTACAGGTCGTTTCACTGCCGGTAACTTTGCAGCTGCTGAAAGTGACGTCGGTGATTTCACCAGGGACGCCGGTTGCGCCGGTTTCGGCGGTATTTTTGAGTGCCACGGCCGAGTGGGTGCAGGTGACGCCGCTAACGGCCCCGCCTGTTACGACCAGTTCGGCTTTTTCCGATGTCGCGTTGAATTTGGTGCCGCTGGCGTATTTGCCACCTTCGCACACGCCCGATTTGCTCGGAGCGGTTTTACACAGCGCAGCCGCGGAAGCCGTGCTGGCCCCGACGACTGCTGCGAGGGCCAGGGCCGCGACAGCGGCGAGGCCGAGCATCTTCAGGTACTTCATCTTTCCTCCTTCAGGCGCCTCAGGCGCCTTGCTTTTAAATACCCCGACGTATTCGGAGCAGTAAGGAAAGGTGTAGTTATTTGCGATCCCGTTTGTCAATGATGGTGCGGCGGGAGTCACCCCCGTGCCCCGCCTTAGGGTGGATCGGCCGCCTTTTCGTGGGTGCTTCTTGCCTGCAAAGCCGGTGTGCGGTTATTGCGCAGTGACAATTGTCACTGCTCGCTTCAGTCACTTCCCCTCGTCAAGGCCGAACTCGTAGAAGAGCATCGAAGGGCCGTCGAGGCCCCCGCTATCGACGGCCCTTCTGGAACCGCGGACGAAATCGGCGCTACAAGTCGCTGCCGCGACCGCGCTGCCGCAACACCGCCTACTAGAACGGCACCGGGGTCCAGAGGGTCTCGTAAAGCTCTGAAAAGCAGTCGCTGACGATGCTCTCCTCGCCGCCGACCAGAACCCCGCCGCTGTCCCCGTCGAGGATTACCGGGATCCAGCTCGCGACCTTGCCCCGTCCCCAGGCGGTGGCTTCAGCGGGTGCCTCGGCGCAGCTGTGGACGGTGCCGTCGTCCTCCACCTTCGCCCAGACCGTCTGCCCCTCCGATCCGGCCGCATCGTCCTCGCTGAGCACCCTCAACTGCAGGCACGCGCCTCGGTGCTTGGGGAGGCGGACGAGCGGCAGCGCCACCCTCAGCACGGTCGCCATCTCCTCCGCCGTCATCCCTTCTTCGTCCTCGGCGACGACGTGATGGTGGCGCCACCGGGCAATGCCGGCGATCAGGCCCATCTTGCGGCGGGTTTTCTCGGTCAGGCCATAGCAACGGCGACGGCCCGGTCCCTGCCACTCGTCGAGCAGGCCGGCGGTCTTGAAGAGGCCCGCGCGGCGGTTGACCTGGTGGTAGCTGAGGCCGTGGTGGCCGCGGGCCAGGTCGGTCGGCGAGCGACCGCCGCAGCTGAGGTCCTCGACCATCCCCGCTTCCCACATGTCGGCCAGCAGGCCCAGCGAAGCCCAGGCGTGGGCGTCGATGCGGCCGTCCGGGAGGCGGGTGAGAGAGGCGTCGGCGAAGCGGTTGACGAGAGCGTAGAGCTCGGTCCCGCAGGGGTCGCTGAGCGTGTGGACGACCTTGGACGGAACGCCTGGTTCCTCCTCCCGCTCGACGACCTCGAGTTCGGCCAACTTCCCCGCGTAGCGGTAGATCGTCCGCGGCGCGTAGCCGGGCACCTGCTCGGTCAGCGTCTTCGTCCGCAGTGGCCCTTCGCCGAGTGCCATCAGGATCGCACCGGTGGCGCCGGCGCTGAGCAGGCGCAGGACTTCGGCCGTGGAGGCGCCCGCGACGCAGGCGTCGTCACGCCCTGATGGCTCTAGGTCATCGATCCCCGAAAGTCCAGTCGTCATCATGAAAGTCCAGTCGCCCCTAGGTGGTTGCACGCCGCAACAAACACATGACTGGTGTGAATCAGGTACCCAGAAGTCTGGGGTCCAATCTCAGAACTCGAAGGAGCGGGCCTGGCGGTGCCGTTCGACCGCCAGCTGCACAAGCCGGTCGCAGAGGTCGGCGTAACCGGTCCCGGTCGCCTCGAAGAGCTTCGCGTAGACCGAGGTGTCGGTGAAGCCGGGCATCGTGTTGATCTCGTTGACGAGCACCGCGCCGTCGGGCTCGACGAAGAAGTCGCAGCGGGCGAGGCCGGAGCAGCCGGCGAGGGCAAAGACCGAGACGGCGAGCTCGCGCACCCGCTCGATCGCCTCGGCGGCGATCGGGGCGGGGACGCGCAGCTCCATCCCGCCCTCGGTGTACTTGGCCTCGAAGTCGTACCAGACGCCCTGGGAGACGATTTCGCCCGGCAGCGAAGCCTCCGGCTCGGCGTTGCCGAGGACCGAGCACTCGATCTCGCGGCCGAGCGCCGAGGCCTCGACGATCACCCGCGGGTCGTGACGGAGCGCCAACTCGACCGCGGCGTCGAGCTGGTCGAGCGTCTCGACCCGGGTGATGCCGACGCTCGAGCCCATCCGCGAGGGCTTGACCCAGAGCGGCAGCCCGAGTTGCTCGCAGCGTCCCCACCAGTCGTTGCCTTCGACCGCCGCGAACTCGACCTGCGGCACGCCGTGCTCGGCGAAAAGCCTCTTCAGCGTCAGCTTGTCCATGCAGATCGCCGAGGCGAGGACATCGGAGCCGACGTAGGGGACGTCGAGCCACTCGAGCAGCCCCTGGACGCTGCCGTCCTCGCCGAAGGCGCCGTGCAGGGCCGGGAACACGGCCTCGGCGCCGAGCAGCCCGGCACCCGGGACGAGCTCCACCGGGCCGCCGGGTGCACTCCAGCGCCCGTCGCGCCCGATCGTCACCTCGACCGCCTCATGCCCGGCATCGCGCAGACCGCGGACGACCGCCTGCCCGGAGCGCAACGAGACGTCGTGCTCGGAGGAGCGGCCGCCGGCCAGCACCGCCACTTTCATTCTTCGTTTCCTTCTTCCACCGGGGCGGCGCCCCGCTTGCCGACGGTGAGCGTCACCGTCGTCCCCGGTTCCTGTTCTGAGCCGGGCGTCGGGAACTGGTCGATCACGCGCCCGACCTGGCTCGGAACTTCGGTTTCTTCTTCTTCGACGGTGGGCGTGAGGCCCGCCGCGCGGATCGCTTCCACGGCTTCCCGACGTTCCTTGCCGATCACGTTCGGCACCTTCGACAGTTCTTCTTCTTCGCCGCCCGAGACGACGATCGAGACGGTCGCGCCCGGTTCGACCTTGCTGCCCGCGTCCGGCACCTGGCGGATCACCCGGCCCTTCGGTTCGGAGCTTTCCGCTTCGGAGACGCTCGGTTCGAGGCCGCGGCTGCGGATCCGCTGCACCGCCGTTTCGCGCTGGGCGCCGACCAACACCGGCACCGCAACCAGCTTCGGGCCTCGGGAGACCAAGAGGGTGACCGCCGAGCCCTTGGTCGCCGTTTCGCCGCCACCGGGTTCGGAGCGGATAACAAGCCCGGGTTCGACCTTCTCGGAGTTGACCCGTTCGACCCCCACCTCGAAGCCCGCGGCTTCCAGCTTCCGCGTCGCGGCTTCCTCGTCTTCGCCCGCGACGGAGGGGACCTTGGCGCTGCCGGGCCCGGAGCTGACGGTCAGGGTTACGTCCGGCTTCGAGCAGAAGAAGGCGATGAAGGCACAGTCTTCGGAGGCCTGGTTGGCCGGCGGCGAGGCGGCCGGGTCCTGCTCGAGCACTTCGTTGGCGGGCGCGTCGCGCTCGACCCGGATCACTTCGCCGACGCTGAACCCGTCCTGCTCGAGCAGGGTGATCGCGACGTTGAGCTGGTTGCCGGTGACGCCGGGCACCTTGGTCGTCGTATCGCGGGTCAGCGCCAGTCCGACGAGGATGCCGATCACGATCGCGGCGACGAGCAGACCCCAGAGCCACCAGTTGCGCCTGCGCTCGTCCTCGAGTACCTCCTCGGGCGTGGCGACGATCGGCGGGGCCGCCGCGAAGGCGGCAGTCTGCCTGCTGACGCCCGGATCTTTCAGCGCTGCGTCGAGGGCAGCGATGAAGGCATCGGCGCTCTGGAAGCGCTGGCCCGGCTCCTTCTCCAGCGCCCGCATCACCACCGCGTCAAGCGCCGGAGAGACCTGCGGATTGATCGAGCTCGGCCGCTGCGGGGTCTCGGCGACCTGTTTCATCGCGATCGCCACAGCGCTTTCGCCCTCGAAGGGAACCCGGCGGGTCAGCGCCTCGTAGAGGATCACCCCGATCGAGTAGAGGTCGGACACCGGGGTCACTTCGAAGCCCTGGGCCTGCTCGGGCGAGAGGTACTGCGGCGTGCCCATCACCGAGCCGGTCTGGGTGATCTCGGAGACGCCGGCGCGGGCGATGCCGAAGTCGGTGACGACCGCCTTGCCCTCCTCGTCGACGATCACGTTCTGCGGCTTCAGGTCACGGTGGACGATCCCGTTGCGGTGGGCGAAGCGCGCGCCCTCGAGGACCTGACGCACCAGCGCCACCGCCTGGTCGGGGCTGAGGCCGCGGTCGATCAGCTCCTTCAGGGTCGGCCCCTGGACGTAGCGCATGGCGATGTAGTTGACGTCGCCGTCGGAGCCGCGGTCGTAGACGGCGACGATGTTGGGGTGCTGCAGCCCGGCCGCGTGCTCGGCCTCGCGCTGGAAGCGACCGACGAACTCCTGGTCCTGGAGGAAACGCCGGTGCAGGACCTTCAGCGCCACCTGCCGCTGCAGGTGCGCGTCCTCGGCCAGCCAGACGTCGGCCATGCCGCCGCTGCCGATCCTCCGCAGCACCCGGTAACGGTTGTCGACGACGCTTCCCTCGCTTACCTCAGCCACCGCTCCTCCTCATTCTCCGTTCAGGATCGCTTCCGCGACGTCGCTGAAGATCGGCGCCGCGACGTCGTTTCCAAACTGTTCCGTGCACTCGACCGAGGCCGCGATCGCGATCTGCGGATCGTCGGCGGGGGCGAAACCGATGAACCAAGCCTGGTTCTCGTTTTCGCCGCCGCCGCAGGCCAGGTTGCCGGGCGTTTCCGCGGTCCCGGTCTTGCCGGCGACGGGGACACCGGGGATCTCCGCGTTGGTACCGGTGCCTTCGCTGACCACCCCTTCCATCGCCGTCGTCAGCTCTGCCGCGGTCTCGGCGCTGATCGGTTCGCTGTAGACGGAGGGGTCCATGGTGTCGGTGACGCGGCCGTCGGGGTCGACCACCCGCTTCCAGATCTGCGGCTTCATCAGCTTGCCGCCGTTGGCCACGGCCGCCGCCACCTGCGCCATCTGCAGCGGCGTCGCCAGCAGCCGCTCCTGGCCGATCGCGAGGCGGGCGAGGTCGACGGGGTCGTTGGCAGTCAGCAGTTCTTCATTTTCGATGTCCCAGACCCCGCTCTCTTCGACCTCGTCTTCGGGCAGGTCGATGGCGGGGGTGGCGTTGAAGCCGAAGCGTTCCATGTACTGGAAGAGGGTGTCGTTGCCAAGCTGTTGCCCGAGCTGGCCGAACCAGGTGTTGACCGAGTTGGTCAGGGCGGTGTCGAGGGAGATGTCCCCGAAGTCCTTGTTGAAGTCGTTCTGCAGCGGCGTCCCTTCGACTTCCAACGACCCCGGCGCGTTGATCGTCGATTCCGGCGTGATCGCGCCGCTGTCGAGGCCCGCGGCGGCGGTCACCACCTTGAAGGTCGAGCCCGGTGGATAGAGGCCCTGCGTCGCCCTGTTCACCAGTGGCCTTTCAATCTCGTTCTGGCTCAGCTTCGAGTATTCGTAGGGAACCTGGTTCGGGTCCAGGGGCGCGTTGGAGGCCATCACCTTGACCGCGCCGGTGCTCGGTTCGATCGCGACGACAGCGCCGTAGCCGACTTCCTGCAGCTCGGCCAGTGCCAGCCGCTGGGCTTCGGTGTCGATGTTGGTGACGATGTCGTTGCCTTCCTGGGTGCGCCCGAGCAGCTCGTCGGCGATCGAGCTGAATTCGGATCCTTCGCCGACCAGTTCCTTGTTGTGGAACTGCTCGAACTCGCTGTCGCCGAACTGGACGAAGCTGTAGCCGATCGGGTGGCCGAAGAGCGAGCCTTCGGGGTAACGGCGGACGTAGCGCTTCGAGGCGCCCCGTCCCTTCGCAACCGACTTCGCGATCACCGTCCCATCGGCCGCGAGGATGCGGCCGCGGGGGATCTGCTGTTGCTCGAACAGCGGGCGCTTGTTGGCGTCTTTTTCCTTCAGCGCCTCGGCGTCGAAGACCGACCAGTAGGACGTGAAGCCGAGGAGGACCCCGAAGAGGACGACGATGAAGGCGAACAATTTGACGATCTGCCGATTCACGCCGGCGCTCCTAACGCGGCGACCCGACCGGCGGGTTCGACCGCTTCACGACGAGCACGGTCGGAGATCAGCAGCAGCAATGCGAGCAGCACGAAGTTGGCGACGATCGAGCTGCCGCCGTAGCTGATGAACGGCAGGGTGACGCCGGTCAGCGGGATCACCCGGGTGACGCCGCCGATGATGACGAAGGCCTGGATCGCGAAGACCGAGCTGAGGCCGACCGCCAGCAGCTTCGAGAAGCCGTCGTTGGCGAGCAGGGCGATCTTGAAGCCGCGGGCGGTGACCAGCAGGTAGACGAGGACGACGCCGACCGCCCCGAACAGCCCGACCTCGTTGACGATCAGCGAGTAGATCGTGTCGGTCTGCGCCGCCGGCAGCAGGGCGTTGTCGGTCCCCGGCACCGTGATCAGTGCCTGCCCGAAGCCTTTGCCGAAGAGGCCGCCGTCGGCCTGGGCGAAGATCGAGTTGAGGATCTGGTAGCCGGTATTTTCCGGATCGCTGTAGGGGTGCAGCCAGATTTCGACCCGGTCGTGGACGTGGGGCACGGTGCTGGCGAAGAACCAGGCGCCGACCAGGAACATCGCCATCCCGATGACGACGAAGGAGAAACGCCCGGTCGCCACGTAGAGCAGTGCCAGGAAGGCGGCGAAGAACATCAGCGAGCTGCCGAGGTCGCGAATGAAGACGAGCATGAACATCGAGGCGCCCCAGACGACCAGCATCGGCCCGAAGTGCTTCAGCGGCGGCAGCGTCACCCCGAGGACGCGGCGGGCGCCGACGATCAGCACCTCGCGGTGCTCGCGCAGGTAGCTGGCGAGGAAGACGATGATCGCGATCTTGGTGAACTCGGCCGGCTGGAAGGCGATCGGGCCGACCTTGACCCCGAGGTAGGCGCCGTTGACCTGCTGGCCGATCCCCGGCACCCGCGGCGCCAGCAGGACCAGCAGGCCGGCGACCGCGATCGTGTAGCGGTAGCGCTCGAGCACCTCGTAGTCGCGCAGGAAATGGATCGTCAGCGCAAAGAGGACGAGGCCGAGGACGAACCAGTTCGCCTGGTCGCGGGCCAGGGTTTCGTCGATCCGGTAGATCATCACCAGCCCGAAGGCGGTCAGCGTCGCGACCAGCGGGAAGAGGTAGGGGTCGGCGTTAGGGAGCCGGATCCGCAGGTAGACGTGGGTCGCCAGGCAGACCGCGAGGAAGTAGGCGCCGTAGACGAGGCTGAGGTTGCCGAGCTGGTCGTTCTCCTGCGAGAAGACCGCGGCGAAGCCCGCGGTGAGCAAGGCGGCGACGGGAACCAGGGCGAGCAGCTCCCGGTTCCTGGCTGAGGTCAACGAAGTCCCTCGGTCTTTTCGATGTCTTCGATCAGCGAGACGGCGTCGCCGCGCGAGCGCAGCTTGTGTCCGGTGACAGCGTCCTGGCGGCGGGCCGGGAGCGAGTCGGTCTGGATCGGGCCGGCATAGCGCTCCGAGTAGAGCCGGATCCCGAAGGGCAACTCGTAGGGGGCGCCGCGGTAAAGCGCGACCCGCCCCGATTCGTCGGTGCCGAGGAACCAGATCTGGCGGTTGCCATACCAGGCGCCGAAGGCGACGGCGGCAAGGACGAGGACGACCGCGAGGACCTTGAGCGCCCGGCGCAGGCCGCGGCGGCGCGGCTGCGTCCCGACCTCCTCGCGGCGCCTGCGCGCGGCCTCGGCGGCGGCGCGGCGGCGGACCTCGGTCCCGGTCAGTCCGGCCTCCTCGGCGCCGGCGCCGATCAGGGTCGCGCCTTCGTCCGGCCCGGCGCCCGGGTTGGCGGCGTCGGGCGCGGCGGGGTCGGCGAGCCGGAAGGCGACGACGGTGATGTTGTCGCGGCCGCCGGCGCGGTTGGCTTCGTCGACCAGCGCCCGGACCGCCGCCTGCAGCGAGGTGGCGCGGGTGAGGATGCGGCCGATCTGCTCGTCGTCGAGCATCGTCGTCAGCCCGTCGGAGCAGATCAGGAAGACGTCGCCGTCCTGGGCGGGGACGGTCTGCACGTCGACCTGCACCTCCGGTTCGGGGCCGAGGGCGCGGGTGATGATCGAGCGCTGCGGGTGGTCCTCGGCCTGGGCGTCGGTGAGCTGGCCTTTGCGGCGCATCTCCTCGACCAGCGAGTGGTCCCGGGTCAGCTGCTCGAACTTGCCGCCGCGGAGCCGGTAGGCGCGGCTGTCGCCGACGTGGCCGATCGCCACCGTCTCCCCCTCGAGGTCGACGATCGCCGCGGTGGTCGTCGTCCCCATCCCGGCCAGGCTCGGGTCCTTGCGGGCGAGCTCGTGGATCGTCCGGTTGGCGCTCTCGATCGTCTCCTCCAGCACCTGCTCCGCCGGTGCCGCGGGCAGCTCGCCGGCGAACGACTCGGCGGCGGCCTTGGAGGCGACCTCGCCGGCCTGGGCGCCGCCCATCCCGTCGGCGACGACGAACAGCGGTGCGGCGACGTAGAGCGAGTCCTCGTTGGCGTTGCGCTGGCGCCCGGTGTCGGTGCGCACGGCTTCCTCGGCGATCCGCAGCGCCATCAGCCCACCTCGAATCTGAAGACCGTGTCGCCGATCTGAACCGTGTCGCCGTCGACCAGGTCGGCCTCCCCCTGCAGGGTGGCTCCGTTCAGGAGGGTGCCGTTGGTCGAGCTCATGTCCTCCACGTAGAACCGTCCGTCGCGCGAGAAGACACGGGCGTGAAGGCTGGAGGCGTAGCGATCGTCGATCTGGACGTCGGCTTCCTTCGAGCGCCCGATCGAGAGGCCGCCGATCAGGTCGAAGCGGTGGTCGCGCTCGAGCCCGCCCCCGCGCTCGACGATCAGCCATGCGTCGGGCCCGCGGGGCGCTTCGGCGTAGGCCGGCGTGGCGTGGAAGCCGGTCGCATCCGGGGCCGGCCCGTAGGTCCGGCGCAGGTCCTTGAGGGCGCTGCGAGCGATCACGAGCACGAAGAGGTAGAGGACGGCGAGGAAGCCGAACTTGAGGGCCACCGATATGGGGTCGTAGTCCACGCCAGCACCCTAATGACGGGACCAGATCACCGCTGGGCTGCGTCCTCGCTCGCCCAATGGCGCTGCCATTGGGCTCCGCTGCGTCCTTGTCCAGCGGCGCCTGGCCCTCGTCATTAGCGCGCTGGAACCCTCACTGCTCGATATCGAAGGTGAACGTGGTAGTGCCGACGGTGACCTGGTCGCCGGGGCTGAGCCGGGTCGAGGGGACCCGCCGCCCGTTCACCTTGATCCCGTTGGTGGAGCCGAGGTCGACGATCTGCCAGTCGCCGTTCTCGGCGCGGCGGAGCTCGGCGTGGCGGCGCGAGACGTTGGGGTCGGAGAGCACGCACTCGACCGACTTCGAGCGCCCGATGGTCGCCCGCGGCCCGTCGAGCACGTAGCGGCGGTCGCCTAGCGAGACCACGGCACGGGTGGAGACAAGAGCCCCGACCGCCTCCTCGGGCCGTTTCGGGCGGCCGCGGTCGCGCTCGCGAACAGCGGAGTAGACCATCGTGTGACCCTCTTCTCCCTGTTCGGGCGCCTGGCCCTCGTGCGCCGGGGGCTTCACCAGTCGAGCCTGGATTCCGAACTCGCCGAGGCGCAACCTCTCGTCGGTGTCGAAGTCGACCTGGGGCCGGGTGAGGAGGTCGTAACCGCGCCGTCGCGCGTGCTCCAGCAGATAGCCCGAGAGCTCCTGCTCGAGCGAGCGCTCGTAGCCTTCGAGCTTGCTGCGGTCCTGGCGCGAGAGAAAGACCGTGTACTCGTTGGGGACGTAGACCCGCTGGACCGAGGCGGTCTTGTGGGCGTCCATTTCCTTCGCCAGCTTGCGGGCCAGTTCGACCGGCTGCACCTCCGAGCTGAAGGCACGGCTGAAGACCCCCTCGACGAGGCCTTCGAACATCGACTCCAAACGACTGAACGCGCCGATGGGGGAATCCTAGGGAAGGCCCGCTACGGCAGGGCCGCACCGTGGAGGGCGAGGAAGCCGCCCACCGCGACCGCCGCGGCAAGGGCGCTTGCCCGGGTCGCGAGTCCATGCCCGTGGGCGCCGGGAAGACGGTCGCTGAGATCCTCGAGCGAGTCCTCGATCGCCTCGCCCAGCTCCTCCAACGAGGGCCGGTGGTTGGGGCGGGACGAGAGGCAGGCGTCGAGTGCCTCGGTCAGCTCGCGCGGCAGATCGGGGCGGAGGCGGCGCAGGGGCCGGGTGCGCCCGCCGATCGCCCGTGCGGTCGCCGCCGCGCTCGCCCGGCGGTGCGGGTTCTCGCCGCTCCAGCACTCGTACAGGGTCAGCGCCAGCGAGTAGACGTCGGCCTCGGGCCCGGCCGGCCGTCCCTCCGCCTGCTCCGGCGACATGTAGGCGAGGGTGCCGACGACGTCGCCGACCGCGGTCAGCGATGCCGCGTCGGCGAGATGGGCGACGCCGAAGTCCATCAGCTTGGCGCGCGGTTCGGAGTCCTCGATCACCTGGACGTTCTGGGGCTTGATGTCGCGGTGGACGACACCCCGCGAGTGGGCATGATCGAGTGCCTCGCAGAGATCGGCGCCGATCTCTGCGATCTCACGGTCGGAGAGCTCGCCCGCATTGGAAAGTCGAGCCAGGGTCGAGCCCTCGACCAGCTCGGTGACCAGCAGGGCGTTGCCGTCCTCCTCCCCCATCTCGTAGAGGGTGACGATGCCGGGATGGTTGAGCCGGGCCGCGGCCTGCGCCTCGCGGAGCACCCGGCGGCCGGCCTCCCCGCGCTGTTCGATCGCCTTGACCGCGACCGGCCGCTCGAGGCGACCGTCCCAGGCCTCGTAGACGACGCCGAAGCCGCCGCTGCCGATGCGGCGCTCGATCAGGAAGCGGTTGAGAACGAGCGAGCCGACCATGGCTCTCATGGACTTCGCCGGTAAGAGATGTCTTCCTGCTCGCCTGGGGACTGGGAAAAATGCGCCGTTTGCGGCGTCTCCGGGCGGCGCAGCCGCTTCAGAAGTCATACTTCCGCCCCCGTGGAGGACTTCACCTCACGACGCTCGTCCCGGCGCGAGCGGCCCGGCCGTCGCCCCGAGCGCCAGCAGATCATGCTGCGGCGTGCGCTTGCCCTCGGCGGCGGCCTGATCCTGCTGATCCTGATCGTCCTCGGGGTGAAGGGCTGCCTCGACGCCCGTGCCAACCGCGAGCTCAGCGACTACGCCCGCAACGTCACCCAGATCGTCGAAGAGACCCAGCAGACGAGCAAATCGTTCTTCGAAAGGCTCGAGGACCCCGGCAACGCCTCGGTCACCGATTTCGTCGACCAGGTCAACGCCGACCGCAGCGCGGTGGACACCTACGCCGCCCGCATCGACGACCTCAGCGCCCCCGGCGACATGTCGCGCGCCCAAGCCAACCTCGAGCTCACCTACGAGCTGCGCGCCAGCGCGATGGACGAAATCGCGGCCAAGATGAGCACCGCGCTGGGCGACGCCGGCGCCGAGAAGGCGACCGAAGGCATCGCCAAGCAGATGCAGAAGCTGCTGGCCGGCGACGTCGTCTACGAACAGGTGGTGCGACCCGAAGTCGACAGCGTCCTCGCCTCGAACGGGATCTCCGACTCCGACCTCCCGGAGAGCACCTTCCTGCCGGACGAAAAATGGCTCGAAGAGAGCACCGTCAGCGACGCCCTGGCGGCGATCAGCGGCGGCAGCACCTCCAGCGCCTCCGGCGTCCACGGCACCGAACTCGCCGGCGTCGTCGTCAACGGCACCGAACTCGTCGAAGGCGCGCCGAGCACGATCGCCGGCGAAGAAGGCGTCGAAGTCGAAGTCCAGGTCCAGAACCAGGGCGAATCGACCGAGAACGGCGTCACCGTCGCGGTCACCTACGAAGGCACCACCGTGAAGGGGGAAATCGACGAACTCGCGCCCGGCGAAATCGGCACCGCCCTGATCCCCCTGACGCCGACGCCGAGCGGCGAAGTTACGCTCGAAGTCGAAGTCGAAGCGCTCGACGGCGAGAACTTCACCGAAAACAACGTCGGCACGTTCTCGCTGGTCGTCGAATAGCGGCTCCCCCCGCCGCTCTGGTTTGATCCGGCAATGAGGATCGCCTACCTCGGACCCGCCGGCACCTTCACCGAGGACGCCCTCGGAGAGGCGCTTCCCGAGGGCGACTACGAGCCGCTGCGGACGGCGACGATCCCCGACGCGATCCTCGCCGTCGAGCGCGGCGAGGCCGACCGGGCGCTGGTCCCGATCGAGAACTCGCTCGAGGGCTCGGTCCGCCCCACGCTCGACACCCTCGCCCTCGAGGCCACCGGGGTGACGATCGTCGGCGAGCACGACTACCGGGTGCGGGTCCACCTGATTGCCCGCGAGGGGGTCCGGGTCGACGACGTCGAGGCGGTGCTCTCGCACCCCCAGCCGCTGGCCCAGTGCCGGCGCTTCCTGCGCGAGCAACTCGGCGGGGTCGAACAGCGCAGCGTCAGCAGCACCGCGGCGGCGGTGCGGATGGTGAGCGAGTCTTCGCGGCCCTGGGCGGCTCTCGGTGCGCGGGCCGCGGCGGCGCTCTACGACTGCGCGCTGCTGGTGGAGGGCGTCGAGGACCAGGACGACAACGTCACCCGCTTCGTCTGGATCGCCCCCCAGGGAACCGAGGGCGCCGGCGAGGGGAGTCTGGCGGACCTCGCTCGTCTTCTCCGAGGTCGGCGCCGACCACCCCGGCGCCCTGGTCGAGTGCCTGAGCGAGTTCTCCGACCGCGGCATCAACCTGACCCGGATCGAGTCGCGCCCGCTGCGCCAGGGGCTGGGGCGCTACATGTTCTTCTGCGACCTCGAGGGCAAGGAGAGCGCGGCGGACGGTCGCGGAGGCGATCGCGGCGCTGCGGACCAAGGCCGCCTCGGTGCGGATCCTGGGCTCCTATCCCGTCGGCTGAAGAACCGAGAAATCCCCCTGCGCAACGGAAACGTGCGCCGAGGTGCCTACAATTTCCGAGCAGTATGGCCAGGGTCTTGGTTCTCAACGCGACGTATGAGCCGATCAACGTCTGCACGTTGCGACGGGCCGCTGTCCTGCTCCTGAAGGAAAAGGCGGAACTCCTCGAGCAGCGAAAGGGCGCTGCCCTCCACTCCGAGCGGCTGACGATGGAGCGACCCGACGTGATCCGCCTAGTCAACTACGTGCGGATCCCACGCGAGGCACACCGGCGAAAGATCACCCGCCGCGCCGTCCTCGCCCGCGACGCCTGGACCTGCCAGTACTGCGGCTCGACCAAATCCGGCCTCACCGTCGACCACGTCATCCCCCGCTCCCGCGGCGGCCAATCGGTCTGGGAGAACATCGTCGCCGCCTGCCCGCCCTGCAACCGCCGCAAGGGCAACCGCCTGCCGCGCGAGATCCAGATGCACCCGGCGACTATTCCGAAGGCGCCGCCTCCGACGGTCTTCATCCAGGTCGCGAGCCCGAAGATCCCAGCCGCCTGGCAGGCGTACCTGCCGCAGGCGGCTTAGGCGCACCCCCGGTGCCCCTGAGCGCAGAGGTCGACTGCGGCCAGATCGTGTGGGCCGGCGGGGCTCAGCGAGCGAGCGCGCTCGCTGCGGGTCTTCTCATCTTCATCCTGGTGCTCGGGACCGGTGCCGGAGCGGCTGTGGCGGCGGTCTGGGTCGAGGGCTCGACGACGCGCGACGCGGCCTCGTTCTGGACCCCGGCGCGGATGCGGGCCGCGAAGCCGCTCGAGGTGGAGCCACGTAGGCGGGGCCGTTTCGGGGAAGCGGTCAGGAGCGACCGTGGCGAGCCGCTGCGGGTCGCTGCGCAAGCGCCTCGTGCAGGGGAATTCGGCGCCGACTTCGTCGAAGTGCCCGACCCGACCGCGCCGGGCTTCCGCGTCCACGGAGCGATCTTCGTCAACCTCGGGTTCTTCGGCCTCGGCCGCTGCTCGGGGACCGCCGTCCGCTCTCCGAACCAGAGCGTCGTCTTCACCGCCGCCCACTGCATCCACGACGGTGGCCCGCGCGGCCGCTGGTACCGCTCCCTGGCTGCCTTCGTCCCCGCCTATCGCTTCGGCCAGAGACCCTTCGGAATCTTCCCGGTGCGCTGGATCGACACCACGAAGCAGTGGCGCGCGAACGCCAGCGAGAACTTCGACGTAGGCGCGATGGTGGTCGGGCCGAACGAGCGAGGCGAAACGCTCACCAAGGCGGTGGGCGGAGCCGGGATCGCCTTCAACCTAAAGCCGAAGCAGACCTTCGACGTCCACGGCTACCCGGCCGAACCGCCCTTCGACGGCGAAACGCAGCGGATCTGCGGCGGCACCCGGTTCCTCGGTCACGACCCCAACTCCTTCGTCGCCCCGGGACCCCTCAACCTCGCCGTCGTCTGCGAATTGAACGGCGGCGCCTCGGGCGGCGGCTGGATGATCGAAGGGGGCGCGACCTTGAACAGCGTCACCGACTACGGCTACTTCGACCGCGCCTCGCCCGCCTACGGGCCCTATTTCGGAAAGGAAGCCGCCCGCCTCTACGGCCGCGCGGCGGCGGTTCGATGAGGCGCTGGGTCCTGCTGCTGGGGCTGCTGGCGGTGCCGTTCGGCGCGGCGCCCGCCGCTGCTGCGGATCACCCGCTGCCCGACCTACCGCCGCTGCCGCAAAGCCGGCTACTCGAGCGCAGCCTGCTGGCGACCGGGCACGGCGGTCCGGTCCGTCCCACGCCCCTCTTCCGCTCCGGCTTCGTCGCCGAGGCCGGCGGCGGCTACAGGGTCGGAGTCAGCACCTATGGGAGCGGCCTCTACCTCGAGGTCTGGCGGGGCGGCAAGCGGCAGCGGACGATGGCGGCCTACCTGGCCCGCGGGGTAGGGAGGCCCGAACGCCTGCAGGCCACCTTCGGCAAGTTCGGCAAGGTCTCGATGCGCTTCCGCGAATCGCCCGACCGGCCGCCGGGCAGGAGTTGCCGCTCCGGCCGGACCTTCCTCAAGCAACGCGGCCTCTTCGTCGGCAACCTCAGCTTCCGCGGCGAGGACGGCTACGTCTCGGTGCGCCTGCACCGAGCCAAGGGAACCGTCCTCAGGGTCGGCAAGCGCTGCCACGTCCGGCGGCACCACGGTTTCGACCCCTCCGATTTCGAATTCCTCTTCACCAAGCCCGAAGCGGCGATGCTGGCGATCTCTCGCGACGGCGTCGACTCGACCGCACTGCTCGCGATCGCGGCGAAGAAGCAGAGCGCCTTCCTCACCTCCCACGAAGAAAGCCGGGGCAAGCTGGCGATCGTCAGGCTGGCCTTGGTCTACAAGCCGGGCAAGCTGCTGGTCGACGAAGCGCTCACCACCGGAAGCCTCGTCCCCCCTGCCCCGTTCCACGGAACCGGTCGCTACCGCGCCTTTCCCGACGGGACCCGTACCTGGTCGGGCGATCTCAGCATCAACTTCCCCGGCGCCCCGCGCTTCCCCCTCACCGGTCCGAGCTTCGAAACGCTGCTCGAAGTGCCGTTTTAGAGGGGACCGACGGGCTACTCGCCGGTCCCGTCGGGCGACTCGCCGGTCCCGTCGGGCGGGCCCTCGACCAGCTCGTCCTGGCCGTCATCCTCGACGACCGCGGTCTGGCCTTCGTCCGACTCGACCACCAGGGCGACGGCGCTGACGCGGTCGTCGTCCTTGATGTTCATCACTTTGACGCCCTGGGTCGAGCGGCCCATCTGCGAGATGCCGCCGACCGAGGTCCGCTGGACCATCCCGTTCTGGGAGATGAAGAGCAGGTCCTGGTGCTCGCCGACGATCAGGGCGCCGGTGAGGCCGCCCTTCTTCTCGGTCAGCTTCACGGTGAGGACGCCTTTCGTGCCGCGGCCCTTGACCGGGTACTCGGAGACCGGCGTGCGCTTGCCGTAGCCGTTCTCGGTGACGACGAAGAGTTCGGTGTCGTTGCGGGCGATGTCCATCGCCAGCACCCGGTTGTCCTTGCCGGCGACGTTCATCCCTTTGACGCCGCTGGTGTCACGCCCCATGTCCCGGACTTTCTCCTCGGAGAAGCGGGAGGCGTGGCCGGAGTGGGAGACCATGAGGATGTCGTCTTCGCCCGAGGTAAGCCGCACCTGCACCAGCTCGTCGCCGTCGCGGACCTTGATCGCGATGATCCCGTCGGCGCGGATCGGCGTGTTGTAGGCGAGGAACTCGGTTTTCTTGATCATCCCCTTGGCGGTCGCGAAGGCGAGGTACTTGTTCTCTTTGAAGTCCCGGGTCGGGATCACCGCCATCACCTTCTCGCCCTCGCGCAGCGGCAGCAGGTTGCGCAGCGAACTGCCTTTCGCGGTCCGCGACCCCTCCGGCAGCTCGTAGACCTTGAGCCGGTAGACCTTGCCGCGGTTGGTGAAGAAGAGCAGGTAGTCGTGCGTCGAGCTGATGTGGAGGTGGGCGATGTAGTCGTCCTCTTTGAGGTTCATCCCCATCACCCCGACCCCGCCGCGGTGCTGCTGGCGGTAGGTGGCGAGCGGCAGCCGCTTCACGTAGCCGGAGGCGGTCAGCGAGATCACCATCTGCTGGTCGGCGATCATGTCCTCGATCCCGACGTCGCCCTCGAAGTGAACTAGTTCCGTGCGCCGTTCGTCCCCATAGGACTCGACGATTTCGGCGAGCTCGTCCTTGACCAGGGCCATGACTTTGGCTTCGTCGCCGAGGATCGCCCGCAGCTCTCCGATCCGCTCCATCAGGTCGGCGTGCTCGGCGCGGACCTTGTCGGCCTCCAGCGCGGTCAGTCGCTGCAGGCGCATGTCGAGGATCGCCTGCGCCTGCTCGCGGGAAAGCTCGAAGCTCTCGATCAACCCGTCGCGGGCGGCGTCCGGATCGCTCGAGGCGCGGATCAGTTTGATCACCGCGTCGAGGTTGTCCAACGCCACCAGCAGGCCCTCGAGGATGTGGGCGCGCGCCTCTGCCCGGCGCAGTTCGTACTGGGTGCGGCGGGTGACGACCTCGCGCTGGTGTTCGACGTAGTGCTCGATCAGCTCGCGCAGGCTGAGCGTCCGCGGAACGCCGTCGACCAGGGCGACCATGTTTGCCCCGAACGTCGACTGCATCGCGGTTTTTTTGTAGAGGTTGTTGAGAACGACTTTGGCCGGCGGACCACCGCGTTTGAGCTCGATCACGAGCCGCATGCCGGAGCGTTCGTCGCTCTCGTCGCGGAGGTCGGAGATGCCCTCGAGTTTCTTGTCGCGGGCGAGGTCGGCGATCTTCGTCATCAGGCCGCCTTCGCCGCCCTTCTTAACCATGAAGGGGAGCTCGGTGACGACGATCGCCTCCTTGCCGCCCTTCAGCGGCTCGACGTGGGCCCTGGCGCGGACGCGGATGCTGCCGCGGCCCGAGGCGTAAGCGTCGCGGATGCCCTCCATGCTCATCATGCCGCCGCCGGGGAAGTCGGGGCCCTTGATGTGCTCCATCAGGCCGGCGAGGTCGATCTGGGGATCCTCGATGTAGGCGGCGACCGCAGCGGAGACCTCGCGCAGGTTGTGCGGTGGGATGTTGGTAGCCATCCCGACCGCGATTCCGGAGGTGCCGTTGACCAGCAGATTCGGGAAGCGCGACGGCAGGACCAGCGGCTCCTGCGTCGATTCGTCGTAGTTGGGGCCGAAGTCGACGGTGTCGGCGTCGATGTCCCGCAGCATCTCGGTCGCGAGCCGGCCGAGGCGGGCCTCGGTGTTGTGACTGACGAAGCCGTTGGTGAGGAAGGAGTGATCGTCGCTGTCGACCCGCACCGAGTAAACGGGCTGCACCCCAGCCGGAGTGACCGACTCGACCTCGGCGTAGAAGTAATCGCCGCTGACCAGAGGCGAGACGACGTCCTTCACCTCTTTGGACTCGATTCGCTCCATTATCGCCGTCGCGCCCTGTTCCCAGCGCTCGATGCGGTCGATGTTGTGGCGGCGCAGCCAGGCGCCATCCCCATCGTTCCCCGATTCCTCGCGGACGTAGTCGGAGAGGAAAGGAACGTGGTCCCTGCTCAGGGCGCGACTGCTGTGGGGTACCTGGGCCAGATCGGTGCTGAGCTTCGCCTGCTTGACGCCGAGGAAGCCGACGTTCCGCTCAAAGAGGCGAGCGTCGCGGCGGTTACTGATCACGACCTTGTACTCGCCCTTCTCGTAACTGCATATGCGCGAGACGACACCGGCCTCGAGCAGCAGGATCTGGACATCGCGGGCCAGTTGATCGCTGTAAGTGGAGTAAGAGATCTGGATCGTTTTCCGGGGTAGGAGCGAGGACGATCCGTCACCGGTGAACAGGGCCCGGAGAAACTCGCGCTTCAGAGCCGGCGTTCCATGCCAAACAAACTCCGGCACAACCTTTTCCCGAGCCGATCCACGGACTTCGGCGAGCGGCGAGCGGCGGAACCATTTGAGGTTCTGAACGTCGAGCTCATGCAACAGGCTGCCCGATCTGATCCGGCGCGAGTACACGTACCTCCGCCCGCCCACGACCGCATCGTAGGCCGCGACCACAGCGTCGAAGAACTCTTTGTCGATGTTGTTGAATCCGAGTCGGTTCTCACCGATCCATCCCTCTGAGACGAGGGCCCCGGCAAGCAGCGCGAGTTGTCTCTCCTCCTCGGTCGCCGCCCCCGCCTCCCGCTCGGTCCGCGAGATGAGGACGCGGTCGCCGGTCTGGATCTCCTCCAGCAGCTTCCACATCAACAGCGGCACGCCGGCCATGTCGACGAGACAGAGGACGGGGTGGTTGTGGGTTCCGGTCAGCTCATGACCCTGTGCCGTGCGGAGGCGGAGAGTCGGGTGGTCCCCGGAGTGGAAGTACTTGCTGGCATGAACAGGGCGGCCGAGCCGATCCAGGACCTCAAGATCGATATCCGAATCTGACTCAGGCGCAGCATTTGCGACGATCGAGTCGATCCGAACCGTGCCCTGCGACGTCGCGATGCGCGTATCACCGGCAACGCAGTACCGCATCGCGGCTGCCGGATCGTCGTCGATCGAGCCGAAGTTGCCCTGGCCGTCGACCAGCAGGTAGCGCAGCGAGAAGTCCTGCGCCATCCGCACCAGGGTGTCGTAGATCGCCGAGTCGCCGTGCGGGTGGTACTTACCCATGACCTCACCGACGATGAAGGCGCACTTGCGGTAGGGCCGGGTCGGCTGCAGGCCGATGTCGTGCATCGCGTAGAGGACGCGGCGGTGGACCGGCTTCAACCCGTCGCGGACGTCCGGCAGCGCCCGGCCGACGATCACGCTCATCGCGTAATCGAGGTAGGACGAGCGCATCTCCTGCTCGAGCCCGCGCTCCTCGATGTTCCCGGTCAGCGCGTCGAGGGCCATCAGACAGCCTCCTCGTCAGTCGAACGGGCGTGAAACGGCGAGCACTTAGACATCTAGGAACTTCACCTCTTTCGCATGAGTCTCGATGAAGTCGCGACGGGGGGCGACCTGGTCGCCCATCAGCATCGAGAAGATCGTGTCGGCGGCGGTCGCGTCTTCGAGCGTGACCCGCGCCAGGGTCCGCGAGGCCGGGTCCATCGTCGTCTCGCGCAGCTGTTTGGCGTTCATCTCGCCCAGGCCCTTGAAGCGGGTCAGCTGGACACCGTGGCGGGCGAGCTCCAGCACGGCGCCTCGAAGCGCCTCGAAGGAGAGCGCGACGTTGCGTTTCTCACCGCGGGTGACCTCGAAAGGCGGTCGGCCGACCTGTTTGAGCAGCGCGGCGTGGACCTCGGCGAACTTGCGGTAGTCGTGATGCCGGAACAGCGCCGCGGGCAGGCGGTGGGTACGGGCCAGCCCGCTCTTTCGCTCCACCGCCTTGACCACCACCAGCTCGTCGTTGCTCTCCAGGACCTCGGTCTCGAACGGCTCGCGCGGGTCGCCGCCTTTCTGCAGCAGGTCCCGCGCTTCGGCGACCGTGGCCACCTGTTCGTCGAGCAAGCTCGACTCCTCGAGGAAGCGGACCACTTCGTGGCCGAAATCGGCCTGTAGCGAGGAGCCCCAGCCCTCGTACTCTTTCGAGCGCCGGATGTAGGCCTGCCAGCGGCTGGAGGTCAGCTTGCGTTTCTCGCCGCTCGCGTCGAGGAGCTCGAACTCCTCGATCTTGTCGCGCAGGAGCAGCTCTTCGAGTTCGGACTCGCGCTCGAGGTAGGTCTCCTGGTTGCCCTGTTTGACCCGGTAGAGGGGCGGCTTGGCGATGTAGACGTACCCCGCCTCGATCAGCTCCTTCATCTGGCGGTAGAGGAAGGTCAGGACCAGGGTCCTGATATGGGCGCCGTCGACGTCGGCATCGGTCGCCATCACGATCTTGTGGTACCTGGCGCCCTCGATGTCGAACTCGTCGTGAACGCCGGTGCCGATCGCCGTGATCAGCGCCTGGATCTCGTTGTTGGCCAGAACCTTGTCGATGCGGCTCTTCTCGACGTTGATGATCTTGCCCCGGAGCGGCAGGACCGCCTGGGTGTTGCGGTCGCGGGCCTGCTTCGCCGAACCGCCGGCGGAGTCGCCCTCGACCACGAAGATCTCGGCCAGGCTCGGATCCTTGACCGTGCAGTCGGCGAGCTTCCCCGGCAGGGTCGAGTTCTCCAGCGCGGACTTGCGGGTCAGGTCGCGGGCTTTGCGGGCGGCGGCGCGGGCGCGGGCGGCGTCGATCGTCTTGCTGATGATCCGGCGCGCCTCCGGCGGGTTCTCCTCGAGGAACTCGGCGAGCTTGCGGTTGACGACCTCCTCGACCAGGCCTTTGATCGGCGGGTTGCCGAGTTTGGTCTTCGTCTGCCCCTCGAACTGCGGGTCGTGCAACTTCACCGAGATCACCGCGGTCAAACCCTCGCGGACGTCCTCGCCGGCGAGGTTGTCGTCTTTCTCTTTCAGCAGGCCTTTGTTGCGCGCATAAGCGTTGAGCGTCCGGGTCAAGGCCGCCCGAAAGCCGGACATATGGGTGCCGCCCTCGTGCGTGTTGATGTTGTTGGCGAAGCTGAAGATCGACTCCTGGTAGGAGTTGTTCCACTGCATCGCGATCTCGACTTCGCCGTCCTCTTTGCTGCCCTCGAAGTAGATCGGCTTGCGGTTCAGCGTCTCCTTGTTGGCGTTGAGGTGGCGGACGAAGTCCTCGATCCCCCCCTCGTACTGGAAGGTGACGCTCTTGGTCTCGCCGCGCTCGTCGACCAGTTCGATCTTCAGGCCGCGGGTGAGGAACGCGGTCTCGCGCAGGCGCTCGGCCAAGGTCTCGAAATCGAACCCGATCTCCTCGAAGATCTCGAGGTCCGGAAGGAAGGTGATCTTGGTGCCGTGGGCTTTGGTGCTCTCGCCCTTGCTGAGATCGTTCTGCGGCTTGCCCCGCTCGTAGTCCTGGGACCAGACGAAGCCCTCGCGGCTGATCTCCAGGTGGAGGCGCTCGGAGAGGGCGTTGACGACGGAGACCCCGACGCCATGAAGACCGCCGGAGACCTTGTAGCCGCCGCCGTCTCCGAACTTGCCGCCGGCGTGAAGGACGGTGAGCACGACCTCGGCGGCGGGCCTTCCCTCCTTGTCCATCGTCTCGACCGGGATACCGCGGCCATCGTCTTCGACCGTGCAGGCGTTGTCGGGATGGAGGACGACGCGGACGCTGTCACAGTGACCGGCGAGGGCCTCGTCGACGGAGTTGTCGACGATCTCGTAGACGAGGTGGTGCAAACCACGCGGGCCCGTCGAGCCGATGTACATGCCGGGGCGTTTGCGAACCGCTTCCAGCCCCTCGAGGACGGTGATGTCCTTGGCGCCGTAGGAATCCCCGCTGGCTTTTTTCTCAGGCAATGAGTCCCTTCCGATTGACACACAGACACACAAAGCCCCGACGCCTGCAGAGGTGGTCGGGGCTAAATGCGGGTTGCCATAAGAATATCAGTTTGAGCCCGCGGACAAGCCGCGCCCGATTAAGAAAATCCCTGCAAATCGTAGAAAAAGCGTGTCTAGAAACGCTCTGAGTTGACACGGAAGCGCAGGGCTTCGGGTGCCTGCTCCCCCACCTGCTCCCGAAGGCGCTCCAGAAGCGTCTCCTGCATCAGGTCGAGCTCCTGCGCCCAGACCGCGTCGGCGCACTCGACCGTGACCGTTCCTTCGCGTTCGGCGACGGGGATCGCCCGCGCCGCCAACTGCTCGCCGACCGCATTCGCCCAGGCCGCCTGCACCGCTGCCAGCGGGGTCTGCGGAGCGACCCGCTGCAGGGCGGCCTGGAACGCATTGGCTGCAGGCCGGGGCGCCCGGCGGCGGCTCATGCGGCGGCACTTTCTGTCTGCGGCGGTGGCATCCGCACGACGTTCAGCAAGGCTGCCGCCGGGACCGACTCCTCGTCGGCGGCGGTAATCAGGACCTGGCCGCCGTCTCCCAGTCGCTTGACGAGCCGCTCGCGGCGGCCGGGGTCGAGCTCGCTCATGACGTCGTCGAGCAGCAGCAGCGGCATGACCCGTCGCGCTTCCCGCAGTGCCTCGCGCTCGGCGAAGAGGAGGGCGAGGAGGGCGGCTCGCTGCTGCCCCTGTGAGCCGAAGCGGCGCAGCGAGCGCCCGCCGCTGGTCAGCTTCAACTCGTCCAGGTGGGGGCCCCAGGAACTGCGGCCGAGGCGGATGTCCTGATCGCGCCGCTCTTCCAAGCCGCTCTGGATCTCAGCCGCGGACCCCGACGCCCGCGGCGCATATTCGAGCGCAGCGCCCTCGAGTCCCAGTTCGACCGCCGCCGCGGCGAACGGCCCCGCCAGTTCGGCGACCGCTTCGGCCCTGGCCTCGATCAATGGAGCCGCGGCGGCGGCGAAGCCGCTGTCCCAGATGCCGAGGTCAGCCGCCGAGCCGAAACCGCCCCCAAGCCGCGAGAGCAGCGCGTTCCGCTGCGCCACCGCCTGCCCGAACCGCTTGCGGAGCTCCGCCCGGCTAGGCCAGCGTGCGGCGAGGAAACCGTCGAGGTGGGCGCGCCGCTCGGCCGGCGGCCCCTTGATCAACGTCAGGCGGTCGGGGGCGAAGACGGCGACAGGGGGACGGGCGCGGGCGATGGTCGCGGGGTCCGCGGGACTGCCGTCCAGCAGGTGCCGGCGGCCTTCGCTGCGGCTGATCGCGGCAAGCAACCGGTGCTCTATCCCGTCCTCGTCACGCACAGTCGCCTCCGCCCGCGCCAGCGAGCCGCCGAAAGGGATCAGGTCGCGGCGGTCGGAGGTGCGGAAGGAACGGCCGGTGAGGGCGAAGTAGAGCGCCTCGATCAGGTTCGTCTTGCCGGTCCCGTTGGGCCCGACGATGCTGACGATCCCGCCCGCCAACTCAACTCGAACCCGGTCGAGGCTGCGCAGCGGATTCGCCTCGACCGCGGTGACGAGCACGGCGCCCTCACTCCGCCGGCGGCGGCACGATCAGACGTTGAGCCGGATCGGCATCACCAGGTAGCGGAAATCGTCACCCTCCACCGGTTCCAGCAGGCCAGGCCGCAGCGGCGAGATCAGCCGCAGCAGCACCTCGTCGCCGGCGACGCTTTCGATCCCCTCCTTGAGGAACTCCGGGTTGAAGCCGATCTCCAACTCCTCGCCCTCGAAGGCCGCGGGCATCGTCTCGCGGGCATCGCCGACGTCGGGCGTCTCAGCCGCCACCGTCAGCTCCCCGGAGCGGAACGAGAGTCGCAGCGGCGCGTTGCGCTGCGCCAACTGGCTGACGCGGCGGGTCACGTCGAGGAAGTCGGGCCGCGGCAGCCGCACGTCGTGCTCGTAGGACTCGGGAAGCAGCTGTCTGAAGTTCGGGAACTGGCCGTCGATCAGCCTGGTGGAGAGGACGATCGAGCCGGCGACGAAGACCGCCTGGTTGGTCAGCAGCGAGATCGAGGTCTCGCCTGCGCCCTCGGAGGAGAGGATGCGACCGAGCTCGCGGAGCGCTCGGGCGGGGATGTTGGCCTCGAGCTCTCCCCCGAGGTCGGCCTCGAGTTCGGTCCGTTTGACCGCGAGCCGGTAGGAGTCGGTCGCGACCATCGTCATCTCTTTGCCGGCGGCGGTGACGAAGACGCCGGTGAGGACCGGGCGCATGTCATCGCGTGAAGCGGCTCGGGCGACCAACTCGATGCTCTCTTCCAGCGCCGCGGCGGGGATCTTCAGGCCGGGATCGGCCTCGGGCTGGGGCAGGTTCGGGAAGTCCTCCGCCGGCAGCACCCGCAGGTGGAAGCTGGAGCCGCCGCTGCGGATCTCGACGTCGTGCTCGGCGTCTCGCAACTCGATCTCGACCGCGGGGTCTGCGAGCGAGCGAGCGACCTCGGCGAACAAGCGGCCGGGGAGAAGCGCTGAACCCTCGCTCTCCACGTCGGCATCGAGCGTGGTCTCGAGCCCGAGGTCGAGATCGGTAGCGGCGAGGGTGACGCGGCCTTCTTTCGCGGTGAGGAGGACTCCGGAGAGCGCCTGGGTGGCGGCGCGGGTCGAGACGGCTCTCGAGACGATCGCGAGCTTTGAGACGAGGTCTTCCCTTTTGGTCGTGAGCTTCAAGTTGATGAATGCCTTCTTAAGTTGAGTTAGGTCCTGTGGAAAAAGTCTTGGCGGCGGCGGATTCGGCGGCGGACTGCGGTTTAGCGGCTGTGGAAGGTCCTGTGGGAGGCTGGGGATTCTTACAGTGCCGGCGGCGCTCAGCGCTCCTCGCCGACCGGGTTGTGGATTGCGCCGCGTAACTCGCGGACCTTCTCCGCGAGGGCCGAGTCCTCGTCGAGCCCCGCTTCCACACGCCTGAGGGAGTTGAGAACGGTGGTGTGATCGCGCCCGCCGTAGAGGCGGCCGATCTGAGGAAGCGAGAGATCGGTGAGGTCGCGGGTGAGGAAGATCGCGACCTGGCGGGCTCGCAGTGGGGTGGCGGCGCGGCTCGAGCCCACCAGCTCGGCGCGGGAGATGCCGAAGCCTTCCGCGACCCGCTGCTGGATCTCCTCGACCGAGGTGGGCTGGGAGCGCCGCAGGCTGGGGACGACTTCGGCGATCAGCTCCGAGCTGAGCGGCTTCGCCATCAGGGAGGCGTGGGCGATCACCCGCGTCAGGGCGCCGTGCAGTTGCCGCACGTTCGCGTCGATCCGGTCGGCCAGCATGGAGAGGGCCTCGGAATCGGCGATCTCGACCCCTGCCTCCTCGACCAGGCGCCGCAGGACGGTCAGGCGGGTGGCCAGGTTCGGCGGCTCGACGGCGACCGTCAGCCCCCACTCGAAGCGGTCCCGAAGCCGGGAGGCGAGGGTCGAGAGCTCGCTCGGGATGCGATCGGCGGAGAGGACCAACTGGCTGCCGGACTCGTAGAGGGCGTTGAAGGTGTGGAAGAACTCCTCCTCGGTCGCCGGCTTGCCCTGGAGGAACTGGACGTCGTCGATCAGAAGCACGTCGATGCCCCTGTAGCGGGCCTTGAAGGCCTCGGCCCCGGACGATTTCAGCGCCGCGACGAACTCGTTGGTGAAGGACTCGGCGGTGGTGTAGCGGACGCTCAGCGCAGGCGCGTTGTCGCGCAGGTAGTTGGCGATCGCAGCCAGTAGGTGGGTCTTGCCGAGCCCGGGCGGCCCGTGCAGAAAGAGCGGGTTGTAAGCCTCCGACGGAGCCTCGGCGACCGCGAGGGCGGCGCCATGGGCGAGGCGATTGCCGGGACCGATGACGAAGCGCTCAAAGGTGTAATGGGGGTTGAGCTCGGGGTCGGCATCTCCGCTGGTCGGCCCCGGCGGCAGCGCGAAGCTGACCTCCTGGAAGTTCCCACCCGCCTCGCGCAGGGCCTCGACGATCAAGGTGGAGTAGCGCCGCTCCGTCCAGGCGCGGATTCCCTCGGGGGCGCTGAGGAAAAGGGTCTCTCCCTCGCTACCGACGACCTCCAACGGCTCCAACCAGAGGCTCCAGGTCGATTCCGGAAGCGACGACCTCAACCGTGCCTGCGCATTTCGCCAAAGGGCGCTGGGGTCTTTCGGTTGGTCGTCAGGCACTGCGCGGCGACCATAGCGCCGTGCCTGAGCAGCCAACCTGGGCGCCTCGCAAATCCCGCAGAAAAGATTTTCGGCGGCCCCCCTATACTTCCGCCGGCAATGAAGCGCACCTACCAGCCTAAGAAGCGGAAGCGGGCCAAGACCCACGGTTTCCGTGCCCGGATGAGCAGTCGAGGCGGCCGCGCCATTCTCAAGCGCCGCCGGCGCAAAGGGCGCAAGCGCCTCACTCCTTAGAGATGTGCGGCTGATGGCGCCCAAGCGCCGACGCCTTTCGCGAAGTGGCGAGTTCGACCGCGTCTATCGCGACGGCTCCTCGCACGCGACCCGCTACCTGGTCCTCTACACCTTTCCTCGTAGGGACGAGGAGCGCGAGGAGGTGCGGCTGGGTGTCTCGGTGAGCCGGAAGGTGGGGGGCGCGGTCGAGCGGAACAAGGTCAAGCGCGTGCTCCGCGAGGCATTCTGGAGCCTTTCCGACCGCCTGCCTCCCCGTCACGACTTCGTCATCGTCGCTCGCAGTGAGATCAAGGAGTTGATCGAGCGAGAGGGAATGGCAGGCGTCGGGGCCAATCTCGAAGAGGCCCTTGCCGGGAAGCGTTCCACGTGAAACGCATCTTCCTGGCGCCGATCCGCGCCTACCAGCGCTGGATCTCACCCGGCCTTCCCCGCCGCTGCCGCTACGAGCCGACCTGCTCCGCCTACGCGGTGGAGTCGATCGAACGCTTCGGGGTAATTCGCGGATTTCTGCTGGCGTCGTGGCGGATTCTGCGCTGCAACCCGTTCAGTCACGGCGGCTTCGACCCCATCCCCGATAGATTCACGCTCCGCACCGGCCCGGTCCACCCCGCCGAGTGGCACAAAACCCACTGATGACGCCCCTCACCGCCAACATCCTCCAGCCGCTGATCGACATCGCGAACGCGGTTCTGCAGTTCTTCCACGACGAGGTCGGCCTCTCCTGGGGAATGGCGATCATCGCCCTCACGGTTTGTACCCGCGCCATCCTCATCCCGCTCACCTACAAACAGCTCAAAGGCATGCGGGCCCTGCAGGCCCTGCAGCCGCAGATGAAGGAGCTGCAGGAGAAGTACAAGAACGACAAACAGCGGCTGCAGCAGGAAATGATGCGGATCTACAAAGAGAACAAAGTCAATCCGCTGGCTTCCTGCTTCCCACTGCTGGCGCAGCTCCCGGTCTTCATCACGCTCTTCTACGTGCTCCGCCACGAGTTGCCGCCGGACATGGGCTGCCCGGCCGCCGGCCACTGCGCCGCCTATGGAGCCGAATTCTTCTTCATTCACGACCTCACCGCGAAGGCGACGGGCGCCGAACTGATCACCTTGATCGTCCTCTACGTCGGCACCCAGCTGGTCTCGAGCATGGTGATGACGATCACGGCTGACAAAAGCCAGCAGCGGATGATGATGGTGCTGCCGTTCATCTTCGTTCCCTTCATCCTCAACTTCCCGGCCGGTCTGATCCTCTACTGGATCACCACCAACTTCTGGACGATCGGGCAGCAGCTGGTGATCCAGCGCGTCGTGCCGCCGCCGGTGACCGCCACCCCCGAGGGCGCGGCCGCGATCCAGGCGGCAAAAGCACCGCCCCCTCCGCCGCGCAAGAAGAAGCGCCGGCGCTAGGGCCCTCGGCCGCGCCTCACCCCTTCGGACGCTTCTTGGCCATCCCCGGCCGGCGGGGGAGATTCGACGGCGTCGGCCCGGTCTTGCGGATTACGTGGAGGTGGCGATGGCGGCTGCCCGCCCGCTCGCCGACGTCGAGGACCTGCTCGGGCGCCATCGCCAGTTCCGCGGCGGCGGCGGCGAGTTGCTCGTCTTCCTCGGGATCCCGCTTGCCCTTCCAGGCGACGAGGACTCCATTTGGCTCCAGGAGCGGTGATGCGAGCTCGGCAAGGGTCGACAGCCTCCCTACCGCGCGGGCGGTGACGACGTCGTAGGCCTCTCGTCCCTCGCCCGCGGCAAGGTCCTCGGAGCGGCTGTTGATCACCCGTGGGTTGGCGAGGCCCGCCGCCTCCGCAGCCCGCCGCATGAACTCGCACTTGCGCCCCACGGACTCGATCAGGTCCACCTCCGCGCCGGGCAGGGCCGCGGCGAGGGCCAGCCCCGGAAACCCGGCCCCGGCCCCGACATCGGCGATCCGCCGTGCCGCTCGAAGCTCCTGCACCTCCAAGCCCGTGAGGCTGTCGGCGACGTGTACCTGCCAGGCCCGGTCGTCGACGACGGAGCTGACCGAGGCCCGCTCTTCGGCAAGCAGGCGGAGAATGATCTCGAGCTGCTCACGCGCTCTGCCGTCGAGCACCGCGAGCGGATCGGCGCTCACTCGGGGAGGAGCGGTGCGACGATCACGCAGCGACCGGGCTCGTCGCCCTCGCTATAGGTCTCGACTCCGGCTCGATCTTTGAGGCGTTCGTGCACAACCCGGCGTTCCTGCGCGCTCATCGGGTCCATCTCGACGACCCGGTTATTGGACAACGCCTGCTCGGCTGCGCGGTCGGCCCTTCCCTCCAGCGTCTCGCGCCGGCGCTCGCGGTACCCCGCCGCGTCGACGATTACCCGCTTGCGCTCCCGCAGGCCGCGGAAGGCGGCTTGGTAGCAGAGCAGCTGCAGGGCGTCGATCGTCTGCCCCCGTTTGCCGATCAAAAGGCCGTAGTCGTCGCCTCCGTCGACGGTGAGCAGGATGCGGTCGTCGTTCTCCTCGACGAGCACGTCGCCGTCGAGGTCGAGCTCATCGAGGACGCCCTCTACGAGCTCCTGGGCTCGCTCGGCGGGGTCATCGGGCCAGTCGTAGTTCTCGGACACGGCCCGCAGGCTATCCGACCGCCTGAGAATGCGCTGGAGATTGTGCGGTGGGCGCGTTGACTAGGCTGGGCTCCAGATGGGCAAGGTCTACGCGGTGGCGAACCAAAAGGGCGGTGTCGGCAAGACGACTACCGCCGTAAACCTTGCTTCCTGTGCTGCGGCGGAGGGAAGTCAGACCCTTCTCGTCGACCTCGACCCGCAGTGCAACGCGACCGTGGCACTGGGCGGCGATCGTGACCTCCATCCTTCGTCCTACGACTGCCTGACGGGCGACACCTCCGTTGCCGAGGCGGCCCGGCCGGCGGGCCCCGACAACCTCTGGCTCGTCCCCGCGAACAAAGACCTTGCCGGCGCCGCGGTCGAGCTGCCGCGGATGCAAGGGTCCGAGACGAGGCTGCGCGAACGCTTGGGGCCGGTCCGTGAGCGCTTCGCCGTCACCCTGCTCGATTGCCCGCCTTCCCTCGGCCCGATCAGCGTCAATGCACTGACCGCGGCGGACCGGGTGATCGTCCCCGTCCAAGCCGAGTACCTGGCACTCGAGGGTTTGGTGCAATTCCTCGAAACCCTGGGGTTGATCAGGCGCGAGCTGAACCCTCAACTTGAGGTTTCGGGTTTGGTGATCACCATGCATGACGAGCGGACCCGGCTGGCGCAGGACGTCGAGGCCGAGCTGCGCGACCACTTCGACCGCATGGTCTTCGAGACCGTCATCCCCCGCAGCGTCCGAGTCGCCGAGTCGCCGAGTTATGGTCTGCCGGTGACCGAGCACGCCCCGTCTTCCCACGGCGCCGTCGCCTACAGGGCCTTGGCAAAGGAGCTGGTGAGCCGTGACTAGCGCTCGTCGCGGGATCGGCCGCGGCTTGGCGGCGATCCTGCCAGAGGTCGAGAGCTCTGCGACCGGCGAGCTGCGGGAGCTGCCGGTTTCGTTGATCAAGCCGAACCCGTCCCAGCCGCGGACCCACTTCGACGAGGAGGCCCTCTCGGCGTTGGCTGCCTCGATCGAGGCTTCGGGGGTGGTTCAGCCGCTGTTGGTTCGTCCCCTCCCCGACGGCAGCTACGAGCTGGTTGCCGGCGAGCGGCGGTGGCGCGCCGCTAAGCAGGCGGGGATCGAGAAGGTGCCGGCGGTCGTCCGCGACCAGGAAGAGGCGGAGCGGCTGCAGGCAGCGCTGATCGAGAACATGGTGCGCGAGGACTTGAATCCGGTTGAGGAGGCGAAGGCGTGCGACGCTCTGGTCCGCGACCTGGGCTTGACGAAAGAGGAGCTGGCCCGCCGCGTCGGCCGCAGCCGGCCGGCGGTCTCGAATCTGATCCGTCTCCTCGAGCTTCCCGACGAGGCCCTGGAGCTGCTCGAATCCGGCGACCTCAGCGAGGGTCACGGCAAGGCGCTGCTCGCGGCTCCCGGCCATGACGTTCGGCGCCGGCTCGCCCGCGACGCGGCGCGGGGCGGATGGTCGGTCCGCGAAACCGAGCAGAGGGTTCGGCTGGCTGGCCAGCCAAAAGCAAGGCCGAGACGGGCGCCGACCGATCCGGATGCCCAAGCGGCGCTCCGCGACGCCGCCGATGCACTGGAGGAGGCGCTCGGCCACGAGGTCAGCACCCGGGCTAAGGGCGAGGGCATCGTCGCCGAGTTGCGTTTTGACGACGTCCGCGACGCGCACGCTCTGGCGCGGCGGCTGCGCAAACGCGGCTCCTGAACGCTCCGCGTCCCGTCGCTATCATCGCCGCTCCCGGGCGATTAGCTCAGTTGGTTAGAGCGCGTCTCTGATAAGGACGAGGTCCCTGGTTCGAATCCAGGATCGCCCATTTAAGCCCGACCTATACTTCGGCGTTCCAACCACGGTCGGGAGTCCCCTTTGCAGCAGATGCAGATCTATGGCGTCAGCTTCGACATGGTCGGCAAGCAGCCGATCGTGTTGCTCAAGACCGTGGACGGAAACCGCTTCCTGCCGATCTGGATCGGCCACCCCGAGGCGGCGGCGATCCTGATGAAGCTGCAAGGCGCCTCGACCCCGCGGCCGATGACCCACGACCTGCTCTCCGACGTGCTCGAGAACCTCGACGCGAAATGCGAGCGGGTCGCCGTCACCGAGCTGCGCGACAACACGTTCTACGCCTCGATCACGGTCTCGATCAACGGCTCCGAGGTCGAGATCGATTCGCGCCCCTCCGACGCGCTGGCCCTGGCCGTCCGCGTCTCGGCCCCGATCTTCGCGGCCGAGGAGGTGATCGAGGAGTCGGCGATCGAGTTCGAGCACGAGGTAGAGGACACCGAGGAGGTCGTCGACAAATTCAAGGAGTTCCTCGACGAGGTGACTCCAGAAGATTTTGCGCAGGGAGACTCTTAGGCCGCTGCGGGCTTGAGCGCGAGGTCGAGGATCCGCTCGACCAGCTGCTCGAACGACAGCCCCGCCGCCTCGGCGGCCTGGGGGAGGAGGCTGGTGTCGGTGAGGCCGGGGATCGCGTTCGCCTCCAGGAGCCAGGGGCCGTCCTCGCCGAGGATCAGGTCGATACGGGCAAAGCCGGTGCAGCCGAGGGCGCGATATGTCGCCAGGGCGGCGTCGGTCACCGACCGCTCCTCCTCGGGGCCGAGCTCCGCCGGGCAGGCGAAACGGGTGCGGCCGATCTCGTAGCGCGCCTCGAAGTCGTAGCGGTCGCCTTGCATCAGGATCGCCTCGACCACCGGCAGCGCCTCGTCGCCGAGGACGCTGACCGCGAGCTCGCGCCCGTCGACGAACCGCTCCAGCAGGACCCGGTCGTCGTAGCTGAAGGCCGAGATCAGCGCCTGGGGAACCTCGGCGGCCGAGCGGGCGAACTTCACCCCCAACGACGAGCCGCCGCGGCTGGGCTTGACGACGAGTGGGAAGCCGAGCGTCTCCTCGAGTCGGCCGAGGGCGTCGGCGGCGCCGAACTCGCGGAAGGCGGTCTGGTTGAAGGCGAACCAGTGGGGGGTGGGGAGACCGGCGTCGTCGATCGCGTCCTTGGCCTGCACCTTGTCCATGCAGCGGGCGCAGGCGGCTGCGCCCGGGCCGGTGAAGGGGATGCCGAGGATCTCCAGCAGCTCCTGCACGGTCCCGTCCTCGCCGCCGACCCCATGCATGGCGACGAAGGCGACCTCCGGCTGCTCGGCGGCCAGGCGCTTGACCAGATCGGGACCGACGTCGATCGGCAGGACCTCGTGCCCGAGCCGTTCGAGCGCGTCCTCGACCCGGGCACCCGAGCGCAGCGAGACGCCGCGCTCGAGCGAACGCCCGCCTTTCAGGACCGCGACCTTCACGCTTCCTCCGCCTTGCGGAACGGGACCACGTTCGGGTGCGGCTCCTCCGCCGGCTCGGGGGCACGGTGCTCGCCCGTCAGCGTCCCGTAGAGCTCGACCTGCTCGGCGATCACCTTGCCGATCCGCCGCACCCCCTCGCGGATTTCCTCGTCGTCTACGCCGCTGAAGTTGAGCCGCATCGAGTGGCTGCCGCGGCCGTCGACGTAGGCGGCCTGGCCGGGCACGAAGGCGACGTCGGCGCGCAGCGCCTTCGCCAGCAGGTCGCTGGTGTCGATGTAGTCGGGCAGCGTCGCCCAGATGAAGAGCCCGCCCTCGGGCTCGGTCCAGGTCGCCTCGGCGGGGAAGTGGGTGCGCAGCGCCTCGACCATCGTGTCGCGGCGGCCGCGGTAGATCTCGACGAGGTCGTCGACGTAGCGCTGCCAGCGCCGTTCGGCGAAGTACTCGCGGACGAAGTACTGGGTCAGGGTCGAGGTGCAGAGGTCGGCGGCCTGCTTGCCGAGGACGATCTTCTCCATCACCGGCGGCGGCGCCACCGCCCAGCCGAGGCGGATGCCGGGGGAGAGGATCTTCGAGAAGGTCCCGAGGTAGATGACGAAGTCGCCGCCGTCGAGCTGGTAGAGCGGCGGCACCGGCTCGCCGCCGTAGCGCAGCAGGCCGTAGGGGTTGTCCTCGACGACGAGCAGCTCCTGCGAGCGCGCCAGCTCGACCAGGCGGTGGCGTCGCTGCAGCGACATCGTCACCCCCGCCGGATTCTGGAAGCTCGGCACCGAATAGATGAACTTCGGTCGCCGCCCTTCGCTCCGCAGCTCGCCCAGCAGCTGCTCAAGCACCTCGACCTGCATGCCGTCCTCGTCGCATTCCACCTGGACGACGTCGGCCTGGTAGCTGCAGAGGGTCGGGATCGCGCCGGGGTAGGTGGGGGCCTCGCAGATGACGACGTCGCCGGGGTCGATCAGGGTCTTGCAGACGAGGTCGATCGCCTGCTGGCCGCCGGTGGTGACGATGATGTCGTCGGGGTCGGGGAGCATCCCCTCGGCGCCCATCACCTCGAGGATGCAGTCCTTGGTCTCCTCGAAGCCCTCGGTCGGCCCGTACTGCAGCGCCTTCGCCGCCGACTCCTGGGCGATCCGGGTCATCTGCGCGGCGAAGCTGTGCGGGGGGAAGGTGGAGGTGTCCGGAAGGCCGCCGGCGAGCGAGATGACTTCCGGCCGGGCGGTGATCGCCATCAGGTCGCGCATCGCCGAGGAGCGCATGACTCCGGTCCGCTCCGCGAACAGGCCGGCGTAGCGCTCGAGGTCGCGGGTGCCGGCGTGGGAGCGGCGGCGGTGGGTCGGCTCAGGCACTTCTGCCATCGCTGAAGTGTGGCGGATCGACGCGCGGGCACCGCCAACGGTTAGGTTTTCGCACGTGGACGTTCTTACCGAGCTGGGAATCGGGGTCGCCATCGGCATGCTCGCCGGCACCACCGGCACCCACGGCTCCTCCCGTGGCCGGATGACGATCCTCGCCGCCGTGATCGGGTTCGTCGCCGGCTTCCTGCTCGAAGGGATCGTCGGCGGGTTGCTCGGCCTGGCCGGCGCGGTGCTCGCCTGCCTGATCATCAGCGACGTCGTCTACGGCGCCAGCCGCCGCGAAGGCAGCGGCGGGGGAGCACTCGCCTTCATCGTCAGCCTGGCCGCGCTGGTCGTGATCGCGATCGCGCTGCTGGAGCCCTTCGTCGTCATCGCGATCGTCCTCGCCCTGGTCTGGCTGGGCATCTCCCGCCACCGCCGCGCCCAGCGCAAACACGCCGGCCTCCGCGTCCTCCGCTAGCGCTCGCCTGTTCCTTTTCGGTCTCTGGCAACGAAAAGGAACAGACGAACGAGCGCCTCCGCGATCATGGGAACGGTGCCGCCCCCCAAGAAGCTCGTCCTCACCTACGTCGATTCGCTCCGCACCGACATGCTCGAACGGGCGGTGGCGGAGGGGCGGGCGCCCATCTTCGGCGCCCTGATCGAGCGCGGCGTCCTCGTTCCCGACTGCGTCTCCAGCTTCCCCTCGGTCACCCCCGTCGCCAGCGCCGAGATGGTCACCGGGGTCGGCGCCGACCGCCACTGGATCAGCGGCATGAACTGGTACCACCGGCTCGAGCGGCGCTACGTCGAGTACGGCTCCTCGCTGGAGGCGACGCGGGCCTTCGGCGTCTTCCGCGCCCTCTACGACCTCGTCTACAACATGAACCTCGCCCACCTCAGCCCGGAGGTGGAGACGGTCTTCGAGAGCCTCGAAGACGCCGGCAACCGCACCGCCTGCACCCCGTTCCTGATCTACCGCGGCCGCCGCCGGCACGAGGTCTCCCTGGACGGCCTCCTGCGCCGCGCCGTCGACGCCACGAAACTGAAGTTCCACCACCACACCTGGGGGCCGACCGACCTCTTCTACGGCGACCTCTACGCCAGCCGCAAGGTGCCCTGCCGCTCGACCTCGATCCCCGGCAACCGAGACGGCTACGCCGCCTGCTGCGCGGCAGAGCTGCTGAGGGAGGATCTCTACGACTTCCTCCTCCTCTCCCTCCCGGACAACGACAACTACTCCCACCAGCACGGCCCCGAGGCGAGCGTCGAGTCGATCGCGAAGGCCGACTCCTGCTTCGCCGACTTCGTCGCGGCGGCCGGCGGGCTCGACGAATTCCTCGCCGGCCACGCCGTGATCATCCTCGCCGACCACGCCCAGACCGAGGTTCACCGTGGCCTGCCGCTGGCCGAGCTCCTCGCCGCCGAGTGGTCGGTCCTGCAGCCCTCCGAGGAGCGGCCGGAGCTTGCCCAGCTTGCCGTCAGCCCGACGGGCCGCGCCGCCCACGTCTACCTCCTGCCCGGTGAGGGCGAGCGCGCCGAGCCGCTCGAGGTTGCGGCGCGGCTGGGGGTGATCGAGGGCGTCGACCTCGTCTGCCGACTCGAGGGTAGCGACGGGATGCCGCTGCAGCGGCCCGGGCCCGGCATGCCCGCGTCCGGCGGCGAGTGGGCGGTTGTCGAACGCGGCGAGGCGACGTTGCGGTTCCGGCCCGGCGGCGAGGTCGGGGACCTCCGCGGCAGCAGCTGGGAGATCGATGGGGATCTGGACGCGCTCGAGGCGACGATCGAGTCCGGTCGCCTTCGCAGCGAGACCTATCCCGACCCTTTGGCGCGGGTCTGGTCGGCGCTGGCGGCGCCGCACTCCGGTGACTTCATCGTCTCGTTGGCCCCCGGCTTCGAGGCCGTCGACTGGGGCGGGGTCAGCCACGCCGGCGGCGGCAGCCATGGGGCGTTGCACGTGGGGGACTCGCTCGGCCCGTTGCTCTTCGTCGGCTGCGGCCCGGCCACCGCGGACGAGCGCGAGCAGTGGGCGCTGCGCGACGTGGCGCCGGTGATCCTCGAGCACTTCGGGGTGGAGCGGGACGAGTGAGGGACGGGGGGTCGGTGGGCGCCGTGGCCATTGCGTCCCTCTTCGTCGCGCTTTTGATTTTGGTTTTCCTGCCGGCTTCCGCGCAGGGGGCCGAGCGGGTTACCCGCGGCGAAGCGATCGTCGCCGCGGACAAGGACCCGAAGGTCCGCGAAGAGGAACGCGAGCACGGCCCGCTGGCGGCGACGGCGTCGCTGAACGAGGACGACGGTCGCTGGGAGGTCGCCTACTTCTCTGCCGGCGACGAGCTGGCACTGGTCTACGTGGACCTCCGCAGCGGCGAAGTGACCGAGTCGTGGACCGGCTACCAGGTCGCCTGGAAGATGGCCCGCGGCTACTCCGGCGCCTTCGGCCACAAGCTGAACGCGCCCTACGTCTTCATCCCGCTCTGCCTCGTCTTCCTCCTTGGCCTGGTCGACTGGCGCCGGCTCCGGCGCATCGCCAACCTGGATCTCCTGGTCCTGCTCTGCTTCGGCGTCTCCCACTACTTCTTCAACCGGGCCGAGATCGGCATCTCGGTCCCGCTCGTCTACCCGGTCCTGCTCTACCTCCTCGGCCGCAGCCTCTGGATCGGGCTGCGGGGAGGGGGGAGGGCCTGCGGCCGGTCTGGCCGGTCGCCTGGATGCTCGTCGCTGCGCTCTTCCTGATGGGCTTCCGTGTCGGCCTCAACGTCGCCGACTCCGGGGCGATCGACGTCGGCTACGCGGGCGTGGTCGGCGCCGACCGGATCGTCCACGGGGAACCGATCTACGACAACTTCCCCGAAGACATCTCCTCCGGCGACACCTACGGCCCGGTCAACTACCTCGCCTACGTCCCCTTCGAGGCGATCTGGCCCTACTCGGGCGAATGGGACGACCTTCCCGCCGCCCACGGCGCATCGATCCTCTTCGACGTAGCCGCCTTCACCTTCCTGATCCTCCTCGGCCTCCGCATCCGCCCCGGCCCCGAAGGCCGCCGCCTAGCCGCGACCCTCGCCTTCGGCTGGGCCGCCTACCCCTACACCGCCTACGTCCTGGAGTCCAACTCCAACGACTCCCTCGTAGCAGCACTGCTGCTGGCCACCTTCTATTTCGCGGCAAAGCCCCTAGCCCGTGGAGCACTGTTTGCCTCTGCCGTCTGGGCGAAGTTCGTAGCTGCCCCCCTCGGCCCCATGTTGTTGACCTACCAACCCCGCCCCGAACCCCTCGCCAACGGACCCGGCCCGAGTTCGGCCGAGGGTGTCCGAGTACGACCCCGCACGCAGGACACCCTCGGCCGCCCAGCCCTTCTGTTCATCCTCGGAGCGCTCCTGGTGACGGCGGCAGTCCTCCTCTGGCCAGCACTAGATCCGGGCCTCAAGACCTTCTACGACCGAACCATCGCCACCCAAGCCGGCCGCAACTCCCCCTTCAGCATCTGGGGCCAAACCTCACTCGAACCACTCCGCATAGCCATCCTCGCGATTACCGCCCTAGCGTCCCTTGCCTTCGCCTTCGTCCCCCGGCGCAAGTCTCTCGTCCAACTCGCCGCCCTCTCAGCCGCCCTGCTGATCGCCCTCCAGTTGACCCTCCACCACTGGTTCTACCTCTACATCGTCTGGTTCTACCCACTGCTCCTCATCGCACTGGCTGCAGCACCTGCGCGAACGAGTCGGCCAGACCCCGCTCGTTGACGTCGACCACCGCGCCCATCACCCAGACGTCCTCCTCGGCGGTCTCGAACCGGGTCGGCATCTGGGTGATCATCGATCGCAGCGCCTGCTCCGGCTTGACCCCGAGGACGCTGGTCCGCGAGCCGGTCATGCCGACGTCGGAGATGTGGGCGGTGCCGCCGGGAAGGACGCGGCCGTCGGCGGTGGGGACGTGGGTGTGGGTTCCGAACACGGCGGCGGCGCGGCCGTCGAGGTGCCAGCCCATCGCCACCTTCTCGCTCGAGACTTCGGCGTGGAAGTCGACGATTACGGCGTCGTGGGTGTGGTGGCTGAGGATCGAGTCGACGGTGTCGAAGGGCGAGCGGGCGACGCGGAGGCCGACGCCGCCGCTGAGGTTGACGACCCGCACCCGCATCCCGTCGACCTCGACGACGGTGTGGCCGCGGCCCGGGTTCGCCTGCGGGTAGTTGGCCGGCCGTATCACCCGCTCGTCGGTGTCGAGGAAGTCGTAGGCCTCGCGGTGGCGGTAGACATGGTTGCCGGTCGTGATCACGTCGGCGCCCGAGTCGAAGAGGTCGTCGGCGGTCCGCTGGGTGATGCCGACGCCGCCCGCCGAGTTCTCGCCGTTGACGATCACCAGGTCGGGCGAGTGCTGCTCGCGCAGGCCCGGCATCGCTGCGCGCAGCCCCTGCCGTCCCGGGCTGCCGACCACGTCGCCGATGAATAGAACTCGCATGCCGAACGGACCCTATCTGCGAGATTGAGCCTGATGGTCGATCCCGAAGGGACGGCAGCGATCTTGGAGCGGGCGCTCGACTACCCCTACGCGGCGCCGGAGCGCTCCTACCTCTACCGCGACGGCGAGGCCCGCGAGCTGCCGGACGGCGGCCCGAACCTGACCGGCCGCACTCCGCTGATCTCCTACGGCGCCAACAGCGCCCCCTCCGCGCTGGCCCGCAAGCTGGCGCCGCTGCGGCGGGTGGAGCTGCCGGTGATGCGGGCCGAGCTCGAGGGCTTCGACGTCGTCTACTCCGCCCACGTCTCCCCCTATGGGGCGGTGCCGGCGACCCTGCACGAGAGCCCCGGAACGACGGCCCCCGTCTTCGTCATCCACCCGACCCCCGAGCAGCATGCCCTCCTCACCGCAAGCGAGCCGAACTACGACCTCGTCGAGGTGAACGGCATGGCGGCCTACCGCAGCAAACACGGGTGCCTGGAGATCGACGGCAGTGCGGTAGCGCTGGCGGCGGTGCGCTCGATGGGCCGAACGCTGCCCGAGCTCGATCAGCCGGCGATCCTCGATCGGGTCCGCGCCCACCTCGAGCCCGACCTCAGCCGCGAGGCCTTCATCCGCGCCTGCATCGCCCGCGGCGGAAGGTCGTTTCCAGATTCGGGGCCCCTATAGGGGCAAAGGGTGGAAACGATCCGGGAGAGTGTGTCTAAACCGTGGCGAAACGGCGGAGGGCGAAGCGCGCGATAGCCACATAGGCGACGCCGAGAACCGCCAGGTGGACGAGCGGGCCGCCGATCCCGGGTGCGCTCTCGTCGAGGGCGGCGGTGATCGCTTCCAGCGCCGGCTTGAAGGGGAAGAGCGCGGTCAGGAAGCGGATCGCGTCGAATACCTCAGGGCCCACCGCCCCCGAGGGAACGAGCGAGAGAAAGGCGATCGGCAGGGTCAGCATGAAGGCGAGAAGGGAGACGGCCCGCACCTCCCGCGCCGCCGCCCCGAGGGCAGCTCCGGCCGCCCCGAGTGCCGCCGCAGAGACGACGATCGCGATCAGCCAGAGGCCGAACCGCCCCCATTCGAGGGGGACGAAGATCGCCATCCCGGACAACATCAGGAGGGTGACGATCAGTCCGACCGCGATCCCGAGGAGGACCTTCTCGCCGAGCAACCCGCTGCCGGAGACGAGACCGCGGGTGAGGCGCGGGAACGCGTTCTCCTCCCGCTCCAGCGCCAGCGACCCGGCGACCAGGAGGACGACGACGAAGGCGAGGGTGAGGGTCGCGGCAACCGCGATCGCGAAGATTTCCAGCGGTGGGCTCTCGCCCCCGACCACCACCTTGTCGACGGCGATCGGCTGAGCCAGGCGGTCGATCAGCGGCTTCGCCACGTCGAGGTTGTCGCGCGCCTGCGAGGCAAACTCGGTCACCTGTTCGAGCGAGGGCCGCAGCCTCGGCGGCAGCGCCGGGGTGACCGTTTCGAGGATGCGGGCGCTGGTGCGAAGGCCGAGGATCGGGATCGTTTCGCCGAGCACTTCGAACTTGCCGCCGTTGACGATCAGGCCCAGGTAGCGGCCGCCTTCATTGCCGATCCGCCGCGCGATCCGCAGGTTCGCCTGCGCCAGCAGGGTCGTGATCCGGTCGTCTACGAGTTCGGCCTTGACCGCGTTTTCCTCGTTGACGAGGACTTCGACTTCCGGCACCCCCGGCGTCAACGTCGAGAGCGAGTTGATCTTGTTGACCAGGTCGGCCGGCAGGATCAGGGCCGCCAGCACGTCCCCCGATTCGACCCTGTCCTGCGCCTCGGCCCGGTCGTCGACGAAGACGCACTCGACCCGCTCGCAGATCTGCTCTTTGACGTTCGCCTTCGGCAGTTCGGCCCCGCCGACGTTGATTCGCGTGTTCGCCGGCACTTCGTTGAGGAAGGCGACCCGCGGATCCTCCGGCCCGCGCGAGATCGCGAAGCCGACCAGGACCGCGATCAGGATCGGATAGGCGACGAGCAGCACCGCCTGCAGGGGAGAGCGGCGGAGGATCTGCAGGTCCTTCAGCAGCAGCCAGCGGACGCCGTGCATCAGTGGCCCCGGTGGTGGAGGTAGGCGACGAAGGCGGTCTCGAAGTCGCGGTCGGCAGCCTCGGGCGCCTCGCGACGGACCGCCTCCCGCAGGTCTTCGGCGGAGCCGTCGAAAAGAGACTCGCCGTCGGCGAGGACCAGGACCCGGCCGCCGTAGCGCTCCGCCTCCTGGATGTCGTGGGTGGAGAAGATCACCGTCGTCCCGCCTCCCGCCAGGGCGGAGACGAACTCCCACAGCCGCGCCCGCTGGCGCGGGTCGAGCCCGACGCTCGGCTCGTCGAGGAGCAGCACGGCGGGCCGTGAAAGCAGTCCGATCGCGATGTTGATCCGCTGCTGGTTGCCGCCGGAGAGCCGAGCGACGATCTCCCCGCGCCGATCGCCCAGGCCCGTCAGCTCCAGCATCTCGTCGACAGAAGCCCGCGGGTCCTCATGTCCCTCCAGCCGGGCGAACAGCAAGAGGTTCTCCTCCACGGTCAGCCGTCTATATAGAGCGGCCTGTTGTGGGACCCAGCCGACCGTGCCCTCTGAAGCCTCGACTCCTCCCTCATCGGGATCAGCTATCCCTGCCAGGATCGACAACAGCGTCGTCTTCCCAGCCCCGTTAGGCCCGATGATCGCCACCAGTTCGCCGGGACCTGCCTCGAACGAGACGCCACGAAGCGCTTCTCTGCCCCCGAACCGCTTGACGACGCCCGTAGCCCGCACCGCCGGAACGCTACTGCGCAACAGGGGGAGGGGTGGGGGTGTCCTCGTACGGACACTCCCCAAAGCGAGCGAAGCGAGCGCGTCCGGTAGAGGGCACCCCCACCCCTCCCCCGGAGAGCAACTCCCCTCCCCTAAACTCGCCCCAATGCCGTTCCCAAGTACTCGTATGCGCCGCCTCCGGCGGACTGATTCGCTGCGAGGTCTCGTTCGCGAGACCGAGTTGACGCCTGGTCATCTGATCCAGCCGGCGTTTGTCGTCGCCGGCGAGGGCGTCCGCGACGAGGTCCCGTCGATGCCCGGGATCGCCCGTTTGTCGATCTCAAACCTGGTCGAGGATGCCGGAGAGATCGCGGCGGCCGGCGTCGGCGCCCTGATGCTGTTCGGGGTCCCCAGCGTCAAGGACGAGTTCGGGACCGGCGCCTACGACGACGAGGGGATCGTGCAGATGGCGGTGCGAGCTCTGAAGGAGGCGCACCCCGACCTGGTCGTGATGACCGATGTCTGTCTCTGCGAGTACACCTCGCACGGCCACTGCGGGGTTGTCCGCGAGGGGACCACCGAGGTCGACAACGACGTCACCGTCGAGCTCTTGGCGAAAACGGCGATCTCCCATGCCGAGGCCGGCGCCGACGCCGTCGCGCCGAGCGACATGATGGACGGTCGGATCGGCTCGATCCGCTTTCAGATGGACGAGGAGGGGCACGCCGGTGTGCCGATCGTCGCCTACAGCGCCAAGTACGCCTCGGCCTACTACGGGCCCTTCCGCGACGCCGCCGGCTCGACCCCGGAGTTCGGCGACCGCCGCGGCTACCAGATGGATCCGGCCAACGCCGCCGAGGCGGTGCGCGAGGCCGAGCTCGATCTCGACGAGGGCGCCGACATGCTGATGGTGAAGCCGGCGCTCCCGTACCTGGACGTCGTGCGCCGGGTCAAAGACGCGACCGGCGCCCCCGTCGCCGCCTACCACGTCTCCGGCGAGTACTCGATGCTGAAGGCCGCCGCCGCCAACGGCTGGCTCGACGAGCGCGCCGCCGTGGTCGAGGCGCTGACCTCGATCCGCCGCGCCGGCGCCGACGCGATCGTCACCTACTACGCGAAGGAGGCCGCCGCATGGCTTCGGTGAAGGTGCCGCAGTCGAAGGCGCGCAGCCGCAAGGACGGCTCCGCGATCCCGCTCGACGAGACCGACAAGCGGCTGATGAACCTGCTGCAGTCGAGCTTCCCGATCGACCCCGAGCCGTTCGCCCTCGTCGCCTCGGAGGCGGAGTTGAAGCTGGACGACGTCCTCGCCCGCACCGAGCGACTGCTCGAGGGCCGGATCATCCGCGAGATCACGCCGATCTTCGACACCCGCGCGCTCGGCTACGAGTCGATGCTGGTGGCGGCGAAAGTCGATTCCGAGAACCCGCAGCGGGCGGCGAAGATCGTCAACGCCCACCCCGGCGTCTCCCACAACTACCTGCGCACCCACGACTTCAACATGTGGTTCACGATCGCCACCCCGCCGGACTCCGAGCTCGGGTTGAAGGGGACGTTGGAAGCGCTGATGGCGGAGACCGGGGCGGAGTCGATGCGGGAACTGCCGACTCTGACCCTGTTCAAGATCAACATGAACCTGGAGATGGAGAAGGGGACCGACGCGCTCGCCGCCGCGGTCGAGGCGGCGCCGCCTCGCGAGCTCGAACCGCAGCCCTACGACGCCGACGACATCGCCCTGATCAAGGCCCTGCAGGGTCCGATGGAGGCGGTGGAGCGTCCCTACGACGCAGCCGCGCAGGAGTTGGGGATCTCAACCGAGGAGCTGCTCGAGCGCCTGCGCGGGATGGTCGACCGCAAGATCCTCCGCCGGGTCGCCGCGATCCTCTACCACCGCCGCGCCGGCTTCTCGGCCAACGGGATGGGGGTCTGGAAGGTGCCGGAGGACGAGATCATGGAGGTCGGCGGTCGCATGGCCTCCTTCCGCGGCATCTCCCACTGCTACCAGCGGCCCACCTACGAGGACTGGCCCTACAGCGTCTTCACGATGGCCCATGGCCGCTCGAAGGAGGAGTGCGACGCGGTCCTCGACGCGATCGCCGAGGAGTGCGGGATGGGACCGGACGACCGTGCCACCCTCTACTCCTCGACCGAGTACAAGAAGATCCGCCTCCACTACTTCACCGAGGACTATGCGCGCTGGGAGGCCGAGCATTCCTGAGGACCTGTTCGGCCGGGCGCAGGAGGTCCTGCCGGGCGGAGTCAACTCACCGGTGCGGGCGATGCGGCAGATCGGCCGCGACCCGATCTTCATAGAGCGCGGCGAAGGCTGCCGGCTGTTCGACGTCGAGGGCAACCGCTACATCGACTGGATCGGCTCCTGGGGGCCGATGATCCTCGGCCACGCCGAGCCCGCCGTGATCGCCGCGGTGATCGAAGCCGCCAAGCGGGGCACCAGCTTCGGGGCGGCGACCCTGGAGGAGGTGCGGCTTGCCGAGGAGGTGGCGGCGCGGATGCCCTCGGTGGAGATGGTGCGGATGACCAGCTCCGGGACCGAGGCGGCGATGAGCGCGGTGCGGCTGGCGCGGGCCGTGACCGGCCGCGAGGTCGTCGTCAAGTTCGCGGGCGCCTACCACGGCCACTCCGACGGCTTGCTCGTCGACGCCGGGTCGGGGTTGGCGACGCTGGGCGTCCCCGGCAGCCCCGGCGTGCTGCCGGCGCAGGCAGCGGCGACCGTGGTAGTGCCGTGGAACGATCGCGAGGCGGTGGCCCGGGCACTCCGCGAGCACGAGGTGGCGGCGCTCCTGGCCGAGCCGATCGCCGCCAACATGGGCGTCGTCCCGCCCGCCGAGGGCTTCCTCGAGTTCCTCCGCGAGGCGACCCGCGAGGCGGGCGCGCTGCTCGTCTTCGACGAGGTGATCACCGGCTTCCGCGTCGCCCGCGGCGGCGCCCAGGAGCTCTACGGGGTCGAACCGGACCTGACGGTGATGGGGAAGATCCTCGGCGGCGGTTTGCCGGCGGCGGCCTACGGCGGCCCGCGCGAGCACATGGAACGGATCGCCCCGGCGGGCGACGTCTACCAGGCGGGAACGCTCTCCGGGAACCCGCTGGCGGTAGCCGCGGGGCTGGCGACCCTCGCGCAGCTCGACACCGCCGCCTACGAGCGACTGGGGGAGTTGACCCACCGCCTCGCCCAGGGCTTCGAAGCGCTCGCCGCCGGCCGACCCCTGCAGGTCGCCTCCGCCCCCGGCCTGGTCACCCTCTTCTTCAGCGACGTCCCGGTCACCGACTTCGCAACGGCGACGGCCTCCGACGCCGAGGCCCACGCCGCCTTCTGCCGCGCCCTGCTCGAGCGCGGCATCTACCCGCCCCCGGCCCAATACGAGGCCTGGTTCGTCTCCCTCGCCCACGACGAGTCCACCATCGACCAGACCCTCGAAGCTGCCGCCGAGGCCCTTCGTTCCGTGGTTCCTTAGTCGGCAATGTCACGACAAAGGAACCACGGAACCTCGGACGCCCTCCAGGCGCTCGCAGGTCAGCTCCGTGCCGAGGACACGCCGATCGCCCCCCACGTGATCGACCCCGCCGAGCCGGCGCGGCTGGGCGAGTTGGCCGGAGGTGGCGAGTACGCGCTGGTGGTCGAGGCCGTCCGCGAGGGCTACCTGCTCCATTACGGCGAGCCGCGCCTGCTCGGCGGCCACGATTCCGACCTCGCCCTGCTAGCCGGCGACTACCTCTACGCCCTTGGCCTCGACCGCCTCGCCGCCCTCGGCGACACCCCCGCGGTCGCCATCCTCGCCGACCTGATCAGCGAATGCGCGCGCCTCCACACCGAAGGTGGCCAGGAGGGCATTCCGGCGCTCTGGCGAACTGCGGCGGAAGAGATCGCCGCCGGGGAGGGTGTGACGCAGGTCACACCCTCTAAGCAATAGACTTCATCGCCCTACCTGATCGACCTGTGGCAGACGACGCGAACAAGGTAAACGGCGCCGATGAGGCGCCCATCAAGGAGCGGGTGAAGCCCGACCCCCCCGGCTATTTCGAGGGCGAGTCGATGACGCGCCGGCACGTCTTCACGGTCGCGTCCCAGGCTCTGGGCGGTCTTGCCGCCGCCGGGATCGTGTTGCCCGCGGTCGGCTTTGCCGTCGCCCCGATCTTCCACCGCGGCAAGGAGCGCTGGGAGTCGGTCGGTCCGGTCTCCGACTTCGTCGAGGACACCTACCGCCAGGTCGTCTTCACCGAAACCGAGGGGATCGGCGACGCCGGCAAGACCACCGCCTACGTGCGCAAGAGCTCGGAAGATCTGGGCGAAGAACCCGACAAGTTCGTCGCCGTCTCCAACCGCTGCGCCCACCTCGGCTGCCCGGTCCGCTTCGTCGAGGCCGCCGGCAACTTCATCTGCCCGTGCCACGGCGGCGTCTACGACTTCCAGGGCAAGCGGATCGGCGGCCCGCCGGTGCGCCCGCTCGACCAGTTCCAGACCCGGGTCCGCCAGGGCCAGGTCGAACTCGGCCCGCGCTACAGCGTCACCTCGCAGATGGAGCCCGTCCGCGCCCGCGATCCCGGGGAGTTCACCGGCGGGATCTGGGAATACCTCTACCCGCCGCGACCCTCGACCTTCCCGCCGCCCTGATGCCGAAGCTACGCAAACCCAAGATCCCGGACGCCGTCGTCCCGCCGCCCCTGCGCAAACCGGCCAAGCCCGGCAGCGCCGGCACGCCCAAGAGCCAGGCGCCGACGGATCTGAAGGAGGCGCCGGAGCGCAAGAGCGCCGGCGACCGCATGCTCGAGGTCGGCAAGGACGCGCCGATCGACGCCCTCGGCTGGGTCGACCAGCGGCTCGCCGCCAGCGGCTTCCTCACCGGGATGCTGTTCCGCAAGGTGCCGAAGGGGACCAACTGGTTCTACACGCTCGGCTCGGCGACGCTCTTCGCCTTCATCGTCCAGGCAACCACCGGGGTCTTCCTGGCGATGTTCTACACGCCCTCGGCAACCCAGGCCTACTCCTCGATCGCCCACATCAACAACGAGGTCCCGCTCGGCCAGCTCGTCCACGGGATGCACAAGTGGGGATCGAGCGTGATGGTGATCCTGATCTTCCTCCACATGGGGAGGACCTTCTTCTTCGGCGCCTACAAGTACCCGCGCGAGCTCAACTGGGTGATCGGCGTCGTGCTGCTGATCCTGACGATGACGATGGCCTTCACCGGTTACCTGCTGCCTTTCGACCAGCGCTCCTTCTGGGCCTCGATCGTCGGCATCAACATCAACGGCACCGGCCCCGTCGTCGGCCCTTACCTGAGCGATTTCCTCCGCGCCGGGCCTGAGCTCGGGGCGACGACCCTCTCGCGCTTCTACGCGATCCACATGCTGCTGGTGCCGGGGGCGATCATCGCCTTGATCGGCGCCCACATGTACCTGGTGGTGAAGTTGGGGACCACCGCTCCGCCGTGGGTCAAAGCCGAGCGCCCGAAGGTCGCCGCCCCGGTCGCCCAGCTGGACGCCGGCGCCAACGGCAACGGCCGCGTCAACGGGAGCGGCGAGTGAAGCCGAAGGACAAGCAGGCTTATCTGGAGGAGTACGAGCTTCTGAAGAAGAAGGGGAAGCCGTTCTTCCCCTACGCGGTGATGAAGGACTCGGTGATGGCGCTGATCGTCGTCGCCGTGATCATCGCGATGTCGATCATCCTCGGCGCCGAGCAGGGCCCGAAGGCGGACCCGACCTCGACCACCTACGTGCCGCGCCCCGAGTGGTACTTCTTCTTCCTCTTCGAGCTCCTGCGCGTAATCAAGCCGCCGGAGCTGGTCCCGATCGCGACGATCGGCATCCCGACCATCTGCATGGTCCTGCTCCTGCTGTTGCCGTTCTACGACCGCGGCCCCGAGCGCCGGCCCGAGCGCCGGCCGATCGCGACCACCGCCGGCATCATCACGATCATCGCGATGGGCTACCTCACCTACCTCGGCGCAACCGGCGGCTCGCCGACCGAGATCGACATGTCGGTCGCGGCCAAGTACGAGCCCGGCAAGGAGGTCGTCGCCGGTTCCGGCTGCCTCGCCTGCCACAAGCTCGGCGAGAACGGCAACAACGGCCCTGGTCCGGAACTGACCCACATCGCCTCCCGGATACCGCGGGCTGCGATCATCCGCTCGGTGGAAATCGGCCCGGGCATCATGCCCTCGTTCCGCGAGCTGCCGCCGCAGAAGATCGAACAGCTCGCGGACTTCCTCTCGTCGCTCGACTAGATCGGCCGGGCGGGATAGGGCGGGCGCCCTGAATCCCATGGACACGATCAACGACAACCGCCAATCGCCGGATTTCGCCGGCCAGGTCAACCGCATGTTCGACCGCGTCGCCGGCCGCTACGACGCGCTCAACTCGGTGATGACCGCCGGCCTCCACCATCGCTGGCGCGAGCGCGCCGCGGCGAAGGCCCAGCTGGGGCCCGGCGACGCGGCGCTCGACATCTGCTGCGGCACCGGCGACCTGGCCCTGGAGCTGGCGGGGCAGGTTGCGCCGGGCGGGCACGTCGTCGGCTGCGACTTCTCCGAGCCGATGCTGGACCTGGCGCGGGAGAAGGCGGCGGAGCGCATCGCCGAGGGGGTTCGCTTCGAGTGGGCCGATGCGCTCGAGCTTCCTTACGACGCCGAGCGCTTCGACGCCGTCAGCGTCGGTTTCGGCGTCCGCAACCTCGCCGACCTCGATCGCGGCCTCCGCGAGATGGCGCGGGTGTTGAAACCCGGGGGCCGGGCGGTAATCCTCGAGATCACGCAGCCGACCCGACCGCCGCTCTCGCTCTTCTACTCGCTCTGGTTCGACCGCATCGTGCCGCTGCTCGGTGCCCTCTCCAGCAACCCGGAGGCCTACTCCTACCTGCCCGAATCGGTCCGCAGTTTCCCCAGCCCGCGTGGCCTGGCGGAGAAGATGGACGCCGCCGGCTTCGACGAGATCCGCTACACCGTGCTCGCCGGGGGGATCATCGCGATCCACAGCGGCGTTCGCGGGTGATTGCCGCCGCCCAGTCCGATGTTTGGGCCCCTATAGGGGCCCAAATCTCGTAACCATGACCCGCCCGTCCTCGGTTCCGCCGCCGGTGACGGCGGTTCTCGATGCCTCGAGCCGCTGGCTGCCGGCGCGGCTGGGTGAGGTCGAGGAGTTGTTGCGGCGCGCCACCGCCGGCCACGGCGAGCTTCTCGGTGAGGATGCCGCCGGCACCCTCGACGCCGGCGGCAAGCGGCTGCGACCGATGCTGGTCCTCCTCTGCGCCGGCCCCGATGGCGACGGGGCAACGGTCCGAGCGGCGGCCGCGATCGAGCTCGTCCACATGGCGACGCTGGTCCACGACGACGTCCTCGACGACGCGCCGCTGCGGCGAGGCCTGCCGACGGTCGCCGCAACGTCCGGCCGCGAGCGGGCAGTCGCCACCGGTGACCTCCTCTTCTCCCGCGCCTTCGCGCTGCTTGCCGACGCCGGCGATTCCCGTTCCGTCAGCCTTCTCGCCGACGCCTCGGTCGCCCTCGCCCAGGGCGAGCTCGCCCAGCGCCAGGACGCCTTCGACCTCGCGGTCAGCGAGGAGCGCTACCTCGCCCGCTGCCGGCTGAAGACCGGGCGCCTGTTCGAGTGCGCCTGTCTGCTCGGTCGCGACCGGAAGGCGCTGCGGGACTTCGGCGCCGGCGTCGGCCTCGCCTTCCAGTTGCTCGACGACGTCCTCGACATCAGCGGGCCGCCGGAGCGGACCGGCAAGGCTCGTGGAACCGACCTCCTCGACGGCACCGTCACCCTGCCGTTGATCGAGGCCGCGAAGAGCGACGACGGCATCCGCGCCGTCGACCTACACGCGCTCGATACCGGCACGGCCGAGAGCCTCTGCGACCGGATCGCCGCCACCGGAGCCCTGGAGCGCGTTCGCGCTCGAGCCCTGGGAATGGTCGCCGACGCCAAGCGCGCCCTCGAGCAGGCCGACTTCGAGCCCGAGCAGCGCCGACTTCTCACCCTCGTCGCCGACGGCGTCGTCCAGCGCTACAGCTGAGGCGCTTTTCCAAACCAGAGGTTCGGAAAAGCGCCACGCTTATTGCTCTTGCTGGGTCGGGCGCACGAGGACCTCGTTGATCGCGACATGGCGCGGGCGCGTCACCACGAAGGCGATCGCATCGGCGACGTCCTCGGCCTGGAGGATGTCCATGTCGACGAAGCGTTTTTCGATCTGGTCGCGTACCTCGGGCCGGTTGTGGCTCTGCAGCTCGGTGGCAACCGCCCCCGGCTCGACCAGTGAGAACCCGCAGGTGTCGTCCCGTCACCTCCTGGCGCAGCGACTCGCTGAAGGCACCGACCCCGTGCTTGGTCGCGTTGTAGACGCCGCTGCCTTTGCGGGCCTGGCGGCCGGCAACCGAGGAGATGTTGACCAGGTCGGCGACCCGCCGCGGCCCGTCCGCGGCGGCCTCGAGCAGGTGGGGGAGGGCGGCGTGGGCGGTGTAGAGAAGGCCCAGCAGGTTGACCTGCACCATCCGCTCCCATTCCTCCACCGGCGCGTCGACGACGGGGCCGAGCAGCATCACGCCTGCGTTGTTGACGAGGATGTCGAGGCGCCCCAGCTCCCCGACCGTGCGCGCGACCGCGCCCTCGGCCTGCTCGCGGTCGGAGACGTCGGCCTCGATCGGCAGCGCCGTCCCACCCGCATCGGCGATCTCGCCGCCGAGGCTCTCGAGCCGGTCGCCGCGCCGCGCCGCCAAAGCCACGCTCGCACCCCGAGCCGCCAACGCTTTGGCGGTCGCCTCGCCGATCCCGCTGGAGGCGCCGGTTACCAGCGCCACCGAGTTCTCCAGGTCCTGCGAAAGAGGGCTCATGCGCAGCCCTATACCCGGCTCGGCTCAGGCGAAGTCGTCGGCGCCGATCAGGTCACTGTGAAGCGCGACGAAGAAGGCCTCGGACATCGCCCGCATGTTCGCGTGCTCGAGCGCCTGCAGTTCGCCGGCGAGCTCCTGGGCGCCGAGGTCGAGCTGCTCGTCGAAGGCGTCGATCTCGTCCTCGCCGTGGACGCTGTCGGAGGTCCACTCGCACTCCGGGCAACGCCGCCACACCCGCCAGTGGGTCCGATCGCCCTCCTGCTCCCAGCAGGTCGGCTGGACCAGCCCCGATCCGCAGCAGGGACAGATGTGCAGCGAGGGGGCGGCGATCTTGTCGGATGCCTGCTCGGCCATAGCCGCAATATCGTCGTCGAACCCGTCGCGGTGATCCGTATTTCGCCCCATTGCTCTTCCCGAAACCCCACCGGCGGGGATTCGGATCGCTGCCACAGGTGATCCGGCCGGCCATCCACCCCGTTACCATTGCCAAGATGCCAGGAAACATCGGACTTCCAGAGATCGCCGTCGTCCTCATCATCGCCCTGCTGGTCTTCGGCCCGAAACGGCTGCCGGAGCTCGGTCGCAGCCTCGGTCGCGGTATTCGCGAGTTCAAAGGCTCGGTCAGCGGCGACCACGACGACGACGGTGACGACGACGCCCCCGAGGACGAGAAACCGCGGCTGGAGTCGGAGTCGGCGAAGGTCCACGGCGACCCCGGCGACGCGGAGATCCTCCGCAACAAGTCCAGCTGAGGCTTGGGGAGGATGGCCCGCCGCGTCAAGGCGGTCTCCCACGAGGATCGCCTCACCCTCGTCGAGCACCTCGACGAGCTGCGCGCCCGGCTGTTCGTCTGCATCGCCGCCCTCGGCGTCGCGCTGGCGCTCTGCTTCTGGCAGAACCACCTGCTGCTGGAAATCGCCCAGGGCCCGCTCCCCAGCGACCATGACCAGCTGATCACCTTCGGCGTCACCGAGCCGTTCACGACGACGCTTACCGTCTCGGCCTACGGGGCGGTCGTGCTCGCGCTGCCCGTGGTCCTGTGGCAGCTCTATGCCTACGTCCTGCCGGCATTCAGCGAGACGGAGCGGCGGACGATCCTGCCGATCCTGCTGCTTTTTCCGGTCCTCTTCATCGCCGGCATCGCCTTCGCCTATTTCGTCGTCATGCCCGCCGCCGTCAACTTCCTCCTCAACTTCAACGACGGCCAGTTCAACATCCAGGTCCGGGCCCGCGACTACTACAGCTTCTTCTCGATGACCGAGATCGCCTGTGGGCTGATCTTCCAGCTGCCGCTGGCGATCATCGCCGTCACCCGGCTGGGAATAGTCAAGGTCGAGCAGCTGACCCAGAACCGCCGCTACGCCTATCTGGTGATCGCGATCGTCGCCGCCGCACTGCCCGGCGTCGACCCCGTCACGATGCTCATCGAGATGGTTCCGCTGCTTGTTCTGTATGAGCTGAGTATCCTGCTCGCTCGGGTCCTGGGACGTCCGGGACAGAGCGGCGGGCTGGCCCAGCCCTCCCCGCAGGAGTAGGGAGAGACGAATTGGCGCGAGGAAAAGACGAGCATCGGATGCTGTTCGACCTGCGAGGTCGACGTAAAAACGTCGTCCGCGTCGTCTACGCGATCCTCGCGGTGCTGATGGGCCTCAGCCTCTTCCTCGTCATCGGCGGCTTCAACCTCGCCGAACTCTTCAACGGCAACGGCAGCACCGGAGATGCCGCCAAGCCCTATGAAGAACAGGAGCAGCGGATCGAAGTGAGGCTGAAAAAAGATCCCGCCAACCCGGCCCTGCTGATGGCATTGACCAGGGCCCAGGTCAATGCCGGCAACGCCCAGGTTACGGTCGAATCGAACGGGGCACCGGCCTACACGCCCGAGGCAGTCCAGGAGTATCAGAAGGCCGACCAAACTTGGAGCGAATACCTCAAGGCCACGGATGAACCGAGCGCCGGCCTCGCCTTGCTGATGTCCCCGACGCTGCTGCGTCTGGCGGAACTGTCGCGGAGCTTTCAGGAGGCGTCGATCGCGATCGCGACGGCCGTCGAAGCGCAGAAAATCGTCGCCGAACAGCGACCGTCGATCAACTCGCTCACCACCCTCGCCCTGTACACGTACTTCACCGGGGACTTCGCCGCTGCCGACAAAGCTCGCGCCGAAGCGAAAAAGGTCGCAAACACCAAGTCCGAACGGGAAGCGATCGACAAACAGCTCGACGAAGCCGAAAAACGTGCCAAGGAATTCCTCAAAAACCTGAAGAAATCCGAACAGGAAGCGAAAGCGGCTGCGAACGGCAACGGCAATCCGCAGGGCATCGGCGGCGAAAACCCCCTCGGCGCCGGCATCGGCGGCGCCACGCTGGGCGAATAGCCGGCGCGCTCGCGCGCCGGGCTTCGGATGGGCCGTGAAGGGCTCGAACCTTCGACCTTGAGATTAAGAGTCTCCTGCTCTACCAACTGAGCTAACGGCCCGTGGACGGGCAAGTATAGGAAGGTCGCCTGCTCGGGCGGCGGCCGCCGGCCGGCTACTCGGAGTGGCAGTATTTTTCGACGAGGCCGTCGATGACGGTGCCGCTTTCGAAGGTGAAGCGGCCGTGGGTCTGGAGGATGTTGTCGCTGCAGCGAGCCGACGCGTAGCTGCGCTTGCGGCCGCCGGCGCGGTAGTGGCGGCCGATCTCGACATCGAGGTGGGTGATCGCACCGGCGCCGCCGGCGATCGGCGGCACGTCGAGGTGGATGCGGTAGCGGAAGTCACCACGGCGTTGTTCGATCGGGACGGTGATCGCGTAGGTCTGGGTGGCCGGCACCGTGGTGCGCGCGTGGAGCACTGCCGTCGGCAGGCCGCCGAGCCGCGGGCCGTTGAAGATCGTCAGCGGCGCGGTCGCCCTCACCGTCCCTGCCGGGAGCGAGACCAGCGCTTCGATGTGCCCGGTGCCGACGATCGCGCCCCGGCAGATCCGCCGCGCTTCCTCGCTGCTCGCCGCTTCGATCGATTCCGCAGAGCAGCTCGGCAGCCCGGCGACGCTGAGCCTGCCGTCGCGGTCGAAGTCGACCACCGCCTGGCGCAACGGCGAGGGCTTGCCGCCCGCGCGGTCGCTGATGTCGAGCCGGCCATGGAAGTCGATCGGGGCGAAGCGGTGCCGGGGCAGAGTCTGCGGTTGGAAGCCGCCATCGGCTCTCAGGACGATGTCTTCGACCTTGACCACAGCGCCGCCGGCACTACCGGCGATCGTCATGACACCGGCGCCGAGCAGCGCAATCAGCGCGCCTCGAGCTCGCTTCAGCCGGGGGTGTGACATGGAGAGCTGAGGGTGGTGGGGAAGCGATCCCCGTTGGTGAACGTCAACGTCCCTTCCACCTGCAAGCGCCCACCGGCGCAGTGGGCCGCGAGGTAGCCGATCTTCCTCCCCTTGCGCACGCGGGTGGCCCCGATGCTCGCTTCGGCCAGGGTCGGCGCCCCGAAGCCGCCGGCAACTTCCGGCATATCGACCCTGACGTGGAAGCCGTAGCGCCCCTTGGCTATCCGCTCGACAACGATCGGGACCACCAGTGCCTGCGGCGAGGGGATCGTCTCGTAGCCGTGGGCAAGGAGCGTCGGCTTGCCCCCGGTCGGGGCAGCGTTGAAGAAGGAGATCGGCGAGGTGATCTGGAAGGGGCTGCGGCCAGGCATCGTCACCAGCGCCTTTCCGGTCCCTTTCCCGACGAGGGCGGAGGCGCATCGCTTGCGCGCCTGCGCGGGGGTTGCGCCCTCCAGCTTCGACCGCGGGCAGATCGGGAACTCCTTGCTGTTGACGGCGCCGTGTTTGTCGATCAGGAAGTCGATCGTGTCCAAGGTCGGCGGGGTCGACCGGTCTTTGGTGCTGACCCGGTTGACGCTCCTGAGGGTGATCGGAGCATTGCCCTGCGCCGGCAGCTCACGCGGTTGCATGTCGATCGTCGAGCTGACGCAGAGAGGGCCGATGCATGCCCCGACTCCCGATGCGGCGCCGACGCCGACGAGCGTCAGGGCGACGGCGAGAGCCGCGGCTTTTCCGAATCGTCCCTTCAATCAGCGTCCCTTACAGGGTTTGAACACGGAACCCTGGAGAAAGGTGTTGTCTTTGAAATGAACCTGGATTTTCGCTTGCAGGCGACCGTCGGGGCAGCCTGCGTTGGCGAAGCTCAGGGTCTGGCCCTTGTAATTCCATTTGCGGTCGACGGTTATCTGCGCATAGAGGGGGATACCGGAGCCGCCGGCGATCCGCGGGATTTTGGCGACGGTCTTGAACCCGTAGCGGCCCTGGTGCACCCGCTGGATCTCGATCGGGACGACGAAGGTGGTCGGCCCCGGCACCGTCAGGTGGGCGTGGGCGAGGATCACCGGGTTGCCGTGTTTCGGCGCCGCGTTGAAGAGGGTGATCGGCGAGGAGGCCGCGATCGGGGCCTGTTCGGGGAAGATGACGACGGCCTTGCCGAAGCCCTTGCCGATGATCGAGCCGGGGCAGAGCTTGCGCGCCTGCGGGGTCGTCGTCGCCGCTAGTTTGCCGGGCGTGCAGACCGGCAGGCCCTTGGTCTCGACTTCGCCGTGCTTGTCGAACCAGATCGTCACGGTATCCGTGATCGGAGGCGGCGTCCCGTCCTTGGTCGAGACCTTGCCGTAGCCGTGGAGCTTGATCGGCGCGTAGCCTTTCTTCGGCAGCGTCGTCGGCGTGAACCCGCCGTCGGTATTGACGACGAGGTTGCCCGCTTCCAGCGTTATCGCCAGCGCCGATGCCGCCACCGCGAGCAGCGCTACCAGCCCTATTACATGCACCCTTAACAGAGTCTTCCGCACCAAATCCTCCCCTCCATAGGCCTCTACCGGCAAACTACCAGCCGTGGGAAGGAGGATAGGCAGGGCGCGCAAGGAGTCCTCGCGGAAAGGGCCGCGCAGCGACCAACCATTTTTGCTGCGCTACCCGCGAGCGGTACTCGCGGTCGCCGCCTCGATCCTGATCGCTCTGGCGGTAATCGGGACCGGTACCGAAGACCGCCTCGACCCGAGCACGCTCGACCTCCCCGGCACCGACTCCCTCCACGGCAACGACATCCTCCGCCAGCACTTCGGCGACTCCGCTCCCTTCGTGATCCTCCTGCGGGGACCTGGACCGGCGATCGACCGCCAGGGCCCGGAACTGATCAGCGCCCTGCGCGAGGACCCGCGGGTGACGACGCTCTCGCCCTGGGACCGCGGCTCGGTGCAGCGCCTGCGGCCGACCCCGAACAAGGCGCTGATCATCGCCGACTTCCACGTCGACACCCGCACCTCGATCAACGAGACCGTGCCGCACCTGCGCCAGGTCCTCGCGGAAAAGATCAACCCGCCGGTGGAGGCGACCCAGACCGGCTACGCGAGCCTCTCGCTGGCGATCCAGGAAGACAGCCTCGACGCCGCCAAACGCGGCGAGCTGATCGCCCTGCCCTTCCTCCTGCTCATCCTCCTGCTCGTCTTCCGCTCGCCGATTGCCGCCGCGATCCCGCTCGCCTTCGGCTTCGTCACCGTCGTCGCCTCGCGCGGGATCCTCTACTGGTTCACCGGTTGGTTCGAGATCGACGCCTTCGCGCTGGTTGTCTGCTCGATGATGGGGCTGGCGCTGGGGGTCGACTACGCGCTGCTGATGGTCTCCCGCTTCCGCGAGGAGCTTGCCGAGGGGGTCGAGCCGATCGAGGCGGCGCGGCTGACCCGGCGGCACGCCGGCCGCACGGTCTGCTTCGCCGGCAGCACCCTGCTGCTCTCGATGATCGTCTCCCTTTTCATCCTGCCGGGGTCGCTGTTGGCCTCCTTGGCGGGGACGGTCTGCATGGTGGTGGTCCTCAGCGTCCTCGTCGCGACCGTCGTCGGGCCGGCGATCCTCAGCCTGCTGGGGTCGAGGGTGGACCGCTGGCGCTTCGGCGCCACGGCGCCGGCGGGTGGTCGCTCGCGGCTGATGGTGATGGTGGGGGCTGCCCTGAAAAGGCCGGCGCTCGCGGCGATCCTGATCGGCGGCCTGCTGCTGGTCCTCGCGGGGCCGGCGATCGGGCTGAAGACGGGCCCGCCCAGTCCCGAGCAGCTCTCCCAGGATGCGCCCGCGCGCCAGGACGCGGAATTGATCGACGAAGAAATCGGCCAGGGCTTCGATGCCCCGTTCCAGGTTGTCGCGGTCGCCAAGCAGGGGCCGATCACGGACTCCAAGAACCTCGCCGCGCTGGACAGCTTCCAGCGCAAGCTCGCGGATACTCCGGGCGTGCAGGCGGTGATCGGGCCGCGCCGGGCGACCCGACGCGTCGACCCGCTGAGGGACCTCGGCAATGCGGTCCTCTCCTCGGAAGGGAACATCGGCCCGGTCAAGCAGCTGGGTCGGCTCGGCCGCAGCCTCGACGTCGCCGCCGGCGGAGTCGGGCAGCTGCGCGACGGGATCGGCGAAGCCAGCGACGGCGCCGGGCTTTTGGCGCTGGGCTCGGGTCGCGCCACCGAGGGCGCCCAGCTGATCGCCAACGGGCTGACTCGGGCGCTGGGTGGAAGCCAGGAAGCGGTCGACGCGCTCGACCAGTTCGCCAAAGGCTCGCGTCGACTCGAGAACGGGATCGACCTGGCCAACGTCGGCGTCCTCCGACTCAAGATCGGCCTTCGCGACGCGCTCCCGAACCTCCGGATCAACCTGCTGAGGCGATCGAAGATCCTGCGCAAGTCCTTGAACGGGGACGCCAACGAAAAGGTGCCGCAGCTGATTCCCCCGGCGCAGGTTGCCGAAGCCGAACTGAAGGCGGCGCTGACGCAGCTGGATGAAATGACGGTCGGCAAGTCCGACCCGAAGTACGGCGGCACCCTGGAAGCGGTGCGAAAGGCCACCGCGGCGGTGACCGGCACCGACCCGGTGAGCGGCGCGCCCTACGACCCGCTACCCGCGACGCCTGAGGTCGAGCCATACGCCGGCCTGCCCACCGAACTGGGTGCGCTGAACACCCGGCTGGTCGAAGACTGGGAACAGGCGAAGCAGATCAACTACTGGCTGATCACCTTCAAGAACGAAGTCCAGTCGGCTCTGCACGGCGCTGAAAAACTCGAAGAAGGGCTGCGGGAACTGCACGCCGGCAGCAGCCGTCTGGCCGCCGGCTCAGCTCGCCTCGCCCGCGAAGCCAGGCGCCTGGGCGACGGGATCACGCAGCTCAGCGGCGGCGCGGTGAGACTGGTCAGCGGCCTCGACCAACTCGGGGCCGGTGCCGAAGCGTTGCAGGAGGCGCTCGCCGCGGGCGTCAGCGAAAGCGCGCCGCTGGAAAGCGGCCTGGAAAGAGCGAGCGTGCAGGTCCTCTCCGGCCGTCACCGCATCCGCAAGCAGGCCGGCCAGGTCGCCGATTCCTCGCCCGGCCTCTTCAACTCGGGTTACTTCGTGCTCTCGGCGCTCGACGGTACCCCGCCGACGACCCGGCAGCAGATCAACGAAACGATCGACCTCGACAGGGGCGGCCAGGCGGCGACGATGTTGGTCATCTCCGATTACAGCTTCAACACTCCCGGTTCGATCAGGCTCAACAAGAGGCTCAACGCCGACGCCTCCGAACTGGCCGACGAAGCCGACCTCGAAACCGGCGTCGCCGGCGCCGCGGCCCAGCTCAACGACTACAGCCGCGTCACCCGCGAGCGCATGCCATGGGTGGTGATCGCGATCACCATCGCCACCTTCCTGGTCCTGATGATCGTCCTCCGGGCGCTGCTCCTGGCGGCGATCGCCGTCACCCTCAACCTGCTCACGGTCGGCGTCGCTTTCGGCGTCCTCACCCTGCTCTTCCACATTCCCGACAGCTGGCCGCTCGGCGGCCACAACTACGTCGATGCAGTCGGGGCGACGCTGATTTTCGGCCTCGTCTTCGGCCTCTCGATCGACTACGCCGTCTTCCTCCTCACCCGCATGCGCGAGCACTACGACACCCACGGCGACAACGCCGCCGCGGTTGACTTCGGGCTCTCCCGCACCGCCGGCGTCATCACCGGCGCGGCGCTGATCATGATGGTCGTCTTCATCGCCTTCGCAGGCGCCCCGATCGCCACCGTCAGCCAGCTCGGCGTAGGTCTCACGGTCGCCGTCATCCTCGATGCCACCGTCGTCCGCATCGTCCTGCTGCCGGCCCTGATGCTCCTCCTCGGCGACCGCGTCTGGTGGCTACCGAAGCCGCTGGCCCGCGTGATCCCGAAGCTCAGCGTCTGACCCGGCCCGAAGTCACAAAGAGGGCCCAAAGGTTTTCCCTCCCGGTGCGGATAGCGCCTTGTTCTGTTGCAGACGAAAAGTTACGCTACGATCATGACGGTGACGGCGCCAAGAGAGGTTTCAACCGACCAACGTCTCGACTCGCTCGGGACCAAGGTCGACGCCCTCGGCGAGAAGGTCGATGACCTCAGCAGGAAGGTGGGCGCAATCGACAAGCGGGTCGCTGTCCTCGATGCCAAAGTCGACGCCCTCGAGACGAGAGTCACCGAAGGCTTCACTCAACTGAGTGCCGATATGCGCAAAATCCGCGGCGACCTGAAGAACCTGACCCGCGGCCTCTTCGCCGCCTTGGTGGCCATCGTCGTAGTCCTGATCGGTTGCCTCGGCACGCTTGCCGGCATCGCGCTCTTCTGAGCAAGATCGAGGCTTTTGGCTCAGAGCTCGTCCAGCACCCGCCGGCAGGCCTCCATCAGCCGCTGCCTCTGCTCCTCACGCTGTCGCCCTTCGGCACGCTCGTCCTCTTCCGCCTCCTGTTGGGCGTCCGCCCGACCCTGCATTCGGGTGAGGACGCGGCGGAGGACGTCGGGAGGGGTGGTCAGCTCCACCGCCTCGCCGCCGCGCTCACCCCAGCCGAGGTCCTCGAGGACCAGGCGCAGGTCGTCGAAGTACTCCCGCGCCAGCCGGTCCGCCGCCTCCCAGTCCCCTCCCTGGGCGGCGAGCCAGAGATCGTCGATGCCGCTGAGCCGGACATAGATCTGGTCGAAGAGCGCGTCCCGCTCGGCCGCTGTTATCCGCACACTCACTCGCAGGCCAGCGGCGAGTCTGCCGGTTCCTTGGCCGTCAACACATAGAACGTCTGCAGCGCCCCCCGGACCGCCTGCTGCCGGACTTTTTCCAGAACTCCCACGTCCGCAAGCGTGCGAACGTGATACGCCACCAAAGACACTCCATACTCGTCTCCGAACATGAGAGCGAGCTCTCGCGGCGACGTTGGCTCCTCGATCCAGCTCATCGCTTCGATGATCGCCACCTTCAAGGGGTGGACCAGGTGTGGGACGAGCATGTCCCATTCGAAGTTATTTCCCGGGGTCACGGAGCACGGAGACAGTCGGTGGCCATTGAGTAGTTGACGGTTCCATAGTCATAAGCGGTCGTCAAACGGCCAATGCTCGAAACTCGAAAAGCCTTCTCTAATCAGCGTTTGGTGGCGGGATAGTCGGTCCAGTTCGCTCCCTCATGAATCCGAGTTGAGCGACGATCACTGACTCCGCTTCCTCGCCGGATTCGGCACATCGATTCAGTGCCGCAACCTCTATCTCACGGACTCGCTCCCACGAGCGAGCCTGCTCATCCGCGATTTCGATTCGTCCCTGAGCATCCACGTTGAACCAACGCTGGGTGATCCACACACGAGGATCAATCACCATGTTCCCGGCCCAGAACGAAGCCATGGTCTCGGCCATGATCTGTTGTAGAGCAAGTCCTAGGGTCACCTGCCGCTGCTGGGGAGTCATAGCGGCGAACTCCTCATCCGAGTAATACGGCGTGTCGACAGCGCGGTAGTAGTGCTGGAGGGTATTGCGAACGCGCTCGGTTTTTGCCAGTTCGATGGAGCCGGCATCAACCAGTTCTTTGATGTGGTGGGAGACCTTGCTGGTTGGCTCCCCAATCGCCCTGGAGATCTCATCAGGGGTAAAGACACCTTCGCTGAGGATCACGAGGATCTGGACACGGATCCGATGGCCAATCGCATAAGAGATGACTTCCTCAATGCTCTTCCCGCGCTGGCCTGGTCTAGAGGCGGTCCTTTTGCTCATCACGTCTCTCCTTTGGCTTGAGCTCGCTTCTACGGTCAGATTGCACCGAGCATACGGCCACACCTGGCTTGCATTTACACGCTACTCAGCATCCGCCGGATAGTTGACTGATCTTTAGCATTCCGCCTCCTCCTGGCGGCTCGCGCCGGGCTGAAGCAGGAGAGGAGGTGGAAGCGCATGAGAATCACCAATGCACGGCGTGTTGTCCTGATGCACATGGTTGTAAAGCCCGCCTAGCGTCGGGCGCCGGGCCGATCCCTCATTACGGGATCGGCCCTGAATACAAGCCAAAGTATCTTGTGACATTACCTATGGTACTCCGGCGCCTGAGGCTTAACGATCCTCCTCGTGGGCAACCTTGGGTCCAACCTGCGAAACGCCCGCAAGAAACTTGGTCTTAGCCAGGAGCAGGTTGCAGAGCAGAGCGGGGTGCACGCGACCGAGGTCAGCCGGATCGAGGCGGGGAAACGCGATCCGCGGGTCTCGACCGTCGAACGGCTTGCGAAGGCTGTCGAGCTGAGGCCCGGCCAGCTGCTCGACTAGCTCGCGGGGCTTTGGTCGGCAACCCGTAGAACGTCTGCGTTGCGTCGCGGACCCAAGGAGGTAGCGGGCAAAAAGGGGACCGCCGTAGCGGTCCCCTTAAGGCTCGAGGCGCCTCTAGCTTGCCTGCTTACAACTCTGTTGCGAGAGCGCCGTCAGCGCTTCCCCGTCGCGGAACGTGAACGTGCCCCGCGCCTTCAGCTTCTTCGAGTTCGGGCACTTGCCGGAAATGAAACTCCGCTTTTCGCCCTTGAAGCGCCATTTTTTGTCGATCTTGACGTTGAATTCCTTGAGGGCGCCGGTGCCGCCGGCGATCAGCGGAATGTCGAGGTCGAGCCGTGGGCCGTAGCCTTCCTTGTTGTAGTTCGAGACCGTTCCTTCCAGCACGAGGCTGACCTGCAACGGCGTCGTCCCGTAGGTGTGGAGGATGATCGTCGGCTTGCCGCCCTTCGGAATGCCGTTGAAGGCGGTCACGGTCTGCGGCACTTCGTAGACCTTTCCGGCACTCAGGTAGGCGATCGCGTGCCCGCTGCCGATTTTCGCGCTGCCACAGACCCGTTCGGCTACTTCCGTCGATTGGCTCTGCAGCTTTGCCGAATCGCAGGTGGGGAGGCCCTTGGTGTAGAGCCGCAGGTTCTTGTCGAAGTCGATCACGGCATGGACCGCCGGAATCGGAGCTCCGCTGGGGTTCGTCGTCGACGTCGTCAGCGTCGTCACCTCGAGGGTCCCGGGCGTGAAGGTCTTCTTCGAAAGCTTTTTCGGGCGGACCTGGACGTCGATCGACTGGGTGTTGCCGTCGGGCCCGTTCACGGTCGGCCCCGCCCAGGCGGCCGTCGCTGCGACAACGGCGGCGAGGACGGCGATCCCCGCAATCAGGAATGGACTTCTGCGCATTGCTCTCTCCTAGGGTTGGATTGGCGGCGCTCTCCCACTTCCTAAACCGCTACCGAGGCTCAGAGTAGCGCGTTGATTTCCAGTTAAGTCCCTGCACGGCGACGACTTGCCCGGGACCCCCTCGGATACGATCATGCGGCCGTTCTACCGGGTTCGGAGGGGCCGGAGAACTTGAAAGCTAGCGACGATCTGTGGCTGCCAAACCATTAGGCGAGGAGACTGGTCCGGCGGCAAGCCGGGGGACGACCCCAGCGCGGGTCGCGGTGATCGTTGCCCTCGCGGCGGCGGTGATCGTCCTCGCGATCGTTTTCTTCGGCGGCAGCAGCGGCCACAAGTACACGTTGGTGTTCCAGAACGCCGGCCAACTGGTCCCCGACAACCAGGTGCTGATCGGCGGCTCGCCGGCGGGCACGGTCGAAAGCATCGGCCTCACCGACGACAACCTCGCCGAAGTCAACGTCGAAGTCGACCAGCAGCTGCATGAAGGAACCACGGCGACGATCCGCGCGACCTCGCTCTCCGGCGTCGCCAACCACTACGTCTCGATCAGCCCGGGGCCGAACAGCAACGAGGCGCTCGAAGACGGCGCCGAACTCGGCTTGGCCTCGACCACGACCCCGATCGACATCGATCAGTTCTTCAACACCTTCCCGCCCCGGGTCCGCAAGGGCCTCGAAGACTTCATCCGCGGCAACGCGGCGCTCTACTCGGGCCAGGGGAAGAACGGCAACGAGGCCTACAAGTACTTCGGCACCGCCCTCAACCGCACCACCGCCTTCGCCCGCGAACTGAATGCCGACCAGCGCCTGCTCGCGCGCTTCGTCGTCAGCTCCTCGCGGCTGACGACGGCGGTGGCGGGGCGGGGCGAACAGCTCTCCAGCGCGATCTCCAATGCCAACACCGCCTTCAACGCGATCGCCGGCCAGACCGCTGCCTTCGATGCCTCGCTGCGGCGGCTGCCGCCGGTGTTCCGCCAGTCGAACACGACCTTCGTCAACCTGCGGGCGGCGCTCGACGATCTCGAACCGCTCGTCAACACGGCAAAGCCGGCGACCAAGGACCTGGCCCCGTTCCTCGCCGAACTGCGCCCTGTCTTCCAGAAACTGGTCCCCTTCACCCACAACCTGCGGATCACCGTCAGCCAGCCCGGCAAGGGCAATGACCTCGGCGATCTGCTCGCGGTGCTACCGAAGGTGCAGAACCTGACCTCCAGCGCCTTCCCGCACTCCGAACAGGCGATCTCGGACTTCCAGCCGAACCTGAACTTCATCCGCGCCTACACGCCGGACCTGTTCAACGGCCTCAGTAAGTTCGGACAGGTCGCCGGCTACTACGACGGCAACGGCCACTACGTGCGCTCGGCCCCAGCTATCCAGAACATCTTCAGATACGAAGCTGACGGCAGTCTTAAGCCGATCACCAAGGCGCAGCAGTACGAACCCTTCGGTTCCTCGGCCAAAGTGCGCCGTCCGTGCCCAGGCGCCGCCACCCAGCCTGCCTCCGACGGCTCCAATCCCTGGGTCGGCGGTGGCAGCGTCGATTCCTCCGAATGCAACCCCGGCGACGTTCCCCCCGGACCATGAGCAGACGACTGATACTCGCGGCGGGCTTGGTGGCGGCGGTGGTCGCCGTCGTCCTGCTCGTCTCCGGCGGCGGCGGCTCCTCCGACGGCTACCGCGTCCGCGCCGTCTTCGACAACGGCGGCTTCATGGTCAAGGGCGAGGAAGTTCGCGTCGCCGGCGCCACCGTCGGCGAGATCGAATCGGTCGGCGTCTCGATGCCGGGGGACACGGTCGCCTACGAAAACGGCAAGGCGGTCGCCAAGCCGGGCAAGGCCGTGATCGTCATGAAGATCACCGATCCGGGCTTCCAGGACTTCCGCCAGGACGCCACTTGCCAGATCCGGCCGCAGTCGCTGATCGGCGAGAAGTTCGTCGACTGCCGCACCACCTTGCCGCGGGCGCCGGGGACCGAGCCGCCGCCGGCGCTGAAGCAGGTGCCCGAAGGCGAGCCCGGGGAAGGCGAGTACCTGCTGCCGCTCGGCAACAACGGCACCAGCGTCGACCCGGACCTGATCAACGACATCTACTCGTTGCCGTACGCGCAGCGCTTCCGGTTGATCTTCAACGAACTGGGCGCCGGCCTCGCCGGTCGTGGCGAAGACATCAAAGAGCTGATCAAGCGGGCGAACCCGGTGCTCCGCGACGCCGATCGCCTCTTCGGGATCCTCTCCGCCCAGCGTGAGCAGTTGGCGCAGCTCACCGCCGACTCCGACGAAATCCTCGGCCCGCTCTCGCGTGAGCGAGCGTCCTTCGCCGGCTTCCTCTCCAACGCCGGCGCCGCCGCGCAGGCGAGCTCCGAAAAGGGCCCGGAACTGGAAGAGGCGCTGCGGAAATTCCCCACCTTCCTCACCGAATTCCGCAAGACGATGCGCAGCCTGCAGACCTTCTCCGACGCCGGCACGCCGCTCTTCGAAGACTTCGGCACCGCGGCGCCGTCGCTGACCGACGCGACCGAAACCCTGACGCCGTTCTCCGAAGCCCTGACCGTCTCGCTGAAGAGCCTCGGCGACGCCGGCGAAGCGTCCGGTCCGATTTTCGTCGAAGCCGACCCGGTGATCAAGAAGGCGGCGACCCTGTCGAAGTCGGGAGTCAAGCCCACTGCCGACCTGGCGAAGCTCTTGGTGAACCTGAAGCAAACGGGTGGTTGGGAGAGTCTGACCAACCTGATCTACAACACCACCGCCACGATCAACGGATTCGACGAATACGGGCACTTCGGACGGACCAGGGTCAAGCTTTCCAACTGCCTGGAATATGAAGCCGCCCCGCGCGGAGCCTCTGGGTGTGTGGCGAACTTCAATGGACCGGAAGCGAGTGCGGCGGCAAGCACTGATCCCGCAGCGCTCTTTCGCCTGCTCACTGAAGGTCTAGAAGAAACCAACGGTGGCAGCGCAGCGGTAGCCGGTTCTGCCATCGGCGTTGGCCAGGGCGATGCGACGGGATCCCGCCTCGAAGGCAAAGCGGGCGTCGCCCAGTCATCGAAAACCGAAGGGACCGAACCCCTTCTCGACTACCTCCTGGCGCCATGAGAAACCGCAGCGGACTCAGCGGCGTCGCCAGCAGCCCGATCCTCGTCGGGGCGGTGACCGTGCTTGTCGTCATCGTCGCGGTCTTCCTCGCCTACAACGCCAACAACGGCCTTCCCTTCGTCTCCACCTACAACCTGAAGGCGCGGGTGCCGAACGCCGACGCGCTCGTCAAAGGCAACGAGGTGCGGATCGGCGGCGTCCGGGTCGGCGTTGTCAAGAAGGTCGTGCCGGTCCACCTCGAAAACGGAGCCGCCGCCGCCGAACTCTCGCTCAGCCTCGACAAGACCGCCGAACCGCTGCCGGTGGACTCGACGATCACCGTCCGACCCAAGTCGGCCCTCGGCCTCAAGTTCCTCCAGGTCACCCCCGGTGACTCGACCAAGGGCTTCAAGGCCGGCGAAACGATTCCGGTCACCTCCGCCAAGCCCGAACCGGTCGACATCGACCAGTTCTTCAGCATGTTCGACAAACCCACCCGCGATGCGATCCGCCAGAACCTGGCCGGGTTCGGCAACGCCCTCGCCGGCCGTGGCCCCCAACTGAACGAAGCCTTCGGCGCCCTTCGTCGCGCCGTCGTCAGCGGCCAGCCGATCCTGCGGAAGATCGTCGAACCGAGCACCAACTTCGCCGGCTTCTGGCGCGCGCTCGAGGCCCTCTCGGCGACGGTGGCCCCGGTGGCCGAGACCCAGGCGAGCATGTTCGTCGCCCTCGACCGCACCTTCGCCGCGTTTGCCAGCGTCTCCCGGCCATACATCCAGGAAACGATCGAAAAGAGCCCGCCGACCCTCGACGAGGTCAACGCCGACCTGCCGGCCCTGCGCCCCTTCCTCGAGGACTCCGCCCGCTTCTTCACGGCTCTCCGGCCCGGCGCCAAAGCGCTCGCCGAAACCTCACCGGTTATCGCCGAATCCCTCCACGCCGGGGTTCCCGTCTTGAATGCTTCGCCCGTTCTCAATAACCAACTGCAACCGACGGCGGAAGCTCTCGTCGCCTTCCAGGATGCCCCAGGCGTATTCAACGGTCTCGAACTGCTGACCGACACCAACCGGCTATTGAAGCCATCGCTCGCCTATATCACCCCAAGCCAAAGTGTCTGTACCTATTGGACCCTGGCCTTCGAGAACGTGGCGAGCGCGGTAAGCATCGGAAACAAGTATGGAAACTGGCTTAACTTCATCTCGAACGCTCCGCCCGAAGGCGAAAACGCCGAGAGCGTCCCAGCGAGCGCCCCAGCCAACGGACCTACGGCTGATAACCGCCCTGGAAAGGAAAACCACCTTCACTACAACCCCTATCCCCAGACCGCCGCCCCCGGCCAGGACAATGTGTGCGAAGCGGGGAACGAGAAATACGTTCGCGGCCAGACCGTCATCGGTCACTCACCTGAACTCTGGGCCACCACCACCCGCGGGCAGGTGAAAAAATGAGCCGCCTCCCCGAGCGTGATCGACGGGCAGCCGCTGCCGGCACCGGCCGCATCAAATGGCGGCCGAGCAACGCCACTATCGCGGTCATCTTCATCCTCATCTTCACGGTCGGGCCGTACCTGGCCTTCACCAAACACGTGCCCTTCACCGGTTACGGCTACGAGCTGAGCGCCACCTTCTCGAACTCGGCCAACATCGCCAAGAACTCGCCGATCCGCGTCGCCGGCGTCGACGTCGGCAAAGTGATCGGGACCGAACGGGACGGCGACAACACCACCGTCACCTTCACCGTCGACAGCTCGGGGCAACCGATTCACGACGATGCCTTCGCCGCGATCCGGCCGCGGATCTTCCTCGAGGGCAACTTCTTCATCGAACTCGACCCCGGCAGCCCGAGCGCGCCGGACATGGACAGCGGCGACACCATTCCCATCAGCCGCACCTCGACCGCGGTGCAGATCGACGAAGTTCTTTCGGCCTTGCAGACGCCGGTGCGGGCCGATCTCGGGCGGCTGCTCGAGGGCTACGGAAAGGCCCTCAACCACGAGCCGACCGCCGAAGAAGACCTGACCCAGTTGCCCGAGGTAAAAGGCCGGACCGGTGCCCAGGCTCTGAACGGCGCCCTGGAATACGGCGGCGATGCCGGCCGCTACAGCTCCCAGGTGACCAATGCCTTCCTCGGAACCCAACAGCGCGATCTCTCCCGCCTGGTTTCCAGTGCCGGTCGCGCCTTCGGCGCCTTCGCCAGCCGCCAGCGCGACCTGCAGGGGCTGATCGAGAACTTCGACATCTTCACCGGCGCCCTCGCCAACCAGTCGGCGAACCTCTCCGCGACGATCCACCTGCTGGCCCCCACCCTCAAGGTCACCCACGCCTCGCTCGTCAGCCTCAACCGCACGCTGCCACCGCTGCGCACCTACGCGATCGAGTTCCGGCCGGCGGTCGCCGAGTTGCCCGGCTTGATCGCCGCCTCGAAACCGTGGCTCGCTCAGGTCCGGCCGCTGCTTTCCGGCCGCGAGGCGGGCGGCGCCGTCAAGCTGCTGAGCGAATCGACGCCCGCGCTCGCCGGCGCCGCGCAGGCGAGCAAGCAGACCACGTTGCCGCAGCTGAACCGCCTCAGCCTCTGCACCAGCAAGGTGATGGTTCCGACCGCGAACCAGGTAATCAATGACCAATTCAGCACCGGCGATCCCAATTACCGCGAGTTCCTCTACAACCTCGTCAATTTTGCCGGGGCGGCTCAGAACTTCGACGGCAACGGACCGTTCACCCGCGCACAGATCGGCGCCGGTCCGGTCCTGGTCGGCGAAGAAAATCCCCGCGGCAACCCGAAAACCTATGGCGACAAGATTGCCTACAGCCACACCATCGAAGAGCCCAAGGGAACCCAGCCGCAGCTCGGAGGACCGCCGCCGCACAAGCCTGAGGTGCGCTGCTACACGAATCCGGTCCCAGATGTGAACGGCCCGCTGGGTCAGGTAGGCCCCGCCTCGCCATCCGTCGCGGGGGTGAACCCATGAGCGCCCCAGAACCGAAAGTGAACCGCTGGAAACACTTCCGAGCCTGGCTGGGTCGGCAGGCGCGCGGTCATCGCAAAGACACGATCGCGATCTTCGTCCTCGCGATCGCCGGCATCGTGATGATGCTCGGGATCTTCACCCAGCAGAAAGCCTCGCTGCCCGCCTGGCTACCTGTCGTCGGTGAAGAATTCGACCACATCACTGCCGAGTTCGCGACCGCCCAGGCGGTGACGCCGGGGCAGGGGCAGGCGGTCGACATCGCCGGGATCCAGATCGGCAAGGTCGCATCGGTAGACCTCGAAAACGGCCATGCCGTCGTCGGTATGGACATCGAGCCGAAGTACATGGATCTGATCCACCCCGACGCCAGCTTCCTTCTGCGGCCGAAAACGAACCTCAACGACATGATCGTCGAGATCGAACCTGGGACCGCGAAGGGCACGGTCGAAGACGGCGACCACTTCACCCTGACCCAGACCGAACCGAACACCAACCTCGACGCGTTCCTCGGCACCCTCGATGCCGACACCCGCCAGTACATCCAGCTCCTCGTCGCCGGCGGCGCCCAGGGAATCGGCGGCCGCGGCAGACAGCTCTCCAACGCCCTGCGTCGCTTCCAGCCCTTCGTCCACTACACCGCCAAGCTCAACAAGGCCGTCGCGGCCCGCCACGTCGAGCTCGCGCGCGTGATTCACAACTTCAACCTGGTGACCACCGAACTGGCCCGCCACGACGCGGCCGTCAAGCGGTTCGTCACTTCTTCCAAGGCGGCCCTGGGCAACTTCGCCAACCAGCAGGAATCGGTCCAGGCTGCCTTCGAGCGATTCCCCTCCGCGTTGCAGGCCGCCAACGCCGGGCTCGCCAGCTCCAACCGCTTCTCACAGGCGGCATATCCGACCCTGATCAAGCTGATCCCGCAGGCGCAGGCGCTGACCCCCGCCTTCAAGGCGACCGAGAAGCTCTTCAAGGAAACGACCGGGCCGATCCGCGACCAGATCCGGCCCTTCACCCGCGAAATCCGACCCTTCCTCGAGCATGGGGCGGAAGCGGCGAAGCCGTTCGAAAAGACCGTCCGCAGCTTCGGCAACTCGCTTGGCGGTTTCAACTCGTTCCTCAACGAACTGTCCTACCAGCCCAAGGGCTCGAAAGAGAGCTTCCTCTTCTACCTGCCGTGGCTGAACCACGACTTTAACGCTGCGTTTGCTCTCCAGGACGCTCAAGGCCCGTCCCTCCGCGCCCTGCTGACCATTACCTGTACGGGGTCTGCTCTCGGCTACCCGTTCGTAACGAGGAAGACGGGTGAAGGCCGCCCGTTCCTCCAGACCCTGCTGGAACTGACCAATTTCCCACGCAAACAAGAAATTCCCGTCTCCTTCCCGGTGGAAAACCCGGAGGGGACCTGCGAATACGTCGAAAAATGAGCAAGAGAGCCCCCAGCACTACGCAGCTATTGGTCATCACCGGCTTCGCGCTGTCCTGTTTCGGGATCCTGCTTTTCCTCTGGGTCACCTTCGGCGGTCCGACGCCGTTCCGGGCGAAGACCTATGAGGTCAAGATCCCCTTCACCGAGGCAACCCAGCTCGCCGAACAGTCCGACGTTCGTATCTCCGGCGTCAACGTCGGCAAAGTCCAGAAAATCGAGCTGGCCCCCAACGGCAAGCAGGCCCTTGCCACTGCCGCGATCGACGATCGCTACGCGCCGCTGCCCGAGTCGACCCGGGCGATCCTGCGGACCAAGACCCTGCTCGGCGAGACCTACATCGAACTGACCCCGGGTTCCCGCGAAGGGCCCGAGCTCGCCGACGGGGGCACGCTGCCGGAGGCGAACGTCGCCGAATCGGTCCAGCTCGACGAGATCTTCAGCGCCTTCAACGCCCGGACCCGCGCCGCCTTCCAGGAATGGATGCAGGAAGCCGCGGTGGCGATCAACGGCCAGGGCCAGAACCTGTCCTACGCGCTCGGCGGCCTGGAACCCACCTTCACCGAATTCGACAAACTCTTCCGCGTCCTCGACAGCCAGCGGCTTGCGGTCGGGCAGCTGTTCCGCAACGGCGCGACCACCTTCGATGCGCTGCGAGGCCAGGACGGGCAGCTGGCCGACCTGATCCAGAGCTCCAACGCGGTCTTCCAGACGACCGCCCGGCGCAACCGGGACATCGAAGCGCTGTTCCGCGCCTTCCCCACCTTCCTCGACGAGTCCCGCCAGACGTTCGCGCGGCTCAAAGACTTCTCGCTCAACGCCGATCCGCTGATGCGCCAGCTGGTGCCGGCGGCTGAACAACTCTCGCCGACGCTTATCGCGCTATCGAAGCTGGCACCTGAATCGAAGGCCTTCTTCGAAGGCCTTGGTCCGGTGATCAAGCGTGCACCGACGGGCTTCAGCGCGCTCCGCAAGATCTTCCGCGACGAATTCCCACCACTTCTCCGGGCGCTCGACCCGTTCATCCGCAACCTCAATCCAATTCTGGTCGGCCTGAAGCTCTACAAGGTCGACCTGAGCGGGTTCTTCGCCAATGTTGCAGCGACGTTCAACGGAGAACTCCTGCCTGAAACCGAAGGCGATCCGCACCCTCACTATCTTCGTACCAATGTCCTGATGACCCCGGAAATGCTGGCGACCTATCCCAATCGCTTCAGCTTCAACCGGAACAGTGCCTACAGCCCGCCAAAGTGGGCTGAAGGCCTGATCGATGGTCTGCCGAGCTTCGATACGCGTCAGTGCAGCAGTGGGATCACGGCCACCATCGATCCCAATTCCTGGGAAGAGCCGGCCTTCAAAGAACGTGCAATTGCCACGGAGGGCGATCCGGAAACGAAAGTGCCGCCGAGATCGCAGGAAGAAAACGCCAAGCTCCTCCTCGAAGCCCTGCAGAAATATGCATTCAATGGACAGACCAGCACCTCCGGCTTGCCTGCCCCGGCCTGCAAGCAACAGGAACCGTTCAAGCCGATCTACGGCAGCGGCTCGTCAACGCAGTACCAGCACACGTTTGAACAGCCCTAAAGGGATTCCGTCGCTTTATCTGGGCTCTCGTATAAGCCGTTTAACCAAGACGGGCTGGTCGCCTGAAGCGGAATACACGTTATTCGTGACTTTGATCATTCGCTGTTGCTCGCCGACGGAGATCTTGACCCGATCGACTCCGTCAGGCGCCAAACCCAAGAGAATGAAGTCGTGAGGGGTTGGCACCCGCCTAGAAGGCGGGGAGAACACACCCAACGTCACGCCTTCTGCCGGAGCCTGGGCTGCCCCAGAGCATGCCACTGAACCGCGATTCCCCTGGACTAGACACACACTTGCGCCGTTGAGAAACACCCACACGATGCCGTCGCCCGTGTGCGTTCGTTGTATATCCGAGGCTTCGAACCGGGGGTGAGTAGGTCCACGAAGCAGTTGGCGAACGTGCGAGAGCAGTGCGGGCGGAAAGCTCTCCGTGGTTCCTCGAAGGAGGCCAAAGCTTTTCTGAAGGGGTTGACCAGCCTGCTCGTCCCCGTTGGGACTGCGTCCACATCCAGTGGCTAGCGCAACCAGAAAGAGAACGCCCACTGCTCTCAGCGTGGCCATAAAAATGGCGTGGAGCCGAACTGACTCCACGCCATCGCCCCATCAGGGAGCGAGCGAGACTCCGTGCACCGTGTTGGAGCCGGCTGCATTGTTCGTGATCCGCGGGTACCAGCTCGTAGTGGCAAATTGGGCGCTGTACACACCTGCGCCGGGGCCGGATGAGCACCGCATCGTCGAACCAACTCCCATCAGGCCAACGCAGACTGAGTGCTGGTCTCCCCAGCCATAAACCTGGTTAAGAGTCCTCTGGGAGCCATCACAGTATCCCCATCCCCCAAGGGATACGGGATTGCAGAAGTTGCTCACGCTGGCCTGTGCGTTGTTTGCGCTCAGCAACCCAAGACACAGGGCAGCGCAACTGCCTACGAGTGCCAGCAAGATCCGGGGCTGCCGGAATGCATGGGACATGTATCTCCTCCATCAACTGGGCACCGGACCTTGTATCCGGTGCGGCATGCCAGTGTGAACCCGGCAGAGCCGGGTGGGGGTAGCAATGTGCCAAAAGCCCCGGGCGCAGGCTATGGGATGTGTTAACCGGACGTCGGCGATTTGCCGCGTGGGTTATTGGCTGGCGAACATGCCGATGAGCGCGACGCCGACCGCCACCGCTCCTCCGATGCTGACGCGGATCAAGAGCCGGTGAAGGGCTAGGAGGTGCCCACTCATTTCCGCGAACCGGGCGTCGATCTGCGTGAAGCGCGCGTCGACCTGCGTGAACCGAGCGTCGACCTGCGTGAAGCGCGCGTCGATTTGCGTGAACCGAGCGTCGATTTGCGTGAACCGGTCATTGACCTCGTCCCTTTGCTCCTTTAAAGCACTCCTCATCTCAAGGCGGAGGTCGCGAATGGCGGTGTCAACGCGGGCGAAGGCGTCGTCCATCTTCTTGTCGACCCGAGCGAAGCCCTCATCGACCTTCTGGTTGAGATCATCGAGTCGCTGGTCGGTCCAGTTCTGTCTGGCGGTCATCACGGCCATGGTAGCGCAACCTTTCGTCTGCAGTAGAGCCAAGCGAGATGTTCATGCGGGCGACTCTAGGTCGCGTCGGCGCACCCATGGCGCGCTGAATGTCGCGGCTTAGGGGAGAGAGTCAGGCAGATCTGAGAAAACGGATCGAAGTCGTCGCGCCGGCCGTCGCCACGCGCTCGGTCCTGGGAAAGACATCCGCGCCAAAGGGCTCTGGGTCGACAAATGCAAACTCGTCGACTCGACCTACGCGGCGTCAGAAACGATGAAGCCCACCTGCGCGCCGAAGGGCTCGGCGAGCGCGGAGAGCGTGGCGTAGGTGGGGTTTGCCTCGCCGGTCTCGATCCGGCTGATCTCGCTCTGGGGGATTCCGGAGGCCTGGGCGAGCTGCTTCTGCGTCAGCTTCTTCTCGCGCCGGAGGGTCATCAGCTGGCTGGCGATCGAGAACTCGCGTCGCATCTTGCGAAGCTCGGCCTCGGAGCCTTCTGCCTCGGCCTCGGCCTCGATGTTCTCGATCAGGTTCTTGAAATCGTCGCTCATATCCGTTGATGGTCCCAGTGTTGACGTGCGATGAACATTATGGGCTTTAACCCATATCTAGTCAAGCCCGCCGCTTCTTCGCCCGTTGCTGGGACTGCCATTGCCGCAATCGCTGTCGCGCGGTCTCGATCTCGCGGGGCTCCTTGTCCGGCCTCCTCAACTTCATCGACGAGAACCCGGAGATCGGGGCGTGGGACCAAGGCTCGCTAGCGCAACTATTCGTCTGCGGTGGAGCCAAGCGAGATGTTCATGCGGGCGACTCTAGGTCGCGTCGGCGCACCCATGGCGCACTGAATGTGACGGCTTAGGGGAGAGAGTCAGGCAGATCTGAGACGCGGCCCAGTTCCTCCAACGTCAGGGCTGCCAGGAGGGTATCGGCGCACTCGCTCAACGGCACGCCGATGTGGCGCTCAACCGACTGCAGTCGATTTGCAACCGTCTGCCGGCTTACACCCAGAGCTGCGGCGGCGGCGCTGCTGTTCCTGTCCGCCTGGAAGTAGGAGCGCAGGGTGGTTCGCAGGACCTGGCCGCCATCGCGGGCGCCGGCCAGCGGCAGCAGAAACCTCTCCTGCAGCGAGGCCGTGAGGACCGGGTCGCGCCCGACCGAGGCGAGCAGACCGGCCTCCGTGTACTCGACGACCGGCGCCGATTTGGCCCGGGCGACCCACACCGCTGATCGAGCCTGTTCGTGGGTCAGGCACCAGCCGCCCCGGCCGCTCTTCGGTTCGCCCATGCCGATCGGGAGGTCGGGGGTTCCTTTCGAGGCGAGCCAGCCGCGTATCGCGGCCGGGTCGAACGGCTCCCTGCTCTTTCCCAGCCAGGCCCACAGCCCGTGGTTCAACCCACTGAGGATGAGGCTCCGGCAGCCAACCTCGCCGGTGAGGGCGCGGATGAGCGGGCGAGCTTCGGCGGAGCAGGCGACGAGGCCGAGGTGATGGCCGCAGAGGTCGTACTCGAGGATCGACGGGTCGACGAGTTCTCCCGCGAGAAGCCGCCGCGCGCGCTCCACGCGGCGCGCTTCGTGAGAGCTGGGGCGGGCGCGCGCCTCCCGCCCGTACTCCTCGGTAACGATCGCCACCAGGCGCTCGAAGGCCGTCCCCTGTGCGGCCATCGCGGCGCGGAGGCGGGCCGGATCGATTCCCGCGGCCTCCTCGAGCACGAAATCCGTGAGCAGCTTTTCCGCCGCCACGTAGCGGCGCAGGGCGGTCTCCAGCGGGATCCGGTGCCGTGCCGCGAGGCGGGCCTGCACGATCGCCGACAGGGGAACCTCGCCGGCACGCTCCTCACCCACGGCCAGCACTTCGATCGCGTAGCGGACCCCCTTGTGGACGGTGTGAGCGAGGGATTCGAGATATTCGACGTCCCGAATCGGATCGTCCCGTTCCATCGCGTGGAGGCGATCGAGGATTGCGCGGGCTATCTCGGGGATGCGTCCTTCGAGGCGTTCGGCCAGGAGGACACGATCGTCAGCAGTCCCCCGCGGCCGACCCGTTGATGAGGTCGAGCTGCCGATGCGGGGATGTTAGGAGAAAACCCAAGTTGGAGCAAATATTCCCGTCTTATTGGTAAAGCTCGATTTAACGGTGACGAGAGGGCATTGGAGAACGAGGGGTGAGGATCAGCCCGGCACCGCTTCCCACCCGGAGAAGTTCGAGGTGTCCGGTTCGATTGCCCGGCGCACCTTTGTCAGCGCCTCGTCGGGCGAGTTCGCCTCGAGGCTGACGGTGTAGATCGGGCGGCCGGTGCGGGCGGTTCCGGTCTCCGGGGAGCCGGTGATCATCGAGGACCTGCTGCCCTCGAGCCGGATTCCGGCAGCGGTAAGCCGCTCGCGCTCCTGACCGGTGAGCATGCCCTTGAAGCGAACGTGGAAGGAGGGCATCGGCTCACCCTACTCCTGGGCAAGTTGAGCTGGCCGCCCGTCCTAAGCGTTCTTGAGGCCGCCGCTATGGGCGCTCGTAGCGGAGGATCGCGACGCCGTCGCCGACGGTTTTCGCCTCGGCCAGTTTGAGCGCCCTTTTCGTCTCGCTCCGGCCAGGCGGCGGCAAAGCCTTCGTAGGTGACCCGCCCCCAGCAGCTGGGCCTCCCAGAGCTCGTCGAGCTTGAACTTGTCGCCGTCGATGACTCCGTCCAGCGAAACGAACTCGGTGACGACGATCTTGCCCATGCTGCTCTCGATCCGAACCTCCGCTATTCTGTCCGACAGAATGTTTGGCCTGAGGAAGCACGGATCACCTTTGCTCGATCGGCGACCAGGCACCGGATCTCCCGGGAGCGGTCTCTCCATGTCGTCGAGCACTGCGGACTTCAGTTGGTTGATCGGTTCTGGAATCCGGCCACTTCTGACGTCGACCGAAAGGTCTACTTCCTTGGGGACGATTTGGAGGAAGTTGCGCTCGAGGTCGTCGCGGCCGAATCGGAGGAAGAGGACTTCAAGGTGATCCACGCGATGGAGGTGCGGAACCGATTTCGTGCTCTCTACGAGGAGGCGCGGTCATGGGCAAAGTGAACAAGTCTCGAAAAAAAGTTGAGAAGGAAGAGGAGTTCGTTACCCGGTCCGGCATGGTCCTCACCGAGGAGATCGCCGAACAGTGGGCGGAAGAAGTCGAGAAGAACCCGCCCGATCCTTCGAAGCTCGAGCGTCGGTATGTCGGCCGCCCGTCCTTGGGCGCAGCCGGTCACTCCCCCCGCGTCAGCTTCCGGGTCCCGCCCGACCTCTACAAAGCAGCCTGGGCCAGGGCCGACAAGGAAGGCCGGTCGCTCAGCGATCTGGCCCGCGAGGCGTTCAACCGCTACATGAATTCGTAAGCGGGCGGTACCGTTGTCACATGGAGCGCGACGCGGCGCTTGAGGCGGTATTCATGCCGGTGCAGCCGGCGAGCACTTTCGAGGAGACGGTCGAGCGCCTGGGGAGCGCGATCCGGGCCGGGCTGCTCCTGCCTGGGGCGAAGTTGCCGCCGGAGCGGGAGTTGGCGAAGCAGCTGCGGATCTCCCGCTCGACCCTGCGCCAGGCGCTGACGGCCCTGGTCCAGAGCGGGCACCTGGTCTCGCTGCGGGGGCGCACCGGCGGCACCTTCGTCGCCGAGCGGCCGCCGCTGACCCAGCCCGACGGCGAGCCTCTGGACCAGGGGGCCTGGGCGGTGCTCGACTACCGGGTCGCGATCGAGTCGGGAGCGGTCCTGCTGGCCGCCGAGAGGGGGAGTCGCGAGCAGTTCGACCGCCTCGACGAGCTGGTGGCGAAGCTGGATGGCGAGCTCGAGGACTTCGAGGAGTTCCGCCGCACCGACATCCGCTTCCACCTCGGTATCGCCGAGGCCGCGCAGTCGCCGCGCCTGCTCAGCGCGATGACCGACGCCCAGTCGCAGATGAGCGCCCTGATCGCGTTGATCGCCCACCCGCCGGAGGTCCTCACCCGCTCCAACGAACAGCACGCCCGGCTGGTCAAGGCCCTGCGCAGGGGCGACGGGCAGCGGGCGGTGCGGGAGATGCGCGAGCACACCGAGGGGACCGAGCACATCCTCGCCGGGCTCTTGCCGGCGCCGCTGCAGCTCGCGACCGCCTAGGCGCTTTAGTCAACCAGGGGTTTACCAACGCGCCTAAGCGCGGACGCGGGCGCCCTCGGGGTCGAAGAGCGGCTCGCGCGCCACCTCGCCCTCGATCCAGCGCCCGAAGATCTCGACCTCGACGGCGGTCCCCGGCTCGCTCGCCTCCGGGGGCAGGTAGGCGTAGGCGATCGAGCGCCCGACCGTGTAGCCGTAGCCGCCGGTCGTCACCCGGCCGGCGATCTCGCCGCCGAGGCGGACCGGCTCGTTGCCGAGCGCGATCGAGTGGGGATCGGCGAGGGTGAGGCAGCACAGGCGCGCGCGCGGGCCCCGCTCCTCCGCCTCGAGCAGGGCATCCTCGCCGATGAAGCCACCCTCCTTGTCGAGTTTGACGCAGAAGCCGACGCCGCCCTCGTAGGGAGTCTCGTCCGGGGTGATGTCGGCACCCCAGACGCGGTAGCCCTTCTCGAGCCGGAGGCTGTCGATCGCCCGGTAGCCGCCGGCGACGATCCCGTGCGGCCGGCCCGCCTCCCACAGTGCCCGCCAGAGCCCGAGCCCGTACTCGGTCGGGCAGTAGATCTCCCACCCGAGCTCGCCGACGTAGGTCACCCGCAGCATCCGCACCGGCACGTTGCCGACCGTCGTCTCCCGCAAGGTCATGTACGGGAAGGACTCGGTGCCGAGATCCTGTGGGGTCAGAGGCTGGAGCACCTCGCGCGCCCGTGGCCCCCAGATCCCGAAGCACGCCCACTGCGAGGTGACGTCGTGGATCCGCACTTCCTCGCCCGGGAGGTGGCGCCGCATCCACTCGCGGTCGTGGTTGCCGAAGGCGGTGCCGGTGACGATCGAGAAGCGCTCCTCGCCCAGCCGCGCCACCGTGAAGTCGCACTCGATCCCGCCCCGGTGGTTGAGCATCTGCGTGTAGGTGATCTGCCCGACCCCACGGGCGACGCGGTTGTCGCAGAGGATTTCGAGAAAGGTCTCGGCTCCCACGCCCTCGATCTCGAGCTTGGCGAAGGAGGACTCGTCGAAGAGCGCGACTGCCTCCCGGGCGGCCCGGTGCTCGGCCCCGATCGCCGGCGACCAGTGCCGGCCGGCCCAGCCACGTGGCCGCAGGTGCTCATCGCCGTCGACGGCGTTCGAGTCGTACCAGTTGACCCGCTCCCAGCCGGACTTCTCGCCGAAGGCGGCGCCGTGCTCGCGGTGCCAGACGTTGGCGGGCGAGACCCGCAACGGCCGACCTGCCTCGCGCTCGTGGTTCGGGTAGCGGATGTCGTAGTAGGTCTCGTAGGTCTCCTTGATCCGCGCATGGGTGTAGGCGGGAGAGCGGTACTGGGCGCCGAAGCGGCGGATGTCCATGTGCCAGAGGTCGAGGCTCGGTTCGCCCTCGACGATCCACTCGGCGAGCGCCTTGCCGATGCCGCCGGCGCCGGCCAGCCCGTGGGCGCAGAAGCCGGCGCAGACGAAGAAGCCGCGGACCTCGGTCTCGCCGAGGCAGAACTCGTTGTCCGGCGTAAAGGCCTCGGGGCCGTTGATCAGCTTGGTAACGGTGATCTCCTCCATCGCCGGCACGCGCCGCTTCGAGTTCTCGGTGATCTCCTCGAACCGCTCCCAGTCCTCTTCCAGGAGGCGTCCGTTGAAGTCGGCCGGGATCGCGTCGACCCGCGCCGGTCCCCCAGGCAGGAAGGCCGGCTCGCTGCGCCGCTCGTAACCGCCCATTACCAGCCCGTCTCCGTCCTCGCGGTAGTAGACGAGCAGGTCGGGATCCCGCAGGGTGGGGAGATGACCGCGAGCGCTCCCGTCATCTGCACCGCTATCCGGGACAAATGACGGGAGCACCTGGTTTTCGCGCGCCTCGCGGACCTCGTCGAGCGGCTGGGTGACGAGGTACTGGTGGGACATCGGGATCAGCGGGACGCGGACGCCGGCCAGGCGGGCGATCTCGGCGGCGTACATGCCGCCGGCGTCGACGACGACCTGCGCCTCGACGTCGCCCCTGTCGGTACGGACCCCGCGCACGCGGCCCTCGCGGACCTCGATCCCCGTCACCCGGGTCTCGGTGAAGATGCGACAGCCTCCACGGCGGGCGCCGTCGGCGAGCGCGTAGGTCAGCTGCGCCGGGTCGATGTAGCCGTCGGTCGGCAGCCAGGCGGCGCCGAGCACGCCCTCGGTCGACATGAGCGGGAAGAGCTCCTTCGCCTCCTCCGCGGAGATCAGCTCCAGCGGCAGGCCGAAGGTCTTCGCCCATCCCGCCTGGCGGCGCAGCTCCTCCATCCGCTCCTCGCTGGAGGCGAGGCGGATGCCGCCGCACTCGACCCAGCCGGGGTCGAACTCGGATTCGGTGCCCAGCCGCCGGTAGAGGTCGACCGAGTGCATCATCATCTTCGTCAGCGAGACCGAGCCGCGCAGCTGCCCGACCAGTCCGGCCGAGTGGAAGGTCGAGCCGGAGGTGAGCTGGGAGCGCTCCAGCAGCACCACGTCCTCCCAGCCCAGCTTCGCGAGGTGGTAGGCGAGCGAGGTGCCGCCGACGCCGCCGCCGATGACGACGCAGCGCGCCGAGCTCGGCAGCTCAGCCCGCGGCACCGCCGGCTTCCCCCAGCAGCCGCTCCAGCCGCCCTTCGGCGGCGCTCTCGCGCATGCGGTCGAAGTGCTTGGCGCAGTAGTCGGTGAAGTCGAAATCGAGTTCGGAGATCGTGCTCTGCACCGCCCCCCACATCGCCTCGCGGAAGTCGGACATGAAGCGCATCAGCCGCAGCGAGGCGAGGCGGGCCTCGCTCGCCGGCGACTCGAAGTAGGCCCCGAGGAGGTTCCACTCCTGGCCCTCGTCGAGCTCGTTGTTGACGGCGAAGTTGCCGAGGTCGAAGTAGCGGTCGCCGCACCCCGCGTACTCCCAGTCGATGATCCGCAACCCCTGCGGCGAGCGGATGAAGTTGGCGGAGAGGAGGTCGTTGTGGCAGGGGACCGGCTCGTGCTCGGGACCGACCAGTGTCGCTTCGATCCGGTGCGCTGCCCCCAACGCCCACTCATACGAGCTCGGCACCTCGGCGCCGCGGTCGGCCATCCGCGCCGCGTAGGCCTCGACGATGCGGAAGCTCGAGAACTCGACCGGGAGCCGCTCTTCCCGCGAGTGCAGGGTCCGCAGCGCACTCGCCACCTCGGCCAGCGCCACCGGCTCGCGCATCTCCTCGGCGCTCATCGGCTCGCCCTCGACGAAGCGGGTGACGAGGCACGGCGGGTCGTCGAGCATCGCCACCACCTCCGGGCCGACCCCGGCGCTCGCCGCCAGCTCGCCGGCCGCCTTCTCCGCGGCGCGGTCGATTTCCAGCAGCTCGGTGTCCTTGCCGGGCAGCCGCACGACGAGGTCCTCGCCGGCGAATCGGACCCGGTAGTTGCGGTTGGTGATACCGCCCTCGAGTGGGACGGGGTCGCCTTCGATCTCGCCCAGTCGCGCAGAGATCGGTCCGAGGGTTTCTGAGAGGGAGGCCATGAGGCGGGGGCGAGGAGAAGATTCTCTCCTGCCATTGACAGCGGTCAAGGGCCGGGTCTAGGCTCGCTCCAACCGTATAGGTCGGTTTATCACACCTTTTTCGTCCGCAAGGTTCGACGCTCAGGAAGGGAAGCCGCATGGAGAGCAGCGTTTCCACCCCGGTAGACCACGACGAAAAACGACTCGCCGAGCTGGGCTACAAACAGACCCTGAACCGGGCCTGGAGTGGTTTCTCCAACTTCGCGATCTCGTTCACCATCATCTCGATCCTGGCCGGGTGCTTCACCACCTACGGCCAGGCCTGGAACAACGGCGGCCCGATCGCGATCTCGATCGGCTGGCCGCTGATCTCGATCCCGATCCTGATCATCGGCTTCTGCATGTCGGAGCTGGTCTCGGCCTACCCGACCGCCGGCGGCATCTACTGGTGGGCGGGACGCCTGGGCGGACCGATCTGGGCCTGGTTCACCGGCTGGTTCAACCTGATCGGCCTGGTCGCCGTCGTCGCCTCGGTCGACTACGCCTGCGCGACCTTCCTCAACGTCGTCCTCGGCCTCTACGAAGTCAACGTCCTCGGGGTCAACTTCGGCGACGAAGTGCACATCCTCGGCGAGGTGTTCCTCCTCTTCGCGCTGATCCTCTCCCTCCACACCGCGGTCAACATCCGTCGCACCCACCTGCTCTCCCTCGTCAACAGCGTCTCGGTCTGGTGGCACGTGATCGGGGTCGCCGCGATCGTCGTCGTCCTGATCGTCGTCCCCGATGGCCACCAGAGCTTCAGCTTCGTCTTCGGTCACCGGATCAACAACAGCGGCTTCAGCGACGGTATGTACTGGTTCTACGTGCTGCCGCTCGGTTTCCTGCTGACCCAGTACACGATCACCGGCTTCGACGCCTCGGCCCACATCTCCGAGGAGACGCACGGCGCCTCCGAATCGGCGGCGAAGGGAGTCTGGAAGTCGATCTTCTACTCGGCCCTGATCGGCTGGATCGTGCTGCTGGCGATCACCTTCGCGGTCACCAACGTCGACGGCGCCAACGAAGCGCTCGGCTTCGCGCCGACCCTGCTGGTCGAAGCGCTGGGCTCGGGCTGGGGCAAGTTCGTCCTCATCATCTCCGTCGTCGGCCAGCTGTTCTGCGGCGCCGCCTGCCTGACCAGCGCCTCGCGCATGTGTTACGCGTTCTCGCGCGACAAAGGCTTCGGCCATCGGATCTCGGGCCGGATCTCGCGGGTCAACTCCGAGCGGGTCCCGATCTACGCCGTGCTGGCGATGGCGGCCGCGGCGCTGATCATCACCCTGCCGGCGCTGAAGGGGAACGGGGAAAACGTCCCCTTCGCCTTCTTCGCGGTCGTCTCGATCACCGTCATCGGCCTCTACATCGCCTACGTGATCCCGATCTTCCTGCGCTGGCGGATGGGCGACGACTTCGAGCCCGGTCCTTGGAACAACGGCCGCAAGTACAGGTGGATGAACTCGTTTGCGACCTTCTGGGTCGGCCTGATCACGATCATCTTCTGCCTGCCCTTCACCCCGCTCGCGGTTCCATGGAACGACGAATTCACCTGGGAGTCGTTCAACTACGCGCCGCTGACGGTGGGCGTGGTGATCCTGCTGGCCTGGATCGGGTGGATGACGACCGCCCGCAAGCACTTCACCGGGCAGGTGCGGGAGATCGACCTCGAGAAAGACATCGGCCCCGAGCCCAAAGTCGGCCCGGCGGCGCCGTAGGCGTCGCGGGCTGGGGCATGGCGAACACGAGCACGTAACGTTCCCCGCGTGACCGTCGAGGAGCTGAAGAAGGCGGTCGCGGACGGCACGGTCGACACCGTGCTGCTCGCGATCGCCGACATGGAGGGCCGCCTGCAGGGCAAGCGGCTGACCGCGTCGCACTTCCTCGGCGACGTGCTCGAGCACGGGGCGGAGGGCTGCAACTACCTGCTCGCGGTCGACGTCGACATGGAAACGGTCGGCGGTTACGCGATGGCCTCCTGGGACACCGGCTACGGCGACTTCGAGATGGTCCCGGACCTGGAGACGCTGCGGATGGTCCCGTGGCTGCCGGGGACGGCGATGGTGATGGCCGACGTGCAGTGGTCCGACGGCCGCGAAGTCGCCGCCTCGCCGCGGCAGATCCTGCGCCGGCAGCTGGCGCGGCTGGCCGAGCGGGGGATGAGCGCCAAGGCCGCGACCGAGCTCGAGTTCATCGTCTTCCGCAACACCTATGAGGAGGCCTGGAAGAAGGGGTTCCACGACCTCGAGCCGGCCAACCTCTACAACATCGATTACTCGCTGCTGGGAACTGCGCGGGTCGAGCCGCTGATCCGGCGGATCCGCAACGAGATGGCGGCGGCGGGGATGGAGGTCGAGAACTCCAAGGGCGAGTGCAACCTCGGCCAGCACGAGATCAACTTCCGCTACGGCGACGCGCTCGCCTGCGCCGACGACCACGCGATCTACAAGAACGGCGCCAAGGAGATTGCCAGCCAGGAGGGGCACGCGATCACCTTCATGGCGAAGTTCAACGAGCGCGAGGGCAACTCGTGCCACATCCATTGCTCGCTGGCGGGTGAGGACGGCGCGAACGCCTTCGCCGGCGACCGGGCGCTCTTCGAGCACTTCGTCGCCGGGCAGCTGGCCTGCATGCGGGAGCTGACTCTCCTCTACGCGCCGCACGTCAACAGCTACAAACGCTTCGCGAAGGGCTCCTTCGCGCCGACCGCGATCGCCTGGGGGCGCGACAATCGCACCTGCTCGCTGCGGGTCGTCGGCCACGGCGAGGGCCTGCGGGTGGAGAACCGGCTGCCGGGCGCCGACGTCAATCCCTACCTGGCGCTGAGCGCGATGATCGCGGCCGGCCTGCACGGGATCGAGAACGAGCTGCCGCTGGAGGAGGTCTTCGAGGGCAACGCGTATGAGTCCGACAAGCCGCGGGTTCCGTCGAACATCTACCTGGCGCGCGACGCGTTCGCGGCGAGCGCGGTGGCGCGCGAGGCCTTCGGCGGCGAGGTCGTCGACCATTACCTGAACCGGGCGGGGATCGAGATCGAGGCCTTCGAGGCCGCCGTCACCGACTGGGAGCGCTACCGGGGCTTCGAGCGGCTGTGACCGGCGCGGACCCGCGTTCGGCTGTTCCTTTTGGCGAGATAGGACCAGAAAGGAACAGCGGGGCCCCCGTGATCGGGATCTGCGCCGCCGTCGAGCGGGTGTCCTGGGGGGTCTGGGACGGCTACGAGGTGACGCTGGCGCCGCGCGGGTACGTGAGCGCCGTGCAGCGCGCGGGTGGGATCGCGATCGTGCTGCCGCCCGACGAGGCCGCTGTCGCTGACCCGGACGTCCTGCTCGACCGGGTCGACGCGCTGATGTTGGCCGGAGGCGCCGATATCGACCCGGCGAGCTACGGTGCCGAGCCGCATCCCGAGACGCGCGGGACCTGGCCGGACCGCGACGCCTTCGAGCTGGCGCTGGCCCGGCGAGCGATCGAGCGCGACCTGCCGGTGCTGGGGATCTGCCGCGGCATGCAGCTGCTGAACGTGGCGCTGGGCGGGACTCTCGTTCAGCACCTGCCGGAGACGCTGGGCGCCGAGACGCACCGGACCGTGGCGGGAACCTTCAGCGAGCACCACGTGCGGCTCGAGCCGGAATCGCTCGCCTGCACCGCGGCGGGCATCGAGGGCTTCGTCGTCTGGTCCCACCACCACCAGGGCGTCGATCGCCTGGGGGAGGGGCTGAAGGTGACGGGATGGTCGGCCGAGGACGACCTCCCCGAGGCGATCGAGCTCCCCGGCAAGCGCTTCGCCCTCGGCGTCGTCTGGCACCCCGAGGAGGACGAGAGCAGCAAGGTAATCAGCGCCCTCGTCGAGGCTGCCCGCAGTTCCGTGGTTCCTTTGTCCGGATATAGACGACAAAGGAACCACGGAACGGGGGATCGGGCCCGATGAGTGCGATCGAGGTGATCGAGCCCGCAAACGAGCAGGTGATGGCTGAGGTTCCGCGGGCGGGGGCGGAGGAGGTAGACGCGGCGGTGGCGCGGGCGAAGGCGGCGTTCACGGCCTGGCGGGCCGTGGCGCCGGCGGACCGGGCGAAGCTCTTGCGCGAGCTTGCTGACGCGATCGAGGTGCGGCTGGAGGACTTGGCGCGGCTGGAGGCGCGGAACGCCGGCAAGCCGATCGGCGACGCTCGCGGCGAGATGGAGATGGTCGTCGAGACCTTCCGTTACTACGCCGGGGCGCCGGAGCGGCTGCTGGGCCAGACGATCCCCGTCGCCGGCGGCGTCGACATGACCTTCCGCGAGCCGCTCGGGGTGGTGGGCCTGATCGTCCCCTGGAACTTCCCGCTGACGATCGCATCCTGGAAGGTGGCGCCGGCGCTCGCCGCCGGTAACTGCGTCGTCCTCAAGCCGGCGGAGCTGACCCCACTGACCGCGCTCGAGCTGGAGGTGCTCGCGCTGGACGCGGGACTGCCGGAGGGCGTCCTCAACGTCGTCGCCGGCCCCGGAAGCGTCTGCGGACGCCGCCTGGTCGAGCACCCCGACGTCGCCAAGATCGCCTTCACCGGCTCGACCGAGGTCGGCCGCGGGATCGCTGCCGGCGCCGCCCAGACGATCAAGCGGGTGACCCTGGAGCTGGGCGGCAAGTCGGCCAACGTCGTCTTCGCCGACGCCGACCTGGAGGCCGCCGCCGCGGCGGCGCCGATGGCGGTCTTCGGCAACGCCGGCCAGGACTGCTGCGCGCGCTCGCGGATCCTGGTCGAGCGCAGCGCCCTCGAAGACTTCCTCGCTGTGATGGCGCCGCACGTCGAATCGTTGCGGGTCGGCGACCCGCTTTCGTCGGAGACGCAGATGGGGCCGCTGATATCCGCCGGTCAGCGCGACGCCGTCGCCTCCTACGTCCCCGACGACGCCCCGGTGGCGATCCGCGGCAGCGCCCCCGAGGGGCCCGGCTACTGGTTCGCGCCGACCGTGCTGGCGCCGGTCTCCAACGACGACCGGGCGGCGACCGAGGAGATCTTCGGGCCCGTGGCCTGCGTCATCCCCTTCGACTCCGAGGAGGAGGCTGTGCGGCTCGCCAACGCGACGATCTACGGCCTCTCGGGCTCGATCTGGACGCGGGACGGGGCGCGGGCGCTGCGGGTGGCGCGGGCGATCGAGACCGGCGTCGTCTCGATCAACTCGAATACCTCGGTCCGCGTCTCCACCCCCTTCGGGGGCTTCAAGCAGTCCGGCGTCGGCCGCGAGCTCGGCCCCGACGCGCTCGAGCACTACACCGAGGTCAAGAACGTCTACTACGCGACCGAGGGGGGCTGAGATGGCGGGACGGTTGGAGGGCAAGGTCTGCGTCATCACCGGGACTGCGAGCGGGATCGGCGCCGAGTCGGCGCGTCTCTTCGCGGCGGAGGGGGCGACGGTAGTCGGGGTCGACCTCTCCACCGAGGCCGAGGGCGCCCTGACGATCGAGGCCGACGTCTCCGACGAGGGCCAGGTCGTCGAAGCCTTCCGGCGTGTCGGCGACGAGTTCGGCCGCATCGACGTGCTGATGAACAACGCCGGCATCAATCCGACCGACGACGGCTCGGTGCTGGAGACCTCGCTCGAGTCCTGGCAGCGGGTGCAGGACGTCAACCTGCGCAGCGTCTTCCTCTGCTGCAAGCACGGGATCCCGCACCTGCTCGAGGCAGGCGCCGGTTCGGTCGTCAACGTCGCCTCCTTCGTCGCGACGATGGGCGCCGCCGTCAGTCAGATCTCCTACACCGCCTCCAAGGGCGGCGTCCTCGCCCTCTCGCGCGAGCTCGGCGTCGAGCTCGCCGACCGCGGCGTCCGCGTCAACGCGCTCTGCCCGGGGCCGGTCAATACGCCCCTCCTGAAGGAGCTCTTCGCCAAGGACCCCGAGCGCGCCGCCAAGCGCCTCGTCCACATCCCGATGGGCCGCTTCGGCGAGCCAGAGGAGATCGCCAAAGCGGCCCTCTTCCTGGCCAGCGACGACTCGACCTTCGTCACCGCCAGCACCTTCCTGGTCGACGGCGGCCTCTCGGCCGCCTATCTCACCCCGATTCAGGTCGACTGACCTCGAGCCAGCGCCGGCAGAGTGCTCGCCCGAGCTCGTTGAAGCCGTCGATCTTCGCTTCGGTCTCCGGTCCCAGCACCTCCGGATCGATCCCGATCCGGACCGCGTCGGGGTCGGTTTCGTAGTCCTCGACCCAGTGGAGGGCGTCGGCGCGGCTGACCTCGGGATGGAACTGCAGCGCCCATGCGCGCTCGCCGAGGCGGGCGGCCTGGAGGCTGACCTTGCTGCGGGCCAGGGGGACGGCACCGGTCGGGAGCGGGAACTCGTAGCTGTGCCACTGGAAGGCCTCGAAGGTCGGGGCCAGGGGAGCGAGGAGGGGATCCTCTTCGCCCTCCGGCATCACCTCCACCCGGTGCCAGCCGATCTCCGGTCTCGAGCCGCGCCGGGGCTCGGCACCCGCGGCTCGGGCCAGAAGTTGACCCCCGAGGCAGAGCCCCATCAGCGGTACCTCCCGCTCGAGCAGTTCCCGCAGCAGCGCCTCCTCCTCGGCGATCCACCCGTGCCGCTCGCCTTCATCTACGTTCATCGCTCCCCCGAGGACGAGCACCGCGTCGTAGCCCAGCGGGTCGGCGGGCGGCTCCGGCAGCTCGGCCGGCGTCCACTCGTCGAGCTCGGCGCGGGCCCCGCGGATCGCCTCGGCGAAGACGCCGGGACCGGCATCGCGCTGGTGGACTATCGCCAGGACTCTCAACCTGAGAGCATCTTCGACCATGGGAGGCCGGGCGACAATCCCCGTCGCTGTGTTGACGCTGGCTGTGGCCGTTGCCGCGGCGGCGAACGCGGCGGGAGGGTTCGGCATCGGCGACCCGCTGCGCGCGAGCTTTCGCTTCCAGATGAGTCCGTCGCGGTTCCCCAGGGCAAAAGCGAAGCCCGTGCGTGTGTCTGTTTCCGGGAAATACCGAACCGATGACGGCTCGCACGTCCCTGCGCTACGTGAACTCGAGGTCGAGCTCGATCGACACTTCACCCTCGACGTGAAAGGCATTCCGGGCTGCGGCAAAGGCACCCTCAACGTCCGCGCGGCCACGCTGGAAGGGTGTGAGGACGCCGTGGTCGGTCGGGGGACCGTCGAGGCCGAGGTTGCTTTCCCGGAACAGCCGCTGACCTCGGTGAGCGGCACCCTGACCGTCTACAACCGCGGTCGCAAACCAGGTGGCGCCGACCTTCTCGGCTGGGCGTACTTCCCCGCTCCCATCACCGGGGCCATCGCGGTTCCCGTGAAGGTGCGGAGGGTCGACGGCGGGCGCTACGGCTGGCGGGCGCGCCTCGAGATTCCGAAAATCGCCGGCGGCTCCGGTTCGATCACCGGCTACTCGGTGCGGTTCCTTGACCGGATTCTTTCAGCGACCTGCGGTAGCGACGGGAGGTTGCAGATCAGAGCCGCCTCCACCTTTGTCGATGGTTTCCTGAGCGTCGCGACCGGGATCCGCCCCTGCTCCGTGGCCGAAGCTCACCCGCGGCAGTAGGCGCCGCAGCCAACTCGGGATCCACCAGGCGGCGCGGCCGGTCAGGCGCAGCAGCACCGGCAGCAGCAGGAGGCGGACGAGGAAGGCGTCGAGGAGGACGGCGACGCCGAGGATCGCGCCCATTTCCTTCGGCGGCAGCGGGCCGGAGAGGGCAAAGGTGAAGAAGACCGCGACCATCACCCCGCCGGCGGCGAGGATGACCCGCCCGGAGTGGGCGAGGCCGCCGACCATCGCCTCGTGGGGGTCCTCCGTGCGCTCCCAGTGCTCGCGCGCCGAGGAGAGCAGGAAGACGGTGTAGTCCATCGCGATCGCGAAGACCATCGCGAAGAAGAAGACCGGCGCCCAGGCGTCGAGGAAGCCCTGCGATTCGAAGCCGAGCAGGCCGGCCAGGTTGCCGTCCTGGAAGATCAGCTTGGCGACGCCGAAGGCGGCGGCGGTCGAGAGCAGGTTGGTGAGGACGCCGAGGGCGGCGACCACGGGCGCCTGGAAGGCGATCAGCAGGAGCAGGAATCCGAGGGCGAGGACGACACCGATCACCAGCGGCGTCTTTGCCGCCAGCGCCGCCTCGAGGTCGCGGTTTTCGGCTGCCGGGCCCCCGACCTGGGCGCCGCTGGGAAGCACGGAGCGGATCCGGTCCAGGGTGTCGTTGAAGGCCGGCGTGGCGGGCGGCGCCACCGGCATCGCTTCGATCAGCGCGAGGCCGCCGCGCCCGCTCTGCGGCGGCAGCGCCGTCGCGACCCCGCTGTCCGCCCGCAGCCGGGCGGCGACCTGTCTCGCCTCGCCTCGCGGTGCCGTCACCTGCAGGACGCCGGGGGCGCCGGGACCGAAAGCTTCGCTCAGCTGCTCGTAGCCGACCCGGGAGTGGTCACTCTGCGGCACCACCTTGATCGAGGGCATTCCGGTGCGGGCGCCGAGGACCGGCAGCGCGAGGAGGACAAGCGCAAGGAGGCCGACGCCGCCGAAGAGGAGCGGCCGCCGCCAGAGCAGCTCCCCCCAGCGGGCGAAGCGCGCCGAGCGATGCTCGGCCGAGTGCGCCCAGGAGAACGCGAGCTTGTCGATCCGCGGCCCGAGCTCGGCCAGGACCGCCGGCAGCAGGGTGAGGGTGGCGGCGAGGACGAAGAGGACCGAGACCATGATCCCGAGCGAGACCGAGCGAAAGGCGGGGCTGGGGACGAGCATCACCGCCGCGAGCGAGACGATCACCGTGAGGCCGGAGAAGAGGACGGCCTTGCCGGCGGTGTCCATCGTGCTCGCCACGGCGTCGGTGGGGGAGAGCCCTTGGCCGAAGAGGGCGCCGCGGAAGCGCATCACCACGAAGAGGGCATAGTCGATGCCGAGCGCCAGCGCGAACATCAGCGCGAAGTTCATCGCCCAGATCGAGATCGGCGAGAGCAGGGTCCCGAGGTAGAGGACGCCCGCGGAGAGGACGAGGCCGGTGATCGTCAGCATCAGCGGCAGGCCCGCGGCGACCAGCGAGCCGAAGGCGAGGACGAGGATCAGCAGCGTCACCGGCCAGGAGAAGAGCTCGGACTTCAGCATCGCCTCTTTGTTCGCTTCGTTGAAGTCCGACCACATGCCGGCAGCGCCGGTGAGGTCGGCTTCGACGCCCGGTGCGGTGACCCCGGCGAGTTCGTCCTTGAGGTCGCCCGCGGCGGCGACCATCTCGTTCGGGTCGGCGGCCGCGGTGGCGCGGACGACGGCGGTGTGGCCGTCCCGCGAGATCGAGGCGCCGGGCTGCGGCGGCACTACCCGGCCGACGGCGGGGTCGGCGGCGAGCGTGCGCTCGACCGCGGTCAGCGAGCGCTGGAAGGCGGGGCTGGAGACGGTCCGGCGCTCCGAGTGGACGGCGACCTGCAGCCCGTAGGCGCCGGCGCCGCCAAAGGCGCGGTCGATCTGGTGGCGGACCGCGACCGACTCCGAGCCGGTGTCTTCCCAGCCGGCACCGGACAGCGCCGTCTCCACCCGCGGGGCAAGGAAGCCGAGCCCGACTGCCAGCAACGCCCAGATCGCGAAGACCGCTCCGCGATTGCGGGCGGAGAGGCGCCCCAGTCGTCCGATCGGGCCGAGTGAGCCCGGCGCTACGGTGTCTGCAGTCACGATTTCTCCTATCTACCCGTTTACAGCTACACAACTTAACAGTTGTACAAGGTACAATAACAGGGAATGGCAGGCCGGTCCAACAAGAGAGTCCAGAGCCCCCTCGACCCCGAGGCCGCGGAGTTGATCGCCAAGCGCTTCCGCGCTCTCGCCGACCCGACCCGGCTGCGGATCCTCGATCACCTCCGCAACCACGAGGAGGCATCGGTCGGGGAGGTCACCGAGGCGCTGGGCGGCTCCCAACAGAACGTCTCCAAGCACCTCTCGGCACTCCTCGCCGAGGGCTTCGTCGCCCGCCGCAAACGCGGCACCAGCGCGCTCTACCGGATCGCCGATCCCGGCGTCCACGAAATCTGCGACGGCGTCACCGCCGGCATCGAGTCCCAGCTGGCCGAGCTAGAGGCCGTCTTCAAGTAGCCAGAGGGGGCGAGTCCGGCGGGCGAGGCGCCTTAGTGTCTTCGTGGTTGACAAAAGCGCCTCGATTGATTGGCGGATAGCTCGCGTCGCGCGAAACCAGCATGGGATCGTGACGACGCGGCAGCTCGTCGAGGTGGGATTGACGCTGGGTGCGATTGCAAAGCGTGCCCGCTGCGGGCGACTGCATCGAATCCATCGAGGTGTCTACGCGGTGGGCCACGAAGGGCTCAGTGAAGAGGCGCGATGGATGGCGGCGGTCCTCGCCTGTGGGCATGACGCCGTCCTGAGCCACGGTGCCGCGGCGGTCCATTGGGGTCTGCTGCGGCCCCTCGACGGCCCCGTTGATGTCTCTATCCCAAGCCAGCGAGGCCGCAAGCGCCGCCAAGGCATACGCATCCACCGCTGCACCACCCTTGCCAAGGCACCTTTATCTACCAATGGATCACTAAGGCGCCTTGTCCCGCTGGTGACGGTGCGGGACTACATCCCCGTGACCACGGTGTCTCGCACGCTCGTGGATCTCCCCTCGACCCTCGCCCCCTACCTCGTGCGGCGCGCTATACGCCAAGCGGAGTACCTCAAGTTGCCGGTCGGCATCGAGACGGATCGCACCCGCAGCGATCTCGAGCGCGACTTCCTCCGTCTCTGCCGGCGCTATCGCTTGCCTCCGCCCGAGGTGAACGTCGTGATCGACGGGATGACCGTGGACTTTCTCTGGCGCGACGCGCGCCTCGTCGTCGAAACCGACAGCTACGCGACTCACGGCGGCACGATCGCCTTCGAGGACGATCGGGAACGGGATCTGCGGCTGCGCCGGCTCGGCTACTCGGTTCACCACTTCAGCGAACGTCAGCTGGAAGCGGAACCCGCGGCGGTGGTCGAGGACGTGGCCTCGGCGCTCCGTCGAGCTCGGGCGCCGCGGGCCGCCGGATAATCCCGGCATGGCCACGCAGCCCGCGATCGAGACCGAGGCGCTGAGCAAGAGCTACGGGCGGCACCGCGGCATCGAGGACGTCACCTTCGCGGTCCATCCGGGGGAGGTGTTCGGTTTCCTCGGGCCGAACGGGGCCGGGAAGACGACGACGATCCGCACCCTGCTCGACCTCATCCACCCGACCTCGGGGGCGGCGCGGCTCTTCGGGCTCGACAGCCGCCGCGACAGCGTCGCGATCCGCGCCCGGCTCGGCAACCTGCCCGGGGACTTCGGCTTCGGACGGGAGAGCACGGGCCGCCGCGCGGTCAAGCTGCTGGCGCGCCTCCGTGGCATCGCCGAGACCACTCGTGCCGAGGAGCTGGCGGCGCGCTTCCGCGCCGACCTCGACCGCCCCCTGGGGCAGCTCTCGCGCGGCAACCGGCAGAAGATCGGCCTCATCCTCGCCACCTTCCACCGTCCCGAGCTGCTGATCCTCGACGAGCCGACGAGCGGCCTCGACCCGCTGATGCAGGAGGAGTTCCTCGCTCTCGTCGCCGAGGAACGCGACCGCGGCTGCGCCGTCTTCCTCTCCTCGCACGAGCTCGACGAGGTGCAGCGGGTCTGCGACCGGGTCGGGATCGTCCGCAGCGGCCGGCTGGTCGCGGTCGAGCGGATCGCCGATCTGCTGGGCAAAGCCCGCCGCCGCTTCACGGTCGAGCTTGCCGACCCGTCCGGGCTCGAGCGGCTGCGCTCGCTCGACGGCGTCGCCGACCTCGAGCTCGCCGGCAACCGCGCCACCTTCACCGCCGCCGGTGACCTCGACGGCGTCGTCCGCGAGCTGGCCGGCCACCACGTCGTCGACCTGGAAGCGACGCACCCCTCGCTGGAGGAGGTCTTCCTCGGCTACTACGACGAGGGGGAGGCGGGATGACGGTGCAGGTCGCGGCGCTCCTGCGCACCCACCTCTACGACCGCCGCCGCTCGGTCTGGGCCTGGGGGATCCCGCTGGGTCTGATGTCCGCCTTCATCGTCGCCATCTTCCCCTCGGTCGAAGAGTCGATCTCCAAGGCGGTGCAGGGGTACCCGCAGGGGCTGAAGGAAGCGTTCGGGATCGGGCAGCTGAGCAACGTCGAGCAGTACCTGCAGGCGGAGATGCTGAGCCTGATCGTGCCGCTGGCGCTCGGCTACCTGGCGGTGCGCGCCGTCGCCAGCGGCCTCACCGGCGCCGCCGAAACCGGGAGGCTCGACGTCCTCCTCTCGGTGCCGGTCTCGCGCAGCCGCCTCGTCCTCGCGGGCTTCCTGGCGACGGCCGTGGAGCTCGCGGCCGTCCTCCTGGTCACCGCCGCCCTCACCGGGCTCGGCAGCATCCTCGCCGGCGCCGGCCTCGACGCCGGAGCGGCCGCCGTCGGCTTCGCCAACGTCTGGCCGCCGGCGCTGCTGTTCGCCGGGTTCGGCGTCCTCGCCACCGGCTTCTCGTTGCGCACCAGCGTCGTCACCGGCTCGGTGGCCGGGATCCTGGTGGCGATGTACGTGATCGACCTCGTCGGCAAACTCGACCCGGACCTCGACGGCCTCCGCTACCTCTCGGTCTTCAGGTATTACGGCAACGCGATCGAGGACGGGATCGATCCCCTGGCCTTCGCCGGCGTCACCGCCGCCGCTTGCCTGGTTGCGGGCGTCGGCGCCTGGCTCTTCGAGCGCCGCGACCTGGCCGCCTAGGCGGGAGACTCGAACCCCATCAACCCGAAGGTGGCGCGTACGGTGTCCTCGCCGCGGCGAGCCTCGCACTCGTTTCCGATCCGCATCAGGCCCTCGAGACAGTTGTCGAGCAGGGCGTTGGCCTGCCGCCAGCCCTCCTCGTCGAGATCGAGGCTGACGTTGCTGAGATGGCGGTCGGTGCGGGAGTCGAAGGTTCCGGCTTCGAAGGCCTCACGGACGGAGGTGCTCAGCACCCCGATGTTGGCGATGCTGACCCCGTTCCGACAGGCATGGGTGAGCCTGCCCCAGATGTCGTCGTCGAGATATCGCTGGGCGATGCTGCGGTAGAAGTGCTGGGTCGCGCCGCGGACCTGACGGGTGTTGACGAGTTCGATCATTCCCAGCTCGCGCAGGACCCGGACGTGGTAGGCGACATAGCCGACCGCCTCACCGAGTTCGGCCGCGAGTTCGCTGGGGCTGGCGACCCGCTGGTTGAGGGTGGTTAGGGCACGCGCCCGCACCGGGTGTGAGAGCGCCTTGAGGAGGATTGCGTCGGTTTCTCCGTGACCGTTGCCGTTTGGTCCGACGTCGTACTGGCGCTTCTGCTGTTTTCCGGCCATGACTCCCCTGTCGTTTGTTGGAGACAGTGCGACCGTTCAAGCGTATTCACAACAAAAGACGCTATCGCCGACATGATCGGCAACCCGGGTGAACGGGGTTCCCTTCAATGGTGGAAGCATCTCCATTAAAGTCCCGCGCAGGCACAGCGGCGGAACGGGCAAAGCCGCCGCGTGGCCCTGGGAAAGGGGGTGGGAGTTCGTGGCGATACATGGATCCGAAAGGGTCGCGCCGCTTCTCGAGGTCACCAAGACGGGCTAGCGAACGCTCGCCAGCCCGAATGCCTCCCGCCGCATCTCCTCCAACGATCTTGCCCGGGTCACGGAGGAGACGGCGGCGGGAGGCTCGCCTTCGAAGGCGCAATCGCCGACGAAGAGGTGCAGGGACTTATCGGCCCCGCCGCACCGCTTCGCGATCTCCCCGGTGACCTTGCCGGCGAGGCTTTGGGAGTCGAACCGACCCTCGCCGCCGATCGCCGCGTCGGCAGCCGCCAGGCGGCCGTCGAACCCGACCGCGTCGAGGACGAAGGCAGCACCGGAGCGCAGCCGGGCGCCGTGGGCCCAGAGGGCGCCGGAAAGACCGCCCGCACAGCCGCTCCTCGGGACGCCGCGCGGGTCGCGCGGGAGTTCCGTCGCCATCTCCTCGAGGCGACGGCTCAGCCGCTCGACCGCCCTCGGGCCCGCTCCCTTCTGCGGCGCGAAGAGGCGAGCCGCGTCCTCGAAGGCGATCTCCACGTCGCAGAGAACCTCGATCCGCCCGACCGAGTCCAGCGCGCCCCGCTCGCGCAGGGCCTCGATCGCACCCTGGCCGCCATCGGTGGTGGCGCTGCCCCCGACCGCCACCAGCAAGGCCTCCGCCCCGGCCGCGAAGGCGTCGGCGATCAGCTCCCCGGTCCCGAAGGTGTCGGCCCGCTCGGGGTCGCGCTCCTCCGCCGCGACCAGGGTAAGGCCGGAGGCTCGCGCGGTCTCGACCAGGGCTGTCCCGCCATCGCCGAGGAGGGCGAAGCCCGCCTCGATCGGCCGCCGCAGCGGGTCGTGGGCCGTGGCCACCCGGCGTTCCCCGCCGAGCGCCGCGAGCAGGATCTCCATCGTCCCTTCGCCGCCGTCGGCAACCGGGCAGCGGTCCGCTTCGGCGCCGGCTTCCTCGGCCCCTGCCGCGATCGCCTCGGCGACCTCACCCGCGTCGAAGGTTCCCTTGAAGGAATCGGGTGCGACGAGGAAGCGCATCGCCCGAGCTACCGCGGCGGCTTGCCGCGGCGGTAGAGCCAGCGCTCGAAGAAGCGGCCGAGGTCGCGGCCGGAGATGCGCTCGGCGAGGGCGGTGAAGTCGGCGATGTCGGCGCTGCCGTGGCGGTGGTCGGTGGTCCAGGTGCCAAGGGTCCGCAGGAACTTCGCCGTGCCGATCTTCATCCGCAGCGCCTGCAGCGCCATCGCCCCCCGCACGTAGACAGAAGGGCCGAACATGTGGACGGGGGTTCCCGGGTGGCCGGAGGGCGGATTCCAGAACGCCTCGTTCGAGGCCGGCACCCGGTAGAGCCGCTCGAAGATCGCCTGGGCGCTGCGGCGTCCGTGGCGCTCGGCGTAGTACCACTCGGTCCAGGTGGCGAAGCCCTCGTTGAGCCAGATGTTCGGCCACCTCTTCAGCCCGACCGAGTCGCCGAACCACTGGTGCGCGGTCTCGTGGACGAGCGTCGTCAGGTCGGGGACATACGGGTAGATCGGGCGGCTCTGGGTCTCCAGCGCGTAGCCGAGCCCGGGCGCGTTGTCGACGATCGAGCCGGCCGCTTCGAACGGGTAATCGCCGTAGAGCCGCCCCTCGAAGCGGATCACCTCGGGGAGGGATTCGACCACCAGCCGTGAGTCGGCAGCGAGGCGCGGGTCCATCAGGGTCCAGGAGGGAAGGCCGCCGAAGCGCTGCTTCCAGAGCTTGCCGCGGCCGATGTCGAGGACCGCCAGGTAAGGGCTCATCGGGGCGCGTTCCCGCCATGAGTAGGTGGCGCCGTGGGAGCGGCGGGCGACGTCGACGAGGCGCCCGTTCGAGATCGCCTTCAGTCCTTTCGGGGCGGTGATCGCGACCTCGAAGCTCGCCTTGTCAGCGGGGACGTTGTTGCAGGGGAGCCAGGCCGCGGTCCCCTGCGGCTCGCCGACCGCGATCGCCCCGTCGTCGGTCGGCACCCAGCCCTCCCTGGTCCCGTCCGGATCGACGATCGTCGGCGGCACCCCCGCGTAGTCGACCGTCAGCGTCACCCGTTCCCCCCGAGCAACCGGCCTCTCCGGGGTGAGGATCAGCTTGCCGCCCCGCCGCCGGAACTTCGCCGGGGCGCCGATCGAGGCCCGCTCCACCCGCGGCCCGCGAAAGTCGAGCGAGATCTGTTGCAACCGCTGCCGGGCGACGATGGTGGCCCGGGCCGTCGCCCGGACCCGACCGCTGCGGCTGTAGGCGATATCGACGTCGTATTCCTTTACGTCGTAGGCGCGGCTGCCGGCGTGGGGAAAGAAGGGTTCCGCGCCACCGGCCGGCACCGCCCACAGCACCAGGACCGACCCCGCCAGGCAGAGGAGGATCAGGCACTTGGGGAGCGCGGGCAAGGATCGCATCCTACGATTCCCCTTGGATGAGCCCCAAGGGTGCAGACCGGTCCTACCGCCTGCTCGACGAGGAGGGGGTCGGCGAGGGGGCGAGGCGGATTGCCGCCGGCCGCGCCGAGAAGGCGATCGAGCGGCTGCGCGGGATCGATGCCGGAGAGGTCGAGGCAGGAGAGGCGATCCACGGCGCCCGCAAGGATCTGAAGAAGCTGCGGACGCTGCTGCGGCTGCTCCGCCGCGAGCTGCCGAAGGACGTCTACGCCGCGGAGTACCGGCGCTACCGGAAGGCCGGCAGGCTGCTCTCGCCGCTGCGCGACGCCGAGGTGAAGCTGGAGACCCTGGAGATCCTGGCGGCGAGCGCCCCCGACCTCCCCACCTCGGCGGTGGAGTCCTGGCGGCGGATCCTCGAGCGCGATCGCGAAGCCGCCGGCGACACCGTTTCGGATCGCGCCGCCGAGGCGGAGGCGGCTCGGCTCGTCGAAGCCGGCCGCGCCGGCATCGACGACTGGGATGTCCGTGACTCCTGGAAGGCGATCGGTCCCGGCCTCGACCGTGCCTATCGCCGCGGTCGCCGGCAGATGCGCGCCGCCCGCGACGGGGGCGGCGAGGAGGCCTGGCACGAGTGGCGCAAACGCGCCAAGGACCTCTGGTACGCGTACCTCCTGCTCGCCGGCGCCTGGCCGGGTGCGCTCGAGGCGACCGCCGAGGAGGCCCATCGCCTCTCCGAAATGCTCGGCGACCACCACGATCTCGCGCTGCTGCGGGGAGACCTGCACGAACGCCGCCTCGGCAGCGAGGGGACCCGGCAGCTCGAGGAGGCGATCGAGGAGCGACAGGGGCAGCTCGCGAGGCAGGCCCTCGACCTCGGCGGCCGCCTCTACGCCGAGCGGCCGAAGGACTTCGCCCGGCGCCTGCGCCGGTACTGGGAGGCCTGGCGCGGGTAGGCCGAGGGGGATGGCGGCCAAAGCGCGGAAGCAGTCGAAGCCGAAGCAGAAGCTCGGCGAATACGAGCGCAAGCGGGACTTCGGCAAGACCTCCGAGCCGGCTCCGAAACGGCGGCGCAGGAAGAAGAGCGCCCCCCGCTTCGTCGTCCAGGAACACAGCGCCCGCCGCCTGCACTGGGATCTGCGGCTCGAGCACGAGGGTGTCGCCGCCTCCTGGGCGATTCCGAACGGGATTCCCGAGGACCCGAAGGAGAACCGCAAGGCCGTCCACACCGAGGACCATCCGCTCGAATACCTGGAGTGGGAGGGGGAGATCCCGGAGGGCGAGTACGGCGCCGGGACGATGAGGATCTGGGACTCCGGCACCTACGAGCTGGAGAAGTGGGAGCCGGGGAAAGTGATGGTCTGCTTCGACGGCGAGAAGCTGCAGGGGCGCTACGCGCTCTTCCGCGCCGGCAAAGCGGAGAAGGACTGGATGATCCACCGGATCGACCCGCCGGCGCGAAAGCGCGACCCGTTCCCGGAAAACGTGGTGCCGATGCCGGCGCGACTCTCGAAGCTGCCCCCCGACGCCGACGATTGGGCGGTCGAGGTGAAGTGGGACGGCGTGCGGGCGGTCGCCTACTGCCGGCCGGGCCGGGTCGAGCTGCAGACCCGCAACCTCAACGACGTCACCAGCCAGTATCCGGAGGTGCGCCGGCTCTCGCGCCGGCTCGGCGCCCTCGATGCTGTCCTCGACGGCGAGCTCGTCGTCTTCGACGAGGCGGGACGGCCCAGCTTCGAGCTCCTGCAGCAGCGGATCCACCAGACCGAGGACGCCGCCGTTCGCCGTCGGATGAAGTCTCACCCCGTCGTCTACATCGTCTTCGACCTCCTCTACTTCGATGGGCACGACCTCACCGGCTATCCCTACGAGCGCCGCCGCGAGGTGCTCGAGAAGCTGGAGCTGGACGGCGAGAGCTGGCGGACGCCCGGCTACTCGGTCGGCCACGCCGGGGCGCTGCTCGAGGCGAGCCGGGAGCAGGGCCTGGAGGGGATGGTCCTCAAGCGCCTCGACAGCACCTACGCCCCCGGGAAGCGCAACGGCGCCTGGCTGAAGGTGAAGAACACGCTGCGCCAGGAGCTGGTGATCGGCGGCTGGACCCCCGGCGAGGGGCGGCGCAAGGCCCACCTCGGAGCGCTCCTCGTCGGCTATTTCGAGGGCGAGGGATCGGAGCGGGTGCTGCGCTACGGCGGCAAAGTCGGGACCGGGTTCAAACAGGCGGACCTCGAGGACCTGGCCACGCGCCTGGCGCCGCTGGCGCGGAAGACCAGCCCCTTCCAGGCGGGCGCCGCCCCGCCGAAGAACGCCCGCTTCGTCAAGCTCTCCCTGGTCGCCGAGATCGAGTTCCGCGAGCTGACCTCGGAGGGAATGGTCCGCCACGGGGCCTTCAAGGGCCTGCGCGAGGACAAGCCGGCGAGCGCGGTCGAGCTCGAGGTCTAGGCGTTAGCTTCCTGCTCCGAGCGGGCAAGTAGGGCCTATGAAGACCGGGCTGCTGCCGACCCTGAAGCGGACCCTGACCGAGTTCCGGGAGGACAACCTCACGGACTGGGCGGCGGCGCTCACCTATTACGGACTGCTGTCGCTGTTCCCGGCGCTGATCGCGATGGTCTCACTGATCGGGATCTTCGGCGACCCCCAGACGACGACCGCGAAGCTGACCGAAATCATCACCGAACTCGGCCCCGAATCGGGGGCCGAAACCTTCGAAGGGCCGATCAAGTCGATCGTCGAAAACCAGAGCGCCGCCGGCCTCGCCTTCGTCGCCGGCCTCGCGGTCGCGCTCTGGTCGGCATCGGGCTACGTCGGCGCCTTCACCCGCGCCTCGAACATCGTTTATGAGACGCCGGAGGGACGCCCTTTCTGGAAGCTGCGGCCGCTGCAGATCGCGGTCACGCTGGCGATGATCGTGTTGATGGCGCTGCTGGCGATCGGCCTCGTCCTCACCGGCCCCGTGGTCGAGGCAATCGCCGCTCCGGTCGGCCTCAGCGGCACCGCGGTCGACGTCTGGAACGTCGCCAAGTGGCCGGCGATGGCGGCGATCTTCATCCTCATGGTCGACGTCCTCTACTACACGACGCCGAACGCGAAGATCCGGGGCTTCAGGTGGGTGACGCCGGGGGCGATCGTCGCGATCGTCGTCTGGGCGCTCGCCTCGGCCGGCTTCGCCCTCTACGTCGCCAACTTCGGCGCCTACGACAAGACCTACGGCACCCTCGCCGGCCTGGTCGTGCTGCTGCTCTGGTTCTGGATCACCAACCTGGCGATCCTCTTCGGCCACCAGTTGAACGCCGAGCGCGAGCGCAGCGCGGAGATCGAGGAAGGGCGACCATGGGCGGAGAATGAGATCCAGCTCGAGCCGCGAGACGAGCCGAGCGAGAAGACCACCAACGGAGGAGGCCGCAACCGATGAAGTTCATCTTTGCCCCGATCAGCATCGTCCTCGGCCTGATCGCCGGGGTGCTGGGCAAGAAGGTCTTCGAACAGGTCTGGGGCCTGATCGACAAAGAGGAGCCACCGAAGCCCGAGCACCGGGAGTTCTCCTGGCCGAAGCTGGTCGCGGCGCTGGTCATCGAGGGGGCGATCTTCCGCCTCGTCAAAGGGCTGGTCGACCACGGCACCCGCACCTCCTTCGCCAAGCTCACCGGCGCCTGGCCGGGCGAGGAGGCTCCAGAAGCGGAGTGAGATCCGCTCTCCCGGGGTAACCGTCGGAAAACACCAGTCGTCCGATGAACCCAACGAACGGAGAAGCAGATGAACACCAGAGCAGAGAGAGGGTCCGGCGTCGGCGGGATCTCCGTGGGCGGCATCCTCGTAATCATCGGAATCGTCCTGATGATCGTCTGGAGCTTCTGGATCGGCCTGATCGTCACCCTCATCGGCCTGATCGCATTCGGCGGTTTCGCGCGCGGCAAGTGGTACTGACCGCGGCGCACTGACTTCCGGCGCGTGGGCGGGGCTGCGGTATGGTCAGCCCACGTTGTCGGGGGGCCTATCGCGAACCGCGCGCATCGCCTGGATCGTCACCGCGATTGCAGTCGTCTTCGTCGCCTGGATCCTCGCCGGCAGCGCCACCGCCGGGCTCGCCTTCTTCTATTCGGTGCCGGTTGGTCTCGCCGCCTGGTGGTTCGGCCTTCGCGCCGCCCTCCTTGCCGCCCTGGCCGGCGTCTGCCTGTATGCGGTCGGGAGCGCGATCCAGCCGATCCCGCACTTCGGGTTGGCGATCTCGATCCGCGCCGTCTTCTTCGTCGGCGTCGCGGCGCTCGTCGCCTACGTCGCCGAGCGCCTGCAGGCCCTCGAGCACTCGGCCGAGGAACTGGAGTCGATCCGGGCGGCGCTGGCGCCGGCCGAGCTGCCGGACCTGGCCGAGATCGACGCCGGCGCCGCCTTCGTCGCCTCCGAACTCGGCGTCTCCGGGGACTTCTACCTGCTCACCAACGGTCCCGACGGCTCGGCGGTGGCGATAGTCGGCGACGTCGTCGGCCACGGCCCCGAGGCGGCCCGTCTCGCAACCTTCGTCCGCGCCCGCTTCGCCGCCTTCGCGGCCAACACGAGCGATCCGGCCGAACTGCTCAGGCTGGCGAACTCGGCGCTGATTGACCGCCCGGGTCGCCGACAGGAGCTGGTCAGCGCGGTCTGCGTCCGCCTGCGCCCGGGAGAGGAGACGGTCTGCTGGTCGAGGGCGGGCCACCCGCTGCCGTTGCGGATCCCGGAGCTATCCGAGCTTCCCCCCGACGGGTCGACCTTCCTGCTCGGCGCCGACGAGCCGATCGAGCTGCAGAACACGGAGTCCCCCCTGGCCCCCGGCGAAGGCCTGGCCGTCTACACCGACGGCGCCACCGACGTCCGCCGCGGCAGGGAGGTGCTCGGCCTCACCGGGCTCTCGCGGATACTGGCGCCGCTGAGCGGGCTCTCGGCGCGGGTGGTCGCCGCCGAGGCCGAACGCTCGATCGTCGGCTGGGCGGACCGCCCGATCCGGGACGACCTCTGCCTGCTGGTCCTGAAGCGGAACGCGGCGTGATCTTTGCCGTCACCAACCGGCTCCCGGACTCAGCCGTAGAGCTGCTGCGGGAGGCGGGAGAGGTGCGGATCGACGAGCGGGAGACGGCGATTCCACGGGAGGATCTACTGGAGCTCGTCGCCGGGGCAGAGGCGGTCCTTACCCTGCTCGGCGACCGGGTCGACGCTGAGCTGCTGGAGGCAGCGGGGCCGCAGCTGCGCTGCGTCGCCAATGTCGCGGTCGGCTACGACAACGTCGACCTCGAGGCGGCGCGGAAGCGCGGGATCGTCGTCACCAACACGCCGGGCGTCCTCGACGACGCGACCGCCGATCTGACGCTGGCCCTGATCCTGGCGGCGACGCGGCGGATCGTCGAGGGCGACCGCCTGGTCCGCTCCGGCCGCGAGTGGAGCTGGGGGATGGGCTTCATGCTCGGCAGCGGCCTGCAGGGGAAGCGGCTGGGGATCGTCGGCCTCGGCGGGATCGGCAAGTGGGTGGCGCAGCGGGCCCGTGCCTTCGGGATGGAGATCGCCTACCACCAGCGCAGCCCGGCGCCGGCCGAGGTGGAGAGCGCCTTGGGGGCCGAGCGACTGCCGCTGGAGCAGCTGCTCGCCGGCTCCGACGTCGTCAGCCTGCACTGCCCGCTGACCCCGGAGACGCGCCACCTGATCGGCGCCGAGGAGCTGGCGGCGATGAAGCCGACCGCGGTCTTGATCAATACCGCCCGCGGTCCCGTGGTCGACGAAGCGGCGCTGGTGGCGGCCCTGGCCGAGGGCACGATCGCCGCCGCCGGGCTCGACGTCTACGAGCAGGAGCCCCGGGTCGAGCCGGCGCTGCTCGAGCTCGACAACGTCGTCCTCAGCCCGCACCTCGGCTCGGCCACGGCCGAGACCCGGGCGGCGATGGCCGAGCTGGCGGCCCGCAACGCGATCTCTGTACTCGGTGGCCAAGGGCCGCTGACGCCGGTGGCGTCACAATGAAGTGGTGAGCGCGGTCACTCCGAAACGGACGATCCGGCACCGGATCGGCGGCGAGGAGACCACCGGCTCCTCGACCCGTACCTCGCCCGTCTGGGACCCGGCGACCGGGGAGCAGCAGGCCGAGGTGGTGCTGGCCGAGCCGGCCGACGTGGACGCCGCGGTCGCGGCGGCGCGCGGGGCCTTCGCTGACTGGTCGGAGGCCTCGCTGAGCCGCCGCGCCAAGGTCATGTTCGCGTTCCGCGAGCTGCTCAACGCCAACGTGGGGAAACTGGCGCGGATCGTCTCCTCCGAGCACGGCAAGGTGCTGGAGGACGCCGAAGGCGAGGTCCTGCGTGGCCTCGAGGTGGTCGAGTTCGCCTGCGGGATCCCGCAGCTGCTGAAGGGCGAGTACTCCGACCAGGTCTCGACCACGGTCGACGCGTATTCCTTCCGCCAGCCGCTCGGCGTCTGCGCCGGGATCACCCCGTTCAACTTCCCGGCGATGGTGCCGATGTGGATGCACCCGGTCGCGATCGCCTGCGGCAACGCCTTCGTCCTGAAGCCGTCCGAGCGCGACCCCTCGGCCTCCGACCTGGTCGCCGAGCTCTACGCCGAGGCGGGCCTCCCCGAGGGGGTCTTCAACGTCGTCCACGGCGACAAGGTCGCGGTCGACGCCCTGCTCGACCATCCCGACGTGGCGGCCGTCTCCTTCGTCGGTTCGACCCCGGTCGCCTCCTACGTCCATTCCCGCGCTACGAGCAGGCGCAAGCGCGTGCAGGCGCTCGGCGGGGCGAAGAACCACGCCGTGGTGATGCCCGGCGCCGACCTCGGCTACGCCGCCGACCAGCTCTCCGCCGCCGGCTTCGGCTCGGCCGGCCAGCGCTGCATGGCGATCTCGGTCGCGGTTGCCGTCGGCGAGTCCGGCGACGCCTTGGTCGAGGAGGTGGCGCGGCGGGCGCGCGAGATCAAGGTCGGCTCCGGCCTCGAGCCGGGCTCGGAAATGGGCCCGGTGGTGACGCCGCAGGCGCGCGATCGGATCGTCGACTACATCGGCCAGGGCGCCGAGGCCGGGGCGCGGCTGACCGTCGACGGCCGCGAACTGGAGATGGACGGTGGCGGCTTCTGGGTCGGGCCGACGCTGATCGACCAGGTCACGCCGGAGATGTCGGTCTACACGGACGAGATCTTCGGCCCGGTTCTCTCGGTCGTCCGCAGCGGCAGCCTCGACGAGGCGATCGCGCTGATCAACCGCAACACCTACGCCAACGGCGCCGCGATCTTCACCGGCTCCGGCTACGAGGCGCGCCGCTTCCAGCGCCAGGTCGAGGTCGGGATGATCGGCGTCAATGTCCCGATCCCGGTGCCGATGGCCTTCTACTCCTTCGGCGGCTGGAAGGAATCGCTCTTCGGCGACCACCACATCCACGGCCCCGAGGGCGTCCGCTTCTATACCCGCGGCAAGGCGATCACCGCCCGCTGGCCCGCCACCAACGCGGCGGGCCCGGCTGACGCCGGCTCGCTGCACTTCCCTACGTCGAGCTGAGCTCGGCGCAGAGCTCCGACAGCCCGATCGCCTCGACGCCGTCGCCTAGTGGATAGCGCTTGTCGCCGGGATAGACGACGAAGGCGCGCTCGGGCTCGATGTCGGCGAGCGCCGAGCGGGCACCGCGCTCGAGCTTCGGCGCCAAGGTCCGCTTCACCTCGATCGCCCACTCCTCACCGTCCGGCCAGGTGAGGACCAGGTCGACCTCGGCGCCGCCGCTGGTTCGGTAGAAGCTCGGCTCCACGCCCTGGCCCGCTACTCCGATCAGGTTCTCGATCGCCAGTCCCTCCCAGCTGCCGCCGACAACCGGATGCCCGAGCAGCGCCTCCTTGTCGACGAGGCCGAGCAGCGCGTGCAGCAGGCCGCTGTCGCGCACGTAGACCTTGGGCGATCGCACCAGTCGCTTGCCGGCGTTCGCGAGCCTCGGCGGCAGACGACGGACCAGCAGCAGGTCGACCATCAGGTCGAGGTACCGCCCGACGGTTGCGCCGCTGACGCCGAGACCGCGGGCGATCGTGGCGGCGTTCAGCAGGCAGCCCTGGTTGTGGGCCAGCATCGTCCACAACCGCCGCAGCGTCTCCGCCGGGATCCGCGGCCCGAGCTGGGGGATGTCGCGCTCCAGGTAGGTGCGAATGAAGTCGCGTCGCCAGCGCAGGCTCGCGTCCTCGCCGCTCGCGAGGAAGCTTTCGGGAAATCCCCCTCGAACCCAGAGCCGGTCGAGCTGCTCGGCACCGAGCTCCGTGAGGTCGAAAGGAGCCAGCTCGGCGAAGGCGATCCGGCCGGCGAGGGTCTCGCCGCTCTGCTCCAGCAGCTCCGGCGAGGCCGAACCGAGGAGGAGGAAGCGTCCGTTCGCCTTTCCTCCGCGCCGGCCGCGGTCGATAACGCCGCGCAGGACTTCGAAGAGGCCCGGCAGACGCTGGATCTCGTCCAGCACGACCAGCTCGTCGGCGTGGTCGGCGAAGTAGAGCTCGGGCACCGCCAATCGGGGCCGGTCGCTTTCGGACTCCAGGTCCAGGTACGTCGACCTCCGCCCCTCCGCGATCTCCAGAGCGAGCGTCGTCTTACCGACCTGACGCGGCCCGGTCAGCACCACGGCGGGCGATTGATCGAGAAGAGCGATAGCTTCAGAGGCGATTCGCCGCCTAATCATCCTTGCAAATATAACATTATATGAAAGATTTACATGGATCTTCTCGGAGAAACCCCGCTCCACGAGGGCAAGCACGTCGACTTCGTCGCCAAGCGCTACCGGCGCGCCGACGGGACCGAGGTCGAGCGGGAGGTGGTCGAGCATCCGGGCTCGGTCGCCGTGCTCGCCCACGACGAGGAGTTCGCCTACCTGGTCGCGCAGCCGCGGGAGGCGGTCGAGGAGGACGAGCTGCTGGAGATCCCGGCGGGGACGCTCGACGTCGAGGGGGAGAGCGAGCTGGAGTGCGCGCAGCGGGAGCTGGCCGAGGAGGCGGAGCTGCGGGCCGAGAGCTGGAGCCTCCTGCACGTCATCTATCCCAGCCCCGGCTTCCTCACCGAGAAGGTGACGATCTTCGAGGCGACGGGTCTCTCGCCGGCGCGGGGCGAGCGCGACGACGACGAGGAGATCGAGATCGTCCGCCTCGATCTGGCCGAGATCGAGCGGGCGCTGCCGGAGATCCGCGACGCGACGACGGTGATCGCGCTGCTGCGACTGAAGGAGCGGCTCCAGAGGTAGAAGCCGCTGTTCCCCTGCTAACCGGGGGGACCTCGGTCAGCGCGATGGCGCCGCCACCTCGGCAAGCGCCGCCCCGGCTCCGCTGAGAACGGGCGCGCCGTGCGAGGGGAGGATCAACTCCACCGGGAGGTCGAGGGCGGGGCGAAGCGACTCACGCAGGTCCTCGAGGCCGGTCGATTCGGGCAGCCAGGAGGCCGGGCAGGTATGGAGGCCGGCGCCCTTTTCGCCGTCCCCGAGCAGCGCATCGCCGACGATCAGCGCCCGCGACCGTGGCTCCCAGAGGAGAACCTCGCTGCGCGGGCGGGCTTCCAGCGCGAGCAGGTCGGCCGGGAGCTCGTCGCCGGCGCGGAAGACGTCGGTGACCGGGGCGCGCCTGGCGATCGCCGCCCGGTTGCGGGAGTGGGCCCAGATCCTGGTGTCGGCAAAGCGGTCGGCGACTTCGGCAGCCGAGCGGGCGTGCCAGTGGATCGTCAGCAGGACGTGCAGCCGGCGGTCGCCGAGGCCCGCCTCGAGCCGGTCCCATTGATCGTCGGCGAGCAGTGGGTCGATCAGAACCAGCTCGTCCTCGTGCTCCAAGGCGACCGCGGCGACGTCGTGCTTCCAATCCGGGTAGCGCCCCGTCCAGCGCCAGAGGCCGGGCCTCAGCTCCTCACCGAGCATCGTCAGTGGCGGGGGCGTTGCCGCACCTGGCGGTCGCGCTCGGCGATTTCCCGCATCCGGCGACGAGGCTCGGCTGCGTTGGCGATGGTGAAGCCGGCGAGGAATCTCATGGTCGCCTCCTTCGGTCGATTGCGACACTGGCTAAATGTATTTGCCAGTGTCCTCAACACTAGCTAAACTAGATAGATAGTGTCAACCCCGCTTAACAAAGCCGCTCTTGCCTCCGAGGCCGACCTCCTCGTCGAGTTCGTCAACACCCGCGACGTCGAGGAGGGGACCGACTCGATCGCCGATCCGGAGCAACTGGCGAACTGGATCGCCGAGAGGACGGGCGAGCACGCCGGCGAGCTCGATCGCGAGGATCTGGCCCGGGTCCTGGCTCTGCGCGAGTCGCTGCGGGCGCTGATGCTGTCCAACAACGGCGAGGAGGTCGACGATCAGGTCCTGGCCCCCCTGCGCGAAGCCGCCGAGCGCGCCCGCATCCGCACCACCTTCTCGGCCGACGGCGAGCTCGAGCTCGTCCCCGCCCGTTCTGGCCCAAGCGGCTTCGAAGCCCGCCTCCTCCTCGCGGTGGAGCGCCTCCAGTCCCACGGCGCCTGGCCCCGGCTCAAGGCCTGCACGGTCGACGACTGCCGGTGGGCCTTCTACGACACCACCCGCAACCACTCCCGCACCTGGTGCTCGATGGACGTCTGCGGCAACCGCGAGAAGACCCGCAGATACCGGGAGCGAAAGGGCGCTTCCTAGGGTTCGCCGGATGCCGCGAGCCAGTCGCGCTCCTTGCCACGCATGACCGGCGTGGCAAGGATGCTGCCGGCCCGGCGCTGGAGGGCGCGCAGGCGGGAGTCGTGGTCCGGCGGCAGTAGCTTCGCCAGCTGCCGGTACTCCTTGGAGACCTGGCTGGTGCGGAAGACCTCGGCAACCGCGGTGAGCAGGTCGCCGGGCTCGGCGACGGTGGTGCGGGCGATCTCCTCGTCTTCGACCTTTATCGCCAGCTCAGCCGGGTAATTCCGCGCCGGCGGCGGCTGCAGCGGTTCGGAGAGGGCGCCGGCGATCGCGCCGCGCAGGGCGACATGGGCGTCGGCGGGCGGGACGGAGTTGGCGCGGGCGCGACCTTCGCCTTCCTTGGTCGTCACCAGGCGAGCGCTGCCGAGCTCGCCCTCGCCCATCTCCTCGAGCAGCCAGCGGTCGCCGGCGGCGGCGAGGATCGGGATGCCCTCGCCGGAAAGGGCCTGGGCGTAGGTCTGGGTCTCGCTCAGCGAATCGCCGTCGAGCAGGACCTCCATCCCCCAGATGAAGGTGTGGGAGCAGAAACCCCGCGGGCTCGGGGTCCTGGCGTGATGGCCGACCATCACCACCGCGTCGAGCGGGCCGCCGTGGGCCTTCGCCATCGACGGCTCGGCCTCGTTCAGCGCCAGGTCGGCGATCGGCCGCACCTCGACCCCGGCCGGCATCCGCTCGCGTTCGACGTTGGTTCCGACCATGTGCCAGTCGCCGACGCTGATCCCCTCGACCCCGCCGGCGCGCAGCGCTTCGATCGCGACCAGCACTTCGTCGGTCATCTGCCGGCGGCCGCGGGCGTAGGCAGCGGGGTGGGAGGGCAGGCAGTCGCCGTAGTCCTCGATCCCGGCGATCCCCTCCATGTCGGCTGCGATCAGGACGTCCATGCCGGGCAGCCTAGCCCGACGTCGGCCGGCTGCGCCGGGAAAGGCCGGCGGTATCGTGACCTCATGGACAAGCAGGGTGCGCAGCGGACCGGTCGGGCCTCCGGCCGCGCCCTCTCCGTCGAGGAGGCGCGGTCGCTGCTCGCCGGGCGCCTGCGAGAGCGGTTGCCCGCCCTGGAGTCGGCGATCGCGACGCGGGTCTACTCGATCTCCGACCCCCGCGACGTTACCGACCCCGCCTACGTCGGGGGCCTGAACGCCGCCCTCGCCGCCGCGGTCGAGTACCGGCTCGAGGTGCTCGAGGTCGGCGAGCGCGCAGCCTCCGACGTGCCGGCGGCGCTGCTCGCGCAGGCCCGCCTCGACGCCCGCGACAGGGTGCCGCTGGACACGGTGCTGCGCCGGTACTTCGCCGGCAACGCCCTCTTCGCCGACTTCCTCGCCGAAGAGGCGGAGCGGGAGGGGGTCCCGAACGCGATCCTGCGCAACCTGCTCGCTGCTCAAGCGACGGTCGGCGACCGCCTGCTCGCCGCCGTCAGCGCCGAGCACGCGCGCGAGGCGCAGGTCCGCCCCAGCAGCACCGCCGAGCGGCGGCGGGAGTCCGTGAAACGGCTGCTGGCCGGCGAATTCGTCGACCACTCGGAGATCGAATACGACCTCGACGCCCAGCACCTCGGCTTGATGGCCAAGGGCGGGGGTGCGGAGACGCTGATGCGGGAGCTGGCGAAGCGGCTCGACCGCCGCCTGCTCGCGGTCCAGCGCGAGGAGGAGCCGGTCTGGGCCTGCTGGCTGGGCGGCAGCCGCCCGGTCGAGACGGCGGCGGCCGTCAGCGTCCTCGGCGAGCTCGATCCCAAGGGCGTGTTCGTCACCCTCGGCGAGCCTGCAGAGGGGCTCGAGGGCTGGCGCTTCAGCCACCTGCAGGCGAAGGCGGCGCTGGCGGTGGCCGAGCGGCGGGGCGAGGCCGTCGCCCGTTACGCGGACGTCGCAATCGAGGCGGCGGTGCTCCGGGACGACCTCCTGGCGCGCTCGCTGCGCCGGCTCTACCTGGAGCCGCTGGAGCGGATGCGCGACGGCGGCAAGGTCGCCCGCGAGACCCTCCGCGCCTATTTCGCGGCCGAGCGGAACATCTCCTCGACGGCGGCGGCACTGGGGGTCGACCGGCGCACCGTGCGCAATCGGATCCGCGCGATCGAGGAGCTGATCGGCCGCCCGCTGAACGTTGCGGCTGCCGATCTCGAGATCGCGCTGCGGCTGGACCCGGTCTAGGCTCGCCTGGTGCGTCGCCTCGCACCCGCAGTCGTCCTTCTTTTCGGTCTCGTGCTCCCCGCCGCCGCGGTCGGGAGCACCGTCTACTTCACCAGGAGCGGCCCGACTCCGGGCCTCTCCCAGATCTGGTCGGTCCCCGCAAGCGGCGGCAAGCCTCGGCTCCTTCACCGGAAGCTGCCGGACAGCCCCGAAGGCGGGGTGGCCGCCCTCTCCCGCGACGGGCGGCGGATCTTCTGCATCTGCCGCAAGGACGAGGTGGACTCTGTCCGGACCGACGGGACGCACTTCCGCCGGGTCGGCTCGCTGCCGCAGGCGATCCGCTACGACGTTGTCACCCTGGACCCGGGTGGGCGCGCCTACTGGGTGCGCAGCAACAAGACGATTCTCTCGGCGGCGCCGGGGGCGCGGAGGCCGCGCGCCATCCCCGGTGCTACGCGCCCCGAGGTGGTGATCGACGAACGCGTCGTCCCCAGCCCCGATGGCCGCCGGATCGCCTACATCGCCTACAACTGCCTCGTGGCCGCCTGCAACGACGACGACCTCGAGACGCTCCTGACCGCAAAGGTCGACGGCAGCGACAGGACCGTCGTCTACCAGAGCACCGGCGAAGGCAAAGAAATCCAGGAGGTCGCCTGGTCGGCGGACGGGCGCAAGCTCCTCTTCGCCGACGGCACGGGAGAAGGCGACCCGAAGGGCGAACTCCCGGTCTTCTTCCCGACGCAGTACCTGGTTGCCGAGGCCGACGGTTCGAATCCCCAGGGCACCCCGGTCACCATCCCTCACGAAGGCTTCCACCCCTTCTTCGCCCCGGGCGGCGACCGTGTCGCTTTCACGTACTGGTCGCGCCCGAGCTTCGTCCTGGGGACGGTGCCGCTCGCCGCCGGCGAGGCGGCCCGGCTGGCCCGCACCGGCTGCCGCTACCTCGCCTGCATCTTCCCCCCGCGCGTGTTCGCCTGGCGCTGAGCTACGCGGCTAACCGCTTGTGCTCGTGCCGCCGCAGCTCGATGACCTGCCCGCCGGCGATCTCCACCGGCTCGAACCCGGCGACCGAGAGCACGACGAAGCTGTAGCCGCACTCGCAGGCCTGGCGCTCGACGTCCTCGAGGTTCTCGACGAGGACCTCGGACTCCTCGGCGCAGCTGGAGCAGACGATCTTCACTTGCCACATGCCCCGATGGTTGCGGGCGGGCCGGACGGCGGCATCGTCCTGCAATGACTCTTGCGTTCGGGTGGGCGGGACCTCACGTTCTTTCCCCCCGGGGCGTTCTGTAGACATGAGCGTCATCCGCTGGACCGCCTACGACAGCCCGATCGGCCCGCTGACCCTGGTGGCGAGCGACGCGGGCCTCGCCGAGCTCAGCTTCCCAGGGCGCTCGCGGGTCCCCGCCGGGGCGAGGAAGGCGCCGATGCCCGAGGCGACCGAGCAGCTCGACGCCTACTTCGCCGGCGAGCTGCGGCAGTTCGATCTTCCCCTCGACCTCCACGGCACCCCGCTGCAACAGGCGGTCTGGCGGGCGCTCTTGGAAATCCCGTACGGGGAGACCGCGACCTACGGCGAGCAGGCGGCGCGGGTCGACGCCTCACTCTTCGACAGCGACATCGAGGCGTGGCAGCGCGCCCGCGTCGTCGGCGCCGCCAACGGCCGCAACCCGGTCGCGATCGTCGTCCCCTGCCACCGGGTGATCGGCGCCGACGGTTCCCTCACCGGCTACGGCGGCGGCCTGCACCGCAAGCGGGCGCTCCTCGACCTCGAGCGCAATCGCCAGCTGGCGATCCTCTGAGCAAGAGGGCAAGGCGCTTTGGTGGACCACTGGTTAACTAAGACGCCTCGTGTCGATTTCCGCCCGGCTCGTTCGTCGGGTAGGTAAAGGCACCACTCACACGAGGAGGCAGCAATGCGATTCATGGTTCTTGTTCCCGGCAGCCCCGAGTCCGAGGCGGGCGAGAAACCCAGCACCGAGATTCTGGAAGCGATGACGCGGTACAACGAAGAGCTGGTCAAGGCGGGCGTGATGGTCGGCGGCGACGGCCTGCTCCCGACCTCCGAGGGTCTCCGCGTCCGCTTCGACGGGGAGGAGCGCACCGTCACCGACGGCCCCTTCGCTGAGGCCAAGGAGCTGGTCGCCGGCTACTGGCTCTGGGAGTGTGGCTCCCGCGAGGAGGCGCTCGCCTGGCTGGAAAAAGCCCCCTTCGGCGGTGGCACCGAAATCGAACTGCGCCAGATCGCCTCCCTCGACGACTTCGACGAGCAGATGACCCCGGAGCTGCGCGAGGCTCACGAGCGCCTCGGCGAGCAGCTCGAAGGAAGCTGACGATGGCGGCGGGCGGGCGGTTGCGGTACGTCGACCCCAGCCGCCCGCGCGGACGCCTCTACCGGGCGTGGGCGGCGTTCACCGCCTCGCGGCCCGGCTTCTGGCTCTCGCGCCAGATCGGCTGGCGGGTCGACCCGCTGCTGATGGGCGCGACGGGCGGGCGCCTCGGCACCGGCGCCTTCATCCCCACCGCCCTGCTCGAGACCGTCGGCGCCCGCTCCGGCAAGCCCCGCCGCAACGGCGTCATCTACTTCCACGACGGCGACCATCCGACGATCGTCGCCTCCAAGGCGGGAGCGCCCGAGCACCCCGCCTGGTTCTTCAACGCCCGCGCCAACCCCGAGGTGAAGCTGAACGGCCGCCCCTACCGGGCGGAGATCGTCAGCGACGAGGGAGAGCGCGCCCGGCTCTGGGCCCTCGCCGACAACGTCTTCCCGCCGTTTGCGTCCTACCGACGCCGCGCCGCGGAGGCCGAGCGGACGATCCCGATCCTGCGGCTGACCGCCGGCTGAAGCCCGGCGAGCACCTCGGCTATCACGTCATCCGCCGAGGCGTGGGCCGCGGCGGGGGCGATCCCGGGCGCTTCGTCGGGGTAGTAGGTGGCGCCCAGCGCGACCGTGGTCAGCGCGACGATGACCAGCCGGAGCGGCTGTACCCCGATCGGGGCCCCGCCGCCGACCCTCTGTGGGCCTCTGCGGATGGCGGTCTCGGCAAGCGGGCCTAGGTTTGCAGCCGAGCCTCACACCGAGATCGAGCAAGGAGAGCGAGATGGCCGCAGGAAAGATCACCCTGGAGCTGGACAAGGCGGACGCTGAGGTTCTCCTCGGCGTCCTCGCCTCGGAGCGCCACAACGCCGACGCCGAAGAGGTCTGCGCGGCGATCCGGGAGCAGCTGGACGAGAAGCTCGCACAGGCGCAGTAGCGCCGCTACCCCCCGTTGCGCTCGCGGTGCTTGCAGCCCGGCCAGCAGCACGGTCGCCGCTGACCTTCCTCCAACTCCTCCCGAGCCCGCCGAATCCGCCGCCCTCGCGTCTCCTCCCGCTTAGCGTCCTCCACCCAGCAGATGAACTCATTGCGAGCCAACGGCGTGATGTCCTTCCACGCCTCGAGGGCGGAGTCGCTGGCGACCAGGGCACCACGCAGGTCCGAGGGCAGGTCGTGCACTACGCCACCGGGAACTTGTGGAGTGCTCATGTAGCCATGGTATTTGGCCCATGAGGGGCTAGGCGGATTCGAACCGCCGACCTCCTGGGTGCGATCTACGCCCCTGGTTACTCGTCGTCCGCTGCAATCCCGCATGACAAGCGGCGATTCGCCGTCCGCGATTCGCCGCCGACTGAGCCCGATATGTACGGATATGCGGCGATTGTCGGGGTGTTCAGGCAGAAACGTTTGATTTCTGCCTGATCGGGCAATCTCGGGTTTAAGTCCCGGTCAAAAACTTGACCCGTGATTAGCGAGGTACTACTGACGCTTGTCGTGCGAGGGGTTTTAGGACGTTGGGTGCATAGGTCCTTTGCGCTCAGGCCGGCTCGCTCGACTTTTCGTCGTCGCCACCCTCGATGACCTCCAAAAGGACCTCGACGATTTCGGGGTTGCCCTCGTCGTCGTTCAGGCGCACGCGGTAGGTGTGGCCCTCGCGGATATAGATCTCCGTTGCTGCAGTAGCCAAGCCAACCTCTTCAAAGAGCGGCCCTGGGGTCCTCACCGTGAACTCGAACTGGTTGACGCGCTGGGGCTGCATCAGCTCGCCCTTGTGAACGTGGATCGTGATCTCTTGGCCTTCGAAAGGGACCGTTCCCTTGCGCAGCCGTTTGACTCCCTGCTTTCGCCTCACCCGGCCTGGCACCAAGGGCGGCCCGAGGGGCATTTCTGCAGAGGCCTTGGCTAGCTGATCGGCTTTTTGGTTATGGCGATTGGTGCTGTGCGCTTCTACCTTCCAAATTTCGACGCGCATGCCGAGTTTCTTCTCGACCTGGATCAGCTCGCGCCAGAGATCGCCGTTCTCGATCGGCTTGTTATCACGGTTGCGCCACTTGTTCTGCGACCACTGGAACTTCGCCCGGTCGTGGTTCTCGACCACGTAGTTGGCGTCGCAATACACCCGCACTTTTCGATAGAGATGCGGGGGAACGATTGGCGGCGTCTTCAGTAGAAGCTTCAGCCCCTCGATAACCGCCTTCAGCTCCATCTGTGGGATCGTGACTCCACGGTGCCCAGGCGGGCTATCCCAGTGTTCATCCTCATGGCCCTCGTCGTTGGTCCAACAGAGCACAATCCCGATTCCACCCCGGCGCGGATTCGGCTTCTGGGAGCCATCGGTGTAGATCACCACCGTGTCTTCAGGATGTATCTCCACGCAAGAGAGGCTAAGCGGTCGGCAGCCGTGTCGCGCCTATTCCTATGCTCAGCGCCAGTGAATCAGCTGGGTCTTCGCCATCGAGAGTCCCAGCGCGGTCTCCGCGATCTCTTTTTGGCGCCCGTCGAAGCTTTTCGCGGTCAGATACTCGTTCTCGATCGAGACTGGATCCTCTTCGCTGCCAGGGCGCATGTCGCTCATCACGATGCCGCGCAAGCGGTCGAAACTTTCTAGGTGGATGAAGCCCGAATGAACAACCCGATTACGCTCTCGCCCTATTACTCGACATCGTCCCAATAGCGCGTGGAAGGACACGACGAACTGGGAGCCGAACTCGGATTTCTCCCGGCCCGTTGAGACTAAAAAGGCGTGAACTCGGCGTCCGGTCTCGCTGACAAGCCCGTAGAAGGTCATACTCGAAAGCGGCTTCCGGTCATCGGGATCGCATGCGGGCTCTGCGAGGAACCAGCAGATCTGGAACAGGATGTCTTGGAGAGATTGGAAGAGGACCACGTAAAGGCCGATCTCGCGATAAATCGCATCAGCGTCCATCTTCGGCGTATCGCCCCCCGCGCCGACAAGTTTGTTCTCTCGGGACGAGTCCGGTTCTCCCCCTGCCCGATCAGAACGCGCCAGCATCAGCCAATGCGTGTTTGACGGCCCGCACGACGTCCTCGCGGGAATGCTCCCGAGAGACGTCGACCCGCGCGACCTTCTTGCCAAGTTCGCCATAGCGTCCGAGGTAGCCGTTGCCAATGGCCTCCAAGTAGGAGGACTCGAATCCGGCCTCGAAGGGGCGTCCGCGCGCCGCGATCCGCTCCAGCAGATGATCGGTCTCAAGGTGGAGGAAGACGGCAAAGTCTGGCGGCGGACAGGAGCCTGAAGTGTGGTCGTAGATCGAGCGGAAAAGGTCGAACTCGCGCCCCTTCAGGTTCACGTCGGCGAAAACGAGGTCCTTTACCGGCGAGAAGTCGAGAATCGTCGATCCTCGGAGATCGCGGTACTGGTGGTAATGGACCAGGACGAAGCAGAGCTCAGTCTCGAACGTGTAGCGCTCGACATCGGAGTAGAAGTCGTCGAGGAACGGGACGGTCGCCGAGCGCTCATGCGCATACTCCATGCCTACCGTCTCGGCGAGCAGCTTGGCGGTGGTGGTCTTGCCTGAGCCGGGGAGACCCTCCAGCGAGATGATCATGGGTGCTCCCACAGCACCTCCTCGATCACGCCGCCGCACCGACGTCTCTCCGCCTTCAAGGCGACCTCCTCGATCTGCTCGACTCCGCCTTCGACCGCGAGCTCGATGATCGCTTCCTTGCCCCGCGCGCGCCGGCGCTCGGCAAACGGATAGTCGGCGATCGGCATGAACGTCTGCGAGCCGCGCGGGCTAGGCGTGTAGAGGGTTGATCCTGAGTTGATCGGTGAGAGTCTGATCTTCGCCCCGTCCCGCTCGACCAGTGCTGCGGTGTCGACGGTGATCACATCGTGGGCGTCCGCCTTATAGGCGCGAGCGCCGAGGAGATTCTCGAGATGGGGCTCGTCAAGCCAGAAGAAGACCCGCGAGTTGAGCGTCTCAAGCCATTCCTCGAGCGTCATGTCGGTGAGACACTGCTCGAGCGATTTCTCTCGGAGGGGCAGTTGATCGCGGACGACTGCCCTGGTGAGGCCCTCGCGCTCGAGCGGGATCGACTCATTCCGACGCGAGCGAAGGATTCTCTCGCGCAGCTCACCATCGACCCCGTAGAGGTCAACAAGCGCCTGCGTCGAGAGCAAGCCATGGTGGCGAATGCTCGGCCACGAGCCGACGTTTGCCATGTGGAATAGGCGCGGATAGTGCGTGGCGATCTCCTCTGGTCTCATACCCGGGTTCCTACCACGCGCGCCTGTCGATCACGCTTCGCAGATGGAACCGAGTGGAGATGAGTGAAACCGGCGCGCCGGACACTTGCTCGACCTCCTCGATGAACTGGATCGTCTCTGGTTGCAGCTGGTCGAATCGCCTCGCGTCGCGATTCTTCACATCGAGGTAGTCGGCGAAGGTCAGCGCGATGTCGGTCGCTCCGTTTAGCTCGGAGCTGCGGCGGAGCAGGTCCCAGTCGAACTCGCTGACCCGCCGCCGCTTGTTGGAGACCGAGCCCTTCTCGACCTGAAGAAGTTCCCGGTGCTCGACGCCGGACCTCATCGCGATCTTCTTCCAGGTGGTCGGCTGAGACATCGGGCCCGAGTGCTTGCCCTTCGCTTTCGGGCTCTGCACCCGGATCGGGTAGGTCCTGCAGACCATAATTACGCGCCGCACCCGTGACGGAGAGATGCCCATCTCCGCCAGGCACCCAGCTGCCGTCGTGTCCCGGGAGGTGACGTGCGGGTAGCTGCCGTGATAGAGGCTGAGGCCAGAGCCTTGGGTGCCCTCGAGCAGAATCCTGGATCCCGCCGAATAAGCGTCGGTGAGGATATCTCCGGTCGGCGCGAGATACGGCTTTAAAGCCTTCACGTCGCGGGCGAGCTCGATCTTCTTGCCACGGTCGGTTATCCGCCGGGCGGTCGCGACCCCGACACCTTTCCCGGTCGAGCCGATGTCGTTGACCACGCCCCCCTCGGCCACCTTGTCCTCTCCACGGATGATCATTGCCTGTGGGTCTATGTGGAGCCGCCCCCACTCGACCTCTGATTCGCCGATCTCTTTGAAAAGGACATCGGTGTCTAGCACCGCGCCGGGTCCGATCAGAATCGGTGCTTGGCTTGAGAGCGTTGCCGAGGGCAGTAGGCGATGGGTCAACGTCTTCTCTAGCGGGACCTTATGGCCAGCATTCGGCCCGCCGACCCTGCAGAGCAGGTCGTACTCGGGTCCGATCGCGTAGGCGATGTTGCCCTTGCCCTCGCTGCCGAATTGGCCGCCCACGATCACGTCGACCACTGCGCCGGGGTCGCGCGCGTTCAGGCCGAGGTAGCTGGCAGCGCGAACCGCTACATCCTTTCTCGTGCTCGTGCCGGTGTCGATCACGACGTCCGCCTCCCGGGCCAGTTTGGGGACGCGCTTCTCCGTTCTGTTCGAAAGCACCTCAGCGTACGTCGCCCGCTCGGTGAAGCTCAACCCCCGCCTGTGTGCATATCGATTTTCGAGGATCTCTGGCGGTGCTTCCAGATGGACGTGTACCACCGTCCGCGAAAGCCCGCTCCGTAGGCCCTCGATCTGCTCGATCGTCCGCACCGCGTCGATCACGATGACGGCGCCGACATCCATTGCTTCAATTTTGCGGGCGAAGCCTTTCTCGACCCAAGACCCGTCCGTCTCGCGATCCAAGCGCGATCCCAATTGCTGCATCGCGCGTCGCTCGGCCTTCACCTGCCCGCCGGAGATCTCCTTCAGCAGCCGGCTCGTCTTCAGGTGCTCAGCGCCGAAGCGCTTGGCGAGCCTTCGGGCAAGGGTCGTCTTTCCCGCTGACACCGGACCCGAGAGGACGACGACGACGCCGGACATAGGACTAGATATCGAGCCGCAGCTCGGTGAAGGGCTCAGGATCCTCGACGATCCGCTGCCCCGGAGGGACGTAGACGGTGACGGGGACCCCGGCTCTGATGGCGACCTCCTCGAGGATCTCGCGGACCAAGGGCCAACGCCCGCCGGCCTGACCCGCTCCGATCCGCGGCATGTGAAGGCTCGCGTCGGTCTGCTTCGTGTGCTTGGTGATCCGATCCAGCGCGCTGCGCACCGCGCCGTAGCGGATACGTGGATTCTTCGAGGGTCCATATCCCTTCTGACCGACAACCGTGGCTACCGAGAGGCCCGGGTGGACCGCGAAGATCCTCGCCGCACCGAGCGTGAGATTTTCCGGATCCGTGCTCACCCAGTCGCGGAAATCCTCCTGGGCCTCAGGATGGCGTTCACGCAACGCGCGGGCGAATTGACCGCCCCAGTTTGGGGTGCGGTCGTTTACTAGGTGGACGATCACTCGGTTGCCATTCCCGCCAGGATCGGTCGCGTCTCCGTGGCGTTCGTCGATCCCCACTCTCTTTTCGGCCGTCATACCTTTCGGGATGACCCAGCCAAGGACCCGGGGAAGGAGCTGACCCGGAAATGGAGGCGTCCCGATTGCTTGGACCGATAAGGCTTGCTGCGATCCTGGCCAGCGCTCTTCTCCCCTCGTCGTGAAGCCGACGGCGGTGCAGTCCGCCAGCACCGATTCTGTCGCGAGCTGCGCCCCACGCGGGATGGGCGCCGACCAGGCGAGTGACGGAACGGTGTAGTCGATGCGGAACCCTGAGCTGAGCGAGTCGGGATCGGTTCTCGCGGCAGCGAACATCGCGATCGGATGCTCAGCGAGCTTCGTCGCACGTCGCATCAGCGCCTCGATCGAGACTCCGAAGACCTCCCGAAGTTCAAGCACCTGCTCGATGCGCATTGGTCTGCGAGTGTGCTCTCCGAACACTTCAGTCGGCATCAGGATCTCGGCGGCGGCGACGTTGCAAAGCATCTCGAGCTGCCATCCGTCCGCAGGACCCGCGGCTGGGTTGTGGCGATAGCGAGGTTCCCGCGCCACATCCCCGAACAGTGAGTGGGCGATCTCGTGGGCGATCGAGAAACGCACTCGATCGCGGGGCCGCGTCGGGTTGTACTCGATCGCCAGCCCGGTTTCGCTGGCGACGGTGCGGGCCTCTCGCAGCTCGTTCCTCGGCACCAGCTCGATCCCCCGTAGGCGCGCTAGCTCGAAGGGATCGAATGGAGGTCCCTCCCAACCGGCCTCGACCGCCTGGAAGACGGCATCTCTGGCGGTGGCTTCGATCGCCTCCATCGGATCCTCCCCGCCAGCGAACTCAAGTACCGATTCATTGGTCCAGTAATCCATTGGTACCACTCCAATCTAGAGAGGAGACCGGTTGCGTTCCCAAGGCTGATCCCGCTGGAGCGTCGCCATGCGAACCTGATCAGGCGAGCGGAATTAAGGGCAATCGCCGCAAATCCCCGCATAGGTGACATCCATCAGGCAGTTTCTGCCTGATCGGGAGCGGATTTTGGGTCTCGGTTCAAACGGTTGCCGAAAACCAATATTGCGACGTGCAGCCACTTCCTCCGATGGAGCTAGGCGGATTCGAACCGCCGACCTCCTGGGTGCGATTTACGCCGCTGGCCACTCGCCATCGCCCGAATCCCGCACGAGGAGCGGCTTTGCGCCCGTCGCGGTTTGCCGCCGACCGAGCCAGATATACGCGGATATGCGGCGATTATCGGGGTGTTCAGGCAGAAACGCCGATTTCTGCCTGATCGGGTGACCCAGGGTTTAAATCCCGGCCAAGCGATTCGATCTCATGCGAACGTCAACTACGCGAGTCCGAGCCGCTTGGCGAGAGGTTCGCCGACCCGACTCAGGATCTGATGCTCCGAGTCGGCGGCGCGGAGGATCGCCGCAGCGACATCCTCGTCCTGGAGAAGGTCATCGGCGCTCGGGTCGTCGCCCAGCACGGCCAGGGCACACATCTGCAGGTGGTCGACGTCCTTCCAGGTCCCGAGCCACGGGTCCCCGATCGGGCCGACCCATTCGCCTTGAGGAGGTGGCAGGTTCGCGAACGCCTCTTGGGCCCCGGCCGTCTCCCGCTTGAGTTGCTCCACGCTCCACGGATCGATCTCGGCCAGTTTGCGGATCGTGCTCGCCGTCACTCCATGCATCAGAAACCAGGTGGGGTCCATGCGCCAGCGGATCTGATCCTCGGCGCTCATCCGCGACCTCGCCTGGGCCGAGAGATCCTCCAGGGGTTCGGCGGAGAGGAGACGTGCCGCCAGGGGGATGAAAGCCCGTTGAAAGCGCCACGAGGCGGCAGCGACCTCATCGTCGGGGAAGCAAAGAAGCGTGTCGCGGATCGCCTGGCGGGCCATGTCGAGCGCGTAGGGTTCGCACCCAGGTTTGCCACGCAGCTCTAGCGAGCCGGCGAGGATGATGACGTGGAGCCACCAGAGTGGTCGGTAGAGGACTGCGCCCTCCGGGCAGCGGCCTTTGAAGACCGCCTCGATCGCCTGTCTCACCTGAAGCATCTGCGTCGGGCGCTGGCGCTCCTCCTGGGCCATCACGGCCTTGGCGAGGTCGTGGGTCGAGGCAACCGAGTCAGCCCAAGCGCTGTTGTGGTGCTGGGCGACTCCCCACGCGCCGCTGTTTACCAGTACGCGCTGGTGCAGCTCTTCGGCTTCCTCTCGCGATTTCTTATAGATCGCCATCCGCTTCGCGTCGATGCTTTTCCGTGCCTCGTCGAGAAGCTCGCGAAATTCGCGTTCGGCCTCGAGGAGAACGCCGAACTCGAGCGACGCCGAAAGGGCGCGGCGCAGATGATCGAGATGCCGACGGCGCACGAAGTCGCCGACCCGATCTACCGCGAGCACGGCGCGAAGCTCCTCGATCCGCGCCGGGACCTCCTCCGGGGAGACGCTGAGGAGAGGGGTATCCCAATGCTCATCCCACGGATCGAAGATCCGAAAGCCCGCCCGGTCGACGGTAACCATCAATGCCGCTCTCACCTCCGGATGAATCGCGTAGTCGCGGACCTGCCCAAGAGTCTTGGGAGACACCTCGACCTCCGTCCCCTTGGCCTCCATCACCCAGAGTCCCTCCTCGTAGACCCTCGGCTGATAGTCGAGCCTCACCCGTCGACTGCCCTTCATGATGGTCGGGTCCGAGAGCTTGTAGGTCTCCTGCTCGACGACCCTATGAAGGGTGTGCTGCCCGTAGCCGAGGAGCATGAGGACGGGCATGATCAGCTGCGAGCAGACCGTCGGCTCGGGAACGTCGGTCCAGCTGGCGGCACTGATGCGCTGAAGGATCGGGTCTGTCGACATCGCTCGGAAGCCTAGGGGTCGAGATTGGCGTTTAGGGACCCATTGCTGAACGACGTGGATGCTTCCGGAGCGGGTGATGCGCCAGCGTTTCGGGCTGGGCGCATCACCCGCGTGCGGACTCGACCGGCTATCTCAGCCGCTGCGTCGCCCGACGTCCCTCCCGAGCTGGTAGGCGAATCCGGCGATGCCGACGGCCAGGAGGCCCGCAGTGCCGGGAGCCAGCGTGATCGCGGCCGCGATTACTGCAATGGTCATTCATAACTCTCCTTTGTTGTCTGGTCGCGTTATGGGACGCGACCTATTTGTTCATCTATTACGCACCGGCTCGTCGCCGGAAATGAGGGATCGAAAAGATTCTGAGTCCCGATGTTCATCTACTTCTTAGGTGCGGGATGTCGGTCCATTTCCGGCTCGCCCCATAGTGGGCCTATAGAGTGGGCTGCAATCGCGAGCCAGCCGTGACGGGAACCAAGCGTCACTTGTGAACCAATCAGTCTTCGCGGTAGAGGAGTCCCAAGCTCGATCCATTTCGTGCTGACGACGAACGGGCGGCGCTTCTCGGGCTGGTCAGACCGCAATCGCGTCATCGAAAGCGGCAAGTGCCGCCGCGCGCTCCGCCGGGGCGGGTTCTGACGCGCCACTCTTTTGCGCTTCCAGGTGAGCGCGAATAGCAGCAGCTACAGCTTCGCGGGAATGGACGACGCGGGAAAGGACCATCTCTCCTCCTTCGACGACCGAAGTCAGCTGATCCAACGAGAGCCCGGCACGCATGCGGACAATTGCGAGCACTTCCAAATAGCTACGAAAGACACGGCCTCTGCCCCGCCCAGCCGGCCGCAACCCCTCACTCGCCAGGGCGATGCATACCTCTAGGGCATTGATGCACTTCACCTCATCCCAGGTCCGAACCTGCATCTGATCCGCAAGCGGAGAGGCGGCCGCCGGGTGGTTGAGTCCGAGAGCCCTGGCCAGCAGAACCGAAGCTCCAAATGCCACCTCTGCGCCTACTACTTTCCCTCCGCGTTCGATGAGGATCAGGTTTCCGACATCGAGCGGGACTTCGTCGACGAAGATCGCAAAGTTGAAATTGCGTCCGGTCAGACCCTCTGGCCCGAATCGGTGCCGGTAGTTCGCCTGCGCGTACCCGTTGACCTCGACCTGACTACGTAGTTGCGTTGCTAGTTCCTGCAGGTCTCGATCGCAAGAGGCGACCCTGAAGAGGAGCCGATGCTCAGATAGTTCAAGGCCATTCAGCAGGAAGGTCTCAGCCCTGTCCGCGAGTTCGCCGATCGCCTCCGGAACAACCAGAGCACCAAAGGCCAAGAAGTACGAAGACCACGGATAGCGCGATCCGGGATCGGCGAGTTCCGGCAGGCAGCGCGTTCGTATCGCAGGCTGCGTCACAAAGACACCAGTCGGAGGAACTTCGTCCGACAGGAGCATCGGCTTCAGGGTGCTGATTGCGGCTCCAATGAAGCGAACGGAGGGATCTACCTTGGAGACGATCGTCGACGGCTTCGTCTTCGTGAGACCGAGTTGCTGGAAGTGCTCTTCAAACGCCCGCGACAGTTCCAAGGTACGGGCAGCCATCCCCTCTTCAGGGGACAATGTTCACCCCGTTAGCGCGAGCGAGCAGCATCACATCCCTAATGTCGTTGTGCCGGAGCAGCCAAAGAAGAAATCGCTCCACACCCATTCCGAAGCCAGCCGTCTGAAGCGGCTGCTCCTCGCGCAGACGGACATACCAAGAGTAGTCGGCCTCAGAGACCTCATGTTGCCTTAGAGCCCGCCGCAGATCAGGTGCCGACGGATGTCGCTCCCCAGCACCTACCGTCTCTCCAATCCCGAAAAGCAGGTCGGCATTTTTGGCGACACTTCGGCCTGAAGATTCGTTTCGCACTCCTTGATAGAACGGTACGGCCAGAGCGTCAAAGTGGGTGACCCAGGTAAATTCGCCGAGTCGCGCCATGAGTACCTGCTCGCCCTTAGTCGTGAGGCTCCGCCACTCGCCACTTGGGTGTTCGAAGATCCCCCCAGGGCAGTCTCGTAGCTCCTCGACCGCCTCTTCGAAGGTCATCCTCCTGAACGTGCCCGATCCTGCCGCCAGCACCTCGATGTGGTTGATGTCGCCTATTGCGGACTCAAGGTCGACCGAGAACTCTTCGAGGTAGAAGCGGGCCAACGCTACGAGGTAATCCTCAACGATCGTAATGACGTCGTCGAGCTTCCCAGGAATCTCGGCCTCTGAATGCATGAATTGACCGAGGTGTCGGGAGTCGTTCTGCTCGCCACGAAAGGAAGGCATCACGTAGTAGCACCCGTTGGGTGTCAGCCGACACAGGAACTCCAAGGCGAACTGCTGTGAGTCCGCCAGGTAGGTCTCAACTCCTGCCAAGGTGATGCTGACGGGAGAGGAGTCGCTTCCGAGCCCCATTGGTGAGGAGATGGAGCCAGTGGTAACCGGGAGCGGAGCAGAAAACACGTTCCGTTCGCGCCAGAACGCCGACGTGGCGTACTGGAAACCATCGAACAACCTCAGGAGCAGGGCGTACCACGGGTGGCTGATCACCGTGAGGTAATGGCTGTCTGGCTCTCGCCAGGCCTGGGGCGGGCGCAGAGCTGGAGCCTCTTGCTTGGTTGGCTTCAGCGATGAGATGCGGATACCCCCGTCCTTGCCCGAGCGTCCTTGATCGGCATCGCGCCCGCCGCCTCCTTAACCGTCAGCTGGGGCGCCCCAGGCGAGGCCCTGAGGGCCGCATTGACTCCCCACGCAAGGCTTAGTAGCGGGTCAGTGTGTCCGAAGTCGAGATCGCAGACCACCGGCAGTTGGGATGGGCCGAGCACATCTCTGAGACACGCATCCAAGATCTTCGGTGGGCAGTTTGAGCGTGGGTCGAACCTACCGATGACCATCCCTACGAGCTTTTCGAATACCCCCAATTGCCGGAGCTGATGGAGACCTTGGTGGAACCTCGGCGCAGGGGTGGTCTCGGCTGCCTCCAAGACCAACAGGGCTCCTTCAAGATCAGGAAACCAACTCGTACCGGCCAAAGCGAGCAAGGACTCGACATTGACGGGTGCGAGCCAGCCTTCCGCGGTGCCTGGCACCAGGGTTCGTGGTCCGGAAACGGAGGCTTCCTCGCGGGGCCGGGAGTCATCCACATCCCAGGATTGGATCTCCGACACAAGTCGTGGAGACGAGGGAAGCGCACCAGGTGGCTGAGGACTCTGGACGACCTGCCTGAATGCTCCTGCAGTGAAAGGGTGTAGCCCTCCGGGCTCGCCAAACTGCGGTAAGAGCGCAGGCCCTGCGATGGAGATGAGACCGAGTGCTTGCCAAAGCGCTGCTTGGAGGACCGTGGTGTCGCTGTAGCCGATGAGAAACTTCGGCGCTGCAGCAATCGCGTCCAAGTCGAGGTGCTCGAGGATGTGATTGGCGCCATAGCCGCCGATGGTCGTGAGCAGAGCATCGATCTCGGGGTCGGCATACATGCGGTTGATGTCCTCCGCGCGGTCTCGCGGGCTGGCCGACGTGTATCCAAGGCTGGATCGTGCCCTGGCGTGGGTTGCGACCTTGACCTGGAACCCCAACGCTTCGACGCCAGCGATCCCTCGCTCAAACCTCCTCGGGCATTCCGCGGCGACTGCGGAGGAAGGGGCAACGATGCCGATCTTGGCGTCGGATGCCAGGAGTGGAGGAATCAGCCGATCGGGATGCATGATGCTCAAGTAGTGCGCGAGGAAGCGACAATACCTAAGTAGTCATAAAGACGTTCCGATATGAAAAGATTCTCCGCCAATGAGCCAGCCACTCCATCTCTTTGCGATTCCAACCGACCGGCCCTGCGCTGAGTCCATTGAGTCCTATCGCGAGGAAATCCGAAAACTTGCACGCCACAGAGAGGTCCACATCCTTTTGCTCGAGGACCGGCCGCTTCCGCCAGGGGTGACGGACGCCCATCGGCGAGCTGTCGATGAAGTTGCGACGGACATCGGTTGCGCCAGCACCGTCATCACCGACGAGGATTGGTCTCGCATAGCTGGCGAAGGCAACTGGCCGAGCTACGCGCGCTCGCTATTCCAGGGCGACTCGCTGAATTACGGACGAGCCTTCAACAGGGTCGCGCTGATTGCTGGCGCTCTGAATGCAGAGGTGGTGCATCGCCGCGATTCCGATACCAAGATGCCCGAGGAGTTCGTGGCCTGGGATGCCTATTCGGTCGACTACGAGCTGGCAGGCCTGGAAGCGGGCTGCGATGTCGCCGGGGGCAACTATTGGGGGAACTGGAACGTGGCAGTGGGGCCGCTCGCCGGCGACGAAGAGCGTCTTCGCTTGATGCTCGCGACGCATGGTGTCCCGCCGATTGGACAGCAGAGCATCATCAAAGAACAAATTCCCAGGGCATCGGAACCGCCGAAGCGCGATCCCGGCGGCATTAGTCATGGCGCCTACCCCGATCTCGGGAACTGCGCCTTCCGCACCTTGCCGGCCGTCGCTTTTCCGGCGCCAGTGAACGCGGACACGATTGGCACCGATTACCTCTTCCTTGCGCTCGCTGTCCGGTGGGGGCGCGGTTGGCTACACGGCCTTAGCGTCCGGCACAAGCACTCAAGCGAGCGCGAAAAGATGGACTACCTGGGAGATTACTGGCTACGGCGAGCGCGCCAGATGGATTTCCTCTTGGTTCTGCGAGAGCTCCAGGGAAAATCGGCAAATCCAGGGGAATATGATCGTCAGCGCGAGATCCTTGGTAATGACTTGAAGCGATCAGAGGATGCCTTGGATCAGCTTGAGCCCATGCGGCACGTCTATTGGGCGGCCTACGTGGAGGCATTCAGGGACACGGAGCTAGACCGCTCGGTGGGTCTCTCGAGCCACCTGCGGGACCAGCGGCTGGCGGTTCAAGCAGGAAACGATGCTGCTGTCGCCGAGTATGGCTCGCTGCTGCTCGGCTGGGAGGACCTCAGCACTCGGGCCATAGAGTCCCTTCGGGAGCTTGAGATCGGCTCGGGCTCGTTGAGTCAGTCCCCAGGGAGCTAAAGGCCGCCAATAGGCTCGCGATCCTCGGTGATCCCTCCGCGTGTCAGCACCATCCGGAGGAGCGTGGGCTTGAGCTGGCCGGTGCAGGTCGCGGTGGGGCTGGTCGGGTTCTCGGCGATGGTGCTTCCCGATTCCCGCAACTAGGCGGTGGCGAGCTGCGGTAGGCCAACCAGCCGGCGAGGGCGCGCTGCGAATGAGGCCCCGTTAACTCGACCGTGCCGGTTGGAAAGTTGACAACGCCGACGACCGTTAGCGCCGTGGGCGGCACAAGAAGGCAGCCGCCGAAGACCGCGCGCTCAAGCAGCCGGCCGCTTGCCGATAGCGCCCGATCGGCAAAGGTCCGCAGACCACGATGCCCCGGTGCTGCGCCCTCGAAGTAGACCTCGATCTCATGCGCCCCGCACCGCGGCTGAGCGACGAGCGCTGAACCGCGAGGAATCCGCGCCGTCGACTGGCTGCCGGCGGGCACGTACAAGACAATGGGGCGCATGTGGCGAGGCGGGTTGCTCATCGCAGCCTCGCGTCTTGGCCGCCCGCTCCTGCCGAGCAGAAACGCGATTCCTCGGGGGCCGGAGCCGGGTGGCCGGGTCCCCACCCACCGCCTCGGTCCGACCCCCGAGGAATCGCGTTCCCGATCTCCGGCATCAAGCGCCCTCTTGAAGAAGGGCGCGGCCCTCGGCGATCAAGTCGTCCGCGACCGCCTGCCAGTCAGCCCCGGTGGCGGTTTCGAGGATCTCGTTGACGAAGCCCGGTAGCGAGTTGGCGACCACCGTGCGGTGATACTTCCCGCCCGCGACGTGGTCGAAGATCAGCTCGTTCACCTTGTCAACGACCGCGTCGTCGCCAAGGGCCGACCGCAGAAACCCCCTGATCAAGGTGACATCGATCTTGCTGCCGTACTCGGACTCTCTGAACTCGGGCTGCGGCCCTTCGGTGTTCGACTGCGTCCGCGCCGGACCGCCATCCGGCTCTCGAATCAACCGCAGCGCCACGCCGCACGGATCGCAGACCTCGTAAGCCAGCCCCATCAGGGCGTCGAGGCGCTCGGCATCTTCGGCGCTGAATAGCGGTCGCCCGGTCTCGCCGTTGACCAGCTCGGCGAAGCTCTCCTCCGGGTGGAAGTTGATCCCCCGCACCCGCAGCGCGCGGAACCATTCCGCAACGGCGGTCTCGGTCGAGAGATCAATCGGCGCGATCTTCTCGTCCAGTTTCATCGTGTCGGGATCGGCTAGTGCGGGCATGGCCTCCTCCTTCGGGTTGCCTGACTGAAAACGATGGGGCGAGCCGGAGCACGTCACCGCGACCACCTCCCGCCGCGGTCGATCGGCACCGACCAATCTCGGGTCGGGTCGAGCCATGCCAGCGGCCGCCGAGAAAACAGGCGACGGGCGAGCGGGCTCTTGTATTCCTGATGTCGGAGGGCGTAGTGCCAATGACCCGCCAGCCATCCGAGGGCTCCGAGGGCGGCGACGAGGATGCCGCTCGCGTTGCCGCTCGCGACACCCACAGCCCCCGCGAGGAAGATCAACAGCCCGACGAGCCGGAACACGAACCCGCCGAGGAACCAAAGCGCAAGCGCGCCGAGGATCAGGATGCCGAGCGTCGCGGTGCTCATCATGCGGCCCTCCGCTCAGCGGCTGCCTTCGATTTGAGCCGGCGATCCAGGTACTCGATGCCTGCCTCGGTCAGCTTCCAGACCCCCGGGAGGCTTGATTCGAGAAGGCCCCGCTTGACCAGCTCGTTACGAGCCTGATCGACCCGCGCTCGCCAGCGCATCCCGCCGCTGCTCATCGGCGTGCGGTCGAGGTCCGTCAGCCGATCCCCAAGCGCCATCTCGACTGAAACCATCACGGTCGATCGCGGAGCCGACCCGCCCGCTTCCGAGATGGAGAGGAGGATCGGCACCTCGAACTCAGGCAGCGGCAGAAGCGACCCCCTCGGCACCCGCGGGATGCTCGACGGCACCGCTGCAGTTCGATCGTTGTCGACGGTCGGCAACCCGAGCAGCCGCCGAAGGACCCGGTTTGGGTTATCTACGAAGGGCTCGGCTGCGTCTTTGATCGCGCCGATTACCTCGCCGTCTACCTCTATCCAGTGGGTCGTCATGCCGCCACCGCCAGCTCCGGCTCGGCGGCAACAGGCAAGGATCGGAGCCGGCGACCTCGATTCGCTTTCTGTTCGTCGCGGCGCACTTTGGCGCTGCCGACCTTCGTGATCTCCCATTGTCCGCGGGGCGATTTCGATTTGACCCAGCCCCGCTCAACGAGCCGGGATCGGGCCTTTCGGGTGCGGGCTTCCCAGCGGGGCGCCCCGCTGGGAAGCGCCTCGGTATCGACGGTGCTGTGGCGCGGGGCCATCGCTTCGCCGACCGCGGCGATGATCTCGTGGGCGGGTGCGCCGCCACCGCGCTCGATCAGCGCGCGCAGGACTGGCAGCTCGTAGTCCGTCGAGTCAAGCTGGGCTGGCATCGGCGCGGGCTGGGCGGCGACCCGCTCCCCCCGGACCAACGCCTTCAGGCGATTCCGCTCCTCGGGATCGCGGTTCATCAGGTGGGTGTAGACCTCAAGCGTGAAGGCCGCGTCCTTGTGGCCGAGCTGCCTCATCACCGTCACCGGGTCTTCGCCGATCGCGACCAGCACCGAGGCGAAGGTATGGCGGAGCTTGTGAGCCGTGAGGCCGGCGGGGAGCGGAATCTGCCCGCGGGACCTGAGCAATTTGTCGGCTTGCTCGAAGGCCGCGACCAAGACCCCGGTGCGAAGGGTGTCCTTGTTCAAGACCCCGCCCGAGATGTTGAGGAAGACGTGGTGGTCGGGGTTCCCTCGATAGGTGGCCGCCTTGTGCGCGGCGAGCACGTCTCGGAGGATCGGCAGCATCTTGATCTCGCGAAGGCCGGCCTGGGTCTTCGATCGCCCGACGAAGATCCGGCCGTTGGCGAGATCGACGTCGCGCCACAGCAGATTGCACAGCTCATGGGCGCGGGGGCCGGCGAAGATCAGCGTCGCGAGGATCGCCTGCCGTTCAGTCCCCCGCCTCCGCGGGTCGCGGTCCATTGCCGCCGCCGCCTCCAGCAGCGCCTCGATCTGCCCGGCGGAGTCGAGGTGAACCGGGCGTTTGGGCGGCGGCTTTATGCGCCGTTTCCTGCCGATGGCAGCGTTCTCGGTAACGCCGGTGACGCGCTTCCGCTCAAGGGCGACCCCGAGGATGAACTGGAGAGTGTCGATCGTCTTGTTGATCGAGCGCGGTGAAAGCGGCCTCAGGATTTGATTGCAGTCGTTCCGCTGGGGCTTGCCCCGCTCGATCGCCCGCGCCCGCGCCGCCGACTCCTTGACCTTGAAAGCGCGGTAGTTGTCAATCGCTTCCGCGTCGATCTCTGGCAGCGGCCAATCGCCGAAGAAGGGCAGCAAGTGACTGAGCGCCCATCTCTCGTGAGCGGTCGTGTTCTCGCTGACCTGGCCCTCCCGCGCATCAACGAGGTCGATGGCGAACGGGCCGAAGTAGACGACCTCGTCCTGCGCTGGGGCGTCAGCGATTCCGGTCTGTTGGCGGCGCTTCTTCTTCGGCGGAATCCAAATCCCGAGCCGCACTTCGGCGAGGATGTCGTCCAACTTGTCCTGGGCCGCTTCCGGGGTCCAGCCTTCGTGATCGAACCCGAGGGTGACGTAGGGCCGCTCGCCATACGCCGGGAACCGAAGCGCGAAACTCATCCCGCTCTTCAGGGGGGTTTCGATCACTTCGCCCCTAGCCTTCGCCGCCATTACCGGCCTCCTCCGTTCCGGTGCCGGAGTGGGGCTGGCAACAAATAGGCCGGATGGGTTCTAGCCTTGCTGTTGCGCCGCCATAACCGGCGCCTGGTCGGGGGGGCGTTCATACCGCCCGCCCCGGCCTTCGTTTGTTTCGCCGACCGACAGTAGCTCTGCTCGGCGCACAAAGCGAGCCGGATTTGTAACCCCCGGCATTCGCCCGCGATCCCCGCATATCGGGGCCGCCACGACCGCGGTCGTCGGGCGGCCCGAGGCGTTCCGCAACCTCATCGGGATCGAATCGGAGGCGGGGGCGCCGGCCCGATCCGAGGCGCCGGGCACCGAGATCGTCGGCATGGTCGTAGACCCAGCGGCGACTGACCCCCCACCAGCGCGATACCTCCTCGGCGGTGAGGTGCTCGGGCAGCAAGGCCGGCTCGGCAGCGGCAGCGGCGACTAGCTCGGTTACCCGCTGGGCAATCGTCTCGATCGACTCGGGGGCGATGTGCAGCCCCCCGGTGGCGACGATTTCGGCACCCGTCATCGCCGCCTCCTTTTGCCTAAAGGGCCTCGGCGCACCCTCGGCTGCGACGTACCCTCCGGCGCCCAATGAGCGATCCGGGCCGCCGCGACCTCCATATAGGTGGAGTCGAGCTCGATGCCGAGAAAGCGCCGGCCCTCCAGCAGCGCCGCCGCCCCGGTGCTGCCCGAGCCGCAGGTCGGGTCGAGCACGAGGCCCCCTGGCGGGCAGGCCAGCCGCACCAGCCACCGCATCAGCGCGAGCGGCTTCACGGTCGGATGCGGGTTGCGGGCGGTCTTCCCCGCCTTGCCGCCGGCTGCCCGCGGGAAGTGGTCGAGGACCTGTTGGGGCAGGTGCTCGCAGCCGGCGTCGCGCTCGGCGCGACTGACCTTCGGGCAGTAGAAGATGCGGCTCGGCGCGACGCTGGTGCCGGAGCCGCGGCGGCGCTGATTGGCCTGAGCGTCGACCAGCGCGGCAACGCAGCCCGCGGCGCACCTTCCTTCCCGGCAGGCCGGCTCGTGGCTGAGGAGCACGTTGGCGGGATGGCGCCCGTTCACCTTGCAGGCGTCGGTGTTGAGCGCCCCAGTGCCGAAGGCGGCCAGCGTCTCCTTCGTCGTTCCCTGCAGCGGGCGGCGGGCGAGGACGATCGGCTCGTAAGCCGGCTTGAGAGTCGTGCTCAATCCGCCGGGGATGCGGTGCGACTTCGGCATCCCGGTCCCGTACAGCCACATCAGCGCATCCCGGATCTCAAAGCCGGCGTCCTCGAGACCGCAGGCGAGCCGGTGAGCGGTGCGCGGCGCGCTGAAGGCGAGCAGGTGGCCGCCCGGCTTCAGAACCCGAAGGCACCCCTCGCCCCACTCGCGACACCACGCCTCGAACGCCTCGCCGGGGCCGAGCCGCTTGCCCTTGGCGCGGGCGGTCCGGACCATGCCGGCCTCGTCCCAGCGCTCGCCGACGAGCTGGCCGATCGCATAGGGCGGATCGGTGACGATCGCGTCGACGCTTTCGGGCTCCAGGGTCGCCAGCACCTCGAAGCAATCGCCCTCGAGCAAGGTGGCACCCGCGATCTTCCGCGGCCCCGGCGTCATTCCCCCGCCCCCTCGACCAGCCAGTCGGTCGGCTCCTCGGGATCGCGGAAGTCGGTGAAGATCGGCTCGAACGGTCCCGCCTCGGCGAGGTCGGCGGCAAGGCAGAGCCGGATCGAGACCTCCGGGGTGTCGAGGAGATCCCGGTCGCGGCTCAACATCGCCACCGCCGTTTCCCGGCGCCGTTCGAGCGCAGCTCGCTCCCTCCCGGCGAGGACGCAGAGGACCGGCGGGAACCAGGGGTAGCGCTTGACCCAGACCGGCTCGCCGTCGCTGCCGATCGCCTTATATAGACGGGCGTAGCGGCTCAGCTCGGCGGCCAGGCGGTCGATCGAGAGCGTGGCGCGGTCCAGCTCCAAGAAGCGCTGCTCGACCACCACCTCCTCGGTGCCGATGCGAACGTAGGTGAGGACGGCGTCGGCGATCAGCGAGCGACGCGCCCGGCCGCGCCGGGCGTTTAAGGGATGGCCGACCTCGTGGCGCCAGGAGGTCGGGCCGTATTCGTCGCCACGTCGGCGGGCCGCGGCGAGGAAGGCGATGCCGGCGTCGTTGACCGCAAGGGTGTGGGCCTGCAAGGGGCCGTTGACCTGCTCGGCGCTCAGCAGCCGCGGCAGCCGCTCGATCATGCCGGCGTCCCGCGCCGCGCCGCCGCCGGCCTCGGTCAGGTACCAGAGCCGCCGGGGCGCCCCCGGCACCCCCGGCAGGCTGGCGAAGGTGACGAGGCCGCGCTCGCCGAGGCGGGCCATCATCCGCTGAGCCGTGCGCGGGCTGTAGTCGGGCAGATGGATCGCTCGGACCTGCGGCGTCGAGAGGACCCGGTGCTGGGCCAGCGAGCCGAGGATTTCCGCCTCCGCGAGGCCGCCGCTCCTCCTCATTCCGACTTCCTCCGCCGATGGCTGACCGGCCCCGAGGCCGAGCCGGGACCGCCGCCCCCGCGCCGCCGCCCTCTGGCCTCCCGCAGCTTGGCCCGGATTCGCTCGTCGTGGCGCTCCAGCCGGGCGAAGGTCTCCGCCGCGCTGCACCCACTCGGGCTCGGGTGATCGCCGCCAGTCTGCGGGCTGTCGGCGTCGCCGAAGACGTCTTCGAGCCGGACTCCCCGCAGGCCGAATGGCCGGCTCGCGCGACCCCGATCCGTAACCTGGGCGACGAAGCGGAAGCGGTCGAGTTTGGTCAGCGCCGCCGGGCTCGGCTGACCCGCCCACTCTTTCGTCAGCAGCCCGGCGGCGTGCGAGTTCAGCGCGCTGGCGAGGAGGTGCGAGCGGTTCGTCAGCAGCGCGTTCAGGGTCGCCGGGCTGAGGCGCTCGGGGTTCTGATTGAGGAAGTGGGCGCGCAACCCGAACTTCGCGCTCTGCTCGAGCAGAGCGGCGAGGTTCCCCGACGCCGCGCCGTCGTAGCTCTGCACCTCGTCGAAGAAGGGCCAGAAGAGCCGCCGCTCGCCGGGCGCCAGCTCGGCGCGGCTGCGGGCAGCGTGGAAGAGATCGAAGACCAGCAGGTTGGCGACGAGGCGGTCACGGGTGCCCCCGGCGCCGGGGCAGGCGAGCACGATCAGCCCCTTGTCCATCGCCTCGCGGACCCGGTAGGTGGTGCGGGCCTGACCGAGGAGCGCGGTGATCGCGCTCGAGGCCCGCAGCCGGTCGATCATGTTCGTGACCGGCGTGATCGCGTCGGTCGCGAGCAGCGGGAAGCGATCCCGCCAGAAGCGCTGAGAGGCTTGCGGGAGGAAGGGAAGAACGTCCCCGCGCCATTCGGCGTCGCTCAGCAGCGTCGGGATCTGGAAGATCGTCGGCGCCAACCCGTCCTCGGCGAGGACCGGCGCGATCCTCGCCAGTGCGGCGGCCGCCTGCGTCGTCAGGTTGATCGCGCGGGTGGATCGCTCGCCCCATTCGAGCGCCGAGGCGAAGGCGTCGACCACCGCCTCCACCCGCGCCTCGGCTTCGACCGGGTTCGCCCCGCCGACCTCGAACAGGTTCCAGCCCGGCAGCTCATCGAGCGAGGCGCCGGGCCGCAGGTCGATGCGGACGACGCGCTCGGCGAGCGCCGGCTCGGCGAGGTAGGGCGCGATCCGGTCGAGGGCGTCGCCGTGGGGGTCGAGGAAGAAGCCGCCGTAGCCGGAGCGGGCGAGGTGGACGAACTGCACGATCGCCGACTCGGTCTTGCCATAGCGCGAGCGGCCGGCGGTGTAGCTGAAGAAGGTGTCGGCGACGCGGACCCCGACCAGGCGGTCGCCATCCTCGCCGCTGACCTTCCCGAGCGGGATCAGGTCCCTGCGTTTCGGGTCGAAGGTGGGGAGCGGCGGCGGGGGTGCCAGCAGGGCGCCGGATCGAAGGACGTTCTCGGCACGGCAGTTGACCGTCGGCGGCTTCAGGAAGCCGGCCACCTCGCGCGCCGTCAGGATCATCTTCCGCGCGGGCCGGAAGTAGCCGCTGGCGAGACGGCGGTCGAAGCTGCGACGTCGAAGGGGAAGGTCGGAGCCGAGGAAAGCGAGACCGAGCACCGGCAGGCCCGAGGCCCGAAGCCAGTTGCGGTCGGTGAGCGGCTCGAAGGCCGCAAGCATCTGCTTCGTCATTGCCTTCGCCTGCGGGCGGTCGGGGGCCTGGCAGCGCAGGAGTACCTGCGCCTCGAACAGCGGCCCCGAATCGCGGAGCTTCGCGTCGAGGGCCTGGCCGACGAGGCGGCGGTCGACCAGCTCGTCCGGGCGGGCTCGGTCCCGGCCGCGAGGCTCGGCGCCGAGCAGCTCGCCCCACCGCGGCCCCTCCCGGTGGCGCCTCCGGGCCTGGCGGCCCAGGCGGCGACGAAGCCGGCTGCGGCGCCGGCCGGTTGCCGGCAGCAGATCGAGGCAGACCGTCGCCGCCTCGCCGCGCTCCGGATGGAGAGAGGCCATCGCCGCGGCGAACGCCTGCAGCGGATCGGGATCGCCGTCGAACCGGGCCAGCGGCTCGATGCTCGGATGGGCGAGCACCAGCTCGGTCCGGAGCGTGACCTCCTCCTTCCCGGCGCCGTTCCCGCTGGCGACCAGCACCTCTTCGGCGGATCGCAGCTCGACGCCTTCGTAGCTGCGAAGGGCTGCCCGCAGCAACCCGGCGGCGCGGTCGGGTACTTCGATCAGATAGACGAGCCGGTGCTCCTGGTCGCAGGCGAGCTGCACCCGCAGGGCGCTCGCCCGACGATCTAGCCAGCCGGCGATGCTCCGCTCGCTGGACGCGAGCTGGGCGGCGAAGGAGAGAACGACGTCGGGCTTCGCGTCGAACTCATCGGCCGGGACGACGGCCGTCAGTCGCCGGGATCGCAGAGTCCGGCGGGTGGCAACGATGCGCTGTGGAGCCAGCGCGGAGGCGATAGCGACGGCCCCGAGCGCGAAGGGGGCGAGACGCTCCGCGAGATCGAGGACCGCCCCGGTGTCGATGTTCGAGATAGCCGAGGAGATGGAGAGCACCACCAGGGCGGCGAAGATCGCGAGCAGAGGCCGAGGATCGGAGTGCTTAGGCGAGGTCATGCACCGACCCCGGAGTCACGGAGAGTTGTCGGCAAAATCTCAGCGCCGCAGTCGCCGCCGCGCTGCGGCAGGCCCGCCCTTCGGCGCAGATTGATTGCGACCGGCGAGGCGCCGGGCGAGGCGACCGGCGAGACGACGCCGGGGCTCATCGACTCCTCCCCCCACCGTGGGTTACGAAGCGGGCGATGTACGCTTCGCCGCGGTCGTGGTAGCGGCGCAGGAATGCCCTCCAGCCGCGGCGAGCCGCGCGCAGGTTGGGAGCGCTCACCCGCAGCAGCGCCCGATCGCCTCTGGCGCCGGCGAGGGTGATCGCCAGCTCGCCGCGCCGGTAGGGGAGGTGCTGGATCGCCCGGTGCGAGCTAAGGGCGCGAGCTGCCCGCCGGGCGGCGGCGCTGCCTTCTACGTCCTGGGGGTCTTGCCGGCGGGGCGCTGCCTGGCCCTCGGCCGAGTTGTCTTCGACCTGCTGGATCGCGGCGGCCAGGCCGGGAGACGACGCGACCGCCGAGAGGTTCCCCGACGACGAGGTCGGCTGATCAGGCTGGCCGACGGCAAGGACGAGCAGCGCCGCGAAGCCGACGAGGATCGCGCTGGCGAAGACGAGGATCGCCCGCGCCGCCCCCGGGTCGAGCGGGTGGTCGAGCAGGGCACGGAGGCGGTCGATCATCCGGCCTGCCCTCCTTCGGCGGCGGACGGCTGCGCATAGCCGAAGATCGGCGCCGGCATCCCGTACCGCATCGCTTCTGAGGGCAGGAACGGACCCGAGCGGGCGACCCGGTCGCCGAAGTTGCCGTCGATCGTCGTGATCTGCCCGCCGGGGAAGACCCGCTCGACGATGCCGACGTGATCGCTTTCTTCAGGTCCGGGTCCGGAGCCATAGAGGACGGCGTCGCCCGGTGCCGGCGTCGTGCTCGGCGGCAGGACGCGGGCGCCGTTGGCTTCGGGAGTGGAGAGAGGCGGATCGCCGGGGGCCGTTACCGCGAAGGGGCCGCCTTCATGGGCCTTCGCCCATTCGTAGATCGTCCCCGAGTAGGCATAGGGGGCGGTGCCGCCTTTCAGCGGGACACCGGCCTTCTCCCACACCCAGGCGACGAAGAGCGAGCACCACTGCTCGCAGGGGCCGTAGGGGTTGCAGTTGGAGCCGGGCGGGTTCTCGGCGGTGCCGAGCTGGCTCTCGGCGATGCGGACGATTTCGCTGCCGCTCGCCCCGCCTGAGGAGGAGCCGCCGCAGGCCGAGCCGCCGCCGCTCGTTGCCTGGCCGGTCGCGACAGGACTCGTCGGCGGGGGCGAGCCCTTGCCGCGGAAGCCGTATTCGACGGCCCGCTGCATGACTTCGTCGGCGTAGTTGGCCGAGGAATCCGAGCAGGCGCCGTAGTAGTTGCAGGCGACCTGGCGATAGGCGGTGTAGGAGTCGCCCGCCAGCCCGAATACCGGGCGCATCATCCGGGCGGCGGTGAAGACCGCGTCGGCGGCATCGAAGGGGTCGGCGCCGCCGCCGTCGGCATCGACCTTGTAGCGATCCCAGATCGTCGGTCCCGGCCCTGGGCTGCAGGCCGATTCGGGGACGATCGCGATCTGCATCGGCCCGCCGCAGCCGGAGGGGTAGACGTGGGCGCAGGCGCGGTGGTCGCACTCCTGGTAGCCGATCGAGGCGAGGAAGGCCCAATCGACGTCGAAGCGCCTGCCGGCTTCCTGGTAGATGCGCAGCCTCTTCGGCGGAATCCCCTTGACGGCGGCTCGGGTCGGCGGGTTGGCAAAGGCCGAGCCGCCCGGAGCAAGGCAGGCAAGGTTGCCGCCGAGGAGCGCCATCAGCGCGCCCGCCACGCTCACCGCGCCGACCAGCGCGACCGTAGCGAGCCCGCCGAGCCATAGAGACAGGCGAGAGCGTCCGCGGCGACTCATCGGCCCCTCCCCCGCCGCCAGCGGCGCCTGCGCCTCGGTGGGGTGGCCGGAGCATCCACCCTCGGCGTCGTCGCCTTCGGCGGCTCCGGCGGCGGCGTGCCTTGGGAAGCCGGCCTGCGCCGTTCCCGCTCCTCCCGCAGCTCGGCGCTGAGGTCGCTCCCGGCCTCGCCTTCGGCCTGGGCTCCGGCCGAGGGCGAGGGTCGCGTCGGGCGCTCAGGCCGGCTGGGCTGCGAGCGCCCCGGTGCTGGCCGCTTCTCGGCGGCGTCGGCCGCCGCGGTTGCTGAGTTCTCCTTCTTCGCCGAGCCTTCTGGCGATCGCCGCCGCTTCGCGCCTTTACCGGCACGCCCATCGGCGGGGACGGAGGGCTCGCTTGCCCCTCCCGTGGGGCGGCCATCCCCGCCAGCCGCCGCCAGGCGAGGTCGCCGCTCGACATCCGAGGGAGCGTCGAGGGGCGGGTGACCGCCGCCGACCGGGGCGCTGTAGCTGGTGCCGAAGCGCGGGGCAGGCGAGCCGGGGGCACCCGCCCCCGCTCCGCGCCCGCTGCGCAGGCGGGCGTTGATCCCGCCCGCAAGCCGTCCGGGAAGGCTCGTGGCCGAGCCGCCCGGGCCGCGCGTTCCTCCCGCGGCTCGCCGGACCATACGGGCGCCGCCGTAGAGCGCGAGGAGCCGGACGGCGCCCTCGCTCCCCGGCGTCCGCGGCCCGGTGGCGATCCCGATCAGGCCCTCGGCGAGGCTCTTCCTCTGCAGGAAAACCGCCCAGAAGAAGAGCGCCTGCAACCCGAAGGACATCAGCCAGCCCATCGCCGAGGTCGCCGAGGCGAGCGCCCCGGCCACCGCGAGGAGGACAGCGAGGATCAGCGAGTAGGCCGCCTTTCGCAGCAGGTAGCCGGCGAGCTTCTCCAGCCAGCCTTTGAAGAAGGCGTGGCCGCGACCTGGGATGACAGCCGCCACCAGCGCCACCGGGGCGAAGGCCAGCAACAGGAGCAGCAGGACCTGGGCGAGGATGATCCCGACCGAGAGCGAGCCGAGCAGCAGGAAGGCGCCGAGCTCGCCGACGAAGATGACCAGCGCCAGCAGGAAGCGCTGGTACTGGCCGCCCTCCTCCATCGCGTCGGTGGCGGGCTTGTCGGCGACCCCGAGCCGGTAGCCCTTCCGTTCTGAGTCGGCTTCGGGAACTTCCGAGGAGTCGCCGTGGTTAAGCGCTTCGTACTCGGCGTTTCGTTCGTCGGTTTCGAGGCCGAAGGAGAGGAAGTGGCGGGCGTACTTGTTCGCGTTGTTGACGCAGACCTTGCCGTCGGCCGTGACCTCGGTGCCGGAGGCAAGGCGGCGGGCCAGCTGCGCGTCTCGGCTCGGGTTCGAGGAGAGCGGCCGGACCGGCGCCGAGACCGGGTCTTCGCTTTCGCTGCCGGTGCCGGATAGGACGCAGTGTTCGAGGCCGCCGAACTCGAGCACGACCCAGGGCTTGAAGACGAGCAGTTCGAAGAGCTGGTCGGCGGCGCCTTCCTTCGCCTGCGACCCACCCGAAGGGCTGCCGTGGTCGGCGATCGAGAGGAACGCCACCGACATCTGGTTCGTCCACTTCGAGACGCTGCCGATCGTGGTGGCGGGCTGGGCGACGAAGAAGAGGGCGAGGACGACATAGATCAGGGAGAGCCCAAGCGCCCCGGCGGTCTCCGAGTAGCGGCGCTGGACCAGCGCCTTCCACATCGCCCAGATCCCGACGACGGTGATCGCCAGCACCAGCCAGGGGCCGCCGAAGACGTTGGAGTAGATCGAGTGGATCGCCGCCGAGACCGGCCCGAGCGCTCCGGCGCCCCCGGTCTGCGAGGAGCCGTTGACGAGGTCGAGGCTGAAGGCGAAGGAGAAGAAGGTGATCAGCGTGTTCGCCAGGAAGCTCGTCGCCACCCAGAGCAGCCCGGCGAAGAAGTAGGCCAGCATCGGCAGAAGCCCGCTCGCATCGACGCCGCCGGTCAGCGAGGCGCTGATCGCGCTGAAGTGCTGGTCGAGGGCGAAGTGGTCGAGCGGGTAGCGCCCGAAGAGGCCACCTGAGCCGAGCGGCGAGGCGGGTGCGACGTTGCCCCAGAAGTCGCTCGCGCCCGAGGCGATCGGGTGGGCGAGCAGCGCCAGGGCGAGACCGAGAGCGACCGCGCAGGCGAGCCGGCGGACCCCTCGCCTCACGAGGCCGCCCCCGGCGTGTTGTCGAGCGCCGCCAGCAGCTCGGGGAAGACGAGGTCGAACTGCACCTCGCCCACGCGCCCGTCGAGGTCGCGCATCAGGCAGAGGCCCTGGCGGTATTCGGTCAGGCGGGAGCGCAGGGCGACGTCGGCGGGGTCGAGGTCGACCATCGCAAGCGCCCGTTCGGCCTCGGGGATCGAGTCCTGGCCGAAGAGGAAGTAGACCCCGACCAGCTCGGAGAGATCGCCGAGGTCGGCGAGCCGCTGGGTCGCCAGCAGGATCGTCGTGTTCATCGAGCGGCCGAGCCGCACCAGGCGGTTCAGCAGCAGCCGGCCTTGGGTGGAGGCCAGCAGAAACCACGCCTCGTCCAGCAGCACGATCTTGTGTCGATTGCGGTTCGTGCTGACGAGGCGCAGAGCTTTTGCCGCGACCAGAGCGAGCGTCGCCACGGAGACGCGCTCGGCGCGGGTGTAGGTCTCGCGGGAGGCGCCGGGGTCGGGCAGCGTCAGCCCCGGCGTGCGGATCGTGATCGCCGAGGTCTCGGCGGCAGCCGCCACCTCGCGCTCCCCCGTCCCGTCGTCGGCGAAGCCGAGCCGGGCGAGACCGAAGTCGGAGAGAACCTCGAGCGCTTCGGCGGCCTCGCGGCCGGCGTCTGAGGCGCTGAGGCGCAGGCGCTCGACGACGCGGTCGAGGCTCTCCTCGCCGGCCCGTACCGCGTCTCGCACCGCCCGGTCGATCGCGTTCTCCCATGCGGGCGGCGGGTCGCGCAGCAGCTCCAGCAGGTAGCTGGAGGCCAGCTCCTCGCGCAGCTCCGGGAGCCCGATCCGCAGCGGGTCGAGCTTGCCGCGGTGGCGCGGGTCGCCGGAGAGCTCCAGGACCTCGACCCGGCGCTCCAGCTCGGGAACCCCCTCCAGGTTGTGGTCGGGCTTGGGGTCGAAGGTGACCACGAGCGACCCCCGGCGCTCGCCCCCGTAGGCGATCGCCTCGCCGGCGAGCGTCTTCCCGGAGCCGAGCGTGCCGGCGAGCAGGACGCCGGAGGGGCGGGCGGTGCGGGGCGCCTCGGTCGGGTCGTAGCGGACCGGCCTCCCGGCGCCGCCGGGAGAGTGCCCTATATAGAGACCGCTCTGCGAGCCGACCTCGGCGCTCGCGACACCGACCATCGCGCCGAACTGCTCGATGGTCATCTGCTGGAGGTAGTCGGGCACCGCTCCGCCGTCGGTGCGCGGCATGTGGTCGAAGAAGAGGCGGTGCTGGAGGCCTCGCGGCCGGTGCAGGCGGACCTCGCCGAAGCGCTCGCGCAAGACCTCGACCCGGCGCTCCAGCTCGGCTCGGTCGCTCGCGCCGACCGCGAGCGAGAGATAGGCGCGCAGCATCGGCGGGTGCGCCGAGGACTGCAGGACCGCCTCGTATTCGCGGGCAAGCTCGCGGTCGTCCTCGGCCTGCCAGCCGACCCCCGCGTGGGCGCCTTCGGCCTGCTCGCGGTAGGCGTGCTCGACGTCGAGGATGCGCTTTCGCACCTGCCCGAGCGCCTCGCGGTTGCCGATCCAGCGGGCGTGCAGGACCGCGTCGACCGGGAAGCCGGCGTCCTCGAGTGGCGCGAAGAGCAGCTCGGCCGGGCCGGGAAACTCGGCCTCCTCGGCGAGCGATCCCGCGCAGAGGATCGCCTGGAAGGAGCGGCCCTCTTCGGCCTCGACCTCCAGTGAGGGAGGCTCGGAGGGGTTCTCGCTCATCGGCGCGTTGCCCAGGCGCCAGAGGTCGTGTTCGAGCGGCTCGTAGCTCGGCTGCCCCTCGCCCTCCAGCACGAGCGCGTCGGGCTGCCAGGCGTCCTCCAGAACCGGCTCGGCGACCCCGCGGCAACCGCCGCGCCGCAGCAGCCATTGCAACTCGAGCGTGGTCGCGCGGCGCAGGCCGACCACGGCTCCCAGGCGCTGGAAGCACCGCTCCTCGGCGCTCGCCAGGGCCTCAAGCTCAGCGCCCGAGATCGGTCGCGGCCCTCGGACTCCGGCGATCTCCTCGACCCGCCTCCGCGCCCGGTCGAAGGCGCGGAGGTGCCCCCTTGCCGGCTCCTGCAGAGCGACGGCGATGTAGATCTCGGGGACGTGTGAGTCGAGCTCGGCGAGGCGCTCCTGGTGGCCGGCGAGGTAGCGCCGCCAGCCCGCGGGATCGGCATGGCGCTCGTCAGCAGCCTCGGCCAGCTCGGCGGCGTAGCGCTCGGCCGGGTAGGAGCGCTGCACCCGCCACAGAGAGAAGTTGGCGCCGACGAGGTGCCCGAAGCGCTCGAGCCGGTGCAGCAGCGCCCACTTCTCGCTCGCCGGGAGGAACGGGTAGGAGGCGGGCTCTGCCCGGTAGAGCGCGGCGGCCTCACCGTCCGCTCCGATCAGGACGTTCCGCCTCGCGTAGCGAAGGGGGAAGCCGCTCACGGACGGACCTCCAAGAGCTCCCCCGCACCGACCGCGATCCGCCTCGCCTCCACTTCGCCTTGCCGCGAGCGACCGCGGGCGGGCCGGGCGATCAGGCGCCGCTGGCGCAGCCCGCCCCGGCGCACGTGGAGCGCACGAGCGAAGGCGACGGTGGCCGCCCCCCGAATCCGGCAGCGGCGCAGCTCGGGGAGGTGCTCGTCAGGAGCGATCCACACGGTGGCGCCGTCGCCGAGCTGCCGGGTCCCGGCGCTCGGCAGCCCCCGTCCCAGCGATCTGCGCCGCGGCGCCAGGCGCAGCGCGAGCCAGGAGAGGGCGAAGCGGTCGGCGCGGCGGCCGTCCGGAGTCGCCTGCGTCGCCAGGGTGGCGATCGCCACCGGCACCACGACCAGCCGCAGCGGCCAGTCGAGCAGGCCGAGCCCGAACCCGACGATCCAGAAGGCCCCGAAGGCGCCGGCCGCAGCGGCGAGCCCGCCGGTCCTGCCGCCGACGAGGAGGCCGGACGCCCCCGAGGCGAGGGCGAGCAGAACCGCCACCGTCGGCGATCCCGAGCCGACCGCCAGCACCGCGGCGAGGGCGGCGGTCGCGTAGCCGAGCCAGCGCAGGGGGATGCCGCGGGGGACGGGCAGCGACCGTCCCTCGATCTGGTAGATCCGCCGCTCCGGCCGGAAGATCCGCTGGTAGGAGCGGATCGGCTCGCGGGCGCCACTCATGGCAGCACCCGCTGACCGATCGCTTTAGCCGCGCTAGCGACCTGATCGGGGCTGAAGACCAGCCAGCCGACCATGATCGCCGCGAGGAAGAACATCGCCAGGTCGGTGAACTTCCTGTTGACCAGGAAGACGAGGCCGACGACCGCGACGATGCCGCCGTAGACCTCTCCCGCGTACTGGCGCAGCAGCGAGCCGATGTTGTGGCCGACGTCGTTGCCTGCGGCGAGGGCCGCTGCCGGCGCCAGCATCAGGGCGATCGCCGCCAGGGCGGCGCAGGTAGCGAGACGCAGCCGGCGACTCACGATCCCGCCCCCTCGACCGCTTCGACGTACCAGCGCCCGCCGCGCTTGACCAGCTCCAACCGGTAGGTCACCGGGTAGACCGCACCGCTCGCCGGGTCGCTGACCCGAGCCGCCGCGAGGACCGAGCGGACCGGCCCTTCACCTGAGCCGAGCTGGGTGACTCCGGTGATCGCCCGGAACCCGATCGCGCCGCTGAGCGGCTGGACAGCCGCGCCCGGCGCCAGGAAATAGGACAGCGAGCCCACGTCGCCGGCCGACAGGTAGGTGGGCAGGAACTTCGCCACCAACCCCTGGATCGCGCCGGCATCGGGGCCGGCGACGGCCTGGGGCTGCTCACCCGAGTCAACCCCAGCCGCGCCGGGAGCCGCGACGATGGAGGGCGCACCCAGCGCCGCCACCTCGCCCGCCCCTGAGCGGACGATCGGGACGGCGAGATAGAGGGTGCGCGCGTCGCGGAGTTCGCAGGCGACGGTCAGGACCGCGCGACCGCCGCCGAGGTCTTCGACGCCGCTGACCTCCGCCTGGGCGACGTCTTCCGCTTCTCCTTGAGGCGGGGTGCCGGTGCCGACCCTGGCCCCTTCGGCCAGAAACGGCGCCAGCGCCGCCCCGCTCGGGTCTGCGAGATAGCTGCGGGCGAAGCGAACCGCGAAGGCGCTCGTCGCCGGATCGACCGCGGCCGAGGGCCTGGCCGCTGCCGGCGGCGCCCCCGTCGGTTCGGCAACGATCCCGCGGATCAGCAGGAGGCCGAGCACGGTCCAGATCGCGACCCGTCCGGTCCCCCGCAGCAGCGACCTGACGCTTGAGTTGGATGATCTGACTTTGTTACTTACCTCTTGCCTCACCTTGCATTCGCCTCCTTGGCTCCCCTGCCGGCCGTCCGCCGCGGGGTGGGTCTTTTGCGTTGGTGAGGTAGGGGTACTGCCGCTCGCGTGAAAGATCTACAAACGTGCGTACGCGCGTACGCGCGTACGCAGATACGCGGGTTTTTGTGCTATGGCGACGCCTGAAGTAATAGTGAGGGTGTGGTTTCAGGCAGGGGGATGCGGACCGGCAGGACTGGTCCTCTTCGCACCTATGAGACAGCGAGAGCGTGGGAGGCGACCCGGCCTCCCACGCTCGGAGCTGCGCTATTCGGTAGGCGCCGAGGCGCCCTGTTCGTCTTGGCAGGACTCAACCCAGCGCGCGATCTGTTCGATCAGCCACCAGGCGCTCCAGTCGGTGACGGCGTAGAGGGTCATCCTCCCCCGCCGCCTCCGGACGAGGACACCAGCCTGGTGCAATACGGCCAGGTGGTGCGAGGCGTCTTGGTGTGGCAGGCCGACGACGTCGGCCAGCTCCTGAACGCCGGCCTCGCCGGCGTTCAGGGCGCCTTCGGACGGTTTATCGGCCTAACGTCATCGGTTTAGAGCCCATCTGCGCCAACCTGGGCCAAGGGCGCCCGCCTCGACGGCGGGCGCACACTTGCAGCAACTTAAGCCTCACCGGCCGCCGGAACTGCCCTGTCGGGCGGCGGCAGATTCGTCACCAGAAGCCGGCACCGGGTCGCAGGGCGCGACAGCGCCTTCGGCGATCTCCACATCGGTGCCGGCGCCAAAGAGACCCTCGGCGCTTGCTGACGCGGTGACGACCAACGTCTGGCCGGCTCCGACCGCGTCGTTACTGATCGAGAAGCGGAGCGGACCCGAGAACGTGAACGGACCATTGCCGGTGATCTTTGCCATCTTGATCGCTCGGGCTCCCGCTGGCCATGGCGCGGGCTGGAAGCGCGGCTGCTTGCAGGTCATTCCGGTTGCCAGGTAGTTGACTGAAGCGGGAACCCCAGCTTCGTCGAGCGCTTGTTCAAGCCCCTTCGCATCTTCGAGGCTGCGGATTTCAACGGTGACTTCGCCTTCCGGTTGTGCTTCGACTGCGAAGGCAGATGGCGTGTCGCTGCCGCTGGCGCTGACGATCAGCGCCACCACGGCGAGAGCCGTCACCCCAGCGCTGACAAGGACGAGGCGGGGGTCGCGCCACCGCGAGACCGACCTAGTCGTGGTGGCGCTCGTGGCCACATGCGCTGCCTGCGCCGCGCGGCGTTCGGCGACAATCGACGTCAGCTCTGCGCGAAGGCGCCGCGCAAACTCGGTTTCTGGGCTCTGCTGCTGGTTCATCGTCGCTCCTCCTTGCTTGATCAGATTGAATTTGCGGCTGCCTCGAGCTCGGTGCGGAGCTTGCGTCGCGCCCGGTGCAGGCGAACGCGGGCAGCGACCGGCCGCACCCCCACCGCAGCCGCGGCATCGGCGACCGTCAGTTCGTCAATTGCGACCAGCTCGAGCACCGCTCGCTCGTCCTCGCTCAGGCGATCCATTGCCTCATAGAGCCGTCGCGATCCGGCAGCCGCGTCGATCCGCTGCTCGATCCGCGCTGCCTCCTCCTCATCGAGGAGGAGGCTCCCGCGGAGCCGCATCTCCCGGGCGCGCTCGCGAGCGCTTTGCCGCCGGTCCTCGGCGACGACGATCCGGGCTATTCCGTACAGCCAGGCCTTCGGCGTGCCCCGAGGGCGGTAACGGTGGGCCGAACCGATCGCGGCGACGAAAATGTCGGCAGTCAGGTCTGCCGCGCGCTCGGGATCGCCCACCCGCCGGGCAACGAAGCGCTGCAGGTCCTCCAAGTGCTCGCTGTAGAAGGCATCGAAAAGCTCCGGGTCGCTCCCGATCAAAGGCACCTGCTCGGCGCTCACCCCATGCTCACGCACGATGACCAGCCTCACTTGGCGACTCAGCGCGCTCGATTCGTCCGGGAGGGCTCGCGGTGATTCCATTGACCCTTAATCGTTGCAGCGACGAAAAGCGTTACCGATTGGGCAACGAGCCCCCGACCCCTTCCTGCCGAGGGGCGCGCCTTGTCATTTTCACATCCGACGAGTGTCGCGCCCGCTCTAGCGCCGAAGCTGGGATCTTGGTGGGATCGCCGGCAGCAAGCCCGGCCAGCGGGTATCCGCGAATACGAAAGGAAGGCCCAGGCAGCGCCTTGGGCCTTCCTTTGACCAACTATCGCGCTCCAACGACCGTGTGGAGCGGACTGGGAACCTCTACACCGGCCAGCAGATTTCCCCGGTGATCGGGTTTTCCCCCGGATTCACTTCGAATGCATAACCCGGTGGAAGGGTGGGCCCCCCGCCGTAGCGGACGTTATAGGGGCTGCGGTTCCAGCCCGAACGAATAGAAGGATTGCCCGAGTGGTTATGGCAGCCGGTGTTCGAAGCGGGCCACTGTGAGAAATTGCCCGTAAAGTTGCTGTTTTCCCAAGCGCACACCGTTCCTGATGAGCACTGGGACAACGACAGTGGGGACATTTCGCTAGCCGTGACGGGCTTAACTATGATTTCGGCGCTAGCAGCGGGAGCTGCCAGCACAAGCACTCCCAAGGCTGAGAGCAGGGCCAGTGGCCCCAAAAGCCTCCGCATCATGATCTTTTACCTACCTTTCTTTCTTGGGAGCGATCCAACCATCGATGCTCCTCCTTTAGTTAAAAATGACAAATTGAAGAATATCTAGTTTGGTATTTGTAATTCTCCTGAATTAAAAACTTAGTTGTAGCTAAATACATATTCGGTGGCGCAATAACTGAGCGCAGGCATCGCCAGCGCGTCCTCGGCACCCTCAGGGCTCGCGCCGTCACGCCGGTGGTTTCAGGCAGGGGGATGCGGACCGGCAGGACTGGTCCTTTTCGCACCTATGAGACAGCGAGAGCGCGGGAGGCACCTCGGCCTCCCGCGCTCGGAGCTGAGCTATTCGGTAGGCGCCGAGGCGCCCTGTTCGTCTTGGCAGGACTCAACCCAGCGCGCGATCTGTTCGATCAGCCACCAGGCGCTCCAGTCGGTGACGGCGTAGAGGGTCATCCTCCCCCGCCGCCTCCGGACAAGGACACCAGCCTGGTGCAATACGGCCAGGTGGTGCGAGGCGTCTTGGTGTGGGAGGCCGACGATGTCGGCCAGCTCCTGAACGCCGCCCTCGCCGGCGTTCAGGACATCGAGCAGAGCGATCCTGTTCGGCTCGGCCAAGACCCGGAGACGTTGCGCGGTGAGATCGACAACGTCCCGAGGCAGTGGCTCGCGCTTACGGATTGCTCCAGCAGACGAGTGATTTTCGCTTGCTTCTTTCATGCCTCCCTGTCGATCCGGCGAGGGCCATTCCGCCGACTTTGAAAAAAAGTGGCGGATTTCGGCGGCTCGCTCGACAGAGAGGTGATGGCCCTGCGCAACCGCGTCGAGAGATTCGTCCATTGGGAGGCATCCGATTGAAAAACCGGGGTATAGAAGATGCTGGGTTCTCGCCTATGGAAGTTCGGCAGGCTGATCGCGCACTGAGGCCGGGAGCGCTCGAGGAGATCGAGCGCTCCCTACGCGCCAAGCTGAAAGCGCACGACCTCTCCGCCCCTTTTATTGAGCGCTCGCTGGAAGACGCGATGCAGAAGGGGCTTGTGGAATACCTGCGCGTGCTCGACCGCGGCGAGGTGGTCGAGAACCCCGCCGGCTTCATCGTGCAGGCCGGCTTTTGCCGGGCGATAGACGAGTTGCGCCAGGAGGCCCGCCACGCAGACGGCGTCGTGATCGACGCCCTGATCGAAAGCGGCGGCGTTCCCGAGCCTCCGACCGACGAGGTGGCGATCGACTACCTCCGCGTTCGCGAGTTGCGCGAGGCGGTCAGCCACCTCCCACCGGAAGAGCAGCAGGTACTGAGGCTCCACTACTTCGATGAGAAGAGCGCCGGGGCGAGCGCGAAGGCGCTCTTCTGCAGTGAAACCACCTATCGCCGCCGTCTCGAGAACGCGAAAAAGAAGCTCGGCGAGCTGCTTGGCGCGCCGGCGCCCGAGCCCGGCTCGCAGCTGGCGATCGAGATCGGGGTAGTGCTGTGGGTTTCGCTTCGGGGTGCGAACGTGGCTCTCACGCGAGGTCCGATCGAGCAGATCGTTGGCATCGTTCACAGCGCCCACGACGGTGCGGCCTGGGCGGCTGGCCGAGCCCGCGACTTCGCAGGTCGCTTCGTTGGCGGGGGCGGCGGCGAAAAGCTGACCGCAATTGCGAGCAGCGGACCGGGCCGGGTGGTCGGAACCTGCGTCGCCGCCTGCGTCCTGGCGGTCGGCGGCGCGGAGCTTGCCGGGGTCGGGCAAGACGGCGACCACCATCCAGCCGAGGCCCGCCGCGCCCATCACCACAGAGAAGCAAAGAAGTCGCCGCGACCCGAGCGCGTCGTGGTGGCATCCCCCATACCAGCGCCAGAACCGGCTCCCGCCCAGACCCGGTCGAAGCCGCGCGGCTCGCAATCGCAGACGTCGACGTCCTCGGCGTCGAGAGCCGAACACCGCGAACAGGAAGCTACGGAAGCCGTCCGCAGCCAGCAGCTGGAGGGCGCCGTGGTGGAAGAAGCCCCGGCGCCCGAACCCGCCCCCGAAACGAGCACTTCCTCGTCTTCGGGATCGTCGCCGACCCAGATCGCAAACGAACAATTCGGACCGTAGGTGATGGAGGCACAAAGATGACCCTGTCGCTCCCGATCAGAACTCTCCTCGCGCTATTCGTCTCGATTGCAATTCTCGGAACGATTGCCACCAATGCCACCGCCGGCAACTACGTCGTCGCCGAGTGCTCGCCGGGCCTAAACCCTGCCGCGCCCGACGCCGGCTATACCTACTCGACCAATCACTACGTGCCGCATCAGGATTGCTCGCAGGGAGCCGCGGGTCTCTACATCACCCATCACTTGGGCGGCGGAGAAACCGGAACTTCGCAAGGCGCCTATGGCGACTGGGTTTTCACCGCCCCGCCCGGCACCTACATCGTCGGCGGCTCGGTCTTCTATCGCCTGGCAACCGAAGACGGGCAGCATGGCTACCTCGCTGTCTCGCCGGATGCCGGCACGGGGACGGCCTTCGCCACCCAGAACGACAACCAGGGCCACGAAACCGGAATCCCCGCCGGCAACTGGCGCTACCTCGTGATCCGATTGGAGTGCACGCAGCCCAACGAAGGCAGCCGCTGCGTCGGCCAGGCCTCCGGCGCCCTGGCCTCTGCGAAGCAGATCCGCATCGCGCTTGCCGACGTCTCCCAGCCCACTCTCCAAGATGGCGGCTCGCTTTTCTCGGGAGCCGAACTGCGCGGCCCTCAGACCGTCGAAGTCGGAGCATCAGACCAAGGCGCCGGCCTGCAGTCGATCCAGATCAGCGTTAACGGCCAAGGTGCAGCCGGCGACGATCTCTCCGGCAGTTGCAATCCCCTTCCAGGCGCGTTGGCCTCCCGGCTGGTGCCGTGCCCGCTGAGCTTCAGCAAGACCTACACGCTCGATACCGCACAGCCACCCTTTAAGGAGGGGCTGAACACCGTCACGGTATGCGCCTACGACTACGCGCAGACCGGCACGCCGAACAGCGCCTGCAAGTCGCACGAAGTGCTCGTCAACAACCTCTGCCCCGGATCGGGCGTGGCCGGCGGCAAGACGATCACCGCGGGCTTCGCCGGCAACAAACAGAAGGAGCGAACCCTCTCCTTCCACCGCAAAGCCCTGATCCGCGGGAGGCTGGTCGACTCCAACGGCCAGCCGGTCGCGGGGGCACAGGTCTGCATCCAGGCGCACACCGACCTCGAAGGGCGGCCGTTCCACCTCGTCGCCACCACGACCACGAACCAGAACGGAGGCTGGTCCTACAAGACCAACCGCGGCCCCTCGCGGATCTTACGAGTCGGCTATCGCTCCGGCGCCTTCGAGACGTCAACCGATCTCGCGCTCCACATCCGCTCCCGCTCGACCCTCCACCTCAGCACCCACCGGACGCCGATCCACAAAAAGGTCTACTTCTCCGGCGAGCTACCGGGGCCAAGCTGCGCCGGTCGGACCGTCTACGTCAGCGGAACGGTGCCAGGCGCAAAGCGCCGGTTCATCGTCCGCCAGGCGACGACCGACGCGCTCTGCCACTTCCGCAAGAGCTACGCCTTCTCCCCGATCCCCCGCGCTTCCCGATTCGTCTTCTGGGTCAACGTGCCAGAACAAGCCGGCTATCCGTACCGTCCCGGCCGCTCCGTAAACCGATACATCCGAGTCAGCCCGCATCCTCCAAAGCAAACGAAGAAATCGCGATAGCGCCCCGACCAGGAGGTCTCAAGATGAAGCTCAGAATCCCCCATCCCTCCCCAGCGATGGCGGTCGCCATGATCGCTCTCTTCATCGCGCTCGGGGGAACTGCCTTCGCCTTCTCCAGCAATAGCGGCAGTTCGACCGCAGACCGCGCCGGAGGGCGGGGAAAGCTAACTCTGCGTTTCGGGAAGCTCGTAGACACCGACTCGACTCAATTCGACGGCTCCTTCAACTACGCGGCCGGTCATGCGACCTGCAAGAAGGGAGAGCGGGTCATCTCCGGTGGCGTTCGCCAGATCGCAGGCGGCGCAGGCGTGATCTCGCACATCTGGACTGTCGAATCCGAGCCGATCCCAAAGAAGCGCGGCTGGTATGTCTCAATGAACTCAGACCTAGGCGGGGCAGCCCGAAGCGACTTCCTCGTGGTCGCGAACTGCGAACGGAAGCAATAATGCCCACCCCGGCGCTCAACGCCATGCCTCGGCAGCTCGGGCTTATGGCAGACGACGAGCAGCATGAACTGGGAGGCCGGACCAGACGGAGCTCAGGTACTGCTTTGTAGCCGTCAGCTCGTGAGGTATTAATGGGAAGTGAGCACCGAGCAGCGCCTTGACCCCGAGAGCGCGGCCTCGCTGTGGGAGACGATGGAAGACACCGTCGACCGGGCGACGCTCAGCGCCTTGGTTTTCGAGCGGCGGGACGCCCAGCCGTTAGTGCCGGCGATCGTGGTCGCGCTTGCGCTCAAAGCCCTCGTCGGGGTTTTCTGCAGCGGAGTGTTCATCGGCCTCGGAGTGCAGAGACTGGGCAAGCGCGTGGGCGAGGAAGCCCGTGAGCTGCTGGGGAAGCTGCGGGGCGGCGGCGCCGAGGACGTCGATGAGGACGAGATAGCAAAACGGGCCGAGGGCTGGGTGGCAGAGGCGCGGCGGCAGTCGGTTTCCGACTCCACGATCGCCAAGGCGGAGGAGGCGGTTGCCGCATTGCTGATCGAGGGAGGGGAAGATCCGGAGAACGCCCGGGCGTGCGCTCAGGCTCTGGCACGGGCGGTCATGGCCTCAGGCTGATGGACGAGATCGACGACGCCCGGTTGCACCAGTGGCTTTCGGGCTGCCGGGCGCTGATGGGGGTCTCTCCTCAGCGTGGGATCGAGCAGATCGACCTCGAGTCCCCCTTCGGGGCGTTGCGGTTTCAGTTTGGCTGGAACCGCAACGGAGACACCTATGTATACGTTCCGGAAACCGAGGGCGTGGAGGCGGCCTTCTCCACCCTGACGCCACCGCCGCCGGGGACGCCTGTGCACGAGGTGCCGCCAGGGCCGAGCATGCTGAGCGCGATGTTCTGGCACACGCTGATGCCCCGCTTCGCCGAAGAGGTCGTCGCCGGGCCTGCCGGCGCGGAGTGGAGGGCGGAGGAGATGGAGACGATTGCCCGGGGAATCGAACGCGCCCACCTGGAAATGCTGGGGGAAGGCGTCGACAAGGCGTTCACGGAGATGGCCCAGGCTGCCCTCCACCGCATGGCGCGGGCTCGGGACGAAAGCTTTGCCGGCCGCCGACCCCTGCTGGACGCGTACCTGGCGCCGGTGACCGACCTGACCCGTGCATATATGTCGTTTCGGCTTCCCGGGAAGTTTGCGGCCGAAACCCTAGCTTGGCTGCTGATGGTCCAGCTCAACCTGCCGGAGCTCGGACCGGTCTCCAAGACGCCGCCCGATGCATGGGTGCGGGCGATCGAGCACCTGATTGCCCTGGCAAACCGCTTGGTCAGACAGCGAGCCGAGGTCAAAGTCGCTCCCTACTGCGAGCTTTCCTATCTCGCAAATCTCTATTTCCTGACTGCTTCGACGCTGCGCGAGAATGCCGAACAGGGGTCCGTGCTCCCGGAAGATCGGCTGGAGCGGGTTCGGGATCTCACGTTCGTCGGCGAGGAGCGCCGGGCCCACGAGGTAGTCCCGGTCTTTTACTCCGGCCTGGCGGCAAACGAAGCACAGATACTGCTGAAGGCCGCTGCCGATACCGGGGAGAGCCTAGTTGAGCTCTGTCGAGGCCATGCAACTCACCCGGCGTTGAAGCGGGTCCTTCGCAGCCTCCCGGCGCCCGCCGAGGCGGATCCCGAGAAGGTCCTGCGGGAATTCAGGGAGGCGGCGCGCAGCTTCGAAGAGCACGACGTTTGCGGGCGCCTCGAAGACGACTACAGCCCGGTGGCTCCAGGGCACCGGGAAATGATTTGCGGAACCCTCGAGAGGATCAGCGCGATGTAGCTCGGCATCAAGCCGACGGGGCGGGAGGGGCAGATGCCTTAGGCGCTGGCCGTATGGAACTCGGGTGGCAGACGCGGAAGCGCCACTTCTCGGCCGGGCCGCTGAGGCCGGTCCAGCCGATCGCTCGCACCCGGAAAACGTGGCGCCCGAGGCCGGCGGGGTAGCGCTTGGGGAGCGGCAGCGTCGCAGCAGACGCTTGTCCATGTCGCAGAGGAAAGCCGCGGACCTGGACGCGGTGGCCGGGTGTAGAAACGGAACGTCGCAGTGATCCTCCGGCCCGCGGTTTCGAGCGCGGGCGGCGGTCGTCACCCGCGGTCGCCTCTGCCGGTTCTTATACCTGGACCCGTTCTTCTTGCGCTTTCGCTGGCCTGAGGAGAGGGCGGGGGCGAACGGATCGGTGCTGGTGAAGATCCGCCCGTCGTCAGGCCGCGATCACTGAGGGGCAGGAGACACCGAAGGTTCCGTTGGCGACCGATCAAGGCTGCTCCTCGGGGCGCGTCGGGGCGCCCGGCCCCTGAACTGCTCGACCGCCGACGAGAAGGTCCGAACTGATCGGATTTGGCGTGTGCCCCGAAAGCGTCCCATGCTGGGTTCGTCGCGACCAGGCAAGTGGTAGGTGCCTGGTGCGTCGGGGGCGGAGCCTCGGCGCGCTTGCCAATCCCAGTGAATGGGACCAACAGCGCCCAGCCAATGAGCAGCGTCCAGACGAACCATGCTTCTTTGCGCGCGGCGTCTTGAAGATTCGTCAAGGCCAGATTGTCGTGGTCGTTGATTGCCGCACCGCCTCTTGCTTTGAGAGCAAGGAATTCCTCGGGATCGTCCTGCTCGGCGGCTTCGGTGAGCTCGACGCTCCTAATCGTCTGGCGCCGGAGAGGTCCGACCAGATAGATCGGAACCAAGAGGCTGACCATTGCGTAGAACGTCGCGCCGGCCAGCAAGAGCCGCGCAGGCCAAGTGCTCCGCTCCCAGCCGCTGGAGAGGGCCACCAAAACTCCGGCAACCAAGATGGCGCTGACCGTCGCCAAGCCGGGACCCTTCGTTTCGATCGTTCTACGGCGGTCCTCGCTGCGATCTAGAAGTGCATGACTCTCGCGCCTCGTCCACTCTGCGTTCGGCAGATCGGCAGGCTTCGGTGGGGGTGGCATGGCGATCGCATTGAAGTAGAAGGTGGACGGAGTCGGCAGCATCCACTCAGCGGTTCTCCCGAGCATCACCCAACGAACCGGCCCCCAGCGGAGAGCGGCAGAGACGGCGGCGCTCAGTCTCTTCCTGGGCGATGGTTTCTGAGGTGACTCGTCAGTCATCGAGCAGGAAGTCGGCCAGCGCCTCGGCGATCGGCAATCCGCTGCGCTGCAACCAGCCCCACTCGCCGTTCGGATTGATCTCGCAGAACCAGTAGCGATCACTGGGGTCGAGAAGTAGGTCGATGGCGCCAAAGTGTAGGTCCAGCGAGGCGACCAGTTCGGCGCATCGGAAGCGAAGCTTGTCTGGCAATGCGTGCGGCATCCACGGTTGATCGGGGCCCTGGCGCCAATCCAGTGGAACCGCATCTCCGGCAGCGGTTGCCGACTCGTCGACACGGATGGCAGCAAAGACCTGGCTACCCACCACCGTTACCCGGACGTCGCGCTTCGGGTCGATCGGCGCCTGCAACGCAACGGGGGCAGCAGCGAGGTCCGACGTACTCGGCAGATTCTCGCCCTGGACCCGACCAGCGAAGACAAACCAGCCCGTACCCTCTCTCTCCCACCACGCAGAGGTCACGGACTTCGCCGCCAACTCACCGCCGTTCTCCTCTAGAAGTCGCCTCGCGCTTGAGAGCGAATTGGTCCAGAGCGTTTTCGGCACCTCCATGCCGAGCCGCCGTGCCAGCGATAGCTGCCGGGCCTTGTCCTCGGCCGCGCGGATCGCTTGCGGCGAGGAGACCCAGCGGGGGCCAGGAACGCTGGCCAGTCCGAGTAAGAAGGCGCGCCACTGATCCTGGACCACCGCCTCTTCAGCTCTGTCCAATGAGCCCGACTGGACGAGGAAAGACAAGTCGGGACGCCGCCACCAGACACCCGAACACTCCCGGGATTCAAGAGACCTCTGTCGCCGAGCCAGACGCCAGCTGCAACCCGGGCTCACCTCGACCTGCCAGTCTGGAAGCCGCTCTGCGTTAAGGCGAACGACAGGCTGCTCGCGTCGCTCCAACTCGCGGACGAGAAAATCAGCCGCGACATCCAACTCATTCGTCAGGATCAGAACAGCCGAGGCGCTCAGTATCCCTTCTGATCCTCGCCGGTCTCGCGATCAGCCTTCTTCGTCATCGGGGAGCGCTCTGAGTCGATCGCCGCCGGATCACCGGGCAGGCACAGGTGGACCATCTGCGTCGACTCCCGATACACCTGGCGCGGGTGATCGCCCGCAACTTCCTGGCGGGTCGCGAGCTCAAGCAACCACGGCCGTCCTGAGGAAGGGGGTTGAGCGGTGGCCGCGGCGGCGCTGTCAGTCTCTCGCGCCATTTCAGGCCGCCTCGTGCGAGTCGTGGGCGTAGCTCTCCTCGCCACCTTGGATCGCCTGCAGGCAGAGAGCAACGATCAACTCCAGCCCGCCGTGCTCAACCCCGAACTTTCGGCGGACGTCAACTCCGCCGTCGATTTCGGCCAAGACGCGGGCAGTCTCCCTCCGATCCTCTTCGTCGTAGAGGCCCAGGTCGGTCTGATCGCCAAAGGTCATCGCAAACCAGTCGACCAGGCTGCCGTCATGAATCTTCTCGCGGGTCTCATCGATGTCGAGCGTCTTGCCACGATCAAGCATGGCGTTTGCCTCCCAGGCGATGAGCGTGAATCGATGGAGATAACGCATCGCCAATCAGCGCTTCTTCGCCCTCTGGCCGTCGCGGAATCTAGATTCGGCGCGCCGCTGCACCCGGACCTCCCCGCCACCCAGATTGGCGGTGATCTCTTTGGCTCGTTCGATGGCGGACTTTTGAGTGGCCTTTATCGCACTGGCACGTTTGTGGTCCTCCTTCACAACCGCCCAGCCCTCGGGTCGTTGAACTACATATCGGTCGTTGTCATTGCCCTTGCCCATCGCACCTCCTTCGCATCGCAGTGACCCTAGCGGTACCGAAGAAAATCCGCGCTGGAATCCGCGAGGCTTGCTGCCCTATTTGTTGCCCCAGCGAAGACGACGTTCTTTGACGTTGGGGTCGCACTTGATGCCGCTGCCGCTCGTTCGTCGGCTCGTGCCCAAGCCCTGGCGTGCCGAACATGCTCATCATTCCCAGTCTGGAGGAAGTCGAGCATCCAGCCAATCTGCCGGTTGCGGTGGGCCATGTATCGGACCAGCTCATCAAGCACCGCGAGCGTAAATGGCCCGTTCCGCAAGTGGTCCTTGAACCTGTCCGACTTGCGTTCCCAAGTCAACGACCACCGCTCATCGAAGACATTTGAACTCTCTATCAGCATGGCGATCTCAGACTCAAATGCCGCATACCCCTGCGCCAGATCATAGGCCGCCTTCTGGTTGTTTATCGGCATCAGAATGGCCGCCTCGGCGATGAAATCCCGACCGGTGGCCTCGGCCCGCGAGAGCGCGGTGAGAAGTGCCCTGGAGGACCCCGGAAGGCCTTTGGCGATAGCGAAGCGAGCAACAGGAGATACAACGATGCCTGGCTGGCGGCGTGCCGTCCAAGCGACGATGAGCAGAGCCGCGAGCGCCGCCCACACCCCGAAGCAGACGACCGTGATCCACTCCCCCTCGTGGACCAAGTCTGCGCCCTGCGCATACATCAGCCCGACGATGGCAAGCCCCAGACCGACCAAGGTTGCGAGCGTGGCGACCGCACCTGCGCGCGACAGGGGTTTGGAATCGAGAAGTCGCAGGACGCGCCTCATGTGCTCGACCCTAACGCTCGATGCTCGTTCCCAAGCTGTCGCCCGATGAGGTCGACCAGCTCGCCGGGCGTGCGACAGATTCGAGCTCCTGACGGCACCCGGCGCTCGGCGCAGCGAAGGTCGTGAGAGGTTGCCTTCTCCGCCAGTAGGTAGTCGGCATAGCCAGCCGCACAGGCGAGGAAGTGCATATCGCTGAGGTCGTTGACACGCCAGGGATACTGCGGGTTGGAGAGACGCTGGTGGGTGATCTGCTGGACTCGCGCGATCGCGGGCATGGTGGCGAAGTTGTCCTCGACTCTGCAAGCCATTCCTCCCATTCACCGCGATCGAGCCCCGCCGTTGCCGCTGCTGCGGCCAGCTCGTCCGTCAGATCGGTCAAGACGGCCATCCTCGCGGTCGCCCACTTCTCCTCGGGCGAAGCACCTGCTTCGGCCATCCGAGTAGCGACCGCCGCGTGGAGCGTCGCCCACTGCTCACCCTTGGCGCGGGCGACCTCGTTGTCTTCGCGCTCGTCTTCGATCAGAGTCTCGGCCAGCGCTGGCACCCACGTCAGGCGGGCGTGGAGATCGGCTTCTGACGACTCCTTCTCGGCGTAGTCGGAGGTGCTGAACAAGGCATCGGGATCGAGCGTGAACGTTGGCCGCTGTGGGAACTCAGTGGCATCAGCGCAGTACTCGGCGACGTTGCATAGCAGCTCTTCTCGGCGCACCTTCAACGGGCTCCGCATCTGCCAACCACGGGAAAGCTGAAGCATCGTGGTCGCGAGCTCCCGACGCTGACGGCCATCCTTACGGGCGGTCTCGAAGGCATGAGCGGCAGAGAGAGGGAGGACGATCGCCCGTTCGCGAGCGAGTGCTGTCAGACGTGCGTAGCCTTCGCGGTGAGGCGCCGGGACCTTCTCTGGCGACCACTGCTGGCGGGCCAGCATGACCCACTGGTTCTGGTCGAGGTAGACCACAGGAGCGCCGGGGCGCTCGGCCGGACCAATCTCAAAGGTCGCCGTCTCGCCCCAGCGGAAGGTGACTGTCTGCTCCCCACGCTTGGGGTTGTAGTCGGTGCGGCCGATCTCGCCCTCGTGTGCCGCAGCGCGACCCGAAAGCGCGCTCGCGACGATAAGGCCACTAGCGAGCTCGACTTCGGCTCGCTTGCCAGCGTGATCAACGCTAAGGCGGGTCGGGGTGCGATCGGCGGCGATGCTCATGCTGCCGTCCAAGATAGGACCACGCCCTGATGGCTGGCTACGGATAACGGGCGAAGATGGCCTCGACCTCCGCGGCGTCGGGCCAGCCAAGTGCCTGAGCGGCAACCAACAGGCCGACGCCATAGACGGTGGCGGCCATGCCATAGGGACCTCTGCTCTCCCCCAACGGCGCCTCTAGAACAACCCGCGTTCGATTCGGCGCAAGGTCGATCGTGACGTGATTGAGCCCCCGCATCGTTGCGTGGACGAGGCCGCTCTGTTCGCGGAACAGAATGGTGTAGAAGCCGCGAAAAGAGCTGAGGCTGTCGGCTCGAAGGGCGCCGCCGATGCGAGGAATCCAGTGCTTGTCGGCCAACGCCGCCTTAGACGCGAGATCGGGCGCCTTGCCTTCGAGACGCGCGATGTCACCTTCCATCTGCTCGCGATCGGCGTCCGGAATTAGCTGCTCGCCGGCAGCCTCGAACTCGCGGTGAATCTTCAAGCGCTCCTGCAAATCCTCCTTCCGCCACAGCGCGAGGCGCGGCGGCGGGTCGGCCCCCAGCCAAGCGAACGTGACGACGTGGTCGTAGAGGCTCCGCAGCAGGCGCGAGGCATCGTTGTGGGCACCGTCGGGGCGAAGCCGGAAGACGATGGATCGAAGGCTCGAGGTCGCGTGGACAAGCAACGCCGGTCCGACCATCGGCCAAGCCGTCTGCGGACCGCCGGCATCGCCTTCGACCTGCAAGTTCCCCTCGACCAGGTCGATGAGTGCGGCGGCGCGCAAGGCGATCGAGTCGGGCACCGGAGCCATGCCCGGCTGAGGGTAGCCGGGCATCTACGGCAGCGAAATTCGATCCCAAATTTCCGATGCGCCGTTCGTGACCACCCACACAGCTATCCAGCGTCGGCAGGAAGAAGATCTAGCCTCTAGAGCCATGAGCGAAATGACTGCAAAAGAAGCCTTCGAACGAATGGAGGTGCGCTATCCGCTCCGGTCGCTTGAGGACTTCCTGATTGGGACGCCCCTCAACGCGGACGCTCAGTTGAGCGACGGATGGGGCGCCTATTACCCGGTGAAGGGATGCGAGCTTGAGGCGACGATCCTCTTTTCCGACATAACCGCCTTTTCGGCGAGGACGCTCGACTTGTCGCCGATGGAGACCCTCGCCTTCGTCAATAATTTTTTCGCCTGGATTACCGCCGAGGCCCTGCGCGGCCGCAAAGGCGTGATCGACAAGTACATCGGCGACGAGATCATGGTCGTCTTCTCAAAGGATTTCGGCTCCGAGGACCCTTTCCGAGAAGCCGTCGAAACGGCTCGATTCATGGCCGAACATGATGTCCACTCCTACGTCCCCCACATCGGCCTCGCATCGGGTCGCGTGGCGATCGGCTATGTCGGCACGCCGCTGAAATACAGCGCGACTGTCCTCGGAGCGCCGGTTGCAATGGCGGCTCGCTGCGCCGGCGTCACGCCAGAGGTTGCCGAGGAGACGATCTATACGACCTCGATCTCTTTTCCGGCGGAAGCGTGGGAGGGGCGCGACTTTGATGAGGTCTTCCCGCCGGTGAAGATCAGGACGAATGAGGCCGAACGCGAGAGCGGCGCGCCCGAGTTTTTTGAGCACGCACATGGCTGGGAGCTGCTTGACCCACAGACGGTCCCGATGAAGAACCTCCCCGACACCGAGATTCGCACGATCATCAATAAGGCTGGGCACTTCTCAAATACGTCGGCAGAGGATCGAGCCCGCGAGTCGATTGAGTGGATGCGGGACCGAGGCGCATACAGACCTCGCTGGCGCGACAAAGACTGAAGGATCGAGGCGTCGCTGGTCCTGCTGGTTTTCGCAGTCGGCCGCCTGATCGGGCTACGGCTGCGGGCGATCCTGGACCGGCGCGACTAGGACCGATGGCATTCCTCGACTCGGCGACCGCTTCCACAAGGGCAGGATGCCCCGGCGGGGAGATGGTCGATGCCCGGAAAGTCAGTCATTGGTCTGAGGTAATTGCTGGTCTGACTAAAGGCCTCCGCCATCGGCTCCTTGTCGAATCCGAACTCTTGCGCCAGCACCCTGCCAGCCATATAGAAGCCGCCCGCGCCGTGGCCTAGTGCGTCACGCCACCGGCTGTCGGGGCCAGCGCGATTCAGACCTCGAAGTCCGCCTGATCCAGAGGACATCGTTTGCCGATAGCCGGTGGGCGCGCTGTGAAGCAGGAGGTTGTTTTGCCGCTGGACCACTTCGTAGATGTAATTGAGGTAGTAGCGGGCCTCCGGCTCCTCCCCCCAACGACTTTGAACCAGCGCGAATCTCTCCTCGAAAGAGGATCGGGTCCAAGAGGCTTTGAACGCGCGCCCTCGCCCGCCATAAACCTCGATCAACTCATTGAGCTCTACCCGCTCCTCCTCGGTCAGCTCTCGATCGGTGCGTTCAAAGGTGGTCTCTATCTCGTGTTCGGCTAGAGCGACGAGCCGATCGTGCTGGTCGGCGCGCTCAGGGGCAACGCTTGGATTAGCCGCTACCCAGTGAATGTCGAGAACGTCCTCAAAGAGAGATCGGTTAAGCATTGAAGCCTGTACGCCGCGCCCGATTCGGCAGCACGCGAGGACTGCTTCGAAGGTATGGGCGGCGCGAGTGACCTGAGCCGTGAGTAGCACTGTCGGGCCCTGAAGCCGTGTCCTTCCCGTCTCGTCAATCAACCGCGAGCCCTCGCCAAGCAGCCTTTCAGCCTCACCGAAGCGGAGCCGGTTGATCTGCCGTTCTTCGAGTATCACCCCCGCGAGCCCAAAGCGGTGGTAAGACGCGCCCTCCACGAAACAAGCCTAGGGGTGTGCGGCCGAAGCAGTCAGGCGACCAGCCCCGCGGCCAGTCGCTCTATGACTTCGCGGTCCTTCTCTAGGAGTTCACGGAGGCGAGCTTGAAATTGCGGATCAGACTTACGCTCCGCGATGTAGCGATAGAGAGCAGCCCGGACTACTTCCGAGGCCGGAACGTCGTCGGCGCGAGCAACCGCGTTGACTTCATCATTCAGCTCATCGTCAATGCGGACGGTCGTGACCTTCGTCATACCGCCGACCTTTGCACGTCGATGGCGACCGAGCCGATCAAGTGTTTGAAGTACAGCGCCGGTCGGCTTGCCCGCACCAGGAGACCGTCGCTGATGACCAAGCCCTCGTTGTCCAGCCTCTGGAGGGCGCGGGCGAGCGCGACGCCGCCGCTGAGACTCCGGGGATTCGCGAGCACCCGGCCAGCGAGCGCCTGGAGCGTCAGCACGTCCGGGTCCTCGCGAAGGACCTCGACAAGCACGTCTAGCTGCATCTGAAGATCGGCCGTCAACACCGGACGCTCCTGCGCAAGCTCGCGGCGGGATGCTCGACGTAGAAGTCGCCATCGACATACCGGCCGGGGCGCCATCCCATTCCTTCCAGCAGGAAGCAGGTCGACACGTTCGTGCCGGCGGCGAGCTGGAGAATGGTGTCGAGCCGGGGTAGCCGCCGCCCCAGCTCCAGCATGTAGATCGCGTTGCGACTCAGCCCGACAAGATTCGCCAGGTCTTCTTGGGATAGATCGACTCGCCGCCGACTGCGCCAGAGATTGAGGCCGAATCGCTCCTCCAGCGTCGGCACCCTGAGTCGGGGCGGGGTCCGCATCATCCCCGCCTCAATTCATCGACCCGTTTGACCAACACCCACCTCGGCACCCCGAGCCCTTGGGAGAGCCTGCCGAGCGCGGCCCAGGTCGGGTTGCGATCTCCGCGCTCGATGTGGCTGACGTAGCTGGCGTCGATCTCGGCGCGCGCTGCCAGCCCTTCCTGAGTCAAGCCCGCTTCCGCGCGCAGCACCTTGACGACCTCTCCGAGCGAGAGGAGCGAGGAATCCGGTTTGAAGGATCGCGGAGACATTGCTCTACTCCTTGGCCTGACGAGCGTCGCGCTCGGCCAGCTCGTCCAACGCCTTCTGAACGGCCGCCTTGCGCTCAGCTCGCATCGGCTCGAGCTGGACAGACAGCTCCGACCCCTCCCCATCGAGGGCGCTGCAGAGTTCGGTCAGAATCCGGAGACCCGGATCGCTGACCTTTCCCTCCTCGATTTCCTCGATGAAGGCCGCGGTGGTCCGCGCCCGCTTCGCGAGCTGTTGCCTGGTCAGCCCCCGCTCCTCGCGAAGCGATCTGAGGGCTTGCCCGGTGCGCAGCACCCAGGCGGCATCCGGCCGCGGGCGGGGAGCGACCTTCGGGGCATCGTCCCGCAGTAGTTCAAGGACGGCGCTATGGCCCGGCTCTTCCCCGCGTTGCCTGAGTCGGTCTTTGAACCGCTCCTTGCTCTCGTAGCCGACCGGGGATACCCGGAAGCGGGCCGGCACGTCGAAGTCCCAAACTTCCTGTCCGCTGGTTGGTTCCGCTGGGCTATCGAAGTGCTCGTGGGTGGCGGGGTCCCACCACATCCACGCGACGAGGTCGCAGTTCTCGACTTCCAGACCCGCCACCAGCTTGAGGATCGTGTCGATGCGAGGCAGCCGCCGCCCTTGTTCGAGCGCGCTGAGAACTACGCGGTTCATCCCGACCCGGTCGGCAAGCTCCTGCTGGGTCAAGCCGGCCTGATGGCGGAACCACACCAAATTGGCGCTGAACCGCTCGGCCAGGGTCCACTCCTTCAGGACCCATTTGTCTTCCTGACCGAGGCCGCTCATTTCGATCCCCCCTTCGGCGGGTCGAGCTTCCAGGCCATCCCCATCAGCAGCGCGCAGGGCTCCACTTCCAGCGCCCCGCCGAGCTTGACGATCGTGTCGAGGCGCGGGAGGCGCCGTCCTTCCTCGATCATCGCGACGTGGGTGCGATGCAGGCCGGCGCGGTCGGCGGTGCCCTGTTGGGACAGGCCGACGCATGCACGAAATCGGATCAGGTTCTGGCCGAGGAGGCGACTGGCCTCTGCTGCCTGCGGCCCTTTCTCCTTCCCCATCGCTCAGCCCTCCTCCAAGCCGAGCGCCGCCAGCACCTCGGGACTTTCCCTGATCCAAGGGCTCGCCCGATAGAACTGCGTGACATACGAGCCGATCTGCAGGTCGCCCGCAGTCTCGACTGCCCCGAGTTCGGCGAGCTTGCTGAGGTGAAAGCTGACGCTCGACAGCGGCTGCCCCTCCGAGCGCGCCAATTCCCTCGGGCTGTCCCTCTCCCCCCACTCCACCAAGCGCCGCAGCAGGCTTCGCCGCAGCGGGTTTTCGAGCGCATCGAGCAGGGTTCGCTCTTGATCGCGCGGGGCCATCAGCGGTCTCCGATGAGTTCGAAGCAACGAAGCGCAGCGCGCGTCGGTCGAACTATTTCGTCGTCGCCGAGGGGGTGGAGCAGACCGGCGGCTGCGAGTTCGCGAACCGCTCGCCAGACTGCGTCGGTTTCGGAGAATCCTTTTGACCCGCCGCCGGTGAGTTCCCGGGTCAGCTCATCCCGCGTGAGCGTCTCCGGATGGATCTCGAGGACGCGGCGGAGAACTGCCGCCTCCTCGCGCTCGTCTTCGTCATACGTCGTTAGGTGCCGGGAGTCGCTCGGCCCCGTAGGGTTTGAGGTAGCCATTAGGGAGGTACCGCCTTCCTTTTGGTCAGGTCTCCGGTTGGCGTTCGCGCGCCGCCGGAGGCCGCTATGTGTTCGGTCTTACTTGCTGGCTTTACCGGCGAGGTCGTATTCGCGCGGCTTCTTGTTGGTCAACCTCACTTCCCCGGCCTCTTCGAGCCGGCCGAGGCAGTTGGCGACCGCGCCCGAGGAGCGTTTGACCCCGCGACCGACGCTGCCGGCGGTGACGGGCAGCTTGCTTCGGTTCTTTTTCATGTAGCCGAGCACGAGGTCGTTTAGGTCACCGGGGCTGAGACGTTTGCCGCCGTCTTTGTTCGCGGTTTTCGCGCTGGTCGTTTTCGATTTCGAGGCGCCGGCTTTGGCGGGCTTGCCGCCGCCGCTCGAGCTGTCTCGCTTGGGCTGCCTTTTCGTTGCGGTGGTGCTCATTGCGACCTCCTGATTCCGTAGGGGCCTCGCGATCACGAGGCCGATAGGCACGTCTTAGCTCTGGCCGCAGGCCAAAGCGAGCGAAATCAAGGGCAATCGGCGCGAATCGCCACATATATGGCCCCCATCTGGCAGTTTCTGCCTGATCGGGAGCGGATTTTGGGTCTCGGTTTAAACGGTTGCCGAAACCCGATACTGCGACATGCAGGGGGTTCTGCCGATGGAGCTAGGCGGATTCGAACCGCCGACCTCCTGGGTGCGATCCAGGCGCTCTGCCAGCTGAGCTATAGCCCCGGGCTCTGCGGGGATGGGAAGTTGGTCCCATTGCCTCGCAAGCGACAGGATAACCGCATAGTCTTTGGCAGCCTGCGCAGGAAGCGGTGAGCATGAGCATCCTCGACGACGCAATCCGAGAGCACCTGGAACTGAAGCGCGCAGCACGGCGCGGATGAGTCTGAGCTGAAACGGCTCGAGGACGAGGCGTTCGGTCCTCCTGGGCGGCCCGAGGAGCCCGATCCGCTGGCCGAGGCGCCGACGGAGTTCATGGCCGCGGCCGTGGGCGAGGCCGGGGAGGTGGAGCCCGAGGAGCCGGCGAGCGCCGCGATCAACATCGCCGACCTGCAGGAGCCGCCCGCAGCCGCGCCGCGTGCCCGCCGAGGACCCGGTCCAGGCCGCGCCGCCGGCCGAGGAGGAGCCCCGAGCCGGACGAGTCGAGCCGACGCGGCACTCGACCGAGGAGCGCCACGCGATCGCCGAACAGCCGACCGAAATCTTCGACGTCGCAGGCCGAGATGGGGACCGAGGATGCGCCCGCGACCGAGGCGCCGAGCCCCTCCGACGAGGAGCTCGTCGAGGCCGAGGCCGGCGAGCCGCGGCTGGCGCCGGTCGAACCGGCGACCGAGATCTACGCCGCCCGCACCGAGGCGCCGCCGAGCGAGGCCGCCGCGGAGGACGAAGAGGACGAGGACTTCTGGAGCGAGCAGCGCCTCTCCGACGAGCTCGACCAGGCGCTCGAGGCGCCGCTGGAGGATGAGGAGGAGGACGCGCCGCTTGAGCCGATCTCGAGGAGCACACGCCGCTCGAGCCGATCTCTGAGGAGCACGAGCAGCCCGCGCCGCGCGCCGAGCAGCCGGCCGAGCCCGAGCCGAGACGAACCCGGACTACGACCCGGACACCGGTCACGAGGACGTGCTCGAGGACACCCCCGACTTCCTCGAGGACGCCCCGGAGGACGACGAGCTCTGGTTCGAGCAGAAGCCCCCCAAGGACTTCGACTTCGACGACTGAGAATTTACGAAGTTGGCGCACTTTTGTGCGCCACACGTGAAACTTTTTGTCGTAGGCTCGGGAGCGTGGCTCCCTTGAAGAAGAAAGGCGACTTGGCGGAGCTGAAGGTCGCCGCCGATCTCGCCGATCGCGGCTGTCGCATCTCGATCCCGTTCGGCGAGGACTGCGATTACGACCTGATCGCCGACTACGAGGGTCGGCTACATCGGGTGCAGGTGAAGTACACGCAGTCGGACGGACGGGTGGTCGTCATTCGCTGTCGATCGCATTCGCTCACCAACGGCAGGGTTCGGGCGACGAAGCTCTACACCTCAGCCATGATCGATTGGATCGCGGGTCTATGACTCCACTACCGAACGCTGCTTCTACTGCCCCTCTTGGGAGCTCGGATCGGTGGGGCGAAACCTCCTTCATCTCCGACTGCAGCCAGCTCGCAACGGCCAGCGGATCGGCGTTCACGAGGCCGAGGATTACACGCAGCCGGACTTCAGTCGTGATCCATCAGTGGAGCCAGCCGGATTCGAACCGGCGACCTCGTCGGTGCAAGCGACGCGCTCTGCCAACTGAGCTATGGCCCCGTGCTTGAGATTGTAGGTGCCCCCAGACGCCTGTGGCCTACCTAAGATGGGCGCGTGATGGGGATGCGACAGATGACGGCGATGCTTGCTCTGGCGGCGCTGGTATTTGTTGCGGTCGCGATCGCCGGTTCCTTTGCCGCGGCGAAAGGCGGCTACGAGCCGAGCACCGTCCTCGTCTCCGCGGGCCGGGAAAGCGGGCCAAGGCGGCGACGCTGCCTCGGTCGAACCGGCGCTCTCCGGCGACGGGCGATACGTCGCCTTCGCCTCGAGAGCCAAGAACTTGAGCCCGGCGCGAAAAGCGGCAGGCGGGAGATCTTCGTCAGGGACATGGCCACCGGCGCCGTCACCCTCGCCTCGCGTGCCGACGGCGCCGGATGGGGCGGCTGCCGACGTCGACTCCTTCGTCCCCTCGATCTCCGCCGACGGCCGCTACGTCGCATTCGCTTCGGGCGCGGAGAACCTCAGCGGCGAGGACAGCGCCTCCTTCGACATCTTCGTCCGCGACCTCACCGCCGGCGCGACGACGCTGGTCTCCCGCGCCTCGGGCGCCGGCGGGCGCGGCTGCCGACGGCGAGTCGAGCGACCCCTCGATCTCCGCCGACGGTCGCCACGTCGCCTTCGTCTCCTACGCCAACAACCTCACCGCCGACCCGACGACCGACCAGACCGACGTCTTCGTCCGCGACCTCGACACCAACGTCACCGAGCTGGTCTCCCGCGCCTCGGGCGCCGCCGGGGCCGCCGTCCTCCGACTACTCCTTCGAGCCCTCGATCTCCGCCGACGGCCAGCCGCGTCGCCTTCACCTCCCGCGGCCACACTCGTCGGCGACGACGTCGACGAATCGAGCTTCCCCGAAGACGTCTTCGTCCGCGACCGGGCGAGCGCGACGACGGTCCTCGTCTCCCGCAAAAGCGGCGCCGGCGGCGCCCCCAGCGAGGTCGACTCCGACGAACCGGCGATCTCCGCCGACGGCCATCACGTCGCCTTCGCCTCCAGCGCCAAGCTGACCGGCGAGAAGTACTTCGACCCCCGCGTCTTCGTCCGTGACCTGACGACGGAAGCGGTGCAGCTCGTCTCGGTCGGCGACGAGGGCAAGGCCGGCGACGCCAAGCGCCGCCCCTCGATCTCCGCCGACGGCCGCTTCGTCGCCTTCCAGACCCGCGGCGACAAGGTCAGCACCGACCGACGCCGACGCCCGCGTCGACGTCTTCGTCCGCGACATGACCAAGCGCCTGACCGTCACCGTCTCCCGCGCCTCGGGCGAGCTCGGCGTCCCCGCCGACGGACCCTCTTCCGACCCCTCGATCTCCGCCGACGGCACCCTCGTCGCCTTCGACTCCCGCGCCACCAACCTCAGCGGCGCCGACGAGGACCGCTTCGCCGACGTCTTCCTACGCCATGTCGTCTACGCGAACGAGCCCTCGCTGCCGCGCTGCGCCGGCCGCATCGCGACGGTCATCGGCACTCCCGGGCGCGACGTCCTGCGGGGGACGAAGCGCAAGGACGTGATCGTCGCCCTCGGCGGCAACGACGAGATCCGCAGCTATCTCCAAGGCCGACGTCATCTGCGCCGGAGCGGGCCGCGACCAGGTCGACGCCGGCGACAACGGCGAAGGCGGCGGCTCCGACCTCGTCCTCGCCGGCCCGGGCGCCGACCGCGTCGTCCTCGGCCGCGAGCTGGGCCGGGCCTTCGGCGAAGGCGGCAACGACCTCCTGCTCGGCAGCAAGGGCGGCGACAGCCTCTACGGCGGCCCCGGCGACGACGTCCTCCGCGGCGGCCCCAACCCGATCTACAACTCGGACTCCCTCTACGGCGGGCCGGGCAACGACCGCCTCTACGGCGGCCCCGGGCCGAACTACCTCTACGGCGGCCCGGGCCGGGACGTCGAAGTCGGCCAGCGCGAATAGGACGTGGGCCGTCGGCTTACGACTCCGAGGTTTGGGCCCCTATGGGGGACCCAATCTCGGAAGGGCTAGGCGAGCAGGCTCTCGGCCCGGTGGCTCTCGGGCAGGTTCTGGTCGGCGTGGTAGCTGGAGCGAACCAGGGGGCCCGCGGCGACGGACTCGAAGCCGAGGTCGTAGGCGGCCCGCTCGAGCGCCGCGAACTCGTCGGGGTGCCAGTAGCGGACGACCGGCAGGTGGTTCTCGGTCGGGCGCAGGTACTGGCCGACGGTGAGGACCTGGACCTGGTGCTCGCGCAGGAGGCCGAAGGTCTCGACCATCTCCTCGAAGGACTCGCCGAGCCCGACCATCAGCCCGGACTTGGTGACGACCTCCTCGCCGCCCATCTCCTTCGCCATCCGCAGGACCCGCGCCGAGCGCAGGAACTCGGAGCCGCGGCGCGCCAGCGGGTACAGCCGCGGCACCGTCTCGACGTTGTGGTTGAAGACGTCGGGGCGCTCGTGGACGACCTTCGCCAGCGGCATCTCCTGGCCGCGGAAGTCCGGGGTGAGGATCTCGACCTTGCAGCCCGGGCGCCAGCATCCGGATCGAGCGGATGACGCCGACGAAGGCGCTCGCCCCGTAGTCGGGCAGGTCGTCGCGGTCGACCGAGGTGACGACGGCGTGGCGCAGCCCCATCGCCTTCACCTGGTTGGCGACGCGCAGCGGCTCCAGCGGGTCGTTCCAGGTCGGCTTGCCGGTCTGCACGTTGCAGAAGCCGCAGCGCCTGGTGCAGACGTCGCCGAGGATCATGAAGGTCGCCGTGCCGCGCTCCCAGCACTCGCCGACGTTGGGGCAGTTGGCCTCCTCGCAGACGGTGTGGAGGTTGCTCGGAGCCGATCGTCTCCTTCAGCCGCCGGTAGTTCGGCCCGCCCGGCGCCGGCACCTTCAGCCACGGCGGCTTGCGGGCGCGGCGGAAGGGGACGGTGCCCTCGGCCTCGGCGGCGGTGCCGCCGGGCTTGGCGCGGGAGCGGGTGACGTGGATGCGGTCGGTGCCGGACACCGACGCCTACGTTAGCTGGCGCGGCTCGCGGCTCGGCGGCGGCTCAGGGGGTGATCGGTTTGACGCGCCAGCCGAAGCGCGCCGGGCGTCTGGTCGACGTTGCCGAAGCGGTCGATCGCCCGCACCCTGAAGAGGTGCTTGCCCGGCTTCACCGTGCCCTTGAACGGGTTCGCGCAGCCCCTCCACTTCTTCTTGTCGAGCCTGCACTGGAAGTGCGACTGCTCCTCGGTGGAGGCGAAGCGGAATTTGGCCTTCGTCTTGTAGGTGTTGCGCGGCGGGCCGCTGACGATGCGGGTGTTCGGCGGGGTCCTGTCGGTCGGCACCTCGGAGACGAGAACGGGGAGGCCGTCCGCGGCCGGCGGCACCTGCAGCTCGAACGCCCCGATGTCCGAGCCGTCGCCGCCTTCTTTGTTGCTGATCTCCGGGAAGTCGCTGGGGCGGGGGAGGCCACGCTGGTCGACGCCTGAGCCGAAGGAGTTGCCGCGGTCGATCGCGATGCTGCCGGCGAGCAGCGCGTGGGTGGGGGTCGGCCCGCCGTTGTCCTTCAGAACCGGATCGAGCCCGGCGTCGACGCCGACGAGGTCGCTGGATTTCCCGAACCCGCAGCTGCCGTCTTCGTCGAGGTCGAAGCCGCCGGAGACGATGAGGCCGGCGCAGCTCTCACCTTCGCCCTCGGGAAGGGCGACGAGGGAGTTGCGGACGATGCTGGAGCCGGCCACGGCCAGGTTGTCCCCCGCCACGTTGTCGAGCGTGGCGCCCGCCGCGGCCAATCGGGCACTGTTTCCGGCGATCGTCGAGCCGGTGACGTTCACGGTGTCGCCCCCGATGCCGCCGCCCCGCGCGATCGCCAGGTCGGTTGCTTCGGCGGCGAGGACGACGTTTTCGCTGATCGTGCTCGCTTCGATCGTCGTCGCGCCGGCAGTCGGGGCCACGGCGATGCCGCCGCCGATGGCTTCGGCCTTGCTTTCGCCTTCGGCCTGCGCTTCGACCAGGTTGTCGGCGATCGTGCTGCGTTCGACGAACAGGTTCCCTTCGGTTTCGATGCCCCCGCCCGCGGCGATGTTTTCGGCGCCACCGGCGGCGCGGACCAGGTTTTCGCGGACGATGGATTCGCGCAGGGTGAGCGAGCCGTTGCTGAAAATGCCGCCGCCGCTCGCGAGCGTTCCGCCGCCCCCACTCACGGCTTCGTTGCCGGTGACGACGACGCGGATGAGGGTGAGATCGCCCGATCCGTTGAGGATCCCGGCGCCGGTCACGGCAACCCCTCCACGGACGGTTATCCCGCTGACGGTCGCGGTGGAGCCGAAAAACTGGAGGACGCCGAAGGGCCCCGCCGATCCTTTGCGGGCGACGGTGAGCGATCCCGCTCCCGGCCCGGCGATCGTGACGTCGTCGCTGATCCCCGGCAGCGCCGAGCTGAGTTCGATCGTCCCCGTCACTTCGATCGGGATCGAGTCCGGGCCGGTATCGGCCTCGGCTTCCTCGATCGACACCCGCAGGGTGCCTTTGCTGTCGGTGTCGGCGGGCTCGTCACCGGATAAGGAAGCGCCGAGGCCGAACCCGCCGGCAGCAGGACGGCAGCGAGCACGGCAGAGGAGAGGAGCAGCGAGCGGACGAGGCGCATGGGCAGGGCAGCCTACGCGGCGATCCCGTCGGCGGCAACCGGCTCCTTGTCGAAGACGCTCGCGTAGGCGGCGACGAGGACGGTCGGCGAAGGCGTCGAGGTCCTGCTCGGCGCCGAGCTCGCGCGAGAGCGAGGTCATCGAGACCCCCTCGATCCCGCACGGCACCACCCACTCGAACGGCTGCAGGTCGTTGTTGACGTTGATCGCGAGCCCGTGGGTGGTGACGCCGCGGCTGACGTGGAGGCCGATCGAGCCGATCTTGCGGGTGCCGACCCAGACGCCGGTCAGGCCCTCGATCGGGCCGGCCCGCACGCCCGCCTCGCCGAGCGCCGCGATCATCGTCCGCTCCAGCCCGCGCACGTACTCGTGGACGTCGTCGCCGTAGCCGCGCAGCTGCACGATCGGGTAGGCGACCAGCTGACCGGGCCCGTGGTAGGTGACGAGCCCGCCGCGGTCGGTGTCGAGGACTTCGATCCCCTGCGCTTCGTACCAGGCGGCCCCCATCGGCAGCTCCTCGGGCTTCGAGCGGCGCCCGCGCGTGTAGACGGGCGGGTGCTCGAGCAGCAGCAGGACGTCGCCGATCTCCTCGCGCTGGCGCCGCTCCTGCAGCCGCCGCTGCGTCTCCCAGGCCTCCCCGTAGGGGACCGTCCCGCAGCGCACGACCGTGATCTCACCAGGCATTTCACAAATCGTTGCAGGAGGCGCCCCTATCCTGTGTGGGCCGCCCATGGTCCAGTCCAAGCCGCTTCGACCCGATTGGCTCCCGGCCGTGGCGCTCAGCTTCGCGCTGGCGCTGGCGATGCTGATCTGGAGCCCACCCGTAGGAGACCTCGCCGCGCAGGTCTTCCGCACCGAGCTGTTCCGAGAAGCGCCGGCCTCGCGATCTGGAACGGCAGCTGGTACGGCGGCCACTACACCCTCACCTACAGCGTCCTCTTCCCGCCGCTGGCGGCGCTGCTCGGTCCGCAGGTGGTCGGGGCTGCTCGCGGTCGTCTCCTCCTCCTACCTCTTCGACCGCCTCGTCCGCGACCGCTGGGGGGCCGAGGCGCGCTGGGCGACGCTCTGGTTCGCCGCCGGGGTCGTCACCCTTCTGGCCGACGGACAGCTCACCTTCGCCCTCGGCGTCGCCTTCGGCCTGGCGGCGCTGCGCTGCCTGCAGACTCGGGCGCGGGCCGCTGGCGATCGCCGCCGCCGCGGCCTGCCCGCTCGCCAGCCCCGTCGCCGGCGCCTTCCTCGCCGGGGTCCTGCTGGTCGGGGCGGTCGAACCGGGCCGCCGCCCCAACCGCCTCGCGATTGCCGCCGCCGCCCTCTCGCTCGGCCTCGTCCTCGTCCCCAACCTCGCCTTCCCCGAGGCCGGCCACTTCCCCTTCGTCTTCTCCTCCTACATTGCGATCCCACTCTGGTGCGCCGGCGCCCTCGTCCTCACCCAGGGGGCGCGGGTGCAGGAGCGGCAGCTGCGCCGGGTGCTGGTCGCCTACGTGCTCGCCTCGACCCTGCTCTGGTTGACACCGAACGCGATGGGCGGCAACGCGGTGCGGCTCGGGGCGCTCTTCGGCGGCCCGGTCCTCGCCGCGGTCATGCTCTCGCGCCGCCCCCGCCCGACCGTCCCCGACTGGTTCTTCGTGCCGCTGCTGGCGCTGGCGATCGCCGGCAGCCTCTACTGGCAGCTGACCGCGAGCGTCACCCAGATCGCCCGCTCGGTCGGCGACCCCTCGACCGCCTCGGCCTACTTCCACCCGGTCTCCCGCTGGCTCCGCGCCCACGGCGGCGAGGGGGCCCGGATCGAGGTGCCGCCGACCGCAAACCACTGGGAGTCGGCCTACCTGGCGACGAAGTTCGAGCTCGCCCGCGGCTGGCTGCGCCAACTCGACACCACCCGCGACGACCTCTTCTACGACGAAAAGGAGCTGACCACCGCCAGCTACGGCGCCTGGCTGCGCGCCAACGCGATCTCCTACGTGGCGCTGCCCGACGCCCCGCTCGACTACTCCTCGGTGGCCGAGCGCCGGCTGATCCTCGGCAACCCCTCGTATCTAGAGCTGCGCTACCGCTCCCAGCACTGGCGCATATTTGAGGTCCGCGACCCGAAGCCGCTGGTCGCGCCGCTGGGGGGCGCCGCGGCGGAGACTCTCTGGTTCGGCCGCCAGGGCTTCGCCCTGGACGTCGAGCACCCGGGCGAGTTCCTCGTCCGCGTCAACTTCACCCCCTACTGGTCGATCGCCCGCGGCAGCGGCTGCATCCTCCGTCACGGCGACTGGACCGTCGCCCGCGCCTCCCGTCCCGGCATCTACCGCGTCGCCGCCGACTTCTCGGTCGACCGCGCGTGGAACGCGGTGACCGGCGCCAAGAAGACCTGCTGAGGGCAGCTCTACGCACTTGTCCCCGCTATAGCGAGGACAAGTGCGGAATCGGCTAGGGCTGGCCGGGTGGCAGCCCGGCGTCCCGCATCGCCATCGCGAACTTCACGAATTCCTCCTGGAAGTCGTGAAGGTCGAGCGGGTGCCCGGCGCCGTCGAAGGACTCCGAGGGCCGACCGTCCCCGGCGCGCCGTTCGCTTCGCGCCTCCCGGCGCCAATCGCCCATCTCTTCGTGCAGCTGGTCGCGCGGCTCGAGGTCGGTCCGCGGCGCCGACTCGAGCAGCATCCCCAGGTGGGGTGCCCGCTGCACCCGTTCGGGCATCGCCTGGATCGCGTGCTCCGGGTTGGCGGCGAAGCGCCGCAGGATCGTCGCGATCAGGCTGGTGTGTTCGAGCGTCTCGTGGCAGACGAACTTCCGCACCCGCGGTCCCACCACCAGCGCCGGCACCCTCACCCCGAGCGTCTTGTAGCCGGAGCGGTCCTGGACCGGCGGCGGCGCGACGTGGTCGTAGAAGCCGCCGTGCTCGTCGTAGACGATCACCAGCACCGTGTCCTCCCAATTGGGGCTGCTCGCCAGCGCCTCGTAGATTTCGAGAACCAGCGCCTGTCCGGCCTTCACGTCCGAGGGCGGATGGTCGTCGTTGGAGCTCACCTCGTTGACGCTGAGGTCGATGAAGTTGGGGTCGATCCAGGAGACGTCGCGCAGCTCTCCCTTGGCGGCGTCGTCGAGGAAGCTGTCGTGGGTGACGATCGCCGCCTCGGCGGCTTCGGTCTCCCAGCTGATCTTCTTGCGGTTGAAGTAGGCGAAGTTGTCGCGCTTGATGTGGCGGAAGTCGCGGTAGTAGGCGTCGGCCGCGCGCAGCGTGGCGGGGTCGTGCGAGTACCAGCGCCATTGCGAGTCGTGCAGCTGCCGGGTGAAGGCCTCGACCTCGAAGATCGGCGCGCCGGTGATTTTCCCGAGCGCCGGCAATCCCCTTCACGTCCTTCAGCAGCTCGCCGAGCAGGCCCGGCTTGTGGCCGATCGAGGGCCCGTCCCGCCCGGCCAACGAGTAGAGCCGGTTGGGCCAGGTGTCGCCGGGGATCGAGGAGTGCCAGCGCGTCGCAGACGCAGAAGTTGTGGGCGAGGTGGCGGTACACCGGCAGGTTGCCGGCGCCGAAGTGCCCCATCGGCACCTTCAGGAACTCGGGATCCAGCTCGACCGTGTTGCCATTCTCGTCCTTGCGGGTGTGGGCGAAGTTGCGGACGAAGCCGCCGTTCTCGTCTTTCAGCTGGCTGTGGACGCAGCTGGGGGAGTGGCAGGGGTCGAGGATCTTCGGCTTGTGCCCCGGCGGCGTCGGCGGCAGCGTCTCTCCCGGCCCCCATTCGAACGGTGGGTATTCGTTGCCGTCCTTGTCGAGGTTCGGCTTCGCCCCGGCGATCCCGTCGACGTCGAGCCCTTCGCTCTGGAGGAAGCCGAGCATCTGGTCGAAGGAGCGGTTCTCCATCATCAGCACGACAATGTGCTTGACGCCTTGCAGGCGCTGCAGCGTCTCCTCCATCTCGCTACGCGTAGGTCGCCAGCCGTACGGTGTCGAAGGCGAGGATGTCGTTCGAGGTGTTGCCGGCGGTATGGGCGGTGACGGTCACTTTGGTCGTGTCGAGATCGCGCTCAAGCAGGCCCTTGACCGCGTCGGTCACGGTCAGCACCCGCAGCGCCGGCTCCAACTGGTGGGCCGGCCGCAGGTCGAACGGGTCGCGCTCCCTGGGGATATCGCAGTGGCCGACCTCGCCGAAGCAGCCGTTGTGGCCGAGGATGAAGAAGGAGCCGACGTAGGCTCGGTGGGTCGAGTCGGCGCCGTGGCTCACCCCGCGCGGGTCCATGAAGACGCGCGCTTCGTAGGAGGGACCCGAATGGTCGATCCCGTAGACGATGAGATCGGCTCGCTCGAAGGGCCGGCTCGCCGGCGGCAGCTCGAGCGGCTCGCTGGTGAAGCGCTCAGCCATGCGCCGGTCCCGGTGCGGCGGCGGTGGAGGCCGCGTAGTCGTAGCCGAGCTGGGTGATGTCGAGCGTGTCGCGGACCGTCAGCGGGAACGGGGCGAGGGCGCGGTTGAGGAGCGAGGCAGGCAGCGTCGCGCCCGGGTGGCGCAGCTGCCATAGGTACCAGGCCCGGTCGATCATGCAGTGGTGGGCCCAGAAGATCGGGTCGTAGGCCGCAGTAGCGATGCTTTCCATCGTCCCGCCGGTCCAGACGTGGACACCGTCGTGGACGCTCTCCAGCTGGGCCTGGAAGGTGAAGAAGTCGGGGTTCGCCAAAACCGCATCGAGTTCACCCGTGGTCGGCAGCTGACCCGGCGCCCCGGGGGCCCGGGTCGTCCGCGTCTGGCTCGGTCGTTCGCGCCCACTCGGCTGGATCGGCGAGTCGTAGAGCGGATTCTTGCGGCCGTCGACCCGTTTCCGCGAGTAGGCCTCGGGGATCCCCTCCGCGTGGTTCGCGGTCCAGTCCCACCAGGGAAGCGTTACGCCCGGCACCCGTTCCTGGAGCGCCTTCTCCAGCATGTAGAGATAGGCACGGTGCCAGGGCAGGAAGAGCTCGCGGTGGTGGACGCAGGAGATCGGCAGCGGCAGCCCGTGGATGCCGGCGATCGCCTGCCAGCCACGGTCGTCGCCGATCGCTTGCGCCGCTTCGATCGCCTGGCGGAGGTCCGCCTGCTGGCCGGCCGTCAGCCGCCGCGCGCTGCGCCGGTGGCGGAGGCGCCGGGGCGCGCTCGCTGGGGCTGGGGTGAGGGCCGGGCTCACCGCGCCCTCCAGTAGCCGATCGTCGCCAGTGCGATCGGGAGCAGGCCGAGGGCCGTCTCCTCCAGCGGTATTCCAGCGATGTGGGCCACCAACATGGCCCCACACTCCCAAAGAAATCCTGACTACAAAGGAGTTCTTAAGACCCGGCTCGGGATTGGCCGGAAATTGCGCTCTCGAGCGTCGCCAGCGCGGCCTTGACGACGTGCTCCTCGTGCGGGATCGCCGCCTGCTCGAGGCGTTTGGAGTACGGCATGTGGACGTCGGCGCCGGTGACGCGCTGGACCGGGGCGTCGAGGTAGTCGAAGGCCTGCTCGGTGATCAGGGTCGCGAGGTTGGCGCCGACGCCGCCGTGCGGCCAGCCCTCCTCGACGATCACGGCGCGGTTGGTCTTGCGGACGGAGGCGAGGATCGTGTCGAGGTCGAGCGGGCGCAAGGTGCGCGGGTCGATCACCTCGGCCTCGACGCCGTGCTCGTGCGCCAGCTGGCTCGCCGCGCCCTCGGCGACGTGGGCCATCTTCAGCACCCCGACGATCGTCACGTCGGTGCCCTCGCGCCGCACCGCCGCTTCGCCGAAGCGCAGCGGCTCGGCTCCGTTCTCGCCCTCGTCGGGCACCTCCCCCCGCGCCCCGTAGAGGCTCTCGTGCTCGATGAAGACGACCGGGTTGTCGTCGCGGATCGCCGCCTTCAGCAGCGCCTTGCCGTCGGCCGGGGTGGAGGGGCAGGCGACGAGCAGACCAGGCACCTGGAGGTAGAGAGCCTCGAAGCTGTGGGAGTGGGTGGGGCCGAGTTGGTGGCCGCCGCCGCCCGGCATCCGGATCGTCATCGGCACCTTCGCCTGGCCGTTGAACATGTAGGGGATCGCGGCGGCGTGGTTGACGATCTGGTCGAGCGCCAGGAGGCTGAAGTTGACGGTCATCAGCTCGACGATCGGCCGCAGGCCGTTCATCGCCGCGCCGACGCCGGCCCCGACGATCGTGTTCTCGGAGATCGGCGTGTCGCGGACGCGGCGCTCCCCGAACTCGTCCAGCAGCCCGTCGGTCACCTTGAAGGCGCCCTGGAAGACGCCGACGTCCTCGCCCATCACGAAGACCGACTCGTCGCGGCGCATCTCCTCGGCCATCGCATCGCGCAGCGCCTCCCGCATCCGCAGCTGCGCCATCAGCCCTCGTCCTCCTCGTTGATGGCCGGCTCGGCGGCGGTGTCCTCGTCCTCGTCGACCTCGCGCTCGGCCGAGACCCGCGGCTCGACTCCCTCCTGCGCGTCGCCGTGCGTCGCCGGGTTGGGCCGCGGCCCCTCGGACTGCCCGGCGTAGGCGGCGCCGGCCTCGGCCAGCTCCCGTGCCGCCGCCGGCATCTCCGCCTCGTCCTCGCCGCGGTGCGGCTCCGGGCTGCGCTCGTCGACCGCGTACCAGCCGCCCGGCTCGGTCTGCACGTAGAGGTTTTCGTACATCGTGTCGAGCGGCGGCTCCGGCGAGGCTTCGGCGAACTCGGACGGCGGCTTCGACCTCTTGATCCGCTTTCTCGCGCGCCTGCCTGACCTCGCGCTCGCCGAGCACCCCGGCCTCGACGCAGCGCCGGGCGAAGCTCTCGATCGGGTCTTTCTCCTGCCACTCCTCGACCTCCTCGCGCTCACGGTAGACCTCGGGGTCGGCGGCGGAGTGGCCGCGGTAGCGGTAGGTGGACGCTTCGAGCAGGGTCGGCCGCTGCTCCTCGCGCGCCAGCCGGATCCCCTCGGCGACCCCCTCGCGGACCGCGGTCACGTCCATCCCGTCGATCCGCTCGCCGGAGATGCCGTAGCCCTCCGCCTTCTTCGAGAGGTCGGTCTGGGCCGAGTGGCGCTCGACCGAGGTCCCCATCCCGTAGTGGTTGTTCTCGACCAGGAAGAGGACCGGCAGCTTCCACAGCGCCGCCAGGTTCATCGTCTCGCCGAAGTTGCCGGTGTTGGAGGCGCCGTCGCCGAACATGCAGACGGTGACCGCGTCTTCGCCCTTGTACTGGGAGGCGAGGCCGATCCCGGCTGCGATCGGCAGGTTGCCGCCGACGATCCCGTAGCCGCCCATGAACCGCTTCTCGGCGTCGAAGATGTGCATCGAGCCGCCGCGGCCGCCGCTGGTCCCGTCGACCCGGCCGAACAGCTCCGCCATCACCCGTTTCGGCTCGGTCCCGCGGGCGATCGCGTGGCCGTGGGTGCGGTAGGTGCCGATGAGGAAGTCTTCGGGGCGCATCACCGAGGTGGTGCCGACGATCGTCGCCTCCTCGCCGATCGCCAGGTGCAGGAAGCCGCCGGCCCGCGCCCGCTGGTACTGGCGCCCCGCCTCCTCCTCGAAGCGGCGGATCAGCGCCATCCGCGCAAGCAGCTCGTAACAGGTGGCGGCGTCAGGCAGATCAGCCATCACAAGTCACCTTAGAGACTGGCGCGCGTCATCCGCGCACGCCTGGCGGCGCCGGACACTGCGCGGTGCGGCGTCCTCAGTCGGCCAAATAGCGCTGCTATTCGGCCTCCCTGCGTCCTTGCCCCGCTTGGTCCGGCGCTCGCCAGTCGCGCACGTCTGAAGCGGCCAGGCTCTAAGGCGACGTCGAAGCTCCTTCCACCGCTTCCTCGAACCGATCGTCTCCCCAGAAGACCTCGCCGCCGACGACGACGCTGGGGACGCCTTCGACGCCGAGGTCGCCGGCGCGGTCGGTCGCCTCCCGCAGCGCGTCCTTGACGACCCTGGTTTCGACTGCTTTCAGCAGCGCCCGAGGGTGCATCTCGCAGGCGGCGCCGGCGATCATCACGTTGTCGGCGTCGGTGAGATCGCGGCCGGCGGCGAAGGCCTGGCGGAAGCCGGCGAGGGAGAAGGAGACGGTGCGGCCGGTCTGCTTGGCGAAGGTCGCCGCCCGCATCGCCACCAGCGTGTTTCCCGGCCACGGCTTCGGCCAGGCGAGCGGCGGCAGCCCGTAGGCAGCGGCCCGCCGCTCGATCTCCGCCATCCCCTCGGCCCGAGCCGGCGTTTCCGACCACGATCCGCGGTCGAAGCGATGGAACAGGCCCGCCGAGCAGGACCGGCTGCCACTCCGGCTGCTCCAGCTCCGCCTCGGCGAAGAGTCCGCTGATCCGCTCCGCCGAGAGGTAGGCGTAGGGCGAGCCGAGGTCGTAGTAGAAGGTCGCTCTAGCCATCTGCACCGAATTGCAGGACGCTCAGGCGTGGATGGCCCAGCCGTCGACGGCTCGGGCGGCGTCGAGAACCGCCTCCGACACCGTCGGGTGCGGATGCACGATCCGCGACAGCTCCTGGTAGCCGCCCTCCAGCGCCTGCGTCGCGACCAGCTCGGCGATCATGTCGCAGGCGCGGTTGCCGACGATGTGGGCGCCGAGGACCTCGCCGTACTTGGCGTCGACGACGAGCTTGACGAGGCCGTCTTTGTCGTCGTAGACGATGCCCGCGCCCTCGGCGGCGATTTTCTGCTTGCCGACCTTGACCTCGTGGCCGGCCTCCTTCGGCCTGCGCCTCGGTCATGCCGACGCTGGCGACCTGCGGCTGAGCAGAAGGTGGCGCCGACGATCTGACTCTGGTTGACCGGGTGGGTCTCGACCCCGGCTGCGGCCTCGACGGCGATCACGCCCTCCTCGGAAGCCTTGTGGGCGAGCGCCTTCTGGTTGACGAGGTCGCCGATCGCGAAGACCTTCTGGTTCGTGGTCCGCTGGAAGCCGTCGACCTTGATTTTGCGGCCGCCCTCCTCGAGCTCGACCCCGGCCTCCTCGAGGCCGAGGCCCTCGACGTCCGGCGCGCGGCCACCGGCGACGCAGAGGTAGTCGACCTCGGCGCTGCTGTCGCCGTAGGTGAACTTGACCGACGACTCACCGACCTCGACGTTCTCGACCGGCGCCCCGGTCGCGATCTCGATCCCCTGTTTCTTGAAGACGCGTTCGACGACCTTGGCGATGTCCTTGTCCTCGGCGGGGAGGATCTGGTCGAGCATCTCGATCAGCAGCACCTCGGTGCCGAAACGGGCGTAGGCGGAAGCGAGCTCGGCCCCCGAGGCGCCGGCGCCGACGACGGCGATCCGGTTCGGCCGCGCCGGCAGCGACCAGGCCCCCCAGGTTTCGACGACGCGGCCGCCGAACTCGACGCCGGGGATCGGCAGCGCCACCGAGCCGGTCGCGAGCGTCACCGCCTTCGCCTCGTAGACCTCGTCGCCGACCTTGACGTTGCCCTCGGCGGTCAGCGAGGCGTCGCCCGCGATGAACTCGATCTTGTTTTTCTTCCACAGCCCTTCGACGCCGCCGGAGAGCGTCGCCGAGACGTCGGCGCGGCGTTTGCCCAGCGCCTCCCAGTCGAGCTGTACGTCGTTGCCGACGACGCCGAGCTCGGCGCTCGAGCTCGCCTCGTGGAAGATCTCCGCCGTGCGCAGCACCGTCTTCGCCGGGATACAGGCGTAGTTGAGGCAGCGGCCGCCGGCTTTGTCGCGCTCGACGACCGCGGTCTTCTGGCCCAGCTGCGCGGCGCGGATCGCGGCGACGTAGCCGCCCGGGCCCCCGCCGATGACGATCTGGTCGAAGGAATCGGCCATGCGTGCTGAGCCTATAGAAGGCGTGCGCTCGGCAGGGCGCCGTCGCTACTCCCGCGGCAGCCGGCTCGGCATCTGGATCCGCGCCATCGCCTTGACCATGAAGTAGAAGAAGGTTCCGGCGACCGCGAGCAGGGCGATCGTGCCGAGGATCTGGGCGATGCTGGTGGCGCCGACGACGAGGCCGAAGAAGGCGCTGAAGAGGACGATCACCAGCATCAGCTGGAAGCCGAGGACGGCCCAGTAGCGGGCATGCCACATCCCCCAGGCCATCACGCCCATGATCACCGCGGGGGCGACGACCTGCGGCAGTTTCGGTTGTTCGCCGTTGACCTCGACCCCGGCGGCGTAGCCGACCGCGATCGAGAGGCAGATCAGGGCCGCGACGACGGCGCCGATCGTGACCACGGTCGGCCGCTCCCCCTCGGCCAGGGGCTCGAGCGCTTCCCGCGCTTCCTGGTTGCGCTGCTCGGCGCGGGCGTACCCGCGGGTCATCGGGTTCGGCTTGTCGCCCCCGGAGGCGCCGCGCCGCTTGCGCTTGACCGGCTCAGCCACCGGGCGCCACTCCCCGCTCGGCGTCGGCGAACGCCTGGCGCAGCTCCGCCGCCGCGGCGGCCGGGTCGGCTGCGTCGCGGATCGCCCGCACCGTGCAGAGCCGCTCGGCCCCGGCCCGGACCACCTCGCCGGCGTTGGCGGTGTCGATGCCGCCGATCGCGAAGAAGGGATGCGGCGCCTGCGCGGCGGCATGCTCGATCAGCTTCAGGCCGACGCCCGGCCGACCCGCTTTCGTCGGCGTCTCCCAGATCGGGCCGACCGATATGTAGTCGACGGGGCGCTCGGCGCTGGCGGCGAGTTGCTCCTCGGAGTGGGTCGAGAGGCCGATGATCGCATCGGGGCCGAGCAGCTCCCGTGCCTGCTCGGCGCTGATGTCGTCCTGGCCGACGTGGACGCCGTCGGCGTCGCAGATCCGCGCCAGCTCGGGGTCGTCGTTGAGGATGAAGAGGGCGCTGAAGGTGTCGGCGACGCGGCGGAAGGTGGCGGCGGCGCGTTCGATCCCGCTCGCGGCCGAGCTCCTTCTCGCGCAGCTGGACGATGTCGGCGCCGCCGGTCAGCGCCGCCCGCAGCAGCGCTTCGAGGTCGCTCTCGGCGGCGGGCGTCGCAGACGAAGTAGAGGCGGGCGGTCCGCAGACGCTCGCGGCGCAGCGGGCCGTCGCCCTCGGGCAGGGAGAAGCTCATGCCTCGATTATGGCCGTCGAGCCCTGCCGGGCGCGGCCGCGGGGTAGCATCGAGAGAGCACGGGAGCCCGCGAGGGCTGAGAGGGTGGCATCGAGGCCACCGACCGTTTTCGACCTGATCCGGGTAATGCCGGCGGAGGCAAAGGCGTGAGCGAGAAGCGCGGTTTCGATCTTGTTGTCGTCGGCGGCGGGGTGATCGGCCTCAGCTGTGCCTGGCGCGTGGCCCGGCGCGGGGCACGGGTGGTCGGTGCTGGAGCGCAGCCATCCGGGCTCCGGGGCGACGCGGGTCGCGGCCGGGATGCTGGCCCCGGTCGGCGAGCTGACCTTCGGCGAGCCCGAGCTGCTGGAGCTGACCCTGGCGGCCGCGCGGCTCTACCCGGAGTTCGTCGCCGAGCTCGAGGCCGCGACGGGGGCGAGCACCGGCTACGAGCGGCTCGGCGCGCTGCACGTGGCGCTCGACCGCGACGAGGCGGCGCAGCTGCGGCGGGTGCACGACCTGCAGCGCTCGCTCGAGCTGGAGGCAGAGTGGCTGCCGCCGCGACGCTGCCGCGAGCTGGAGCCGGGGCTGACGCCGTCGTTCCACGGTGGAGTGCTGGCGGCCGGCGAGGCGGCGGTCGACCCCCGGGCGCTGACGGAGGTGCTGGTCGCAGCGTGCGCTGAGCAGGGAGTCGAGATCCGAGCGGGACGCGAGGTGGTGGACGGCGATCGTTGAGGGCGAGCGGATCGTCGGCGTGCGAGCTGGCGAAGCGGGCGGATCGCGGGGAGGAGGCACTACACCTACACCGAGTCGGACGGAGACTTCCGCGCCGAGACCGTCGCTCCTCGCCGGCGGCGCCTGGTCAGGCGCGGCGACCTGGCTGCCGGAGGAGGCCCGCCCCGCCGGTGCGTCCCGTCAAAGGCCAGGTCGTCGAGCTGCGCACCCGCGACGGCGAGCCGGCGGCGCGCCACATCCTCGCCTCCGAGCGCGTCTACCTGGTGCCGCGCGCCGACGGCCGCCTCGTCGTCGGCGCCACCGTCGAAGAGATGGGCTTCGACACCGCGGTCACCGCCGGCGGAGTCCACGAGCTGCTGCGCGAGGCCTACCGCCTGCTACCCGACGTCGCCGAGATGGAGTGGGTCGGCGCCACCGCCGGTCTCCGCCCCGGCACCCCGGACAACCTCCCGCTCGTCGGCCCCGGCGCGATCGACGGCCTCGTCCTCGCCACGGGCCACTTCCGCAACGGCATCCTCCTGGCGCCGCTGGCGGCCCAGACCGTGGCGACCTCGCTGAATCGGCGTTCGTCCTTTCCGGCATAGCCGCAAAGGACGAACGCCGCGAGGTGGCGCGGTGAGGATCGAGCTCAACGGCGCGCCGCGCGAGCTGCCCGACGGCGCCACGCTCGACCTCGCCGTGCGCGAGTCCGGAGCGGGGGAGGGGGGACGTGGGGTCGCGGTCGCTCTCGACGGCGAGGTCGTACCCCGCGGCGAGTGGGCGGCGACGCCGCTGCACGACGGGCAGGCGGTCGAGGTGCTGGCGGCGATCCAGGGAGGCGCTGAGACCTGGGAGCTCGGCGGTCGCGCAGTGGGGCTCGCGACTGATCGCCGGCACCGGCGGCTTCCGCTCGCTCGAGCAGATGGAGGCGCGCTCGCCGCTTCCGGGACCGAGATCGTCACCGTCGCCCTGCGCCGCATCGACCCCGCCGCCGAGGGCTCGGTCCTCGACGTGATCGACCGCCTCGGCCTCTTCGTCCTTCCCAACACCGCCGGCTGCTACACCGCCCGCGACGCGGTCCGCACCGCCAAGCTCGCCCGCGAGGCGTTTGGGACCGACTGGATCAAGCTCGAGGTGATCGGCGACGACCGCACCCTCTACCCGGACGCGGTCGAGCTCCTCGACGCCGCCGAGCAGCTCGTCGCCGACGGCTTCACCGTCCTCCCCTACACCAACGACGACCCGATCCTCGCCCGCCGCCTCGAGGAGGCCGGCTGCGCCGCGGTGATGCCGCTCGGCTCGCCGATCGGCTCCGGCGCCGGCATCCGCAACCCGTACAACATCGCGATCATCACCGAGCGCGCCGAGGTCCCGGTGATCCTCGACGCCGGCATCGGCACCGCCTCCGACGCCGCCCAGGCGCTGGAGCTGGGCTGCGACGCGATCCTCGCCGCCAGCGCCATCTTCGGCGCCTCCGACCCGGTGGCGATGGCGACCGCCCTGCGCCGCGGCGTCGAGGCCGGCCACCTCGCCCGCCGCGCCGGCCGCATCCCCCGCCGCACCCACGCCGAGGCCTCGACCGCCTACGAGGGACTTCCGGACCTCTCCTGAGGCGGGCCTCTACCATGAGCACCTCGCCCCTGTAGCTCAGTTGGTTAGAGCGGCGGCCTTTTAAGCCGCGCGGCGCGGGTTCGAATCCCGCCGGGGGCATCGGGAGTCCCTCCTAGAGCCAAAGTCGAGGGAGGCGATGCAGACCAGCCCGACGACTCCACGCGGCGAAACTCCGCCAATCCCTCCTGGTTCCCAGGGTCGCGCACTAGGATCGTCGCATGGGAGATGTGGTGGTCTGCGGAGCCGGGGCGGCCGGTCTGAGCGCCGCGGCAAGCCTGCGCCGAGCTGGTCTCGATGCCGTGATCCTGGAGCGCTCCGACCGGGTCGGGGCGAGCTGGCGATCGCGTTATCCGGCGCTGCGGCTCAACACGACCGGCTGGATGTCGACGCTGCCGGGGTACCGCGCGTCGGTGCGCCGTTACGGAGAGTTCCCCACCCGCGACGATTGGATCCGGTACCTCGAGGATTACTCGACCCATCACAGGTTGGAGGTCCGCTTCGATACCGAGGTCCGTCGGGTGGACCGCTCCGACGGCGTCTGGCGCATCGAGACGAACGGCGCCACCGTCGAGGCCGACGCGGTCGTGATCGCGATCGGCTTCGACCACGATCCATATATGCCCGACTGGCCGGGGCTGGAGGGTTTCGGTGGCGAACTGATCCATGCCTCCGCCTACCGCGACCCGGAGCCCTACCGGGGTAAGGACGTTCTCGTCGTCGGCCCGGGCGTGACCGGCTCGGAGGTGGCCCACCTGATCGCCACCGGCGGCGCGGCCCGCGTCAGGGTGGCGTGCCGAACCCCTCCGCACATCGTCCGGCGCAAATGGCTCGGCACCCCGATCCAGGTTCCCGGCGTAGCCCTCCAGCACATGCCGCTGCGCGTTGCCGACAGGCTCGGTGCACTGACGGAACGGATGATCGCCGGGAGCCTTTCGCGTTATGGGCTGCCGCGCCCCAAGGTCGGTCCCGCGACGGCAATGGCCGAGCGGCACCAGTCACCGCTCTTCGACGACGGATTCGTCGACTCGGTCAGGGCGGGGCGGATCGAGATCGTCGCCGCCGTCGACGGCTTCGACGGTGACGACGTGCTGCTCGCCGACGGCTCGCGGATCCGGCCTGACGTCGTGATCGCGGCGACCGGCTACCGCCGCGGCCTGGAGCCCCTGGTCGGCCATCTCGGGGTGCTCGACGAGAAAGGGACGCCGCTGGTCGCCGGTGGGCACCGGCATCCCTCCGCTCCCGGCCTCTTCTTCACCGGCTACCGCACCGAGCTCTCCGGCCAGATGCGCCTGATGCGCTTCGACGCGCGCTCGATCGCCCGTGCCCTGACCTCCTAGATATTCGGCTCTGAGGGCGTCGTGATTCCGCGCTCGACCTCTGACCGCAATCCGGTCTGGTCTACTTCGACCATGGAGGGGACGGGCTCGAACGGCAACGGCGCCAGGCACGACCGCAACCTGCTGCGGGTCCCGGTTGACCTCGAGGCTGACGACCAGCGTCGCCTCTCCCGCATCCACGCGGAGATCGAGTCCGCCTTCCATGGCCTCCGCGACGTCGAGGAGGGAGTCTCGATCTTCGGCTCGGCGCGGATCGAGGAGGACCACCCCTGGTACGAGCTCACGCGAGAGACCGCTGCCTGCCTCGCCAAGCACGGCTATACGGTGATCACCGGCGGCGGGCCCGGCCTGATGGAGGCGGCGAATCGGGGTGCCGTCGAGGCCGGCGGCGACTCGGTCGGGCTCAACATTGAGCTCCCCCACGAGCAGCACGTCAACCCCTACCTCACCCGCTCGCTGCAGTTCCACTACTTCTTCGCCCGCAAGCTGATGTTCGTCCGCTACGCCCGCGCCTTCGTGATCATGCCCGGCGGCTTCGGCACCCTCGACGAGTTCTTCGAGTCCCTCACCCTGATCCAGACGGAGCGGATCCACCACTTCCCGACGATCCTGGTCGGGTCAGGGTTCTGGGCGCCCCTGCTCGAGTGGATCGACCGCGGCCTCGAGGACAACGGCCTGATCTCCCCCGGCGACAAGGAACTCCTCGTCGTCTGCGACGAGCCCCACGACGTCTGCAAGCATGTAATCCGTGCCAGCGAACGGCAGCGGGCGCTGTCAATATGACGACGAACGTCTGTTCGCCGCCGTCCGGGCTGGCGGCTACACTTCTTCTCAAGAACTTGGCTCTCGGATGGCGAAAGAGCCCCTGGGCTCTGCCTTAAACGGCTAGCTGTCCGGGGGCCAAGTTCTTTTCTAGTAGTAGTGGGTCGGCCCGATGGACCAGACGTCGAACTCCGAGCTGACCTTGTCCTTGATGAGGTCGTAGGAGCGCTGGTCTTCCCGCTCCCATTTCCGCTGGATGGCCCAGACGCAGTAGTCGACCACCTGGAGGCAGGGATCACTTGCGGCAGGCCAGAACGCGACCCGGTGAGACGCACACGGGGATACCTGGTCGACGACCTCGTCGACAGCTCCGTGGAAGGTTGCTCGCTTCTTCTTGGTTCCGAGGCTGGACGCGATCACGAACAGGCGATCGGCGTTGCTCGCGACCGCCGGAGCGACATGTTTGAAGTGCAGGAACCAGGCCATCTTGTACAGAGCGCGTTGCTCTTGCAGATGTGGCTGGGTTTTTGACTTCTCGAGGATCGTTGCGTCGATTCGAAAGCTGCCGCGGCTGAGAATTTGGAATACCTCATCGCGAACGGCTTGCGGATCTTCGGTCGTGTGGAACACCTTGTCCAAGTGGATTCCGCGCCACCCTAGATCTCTGCGAAGTTGAAGAAGCTCATCGCCGATCCGGCAGTCGTCCGCGGTAACCGTGCCGAGGATGAAATAGCGGCTTGCCCCTGATCCGCGGGAGAAATCGAAGTTGCCAGCCTCGTCCGAGAAGACGTAGCGATCGGCCATGAGGCTGCCTAATGCCGGAAGTGCCGGTGCTTCGTGAAGACCATCGCGACGCCTGCGCCCTCGCAGGCCTCGATCACCTCGGCGTCGCGTTTGGAGCCGCCGGGCTGGATGACGGCCGTGGCGCCGGCCTCGATCGCCAGCTCGGGGCCGTCGGCGAAGGGGAAGAAGGCGTCGGAGGCGAGGGCCGAGCCGGCGAGGAGGGCGTCGGCCTCGGCGCCGCGGGCCTCGCGGCACTTCTCGACGGCGAGGCGGACCGAGTCGACGCGGCTCATCTGGCCCGCCCCGATGCCGAGGGTCGCGCCTCCCTTGGCGAGGACGATCGCGTTGGAGCGGACCCGGCGGCAGACGGTCCAGGCGAAGAGCATGTCCTGCCACTGCTCCTCGCTCGGCTCGTTGCCGGTGACCGCCTCCATGATCTCCCGCGGCTCGGGGTCGCCGTCGCGGTCCTGGATCAGGAGGCCGCCCATCACCCGCTTGACGTCGCGCTCGCGCGGGTCGGGCTGGCGGCGCTCCTCCTCGCAGAGGATGCGGATCGCCTCCTTCTGGGTCAGCACCTCCATCGCGCCCTCCTCGTAGCCGGGCGCGCTCAGCACCTCGACGAAGTTCTTGTGCAGCTGCTCGGCCAGCTCGCGGCCGATCGGGCGGTTGAGGGCGATGACGCCGCCGTAGGCGGAGAGCGGGTCGCAGGCGAGCGCCTTCAGGTAGGCCTCCAGCGCGTCGGCGCCGATCGCCACCCCGCAGGGGTTGTTGTGCTTGACGATCACGCAGGCCGGCTGCTCGAAGTCGCTCGCCAGGCTGCGGGCCGAGTCGAGGTCGAGGACGTTGTTGAAGGAGAGCGCCCGCCCGTGCAGCTTCGAGGTCCGCGAGAGGATGTGGCTGCGCAGCCCTGACTCCGCGTAGAGCGCCGCCCGCTGGTGCGGGTTCTCGCCGTAGCTGAGGTCGAGCACCTTCTCGTAGGCGACCGCCAGGTGTTCGGGGAAGTCCTCGTACTCCATCGAGAACCAGCGGCTGATCGCGGCGTCGTAGCGGGCGGTCTGGGCGAAGGCCTCGTTGGCGAGCCAGTGCCGGGTCGCGGCGGAGATCTCGCCGCCGCCCTCTTCCAGCTCGGCGCAGACCGCGTCGTAGGACTCCGGTTTGACGATCACGGCGACGCTCTCGTGGTTCTTCGCCGCCGCCCGGATCATCGTCGGCCCGCCGATGTCGATGTTCTCGATCGCGACGTCGTGCTCGACCTCGTGGCCGGCGACGGTCTGCTCGAAGGGGTAGAGGTTGACGCAGACGACGTCGATCGGCTCGATCCCCTCGCGCTCGAGCGTCGCCATGTGCTCCGGGTCGCCGCGCCGCGCCAGCAGCGCCGCGTGCAGCCGCGGATGCAGCGTCTTCACCCGGCCGCCGAGGATCTCTTCGTGAGCCGGTGAACTCGGAGACGTCGGTGACCTCGAGCCCCGCCTCGCGCAGCGCCGTCGCGGTGCCGCCGGTCGAGAGGATCTCGACCCCGAGCGCCGCCAGCCCCCTGGCGAAGTCGGCGACCCCGGTCTTGTCGGAGACCGAGATCAGCGCCCGCCGCACCCGGATCTGCCCGTCGTCGAGGCTCTCCTGCTGGGTTTCGGCGGCGGGGTCAGTCATCGATCGCGACCTTGCGCGGGTCGCTGGCGTCGATCCTAACCCTGCCCTCCGCGATCATGCGGATCGCCTCCGGGTAGAGCTCGTGCTCGACGTTGTGGACGGCGGCCTCCAGCACCCCGCGTTCGCGGCCGACCGGCACCGGCACGCGCCGCTGCACGATCACCGGGCCGGTGTCGATCCCCTCGTCGACGAAGTGGACGGTGACGCCGGTCTCCTGGACGCCGGCCTCGAGCGCCTGGCCGACCGCGTCGAGGCCCGGGGAAGTCCGGCAGCAGGGCGGGGTGGATGTTGACGATCCGACCCGCGAAGCGGGCGACGAACGGTTCGGTCAGCAACTGCATGTAGCCGGCGAGACGACGAGACCGGGGTGGTGGGATTCGACCCAGTCGCCCATCGCCGCGTCGCGTCCCATGCGGTCCGCGTAGGCAGCGGCGGGAAAGACCGCGGTGTCGATGCCCGCGGCCGCGGCGCGCTCCAGGGCTTCCGCCCCGGGCTTGTCGGAGCCGACCGCGACCACCTCGACCAGCCCCTGCCCGTGCAGCTTGTCGAGGATCGCCTGCAGGTTGGTGCCGCTGCCCGAGGCGAGGACGACAATCCGGAAGGCGCTCACGCGCGCATCGTATGGTGGTCGCGGAATGAGCGACATCTGGCGAGCGGTGCTCTACCTTCATCTGCTGGCGATAGCGGATGCGGGCAATCACCCGCCGCTTCGGCTACGGATCGCTTGGTGGGAGCGGTGATCGGTTTGACGATTGTCCACCTTCGCCGCCCGAAACTTCACGCTTTGCAAGCGGCGATCCTCGCCCTTTCGCTGCTGGTCGTCTGGTTGGGTATCGAGCTCGCGACCTAGTTTGCAAAGGATTCCTTGACTAAAAATAAGGTTGGTGCTATTCCGGTCTCTTCCGATACCTCGCCGGCGCCGAGGGCGCCGGATCAAAGGGAGAGAACAAATGAAGATGTTGAAGACGCTGGCGCTGGCCGTGTTGGCGGTCGCAGCGCTGATGGCGACCGTCGGTGCCGGTAGCGCCGCGGCGACAGAAACGGCGCTCTGCAAACAGCCGACAACATTCGCCGGGCTGCCTCGGTGCGAACCGATGCATATCTACCCGGCGGGCCAGAGAATCCACGCCGAACTCGAGGTGGGGACGAGGCTCGTCATTCCGACCCCGCGCGGCGTCGTCGAATGCAAGCAGTCGACAATCGACGTCAACACCGAGCAGATGACAGCCATACCACTGGGGGCATTTGTCAATGTGCTCAACTTCGGCGGTTGCGAAGGCGCCGGAGAAGAAGTCGAAGTGAACACCGTCAATCCGGGAACACTCGACATCGAGATCATCGACCTGCCTGAATGGACGCATAACGGCACACTCACCCTGACAGGGACCGAAATCCGGGTGTTCTGGAAAAAAGCGGGCGTCGAATGCCGCTACGACCCAGCCCACACCGGCATCCTCACAGGGGGACCGATGGCGACAATCGACTGGTTCGGCACCCTGACCAGGACAGGCGGCCTGCTCTGTCCAGAAGGAAACGCCAGCTGGAACGGCGCCTACACAGTCACAACCCCGGAACCGCTCTGGATCTCCATGTGATCGAAGAGCGATGAAGAAACCGGCGGGATCTGACCTCGGTGTCAGATCCCGCCGGCGATCGTCTCGAGGGCGAATTTGCCATCCGCCTCGTCGGGGTCGCCGAGCGGGTAGTTGCCGGTGAAGCAAGCGTCGCAGTGTTCGAGCGGATCGCCGCCGATCGCCTCGTAGACCCCTGACATCGAGAGGTAGGCGAGGCTGTCGGCCTCGCAGCTCGTCGGCGATCTCCTCGATCGAGCGGTTGTGGGCGATCATCTCCTCGCGGGTCGACATGTCGACTCCGTAGTGGCAGGGGTTGCGGATCGGCGGCGCCGAGATCCGCAGGTGCACCTCGGTGGCGCCGGCGTCGCGCAGCATGCCGACGATCTGGCGGGTGGTGTTGCCGCGGACGATCGAGTCGTCGACGACGACCAGGCGCTGGCCGGCGACGATCTCCGGCAGCGGGTTGAACTTCAGCCGCAGGCCGTGCTTGCGCAGCTCCTGGCCCGGGCTGGATGAAGGTCCGGGCGACGTAGCGGTTCTTGATCAGGCCGTCGTCGCGGGGCAGCCCGGAGGCGCGCGCGAACCCGGCGGCCGCCGGGTTGCCGGAGTCCGGCACCGCGATCACCAGGTCGGCCTCGACCGGCGCCTCGCGCCAGAGGATCTCGCCCATCCGCCCGCGCGACTGCTGCAGGACCTTGCCCTCGAGTCGGCTGTCGGGGCGGGAGAAGTAGATGTGCTCGAAGACGCAGGTCGCGCGGCGCTCCGTCTTCACCACCTGCCGGGTCTCGAGCCCGCGCTCGGTCAGCGAGACCATCTCGCCGGGGTGGACCTCGCGCATCAACTCGGCGCCGATGATGTCGAAGGCGCAGCTCTCGGAGGCGACGACGAAGCGGTCGTCGAGACGGCCGAGGCTGAGCGGCCGGATCCCGTGCGGGTCGCGGAAGGCGACGATCGCCCGCTTGGTCATCACCACGGTCGAGTAGGCGCCCTGCAGCCGCGGCATCACGTCGGCGACGGCGTCCTCGATCATCTTGCCGTCGTGGGAGGAGAGCAGCGCCGCCATGATCTCCGAGTCGGAGGTGCCGCGGAACCGCAGCCCGCTCTCCTTCAGCTCGCCCCAGAGCTCGACCGCATTGGTGAGGTTGCCGTTGTGGGCGAGGGCGACCTCGCGGCCGTCGTCGCGCCAGATCGGCTGCGCGTTCTCCCAGGAGCCGCCGCCGGTAGTCGAGTAGCGGACGTGGCCGATCGCCATGTCCCCCTGCAGCGCCCGCAGCTTCTCCTCGTCGAAGACCTGGGAGACGAGGCCGGACTCGCGCATCGTCGTCAACATCCCGCCCTCGCAGGTGGCGATCCCGGCCGACTCCTGGCCGCGGTGCTGCAGCGCGTAGAGCCCGAAGTAGGCGAGGCGGGAGACGTCGTGCCCGGGTGCGTATACGCCGAAGACGCCGCATTCGTCTCGCGGCCCCTCGCGGTCGATGCTGAACCCCTGATCGGGAGTCAAAGCGCGTATCCCTCGCTGATCGAAGACGGACGCGCAGGCAGACAACCTGCCTACCGCAGGAGGGTAGCAGCGCCCTGCGGCTGCGCTGTCCGTCTTCGACCCTCGCTATTTGCGGTCTAGGCAAGCTGCAGAGTTGACTCCACCGGCTCGCCGACGACCAGGTCGAAGCGCTCGAGCAGCTCAGGGACCGACTCCGGTTTCATCTCCAGGGCATAGCGATCGTTGAGATCCGCCAGCTGCTCCGGGGTCGCATTGATGACGCCGCCGAGGTCGACCAGCTCCTCGAAGAAGTGCTCGAAGCCCGCGGGGGCGATGATCTCCAGAATGCGGCAGGGCTCGTCGCCGGCGTTCCAGAAGGTGTGCCACTCGTTGCGCGGCTTGAAGACGAGCTCGCCCGGGCCGGCCTCCACCACCTCGTCGCCGAGCAGCCCGCCCATCCGGCCCTCGAGCACGAAGCTGTACTCGTCCTCGCGGGTGTGCCGGTGCAGCGGCGCCGCCAGCGCCCGGGGGGAGAGGGGGTGTTCGACCAGCGAGAAGTCCCCGCCCGCGTCCTCGCCGTCGATCATGAACCGCACCCCGATGCTGCCGAGGAAGCCCTGCTTGCCGTCGCCGGGACCGATAACCGTTGCCATCTCAATCTCCTTTGAAAATTTCGTTGAACACTGCTGTTTCGCGAAAACCGTAGCGACCGTTGACAGATCTGTCAAGATTGGCCGTACACCCATGTCCGACGGAAAACGAAAGTACGAGAAGAAGCGCCGCGCAGAAGCCGAGGCGGAGACGCGGCTGCGGATCACCGAAAGCGCCGTCGAGCTGCACGGCACCCTCGGGCCGGCCCGCACCTCGATGAGCGCCGTCGCCGAGCACGCCGGCGTCCGCCGCTCGACCCTCTATCGTCACTTCCCCGACGAGCGCGCCCTCTTCGGCGCCTGCTCGGCCCACTGGGCCGAAGCGAACCCGCCCCCCGATGTCAGCCGCTGGGCCGAGGTCGAGGACCCGGACGAGCGCCTCGCCCTCGGGCTCGAAGAGTTCTACGGCTACTACCGCAGGGCCGGGGACATGATCGACAAGCTCCTCCGCGACGAAGGGGCGGTGCCCGTCGTCGCCGAAAAGTTCGCGCCCTACCACCAGTTCCTGGCAGCGGCCACCGAGACGCTGATCCGCGGCCGCGGCCTGCGCGGCAGCGCCGCCAAGCGCACCCGCGCCGCGATCGGCCACGCCCTCGCCTTCCGCACCTGGCAGGACCTCACCGAGGCCCAGGGCCTCGACGACGAGCAGGCCGCCGGGCTGATGTCAGCTCTTGTCGCGGCCGCGGGCTAGCATCCAGTCGATGAAACGGGACGAGAGCGAGGTATCACCCGCCGCGGCTGCGGAGTCTGTTCGAAGGCAACGGCTCCGCGAAGACGCGCAGCGGCCCATGAGCGTGAACCTGGCCGAGGGCATCGCGCTCAGTCACAAGCTGATGCGCTTCACCGGTATTGCCCGTAAAAGTTGAGCGATCCAGCCTTCGACCAGCTGCTGCGCCGCCTCGCGGAGGCAGAGGTGGATTTCATCGTGGTTGGTGGCCTTGCGGTCAACGCCTGGGGCGTCGTGCGAGGCACGAAGGACGTTGACATTGTGGTGGCTTCTTCGCCTGAGAACATCAGGCGCGTAGCGGACGTCGCTGTCGAGGCTGGTGGGCATGTGCAGCAAGGGCAGGCTTTTCTCGGCACCCCGATCTCAATTGCCGCGGCGCTGGCAGGAGGAGAACAGGTTGCGATCGAGACCGATCTTGGACGCCTCGACATCCTCCAGGGACTTGATGGCGTGCCCAGCTATGAGGAACTGCGTCCTCGAGCTGTCAGGGCCGAGATCCTTGGCATCGCCGTCGCCGTGTGCTCGGTCGATGACCTGAAGGCGATGAAGCGAGCTGCGGGACGAACCCGTGATCTCGCAGATCTAGAGGATCTGGAAGCCGCGACTGGTTGAGGAAGTCAAGGCTGGTCGCGGCTGCCTGAGTCCGAGCCCGACTCGCGCCGCCGCAGGCTCTCGCCGCTCTCCGGGTCGAAAAGGTGCAGCTTCGAGGTGTCGGCCCAGAGCTCGGCGGTTTCGCGGCGCTTGACCTTGCTGGTCGGGTCGAGGCGGGCGACGATCTGCTCGTGGCCCTCGCGGATTTCGCCGGCGCCGGTTTCCTCGAGGCTCTCTTCGACGATGTCGGCGAGCTGGTCGGACTGGACCCCTTCGGACTCGATGTGGAAGTAGGCGTAGAGGTCGGAGCCGAGCGACTCGACGAGGTCGATCTCGGCCTCGAAGGTGACGCCGCGCTCCTCCTTGAGGTCGCCGATCACCGCCACGTCCTCGAAGTTCTCCGGCCGCAGGCCGGCGATCACCGGGCCGTCGTGGCCCTTGGCGTCCAGATCGCCGAGGTCGACCTCGCCGATCGGCAGTTTCAACTTGCCGCCGCCGATCTCGCCCGGCATGAAGTTCATCGCCGGTGAGCCGATGAAGCCGGCGACGAAGAGGTTGATCGGGTTGTCGTAGAGCTCGGCCGGCGTCCCGACCTGCTGCAGCGACGCCCGCGCGCATCACCGCGACCCGGTCGCCGAGGGTCATCGCCTCGGTCTGGTCGTGGGTGACGTAGACGGTCGTCGTCTCCAGCTTCGACTGCAGCCGCGCCACCTCGGTCCGCATCTGCACCCGCAGCTTCGCGTCGAGGTTGGAGAGCGGCTCGTCCATCAGGAATGCCTTCGGGTCGCGGACGATCGCCCGCCCCATCGCCACCCGCTGGCGCTGACCGCCGGAGAGGTTGGCCGGCCGGCGGTCGAGGTGCTGCTCGAGGTCGAGCGTCTTCGCCGCCTCCTCGACCTTCTTGTCGATCTCGGCCTTGTCCGTTCCCGGCCAGCTTCAGCGCGAAGCCCATGTTCTCGCGCACGGTCATGTGCGGGTAGAGCGCGTAGTTCTGGAAGACCATGGCGATGTCGCGGTCCTTCGGCGAGCGGTCGTTGACGGTCTCGCCGCCGATCTTCAGCTCGCCGCTGGAGATGTCCTCGAGCCCGGCGATCATCCGCAGCGCCGTCGACTTGCCGCAGCCCGAGGGGCCGACGAGGATCATGAACTCGCCGTCGGCGATGTCGAGGTCCATGTCTTTGACGGCTTCGAAGCCGTCGGCAAACGTCTTGGTGACTCCGTCGAGGACTATCTCTGACATCGGTTGGCTCCTTTATCCCTTGACGGCGCCGGCGGTGAGCCCGGCGACGATTCGGCGCTGGAAGATGAGTACGAAGACGATGATCGGCACCGTCACCACCACCGCTGCGGCGGCGATGCTGCCGGTCGGCGCGGTGAACGACGATTCGCCGGTGAAGAAGGCGAGGGCGGCGGGAACGGTCCGCGAGGCGTCCGAGCTGGTCAGCGAGATCGCGAAGAGGAAGTCGTTCCAGCAGAAGATGAAGACGAGGATCGCGGCGGTGAAGACGCCTGGCGCCGCCAGCGGCACGATCACCTTGCGTGAAGGCCTGGAACGGCGTCGCCCCGTCGACCTGGGCCGCCTGCTCGAGGTCCCAGGGGATCTCGCGGAAGAAGGCGACGAGGACGTAGATCGCCAGCGGCAGCGAGAAGGTGAGGTAGGGGATGATCAGCCCGAGCCAGGTGTCGTAGAGGTGCGAGCGCCCGCCACATGTCGAAGAGCGGGCCGACCGTGGAGATCGGCGGGAACATCGCGATCGCCAGCGCCCCGGCGAGGATCAGCCGCTTGCCGGGGAATTCGAGCCGGGCGATCGCGTAGGCGGCGAAGGAGGCGAGGACGATCGAGATCACCGTCGTGATCAGCGCGATCCCGATCGAGTTGATCAGCGGTTTGATGAAGGGGCTGCCGTCGATCCCGCCTTCGAACAGGCTCTTGTAGTTGTCGAAGGAGACGCTCTGCGGGGATGAAGCGCTGGTCGGTGAGCTCGCTCCGGCGGCTTCAGCGAGATCGAGATCAGCCAGAGCACCGGGATCAGGGCGAAGACCACCACCAGCACGATGGCGATGCTCCAGAGGACGTAGTCGCGGCCGGTGCGGTGTTCCATCTCAGCCTCCCGGTCGGCCTTCGTCGAGTTTGGTCCCGAAGCCGCGGACGAAGACGAACGCGATCAGGAAGACGCAGAGGAAGATCAGCACCGAGACCGCCGAGCCGAGGCCGAGGTTGAGGCGGATGATCAGCTGGTTGTAGCCGAGGATCGAGACCGATTCGGTGTCCAGCGCACCGCGGGTCATGATGAAGATCGTGTCGAAGACGCGGAAGGCGTCGAGGGTGCGGAACAGCAGCGCGACGAGGATCGCCGGCTTCATCAGCGGCAGGGTGATCCGCGTGAACCGCTGCCAGGCGCTGGCGCCGTCGACCCGCGCCGCCTCGTAGAGCTGGTCGTCGATCGTCACCAGCCCGGCGAGCAGCAGCAGCGCCATGAACGGCGTCGTCTTCCAGACCTCGGCCATGATGATCACCGCGAAGGAGCTGAAGCGGCCGCCGAACCAGTCCATGCTGTCGGAGATCAGCGGCAGGTTGTTGACGAACCCGGTTTCCGGCGCGAAGGCGAACTGCCAGGCGAAGGCGGCGACGACGGTGATGATCCCGTAGGGGATCAGGACCGAGGTGCGGACGACGCCGCGGCCGAAGATCGCCCGGTGCATGACCAGCGCGATCGCCATCCCCAGCACCAGCTCGATCGCGACCGTGGTGACCATCAGGAAGACGGTGTTGAAGACGTCCGTCCACCAGAGGCTCGAGGTGAGGACGGTGACGTAGTTGGTGAGCCCGACGAAGCTGTTTTCGTCGGGGAAGCGGAGGTCGATGTTCTGCAGCGAGAGGACGACCGCGTAGGCGATCGGGTAGGCGGTGACGAGCAGCATCGCCAGCACCGCCGGCGCGCACAGCATCCAGGCGAGTTTGCGCTCCGAGCGGGTGCGCGAAGAGGCCTTGGTCGCGGTCTTCGCCTCCATCAGAGCAGCCCTTCCCGCTTGACCGCGTCTTCGACGTTCGACTTCAGTTCTTCGTAGATCGATTCGGTGTCTTCGGGGTCGATCTTGTCCGGCGGGTGCAGCGTCCGCTGGACCGCCGAGGGTGACGTCCTGGTAGGCGGGCGTCGTCGGCCGCGGCCCGGAGGCTTCGATCGATTCCTTGACCAGCTCGGCGAAGCCCGGGTAGGCCTTGGTCACGGCTTTGTCGGTGTAGAGGTCCGAGCGCGAGGGCGGCAGGCCGTCGAGTTCGACCGCGGTCTTCTGGCTCTTGTCGTTGGCGAGGCAGGCGGCCGCTTCGAAGGCGACGTCCTTGTTGTCGGAGTAGGAGCTGACCGCGAGGTTGAAGCCGCCGAGCGGCGGTTTGCTCGGCTTCGAGGCGTCGACCCGCGGGAAGCGGCGCGAAGCCCATCTCCTTGCCGATGTCGGGGGCTTCTTCCTGGGCGCTGGCGTAGGCGAAGGTGTAGTTGGTCATGAAGGCCGATTCGCCGGCCTCGAAGGCGAGCCGGGCGCTGTCCTCGTCGGAGGTCGAGAGGCTCGGCGGAGCGGCGCCGCCGTTGGCGAGCTTGCCGATCACCTCCAGCGCCTTTTCGGTCGGCCCCTGTTCGAGGTCGACTTCTTCGGGGCCGGAGAGGATTTCGGTGCCGGCGCTCTCGATCAGCGCGTTGACGAAGACCATGTAGCCCTCGTAGCGGTTCGGCCTGGACCTGGATCGTGCCGGCTTCCTTCAGCCCTTCGGCCGACTTCGATCATTTCGTCCCAGGTTTTCGGCGGCTTCTTGACCAGGTCTTTGCGGTACCAGAGCAGCTGCGTGTTGGTGTTGAACGGCGCCGCGTAGAGCTTGTCTTCGAAGGACGCCGTTTCGATCACGTTGGGGAAGACCTTTTCGGTCACCTGCTTCTTCAGCGGGCCCTTCCACTCTTCGACCCAGCCGGCGTTGGCGAACTCGCCGGTCCAGATCACGTCCATGCCGACGATGTCGATCGAGGAGTCCTCGGCGCCGAGCCGCCGCACCAGCTGTTCGCGCTGCTGGCTGGCGTCGGTGGGGAGGAATTCGGGCGTGATCGTGTACTTGCCGTGCGATTCTTCCGAGCAGCGTTCGGAGACTTTCTCGATCGTCCCGCCCGGCTGGATCGCGACGAAGAAGGTGAGGTCGCGGGCGCCCGATTCGCCGGAGGAGCCGCCGCAGGCGGCGAGGCCGGCCGCAGCCAGCGCGGCTGCGGCGACGCAGATCAGGACGCGCGCCGTCCTCCCGGTTTTCACGGTCTTCTCCTCCATGTCCCGCACCCCCTGCCGCAGAGGCCAGGGGTGCAAGAAGAAACTGCCCGCCCGACCGCTCGGCTAAACCGTCCCGCACCTGCCCTCGCCTGTTCCTTCTGGCCTCGACCAACAAAAAGGAACAGGCGAGGGGCTAGTCGGCCCTTGCCAGCAGCGCTTCGAGCGCGCGGTGCAGCCCGGCGACGGCCGAGTCGAGCGGCGCCTGGTCGCCGGCCGCGCGGGCGCGGATGAGGGCACCCTCGATGGTCGAGACGACGAGGCCGGCGAAGGCCGCGGCGTCCTCCGCGCCGACCCCTTCCTCGCGCAGGACGGCGGCGATCGGCGCTTCCCAGCTCTCGAAGGCCGCGGTTGCGGCGGCGGCGAGCGCCGGGTCCTCGGGTCGGGCGAGGGCGGCGGCGGCGACCGGGCAGCCGAGCCGCTCAGGCTGGTCCTTGACGCGGCGGCGGAACATCTCGCCGAAGGTGCTCAGCGTCTCGGCCAGGCCGAGCTCGGCGAGCGAGCTTTCGATCGCGGCGCGGATCTCCCGCCCCTCGAGTTCGGCCGCCTCGATCGCGAGCTGGCGCTTGCCGCCGGGGAAGTGGTGGTAGATCGAGCCGCGCGGGGCGCCTTGCCGCGCTCGGCGACGTCGCGCAGCTCCATCCCCGCGTAGCCCTTCTCGGCGAGCAGACGGCGGGCGCCGTTGAGGAGCCGGTCGCGGCCGTCGCGGCGCGTCGGCTCGATCGCTTTCGCATCGGCTATTCGCGTTATGCCCACGGTCATAGTATAGTCGCGGCCACGATGTATGACCGCGGTCATAGAGCGAGCGTGCTGATCGCCTGCACCGGCGCCTTCCTCGTCTTCCTCGACACGACGATCGTCAACATCGCCTTCCCGGACATCTCCGCCTCCTTCCCGGAGGCGAGCCGGGGGCTGCTCTCCTGGGTGCTCGACGGCTACTTCGTCGTCATCGCCGCGCTGCTGGTCCCGGCCGGCGGGCTCGCCGACCGCTTCGGCCACAAGCGCGTCTTCCTCTGGGGGCTCGGCCTCTTCACCCTCGCCAGCCTGCTCTGCGCGGTCGCGCCCTCGCTGGAGACGCTGATCGCCTTCCGCGTCCTGCAGGGGAGCGGCGGCGGCGGTGATCGCGCCGACCTCGCTGGCGATCGTCCTCGACAGCTTCCCGGCCGAGAAACGCGCCACCGGCGTCGGCCTCTGGGGCGCCGCCGCCGCGGCTGCCGCGGCGACCGGCCCGACCCTCGGCGCCGCCCTGGTCGAACTCGACAGCTGGCGCCTCGTCTTCCTCGTCAACCTGCCGCTCGGCGCCGCCGCTGCTGCTTCGCCGGCCGGCGGCTGCTGGCCCACGCAGGCGCCTGCGCGACACCCGCCTGCCCGACCTGCCCGGGGCGCTGATGCTGGCGCTCGGCCTGGCGGCGGTGACGCTGGGGATCGTCGAGGGCAACGACTGGGGCTGGACCGGCGCCGGGACGCTCGCCGCCTTCGCTGCCGCCGCACTCCTGCTCGGCGCCGTCGTCGCCCGCAGCCTCCGCCACCCGCGCCCGATCGTCGAGCCGGCCCTGTTCGCCCACCGCTCCTTCGCGCTCGGCAACCTCGGCACCCTGCTCTTCGCCGCCGCCTTCTTCTCGCTGATCCTCGGCAACGTCCTCTTCCTCACCACGGTCTGGGGCTACAGCATCCTCAGCGCCGGCATGGCGGCCCTGCCCGGGCCGGCGATGACGACCGTCGTCTCCGGCCCCGCCGGCCGCCTCGCCGACCGCTTCGGCCACCGCGCCGTGATCGTCCCCGGGACCCTCGTCTTCGCCGCCGGCACGATGGTCCTGCGCTCGGCCGGCGCCGAGCCCGACTACCTCGGCCTCTGGCTGCCGGGCGCGATCCTGACCGGGATCGGCATCGGCCTCGCCTTCCCGACCCTCGGCTCGGCCGCGGTCCGCGACATCGCCGACGACCGCTTCGCCACCGCCAGCGCCGTCAACGCCGCCTTCCGCCAGGTCGGCGCCGTCCTCGGCACCGCGATCCTGATCGCGATCGTCGGCGAACCGGCCTCGCTCGCCGCGGCGCTCGACGTCTCCGACGGCGCCTACCTCTTCGCGGCCATCGCCGCGCTGGTGGCCGGGGCGGTCGCGCTGACGCTGCGTCCCGCCACCGGCCCGGCCACCTATGAGGCGGTGACGGTCAGTCCTTCGGCGCCTGCCCCTTGAGTTTCACTTTCAGCACCTTCTTCGTCGGCGTGGTGGCGACGTTCGGCGCTGAGACAGTCAACTTCAGGGTCAGCTTCTTGCTCGGCGGCAGTCCCTGCAGGCGTTTCGTCAGCTTCGCCGGGAAGTCGAGCCGGAAGCGGGTGAAGACACCGGGTGCGGCTGCGATCGTGCCGCCTTTCAGCTTCGCCTTCTGACCTTTGCCGAGATTGACCTTGCCGTTGACGGTGACATTGGCCTGCGAGCTGGGGGTGACGATGACGTTGACCAGCTTTTTCTTCGTCTTAACCAGGGTCTGGAGAGTGATTACCGGACAGGGACTCTGGGTGGTGGCGCTCTGCGGGCACTGGTCCTGCGTCTCGTCCCCGTAGCCGTCGTTGTCGCCGTCGGCCTCGATGATCGCCGCCAGGGGGACCCTGCCCGGCGCGACTTCTTCGAAGGTGGCCGTCGAGCCGGGCGCGACGTCGCCGACCACAGCTCCGAGGACCGCCCCGGCATCGGGTCCGCAGTAGAACTCGTAACCGGAATATGGGGTGCCCGCGTAGTTGAAGGGGAGGCCGTGCAGGGCGAGCCGTTCTCCGGCCACGGCCGACCAGAATGGAAACTTGATCTGCTGCCTGGACGTTCAGGCGAGGTCGAGCGAGCGCCAGGCGCGCTCGGCGTCGGCGAGGCCGACGACGAGGCTGCGGTCGCCGGCGGCGATCTCGATCGTGCTCGCCGCCGACCTCGCCGAGCAGGGTCGCGCCGAGCTCCTCGAGCGTCGGCGCGCTCGCCGCTGACGACGAAGCCGCCGGGGCCCTCGCCGAAGAGCGCCTCCTCGGGGGTGCAGCCGCGCTCGCGCAGGTGCTGGAGGTCGACCCGGCAGCCGAGACCGCCGGCGATCGCCGACTCGGCGAGGGCGCAGGCGAGGCCGCCGTCGGAGACGTCGTGGGCGGAGGCGAGCCTGCCGGCGCGGACCGCGTCGCGGACGGTCGCGCAGGCGGCGGCGACCGCGGCGACGTCGGGCTCGCGGCAGGCCCATCTTCAGCTCGCCGCGCTGCTTCGCCAGCTCCGAGCCGGCGAGGCTCGGTTCGAAGGGGCCGACCAGGCCGATCGCGTCGCCCTCGCGCGACGAAGCCGCTGCCGGCGACCTGGGCCGGGTCGGGCAGCTCGCCGACCATCGCCACCACCGGGGTCGGGTAGATCGGCCCGTCGGGCCCCTCGTTGTAGAGGGAGACGTTGCCGCCGACGACCGGGACGCCGAGCGCGTTGCAGGCGTCGGCGAGGCCGCTGACCGCGCGGTCGAGCTGCCAGGCGCCGGTCGGCTTCTCCGGGTTGCCGAAGTTGAGGCAGTTGGTCAGGCCGAGCGGCTCGGCGCCGACGCAGGCGAGGTTCTGGGCGCACTCGAGCACCGCCTCGATCGTCCCCGCGTAGGGGTCGCAGGCGACCCGGCGGCCGTTGCCGTCGATCGAGACGGCGATCGCGTTGCCGGCCTCCGGCAGCTGCAGGACCGCGGCGTCGGCCGGCTCGGGCCGGCGCACCGTGCGCGAGCCGACGATCGAGTCGTACTGCTCGAAGGCCCAGCGCTTGGAGGCGATGCTGGGCGCGGCGAGCAGCGCCAGCAGCTCGTCCTCGCGCTCGCGTCCTCGGCTCGAGCGTCCCGCGGTTGCCGTAGATCCAGCCCTCCGGCTCGGCCGGCTCGAGGTCGTACAGCGGGCAGCCGTCGACCAGCGCCTCGACCGGCATCTCGCCGACGACCTCGGTCGCCGCGGAGGATCCGGACCAGGCCGTCGTCGGTGACGACGCCGATCTCGGCCGAGCCGGTCTGCCACTTCTCGCAGATCGCCCGCACCTCCTCGACCCGGCCGGGCTCGACCACCGCCAGCATCCGCTCCTGGCGACTCGGAGACCATGATCTCGAAGGGCTCCATGTCGGCCTCGCGCAGCGGCACCCGGGCGACGTCGATGTCGATCCCGACCCCGCCGGCCGAGGCCATCTCGCCGGCCGAGGAGGTGAGCCCCGCGGCGCCGAGGTCCTGCAGCGAGACCAGCAGCCCCTTCTCCAGCAGCTCCAGGCAGCACTCCAGCACCTTCGACTCCTCGAACGGGTCGCCGACCTGGACCGTCGGCCGCTTCGCCTCGTCGCCCTCGCCGAGCTCGGCCGAGGCCAGCACCGAGGCGCCGCCGATCCCGTCGCGCCCGGTCGTCGCGCCCATCAGGACGACCGAGTTGCCGACCCCGGCGGCTGCCGCCCGGACCATGTCCTCGGTCTTGGCGAAGCCGATGCACATCGCGTTGACCAGGCAGTTGTGCTCGTAGGGCTCCTCGAAGTAGATCTCGCCGCCGACCGTCGCCACCCCGATCGAGTTGCCGTAGTGGCCGATCCCGCGCACGGCGCCGTCGAGCAGGTGGCGCGAGCGGACCGAGTCGAGCTCGCCGAAGCGGAGGCTGTCGAGGATCGCGATCGGCCGCGCCCCGATCGCGAAGACGTCGCGGAGGATGCCGCCGACCCCGGTCGCCGCGCCCTGGAACGGTTCGACCGCGCTCGGGTGGTTGTGGGACTCGACCTTGAAGGCGACCGCGTAGCCGTTGCCGACGTCGACCGCGCCGGCGTTCTCGCCCGGCCCCATCACCACCCGCTCGCCCTCGGTCGGCAGCCGCCCAAGCAGTTTGCGCGAGTGCTTGTAGGCGCAGTGCTCGGACCAGAGCAGGCTGAACATCGCCAGCTCGACGTCGTTCGGCTCGCGCCCCAGCTTCTCGACGATCAGCTCGTACTCGGAGTCGGTGAGGCCCAGCTCGCGGTATTTGGGGGTGCCGACCGTCATCCGCGAGGCGCCTTTCCGTCCCCATGGGACGCAAAAGCGCCTTGACCCACCCGATCGAACACCCGCAGCCCGTCGGTCGAGCCGGTCAGCGGATCGACCGCGTGCTCGGGGTGCGGCATCAGGCCGAGCACGTTGCCGCGCTCGTTCCGCACCCCGGCGATGTCGCGGACCGAGCCGTTGGAGTTGTGGCCGTCGGCGTAGCGGTAGGCGACCTGCCCGTTGCGCCTCCAGCGCGTCGAGCATCTCCTCCGGCGCGTAGTAGCGCCCTTCGCCGTGCTTGGCCGGGATCGAGAGCCGCTCTCCCGTTCCCTCCTCGACCAGCTCGACCTGGTGGCAGAGGAAGCGCAGCTCGACGTTCCGCAGCAGCGCGCCGGGGAGCAGCCCCGCCTCGCAGAGGACCTGGAAGCCGTTGCAGATGCCGATCACCGGCGCCCCGCCTGCGGCCGCCTCGGCGACCGCCTCCATCGCCGGGCTGAAGCGGGCGATCGCCCCGGCGCGCAGGTAGTCGCCGTAGGAGAAGCCGCCGGGCACGACGACGCCGTCGACCCCGTCGAGGTCGCGGCTCTCGTGCCAGATCAGCCGCGCCCCGTCGCCGTGCGACCTCGCAGGCGTGCAGCGCGTCCCGCTCATCGCAGGATCCGGGGAACTGGAGGACGCCCCAGATCACAGGGTCTGGATCTCGTAGTCCTCGATCAGGGGGTTGGCGAGCAGCTTCTCGCAGAGCTCGCCGAGCCGCTCCGGGCTCTCGGCCTCGAGCTCGACCATCCGCCCGACGTGGACGTGCTCGATGCCCTCGAAGCCGAGCGCCGGCAGCGCCCGCTCGACCGCCTTGCCCTGGGGGTCGAGGATGCCCTCCTTGGGGCGGATCAGCACTCGCGCCTTCACAGCAGCCAATCTAGCGATCGGCTCAGAACGACTCGCCGGTGATCCGCTCGTAGGCCTCGACGTATTTGGCGCGCGTCTGCTCGACCACGTCGGGCGGCAGCTCGGGCGCCGGCGGCTTCTTGTCCCAGCCGGTCTCCGAGGCCCAGTCGCGCACGTACTGCTTGTCGAAGGAGGGGGGAGTGGCGCCCGGCTGGTAGCTGGCGGCGGGCCAGAAGCGCGAGGAGTCGGGGGTCAGCACCTCGTCGCCGAGGACGACCTCGGCGCCGGCGTGGCGGCCGAACTCGAACTTGGTGTCGGCGAGGATGATCCCGCGCTGGGCGGCGTGCTGGGAGCCGCGCTTGTAGACCTCGATCGAGACCCGCCGCAGCTCTTCCAGCAGCGCCCGGTCGCCGACGATCTCGGCGGCGCGGTCGAAGTCGACGTTCTCGTCGTGGTCGCCGATCTCGGCCTTGGTCGAGGGGGTGAAGATCGGCTCCGGCAGCTGGTCGGACTCGACCAGTCCGGAGGGCAGCTCGATCCCGCAGACGGCGCCGCTCTCGCGGTATTCCTTCCAGCCCGAGCCGGAGAGGTAGCCGCGGACGACGCACTCGACCGGGTACATCTCCAGCTTCCGCACCCGCATCGCCCGGTCCGCGACCTCCTCGGGCACGTCCTCGGAGAGGAAGTGGTTGGGGACGATGTCCTCGGTCAGCCCGAACCAGAAGACCGACATCCGGTTCAGCACCTTGCCCTTGTCGGGGATCGGCGTCGGCATCACCACGTCGTAGGTGGAGATGCGGTCCGAGGCGACCATCAGCAGGTCGTCCTCCCACTCGTAGATCTCGCGCACCTTCCCGGAGGAGAGGAGCTTCAGGTCGGCGACAGTCGTCATCGGCGCGATGCTAACCATCTCGGTGGCCGCAAGGATCTTCGAGCGGTGTGCGCGGGGTCACACCCCGCATTTAGGGAACTCTGGGATGCTCCTCGTCGTGGCGCTCCCTCCCGAAGTCAAGCGGACCCCTCTGTCGCAGACGCTGCGCTGGGGCTTCCGGCCGATCGCCTTCATGGAGGACTGCCGCCGCCGCTACGGCGACGCCTTCGGCGTCCGCTTCCTCGGCTTCGAGCGGCCGATGGTACCTGATCTCCGACCCCGAGGCGATCAAAGCGCTCTACCGCGAGCCCACCCACGGGCTGCCGCCGGGCCGCAACATCGTCCTCGAGCCGATCCTCGGCTCGAAATCGCTGCTGATCCAGGAGGGCGCCGAGCACCTCAGCCGCCGCCGGCTGATGCTGCCGCCCTTCCACGGCGAGCGGATGCGCTCCTACGAGGAGACGATGAACGAGATCGTCGCGGCCGAGATCGACTCCTGGCCGCTGAACGCCGAGTTCCCGATCCACGCGCGGATGCAGGCGGTGACGCTGGAGGTGATCCTGCGTGTGGTCTTCGGCGTCGCCGGCGGGCCGCGGCTGGAGAAGCTGCGGGACATGCTCTCGACCGTCCTGCAGGAAACCGCGACCCCGGGGCGCCAGATCCTCGGCCTGGCGCTGCAGCGCTTCGGCGGGCCGGGACCGTTCGCCCACTTCGACACCCAGCTGAAGGAAGTCGACGAGCTGCTCTTCGCCGAGATCGCCGAGCACCGCGAGCGTCCCGACCTCGCCGAGCGCGAGGACATCCTCTCGATGCTGATGCAGGCCGAGTTCGAGGACGGCACCCGGATGGAGGACCAGGAGCTGCGCGACCAGCTGATGACCCTGCTGCTGGCCGGCCACGAGACGACCGCGACGGCGCTCGCCTGGACCTTCGACCTGCTGCTGCGCCACCCGGCGGTGCTTGGACGGCTGCGCGACTCGCTCGAGGCGGGCGAGGAGGACTACCTGCGGGCGACGATCTCCGAGTCGCTGCGGCTGCGGCCGGTGATCCCGCTGGCCGGCCGGCGGCTCTCGAAGGAGCTGGTCGCCGACGGGCTGACCCTGCCGGCGGGCACCGACGTCACCCCGGCGATCTGGCTCACCCACACGCGCGCCGACGTCTATCCCGAGCCCTTCGCCTTCAAGCCCGAGCGCTTCCTCGAGGACGGCCCCGACACCTACGCCTGGATCCCCTTCGGCGGCAGCGTCCGGCGCTGCATCGGCGCCACCTTCGCCGAGTTCGAGATGCGGGTCGTCCTGCGCGAGGTGCTGACCCGCTGCGAGCTGCGCAAGGCGAGCCCCGAGCCGGAGACGACCGGCCGCCGCAACATCACCCTCTCGCCGAAGGACGGCACCCCGGTCGTCGTCACCGAGCGCCGGCCGGCCCGCGAGCCGGTCGCAGTCTGACAACACGTTTCGAAGCTTTTCGTCTACACTCCTCCTCCGTGGAGGCGCTTCTGAAGAAGGAGGGGAACGTGGAGAGCTGGAACGACGATCGGCTGGACGAACTGAGCGCGCGGATGGATGACGGCTTCAAGGAGATGAGGGCGGGATTCTCGAGGGTCGATCGGGAGATGAAAGAAGGCTTCGCGCGGGTTGACCGGGAGATGAAAGAAGGGTTCGCGCGGGTTGACCGGGAGATGAAAGAAGGTTTTACGCGGGTCGACCGGGAGATGAACGAAGGCTTTGCAGGCGTCGATCAGCGATTCGAAAGGCTCAATGATCGGCTCGACAGACTCGTCTTCGCGATCATCACTGTGGGTGGTGGTCTCGCTGCAGCGACCATCGCGAGCCTGATCGGGGCCCTGTTTCTCTAGGAGTGCGTCAGCTGCCGGACTTGGCGGGTGAGTGCGGATGCTCCCTCGCCCACTTGGCGATCGTGCCGGAGCCGGAGATCACCTCGCCGTCGTCGAGGACGAGGATCGGCACCTCGTTGGTGCCGCTGAGCCGCTTGATCTCGGCCCGCTCCTCCTCGCGACTGCCCCAGGTCCAGGGCATCAGCCGGTAGCCGCCGACCGTCTTCAACTCGTACTCGTACCCGGCCGTGTCGAGCGCCTTGCCGGCTTTTCCGCACGGATGGGCGAAGCCCGGCCCATGCGTCTTCTGACCGCAGGTGTAGAGGATCACCGTTTGACCTTACCTCAGCGCTTCGAGCCGCTCGAAGATCTCGGGCAGGTGGGTGAGGTAGGCGTTGTAGTCGAAGACCGCGTCGAGGTCGAGGTCCGGCGCCGCCTCGCCGAGCAGGTCGCGGAACTCGGTGCGGGTGTCCCAGGCGCGCTGGGCGTTCTCCTGGACGACCCGGTAGGCGTCGTCGCGGGTCATGCCCGACTCGACCAGGGCGGTCAGCGCCCGCTGGCTGAAGAGGGCGCCGTGGGTGAGGCCGAGGTTCTCGCGCATCCGCTCCTCGTTGACCGTCATCCCGGCGGCGACCTTGGTCGGCCAGGTCCTGCATGTAGTCGAGGGCGATCGTCGCGTCGGGCAGGATCACCCGCTCGGCGCCGGAGTGGGAGATGTCGCGCTCGTGCCAGAGGGCGACGTTCTCGATCCCGGCCTGCGCGTAGCCGCGCAGGACGCGGGCCAGGCCGGTGATCCGCTCGGTGCGGATCGGGTTGCGCTTGTGCGGCATCGCCGAGGAGCCCTTCTGGCCGGCGGCGAACGGCTCTTCGACCTCGCGCACCTCGGTCTTCTGCAGGTTGCGCACCTCGGTCGCGAAGCGCTCCAGGCCGGCGCCGGCGATCGCGATCGCCGCGAGCAGGACCGCGTGGCGGTCGCGCGGGATCACCTGGGTGGCGACGTCCTCGCGCCCCAGCCCGAGCCTCTCCATCACCCGCGCCTCGACCGCGGGGGGGATCGAGGCGTAGGTGCCGACCGCGCCGGAGAGCTTGCCGAAGCGCAGCTGCGCGAAGGCCTCCTCGAGCCGCTGCAGGTTGCGGTCGGCCTCGAAGGCGAAGCCGGCCAGTCGCAGCCCGAAGGTCGTCGGCTCGGCGTGGACCCCGTGGGTGCGGCCGACGCAGAGCGTGTCGCGGTGCTCGAGCGCCCGCTCGACCAGGGCGTCGCGGTAGGCGCGGGCGCCGGCCACGACGATCTCACCGGCGCGGCTGCAGCTGCAGCGCCAGCGCCGTGTCGAGGACGTCGGAGGAGGTGAGGCCGTAGTGGATCCAGCGGCCGTGCTCGCCGACCGAGGCGGCGACGCACGTCGACGAAGGCGGCGACGTCGTGGTCGGTCACCTTCTCGCGCTCGTCGACCGCCTCGACCGTGAAGGCCGCCCGCTCGCGCGCCTCGCGCGCCGCCTCCTCGGGGACGACGCCCTCCGCCGCCCAGGCCTCGGTCGCAGCCAGCTCGACCTCGAGCCAGCTCTCGAGCTTTGCCTGCGGCGTCCAGACCGCCCCGATCTCGGGGCGGGTGTAGCGGGGGATCACGCGTTGATTATCCGCGCCGCGAGGACGCCGGCGTTCTTGGCGCCGTCGATCGCGACGCAGGCGACCGGGATCCCCGGCGGCATCTGCACCGCCGAGAGCAGCGCGTCGAGGCCGCCGAGGCTCTTGCCGAGGATCGGCACGCCGATCACCGGCAGGTCGGTGTGGGCCGCCGCCACTCCCGGCAGCGCCGCCGACATCCCGGCCCCGGCGATGATCACCTTGAGCCCGCGCATCCGCGCGTTCTGGCAGTACTCGCGCACCAGCTCGGGGTCGCGGTGGGCGCTCATCACCCGCACCTCGTAGCGGATCCCGGCTTCCTCGAGCGCTTTGCCGGCGGGCTGCATCTTCGGCTTGTCGTTCTTCGAGCCCATGATGATCCCGACGTGCGGCTCGTCGACGTCGATTTCCTCGAACGCTTCCTCCACCGCCGGCATCGTCGCCGCCTGGGTCGGATCGGCCGGGCCCGACGCGGGGGTGGCCGCCCCGGTCGGCTGGGGCTCCTCTGAAATCTCGCTCATCTGTTCCTCTTCTTCGTTTGGCTGGGTTAGCTGGGGACGCGCTCGACGGCGCGGGCGGCGATATCGGTGCGGATCTGCATTCCCTCGAAGGAGATCCGGCGGGCGGCATCGTATGCACGATCGCGCGCCTCGGCGGGGCTCGCACCAAGGCCCGTCACGTTCAGTACCCGGCCACCGGCGGTAACGATCTCGCCGTCGCGCTCTGCGGTGCCGGCGTGGGTCACCTCGGCGATCTCCGCCGCCTCGGCGAGGCCGCTGATCACGTCGCCCTTGGAGGAGGACTCGGGGTAGCCGGCGGAGGCGAGGACGACGGTCACCGCCCAGTCCTCGCCGAACTCGGCCGAGGCCCCGGCCAGGCCGCCCGGCTCGCGGGCGGCGAGGAAGATCTCGGCCAGGTCCGAGCGCATCCGCGGCAGCACCGCCTGCGTCTCGGGATCGCCGAAGCGGGCGTTGAACTCGAGCACCTTCGGTCCCTCCGGCCCGATCATCAGGCCGGCGTAGAGGACGCCGTGGAAGGGGACGCCGCGGGCGGCCATCGTCGCCACCACCGGCCGGTGGACCTGCTCGACGATCTCCGCCACCTCGGCGTCGCCGAAGCCGGGGACGGGGGAGTAGCTGCCCATGCCGCCGGTGTTCGGCCCCCGGTCGCCGTCGAAGATCCGCTTGTAGTCCTGGGCCGGGGCGAGCGGGACGACGTTCTCGCCGTCGCAGATCGCCAGCAGCGAGAGCTCCTCCCCCTCGAGGAAGTCCTCCAGCACGACCGTGGTCGAGCCGAAGCGCTGCTCGGTGAAGAAGACGTCGACCGCGGCGCGCGCCTCGGCCTCGTCCTGGCAGATGATCACGCCCTTGCCCGCCGCCAGCCCGTCGGCCTTGAGCACCGTCGGGTAGGAGGTGGCGGCGAGCCGCTCCAGCGCTTCCTCGCGGCTGCGGAGGAGGACGTGGGCGGCGGTCGGCACGCCGGCCTCCTCCATCAGCTGCTTGGCGAAGGCCTTCGAGCCCTCCAGCTCGGCGGCGGCCTTGGTCGGGCCGAAGGCGGGGATCCCGGCCTGCCTCCAGCGCATCGACGGCGCCGGCGACGAGCCCCGCCTCGGGCCCGATCGACGGCCAGGTCGACGCCGTGCTCGCTGAGCGGCGGCGACGATCGCCGCAGCGTCGTCGGCGGCCACGTCCGGCAGGCACTCCGCGTCCGCCGCGATCCCGGCGTTGCCGGGCGCGCAGAGCACATCGCTCGACCTGCGGCGAGCGCCGCAGCGCCCGCACGATCGCGTGCTCGCGGCCGCCGCCGCCTACGACCAGTGCCTTCAACGCAGCTCTAGAGCGCGCTCGACAGATCCTCGGCCGGCATCGCCGCCAAGGTCTGGCTGGTCATCGTCCCGCGCGAGCCGAGCTCGACCGAGACCTTGGCCATCGTCTTCTCGTCGGGCGCCTCGACGATCGTGACGAAGTCGTACTGCCCCAGCGTCGCGTACTGGGCCACCACCTTCGCCCCGATCTGCTCGACCTCCCGGTTCACCTCAGCCACCCGCCCAGGGTTGTTCTTCAGCGTCCGAACACCCTCGGCGGTCAAGTTGGTCAGCATCACGTAAGTCGGCATCGCTGCCCCCTTCAGGTCGAGATTCGAGCCTCCGGCTCAACCGTACTTGGTTGGGAGAGGGCGGGGGTGCCCCTTCTGGACGCAGCTCGGCGGAGATCGTTCTGCCGGCTGTCGCCCCGGTCGCCGCTCACCCGCCTCATGCTGAGTGTCCAGAAGGGGCACCCCCGCCCTCTCCGCGACACGCAATAGAGGACGGCTCAGGGTTCAACAGCTTGAGAAGAAGCTTCGGGAGGCGCTTGCTCACGCGGTCCAAGGCGCTTTTGTCAACCATAGGTTCACTAAAGCGCCTTGAACGTCTGCCAGAGCTCTGTTGGGAGGAGGGGCCGGTGCGGGGTCTCCCGGCACTCAACGTCGAGCCATAGCGAGATGTGCCGGGAGACCCCCACCGGCTCCCTCCTACCGACCCCGCCCTAGTACGCGTAGAAGCCGGCGTGGATGTGATCGCAGTGGTCGGGCAGTGCGAAAGCCGGGCCCGGGCCGTCGAGGTCGAAGCAGTAGATCAGCTCGGTCGGGTGCAGCGGCGGCGGCAGCTGCGCGAGGGCGTAGCCGAGCTGGGCGCAGGGCGCGGTGGTCGAGACGTCGGTGCAGGAGACGCCGTCGACGGCGGCGATGTCCATCGCCCGGCCGTAGAAGTGGTTGGAGACGTTGCCCGAGGCGGTCATCTGCGAGTGGTCGGAGCGCAGGGAGCTGATCGTGATCTGGTGGTCCTTGGTCATCAGCGCCAGCAGGCCGGTGACCCGTTCGTCGAGCATGCCCGCCTGGATGTCCCGCAGCTCGAGGCTGTTGGAGAGGGTGAGGTTCTGCCAGTTGATCTGGGCGGCGACGCTGCCGGGCAGCATGATCGTCCAGTTTTCGGTGCTGACCGCGCATTTGCCCGGCGAGCTGGTCGGCCTCGGCGGCGACTGCGTCGACGTACCAGGCGGCCTGGTTGTGGGTGAAGACGCCGGCGTCGATGCTGCCGCGCGACCAGATCAGCCGTGCCAGGGTCGCCGCGGAGTCGTCGATGTCGGCGTGGCGGATGCGGCCGTCGCTCGTCGCCGTCGACCGCGTAGTCGCCGCCACTCCGTCGGGTCGAGCCCGAGCGGCGCCGTCGGTCCGCAGCTGCTGCTTCGTCATCCCGCGGCCGAAGTCGGACTCGAGGCGGGCGATCGCCGCCAGGGTCCAGACGCCGCGCTTGCCGAGTTCGTAGCGACCGGCGGCGGCCTCGAAGGCGCGCAGGTACTCCTCCGGGATCTGCTTCGTCCAGTCGTCGGCGGGCGTGCAGCGGAAGACCTGGATCTGCGGGGCGAGGGAGAGGGTCGCGTAGCTGCTGCCGACTTCGTTCGGCGTAGCAGCCGGCGTTGGCGAGGACCTCTTCGACGTACCAGTCGGCGTGGTTGTAGGCGAAGATCGCGCCCCAGACGTCCGCCGGCATGCCGGCGGCGCTGAGGTAGCGGGCGGCGGCGAAGATCGCGTCTTCGGGGTTGTTCGGGTCCTTGACTCCGTCGCCGTTGGCGTCGACCCCGTACATCGCCCAGGTTTCCGGCATGAACTGCATCCAGCCGTCGGCGCCGGCGGAGGAGGGGCCGAGGTTCTGGCCGAAGGCGGTCTCGATCGCGTTGATCCCGGCGAGGACGGCCGGGCCCTGCGGGCCGAGCCCGTACTCGCTCGGAGGCGCGCTGGTAGATCGGGATCAGGACCGGCGGCACGCCGCTGATCGCGCAGCTCGAGCTGCGGCAGCGAGGGGATCGTGAAGACGCCGGGCGCCGGGCGCGGGCGATCGCGCCGCCTTCCGGAGTCGTCTTCGGTCGTTTCGGTGTTCGCCCGCTTCGGCCCCGCCTTCGCCGGCGGTGACGCCGCCGGTCGGGCGGCGGCGTCTTGCGTCGCCGGCGCGGGCGGCGGGACCAGCGTGTCGCCTTCTTCGACCGGCGCCGGTGGCTTCGCGTCGCAGGGCGAGGGCGCTTCGAGGCTCGCGCCCGGCGAACCGGCGCCGTCGCGTCGCGGTCGCGCCTCGGCGCGGGCGACCGCGACCGGCACCGCCAGCGCCGCGGTGGCCGCCGCGGTCGCCATCACCGCCCGGATCTTGCGCGCGTGGTCCATCAGCCGAGGACGTTGGTGACTCGCCAGCTCTTTGTTCTTCAGCTGTTCCATCTCGAGCCGCAGCTCGCTGGTCGACGCCGACCCGCAGCAGCGAGACGCTGACCGGGTAGATCGCGATCGTGCGAGGGGGCGGGGACGACGTTGAGGACTTTCGCCTTCGGCACCTCGACCCCTGCGGGCTGGCGCGGCGGCCGCTGCAGCAGCGCTTTGGTCAGCCTCGGGCGTCGCCGTTGCCTTGAAGGCGCGGCGGACCTCGGTCTCTGTCGCCGCCGGTCTCGTAGACGACGAAGGCGTCGGCGAACTTGCGGGCGACGGCGATCGCGGCCGGGCCGGCCGGCGGACCGTCGACGCTCTCGGTCGCGGTCGGAGGCGCGAGCGGCGGTGGTCGCGCCGGCGGCTTGGAGGAGATCGTGTCGGTGGCGGCGTTGCCGGTGTTGCTCGACGGTGGCGGCGGCAGCGCGTCCGCTTCGACCTGCCTCCGGAGCGGTGGCCTTCGAGCCCTGTCCTCGCTGCGGCGCCTTGAAGACCGGGGCGGCACCCTGCAGGGTCGGCTCCGGCTCGGGCTTCGGCTCCGCCTTCACCGGCGCTGGGCTCGGGCGCCGGAGTCGGCTGCGTCATCGCGCCACCGGGGTGGCGGTCGTCGGCTCGCCCTCACCGGAGGAGACGAGCGAGTAGCCGCCGATCGCCGAGCGCAAGGGCGAGCGACGACGGCGCCGCCGGCGACGGCCGCGCGACCGCCGGCGCCGAGCGCCGAGGAACCTGTCGCTCGAGCGGCCAGAGGACGCGGTCGCGCAGGGCCAGCGAGAGGTCCTCGAGGGCCTCCGGCGAGCGCCGCTTCCGGCGCGCGTTGATCGGGGTCTGGTCGTTATCCATCAAGGTCTGCCGATGCTCTCCCAAGCCTAGAGTGGCCGGTCCAATTAAAGAGCACCTTTACGTATGGATCTTGTTTCGGCAGAAACCGCCGGGAAGATGAGCCCTGCAAGCGCCGCTCGCCGCTCCAGCCTAAGCGGCCGTCGCGGCAGGCGCGCTCGGCCCGCTCGAAGACGATCTCGCCCTCGCGCGGCGTCGACCCGGACCACGTCGCCCTCGCCGAACTCGCCCTCGAGGATCTTCAGCGCCAGCTTGTCGACCAGCTGCTTCTGGATCACCCGCTTCAGCGGCCGCGCCCCGTAGGTCGGGTCGTAGCCGAGGTTGCCGAGCAGGGTGCGGGCGTCGTCGGTGAGCTCGATCTCGATCCCGCGCTCGCGGACCCGGCCGACCAGCTGGTCACCTGCAGCTCGACGATCCGGCCGATGTCGGCCTTCGAGAGGCGGTGGAAGATCACCGTGTCGTCGATCCGGTTGAGGAACTCGGGCTTGAAGGTCGCCGCCAGCACCTCTTCGATCTGCTCGCGGATCTGCTCGTCGACCTGCTCGCCGACGATCCGGTCGGAGCCGACGTTCGAGGTCATGATCAGGACCGTGTTGGTGAAGCTGACGGTGCGGCCCTGGCCGTCGGTCAGCCGGCCGTCGTCCATGATCTGCAGCAGCGTGTTGAAGACGTCGGGGTGGGCCTTCTCGATCTCGTCGAGCAGGACCACCGCGTAGGGCCGGCGCCGCACCGCCTCGGTCAGCTGGCCGCCCTCCTCGTAGCCGACGTAGCCGGGAGGCGCGCCGATCAGCCGCGCGACCGTGTGCTTCTCCATGTACTCGGACATGTCGAGGCGGACGATCGCCTGCTCGGAGTCGAACATGAACTCCGCCAGCGCCTTCGCCAGCTCGGTCTTGCCGACCCCGGTCGGGCCGAGGAAGAGGAAGCTGCCGATCGGCCGGTTCGGGTCCGAGAGCCCGGCCCGCGAGCGCCGCAGCGCGTTGGAGACCGCGGCGATCGCCTCGTCCTGGCCGATCACCCGTTCGTGCAGCCGCTCCTCCATCTGGATCAGCTTCTGCGACCTCGCCCTCGAGCAGGCGGCTGACCGGGATCCCGGTCCATTTGCCGACCACCTCGGCGACGTCCTCCTCGGTCACTTCGTCGGCCAGCATCGTGCCGCCGCCGGCGTGCAGCTCCTCCAGCCGCGCCTGCTGCGCGGCGATCTCCTTCTCCAGCTCGGGGATCTCGCCGAATTTCAGTTCGGCCGCGCGCTCGAGGTCGGTCTCGCGTTCGGCCTGCTCGACCTCGCGGTTCGGCCTCCTCGAGCCGCGCCTCGCGCCTGGTTGATCGGCTCGATCGGCTCTTTCTCGTTCTGCCAGCGGGTGCGCAGCTCGGAGGCCTCCTCGCGCAGGTTGGCGAGCTCCTCCTCGAGCGCCTCGCAGCCGCGCCTTCGAGGCCTCGTCGGTCTCCTTCTTCAGCGCCTCGCGCTCGATCTCCAGCTGCTGGATCCGCCGCTCGACCTCGTCGATCTCGGTCGGCACCGAGTCGATCTCGATCTTCAGCCGCGAGGCCGCCTCGTCGATCAGGTCGATCGCCTTGTCGGGCAGGAAGCGGTCGGCGATGTAGCGCTCCGAGAGGGTCGCGGCGGCGACGATCGCCGAGTCGGTGATGCGGACGCCGTGGTGGTTTTCGTAGCGCTCCTTCAGCCCGCGCAGGATCGCGATCGTGTCGTTCATGTCGGGCTCGCCGACGAGCACCGGCTGGAAGCGTCGCTCCAGCGCCGCGTCTTTCTCGATGTGCTTGCGGTACTCGTCGAGCGTGGTGGCGCCGACCGCGCGCAGCTCGCCGCGGGCCAGCATCGGCTTCAGCAGGTTGGCGGCGTCGACCGCGCCTTCGGCGGCGCCGGCGCCGACGATCGTGTGGAGCTCGTCGAGGAAGAGGACGATCTGGCCCTCGGCCTCCTGCACCTCGTTGCAGCACCGCTTTCAGCCGCTCCTCGAACTCGCCGCGGTATTTGGAGCCGGCCAGCAGCGAGCCGATGTCGAGCGCGATCACGCGCCGGTCGCGCAGGCTCTCGGGCACGTCGCCGTCGACGATCCGCTGCGCCAGCCCCTCGACGATCGCGGTCTTGCCGACGCCGGGGTCGCCGATCAGCACCGGGTTGTTCTTGGTCCGGCGGGAGAGGACCTGGATCACGCGGCGGATCTCCTCGTCGCGCCCGATCACCGGGTCGAGCTTGCCCGCCTCGCGCCTCGGCGGTCAGGTCGCGGCCGAATTTCTCCAGCGCCTGCGCCGTCGACTCCGGGGTTGGGGGAGGTGACCTTCTGCGGGCGGACCTCGGCGATCGCCGTCTCCAGCGACTCGCGGTCGGGCAGGAGGTCGCCGACGCCGGGCGCTCTCGGTCAGCGCCAGCAGCAGGTGGTCGGTCGAGATGTACTCGTCGCCGCTTCGCCGCCATCTCCTTCTCGGCCTGCGCGGATCGTCTGCGCCAGCGTCGAGGACATCCGCGGCTCCTCGCCCTCGCCGCTCAGCTTCGGCAGCGCCGCGACCGCCTCGTTGGCGCGGGCGGCGATCGTCGCCGGTGTCGGCGCCGACCTTCTGCAGGATCGGGACGACCAGCCCGTCGGGCTGTTCGAGCAGGGCGACGAGCAGGTGCGGCGGGGGCGACCTCGGGGTTGCGCCTGGCGCGCGCCAGCTCCTGCGCCGCTGCCACCGCTTCCTGCGACTTGACCGTGAATCGATCCGCCTGCATCAGCCCTCGTCTCTCCGCTTTTCGTTTCCAGTTCGGCAATCCGCTTGCGCAGCCGCTCGCCTTCGGCCCGCAGCTTCTGCACCTGCGCTTCCAGCGCCAGCACCGTTTCCACCCCGGCCAGGTTCAGCCCCTCGGCGGTCATCTGCTGGATCCGCCGCAGCCGTTCGACGTCGCGCTGGGAGTAGAGGCGGGTGTTCTTCGGCGAGCGCTTCGGCGCGATCAGTCCCCGCTGCTCGTACATCCGCAGCGTCTGCGGGTGCATCTCGGCCAGTTCGGCGGCGACCGAGATCATGAACACGCCCTGCTCCTCGTCGAAGGTCGCTTTGACACGGCGGCGGTAGGTCGCCATCAGCGCCCCGCCTTCCGCAGCAGCTCGGCCCGCGGGTCGGCCGCCGTTGAGGGTCTCGGCGAGCTTCGTCGACCGCCTCGCTCTGCTCCTCGCTCAGCTCGGCCGGGACCTCGATCTCGAGTCGGTAGCGGATGTCGCCGCGGCCCTGCCCTTCGCGCTTCGGCGGGCCCTCGCCGCGCAGTCGCTGGATCGTCCCGTGCTTGGTCCCGGGCGCGACCTTGATCTTCTTCGTCCCGTCCAGCGTCGGCACCTCGATCGTGCCGCCGCGCATCGCCTCGACCATCGAGATCGGCACCGTCACCTCGAGGTTGCCGTCGTCGAGCCGCTCGAAGACCGGCGAGGAGGCGACGCGGGTGGTCACGTAGAGGTCGCCGGGGGGGCCGCCGCGCGGCCCGTCCTCGCCCTTGCCGGCGAGCCGGATCCGGGTGCCGTCCTTGACCCCGGCCGGGATGTTCACCTTGTAGCGCTTGTTCTGCTGGGTCAGGCCGGAGCCGCCGCAGGTCGGGCAGGGGTCCTCGATGATCTGGCCGGCGCCGCCGCACTGCGGGCAGGGCTGGCTGATCGAGAAGAAGCCCTGGCCCTGCGACTCGACGCCGCGGCCTTCGCAGCGCGGGCAGGTGATCGGCGCGGTGCCCGGGTTTGGCGCCGCTGCCGTGGCAGGTCGTGCAGCGGCTCGCCTTCGGCACGGTGACGCTGATCTGGGCGCCGTTGATCGCCTGGTCGAAGCTGAGCGAGACCTCGGTCTCGAGGTCGCGGCCGCGCACCTGCTGCGACTGCGCCCGGCCCCCGCCGCGGTTGAAGACCGCCGCCGAGGATGTCGCCGAAGTCGAAGCCGCCGAAGCCGCCGGGGCCGGTCCCGAAGGGCGCCTGGCCGCCACCGGCCGAAGCCGGCGAAGACGCCGCCCTCGTCGTACTCCTTGCGCTTCTCCGGATCGGAGAGGACGTCGTAGGCGGCGGAGATCTCCTTGAACTTCTCCTCCGCCTCGGCGTCGTCCGGGTTGCGGTCAGGGTGGTACTTCCGGGCCAGCTTCCGGTACGCCTTCTTGATCTCCTCGTCGGTCGCCTTCTTCGAGACGCCGAGCGTCTTGTAGAGCTCGTCAGCCACTCGTCTCCTAGCTGCTCACCACGACCCGCGCGGGCCGGATCAGCTGCTCGCCGAGGCGGTAGCCCTTCTGCATCACCTCGACGACGGTCCCGCTCTCGGCTCCCTCGACCGGCAGCGTCGAAAGCGCCTCATGCCGGTTGGGGTCGAACTTCTCCCCCTGCGGGTCGACGGCCTCGATCCCGTGCCGCTTCAGGGTCTCGCGCAGCCCGGAACCGAGCACCATCTCGACTCCGGCGGCCAGACCCTCGCCGTCCTGCCCGTCGGCAGTCTCCAGCGCCCGCTCGAGATTGTCGACCGCGTCGATCACTTCCCGAGCGACCTCGGCCTTCCCGCGAGCGGCGGCGGTCTGAACGTCGGCCGCAACCCGCTTCCGGTAGTTCTCGAAATCAGCCTTCGTCCGCTTAGCCAGTTCGAGGTACTCGTCCCGCTCCCGCTGAGCGTCAGCCAAGAGGGCATCGAAGTCCGCCTCGACCGCCTGAGCCCCGGACCCATCCGCCTCTCCCGCGGGTGGCGACGATGCGGGACCGCCGCCACCGGGCGGCGGGGTCGTATCGGAGACAGGACCCGCGGGCCGAGCCGCTTCCGTCCCTGAATCGTCCCGAGAGATCGTCATTTCCCGTCCTCGTCGACCACCTCAGCGTCCACGACCTCCTCCTCATCAGAGGCAGCCCCATTCTCGGGGTTACCGTCGCCAGCAGCCTGCTCGGCCGAGGCCGCCGCATAGATCTGCTCGGAGACCTTGGTCATCGCCGTGTTCAGCGCCTCGACCTTGGAATCGAGCTCCTCTTTGGAGCCCGTCTCGAGCGCGTCGCGGACCTCTTTGACCGCAGCCGCGCACGTCCTCCTTGGTCGGCATCGTCGACTTTGTCGCCCGCCTCCTCGATCGCTTTCTCCGCCTGGTAGGCGGCGTTCTCGGCGAGGTTCCGCGCCTCCGCCAGCTCGCGCTGCTTGCGGTCCTCCTCGGCGTGGGCCTCGGCGTCGGAGACCATGCTCTGGATTTCCTCGTCGGAGAGCCCGGAGCCGGATTTGATCTCGATCTTCTGCTCTTTGCCGGTGCCTTTGTCCTGGGCGGCGACGTTGATGATCCCGTTGGCGTCGATGTCGAAGGTGACCTCGATCTGCGGCATCCCGCGCGGCGCCGGGGGGATCCCGGTGAGCTGGAATTTGCCCAGGCTCTTGTTGCCGCCGGCCATCTCGCGCTCGCCCTGGAGCACGTGGATCTCGACCGAGGGCTGGTTGTCGTCGGCGGTCGAGAAGACCTCCGACTTCTTCGTCGGGATCGTCGTGTTGCGCTCGATCAGCTTCGTCATCACGCCGCCTTTGGTCTCGATCCCCAGGGTCAGCGGGGTGACGTCGAGCAGCAGCACGTCCTTGACGTCGCCGGCCAGCACGCCGGCCTGGATCGCGGCGCCGACGGCGACGACCTCGTCCGGGTTGACGCCCTGGTGCGGCTCCTTGCCGGTCAGCTCCTTGACCTTCTCGCGGACCGCCGGCATCCGGGTCATGCCGCCGACGAGGACGACGTGGTCGACCGCGGTGTCGGCGTCTTTCAGCGCCTGTTTCACCGGCCCGACGACGCGGTCGAGCAGGTCGCCGGTCAGCTCGTTCAGCTTCGAGCGGCTGAGCTTCAGGTCGAGGTGCTTCGGCTGCCCCTCGACGGCGGTGATGAAGGGCAGGTTGATCTGCGTCTCCTGGGTCGAGGAGAGCTCGATCTTCGCCTTCTCGGCCGCCTCGTAGAGGCGCTGCAGCGAGTTCTTGTCCTGGGAGAGATCGACGCCCTGGTCGCGTTTGAACTCCGCCACCAGCCACTCGACGATCGCTTTGTCCCAGTTGTCGCCGCCGAGGTGGTTGTCGCCGGCGGTCGACTTCACCTCGAAGACGCCGTCGCCGATTTCCAGCACCGAGACGTCGAAGGTGCCGCCGCCGAGGTCGAAGACGAGGATCGAGTGGTCGGCCTCCTCTTTGTCGAGCCCGTAGGCGAGCGAGGCGGCGGTCGGCTCGTTGATGATCCGCTTGACGTCGAGGCCGGCGATCTTGCCGGCGTCCTTGGTCGCCTGCCGCTGGTCGTCGTTGAAGTAGGCGGGGACGGTGATGACGGCGCTGTCGACGGTTTCGCCGAGCTTCGCTTCGGCGTCCGCCTTCAGCTTCTGGAGGATCATCGCGCTGATCTCCGGCGGGCTGTACTGCTTGCCGCGCGCGTCGACCCGGACGTCGCCGTTGGGGCCGGCCTCGACCGTGTACGGGACGATCGTCTCCTCCTCTTTGACTTCGGACTCCTTGCGGCCCATGAAGCGCTTGATCGAGAAGATCGTGTTCTCCGGGTTCATCACCGCCTGGCGTTTGGCGACGGTGCCGACGAGGCGCTCGCCGCTCTCGGTGAACGCGACCACGGACGGGGTGGTGCGCCCGCCCTCCGCGTTCTCGAGAACGGTGGGCTCGCCGCCCTCCATCACCGCCACGCACGAGTTGGTCGTGCCGAGGTCGATACCGATCGTCTTTGCCACTTTTACGCCTACCTCCAGGGGTTTCGTTGATCAAGCTTTAAAAATCTAAGTGCTAGTATGGCAGATTGCTTGGGTTGTCTACTCGACGCAGGGAAGCCGATGATCGGGCTAGGCTCCTGCCGATGCAGCCAGCCATCGGCACGGCGCTGACCGGACTAGGCGTGACCATCGCCAGCACCTTTGCCCCTTCGCTTGGGCTAACGCTGCATCAACAGCGTGTCGGCTTCGCCTTCGGGGTCGCCCTAATGCTGGCTGGGGCGGTCCTCTTTGCCTTTGGATGGCGGCATCGTGGCCTTCCCGCCGAGCTAAGAAGCGAGATCGTCGCGATCCAACGTGAGTTAGTGCGGATCGAGAATCGACGCGTTGCCAACGGCGGGTCCATTTGGCCGATAAAGCAGCCGTACCTCGATCTCCCGAGCGAGGCCTGGAGCGCACACAAGGAGCGACTGCGGGGGACGCGAGAGGACAAGGCCAAGCTCAGTAGGGCCTACCGGATTGCTGGGACTTTCAACGACGAAATGCTGCGCGGCGAAACCACCATTGGCAGTACCCCGGAGCGCGAACCCGATCTGGCGGGCCTACGGATTGCCTTCGACGAAGCCGCGGAGGTTTTCGAAATGCCTCCGCTGAGCAACACGCCGATCGACCCGCCGCCAACCCGGCGCTTCTCCCGGCGCGACGATGGGGCCGAACTCGCCCAGCGTTGCCACATGCTCGCGGGAAGCGTCGAGAAATGGACGCAGCGCTTCAAGAGCGAGGAGAGCGAAACGGCCGAGCGGATAGTCGATGAATGGGTAAAGGCAGAACCCTCCGTTGACCCGGCCGAGGCGAGACGCAAGGCCTACAGCCGCAACCAGAAGAACTGGGAGCTTGACTACGCCCTTCGCTACGGCGAAGAGGCCAAGGACCTCTTTACTAAGGCGTGGGAGATGGGCGAGATTTCCAAGGAGCACGAACAACTCGCAACCCGTCCCCTGGCGATCCAGTTCGATGAAGTGCCACCACTCTTCAACGAGATAGCCGAGAGCCTGCTTAGTTAGCCCCTCCTTCAAGCTCCTCCGTGAGCCGGAAGACATCGGCGAGCTTCACCTTCATCCCGTTCGCCAGGTGGCGCACCGTCCCCCAGTCGGCCTCCACGCCGCCATGTTCGATCAGCCGCAGCTCGCCTACCGGCACCTGCGTCACTTCCGCCAGCTGCTGCTGAGTAAGCCCCGCGCCCTTGCGTAGCCGGCGGATCGCCTTGCCGAGCGCAACGTTGTGCTGATCCCGTTTGTCCTCCATTTCGGTACGGGACCGTATTCACCGGTTTGCTGAAAGTGGGAAGACCACTGACGCCGATTTCCTTGATCGGGCTGCGTCCTCAGGACTAGCTGTAGATGCCAGTCACGTTGTTCCCGGTGAGCTCCCGTAGCCGCTGAATCGGCGGCCGGTGGCCGAGGGCGCCGTGTCGTCGCCTGTAGTTGTAGCGCTCCAGCCAGCCAGAGAGGGCCGCGGCCCTCTCTGGCGAGGAGCCGTAGACGGCGGCGTATGCCCACTCACGGAGCATCGTGCGGATGAAGCGCTCGGCCTTGCCGTTGGTCTGGGGCCGGTAGGGCCGGGTGCGGAGGTGCTTGATTCCCATCGCCCTGCAGGCGAGGGCGTGGGCGGCGGAGCAATAGGCGGGACCGTTGTCTGTCATCAGGCCCTCGACCGCGACTCCGTGGGAGCGGTAATAGGCGACGGCCCGGCGCAGGAAGCCGACGACGGTCCTGGTCTTCTCGTCGGGTAAGACCTCGACGTAGGCGAGGCGGGTGGCGTCGTCGACGCAGACGTGGACCCGCTCCCAGCCGACCGTCCGCTTTTCGTGCCCACGAGGGCCCCGCTTGGGGTTGTAGTGCCTCTTGCCGGTCACTCGATGGCCGGCGCCCCCCTCGATCCGGCCGAGCTTCTTGACGTCGATGTGGATCAGCTCGCCGGGCCGAGAGCGCTCATAGCGGCGGACCGGCTCCGCCGGCTCCAGGCGGGAGAGCCTGCCGAGGCCGATCCGCTTCAAAACCGCTGAGACGGTCGAGGTGGCCATCTCCAGGGTCTCGGCGATCTCCGGGCCGGTCAACCGCACCCGCCGCAGGGCGGCGATCGCCTCGACCCGCTCCGGCGCGGTGGCGTTGTGGACGCGCCTGGGGGCGGAGCTGCGATCGAGCAGGCCGGCCTCGCCCTCGTCCCGGTAGCGCCTGACCCATTTGCCGGCGGTCCTCGCGCTCACTCCGGCGGCCTCGGCCGCCTCCGTGAGCGCGAAGCCCTCCTCGAGCACGCGCACGACCAGGCGCTTGCGTCCCTTCGGGCCGAGGGGCGCGTTAGCGTGGAGCTTCATCCGGTTCCTCCTTGTTGCTGGGGCTTCGACACCGCCAGCCTCCAAGGAGGTCCGGATGAACAACGTGCTTAGGAACTACAACTAGCGGCCGACAGTGGCGGGCCTGACTGGTGCCCGCTACTCCGAACCGGATTCCCCCGCCGCCCCATCCCTAGCGGCGGCGGGGGAGCCAGTTCCCAATGCCTTCTCGCTAGCCGTTCTTGGTGATGGCAAGCGGCATCGCGTGCGTATGCGCGAGCTTCATAACTCCTCACCCCCCTTCCGTCTCGTGGAGACGGAAGGAGGATTGCTAAAAAGCTCGTCATTGGTGAAGATCCCGTCAGCGGTCGTGCCAAATCACGCACGAACCGGCCACGGCCGCATGATTACTCCTTACTATTCTGCTCCACTCAGCGTCTTTGACTGGATTTGGAAGGGGAGCCGTGGGAAACACGCCTTGGGAGCCGGACTACATAGACGACCAGCTTGCGAAGGCGGTTGCCCATCCCACACGGGCGCAGATACTCGCCGAGGCCAACGAACGGGTGATGAGCCCCAACCAGTTCGCCAAACGGCACGATCTCGATGTCTCGCAGGTCGCCTACCACTTCAAGCAACTGGAGAAGGCCGAATGCATCGAGCTTGTCGCCGAGGTGCCCGTCAGGGGCGCGACGGAGCACTTCTACAAGGCGACCCGGCGGGCGCTCTTCGACGGTCAGGCGTGGGACAACCTGCCGGAGACGATCAAAAACAAAATCAGCGGCCGCACCGTCACCGACATGCTCGGGGCCATCGCGGAGGCGATGCTGGAGGAAACCTTCGATGAGTGCACCGACCGTGCCCTCGCCTGGGACAAAGTTCTGCTGGACAGGCAGGGCTGGGGGGAGATCGAGGCGATCTTTCGGGACGCCATCTACAGGACGCTGAACGCGGCTGCCGAGGCCGAAGAGCGAGTCGCCAACTCAGACGAGGAAGGAATGCTGGCCTCATGGGCATTCCTTTTCTTCAAGTCCCCTTTCAAGGAACCTGAGGGGGGCGCTTAGCGGAAGTGGGCGCCGACCGGCGCCCACTTCCAACTAGCGATGGGTCGATCTAGCGGAGCAGATCGAGGGTGCTGAACAGCCCGGCGTGGTCGGAGTCCCAGTAGCCGTTGCTCATTTTGCGGCCGGTGACCTTCGAGTCGAGCAGCTTCACCTGCTTCGGCGAGCTGGTCATGATGTGGTCGACCTTGTGGTTCATCTCGGCGCTGGTGCCGGTTTTGAGATCGTAGGAGCTGTCGATGCAGCACCCCGTCGGCTTGTCGGTTGCCCGCTCGCGGAAGCCGGCACTGAGCATCACTCTGTAGGCCTGTCCGTCCCCCGGCTTGACTTCGGTCTTGACGTCGGAGTTGAGGTCGCCGAGGAGGACCACCGGCAATTTGCTGGTCGCCGGGCCACCCGGTTCGACCAGCTCGGAGGCCTGCTGGGCGCGGACGCTCGGAACTTCAGCCTCGTTGTCGAACGCCTCCAGATGGGTGTTGACGAAGTGGAACTTCTTGCTGCCGCGGACCTTGGCATCGACGCTGGTCCAGCCGCGGGTGACGCTGATTTCTTTGCTGCCGGCGACTTTCACGACCAGTAGGTGGCTGAAGTTGCCGCTCTTGGGATTGGAGGTGGCGACCCCGGAGTGCAGCCGCTTGAGGATCACGTCGCGCATCGTCAGCCGGGCGTTGGTCTCGGCGTTGGCGAGCAGTCCCTGGCCGCCGCCGGGTCCGTCGCCGGGCTGGCCGTTGGCGTCGGCGGGTGCCTCGAAGTCGAACTCGTCCTGGACGATCACCGGCTTGTAGAGGGCTTTCTTCTTGTTCAGCTGCGCCAGCAGCAGCTGCAGGAAGTCGTACTTGACGACGGTTGCTTCGGGTTTGCCGGAGAAGACGGGACCCAGCGAGGGCGGAGCGGTCCGCCACAGCGCCACCTCCTGCAGGCCGACCAGGTCCGGCTCGTTCTGCAGGATCTCTTTGGCCAGTCCTTTCGCCCGGACCGGGAAGTTGGTCGCTTCGACCTGGCGGATAGATGCCGCCGTTGGCCTCGATGAATTCGGAGGTCGATTTCGATTCGATCGCCGGCGTCAGGTCGGCGCCGAGGTAGAGGTTGCGCGTCATCACGTTGACGAGCGAGCCTCGGGCCTTGGCCTGGGCGATGCCGGCGAATGCGGTGCAGGCGAGCGCGATCGCCAGCAGCGCGACAGCCGTTATCCGGGTCGTTGCGGTTCGGTGGGTCAAGTGGAGCTCCTCCTCGTTCGCCGCTCCCCAATAGCGGCCTGAATTTGCCGGCGCTCCCTCGGGTCTGTGCCCGACGCCTACTTCTATCTAACCCAGCTTAGGCGAGTTCGAATCGGTGGCGAAGCGAATCCGCTCAGCCCTCGCCGGCGGTGCGGGCGACGAATTCGGAGACTTCCTTCGCCTGTTCTTCGTTGAGGATGCCGGCCGGCATCCGTCCCGGCGTCGTCGAGCTGTCGACGCCGTTTTCGATCGCGTTGAGGACCCGGCCTTCGGTCGACTTGATCGTGCTTTCGGCGGTTTCGCCTTCCGGCGGGCCGTTGGCGGCGAGCAGTTCGTCGAGGTTGGGGCCGTAGTTGCCGTCGGTGCCGGCGCTGTAGAGCGTGTGGCAGGTGCCGCAGTTGGTGACGAAGAGCGACTGGCCGTCCTTGAGGCTGGCGGGCACCTCGGTCTCGCCGCTTTCGCCGTCGCCCTTGGCGCGGAAGACCGCGAAGGGGATGACGACTGCGAGGACGAGGATCAGGACGCCGAACCAGATGAAGGTGCGCTTGCTCATACGGGCGGCGCGCATACTACTGGCGGCCGCCGCTGCGCGGCTGCGCCGGCAGTGGGGGCCTAGGCGCGGTTCTCGCGGTACCAGGGGCACATCCGGCGCAGGGCGCACTCGCCGCAGCGCGGTTTCGGGCGGCAGACCGTGCGGCCGTGCCGGATCAGGTTGACGTGGAGCTCGTGCGCGTCCTCCGGCGGCACGATCGCCAGCATCTCGTCGTGGGCCTTCTCGAACGAGGCCTTCGCGGGGAAGAGGCCGAGCCGGCCGCCGACCCGGTGGACGTGGACGTCGACCGGGATCTCCGGGATCCCCCAGGTGAAGATCAGGACGCAGGCGGCGGTTTTGCGGCCGACGCCGGGCAGCGAGAGGAGGAACTCGAGCGACTCCTCACGCGGTGCCGTCCTCGGTCCAGTCGAGGTCCGGCGGGTCGCCCAGCTGCTCGAGGATCGCCTGGATCCGCGGCGCCTTCTGCTTCGCCAGGCCGCCGGGGCGGATCGCGTCCTCGAGCTCCGCGACCGGCGCGTCGCGCACTTCCTCCCAGGCTGGGAAGCGCTCGCGCAGCGGGCGTAGGCGACGTCGCGGTTGCGGTCGTTGGTGTGCTGGGAGAGGACGGTCTTGACCAGCTCGCCGACCGGGTTCCCGTGCGGCTCCTCTGCCGGGCATCCCGTACATCTCCCGCAGCCGGTCCCGGATCGCCCGCACGCGTCGCCTGTCCGGCCGTTTCCAGCTCACCGGCGGCACCCTATTGAGGCTGTTAACGCCGGAGCTACAATTGGCTGTTCGTGTCCCGTGCCTTTGCCGCCATATCTGCGCGTCTCCCCAAGGGCTGGGGAGATCTCGGGCGCCAGATCGCGATCCTCGTCGGCGTCGACCTCGCCTACACGTTCGTGCGCGGGATCGCCGACGGCGAGAGGGCCGATCGCGATCGTCCACGGCCAGCAGGTGATCGACCTCGAGCGCTCGACCCACACCTTCTTCGAGCCGGGCCTGCAGGCGTTCTTCCTGCCCGCCCAGGGCGTGATCGACATCGCCAACCAGCTCTACCTCAACGCCCAGTTCTCGATCGCGCTCGGCTTCCTGGTCTGGCTCTACCTCTTCCGCAACGAGTCCTACTACTTCGTGCGCAACATGTTCGTCGTCTCGATGGGGCTGGCGCTGATCGGCTACTCGCTGTTACCCGACCGCGCCGCCGCGGATGTACCCCCAGTACGGCTTCGTCGACACGCTCAACGACTTCGCCGGCGTCAACCACGACTCGGCGCTGGCCAAGATCTTCATCAACCCCTACGCGGCGGTGCCGAGCATGCACTGCGCCTTCGCGATGATGATCGGCGGCAGCGGCATCATGGTCTGCCGCCACTGGTGGTCGAAAGCGTGGTGGGCCTTCTGGCCGCTGCTCGTCTCCTGGGTGATGATCGTCACCGCCAACCACTACTGGGTCGACGCGGCGCTCGGCTGGATGGTCGCGCTGACCGCTGCTGCCGTCGCCTTCCAGCTCGCCCGCGCCCGGCCGCACGCCTGGGCCTTCCGCCCGGCTCCCGCCCCGCAAGAGGCCGAGGCGTGAGAACCCGCCTCGGGGCCCCCCGCGCACGCCTGGCGGCGCCGGACACTTCGCGGGGCGGCGTCCTCAGTCGGCCAAATGGCGCTGCCATCAGGCCTCCCTGCGTCCTACCCCCGCTCGGTCCGGCCCTCGCCAGCCGCACACGCTGGGTCCCGAGGCGGGTTCTATAGCCTGACGACGGATGGGACCCTCCGCGCCCCCGCGGCGCAGCAATCGTGCCGGTGCCCGCAACGGGCAGGAGCTGCGGGCCTACGCCCGCGATCGCCTGATCGAGTCGCGGCTCACCCCGAACGCGATCTCGATGGTCGGCCTGCTCGGCAACCTCGTCGCCGCCGCCCTCGTCACCCAGCGCCTCTTCTTCCTCGCCGGCGTCGCCTTCGTCCTCGGCTCGGTGATGGACACGCTCGACGGCCGCTACTCGCGGATGTCGGGCAAGGGGACGCTGTTCGGCGCCTTCCTCGACTCGACCCTCGACCGGATCGAGGAGGGGATCGTGCTCGCCGCCGTCGCCGGCTACTTCGCCGCCCGCGGCGACGACTTCGCCGCGGCGATGTGCGTGGTCGCCGTGCTCGTCTCGCTGATGGTCTCCTACACCCGCGCCCGGGCCGAGGCGCTGGGGGTCGAATGCAAGGTCGGCTTGGCCACTCGGCCGGTCCGCGTGGTGATACTTTCGATCGGCCTGATCTTCGCCAAGGGCGCCGGAATCGGCGATTTCGAACTGCTGGCGCCGGCGGTCTACGTGATCGCCGCCTTGACGATATTCACGACTTTCCAGCGGGTATGGCATGTGCGAAACGAGCTTTCCGGCGAGGCCTCCGGCGTCAAGGACGACGGCGGTGGCGCCGCTGGGGATGTGTAACCAGCGAAGCCGCCAGGTGTCTTCAGCCACTCAGCGCAATCCAGGAGGACTTCGAAATTCATGAGTGAGAACGGAGCAAACGGCCACGCGAACGGCGTCGGCCGCACGGACGAGAAGGTCCGCGTCGCGATCGTCGGCGTCGGCAACTGCGCCAACAGCTTCATCCAGGGCGTCCAGTACTACAAGGACGCGGACCCGGGCGACGAAGTGCCGGGCCTGATGCACGTCGACCTCGGCGGCTACCACGTCAGCGACGTCGAATTCGTCGCCGCCTTCGACATCGACGCCGAGAAGGTCGGCAAAGACCTCTCCGAGGCGATCTGGTCGGGCCAGAACGACACGATCAAGTTCGCCGACGTCCCCAACCTCGGGGTCAAGGTCCAGCGCGGGATGACCCACGACGGCCTCGGCAAGTACCTGAAAGAGAAGATCACCAAAGCGCCGGGCGAAACCGCCGACGTGGTCGGGATCCTCAAGGAGACCAAGGCCGACGTCCTCGTCTGTTACCTGCCGGTCGGCTCCGAGGACGCGACCAAGTGGTACGTCGAGCAGGCGCTCGAAGGCCGGCGTCGGCTTCGTCAACTGCCTGCCGGTCTTCATCGCCCGCGAGGACTACTGGGACAAGCGCTTCCAGGAGGCCGGGCTGCCGATCATCGGCGACGACATCAAGAGCCAGGTCGGGGCGACGATCGTCCACCGCTCCGCTCGCCCGCCTGTTCCACGACCGCGGCGTGCGGCTGGAGCGGACCAGCCAGCTCAACGTCGGCGGCAACATGGACTTCTACAACATGCTCGAGCGCGAGCGGCTGGACTCGAAGAAGATCTCGAAGACCAACGCCGTCACCTCGATCATGGGGCACGAGCTGCCGCCCGAGAACGTCCACGTCGGCCCCTCCGACTACGTGCCGTGGCTGACCGACCGCAAGTGGGCGCACATCCGGCTCGAGGGCAAAGCCTTCGGCGACGTGCCGCTGACCGCCGAGCTGAAGCTCGAGGTCTGGGACTCGCCGAACTCCGCCGGCGTCGTCATCGACGCGGTGCGGCTGATCAAGCTGGCGCTCAACAACGGCATCGCCGGTCAGCTCGACGGCCCCTCCAGCTACCTGATGAAGAGCCCGCACACGCAGCGCCCCGACGACGAGGCGCGCGAACAGACCGAGGAGTTCATCGCCGCGAACCAGCGCGGCAAGTCGCTGCCGGGTCAGCCGGCCGAGACGTCCAGCACGGCCTCGGCGTAGTCAACTCGACCGTCCGAGCAGTTCCGCGGATCCTTTGTCGCCATATAGGCGACTAAGGAGCCCGGCATGCCGCTTGCGGCTCTTATTCTGCTCCCGTGACCTCCGCGCCGCTCTCGATCGCCCAGGTCTTCCCGGTCCGCCGCGGCGGCGCGAACCCGGCGGCCGAGTTCGCGACCGCGCGTCTCCGAGGAGCTCGAGCGGCGCGGGCACGAGGTGCTGCGGATCGCCACCGGGGACCCGGTCAAACGGCTGCTGAAATCGCGGCCGCTGGACATCGTCCACGTCCACGACCCGTTCGCGCCGAGCGCCCCCTCGGCGGCGCTGCGCCACTCCTTCTCGCTCAACGTCGCCACCTTCCACGCGCCGCAGGAGCGGGTGCTCTCGACCCAGGTGGCGCGGCCGTTGGTCGAGATCTTCTTCGGCCGGATCGACGCGCGCACGGTGACCGCGACCGCAGACGGCCGAGCTGCTCGAGCGGTTCTTCCCGGCCGGCTACGAGCAGCTCGGTGGGGCCGGCGCGAGGATGGCGAGCCCGACTGGGGGCGCGGTCGCCGACGAGCTCGAAGCGATCTACCGGCGCCTGCTGGCGCGCCGGCACGACCCGACCGGCGACCCGGAGGTCCGCGAGCGGATCTCCGCGCGGCCGCTGATCGAGGTCGACCTGCACATGCACACCGACCACTCCGGCGACTGCGCGACGCCGGTCGACGTGCTGCTGCAGACCGCCCGCGACCGCGGCCTCGGGGCGATCGCGATCACCGACCACAACGAGGTCTCCGGGGCGCTGGAGGCGCGCAAGATCGCCGAGGAGACTGGGCGACATCAAGGTGATCGTCGCCGAGGAGGTGAAGACCGCCGAGCAGGGCGAGGTGATCGGCCTCTTCCTCGAGGAGAAGATCCCCAAGGGGCTGACGATGGCGGAGACGATCGCCGAGATCCGCGCCCAGGGCGGCCTCGTCTACGTGCCGCACCCGTTCGACCGCTTCCACTCGGTCCCCGACTACGAGCACCTGCTGGACATCGTCGAGGAGATCGACCTGCTCGAGGTCTTCAACCCGCGGGTGGCGGTGACCTCGTTCAACGAGGAGGCGGTGCGGTTCGCGACCAAGTACCGGATCGTCCCGGCCGCCGGCTCCGACAGCCACGTCGCCCAGGGGCTCGGCAGCGTGCGGCAGCGGATCCACGACTTCGACGGGCCGGCCGAGTTCCTCGAGGCGATGCGGGACGCCGACATCACCCGCAAGCACAAGAACCTCGTCTACGTGCAGACGCTGAAGTTCCTGCAGACGACGGGGCGGCCGAAGGCGCCGAAACGGCGGGTGCCGAACGCGAAACCGGTGCGCGGCGGGCGGCCGCGGCGGCGCAAAGAAGGCCGCCGGGCGAGCAAGTCCTGATGCAGACGGACCGTCGCAAAGGAGCCGCGCCGGTCTCGTCAAAGAGTGCCCCGATGCGCAGCATCGACGACGAGATACGCGAGAAGTACCTGGAGCGGGCGATCCGCGAGCTCAACCAGATGAGCCGCGAGATCCAGGAGTGCCCGCACTGCCCGCGCGGCAAGCTGATGCCGGTGCTCGGCTCCGGCCACCCGCAGGCCGACGTCTTCATGCTCAAGCACGCGCCGATGGCCTCGGAGATCGAGGAGGGGGTCGCCTTCTACGGCCGCGCCGGCAACGCGCTGATGAAAAGCTTCAAACGACTCGGGATCGACCCGCTCGTCGTCTACGGCACCCTCTGCGTCAAGTGCCCGATCCCCGAGCCGGACCTCGCCGCCGGCGAGTGCGTCGGCCGCCTGGTCGAGGAGCTGGCGATCGTGCAGCCGAAGATCGTCGTCGTCATGGGCGAGCCGGCGCTGCGCATCCTCAACGGCCTCAGCGTCCCCCTCTCGCGACCGATCGAGCAGCGCGAGGGCGAGATCCAGGCCTTCACCCCGACGATCGACGCCCTCTACGTCCCGGACATCGACGACTCCCTCGACGAAGAGGGCGCCAAGCAGCGCTTCTGGCGAGCCTTCAAGACGCTCGGCGAGTGGTACGACGACCTGCCGCCGTACTAGCCGAAGCGATTGGTGAGTTGTGGGCGCTATAGCCCCCATAACTCACCAATCGTGAGATTCAGTCGCTAGGTGTAGATGCCAGTCACGTTGTTCCCGGTGAGCTCCCGTAGCCGCTGAATCGGCGGCCGGTGGCCGAGGGCGCCGTGTCGTCGCCTGTAGTTGTAGCGCTCCAGCCAGCCAGAGAGGGCCGCGGCCCTCTCTGGCGAGGAGCCGTAGACGGCGGCGTATGCCCACTCACGGAGCATCGTGCGGATGAAGCGCTCGGCCTTGCCGTTGGTCTGGGGCCGGTAGGGCTGGGTGCGGAGGTGCTTGATTCCCATCGCCCTGCAGGCGAGGGCGTGGGCGGCGGAGCAATAGGCGGGACCGTTGTCTGTCATCAGGCCCTCGACCGCGACTCCGTGGGAGCGGTAATAGGCGACGGCCCGGCGCAGGAAGCCGACGACGGTCCTGGTCTTCTCGTCGGGTAAGACCTCGACGTAGGCGAGGCGGGTGGCGTCGTCGACGCAGACGTGGACCCGCTCCCAGCCGACCGTCCGCTTTTCGTGCCCACGAGGGCCCCGCTTGGGGTTGTAGTGCCTCTTGCCGGTCACTCGATGGCCGGCGCCCCCCTCGATCCGGCCGAGCTTCTTGACGTCGATGTGGATCAGCTCGCCGGGCCGAGAGCGCTCATAGCGGCGGACCGGCTCCGCCGGCTCCAGGCGGGAGAGCCTGCCGAGGCCGATCCGCTTCAAAACCGCTGAGACGGTCGAGGTGGCCATCTCCAGGGTCTCGGCGATCTCCGGGCCGGTCAACCGCACCCGCCGCAGGGCGGCGATCGCCTCGACCCGCTCCGGCGCGGTGGCGTTGTGGACGCGCCTGGGGGCGGAGCTGCGATCGAGCAGGCCGGCCTCGCCCTCGTCCCGGTAGCGCCTGACCCATTTGCCGGCGGTCCTCGCGCTCACTCCGGCGGCCTCGGCCGCCTCCGTGAGCGCGAAGCCCTCCTCGAGCACGCGCACGACCAGGCGCTTGCGTCCCTTCGGGCCGAGGGGCGCGTTAGCGTGGAGCTTCATCCGGTTCCTCCTTGTTGCTGGGGCTTCGACACCGCCAGCCTCCAAGGAGGTCCGGATGAACAACGTGCTTAGGAACTACAGCTAGGGGCGGCGGCTTCGGCTACGGCGGTCATTGCGTCGACCTTGGCGGAGGCGAGGCCGCGGACGACGATGGTGTCGAGGGCGCTGTAGGCGGCTAGGGCCTCTTGGGCCGCCGCCGGGTCGGGGGCGGCGATGCCTACCGTGCCCTCAGGCTCGCCGAGGCGGTCGAAGTGGTTGCGGTAGCCGGCGTGGAGGTCGCGGTAGAAGGACTCCTCCTTGGCGAGGCGCTCGGCGGCGTCGGGGCCGACGGCGGTGCGGACGTAGCCGAAGACGGGCGGCGTCTCGCGACCCGCGTCGGCGGCGCCCTCCTCGACCTTCTGCGCGGGCGCCGGCGGCGAAGCCCGGGGTCATCCAGTTGAAGAAGACGCCGTCATAGGAGCTGCCGGCGAGCGCGCACATCTTCGGCCCCATCGCCGCGAGGACGAGCTTCACTCCGGGCAGCAGCTCGCGCAGCTGTGGCTCGGCCTCGCGCATCGCCGTCAACGGCTTCTTCGAGAAGCCGGCGCCGACTCCGAGCCAGAGCCTGGAGCGGTCGATCCCGAACTCCTCGATGTCGGCGGCGATCTGCTCGGGCGGGGTGCGATCGAGGGCGATCACGGCGACCCCGAGCTCGACCCCGGGCGCCGCGGCGGCGAACTCCGCCAGCGTCGCCAGGCCCTTTGCACCCGGGTGGTCGTTCGACCACATCGAGTCGTAGCCGAGCTCGGCGCAGCGGTCGGCGAGCGGCCGCGCCACCTCGGGGTCCAGTCCCGCCGCGACGCCGAATCCGCGGGCCATCAGTCGCTTCCTTCGGCGGCGGGCCCGGGGCCGGCTTGCCGGCGCTCGAAAAGCGCGACGCACTCGATGTGCGGGGTCTGGGGGAACATGTCGACCGGCCTCACGCGGGCGAGCTTATAGCCGGCCTCGCCGAGCTGGACCGCGTTGGGGGCGAGCGTGGTCGGGTTGCAGGAGACGTAGACGATCTTCGTCGCCTCGCACTCGATCACCCGCCGGACGATTTTCTGCGAGAGCCCGGCCCGCGGCGGATCGACGACGACGACGTCGGGCTTGCCCGCCTTCTCGAACAGCGGCCGCACGCCGGTGCGGGCGTTGGCGGCCAGGAAGTGGGCGTTCTCGATCTTGTTGCGCCGGGCGTTGCGCTCGGCGTCGGCGATCGCCTCGGGGACGATCTCCAGCCCCCAGACCTCGCCCGCCTGCGCCGCCATCGTCAGCCCGATCGTGCCGATCCCGCAGAAGAGGTCGAAGACGCGCTCGAGCCGGCTGAGCCCGGCGAACTCGGCGGCGACGGCGTAGAGGCGCTCGGCCATCTCGGTGTTGGTCTGGAAGAAGGCGCCGTGGGACATCTCCAGCTGCAGGCCGCAGAGCTCCTCGCGCAGTCGTTCCTCTCCGAGCACGCCGGTCGGTCCCTCGGTGCCGCCGGCGTCGCCCTCGACGATCGTGTGGAGGTCGACCGGCGGGCGCGGGAAGCGCGCTTTGGTGGTGACGAGCCGGGTCTGGATCTGCCCGGTCCGCCGGCCCTCGCGGACCGCGAGGTTGCGCAGGACGCCGCGGCGGGAGCGGGCGTCGTAGGCGGGGATCGACTCGGCCCGAGCCCAGTCGCGGACCTCGTTCCGGGCCGCGTTGCCGGCCTCGCTCGCCGAGGTGGCAGTCCTCGACGTCGACGATCAGGTCCCAGCGGCCGCGGGCGTGGAAGCCGAGCGTCGGCTCGCCCTCGGTGTCCTCGCCGAAGGAGTACTCGAGCTTGTTGCGGTAGCGCCACTGTTCCAGCGCCGGCACGATCTCCTCGAGGCTCGTACCCCTCGAGGCCGCCGATCCGGTCGCAGCGCGTCGGCGACCTGCTCCTGCTTGTGGGCGAGCTGGCGCTCGTAGGGGAGGCCCTGCCAGGGGGCCCCGGGGCAGGGCTCGCCGCCGTGGACGCAGGTGTCCGGCAGGCGGTCGGCCGAGGCGCGGACCACCTCGACGGTCCGCGCCTCGGCGAAGCGCTTCTTGGGCTTCGTCACCTCGGCGCGGACCAGGTCTCCCGGCAGCGCCCCGGCGACGAAGACGACGAAGCCCTCGGCGCGGGCGACCCCTCGCCCGCCGAAGGCGAGCGAGTCGATCTCGAGCTCGAGCTGTTCCCCCTTCTTTATGGCAGTGCTTTGCGCGCCTGTTTGACGAGCCGTTCGAGTTCTTTGAGCAGCGAGTCGCGCTGTTTTCGGCCTTTTTTCACCAGTTCGCCGAGCATCTTCTCGGCGTCGCTGCGGGTCATCCGGCCGCGTTTGACGGCGTCGTCGACGACGTCCTGGATGCGGTCGCGGCTCAGGGTCACGCTCTGCTCGAGGCTCTCGCGGAACTGCGCGACGCTCTTGTCGAGGCCGCTCGTCGCTTTGCTGGAGGCTTTTGCTTTGGCTTTGCTTTTCGCGGCGCCTTTTTTCGAGCGCTTTTTTCGCGGTGCGTTTTTTGGCGGAGCGTTTTTTCGAAGTCGATTTCGATTTCGCGCCCGGCGCGCTTTTTTTGGCGGCTTTCGGCGCGGCTTTTTTAGCTTTCGCTTTGGTTTTCGATTTCGCCGGTTTTTTCGCTTTCGAGGCTTTCGATTTTTTGCCGGCTGCTTTTTTCTCCGCCATCTAGGTTCTGCCTCCGTGTGTGTCGGGTTGTCCCGCTGGTGGGCCCCGACTATCTCAATTCCGCAGGGCGTCAGGCGCGGTCGCACGGAATCGTGCCTGCGACCGGGGCGTGGTCGGAGAGTCGCAGCGCTCGTCCCGCCAGCGGCAGCTCGCGGCGCTCCGGCGGCCAGCGCTGCCGGCGGCTCGACCACCTCGAGGCCGCGGCAGAGGATGTGGTCGATCGCATCCGGCGCGGTCGGCGGCGCGAGCCCGAACTCCTCGCGCAGCCGCTCGAAGATCCGCGGCTGCTTGCCGGGACGGAGATTGAGGTCGCCGCCGAAGACGAGCGGCGAGCCGCCCGCCCACTCGATGGCCGCCCGCGCTGCTTTGACCACGTCCTCGGCGGCCAGCCGCGGCCAGTCGTTGGTCGCGTGCAGGTTGGCGACGCAGATGCCCGAGGCGGTGCGGACGAAGCCCATCGCCCGGCGCTCGGGCTCGCCTTCGTGGATCGCGATCTCGCGCCGCTCGGCGATCCCGCCGAGCCGTCCCGGAACGCGGACCAGGATCAGGTTCGAGCCGCCCTCGCCGGAGGCCATCAGGTCCGGGTTCTGCCGCGCCAGCAGCGCCCGCAGCGCCGCCAGCGCGTTGCGCGAGGTGAGCGTCCGGTGCGCCTCGGCCCCGCAGGCGCGGGCCAGCGGCTCGGCGAAGCGCGGCGGGCACTCCTGCAGCATCGCCACGTCCCACTCGGCCCCCGAGAGCACCGTCGCGAACTCCGCGGTCAGGTCGCGGTTGACCTGGACGTGGGTCTCGTTGCGCTCCTCGAAGCGCAGCAACCGCGAGCGCCAGGCTGCGCAGCGCCGGGTCGGGCGGGAAGTCGCGCCCGTGGAAGAGGTTCCAGCTGAGGACGGTGAAGTCCATGCGGCGTAGTATCCGCAAGCTTGTTGATCGCGAAGCGCAGCGGAGCGCACCCTTGATGAATTTCCTCACCGGCGAAGAGCTCGGCGCCTTCGAGCTCGGCAAGCTGCTCGACCGCGCGGCCGAGTTGAAAGCGGGACGCCGCGACGGCGTCGGCCGCGATTCGCCTCGCCGGCCGCAGCATCGCCCTCGTCTTCGAGAGGCCCTCGACCCGGACGCGGATCTCCTTCGACGTCGGCGTCGCCGAGCTCGGCGCCCACGGCGTGATGCTGCGCGGCGACGAAATGCAGCTCTCCCGCGGCGAGTCGACCGGCGACACCGCCCGCGTCCTCTCCCGCTACGTCGACGCGATCGTGATCCGCTCCGGCTCCCACGAGGCCGTCGCCGCGCTGGCCGAGGCGGCCGAGGTGCCGGTCGTCAACGGGCTCACCCCGCTGCACCATCCCTGCCAGGCGATCGCCGACCTGCTGACGATGCGCGAGCGCTTCGGCGACCTGCGAGGGCCTGCGGCTCGCCTACGTCGGCGACGGCAACAACGTCGCCCGCTCGCTGGCGATCCTCGGCGAGCTGGCCGGGGTCGAAGTCGTCGTCGCGGCGCCCGCCGGCTACCAGCTCGAGGAGGGCCACGGGGCGAAGCTGACCGACGACCCGCGCGCCGCTGCCGCCGACGCCGACGCCCTCTATACCGACGTCTGGGTCAGCATGGGCGACGAGGAGGAGGCCGCAACGCCGCCGCGCCGACCTCGCCCCGTTCCAGCTCGACGCCGACCTGCTCGCCGCCGCCAAGGAGCGGGCGATCGTCCTCCACTGCCTGCCGGCGCACCCGGGCGAAGAGATCACCGCCGAGGTCCTCTACGGCGAGCACTCCGCCGTCTGGGACCAGGCCGAGAACCGGCTGCACGCGCAGAAGGCGCTGCTGGAGATGCTGCTCGCCGACTGAGTCCCTTTGACGGTCCTGCTCTACGACAACCCGTTTTCCGGCAACTGCTTCAAGGTGCGGCTGATCCTCGCCCTGCGCGGGATCGAGTACGAGCGGCGGGAGATGTCGGTGACCGACTACTCCGAGCGGATCGAGGTCCTCGGCGGCCTCAACCCCTCGCTGACCCTGCCGACGGTGGTGCTGGACGACGGGCGGCCGCTGGCGGAGTCCAACGCGATCCTCTGGCACTTCGCCGAGGGCAGCCCCTACCTGCCCGACGATGCCTACGAGCGCTCCCAGGTTCTGCAGTGGATGTTCTTCGAGCAGTACAAACACGAGCCGGCGATTGCCGTCGTCCGCTTCTGGGTCGCGATGTCTCCGAACCCTCCGGCGGCGGAGGAGATCGAGAAGCGGCGCCGCGACGGCGTCGTCGCGCTGAAGATCCTCGAGCGGCACCTGCGCGATCGTTCCTACCTCGTCGGCGAGAGCTTCACGATCGCCGACATCGCCCTATACGCCTACACCCACGTCGCGCCCGAGGGCGGATTCGACCTCGAGCCGCTGCCGGCCGTCCGCGGCTGGCTCGATCGGGTCGCGGCGCAGCCCGGGTTCATCTCGATCGACAGCTGAACGTGTATCCCGAGATCCACATCGGCCCGCTGACGCTGCAGACCTTCGGGCTGATGTTCGCCCTCGCCTTCCTCGCCGCCGGGGCGCTGATCTGGAAGCGGCTGCGGGGAGATCGGCAAGCCGCCCGACTGGGCGTATGAGATGGGCTTCGCGGCGCTGATCGGCGGCATCGTCGGCTCGCGCGTCTACTTCATCGTCCAGAACTACAGCGAGGTCAAGGACGACCTGCTCGGCAACCTCTTCAGCGGCTCGGGCCTGGTCTGGTACGGCGGCGCGATCGGCGGCGCCCTCGCCGTCTTCGCTCTGGGCCTGGTACCGCGGCTTCCTCGGCCTGGCGCTGCTCGACCTGGCGGCGCCGGCGCTGGCGCTCGGCTACGCGATCGGCCGCTGCGGCTGCCAGCTCTCCGGCGACGGCGACTACGGCAAGGCCTGGAACGGGCCCTGGGCGATGTCCTACCCCGACGGCACCGTGCCGACCGACCAGACCGTCCACCCGACGCCGATCTACGAGACGCTGGCGATGGGGCTCGGCGCCTGGATCCTCTGGCAGCTGCGCGACCGGGTGCGCGCCGGCATCCTCTTCGCGCTCTATCTCCTCTACGCCGGGGCCGAGCGGTTCCTGGTCGAGTTCCTGCGCCGCAACACGGACGACGCCCTGGGGCTGACCACGGCGCAGCTCGAGAGCCTGGCGATGATGGCCGCCGGAGCGGTCTGGATCGCTATCGTGATCCGCCGCCACGGAGGCATCTGGCGCGCCGGCGGCGAACGAAGCGGTTGGCGCCACGGCCTGTAGCCACCCGCACGCCTCGTGGCACTGGTATCTTGCGCAAAATCTTTGGAGCGATCTAGATTCAGGGAGGATGTGGCGGTAATGGCGGCAATTGACGTACAGAGCGAGGGGCCTTCGGCGCGTACCGTGGGCGCGATCCTCGACGACGCGGCCGAGCGGATCGCCGCCGCCGGGGTCGAGGACGCGCGCACCGACGCCGAAATCCTCGTCGCCGACGCGCTCGGCGTCGCAGCCGGGCGAGCTGACGGTCGAGAGCGCCGGCGAGGTCAGCGACGAGGTCGCCGAGAAGATCGAGCGCAACGTCCAGCGCCGGGTCGAACGCGAGCCGATGGCCTACATCCTCGGCCGCGCCCCCTTCCGCAACCTCGAGATCAACGTCGACGAGCGCGTGCTCTGGCCGCGCCGCGAGACCGAGCTCCTGGTCGAGGTCGGCACGCAAGCTGCCCGAGGGCGCCCGCGTCCACGAGATCGGCACCGGCTCCGGCGCGATCGCGCTGGCGCTGCTGTCGGAGCGGCCCGACCTGAAGGTCACCGCCTCGGACCTCTCGCCCGAGGCGGTCGAAGCCGCCCGCGAGAACGCCGAGCGGCTCGGTCTCGACGCTCGAGGTGACGGTCGGCAAGGGCCTGCCCGAGTCGGTCGAAGCCGAAGACGTCGACCTGGTGATCGCCAACATGCCCTACGTCACCGACGAGACGATCTTCGATCGCTCGCCGGAGATCCAGAAGGAGCCGCGGATCGCGGTCACCGGCGACTGCGGCGAGGACGGCCTCGGCGTGATCCGCGGCGTGATCGCCGAAACGCCGTCGGGCTGGAAGCTGGCGATGGAGCACGACACCCACCACGGCCCGGCGATGCGCGAGCTGCTGCGCGACGCGACTACCCTTCAGGACTATGAAGGTGACGACCGGGTCACCGTCGGCCTCGCCCCCTGAGCTGAGCGCTGACGATGAGTGAGGCGCCGACGGGGGCGGAGACGCCGCCGCGAGCGGCGACCGCTCGGTCGCCGTCTCGACCGAGGAGCAGCGCCGGGCCAAGGTCGAGCGGCTGCGCGCGGAGCGGGATCGATCCCTACCCGCACTCCTTCCCGGGCCGCACCCACGTCGAGGAGATCGAGGCCGCGCACGACCCGGCCGACGCTGGGGGAGGGCGAGCACGAGGAGTTCTCCTACCGGGTGATGGGCCGGGTGACCGGCAAGCGCGGCCACGGCAAGACCGCCTTCCTCGACGTCCGCGACATCACCGGCACGATCCAGGCCTACGCGCGGCGCGACGTGCTCGGGGAGGAGGCGTTCGAGCGGGTCGAGGACCTCGACATCGGCGACCTGGTCGGGATCGAGGGGCCGCTGCACGTGACCAAACGCGGCCAGCTGGCGATCGGCGTGCGCGAGTGCGTGCTGCTGGCGAAGGCGCTGAAAGACCCGCCCGACCTCTTCCACGGCATCTCCGACCCGGACACGCGCTACCGCCAGCGCGAACTCGACCTGATGGCGAACGAGGAGCTCGCGGGAGATCTTCAAGAAGCGCGACGACCTGCTGTTCGCGATCCGCACCCACATGCACGAGCGCGGCTGGGTCGAGCTGGAAACGCCGGTCCTGCAGCGGCTGACCGGCGGCGCCGCGGCGCGGCCGTTCGTCACCCACCACAACGCGCTCGACCGCGAGCTGTTCCTGCGCACCGCGACCGAGCTCTACCTGAAGCGGGCGATCGTCGGCGGCTTCGAGGACGTCTACGAGTTCGGCAAGTTCTTCCGCAACGAGGGGATGTCGCCCCAGCACAACCCCGAGTTCACGATGCTGGAGATGTTCGTCGGCGGCGCCGACTACAACGGCGTCATGGAGTTCATCGAGATGCTGGTCTCGACCGTGGTCGAGAAGGTGATGGGGACGACGAAGGTGAGCGCGACGGGGTCGAGATCGACTTCGCCGCGCCCTGGCCGCGGGTGCGGCTGCGCGACGAGCTGCTGCGCGAGACCGGGCTCGACATCTACGAGGCGAGCCGCGACGAGCTGGCCGAGGCGGCCGGCGACGACGTCGACGCGAACGACGACTGGGCCGGGGTCGTGGACACGCTGCAGGGCAAGCTGGTCGAGCCGAAACTGATCCAGCCGACCTACATCATCGACCTGCCGATCGACATCTGGCCGCTGGTCAAGGTGCACCCGGAGAGCCCGCGCATCTGCGAGGCCTTCGACGGCATCGTCGCCGGGATGGAGATCGTCGGCGGCGGCACCGACCTGAACGACCCGATCGAGCAGCGCGAGCGCTTCATCAAACAGCGCGAACGGCAGGAGACCGGGGCGGAGGCCGACCCGCACCCGCACGACGAAGAGTTCGTGCGGGCGCTCGAATACGGGATGCCGCCGGCGAGCGGCTGCGGCCTCGGGATCGACCGCCTGCTGATGATCATGACCGGGGCCAAGACGCTGCGCGACGTGATCATCTACCCGGCGATGCGCGAGCTGCCAGTCAGAGTGAGGTAGGGTGCGCACATGGCCGTGAAACTCCACCGCTGCTCGCTGATGTTCGTGAAGAACGAGGGGCACCCCTGCTGGCGGGTGCAGAAGGCGCTCGACGAGGAGGGGATCGACTACGAGGTCGTCAAGGGGCCGCTGCTGCCTTTCATGCGTGGCGACCTGAAGCAGCTCTCGGACCAGGGCAAATACCCGGTGATCGAGTTCGAGGACGGCTCCGTCTACCGCGACGAGTCGAAGGCGATGGCGGAGCGGATCCGGGCCGGGGAACTGCCCGGCTAAGCAGCGACCACCAGGGTCAGCTGCAGCCACTTGAACTGGCAGTCGGCGGCGGCGAAGCCGGCGTCGCGTAGCCATCGGAGCTGGTCGGCGAGGTCGGCGAGGCGGTCGGATGGGTCGTCTTCGGGGCGGCCGATCTCGCGCCGGAAGCGTTCGTGCAGCTCGCGGGTGGGGGCGGTGACGAGGTCGAGGTTGACGAAGGTGCCCCCGGGCGCGAGGAGGCCGCGGACCTCGGCGAAGAGCGAGCGCTTGCGCTCGTCCTCGAGGTGGTGGATCGCGAGGCCGGAGACGACGGCGTCGAAGGGGCCTGCCTGGGGGAGCGGGTCGCGGAGGTCGTGGAGGCGCAGGTCGGTTGCCGGGTTCGACGCGAAGCGCTCGCGGGCGCGGGCGAGCATCGGCTCCGAGGAGTCGAGGCCGACGGCTTCGGCCTGCGGGTGGGCGGTGCGCACGAGGGCGATCAGGCGACCGTCGCCGGTGCCGAGGTCGAGGACGCGGTCGACGCGCTCCGGCAGTGCCTGCAGGAGCATTTCCTCGGCCAGGGGGCGATGCGGGATCTCGCGCGAGAGGTACTCGGCGACTCGCTCGGGGTCGGTCCAGGTCATCGTCAGAGCGAGCGCAGGAGGCCGCCGTCGATCGGGACCACCGTGCCGGTGATGTAGGCGGCGCGCTCGGAGCAGAGGAAGGCGACGAGGTCGCCGTACTCCTCGACCGTGCCGAGCCGTCCCGCCGGCACTTCGGAGCGGGCGGCCGCTTCGACCTGCTCGAGCGAGCCGCCGAGCTCGGCCATGCGGTCGGTGGCGAAGCGGCCGGTGGCGACCGTGTTGACGGTGATCCCGTCGCCCGCGACCTCGCGCGCCAGCGTCTTCAGGAAGCCGACGGTGGCGAGGCGGTGGGCGTTGGAGAGGCCGAGCGCGGGGTTGATCTCGATCGTCGTCGTCGAGCCGACGTTGACGATCCGGCCCCAGCCTTCGCCGCGCATGCCGGGGACGACGGCGCCGGCGAGGACGCGGGGGGCGAGGACCAGCGAGCGGTAGGCGGCCTCCCATTCCTCGAAGCCGTGGTCGAGGGCGCCGCCCGGGGGAGGGCCGCCGGTGTTGGTGACGAGGATGTCGACGGAGCCGAGCGCCTCGGCGACCTCGAGCGGCAGGCGGGCGAGGCGCTCGAGGTCGCCGGTGTCGGCGACGAAAGCAGTGGCGCGCTCCCCGATCTCGGCCGCGGCCTCGTCCAGGCGCTCCTGCGAGCGGCTGGCAGATCGCGACCTTGGCGCCCTCCCGCGCCAGGGCGGAGGCGACGCCTCGGCCGATCCCCTTGCTCGCGCCCATCACCAGGGCGACTTTCCCCTCGATGCCCAGATTCATGTCGCGACCCTAGCCGCGTCGGCGACGCTCAGAACCCGTTGCGCGGGTATCGTTCCCGGCGAGCGCCCGTAGCTCAGTGGTCAACGGGTCCTTTCGGGGGCCCAAAGAGCGTCGGTCTTTCAAGCCGAAGGTCGCCGGTTCGAATCCGGTCGGGCGCATTCCTTCGTGTTCCGCTCTGTGCTGGGTATTGCGAGGTGCAGAGCCAAGTTTTCGGTCTAGAAGCGGATCGGCGTTCCGGTGGCGTCCGGGCGATTCCGCGGCATTCCGGCGCGTCTTGGTCTCATCCTGGTCACATTTTGCGGTGCCCAATAGGGTCTCGGCGATGCCTGGGGACGCCAAAGCCAAAGCGCTCGGTGCAGCGCGTCGTGCTCAGGCCGATTTCGAGCAGACGAGCGAGAAGCTCGAACAGCGCCGGGAGGCACGAAAGGCAGCCTTCGAGAAGGCGCGAGCGGCCGGCCTCTCGACCCGAGAGATCGCCGAGGCAACCGGCCTCCACTTCACCCGAGTCGCCCGGATTCTCCAGTCGAAGTCCTAGGTGTTGCTAGGTAGCAACGGTCTTGCTACGCTGACGCCTCCATAAAAAGTGCCCCCGCGCTGGTGGAACAGCCGGGGGCGTGGCACAGGAGGTATGAGCTCCCATGCAAGACAAGCCTAGTGGCGCCAGTGATGAGCGCGCCACGACCACCGCCGAACAGGATCTTCGCGACCAGGCAGCGGTCCTGAGACACGTCCTCTCGCTCTATCCGCAGACGTTGACGGACCTGGAGCTGCTGAAAGAAATGACCGGAGGGCTGGAGGCGACCTACGCCGAACGCGACCAGCACAGACGAGCTGTCCGCGACCTCGCCGCTGGCGGCCTGCTCAACATCGAAGGCACGCTCGTAGTGCCGACCAGGGCTGCTGTCCTCTTCCACGAGCTGGCGGAAGTCTGATGGACGGCAGACGCAGGGACGAGGAGACCGCCAAGCGTCTCGGCCGCAATCTGTTCGTGGCTCGTCGCCGCGCCGGGTTCTCGCAAGAAGAACTCGGCGCGATGGCTTGCCTCCACCGGACCGAGATCGGGATGGTGGAGAACGGCACCCGGTTGCCGCGTGTGGACACCCTCATCAAGCTCGCCTCCGCTCTCGGCGTGAGGGCCGAGGAGCTGCTCGCCGGCATTGAGTGGACCGTGCCCGCACCGACCCGCTCGGGCAGCTTCTCGGTGAGGAGCTAACCATGCCGGAAAAGATCGAAGATCCCGAGCAGGCGCTCCTCTTTCTCCTTCGCCACCCGTTGCGGCGGGAGCTGTTGAGGCTCTACGTCAAAGAGGACGGGAGCCTCAGCCCCAAGCAGCTCTCGGACTTCACGAAGAGGCACCTGTCGCTGGTCGGCTACCACGTCCGCGAGCTGGCGAAGCACGGCGCGGTCGAGCTGGTCGGGACACAACCCCGGCGCGGGTCGGTGGAGCACTTCTACGAACCGACGGCGTTGATCGAGGAGGTGGCGTGGGCGCGGCCGGCTCTCGGTCTACCGCCGACCAGCTAAATGAGACCAATCCACGACAGCCCAAATGTCAGCGAGAAGAAGCCGAGAAGGCAAGGATCGAAGGCAGCGCACCTAGAAGCAGATAGATCAGCCAGGAGAGGACTCAGAGGCTCTAGCCAGAGAGCCCGAAGTCCTCTCCGAAACACCAACCTCCACCCCCGACACACTACGAACCCTCCGGATTCGTGCCTGAGCCGCCCGTTTTCGATCAGCGGGCAAAAGCTGCGCGGCGAGCATTCGACCGCCCCTCCGGGCGACCGATTTTGGCACGGCTTCGCCGTGCGGAGGTCGCCTGTAGGGAGGGGCGGAAGGGGTCTGACCTTCGGTCTCTTTGAGGCTTCAGAACCGCACCCGATGCAAACGCCTTCCCGTCTGGACAGAGGTGGCATGCAGAGGAAATCCAGCAAGCCGACCTTCTTCACCGAGCGCACCCTCGCCGACTTCCTAGCCGTCTCCGACCGCACCGTTCGCAACTGGATCAGGAGCGGGAAGCTGCCCAGCTACAAGCTCGGAGCGGCGCGGCGGATCGACCCCGCCGACGTCGAGGACTTCCTTGCGCGTCACAGGGACGAGGCGGCATGAGGCGCGAGAAGCCGATCAAGCGCCGCAACCCCTCCGGCGAGATCGTGTGGATGGCGCGCTACACCGGCCGCGACGGCAAGCGCCACATCGCCAAGCCCACCTGGAACCGCGGCAAAGGCACCTTCAGGCGGAAGGCGGACGCGCAGAAAGCCATCGACGAGGCGTACGGCCTCTCGGATCGACCGGACACCCTCGGCGACTACTCAGCCACCTGGACCGAGCGCCACCCGCGATCCGAGCGCACCAACGCGACGAACGACCACCGCATCAGCCGAGTCGCCGACGTAGAGATCGAGGGCATCCCGCTGAAGGACTGGCCACTGCGCGAGCTGCGCCGCCGTCACACGCTCGTCCTGGTCGACCACATGCTGAGGACCGAAGGTCGAGCCACCACCGGGGCTGTAGGCATCCTCCGCGCCCTCTCAGCGATGGCCGAGGACGCAATCACCGATGAAGTCTGTGACCTCAACCCGTTCAAGGGCATCCGCATCAGGGCCAACGATCCGAGGGCGAAGAAGAAGCCCCGGCCGATCCGCGTCTTCACCTTCGAGGAGATGCACCGCTTCGCCAAGGCGGCCGGCCGCTACGAGGCGATGGTCCGCGTCTTCACCGACTGCGGCACTGAGGCTGGGGGAGGTGCTGCCCCTGCGCCGCGAAGACTTCGACGGCGAGACCCTCCAAGTCCGCCGCACCGCCCATGAGGGCCAGATCCTCGAGGGCACCAAGACCGACCACGGCGAGCCCGACGCCGGCCGCGTCGTCCCGGTCCCGGCAACCCTCGCCTGGATGCTCGAAGCCCAGATCAACCTCAACGGCCCCGACTGTCAGCTCCTCTTCCCGACCCCTCGCGGCCGCCTCTGGCGCGAGCGCACCTTCTACCGAGACCTCTGGAAGCCAGCCCAGGAAGCCTCCGGCCTAGACATCCGCCCCCACGAGTGCCGTCACTCGCTACGTTACGCACCTACGAGCCGCTGGCATTAACGATGCCGATCTAGCGGAGATCGCAGGGCACCGAGTTGAGACGATGCTCGCACGCTATACCACGCTGTGGGACAAAGCTTCAGATCCATCTGCGAAACCATCAAATAGATGGAAGCACGTCGTTAGGCGGTATTTCCTAATTCGGCGCGAGCTTGATCTAGTACTTTCTGTCTCGTATCGTCGTAAGCCTCAGCCCACATGTCGCAGCGCGCGACGTAGTTGACTAGGAACCTCTTGCGCTCTTCACTTATCGACTCGTGAGCTTCGATTACCTCTTGTCTCCCTGACACGCACTTCCAAGACTCTGGATCATTGGGATGCAATCTCGCAGTGGCGGGCATCGCGACGGCCTCATATTTTCCTTGACCATCCCCCTTGATGCATAGGTAGCCATCGTGGTCTCGGTTAGGGCTCAAATGATCGTAGGTCAACAAATGCAGATTTGGTTTCTCGTCATGTAGATACTGGCGGAGCTTGGCAACCTCGCGTGAGTTCTCCTCTTTGCGTCCATAAATCAAGAAGTAGATAGGACGGAAACTGCGTTGCCTCCACTCGGGTGGAATTCCGAATGCCTTGAAAAACAAATCATGGTTGTCTTCTAGCCATTCGCTCCATTGGCGAATTTGATTGAGGGCTTGCGTGAGTTGATGCGAAGGTCTTGGATCACCTTTGCCGGCTAGCCACGGCTTAGCCGGGTCCTCAATCTCGATTAGGACTGGCTGTACTGCTCCACTGTTGCGCGTGATCCACATGAAATCTGGAATCCGATGCCCGAAACCCTTGAGTGGAGGCTGAGTGATCAGGGCGTAGGGCCAAGCCCCATGCCCCGAAAATTCAGGAAACGCTCCTGGGACCATAGGCGGGTGCTGCTCAAGGAAGGCCTGCATCTGCTTCTCCCCTGAGCCGGATTCCAAGAGCGTCTTGAACTTGGCCGCCGTGTCCCGCTGGTAGTCCTCCCAATTCAGAGGCGAGGGCCCATCGTCTAAGGGGGGCATCAGATCGGAAAAGTCAGGCACAGGAGCAGGATAGGGATTAGAGGTTCTGGCCCTAAATGAAGGGCTGCGCGGCGATTCCTTGGGGAGCCGTTTACCCCCTATCCCTCCTCTTTTGGTATCTCTCAGTATTCTCCTGCGGGCTGAGTGGCCCGCGGACGAGATACGCGCGTGACGATCTATGTCTTTGATTGGCGAGACCCTTCTAGAAGCCGGTAGCCCCCAGAACTCGCTAGAGGTCACGCTTTCCCATGAGCTGGTCGTCCTTCTCTCGGAGCAGCTCTATCAGTCCCCCCTCAAGGCAATTGAGGAGCTGGTGGTCAACTCCTTCGACGCAGACGCAAAGACTTGTCGCGTCAATATCCCTGACGATCTCGAAGGAGCCGACGCCCAGCCGATTGCAGTCTTTGATGACGGAGTAGGAATGGATGAGGCTGGGCTCGCGGACCTATGGCACGTCGGCCACTCCAGCAAGCGGGATGAGGTAATCGAACGTCAGCGTGAAAGAACGCAGATCGGCAAGTTTGGAATCGGGAAGCTTGCGACGTATGCAGTTGCTCGAAGGATTACCTACGTCACGAAGGCGAAAAATGAGCCAGTGCTCGTGACGAGCTTGGACTTCAACGCATTTCATGAAGATCCAACCGGAGGCAGCGAGGCCATTGAACTCCCCGTCCGTGAATTGACCCCGAGCCAGTTAAAGGCCGAGACGGATCTACTTCGCACGCTAGAGGCGGCGAAAGTCAAAACTGGCAAACTTACGAATAAGAACGCATCATGGACCGTGGTACTCCTAGAGAACTTTAAAGACAAGGTTATTCAGTTGCGCCTCGGACGCCTTCGGTGGGTTCTCTCGACTGCGATGCCCTTGAAAAGTGACTTCCGCCTTTACCTAAATGGAGAGGAGATCAAGAGCAGCAAGGAGAGCTTTGAGCAGGTGGTGTCATTCGGTGTGCATGAGCTTGATGCCGACCGCATCAAGCAGCTCTCAGAGAGAACCGATCGCACTTGGAAAATAAAAGGGAACAAACTGGTCTCACCTGACTTTCCAACCGGGGTGCGAGGTGAAGTAATTGTCACTCGCCGCAGCCTCGTCACCGGCAAGAGCGAGGACATCACGAGGAGTCATGGATTCTTCATAAGGGTCCGTGATCGGCTTGTGAACATTGAGGATGCACTCTTCGGCCTCAAGCCCGCGTCCCACGCCACGTTTAATCGCTTCCGTGCTGATATCGACGCCGACGATCTCGACCAAGATCTAACGGCACCGCGAGAGGGAGTTGCGACCACGTCGGATCTGCGTAAGCAGTTCGAGATTCTTTTAAGCGAACTCTATCTTCAAGCGCGCTCTAGGTACCAAGAGTGGGTGAAGAATAGTGAATCTAAAGATAAGAAAGATAAAGAGCATCAGCGTAACTGGGTGAATCCAGCATTAGTCGAGCGGCCAGTGGCCGACGCGCTCAGTGGCGGTGCCGGCGAGCCCGACGACGATCTCCTAGATGGGGCTGACGCGGATGAGTCATGGTTCTACCTTCAGATACCTGACTCCGCGAAAATCGAGGATCTCCTGCCTGAACTGTACGGCGACAGTCGTTCCAAAAGCTATGTCTACGAGAACACTCAGATGGGGCCGACGGGCCGACTCGTCAGCTTTTCCCCGGAAGAGGGTGTCTTTCGTATTAACGAGGACCACGAGCTAGTTCGAGCCCATGACGAGGATGCGCAATCTCTCCTCGAGGATTTCGTCACGGCCGAGGCGCTCCTGGAGGTCTATCTCCGAGCCGAGAACATGCCCTCAGCCCAGGTAGGGGAGGTCCTTGAGCGACGAGATCAGCTCCTGAGAAGCCTCGCACGCGACCGCGTTTACTCAGTTAAGGCAATTGCGGCAGAACTGCGGGACGCTAGGAACGACAAGTACGACCTAGAGGTGGCGCTAGTCACGGCCAGTCGCGCTGTTGGGTTTGTGGCCAAACATATCTCGGGATCAAAAGAGCCTGACGGTATTGCGCGGTTTATTGATGCCATGGGGGAACAGAAGATCACTTTAGAGGCGAAGTCCTCAAAGGACATCCCATCCCTCAACGACATTGATTTCGCTGGCCTGGTCAGCCATAGAACGGCTTGGAAGGCAGCAGGATGTCTCCTTGTCGCGCCAAAATACCCTGGCGGCAGTCGAAAAGAGAAAGCGGAGGCCGCCGTACGGGCCAAGGAAGGGAAAGTCTCGTGCTGGACTGTTGAGCAGCTTGCCCAGATAGTCGAGTGTTCCGAGGATCGTCATATTGGTGCCCGCGACGTCCTCCAAATCACGCAGGAGAAATTCAGTCCTGAAGAAGTAGCGGACGCGGTTGAGGAACTGCTAAGCGCGCCGAATTGGGATCAGCGTGCGTTGTACCTCGCGATCCTGGATGCTCTTGACTCTCTGCAAGGCCGGCTACCTGGGGATCCTCGAACGATCGACCAGGTCGCCACCGAGATATCTCGTGATGTTGAGGCGTTCCAAGATTTGGACACGGACCAAATTCGTCGGGCTGTAGGTCAGCTAGCTGGTTCTAGCAAGGGAATTCTGCTGCTTCGCGATAACCGCCTTATTCTCAATGGCTCCCTTGAGGAGCTTCGTAATAGGACTCGTGGCCTGACCGGGACGCGAGGGGTTGGTCGGCGAAATGGAACGTTCCACGAGGATGGCACCTAGGCCGGGTGTTGGCTGGTCCTCTTGAAAACAAGAATATATTCGCGATCAATATTCGCATCGTTGTGACGCCCGTAGGACATGTGACGGTTCTTCGCCGGGAACCATTGCGTCTCAATGAGTTTAAACCAGGGGTCAGATAGCGCCTCCATAAGGGACGAAGTATGAATCTCCGTTCCGTTCCAAGTGCTATGTCCAACTACGACGATCATGAACGATCCTGGCTTCATTCTTGGTGCAAGGCAGGCAAAAGTGTGGGACATCCCCACGGCGTAGTGCTTGAAGGCATCGGCTCGTTCAGGTGATGCCCCACGCATCTGCTGTTCGAGCTCGGCAATGACAGCCGGTCCATCTTCTGTCGACCTCACGTATTTATGCCGTTGAGGTACCTTCGGGCGGCCGATGTACCTCTGCAGTAGCTCTAGGCGATCGGCCTGATTGAAAGTAAATCCAAGCCAGAACATCTCTAGCTTGTGGCGGCGGTAGTAATCCACTGCTGCGTTATAAGGGGGGGAAGTTATTACGGCATCGACCGATCTTGCAATGTTCCTCGGGATTTGAGCAGCATCGACTTGATAGACCCGGCAGTCTGCACTTGGATCTCGGGCATCGGCGTAGGCCTCCATGTCGGAGACCATTCGGGTCAACCTTCGTTCAAAAAGTGAATAGACGTCTATACGTCTTCCGGCCTTCTCCTTTTCCAGCATCACCGAAGTAACCTCAAGTCCAGATACTGGGACTGGATCTGCTCGTGAGGCACCTCGAATGGTGGCTGCAAATGCGAGTCGCAGGAAGTCTCGGTGGGTGCTCGGAATGGAAAGAGTTTCAATGGAAGCCAGTAACCGTGCTAAGTCAACAAGCACATAGCGAAAGAACCAGTGGTCTCTATTCGGTATTGCTGGGATCCACAGGGACTGCGACTCCTGTTTGAAAGTCTCTTCATCAATGTCTTGATGCATCAATAGGTCATAGTCGGCCGGTGATCGTCGGAAGGGCGTGAGTGCATCCAGAAGTTGCCCACACGTCCGTTCTAAAGCAGCTCGTCTAAGCGCGTGCGTCTTAACTGAAGTAATAAAGACACTGAGCGGGTCAACATCGATTCCAATTGAATTTCTCCCCAACACCGATGCCTCCACCAAAAGAGTGCCGCTCCCGCAAAACGGATCAAATACGCATGCTCCGGGGTCGGTGTAGTCGACCAAAAGCTGGTTCACAACAGGCGCGTGAAACTTCGCCGGAAATCTAAAGTATTGGTGAGTAAGTCGTTTGCCATCGAATGGGGCAAACAGGTACGGTTCCCCGTCATCCTCGCGTTTGTGCACGGGTAGACTGTTAACTGACGCGATACGCTCAACTCCCATGGTCACTGTCCACGCAGAGCTATCAGGAGTTGATAATGCGCTGGACACCGCCCGGCGTCAGACCAACGGCGTCCGCAACGGCCCGGCGGCTGAGCCCTAGTTCCGTGGCTATCTGCACCTCGCGGTCACGGTGAAGCTTGGCTCTAAAGAGAGAGGACTCGCTCTGAGCGACGTCCTTGCCGGCACGCTGAAGACGGGTCAGCATCGCGCCTTGAATCTCTTGATCTCTTTGAGTAGTCGGCTGTCTAGCCATCGTTTACCGACTATACGCAATTGAGCGAGCCCTCCGCGTTCACAGCCGGTACCGAGGGCCGATGCGTCGTATCAATCGGACGGACCTCGGCTTGCTGAGCGGCTCGATGGCAGACGCCGCTGTCCGTGGGGCTCAGCCGCGTGGCTGAAACGCTCCAATTGATCCTTGCCGGCGGTACCATGGGCCGGTGACTACGAAGGAGCGACTTCATAAGCTGGTCGATGAGCTTTCTGAGCAAGAGGCCGAGGCTGCGTTGGTAATCGTCGAGCGTCGGCGCGATGACCCAATGCTGCACGCTCTTGCATCCGCTCCGCTTGACGACGAGGCTTCTGAGGCCGATGAGGATGCCCGCGCGGCCGAGGCACTTGCTGCTTACGACCGGGGAGAGGCAGTTTCCTCGGAGCAGTTGCGCACTGAACTCGATCTCGATTGACGGTGGAGTGGTCACTCCGTTTCGCGCCGCCGGCTCGGCGTGATCTGAAGCGACTCGATCCACCGGTTCAGCGCCGGATTCTGGATGCTCTCGACAAGTTCGTCGCAGCGCCACGGAGTGGCGACATTCGCAAGCTCAACTCGGCCCAATGGCGGCTGCGGGTTGGCGACTGGCGCGTGCGCTTCAGCTTCGATGACGAGAACCAGGTGATCGTCGTGCTGCGGGTGCTTCCGCGCGGTCGAGCGTACGATCGGTGATGACGACTCATGCGGCGCGTAGAAATCACTATCGGTTCAGTTGACTTCGACCACGCCGACTACGACGCCGGTAGCGACGTTCTCTACCTGCATGTCGGAGAGCCCCAGGAGGCCGAGGGCGAGGAGACTCCCGAGGGTCATGTGCTGCGCTACGCGCCGGGCAGCCAGCGCATCGTGGGGCTGACCGTTCTTGGCGCCCAGCGCATCCTCGATAACGAGGGCGAACTGCGGGTGACCATTCCAGAGTCCATCAAAGCCAGCGCTGACGACCTCGCGCCGGCTCTGGCTGCCGTATAGGTCGCATCCGGGTCACATCGGCGGCGGAATCTCGCTGCCTGCGCTGAGGACCCTCCTCCTTTCAAGCCGAAGGTCGCCGGTTCGAATCGGTCGGGCGCATTCCTCGGTGTTCCGCTCTGTGCCTTGGATTGCCTGGCGCAGAGCCAAGTCTTCGGTCTGACGCCGGAATGGCGTTTCGGCGGCGTTCAAGTCCTTCTTTGCCTCAAGGGAATTGCCCCGGAGAGCTCCGACCTCAATGGTTCGGGAGTGGAGTGAGTTGGTGGGCTACGCCAAGCAGGGGTTAGAGGAGTCGGGGCTGCGGACCTGTGACCGCTATCGGGCGCGGGGGTAGGCGGTGGGGGTCGGATGATCCGAGTCTCATATTGGTCACATTGTCGGCCGGTGTCCCACTTCCCACGCGCATGTTCTCCTCATTTGAATCTGACGGAGGATGGCTTTTCAGCGGTCAAAGATGGTCTGGAATCAGTGCGAAACCATGCTTCTGTGCTGCCTCGCGTAGCTCTCTGTCCCAGCAGGCAAAATCGAGCTCCTCGCCCGTCGCGAAAGAGAGGGCACCCGCTAGGTGGACAGCGTCGTAGGCGCGGAGAGAATGAATATGGGCGGTCTCTGCTGCCATGGCGAGAAGCGCGTCATTGACAGCGTGGCTGAAGATCCCGCGCCAGATGTGATCGAGGTCGTCGAGCGCCTGTTTGAGCTGAGTCGGGGTCAGGCGGCGGCCCTTGCGCATCCGGGCCAGGGCCGCGGTCGCCTCGACACGAGCGACCGCGGTGGTGCGGACGCCGTCCGCCTCGCCGTAAGCGCTGCGCGCCTCCTCGGCCCCTGGCTCGTCGACCAGGAGCTTGATCAATGCGCTGGTATCGAGGTAGAGGCTCAGCGCCGACCTTCGGAGACATACTCCGCGGCGCTCTTGCCTGAGCCCCGGAGCTTGACCGGTTTCGCCGGCAGATAGCGAGGCCCCTCGGGCGGTCGCACCGTTCCGTTTGCGATCAAGGCCGAGAGGTGTGGTGGGGTGGTGGTGGAGACGATCCTCGCCACGGGGCGCCCGTGCTTCGTCACCGTGATCGCCTCGCCCTCCACGACTCGGTCGATAATCGAGCTGGCTTTGTCCTTGAGTTCGCGGATGCCCACCGTTGCTTCTTCCATAGTGGCCACATTCTAGCTAGGAATGGCCAGAAGGTAAATCTGAGCCGATAGCCAGGTCTGGCTCAGCTCCGTTGTCCAAGTCCAGGTCGCGTCCCGGTTACATCTCCGTCTCAAGCCCGCTCCGGGGGCGAACGATCCCGTCTTTTCAAACCCAAAGGTCAACCCAAGGGCCCGCAAACGCGGCCGCTATCGCTCGGAGAAGCTCCACATGATCGGCCCGACGAACACGGAGACTGTGGGTGCAGCTGTCTGCGATTCCCCCGACTAAGGGTGAAAGTCGGCCGCCCGACGAGTGAGCATTCACCTGAGGTTTCACTGTTCCCCTGCAGCAAACGGTGAAAAAGCGCGGACAAAACGCAACATCAAAAAATGCAAGGTCACATTTCGGAACTGCACTTGTCTTTCTTGCATTCTTATGTCATCCTGACCGAATGGGTCAGACGGTGCGCGGGTGCGGATGGACCTTCCCCTGGGTCTGGGTGCCCCCCAGTTAGGTACTGAGATGTAGGTTTTGTCCTCCCCCCGTCACGCCTAGAACGTAGGAGTGACGTGAACGGCGAAGGCGACAACCTCGATCAGCAGCAGTCGGGCGCTCAGAAGCCGGATCGGGCGATCCTGGTTGCTCTGCTGATCGCTCTTGCCGCGGCTGCCTTCGGCAGCATCACGCTCTGGTTCCTCGGGCGCTCGCTGGCCGAGATCGAAGCCCTCGCGGCGCTGATGCTGCTCTGCTGCGGGTTGCTCTTCGACCTCCGCTGGGGCGTCCACGTGCGGTTGAAGTACTTGTGGTTCAGGGGGAAGGCCGCGCAGGGGTGGACCAAGGAGAAGCGCCGGCGGCTTTGCGCCCTGACGCTGGTCAACATCTCCCTCTCCGTGGCGACGACTGCAGCTGGGACGAACTACCTCCTCAGTCCGGGCCGCTACTGGCAGATCGGCGTGACCCTCGGGCTGCTCGTCCTCCTCACCGCGGTCGTCGAGGCGACCCGGCGCGTGATCGAGGTCGGTGGCCCCAGTTGCGGCGCCGACGTGATCGAGAACTGTCGTCCGGTTCGGTGGTTCCTGGGCCCGGAGCGGACCTGGAACGGCAAATGGGGTGTCGACGCCTGGGTCGGGAAGGCCACGAACCTGATTCCGGTCGGAAGGAGGAGCAAGGCCGCCGTTGTCCTTGTGGTGGGGCTCGTCTTCTCGTTCCTGACACAAAGTGGCGTGGTGGTGGGAAGGGTGATCAAGGGAACGGATCGGGACTCCACCAACAACCACGCGGCTCAAAGCAAGTACAGCGGCGGCTCGATTTCGCGGCCGCAGACCGGGGAAGCCCCGGCAGCGGGAGCGAGCCCCGCCACCGACCCCTGCCAGGGCGCCGTCACCCCGGGCGAGGGCGCCCCCGAACCGCTGAAGGCGCAGATTCGGCGAGCGTGGGAAGAAAAAGCACCCGCGAGCGGCTGCGCGGGGCGGGCGCACCCGAACGCGAGCGGGACGGCCTACATCGTCAAAGGGTCATGCCTCGGGCAGGCCTGGAGCCTGGCGATCGGTTCCTGGGAAGGGGGCGCGGCGGTGCTGCTGGAAGACGCGGCGTCGGCGGCGCGCTCGATCGCCGAGCACCACGAACTGGACGGCGCTTCGGAAAGGATCGACCTCGGCGGCGGCGACTTCCACCTGGTCTTCACCCCGATCGGGCCGTACCTGCTGATTCGCGAACAGAAGACCGACGGGAACGGCGGCCTCGAAGGAACACCCCTGACCTGCGCGGAAATCGAACCTGGCAAGGAGCAATACGTCGTGCTGCCGCCGGGGATGGCCGAACTGTGGGTCCGTTTCGGCCGGGAAGTGGCGGTCTCCTGGCCCGAATGGACCGGACAGCGCGGTCGCGAATTCGTCTTCAGAGGGCTGGCGCGCGAGGAGCTCGCCGCGGGCTCCTGCTCGAGTCCGGTTCGCTGCCGGGTCGAAGGACTCGGGAGAGAGATGGAAAGCAGCGCCGTGGGCGTTCAGGACGTAACTGTCCTGGCTGTGCTCGAAGCCGGGCCCGGATAGCCGATCCCACGAACCCGGGCAGGCCGGCGTTGCGTCGGAAACACACCATGTCCGGTCGCTGGGACCGGGGTGCTTCTCACAAGGTCCGGGCACTTCGATGCGTTCTTGTTGAATGAATAGACTCCGAGCGCTCTATTTATGCTCACCGCAGCGGCAGGGAGGCGAGGTTTGGTGGTAAACGCCGAGAGGCTGAGCCCAGGGGACGTCCGGGTCCGTCAGGGGCTGTCGCAAACTTGAGAAACGTAGAAGGGATGTGTCGCACGAAACCGCGTCGGTTTCGTGCCCTGGCCGCGCTCATCGTGTTCCTCGTCGTCGCCCCGGCCCCGGCGGCGCTCGCGGCAGCTGAAACGACCGTCGCTCCGGCGACGGGCGGAGAAACCTCCGACCCGCATAAGCTCGAAGTCGAAACCGAAAAGCTCGAAGTCGAAGTCGAAAAGCTGGCGGGGGAAGTGAAGAACGCCTCCGGCGTGCGGGGATTCTTCAGTCGCTACGCGGGACTGGCAGCCGCGATCGGGGCGCTGATCGGGGCCGGCATCGCCTTTATCGGCCAAAGCCGGGAACGCAACCGGCTGCGAAAAGCAGACATCGCGACCCAGAAACGGGCGGTGGCTCAGCAGAAGGCGGAAAGCGACCGCGACCACGCCGCGCGCTTCTCGCAGCTGCTGCTCGATCTCGGCTCCGACAGCGAGCCGGTGCAGGCGGGGGCGGCGGTCTCGCTGCTCTCGTTCCTGGGCCACGACGACCCGACCTTCCACCACCAGGTGCGCCTGGCGACGATCGCCAACCTGAAGGTCTCCCATCCACAGGCGGTGACCAAGCTGTTGCGCCGCACCTTCGAGAAGGCGATGTCCTCAGGCGTTCCCTACGACCCGATCGAGTTGGACCTCTCCGACGCCGATCTGACAGGGGCGACCCTGCGCGGCCTCACCCTCGACGGGGCGAACCTCGATGCCGCCGGGCTCGAGTACGCCGACCTCTGCGACACCAGCCTGCGCGACGCAGCCGGCCGCAAAACGAAGCTGAACGGCGCCGTGCTGCAAGGCGAAGGCGCGAGTCTCTACAACGCGCGCCTGTTCGAAGCCGAGTGCTTCAAGACCGGTTTCCAGGGCGCGGAGCTGGTGAACGCACATCTCGAAAGAGCGGACATGCGCGGGGCCCGCTTCTCCGGCGCCCGGATGCAGGCGGCGCACCTCGAGCGCTCCGACATGGAGGGTGCGCGCTTCGAAGGCGCAAACGTCGCCGACACCTACTTCATGGGGTGCAAACTCGACGACAACGCGCTGAGGAGCATGCTGAAGGCAAAGAACTGGGAGAAAGCACACTTCGACCCCGCCCATGCCACCCGTCTGCAGGAACTGGCTGACGAAGCCGACGGCCAAGAGGAGGGGACGGAAAATTAATAGGCGGCCCAACGAAGTGGGCGTGAGCCCCAACGAAAGGCCACCCGCCCTCACTATAGCCTGCCCACTGCCCCTGCCCGGCCCCCGGTTCTAGTGTCACCCGAAGCCCCACCACCGCTGCCGGCCTTCCTCTGGCACAACGACCTCCACAAGGCGTGGGCCGACGAGCGGCTCTTCTTCCTCTTCCTAACCTACGAGCCGACCTATAACCGTGAGGCAGCGCTCGAGCGGATACAGCGCTTCCTCACCGAGCAGCACATCCTCGCCTACCAGATCTACGAGATGATCGGTGACTTCGACATCATCGTCAGGGCATGGATCCCGGCCCGGGTGGAGCGGGAGGAGTTTCGCGAGGCGCTCCGCGAGGCCGACAGGACGGTGAGCATCAAGTACCTGTTGCCGGTCGCCGACGTCGTCCACCACTGGCCTTGGGCGAAAGGCAAGCGGACGCCGATCGGCGACATGTACCGGCCCGATGCCACGCAACTGAAAAGGGGCATGCCCCTTCGTGAGCTCGAAAAGCTGAGCGAGCTGCAGGCGGCGACCAACGGCAGCCGCCCATCCCGCGAGTTGAAAACCCCCCGTGACGCCAAATTGCTGATCCGGCCCGAGCACGAGGAGGGGATCCGCTTCCTGATCCTGGTGAAGCTGGTCAACGTGGATGCCTGGGAAAGCCTCCAGAAACGGATCTCCACCCTGCTCAACGGTGCCCGTTCGGTGATCCGCGACCCTTCCGTCTATCGGCTCGACGACCGCTTCCGCTTCCTGATCCTCGGGCACGTGCGGCAGCAGCCAGGTGCCTTCCACGCGATCAGCCAGCGGATAGTCGGCCCGATAAACGATTACGCGGAGTCGGCGAGCGCCCGCACCTACAGTTCGTTCTTCGCCGGCCCCACCCTCCTCGCCCACCGCGACCGTCTGCGGCTGCCCCCGGCGCCTCCGAAGCTGGAGACGAAAGTGGATGTCGCCCAGCTCCTCGACCAGCCCGAGAGCCAGCATCTGGAGGTGAAGGGCTCGGCCTTCACCGATCTGCGTGTGTGGCTCGAAGGAGGCAAGGAGCCGTGCCGGCCCGCGAAACCGATCAGCAACCCGGCCAACAAGCCCGCGAACTCGCTCGTCCGGGCGGTGGCATCGCTGCTGAACAGCGATGGGGGAAACATCGTCCTCGGAGCCGTGGAGCACTCCCAGTTCCATAACTACGAGCGCTATCAGGAGCTGCCGTCGCCCGGCGGGGACGAGCCGCTCTACCGGCTCAGCGGCCTCGAGTTCGACTACGGCGAGGACGGTGACTTCGACTCGTTCGCCAGGCTCCTGCGGGAACTGCTCGAAGCGCGCCTGGACCCGGCGCCCGCCTATCGCTGGCTGAAGATCCGGCCGGCAAAGCTGGCCGGGAAAGAGCTATGCGTGATCCAGATCGAGCCGCCCGACGAGTGGTTCTGGGCCAAGGTCGACAAACGCACTCAGGGCGGCCGCAAACGCGGCCGATCTGCAAGCCGCTTCGACTGGGGCTTTGTGATCCGGATGGAAGCGAAGACGCAGCAGTTGAAAGAGCGCGAGGTCGAGAAATACAAACGGGAAAACCCGCGCACCAACCCACTCTCGTTCGACTAACTCCGGCGTCGCCGCGAACCCGTCGCCGGCTGGTCGCCTAGATCGACGAGGACGTAGTCGGCCTCGACCCCGTCGGGCTCGATCGCCTGCGCCAGTTCCAGGTCGGCCTTGTTGTCGACGATGACCCTGTAGAGCGGCAAGGACTCCTGCTCGACGCCGATATAGCTGGACCAGGAGGGGAAGAAGCGCGACTGTGCGTTGCCGATGTCGACGGCACCGAGATCGCGATACCGAGGCTCGGCGCCAGGACTGCCACTCGGTTCCACGCGTCTCTCCTCTTCTCTCTTTCGGGTTGCCGAAAGCGTCCGCCTCCGTGGAAGCACGCCGCCCACGCCCGGCCAGTCTAGCCGGATTCGACTAATCCGCGGAACTAGCGCATCCGGATTGTTCCCACCTTGGTGATTTTCCAGGGGTGCGGCCCTCAAAAAGGGAACCGCGCCGGAGCCGCGCGGCGGTGAAGATCGAACCCGATCGACTCGAAAGGCGGTGCGGACATGAAGAGGAATCTGGTGGGTTTGGGAGTGGTCCTGACCGCACTCGCACTCGCACTCGCGACCTCAGCTGCGGGCAAATGGGAGATCGCGAGGGCCGGAAACCTCGTCTTCGGCGACAACGGCGGCATCTTTCCGACCAAGCTTCCGAAGCATGGCTTCGCGCCGGCGAGAGCGCGGATCATCGGCAAAATCGGCACCGCGGACGGCACCCATCCGCCGGCGTTGCAGCACGTCGAACTCGACGTCGACAAGACGATCCGGGTCGACGCCGTCGGCCTCCCGACCTGCCAGGCGGGCCAGCTGGAGGCACGCAGTACCAAGGATGCGAAACGGGCCTGCGGCGATGCGATCGTCGGCTCGGGCTCGGCCGAAGTGCAGGTGGCCTTCCCCGAACAGGCGCCGTTCTCCTCGACCGGGCCGATGACGCTCTTCAACGGCGGCGTCCACGGGAAGACGACCTTGGTCCTGCTCCACGCCTTCGTCGACGTGCCGGCGCCGACCGCGATCGTCGTCCCCGCGACCCTGACGCGGATCCACAAGGGCCGCTTCGGCCTCCACCTCGAGGCGACGATCCCGAGGATCGCCGGCGGCGCCGGCTCGGCGACGCACTTCGAGTTGGAGGTCGGCCGGCGATTCACCTATAGGGGCCAGAAGAAGAGCTTCATCTCGGCGGGCTGTCCGACCGGAAGCTGGATGACCAAGGGGCACGTCCAGTTCGACGACGGGACGGAAGTCGGACTCACCCACCTCTTCTCCTGCACTTCCGACGAGGACCGGCGCTAGCCGCGCAACTCGTCCGCCCGCGTCGCCAGTTCGCCGACGCTCGTCTTCAGCGCCGCGGCCAGCCGCAGCAGCGTCGTGTAGCTCGGGTTCCTGACCCCGCGCTCGATGCCGCCTACCTGGGTGAGGTCGGTCTCGGCGCCCTCGGCCAGCTGCTCCTGGCTCATCCCGGCCTCGAGGCGGAGCGTGCGGATCGCCTCGCCGAGGGCGGCGTGCTCGGGCGAGCGGGGTTTGCTGCGGCGGGGCGGCGGCATCGCGCCCCGGAGCCTTTCTATTAAAAGACTCAGTTGTTAGGGTATTTATGCAATAACATCTTGAGCGCCGGAAATGGCTGCAGCACTGGAGCTTCCGGCTCTTTAGATGCCACCCACCGCTTCCAAGATGATCAGCGCCGTCAACCACCCGCTGCGGCGGCAGATCCTCCTTGCCTATGTCGATGGATCGATCGCCTGCGCCTCGGCCGAGGAGGTGGCCGGGGTGGTGGATCACCGCGTCGGGCGCGTTGCCTATCACCTGAAGACGCTGGCGCGGAGCGACATCCTGCGGCCTGTCCGCGACGCGGGTGGGCGCGGCGCCAAAGGGCTCCAGTACCGCTGGGCCCTCGGCGTCGAGCCCGAGTGGCTCGGGTTGCTGCTCGCGATCTCCGAGGGAAGCCGCTAGTCGAACCTAGACTGGGAGGGATGCCGACGCTGCTCGAACTCCTCGGGGTGGAGCTACCCGTCGTCCAGGCCGGGATGGGCGGCGGGCTGAGCCGGCACGAGCTGGCGGCCTCTGTATCGGAGGCCGGCGGGCTGGGGACGATCGCCGTCAGCGGTGCAGAGGCGATCCGGCGCGAGCTGGAGGCGGCCCGGAGGCTGTCGGCCAAGCCGATCGCGGTCAACGTGCTGCTGCCGTTCGCCCGGCGCGCCTGGTTCGAGGCGGCAGCGGAGGCAGACGTGGTCGTCACCTTTTGGGGGCGGCCGCGGCGGCGGACCCCCGGCGTTTGGCTGCACCAGTGTGGGTCGGTCGAGGAGGCGCTGCAGGCGCGGGCGGCCGGCGCCGACGGTGTGATCGTGCAGGGCGTCGAGGCCGGCGGCCACGTCCGCGGCACGACCCCGGCGTTGCAGCTGCTCGAGGAAGCGCGCTCCGCGCTCCCGTCCGACTACCCGCTGTTCCTCGCCGGCGGCGTCGCCGAGCCCGGCGACGTGCGGGCGGCGCTGGAGGCAGGAGCGATCGCGGCCGTAGCCGGCACCCGCTTCCTTCTCTCCGAGGAGAGCCGCGCCCACCCTCTATATAGAGAGCGTCTGCTGGGAGCCGAGGAAACGGTCCTCACCGAAATCTTCGGCGCCGGCTGGCCCGCCCCGCATCGGGTCGTCCCGAACGCGGCGACGAGATCGCCTCGTCCGCGAGGAAGCCGGCTCCTCAACCACCTGCTCGCTCCCGGAGCCCGCTTCGCACCGGCGACGCTGCAGCTGCGGATGATGGACGCGCAGCAACCGGGCAGCCGCCTCCTTTCGCCGGCCGGGCCGACCGATGACGGACCGGCCACGCTCGTCGACGCCGGCGCCCTCTACGCGGGGGAGACGGTGGCGCGGATCGAGGAGATTCGTCCCGCTGCCGCCCTCGTCCACGCGCTCGCCGGCTGATGGCCGCGATCGTCTCCTGAGCCCCGCTCAGTATTCCCGCACGAGCCGCCCCCGCAGCCACCCGCACCAGAGCGCGAACAGGACGATCGCCACCAGGGCGCCGGCCCAGTGCAGGCCGACGAGGACGGCGAGGAGGCTGGGCAGCCCGGCGAGCGCGGCGCCGAGGAGCACGAGCCGCACCGGCAGTCGCACGAACCAGGAGGTGATCGCCGCGCAGAGCATCCACGAGGCCGGTCCGGCGATCCAGCCCCACTCCTCGAAGAAGCTGTGGGGGAGCACGGCGCCCAGCGCGCCCGCCAGCAGCAGGACCGCGACGAACTGCACCGATGCCGCGCGCCAGAAGGTGGGGAGGCTCACCTCCCCGAGGCTATTCGACGACGATCTTCCCCTTCATAAAGGGGTGGATCTTGCAGTGGTAGGCGAAGGTGCCGCGCTTGCCGAACTTCACGACCACCGTCTTGCCGGGCTGGATCCGCTTGGTGTCGAAGGCGCCGGCCTTGGTCGCGGTATGGGCGGTGTCGGCGGTGTTGGTGAAGGCGACGCTTGCGCCTCGCTTCACCTTCAACGTTCCCGGCTTGAAGGCGAAGCTCACGATTTCGACGCTTTTCGAGGCGCTGGCCGTGGCGTCGGCGCCGGCGGCGCCGACGCGCGGGAGCAGCAGCAGGCTGAGCGCGAGCACGAGGCCGAGGGCGAGGAGCAACGGTCTGTGGCGAAGCAGTGAAGTCGTCATGCCCCGCCATACGAAGGCGACAGGGCCCGGGTTCAACCAAATCGGCCCGGCGAGCAATAATGGACTCCCCCGGGCGGTTAGCTCAGTTGGGAGAGCACTTCCCTTACAAGGAAGGGGTCACTGGTTCGAGCCCAGTACCGCCCATCAGCCGAATGCCCGGATCGCCAGCACCACTGCGACGACGAGCCCGGCCAGCGCGATCGAGATCCGCAGCGGATCGCTGGGGATGCGGCGGGCGTAGTGGGCGCCGACGCGGCCCCCGGCGAGCGAGGAGACCATCAGCACCGCGACGTAGCTCCACTCGACCGGGGCGAGGAAGGCGTAGGCACAGGCGGCGAGGAGGTTGGCGCAGCCGACGAGGATGATCTTCAGCCCGTTCAGGTGCTGGAGGCTGTCGGCGACGAAGAGGGCGAGGATCGCGAAGAGGAGGATGCTGACCGCGGAGCCGAAGTAGGCGCCGTAGGCGCCGCAGATGAGGATGCCGGCAGTGAGAAAGGGCGAGTGCTCGTCGCCGGCGTGTGAGAGTCGCGAGGTGAGGCGCGGCTGGAAGAGGAGCAGCAGGCAGGAGGCCGCGATCAGGGCCGGGACGATCGCTTCGAAGGCTCCCTCGGAGGTGAGCAGGAGGGCGACGGTGCCGGCGGCGGCGCCGATCAGCATCGGCACCAGGAGGCGGGCGAAGCGCTCGCGCTGCTCGTGCAGCAGATCGGCGTAGCCGAGGGCGCCGCCGACGGCGCCGGGCACGATCCCGACCGTGTTGGTGACGTTGGCCGAGAGCGGCGGCAGGCCGAGGGCGACCATCGTCGGGAAGGTGATCAGCGAACCGGCGCCGGCGATGGAGTTCGACGCCCCCGCCGCGGCCCCGGCCGCCGCGACGGCGAGCAGCTCGAGCACGGCCTCAGCCTAGGCTGAGGCGGCGATGCTGGGAGTGCGGGTGCCGCCGCGCCGCTTCTCGCCCTTGGTCACGAAGTCGAAGAAGTAGTCGTTGCGGCCTCGCCGCAGGCGGCGGGGAAAGGCGGGGCGGGCGCGGCGATGGGCGGCGGTTATCGAGCGGAAGGAGGCCTCGTGGGCGGGCGACCAGCGGATGCCGAAGATCTCGCGGACGCGCTCGGGGCAGGGTCCCCTTGATGATCAGGTTCTGGGTTTCGAGGTTGATGCGGGCGGGCAGCGGGACCGGCTGGCGGAAGGCGACCAGCGGCGCCATCTCGAGCGCGTGCTCGGTGGCGTGGAGGTCGGGGGAGGCGAGTTTCCCCTGCCACCAGGAGTCGAACTCGCGGTAGCTCCCCGGAACCTCGCTGCGGGGCAGGCCGAAGAGCTCGCCGAAGTGGACGTAGTCCTGCCACAGCGCCTCGCGCTCCTTTTCGCGGAGCGGCCGGACCATCGCCTCGTACATCGCCCGCCCGGAGTCGGCGATCACCGCCAGCGTCCAGAGCATCAGCTCGGGGTCGAAGGCCGAGTAGGCGCTGCCCGCCGGGTGGGAGCCCGCGGCCTCGGCAGCTCTCCCTTGATCCGCTCGTGCAGGCGGTGGACCGCGCCGAGCGCCTTGTCGGCCTCGGCCCTGGTCCCGAGGAAGACCGTCTCCTGGATCTTCGCGGTGCGGGCGAGGCGGGTGAAGGGATGGTCGCCGGCCGTCGGTCGAGAGCATCGTCCCGGTGTAGGTGAGCGGTTCGAGCGCGCCGATCAACAGAGCCCGCTGGCCATAGAGAAGGCCGACCGATCGCTCACCGTGGACACGGCGGGCCATCGATCGACCTGGGGCGAAGTAGTGATTGTCGTCGCTCACTGGCCGTCTGGGCAGGGAGTCTAACCAAGATTCGGCCTTATTTGACCAAAATGTCCAGACCAAATTACGAAGCGGATGCTTCGCGGCTCATCGCCACCAGGGCCGCGCCGGACCCAGGCGACTCGACCAGCCCGCGCAGCTCGTGCGCGTCGAAGATCTCGTCGAGCTCCTCGCGGGTCAGCGTCTCCCGCTCCAGCGCCAGGACGGCAAGGTGGTCGAGGACCTCGAGGTTGGCGGAGAGGAGCGCCCGGGCCCTGCGGTAGGCCTCGCGCGCGAGCGTCATCGCTGCCTGGTCGACCTCGCGGCGGGTCTGGTCGGAGACGGCGTAGTCGCCGGTCGGCAGGGCGATCGGCGCCGGCCCGTCGTGGTCGAGCGCGACGCCCATCCCGAATTCGGAGACCATCTGCTTGCAGACGAGGTGGACCCGGTTGAGGTCGTCGGAGGCGCCCGAGTAGGACTCGCCGAGGACGATCTCCTCGGCGGCGCGGCCGCCGAGCAGGGTGACGATCTCGTCGAGCAGTTCGTCGCGGGACTTCAGGTAGCTGTCCTCCTGCGGCGAGTGGGCGACGAAGCCGAGCGCCGGGCCGCGGGGGACGATGCTGAGGATCTCCGGCGGGTCGAGCCCGAGCAGCTTGCGGCAGAGCGCGTGGCCGGCCTCGTGGTAGGCGACGATTCGCCGCTCCTTGGCGTTGAGGCGGCGCGCCTGCTGGGAGCCGACGGCCTGGCGCAGCAGCGCCTCGTCGAGGTCCTCGCGGGTCATGTAGAAGCGGCCGGCGCGGCCGGCGATGATCGCCCCCTCGTTGAGCGAGTTGGCGAGCTGGGCGCCGGTCATCCCGGTCGTCTTGCGGGCGACGTCGCCGAGGTCGAGGTCGGGGGCGAGCGGCTTGTTCTTGGCGTGGCTGCGGAGGATCGCCTCGCGGCCGGCGCGGTCGGGCGGGGAGACCAGCACCAGCCGGTCGAAGCGGCCCGGGCGCAGCAGCGCCTTGTCGAGCTTTTCGACGTAATTGGAGGCGGCGATCACGATCACCATCCCCGGGTCCTTCTCGAAACCGTCGAGCTCGACCAGCAGTTGGTTCAGCGCCTGCTCGCGCTCGCTGGTGCCGCCGTCGCCGCCGCCACCGCCGCGGGAGCCGCCGATCGCGTCGAGCTCGTCGATGAAGATCGACCGCGCGGCCGGACTTGCGCGCCTCCTTGAAGAGGCGGCGGATGCGGGCGGCGCCGCGGCCGACGAACATCTCGACGAAGCTCGAGCCCGAGGCGGCGAAGAAGTCGACCCCGGCCTGGGCGGCGACGGCGCGGGCGAGCATCGTCTTGCCGGTACCGGGTGGGCCGTGGAGGAGGACGCCGCGGGGGGCCTTGGCGCCGAGGGCGGCGAAGCGATCGGGTTCGCGCAGCCAGGCGGTGACGTCCATCAGCTCCTCCTTGGCCGCGTCGACACCCTGCACCTGCTCCCAGAGGACCGGCTCCGTACGACTCGCCTTCACCGTTTCCGGCTTGGTCGTCCCCATCATCCCCCGTGCCATCTTCAGGAAGACGAAGCAGAGGATCGACATGAAGACGACCCCGAAGACGGGATACCAGTTGAAAAAGAATTCCTGTATTTCTGAGGCCATCGGTGGAGTGTGGAGACAAAGTTGCGACTTCCCCATCGCACATTCGTCCAAATCCGCACAAACAGCTAAAGATCGGCGCCTATCTCTCGACCTGGGAGCCGCCGACGATCGCGTCCTCGCCGGAGTCGCCGAAGACGATCCAGGCCTTGTTGCCGCCGTCGTAGTCGGGCGCCCAGAGCTTCAGGGTCGCCGGGCGGCCCCAGACCGTGACCTGCTCCTCGCCGGTCGCGTCGAGGCCGCGCCAGATCCGCACGAAGGGGTTCTCCTCCCACTCGGCGCCGATCGTCGTCGGCTCGCGGTGGCCGGGGTGGACGGTCGTGTCTCGGCGGCAGCTCCATCAGCCGCATCACCGAGGCCTTGAGGTCGGCGAAGCCGCTGGCGCCGGGGGCCATCGTGCCGCCGACCGTGCCCTTGAAGAGGACGTCGGCGGTGAAGACGTCGGTGCCGTCGACGAGGAAGGCGAGGTGGCCGGCGGCGTGGCCGGGGGTGTAGATCGCCTCGACCTCGAGGCCGCCGGCGTCGAGCTTCTCGCCGTCGCCGAGGACGATCGCGACCTCCTCGTCGAGCTCGGCCGCGCAGTCGCCTCGTGGGCGACCAGCGGCGGGTTGCCGAGCTGCGCCCGCGCCTCGGCGAGGCCGGCGACGTGGTCGCCGTGCGGGTGGGTGACGAGGACGTGGGTGATCTCGATCCCGTCGCGCTCGGCCCGCTCCAGCAGCGGCCCCAGCTCGTCGTTGCCGTCGATCAGCACGCCGGTGCCGCGCTCGGGGTCGGCGACCAGGTAGGCGTTCGACAGCCACTTCGGGTTCTCGGTCCTCTCGACGATCACTGCTCCTCCTCGGTTCGCGGGTCACGGCCGCGCGGGGAGGTTACGGCGCTGCCCTCGAGCAGGGTGCGGGCGACCAGCTCGGGGTCGTCCCAGGTCGGGGTGTGGCCGACGCCGGGGAGGACGAGGAAGCGGGCGCCGGCGGGGCGGCGGTCGCGGCTTCGGCGGGCCGACCAGGCGGTCGCGCTCGCCCCAGGCGATCGTCACCGGCACGTCCTCGGGGTAGCCGGCCGGGTCGAAGACGTGGCTGCGCATCGCCCGGTTGGCGCCGTCGTAGCCCTCGGCGTCGATCCAGCCGAGGACCAGCTCGCGCGCCGGCGTCGGCCGGGATCCGCTCCGGGTGGGCGGCGAAGGCTGGAAGGCGGCGCGGCGCGGTCGGCGGGAACCGCAGGGCGAGCGAGACGAGCGGGCGCAGCCGCCTGCGCCCAGGCCGAGTCGCGCAGCAGCATCCGCGCGCCGCCGCGCCCGGTTCGCCCAGCGGCCGCGCCAGAGGCCGGCGGGGGAGAGCGCGGTGACCGAGGCGGCCCAGCCGATGCGGCCCATTTCCAGCGCCGACCCAGCCGCCGAGCGAGTTGCCGGCGACGTGCGGGCGCTCGACCCCGCTGCGCGGCGCAGCTCCTCGTGCAGCGCCGCGCGCCAGGTTCGCGGCGGTCGGCTCGACCTCGCCGGCGGCAGCGGCGGCGTCGCGCCGAAGCCGGGCATGTCGAGCGCGATGCACCTCGCGCTCGCCCTCGAGCAGCGGGATCACCGGGTCCCAGACCGCTGCGGGTGCCGCCGAGGCCGTGGATCAGCAGCAGCGGCTCGCGCGCCGCCGGCCGCGCCGGCGCTCACCGCGCGCCCGGCTTCGCGAAGAGCGCCTGCACGTCGCCGATCCGCCGCTCGCGGAAGCCCGCCTCCGAGGAGCTCAGGTAGAAGTCCCAGAGCCGGCGGAAGCGCTCGTCGTAGCCGCGCGTCGCGCAGCCGCTCCCAGGCGGCGAAGAAGCGCTCGCGCCAGGCCGCCAGCGTCGGCGGGTAGTGGGCGGTGATGTCGTCGAGCCAGACCTCGCGCATGCGGTGACCCGCGCCGAGGCAGTCGGCGATCAGCCCCTGCGAGGGCAGGCAGCCGCCGGGGAAGACGTGGGTGTTGGCGAAGCTCCTCGCCGCCTTCTCGATCTCGTAGATGCGGTCGTCGATCGTGATCGCCTGCAGCAGCATCAGGCCGTCGTCGGTCGAGCAGCTCGTCGCAGCGGCGGAAGTAGTCGTCGAAGTACTGCCAGCCGACCGCCTCGATCATCTCGACCGAGACCAGCCGGTCGTAGCGGCCCTCGAGGTCGCGGTAGTCCTCGAGCAGCACCGTGACCCGGTCCTCGAGCCCGGCCTCGCGCACCCGCTCGCGTCGCCAGCTCGTGCTGCTCGCGGGAGATCGTCGTCGTCGTCACCCGGCAGCCGCTGCGCGCGCGCGGCGTGGATCGCCAGCCCGCCCCAGCCGGTGCCGATCTCCAGCAGGTGGTTGTCGGGGCCGAGCCGGAGGCGCTCGCAGATGCGGTCGAGCTTCGCCAGCTGCGCCTCCTCGAGGCTCGCGTCCGTCGCGCGGGAAGTAGGCGCAGGAGTACATCATCCGCTCGTCGAGGAAGGCGGCGAAGAGGTCGTTGCCGAGGTCGTAGTGGGCGGAGATGTTGCGGCGGGCGCCGGTCCGGGTGTTCTCCGGGACGAGGCCGCGGACCCGGTGCCAGAGGCCGCGCGGGCGGGCGACGGCGCCGCGGAGGCCGTCGATGCTCGCGCAGCTCGCGGGCGGCGATCCGGATCAGGGCGACGAGGTCGTCGGTCTCCCAGAGGCCGTCGACGTAGCCCTCGCCGAGGCCGACGCTGCCGTGCAGCGGCCCGCGCCAGGCGGCCGGGTCGTTGATCGTGACGGTCGCGCGCAGCTCGGCGTCGGCTCGGGCCGAAGCTGCGGCTGCGCCCGCCCTCGACGACCTCGATCCGGCCGCTGCGCGACGCGGCCGAGCACGGCGCCGACGCCGGCGCGGGCGAGCCGCGTCCCTCACGGCGAGACGAACCCCTTCGGGCGGCTCCCCTCCGGGTGGGGGTAGTAGCGCGCGCCCTTCAGCTTCAGCCGCAGCGACTGGGCGTAGATCTTCGCCACGACCTGCAGCGACATCGCCGGGTAGCGGGCGAGCAGGCCGGTCAGCAGTGCGACGGCTGAGCTCGCGGCGGCGCAGGGTGAGGGTCGCGTCGAAGGTCTTCGCCGAGACCGCATTACCCGTCTTCGGACGGGTTCCGCGGTCTCGCGGGCGCGACTCGATGTGGACGGCGAGCCGCTCGCCGGGCTCGCGCGGCGCGGAAGGAGTAGGTCTGGTCCATCCCCATCAGCGGGGAGACGTGGAGGCTCTTCTCGAGCTCGTCGCTCGAGCACCGTACCCTCGCGCTCGCCCCGTGCCAAGACGTAGGCGATGGCGCTCTCCCCAGGGGATGTTCTCGACCTCGGCGACGACAGCCTCGACCCGCTCGCCGGTCGCGTCGAAGCAGTAGTAGAAGCTGACCGGGTTGAAGGAGTGGCCGAGGTAGCGCAGGCCGGTGAGCAGGCGGACCGGGCCGGCGGGGCGGCGCGCCGGTGGCGGCCTCGACCGCGTCGCGGGCGCACTCGTCCAGCGGCCGCGCCGGGTCGCCCATGAAGTCGGCGCGGCGGAAGCGGGCGGGGGCGCGGCGGCGGGCCGAGAAGAGCGGGTAGGGGTCGAGCACCTCGGGCAGCTCGGCGAGGTCCAGGTACATGAGGAAGAGCGGTAGCGGAAGGCGTGCTCGACCGGCTCGAAGCGGCGGTGGCGGACCCGGCCCTCGTAGACGGCCGAGGCGCTCACGCGGCCAGCGCCTCCTCGTCCGGATCGGGGCGCGTCGGGCTCGGCGGCGATGGCGCCGGCGCGGGCGGACGCGCCGCGCCGGGCGCGGCCGCCGCGAGCTCCGTCGCAGGCGCGCAGCGCGCTGACCACGCCGTCCTCGTGGAAGCCCCAGCCCCAGTAGGCGCCGCAGTAGTGGGTGCGGCGCGCGCCGCTGATCTCGGCGTGGCGGGCCTGGGCGGCGACGCCCTCCGTGGTGTAGACGGGGTGGTCGTAGGAGAAGCGGCGGATCACCTTCGCCGGGTCGATCTCCTCGCCGCGGTTGAGGGTGACGAAGTACTCGCGCCGCGCCCGCAGCCGCTGCAGGTTGTTCATCCAGTAGGTGACGGTGGTGCCGGCGGCGCGGCGTCTCGGTGAGGTGGAAGTTCCAGCTCGACCAGGCGGCGCGGCGGCGCGGCATCAGCGAGGCGTCGGTGTGGAGGACGGCTTCGTTGCGCTGGTAGGGGATCGCGCCGAGGACCTCGCGCTCGGCCGCGCTCGGGTCGGCGAGCATCGCCAGCGCCTGGTCGGAGTGGGCGGCGATCACGACCTGGTCGAAGCTCCTCGCTCTCGCAGCCGTCGGCCTCGATCCGCACCCGGTCGGGCAGCCGCTCGATCCGCCGCACCGGCGCCCGCAGCCGCACCCGGTCGCGCCAGGGCGCGGCGATCGCCTCGACGTAGCTGCGCGAGCCGCCGCTCGACGGTCCGCCACCTGGGCCGGTCGCGCAGGCTGTACATGCCGTGGTTGTCGAAGAACTCGGCCATGAAGCTGGCCGGGAAGCTCCACATCTGCTCCGGGTCGGCCGACCAGACGGCGGAGGCCTGGGGGACGATCAGGCGCTCGACGAAGTGGCGGGAGAAGCCCTTCTGCTCGAGCCAGTGGCCGAGCGAGGGCGCGGTCCCGTTCATCCCGATCAGCGCCCGCGCCTCGCGGTTGAAGCGGCGCCAGTCGCGCAGCATGCCGAGGAAGGTCGGGCTGAGCAGGTGGGCGGGGCGGGCGAAGAGGCCCCAGGGGGTGCCGGAGTACTCGAAGCGGCCGCGCCCGTCGGAGACCGAGAAGCTCATGTGGGAGGGCTGGCTCGCGACCCCGAGCTCGTCCAGCAGCGCTTCGAAGTTGGGGTAGTTGCGGTCGTTGAAGACGATGAAGCCGGTGTCGATCCAGTGGGTCGCCGTCCTCGGCCTCGACCGGCACCGTGTTGGTGTGCCCGCCGATCCGCTCGGCCGCCTCGTAGACGACGATCTCGTGCTCGCGGTGCAGCCGGTGGGCGGCCACCAGCCCCGAGATGCCGGTTCCGACGATCGCGATCTCTCATCGGCCTTTCCCTACGAGTGCGGACCGATCGGTTGCATCGGATCGGTTTGGCATCGTCGACTCTGTCAGGGAACGCAGTGCGCTACCGGTCAGCCGTAGGGCCGGTAGAGCATGCGGTCGCCGAGCAGCTCGGTGACGGTGGCGAAGCGGTAGCCGCGGGCGCGCAGGGTGTCGATGATCCGCGGCAGCGCGGCGAGGGTCTCGCCGCGGGGGCCGCCGCCGTCGTGCATGAGGACGATCGAGCCGGGCTGGGCGTGGCCGACGATGTTGGCGTAGATCGCGCCGGTGCCGGGGCTGGACCAGTCGCGCGGGTCGACGTCCCAGGTGATCGTCCGCATCCCGAGGCTGCCGGCGGTGGCGACGATCGCCGTCGATCGACGCCGCCGCCGGGCGGGCGGAAGAGGCAGGGCTTGAAGTGGGTGTAGGCCGCGATCCGCGCGGCGGCGCCGGCGATCTGCGCGTAGCCGGGGAATTCGACGTGGTTCATCGTGTGGTCGCCGATCTCGCTGCCTTCGGCGAGGATCCGCCGCATCGTCGCTTCGCGGCCCGGCATCTCCTGGCCGATCTCGAAGAAGGTCGCCGGCACTTCCTTTTCGCGCAGGACGTCGAGGAAGTCGGTCGGTGTAGTCGCTGGGGCCGTCGTCGAAGGTGAGGGCGACGACCTTGCGGTCGCGCGGGCCGTTGGTGACGAGCCCGGCGCTGCCGCCGGTGCAGCCGACCGCGCGGACCGGCCGCAGGCGGAAGGAGCTGCGTGCCCTTCGTCGGGCAGGGACTCCGGCGCAGCGCTCGCCGGACCTTGCAGCCGTGCGCTGCGGATCACCCGCCAGCGCGTAGCGCTGCGGCGAGAGGCCGGCGTCGCCGGGGACGAGCGAGACGACCAGCTTGCTCGGGCTGCGGCCGCTTCACCGTCGCCCGCGACCGTCGCCTTCTCGCGTCGGCTTGCCCGTCGGCGTTCGACCGGCTACGAGGCCGACGCGGCGGTGCGCCTTGCGGCCGCCGAGGCAGAGCCGCGACTCGCCGCGGCACCGCCGGGCGTCGGCGCTGAGCGCCGAGGCAGAGGTAGCGCGAGGCGGCGCGGCGCGGAGTCGGGCCGCGGTTCCAGCTTCGCCAGCGCGCACCGGCTTCGCGCGTCCGCACGGTGAAGACCAGCTCCCGCCCGGCCTGGGAGAGGTCGGCGCCGCGCTCGATGCTGCTGCGGCGGCGCTGGCGCATCGCGCCCGGCCGGGCGACGAGCAGCGCGACGCCCGCGAGCGAGGGCGGCGACGCACAGGATCTTGCGGGAGGAGGCGATAGGCGGGTCCGGGACGCAGCTCGCGGAAGTCTGTCGATCGCTACGGGCGTCGTTCCGGACCGCAGCTGGTCGATCCTCCTACCGTGTTCAGAGGAGACGTGACGCCCCCTACTTGCGCGCTGACGCGGCGCCTGGCGCTCTGCGCTCGCTGCTCGCGGTGGCTCCTGGTCGCGCTCGCCGGCCGCGCTGCGCCCCGCCGCTGGCCGAAACCGGCGGCGCCGGGCGAGGTCGAAAGCGCGCGGCAGCGTCAGCAACACCGCCTTCGACCGCCAGGGGATGTGGATCTGGTACGTCTCCCACTCCGAGGGCGGCAGCGTCGCCGGCGATCCTCGCCCGCGCCAAGCGCAACGACGTCGGCACCGTCTACATAAAGTCCGGCGACGGCGGCGGCGCCTGGAGCCAGTTCAGCAGGACGCTGGTCGAGCGCACTGCACCGCGGCGGCCTCGACGTCTGCGCCTGGCAGTTCGTCTACGGCGACACGCCCGGTCGCCGAGGCCCAGGTCGCGCGCCGCGGCCGTCAAGAAGGGGCGCCGACTGCTTCGTGATCGACGCCGAGGCCGACTACGAGGGCAAGTACGCCGCCGCCGACCGCTACGTCCGCGCGCCTGCGCGCCGCGGATCGGCGACACCTTCCCGGTCGCGCTCGCCGGCTTCCCCTACGTCGACTACCACCCGTCCTTCCCCTACTCGGTCTTCTTCGGCCCGGGCGGCGCCACCTACAACCAGCCGCAGATGTACTGGAAGACGATCGGCACCTCGGTGCGCGCGGTCTTCGAGCACACCTACCTCTACAACCGCATCTACGGCCACCCGATCTACCCGATCGGCCAGACCTACGAAGCGCCCGGCAACGGCTCGATCTGCGCTCTTCCGCCGCTTCGCCGCCAGCTACGGCGGGCTGGCGCCGAGCTGGTGGTCCTGGCAGGAGACCAACGGCCAGGAGTGGGGGGCGCTCGGCGCCGCCAGCGCGCTGCGGCCGGTCGCCGGCTACCGCCTCGAAGTCGTCCACCCGCTGCTGAAGCGCAAGCAGCAGCGGCGACATGGTCGTCTGGGCGCAGGAGCACCTGATCGCCGCCGGCGCCGAAGCTGCCGGTCACCGGCATCTTCGGCCGCCAGACCGCGCCGCGCCGTCCGCCTCTTCAAGGAAGCGCACGGGCTGCCGGCCAACGGCGTCAGTCGACACCGACACCTGGAACGCGCTGCTCACCTATCACGCCGGTGCGGGCGCAGCTGGGCCGCGCGGCGGGCGCGGCCCGGGACCGCGGGCCGGCGCGCTGCCGGCGGCGCCGGCCGCTCTCGGCGAACCTGCCGGCGAAGGCCTACGAGATCCCGCCCAGGCTAGTTCCGTGGTTCCTTAGTCTGGACGATACACGACTAAGGAACCACGGAACGGGCTCAGGCGCTGATCCGCGTCGTCAGCCGGCCCAGGGTCGGCGACTCGATCACGACCTCGTCGCCGTCGTCGAGCCAGACGCGCGGCTCGCGGCCGATGCCGACCCCCTCCGGGGTGCCGGTCGAGACGATGTCGCCGGGCTCGAGCGTCATCAGCCGCGAGAGGTGGGAGAGCAGCGTGCGGGACGCTGAAGATCAGGTCGTCGGTGCGCGCCGCTCTGCATCTCCTCGCCGTTGAGGGTGAGGCGGATCTCGATCGCGTCGGCGGGCCCGGCCTCGTCGGGCGTGACCAGCGCACGGGCCGCAGGGGGCCGAGCCGTCGAAGACCTTGCCCGGACATCCACTGCGGGGTCGCGAACTGCAGGTCGCGGGCCGAGAGGTCGTTGAGCAGCGTGTAGCCGGCGACGTAGTCGAGCGCGTCGGCCTCGGCGACGTCCTTGGCCCGGCGGCCGACCACGAAGGCGACCTCGGCCTCGTAGTCGACCTTGCGCTGTCGGCGGCAGCGTCACGGTCGCCCCGTCGGGCGACGAGCGCGTTGCGGTACTTGGCGAAGATCGTCGGCGTCTGCCGGCAGGCCTCGCATCGCCGCGACCTCGGCCGCGTGCTTGCGCGTAGTTGAGGCCGATGCAGACGATCTTGTCCGGGTCGGGGATCGGCGGCAGCAGCGTCACCGCCGAGCGCGGATGCGAGGGCGCGCCGGTGTCGCCGAGTCGCGCGCGCAGGTCGTCGACCCGCCCGTGCTGCGATCAGCTCCCGCAGGCTGCCCCGGTGCGGCTCGCCGAGCAGCGCCCAGGCGTCGACGACGCGCTCGTCCTCGAGCACTCCGGCCCGCGGCCCGTCGCCGGCGTCGTAGCTGACCAGCCTCATGCCGGGCAGCCTATTGAAGGACGAACCGCCACCTTGTAAGGTTTCCTGATCAATGGTAAATATGCCGAAGGTCCTTCCCCTCCATGTCGTCCTCACCGGCCTGCTCAGTCTCGCCTTCGACGCGATGATGGCCGAGTTCAGAGGTGAGATCGAAAACAGCGAGTTCGACGACCTCCGCACCACGCACGCCTGCGTCTTCCGCTACGTCCGGGGCGCGGGATTGCGGCTGACCGATATCGCCGAGCTGGCGAACATGACCAAGCAGTCGGTTGGGGAAGTCGTCGACGACCTGGTCGAGCGTGGCTACGTCGAACGAGTCCCCGACCCGGCAGACGGCCGCGCGAAGCTGATCTGCCTGACCCGGCGGGGAGAGGAATGCCAGGAATTCGGCTTGAAGACCTTCGCGGCGATCGAGGAGCGGTGGGCGGAGCGCTACGGCGCCGATCGAATCGCCGACCTCAGGGAGATGCTGGAAGAGATCGTGGCGACGGAGGCACCTTATGCGGTGCCCGAGTTGCAACCGGAGGTTGCCGGCGCTTAGCCGGGGGAGGGGGATCGGTCGATGCGCAGCCACCTGAGTCCACTCGACGGGGTCTTCCTCGAACTCGAGCAGGCCGACGACGCGCTTCAGATGCACTTTGCCTGGGCCGCCGTCTTCGACCCCCTGCCGAACGGCGAGCGCCCGTCGCTGGAGAGGCTGCGCGAACAGGTACGCCGCCGGCTCGTCGGCAACGCGGCCCTGCGCCGCCGGCTCTCGATCCCGCAGGTGGGGGTGCATGCGATGCCGATCTGGCTGCCCGACCCCGACTTCGACGTCGGTCTCCAGGTCCGCCAGGCGCAACTGCCCGAGCCGGCCGGAGAGGCGGAGCTGCTGAGCTGGATCGGCGAGTACACCTCGCAGCGGCTCGACCGCTCTCGCCCGCTCTGGGAGGTGGTGCTGCTGGAGGGTCTGGAGGGCGGCGCCTGGGCGCTCGTCGGCAAGGTCCACCAGTGCATGGTCGACGGGATCAGCGGCCCCTACGTCATCGCCTCCCTGCTCGATTTCCAGCCCGATACGGAGGTCGACATGGCTGCGCTCGGGGAGATGCTCGCGACGATGGGGAGCGAGGAGGACAGCGGCGTCCTCTGGCGGGTGCGGGGCGCGGTGGGAGAGGCGGAAAGCGGCGGCATCGACGCGAGCCTCGAACCGCGCAAGGTGGCCTCGATCCTCTCGCGGTCACGGGAGCGCCTGGAAGCCGTTCGCGAGGATCTGCCGCCGGCTCCGGCCACCAGCCTCAACGGTCCGACCAAAGTCAAGCGCAAGGTGGCCACGATCGAGGTGCCGCTGGCAAAGGCGAAGGCGGTGAAGCGCGAGTTAGGCGGGAAGCTGGACGACGTCGTCCTCGCGGCCACCGCCGGCGGCCTGCGGCGCCTGTTCGAGCACCGCGGCGAGAGGGTGGACCATGCCCGCACGATCGTCCCGGTGAGCATGCGGCGGGCGCGTGAATCGCTCGCCTTCGGCAACGACGTCGTCCCCTTCTTCATCGACATGCCTCTCGCCGAGCCCGATGCCTTGCGGCGCTACCGGCAGATCGCCGCCGCCGCCGGCGAGATGAGGAGCACCGGAGGGTCGGAGACCGAGGCTCTGCTGGAGGCGGCCGATGCGGCGGCGCCTCTGGTCCAATGCGTCTTCGCCCGCCTGGCTTTTACGCCCGGCCTCTTCAATCTCACCGTGGCGACGGTTCCCACCAGCCCCTTCCCCCTCTACGCGCTCGGCGCCCGCCTGCGGCGCGGCATCCCGCTGGGGTCGATCTTCTCCGGCCACAACCTCGGAGTGGCGGCGGTCGTCTACGACGAGGGGCTCTACCTGGGCCTCGTCGCCGACGAGGAGGCCGTGCCGGATCTCGACATCCTTCGCACCGGGATCGAGGAAGCGGTCACCGAGCTTGCGATGGTCGCGGCCTAGGACGGATCGGCGAAACCGGGCCGATCCCTCCTGGCCCCGTCTCGCATTCCCTGCCGGCGGAATGCGCTAGCGTTCGCCGCCCGGGCCTGCCCCAAGGCCCGTCGCAGGTTCCCTGGGGGCGTAGCTCAGCTGGTTAGAGCGCCGGCCTGTCACGCCGGAGGTCGCGGGTTCGAGTCCCGTCGCTCCCGCTTCGGCGACCCACGTTCGGGTTCGCCGGTGGCCTTCTGCCTAGTAGCGCGGCGGCTGGTCCCGGTAGGCCGGGTCGCGGACTTCGCGCCGTTCTTCCACCGGGGGCGCCTCGCCGGGGGCGAGGGGCCGGGCGCGGCGGGACCAGACGATTTCCTGGAAGAGGCCGATCAGGAGGCCGACGGCGCCGGCGATCATCAGGATCACGCCGATCGTGTCGATGCTGAGGCCCTTGACGTGGATGTTGGTCGCGAACTTGAGGATCGCGCCGACCGCGATGAGGAAGATGCCTGCTCCGATAGTCATGGGGCCCTGAATACCCCCGGTTTGGATCGACAAACCGAAGCGATGGAGTGCGGCGCTCGGTCAGGCGGAGTCTCGTAGGGACGTCCAGAGGTGGCGCTCGGCCTCGAGCACGCCCTCGGCGCCCTCGCCGACCGCACGCCACAGCTCCGGCTCCGGCTCATCGCTCTCGCTCGCCGCCTTGAACGCCTCCGCCAGCTCGGTCCAGCGCGCCGCCGCCCCGGCCGCCAGCGGCGCCTCCTCGCGCCCCGCCTCCGCGAGGAAGCGCGAGTACATCAGCCGGAAGCAGCCGCCGCCGGTACCGCGGCGCTCGATCACCTGGTAGGCGAAGCGCGCGCACCACTGCCAGTCCTCGACCGCCTCCGGCCAGGAGCCCGCCTCGGCGGCCAGCCGCTCCAGCGCCGGCACGCCGGCGAACTCGCCGAAAGGCGGCTCCAGCATCTCGCTCGCCGCCCGCGCGATCGCCCGCGGCACCGCCGCCTCGCAGCCGCTCGCGCGTCGATCGTCCTCGGCGACGGTGAACATGTGGCCTTCCAGCGGGTAGGCGGGGTGGCCGCTGTGGCGCGCCCGGGCGAGGTTCTCCAGCCGGGTCGTCTGCAGCTCCTCGAAGCCGGTGTCGGAGAGGTGGGCGACCTCGTCGTCGTAGCCGGCGAGGACCACCGCGTGTCCGGGGAAGTGGGCCGAGTTGCCGTAGTGGTCGAGGTAGTAGATGTCGGTCAGCAGCAGCGCCGGGTTGCCGGCGTCGACCTCGGCGCGCGCCGCCTCCCAGGCCGCCTCGCCGTCCTCCTCGGCGAAGGTCCGCAGCTCCAGCGCCGCCCCGGTCAGCTCGCGGAAGCTCTCCTCGAGGCGCGCGGTGCGGCCGTTGAACCAGCGGCTCGGCGAGGTGTCGTCGAGCGCCAGGTAGTAGAAGCCCGCCCCGGCGCCGAGCCCGAAGGCCATCTCCTCGCTGATCTCGACCCCGTGGAAGGCGAGCAGGTTGCGCAGCGCGGTCGAGCCGCAGTGGTTGCCGGGGGTGTGGACGAAGCCGGGGACGGAGGGCATCCCCCATTCTGACCCGACACGACATGTCGGGTTCCGTCATCCTCCCGCGCCGATGCAGGAACTCGACCTGAAGCTGCTGCGCTGGATGCGCACCCACGGCCACAGCCGCGGCCTCGAGGACGCCGCCGTCGCCCTCGGCAAGGCCGGCAACAACGGCCTCGTCTGGTTCGTGCTCGGCGCCGCGCTGGCGATCCTCGACAACTCGCGCTGGGAGCAGTGGCTGATCTGCGCCCTGCTCGGCCCGATCGCGATCGGCCTCAACTACGCGATCAAGCTGGTGGTGAAGCGGCCGCGGCCGGTGCTCGAGGGGCTGCCGCCGCTCGGCGGCGCCCCCAGCTCGCTCAGCTTCCCCTCCGCCCACGCCACCTCCTCCTTCGCGGTGGCGACGGCGATGGTCCGGGTCGACCCGGCGATGGCCGCGCGCCTTCCTCGTCGCCGTGGCGCTCTCGCTCGGCCGCCCCTACCTCGGCATGCACTACCCGTCCGACGTCCTCGCCGGCGCCGTCCTCGGCGTCGCCCTGGGCCTGATCGTCCCGCTGCCCTCATGAGGACCGAGCGATGAAGGTCGGGATCGTCGGGCTGCCGAACGCCGGCAAGTCGACCCTCTTCAACGCCCTGACCAAGGGCGGCGCCCAGACCGGCGACTACCCGTTCACGACGATCGAGCCGAACGTCGCCGTCGCCCAGGTGCCCGACGAGCGGCTGGAGAAGGTCGCCGAGACCGTCGCGCAGCTCCGAACTGGTGCCGGCGACAATCGACTTCCACGACATCGCCGGCCTGGTCAAAGGCGCCTCCGAAGGCGAGGGGCTCGGCAACCAGTTCCTCGCCTCGATCCGCGAGACCGACGCGATCTGCCACGTCGTCCGCTGCCACACCGAATCCGACGTGCCGCACCCCGACGGCCGCGTCGACCCGCTCGCCGACATCGAGACGATCGAGACCGAGCTCGTCCTCGCCGACTACGAGCAGGTCGAGCGCCGCCTCGGCCGGGTCGGCAAGCAGGCGAAGACCGGCGACATCGAGGCGATCGCCGAGCACGGCTGGCTGCAGGCGGTGCACGAGGCGCTCGCCGCCGGCCGCCCGGCGCGCTCGATCCCGGTCCCCGACGCCGCCCCGCACGCGGCCCGGAACCTGCAGGCGCTGACGACGAAGCCGATCCTCTACGTCGCCAACGTCGACGAGGGCGACGCCGAGCCGCCGGAAGCGGTCGTCTCCCACGCCAACTCGGTCGGCGCCGGCGTGGTCGCGGTCAGCGCCCGGATCGAGGGCGAGCTGGCCGAGCTCGACCCGGCCGAAGCCGAGGAGATGCGCGAGTCCTACGGGGTCGAGGGCTCGGGCCTGGCCCGCCTGGTCCGCGCCGCCTACGACCTGCTGGAGCTGATCACCTTCTTCACCGCCGGCGAGGGCAAGGAGGCGGTCGCCCGGCCGCTGCGCCGCGGCGCCACCGCGCTGGAAGCGGCAGGAACCATTCACACCGAGATCATGGAAGCGTTCGTCAAAGCCGAGGTGATCGGCTGGGAGCAGCTGGTCGAGTGCGGCGGCTACGCGCCGGCCCGTGACAAGGGGCAGCTGCGGATCGAGGGTCGCGACTACGTCGTCCAGGACGGCGACGTGATCACGATCAAGGTCTGAGCGCGCGCGCCCCGGACGGGCTGAGACCTGACCGCCCCGCCGATCGGTGCTGCATCGGGGCGGAACCCGTCAGGCCTCAGCCACCCTTGTGAATGGAGGTGGCCGGGTAGGCCTGCCCGCATCCGCTGAACCGCATACGCATCACCTCCTTCCCTCACCGGAAGCGTCCTTCGCGGCGACATGACGGTTCCTATTACTTCGACCGGCCCTAGTAAAGGGCTCTACCTGGCCATTTTCCCGCTATGTCCGAGCATTTATGCCCTATCGTGATCGCTCCTGTTATGTCGATCAATCGAAAGGGGCTAGGGGGATGGAGGGAACCGAGGTCGAGGGGAGGAAACGCGACCGAGACGATCTGCGCCGTGCTCAAGCACCCGCTCCGGGTGCGGATCCTCGAAGTCCTCAACGAAGGACCCGCGCAGCCCGAGCCAGTTCGTCGAGGAAGGGCTGATCCCGAAGGAGCACTTCACCACCTACCAGCAGGCCCTCTCGCTCGCCTCCTACCACTTCCGCGAGCTGCGAGAAGGAAGGCTGCCTGGAAGTGATCGAATCGATCCCCCGGCGCGGCGCGATCGAGCACGTCTACCGCGGCCTGGCGCGAGTCTTCTTCGACGACGCCGAGTTCGAAGCGATCGCCGAGGCAGACCCGAAGCCAGCTCTCGCGGATCTCGCTGCAGGGGCTGATCGCGCGGGCCGACCGGGCGATCTGCCGAGGACACCTTCGACGCCCGCGGCCGACCGCCACCTGACCTGGATGCCGATGCAGCTCGACGAGCGCGGTTGGGAGGAAATGATCGCGACCCTGGCCAGTGCCTTCGGCGAACTGACCCAGATCCGCCACGACGCCAGGGACCGGCTCGCCGCCTCCGGCGACGAAGGTGGTGCCGGCGACGGTCGGCGATGCTCGGCTTCGAGTCGCCGCCGCCCTCGCCGCTGCGCGGGGATTAGTAGGACCCGAGAGGGAGACCCTCCCCAGACACATCTCGCCGCGCTCGATGTTGAGTGTCTGGAGAGGGTCTCCCTCTCGGGTCTCCCAGGGTTAGAGTTGCTTGATGGAGGAACGGGCGCGTTTTCCGGAGGTGGCCGCCAAGGCCGGCCACTACGAGAGCTTCTACCTCAAGGCCTGCCGGCCGGATGGAGGCCAAGGGGTCTGGATCCGCCACACCGTCCACAAGCGCCCGGGGGCCGAGCCCAACGGCTCGATCTGGTTCTGCCTCTTCGACCGCGAGGCCGACCGGGCCGCGGGCGACGAAGGTGACGGTGCCGGCCGCGCAGCTGGAGGCTCCCGCCGGCGACTGGATCCGCGTCGCCGACGCCGAGATCGGTCCCGGCCGCGCCGAGGGCTCGGTCGACACCGACGCGCTCAGCGCCGCCTGGTCCTTCACCTTCGACGGCGACGCCGAGCCCTGCAGGTACCTGCCGGCCGACTGGCTCTACAAGGCGCCGCTGCCGAAGACGAAGTTCCTCGCGCCGTTCCCGGACGCCCGCTTCGAGGGTCGGCTGGTGGTCGACGACGAACCGTTCGAGCTGAGCGGCTGGCCGGGGATGATCGGCCACAACTGGGGCACCGAGCACGCCGAGCGCTGGGTCTGGCTCGAGGGCACCGGCTTCGCCGACGCGCCGAGCACCTACTTCGACGCCGGCGCCGCCCGCGTCCGCCTCGGCTCCCGGGTCAGCCCCTGGATCCCCTCGGGGATGCTGGTCCTCGACGGCGAGCCGCACCGGCTCGGCGGCCTCGGCGCGATCCGCTCGGCCCGCGATCGAGGAGCAGCCGACGGTCTGCAGCTTCTCCCTGCCGGGCAAGGACATCGTCGTCCACGGTCGCGTCTCGGCGCCGGAGAAGGACTTCGTCGGCTGGGTCTACGCCGACCCGGAGGGGCCCGAGCACAACACCGTCAACTGCTCGGTCGCCGACCTCGAGCTGACCGTCGAACGCCCCGGGCTGCCGCCGCGTCGAGCTCACCCTCCCCGGCGGCGGCGCCTACGAGATCGGGATGCGAGAGCGGACCACGGCATCCCGATCCAGCCGTACCCCGACGGCTGACGAGGCGCTTTTGTCAACCAGGGGGACGGAAAAGCGCCTCGCCGCGGCGGGGGCGGGCCGCCGCTGACGACCTTTTCGAAGGTCATCCAGGTGTCGTAGCCGCCGAGCGCCAACTCCAGCTCCGAGCCGGTGACGGTGGAGGTGCCGCCGGTCCCGATCAGCTTTGCGGTGACGATCCGGGGGGAGACGCCGGTCTTGGTGATGACGACCTGTTTCAGCTTGCCCTGCAGGTAGGCGCCGAGGCGGGAGCTGATTTCGGGGCCGCTGAATTCGAGCGTCCACTTGTGCAGCGGGCAGTAGTAGTCGTAGGGGTCGGGGACGCCGACGAGGTAGGGGACCGCGGTGCCGAAGACGTACTGGACGCTCTCGGTGTGGCCGCCCGAGCAGGCCGAGTAGAGGGTCTGGGCGACTTCGTCGCCGTACATGACGACCTGCCCGCGGGTCGCGGCGACGGCGGCGTTGGTGCTCGCGTACTCGCTTTCCAGCCCTCCGTAGACCTGGCTGCGGGTGTCGGAGTAGAGGTCGAAGCCGTTGCCGCCGACGTCGCCGGTGAGGGCGATCGAGCGCACCGCGATCGCGTGCGCCTGCAGCTCTTCGGTCGGCCAGGAGGGCGGCACCTCGTTCGGCATCACCCCCTTCGACGTACTGCTCGAGGGCGAGCGCGTTGACGACGTTGAGCGAGCCGGCGGCGCTTTCGGTCGGCACCGTCTCCAGGGCGCCGCGGTAGGTGCCCTGGCCGGCGATCGTGATCTTCCCCGCTCCCGCGGCGCGCAGTTTGCGCCCGCAGTTGGCGAGCGGCTTGCCGCCGGAGCTGCGCAGCTTGACGCTGCGGGCGACGCGGTGGGCCTCGTAGCTGCGGCTCGGTTCGAGCTGCTGCCCGCAGGCGCTGGTGGCGCCGCTGAATTCGACGTCGCCGGGGGAGATGCTCAGCAGCACCCGCACGACCCGGGGCTTGGTCAGGGTCCCGATGGTGGTCCCGCGGTAGTAGTGGCCGAGGATGAAGCTGTAGCTCTTGCCGTGCCTGGCGTAGCCGTAGGCGCCGTAGGCGCTCATCCCGACCCCGTGGCCGAAGCCGCGCCCGTGGACGACCCAGCTGACGCTTGCCTGCGCCGGTAGCGGACAGGCGCAGGCGAGAAGCAGGCCTGCCAGGAGGGTGGTCACGAGCTTGGACATCTCTAGGCCAACAGATTCAACAATCCGGAGTAGCGGCCTGCCTGTCCGGAGTCGTAACCTGGATGTGTGCAGGCAACCGATCACAAGCTCCTCGCCGCCGGCGAGTGGGTCGAGACCGGCGAGTGGGCTGAGGTGAAGAGCCCCTACGACGGCAGCGTCGTCGGCCGGGTCGCGCTCGGCCGACGAAGCGCTCACCGGGCGGGCGATCGAGGCCGCGCACGGGGCCTTCGAGTCGGCCGATTTCCCCCAGCACGAGCGGGCGGCCGTCCTCGAGCGCGCCGCCGAGCTGGTCGCCGAGCGCCGCGACGAGCTGGCGGCGACGATCGCCGCCGAGGCGGGTAAGCCGATCAAGACGGCGACGGTCGAGGCCGAACGCTGCGTCTCCACGCTCGAGTTCTCCGCCGTCGAGGCGCGCAAGCTGACCGGCGGCACGGTGCCGATGGACGCTGCCGCGGCGGGCGCCGGCAAGCTCGGCGTGATGCTGCGCGTCCCCTACGGGGTCGTCGGCGCGATCAGCCCCTTCAACTTCCCGCTCAACCTCGTCGCCCACAAGCTCGGGCCGGCGATCGCCGCCGGCAACGCGGTCGTCCTCAAGCCCGCCGGGCAGACGCCGATCTCGGCCCTGAAGCTGGCCGAGATCCTGGTCGAGGCGGGCCTGCCGGAGAGCTGGCTCTCGGTCGTCCCGGGACCGGGCTCCAAGGTCGGCAACACGATCGTCGAGCACCCGCTGACCAAGGCGATCACCTTCACCGGCTCGGCGCCGGTCGGCTGGGACATCCGCTCCAAGGTCCCGCACAAGAAGGTCAACCTGGAGCTCGGCTCCAACGCGCCGCTGATCGTCAACGACGACGGCGACTGGGAAGCGGCCGCCGACAAAGCCCAGATCCACGCCTTCTCCCACGCCGGTCAGAGCTGCATCTCGATCCAGCGGATCCTCGTCCACGAGGAGGTCGCCGACGCTTTCATCGAGCGCCTCGTCGCCAACGTCGAGAAGCTGACCGTCGGCGACCCGCTCGACGAAGGCACCGACGTCGGGCCGCTGATCACCCCCGACGACCGCGACCGCGTCAAGGAGTGGGTCGACGAGGCCGTCGCCGCCGGGGCGGAGCTGCTGACCGGCGGCGAGCTGGTCGACGAGGGCCGCTGCCTGGCGCCGACCCTGCTGAAGGCGCCGCCGAAAGACGCCAAGGTCTGGTGCGAGGAGATCTTCGGCCCGGTGGCGACGATCGACACCTTCACCGACTTCGACGAGGCGCTTGCGCCTCGCCAACGACTCCAAGTTCGGCCTCCAGGCCGGCGTCTTCACCCGCGACATCGGCCGTGGCCTGCAGGCCGGCCGGACCCTCGAGTTCGGCGGCGTCCTCATCAACGAGGTGCCGACCTTCCGCACCGACCAGCAGCCCTACGGCGGCGTCAAGGACTCGGGCAACACCCGCGAGGGGCCGGCGTATGCGGTCTATGAGCTGACCGAGGAGAGGTTCGTCACGCTGCAGGGGTAGATGAGGCAGACGGGGGAGGCCCTCTCCGGACACATCTCGCCAATGGCTCGATGTTGAGTGTCCTGAGAGGGCCTCCCCCGTCTCCCTGTGATCGTCGCTGGTGATTACCGCAAAGCATTTTCCGCTTAAAAGTGGGTAGCTTGCCGCCATGGGAATTCGGGAGGTTGTGAGGTTCGTGGGGGCGATCGCGGCTTTGGCCGCGGTTGCCGTGGCGCCTGATGCGGTTGCGGCTGTTTCCGACACGGCTGGGAAATCGACGCTCGAACAGCGGATCGTCCCGACCGGCTCCGGGGCCTATCGCTTCCTCGGGCTCGGCGCGGGGGAGCCGTACGCGGTGCGCCAGGACCTGGCGCCCGCCGGTTCCGGGCGAGCCGCCAACCGCACCTCGCTTGTCTACTTCGGCCAGCTCTCCGACTTCCAGCTCGCCGACGAGGAGTCGCCCGCCCGACTGGAGGTGATCGATCCGCTCTCGACCCCGCTCAACCTTCCCTTCGGCGCCGCCTGGCGGCCGTGGGAGGCGCTCGAGCCGCAGATCGACGAGACGATGATCCGCCAGGTCAACCAGTTCGCCGGCGCCAGCCCGGTTGCCGACGGCAGCGGCGCCCACCGGTCGATGGACTTCACGATCGACACCGGCGACTCGGCCGACAGCCAGCAGCTGAACGAGACCCTCTGGGTGCGGACCCTGCTCGAGGGCGGCAACCTCGATCCCAACAGCGGGGTCAGCAAATCGACCTACTCGCACCCGCTCTGCCCGAACCTCTTCGTCCCGGGCGCCGCCGAGGCGGCCCGCTACACCGGCGTGCAGGACTACAACGACTACCTCGAGGGAGCCTATCCCGAGTTCTACGACCCCAATACGCCGGCCGGGCCGCACTCCGCCTGGCCGAAATACCCGGGGTTGATGGACCGCGCCCAGCAGGCGTTCACCGCCGAGGGAGTCGACGTCCCCTCCTACGTCGCCTTCGGCAACCACGACGCACTGGTGCAGGGAAACGCCGCCGCCAACGCCGCCTTCGAGCAGGTCGCCACCGGCTGCCTGAAGCCGATCGGTCCCGTCTCCAACCCGGAAAACGCGAGTGCGCTGCTCTCCTCGCTGTTCGACCCGACCCGCCTCTTGTCCTCGTTCCTGACCAGCCCCCAGAACACGATCCTCGTCCCCGGGGACCCCAACCGCCGCTTCGTCTCCAAGAAGCAGTACAAGGACGTCTTCAAGGCCGGCACCCAGAAAGACGGCCACGGCTTCGGGCTGATCGATCCCGCCCAGGAAACCGCCTCCAACGGCGCCGCCGGCTACTACGCCTGGAGCCCGACCCCGGGGATGAAGTTCATCGCCCTCGACACCGTCGCCGAGGCGGGGACGATCCTCACCCCGACCGGCAAATCGACCTCCGACGGCAACGTCGACGACCCGCAGTTCCAGTGGCTGCGCGGGCAGCTGCAGGCGGCGACAGCGGCCGACCAGCTGGTGGTGCTCTTCAGCCACCACGCGCCGGAGAGCCTCGTCGCCGACGCCCCCGACGAGCTGGCTCCGCCCTGCACGGTCAACGACTCCCACGGGCACGACCTCAACCCCGGCTGTGACCTCGACCCGCGCTTCTCGTTCCCGATCCACCTCGAGGCCGACCTCGTCAACCTCCTGCACGAATACCCGGTGGCGATCGCCTGGGTAGCCGGTCACTCCCACGACAACGTCATCGACGCCTTCCCGAACCCCAGCGGCCCCGGGGGCTTCTGGAGCATCCGCGTCGCCGCCGAGGCCGACTGGCCCCAGCAGAGCCGCCTGCTCGAGGTCTTCGACAACCACGACGGCACCCTCTCGATCTTCGGCACCATCCTCGACCACGTAGGCCAGGCAGCAGCTCCAGCCCCCGGAACCCCGGCGTCAGCAATGGACTTCAATGACCTCGCCTCAGCAGCGAGGACGATGAGCTTCAACGACTTCCAGTCCGGAGCCCCTCTGGGCGAAGGCACCCCGCAGGATCGAAACGTAGAGCTGCTCCTCCCCGACCCGCGCTAAGTCGTCAGCCAGACCGTGTGGCTGAGGGGGCGGGAGACCCTCACCAGGCACTCAACATCGAGCCATAGCGAGATGTGCCTGGAGAGGGTCTCCCGCCCCCTCCCCAACACAACCCCTACTCGTGCGGCCGAGCCATGCGGCGGTGGTCCAGTGCCTCCTCGAGCACCGAGGGCTCGACGCCCTGCTCCAGCGCCACCTCGCGCAGCGAGCGGCCCGGACTCCGCCGCGGTCTTGACGATGTCGGCCGCGCGGTCGTAGCCGATGTGGGGGTTGAGCGCGGTGGCGGTCGCGAGGGTCGCCTCGGCGTGGCGCTCGGTCATCTCCTCGTTGGCCTCGACGCCCGGCGACGCATTTCTCGTTCAGCAGGCGCGAGGCGCTCGCGAGCAGCTTGATCGAGTCGAGCAGGTTGCGGGCGATCAGCGGCACCCGGACGTTGAGCTCGAACTGGCCCTGGCTGCCGGCGATCGTGATCGCGGCGTCGTTGCCGATCACCTGGGCGGCGACCTGGATCACGACCTCCGGGATCACCGGGTTGACCTTGCCGGGCATGATCGAGGAGCCCTTCTGCAGCTCCGGCAGGCGCAGCTCGGCGAGGCCGGCGCGCGGGCCGGAGCCCATCAGCGCCAGGTCGTTGGCGATCTTGTTGAGCGAGACGGCGTAGACCTTGAGCGCGCCCGAGAGCTCGACCAGCGCGTCGCGGTTGCCCTGCGCCTCGAAGGCGTCGAGCGGGCCGGAGATCTCCAGGCCGGTGTCGGCGGCGAGCTTCTCGCGCACCTTGGCGGCGAACTCGGGGTGGGTGTTGAGGCCGGTGCCGGTGGCGGTGCCGCCGAGCGGGATCTGGCCGACCCGCCGCAGCGTCGCCTCGACCCGCTGGACGCCGAGCCGGACCTGGGCGGCGTAGCCGCCGAACTCCTGGCCGAGCGTGACCGGGACGGCGTCCATCAGGTGGGTGCGGCCGGCCTTGACGACGTCGGCGAACTGCTTCGCCTTCTCCGCCAGGGCGGCCTCGAGCGCGCCCATCGCCGGCAGCAGGTCGTGGGTGACCTCGTCCAGCGCCGCCAGGTGGACGGCGGAGGGGAAGACGTCGTTGGAGGACTGGCCCATGTTGACGTGGTCGTTGGGGTGGGCGCCGTCGCCGGCGAGGTTGGCGATCACCTCGTTGGCGTTCATGTTCGAGGAGGTGCCGGAGCCGGTCTGGAAGACGTCGATCGGGAACTGGTCGTCGTGCTCGCCGCTCGGCGATCGCCTTGCCGGCGGCGGCGATCCGCTCCGCGAGGTCGCCGTCGAGCAGGCCGAGCGCGCCGTTGGCCTCCGCCGCCGCGCCCTTGATCCGGCCCAGCCAGCGCACCACCGGCACCGGCACCCGCTCGCCCGAGACCGGGAAGTTGTCGACGGCCTTGGTGGTCTCGCCACCCCAGAGCTGCTCTGTCATGCGTCCTCCATCGAAGTTCGTCCCAACCGTATTGCCCGTCTGACGCGGCAGCGTCAGTCGCACTGCGCGATATGCCCTGGTCGAGAACGCCGGCGGAAGTGGCTGCTTGCCGGGTGCGTAGCGGGCGGCGACGGTGAGGCGGCGGACGAGGTCGGAGTGGATCCCTTCGGTCTCCTCGGCGCCGCGCTCGGCGGCGCCGAGCAGGTAGCCGAGCTGCAGCGCTGGCGCGCCGCCGGGGCTCGGCCCGCGCTTCGCCGTTCAGCGCGGTCGCCGTCTCGACCATCGCTTCGCCGACCCTGGCCAGCTCGCCGCCCGACTGGTTGCGGGTCAGGCATTCGCTGATCGGCGTTTCGCCTGCCAAGCAGGACTTCGCCGGGCGCCGCGCTCAGCGCCTGCTGGTAGACGCCGGCTGCCTTCGAGGCAGGCGACCGGGGTCGAGTCGTCCGGGCTGCCGCAGCCGGCGGCGACGAGCGCGGCAGAGACAGGCCGACCGCGATCGCGATTCGGGCACGCATCTGCCGCGCATCCTATGAACGCCCCGGGGGTGTCGTCGACAGCGGCTCAGTCGCCGAGCGGGCGGGCGGAGACGCCGCCGGTCCGAACCTGGGCAGACGCCGCCGGGCGGTCCGGCCGGGGCCTTCGGGCCGCGTGGGGTTTCTTCTTGGCGCCGGCTTTGATGCCGGTGAAGCTGACGGGGAAGACTTCGACCCATTCGGCGAGCTGGAACTCGGCGCCGACGCGTGGTTCCAGGAGAGGTGGAGGTGGTTGCCGCAGCCGTGGCCGGCGTCGCCGTCGTAGCCGACCCAGCGGAAGGGCGGCAGCGGCTTGTTCTGTTCCGGCTCGGCCCAGAGGGCGAGGCGGGTGATCGCCGGCCCAGTTGGCGTCGCATTTGGAGCTCGGGTTCGAGCGGGACGATGTCGACGGCGAGGCCGTTGTAGTGATCGGAGTTCTTGACGTGGCAGTTGTCGCAGCCGACGTGTTCGCCGTTGGGCAGCGGGCCGGAGTAGCCGTCGGTGATGTAGATCGGGTAGCGCGCGGCGATCCAGCGCAGGTCGGGGACGATCCGCTGGTCGACCATGTCGCCTTCTTCGTGCGGGATCGAGGCCGGGATCGGGACGATCTTGCCCGGGCGCGTAGACGAGCCGGGTCGCGGGCGGCGCCGCCTCGGCGGAGGCGCAGACCGCGAACAGCGGCGCGAGCGAGAGCGCGAGGACCGCGAGGGCGCGGGTCCAGGCGCTGGTGAGGAGGCGGTGGCTCACTCCCGCTGTATCGGCCCTACGACGCTCGTGGCTTGAATCCTGCCGAGAAGATCTCGCGGACATGAGGTGGTTGGAACACGGCCGGATAGGGTTCGATTCGTGCCGACCGTCCGCGAAGCCACCTTCGACCTCTTCCGCGCCCACGGGATGACGACGATGTTCGGCAACCCCGGCTCGACCGAGCTGCCGATGCTCGCCGACTACCCCGTCGGACTTCCGCTACGTCCTCGGCCTGCAGGAGGCGGTCGTGGTCGGGATGGCCGACGGCTACGCCCAGGCCTCCGGGCAAGACCACCGTCGTCAACCTCCACACCGCGCCCGGGGTCGGCAACGCGATGGGGGCGATCTTCAACGCCCAGGCCAACCACTCGCCGCTGCTGGTCACCGCCGGCCAGCAGGCGCGCGCCCAGATCACCCTGCAGGCGAACCTCACCAACCGCGACGCGACCCGGATGCCGCACCCGCTGGTCAAGTGGTCCTACGAGCCGCCGCGGGCCGAGGACGTGCCGCTGGCGCTCGCCCACGGCGCCCACCTCGCCGGCCTGGCGCCGCGCGGCCCGGTCTTCGTCTCGCTGCCGATGGACGACTGGTACGCCGAGGTCGACGAGGCCGACGCGCAGGCGGCGATCGCCCGCAAGGTCGACGGCCGCGCCGTCGCCGACCCCGAGGCGGTGCGCGCTCTCGCCGAGCGCCTCGACGCCGCCACCAACCCGGTCCTCGTCGCCGGCCCCGACATCGACACCACCGGCGCCTGGGACCCCGCCGTCGCCCTCGCCGAGCGCCAGCGCCTCCCGGTCTGGGCCTCGCCGGCGACCGGCGGCGTCCGCCTCGGCTTCCCCGAGAACCACCCCAACTTCCGCGGCGTCCTGCCGCCGGCGATCGGCCCGGTCGGGCAGACGCTCGAGGGCCACGACCTGATCCTCGTCGTCGGCAGCTCGGTCTTCCCCTACTACCCGCACATCCCCGGGCCGCTGCTGCCCGAGGGGGCGGAGCTGGTGGCGATCACCAGCGACCCCGACGAGGCGGTGCGGGCGCCGATGGGCGACGCGATCGTCGCCGACGTCGGCCTCACCCTGGCGGCGCTGCTCGAGGCGGTGCCCGAGTCCGCGCGCCCGGCGCCGGAGCCGAACCCGGGCCCGCAGGAAATCCCGGCCACCGACCCGCTCAACCCCTCGACCGTCCACACCGCCCTCGCCGAGGTCCTGCCCGAGGACGCGATCGTCGTCCTCGAGTCCCCCTCCAGCACGCTGGCGCTGCGCAACCAGCTGCGCATCTCGCGCCCCGGCAGCTACTACTTCAGCGCCGGCGGCGGCCTCGGCTTCGGCCTCGCCGCCTCGGTCGGCGTCCAGCTGGCCCAGCCCGACCGCCCGGTCGTCTGCGTGCTCGGCGAGGGCTCGGCCCAGTACGCGATCACCGCCTTCTGGAGCGCCGTCGCCTACAAGGCGCCGGTCACCTTCCTCGTCCTCCGCAACGAGGAGTACGCGATCCTCAAGTGGTTCGCCGAAGTCGAGCAGGTGAACGGCGCCCCCGGCCTCGACCTGCCGAAGCTCGACGTCGCCGCGGTCGCCGAGGGCTACGGGGTCAACGCGCACCGGGCGAGCGGCCGCGACGAGGTCGCCGGCGCGCTCAGCGCGGCCCTCGCCTCCTCGCAGCCGGAGCTGGTCGAAGTCCCGGTCGCCCCCGGGATGTCCCTCTTCTAAGTCGTGGTTCCTTTGTCCGCTATGGGAGGACAAAAGAACCGCAACTCGGCGGGGGCATAGGGACATGGCCCTGCTGCAGCGAACCCGCAAGGTCCCGCCGCCGCCGAGCCAGCCGGTCGCCGACCGCGCGCCGGACGCGCTCGCCGCCGGCGTCGGCCAGCCGCTGCGCGGCGAGCTGGAGGAGCTGCTCGGCGCCGACCGCGTCCTGCACCGCGTCCGCGACCTCGTCGCCTACGCCTCCGACGCCAGCCCCTACCGGCTCTTCCCGCGGGCGGTGGTGATGGCGCACGACGCCGACGACGTCGCCAAGGTCCTCGCCTTCGGCCGCGAGCGGGGAGTCCCCGTCACCTTCCGCGCCGGCGGCACCAGCCTCAACGGCCAGGGCCAGAGCGACGGCATCCTCGTCGACGTCCGCCGCCACTTCGGCGGCGTCGCGGGCGAGGACGACGGCGCCCGGGCCCGGGTCAAGCCGGGGACGATCCTCGGCCACGCCAACCGCGTCCTCGCCCCGCACGGCCGCAAGCTCGGCCCCGACCCGGCCAGCACCGACGTCGGCACCGTCGGCGGCGTCGTCGCCAACAACTCGGGCGGGATGCGCTGCGGCGTCACCAAGGACTCCTACTCGACGGTGCGCGAGCTGACCTTCGTCCTGCCGTCGGGGACCGTGATCGACACCGGCGCGCCGACGCGGCGGAACGCTTCGCCGCCGCCGAGCCGGAGCTGGTCGCCGGCCTCGAGGCGATCCGCGACGAGATCCGCGCCGACGCCGAGCTCGCCGAGCGGATCCGCCGCAAGTTCGAGATCAAGAACACGACCGGCTACCGGCTCTGCGCCTTCCTCGACGCCGACGAGCCGCTGGAGATCTTCCGCCGCCTCCTCGTCGGCTCGGAGGGCACCCTCGCCTTCATCGCCGAGGTCGTCTTCGAGACGGTGCCGGTGCCGCCGGTGACGACCACCGCCTGGGTCCACTTCCCCGGCATCGACGAGGCGATCGCCCCGGTCGGGGACCTGGTCGCCTCGGGCGCCACGGCGGTCGAGCTGATGGTCGCGCCGGCGCTGATCACCGCCGCCTGGAACATGGTCGGGGCGCCGCAGGAGTGGAAAGAGCTGCCGCCAGAGTCGGCCGTGCTGCTGGTCGAGTTCGGCGGCGCCGACGAGGGCGACCTCGCCGCGCAGGTGCTGGGAGCCGAGGCGATCCTCGGCTCCCACGAGACGATCCGGCCGATCGATTTCACCCGCGAGCCGGAGGCGATCGAGCTCGCCTGGCGGGTGCGCGAGGGGCTGCACGGGCTGATCGGCCGGGTGCGGCCGGAGGGCACGGCGCTGATCGTCGAGGACGTCTGCGTGCCGCCGGAGCGGATCGCCGAGGGCGCCCACGACCTGCAGGCGCTGCTCGGCGAGCACGGCTTCCTCCCCGGCGTCGCCGGCCACGCCTCGGCCGGGAACCTCCACTTCATGCTGACCCCGGACTTCGCCAAGCAGGAGGACCTCGAGCGCTACGAGGCCTTCATGGGCGGGCTGGTCGAGCTGATCGTCGGCAAGTACGACGGCTCGCTCAAGGCCGAGCACGGGACCGGGGTCAACATGGCCCCTTATGTGGAGCGCGAGTGGGGGGAGAAGGCGACCGAGCTGATGTGGCGGGTGAAGCGGCTCGCCGACCCCGACGGCGTGCTCTCGCCCGACGTCCTCCTCAGCCGCGACCCCGGCGTCCACCTGCGCGAACCTGAAAACGACCCCGGCGATCGAGGAGTGGGGCGGGGCCACGCCTGCGTCGAGTGCGGCTTCTGCGAGCCGGTCTGCCCGAGCCGCAACCTGACGACGACGCCGCGCCAGCGGATCGTCCTGCGGCGGGAGATGGCCCGCCAGCCCGAGGGCTCGCCCGTCCAGCGGGCGCTGCTCGAGGAGTTCGACTACGACGCGCTGGAGACCTGCGCCGCCGACGGCTCCTGCCAGATCGCCTGTCCGCTGGGGATCGACACCGGCAAGATGGTCAAGGAGCTGCGGGTGGCGCAGCATGGGGAGCGGGCGGAAAAGCTGGCTTTGGCGGCGGCGAAGCGGTGGGGTGCGGTCGAGAAGGTCTCGCGGTTGGCCCTCCGGGTCGGCGGGCCGTTGGCGCGACGGACCAAGCGCGGGAGGGGGCTACCGCCCGCGGCCGCGTGGGGAGGCGGGGGTGACCCTCGCCGGACACATCTCGCCAATGGCTCGATGTTGAGTGTCCGGAGAGGTTCACCCCCGCCTCCAGGTGAAGCCGCTGCGGTCTACGTCCCCTCCTGCACGAACCGCATCTTCGGTCCGTCATCCGCCGAGTCCGCGAAAACGGTCCCTGGAGAGCGGTTTTCGCGGACTCGATCTGTGGTTGATGCTCTGGTGACGGTTTCGGCGCGGGCTGGGATGCCGGTTTGGGTGCCGGAGGACGTGGCGGGGAGTTGCTGCGGGTTGCCCTGGAGCTCGAAAGGGTTTGCGGCGGCGCATGCGCATAAGGCGAACGAGATGGTCGAGCGGCTCTGGGAGTGGAGCGGGGAGGGGGCGCTGCCGGTCGTCATCGACGCTGCCTCTTGCACCGGGTGCGATTGCCGATCCTGGCGAGGGTGTGCTCTCGGAGGAGAACGCCGAGCGCCTTGTCCAAGCTCGAGATCGTCGACTCGGTCGCCTGGGCGCTGACGGCTGCTGCCGTACCTCGAGATCGACGAGAAGGTCGACTTCGCCACCGTTCACCCGACCTGCGCCACCCGACGCCTGGCGCTTGCGCATCCGCTCCGAGCGCTCGCGAACGCCCTCGCCGACGACGTCTACGTCGCCCCCTCCGCCACCTGCTGCGCCTTCGCCGGCGACCGCGGCATCTCCCACCCCGAGCTGACCGCCTCCGCCACTCGCCCCCAGGCCGAAGAGCTCGCCGGCCGCAGCTTCGACGCCTACCTCTCCAGCAACCGCACCTGCGAGATCGCCATGTCCCGCGCCACCGGCGAGCCCTACGAGTCGGTCGTGTCCCTGCTCGAGCGCCTCACCCGGACTTCCTCAACCTCTACCCAGCCGAGCTAGGGGTTGAGGAAGTCCGGACTCAGGCGTCCGTCCTGGCCTTGACCGCGTCGACGCTCTTGGCGTCGATGTCGCGGATCAGCGCCCGCGTCTTCGCGTCGCTCTCCATCCGCTTGTCGAGCAGCGGGTTGATCAGGCCGCGGAAGGCGGAGACGTAGCGCCACCACTTGGGGACGAAGATCCGCGGGGCGCGTTCCTCGATCCCGCGCACAAGGCCGGCGCCGGCCTCGTCGGGCGTGATCCGTTTCAGCAGCCACTCGGGGCTCAGTTCCCGCACTCGCGGCGCGGTCTCCTGGGCGAAGGCGTCCTGGACCAGTTTGGTGTCGACCCAGCCGAAGTAGGCGACGCTGGCGCTGGCACCGTGCGGGACGAGCTCCACCCGCAGCGCCCGGCCCAGCGACTCGACCCCGGCCTTGGCGACCGCGTAGGGGCTGTTGCCCATGCCGTTGGCGAAGGCGTAGACGGAGGAGACGACGACCATCTGGCCGCGGCGCTCGACGATCTGCGGCAGCGTCGCCCGCACCGTGCGCCAGACGCCGAGCATGTCGACCTCGAAGACCCGCTCCCACTCCTCGCCGGAGATCCCGCGCACGGTCGCGAACTGCCTCTGGGCGATGCCGGCGTTGGCGACGGCGACGTCGAGCCCGCCGAGCTTCTCGACCACCTCGGCGACCGCGGCCATCATCGCGCTCTGGTCGGTGACGTCGCCGCCGAGCCCGATCGCCCGCGGCCCGATCCGCTCGGCCGCCTCGCGCGCCTCGGTCGGCGTCGAGGTCGAGCACCGCGACCGAGGCGCCGCGCAGGTGCATCTGCCGCGCGGTCTCGAAGCCGATGCCGCGGGCGGCGCCGGTGACCAGCGCGACCTTGCCGTTGAGGTCGTAGCGCTCCATCGGCGGCACCCTATTCGACCTCGGTCGTCGATCGGTATTCGGTCACCGTTTGGTGGTCGAACCTAGAATCCGGCGCTCGTGCCCGGATTCGAGCCAGTCGACCCGAAGCAGTCCTTCCCCGAGCTGGAGGAGCGGCGTGCTCGCGCGCTGGCGCGAGGAGGACGTCTTCGAGCGCTCGCTCGCCACCCGCGAGGGCGCCCCGGTCTGGAGCTTCTACGAGGGCCCGCCGACCGCCAACGGCCGCCCCGGCTCCCACCACGTCCTCGCCCGCGTCTTCAAGGACGTCTACCCGCGCTACAAGACGATGTGCGGCTACCGGGTGCCGCGCAAGGCGGGCTGGGACTGCCACGGCCTGCCGGTCGAGCTCGAGGTCGAAAAGCAGCTCGGGATCTCCTCCAAGCAGGAGATCGAGGAGTTCGGGATCGCCGAGTTCAACCACCGCTGCCGCGAGTCGGTCTTCGAGTACGTCGAGGAGTGGAACCAGCTGACCGAGCGGATCGGCTTCTGGATCGACCTCGACGACCCCTACGTGACCCTCGAGGACGACTACATCGAGTCGGTCTGGTGGTCGCTGAAGAAGCTCTGGGACGAGGACCGCCTCTACGAGGGCCACAAGGTCGTCCCCTACTGCCCGCGCGTGCGGCACGGCGCTCTCCTCACACGAGGTGGCGCTGGGCTACGAGGACGTCAAGGACCCGTCCATATATGTGCGCTTCCCGCTGCTTGGCGACGACGGGGCCGAGACCGGCGAGTCGCTGCTGGTCTGGACGACGACGCCCTGGACCCTGCCCGGCAACGTCGCCGTCGCCGTCGCGCCCGAGGTCACCTACGTGCGGGCGCGGGTCGAGGGCGAGACGCTGATCCTCGCCGAGCCGCTGGTCGAGAAGGTGCTGGGTGAGGAGGCCGAGGTCCTCGAGCGCCTGCCGGGAAGCGACCTCGTCGGCAGTCACTACAAGGGGCCTGTCTTCGAGCTTGCAGGACCGCGAGTCCGGCGGCTTCCCGGTCATCGCCGGCGACTTCGTCACCACCGAGGACGGCACCGGCCTCGTCCACATCGCTCCCGCCTTCGGCGAGGACGACTACGGGGTCGCGGCCGAGAACGGGATCTTCGACCCGACCGACGCTGGCACCCTCTACAACCCGGTCGGCCTCGACGGCAACTTCGACGGCCGCGTCAGCGGCTTCGAGGGCAGCTTCGTCAAGGACCCCGAGGTCACCGCCGCCCTGATCGCCGACCTCGAGCGCCGCGGCCTGCTCTTCCGCGAGCAGGTCTACGAGCACGCCTACCCGCACTGCTGGCGCTGCGGCACGCCGCTCCTCTACTACGCGAAGTCGAGCTGGTACATCGCCACCTCCGCAGGTGCGGGACCAGCTGCTCGCCAACAACGAGGCGATCGGCTGGCACCCCGAGCACATCAAGCACGGCCGCTTCGGCAAATGGCTGGAGAACAACGTCGACTGGGCGCTCTCCCGCGACCGCTACTGGGGGACGCCGCTGCCGATCTGGGAGCTGCACGGGCGAGGACTGCGACGAGCGTTTCTGCGCCGGCTCGGTCGCCGAGCTGCGCGAGCGCGCCCGGCGAGCCGGTCCCCGACGACCTCCACCGCCCCTACATCGACGAGGTCACCCTCGACTGCGAGCAGTGCGGCGGCGAGATGCGCCGGGTCGACTCGGTGATCGACACCTGGTACGACAGCGGCGCGATGCCCTTCGCGCAGTTCCACTACCCGTTCGAGAACGAGGAGGAGTTCGAGGAGCGCTTCCCGGCCGACTACATCTGCGAGGCCCAGGACCAGACCCGCGGCTGGTTCTACACGCTGCTCGCCGAGTCGACCCTGCTCTTCGACACCTCGAGCTACCGCAACTGCGTCTGCCTCGGCCTGATCCTCGACCCCGAGGGCCAGAAGATGTCGAAGAGCCGCGGCAACGTCGTCGACCCCTGGGACGTGCCTCGACGCCCACGGCGCCGACGCCTTCCGCTGGTACTACCTGACCGCCCAGCAGCCCTGGGCCGGCTACCGCTTCTCGGTCGACACGGTCGGCGAATCGGTCCGCCAGTTCCTCCTCACCCTCTGGAACACCTACTCCTTCTGGGTCCTCTACGCCAACGCCGAGGACCTCGGCCCGGACGAGTTCCGTGGTTCCTTAGTCGGGGATGGCACGACGGAACCCGGACGACCTCAACGACCTCGACCGCTGGGCGCTCTCCCGCCTGCAGGCGACGACCGCGACCGTGCGCGAGCGGATGGACGACTTCGACTGCACCGCCGCCGGGCGGGCGATCGCCGACTACGTCGAGGAGCTCTCCAACTGGTACGTGCGGCTCTCGCGGCGCCGCTTCTGGGAGGGCGACCGCGCCGCCTTCGCGACCCTGCGCCACTGCCTGCTGGAGACGACGGCGATGCTGGCGCCGTTCATCCCCTTCCTCGCCGACGAGATCCACCGCAACCTCGCCGGTGGCGTGCCGAGGCGGCGAGCGCCGACTCGGTCCACCTGCGCGACTTCCCCGAGGTCGACGCGGCCCTCGCCGACCCCGAGCTGGAGCAGGGGATGGAGGCGGTCCGCCTCACCGTCGAGCTCGGCCGCGCCGCCCGCGCCCAGGCCAAGGCGAAGGTGCGCCAGCCGCTGCGCCGCGCCGTGATCGTCGCCAACGACGCCGAGCGCGCCGCGATCGAAGCCCGCGCCGACCTCGTCACCGCCGAGCTCAACGTCAAGGAGCTCGACTTCGTCACCGACGAGGTCGAGCTGGTCAGCTACACCGCCAAGCCCAACTACCGCGCCCTCGGCCCCCGCTTCGGCAAGAAGCATGCCGCAGGTCGCCGCCGCGGTCGAGGCGCTCGACGCCGCCCACGTCGCCGCCGTCCTCGCCGAGGGCGGCGAGATCGGGATCGCGATCGACGGCAACGACCACACCCTCGGCCCCGACGACGTCACCCTCGCCCTGCAGCCGCTCGACGGCTACGAGGTCGAGGCCGAGGCCGGCCACGCCGTCGCCCTCCAGCTCGAGCTCGACGACGAGCTGCGCCGCGAGGGCCTCGCCCGCGAGATCGTCCACGCCGTCCAGAACGCCCGCAAAGAGGCCGGCCTGGAGATCACCGACCGCATCGACCTCACCCTCGCCGGCGACCCCGACCTGCTCGAGGCCGCCCGCGCCCACCAGGACTACCTCGCCGGCGAGGTCCTCGCCACCGCCGTCGCCTACGACGGCACCAGCGACGGCGCCGCCGCCAAGATCGACGGCCGCGACCTCAGCATCGGCGTCAGGCGCGTTTGATCGAGGGCTTGTTCGGTAGGGAGGGACGGGTGTCCCCTGACCTTCCTGGGTTCCTCGCCGCTAACTCACGCCTCTCTCGCCGAGTAGCTAGGGCGAGGAACAGGACGCCGGTCGGTCAGGGGACACCCGTCCCTCCTAGCGACAGCGCTTATTTGACGGTCCAGGGTTCGGGGTCTGCCGAACTACGGTCGTGGGAGGGTGCCGGTGTCCCTCGGAGGAATGTTCGGCGATATGCAATCTGGTGCTTGCGCGAAGCGCGCAGCAGGTTCTCCCCGCAGCGAAGCGGAGGGGAGGTCAATTCCGGAGAGGCGACACCGGCACCCTCCGCCAGAAAGCTGCTCAGTCCTTAGGTGCTTCCCCGATGATGAAGTCGGTTTTCGTCGAGTCGGAGAACTTCACCCAGCAGTGCTCCGGGGAGACGCCGGCGACCTCGATCAGCGCCGCTTCGATCCGCTTGGCGATCTCCGCCTTCTGCTCGTCGGAGCGGCCCTCGAACCAGTGGACGTGAACGAACGGCATGGGAGGTGGGAGCGGCGTCGCCGCTAGGCGAGCGCCGGCTCCAGCTCGGCCTCGAGGCGCCGCTTCGGCATCGCCCCGACGACTTTCTTGGCGATCGCGCCGTCCTTGAAGAGGATCATCGTCGGGATCGAGAGGACCTCGTACTGGCCGCCGTCTGCTGGTTCTCGTCGACGTTGATGCGAGACGATCTTGAGGTCCTCGCGCTCGGCGTCGATCTCCTCGAGGACCGGGTGGACGACGCGGCACGGACCGCACCAGGGTGCCCAGAAGTCGACGAGCACAGGGCCCTCGGCGTCGAGCACGTCGGCTTTGAAGGTGGCGTCGGTTACGTCGGTCAGTTTGCCAGTCACTGGATATCGGTCTCCCGGATCGAGGTTCGTCAGCTCAATACTTCAGAAAGTATAGCGGCCGTCCAGAGCGGTTCGGACTTCGCGACCTGCCGGACCGAAGCGCAGCAGCGGCACCCGCCAGATCGCCTCGGCGACGATCGCCCGGTCCATCTTCGAGCTGCCGACCCGGCGGTCGCGGAAGACGATCGGCACCTCGACCACCTTGAAGCCCGGCGCGGATCGCCCGGTAGGTCATCTCGACCTGGAAGGCGTAGCCGCGGGCGCTGGATCCGCGTCGAGGTCGATCGCCTCCAGCACCTCGCGCCGGAAGCACTTGAAGCCGCCGGTCAGGTCGCTGGACGTCGACGCCCGAGGACGAGCCGCGCGTAGGTGCTGCCGCCGCGGCTGATCGCCCGCCGCAGCGGCCCCCAGTCGCTGACCCCGCCGCCGGCGCACGTAGCGCGAGCCGAGCACCACGTCGGCCCGCTGCGCCGCCTCCAGCAGCCGCGGCAGGTAGGCCGGGTCGTGGGAGAAGTCGGAGTCCATCTCCAGGATCAGGCCGGCGCCCGCCGGCGAGCGCCCGGCGGAAGCCGGCGATGTAGGCGGGGCCGAGCCCTTCCTTGCGCGGCCGGTGCAGGACGCTGACGTTCTCGTGCGCGCTCGGCGAGCCGGTCGGCGATCTCGCCGGTCCCGTCGGGCGAGCTGTCGTCGACGATCAGCACCTGCGCGCCGGGCCGGCAGCTTCGCCGCGCGCGGCTTCGACGAAGCGGCTCGATGTTCTCGGCCTCGTTGTAGGTCGGAAGGACCAGCCAAGCGGGGCCGCCGGGGGACTCGGCATCGGCGCGATGCTATTCCTTGGCTCCGTGACCAACGCCGAGATCGCCGCCGCGCTGGAAGAGCTGGGAGTCCTCTACGAGCTCGACGGCGCCGTCAAATACCGGGTCCTCGCCTACAGCACCGCCGCCAAGGCGATCCGCGAGAGCCCGGTCTCGGTCGCCGAGCTGGCGGCGCAGGGGCGGGCGACCGAGATCCCCGGGGTCGGCAAGACGCTGGCGGAAAAGATCGACGCGCTGCTCGAGACCGGCGAGATCCCCGCCGCGGTGAAGCTGAAGGCGAAGTTCCCGCCGACCCTGATCGAGGTGACGCGGGTCCCCGGGGTCGGCGCGAAAACCGCCCGCCGGCTCTTCGACGAGCTCGAGATCGCCTCGATGGAGGACCTGAAGGAGGCGGCCGAGGGGGAGAAGATCCGCGACGTCAAAGGCCTCGGCCCGAAGGCCGAGGAGAACATCCTCGCCGCGCTCGAGCGGCTCGGCGAGCCGGGCGAGGGCCCGGGCCGCCTGCTGCTCTCGAAGGTGCGCCGATCGCCGAGGAGCTGGCGGCGGCGCTGCGCGAGCACCCGGCCGCCAACCGGGTCGAGGTCGCCGGCTCGGTCCGGCGCTGGGCCGAGACCTGCAAGGACATCGACCTGATCGCCACCGCCGAGGAGCCGACGCGCGCTCGCCGAGCACCTGGCCGCCCACCCGCTGATCGCCGCCGCCGGCAACCCCGGCCCCAACGGCGTCCGCGCCCAGACCCACAACGGGGTCTCGGTCGACCTGCGGATCGTCGCCGCCGGCCGCCTTCGGCAACCTGCTGCAGCACTTCACCGGCTCCCAGGCCCACAACGTGCAGCTGCGCGAAGAGGCGGTCGGCCGCGGCCTCTCGGTCTCCGAGCACGGGATCACCGAGACCGAGAGCGGCGAGGTCGAGCTCTGCGCGACCGAGGAGCGCGGTCTACGAGCGCCTCGGCTACGCCTACATCGAGCCGGAGCTGCGCGAGGGCCGCGGCGAGCTGAAGGCGGCGCGCGAAGGCAAGCTGCCCGACCTGGTCGAGCTCGCCGACATCCAGGGCGACCTCCACTCCCACACCACCCTCTCCGACGGCCGCAACACGCTCGAGGAGATGGCCGAGGCGGCCGCGACCGCGGCTACGCCTACCTGGCGATCACCGACCACTCGGCCAGCCACGGCTTCGGCGACCACGTCACCGCCGAGCGCCTCTGGGAGCGGATCGAGGAGATCCGCGCCTGGAACAAGGGCAGAGCAGAAGGGCTTCCGCCTGCTCGCCGGCTCGGAGATCAACATCGGCCTCGACGGCTCGCTCGACTACCCCGACGACCTGGTCGCGGCGCTCGACTGGGTCGTCGCCAGCGTCCACACCTCCTTCTCGATCTCCGAAAAGGAGATGACCGAGCGCGTCCTCGCCGCGATCGAGAACCCCGACGTCGACTGCATCGGCCACCTCACCGGCCGCCTGATCGGCCGCCGCGAGCCCTACGGGATCGACGTCGAGGCGGTCGCCGAGGCGGCGGCGCGCACCGGCACGATGATCGAGATCAACGGCAACCCCAACCGCCGCGACCTCTCCGATCACCACGCCCGCCTCGCCGTCGACGCCGGCGTCACGATCGTCCTCAACACCGACGCCCACGGCGTCGACACCCTCGACAACATGGCCTACGCCGTCGCCACCGCCCGCCGCGCCTGGCTGACCGCCGCCGACGTCGCCAACACCCGCAGCTGGGCGCGAGTTCAAGAAGCTGCTGCAAGCGCTGAGCGCCTAGGTGCCGAGCAGGCGGTCGCTGCGCAGCCCGGGCGCCCGCACCAGCTCGACCGGGTGCAGGGCGGAGTTGGGGACGACGTAGAACTTGACGCCGTCGCGCTGCTCGATCCCCAGCACCGCCGCCTCGCGGGTGTGCCAGGCGAGGCGAGACGATCAGGGCGTAGCCGGCGCCGATCGCGGCGACGCCGGGGAAGAAGATGCCGAGGACGCCGGCGACGACCGCGGTGAGGCCGATCGGCCAGAGGCGGCCGAAGGCGATCCGGGCCGGGGTCTCGGTGCGGCAGCGAGGTGGCGGTGCGGGCGCGGGCGAGGGCGTCGCGGACGTCGTCGGCGGCGCGCGCGGGCCGGCCGAGGTAGAAGCCGATCGCCAGCGCGACCAGCCACCAGGCGGCGGCGACGAGGATCGATCGTCGTGTCGCCGTCGCGGTTGGCGGCGAGCGCGGTGATCGCCCCGAGCACGGTCGCCTCGGCGGCGGTGACGAAGACGGTGACGCGGAGCAGGTCGGTGTAGGGCACCGCGCTCACGCCGCCAGCCACTCGAGGATCGCCAGCCAGCCGTCGGGGCCGTCGACGGTCAGGTCGGACTCCTCGGCCAGCTCCGCCGGCGCCTCCGGCGAGAGCACGCCGACGCAGACCGCGGCGCTCAGCTCGCCCTCCTCGCGCAGCTCGCGCAGGCGGCGGAAGGCGTCGAGGTCGGTGCGGTCGTCGCCGGCGTAGGCGGCGCGGTCGAGCCCGTCGTCGGCGAGCAGCGAGGCGACCGCGGCGTCCTTGCCGCCGCCGCCGACCGGCCGCAGCTCGAGCACCTTGCGGCCCCAGTGCGGTTCGAGCCCGGCCTGGCCGGCCTCGACTGGCGATCTCGTGGGCGCGCGCCTCGGCGCCCGCCTCGTCCGTCGGCGCCGCGCCAGTGCAGCGCCTGGATCGGTCCCTTGTCCTCGCGGCCGCAGCCCGGCACCCGCGAGTCGCTCGCCGTCGACGCCGGCGAGGAACTCGGCGGCTTCGCGTCTCGCGCCCGGCGAGCGAGGGGTCGGGCCGCGGCGCCTCCGTCGCCCGGCAGCAGCAGCTCGAGGCCGTGGTTGCCGGCGTAGGCGAGCGCGTCGAGGCCGACCAGCCGCCGCGCCTCCTCGGCCCGCCGCCCGGAGACGCAGCCGACCAGGCGTAGCGCTCGCTCAGCGCCGCCAGCGCCTCGCGCGCCGCCGCCGGCACCGCCGCGTCCTCGGCCCGCTCGACGATCGGCGCCAGGGTGCCGTCGACGTCGGTGAGGATCGCCGCTCGGCCGGGCTCGCGTCGCGCAGCGGCTCGAGCAGCGCCGCCCAGGCGCCGTCCCCCGTCTCGGATTCGCGAGGCACGGCATCTAGTATCGCCGGATGCCCGCCGCCGAGCGACGCCCTCGGACCACGACGATCTGGAAGCTGGCGGCGATCGGCACCCTCGCCGGCGTCTTCAGCGGCCTCTTCGGGGTCGGCGGCGGCACCGTCATCGTGCCGCTGCTGATCTTCTGGTTCGGCTACGGCGAGCGCCTCGCGACCGGCACCAGCCTCGCCGCGATCGTCCTCATCGGCCTGCTCGGCGCGCTCGCCCAGGGCGGCATCTACGGCAACGTCCACGTCGGCACCGGCGCTGCTGCTGGCGATCCCGGCGGTCGCTCGGCGTCGTCCTCGGGACCGCGATCCAGCAGCGGATCCCGCAGCGCGCCGTCTCCTACCTCTTCGCCGCGCCTGCTGGTCGCGATCGCGATCGAGCTGATCCTCCCGTGAGCGGGGCGGCGAGATGAACGAGCTGGCGGCGGTCCTGATCGCCTCGTCGGCGGCCTCGCCGGCGGCCTCGTCGGGGTCGGCGGCGGCGTCCTCTTCGTCCCGGCGCTGACGATCTTCCTCGGCCTCACCCAGGTCGAGGCGGAGTCGACCTCGCTGCTGATGATCGTCGATCGTCGCCCTCGTCGGCGCCTACCGCCAGAACGGCTACGGCAACGTCCGCCTGCGCGAGGCGCTCGATCATCGGCGTCCTCTCGCCGCTCGGCGTCCTGGTCGGCGTCGCCGTCGCCAACAACGTCTCCGAACGCGCCCTGCAGCTCTCCTTCGCGGCGCTGGCCCTGTTCATGGCCGCCCAGCTGGTCCGCCGCGCTCGCACCGCCTGAACGACGGGTGCGCGACTCGCATCGTCTACGCTCAAAGCGTGGATTCGCTGCACCTGGGAAGGCGATCTGCCGCATCTGCGCTCGCCGGTCCTGGTCTGCGCCTTCCGCGGCTGGAACGACGCCGCCGCCGCCGCCTCGACCGCGCTCGGCGCGGTCGCCGACTCGCTCGACGCCGAGCTGTCGCCAGGGTCGACCCCGAGGACTACTTCGACTTCCAGTCGACCCGGCCGACGATCACCCTCGACGAAGGCCAGACCCGCCGGATCGAGTGGCCGGAGAACAACCTCTATCGCCGCCCGCGTCCCGAGCGCCGACCGCGACCTCGTCCTGCTCGACGGGACCGAGCCGAACCTGCGCTGGCGCACCTTCTCGGAGACGATCGCGACCGCCGCCGACGCGCTCGGGGTCGAGCATGGTGATCACCCTCGGCGCCCTGATCGCCGAGGTCTCCCACACCCTGCCGGTGCCGATCACCGGCCTCGCCTCCAGCGCACGAGCTGGTCGAAGAGCTCGACCTCGAGCGCTCCAACTACGAGGGCCCGACCGGGATCGTCGGCGTCGTCCACGACCTCTGCCGCCAGGCCGGGATCGACTCCGCCTCGCTCTGGGCCGCGGTGCCGCACTACGTCGCCGCCGTCCCCAACCCGAAGGCGGCGCTGGCCCTGCTGCGCCGGCTCGAGGGCCTGACCGGGATCGCCGTCGAGGCCTCCGAGCTGGAGGAGGAAACCGCCGACTACGAGGAGCAGATCGGCCGCGCCGTCGCCGCCAACCCGGAGATCGAGGAGCTGGTCGCGCGGATCGAGGCCGAACAGGTCGACCTGCTCGACGAGGAGGGCGAGGACCTGCCCTCCGCCGACACCATCGCCCGCGAGTTCCAGCGCTTCCTCCGCCAGCGCGGCGACGGGCGCTGAGGGGGCTGCAAACCGGCGCATCTCGGCGTCCTCGGTCGCTCGTTCGGGTCACGCGCAGAAAGTGCGCTCCCCTCACTCGCTTCCCTGCGTCCTCGAGCTGCTTGGTTTTCGCTCCCCTCAGCGCCCGTCGTCTCTGAGGCTACGACTCTGCCGCCGGGCAGATCAGGCGGTAGTCGCACCAGCTGCAGACGCTGGGGGAGGGGCGCGGCTCGAAGTCCTGGCCGAGGATGCCCTCGCCGACCTGCGAGGACGGTGCGCTCGACCCGCTCGGCGTCGTCGGGCTTGGTCGGGGCGGCGACCTTGTCGGCGTCGAGCACGTAGTAGTAGCTGCCGGTGCTGGCCTCGATGTCCCAGGCCTCGCGCGCCGCCAGCCGGTAGAGCGCCAGCTGCAGGTCGTTCTCGAGGTCGTCGGCGGTCTTGCGCTCGCCGGTCTTGTAGTCGATCAGCTCGTAGTCGCCGTCCGGGCAGGCGGTCGACCCGGTCGACGCGGCCGCGGACGTGGTGGTCGCCGACCTTGAAGTCGAACTTTTTCTCCAGCCAGACCGGTTCGCCCTCGGACTCGCGCTCGTTCTCCCAGTAGAGGCGCAGCGCCTCGCGGGCGCGGTCGCGGAACTGCAGCTCGTCGTCGGTGGAGCCGAAGCCGGTGCGGCGCCAGCCGGTCTCGAAGAGCCGGTTCAGCATCTGCGAGCCCGTCCTCGGGGTTCTCCGGCGGCTCCTTGTGGAAGCGTTCGAGGACGTTGTGGAAGAGGATGCCGAAGCGCTGGTTGATCGTCGGCTCCTGCGGGATGCCGAAGACGCGCGCGAACTTGTACTTCAGCGGGCAGGTCAGGTAGAGGGTGAGGTCCGAGGCCGAGAGGCTGAGCATGCCGTCGCCGCGGCGCGGCAGGAAGGCCTCCAGCGAGGGCTCCTCGCGGGCGGCGATCAGGTCGCAGCCGGCGGCCCCGCTCGCGCTCGGAGTCGAGCAGGTAGGCGTCGAGCGAGGAGGCGTCGAGCTCGGCCTGCTGCTCGGGGGTGGCGACCTGGCGCAGCAGCCCGTTGACCGCCTCGATCGCCTCCGCCGTCGGCTCGTCCCCGGGCCGCTGCGCCAGCGCCGCCAGCTTCAGCAGCTCGAGGTAGCGGGCGATCGCCCGGTTGACGTCGATCGCGGTGTCGAGCCGCGGCTCGGAGAGCTCGCGCCCGGCCCGCCAGGAGGCCTCCAGCACCTGCTCGCGCAGCGTCCGGTAGGTCGCGTGCAGGCCCTCGGCGGGGCCGAACAGCTCCTCCTCGTGCTCCTCCTCCTCGGCCGCCGCGCGCGGCCAGCGCCTCGCTCGTAGAAGCGCGAGGGGCGTGCCGCCTCGCCGCTCCTCGCTGCGCTCGAGCCGCGAGAGGACCAGGCCGCTGCGCGCCGGCCAGCCGATCCGCTCCCAGTCGCGCTCCTCCTCCAGCCCGAGCACGAAGACGTGGTCGAAGCCGAGCCCCTTGACCGCCTCGACCGCCATCCCGTGGACCGCGCCGGGCGAGCGCGGCTCCTCGCCGTCCGGTCGGCTTCGACCCCGGCCTCGGCGACGGCGCTGAGGTAGGCGACGAAGCCGCGGGTCGAGCCGTGCGGCTCGCGCCGCGCCCAGGCGGTCGCCAGCTCGGCCAGCCGCGAGAGGCCGAGCAGCCGCTCGGCGACCTCGGGCTGGGCGGCGAAGAGGCGCTGGCGCCGCAGCCCGACCTGCTCGATCAGCCGCCGCACGAAGACGTCGGCCCGGCGTTCCTCCATCACCGCGGCGGCGGCGTTGTAGAGCTTGAGGAAGGACTGGATCCGCTCCCGCGCCTCGGGCTGGAACTGGGGGCTGTCGAGCGCCGCCTCGCAGGCCGGCGACCATGTCCTGCTTGCGCCGCCGGGCGATCGTCGTCAGCCGCGCCAGGTCGCCGGAGCGCAGCTCGACCGGCGGCCGGGTCAGCGCCCGCGCCGCCGCGGCCGAGTCGTCGGGGTCGGCGAGGACCCGCAGCCAGGCGATCGCGTCGCGCACCTCCGGCCGCTGGAAGAGCGCGGTCGGGCCGGAGAGGTGGAAGGGGATCCCGCGCTCCTCCATCGCCGCGGCGACGGCGCCGCCCTTGCTTGGCCGGGTCGGCGACGAGGACGCAGATCTCCTCCGGCGCCGTCCCGCGCGGCGACCAGGTGCTCGACCGCCGCGCGCCACGGCCTGCGCCTGCGCCCGCTCGTTGCTGCAGCGCCAGAAGCCGCGCCGGGGATCGCGGAAGCGCTGCTCGAGCAGGATCCGCCTCGCCCTCGGGGTGCACGTCGTCGAACCAGCCCTCGGCCGCGGTTGCCCCCTCGCCGCTCTCGAGCGCGAAGACCTGGTTCGGGTTGTCGGCGGCGAGCGACTCGAGCGAGCGCCCGCTGCGCCGCGGTCGTCTCCTCGAGCTCGTCGACCATCAGGTACAGCGAAGCGCTCGGCGATCTGTCGCCGCACGTCGGGCCGCTCGACCAGCAGGCAGTCGAGGGCGAGGAAGACGTCGCCGCGGTCGAGGCTGCCGGACTCGGCGAGGATGCGGTCGTGGGCGGCGTAGAGCTCGGCGAACTCGAGCTCGCGCCGGGCCGCCTCGCGCTCGGCCTCCTCGGTGGCTCCCGCCGCTCGAGCCCGGGCCCGCTCGGAGAGGCTGGTCGGCCCCGAGCGTTCGGCCTTCAGTCGATCGATCCGAGCCAGCAGCCGAGCCAGCAGGCCGGCCGGGTTGCCGCGGATCTCGTGCCGGCGCAGTGGCAGCTGGTCGAGGCGGTCGAGCAGCATCGCCAGCCGCTCGGCGCGGCCGAGGACGTCGAAGAACGGGTCGAGCCCGGCCTCCTCGGAGTACTCGCGCAGGAGCCGCTCGCCGATTGCGTCCCAGCTGCCGATCCAGAGCTCCTCGAAGGAGCCCTCCAGCAGCGCCTCGCAGCGCTCGCGCAGGCGCCGCGGCGGTGGCCTGGCGGGAAGCCGATCGTGAGCACGTTCTCGGGGCGGGACCCGGCTGCGACCAGATGCGCCAGGCGGCGGGCGAGGAGCTCGGTCTTGCCGGTCCCGGCGGCGCCGACGATCAGCAGTGGGCCCTCGCCGTGGGCCGACCGCTCCGCTCGCGCTCCGAGACGGCGGTTTCGGCTGCTGGCTGCTGCTCACGCATCGCTCAACGCTAGCGCGGCGCCGACGTCTCTAGCATCCGGCCGATGGACGTCCTCTCCGCCGACTGGCCGGCGATCTGCCGCCGCATCGTCGCTGCCCAGCGCCCGATCTTCGCTGCCGCGCGGACGAGCGAGGACCGAACCGTCTACGAGGGGATCGGCGAGGGCGGCGACCGCACGCTTGTCGATCGACCGTCGCTGCGAGGACGTCGTCTTCGCCGAGCTCGACCGCCTCGCCGCCGAGGGGGCCTCTTTCGTCGCCGTCTCCGAGGAGCGCGGCGAAGTCAGCTTCGGCTCGGGTGGCGAGGCGCGGGTGGTGATCGACCCGATCGACGGCTCGCTGAACGCGCGCCGCACGATTCCCTCCTTCGCCGTCTCGCATCGCCGTCGCCTCGGGCCCCTCGATGGCCGACGTCGAGTTCGGCTTCGTCCACGACTTCGGCGCCGACGAGGAGTTCATCGGCGCGCCGCGGCGAGGGCGCCCGGTTGAACGGTGAGGCGGTGCGGGTCGACGGTGCCGGGCGAGCGGCTCGAGGTCGTCGGCGTCGAGTCGGCCGAGCCGGAGTGGGCGCTGCCCGCCCTCGAGGCCCTGACCGGGAAGGTCTTCCGGCTGCGGGTCGTCGGCGCGATCGCGATCACCGCCGCCTACGTCGCCGCCGGCCGCTTCGACGCGATGCTGAGCCTGCGCTCCTGCCGCTCGGTCGACGCCGCCGCCGCGCAGCTGATCGTCCGCGAGGCGGGTGGGGTCGTCGCCTTCGGCGAGGGCGACCTCAGCGAGGCGATGCTCGACCTCGACTCGCGCTACCCGATGGCGGCCGCAAACGGCGAGGACGGCCTCGCGACCGTTCGCGCCGCCCAGTTGGCCAAGAGCCGCGTAACCCTTCTTTCCAGGCGGTTTACAAACGTGTGTTCCTACGAACTTATGTTCGTTACACTCGGGCTCATCCCCAAGCCCCCAATTCAAGACTGAAGAGGTGTTTTCTTCCTATGGCAGAGAGCAAAAGCAACGCCAGCAAATCGAAAACCCAGGCGAAACGCGCCACCACCGAAGCGAAAAAATCCGCGGCCAAAACCGCGAAAGCTACGAAGCGCGCCGCCACCAAGACCGCTGCCGCTGAGAAAAACCAGGTCCAGGCCGTGGTTCAGACCGCCGTCGACGTCCCGGTCGGCGCCGTCCTCACGGTCAGCGACCGCGTCTCCGAGCTGGTCGAGCCGTGGACCGACCGCAGCAAAGCCGAGCGGCAGATCAAGAGCTACCGCAGCAACCTGCGTAAATCGCTGAAGCGGACCGAGCGCCGCGGCACCACTGCCCGCCGCAAAGCGATCACCGAGGCCCGCAAGACCCGCAACCAGGTCGAGCGTGAGGCACGCAACCGCCGCCGCGAGGTCGAGACCACGATCAAGCGCAACCGCAACGAGGTCGAGCAGCGCGTCCGCAAGGCGGTCGAGGAGCAGACCTCCCGCGCCCAGGGTGTCGTCGACAGCGCCCAGGGCCTGGTCGGCAGCGTCTCCGATCAGCTCGCCGCTCTGCGGTAAGCAGCATCAGCGTCCTCTGACGCTCACAGGCCGCGAGGCGCCTGGCCCGTAGGGCCAGCCCTCGCGGCCTTTTACGTAGGCGCGAAACCGGAAGCGGACGCCGCGGCTGTCGTCGTCGCTGAATCGGTACGCGTAGTGGAAGCGACCGCGGCTGTCGGCCTCGACCGTCCGGAACTCGCTCCAGCCGGCGCCCGGATAGCGGAACTGCAGCTCGACCGGAAGCCCGCTCACCGCACGCCGCGCTCCCAGGGCCCCGACCCTGCCACTGAACAGGACCGGCTTGCCGCCGACTACCGCGGTGGCAGTGGAGGCGCCAAACCGGATCGCCGTCGCGGCGGCGAAATGAGCGATCGGGCCGCCGGCCCGGGTGAGCACGCGGCTGCCGGCGAAGCTCGCGCTCACTTTCCGGCTGGGCCCCGGCTCCAAGCGCAGCGAGAAGCCACCGTCTGGGTCGGTGCGGAGGTAAGTGATCCGCTGCCGTGATTCGGATCCGGCCACGAAGGTCTCGGTGACCGCGAGCGTCTGTCCCGGGACCGGCCCCCCGAAGGTGCGCCGCAGAGAGCCACCGAAGCGAACGCCGGTGAGCGTCGACGACAGCATCACCTGTGTCTTCAAGGGATTGACGAGGACCATCCTGCCGCCGTGTACGCGCCTGCTGCCGGTCGCCGAGTTGCCGGCCGCGTCGAAGCCGGTCGCGAGGAACTCGTACTTGCCCGGCGGGTAGGAGTCGGAGTTCCATCGTGCGACCATGCCTCCGGGTCTGACGCGAGTGGGCAGAGGCTCGAACCGTGCCCGGGTTCCAGCAGGCCGGACGGCGATCGAGCCCTCGGCTGAGCTCGGACCAGAGAGCGCGTCGCTGACGAGGGCCTCGATCCACTCCGGATCGGCCGGATCCTGAGCGGCGGCGAACTCGACCCGCGGGCGCTCTTCGTCGATCCCCACGAGGGCCGTGCGCGGCGGCGGTGAACCGGGCCCGCCGTCGCCGATGTTGCCGGCGGCGTCGCGACCGTAGAAGCGCACCGTGTGCACGCCGCTGCCGCCGAGCCAGGTCGACGCGGCAGGGCCCGGCGCCGTGGTGGGAGAACTGCCATCGACGGCGATCGCCGTGAACGGACCCTCCACCCCGGCCGCCTCCATCCCGGAGAGGGAGTCGTGTGCGATCGCGGTGAGTTTCACCGGCCCGCTGCTCCAACGGGTGGGGAGGCCCTGGAGGGAGACGTCCGGGGCCGTTGCGTCAACCGCGAGCGTGACGGTCCGAGCCTCAGAGCGCATCCCGGAACCCGACACCGTCACCACCCGAGCCTGGTTGACGCCCTCCGGGAGGAAGCCGAGCGGGAACGAGTCGCCCGGTTCCGCCAAGCGCGCGTCGCCGCCGTTCACCGTGACCTCGTAGCCGCGGATGCCCGAGGCCGGCAGCGGCCCGGTGGGTGGATCGAACTCGAGCACCACCGGTTCTCCCCCTGGCAGCCAACGGCCCGGAGCGCGCAGGGCAGGAGGCGCAGGAACGGCATCGTCGAAGCGCAGTACCACGCTCGCGCGGCGCAGTACCTGCCCTGCTGCGTCCTCGAGCTGGCTGTCGAGGGTGTAGGCCCCGGGCGCTGGAACCTGGACCAGGGCGGTCGGATTGTCCGGGGTCAGCTCGAACGGCTTTCCCGCGAGATCACCCTCGGGATCGAGCAGGCGGTATGCCGCCTTCGTCCCACCTGCCGCCATCCCTGGCACCTGCTCCATGTGGATGTAGAACTGGGGGTCCACCTGCCAGGAGTTGGAGATCGAGGCGCCGGCCGTCGGGGTGCCGACAACGAAGACCGCGGCAAGTGCGATTCCCGCAGCGAGGATTCTCCGGAAGCGACTCACGGACCGAACTCCCCTGCGGCGCTGCCGCTGTCGGCGGACGGAGCCGGTTCGGCGACGGGTTCCGGCGCCGGCGCGGAGCTCGTTTCGAGCGTTTCGCCGCTGACCGGTTCGGGTTCGGCCGGGAGAGGTTCACCTTCCGCCGGTGCTTCCGTCTGGGGCGCGGGTTCGGCGCGGGGTTCGGGCTTTGGGGTGGGCTTCGGATCCGGCTCGGGAGCGGGCGCCGCTTCGGCCGCCGAGGGCTCGGGCTGGGGCAGGTCCGCCAGCCGCCGCTCCTGCCGGTGCTCGATGCGGTGAGAGCCCTCTTCGGTGGCGAAAGGGGTGGGAAGGATGCCGGTCGCGACGCAGGCGCCCGCGCCGCTGGCGGTGGCCACGCAGAGGGCAGCCACCTTGACGAGCCCGGTGAGTCCGGCGCCGCTGGCGCCACCACCACCCGCGATCTGCCCGATCGACTCGCCGCGGCTGCCACCGATCCGGGCGGGGAGTTCGCCGAGCGCATCCCGGGCTCGTTCCCAGAGAGATCGGTGGAGCGGAAGGGCAGGGGCCAGCGCTCCCGCTGCGACGGGGGCCGCTCGGTAGGCTCGCAGGGTCGCGCGGCAGGCGGGGCAGGCCCGCAGGTGCTCGCGCAGCTCGGCGGTCTCCCGGGGGCCGGCCTCGCCGTCGCAGAACGCCGAGAGCAGCGGCCCCATCTCGGTGCAGCGGCTGCCGTCTTCGGTGCGCGCGATGAGGCGGCGGAACCGCTCCCTCCCCTCGGCCAGGCAGCGGTTGATTTTCGTCCTGCTCCAATCGGTGATCTGCCCGATCTCGGCGTAGGAGTAGCCCTCCGCCAGCAGGGTCAGCGCCCGCAGCTCCTGTGGCTTCAGCGCCTGGAGCGCCTCGCGGCTGCGGGCCACAGCCTCGCGCCGCTCGAGCCTTTCCTCCGGTCCGTCGGCAAGGGACGGGAGGCGGTCGACCCAGTCCTCGGCATCGGCCTCGGTGGCGAGGGCCGCCGGCCCGGCCAGGACGCGCTCGCGGTCGTGGCGGACCGCAAGGGCCTCGTGCTTGACCACCGTCTGCATCCACTTGACGAGCTCCCGAGGATCCGCCGTCGGCGCTTTGCGCAGGAGGATCTCCAGCCCGCGCTGCAGCGCGTCGTCGGCATCGTCGGCGCAGAGCGAATAGCGGTGGGCGGTTCGCCGAAGCGCCCTCTCGTGGCGAGCGTAGGTCTCGACGGCAGCCCGCTTGCGGGCGGCGTCTTCGTCCGCTCCCAGGCGTGACCGCGCCAGCTCGGCGCCGATTGTTCCCACAGTTCCGCTTCCCCTGCTGTTCGAGTCGTCTCGTTCGCACATTTGCAGCGTCAGTTACGGAAGGGGTACGTCTCTCCCCCCTGTTGGACAAATGCCCCAGTCCGAAAGCACGGAAATTGCAGGGGGGCTCCGAGGAACGTCCAGAGAAGGGACGGCCCGCTAGGATCGCCACCGTGAGCACCTGCGTAGTCACCGGCGGCGCCGGGTTCCTCGGGTCCCATCTCTGCGAGCGGCTGCTCGGCGACGGGCACCGGGTGATCTGCCTCGACAACCTCGAGACCGGGTCGCTGGAGAACATCGCCCACATCCGCGACGAGCGGTTCGAGTTCCGCCACGTCGACATCACGAGTTACGTGGACATCCCCGAGGACGTCGATTTCGTCTACCACCTCGCCTCGCCGGCGAGCCCGATCGACTACCTGCGGCTGCCCCTGCACACGCTCAAAGTCGGATCGCACGGGACCCACCACATGCTCGGAGTCGCGAAGTGGAAGCGGGCCCGCTTCCTCATCGCCTCGACCAGCGAGGTCTACGGCGACCCGGAGGTGCATCCCCAGAAAGAGGACTACTGGGGCCACGTCAACCCGATCGGCCCGCGCGGCGTCTACGACGAGGCGAAGCGCTACGCGGAGGCCCTGACGATGGCCTACCACCGCCAGCAGGGCGTCGACACGGCGATCGTCCGCATCTTCAACACCTACGGCCCGCGGATGCGTGCCCACGACGGCCGCGCGATCCCGACCTTCCTGCGCCAGGCGCTGCAGGACCGGCCGCTGACGGTCTTCGGCGACGGCAGCCAGACCCGCAGCTTCTGTTACGTCGACGACCTGATCGACGGCATCGTCCGGCTCGCCGGGTCGGACGTGCATACGCCGGTGAACATCGGCAACCCGAACGAGTTCACGCTGCTGGAGCTGGCCAAGCAGGTTGTCGAGCTGACCGATTCGCGCTCGGAGATCGTCTACGAGGCACTTCCGACCGACGACCCGAAACAGCGGCGCCCCGACATCGGGCGGGCCCGCGATCTGCTCGGCTGGGCGCCGAAGGTGGAGCTCACCGAGGGCCTGCGGCGGACGATCGACCAGAGCGGCGTCGAGCGCCTCGTCGGCGCCGGCGACTAGCCGAGGATCCGGCGACCGGCCAAGAAAAAGGGGCGGCCCGAAGGCCGCCCCCTCTCGCGATGCAGCGAGCTTGTTGCGTTACTGGGTCTGGACCGTGAACGCGAACGTGCCCAGCGGGTTGCCGGCGGTGATGTGGTCTTTTTCGACTCTTTTCTCCGCTAGTTCTTTGGCTTTCGCTTTGGCGAATGCTTCTTCGCCCGCTTTTTCAGTCGGGTCTGCCGATTCGCAATTGTTCGGCAGGGCCCCACAGGTAGCGGCATAAACACCCGCTTCGTAATAGGCCTGGTAGACCTTGACGAAACCCTCGAGCACTTCAGCCGAGATCGGCTGGAGAACCGCCGAGGAGCTGACGCTGACGGTGCGAGCCGTCGGATCGGCGGTGACGCCCGTGATCGTCAGGTCGGCGATCGAGCTGCGTCCCAGGTTGCCGAGGTTGAGGCTGCTGCTGGCGTTGGATTTGGCGACGACTTCGACCGTCACCGTTTTCGCCGACAGGTCGAGCCACATGTTGCCGAGCGTGATTTCCGTTTCCAGTGCCGTGGTAGGACCGGTCGGGAGTTTCTGCGTCAGCAGCAGGCCACCGGCCGTCTGGACCTGACCTGCCGCGCCGCTCGGCGCGATGTTGCCTCCGGTGATCGGAAGCTCGTAGTTGCCAAGGCCTTTTTCGGTGGTCGGGGCGATCACCGAGGCGTTGGTTTCCACGTCTTTCAGCTTCAGCAGCAGTTCCTGGTCGGCTTTGAAGCTGACGTTGCCGCCCGGGATGATCGCCACCGTGCTCGGCTGGCTTTCGGAGCTGGACTTGCCGATCTTCTTGCCACCGATGAACGGCTTCGGCTTGCCCTTGGCGTAACCCAGCTTCTTGTTCAGCTGCTTGGCGGCGGCGCCGTTCAGCTTCAACGTCTTCAGGTTCACGTTGACCCCGAAGCCGTTGCGGGTGTAGCTCAGTCCCTTGAGGTTGGCGAACTTCACCTTCTTGCCGGAGACCTTGGCGGTAAGGACGCTCTTGCCCGTGTCGAGCACGAGTGCCTTCACGGTCGCACTCTTCTTGCCGGCCTTGAACTTGAGGCCGCCGGAGAGGGTGAGGGTCCCGAGACCGTTGGTCGGGTCCATTTCGCCGCCGCTGACCTTGAAGGTGGCCTTCTTGGCGGTGACCTTGGCATTGCCGATCTTCTGGATCTTGATCCCGAAGGTCTTCAGGTAGTTGGTCCACCCCTTGTTGAGGGTGACGGTCGTCGTGCCGCTGGCGACCGGGTCCGGCGTGGCAGAGGCGAAGGGAGCGAACGCCAGCAGCGCGAACAGCGCAGCCGCGAGTGCCGCCAGAGGCAGCTTGGTCCCCCTAGCCATCCGTGGCTGGGTTGCTTGAGTCATATGTGAGTCCTCCGTTGCTGCCGCCCCCTGCTGTGCCCTTAGGCGACTTACGGCGATTCGTGTTGTCTGAACAGGTTATTCCCGGATTGCTGATGTAACAACCCCGAAAGCGAGCGGATGTTCCGCTGCAATATCCTCCGCCGCGATGGCTCCCGCCGACGGATCCGGCGCCCAGGAGGCGCATCGCACGATCGCTCCCGTGGTCGGCCCCGATGACGAGCGCGTCTTTACCGACTCCGGGATCGAGATCAACCCTCTCTACGACGAGGGGGACGTCGCCCCCGGGCTCGATCAGCGCCTCGGTCGGCCCGGAGAGCCGCCCTTCACCCGCGGCATCCACGAGGGGATGTACCGGGACCGGCTCTGGACGATGCGCCAGTACGCCGGCTTCGCCTCCCCGGAGGACACCAACGAGCGCTACCGCTACCTGATCGAGCACGGCTCGACCGGCCTCTCGATGGCCTTCGACCTGCCGACCCAGCTCGGCCGCGACTCCGACGACCCGCTCTGCCATGGCGAGGTCGGGCGAACCGGGGTTCCGATCGACACGATCGAGGACATGCGGATCTGCTTCGACCAGATCCCGCTCGACGGCGTCTCCACCTCGATGACGATCAACGCGCCGGCGGCGATCATGCTGCTGCTCTACGAGCTGGTCGGCGAGGAGCAGGGCGTCCCCTCCGAGAAGCTCCGCGGCACCGTCCAGAACGACGTGCTGAAGGAGTACATGGCGCGCGGCAACTACATCTACCCGGCTGAGCCGACGATGCGGCTGACCACCGACCTCTTCGAGTACTGCAACGAGCACGTGCCGAAATGGAACACGATCTCGATCTCCGGGTACCACATCCGCGAGAAGGGCTGCTCGGCTGTGCAGGAGGTCGCCTTCACCCTCTCCAACGCGATCGCCTACGTCGAAGCGGCGCTGGCGCGGGGGCTGAAGATCGACGAATTCGCGCCGCGGCTCGCCTTCTTCTTCAACGGCCACAACAACGTCTTCCAGGAGATCGCCAAGTTCCGGGCGGTGCGGCGGATGTGGGCGGAGATCGTCAAGGAGCGGTTCGGGGCCGAGAACCCGAAATCGATGCAGATCCGCTTCCACACCCAGACCGGCGGCGTCACCCTGCAGGCCCAGCAGCCGGAGGTCAACATCATCCGCGTCGCCCTGCAGGGCTTCGCCGCCGTCTGCGGCGGCACTCAGTCGCTGCACACCAACGGCTTCGACGAGGCGCTGGCGCTGCCGACCGAGCGTTCGGCCCGGATCGCCCTGCGCACCCAGCAGGTGATTGCGTACGAGTCCGGCGCTGCCGACACCGTCGACCCCTTTGCCGGCTCCTACTTCGTCGAGTCGCTGACCGACGAGATCGAACTTCGCGCCAAGGAGCTGATGGAGAAGGTCGAGGAATTGGGCGGTTCGGTCGAAGCGCTGGAGTTCATGCAGCGCGAGATCGAGGAGTCGGCGCTCTCCTACCACGAGCGCTACAAGAGCGGCCAGGACGTGATCGTCGGAGTGAACAAATTCGTCACCGACCAGGTCGACGACGTCGACATCCTCAAGGTCGACCCCGAGGCCGAGCAGCGTCAGCTGGCCCGGCTCAAGGCCTTCAAGGAGAACCGCGACCAGGCCGAGGTCGACGCCAAGCTCGACTCTCTGCGCGACGTCGCCCGCGGCGAGGGCAACCTCCTGCACCCGATCCGCGCCGCCCTGGCAGCCAACGCCTCGATCGGCGAGGTCTGCGGCGCCATGCGCGAGGTCTTCGGCGAATACAAGGGCGGCGCTTTCTTCTAGGCCGTTCCGGGGCTCCGGCGATAGCCCCAGCAGGCGCATCGGATTCTTGACCCACCCGGCTGTGTTCAAAGTCGGATGCGCTGTTGCAGCATTGCAATGGTCCTCGCGAGTGAGGTTCTGACGCGCCGCGGTTCGTAGCGGACCTCGTAATGGGTGAAGCGCAGCGGCGTCATTCCTGCCATCACATGAGCGCGATCGCGGCGAGCATCGCGGGTCTGGGTGGCGGGCGTGCGGTGATAGCGGAGGCCGTCCGTCTCCACCACCAGTCCGAGATCGGGCCAGAAGAAGTCGACCTCGAATCGGTTGACTCTCTGTTTGCTTAGGGGCATCGGCAGGTTCGCGACCTGAACGATGCGTCGAAAGTAGATCTCGAGGTCCGAGTCGGAGAGCTGGAAGAACAGCTGGTCGAGGAGCTGACGAAGGGGACGGACGCCAGGCTCGCCTTTGAAGTGGCCAAGCTCTACTCGAAGGGTTTCCGGGTCGATGAGGCCTCGCTTGTCGACGTTGTTGACCAGCCTCTCGAGTGCGAGCGGTCCCGATTCCGTCGCCATGTCGACAAGCGTGCGAGCGGGCGAGGTAACGGGAATATCGTCCCGGGTGACGATGTCCTCGGTTGACATCGCCGGGCGTCCTCGAATTCGCAGCCCGGGACGACGCAGTTCACAGCGGCGCAAGACGCTGACATCGATGCGGCCGACCCGCTCATTCCCGATCTCCCATAGTGCCGCGGCGCTGCCGTGGCTAAGGGCGGCGCACTCCCCGCCGACCAACACCGCAGCCATCCATCGCCGCTTCTGGTTCAAGGCGGGCCACCCAACTGCGTAAATGCCATCGGTCACCGGGAAGAGCCGCCCCCGCGCGATCCGGTGTTGGATCGACCGCCGACCGTAGCCGAGCGCCAAGAGCTGCCGCCGCGTCAGGATCCCGTGTTGTCGCGCTGCGAGCGCCCAGGCTTGCCTGCTTCGCCTATCCGATTCTTGACCCACTCAGGTGTGTCAAGAATCGGGAGCGCTGAACTCTCCCCCCTGAACGGTTCGTCCCAGCTCCGCCGGGCGGGGAGGAACCGGCGGGCGACGGTGGAAGCGGCACCCAATGATCGAGGTTTCGAGGACGCTGATGAAGTCCGAGCCCGAGCTGGCGGAGCTGATCGCGACCGTCGAGGGAGTTGAGGTGACGATGGCCGAGAAGGGCTTCGGCACCCGCGTCGAGCTGCGGGCCGGCGAGGATTCCGGCCTTGGCGAGGCCGATCTCGAGGCTGTCCTCGACCGTCTGGCGGAGCCGCAGCGCCGGCCTTTCGTCTGATTCAAACGAGCTCTTTGAAATCCATCCAACCAAGGTCGGCTGGGGCCGGCCCGGAAAGCGAGTCCGACCAGTGACCAATTTGAAGCGGCACCTCACGGCTGCCAACGTCTTGTCCTGCATGGCCCTCTTCATCGCCTTGGGCGGCACCGCGTATGCGGCGGTCAAACTGAAACCGAACCAGGTCAAGGCCGTCAACATCGCCAAGCAGGCTGTGACCAACGCGAAAATCAAGACCCAGGCGGTCACCTCCGGGAAAATCAAGAACGGCGGCGTCGTCAACGCCGACCTCGGAGCGGGTGCCGTGACCGGCTCGAAGATCGCCAAGGAAGCCGTTACCAGCGGCGCCCTGGCGAAGAAGGCCGTGACCGAAGCCAAGCTCGGCCCCGAATCGGTCGGCACCGGCAAGATCGACAACGAAGCGATCACCTCGGCGAAGATCTCGACCGCCGTCTGGAAGCAGCTGGTCAAGAACGTCACCTACGTGACCGAAACCAGCGCCAACAACTCCGAAGACGAAAAGAACGTCACCGCCCTCTGCCCCGCGGGCAAGGAAGCCATCGCCGGCGGTGCCCGGGTCAACTCGCCCTCCAGCGTCAAAGTGGCGCTCAACGGCGACTACCCCGCCGTCGCCTCGAACAACGCCCGCACCGGCTGGATCGCATCCGGTCGCGAGACCCCCGAAGAGGCGGGCAACTGGCAGATCGTGGCGTACGCGATCTGCGCAGAACTCTAGGTAGTCTCAATCCGCATCGTGGAAGCACGAAGGGTCCGCTCCGGCGGGCCCTTCGTCTGTCTGAGGGCACCGAGCCCGCGGCGTAAATAGACTTCCGCGCCCGATGCGAGAGAGAAACCCCGAAACCCACGACGAGAAGCTCTCCTACCTGCGCGAGCTGCGCGAGGCGGCCGTAAATTCGGCCTCCGAGGCGGCGGTCGAGAAGCAGCATGCGAAGGGCAAGATGACCGCTCGGGAGCGGATCGAGAAGCTGCTCGACCCCGGTTCCTTCGAGGAGCTCGACACCTTCGTCCGCCACCGCACCTACGACTTCGAGATGCAGAAAAACCGGCCCTGGGGCGACGCCGTCGTCACCGGGCACGGGACGATCGACGGCCGCACCGTCTTCGTCTTCTCGCAGGACTTCACGGTCTTCGGCGGCAGCCTCGGCGAGGTGATGGCGGAGAAGATGTGCAAGGTCATGGACCTGGCCGCCCAGGTCGGGGCGCCGGTGATCGGCATCAACGACTCCGGCGGCGCCCGGATCCAGGAGGGGGTCGTCTCCCTCGGCGCTTACGGCGACGTCTTCGTCCGCAACGTCCAGTGCTCCGGGGTGATCCCGCAGATCAGCCTGATCATGGGCCCCTGCGCCGGCGGCGCCGTCTACTCGCCGGCGATGACCGACTTCATCTTCATGGTCAAAGAGACCTCGCACATGTTCATCACCGGCCCGGAAGTGATCAAGACCGTGACCGGCGAGGAAGTCGAGTTCGAGGAACTCGGCGGGGCGATGAGCCACAACTCGAAGTCGGGTGTCGCCCACTTCGCCGCCGAGGACGAGGAGAGCTGCCTCGAGGACGTGCGCTACCTGATGAGCTTCCTGCCCTCGAACAACCTCGAGGCGCCGCCGCGCTTCGAGCCCTCGGACGACCCCGAGCGCGAAGACGACGAGCTCGACACGCTCGTCCCCGACGATCCGCAGAAGCCCTACGACATGCGCGACGTGATCGCCCGCGTCGTCGACGACGAGGAGTTCTTCGAGGTCCACGAGCACTTCGCGAAAAACATCGTCTGCGGCTTCTCCCGCCTCGACGGCTATCCGGTGGGGATCGTCGGCAACCAGCCCGCCTTCCTCGCCGGCGTGCTCGACATCGAGGCCTCCGAGAAGGCGGCCCGCTTCGTGCGCACCTGCGATTGCTACAACATCCCGATCCTCACCTTCACCGACGTCCCCGGCTTCCTCCCGGGCACCGACCAGGAGTGGAACGGGATCATCCGCCACGGCGCCAAGCTGCTCTACGCCTTCACCGAGGCGACCGTGCCGAAGCTCACCGTCGTCACCCGCAAGGCCTACGGCGGCGCCTACGACGTGATGAACTCGAAGCACATGCTGGCCGACTACAACGTCGCCTGGCCGACCGCGGAGGTTGCGGTGATGGGCCCCGAGGGCGCCGTCAACATCATCTACCGCAAGGACATCGCCAGCTCACCGACCCCCGACGAGCGGCGCCAGAAGCTGATCGACGACTACAAGGCCCACTTCGCCAACCCTTATTCGGCGGCGGAGCGCGGCTACATCGACGACGTCATCGAGCCCCGCCAGACCCGTCCGAAGCTGATCCGGGCGCTGCGGATGCTGCAGACCAAGCGGGTTGCTCAGCCGAAGCGCAAGCACGGGAATATTCCCCTCTAGACGCGGCCGGTGTAGGAGGGACCTGGGTGGGGGTCCTGGGAGCACCTCCGCTGAGTGAATCGGGGATGGGCTGGCGCCCGAGGGCTTGACGGCTCAGCTCCATGCCAAGTACCCAGGACCCCCACCCAGGTCCCTCTGCGAGCGCTGGTGACACTTCCACGACAGGGCGTTCGTCCTTTATGGGGGTATAGCCGTATAAAGGACGAACGCCGATTTGGTTAGGGAACGGCGGTGGCCTCGGGGTCGATGTTGCCGGCGGCGCCGCGGCCGGCGGTGGGCCCCTCGTCGCCTCCGAGGCGGTGGGCTAGGTAGACGGGGATGATCGAGATCAGGATCACGATCACGGCGACGGCGTTGACGATCGGGAGTTCGTGGGGGCGGAAGAGGTTGGAGTAGATCCAGATCGGCAGGGTCTGTTCGCCGGCCCCGATCGTGAAGTTGGTGACGATGATCTCGTCGAAGGAGAGGGCGAAGGCGAGCAGGCCGCCGGCGATCAGGGCGCTTTTCATCCCCGGGAAGGTGACGTAGCGGAAGGTCTGCCAGCTGTGGGCGCCGAGGTCGGCCGAGGCCTCCTCGAAGGAGCCCGAGAGCCGCCTCAGCCGCGCGACGGCGTTGTTGTAGACGACGACGATGCAGAAGGTGGCGTGGCCGACGATCACGGTGAAGAGGCTGAGCGGCACTTCGAGCACCTGGGTGAAGGTGTTTGAGATCGCGACGCCGGTGACGATCCCGGGCAGGGCGATCGGCAGGATGACCAGGAAGGAGATCGTCTCGCGGCCGAAGAACCGGTGGCGGGCGACGGCGAGCGCAGCGAGGGTGCCGAGCACCAGGGCGATCGCCGCTGCGATCACGCCGGCTTTGATCGAGGTGACGAAGGCTTCGCGCGCCGCCTCGTCCTTGAACGCCTGCGAGAACCAGTGGGTGGTGAACCCCGGTGGCGGCCACTCGAGGATCTTGCTCGAGTTGAAGGCGTAGATCCCGATCACGATCAGCGGGATGTAGATGAAGGCGAGGCCGACCGCGACGGCGATCCGCAGCAGCATCCGGGAGCGTCTCGAGAGTCTCATCGCATCCTCACCTAGACGTGCTCGAAGGCTCCCAGTCGCCGGGCGACCAGGAGGTAGGCGATCATCACCACGATCGGTATCAGGGCCAGGGCCGCGGCGAACGGCTGGTTGTTGGCGATGTTGCTGTAGATGACGTTGCCGATGAACTGGTCGTTGGAGACCAGGCGCGGGGTGATGTAGTCGCCGAGGGTCAGCGAGAAGGTGAAGATCGAGCCGGCGACGACGGCCGGGAAGGCGAGCGGCAGGATCACCCGGCGGAAGGTGGTGAAGGGGGAGGCGCCGAGGTCCTCGGAGGCGCTGATAAGCGAGTTCGGGATCCGCTCCAGCCCGGCGTAGATCGGCAGGATCATGTACGGCAGCCAGAGGTAGCTGAACACCAGCCAGACGGCGGTGGTGCCATAGCCGGGGCCATGGAGGCCGATCGGTTCCAGCGCCCAGTTGATCGCGCCGTTGGCAGAGAGCAGCGTCCTCCAGGCGTAGACCTTGACCAGGTAGCTCGACCAGAGCGGCAAGAGGATCCCGACGACCAGCAGCGCCTTGCCGCGCCGGCTCGCCACCTTGGCCATGTAGAAGGCGATCGGGAAGGCGATCACCGCGTCGGTGAGCGTGACCAGGAGCGCGGTCCGGATCGTCCGCCAGGCGATCGTCCGGTAGACCGGTTCGTCGACCAGCGCTTCGAAGTTTTCGAGGGTGAATTCCTTGATCGTCAGCCCGCTGAGCGGGTCCACCGACCAGAAGGCGGCGACCAGCAGCAGGGCCAAGGAGCCCAAATAGCCGATCACCAGCCAGCCGACCGGGCCGGCCAGCAGCGCCCCTACCTGCAGGCGTTCGCGGCCGTGGAAGAGGTCGGACAGCCGATGGCTGACCGACCTCTTCTCCGCGACCGCGTCAGACGCCATGAATCAGAACCGGGTCAGCCTTTGATCGTGGTCCAGGCTTTGACCCAGTCGTTGTAGTCCTTGCAATCTTCTTCGCCGTTGCCGCAGTCGGCAAGCGGGGTTTCCCAGTAGTAGACCCGTTCCCAGAACTTCGGTTCTTCGGCGTGGTATTCGGCGCAGAAGTTCTTGTTCGCCGTCTCATTGCAGGCGAGTTCCTGCGCCGGTGCCTCGCCGAAGTATTCGGCGACTTCGGCGTTGACTTTGGGTTCGATGATCCAGTTCATCCACTCGTACATGCAGTTGGGATGTTTGGCGTCCTTGGCGATCATCCAGGTGTCCGACCAGCCGGTCGCACCCTCCTTCGGCAGGAAGCCCTGGCTCGCCGGGCTGGCCTTGACCGGCACGCCTTCTTCCTTCAGCGCGAAGTACTGGTACTGCCAGGTGGTGCCGACCTGGACGTCGCCCCCGGCGTAGGCGGAGATCTGCTTGGCCGCTTCGGACCAGTATTCGCCGACCAGCGGCTTCTGTTCTTCCAGCAGCCCGATCGCGGCGTTGAACTGGTCTTCGTTCAGCTCGTAGGGATTTTCGATCCCCAGGTCCGGTTCGTGGGTCTTCAGGTAGACCGCCGCTTCGGCGATCGACATCGGATCGTCGTACTGGCTGATCTTGCCTTTGTACTTTGCGGCGACCTTGGGGTCGAGCGTCACGTTCCAGGAGTCAGGCGGCGGGGTGACGTCGCTGCCGTTCCACATCAGCAGGTTGGCGCCGCGACCGTGCGGGATCCCGTAGTTGACGCCTTCGAAGGTGTTGTACGGCTGGTCCTTGAGGTCGGCGAAGACCGTCTTGTAGTTGGGGACCAGGTCAGTGTTGACCGGGGCTACCAGGCCGGCGGCGACGAGCCGGGCGGTGGCGTTGCCCGAGGCCGAGACACCGTCGTACTGCCCGGTTTTCATCAGCTCGACCATTTCGTCGGAGGTGCCGGCTTCCTTGTTGTTGACCTTGCAGCCGGTCTTCTGTTCGAACGGCTTGCTCCATTCCGGTTCGACGTAACCGGCCCAGGAGATCAGCGACACTTCACCCTCTCCCTTGCCGATCTTCTGCAGTGCTTCATCGCTGCTGCCGCTGCTGGTCGAGTCGCTGCCGCCGCCGCATCCGGCGAGGGCGAGCATGAATACGACCAGGCCGGCAACGACGAGCCACGCCGTGCGGGCGGGGTTGCCATCCCTTCTGCTCATGGTGCTACCTCCTGTTTGGTTGACTTCCCGCCGACGGCGGCCGCGTGCTCGGGGCGCCACCCGACTAGGACTTCGCTTCCCTGCCCTGGCAACGCGCCCGAGGACGCGCTCTCCACGTTCTGCCTGACCAACTGGAGCTTCTCCCCTTCGTCCAGTTGAATCGTGAAGCGGGTGACGCTGCCGGCGTAGGCGACGTCGACGACGCGGCCACTCTCCGTGTGGAGGCCGTCGGTCGCAGCGCCCGGCTGCAGCAGCTCGATCTTCTCGGGGCGGATCGTCACCTGCCGGCCGTCCCGCTCGATCAGGTTCGAGACGCCGACGAAGCCGGCGACGAAGGCGTTGGCCGGGCGCTCGTAGAGCTCCAGCGGAGAGCTCACCTGCTCGATCCGGCCGCCGTTGAAGACGGCGATGCGGTCGCTCATCGTCAGCGCCTCGTCCTGGTCATGGGTGACGTAGACGAAGGTGATCCCGACCTCGCCCTGGATCGCCTTCAGCTCGGTCTGCATCTCCTCGCGCAGCTTCAGGTCGAGGGCGCCGAGCGGCTCGTCGAGGAGCAGCACCTTGGGTCGGTTGACGATCGCCCGCGCCAGCGCGACCCGCTGGCGCTGCCCGCCCGAGAGCTCGTTCGGCTTGCGGTCGGCATAGCCGGGGAGGCGGACCATCTCCAGCGCCTCTTCGGTCCGATTGAACCGTTCCACCCTCGGGACCTTGGCCACCTTCATCCCGTAGGCCACGTTCTCCCCGACGCTCATGTGCGGGAAGAGGGCGTAGTCCTGGAAGACGGTATTCACCTTGCGGTCGTAGGGCGGCACGCCGCTGACGTCCTCGCCTGCCAGCTCGATCGTCCCCTCGGTCGGGTCCTCGAAGCCGGCGATCATCCGCAGCGTCGTCGTCTTGCCCGAGCCCGAGGGGCCGAGCATGGTGAAGAACTCCCCCTGCGCGATCTCCAGGTCGATCCCTGCGACCGCGGCCACCTCCCCGTAGTACTTCGTGAGGCCGGTGAGACGGATGTCGGGACTGCTCGCGTCTATGCGTGTGACGTTATCCGGGAAGGTGCGGATTGCAAGGACAAAGTGGCCGGGCGGGATTAGCCGGGGTGGAGTATCAGGCGTTGCTTTGGGGGCGGGAGGCGGTGGGGGTCCCTGGGAGCACCTCCGCCGAGTCGGGGCGAGGTCAGGCTGTCGCCCGGGACCGCAACGCTCGGTCTCCGTGCCAAGTACCCAGGGACCCCCACCGCCTCCCGCCCGGCGAGCCGCGTCGAAGTTCAGTTCCGTGGTTCCTTTGTCGCCATATAGACGACTAAGGAACCACGGAACTCGGATTTGGGTGATGGTTGCGGCTGATGGCGATGAACCGATTCGGCTCGTCCCTTATGACGGCAGTTGGCCTCAGCGGTTTGAGGAGGAGCGGGTTGCTTTGGAGGGGGCGATCGGGCCTTGGATCAGCGGCGGCATCCACCACGTCGGGAGCACGGCGGTTCCGGGGATGGAGGCGAAGCCGATCATCGACATCTTGGTCGGGGTGCGGGATCTGGATGAAGCCCGGGACTGCTTCGAGCCGCTTGCCGAGCTGGAGTATCTCTACGCGCCGTACCTGCCGGAGCAGATGCACTGGTTCTGCAAGCCGGACCCGGCACAACGGACCCATCACCTACACCTAGCCCCCGTCAACTCACAGCGCTACCGCGACGAGCTCGCCTTTCGCGACAAGCTGCGCTCGGACCCTGCGCTGGCCGAGCGCTACGTCGCACTGAAGCACGAACTCGCCGCGAGGTATCCCGACGACCGCGACGCCTACACGGACGGCAAGAGCACCTTCATCTCTCGCTGTCTCTGAACTAACTGTCGGAGGAGGGGGCGGGGGTACCCCTGATCGCCACTTAGCACGAGGCGGGCCGGTGCGGTTCGGGCGACAGCAGCAGAACGATGACCCGCCAAGCTGCGGCGAGCAGGGGCACCCCCGCCCCCTCCCTAACGAAGACCTTCTCTAGTAGCCGGCCGGGTGGCGCGCGTCGAAGCCGACGTTGTCGCGCAGGTCCTCGTGCCAGCGGGGGCCGGTTTCGCCGCCCGAGTCGCCCGAGGTGTCCCAGCGGAAGCCGGCGATCACGGCGTAGGCGTGGCCGCCGTTGGCGTAGACGGTGATCCAGCGTCCTTCGCCTTCTTCGGCCCAGTTCATCATCGGGCCGGAAGGAAGCGGGCTTTCGAGGAATTTGCCGCCGTGGAGGGCGAAGCTGACGGAGCCGGAGCAGTCGTAACCGCGGTCCCACCAGCGGGCGTGGCCGCCGCCCCAGACGTAGGGTTTGCTGCGGATCTTGTTGGCCGCCGCGATCACCTGTTTGACGCGGGGGGGAGCGCTCTTCGGCGGCACCAGCATCCCGTTGTCGAGCAGCTTCGCCTTCGCCGTCGGCGTGCAGACGTCGGTTTCGGTCGAGGTCATGCCGCCCGTGGCGCAACGAGCCGAGGCGCTGCCCGGGCCGATCAAAGCGGTTGCGAAGAGGGCCACGACGAACGCCAGCCCAGCCAACCTGAAGTTGTGATGCAAACCGATTCTCCTTCGTCGGCCTACGGGGTTAGCTGTCGGGCTGGCGCGAAAGGAGCTTGCGCCTCCGCCTGAGTGGCGGACTCGCCCCGGAAACTTGGTTCCCCCGTTCCCCATTTGCGCATTGCGCTGGGGATTCGGCATTCCGGTGATCGAACGCGGGCAGTGTAGACGATCCCGCGGCGCTTTGCTCATAAAACGCAAATATTTGGTCGAAAACCTCGCTCCCATCGAGTTTCTGTTCGACGCGACGGCTGGTAGCTTGCGGTCTGGGATGAACCTTTCGGGCAGAAAAGCGCTGCTGACGGGGGCCACCGGGGGCCTCGGGAGGGCGATCGCGCAGGCGGTGGCCGAGCGCGGCGGGGTCCTGGCCCTGAGCGCCCGCAACCGCGAGGCGCTGGAGCAGATGGCAGCCGAGCTGCCCGGTAGCGGCCACACCGTCCTGCCCGCGGACCTGGCCGAGCCCGACGCCGCCGAGCGCCTCGCCGCCGAGGCCGCCGGCACCGAGATCCTGATTGCCAACGCCGGCCTGCCCGGCGCCGGCAAACTCGACGAGTTCAGCGCCGAGGAGGTCAAGCGGGCCCTCCGCGTCAACCTCGAGGCGCCGATGCTGCTCGCCCGCGCGCTCTACCCGGCGATGCTCGAGGCCGGTTCCGGCCAGCTCGTCTTCGTCGCCTCGCTCTCCGGCAAGGCCGCCAGCCCTCGCAGCTCGATCTACAACGCCACCAAGTTCGGCCTCCGCGGCTTCGCCCTCGGCCTCCGCAGCGACCTCAACCCCCGCGGCGTCGGCGTCTCGATCGTCTCGCCGGGCTTCATTCGCGAAGCGGGGATGTTCGCCGACGCGGGGTCCAAGCCACCTCCCGGAATGGGCACCGCAACCCCGCGACAGGTCGGCGCGGCAACCGTCAAGGCGATCGAGCGAAACAAGGTCGAGGTGACCATCGCGCCGCTGCCCCAGCGTGCCGGCGCCCACCTGGCGCTGTTCAGCCCCTCGCTGAGCGTCAAGGTGCAGAGCGGTAGCGCCGGCCAGAAGGCGGCCAAAGACATCGCCTCGGGCCACTCCGCGGACAAGCGCTGAGGCGCCCGCCGGCCGAGGCCCCGGTTTTCTTAGACTCATCTACGTGAGCAGCGATTCCTTCGGCGCCCGATCGAGCCTCCAGGCAGGCGGCCGCGAGTTCGAGATCTTCCGGCTGGACTCACTGCAGGAGCGCTTCGACGTCGCCCGCCTGCCGTACTCGATCAAGGTCCTGCTGGAGAACGTGTTGCGGCTCGAGGACGGTGTCTCCGTCAGCGCCGCCGACGTCGAGGCGATCGCCTCCTGGGACGCCGCCGCCGAGCCCAGCGCCGAGATCCCCTTCCAGCCCGCCCGGGTCCTGATGCAGGACTTCACCGGCGTCCCCGCAGTCGTCGACCTGGCGGCGATGCGCGACGCGATGGAGGAGATCGGCGGCGACCCGGCGGCGATCAACCCGCTGGTCGACGTCGACCTCGTGATCGACCACTCGGTCCAGGTCGACGCCTTCGGCAACGAGCGCGCCTTCGCCGTCAACGCCGAGCACGATTTCGAACGGAACCTCGAGCGCTACTCGTTCCTCAAATGGGGGCAGCAGTCCTTCGACAACTTCCGCGTCGTCCCGCCGGCGACCGGGATCTGCCACCAGGTCAACCTCGAGTACCTCTCCCAGGTCGTCTACAGCCGCGAGAACGGCGGCACCCTGCAGGCCTACCCGGACACGCTGGTCGGCACCGACTCGCACACGACGATGGTCAACGGGCTCGGCGTCCTCGGCTGGGGCGTCGGCGGGATCGAGGCCGAGGCGGCGATGCTGGGGCAGCCGATCTCGATGCTGCTGCCGCAGGTGGTCGGCTTCAAGCTCGCCGGCGAGCTGCCGGAGGGGGCGACGGCGACCGACCTCGTCCTCACCGTGACCGAGATGCTGCGCGAGCGCGGCGTCGTCTCCAAGTTCGTCGAGTTCTTCGGCCCCGGCCTGCCGACGCTGGGGCTCGCCGACCGCGCCACGCTCGGCAACATGTCGCCGGAGTTCGGCTCGACCTGCGCGATCTTCCCGGTCGACGCCGAGACCCTGCGCTACCTCGACCTCACCGGCCGCCCGACCGAGACGATCGAGCTGGTCGACGCCTACGCGCGCGAGCAGGGCATGTTCCATGACGCGGGCCACGACGAGTCCAGCCCGGACCCGGTCTTCTCCGACCTGCTCGAGCTCGACCTCGGCGACGTCGTCCCCAGCCTCGCCGGCCCGAAACGGCCGCAGGACCGGGTGCCCCTGTCGGAGGCCAAAGAGGCCTTCCTCGAGGCGATGCAGGAGTTCGACCCCGATGCAGCGGAGCAGATGGGCAACAGCCGGGACGAGGCGATCGAAGAGTCGTTCCCGGCCTCCGACCCGCCGGCCGAGGATCACGACGACGAGCGCGGCAAGCCGCGCCCGGCGCTGAGCGGCGTCGCCGTCGACACGACCCGCAGCCACGACGCGACCACGGTCGCCCTGACCGACGGCACCGAGGTGGAGCTCGACCACGGCCACGTCGTCATCGCCGCGATCACCAGCTGCACCAACACCTCGAACCCGAGCGTGATGGTCGGCGCCGGGCTGCTCGCCCGCAACGCGGTCGAAAAGGGCCTCGAGCGCAGGCCCTGGGTGAAGACCTCGCTGGCGCCGGGCTCGACCGTCGTCACCGACTACCTCGAGCGCGCCGGGCTGAACCGGTACCTCGATGCGCTCCAGTTCAACCTCGTCGGCTACGGCTGCACGACCTGCATCGGCAACTCCGGGCCCCTGGCGCCGGAGATCTCCGCCGCGATCGCCGAGCAGGACCTCGCGGTCTGCGCGGTCCTCTCCGGCAACCGCAACTTCGAGGGGCGGATCAACCAGGACGTGAAGGCGAACTACCTCGCAAGCCCACCGCTGGTGGTCGCCTACGCGCTTGCGGGGCGTATGGACATCGACTTCGAGACCGAGGCTCTGGGCCTCGGTGGGGACGGCGAGCCCGTCTTCCTGCGCGACGTCTGGCCGAGCGCCGAGGAGATCAAGCAGGTGGTCGGCGACTCGGTGCAGTCCGAGATGTTCGAGCGCAACTACGCCGGGGTCTTCTCCGGCGACGAGATGTGGAACGCGGTCGAGGTGCCTTCCGGCGATCGCTACACCTGGCCCGACTCCACCTACGTACGCCGACCGAGCTTCTTCGAGGAGATGCCGGCCCAGGCCCCCGGTGTCGAGCCGATCGCCGGCGCCCGTGCCCTCGCCCTGCTCGGCGACTCGATCACCACCGACCACATCTCCCCCGCCGGGGCAATCAAACGCGACAGCCCCGCGGGTAGTTGGCTGATGGAGCAGGGGGTCGGCCCCGGCGAATTCAACTCCTACGGGTCCCGCCGCGGCAACCACGAGGTGATGATCCGCGGCACCTTCGCCAACATCCGGCTCCGCAACAAGCTGGTCGAGCGCGCCGGCGGCTACACCCGCCACTTCCCGGACGGCGAGGAGACGACGATCTACGAGGCGGCGATGGACTACGCCGCTGAAGGCGTGCCGCTGGTGGTGCTGGCGGGCAAGGAGTACGGCTCCGGATCCTCGCGCGACTGGGCCGCCAAGGGCACGAAGCTCCTCGGCGTACGAGCCGTCATCGCCGAGAGCTACGAGCGCATCCATCGCTCGAACCTGATCGGGATGGGCGTCCTGCCGCTGCAGTTCGCAGCCGGGGAGAGCGCTGCATCCTTGGGCCTCGACGGCTCTGAGAGCTTCGACGTCGGCGATCTCGAAGAGGGCAGGGCGAAGAACGTGCCCGTTGTCGCGCGCGCCGACGACGGCAGTGAGACCACCTTCGAGGCGACTGTCCGTCTGGACACGCCGAACGAGGTGGCTTACTTCATAAACGGCGGCATCTTGCAGACCGTTCTGCGCAAGCTAAAAGGGTAGGCGCAGCGGGGCCGCGGGAGGCAGGGGGGTCCGCGCGACCCTCACTGCACCTGCGCGTCGGTAGCCAGGGAGGGATGCCGACGCGAGCCGTTCCCCCTGGCGGGACTGCCCTGAGGAACAGTCAACGTTTAGCTATAGCGGCTAAAACCCCCTCGGTCAAGCGGAATCGAGTGCTTTTACGGACTTCGAAGACGCATTTCGGAACAGGCGGGTTTATGAACCCGGTTGTTCTGCGATTCCCCATCCTTTGCGCTCGATCAGTTCGATCCCGATCACGCTCCCGACCGGGCCGACCGGGGTCAGGGTTGCCGCGAGCAGGGTGTAAGGAGCCTCCTTCCTCACGCAGGCGACCCAGATCACCACGCAGAGGGCGACGAAGCCGAGCCCGTGCGCCCACCCGAAAAGCATCGTCTCGGTTTCGAATCCCGGCAGCAGCCAGAAGACGAGCAGGCCGGCGAAGATCGCCAGCTCGACCCAGGAAAAACGTTTCACCCAGACGAAGAGCTCGCCCGGGACGGGCTTCTCGAACGGCTTGCGGGCCATCGCGTCTCAGCCGGTCGGCGTCAGCGCGGTGAGGACGATCCGCTCCTGCTCCCGCGCGTGGGCGCCGGAGTAGCCCTCGCCGGGGCTCGCCCTGCCCTGGCGGCCGATGTAGGTGAGGGCGACGCCCTCGGGAAGGACGTCGGGCATCCGCCGCGACATCACCTTCCAGGCACCCATGTTGCGCGGCTCCTCCTGGACCCAGGCGATCTCCTTCAGGTTCGGGTAGGAAGCGATCAGCCGTTCCAGTTGTTCCCTGGCGAAGGGGTAGAGGACCTCGACCCGGGCGATGGCGACGTTCTCGGCCCCGGCGCGCCGCTCGTTGTCGTCCATGTCGAAGTAGACCTTGCCGGTGCAGAGCACCAGTCGCTCGACCTTCTCGCGCCTCTCGCCGGCGGTGGGGTCGTCGAGGATGAACTGCAGTTCCCCCTCGGACAGTTCCTCGAGGGTGGTGGCGGCCCGCTCCAGCCGCAGCAGCCCCTTCGGCGTGAAGACGATCAGCGGCCGCGGCTTCTTGATCAGCGCCTGGCGTCGCAGCAGGTGGAAGTACTGGCCGGCGGTGGTCGGGTTGGCGATGCGGATGTTGCCCTCGGCACCGAGGGCGAGGAAGCGCTCGATGCGGGCACTCGAGTGCTCCGGGCCGGAGCCCTCGTAGCCGTGCGGGAGCAGCAAGGTCAGACGGCTCGTCTGTCCCCACTTCGACTCGCCGGAGACGATGAAGCTGTCGATGATCACCTGGGCCGCGTTGGCGAAGTCGCCGAACTGCGCCTCCCAGAGGACCAGGGCGCTGGGGCTGGCCGCCGAGTAGCCGTACTCGAAGCCGAGGCAGGCGATCTCCGAGAGCGGGCTGTTGTAGAGCTCGAAGGGGGCGGAGGCGTCCTCGAGGTTCTGCATCGGCGTGTACTCCAGGCCGGTGTTCTCGTCGTGGAGGACGAGGTGGCGGTGGGAGAAGGTGCCGCGCTCGGTGTCCTGGCCGGTGAGGCGGATGTGGACGCCGTCGGTCAGCAGGGTGCCGAAGGCGAGCGCCTCGGCCTGGCCGAAGTCGATCCCACCGTGCTCGAGCGCCTCGGTCCGGCGTGCCAGCGGGCGCCGCAGCTTGCGGTGGACGTTGAAGCCCTCCGGCGTCCTCAGCAGTTCCTCGTTGATCGAGCGCAGCTTCGCGGCCTCGACGGCGGTATGGACGGGAGGGCTGGCGGTGCGGTCGAGCAGTTCGCCGGTCTGGGTGGTGCCGGTGACGGTCGGGTCCTCGTACTCGCCCGCCTCCATCTTCTGGCGCAGCCCTTTCAGCGCTCCCGACATCTCGGTGTGCCGCTCGTCCGAGGCCTTGCCGACCTCCTCGGCGGAGACCGTTCCGTCCTCGATCAGCTTCTCGGCGTAGATCTCGGAGACCGGCGGGTGCGACTTGATCGCCGCCGCCATCGTCGGCTGCGTGTAGGCCGGCTCGTCGGTCTCGTTGTGGCCGAAGCGGCGATACCCGATCACGTCGATGACGACGTCCCTGCACCAGCGCTCGCGGTAGGCCATCGCCAGCCGCACGGCGGCGATGCAGGCCTCGACGTCGTCGGCGTTGACGTGGATGATCGGGACGTTGAAACCCTTCGCCATGTCGGCGGCATAAGGGGTGGAGCGGGCCTCGGAGGGGTCGGTGGTGAAGCCGACCTGGTTGTTCTGGATGACGTGGATCGTGCCGCCGGTGGTGTAGCCCGGCAGCGACTGCAGGTTGAGCGTCTCGGCGACCACGCCCTGGGCCGGGAAGGCGGCGTCACCGTGCAGCAGCACCGGCACCGCGCGCTTGTGGTCGAGGGTCAGGCTCGGGCCCTCGAAGTCCTGCTGCAGGAAGCGGGTGCCGCCGGTCACCACCGGGTCGACGAACTCGAGGTGGCTCGGGTTGGGGTAGAGGCGAACCGAGATCTTCTCGCCGTCTGCCGTCTCGTAGACCCCGCGGTGGCCGTAGTGGTACTTGACGTCGCCGGTGCCGCCGTGGGGGATCGAGGCGACCGCCTTGACCGCGTCGATCTGCTTGGAGCCCTCGAACTCGGCGAGAATCGACTCGACCGAGCGTCCGAGGTTGTGGGCGAGGACGCTGAGGCGGCCGCGGTGGGCCATCCCGAAGACGACCTCCTCGGCGCCGTCGCGCTGCGAGAGCGCGACGATTTCGTCGAGCATCGGCACGACCACGTCGAGCCCCTCGATCGAGAACATCTTCTGCCCCAGGTACGCCTTCTCGAGGAAGCGCTCGAACTGGAAGACGTCGATCAGCCGGTCCAGGAGGCGTTTTTTCTCCCCGTCGGTCAGCGGTTGGCGGTGAGCGCCGGTCTCGATCATCTCCCGCAGCCAGATTCGCTGCTGGTGGGAGGAGAGGTGCTCGACCTGGTAGCCGATCGTGCCGCAGTAGGCGGTGCGCATCCGCGGCAGCGCCTCGAGCAGGGTTTCGCCGGGGACGCCGATCCGCAGGATCGAGGCCGGGATCCGCGCCATCAACTCCGGCGTCAGGTTGACGTTCTCCGGCTGCAGCGCCGGGTCTCCCTTCGGCTCGGAGCCGAGCGGGTCGAGCTGGGCGGCGAGGTGGCCGTGGGTGCGGTAGGCCTTCAGCAGCGAGGTCGCCGCCTGGACCGCCTGCAGCAGCTCTTCGTCGATATCGCCCGGCGCGGTGGTTGGTTCGGCGCTCGGCGCGGCGGCGCTGAGCGGCGGCGCCGAGGCCGAGGCGGGGTGGGCGTTGGTGACGGTTGCGGCGTCGAAGCCGAGGTCGGTGGCGACCGCCTCGTAGAAGCCGTCCTCGCCCTGTAGCAGTTCCTCGATCCGGCGCAGGAAGGCGCCCGACTCGGCCCCCTGGATGACGCGGTGGTCGTAGGTCGAGGTGAGGGTCATCACCTTGCTGACGCCGAGCTGCTTCAGCCGTTCGGGCGAGGCGTGCTTCCACTCCGGCGGGTAGGCGATCGAGCCGGTGGCGATGATCGCGCTCTGGCCGCTGAGCAGCCGCGGGACCGAGGCCATCGTCCCGATCCCGCCCGGGTTGGTGAGGCTGATGTTGGTGCCCTGGAAGTCGTCGGCGGAGAGCTTGTTCTCGCGCGTCTTCGCGATCAGCTCTTCGTAGTTGGAGTGGAAGCCGGTGAAGTCGAGCCCGTCGGCGCCCTTGATCGCCGGCACCATCAGGGTGTGGGAGCCATCCTTTTTCTCGACGTCGACGGCGATCCCGAGGTTGACCGGGCTGCCTTCGATCGCGAACGGCTTGCCGTTTTCCTCGGCGAAGACGCGGACCATCACCGGGAACTGTTTCGTCGCCTCGACGATCGCCCAGGCGATCAGGTGCGTGAAGGAGACCTTCAGCCCGCGGTCTTTCAGAACCGAGTTGATCGCCTTCCGCTTCGCATCCAGCGTGTCGACCGCGATCGTCCGAAACGAGGTAGCCGTAGGAACCTGCCGACTTTCGTCCATTGCGTTAGCGAGCATCGCCGCGGCCCCGCGCAACTGCTTCGCCTCGCCGGCGGCAGCACCCGCGCCGTTGCCTCCACCGTCAGCCGCTGCGATCACATCCTCCTTGGTGACCTTGGAGCCAGGGCCACTCCCACTAACCGAACCAAGATCGACGCCGTGAGCTTCAGCAACCCTCCGAGCCACAGGCGTCGCCTTCACATCAGCCCCCGAACCGTTGCCTGACCCGTTCGAACCCTGAGTCTTTGCGGAATCTGGGGTGGGTGGCGACGATGCGGGACCCGCGCCAGTTGGCGCGGGGGTCGTATCGGAGACAGGACCCGCCCCCCCAGCGCTTGGTCCCTCAGCCGATCCATCCCCCGCTTCCATCTCAGCCAAAGGAGCCCCCACAGGAACCTCGTCGTCGACCTGAGCGACAAGCTTGGTGATCACCCCGTCCATCGGCGCCGGCACCTCGGCGTCGACCTTGTCGGTGGACACCTCGACGACGGTGTCGCCTTCCTTGACCGAGTCGCCCTCGGCTACGTGCCATTCGAGGACGATGCCCTCGGTGACCGACTCACCCATCTCGGGCATCGTGATCTGGACGGTGGCCGTCTCTGGCATCTGTGGCCTCAGTCTAAGGAAGTTGGTTTACGAGGTCCCCCATCGAGATACCCTGGTACCCGATGAGCTACTTCGCCACCGGCGCCACCGGCTTCATCGGCCGCAACCTCGTCCAGAAACTGCTGCAGCGGCAGGGGACGATCTACGCCCTTGTCCGGGCCGGGTCCCGTGGTCGCCTGGAGGAGCTGCGGACCGGGTTCGGCGCCGACGGCGCCCGCATCGTCCCGGTCACCGGCGACCTCTCCCAGCCTGGCCTCGGCGTCTCCGAGGAGGACCTGGTGGCGATGCGGGGGGAGATCAAGCACTTCTTCCACCTGGCGGCGGTCTACGACCTCACCGCCGACGCGGCGACGCAGGAGGTGGCGAACGTCGAGGGCACCCGGCATGCGATCGAGCTCGCCGGCGCGCTCGAGGCCGGCTGCTTTCACCAGGTCAGCTCGATCGCGGCGGCCGGCCTCTACAAGGGCACCTGGACCGAGGACATGTTCGAGGAGGCCGAACGGCTCGACAACAACCCCTACTTCCGCACCAAGCACGAGTCCGAGCGGCTGGTCCGCGACGAGTGCCAGCGGCCGTGGCGGGTCTACCGGCCGGGGATCGTCGTCGGCGACTCGCGCACCGGGGAGATCGACAAGATCGACGGGCCCTACTACTTCTTCAAGAGCCTGCAGCGGCTGCGTCGGGTGTTGCCGGCCTGGCTGCCGACGCTGGGGATCGAAGGCGGCGAGATCAACATCGTCCCGGTCGACTTCGTCGCCGCGGCGATCGACCACATCGCCCACAAACCGCGGCTGAACGGGCGCGCCTTCCACCTCACCGACCCGAACCCGCACAGCGCCGGCGAGGTGATCAACCTCTTCGCCCGCGCCGCCGACGCGCCGCAGATGGCGGTGCGGCTGGATACCGACGTGACCGAGCCGGCAACCGATGTCGTGCGGACGGCGCTGCGGCTGGTGCCGCCGGCCAAGCGGGCCGCCAAGGTCGTGCTCGACCAGGTCGGGTTGCCGGCCGAGCTTCTCACCTACGTCGATTACCCGACCACCTTCGACTCGACCCAGACGCAGAAGGCGCTGAAAGGGTCGGGGATCGAGGTGCCGCCGCTGGAGACCTACGCGTCGCGGGTCTGGGACTACTGGGAGCGCAACCTCGATCCCGACCTCTTCAAGGACCGCTCGCTCTCGGCGGCGGTTCGCGGCAAAGTCGTCCTCATCACCGGCGCCTCGTCGGGGATCGGCAAAGCGACTGCGGTCAAGGTCGCAGACGCCGGCGCCACGGTGCTGCTCGTCGCCCGCTCGCTCGACAAGCTGGAGGAGACGAAAGAGGAGATCGTCGCCGGCGGTGGCACCGCTCACATCCACCAGTGCGACCTCTCCGACATCGAGGACATCGAGCGGATGGCCGAGGAGGTGCTGACCTACCACGGGCACGTCGACATCCTCGTCAACAACGCGGGGCGCTCGATCCGGCGCTCGATCGCCCTCTCCTATGACCGCTACCACGACTTCGAGCGCACGATCCAGCTCAACTACCTCGGCGCTGTGCGCCTGATCCTGGCGCTGCTGCCGACGATGCGCGGGCGCAAGCAGGGCCACATCATCAACATCAGCTCGATCGGGACGCAGACGAACCCGCCCCGCTTCTCCGCCTACGTCGCCTCGAAGGCGGCGCTGGACGCCTTCAGCCGCGTGATCGCCTCGGAGGTGGTCGACGACGACGTCCACATCACGACGATCAACATGCCGTTGGTGCGGACGCCGATGATCGCGCCGACGCGGATGTACGACATGTTCCCGGCGATCACGCCCGAGGAGGCGGCGGAGATGATCACCAAGGCGATGATCGGCCGGCCGAAGAAGGTGGCGACCCGCCTCGGCAACTTCGGCGAGCTGCTCTACGCGGTGGCGCCGAAGGCGAGCGATTCGATTCTCAACACGGCCTACAAGCTCTTTCCTGATTCGCAGGCGGCGAAAGGGAAGAAATCGGAGGCTCGGGACAAAGCGCCTTCGACCGAGGCTGTTGCGTTTGCTCACTTGATGAAAGGCGTTCACTGGTAGACGTCATTGGTGGGGTCCAGGGGACACCCTCCCCGGACACATCTCGCCAATGGCTCGATGTTGAGTGTCCTGGGAGGGTGTCCCCTGGACCCTGCGATGCGTAATAGGTTGGGCTTGTGGCTGAACGGCGGCTTAAGCACTGGGGATGGGGTTATGAGGACCAGGCCCCCACGGCTACTCAGCTGCGGGAGGCTGCTGAAGGGATCCGGGCTCGGTTTGGGTTCGGGGGTGAGGTCGAGAAGCCCGTGCCTTTGGAGGAGGTGGAGCTTCGGGCGCCCAGGTTGAAGCGGCCGAGCGGGTTTGGGGATCTGTTTTCGGACGAGCGCTATGAGCGGGTTTCGCATGCGCTTGGGAAGGCGTATCGGGACGTGGTCCGCGGGTTCTATGGGAAGTTTGAGAATCCGCCGGATCTGGTCGCCTTTCCGAAGGACGAGTCGGAGATCGAGGCGGTGCTTAGCTGGGCTGAGGCCGAGGGCGCAGCGGTGATTCCGTTCGGCGGCGGCACCAGCGTCGTCGGCGGGGTTGAGCCGCGGCTGGGGGAGCGGCCGGTGGTTTCGCTCGACCTACGGCGGTTGGATCGGGTGCTGGAGGTCGATCCGATCTCGCTGGCGGCACGGATCCAGGCGGGGGCGACCGGGCCGCTACTGGAGGACCAGCTGCGCGAGCACGGGCTGACCCTGCGGCACTTCCCGCAGTCGTTCGAGTACTCGACCCTCGGCGGCTGGATCGCGACCAGGGCCGGCGGGCACTTCGCGACGCTGGAGACCCACATCGACGACCTCGTCGAGTCGGTGAGGGCGACCACGCCGCGGGGGACCTGGGAGAGCCGGCGGCTGCCCGGCTCCGGTGCCGGGCCCTCACCCGACCGGTTGTTGATCGGCTCCGAGGGGATCCTCGGTGTGATCGCCGAGGCCTGGGTCCGGGTGCGGCCGCGGCCGGAGTTCAAGGCGTCCGCGGGGGTCGGATTCGGCGACTTCGGTGAGGCCGTGGGCGCCGTGCGCGCGATCGCCCAGTCGGGCCTCCACCCCGCCAACTGCCGCCTCCTCGACGCCGCCGAGGCGGAGCTGACCGGCGCCGGCGACGGCAGCGCCCACCTCCTCATCCTCGGATTCGAGTCCGCCGACCACCCCGTCGACCCCTGGATGGACCGGGCGCTGGACATCGCCCGCGACCACGGCGGCAATGCCGGGGAGGTCCGCACCGCCTCGGGGGGCGACGACGCCGTCGGCGCCTGGCGCGGAGCATTTTTGTTGGCGCCATATCTGCGGGACACCTTCGTCGCCTGCGGCGTCCTCTCCGAGACCTTCGAGACGGCGATCACCTGGGATCGCTTCGAGGAGTTCCACACGACCGTGATGGAGACGGCTCGCCGCGCGGTCTCGGAGGTCAACGGGGTGCCCGCGGGTGCCCCGGGCGCCCCCCGCGTCAGCTGTCGCCTCACCCACGTCTATCCCGACGGCGCCGCTCCCTATTTCACCGTCCTCGCGCCGGCCGTCCGCGGTGGCGAGGTCGAGCAGTGGGACGAGATCAAGGCCGCGGTCTCGGAGGTGCTGATCGACGCCGGCGGCACGATCACCCACCATCACGCCGTCGGCCGCGACCACCGTCCCTGGTACGACCGCCAGCGCCCGGCCCCCTTCGCCGCCGCCCTCCGCGCCGCCAAGGCCGAGCTCGATCCCGCCGGGATGCTGAACCCGGGCGTCCTCCTCGACCCCTGCTGACTACCTTTAAGCAGATGTCCGACCACTCGAAATCGAATAGAGGGCAAGAGGATCCCTGGCGCGCCAATGAGGATGCAAGGCGGCGTCAGCTGCGTGAGGACGGAGCCCGGCCTTTGGCGGTCAATCTCGCGGAGGGGCTGGCCCTGAGCGAATTCCTCTCCACCCTGCCTGGGGGTCGCAGAGGCCTTTCGGATATGGAGGTACGCGAGATGTTTCGCGCTGCCCAGAAGGACAGCCTGTCGGGGGATTGACCTCGCTCGTCGGTACCCTTTCGCGACTCGCATTCCCGGTGCGGCAGCCAGATACGCCCGCTGAGCCGGTTCCTGACGATGGAAACGATCACCTCCGAACAGCCCACCGTGCCGGCTGAGCCCACCCCGCCCGAGCAGGAGCCCGTGGTGCCGCGCCGCTCGCCTCTGCGGGCGGCGATCAAGACGGGGCGGCCGAAGGAGTGGATCAAAAATGTCTTCGTCTTCGCCGGGCTGCTCTTCTCCGGCAAGTTCGACCAGTCGCACGCGGTGGTCGAGGCGACGATCACCTTCGTTGCCTTCTGCCTGATCTCAAGCGCCGGCTACTTCCTCAACGACCTGATCGACGTCGAGCTCGACCGTAAGCACCCGAAGAAGCGCTTCCGGCCGCTGGCGGCGGGTGAGCTCTCCGAGCGGGTGGCGATGACGATCGCCCCGGTCCTCGCCATCGTCGCCATCGGCCTCGCCTTCGGCGCCGTCAACTGGCAGGTCGGCCTGATGGTGGTCGGCTACGGCGTCGCCCAGACCGCCTACAGCCTCGGCCTCAAGCAGATCGTGATCATCGACGTGATGACGCTGGCGGGGCTCTTCATCCTCCGCGTCGCCGCCGGCGCCAGCGCCGTCGACGCCCACGCCTCCGAATGGCTGATCCTCTGCACCGGCATGCTCGCCGCCTTCCTCGGCTTCACCAAGCGCCGCCAGGAGGCAGTCTCCGAGCTGCATGAGGGCACCTCGACGCGGCCCGTCCTCGAGCACTACTCGCTGCCCTTCCTCGACCAGATGGTCTCCCTCGTCACCACCGGCACGGTGCTCAGCTACGCGATCTACACCGTCAACTCGCCCCAGATCGGCAGCCAGATGATGCTCACGATCCCGCCCGTCGTCTACGGCATCTTCCGCTACCTCTACCTGATCTACGACCGCAACGACGATCGCTCGATGTCCGGAATCGTCGCCGGCGACCGCGGCATCCAGGCAGCCGGCGCGGCCTTCGCGATCATCGCCTTCCTGCTGCTCTACGTGTTCAACTGAGCCCGCAACCGATATGAGCTCGTAGTATCTGTGCGTGCGGGAAGAATCGATCGGCTCTTATATATGGACCGGATTGCACCTCCGATTTCTATTGGACGCAGCTCAAGGCCACCGCATCCACGGTGACTCGTACATCGTCCACAACATAGAAATCTTTCTCGGGAAGCTTGAGCAACTCGGGCTCACTGTTACCGCGAAGGCCGCTGTACAGGAGGGACTTCCGACCTTCCTAGAGGAACTAAAAGCAACTGAGCCTGACGCGGTCCTATCTGCAGACCAGGCTTCGGCTCTGACGCTGAAGCTGGACGTGGTCCATAAGGTTCTGCGTGCGGAGTCAGTAGAGAAGTACGCATTTGTGACTGCGCCGAAGCGCTGGGACGTGGAGCGGCTGCTGAAAGATCCAGGGTCTTTATTTGGAGACGGGATTTACACCCAGCTTGATCCGATAGCTGCTTTTGATTTTGAAGAGGCATGCAAATGCATAGCGTTTGAGAGATCAACTGCGGCCGTCTTCCACACCATGCGAGGAACCGAGGCTGTGCTTCGCTCCTTCTACTGCCACACTGTCAGACAGAATCGTCTGCCGGAGAAGGACCGTATGTGGGGTCCAATGGTTGAACGACTACGAAAGCGCAGCAAACCGCCATCAAAAGCGCTACTCGACAACCTCGATGCGATCCGGGTCAACTTTCGAAATCCCACCCAGCATCCGGACGAGATTCATACCCTGGACCGTGCCCAAGATCTGCTTGGCGTGGCGATTCCAGTCGTAAATGACATGGTCAGTGATATGGCGCCCAAGTGACCGTTCAGGCCAGTTCGACGTCCGGCCCGCCCTCCATCAGGTAGAAGCGCGCCCGGCCCAGCTCCTCGCCGTTGACCAGGACCACCGCGGCGTGGGGGCCGGCGGTGGCGAAGTTCGCGGTGGCGGCGATCGACATCACGAGGCGCTGCTCCTGGCCTTCGGGGAGGCCGGGGGGGCGGCCGGTCTCGAAATTGGCGGTGAGGCCCTCGCCGAGCTCGGTGCCGTCGGGGTCCTGGACGGTCACGACCAGCTCGTGGGGGGTGTTGGTCTCGTGCCAGGCGACGTCGATGCCGAGGCCGATCGAGAATGACCACTCGTGGGGGAACTCGGGGAGGCGGAGGACGTTCCAGCCGCCGCCGGTCAGGTAGAGCTTGCCGTTGACGGCCTCGCTGTGGTCGCAGAGGAGGAGGAAGCCGATGTTCACGGTGCCTCGCCCTCGGCGTAGGGGATGACGGGCAGGTCGGAGCGCAGCTCGACTTTGCCGCCCCTGCTGAACTGGAGGTCGATCGTCTCGTTCTTGCGGTAGGTGCCGAAGAGCCCCAGGTACATCGCCAGCCAGCGGCCGGTGCCGACCTTCTCCTTGACGATCGGGCGGTCGAAGACGATCTCGCCGCCTTCGATCCGGTAGCTCTCCTTGCCCTGCTCGATCCCGTTGATGAAGACGGCGAACGGCGGTTCGGCGCCGGCCGGGAGCTTTACCCGTTCGCCGGCTGCGTAGCTGCCCTTGGGGATCTCGGTCTCGGTCCTAGTCATCTGCTTCCAGAGTCTCGCGCACAAGGTCGAACGGCGTGTCGTGGTTCGTCGGGTCGAGCCCCTCCCGCACTACCCCGCCCTTGAAGGGCACGAACGTCCCGTCGCCGCGGACGTCGACCCCGGCCGTCGGCTTGCGCAGGAAGCCGCGTCCGCTCAGCTGCAGCCGGGCGTGGACCTGGTCCCGTGGCTCGAAGTCCCGCAACGACTGCAAACGGTCGACCGGACCCTCGGCCCGAATAGCCAGCGCCCGCTCCCGCATCGCGGCCACAGCTTCACCCAACTCCTCATAGGACTGATGATCGACGTCCGACCCATGTCGAATCGTCAACTTCCACCTCGGACGGGCCACCCGAGCAGCCTAGGCGATGGCAGGAGGGGCGGGACTCCCTCCCAGACACTCAACGCCGAGCCATAGCGAGGGGTGTCTGGGGAGGGAGTCCCGCCCCTCCCAAAAACCAACCCTTACGCCCCGCGCCGAGGCCGTTTCGGTCTCCGCGCCGGCGGGCCGACGATTTTCTCCGGCCCCTCGCGCCCCTCGATCGGCACGTACTCCAGCTCCCGTGCGCCGGTGTAGATCTGGCGCGGGCGGGCGATTTTCTTCTCCGGGTCTTCCTGCATCTCCATCCACTGGGCGACCCAGCCGGCGGTGCGGGGGATGGCGAAGATGACGGTGAACATGTCCGTCGGTATGTCCATCGCCTCGTAGATGATCCCCGAGTAGAAGTCGACGTTCGGGTAGAGCTTGCGCGACGTGAAGTACTCGTCGTCGAGCGCCCGTTTCTCCAGCTCGCGGGCGATCTCGACCTGCGGGTTGTACTCGGTCGCCTCGAAGACCTCGTCGAGGTGTTGCTGGATGATCCGCGCCCGCGGGTCGTAGTTCTTGTAGACCCGGTGGCCGAAGCCCATCAGTTTCTCCTCGCGCTGCTTCACCCGCTCGAGGAAGTCGGGGATGTTCTCCGGCGACTCGATCCGCCGCAGCATCCGCAGCACCGCCTCGTTGGCGCCGCCGTGCAGCGGCCCGTAGAGCGCCGCCACTCCGGCGGCCACCGCCGAGTAGGGGTCGACGTCCGAGGAGCCGACGCCCCGCACCGCGTTCGTCGAGCAGTTCTGTTCGTGGTCGGCGTGGAGGATGAAGAGGATGTCGAGGACCTTGGTCAGCGCCGCCTTCGGGATGTGGCGGTCTTCGGTCTTCTTGAACATCATCGAGAGGAAGTTTTCGGCGTAGTTGAGCTCGTTGTCCGGGTAGACGTAGGGCAGGCCCATGTTGTGCCGGTAGGAGAAGGCGGCGAGGGTCGGCACCTTGGCGATCAGCCGCACCGCCGCCATGTAGCGCTCTTCGGGGTCGCTGATCTGCTTCGCGTCCGGGTAGAAGGTCGAGAGGGCGCCGACGCCGGCGAGCAGCATTCCCATCGGGTGGGCGTCGTAGCGGAAGCCCTCGAAGAAGTGCTTGAGGTCCTCGTGGACGAAGGTGTGGTGGGTGATGTCGTACGTCCAGCGGTCGAGCTGGGGCGCGGTCGGCAGCTCGCCGAAGATCAGCAGGTAGGCGACCTCGAGGAAGGTCGATTTCTCGCAGAGCTGCTCGATCGAGTAGCCGCGGTGTTCGAGGACGCCGCCGGCTCCGTCGATGTAGGTGACCGCCGAACGGCAGGAGGCCGTGTTGGTGAAGGCCGGGTCGTAGGCCATCATCCCGAATTCGTCCTCGGAGACTTTGATCTGGCGCAGGTCCATCGCCCGCACCGTGCCGTCGGAGATCGGCACCTCATAGGTCTGGCCGGTGCGGTTGTCGGTGATCGTCAGCGAGTCGGTGGCCATGGGGCGGCGCCCATTCTGTCACTTCCCCGGCGTCGGCTGTTAAGAGGTGACGGGCCCCTCGAACTGCGTCATCGAACGCAGCTGCTCGAAGCGCGCGTCGATCTCTTCGCGGCTGAGCCGCGAGACCCGCTCGGTCCCGAACTCCTCGACGTTGAAGGAGGCGAGGACGGTCCCGTAGCCCATCGCCCGCCGCAGCTCGGCCTCGTCGAGCTCCCCTCCGACCCCGTCGAGGTAGCCGAAGAAGCCGCCGGCGAAGCTGTCGCCGGCGCCGGTCGGATCGCGGACGTCCTCGAGCGGGAAGCCCGGCAGGGCGAAGAAGCCGGTCTCGGTGAAGAGGGCGGCGCCGTACTCGCCCTGCTTGGCGACGACGGCGCGCGGCCCGGACTCCATCACCGAGCGGGCGGCGCGGGCGAGGTTGGACTCGCCGGTCAGCTGGCGGATCTCGGCGTCGTTGACGACGAGGCAGTCGACCTCGGCGATCGCCGCCGCCAGCGAGTCCTTGGCGGTCTCGATCCAGAGGTTCATCGAATCGAGGCCGCTGAGGCGGGCGGAGCCGCACTGGGCGCGGACCTGGCGCTGCAGGTCCGGCTGGATGTTGGCGAGGAAGAGGGTGTCGGCTTCCTTCGAGGCGGCGGAGAGCTTCGGCTCGAACTCGGCGAAGACGCCGAGCCGGGTCTCCTCCGTGTGGGCGACGTTGAGGTCGTACTCGTAGCGGCCGCGCCAGAAGAAGGACTTGCCGCCCTCGACCCGCTCGATGTCCTCGGTGAGGATGCCGCGGCCTTCGAGAACCTCGAACTGCTCGGCGCCGAAGTCCTCGCCCACCGGCCCGACCGGCCGCACCTCGGTGAAGAAGCTGGCGGCGAGGGAAAAGTGGACCGCGGCGCCGCCGAGCATCCGCTCGCGTTCCCCGAACGGGGTCTTTACAGCGTCAAATGCGATTGATCCGACAACCGTGAGCGCCATGCGGAAGCCAGCGTAATTCACGTGACCGCGCAGCAGCGGCCTCCCTGCGAGACTCAGCGCCACATGAAAGCGATCCAGATAGAAGAGTTCGGCGGACCGGAGGTATTGCAGTACACCGACGTCGCCGACCCGAACCCGAAATTGGGCGAGGTCGTGGTAAACGTGATGCGCAGCGGTGTCAATTTCGCCGACACCCACGCCTCGCGCAACGACTACCTCGCCGAGCAGACCCTGCCGCTTGTCCCCGGCGCCGAGATCAGCGGCCAGCTCAACGACGGCCGCCGCGTCGTCGCCCTGCTCGGCAGCGGCGGCTATGCCGAGAAAGTGGCTCTGCCGCAGGCCCAGCTGATCGAGCTTCCCCCCGAGGTCGACTACGACCAGGCGGCGGGTGGGCTTCTGCAGGGGCTGACCGCGCTGGCCCTGGTCAAGCGCTGCGCCCGGATCGAGCCCGGGGAGACGATCGTCGTCGAGGCCGCCGCGGGGGGCACCGGCAGCCTCTCGGTGCAGGTTGCGAAGCGGGCCGGCGCCCGCGTGATCGGGCTCGCCTCCAGCGAGGAGAAGCGAGAGATGGTCCGGGGTCTCGGCGCCGACGCCGTCGTCGACTCCCGCGCCGAGGACCTCGGCGCCGCGATCCGCGAGGCCAACGACGGCAAGCGGATCGATGCGGTCCTGCACATGAGCGGCGGCGATGCCTTCGACGCCGAGATGGAGGTGCTGGCGCCGCTCGGGCGGATGGTCGTCTTCGGGATCGCCTCGCGCGAACAGCGCGAGGTCTCCACCGCGGCATTGCTGCGCGGCTCCAAGTCGGTGATCGGCTTCTGGCTCGCCCACCTGCTGAGCCGCCCGGATCTGCTCGTGCCGATGATCGGCGAGCTGCTGGGGGCCCTTGCCGCCGGCGAGCTGACGGTTACGATCGGAGAGGTCTATCCGCTCTCGGAAGCGAAGCGGGCCCACGAAGACCTGATCGCTCGCCGCACCAGCGGCAAGCTCCTCTTGGACCCGTCTCAGTGACGCAGATCAAGTGAACTTCAAAGAACTAGGCCTCTCGCCCGACATCCAGCAGGCTCTGGACGAGCTCGGCTACGAGGACCCGACGCCGATCCAGGAACAGGCGATCCCGGAGCTGCTCGGCGGCCACGACGTGATCGGCCAGGCGCAGACCGGGACCGGCAAGACCGCCGCCTTCGGGCTGCCGCTGCTGCAGTACCTCGATCCCGCCAACGAAGAGGTGCAGGCGGTAGTCCTCACCCCGACGCGGGAGCTCTGCATCCAGGTGACGCAGGCGCTGCGCTCCTACGCCGAGCACCTCGACATCGAGATCGTCGCCGTCTTCGGCGGCGCACCGATCCGCTCGCAGCAGTCGCAGCTGCGCTCCGGCGCCCACGTCGTCGTCGCCACCGTCGGGCGGATGATGGACCTGATGTCCCGCCGCTCGCTGGTCCTCACCGCGGCCCGTTACGTGGTTCTCGACGAGGCCGACGAGATGCTCGACCTCGGCTTCATCGAGGACGTCGAGAAGATCCTGCGGATGTGCCCGAGCGGGCGCCAGACGGCGCTCTTCTCGGCGACGATGCCGCCGCCGATCCAGAAGCTCGCCGAGGGCTACATGTACGACCCGACGACGATCAGCATCACGCCGGAAACGCTGACCGTCGACAAGATCCAGCAGGCCTACGTCGAGGTCCCGGCCAAGGAGAAGGCGGCGCGGCTGGTCGCCCTGCTGAAGACCGAAGAGCCCGAGCAGGCGATCATCTTCACCCGGACCAAAATCGGCGCTTCGAAGTTGGAGAAGACGCTGAAGGACAAAGGGCTCGACGTGAAGGCGCTGCACGGCGACCTCAGCCAGGGCGTCCGCGACGGGGTGATGATCTCCTTCAAGGACCACCGCGTAAAGCTGTTGGTGGCGACCGACATCGCCGCCCGCGGGCTCGACGTCGACCACGTCACCCACGTCATCAACTACGACGTTCCGAACTCCTCGGAGACCTATGTGCACCGGATCGGGCGCACCGGCCGGGTCGGGCGGACGGGCCGCGCGATCACCTTCGTGACCCCAGAGCAGAAGGACGAGATCGCCCGCATCGAGCGCGACGTCAAAACGAAGATCGGCGAGTGGGAGACCCCCGAGGAGCGGCTCGAGCACGCGCCGCCGCCGCGGCGCAGGGAGCGGTCCCCGAGGCGCGAGCGCGAGAAGGAGAAAGAGCCCCGCGAGCGCGAGCCGGACGCCGTGGCCGGCGACGGCGACGGCGACAAAGCTGACACGACCAAGCTCTTCGTCAACCGCGGCGAGCGCAGCGGCATCGACGAGGATGACCTCCGCTGGGCTCTGCGCGAGGGCGCCGTGCTTCCCGACGAGGCCATCCACGACGTCCGCGTCCTCCATCGCTTCTCATTCGTCGAGGTCGATCCCGACCAGGCTGAGCGCGCCGTCGAGTTCCTCGACGGGACCAAGCTCAAGGGCAAAGAGATCCGGCTCGAGATCGCCAAGAGCTAGCGACTCCGAGGTTGTCCCCGCTGGGACGGGGAGAAGTTCGGAGAGGCAACCGAATCGACCCCCGGGTTGGCGGGTATCTGGGGGTAGTGCGATATCTCGCCCTGCTCACGATCTGCTTTCTCACGTCGCTCGCGCTCCCCATGGGAGCCGCAGACGCATCCCCGACCTGCGCCGAAGGACCGGTGAGGAGAGGGGGGACTACGTATGGGACCCCCTGTGCCGACGTGATCGTCGCGCCGGCCGGGGTCGAGGCCGTCAAGGCCGGCGGCGGTGACGACACGATCGTCGCCGCGCCGATCACCGCCGCCGCCTCCTCCTGCCCGGCGGGCTGTCACCTCGGGGTCGGCAGCCAGACCTTCGAAGGGGGCGAAGGCGACGACGTCGTCTACGGCGAGCGCGGCAACGACATCCTCCGCGGCGGTCCCGGCAACGACCAGCTGTTCGGCGGGATCGGCGACGACCTGCTGCAGGGCGGCAGCGGCGACGACCGCCTGGCGGGCGGCTTCGGCGCCGACTCGATCGACGGCGAAGGCGACGACGACTACGTCCGCGGCGATTCGACGATCGACCGCATCTTCGACACCGGTGGCGGCACCGACACGCTCAGCTTCTCGACCGGGATCACCCCCGCCTTCGGCGGCAGCGTCCCGATCGCCGGCTTTCCCGCTCCCGGGGGCGAGCGCGGCCTTCGCCTCGAACTGGGGGCGGGGGGCGAAAACGCCGAGAACGGCGTCGCTCCCTTCGGAGGCGGCGTCGACGAAGTCGAAACCGGCGTCTTCGAGACGATCGTCGGCACCGCTTTCTCCGATTACGTCATCGGGACGAGCGCGGGGGAGACGGTTTATGGAGGGGGCGGCGCGGACGCCCTCGTCGGCGCCGGCGGCGCCGACAGCCTGGTCGGCGGCGCCGACGGCGACTACGTGAACGGGGGCGAAGCCGTCGGACGCGACACCAGCAAGGTGAGCGTCGGCTTCATGACCCCGCCCGGCGCCACCCCGTACTCGCAGATTTACCTGGTCGGCAGCAGCGGCAACGACGACGTCACCGCCACCTACTCGGCGACGAGCGTCAGCTTCCAGCTGGCGTCGGGTTCTTTCGACCAGAGCCCGAGCGACGCCGGCGGCTGCGAGATCGAAGCGGCGACCGAAGCCGTCTGTGCCCTCGGCGCGCCCCTCGATTCGCTGCTCCTCGCCGGAATGGGCGGCGCCGATGCGCTCACCGCGGGAAATTTCCCGGCGACGGCCGCGGTGGTTGCAATCGGCGGCGATGGCGCCGACTCGCTTGCCGGAGGGGAGAGCGAGGACATCCTCGTCGACGGGCCGGGGACCGGGGCAGACACGATGAGTGCGCTCGGTGGCGACGACGCGCTCACCCACAACGGCGGCGCCGACGAACTCCTCGGCGGCGACGGCAACGACCTCTTCCTCTCCAACTCCATCTGCGATGACGAGCGGATCGCAGGCGGCTCCGGCCGCGACAACGCCTCCTGGGCGCGGTTCGGCGAAGGTGTCCAGGCCAACCTCGGCACCGGCGCCGCCGGGCGTCCGGGCAGCGGCGAAGCGCCCGCCTGCGGGGGCGAAGCGCTCGACTCGGTGGCCGAAGTGGAGGACCTCGAGGGCTCCTCCTCAGGCGACGTTTTCTACGGGGACGGCGGCCCCAACCAGCTGCTGGGACACCCGGGCCCGGACGCCTACTTCGCCGGCGCCGGCGAAGACTCGATCCTCGCCAACTCCGGCGACGCCGACCTGGCGATCAACTGCGGCCCGGACAACGATTCGGCCTTGATCGACCGTCCCCAGTACGGCGACCCGCAACCGGTCGAATGCGAGCAGGTCGCCGAAGCCGATCCCAACAACTTCCGCACGATCACCGAACTGCCCCCGCCTCCGCCGCCCGAGCCGCCCCCTCCGCCGCCGCCGGCAGACATCCGGCCCCCTAGCACGCGGCTGACGTTCCACCCCCGGGCGCTCCTCATGAGCCGGCAGATGTGGCGCCGGGTCACCTTCCGCTTCGCCTCCAGCGAGAGCGGCTCCAGCTTCCGCTGCAAGCTCGACACGCGCCCCTTCCGAGGCTGTGCCTCGCCGCGGGCCTATCGCGTCAAGCCGGGACGGCATGCCTTCCGCGTGTTCGCGATCGATCGCGCCGGCAACCGGGACGGTACCCCGGCCCTGTTCAAGTTCAGGGTGCGCCTTCGCTGACGGCTCCGAACTTTGGTCCCCTGCAGGGGACCAAATCGCGGAGCCGCTATGCCGTCAGCTCGGCGACCGTCTCCAGCAGGCGGTCGAAGTCGATCGGCTTGGTGATGTAGCCGTGGATCTCGAGGTCGGTCGGGGCGTCGGCGTCGCCCGGGTTCTGGTGGGCGCTGACGATCAGGGCCGGTACCTCCCAACCGGCGCCGCGCAGCTCGCGGAGCGCGTCGATCCCCGATTTGCGCGGCATCATCGCGTCGAGCAGCAGCAGGTCCGGCTCGGCGCCGTCGGAGATATGGTCGAGGACCTCCTGGCCGTCGGCGGCGGTGGCGACCGTGTGGCCGGCCATCTCCAGCCTGGTCCGCATCAGCAGCAGGATCGTCTCCGAATCGTCGGCGACGAGGATCGTCGCCATCAGCTCGCCTCCGCGGGCGCTCGGCCCTGGCCGCTGCCGTCGCCGGCCGCCGCGGCCGCGACGGGAAGCAGAACCCGGAAGGTCGATCCCTGCCCGAGGGTCGATTCGGCGCCGATGCTGCCCCCGTGCAGCTCGACCAGAGATTTTGAGATCGCCAGCCCGAGCCCGGTGCCACCCACCCGCTGCGTCAGCCCCGCGTCGCCGCGGGTGAAGCGCTCGAAGATCCGCTCCAGCTGGTCTGCCGGGATGCCTGGTCCGTTATCGCTCACCACGATCTCCACCTCGGCATCGGCGGCGCGGGCCTCCACCCGAATGGACGCCCCTTCGGGCGAGTACTCATGAGCATTCGTAATCAGGTTCACCAAAATTTGCCGGATCCGATCGGGCTCGACGTTGATCGAAGGCAGGCCGGGCTGGATCTGCTCGGTGAGCGTCTGACTGGCGGCCTCCGTCTGGGCCCGCATCGTACGCACGACGTCCTCGACCAGCGGCGCGACCTCGGTCGGCTGAGGGCGGATCGCAAGGCGACCGGCGTCCGAGCGGGCGAGGTCGAGGAGGTCGTTCAGCAGCCGCACCAGATGGCGGCAGTTGTCGAGGATGACCTCGACCGTCTCCGCCTGCCTCGGGGTCAGGGAGTCGCGTTCGAGCATCAGCAGCTCGGCGAATCCCTGCACCGAGGTGAGCGGGCTGCGCAGCTCGTGGGAGGCGGTGAGGACGAACTCGTCTTTCAGCCGGTCGAGTTCTTCGCGCCGGACCTCCTCCTGCTCGAGCTCCTCGGCCATCTCGTTGAAGGCGGCGCCGAGGGTCGCCGTCTCCGAGAGGCCGCCGACCTCGACCCGGGCGCTGCGGTCGCCGGAGGCGAGGCGGCCGGCGGCGCCGACCAGCTCCTCGAGCGGGCGCCGCATCGAGGAGATCAGGCCGCTGAAGAGGAGCAGGGCGCCGGTCAGGCCGGCGAGCAGACCGGCGGCGACGAGGAGGGCGGTGTCGCGGGTGTCGCCTGAGATCTCGTCGCGCAGTTCCTCACGGTGTTGCGCCTGCCGGGCGACTACGGCCCGTGCTTTCCCACCGCCGGTCCCCTGCGCGATCCTCACCCGGGCGGTCATCTCCACCTGGTAGGAGCGGGCGATCGAGTCCTCGAAGTCCTGGCGCTGCTGGATGAAGCGGCCGACGCCGATTACCGCCATCGCGGTGAGCACGGCAAAGCCGATCGCGAACCCGATCCGCAGCCGGTTGGCGAGCGACGGGCTCAGCCGTCGATTGGATCGTGAATATGCTTGCTGCGCGATGGCTGACGAGGCTACCGAGCAGGACGGAACCGTCGCGGTTCCGGATGGAATCGACCAGACGCCGCTCGAAGCCTGGTTCGGCGAGCACGTTCCGGGGGTCGAGCTCCCGCTCCGCTTCGAGCGGATCGCCGGCGGCCACTCCAACCTCACCTACGGCGTCACCGACGCCGCCGGTCGCAAGTGGGCGCTGCGGCGGCCCCCGCTCGGCAAGCGGCTCGGCTCCGCCCACGACATGGGCCGCGAGTTCAAGGTCGTCTCGGCGTTGGGCGGGACCGAGGTGCCGGTCGCGCCGGTGGTCGGGCTCTGCGAGGACGAGAGCGTCAACGGCGCCCCCTTTTACGTGATGGAGTTCGTCGAAGGCCCGATCCTGCGCGGCCTGGCCGAGGCGGAGATCTTCCCCGACGAGGGCGATCGGCAGGCGATCGGCGAGCGCGTCGCCGACACCCTGGTCCAGATCCACGCGGTCGACCCCGACGCGGTCGGCCTCGGTGACCTCGGGCGCAAGGAGGACTACGTCGCCCGCCAGCTGCACCGCTGGCAGGGCCAGTGGGAGAAGTCGAAGACGCGGGAGCTGGAGCCGATAGACCGCGTCCACGAGGCGCTTTCGGCGCGGATCCCCGAGCAGGGGCCGGCGACGATCGTGCACGGCGACTACCGCCTAGACAACATGATCCTCAGCCCCAGGGGCGAGGTGGCCGCGGTGGTCGACTGGGAGCTCTGCACCCTCGGCGACCCCCTCGCCGACGTCGGCCTGCTGATGGCCTATTGGCCCGAGCGCGCCGGCGGGGAGGACGTCGTCGCCCTCGGCATGCCCGCCAACCTCGCGCCGGGCTTCCCGACCCAGGCCGAGATCGCCGCCCGCTACGCCGAGCGCTCCCGCCGCGACCTCTCCGACCTCGACTTCTATGTCGCCCTCGGCTACTGGAAGCTGGCGATCATCCTCGAGGGCGTCTACGCCCGCTACGTCGCCGGCGGTTACGGCAAGGTCGACGAGGGCGTCCACGCTTTCGCCCGGCTGGTGGAGCGGTTGGCCGAAGAGGCGGAGCAGCGCGAGCGGGCGGGCTAAGTCGCCCAGGGCAGTTGACAGCCGCCGCGGGAGAGGGAAGAGTGAAAAGGTCACGAAGCCTTACCGAATCTGGGGGCTGGATAAGATGCCTGACCGGCGCGGTGTCGGTCAGCAAACTTAAGGAGAAACCTTGAAGCAACTACATAAGCGGTTGACGTACGCAAACGTGATGTCGTCGATCGCGGTGTTCCTCGTCCTCGGCGGCACGGCCTTCGCCGCGACGCAGCTCGGCAAGAACAGCGTCGGCACCAAGCAGCTGAAGAAGAACGCCGTCACCGCCGCCAAAATCAAGAAGAACGCCGTCACCACGGCGAAAGTCAAGAATGACGCCGTCACCGGCGCGAAGGTCAACGAGGGAACCCTCGGCACCGTCCCGAGCGCCAACGTCGCCAACGGCCTGGCGCCGCTGGAAGCCACGCACCTGGTCGGAGCACCTGGTGAGCCGGGCTTCGAAAACGGCTACTCCAACTACCCCGGTGAAGCCGGCATCGGCTTCAACCCGGTTGGCTTCTACAAGGACCACGACGGGATCGTCCACCTCCAGGGGATCGCGAAAGCCCCGCCGGCGGCTCCGCTGCCGATCGTCTTCACGCTGCCTCCCGGCTTCCGGCCGGCATCCGGAAAGCTGATCGAGCTCCAGCAGATCGAAGAAAGCACCGTCATCATCGCCGGCTCGAACGTCGTGCTCAGCGGCATCGACATCAGCGGCAAGGTGCTCGGCTCCAACGAAGCGCTGGTTTTGGACGGCATCACCTTCCGCGCTGAGAGCTAGGAAAAGCCTCCGAACCTCGGGAGCCCCGCCATCGGCGGGGCTCCCCTTCGTTTTTGGCCTCAGATCCGGGGTTTGCCGTCGTCTCCCTTTGACAGCCTGCGCATGTTAGGCGCAGTCAAAAGCAAAAGGAGAAACCTTGAAGCAACTACATAAGCGGTTGACGTACGCAAACGTGATGTCGTCGATCGCGGTGTTCCTCGTCCTCGGCGGCACGGCCTTCGCCGCGACGCAGCTCGGCAAGAACAGCGTCGGCACCAAGCAGCTGAAGAAGAACGCCGTCACCGCTGCCAAAATCAAGAAGAACGCCGTCACCACGGCGAAAGTCAAGAATGACGCCGTCACCGGCGCAAAGGTCAACGAGGGAACCCTCGGCACCGTCCCGAGCGCCAACGTCGCCAACGGCCTGGCGCCGCTGGAAGCCACGCACCTGGTCGGAGCACCTGGTGAGCCGGGCTTCGAAAACGGGAGCACCAACTTCCCCGGTTCGGGGCCTCTCAGCTTCAACCCGGTCGGCTTCTACAAGGACCACGAGGGAATCGTCCACCTGCAGGGAATTGCCAAAGTGGGCAACGGCCCGACCATCGACTCGGTGTTCACCCTGCCGGCCGGGTTCCGCCCGGCTGCCGGCAAGGTTCTCTATCTCGAACCGGTCGATGGAGCGCTGACGCTGATCGCCGGGGGGAGCTTGTCGATCGAAGGAATCGACCTCAGCGGCAAGGTGCTCGGATCAGAAGAAGAAGCTGCCGTCCTCGACGGCATCACCTTCAGGGCCGAGAGCTGAGAGAAGCAGGCGGCTAAGGAAGTACTGTGTGGGGCCCCGCCATCCGGCGGGGCCCCACGGTTATGAGCGTTCACACCTCCAAGCTCCCGCCTTTCGCCGTCCTGGCTGCGCTTTTCGCATTGCTGCTCGCCGGTTGTGGCGGCGACGGAGCGTCTGATTCGACCAGTCCCGTGGCCGGGGAAACCACGCCGGCCAAGAGCCCCCCCGCGACGGCGAAAGAAACCGAAAAGCCACAGCCGCCGGCGGCGCCTTCGAAGCAGGGCGCCGAAAGGAAGAAGGCGGCGTCACAGAAGCACCCGAGCGACACCGCCGACAGGAAGACCGGAAAGAGCAAGCCCGCGAACGCCGGAGCCGATCCCAAGGAGAAGAATCCGATCGCCAAGGTAAAGGAACTGGTCAGCGGCGGCAACGGAACGCGCGTCGCTTCCTCCCCGAAGGAAATCCGGAAGATCCTCCGCGAACTCAAAGCCGAAGCCCAAGAGGGTGGGGACGCTTCAAGCCAGGACAGCATCGAAAAGACGCTGGAAGGCGTCCTCGGCGAACACTAGTCCGATCCTGCGTTGACATCGTCAGGTGTCGTTGAAAGGGTGCAGCGGTAATCCTCTAAATCAAGGGAGAAATCCGTGTTGAAGATCCGCAAACGACTGACGTACTCGAACGTCGTCGGAACCCTCGCTCTGTTCCTCGTCCTCACCGGCGCCACGGCCTTCGCCGCCACGCAACTGGGCAAGAACAGCGTCGGCACCAAGCAGCTGAAGAAGAACGCCGTCACCGCTGCCAAAATCAAGAAGAACGCCGTCACCACGGCGAAAGTCAAGAATGACGCCGTGACCGGGGCGAAGGTCAACGAGGGCACCCTCGGCACCGTGCCGAGCGCCAACGTCGCCAACGGCCTGGCGCCGCTGGAAGCCACGCACATCGTCGGTGCAGCCGGCGAGCCCAGCTTCGAAGGCGGCAGCGGCAACTACGTGGTTCCCGGAGCCAGCCTCAACCCGGTCGGCTTCTACAAGGACCACGAGGGAATCGTTCATCTCCAGGGCATCGCCCAAGTGGGGAATGCGGCGTCGGTCACTTCGGTCTTCACGCTGCCGGCCGGATTCCGTCCGGCTGCGGGCAAGCTGATCATCCTCGAACAGGTCTACGAAGCGGCTGCGATCATCGGCGGTACCGGCACCTCCCTCGAAGGTCTCGACCTCAGCGGCAAGATCGTGGGGGGCAAAGAAAAACTCGTGGTCCTCGACGGCATCACCTACAAGGCCGAAAGCTAGACGCAGGAAAGCCCGACCTGCCGAGGCCAGGCGAGCGCCTGGCCTCGGTTCTTCTTTTACACCATCCGCGCCGCGTGCCGGGGCTCGAGGTTCCCTTCGGCCTCGGCCTCGGCGCGTTTGGCCCAGCGGTTGAGCTCGCGGCGGGCGAGGACCATTTTGTGGACCTCGTCGGGGCCGTCGGCGAGGCGGAGCATGCGGCTGAAGCGCCACATGATCGCCAGCGGGGTGTCGTCGGTCATGCCGAGGGAGCCGTGGACCTGGATCGCGCGGTCGAGGACGTCCATGACCATGTTGGCGGCGACGATCTTGATCGCCGAGATCGCCTGGCGGGCGGCGCGCTTGCCCTCGGTGTCCATCTTCCAGGCGGCGTAGAGGGTGAGGAGGCGGGCCTGGTCGATCTCCATCCGGCTGGCGGCGATCGACTCCTGGACGAACTGCTTCTCGCCCAGCGGGCCGCCGAAGGCGCTGCGTTCGTTGGCGCGGCGGCACATCATCTCGTGCGCCCGCTCGGCGGTCCCGATCGCCCGCATGCAGTGGTGGATGCGGCCAGGGCCGAGCCGGTCCTGGGCGATCGCGAAGCCGGCGCCGCGCTCGCCGAGCAGGTTCTCCTTCGGGACCCGGCAGCCTTCGTAGCGGATCTCGCAGTGGCCGGGACCGCCGTCGTGGCCCATCACCGAAATCGGCCGCACCAGGTTGAAGCCGGGCGCGTCGGTGGGGACGCAGATCATCGAGGCGCGGGCGTAGGGTGGGGCGTCGGGGTCGGTGACGACCATCGCGATCGCCAACTCGGCGCCGACGGCGCCGCTGGTGAACCACTTGTGGCCCTCGATCACCCACTCGTCGCCGTCGAGCTCGGCTCGGGCCTGCAGCAGGGTCGGGTCGGAGCCTGAGACCTCGGGCTCGGTCATCGAGAAGCAGGAGCGGATCTTGCCCTCCAACAGCGGGTGGAGCCAGCGCTCCTGCTGCTCGGCCGTCCCGTGCTCGGCGAGGATCTCCATGTTGCCGGTGTCCGGGGCCGAGCAGTTGAAGGCCATCGGCGCGGCCATCGGGCTGCGCCCCATCTCCTCGCAGAGCAGCCCGTACTCCCAGTTCTTCAGGCCGGGGCCGAAGCGCTCGTCGGGCATGAAGAGGTTCCAGAGCCCGTCGTTCCGCGCCTTCTCGCGCACCGCGGTCAGGTTCTGCGGGTAGGGGACGCCGGGCCCGACCTCCCCGTCGAGGGCTTCCATGATCTCCCGCTCCTGCGGGTAGACCTGGTCGTCCATGAAGTCGAGGACGCGCTCGCGCAGCTCTGCGACCTCGGGGCTCGGCTTGAAATCCATCGGTTTCCTCTCCTCGTCTCCGCTGTGCGGGGAACGCTATTCGATGGGCGCTCTCAGGACCGCCGGTAGCGGGCGAAGAGCTCGCCGTCTTCCTCCAGCAGCCAGGCGAGCTCCATGTCCACGACCTCCGGCAGCGGCCCCTCGAGGATCCGCGGCGCCTCGCCTCCGCTCAGTTTCGGGGCGATCGTCAGGAATAGCTCGTCGACGAGCCCGTCGGCCTGGAGCTGCTCGTGCAGGTGCGGGCCGCCCTCGGAGAGCAGCGCCCGCACGCCGTGCTCGTGCCTCAGCCGCTTCAGCGCCTCGGTCAGGTTGACCGCCCCCTCGTGGCGCTGCAACTGCAGCGGCGTCGCCGTTTCCGGTGGATCGGCCTCTGAGGCGGTGAGGATCAGCACGCGGCCCTCACCGGCGGTGAAGAGCGGCGCGTCCCAGGGCAGATCGAGGCGGCCGCTGACGATCACCATCAGCGGGTCGGGGTCCAGTCCGATCGCCTCCCGCCTCCTCCGGGTCTCCTCCTTCGAGGCCAACCGCCCGTAGCGCTCGACGCGCATCGTGCCGGCCCCGATCATCACCGCGTCGAAGCGGCAGCGCAGGCGCCCGAGCATCTCGGTGTCGGTCTCGGAGCCGATCGGGCCCGACCTCCCCTCGATCGTCGCTCTCCCATCGAGGGTGGCGACGAAGTTGACGGCGACGAAGGGGCGCTTCTCGCCGTGCTCCTCCCAGGGCCTGTAGCCGTCGAGCTGGACCTCGATCGAGGTCTCGCCGGTTTCTGGTAGGAGCCGCCGCATCGACGCAGAACCTACCCGGCGCTTCCGACTTTCAGCACAGCAGGGTGTGCCGAAAACCCGATGCTCGGTTCAGCTGTAGTCGTGCCAGCCGGCGAACTCGCGGCCGGCGAACTTCTGCAGCTCTGCCACGTCCTCGGTGAAGCGGGCGCGCACCGTCTCGAAGAGGTCGTCGGGGAGCTTCGGCTTCGGAGCCGGTGGCTTGTCCGGGTCGTGGACGACCTTCTCGACCAGCCAGCGCAGCGACTCGGGGAAGCGGTCGAAGTTGCGGTCGAAGGAGCGCAGGCCGGGAAGTTTCACCAGCTTCTCCATCAGCTGGTATTTGTCGCCCTCCTTGGCGCTCGACTTCTCCCACTCGCGATCGAACTGCTCGGAGGTGAAGCTCGCGTCGACACCGGCGAAGGCGAAGGCCTTTCGCATCGTCTCTTCGCGTTCTGACTGCAGCTCCTCCTGGGTGATGATCGCGATCTGGTCGCGGTCGAAGCGCTCGAGGTAGGGCTGCAGCTGCATCCAGTACTTGGAGCGGTTCATGTAGGAGGTGTCCGGCCGCGAAAGGACCTCGACGAGGTCGCCGTGCTCGTAGCCGGCGCCGGTTGCGTGGACCCAGTGGGAGAGGATGCGCTTGATCGGGTCGCGGACCATGTAGAGCAGGCGCGCGTCGGGGCAGCTCTGCTTGATCCGCTCGGCGGCGCCCTCGAAGCGGGGCAGGTTCGTGTAGTGCGGCGAGGACTCTCCCCGGACCTTGAAGCGGTCGTCGAAGCGGCTCGCGTACCAGTCGAGGCCGAGGTCCCAGTTCAGCTCCTCGACGAAGAAGTTGAGCTCCTTCGGCTTCGACATCTGGATTTCGGGATGCAGGCCGAGGTAGTGGTGGATGCTCGTCGTCCCGCACTTGAGGCCGCCGATGATGATCAGGTTCGGCAGCTGGGCGTGGCGTTTGCGCCGGCGCCGCCAGCGGCTCTTGCGATCGCCCGCGTAGCGCTCGCGGGCGCGCGCGCACATCGCTTCGTCAGCGGGATCCATGGCGGCGGAGGGGGGCAACGTGTGCGTGTCGGTGTCCGGCACGAGCGTGGCTAGTCTAGCTGCGATGCCCATCGCTGATCTTCAAGGCAGCTTCAAGCGCTTCTTCGACGCCTCGGCCGAGTTCTTCCGCCACCTCTCGGAAATCGACTGGTCGGTCTTCGCGCTGGCGCTGCTCTGCCTGCTGGCGATGCAGCTGGCCCGCGCCTGGGCCTGGCGCAACGTCCTGCGGGCCGCCTATCCGGACAAGCCGATCCCCTTCCTGCCGCTGGCCGCGGCCTACCTCTGCGGCGCCGGGATCAACGCGATCCTCCCGGCCCACGCCGGCGACGCGACCAAGGTCTTCCTCGTCAAGCGCCAGATTCCCAACTCGTCCTATCCGGCGGTCACCTCCTCCTTCCTCGTGCAGACCGTCTTCGACACCTCGGTCGGGATCCTCGTCCTCCTCTATGCGATCAGCCAGGGCCTGCTGCCGCCCCTGCCGCGGATCCCGGACCTGCCCGCCTTCGAGATCTCCTTCTGGGCCGAACACCCCGATTACTTCTTCATCGCCGTCGGCGTCACCCTGCTGGCGATCGCGATCGCGATCTACATGCTGGCCCACCGGGTGCGCCGCTTCTGGGCCCGCGTCCGCCAGGGCCTCGTCATCCTCGCCGAGCCGCGCCGCTACATGCGCGAGGTCTTCGCCTGGCAGGGGGTCGGCTGGCTCTTCCGCTTCGCCGCATTCTGGTTCTTCCTCGACGCCTTCGGGATCAACGGCTCGGTCGGCAACGTGATGCTGGTGATGAGCGTGCAGGCGATCGCCAACATCGTCCCCTTCACGCCGGGGGGCGCCGGCGCCCAGCAGGCGCTCCTGGTCGCGACCCTGCACGGGCCGACCCGGACCGCGGTCCTCTCCTTCTCGGTCGGGACCCAGATCACGATGGCGGCCTGGTCGGTGGTGCTCGGCTTCCTCTCGATGCTGCTCGTCTTCAGGACCACCGACTGGCGGGGGTTGATCAAGGAGGCGCAGGACGAGGCCGAGGGCGAAAAGGCGGCGCCGGCGGCGAGCCCTTAGCTGGACCAGCCGGGATAGCGGCCGCCGACGCGCCACTGCCAGGGCGGGCGCTCGCCGGCGGGGAACTCGTAGTGGTTGCGTCCCGGCACGGTCTCCAGCGGGACCAGGGCGGGGTCTTCGCCGGCGCGGACCTCGACGCCGGCCGCCGCTTCGACGTCGGCCTGAGTCGCGCGGCGGACGATGCTTTCCCACCCCAGCGACGGGCGGTAGAGCCAGTAGGCGATTTCGACCCAGCCGGCGGAGGCGCGGCGGTCGAGGAGCTCGGTGAAGGCCGTGGTGCGGCGGCGGGAGGTGGTCAGGTGTGGCCCCGCGGCGACCGCACAGCTCTCGCGGCGGCAGCGGCGGAAATCGACCGGGACGAGCGGCAGGCCAGAAGGGCCGGGCAGGGCGACTGGCGCCGGTGCCAGCGCCCGGGCCAGCCGCGCCAGGGGCCAGCCGTAGGCGGGAACCAGCGGATGGTGCCGGCAGGCGTCCGGGAGGCGGGGGGCGCAGCTGATCTTCCCCCCGATCGCACCGGCCAGCCGCCGCCCGGCCTCGACGTCGCCCCCGGCCGCGACCGCCGCGATCCCGGCCAGGAGCAAGAGCGCGACCAGCGCCGCCAGGGCGGCCTGCTCGATGCTCGCCGAGCCGCGCTCAGAGGTGGCCTGCGGTGCCATTGCGCTGAGGCTAGGGCGCCGCCGCGCACGGGTGGCGCGCAGAACGTGCCGACTCTGGGCCGCAGGTGATGCGGTTCTGCTTACATGCAGGGGGATGGAGGGCTTCAACCTGTTTGGCGACCCCGAGGAGTTCCGCGCCCGCATGGAGGAGCTCCAGGAGCAGATGCAGTCCTCGCAACGTGTCGCCTGGGCCGACAACGCGATCAAGCTGGCGGTGGAGATGACCGTCGCCTCGATCGGCCGGCTCGATCTCACCGGCAGCGCCGACGAGCAGGCGATGCAGGTCCGCGACGCGATCCGGGTTCTTTTCCCGGAGGCAGTCACTCTCGTGCGCGAGGCGCGCGAAGGCCTGAGCTAAGCCCGCTAGAGCAGCTGCAGGCGGATCGAGACCACGGCGCCGCGGCGGACGAGGCCGCCGGCCAGCTCGACCGGGATCGCGATCAGCAGCGCCGGGATCGCGAGGACGACGCTGGCGAGGGCGTCGATGCTGCGCTGCCAGGGCTCCGAAGCCGGCACCGCCGGAGCGCCTCGCAGCGCTCCGAGGGCGACGTTGCGGCCGAAGGTGACGCTGTTGAGAAGGGTCTGCCAGGTGGCGGCGAGGCTGGCGAGCGGTTGCCAGCGGCATGACTCGACGACCTGGTCGCGGCGGGCGACCAGCCGCCGCACCGCCTCGACCGTGAAGAGGTAGCGGGCGTGCCGCTGTAGGCCCGACCAGCCGGCGCCGCCCAGCGAGCAGGCGAAGCTGGCGCGGTTGTCGATCCGGATCGTTTCGCCGTCGCGCAGCGCATCGAGCTCGGCCAGAGCCTCCTCGGCGCTGCCGGGGTCGCCGATGACGGCGAGCCCGCAGCTCTCGCAGCGCCGCACCGGGCCGGCCATCCCCCGCCTCTGGGCGATCCAGCCGAAGAGCGGCTCGCCGCAGGCGGGGCAGGGTGGGTTTTCAGGGCCGGCGCCGGCCTCGAGGGGGACGACGGAGTGGGGGCTCTCGACCTGGTCCATGCTCGGGTAGCGTACGCGTCGTGCGCCTCAGCGAGATCATGACCTCAGGCGTCGTCACCGCCGGCGCGCAGGCAAGCGCTCTGGAGGTGGCGAGGCTGATGCGCGATCACCGCGTCGGCTCGGTCGTCCTCGTCGACTCCGCCGCCAAGCCGGTCGCGATGGTCACCGACCGCGACCTGACCCTGCGGGTCTTCGCCGAGGGCGTGGAGCCGGCGACGAGCGCCCTGGAGCACGCCTCGCGCCCGTTGATCTGCGGCGAGCCGGAGATGGACCTCGACGAGGCCGCCGCCCTGATGGTCCAGCACCGGGTGCGCCGGCTGCCGGTCGTGCGCGGCGAGGAGCTGGTCGGAATCGTCACCCTCGACGACATCGCCGTCCGCAGCGGCAACCTCGAGGTGGCGCAGAAGATGACCCAAGACGTGATCGAAGGGGCTCTGCCCCAGTTCTACTTCCACGAGAGGGGATAGATGTCCAACAGCAAGGCCGAGGTCCGGGCCAGGGAGAAGCGCTGGGCGGTTCCTGTGGGTATCGCCAGCATCGTCGCGGTCGTTCTCCTGATCGTCGCCAGGCCGCTCAACGTCAGCGGCGACGGCGACGCGGACTTCCTCCGTGAAGCCCATGACCACGCCGGCACGGTCCTCGTCTCCGGCCTGATCCAGGTCGTTGCGTTCCTGCTGCTGGCGCTGCCGCTCGTCTATCTCTTCCGCGCCGTGCAGGCCCGTAGCGACCGCGTCCGCCCGCAGCTGATCGGGCTGATCGTCGCGGCGCCGCTCTTCCTCGCGATCTCCTCCGGGCTCTCGATCGGGGTCACCGACGAAGGCGCCGACAGTTTCCTCGCCGGCGATGCGGACTCGACGCTGACGGCGAAGGAAGCAAAGGAAGAATGCGTCGAAGAGCGCCAGGACGAAGGCAGCGGCTTCCTCGCCGACGAATACGACCCGGCCAAGGGCGAGAGCCCGCTGCGCGCCTGCGAAAAGCGCAAGGTCGAAGACGACGAAGCCTCCAACGCGGTCAGCGAAGCCTCACTGGCGCCCTTGGCCACCGGTCTCGGCCTGGCCGGCGCCCTGGGCTTCGCGATCGCGCTTCTCTACAGCGGCCTCTGGGCGATGCGGACCGGCATCCTCGCGCGCTTCTGGGGATCGTTGGGGATGGTGGCCGGGATCGCCTTCCTCCTCGGCCCGCTCTTCCTCGTCACGCTCGTCTTCTTCGTCTACTTCGGGCTGCTCGCGTTCGGCATCGTCCCCGGCGGCAGACCCCCGGCCTGGGATGCGGCGGAGGCCGTCCCCTGGCCCACCCCTGGGGACAGGGCAGCCGCCGAACTCGAGCCCGAGGGCGGTTGGGACGAGGAGGACCTGCCGAGTGAGGAGGCCGACGACACAGGCGAGAACGGCTCGCCGAGGCGCAAGCGCAAGCAGCGCGAGTAGGCGCGCCGCTACTCCGCGTGGCCGGCGCCGACGCGCTTGCGGTGGGTGCGGATCTCACTCATGATCCGCTCCAGCCGCGGCTCGACGGAGGTGTCGACGTGGGACATCGCCGCGGCGACCGCGGGGTGGACGGCGGCGATTCGCTCGTGCATCGCCTGGGCGACGGCGCGGTAGGTGGGATGGCCCTCTCGACCTGAGCGCAGCTCGATCAGGTGCATCGCCTCGCGGGCGTTGAGGTCGAGCGTGTAGCGGATCCGGTAGGCGAGGCTGAGGGCGTAGGGGGCTGCCTCGGCGAGGCCGGAGTCCACCAGCCGCTCATACTCGGTGCGTGAGAGCTCGAGCGCCCGCTCGAACTCGCCGCCGACGCCCGCTTCCCGCACCTCCTCAGGGATCCCGGCGCCGAGGTCCGGGGTCAGCCGCTGCCACTGGCAGGTCAGCATCCGGTGGCGCTGCAGGTCGCGGAAGGCGCCGTAGTCGGAGACGATCTCGAAGCGGTAGCGCAGCGCCTCGAAGCCGCGCCCCGGGCGGTGGCGGCGGTTGGCGCGATCGCCGACCAGCGCCGCCAGCAGCTGCGCGCGCTCCTCGCGGTCGAGGACGTCGATGCGGGCGAGGATCTCCGGCTCCGGCGCGCTCGCGGCCTCGAACAGCGAGGAGGCGAGGAGGTCCTCTTCGGTGCCCTCGACGTGGAGAAGCTCGACCGCGGGGGCGTCGTCTCCCGCGTCGCGCCGGTCGAGCCCGAGGCGCGCGACCCAGCGCTCGGTCTGCTCGCGCCGCTGCTCCAGATAGGAGATCCACTCGCCGCCGCGGTCGGGTCGCTCGACCCGGGAGACGAAGCTCGGCACCACCTGCTTCAGCTCGCCGAGGATCATGCCGCCGAACTCGCGCGCCTCCGGCAGCGGCGAGGCCATCAGCCGCAGGATCAGCTGCTCGTAGGCCTGGCCGGTGGCGTAGATGCCGACGTGGCTGAGGGTGGCGGCGGGCAGCAGCCCGCGCAGGAGGTCGAGCGCCTTGGCCCGGATCGAGCGCCGCCAGGCGGCCTCGGGCTCCTCGCCACGGGGCCAGCGGATCGCCGCCCACTCCTCGACCTCCTCCAGCGAGCGCGAGTAGATCGCGAAGATCTCGTCCATCGCCCGCGCGAACTCCGGCCCCAGCTCCCCGTCGCGGTAGAAGCGGTAGCCGCCGTCCGGAAGCGGCTTGTCATAGGGGATGTAGCGGGTCGACTGCTCGAGGTAGGCGGCGAGCCGCCCGCGCTGCAGGACCTTGGTGAGGATGTTGGAGACCCACTCGCAGGCGACGTGGGCGCCGCCGAGCTGGGCGATCGAGTCGTCGCCGTAGCCGGCGAAGACGCGCTCGTAGAGCCCTGCGGCCCGCGCGCCCTCCTCCTCGTCGAAAGGCCTGCCGCCCGCGGGCGCGTCGGCCGCGAACTCCTCCAGATAGAGCCGGCGAACCGTCCCGGAATACCGCGAATAGCGGGCAAAAAGCGCCCCTTTAACCGTCTCCGGCAGGTTGACGAGGGCGAAGACGGGCCGGTCGAGGTTGGTGAAGTGAGGGGCCAGAAGGGCCCGCTCCTCGACGGTGAAGTCTTCGACCGGGTAGCGCACCGGGGCATCGTAGTGGCAGGCCCGGCGGGCCTGCCCAGCGGTGCCGAGGCTCAGGTCTGCGGGGCGGGCGGGGCGGCCATCAGCTCGACCCGGTGACCGCCCGGGGCGATCGCCAGCGCCCGCGGCTGGCCCCAGTGTTCGCGTTTCGCCTCGACCTCGAAGCCCTGCTCACGGAGGCGCCCGACGGTGTCGTCGAAGTCGGCGACGACCACCGCGAGGTGCCCGGGTGAGGGAACCGTCGGCTCCGCTTCCGGCATCAGGTGCACCTGCGTCCCCTCGCGCTCCAGCCAGGTGAACTCGGAGAGCGTCGGCGGTGGCTCGACCCGCGCGAACCCGATCAACTCGAAGAAGCCGGCAGCGGCCTCGACGTCAGCCGGCGCAACCTCGATTCCGACGTGGTGGAGCACACCAGGAATCTACAAAGGTTGGCACAGACACGTAACATTTTGTCTTCTACGGTTGGGAGATGGAGGCAGCGGTCGCAGAGAGGGAGGCAGGGATGACGGAGTGGAACGACGGGCGGCTCGACGAACTCAGCAAACGAATGGACGACGGATTCGCAAAAGTCGATCGAAGGTTCGAGCAGATCGATAGAAGGTTCGAGCAAATTGATCTTAAGTTCAACGCCCTGCAGCAACTGCTGATTCGGATGGCTTGGACCTACGGCATCGGGATGCTTGCTTTTGCCGGCGCTCTTCTCGGCCTGATCGCCACGAAGTTCTGATCAGAGCAGCAGCGACCCCAGTGCCGCCAATACCACGATCGCGGTCGACCACGTCACGGCCTCGGCGGTTATCTCCATGTCGAGGCCGTAGGCGTGGGCGATGACCAGGGAGTTGAGGCCGGAGGGCATCGCTGAGAGGAGGCGGTAGGCGGGGGGTAGGTCGATCAGGGGGGCGGCCAGGAGCATCAGTAGGGCGGGGACGATCGCCAGGCGGGTGGCGATCACGAGCGCGACGGGCCGGGTCAGGGGCGGCGGCATCGGCAGCGCTCCGTGCTCGGAGTTCTCGGCCAGGGTGGCGCCGACGGCGAAGAAGCCGATCGGCAGGATGGCGACGATCAGGGCCTGGGAGAGGTCGACGAGGACGTTCGGGGCGAGCGCGTCCGGGGCCAGCAGGCCGGCGATCGCCGCGTAGAGGGGAGGATTGCGGGTGAAGAAGGCGACGACGCGCTGGCGCGGGGTTTCCCCGGCCTTGGTGCCGAAGGCGGCGCCGACGGCGAAGGCGCCGAGCAGCAGGCAGGGCCCGGTGACGAGGACGTCGTAGAGGACCGCGGTCGAGAGTTCGTGCCGGCCCAGCAGCGCCACCGCCAGCGGGTAGCCGAGGTAGCCGGTGTTGACGCTGAGGACCGTGCAGACGACGGCCCCGACCTGGGGGCGGGAGAGGTCGAGGAAGCGGGTCGCGACCGTCCAGGCGAAGAGCGCCCCCAGCGAGGAGGCGACGATCCCCAGCACCAGGCCGACGCCGTGGCCGACGTCGATCTCGCTGGCGGCGATGTTGAAGAAGATCACCGGCGGCAGCAGCACGTAGAGCAGCAGCGTCAGCGCCGTCCGCGAGGCCCGCGCCGCCCCCTGCGGCCAGCGCCCCTCGGACCAGACGCCGAAGGCGACGGCCGCGACGATCGCGCCGGTGGTGAGGAGGACTCCCATGAACTAGGGCGGCAGTCTGACGTGGCCGGCCCGCTGGGGCGCCTAGAACAGCGAGCTGCCGGCGTGCGAAGCGAACTCGACCAGCGGCTGCGGGATGATCCCGAAGAAGACCGTCGCCGCCGCGGCAAGCAGCGCCGGGCCGACGATGTACCAGCGGCTGCCCGCCTCCGGATCGACCGGATCGGCCTCCGGGGAAGCTCCCGCGATCACCGGCGTCCCGCCCGGCGCGGTCTCGCCCTCGGGGCCCATCCACATCGCCGCCACCACCCGCAGGTAGTAGGCGAGGGAGATCATCGTCCCGACCGCGATGAAGACCGCGAGCCAGGTGTAGTCGCCTTCGACCAGGGCCTCGATCAGGTAGAGCTTGCCGATGAAGCCCGCCGTCGCCGGCAGTCCGGCCAGGGCCAGCATCGAGATCGTCAGCGGCCAGGCCAGCAGCGGCCGCTCGGCGCCGAGGCCGCGGACGGCGCGGATGTCGTCGCCGAAGGCGGTTTCCCGCTCCCGGGCGACGATCACCGCGAAGGCGCCGAGGTTCATGAAGGCGTAGGCGGCGAGGTAGAAGACCAGCGAGCTCGTCCCCGAGCTGGAGAGGACGACGACGCCGCCGAGCATGTAGCCGGCCTGGGCGACGCCCGAGTAGCCGAGCAGCCGTTTCAGCGAGTCCTGGCCGAGGGCGCCGACGTTGCCGACGACGATCGAGATCGCCGCCAGGGCGGCGAGCGCCGGCTGCCAGGTGTCGGCCTGCGAGCCGAGGGCGACGTCGAAGAAGCGGAGGAAGACGGCGAAGGCCGCGGCCTTGGTCGCCACCGCCATGAAGGCGGTGATCGGGGTCGGCGCTCCCTGGTAGACGTCCGGCGTCCACTGGTGGAAGGGGGCGATCGAGGTCTTGAAGGCGAGGCCGACCGCCGCCATCGCGATCCCGATCAGGATCAGCGGGTCGCCGTCGAGGCCGTTCTGGGCGATCCCGTCGGCGATCCCGGCGAAGTTGGTCGCGCCGGTGCCGCCATAGAGGAAGGCCATCCCGTAGAGCAGCGTCGCCGAGCCGATCGAGCCGACGATCAGGTACTTCAGTCCCGACTCCAGCGAGCCCTCGCGCCGCAGGTTGGTCGCGCAGAGGATGTAGAGCGGGATCGAGAGCGTCTCCAGGGCGACGAAGAAGGTGACGAGGTTGGTCGCCTGGGCCAGCAGCACCATCCCCAGCACCGAGCCCAGCAGCAGCGCGTGGTACTCGCCCGAGCCGGCTTCCTCGGTCGCCTTCTCGCGGATCGAGAGGAGGACGCAGATGGCCGCGGTGAGGATCGCGATCAGCGAGATCGAGATCGCCAGGTCGTCGAGCCGCAGGGCGCCGGTGATCAGCGCCTTGGGGTCGTCCCACTGCCAGATCAGGAGGCCGGCGGTGGCGCCGAGGGTAAGCAGCGTCAGCCCCGGGGCCCAGCGCTTGGTCGGCTTGAAGACGGCGCTGAGGAGGACGACGCAGAGGCCGACGGTGAGGGCGATGATCGGCGAGATGCCGGCGTAGTCGATGTGGGGCTCGTGGAAGTTCATGGCTTGTAGATCAGCTCTAGGGACCCATTCTGTGACGCGGTCTTTGGCTTGCTCGCCAGCTGCGCCTCCGGCGCTTCGCCCCCGGTCGCCTTGGCCACCGTCTGCTGGACCGTCGGCGCGGTGCGCTTGAGGATCAGCTGCGGGTAGAGGGCGAGGCCGACGATGCAGAGCACCAGCGGCACCAGGACGAGGCCGTCGCGGAGCCCGATCTCGCGCGAGAGGAGGCCGTCCGGCTTGCGGTTGTGCATCGTCTTCTGGTAGAGCCGCAGCGCGTAGTAGGCCGACATCGCGACGCCCGTAATGGCGACGAGGGCGAAGACGATCTTTGCCTGGAAGAGGCCGTTGAGGATGTAGAACTCGCCGATGAAGTTGGCCGAGCCCGGCATCGCCAGGGTCGCCAGGGCGACGATCAGGAAGAGCGCCGCCAGCACCGGCGCCCGCAGCGCCATCCCGCCCATCTCGCGGATGTCTTCGGTCCCGGTCCGCTCCATCAGGATCGCGACGATGATGAAGAGCGGGGCGACGACGAGGCCGTGGTTGACCATCTGCAGGACCGCCCCGTCGGAGCCGTCGGCGCGCAGGGCGAAGATCCCGGCGGTGATGAAGCCGAGCTGGGCGACCGAGCTGTAGCCGGCGATCAGCCGCACGTTGGTCTGGGTGAAGGCCATCACCGAGCCGTAGAGGATCGAGGCCAGGGCGATCACCAGGATCACCTCCTGGAATTCGATCGCGGCGTCGGGGAAGAGCGGCAGCACGACCCGCAGGAACCCGTAGGCGCCGACCTTGGCGAGGACGCCGGAGAAGACCGCCAGCGCCGGCAGCGGCGCCGCCCGGTAGGCGTCGGGCATCCAGCCGTGCAGGAGGAAGGCGGGCATCTTGACCAGGAAGGCGGCGGCGAAGAACCAGAAGATCCACTGCTGGCTGCCGTGGCTGAGACCGTGTTCGGTCAGCGCGGCAATCGAGAAGGTGAGGTGGCCGCCGTCGGCGGCGAGGACCGCGGTCGCGATCGCCGCGACCAGCATCAGCAGCGAGCCGATCAGGGTGTAGACGATCATCTTCAGCGTCGCCGCCGAGGCGGTGAGGCCGCCTTCGGCGCTGCGGTCGTGCCCCCAGGCGCCGAAGAGGAAGTAGAACGGCACCAGCATCAGGTCGAAGAAGAGGACGAAGAGCAGCAGGTCCTGGGCGAGGAACGAGCCCAGCGTCGCCGTCTCGGCGACCAGCATCAGGAAGTAGAAGGTCTTCGCCCGCTCCTGCTCGCGGAAGGCGGCGAAGGCGACGCCGCCGGTCCAGAGCACGGTCGTGAGCAGGATGAGGAAGAGGTTGAGACCGTCGATCCCGAGGCTGTAGTCGACCCCGAGCCCGGAGATCCAGGGCTCGTCGACCGCGTATTGCAGGCTCGAGGTGCCGCTGTCGAAACCGATCGCGACAGCGATCGCGAGGCCGAGCGTGACGACCGTGCCGAGCACCGCCCACCAACCGACCGCCTTCTTCGGCAGGAAGAGGCCGACGATGCCGAAGACGAGCGGCGTCCAGAGGATCGAGTTGCTCATGAGCTGCTCAGCAGGAAGTAGAGGGCGAGGCCGGCGAAGCCGGCGACGAGGAGCAGCGCGTAGCTGCGGACGAACCCGTTCTGGACGGCGCGGACGACGCCGCCGGCGCCGCGCACGGTTTCCGCGGTGCCGGTGACCAGCCCGTCGACGACGAAGCGCTCGAAGACCCGGTTGGAGAAGCGGCCGACGGCCAGGGCGGGGCGGACGACGAGGAAGTCGATCGCCTCGTCGAAGTACCACTTGTTGAAGAGGAAGGTGTGCAGCGGGCGCAGTCGCGCTTCGAGAACCCTCGGCGCGCCTGGGTTGACCCGGTAGAGCCAGTAGGCGATCGCGATCCCGGCCAGCGAGATGACGCTGCCGATGCCGAGGCCGAACCAGTCGGCGCCGGTCGAGGGGACGATCTCCGACAGCGGCGAGTCGGCGAAGACGGGGTCGAGGAAGCGGGTGACGACATCGTCGAGGCCGGGGATCTGGATCACGCCGGCGAAGAGCGCGAGGAAGGCGAGCACGCCCATCGCCGCCCGCATCGGCCAGGACTGCTCGGCGATGTGGTGCTCGGCTCCCGGGAAGCCGACCTCGGTGTCCTCCTCTTCGCCGGTCGCGGGGTTGAACGGGTGGGCGTGGTGGACGTGGCCGCTGTCGATCAGCTCCTGGGCCTCGGGGCAGGGCTTGCCGGGGAGGACCCGGAAGATCAGCCGGAAGGTGTAGATCGCGGTCAGCAGGGCGCCGAAGTAGCCGAGCACGGTGAAGATCTCGTACATCCCCCCGCGCGCGGTCGCGTAGGCGAGGATCTCGTCCTTGGAGAAGAAGCCCGAGGTGCCGGGGAAGGCGGCGAGGGCGAGGCCGCCGCAGACCATCGTGATCGAGGTGAAGCGCATCGCCCTGCCGAAGCCGCTCATCTTGTCGATGTTCTGCTCGTTCGCCATCGCGGCGATGATCGAGCCGGCGGCCATGAACAGCAGCGCCTTGAAGAAGGCGTGGGTCATCAGGTGGAACATCCCGGCGCTGTAGGCGCCGATCGAGACGCCCATGATCATGTAGCCGATCTGGCTCATCGTCGAGTAGGCGATCGCCCGCTTCAGGTCGGTCATCACCAGGGCGATCGTGCCGGCGACCAGGAGCGTCGCCAGGCCGACGAAGGCGGCGATGTCGGCGGCGGTGGGGGCGAGGACGAAGAGGGCGTGGGTGCGGGCGATCAGGTAGACGCCGGCGGTGACCATCGTCGCCGCGTGGATCAGCGAGGAGACCGGGGTCGGCCCCTCCATCGCGTCGGGCAGCCAGGTGTGTAGCGGCAGCTGCGCGGACTTGGCGAAGGCGCCGACGAGGAGCAGCAGGCAGATCGCCGTGATCGTCCACTCGTTGGTGCTGAAGACTTCCGGCGCGCGTTCGAAGACCGTCGCCGTAGTCGAAGGTCCCGAGTTCGCGGAAGATCAGGAAGGCGGCGAGGACGAGGCCGATGTCGCCGACGACGTTGATCACGAAGGCCTTCGTCCCCGCCCGGGTCGCGGTCTCGCGCCGGTACCAGAAGCTGATCAGCGCGTAGGAGGCGAAGCCGACGAAGGCCCAGCCGACGATCAGCAGGACGAAGTTGCCGGCGAGGACCAGCAGCAGCATCGAGAAGACGAAGAAGTTGAGGTAGCTGAAGAAGCGGTGGTAACCCTCGTCGGACTGCATGTAGCCGTAGGAGTAGAGGTGGATCAGGGTCGAGACGCCGGTGACGACGAGGACCATGAAGACCGAGAGCGGGTCGACGAAGATCCCGAGCTTGATGTCGAGCCCGGCGACGCTGGCGTAGTCCCAGAGCGAGGAGGCGTGGTGGCGCGCCTCGGGGTCTTCGCCGAGCAGGCTGATCAGCGCGGCGACGCCGCAGGCGAAGGCGAGGCCGATCGCGGCGGTGCCGATCACGCCCGCGACCTTCGCCGGCAGGGCCCGGAAGCCGAGCGCGATCGCGATCGAGCCGAGCAGCGGGAAGAGCAGGACCAGCCAGGCCCAGGCGGTGGCGCTCATCCGCGCAGCTCCCGCAGGTCATCGACGTTGAGCGGCAGCCGGCGGCGGAAGATGGCGACGATCAGGCCGAGGCCGACGACGACCTCGCAGGCGGCGATCGACCATCACGATCACCGCGAAGACCTGGCCCTGGCCGTTGCCGACCATGCGGCTGAAGGCGACCAGGGCGAGGTTGCCGGCGTTCAGCATCAGCTCGAGGCAGAGCAGGATCACCATCGGGCTGCGCCTGATCAGGATTCCGACCGCGCCCGTTGCGAAGAGGAGGGCTGAGAGGACTACGAACCACTCGGTGTTCATGGGTCCGCCCCCCGACGGTTGGATGCCAGGACGATTGCTCCGACTGCGGCGAGCAGCAGCAGGATCGAGCGACGCCTCGAAGGGCACGAGGAACTTCTCCAGCAGCAGGCGGCCGATCGCGGCCGGGTCTCCGAAGCCCGCCTGGACGTCGGGGCCGTCGGTGCCCGAGCGCCAACAGGGCGAGCCGAGGACGGCCACCGAAAGCTCGACGAAGAGCGCGATCCCGAGCAGCGGGGCGAGGAAGCGCTGGCCCGGGATCGGCTCCCAGGCAGACTCGCCGCCGCCGCCGACGTAGGCGACGACGAAGACGTAGAGGACCATCACCGCGCCGGCGTAGACGACCACCTGGGCGGCGGCGACGAAGGCCGAGGTCAGCAGCAGGAAGAGCGCCGCCAGGCTGAAGAGGTGGACGATCAGCGCCAGCACCGAGTAGAACGGGTTGCGCATCGCGATCACGCCGAGCGCGCCACCGAGGGCGCCCAGCGCCGAGCCGAAGAACAGCACCTCTTCCACCCCTACTCGCCCTCGCTTTTCAGCGGCGTCCGCTCGACCGCCTCGGCGAGCAGCATCTCCTTGGTGAAGATCAGGTCGCGGCGGTCGTAGTCGGCCATCTCGTAGTCGTGGCCCATCGTGATCGCGTCGAAGGGGCAGGCGATCTCGCAGTAGCCGCAGAAGATGCAGCGGCTGAGGTTGATCTCGTAGACGGCGGCGAAGCGCTCGCCGGCCGAGACCCGTTCGCCGGGGATGTTCTCCGCGGCGACGACGCGGATGCAGTCGGCCGGGCAGGCGGCGGCGCAGAGACTGCAGCCGACGCATTTCTCCAGCCCGGTGTCCTCGAACTTGTGCAGTTTGTGGCGGCCGCGGAAGCGCGGGTAGACGGGCGTCTTCTCCTCGGGGTACTCGATCGTCATCGGCCCCTCGATCAGCCGTGCCATCGTCGTCTTCAGCCCGCGCAGGGTCTCGCCGAAGGCGCGGTAGGCGCCGCCGAGCGCCGCCCGGCTCGGGCCCGCGCTGGACCTCGACCACCTCGATCGAGTCGAGGTAGGAAGCCGATTGGGATCGAGCCCGGGACCCCACGTGGCGCTTTTGTCGTCGGCATCTCAAATCGCCATGACCCTCACGTGACCACCACCAGACCGCGGTGACGAGGACGTTGAGGGTGGCGAGCGGCAGCAGCACTTTCCAGCCGAGGCTCATCAGCTGGTCATATCGAAGACGCGGCAGCGTCGCCCTCACCCAGATGAAGACGAGGACGAGGCCGATCATCTTCGCCAGCATCCAGATCGGGTCGAGGAAGCTCGGGCCGGGACCCATCCAGCCGCCGAGGAACATCGCCGCGGCGATCCCGGAGACGACGAGGATCTCCATGTATTCGACCAGCAGGAAGGAGCCGAAGCGCATGCCGCCGTACTCGGTCATGAAGCCCTGGACCAGCTCGGCGTCGGCCTCGGGCATGTCGAACGGGGTGCGGTTGGTCTCGGCGAAGCCGGCCAGCATGAAGATCAGGAAGCCGACGAACTGGGGGGCGATGAACCACACCTCGCCCTGCGAGTGGACGATCGAGACCAGCGAGAGCGAGCCGCTCATCATCACCACGCCGAGCAGCGCCAGGCCCATCGAGACCTCGTAGGAGATCAGCTGGGCGGCCGAGCGCATCGCCCCCAGGAGGCTGTATTCGAGCCCGAGGACCAGCCGCCGAGGAGCAGGCCGTAGAAAGGCGATCGAGCCGACGGCGAAGAAGTAGAGGATCCCGATCGGGACGTCGATCCCGTAGAGGCCGACCCCGTCCTGGACGTCCCCCCAGGGGGATGATCGCCAGCGAGAAGCACTCCCGCCAGGACCGGCAGCAGCCGGGCCGAGGATGAACAGGGGTCCCGGGTCGCGTTCTCCGGCCGGAAGGTCTCCTTGGAAGACGAGCTTGCCGACGTCGGCCAGCGGCTGCAGGAGGCCGAAAGGGTCCGACGCGGTTGGGGCCGTAGCGGTGCTGGAAGCGGCCGATCAGCTTGCGCTTGATGATGGTCAGGATCGGCAGGAACGCCGAAGATGACGGCGAAGATGACGAGGCTCTTGACGATCATGATCCAGGTCGCTTCGGCGAACTGCGTGTCGGCGAGAGGAAGCATTTAGGCGCTTACCTTCTCGATCGTCACTTGGACTGGGCCGCCGTTGAGGAGGGCGTTGGCGTTGGCTCCGGTTACTCCCTCGGCCATGAAGGCCGTGCCGGGGGTTACGCGCTCCTTGATCAGGACGGCGGCGTCTACCGCGTTGCCGTTTTGGCTTACTCGGACTGCCTCGCCGTTTTTCAGGTCCAGGCGTTGGGCGTCGGTTGGGGAGATTCTCATGCGCTGGTGGGGCGTCAGGAACTTCAGTGGGGGGTTGAGCTCGGTTATTGGGCCGGCCCAGAGGTCTCTGTACGTGCCGAGCATGAGGGAGCCGTCCGAGGTCGGGGGGGCACCGAGGGTGGACTCGGCGGACGCGACTCGGCGGGTGACCTCAATGGAGGCTCCGCGGTGGTGGTTGGCGCCTCGCGCTGAGTGTCCGGCGAGTCCACCCTCGGTGCCCTGTTGAGGTCCTGCCAGCGGATGCCTCGGCCGCCGATTTGCTCGTCGGTGATGCCGTTGTAGAAGCTCACGGCGCTCGTGAGGGCTTTGAAGGCCGTGGGTTGGGAGTCGATTCCGGTGGTCAGGCCTAGGTTCGCGGCTAGCTCTGAGAGGACGATGATGTTGGGGAGGACGTTCTCGGGGCGGGAGGCTGAGGGGCGGACTCGCTGGAGGCGGCCGTCGGGGTGGGTGACCGTGCCGTCTTTCTCGGCGTGGGTCTCCAGTGGGAGGGTTACGTCGGACTTGGCGGTGGTGGCGTTCTCGTGCATTGAGAAGCTCACTACGAAGTCGGCTGCCGTCAATGCCTCTTCCCAAGCTGGCGTGTCGGGGAAGTCGCGGAGGGGGTCGGCTCCGAAGAGGATCAGGGGTCGTGATCTCTCCGGAGATGAGGGCCTCTCGGATTTGCTCGGTGGACATGCCGGTGGTGGTCTCGGACAGGCCGGGGCCGGCGTCGGGGAGGCAGCCTGCCTCTCTTAGGCCTCGAGCGTTGGTGGTGTCGGGGATTTCGAGGAGGCCCGCGCCGTCGGTGGTCGACATGCTCGCGGCCCTGGCGACGTCGAGGAGGGCCTCGGCGGCGCCTTGCTCGCGGGCGATCCGCTCCCCCCAGACGACCACCACCTTGCCGGCGTCGCGCAGGGTCTCGGCTATCGGGGTGGCGACGTTTTCCGCTGCCGCTGATCGCTGCCGCCAGCTCGGAGACGAAGTGGGTGGCCTGGCCGGGGGCGTAGCGGGCGATCGCCTCGGCGCCGCCGTCGAGCGCGGTCGGGCGCTCGGTGGCTACGACCAGCTTGGCGCCGTGGCGGCGGATCGCCTTGCGGAACGCGGAGGTCGAGGATCGGCGAGGAGTGCAGCGGGTCGGTGCCGAGGACGAGGATCGCGTCGGCTTCGTCGATCCCTCGCTGACCTTGGCCCCGAGACTCGCCGGCGCGGCGAGCTGGCAGCAGGACGGCAGCCTTCGGTCCGCGCGAGGGACGCGAGTCGACGTTCGCCGAGCCGAGCGCCTCGCGGACGATCCGCTGGACGAGGAAGCCCTCCTCGTTGGAAGCGTCGCCGACGATCGCCGCGACCCGGCTCGGCGCATCCGAGTCTTGCCCCACCCGAGCGGGGAGAGAACCGGCTGCGGCGCGCAGCCCGGCGGCGGCCTTCGCGATCGCCTGCGCCCAG